>JAWLAE010000002.1:0-1258694 GCA_041395625.1 Steroidobacteraceae bacterium | reverse complement strand
ATGCCGGAAAGTGTTACCTATGTGTCCGGAACGATGTGTAACCTATCTGTCGATAAGCGCATTTTTTCTGACGCCAAGCGAAGTCAATTCGTTAGGGCGACGTTTTCGAACTCCCGACAAATATGAAAGAGAGTTCGACGTCAACGCGTAGCGTTGGCGATCGCCCTAAGGGCGACCCCGCAGGGGCGAGGCGCGCTTGCGCGCCGAGTAATCTCTCCAGGCGCGCCAACCCCCGAGGTTCGAATCCGTCATCGGAGCTAGTTGGTCAGAAAGGCGTTAGACGGCTCGTCAGCTGCATCGCAGGTCCTTGACATGTGTACCAGAATCGGTACACTTACTCGATGTCAGTAGAGAGGCCAATTCCCATACGATTTTTTCGCCTCGAGTCAGGCCGTGAGCCCGTCCGAGATTGGCTAAAGAACCTGGGACAGGCCGACCGAAAGACCGTCGGTGAGGACATTAAAACTCTGCAATATGGCTGGCCGATCGGCATGCCACTGGCCCGGAAAATGGCCGAGAACCTATGGGAGCTTCGGTCACGATTGACGGTGGGTATTTGTCGAACTTTCTTCACGGTGTATGCCGGGGAAATTGTGCTCTTGAATGGATTTGTAAAGAAGTCGCAAAAGACCCCCGCCAACGAACTGGCGATTGCTAAACGTAGATTGACGAAGCTGAGGTCGTAATTATGGCTAGAAAGAATGTTGGTAGCGACTTCGATGACTTTCTCAAGGAGGAAGGTCTCCTCGAAGAGGTTACGGCAGTTGCCGTGAAACGGTATGTCGCCTATCAGCTAACTGAGAAAATGGCGGAAAGTAATCTCAGCAAAGCTGAAATGGCTCGGCGCATGGATACAAGCCGGTCCGCATTAGACCGACTGCTGGATCCGGAGAACTCGTCGGTAACGCTGCAGACTTTGCAGAGTGCGGTTCAAGCTCTCGGTGGCCGCCTGAAGATTGAGCTCGAGTTTCGAAAACATGCGGCGTGAGCCGTCTAACAAATCGTATATGGACTCCTCCCGCCGGTAAAGAGACCGATCGATAGTGCTGGCGTGAGAGGGGAAGCTTGCAGTCGTATATCCGGCATCAGAGGTGGGCTTTCGCGCCAGATGCTGGCGCGGGTGAACTCAAGCGTTGTCGAACTCCCGACAAATAGACAACAGAGTTCGACGCCAACGCGTAGCGTTGGCGATCGCCCGTAGGGCGACCCCGCAGGGGCGAGGCGCGCTTGCGCGCCGAGTAATCTCTCCAGGCGCGCCATCCACTTCAGAGTCCATTCTGGACACAAGGGTAACACTCTAGCACCGAAGTGGTGATTCGCATGGAGCAGCATCTGCAGGCGCAGGGCTGAACTCAGGCGGAAGTGCCGAGCGTCTTGGCGCTACGAAACCGCGAGTACCACGATTGAGGCTTGGACATGCTGCCGACACTGTCGTCGCGCGCCAGCCTGGTATCGCTCCGGCGTTGAGCAGCAGGGCGGAAATGCCGCAAGTCAGAGGCTGTTGGCCCCCGCGGAGCTCTTTTCTCGTTCTGGTGAATAGGCAGCTAAGAAAAGCGAGTATTGCTATGAGCATCCAACAGATTGAAGCCTTGAACAGGCTGCCAGTCGAGGCGGCGAGGTACAAGCGGAAACCGTTTCCCGAGTGCACCGGATCGAACGCTGACTGCCATGAGTGCGCCGCTGTACCAGCCTGCGATCCACGCACAAATGGAGTCGCGGCGGGTAACACAGTCACCAAGAAAACACAGGACAAAACAATGAAACTTCGCAGTCTGGTGATATCGCTTGTGGTTGGCTTGACTACGGTCGGCTGCGGCGCATCGACGGAGCCTCCAAGAACGGACGACGTGTCCGAAGACGCTAGCGCAGCAAACGTATCTGCGCTCGATTCCCTTCCAGAAAAGAACGTCGACGGGCTCGATGTGTGTGCTGCCCTGTCGGGCGAGGCGGTTGCCCGCGCCGTTGGATCGACGCTCGTTGATACCCGCGTGCACGCCGTCGGCGTCAACTGCGTGTACGACCTGGGTTCTCCGCGGCAAGCGGTCGTGGTCAGCGTAAAGGACAGAATGACCTATGACGCGGTGCGAAAGCTCGCGGAAAGCTTCGAAAAGCCGGTAGAGGATTTGTCCGGTATCGGCGTCGCCGCTTATACGAAAGAAAGCGCGGACCACGACCGTCAAGTCTGGACGATTCGCGACGACGGACTAGTCTTGAGCGTTCAAGCCAGAGACCAACAGTGGGCCGAGGCAGTGGCAAAGCTGGCGCTGGACAGCATGCCCTAACGACGACAACGATCGGCGAGTCCAGCAGCGTACATGTCGATACTGTCGTCCCATAGAACCGGATCATGCGTGCGCGGCCTCAGGAGTTGTCGTCTCGAGTATCGTCGAGCTGCGCGTGAATGAACGCGCGTGCGACTTGCCAGTCGCGTTTCACGGTACGAGCCGACGTGTTCATGACGCTCGCCGCGTCGTCAACCGACAGTCCGGCGAAGAATCGCAGTTCCACGAGCTCCGCCAGGCGCGGGCTGCGCTTGGCCAGCTCATCGAGCGCTGCATCCAGAGCTAACAACGGACCGGCCGCGTCGTCAACCGGAATTTCAGCGAGTTCAATGTCGATGATCTGTGCATGGCCACCGCGCCGTTCGGCGCGCCGCGCTCGTGCGCGATCGATGGCGATATGTCGCATCGCGCGTGCCGCCACCCGGAAGAAGTGTGTGCGATCATTGAGTTCCGGTATGCCACCCGCAGTAAGCTTGAGATAGGCCTCATGCACGAGACCAGTGGCACTCAGTGTCTGCGGCGCGGAGCCTGCCAGCTGCGCGCGCGCACGCGCGCGCAGCTCGTCGTACACGAGTTCAAAGAGCGCTGGCACCGCATTCGGGTCGCCTCCTGATGCCGCCCGCAGCAAACGTGTGACGTCGCCGCTCATCGCGTCCCGGTTTGCGCCAACAATAGATCGACGTCTGTCACCTGCCGGGATTGCCGGCCGAAGCGGGCAACGAGTGCCTCGCGGGCGCTTCGCAGATAAGGTTCGGCATCTCGCCCTTTGCCGTCCGCGACGAGCGATCGACTGAGTTCGAGTGCGGCCTCGACGCGCTCTGGACTCTGCGCAGGAAACACGGCCTCGAGACGCCGCAGAGCATCGCGCTGCACGCGGACCGCGTCGGATGCGTTGCCTTCAGCGGCAGTGATACGACCAAGAACCACCTCTGTCATCGCAATCGACGGGTGATTGGCTGGCAATTTGCTCCTCTGCATCGACATGGCGCGTTCCGCCAACGGCCGTGCGGCCGTCGGGCCAGACTCGAGCAACGCGATGACTGCTTGATCGCGCAACAATTCCGCATTGTCCGGATGATCGCGGCCGACGGCCTTCTCGCGCAGAGCAAGCGCTTGAGCGACGAGCGTTCTGGCTTCCGCGAGGCGTCCCAGCTCCAGCAGGCACCGCGCCTGATGGTGCAGTGTTGCAGCAACGAATGGATGGTCGGCACCTAACTTCTCCGTTAGTTGTACTTGCAACTGGCGGTACTCTTGCATGGCCCTGCCAATGTCGCCAGAGACCCGCCACAGCGTTGCGATATTGACCCGTGTGACAAGCGCATTCGGGTGATCTGACTTACCTTGTGCTACCCAATATCCGTACACGTCGGAGAATGCCTTTTCTGCCGCGGCGAGATTTCCGAGCCGCATTTGCATGTAACCGAAATTGTTCAAAGCGGCGATCGTGTCGTGATGGGTCGGGCCATTTACCTGACGGTTGACGTCGAGTGATGCCGCAAAATAGTCTGACGCACTCGCATAGTGGCCTTCCGAGACGTCGAGCGCGCCGAGATTGTTGAGCGAAACTGCGATTTGTGGATGGTTTCCAGGCAACGTTCGACGTCTGATTTCGAGTGCTCGTTGGTGGTGCTCCCGCGAGCCGGCATAGTTCCCCTGTGCACGCGCCAGCACGCCGAGATTATTGTAGGAGGTAGCGACCAACGGGTCGTACTCACCGAGCTCGGCGACCCGCAGCGCGAGTGCGCCTTCGGTCAATCGTATGGCGCCGGCGACATCACCATTGCGGTTGCTGGAAATCGACAGCACGTCCATCGCTTCGGCAGTGTCGAGCAACGCGTTGTTGGCACGCAGAATGGGCATCGCCCGCTGGAGCGCGGCGACACCGGATGCGTCTTCGCTCTTGCCGATCAAGATGCGTCCTTTGACTAACAAGGTCTGCGCATGTTTCAAGTCGGCTGTATCGCCCTGCACCGCGATCGCCTGCTCGATGAGTTCGATTGCGCGCTCGTCCTGGTCCATGCGGTCGTACATATCGGCGAGAAAGGTCAGGATTTCGGCCCGCACTTCGGGCTCGCCGATGAGCTCCGTCTGGATGCGTGCCGCGCCATCGTCCACCAGGCGCTGAGCAGTCAGTTCCTGGCCGAGGGCACGGGATGGATCGGCGCCTTCGAACAGACCGAGGACGAAGTCCTTGACGGCCTCCGCCTTGTGCGCCTGCGCGGTCGCCTCGCGTGCTTGCCAAACCGTAGCGGCGCCGCCGATAGCGATTGCCGCCACGACGGCGGCCAACGCGGCTGCACCGACGCGGTGCCGGCGCAGGTACTTCCCAGTGCGATAGCGAAACGTATCCGGCCGCGCTTCGATCGGCTGATGCTTGCGGAATCGTCGGATGTCATCGGCGAAGTCGGCGATGCTCGCGTAGCGCCGCTCGGGATCCGCGGCGGTCGCGCGCTGCACGATCGCGTCGAGGTCGCCACGGAGCTGACGGCGTTGCGCGTCGGTCAGGCCCGGCGCCTTGCTCGGTGCAGCGATCTCTGTTTGCAGCGCTCGAACCAGATCGGCTGGGCTGTCGCCGACGCGCTCCCGCGGGCGCCGGTTCGTCAGCAGTTCGAACAGTATCGTGCCGAGCGAGAACACGTCCGTCGCCGTCGTAATGCCGTGTCCCTCGAGTTGCTCCGGTGCCGCATATTCCGGCGTCATCGGCAGGTAGCCGCTGCGAGTCAGGGCCTGACCGTCTTCCTCGGGTCCGGCGAGCAGGTGCGCAACGCCGAAATCCAGCAGTCTCACATCGCCTTCGTCGGTCACCAGTATGTTGCCGGGCTTCAAGTCCCGATGCACGACCAGGTTGCGATGCGCGTGTTGCAATGCTTCGCACACCTGGAGGATGAGTCGGAGCCGCGCGTCGGTGTCCAGTTGCTGCTTGTTTGCCCAGACGGTAATCGGTTCACCGCTGATGAGTTCCATTACGAGGTAGGGAAGTCCGTCGGACGTCGAACCCGCGTCCAGCAGTCGCGCAATGTTCGGGTGTCGCAGGCGACCGAGTATGCGGCGCTCGCGCAGGAAGCGAGCAGTATTGAGTGCTGCGAACAACCCGCCACGAATCACCTTCAAAGCGACTTGCTGTTCGTAGGTGCCGTCGAATCGCTCGGCGAGGTACACGACACCCATGCCGCCGCGACCGAGTTCGGACAGAACGCGCCAGACGCCGACTAGCTGGCCTGCCGCAAGCCCGACGGACAATGGAGCGCCAGCATCCGCATCGGGCTCCAGCGGTCGGTCCAGCACACCGGCCGCGCCGCTGTCTGCCACTAGCATTGCGGCCACTTCAGCATGGAGTTGCGGATCAGTACCACAGGCTGCGTCGAGAAACGCAGCGCGCTCATCGGGCCGTCTCTCAAGCGCGGCATGGAACAGCCGTTCCACTTGTTGCCAGCGTTGTTCCGCGTCCCCGTCAGTCATTGCCGCAGATCCGCAGTGTTCCCGCTGGGAATTGTCATCTTCCACCTCGTTTGCAGCAACCGCAGCCTGAGCGTTTCGCCACCGCCAGTCGGTCGCGCTGCCCGACCGTGCGTCCGATCCGAGCGACGACGCGCTGTTGTTCTGGCCCCTGGCCTGCCTGAACTACGTTTGGGTGGATAGAGGGCGATCGCACACGCCCGGCGCTGAGGGTCGAATGACATGAATACTGTCTTAACAGCTGCCATCGCGCTGATGGTGACCGGTATCGCGGCCTGCAGCGCCGACAGCAATGCGGCAGTGGATCTGGCGGGCCCACTCCACGCGTGCGAACTGCTGCCCGGCAGCGAAGTCGAGCGCATCACCGGCGAACGAGTCACGAAGACGCTAGTGGGTCTTGAGAGCGAGCAAGGGAAATACGCGATGTCGCAGTGCAGCTACTCGCTGGCCAATTTCGGGCAACTGACGCTGCAACTGACTCGATCTGGCAAACCGATCGGCGTGTCGAGGCAAGCTGACGCTGACCGGGAGCGGGCCAGGGACGATGGCACGGGATTCGGCGTCGCCATGGCAGACGCGATCGAATCTGGCGCAGACCTGCCGGGTCTCGGCAGCCTCGCTTATCAATACCGCAATGACGACGCGATGCACCTGGTCGCGTATTGGGACAAGCACTACAGCGCGTGGCTATGGATGAATAGCGATGCGGCAGGGGAGGCCAGAGTGACGCAGATCGAGCAGGACGTCGCGCGCGCGGTCATCCAGCGACTGCAGGCGAAACAGTGAGCCGCTGGGTGGGCGCACGACAATGCGGACGGGAAGCAGCGTGTTAGTAGTCACGGCGATGACGCTGCTTACGGCCTGCGGCACAGAATCGGACAACGCATTCAATAGCCGCCAGCCGACACGCCAGCAACTGGCAGCCGCCTGGAAAGAGGCGGAGCTGATCATTCAGCAGGAGCTCGCCAAGGCTGAGGCGCGCACCGCAAGCAGTCAGGAGATACCCCATGAGAACGAATAGATTCGTCCTGCCGATCGTCATCGCCCTGTGTCTGACAGCGACCGCGGCGCCAGCGGACGAGCTGACGCAGATGATCCAGAAGGATCTCGCCGCCTTGGGCTACGACCCCGGCAAGGCGAACGGCAAGCCGTCGGTCAAGACGTCGGTCGCCATCTCCAAATTCCAGGCTGAATACGGTCTGGAGGTGACGGGCGAAGCTTCACCGCAGCTCGCCGGCATCCTGGCCGCCTATGTCAGCCAGGCCAAGCAGGCCGAGACGGCGCCGGTCGCTGCACGCGACCCGGCGGAACTGCGCGCGGCACAGGAGGCGTGTCTGCAGAAGAGGATCGAGGAACGCGAGGCGCGCGAGCAGAAGAAGCGCGGCTTCAACCGCCTCATGGGCGCGGTGGGGAATCTGGCCGGCCGGTTTGGTGGCGTCGATCTGTCGCGCCAGGCCAGCGACGTATACGTCGCGGGCGCTTCAGCCGAAGAGATAGCCGGTGCAGCCAAGGATCTCGGGCTGACGCCCGATGACATCGCCGCCTGCGAAAACCCCTAAGGCGCCGCAGTCCCGCCTGTACGAGTAGAGGTCGTCACCATGTCACCGAAACGTCACACACATGCAGCGCGGGCCTACCGACTTGCGCTGTGTCTGATATTGGGCGCGGTTCTCGGTCCGGGCTGCGGTGACCCGGCATCGAATGCGCCGGCAGCCACGCGGACCAAAAGCGGCGAGACAACCAGCAATGCGGGCATGACGCAGCCACCAATCTGGCTGACCGCCCCCTGCAGCGTTCTGAGTGATGCCGAGATGAGTGCCTTGTTGCCCAATCCCGTGACGGGCATCGTGCAGTCACAGGGCTTGTGTGAGTACAGCCCGACCGATCTCAAGATCGGTCGCGTCGATGTCGAGCTGTTCATCCAGGATGTCGCCGCGACTGGCTGTGATCTCTTCTTCAGCGTTGGCGGTTTCAAGAGCGCCGATCCAGTGTCGGGAATCGGTTCTGAAGCGCGCTGGAAAGGCAACATAAAACAGCTCGGCGTCTGCGTGGACGGCAAGCGTGCGTTGTTAGTAACGATATACGACCCAGACAGAGCAACCGAGCCACTCGCAACCGCGCGCCAAGTCGGTGAACTCGTGATCTCGCGGCTTGGCATGGATAGTTCGCAGCCTACCGTGCCCTGAGGAGCAAGTCCCATGAAGCAAATATTCCCGAGCCTGCAGGCTACTAAGCGGCGGCGCGCGATCATCAGCATCAGAACGTCTGCGTTTCTGCTGCTGGCTCTGTTCGGTACGCTGCCTGGCAATGCGTGCGCCGACACGCTCGATGACGTGCTCGGTGTGGCTGTTTCGGTTGGCTTGGTGAACAAGGACCTGGCCAAGTCCAAACCAGTGATCGAGTGTCTCATCGGCGGTGGCAATGCCGCCACCTGTGTCGGTGCTGCCATCGACGTGCGCGAGGAGGCGGTTGGAATGCTGCCGCCGACCGACTCCAACGTGCGACTGATAGTCGATCTGGTGCACGCGGTGCGCGGCGAGCGCTGGTTGAAGGTGCTGGAGCTCGGCGGCAAGAGCGGTGCCATGCTCGCGTGTCAGTTGGTCCCTGGCGGGTCGTTGCGTGACTTCTTCTGCTCGGGCATCGCCAAGATCGCGCAGGATAAGGTCGCGGCGGTCTATGCAGCGATCTTCGAGGGTGACTGGTGGAAGTTGCTGACTCTGGCAGATCCGACGATTGCCTGTGAGCTCATGCCGGGAGACGTCAAGGCCATCGTATGTAGCGGTCTGCTGCAGGTCGCGAAAGAGCTGGTGCAGCTCGCGGAGGATATCGGCTCCTTCCTGGCAGACCTCGGCGAGGGGCTGGCGGGACTCTTCATGGGCAAGCAGGATCCGCCCATGAAGCCGGAGAAGCGCTACAGCCAATACTGGCGGTATGACCTGCATTGGGTCATAACTAACAGCCTGATCAAGGACGGCCCAAACTACTCGATCACCGTGACACATCCGCACGCATGGTCCGACTGCGTGGAATACTACGACAGCCACCAGCTTTCCAACGACGAAGCGGAAAGTGTATGCAAACCGATGTATCAACGCTTCACAGAGGAAGCGCTCGCCTACAAGAAGGCGATCGTGGACTTCATTCCCGCGTATCTCAAAGGCAGCCTGGAGCCCCGCAAGTACGCCATAGCGGTCGCCACCTGGAAAGAGATGACTCCGCAGTTCCGCAAGGATCTCGAGACCCGATGCTACTCGGACATGAACAAGGTGGTCGCAAGTCCGCCAAACCCCAAGCCGTACTGGACCATTGATCCCAACCCGAATGCGCTCCGCTGGACTTGTGAATACCTGCTGTACAAGCTGTTCGATCCGCAGTTGGCCGCTGCCAAGGCCGAGCTCGAGAACCAGCTTCTGCAGCCGCTCATAAAGCCGATGAAGGGCTCTCTCAAGGGGTCTTCGGCACCGGGTGCATGCAAATTGGTGCCACCGCTATATACGAACAAGTTGTTCGTGGACTGCCTGTCTTACGATGCTTATCGGCAGTGTCGAGAAATGTTCGGCAGGCTTGGCATGGACCCCAATTTGGAGGAGTTTCGGTACTGCAGGCTCGACCAACAGGGAATGTCAGCCGGGAAAATTCTGGCGGCAAAGATTGCCAAGGACCTGGGAACAGCGCGATGTACCGCAAAGGGGTGGATGGTCGATTGCACGCGGGAGTGGAAGGTGCAGGCCTGTCTGGCGCTGGTGGGTGACGCGCTCGCCGGACTCCCGGAGTATGCGTACACCACCTACAAAACGAAGTGCAGCTATCGCTCGACGCCGGAATACGAGGCGGCGAAGATCAATGCGCGCGCGATCCTGAACGAGCTCAACGGTACGGGAAAGTTCGAGATCGGACCTAACGGCCAAGCGATCCCAACCACGGTCGTGCAAGCGGATCGGCTCTGTTACTCGCTTCCGGATCCACTCGTTCTGAAATGCAAAGGCAGCTTGACGGCAGCAGTGACCGCAGCGGGACCGCTTGCCTACTGCAAACAGGATCCCAAGCGCGACGGCGTCGACGCCCCTTGTTACCTGGATCTGGGAAATCCGGATCTGGTGTCGACGAGTCCAATGACGCAGTCGAATGTTGGACTCAACCCACCCCCGAGCGAGCCTGTCGTTGCTGCTACGGCGCGTCCGAGCGTAACGCCAATGAGTACGAGGACACGTCCTGAGTCGACACCCGAACTCCAAATCGCGGTCGCGGAATCTGCGCGAACCGAGGCGGTGCCATTGACACGCGCGCCGGTACCGTCAGTCGTACCGGGCTGTTCCACTCAGGTGACGTATCTCGTGCCGCAGCCACCGGAAATCGAAGCGCCGGTAGCGGCGCTTGCGGTTGGCGACCAGTTCCGTATTCGGTGCCGCTTCGTCCGCAGTACGCAGGACGTGGCCTGGGAGAACTGCGACGCGACTGCGCGCGACTCGATCAAGTCTTACAGATCGCGCGGCGATGAAACGAACAGCCGTGTGTCGGGGATCGTCGACATCGACGATCAGAACGTCGGCGTGCAAACCTCGCCTCTCGATCGGAGCGACTTCGAGCAAGTCCGGCTTTGGACGTTCGACGTGCCGGGTAGCCACACGATAGCTTGTCGTGTCGACAACCCGCTGTTCCTGCATGCCAAGGACGCGGAGCCGTACATTGCCAATTCGATCGCTGTGCGGGTAGGTAGTCGGCAGGATGACCGCCAATTTGTGGCTTTCGAGCCGACCCGCGCGCACCCGGTACCGACGAGCCGCTCGAACTCGACCGTTGCATTGGCGCCAGGCGTCGTCCCCGTACGCGCGACGGGTGCAACTGAGGCGGCGGCGCCCGGAAGACAGATGACACCCAGCATTGCACAACCTGCAGCGCCGCCACCACCCGCGAAGGCCATGCTGCCCGCGAAACGACTACTGTTGCCGCGCAGCGGTGTGCAGACGATGAAAAACGCGCCGCAGATTCTCGAGCAGGCGAATGCGAGCAAGACGCCAGACGCACCGGATGCAGGTGCCAAGTCCAAAATGACCGGTGCGGGCCCCACGTCCAAGACGCCCGACACCGGGTTGACCGGGGGCCCGACGTCGAAGACGGCGGACGCTGGTGATGGTTCCGCCAAGACCAAGACCGGTGGCGGTGCCACCAAAACGAAGACGGGCACAAAGACAAAGACAGGAGGCGGCTCTTCCAAGAGCGGCGCGAAGTCGACGGATGACGACGATCGCCGCGACGACGACTGGAAGGAATGACGCTACGTGCGCGTCGCGGCTGACTTTCCGCTGGTTCGCGGTACCAACGTCACCAACGTGGCGACACCGCGCTGGATATTCTTCGCGCTCTTCGTGGTCTCGGGGTTCTCGGGTCTCATCTACGAGTCGATTTGGTCGCACTACCTCAAGCTCTTCCTGGGACATGCGGCCTACGCACAGTCGTTAGTGCTGGCGATCTTCATGGGTGGCATGGCCGGGGGTGCATGGCTGGCGTCGCGTATCAGCGCGCGACTGCGAACGCCCTTGCTCATCTATGCCGCCGTGGAGGGGGTAGTCGGTCTGCTGGCGTTGGCGTTCCACGGCACATTCCAGTGGGTGACGGATGCGGTGTTCGGCTCCTTGTTGCCCGGTCTCGCGAACCCGCAATGGGGTAGTGCGCTGCAATGGTCCGTGGCGACCATACTGATCCTGCCGCAAGCCGTGCTGCTCGGGATGACGTTTCCGCTCATGAGTGCAGGCGTCATCAGGCAGCATCCGCGCGACAGCGGCAGTACTCTCGCCATGCTGTACTTCACGAATAGCGCGGGCGCAGCGATCGGCATACTGGCGAGTGGCTTCTGGCTCATCGGCCTGGTCGGTCTCCCGGGTACGATGCGGATCGCAGGGCTGCTGAATCTCGCACTCGCGCTGCTGATTGGCATGCTCGCGTATCGCGAGAACGCTTTGCCAGCGGCCGCTCGCAGTGAGCGCTCGCTGGCGTCGTCGCCTACGGCAACGCGATTTCTGGTCGCAGCGTTCGTGACCGGCTGCGCGTCCTTCATCTATGAGATCGGCTGGATACGCATGCTGAGCCTGGTGCTCGGCAGTACCACGCACTCGTTCGAGCTGATGCTGTCCGCCTTCATCACGGGCCTTGCTTGTGGCGGTCTCTGGATCCGACGGCGGATCGATTCCATCGAGGATCCCACTACGTACGCCGGGGTCGCGCAGATCGCGATGGGCATCGCGGCGATCCTCACGATCCCGATCTATGCGCAGAGCTTCGGCTGGATGGAATGGGTGTTGAGTGCGCTGACCCGCTCCGACGAGGGCTTCGCTCTGTTCACCATAGCGAGCCACGGGATTGCACTCGCAGTCATGCTGCCCACGACATTTCTCGCTGGTATGACGTTGCCGCTGTTCACCATAGTGATGCTCCGCGCCGGAAATGGCGAGCGGGCAATTGGTCGCGTCTACGCTGCCAACACATTGGGAGCGATTGTCGGCGTCGTGTTCGCGGTACACATTGGTTTGCCGCAACTGGGGTTGCGGCACTTGATCGGATTCGGCGCTGTTCTCGATGTCGTGTTGGGGGTGGCATTGTTGGCGTGGGCGGGGCGAAGTCTCTCCATTGGAACGCTGGCAGCTTCTGCGGCCATCGGCTGTGGTGCTATTGGTGTGGTGCTCAGCACCGTGGAATTACCGACCTGGCAGCTCATTTCCAGTATCTACCGCAGTGGCGATCTTGATGTCATGCGAGATGCCGAGGTGCTGTTCTATCGAGACGGCAAGACCGCGACCATCAGTCTTGCACGCTTTGCCAATGATCGGCTGGTGATCGCCACCAACGGCAAGCCTGACGCCGCGATCAATATGCGCGCCGACGGTCCGCCAAGCCCGGACGAGGTTACCATGGTGCTGGCGGGTAGTCTGCCACTCGCCTACAAGCCGGATGCTCGTCGCATTGCCAACATAGGCTTCGGCTCCGGCCTAACAGCGCATACTCTGCTGGCCGATCCAGCGATCACGATTGTCGACACGATTGAAATCGAGCCGATGATGGTGCTCGCCGCCCGCGGCTTTGGCGCGCACGTGGCACGCGCCTATCAAGACCCGCGTAGTCGAATACATAGCGCAGATGCGCGAACATTTTTCGCACTGCACAATCTGAGCTACGACATCATCGTTGCCGAACCGTCGAATCCGTGGGTCAGTGGCGTCTCGAGCCTGTTTTCCAAAGAATTCTACGGCAGCATCGCGAACTACCTCAGCGACGATGGTTTGTTGGTTCAGTGGCTGCAGTTGTACGAATTCGACGATGAGCTGGTGTCGTCCGTGTTGGGAGCTTTGGCGACTCATTTCGAGGACTTCGTTGTCTACCATGCAGACGACGTGAACATTCTCATCCTGGCACGTCGCGGGGGTAATCTAGGATCACCGGATCTGGCTCGCTTGTTAGTGGGCGACATGGCGACCAGTCTTGCCCGAGTAGGGATTGGCTCTGTGCAGGAACTTGAGCGCCGCTACGTTGGCGACAGACGCTCGATTCAGGCGCTGCTGCAGCCTTTCGAAGCCCCGGCCAACTCAGATTTCTACCCCTATCTCGATCTGCATGCCGGGAAGGCAAGATTCATCGGCGCCACTGCCGTGGCGCTGCCTAGCTATCAGCGTTAGCACGTTTCGCAGGCGACTCGGATCCGCGGCGCTCGCATCACTCGCGCTCGGTGAACTGGATCAGGTCCTGGTTGAATCTGTCTGGTGCTTCGATGAACGCTGAGTGACCCACGCCTTCGTAGACACGCAGATCTATCGAAGGCTTGCTGGCCACACGCGCGCGAACTTGTGCGACCGGCACGCTTTGGTCTGCTGAGCCCAATATGAACCGCATTGGCAGGTTGAGTTTGTCGATGAGGTCCGTGTTGTCGAGCCGCTTTGCCTTCATGGCGCGACGAGCGTAGTCAGGCATCATCACGTAGGCGTAGCGGCCGCGCGCGATGACCTCGTCTGATAGTGGTTTCGCAGCCATGAAGTTCATGAACTGCAACGAAGCATCGATGCTCTTTTGCAGATCACCGACCAACGCTGCCGGTTCGCCCGCCGGGCGGGGCAGCAGCCCGCCATGGCTGCCAACCAGCAAGACGCCGCGCGTTGCGGCTTCGCCATACTCCCGCACGAAGTCCATTGCGACGTAGCCGCCGAACGACCAGCCGACAATCCAGGGACGTTCGAGCTCGAGCTGCTGGATGACAGCGTGGATATCATCCGCCCACACCTTGTGGCCTGCATAGAACACGCTGGCCCAGGGCTTTCCGGAACCTCCGTGACCGCGCAGATCCATCGCCACGATACGGAATCGAGCCTGCAGTGTCGGATCGCCCAGTTGTCCGAGCCAACTCAGGTAGCTTTGCGAGAATCCATGCAGTAGCAGCAACGGTTCACCGTTGGGGTTGCCGCTTTCGACGACGTTCAGCGGTACCCCATCGATCGAGAGCACTTCATGATGGACGAGCGCTGTCTCCGCGATCGAGCTGGCGAGGGCGGTTTGTGCCACCCACCACAGCGCTGCGCCGCATCCAAGAGCCACGCTGCGACGCAGCATGGCTACCCGGTTGCGCGACGCTCGATCCACACGAGCCCTCTGTGCCTCAGAACCTGAACGTGGCCGTCACACCGAAGTGCCGCTTGTTAGGCAGTACGGCTTCGGATGCGGCAAGCTGGAAGAAGAACGGATCAGTCGCGCTGTCACTCTGGTAGCGCGAGGCTTCCAGCGTGTCGTCGTCGAACAGGTTGTCGACGAATGCGGTGACTTCCCATGACTCAGCGCGCAGCCCGCCGCGCAAATTGGCACGGATCTGTGCCGGCACATACGCGAGGTTCACGATATTGTCGTAACGCTTGCCGATGTAGGTCCAGTCGTTACGCACGAACCAGCTGCGATCACCTGTCAGCGGCGCCTCATACTGGCCATAGGCCGCCGCACTGAGTTCTGGAACCAGTGGGAACTTGAAGCCCGCCGAGTCGGTGCGACCGAAGAAGCGCAGCGGAATGGACTCGTTGAGCGCCTTGGTGATCTTGGTGTCGGCGTAGGCAGCACTGCCGCCCAGCGTCCAGCGCTCGCCGAGCCGATACGCGCCGTCGATCTCGATGCCCTTGGTATTACTGTCGCCGGCGGCGAATGGCACGACGTTGAAGGTTTCGCCAGCCGGGGCGGAGCCTGGCTGGATGATGCCGTCGCCGTTGAGGTCGACCTGTATCGTGCGCAGGCCCTGACGTCCTACCCACTCCAGGTAGTACAGCGATGCATTGACGTACCAGCGGCCGTCGGCGGCACGATGCTTGATGCCGAACTCATAGTTTTCGACCTCCGCTTCGGGCGCAAGCGGCGTGACGCCGTTCGCCAGCGCGATCGTCTGCTGCGCGGGTGTCAACTGGAAGAAAGTCGCGTAGCCCTGTGTTGGCTGGTTGCCTTTGGCGTAATTCACGAAGAGGTTCGTCTCGTCGTTCAACGCGTACTTGGCGAGCACACGGGGCAGGGTCGCAGTTGTCTCGACTGCAAATTCCGTCGGCGAGCCGACGCCGCTGACCTGCGTGTCTTTCTGGCGCCGCGCCTCCAGGCTGACATTGAATGCGTCGGTGAAGTTGAAGCCCACGCTGGCAAAGATGGAGTCGGTCTTCGAGGAGCTGCGAATGGGATTGAGTGCCGCGGCAGACGGACCGCCGGCGCCAGCGCCGAACAGCGCGCCGTTGATGAATCCGCCAACGACCTCGAACGTGTTTTCCAGGCGCGCGATACCGAGCATCCACGACAGGCGCTGCTCCGCCGGCGAAGTGACGCGCAGTTCGTAAGTGTCCTGTGACTGGTCGTTTACATAGAAGAACTGATAGCGATCCTCGGGCGCTATCTCAAAGTCCCGCAGGCCCTCGACCAGTTGATCCTGAGTGCTGGCGATCGCGGTCAACGTATAGCCGCCGCCAAAGCTCCAGTCCGCCGTCAACGCGCCGAGCTCATGTTCGAGTTCGGTCTTGTGCTCGGTGAACGGCAACAGGCCAGCAGCTACCGTCGCGGCCGGAGTGGTCGTGTTGATGCCGACCGGGCCACTTGGTGCCTGCAGCTCGCCGCAGAACATACGGCGCGACTGCTCCAGCGTGAAGCCGACCGGCAGACCGGCGAGCGGGCGCGGCTGGAAGCCGGGAAACGGACCACAATTGTGTTCGTTCGATCGGGCGATGAGGGTGGTCGCTGCAGGCCCGTACTCGTCGTTGCGATTGCTATAGCGCAGCCGGATCGAGATGTCATCCGTCGGCGTAAAGTTCAGCGTCCCGGCGATGTAGCGCTCGTCCGTCTCGCCAAGGCGACCGCCGAATGCGTTGCGGTAGAAACCATCGAAGCGACGGCCGTCGACCACGAGCCGTCCTGACAAGCGTTCGGCGACCAGCGGTCCTTCAATCGCTCCTTCAAGGCGGTAGTCTCCATACGTCCCTGCGGTGGCGCTGACCCGGCCCTTGAACTCATCGCCCGGTGTGGTGGTAATCAGACTGATCGCACCGCCGAACGTGGCCTTGCCGAACAGCGCCGACTGCGGGCCTTTGATCACCTCGACGCGCGCGAGATCCTCGCTGCCGATGCCAGCCGGGTTGCCGATGTACGGCACACCGTCGATGAATACGGTAACGAGGTCCTTGCGGTTGTCGCCGACGGCGGAAATCTGTGTCATACCGCGTATCGAGAAGTCGCTCGCTGCTCTGGAGGAGCCCGCATTGAACGTCAGGCCCGGTGCAAACTTGGCGAGGTCCGCGATCGACTGGACGCCGCGCTCCTCGATCTGGGTGCTGGTAAACGCCTGAATCGTCAGCGGCGCGTCCTGAATCGATTCAACCCGCTTGCGCGCTGTGACGACGACCTCTTCCAGCATCGCCGTACCGCCGGACGTCTGTGCTGACGAAGGCAACGCGATCGTCGTGAGCAGAAGGCCCACGACGCCGATCGCCACAGTTTTAATGATCATTCGCAACTCCCCAGATCAAAAATTCGTATAAGTAACAGTCAGTTGCTAGGCTACACCCAGCAGTTAGCGCGCTGCCAATACAACATCTGTATGGTGCAGCACCTCGAGCGCATGGCTGCCCGAATCGCGTGTTACCGCGTGTCTGTAGCCTATCGGCGGCCCAAAACGCCTTCGGCCTGCTTTCGTGTGCCAGTGCGCTTATTACGTGAATCGGAGTTCGCGCTACGCGAAACGACGCCCAATTGACAACAAGAGCGTGGCCACCTACTTTTTCTCCCATGTTTTCTGTTGCCAGGAGTGCAAGGTGACCATACCTGATACGTTGGCGGTTTCGCGACCCGCCAGGAGGATATTGGGCGTTCCGACGATCGGTTCTGCGGCGTGGTTCAGCTTCTATCTGATTCCGCCGCTGATGCTGGCGTTGCCGTTAGGACTGAACAGTGCTGGCATAGGTGCTGAGATGACACGGCCCGCGTCTGTTCTGATTTGGGCGCTTGTGTGCATGACCTCTTGGTGGTTGTCCGATCTGTTTTCTCGCTTCGTAGGCTGGTCACTGCGGGGCTGGCAACCGTGGCCATGGCTGTTGATTGTGTCCGGGTTTCTGCTCAATGTCGCAGCGTCCAGTCTGTACTGTCCGTGGCTGCTGGCTGGTTTTCTTCAAGTTGGATTGGTCGACGTCACGCCGGTCGTGCGGGCCTATTTCCTGATTGAACGAGACTTGACGGACCTCGCCTATCTGCGCGCGTTGTTTATCGCGGCGCTGCCCGGGCTGCCATTCTGGCTGCTCGGCAACTATTTTCTCGAGCGATTCTACGGGTTGCCGCGCCTGAGCCGGCTCGCGACGGCGCTAGCGGGCGAGACCAGCGAAGACAGCGCCGACGATTCGCTCGCGACCGCCGAACTCTCGACCGACGCTGCGTCCGCACCTAAGCCGAGGTTCCTTCAACGACTCGATCGTTTGGCAGGTTTGAATGTGTCCGAGTTGGTCGCCGTCGAGGCCGAAGACCACTACATTCACGTGCACAGCCGACGGGGCAAGGAACTTGTTTACTACCGCTTTGGTGATGCGCTGGAAGAATTGAGAACATTGCGCGGTATCCAGATCCACCGATCCGCTTGGGTGAGCATCGACGGTATCCAGGCTGTCGAGGATCGCGGTCGAAAAACCCATGTCGTGCTGATCACTGGTGAGCGGCTGCGCGTCAGTCTGCCGAATCGGGTGGCGCTGTTGCGCTTACGGCAGGCTTCCGCTCCCGCTTGAACCGAACCATGCTCGGTTCACTGCGCTGTACTTCCTGCGGTGGCACGAGAAATTCCGGTAGCCTGGCGCTAACAACCTCGGCGATGTGTGCCGGCACTTCCGTGAGCGTTGCTGCGCTGCCAGTCATCGCGCTGTAAAGACAGTGGCCTGGATGCGCGCCCATCAGCATCCACGGTTGCCAGGGGCGCACGTGCACCCAATGCCCAGCGTGGTTGACGTGGTTCTTGCTCGGGTCTGCCACGTCGGCCCAACTCGCGCTGTAGCTCAGCATGTCCGAGACCTGAATCCGTACGCCACTGCTCTCGCGCTTCCAGATGGCGGGGTCGAGCGGATTCTGGGCCCAGAAATGCGAGCGCTGCTCCAGCATCAGACGGTCACCAGCCCTTTGCCACGGCAGTACGAAAGGCCGCGGCGCCGGCGTCGAGCCGTCGGCGCGATCGTAGAATCGCTCTTCGCGAACGACTGGCAGAATCCAGCGGTTCACCGCGGGGTTCGCGATGTGGAAAGGCTCAACCTCCTCATTGAGGTACGGGTTGGTCCATCGTTCCAGGATGCGACCGGATCCGAGATCGGCAAAAAAGCCGCACTCTTTTTGCAGGAGTTGGTAGCCGCCTTGTTCCGGCACCGGCCGCAAGCGCTGTGTGCTCATGCCAATAATGCCGACGAGTTCGCGCACGGCTTCACCAGGCACGACGCCCATCAGTACGCCGCTGTACCAACCGTGGGTGTGACTGTCGGGTTCCAGCGTTGCCGTGATTTTTGCGAGCGCCAGTACGTTACCGGCAGGCGTTGTGAGATCGATCGCTCCGGATTTCAACCCAGCTGGTACTGTCGCGGCATGCGTAGTGCGCGGTGCAGCCAACAGTGCGGCCAGCCCAAAGCCAGCTATGACAGATCGACGGTCGAGCAGCGAGTCCGGTTTCATAGAGGGTTCAACAGATCCGGGTGTTCTTTTGTCAGGCGCTCTCGCAGCCAGGTTGGCACGGCCGCATCGTCATCGACGCGACACTTGACACCGACCAGTCGCATGTTCTGGATGCCGGCCATGTCTGACATGCCCAGCCAACCCACGAAACTGTTCAGCGTTGTGTAGGTGAACTGGCAGTCGACCCACTGATCGCGCGGTTGCGCGAGCTGTGCCAAGGTCGTCGTGAATGTCGCCAACGACGCCGCCAACCGGCGCGGGCGGGCAGGCTGGGTGTCAGTCGCCGCGCGTGCATCGATACTGACGTACAGATCCTCGGTCAACGCGAGTATCCCCGCGATACTGGCGAGTTGCGTGATTTCGCCGCGGAACTTCGCGCCGGGTGGCATCTCGGCCGCTGGCAGTACTGCGTCGTCCCGGAATATCAAACGTTGCGCCGAACGGTAGTGCACTGGTGCAACTTGATGGCCGGTGAGCGGGTTCAGCCACTTCTCGAGGACCTGGCCGGATGCCAGGTCGCAGTAGTAGCCTGCTTCGTCGAGGTGCCAGTCCCAGGCGCCGTCGCTGCGCGCGATCGCCCGAGTGCGACTCATGCCCTCGATGCGCGTGAGTGGCACAGCGACTTCGCCCTCGAGCTTGCCGACCAGCACGCCCGAATAGATCCAGCGGACGGTCGCGCCGTCAGGCGACGAACGCATTCGAACGAACACGTCGAGCAAAGTGGAGTCGTTCGGCGTGCGGGGCACGGCCGGTACGCTGGCCCGCGCTAAGTGAGCCAGAGCCGGCGTACCCAAGGTGAGCAAACCAAAGCCAGTCAGCGCGTGCCTGCGCGACAGTCGGGACGTAATGGACATGGTGCGATGTTCTCGCTTCCTGCAATGCGGCGCCAAGGGCATTTTCGCGAACTGGCCGCAGATCTTCGCCAATCACAACTCGTGTGTCGTGAACAGGCCGGCGCTTCAACCGTTGAGCGCGTCCTGCAGGGCGCTTGGAACTGGACGCGCCAGCTCGCCCCATCTCGGTTCGAGCAGCTCCGCGTCTTCCACGCGTGCCCGCGCCAGGAATTCCCGTGGCAAGTTGCCGGGTTCGCGAATCTTGCGACCGCTCCAGGCACCCAACATGTGGCCACGCGTTTCGCCCATCCGCATCCACTCAGGAAACGGAAAGACATAGAAGCCCGACGTTTGATATTGCAGTGAAGTGACCTTGGGATCGTCGAAATCACGCTTGGCAACGCTGCTCACCGAGCTTTCGATGAACATCTTCGGCCAGCCATCTGGCGTCGGTCGAATGTGCTCGGACTTCACCAGCTCGCCTTCGACGCGCATGACCAGGTAGGTGTCGAGCCAGCGGATGGCATTGGCATCGAGCGGCAGATAGCCGCGCGGCGACTGCAGCACGCCGGGATCGTTCAGCAGCCGCATCGGCTGCACCGCGAGCGTTGCGCCAGTAAACGGGTTGCGGACGCTTGCGGTATAGCGACCGGTCTCAATATCGCGCGGGTAGCTCAGATTGTGAGCGTGGATGCGCCAGGTGAGGTCGCCGACCCTGCGGAAATAGGAAAACTCCATGCCTTCGAATCGAACGATGGGCAGTGGTCGCTCGTCTTGTGGCAACGCGTAGACCAGAAACTGGTAAGTGCTGAGTGCCGTGGCTTCGTCGCGCAGGTCGCGCTCGAAGCGGAACAGGGCCCGAAATTTTTCGCGCGCGTCTGCGAAGTCGATGAAGCCGTCGTCGAGTGGCCGGACGGACGAGTGCCTGATAGCGGCGTCCGTCGGCGTGCCGAAGGCAGCCCACCCCGCAGCCAGCGGCGCATGTGTCAGCAGCAGACGGCGGGTCGAATCGATCATATTGCCATTGTCACTTGATTGCCGGGGCCCGTCATTAGTATTGCAAGCTACCCCATGCGCAGGCTGCATCGTGACGGCGACAGCGAGAGGTATGGTCGATTGGCTCGCCAGGCGCCCACGGGGGTCCAATGCGTTGAGATTCCAACACCATAGCAACAATGCATGAGGCAGTGTTGGCGGCGGAGCAGAATGCACGAGTCCCTGCAGGAGATGCGCTGTTGAACAAGATAGAGATCAGGCTTGCGGGCTTAAGTATTGCGGTCCAGGCAGGCTCATGAACCGACGTGAAGTGCTGGCAGGCAGCGCCGGGTTGCTGGCGATCGGTGCTGCACGAGATTCCGCATGGGCGCAGCCCTTCGCCACTGCGCGCGCAGCCGCCGTCGCTAACGCGCTGCGCGGGCCGGCGCTGCTCGAGGCCTTCGTGCGGATGCGTGGCCGCACGGACGGCGCACTCACCTACGGTTGGCTGCGCTCGCAACGCTCGACCGTCATAGACGGTGATGTCACACCGCTTTGTGGCGTGCTTGCGGGGGCCGTGCAGCGTTTCGAGCGCGTCGCGGATGACGTCTACGAGGCGACGGTGCTGGAGGTGGCGCATTACACGGATCCGCTGTCCGGTGAGCTGCTCGACACCGTCACGATGCCGGGCAGCGGCCGCACCGTGCCTGTGCCGGCGTACCGCTTCGGACCTGTGAGGGCACGATTCGCCGTTGCGCTCGACGAATGGGAGGAGTTCGATCCGCCGCAGGGCGGTAGCGGTGCCGCTCAGTTCGTGCCTCGATCTTCCGTGCACTTGATTCGCTCGCTGGAACCGGCGACCGCAACCGGCGAGCAAGTCGTCGTACGTGCTAACGAGTATGGCCGCGTTCATCCCGACCGCTCAGCACCGGCGACAATCTACTATCGCGAGTGGATGCTCTGGCAGGCGCGCGCAGCAGACCTGGCCCGCAAGTCCAGCGTGTCAGTGCCTGCCGACTACTCGTACACTGCGTTGACCAGTTGGCGGCCGTGGATGCAGATGGCAGACATCCGTGGGCACACGCTCGACAGCGGTTACGGCGCCAAAGCGGCGAGCTGGTCCGAGTGTCCACCGGAGTTCCTTGCCATGACGCGCCGCCGTCACCCTGATGTGCTGGACGATCCGCGAGGCGCGCTGGCTTCAGAGCCCAAGTGACAAGAAGGTAGGCTGCGCTCCGACTGGCTCAATCCGCGAGCTCGCGTAGCACGCGGAAGCCGAAGGTGAATCGTCGGTCGGTCGCCGCCATCTTCAATCGAAACGCGGACCGCGTGCTCGCGGCAATCGCGGTCCAGCCTTGTCCGCGCATCACGCGCAACCCACAGTCGCTGCCGCCGAGACGCGCCTCCTGCGTTGCCGGTGCCGTCGTGTGGTCGTCGTTCCAGCAATCAGCCACCCATTCGTTCGCATTGCCTAGTAGTCCGTGCACGCCAAACGGATTGGCGACCGTCTTCTGCACCGGTGCCATGGTCGGATAGCCATCGCGACAGGGCTGGCCCTTCCAGTTGTCCATCTTGGCGTACTTGATTTCCGTTTTATCCCAGCCGAATGCATCCTGGGTTGTCAGGTCACCGAGGTTGACGTAGCGACAGATCTCGTCGGCCGAATCGCCGAACCAATAAGCCGTACGAGTGCCCGCGCGGGCGACGTACTCCCACTCCGCTTCACTGGGCAGCCGATAGTTGTAGCCCGTCTTTCTGGTTAGCCACAAGGCGTATGCGTTGGCGTCGTGCCAGTTGATGCATGTGACAGGGTGGTCGTCACTGGTGTCGATCTTCGGGTCGCGCCAGCTGCGGCTGGCGTCGAACAGCCATTCGGTTCCAACGAACTGCCAGCATCCCTGTTCAGGTGAGTAGCCAGTCTCAGTGGCGAAAGCGGCGAACTCGGCACGTGTAATTTCGTACTGCCCGATGCTGAACCCGCGCTGGATCACGACTCGATGCGTGGGTTGTTCGCGGGTTGCCCAGTAGTCGGGCAGGCCAAGGCGCTTCGATTCAGCGAGCTCGGCGCCCATCGTGAAGTCGCCTGCGGGGATCGATACGAGCGCCGGGCATTCTTCGCAGTCACGCAACGGTTCAGTCGAGGCCGGGGCGGCCAGGACGGCGCACCAGACCGCAGCCAGAAACGGTGCTGCTGTCATCCGCACCCGCGGCTGGGTCAACGGTCGAACCTGGCTTCGGTACGATCGAGCGCACCGATCGGATCGGCGGCCAGTTGCGGCGCGACTCTTGCGAGCTGCGCTCGCCAAGTCGCGGGGAGATCCTCATAGCGGTGCACCTTGCGGCCGGTGAGGCGCGATGTGAGATTGCCGGGCCGGTCTCCCATGTTCATCCAACGCTGCCAGCCGGTGACCTCGGCAAAGAACACGACAGCTTCGGCGGAAGTCACTGCGGTATCTGTGAGGTTGGCGAGGCTGCCGTGGTAGACCGCGATATCGTTGACTTCAAATGGCGTCTTGCGACCGGGTGTGAACACGCGGGCAACCGACTCGTCGCGCTGGAAAACATCGTCAGCGACGACAATGGGGGGGTGCGCAATGGTGCTCGATTCCATCCGCGCGCCGCCGATTTCGGTGGGCAGGACGCGGGAGTTGTCGGCACGGAATTGTGCGACCGACGGCCCGAGTGGCTTGAATCGCACCGGCAGCGTCTCGCCCGTGTAGGGGTTGCGCCAGGACTCGAGCGGCTCGCCGGTCTCCAGATCGAGGTTCAGCACCATCTCGAGCGAGGTGAGATCGAAGCCGCCGTCCTCGCGATGACGGATCCGTTGGATCGTGCCGACGCTATTGGTGTAGAGAGGCGTCAGCGTCGCACCGATCTGCCCGATCTTTGGCCCTTGCAGCCACCAGAAAAGCAGGCCGTCGTCGGTGCGAAAGCGCAGCTTGCGGAACATCGTCGTTGGATCGATTTGGGCGGCCGCGCTCGCCTTCGCCGCGACTGTCGCGGCGCGGGCCGCGCCTACGGAGAGGATCCCGGCGACGGCCCCCGCGATCAATTGACGACGATCGACCGACATGTACGCAGCTCCTTCAGCGTGCACAAGCCGTATTGTGGCCGTCAAAGGCACAATCGGACGTGTGGGCGGGAAACACGGGCAGCGGTGTCGGCACTAACAACATATTCGGGCTCCCCGAGCGAAAGGTCGAAGCTAGTTTCATCCAATCGCCCATGGGTCAACAATACAACATTTGTATCACAGTGCACGCCGAATGCATGCATTGGGCCGAGCAGTCCGCTCCAACGCAGGTTGTTCGCAACCGACCGACGCGGTAGGCTCCTGGCTAACGAGGATTGCACCATGCGATTGATCTTCCTGCCGTTTCTTCTGGTTGTCGGTTTCGCGGCGCAGGGCGCCGAGCGCAACTATCAAGTCGTGCCGGGCGCCGGAGGCGTGCCGCTGAACGTAGTTACCGTCGGCGAGCGGACCAAGCCCGCCATCGTCTTCGTGCACGGCATTGGGCAAAGTCACCTGAGCTTCGAGGAGCAACTCGACTCGAAGCTCGCCGAGCAGTTCTACCTGATAGCTTTCGATCTGCGAGGCCATGGCAATTCGGGTAAGCCTTGGGCGCCCGAGGCGTACACTGAGTCGCGCGTCTGGGCGGATGACGTGCAGCATGTGATTCAGGCGACCGGCGCATCGCGGCCAGTGTTGGTAGGCTGGTCGTACGGCACGCTCGTGGTGGTGGACTATGTCCGTCACTACGGCACCAATGGGCTTGCCGGTGTCGTTCTAACAGGTGCTTATGGAGGTCTGACGCCACCTCCGCCAGCGCCTGAGCCGCAATTGGCCGCCGCATTCCAGCGCAACAGAGAGCGGCAACTCAGTGCTGATCTCACGGAGAACATCGCCGCCGCGCGCTTCACTGCGAAACTACTCACCGCGCGGCAAATGCCGGAGGCTTGGTACGAGCGAGCGACAGTCATTGCCCTGATGCTGCCGCCCTATGCGCGGCGTTCGATGTTCACCCGCCCGCTGGACAACGTGGGTGTCATTCCCGACATTCGGGTGCCACTACTGTTACTCGTCGGTGGCAAGGACCCGAGTGCACCGGATGGCCTGGGCCGCGCGCTCGTCGCACAGGTCGCCGACGCGCGACGGGTCGTGTTCGCTGATTCCGGTCATTCACCCTTTCTGGAGGAGCCCGCGCGGTTCAATGATCAGCTCGCGGCCTTCGTGCTCAGTAGCCTCGCCCAGCCTGTTAGCACCCGCCAATGAAACGTCGTACTGCAATAACGACTCTGCTCGCCGGCGGTGCGCTGGCGAACCCTGCCTTTGGGCCTCGTGCGCTAGCTGCACCCGCTAGTGCAAAGACAACGGGGCGTTCGGAGTTCTTGGCGCTCGATCGACCGGCGCCCGAGTTGCATCCCGGTTGATTGGGACCCGAGATCGTGCTCGGCCGCGCAGCCTGGCAAGAAAAGCCCTATCAATGCGATCTGTCAGCGGCGCGCTGCGGGAGTGCGAAAACCAGGGCGACAATGGCTGCCAGTAGAATGCTGGTTGCTGTGTAACGACTGAATTCGAGACCACCCTGCGCCACTGGCTTGTCCAGATAATCGCCGACTACTGCACCCAATGGTCTCGTTAAAACGAACGCAGCCCAGAACAGGGCGGTTCTGGATATCGAGGTTGCGTAATATCCAAGAACGACGATGCCGAGCATGCCGCTGAAAATGAGAGCCGCACCGGTATAGCCCAGACCGGCGCTATCCGCGGTCCAATCGCCCAATGCCGTTCCGAGCGTTTGCGAGAACATGATGGTGAGCCAATAGTACGCCTCAGCCCTTGGCGTATGGACCGAGCCAACGCTGATCGTGCCTAATGACCGATGCCACGCTACCAGCGTAGCAACCAGCAGAGCCAGCAAAATGATGGAGCCGCCCAAATAGCCAATGCCGAGGGACCGGTCCGCGAAATCGGCCAAGGTCGTCCCGACGGTGGTCGACGCGATGATGGTCGCCCAATATAGGTAGGGGTGAAACCTGTTGGCCGCGATCTGTGCTGCGACCGCGGCTATGAACACCAGCAGGAAGATTGCGGTGCCCACAAGGTAACCGAGATCCATCGACATCGACACCGCATCCCCGCCAGTCTCACCGAGCGTCGTTGCGAGTACTTTGATGATCCAGAAGCCCAGCGTGATCGCCGGTACTTTGCTCATCGCAATGTCTGGATCGGTGCGCATTCGGTTGCCTGTCGAGTAGTTGCTTGGGATTCGCTCTCAGGAGCGCAGCAGCGAGCCGCGCTGCTGGTAGATCAGCATCACGAGGGCGAACAGGAACATCACGCCGTGCAGACTCCAATACAGGGCAGGCCCAAAATCGGGCTGGCGAGTGGAGAAGGTAGTCAGACCTATGCTCGCCATCAGATAGACCAGCGACAGCCCAAGTGCTGCCGGCAGGCGCGCATAGCGTCCTTCGCGCGGCCGGATCTTGGCAAGCGGTGCAGCGAGCAACGCCAGCACGATCATCATGGCGACGAAGCCGAAGCGTGCGTCGAGTTCCGCGCGCTCGAGTGGCGTACTGGCATTCAGCAGCCGCTGAGTGGTTAGGGTGTCGGCACGCGTGCATTCGCTCTTGCCGACCGGCAGCGGGAACCAGCCGGTATATTCGCCGAACGCGACCACCCGAAAGTTGCCTTCGCCCGGCACGCCTTCGTAGCGCCGGCCGTCGAACAAGGTGAGTTGCAAACGGTCATTGACGAGATCGGCATCGATGCGACCGCGCGCCGCGGTCATGACCTGCGCCTTGCCGCGCTCCCCGACCGTGGCAAAGATGTCCTGCAGTTCGCCGTCGGCAGCGATGTCGTCCACCAACAGAGTGCCGTCGCGACCGAATGGCTGGAACTTGCCCGGCCGCACTGGTGCGAGCGCCAAGGTGCGCGCGGCCTGCGCCCGAATCTTGATGGCGCTGCACAGTGCGTCGGGTGCGTAATGCAGTGCGATGGCGGCTTGCAGCGCGGTCGCAGGCACTGCCAGCATCAACACTGGTACCAATAGTTTCCAGGGCGAAAAGCCGACGGCACGCATGGCGGTCAGTTCACTGTCGGTGCCGAACCGCCCCATCGTCAGCACCACCGCGAGCATCAAGCCAAAGGGCAGTAGCACGGGCGCATTCGCCAATGTCATCCACCAGATGACGCTGCCAATGATATCGGCGCCGATTTCGTTCTCTGCAGCGCGCACCAGCACTTGCGGCACTTGTCCGAGCGTGAGGACGATCAAGAGGACCGCCACGATGCCCAGCCAAGAAAACAGCAGGCTGCGGAAAAGATACGAATAGAGCAGCCGCGGCATCATTCCATGGCCTGCAGTGCGAGTGTGCCCGAACGGCCCGGAACTGCGCCGCGGACGATGGCATTGCACGGTAGCGCGGCGCCGTCGAGCGCTCGAAACATCTCACCCATAGTGACGAAGTGGTAGCCCTGGGCGCGCCAGCCTTGCAGGAGTCGTTCGAACGGCAGCGCATAGGCCCCGCCTTCGATCTCAGCGTGCAGCGTGAAGACGTGTCCTTGTGGCGGCGGGTTCTGCGTCATGGCGAGTAGTGTTTCGACTGGATCGTCGCTCGTCAAATCATTGCGACCGATCAGTTCATCGAGCGTCGGCAGTGTTGTCGGCAATTGGGGTACACCGCCGCCCGCGGGTCGAAATGGGCCATGGCCGCGCGTGTCGGAGGCGAACTCGAAGCCGAGCTCGGCCTCCAGCAACGGGACGTGGGCATTCACTTGCCAGCCGGCGGCCCCGTGGATGAGCGGGCGGCAAGCGAAGATTTGTCGATACTCCCGGCAGGCTAACTCGAGTTCGCGGCGCGTCCACGCCGCCGAGGCCTGGCTGACGCCGTCCTGCCATTTGACGTGGTCATGCGCATGCAGACCCACTTCGAAGCCGGCCGCCAACACTGCGCGCATCTGGCTCACGCAACGTTCGCCGATACGCGGGCCCGGCAGGAGCGTGCCGTAGAGCAAAGTGCCCAGTCCGTAATTGCTGACGACCGACGTGCGTCGCACTTTGCTGAGGAAGCCACGACGGAATACGCGACGCAACGCGCGGCCGGTATGATCTGGCCCGACGCTGAACAAGAACGTTGCCTGGGCGTGCAGTCGCTGCAGCAGCTCGACCAGGCGCGGCACGCCCTCGCGCGTGCCGCGCAAAGTATCGACGTCAACCTTCAGCGCGAGTGTTGGCACAGCCATCCATCAGGGTGACAACTGCAATGGCGCTCGCTCGAGTTCCGCGGCGAGTCGAACCAGGTCGATTGGACCGCCATCGGCTTGTGCAGCGACGATCAGGAGGCGGCCACCGTCCACACAATCGGCTATGCACAGCCCACCCACCCCGGTCAGGCGCGCAAGCCTGGGAGCCGGCTCGCACCTCTCGGCCAACACTTTGGTTCGATTGATTTGCCAACGCTCGCTGTTCACGAACGTGAATGCGCCTGGATACGGCGGTGCAACTGCGCGCACCAGGTTATGGATCACACGCGCCGGCCGCGACCAATCGATACGGCCGTCTTCGGGCCGCCGACGACCAAAGTACTCCCCGGGAAGGATCGGCTGCGGGATCGATGGTGCCGAACCGTCTATCAGCCTCGAGAGGCTGCGCGCAAGAATGGTTTCCGCAGCCGCACTGACGCGTCGAAAAACTGTCAGCGCATCGTCGTCTTCGCCGATCGGCACGGCCTGTTGATCGACGATATTGCCGGCATCCGCGCGCGCCACCATGTAGTGCAGGGTGGCGCCGGTCTCCGTGGCGCCGCGGAGTATTGCCCAGTTCACCGGCGCGCGGCCACGAAATTTGGGCAGCAGCGAGCCGTGGATATTGAGTGCGCCACGCCTGGCGCACTCGAGCAGCGCGTCGCCGAGCAGGAATCGGTAGTAGAAAGAAAAGATGAAATCCGGCGCGAGCTCGGCGACTCGTTGTTGCAGTGCTGCGTCGGCCACGGATGCAGGCGCAATACAGGCCAGTCGATACTTCTCCGCCAGCTCCGCGACGCTCGCGAACCAGCGCGTCTCGTTGGGATCGTCGTCGTGAGTGACGACCAGTGACACATCGACCTGCGCGGCCAGCAACACTTCCAGGCACCGCACGCCGACCTCGCTATAGGCGAATACCACCGCTGTCGGCTTCAAGGCGCTACTCGTGTGGCGGCACGATCGCCCCTGGGGACACTGCGCTGATCGCCCAGGAACTCCGCAACGACGTAGCGTGGGCGACTGCGCACCTGCTCGAAGATGCGCCCGACATACTCGCCGACGATGCCTAGCCCGAAGAGCACGCAGCCGAGCAGAAAGAACGCGATGCCGAACAGCGTGAACACACCAGCCGCCTCCGGTCCAACGAGCAGCCGGCGGACCGCGAGGTAAACAACGAACAGCAGCGACAGGAACGCGATCAGAATCCCCGAGACCGAGAAGATTTGCAGCGGCAGCAGCGAATAGCCAGTCATCAGATCGAAATTGAGACGCATGAGCTGGAACATCGAGTACTTCGATTCGCCCGCCGCGCGCTCCGCGTGTTTCACCGGGATTTCTACCGGACGCCGCGCGAACGTATAAGCCAGTGCCGGCACGAACGGCGTGACTTCGCCGCAGTGATTGACTGCTTCGACGATCCGCCGGTCATAGCCGCGCAGCATGCAACCCTGGTCTGTTATGCGAATTTTGGTCGTACGCTCGCGGACGCGATTGACCCAGCGGGACGCGGTCCGGCGCCACCAGACATCCTCGCGAATGGTCCGAATCGTGCCTACATAGTCGGCGCCCTCATCGAGCGCGCGCACCACGGCGCCGATCTCTTCGGGCGGATTCTGCAGGTCCGCATCCAGCGTAATCACGTATGTGCCACGCGCGCGCTCGAACGCAGCCAGGATGGCCAGGTGTTGGCCCACGTTGTGAGCCAGGATCATTGCCCTGGCGTTGGTTGGATGTTGCTCCACGGTCTCGCGCAGCAGCTCGATCGAGCGATCGCGGCTGCCGTCGTCGACGAAGATCACTTCATAGCTGCGCTGCAATGCATCGAGTGCCGGATACAGTCGCGCGAACAGCAGTGGTAGCCCAGCTTCTTCGTTGTAGACGGGGATGACGATGGAGATCTCGGGCGACATCGGTCTCTAACGCCTTAGAATGTCATTGACCGCGTCGACCACCCGGTCCACGTCTGTTTCGCGCATGGTTGGAAACAGCGGCAAGGTCAGGGTCTCGCGACCCACGCGCTCGGCGTTAGGGAACTGTCCGACGTGCCCGCCCAATTCGCGGTAGGCGCTCAGCAAGTGGATCGCTGGATAGTGAATGCCGACCGCAATGCCACGCTCGTCCATCTTTCGAATGAAGTCACTGCGTGTCATGCCAACGGACTCTAACGGTAACAAGGGCGCGAACATATGCCAGCTGTGGCCCGCATCGCCTCGTGCCGGCAGGCGCAGCGGGCACGAATGATCCCAGAGTTGATAGTAGCGTGCGACGAGCTCCCGCCGTCGCGTGTTGAATTCCTCCAGCCGTGCGAGCTGACTGAGCCCGATGCTCGCCTGGATATCCGACATATTGGCCTTCATGCCCGGGAACAGTACGTCGAGTTCACCAGGCGCCGGTTTGACGACGCCGTTGAAGCGGTACGCTTCGATCAGACGCAGTTCCTCGGGGGAACTGGCCACGATTGCGCCGCCCTCGCCAGTCGTCATGTTCTTGTTGGGGTGAAAACTGAAGCAGACTAGATCGCCGAAACTGCCAATTTGGCGCCCACCCCAAGCCGAGCCGATGGCGTGTGCCGCGTCTTCAATGACGCGCAAGCCATGGCGTTGCGCGATGGCGTACAAACGATCCATATGCACGGGCAGGCCTGAGAAATGCACGGGCAATATGGCGCGTGTGCGCGCCGTGATCGCGGCTTCTACTTGATCGAGCAGCAGATTGCGTGAGTCCAGATCGATGTCGACGAACACCGGTTTGGCGCCGAGCCGTACGATGACATTGGCGGTGGCGCACCAGCTCATCGGAGTCGTGATTACTTCATCGCCGGGGCCGATCCTGGCGACGAACAGCGCGATTTCGAGCGCCGCCGTGGCCGAGGTCATGGTGCGCACCGGGCGACCACCCAGATAGTTCGATAGTGCTGTTTCGAAGGCTTGCACCCGCGGGCCGCTGGCGAGCCAGCCGGAACGTAGTACATCCACAACGCCGGCGATGGTCGACTCGTCGATCGTTGGACGCGTAAAGGGCAGTCGATCTAAGCTCATGGCTGACTTTCGAGTGGGCGGATCAGGACCGTGTGACGAGCCACACGCCGGCAATGATGACGAAAATACCGGCGAATCGTTGCGCAGACACGGTTTCGCCGAGCAAAGGCCAGGCAAGCAGGGCGGTGAGCACGTAGCCGAGCGACAGAATGGGATAGGCCTGGCTGACTGGCACGCGTGACAGACCGACGAGCCAGACAATGACCGACAGACCGTATGCGCCCAGCGCCAGCCAGAATACTGGCGCCGCTGCGATCGCCTGGCCCGATTGCCAGATGCCGCGCGCAGTGCCGGCGATCGGGCCGGTGGCGTGCGTCGCCGCCTTGAGACCCAACTGGGCGCCTGCGTTCAGTGCAACGCCGAAAAACAGCCAGCCAAAGTCCGCCCACTTCATCGGCGGCTCACCGCGACACTCTGTAAGTCGTTAGCCAGCACACGGCCAGGCATGCCAGCTGCAACCAAATCGTCATAGATGCGCGGTTCGATGAATGCAATGGCGTCGTCGGCGCGCTGCCAGCGCTCGAGAAATTCTGTGGTACCCGTGGTCAACGCGATGCCCTCCTGCCGCATACCAAACTCAAGCTCGCCGCCATAGTCGAAAACCTGCAGCGGCTGCTCGAGATAGAAGGCGAGCGTATGCCGAAATTGGGCCACTGAAAACAACTCGGTGTCCCGCCGAATCACGGGCGCCACTTGCAGCGCGAGGCCTTGGCCCGAGCGAGTTGGCGGCAGGACGCTATAGGCCATGATGTGCGCCTGATAGCCTACGATGCAAACGGCGGCCAGCAGCGCCCAGCCACCTACCGGTGATACGCGGATGCTCAGCCAACGCAACAGCAGCGGTGTCAGGCCAGCGATCAGACCGACACCGGCCCAGATGGCCACGTCCGTGTGCAATGTGCCGTTGCGGCGCTGGTCGTATGCCATCAACCCGAGCGCCAGCACCGTGAGCGTGCCGCCGACCACCCATGCAGCTCGGCCGAGCGCACGCGCATCGTTGCGCAGCGTTTGGGCGAGCAACACGGCGAGCGGCGGTAGCAGTGGCAATGCATACGGCACGAGCTTGGATTGCGACACGGAGAAGAACACGAAGGTGACGGCGCACCAGACGAGCAGGAATCGCTGCGCAGGGATCCCGCCAGGTGTTGCCGGTCCCCGCCAGGCATTGACGACCGCGTCTTTGACGCTTGCCAACACCGGGCTCAGCGCGAAGAACAGCAGCGGGACGAAGAACCACCACGGTGCAGCGCGCTTGTGCACAGTCGTCAGGAAACGTGCGAAGTGCTCGTGCACGAAAAAGAAAGCAGCGAACTCAGGATTGCGCGATTGCACCAGCCAGAACCATGGCACCGTGATCGTGGCGAACAGCGCCAAGCCCGGCAGGAAATGCATGCGCTTCAGCGGCGTCAGATCGCGTGTCATCAGCATGTAAACGACCAGTGTCGCGCCAGTCAGTACCAACGCGACGATGCCCTTGCTCAACACCGCCAGCGCCAGACTGGCCCAAGCCAGCAGCATCCAACGTCGTTCCGCACCGATCGGTGAGGCGCCACGCTGAGCCAGTACGAATGCGAATACCGCGGCGACCAGGAAGAAGCTGAAGGCCTGGTCGAGCAGATTGAGATGACCGACGATCACGAACAGCGGATTCGTTGCCAGGGACGCGGCGCCAATAGCGGCGATTTCATGCGATTCACCTATTTTTCTGGTGAACCCGTAGACGAGCGGGATACAGAGAAATCCAATCGCCGCCGCCCACAGTCTGGCGGTCCACTCGCTCTTGCCAAACACAGAATACAGCGCGGCTGTGGCCCAATATTGCAGCGGTGGTTTCTCGAAGTACTTGACGCCATTGAGGCGCGGCGTCACCCAGTCGCCCGTGGCCCACATCTCCCGCGGAATTTCGCCGTAGCGCCCCTCGTCCGGGTCGAACAACGGCCGCACCGGCAGTGTCGCTAACCACAGGACGCCGAGTAGCGCCCACAACCGCCACATGCCGGCGCCAAGAGTGGCCGTTGCAGTCATTTCAGGCGATCTTGCTGACCGAGCGTCGCTGCTCGTTCTCGAGCCGAACATAGTAGTCGATGGTCTTGCGAACTGCGGTGGCCAGATCAGTGCTTGGCGCCCAGCCGAGACTCTGGCGTGCCGCATCGATTGCCGGCACACGAGTCTGGATGTCCTGGTAGTACTTGCCGTAGTAGTCGGCCGATGTGACCGACGTGATTTCTGTGGCGTTCGCCCGCTCTCGCAGACTTGGGAACTGCTTCGCTGACTCGATCATCAGGCGCGCGAGTTCGCCGATCGACACGCAATTCGCGGGATTGCCGATATTGAAAATCTGTCGCGTTGCAACGTTGTCGGGGTTCTCGATGATCCGCAGCAGGCAATCGATTGCGTCGTCGATATAGGTGAAGGAACGCTTCTGCTCACCACCATCCACCAGTCGTATCGGCCGTCGATACATGATATTGGACAGGAACTGGGTGAAGACACGCGAGCTGCCTTCCTTTGGCTCGTCCACATTGTCGAGATTCGGGCCAATGAAATTGAACGGCCGAAACAAGGTGTAGTCGAACGTATCGCGCACACCATAAGCGTAGATTACGCGGTCGAGCATTTGCTTGGATGCAGCGTAGATCCAACGTTGCTTGTTGATGGGACCATAGACGAGATTGCTCGATTCCTCATCCAGCACGCTGTCCGGCGACATGCCGTAGATTTCAGAGGTGGAAGGAAACACGAGGCGCTTGCGGTATTTCACGCAGTCGCGCACGACTTTGAGATTGGCCTCGAAATCGAGCTCGAAGACCCGCAAAGGGTCCGTGACGTATTGGGCCGGATTCGCAATGGCGACGAGTGGTACGACCACGTCGGCCTTCTTGACGTGATACTCCACCCACTCGCGATTGATGGTGATGTCGCCTTCGGCAAAGCGAAAACGCGGTGAACTCGTCAGGTCGCCCAGTTTGTGATCTGAGAGATCCATACCGAACACTTCCCAGTCCCGTTGTTTGAGAATTGCGGCGGTGAGCGCGCTGCCGATGAAGCCGTTGGCGCCGAGAATCAGTACTTTGAGTGCCATAAAACCCTCACATAGAGTCCGAGACACACGAACCACGTGAGCATTGCACTGGTTAGGTCGTGCGAGAGAAAATGCGCTCCTCTGGCCTGCTGTGCCAGACCAAATATGCCGCCCGTGATCAAGGCAGCCGCCAACGACGCGAGCGCAACGCGTCGGTGTGTGTTGCGAAAGCCGAAGTAAAGAGCGAACAGCGCGAACCCCGACGACGAATGCGCGGCTGGGTAGCACTTTGCGGTGGGCAGGTCGTCCGGTCGGTCAGCGAACAAATGCACATACGGTCGGTCGCCACCGAAGCCCTGCAGGTCCCACGGACAGTCGACATTCGTGATTTGCTTGAGGCCGGCGGCCACGCCAATCGACAGCGCTAGCGCAATTAGTGAGAAGCCGAAGGCCCGGCTCAGTGCGCCGTCGCGCCGCCTATTCACGAGCCAGCCGATGAGACAGATCAGTGCTACTGCCCAGATTGCAACGCGACCCCCACGGTGAACAATGCTGTTAGCCAGAAGCGAGTCGTGCGCGATGAATTGCCCTGCAGCGGCATCCCACGCCCAGCGCGTTGCCAGCCACCGATCGAGGTCGGTCAGACCGAACAACGCGATCAGCCCAAGTGCAATAGCGAGCGGAATGATGGCGTGGCGTAGCCAAAAGCCGCGCGCAGCGCTCGTAGTCGCGTCTGTCATGCAGTCGTCACTAGTGAACCCAAGTGAAGGATACCAGCCAGTTGCGCTGCGCACCTTCATGGATGAGGCGCTCGAGCGTGGCTTGGGACGCGAAGCTGCCAACGTCGACCGTCAGGCTCCAGGGCATGTAGGTGAGATCCCAGCCCAAGGTCAGCGACGGATCGCCAAACGGTTTTGCACCGAGATCGGCGCTGTCGCCTCGTGCGTCGATACCGGCTGCCACGATACGCCCAGCGAATCCGCGTCGCGGCAACGGCAGCGCAACCTGCACGTGCGGCCGCGTGCGCCAGTTGCCAGACTCGCGCGGCCAGGCAATGCCCGCAAATGGAGTCGTAAACGTGTAGGTCGCACTGTAGTCGAGCAAACCGCGCACATCCGCGTCGCGGCCATCGAGGATTTGATAGCGCACGGTATAGTTGTGTAGCGCCACGCGTTCCCACATCAGCCCGGCCGTCCATTCGTAGCGACCGAGCCACTTTCGTTCGGTCGCACGGCGGAACGCCATGCCCAGGCCGGTGTGCCGGGTTGAGCCCGACAGCTCGGAGAACTGCGCCTCGCTCGGCAATACGAGCGGCAATTCAGCTGTGAATGATACGTCGAGCGGTCGCCGATCGAGATGAGCGGAACTGAATGACAGATCGTCGAAGAATCCGAACAACGATAGACTCGAGTCAGCTGACATGGACCGATCGAATGCACACGACAGCATCGCTCCGCCCAAGTCCAGCCCGCCGGCCGCGATGCGAGAGTAGCCAGCGGCAGCCGCGAGCCGCCAGCGATCAGCGTCGCCACCGGCTCGATTGGTCCACAGGGGCAGGGTGGCATATCGATTGTCCATTGCGATTTCAGGCATGTGTTCCGCAACGAATTCAATGCTCTCGGCGGTGGCAAGTGCCGGCGCCGCCATGGGTAGCAGTGAGCACAACAACACCTGCGGAGCAATTTCGTGTGCGCGCATAGCGTCTTGGACGTCGTCCAGGCTGCTGATCAGTCGCTAGGTCGAGGTTTTCTTGTACTTTTTGCTCGAGATGCAGATAGTGGCCGCGAATGATCTGTGATACGCACGACGTCTAAAGCAAGCGGCAAGAGGATTGGGCGTGACCGACGAGCAGCAGCTGGTGGCGAAAATGCAGGCGGGCGACGCCCAAGCGTTCGGCGAGTTCTTCAACGCCTATGCCGGCCGTCTGGCGGCCTTCGCCGCGCGTCGCAGTCCGTTGGATTCAAGCGCTATCGAGGACATCGTGCAGCAGACCCTGATCAACGCCATGCGGAACCTCGCACAGTTTCGTGGTGAGTCGACGCTGTTCACCTGGCTGTGCCAGATCTGCCGCAATCAGCTCGCCGACGTACGTCGCAAGCTCGCGCGGCAACCCGAGATGCAGAGCCTCACCGACGTCGTACAGGCGACCCAGGCGAATGTTCCCGTGCAGCTCCTCGAATACCGGGATCCACTCGACGAGTGCGCCGCCGATTCGACGCGCAGCGCCGTGCGGCGCAGCGTCAATGCATTGCCACCGCGCTACGCGCGTATACTTGAACTGCGCTACGGTGATGATCTCAGTGTCGCAGAGATCGCCTCGGTCCTGAGTCTTACCGAAAGCGCGGCACAGTCCCTGTTAGCGCGGGCGCGCAGTGCATTTCGCGACGGCTGGTGCGCCGACGATGATTCCGGGAGTGGCGATTTGCACGGCAGCGGGGCGGCCGCCGCGGAGAACCCCTCATGAGCAGGCACGGGTCCAGCAATGCAGGTCACGAACCGGCCGACGAGCAAGCCTTGCGTCGGGGGTTGCACGCCGAACCGCTGTCACCGGCAGCCATGCAGCGTATCCGGGCCGCTACCGAGGCGGAATGGCGCGCGGCGACACGAGTGCAGCGCAAGCGTAGTCCGTGGCTGCCAATGGCAGCCGCGGCGACCCTCGCGATGGCCGCTATCGGGGCCGGCTGGTGGGTTGTTAGTGATGGAGCGCGCGTCGATGGTGCAGTATTCGGGCAGCTCGAGCGCACCACCGGAGCAGTCAACGAGTCCCTATCGTTCGGTCGTGTCAGGCCGATTGCCGCCGGGTCGCCGTTGCGCGCCGGGCAACGACTGCAAGTGGTCGGCAACGCGCTCGTCAATTTGCCGGGCGGCGGTACGCTGCGGCTCGCATCCGCGACGTCACTGCAGATCCTCGGTGCTGAGACGGCGCGGCTCGAGCGCGGCGTCGTATACGTCGATATCCCGCCGCAATCCTCGGCGAACGCAGACTTCGCGATAGCGACCGACGCGGGCGAATTCGCCCACCTGGGTACGCAGTTCGAAGTGGCGGTGCAGGGCGAGCGGACGCAGCTACGGGTGCGCGAGGGCGAGGTCGCTTGGCGCCGCGGCGAGCTGGAAACCCGTGCGGTGGCTGGCACTTCGCTCCTGATCGAGGGCGACGGTCGATCGACGCGGCAGTCGATCGCGACGACTGGCCGAGATTGGGCGTGGGCCGAGGCGCTGGCGCCAGACTTCGACATCGAGAACCGCCCACTCGCCGAGTTCCTGCAGTGGGTTGCGCGGGAAACGGGCCGGCGTCTCGTCATCGCCGACGCGGCGACAGAAAAGCGGATTGCTGCGACGATATTGCACGGCTCGATCCAGGGCTTGACGTCGCTCGAGGCTTTGTCGACCGTGATGCAGACGACAGCGTTGCATTTCGATCTACTCGACGGTGTGATCCGGGTAAGCTCTACGGGTGCGTTGCCGCCCGTTTCGAACTAGTGTTGGTCTGATCGTTCTCTCTCTCGCAGCCGCTGTCGCGGTGGCTGCCAACGGCGCGTCCCCGGATCCCGCCGACAGTACGGTGGAGAGCGTGTTGCAGTCACTGCGCGCCGCTGGCCTCGAAGTGCTCTACAGCTCCGATCTCGTTCCGCCAGACCTGCCGGCCCCGCCGGTCAATCGTGCCGATACTCCATTGCAGCGCGCCAAGGCCGCGCTGGCTGCGCACGGACTCATGCTGCGCGAGGTGGGCAGCCAGCGTTACGTGGTGACGCTTGCGCCAGTCCAGCGAGGGCGGCCCGTGTCAGGGCCAGCGACTAGCGGCACTGAACCCCTCGAGGCCATATCGGTTTACGCGAGTCGCTACGCCATTGCAGGGCGTGCTGTGGGCGAACCGCGGCTCGTGTCACCGACCGACATGGAGATGGTGCCCGGCAGCCAGGACGATCCGTTGCGCGCGCTCCGCGCCTTGCCAGGTCTTGCTACCGGTGTGTCGGCGCGACCCTATATTCGCGGCTCCCTGTCGGAAGATACGCTGATCCGCTTCGACGGCGTCACGCTGCTGGACCCGTTTCATTTGAAGAACTTCCACAGTCTGATCAGTGCGATCGATCCGGCCGCGGTCGATCACATGGAGGTCTACAGTGGCGGCTTCCCGGTACGTTATGGCACGCGATCCGGCGGTGTGATCGACATCGCGCCGCGTTCGCGCGACTCGGGTCATGAGAATGCTGTGTCCCTGAGTCTGTTGACGGTGGGCGCATCGTCCGTCGGCTCGAGTGAGCGCTGGCCGCTCGAGTGGTTGGTGGCCGCGCGTCGCAGCACCATCGATCTCGTGCTCGAGCCGCTCGGCTCCAATGTGGGGCGGCCCGAGTTCATCGATACCTTGGGGCGAGTGCGCTGGTCCTCGGATGAACGCAACGCCTGGACGCTCGGCTGGTTGTTGCTCGACGACAGCATCACGCTCGACGCTGAAGACGAACTCGCCCGCGCCGGCTATCGTGATGAGTACCTGTGGCTCAGCCACGAACACCGATGGAACGAGCATCTCAGCGTGCGTACGGTGCTCGCATCGACAACTGCCGAGCGGACGCGCAACGGGACATTGGATCGTCCGTGGATTGCAACAGGTGAAGTAACGGAGGATCGCAAGATCGAACGCCGCCAACTCGACTCGGACTGGAGCTGGCAGCCCGCTGAGCGCTTGTCAGTCGACTTCGGCGTCGGGATCGCAACCTCGCGCGCACCCTATGTCTATCAGCGCTCGAGTGAATTTACGCCGCTGGCTGCGCAAACGTTCGGACGGGCAGAGTCCGAGCTGTTCATGGCGAGCGCTCGACCCGAAGCACTGAGCTATTCCGCCTACGCATCGACCGGGCGTCGCTGGTCACGATTCGAAGCGGAGGCGGGTCTGCGTTACGATGCCGTGGACTACCAGCCGGGCGGCACGTTCCAGCATCTCAGCCCGCGACTCAATCTGCGCTTCGATCTCTCGAAACACTGGCGTGCCTATGCGTCGTTCGGCGAGTTCACGCAACCGCAACGAGTCGATGAGTGGCGGGTCGAGGAGGCGCAGCAGCTGCCCGATCCCACTCAAGTGGCCGTGCACACCATCGTCGGGCTGGCGCACGAGAGCCGGAGCGGCGTGCGCTGGTCGATCGAGGGCTACCGCAAGCGCTGGACCACGGCCAGTAGTTATTTCGACAATCTACTCAATTCGTTGGGGCTGTTGCCGGATGCGGCGCCAGATCGCGTGCGATTGGCGCCCGGCGCATCGGAAGCGAGTGGTGTCGAACTCAACGTCCACGTGCCGCTCACAGATTCGCTTACCGCTTGGGCGAGCGTCGCGGCGGCCAATGTCAAGGACGAACTGCTTGCAAGCGAAGCGCCGCGCAGCTGGGATCAACCCTGGGCGACGACGGCGGGGCTCGCCTGGAGCGGCCGACGCACGAGCGTGTCGCTGCTGGGCGGCTGGCATCGTGGCTGGCCGCGCACGCCCATCGCTGTGCCGGTCCCCGCCATCGGAGCAGACGACCGTTTCGACCTTGGTCTGCGCAATTCTGCGCGCTGGCGTGACTTCTATACGCTCGATTTGCGCGCCAGCTGGCGGCGGCCGCTAGCCAGCGGTGAGTTCTCGACGTTCGTCGAGGTCACAAACGCCTCCGATCGGCAGAACGAATGCTGTACCGACATCGATGAGCCGGACGAAGACGGCCAATTGCCACTGCTCGAGAACAGCCATTCTCTGCCATTGATCATAAACCTGGGCTTCACATTTCGTTGGGGAGGCGACTGATCCGGCGTGCGCGTGACGTCCAACGGTGGATGATTCGCCTGTCAGTTTCGCTTGCCGCCGCATCCGTCCACATACTGTTGCTCACGTTGGCATTGGCCTGCCAGAGCCTGCCAGCGAGCGCGCGGATACTCCCGAAGATCGATGCACGCGCTAAACGCGTCACCTATCCGCGCCCAGCCAACATACCGACCGATGCGGAGCTCGAGGCAGCCGGGGCCCGAATCGGCGAAATTCGCGTTACCCGGCGACAGCTATTCGATCCGGGCGGCGTCGATGACAATTCCTCGTTGTTCCGGTTGGGCAATCGCTTACATATCCTGACACGTGAAGCGACGGTCAAAGACCAGCTCTTGTTCAGGACTGGCGAGCGTTACGACGGTCGCCTGCTGGAGGAGTCAGCGCGCATTCTGCGCGACACGCGCTACCTGCGCGACGCCCATCTGCGGCCCATCGCGTACCACGACGGTGTCGTCGACATCGAAGTGATCACGCAAGATGTCTGGACGTTCAATCCAGGCCTGTCGTTCGGGCGCAAGGGCGGCAAGAACACCTCCGGCTTCGAGTTGGAGGAACTCAATTTTCTGGGGCTGGGTACGCAGCTCGGACTGGGTTTCAAATCCGAGGTCGACCGCGATTCCACCTACGTCTTCTATCGCGATCGACAACTCGGGCGGTCCTGGTGGGATCTGGCGGTGAATTACTCCGACAACAGCGACGGACGCGAGACCGCCTTCGCCTTGCAGCGGCCGTTCTACGCGCTCGATACGCGCTGGGCGGCGGGGGTTTCGCTCAGCGACGATCTGCGGGTGGACTCGCGCTACGATCTGGGCGAGGTCATCGACGAGTACGAACTGCAGCGGCAACTGGCCAGTGTCTTCTGGGGCCGCTCTGCTGGACTCGTGGACGGCTGGGTGACGCGCTTCAAGTTCGGTGTCACGTACGATGACAATACGTTTGGCGCCGCCCCCGGCGCGGCAGCGCCGCGCTTGCAGCCGGCAGACCGCAAGCTCGTCTATCCCTGGGTCGGCGCGGAGTGGATCCAGGACGATTATCAGACTACCCGCAATCGCGATCTGATCGAGCGCACCGAAGACTTCGCCCTCGGCTGGCGCGCACGCGCGTCGCTCGGTTTCGCGAGTAACGCCTTGGGTTCCGATCGCGACGCGGCGATCGTCACGGCCGGTCTTGCCAAGGGGCTCGAGCTCTCACCGCGCCAGACCATGCTGTTCGAGGCCGCCACCAGCACCCGAGTGGAGAACGGCGCGTTGGCAAACGCGCTGCTGTCGACCGAGGCCCGGTACTACTTCCGGCAGACGCCACGGCGCCTGCTGTTCCTGGGTTTTGCTGCCACGGCTGGCAGCCGTCTCGATCTCGATCAGCAAGTCCTGTTAGGCGGTGACACCGGCTTGCGCGGCTATCCCTTGCGCTATCAGGCGGGAAAAGGGCGCTGGCTATTCACGGCGGAGCAACGGATCTTCACCAACTGGTATCCGTTCCAGCTGTTCAACGTGGGTGGCGCGGTGTTCTACGACATGGGGCAGACCTGGGGACGCGATCCGCTGGGCTCGAAGTCGCAGGGCCTGCTCAAGGACATCGGCTTCGGGCTGCGGTTCGGCAACAGTCGGTCGGCACTCGGCAATGTGCTGCACTTCGACGTTGCCTTGCCGCTCGATGGTGATGCGTCCATCAACAACGTTCAATTCATCGTCGAAACGAAGCGTAGTTTCTAGCGAGCAGCAGCCACCGTGAACCGCTCGGACATGGCGGCTGGAGCCAGCAAGGCGTAACGTCGACCATGCGGCGTTTGGTAGCGTCGCTCGATACGCGCGATGAGTGCCGTTTCGAGATCACCGGCGAGGCCGTCGTGTAGCGGCCGCTGCCGAATGCCCAAAGCTGCGAGCAGCTTTGTCACGTCACCCGGTGCGCGACCCGGCAAGCGCACGACGAGACGTGCCCGAGTACCATGTTCCAGGAACCAGCTGGCGGCGAGTTCTGCACTGCCGGTTGTCGGGCCACGCAACAGTTGGCAGCGCGTGCGCAGTTGATAGTCGAGCATCGCGATGGTCGTTTCATCAGGTTGCAGCAGCGCGCAGGGCGTGTCGGCCACATCCGCATGGATCTCAGCAGCAACCTTTGGCAAGTCGTACCAGGGCGTGAGCGCCCGCATCAGCTCATTGGCGCCGACCAGGATGGTCGCGACATACGCAACGAAGATGCCTGCGATCGCGGGTAACCAACGATTGCGGCTGCTGTTACTGTAGGCGATGTTGAGTGCAATTCCAGCGACCAGAATCAATGTCACGGCGCCCAGTGCGAGTGAAGTTGCAGGCTGTTTGTGCATGGCGGCCGCGGCGGCAAACGTGATCAGGCCGAGGACGACTGTCGCGCAGATGGCAACGACCAGCGCGAGCGTGCCGCGCAACGCCCAGCGGTCTCGGGTCGGCAGTTTCTCGGTCAGCTCGCTTCCCCACAGCGCAAGCAGCAGAGCGAGTCCCACGACCGCGGGTGCCGCGTAGATATCGCGCGCGGTGGCAGACGCCGACAACAGCAACAGCCACGGCACGGATGCGCACACGGCGAAGCGCCAGGCCGTGCGCATGGGCGATGCGTCGAGCACCGCTCGCCAAGCGCGTCGGGTGGCCGCTAACAAAAGCAGCGACCACGGCAACATGTACACTGCAAGTTCCAGCCAGTATTTGCCGAAGTAGTTGCGATGGCCGTCGGCATATTGCAGCTCGAGCGGCGCATCGATATGGACGTAGCGGCCAGCGAGGTTGTTCCAGAACAGCACGCGCAGTGCGTCGGCGCCATTGGGATCGTGCACAACGGACCAGAGCCACGGCCCGATGATGCCGAGCTGCAGAAGCAACCCGGCGTACAGCTCCCAGCGCAAGAGCTCGCTCCAGCGTCGTTCCCACAGCGCGAGTGTCAGCAAGGCCACGGCGGGCACCAGCCAACCAGGCGCGCTCTTCGCCATGAAGCCCAGTGCTGCGCCCAGGTGCATGACGGTGTACCAGGCGAGCTTGCGGCGCCCCGTCGGGCTCGTGTATCCCATGTAAACGCCTAGCAGTGCAATGCTCACGCCCGCGAGCAAGCCGGCGTCCGGTGCCAGCCAGATGAAGCTACGGTAGATGAGGAACGAACTGCCGAATGCCAGGGCAGCCAATATCGCACCGCGATTGCGGGCCGCTGCATAACCCAAACCACCGACCGCCAGTGTCGCGAGGATTGCGTACAGCAGATTGGGTAGTCGTGCGGCATCGGCCGACGCACCGAACAACGCCATCGAGCCACCGGACATCCAGTAGGTGAGCGGTGGCTTTTCGAGAAAAGGCTGCTCGGCGAGCATCGGCAGAGTGCGATCGCTCTGCATGCTCATACGCCACGCGATATCGGCTTCGCGCGGCTCATCCGGTGTCCAGTAGTTGCGCGAGAACAGACCGACGGCCCAGATCGGCAGGAGGCAGGCGAGGGCGATTGCCGGCCATGAGGGAAATCGTTGCAGAAACTGCATGGTTCGGCTCACTCCCGTGTGGCAAGGCGATCACGGGTGAGTGACCGCCAGGAGTGAGACGTCGCCGGGTCGGCGATTCAGTCGCTCGCCGAGCTCATTGGCGTGGTCTGTGGCTGTCGGTCGTACCTGGTCAGCGCATCGATGCTGGCGGGTAGAAAGAACAGTACCAAAGGTACGGCGGCGATCAGTCCGAAGATTATGGCCGTCGCCAGGGGCTGCTGAAGGCCCGCATTGCGACTGACGCCGAACGCCAGCGGGCTGAGCGTGAGAATGGCAATCAGGGCGGACATCACAATTGGCCGCAGCCGCTTCTCACCGGCCTCGCGCAGCTTGGTCGCGTCGAGCGGGCCAGCGGGATCGAGTTCGGCGAGCAGGAAAATGATCAGCTCTGTGACCATGCCGATTACCATTGTCAGTCCCATCAATGCCGAAATATTCAGCTCGATACCGGTGATCCACAGGCCAATGATGACCGCGGCGGAGGACGAGATGACGGTGGCAAGTGCCGCGCCAGTCCAGATAAGATTGTTAAACAGCAGCGTCAGCAACAGCGCAGTAAGTAGTAGCGCGGATGCAAAGACCAGGCTGAGATCCGCAAAACTCTGTTGCTGCTGCGCATACAGACCACCATAGTCGACACGGATTGAGCCAGACAGATTGAGGGTGCCGACCGTCTTTTTTATTTCGCGCATCGCCGAACCCAAGTCGCGGCCCGCGAGTCGCGCGGTGACGGCAATGAAAGGCGCGAGATCCTCGCGCGTCAGCTGCTGCTGGCCCGCGATCACGCCGACCTGGGCAACCTGCGCCACACGAACGCTGTGGCCGTCGGGGGCTGTGAGCGGCAGGTTCTCGACGGCGCTGGCGCGTTGACGCAGGTCCGCGGGTCCACGCACCCGTACGTTCACGAGTTGCTCGCCGATGCGCACACTCGTCGCAGTGCTGCCGCCGACGAGCGCTTCAAGTTGAGTGGCAATGGTGGCCGGGTCGAGGCCTTGTTGCGCGGCCGCGCCGGAGTTGACCGTTACTCGGATCGAGTCGCCCGCGATCCGTAAGCCGTTGACCACTTCGACGACACCCTGGAGCTTGCTGATGGCCTCACCCACCTGCCGGGCAGCTGCTACGAGCGTGGCACGATCGTTACCAAACAGCTTCACTTCAATCGGTTGCGGCACGGCCGTGAGGTCGCCGATGAGATCCTCCATCAGCTGGATGAATTCCACTCTTAAGCCCGGCACTCGTGACTCGATCTGCGCGCCGATGTCCGACATGACGGCATCGATTGGGCGGCGCGAGCCGTTGCTCAGACGGACGAAGTAATCGCCTTCGTCGGCTTCCGTCAGGCCGCCGCCAAGCTGCACACCCGTGCGGCGCGAATAACTGGTGACCTCAGGCGTGGCAGTGACGATTTGCTCCACTTGCGCTAACAAGCGATCCGTGTCTGCAATGGCGGCACCGGGTTGCGCCTTGTAGTCGAGAACGAAGCCGCCTTCGTCCATCGCGGGCATGAAGCCTGACGGCACGCGGGTCCAGGCGACATAGCCGAGCAGCGCAAGGCCGATACTGACGATGGCGACGAAAAGCGCGGGTCGGGCGAGAACATGTACGCTCGATCGTTGGTAGAGGCGCCAAATCCAGCTGGTCATCGCTGCACCGCGTTCAATCGCGTCGACGTCCTTCTGGCGCAGCCAGTGTGCCGCAAGCAGCGGCACGACGAAGCGGGCGTACAGAAGTGAGACAATCAGGGCGGCTGCCATGGTGATGGCGAGCGCGGCAAAAAAGCCGCCCGATACACCGCTGATGAATGCCAGCGGCAGAAATACAATGACGGTCGCAAACGTGGATCCGAACAGCGGCTTGGTCATTTCGCCGGCCGCCACGAGCAAATCGCGGGCGCTGGCTTTGACACCTTCCTGTAGTCGGCGCGCCATGTGTTCGAGCATGACGACGGCGTCGTCTACCACCAGTCCGACGGCTGCGGCCATCCCGCCGAGGGTCATCATATTGAATGTCATGCCGAGCGCGAACAGCAGCAGGCAACTGGCCGCCAGCACCGCGGGCAGCATCAGGCCGGTAATCAACATCAGTCGCCACGACCGCAAGAAAAGGAACAAAACCAGACCGGCGAGCACTGCGCCAATCAGAATGGCATCCCGCACTGCGCTGGCCGCGCCGCTGACAAGTTCCGACTGGTCATAGTACGGCGTGACTGTTACGCTGGCGGGTAGCGCCGTCGCAGCGAGCCGTGCGTCGACCGCACGCGCGATCGCCAAGGCGTCACCATCGAGCGCCTGGCGAATGTTCACCAGCACGGCGGGTTGACCATCGGCGTTGACTCGGGTGTAGAAGGGTTCGGCGGCGGGACTTACCGTCGCGATCTGGCCGAGCGTGACCAGCCCCGTGTCGTTAGCGACTGCTGCACGCACGGGTGTGGCCCGAATATTCTCGAGCGCGCCCATGCGGCTCTCGACCAACACGAGATAGAGCCGATGTCGGTCCTCCAGTTTGCCGGCCGCGCGCACGACGTTGGCATTGGCCAGAGCAGTACTGACGTCTGTGATACTGAGGCCTAACGCCCGCAGTTTGCCTGGATCCACATCGACAGCGAACTCGCGTGGACTGCCGCCCAAGATGTCGACACCTGCCACCCCCGGCACGCTGGTCAGCGCCGGGCGGATGCGCAGTTCCGCGAGTTGCCGCAGTGCGTGCTGGTCGAGTGAGGCAGATGTCAGCGAGAGTCCGAGCACCGGAAAGATGGTGGGATCGGAGCGGCGGACAACGAAGCGTGATCCCGGTGGCAGGTCCGGCGCGAGCGTTGCCAGCGCAGCTTGCGTCGCCAACGTCTTGGCGACCATGTCTGCGCGCCAGCCGAAGTCGAGCGAAACTTCCGCTGAGCCGCGGCTGGTAGTCGATCGAATCCGCGTTACGCCGGGTACGGCGCGCAACGCAATTTCGACGGGCCGGGTGATATCGACCGCCATCTGCTCCGCGTCACGATCGCCCGCATCCACCGCAATGACGACACGCGGATAGTCGATGTGGGGAAAAATCCCGACCGGAAGCCTCGTGCCTGCGAGGATTCCAGCCAGCGTCAGCAATACCACCGCCAGCCAGATTGAGCGCGCGTAGCGCGTGATGCCGTGCCTCATTCCGTGCGTACCGCAGCACCGTCTTCGAGTGCGGTTCCGCCCGCGATCACGACCTGCGCGCCATCGGTTAGCCCGCTGACAATGGCGGCACGGTCTTCCGAGATGGCGCCAACCACGACATCATGCCGATGTGCGATATGGTCTCGAACCGAGAAAACGTAGGGTTGTCCACCGTCGTCCAGCAGCGCGGCATACGGCACCGTCAGTTGCGAGCTGGCGGTGGCGATTCGCACGCGTGCCCGCAAGGTCTCGCCGGGCTGAACGCCGGCGGCAGACGGGATCGCGACGAACACGGCGGCGAGCCGCGTTTGCGGATCTACAACCGGATCGAGGGAAAGTACAGGCACGGTGAAGTCGCCAGCGCTGTGAGCCGTGACAATCGTCACGGGATCGCCTGGCGCGATGCGCCGCGCCAAGCTCGGATCGACCCCAAAACGCGCCCGCACGTCCCCTTTGCGAGCAATCATCGCGACCGACGTGCCCGTTGCAATCAGATCCCCAGGTGTGACCGCATACGATTGAACATAACCGTCGACCGGGGAACGCAATGTCAGCGAGCTGGCGTCGCCCGACAGGCTTTGCAGCATGGCAGCGGCACTTTTCGCAGCTGCTCGAGCAGATTCAACGTCTGCATCGCTGGCCAGGCCGTCAGCGCGCAACCGTAACGCACGAGCCAGCGCCAGCTTTGTCGCGTGCGCCGCCGCGGCGCCACTCGCTCGGTCGCGACTGGTCGCCGGACTCGGAGCTAACTGGACAATGACGTCGCCCCGGTGGACTGCACTGCCCAGTGGCGCAACCATTCTCGCAACGACCGCCTCAATCGGCGCCGCAAGCATGGTCTGATTGCTGGCATCGCTTTGTGCGGTGCCGTAGATATCGACCGTTTGAGCGACATCGCCGCGTTTCGCCGTTGCGAGCGCAACTAGCGCTGTGGGCGTAGTGGTGGATCCGGCTTCGTCCGCGTTGCTCGAACACGCCACTAGTGAAGCATTCAGAATGACCGCGAGTGTCAACAGGGTGAACTTCATTCGTTCCAGGTCTCCCGCAGCGTGCCAGTCAGCAATTCCAGCGCGATAGTTTGTTCGGCGATGGTTTGTTCGGATTTGGCAAGCAAGTACTGTTGATCACGAAGTGTTTGTGCGGCAGTCTCGGCCATTGCCAGTGCCAGATCGCCGCGCGCCGCGGCACCTCTGCTCACGTTGGCCCGGTGAATAACAGCAGGCAAATTGGCTTCGATGGCACGCCGCTGGGTGCGAGCGATCTCGAGCTGCGCAACGGCGGCAGCGATTTCCGCACGCGTTTGAAAGACTCGTGCACCGTACTCCGCCTGCAGCGCCTCGCGAGTCGCGCGCTCAATCGCGATGCCGCCGCGATTGCGATTCCACAATGGCAACGTCAGATTGATTGTCGGACCAAGTAGCACATTGTTGGCGGTGTCACGTGAGCCGTTGACCAGCAGCGACAGATTGGGGAATTGATCGAGTACTGCTTTTCGCACCGCTGCTTCCTGCGCGTCATAGCCAGCGCGCAACGCCGCAAGATCGGTGCGCGAGTCGCGCGCTCGCGCGAACAGTCGCTCGGCGGATGGAGCGTCAGCGGTGAGTATCGGCGGGGCGAGTGCCAGTGGATAGTCGGGCGGCAGCCCCAACAATCGGGTCAGCTCGAAGCGCGCCGTCGCCAACTCTGCAGCGGCAGTGCGCGCCCGGTCGGCACTGTCGAACGCTGCGATCCGTGCCGCCGCAGCCTGGTCGGCTGAGTAGTCACCCCGGCCCGCCGCGCGCAACGTGCGCTCCAGCAATGCTTGGCTCCAGGCGCTACTGCGCGCGAGTAACGCCTTCTGCCGCTCAAGTGCAACCACGCGCGCCGCCTGGAGGCGCGCCTGCCCCGACACCTGCCATTCCGCCCAAGCGAGATCGAGACGTACCTGGCGCGCGTCGGCCGTGGCGCGTGCCCGAATCACATGCCGCGTTCGCAAGGCGTTGAGGTCCAAGCCAATCGACCCGGCCAGACCATCGAGCGTGTCGGGACCGGACAATACGCGGTCGACTCCGGCGCTGAACGTCGGGTCGGGTAGCAAGCCGGCGGCAAAGACCTGCGCTGCCCTTACGCCGGTGCGAGCGCGCATGGCGGCGAGATCTGGGTTCTTCAACACAGCGATGACGCCGATCGCATCAGAGCCAAGCGGCTTCGCCAGATCTAGACTGACCGGCTGCAGGTCGGGGCGATCGATCTCACGCGCGTCGCGCTGCAGCGCGCCGATATCTGGCGCGGCGAGCACGGCGTCCGTATCTGACCCTGCGAGTGGTTCGGGTTGATAGGTGGCGCAGGCGGTAAGTGTGGCCACGGCAAGGCTAACCAGCGCGTTGCGAGCCATACGCGAGGCACGGGAACTCATGCGAGGACGTCCTGATCCGCGACCTCGATCGGAACGGCAATGACTGGTAGCCAGACGGTCGCGATGAGCCCAGGTTGATCGCCACGATTGGTCAGCCGGACACGGCCACCGAGCTGTGCTGCCACCTCTCTAACTACCGCAAGCCCGAGACCGCTGCCTTCCGTTGTATCGCCGGGCGCACGGTAGAACCGTTCGAATACACGCTCGAATTCGGAATCCGGCAAGCCGGGGCCTTGGTCGGTGACTTCGATTTGCGCGCCGCCTGCCTCGCGACGCACGGCAACGGTTACCAACGCGCCGACGGCGGAGTAGCGCAGCGCGTTGTCGATCAGGTTGCCCGCCAGCTGGGCAACGTCGCGTACGTCGGCGATTACGCTTACGCTGGAGTTCGTCGCAACGCGCAGTTCGATGTTACGAGCAGTGGCACTCGGTGCGTATAGTTCGCAAACCTCGCGCACCGCAGACGCCAGCTCGACCTGGTCACGCTTGGTTTCGGCGTCGCTCTTGTGTCGCGCGAGCAGCAGTAGATGGTTTGCCAATCGAACCGCGCGACGTATGCCGGCACGCAATTCCGCGAGACGGCTCGCGCGTTTGGTCACATCCCGGGTGCCATCGAGTACGTCAGCCTGCAATTGCAAGGCCGTGAGCGGTGTGCGCAACGCATGCGCTGCATCAGCGATGAAGCGTTGTTCCTGCTCGTTCGCCGCATGCTGCCTCGCCAGCAGCCGATTGATTTCCGTAACAAGGGGCACAAGCTCAGCCGGCAGATCCACTGTAGGCAGCGGATCCAGCGTCAGGGGCGGCCTCGTTGCGATGGTACTGGTGAGCGCATCAAATGGTTGCAACTGCCGCCGAATCACGTAGCTGATGACGAGTCCGAGAATCGGCACTAACAATAGTACTGGTAGCAGTGCGCTCAGCGCCGCGGCGCCCGCCGTTTCCCGCCGCAGCTCCAGCTGTTGGGCGACGATGACCTTGCGATCTCCTGACTCGCGGGCGTAAAGTCGATATTCGTGCTGCGCGATAGTTTGGGTACGAAATCCGTTCCAACTCGCCTGCAGTGTCTCGATGTCGGGTCGCGAGGCAAACAGGAGTGCACCATCGCGACGACGGACACTGACCAGAAAAGCATCTTCCCATTCAACCGTCAGGTCGTGCGGTTGCATCGCCGTGCCCACGGCGGGTTCGGCCTTTGATGATGTTGTGGCAATCAACGCGGCGATTTGCTGCATCTGCGAGTCTTGCAGGTCATTGCTTTCACGCTGTGCGATCAGGTAGGCACCGATCGCGCCGCTGCAGCCGACGAACACGAGTGTCAGCCACAACGACAGCAACAGTTGAGTGCGTAATGATCTCACGGCGGATTGCCAATCCGCCAACCCACACCCCGCACGTTTTCAATCGCTGCGGCGCCCAGTTTCTTGCGTACGCCGTGTATGATGAACTCCACCGCATTGCTTTCGACCAACGAGTCCCACGCATACAGGCGCTCTTCGAGCTGCGCCCGTGACAGGACTGCGCCGGGATGCTCCAGAAGCGCGTGCAGCAATGCGAACTCACGTGCAGTCAGTTTGATCGGCTGATCGCGCAGTAGCACGACATGGGTCGCCGGATTCAGTCTCAATGCCCCGTGGTTGAGCTGAGGATCCGCACGACCAGACCGTCGACGCAGCAAGCTGCGAATTCGCGCTTTCAGTTCCGCCAGCTCGAACGGCTTCACCAGGTAGTCGTCTGCACCGTCATCGAGACCCGTGATGCGATCTTCGAGGGCATCGTGGGCCGTGATCATGAGCACGGGGATTGCATTGCCGGATTGTCGCAGGGCTTTGAGCACCGCGATGCCGTCCTGCCCTGGCAGACCCCAGTCGAGTAGCGCCAATGAGTAGTCGGCATGCGCGTCTGCGAGCGCCGTGACGGCAGTATTGCCGTCACGAACCCAGTCCACCGCGTAGCCGTCGTCACCGAGGCCCTCCACGAGGCTCGTGCCGATCATGCGATCGTCCTCAATCAGCAGTATCCGCATGGTCTTCTTTCGCCTGGTCGGCGGTCGTTTCGGTTTCTAGCGCAACGATTTTGCCGGTCTGTGCATCGACCTGCACTTCGGTGATGTTGCGGGTGTTGCGCTGCGCTAGATCGAATGACCATACCAGGGCACCATGTTCGTGTTCCAATTCAGCGCTGACGATGCTGCCGCCCGCTACGCGCGCCCGCGCGGTCTTGGCAGCCGCTTCAAGCGTGATGGTGGCTTTGGCTGCCAGAGCCGCCGGAGCATTGCTGCTCGCGATGGCCAGCTGCACGAAGGCGCCGGTCGCGAGTATGGCTACAGCGCTCAGGGCGGTCAGTTTCTGCAAGGTCTTCATATCCTGTCTCCTGCGATGGTGGTCGGCTGGGACGGAGATCCCGTCCGAGCCCGATGAAGCCAGCCTGCCGCAGTAGCCTTAGAGGAAACTTAGGCCGGCATGGGTCCCCACCGACTGATAGTCGATGATCCTGACGTCTCAAGCACTTGGACAGCAAATCGGTCCCGCAATCAAACAGCCACCTTCGGAGTACAAGTGACGAAACGCCTTGCCGCTATCTGGACGACCTTCCTGCTTCTCGTGGCATGTGCCAACGTCGCAGCAGCGAAATCCCCGCGCGAATACGCCACAGGCGTCAAAGACTATGCCTTGTCGCCGCTGCATTGGGATTCACGCGACTGGCAGTGGGTCGGCGGTGCGGCAGCCGGGATCGCGACTGCCTATTCGCTCGACTTGCGAGTGCGGGATCACTTTGTCGACGGTACTGTGGCTCCCGGACAGGATCCGATGCAATGGCGCGACGCGGCGCCGTTGGCCGCGCTGACGGTGGGCACGTATTTCGTGGGTCGACTGCGTCACGACAATGGCTTGACACACACGGGTACGGACATGGTGGAGGCCGTTGCGCTCAGCGCCCTGAGTTCGCTGGCAATAAAGACTGTCGTCGCACGCACGCGTCCTAACGAGACTGCCGATCGGGCCGATTGGCGCAACGGCGGCGACAGCATGCCCTCCTTGCACGTGTCCGCCGCGTTTGCCGCGGCACGGGTGTTTGCCGACAGGATGCCGCGCGAGCAGTGGGGTTGGCGAATGCTGGCGTATGGATTGGCCGGCGCCACCGCGTACGCGCGGCTCGACAGTAATGTGCATTGGTTGTCCGATACGGTTGCCGGAGCCACTCTGGGACTTGCAACGGGGCGCTTTGTCTCAGGGCGCGGTGCCGAATCGCATAGCCCGGTGTCAATGATGATCGTGCCCGTCGATCATGGGGCATTGCTGACGTTTAGCCTGGACAGTCGTTAGGGAAAGTGCGATTGACTAACGCCCCCGTACTGTGACGTAAATCGCCAGCAGGCCAGTCAGGAGTGCGGCGCAGCTGGCACACAAGACCGCTGCGGCGGCGCAGTCTTTGGCAAATCGAATGCTGGCATGTTGTTCGGGGTGCAATCGATCGACGATCTGCTCTAGCGCGGTGTTGACGAGCTCGAGCGACAATACGAGCGATGCGCTGAGTGCAAACAGCGCCCACCATGTCGGCGGGACACGCAGCCACGTCAAGACTGCGATGGCACACGCGCCGAGCAACAATTGAGTACGAAAGCTGCGTTCGTTTGCTATCGCAAATCGCAAGCCGGACCAGGCAAAGCCGAGTCGGCGCCATAGATCCTGATTTTTCAACGCCCTGTACCTCGTGCAGAGCCGCATGACCGGCACCACGGCCTTGCATCAGGGCCCATCTGATCGCATAGTGTGACGATGATCAAGTTCTTATTGTGGCTGTTGCTGCTGGCGCTGGCCTGGCCGATTGCGCTGTTGGCACTCGTGCTCTGGCCGGTCGTGTGGTTGCTGTCGCTGCCGTTCCGCCTCGTCGGCATGGCGGTCGGCGCAGTATTCGCCTTCCTGCGAGCGCTATTGCTGCTGCCGGCTCGCGTACTCGGCGGTCGTTAGGCCGGTCGCTGGCGACTACGCCGCGTCGTTAGCCGGGCCCGCATTCCGTCGATCGACGATGCGTCGTGCCGGGCTCAAGATGGCGAGCACAATTGTCAGCACGAAGGCGCCGATCGCGATGCCGATCTGCAGCGCGTATTTCTCTGGCTGCACCCAGATCTCATCGAGGTGGCCCCACTTCTCCAGAATCTCCATCACATTCCAGCCGATGATCGCAGTCGGAATGGCGTAACGCAGTGCCGGCGCCATGCGTTGGAACCACCATAAGCGCTGTACCAGATACGCGGCCCAAATGAACGACAGGCCGCAAACCACGAACGTCGCCCAGTGATCGGTGCCGAAGAAGGCCGGGTTGTAGACGATCAACAGCACGATATAGAAGAACCAGGTGACGTAGATTGTCTCCATCGCGACGATCGACGCGAGATTGCGCGCCTGGCCAGAGGTCTTGTCGCCGGGCTTCAGCCCGAGATTGCGGTGCAGCCACATGAAGGCATTGCAGCGTGTCTCGCGATTGAAGAAAAAGAAAATCAGCGTACCGAGCAGAACGCCGATCGACGACAGCATGACCCGGTACTCGGGCAACGTATCCTTGGCACCCCAGCGGACTGCTTCGACATCCAGGTCCTGCGCTACGTAGACGAAGCTGAATTCGATCCACGACAGCCAGATAATGCTGCCGCCGACGAACCCCAGCAGGGTGGCCGCGTTCTCCGACTTGTCACGACCGTACCAGACCATCATCACGCCGATGACGCCCATGATGAACGCGGCGGTGAAAACGTTGTTGGGAAACCAGGCGTGCTGCATCTGGTGCATGACGAAATGCCCCAGGCCCTGCCAGACAAATACCACCAGCACAGCGATGATCGCCGGAATTGGTGCCTGGTAGTACTTTTGAAATCCAGTCGCAGCCATAGTGAGCCCCCCCTGTCCAAGACCGAATATACATCTGATCATAGTGGGATGTTCGTAGCAGGGCGACTCTCCGGTGGCCTGTCCACAGCGCGACCGCCCGGACGCGACGCTTGACTATAATCCGGTCAGCACGGCCGAGCCGTTGCCCGATCAGGGAGAACTCATGCGATTCATGGTGCACATAGGGCTTGGGCTGCTCGCCCTCATTGACTGGCGGGTGGCCGGCGCGCATGTACCGGAGGCGGCGCCAGTCGCTGCATGGCCCGGGGTTACCTACGATGCTGTCGTACCGGCTCCCGAGCAGGTGCTCGGATATAGTCTTGGCGAGCGCTTCACCACCCACTCGGACCTGCGTCGCTACCTGCAGGCGTTGGCAGCAGCATTGCCCGATCGCACCCGCTTGGTGGACTACGGCCGGAGCTGGCAGGAGCGCGAGCTCTCCTATCTCGTCATCGGCTCGGCCGGCAATCTGGCGCGGCTCGATTCGATCAAGGCTGCGATGCAGTCGTTAGCCGATCCTCGGCGCACGAGTCGCGCCGAGGCCGAGGTGCTGATCGCGACAACTCCAGCGGTGGTTTGGTTGGCGTACTCGGTGCACGGCAATGAGCTCAGCCCGACGGATGCGGCGATTGCGACTGCCTATCACTTGTTGGCCGCACAGGGCGACGAGCGCCTGGCCAAAGTGCTCGACAACACGATCGTCATCATCAATCCGCTGCAGAATCCGGATGGACGCGAGCGGTTCATTCAGACCAACCGCAGTGCCGCGGGCCTGCAGATCGACCCGGATCAGCTCGCAGCGGAACGCAATGAACCGTGGCCGCCGGGCCGGCTCAACCAATATCTGTTCGATCTCAACCGCGACTGGTTCGCGCAGACTCAGCCTGAGAGTCGCGCGCATGCCCGTGCCCTGCTCGAGTGGTTTCCGGTGGTACTCGCCGATCTACATGAGATGAACACTGATGCTACCTACTTTTTTCCGCCGGGCGCGCCGCCGCGCAATCCGTGGCTGACAGACGCGCAACGTGCATCGAGCGAGCTGATCGGGCGGAACAATGCGCGGTGGATGGATCGCCTTGGCCGCGCCTATTTCACGCGCGAGGTGTACGACGAATTCTACCCCGGCTATGGTGACGGCTGGGCCGCCTATCATGGCACGGTGTCGATGACCTACGAACAGGGCTCGGCGCGCGGCCTCGCTGCCAGGCGCAGCGATGGCACGGTGTTCAGTTATGCCAGTACTATCGAAGCCCACACGATCACTTCGCTCGCGACCATCGAGAGCGCCGCGCAGAATCGTACCTTGTTACTGCGCGACTTCTACCAGCATCGTTCGACAGCGATCGAGGAGGGCAAACGCTCACGCGTACGGACGATCGTCATACCGACACAGCAGGATCAGGGAACAGCGGACAAGCTCGCACTGTTGCTGGCGCGGCAGGGAATTGAGATCGGCCGAGCTACCGACGACTTCTCCGCCTGCGGTCGGGAGTTCAGCGCCGGCGCCTATGTGATCGACAGCGCCCAGCCTGCGGCACGCCTCATTCGGGTGTTGCTCGATGAGCGCGTACCGCTGGCGGCAGATTTTACAGCCGAACAGGAGCGGCGCCGGGCACGCAATCTGGCAGACGAGATCTACGACCTGACGGCCTGGTCCATGCCGCTGCTGTTCAATACCGAGATCGCGCGTTGTGCAGGCGTCGCGCGGACTGCGGTAGTTCCCGTCGATACCGATGGGCCACCGCCGGGACGCATCGACCATGCGGAGGCGCGGGTCGCGTTTCTGGCACCGTGGGGCGACACTGCAGCCGCTCGCTTACTCGTGGCGGCGCTGCGCGCGGGGCTGCGGGTGGACTCGTCGGACGAGGCGTTCGTGCATCAGTCGCGGCGCTATCCGGCGGGCACATTGATCATACCCGTGGCTAACAACATCGCCGACCTCGCAGACAAGCTCGACGAACTGGCGCGCGCTAGCGGCGCGCGCGTGGTGGGCGTCGACGATGGCTGGGTGACGGAAGGCCCGTCGTTCGGCTCGGCGAAGGTCGTCAGGATGCCGGCGCCACGCATTGCCATCGCATGGGATACGCCGACCGACCCGACCTCGGCCGGCGCGTTGCGTTACGTGCTGGAACGGCAGTTTGGGCAACCCGTGACGGCCATCCGCGTGGCGATGCTCGGCACGGCGGATCTGTCGAACTTCGATGTGCTCGTGTTGCCAGAGGGCAAGTACGAAGAGCGCTGGGACGAGGTTGAAGCGGCCAACCTGGCTAGCTGGGTGCGGCGCGGCGGCGTGCTGATCGGGCTCGGACGGGCGATGCGGTTCCTGGCCGAACCGAGCGCCGAGCTGCTGTCGGTGCGGCGGGAGGACGCTGCAGCGCCGGAGAAGCCGGGCAAGGCGAATGATGAGACCGACACGACTGCCGATGCTGATCGAGCAGACAAGTCCACCGTGCCCGGTACGATTATCGCAGACGCTGCGGCGGCCAAGGAATCCATCCAGCCAGAGCGCCGAGATCCGGATGCTGTCGCGGGCGTGATCGTGCGCGCGACTGTCGATCAGGAGCATTGGCTAGGTGCCGGCGTCGCTCCGCAAGTCTATGCACTGCTGCAGGGTCGCGATATCTATTCGCCCGTGAAACTTGATCAGGGCGTCAATGTCGCGCGGTTTGCCGCGGCGGGAGATGTGCTGGCCAGTGGTTATCTCTGGCAGGAAAATCGTGCGCAGCTCGCCTTCAAGCCGCTCGTTGTGCTGCAGCCCTCGGACCGCGGCCTCATCATCGGGTTTACGACTGATCCGGTGGTGCGCGGCTTTGCCGACGGCCTCAACCTGCTCTTGATCAATGCTATCTACCGCGGGGCGGCCCACGCCCGGCCCGTACGCTGACCGGCCCGCCATGTCCGTACGCGCCTACTTCGCAACCCGCATCTACACTGCCAAGTTGACCCGCAGCAACTGGCGGGCATTCAATCAGCAGTTGCTGCGCCAGTGTGAGCAGATACGCCAGGATGATCGGGCCGGTATCAAGTGGTCCCGTGCTAACTACCCGTCCGGCTTCACTTCATATGGATCGATGCACAAGCTGCACCAGTGGGCGCCGGCGTTCGAGAAACTCGAACGCCGCATTCGCCCCCACGTCCGCAAGTTCGCCGACGCGCTCGAGTTCGAGCACAGTGAGCGTCAGCTTGCCATGACCGACTGTTGGGTGAATATCATGGGTCAGCATGCTGTCCACGGTCTGCATTTACATCCGCATGCCACCATCAGTGGCACCTACTACGTGCGAGCCGGCACGAACGCGCCGGGTCTGAAATTCGAAGACCCGCGCCTCGATCGCTATATGGCTGCGCCGCCGCGCAGCACGCCCTGTCGAGTGGAGAATCAGACTTGGGTGACGCTACCGGCCGAGGCTGGTCAGCTCGTGCTGTTCGAAAGCTGGTTGCGGCATGAAGTCCCGGCCAATCCCAGTCGGGCGGAGCGCGTCAGTATCAGCTTCAATTACGGCTGGTTCTGACCAAGTCGTGCGGCGGCAGCGGTTTGCCGCGCAGTGTGACCGACGTCGCAGATAATCGGTCAAATGCGGCTTGGCTGAGTACAAGCTGCGGACCTGTTCGCACCGCAACAGACACCAATTACTTAAGGTGTGGCCATCGCCCAGCTCGGCAACGAGGGGGCAGACCGGGTCTTGTTGCTGCAGCAGATGTCTTCCAAGAAGTCCGATCCATCCGCCGACGTGCTGCGTCAGGCATGCCTACGCCTCAGCTGCTCGGCGGTCGCCGTCGTCGTGGCCGATTCGCGCTCGCGCAAATTGTGGGCGCCTGACGATGCCGAACGTGAGTTCGCCGTCGCGCAGCTCAGAATCGTCGGCCAGGAACTGGCGCGACGCTCGATCGCCGATGGGGCACCGATCGTCACCAATCGTTTGCGGCATACCGAGAACGGTCCGATTGCCTGCAAGGTGGCTGTCGTGCCGCTGCGCAACGCCACGGGCAGCGTCGTTGCAGCGATGGTCGCTCTGAGCCGACCCGAGTCCGGCGGTTTCGATGACGCGGCAGTCCGTCAGCTGGAGAAATTCGCCTTGTCATTGGCGCGTGCCAATGCCTCCGTCGACGCGCGTCTCTCTGGCCTGCTGGCAGCGCCTGTGTTTCAGGCGACCGCTGACAACTGGCTGACGACCAGCGCAGCAGGCCGCAGCTACTGTATTGCCTACGGCAATATCGATCGCATGCATCTCGTGAATGACGTGGCCGGCTTCGATGCCGGCGACGGCGTGATCCGCGATGCTGCCGCTGCCATCCGGGCGCGTCTGCGGCAGGAATCTGGGGCGACCAGCCGTGGCTCCGGCGATCGCTTCACGTTGTTTCTGCCGGATCGCACCGCCGAGCAGGCGCGCCAACTGGTGGCGGACATCGGCAAGGACATCGCGGTCCGCAGCGTCGAGCACGTCGGGTCCAAGCACACCGTCACCATGTCCTGGGGCATCGCGCCCGCGACCGTCGGCGGTGAAACCCTCAATGCATCGCTCGCGGCAGCCGAGCTCGCTTGTCGTACCGCCAAGGATCGTGGCCGCAATCGCGTCGAGATCTACGAGCGTCAGGATGCCAGCATGCTGCGTCGCCATGAGGACGTCGCTGCGATCAGCAAACTGCAGGATGCGCTGCGCGACGGTCGGATCGAGATGTTCGCTCAGACGATCGTACCGCTGCTCAACGAACAACTCGCTCCCAGTTACGAGCTGTTGGTGCGGTTGCGGGATCCGCACGGGGCCATCGTCGAGCCCGCGGCGTTCATGTCCGCCGCCATGCGCTATCAGATGCTGCCGGACATCGATCGCGCGGTCGTCAAGACTGCCTTCGCGCAGCTGCGGGACCACTTCAATCGTTTCCCGGATTCCGCACTCTGCGTATCGATCAATCTCTCGGGTCCTACGATCTGCGAACCACAATTTCTCGACTTCATGCTTACAGCACTGGCCGAGTACGGAATCAGCGGTTCGCACCTCGTGCTCGAAATGACCGAAGCCGCGGCGGCCGCCAATATGGAGCGGGTGCAGAAGTTCATGCGTCGCCTGGGTGCCGAAGGCGTCCGCTTTGCGCTCGATGACTTCGGCACCGGCGTGAATTCGCTCAGCTATCTCAAGAGTCTCGACATCGGCACCATCAAGCTCGACGGCTCGTACGTGCGTGACATCGAGCGCAATACGCGCTCCGAGGCCTTGGTCCGCGCCATCGTGCAGCTGGCCGACGGCATGGGCATCGTGACTGTCGCCGAGTACGTCGAAACGCAAGGCATCCGCAAGCGGCTGGCCGAGCTCGGCGTGCAGTATGGTCAAGGCTTTGCGATCGCACGTCCCGTGCCGTTGGCGGATGTGCTCGAGTCACTGGTCGACAGCGAGTCGGCGCAGATGGCTCGCGCTGGCTAGCGCCGGGCTACGGCTTTCTCACGCGTCCGTCCGGACGTGGCAAACTACCGGCTCTGTCACTCGAGTCGGAGTCCGGCATGAAAACTCGCGCAGCCGTGGCCTGGGCCGCAGGCAAACCATTGGAAGTGCTCACGGTCGATCTCGACGGACCGCGTGCCGGGGAAGTGCTGGTCGAAATGCGTGCCACGGGTGTCTGCCATACGGATGAGTTCACGCGCTCCGGCGCAGACCCCGAGGGACTGTTCCCAGTGATCCTCGGGCACGAAGGAGCCGGGGTCGTCGTCGATGTCGGGCGAGGCGTAACCAGTGTCAAGAAGGGTGACCATGTCATTCCGCTCTACACGCCGGAATGTCGGCAATGCAAGTCCTGTCTGTCGCGCAAAACCAATCTCTGCACTGCCATCCGCTCGACCCAAGGCCAGGGCGTTATGCCCGATGGCAGCAGCCGATTTTCGATTGGCGGCGACCAGATCCATCACTACATGGGCTGTTCCACGTTCGCCAACTACAGCGTGCTGCCCGAGATTGCAGTCGCCAAGATTCGCGAGGACGCGCCGTTCGACAAGGTGTGTTACATCGGCTGCGGTGTGACGACCGGCGTCGGCGCCGTGATCAACACTGCCAAAGTCGAGCCGGGCGCCAATGTCGTCGTGTTCGGTCTGGGTGGCATCGGGCTGAATGTCATTCAGGGCGCGCGGCTCGCGGGCGCCAACATGATCATCGGTGTCGATATCAACCCGGCTCGCAAGGCGCTGGCCGAACGCTTCGGCATGACGCATTTCGTCAATCCGAAGGAAGTGCAGGGCGAGCTCGTCCCGTACCTGGTATCGCTCACCGATGGTGGCGCTGACTATTCGTTCGAATGTATCGGCAATGTCGAGCTGATGCGCCAGGCTCTCGAGTGTTGTCACCGCGGCTGGGGTGTGTCGGTGATCATCGGTGTGGCGGGCGCTGGCAAGGAAATCAGCACGCGGCCCTTTCAGCTCGTCACGGGTCGCGTCTGGAAGGGCACCGCCTTTGGTGGCGCGCGTGGTCGCACCGACGTACCCAAGATCGTCGACTGGTACATGGATGGCAAGATCGAGATCGATCCGCTGATCACTCACCAGCTGCCGCTCGACAAGATCAACGATGCCTTCGATTTGATGCACAGTGGCGATTCGATCCGCAGCGTTGTGGTGTATCGTGAGTGAAACCCGCATGAACGACCTGCAGACGATCAGTCGCCACCGGGCATTCGGCGGCTGGTTAGGCTACTACCAACACGATTCGAAGACGATCGGCGCCAGCATGCGTTTTGCGGTTTATGCGCCCCCCGCAGCCGCCGCGATGCCAGTACCGATCGTCTATTGCCTCGCCGGACTCACCTGCAATGAAGAGACTTTCGTCGTGAAGGCGAACGCGTTGCGGCCTGCGGCTGCGTTGGGCTTGATGCTGGTTGCACCAGATACGAGTCCGCGCGTGCGTGTACCGGGCGACGATGCATCGTGGGACTTCGGCTTGGGGGCGGGCTTCTATGTGGACGCGACATCGCCGCCCTGGTCACAGCACTACCGCATGGAGTCGTATGTCTCGCGAGAACTGCCGAGCGTCATCGAGGAACATTTCCCCGCCGAGGGTCGGCGGCAGAGCATCATGGGTCACTCGATGGGCGGCCACGGTGCGCTGACCATTGCCCTGCGCAATCCAGGTCGCTATCGGTCCGTGTCGGCGTTCGCACCGATCGTCGCGCCTACTCAGGTGCCGTGGGGCCAGAAGGCCTTCGCTGGCTATCTCGGTGCGGATCGCGATGCGTGGCTGCAATATGACGCTACGCATCTCATTCAGCGGCAGCGTGCGCCCGGGACCATTCGCATCGATCAGGGTAGTGCCGACAAGTTTCTGACAGAACAACTCAGACCCGAGTTGTTTGTTGCGGCCTGCAAGGCCGCCGGTCAGCCGCTCGACTACCATCTGCACGAGGGCTACGACCACGGCTACTTCTTCATTCAGTCGTTCATCGAAGAGCATCTGCGACTGCATGCCGCCGCGCTGGCACGTTAGCGCACTGTTGCCCTCTCAGACCGGAACGCTGCCCGCATCGTACTCGTACAGAGTGCGGATCTCACGCATGCTGGCGCCGAGCGCGCGCACCTGTTCGGCGGAGTCATCGGCGAAGTACAGATCGGCGCGCGACCGCGACATCTCGAGCGCGCGCGCAGTACGCGGCAGCCGCGCAGTCTCATAACGGCGCAGGATCTCGGGTATATCGGCCGCCGCCGCTGCGGCCCGTCCAAGCAGCACGGCATCCTCGAGCGCCATCACTGCGCCTTGCCCGGTGAAGGGTGGCATCGCATGGGCGGCGTCGCCGGCCAGCGTGGCGCGCCCGCAAGTCCAGGTTGTCATGGCGTCGCGATCGAACAGCCCCCATTTGAAGCACTTGTCGGCGGGAATCCGGCCGAGAATCTCGCCAGCGGGTGACGCGAAGTCGGCGAACTCGTCCACCAGTTCTCGAACCGGTGCTGCGACGGACCAGCCTTCTTCGGTCCAGGCTGTGCGCCGCGCAAGCGCGACGATATTGAGCAGCGTGCCGCGACGCAGCGGGTAGCGCATCAGCAAGCGTCGTGGACCCACTGTCATGCAGAGCGGCGGATCGAGCCACTCGGCGGGCATGCCGGCGGTGCTGACCAGGCCACGATAGGCGACGTAGCCGGTGAACTTCGGCGTGTCCGCGCCGAACAGTACTGCGCGTGCCGCCGAGCGGATGCCGTCTGCACCTAACAACCAGTCGCTGCTGCAAGTGGCCCCATTGGCGAACGACGCGTGAATCGCGCGCGCATCCTGCTCGATGCCCATGAGCGTGTGGCCCAATACAATGGCCTCGGCATCGAGAGCACGCACAGCACGCGCCAGCGCCTGATGCAGGTCGGCCCGGTGCACGTGATACAACGGCACGCCGTACTGCGCCACACTTTGATCCTGCTCGAGGCGGACGAGCGTCGCACCGGAGGCGTAGTGGCGCATCACGCCCAATGGCGGTCGGCTGCCGAGCGCCGCGAGATCGTCACCGAGGCCGAGCGCGATGAGCGCACGGCCTGCATTCGGCGTGATCGACAGGCCAGCGCCAACCTCACCGAGGTCTGGCGCGGCCTCGAAAACGCGCACTCGCTGCCCGGATCGCAGCAACGCGAGCGCCGCCGCCAGCCCCGCGATGCCGGCGCCCACGATAGTGACGGTGGTATCTCGCACGATAGTTCTCCCCCTGCGTCAGTCTACCGCAGCGAGAGCCGTGCGCCCGTCTTGTCAGGCCGGCGTGCGTTGTGCGGCCGGCACGAATGTCAGTGCCACGCCATTCATGCAGTACCGCAGCCCAGTGGGCTTCGGGCCATCGTCGAACACGTGGCCCAGATGACCGCCGCAGCGTCGGCAGTGCACTTCGGTGTTGTCGCCGAAGAAGCCGCTCTCGATCGATGTACCGATGGCGCCTTTGAGCGGCGCATAGAAGCTCGGCCAGCCGGTGCCGCTGTCGTACTTCGTTGTGGACGAGAACACCGGCAACTGGCAGCCGGCGCATCGGTACACGCCAGCGCGCTTTTCGTTGTCGAGGGGGCTCGAGCCCGCGCGCTCCGTGCCATGTTCGCGTAGCACGCGATACTGCTCGGGCGTCAGAATCTCGCGCCACTCCGCTGGCGTCTTCTCGATCTCGAAGCGCCCGCTGCGTTTTGCCGCCCGCGCCGGCAAGCGCGCGATTGCCAGTGCCCCACCCGTGACCGCGGCGAGTGTCCACAAAACAGTACGTCGACTCGTGTTCATCCATGCTCCTTGCGCTGCACGGCCACCTTGGCGCCACCGGCTTCATCGCCCCACACCGCTTCGAGCCGGCTGTCGCGGCCGCAGCCGCCGCGATAGTAGCGATAGCGCAACGGGTTCTTCTGGTAGTAGTTCTGGTGATAGTCCTCGGCCGCGTAGAACTTCGAGGCCGTAGTGATCTCGGTGGCGATCGGCTTGCCGAGGCGCTTCTCGAGTGCTGCCTTCGATGCTTCAGCAGCCCGGCGCTCGCTTGCGTCTGCGACGAAAATGGCCGAGCGATACTGCGAGCCGCGATCGCAGAACTGGCCGCCGGAATCGAGTGGATCGATGTTGCGCCAGAAAATCTCGAGCAACTGCTGGTAACTCACTTTCGCTGGGTCATACGTGATGCTGACTGCTTCTGTATGGCCCGTGCCGCCCGCCGAAACTTGCTCGTAGCTGGGATTCGCGACCGTACCGCCCGTGTAACCCGAGATGGTCGCCGAGACGCCGTCGAGCAGATCGAACGGCTTTTCCATACACCAGAAACAGCCGCCAGCGAACACCGCGGTCTTGGTGCCGGTGGCAGCCGACTGCGGTGTGGCGCGGTCGGCTGATACGGTGGATTGCGACCCGAAGAACATTGCGCCGACGGCCAGCGCGATCAGGCTCACTAGGGACCAGCGTTGCATCAGTAGGCTCCATTGTCCTGTACGGCCACATTTCGGCCGTTCAGGAATTGGACCGCCGACTGGACTCATTTGTTGCACCAAACACGCCACTATTTCGTGCCGTGCGGCGAGTTCAGCGGTACAGCAGCAGTTCGTCAGATTCCGCGCGCCAATGCACTTCGTCCCTCGTGGCCAGTGCCTCCAGATCGTTCGCCGTCGCGCTGCGGTCGTCCACCCAGGTGCGCAGCAGTTCACTACCAGTGATCAGATCGACGGCGAGCCGCCCATACTCGTATTCGTAGGGAAAATCGCGCCACAACGGATAGTCCGGCTGCAGATTGCGCAGTGCCTTGAATGCCAGCGCCTGCAGCCGCCAGGGTCGGAAGGCCGCGTGGTCGTACTGCCGGTCCTCGACGTGCATCTGGATGCCTGCACACAGCTTGCCTGCGTGCTTGTGGAAGGTTGGTTCGAACCAGCACGGCCGCAACTGGCAGCCGCGCAGCCATTGCGGTGCCAGCCGCTGCATCTCCGTCAGCAGGGTGTCAGGATCGAGGTCGGGCGCACCAAACAATTCCAGCGGTCGAGTAGTGCCACGACCTTCCGACAGCGTCGTTCCCTCGAGCATCACTGTGCCAGCATAACAACGCGCCATATATACATTGGGCGCGTTCGGACTCGGATTGATCCAGGTGCGCTCGCCCAGCGGCCAGCCGAACCCCGGCGCCGCTGCCGGTTGCCAGCCCTGCATGGCGATCACCCGATAGTCGAGGCGTAGCTTGTTAGTGTTGACGAACCAGTGCGCCAGCTCGCCCATCGTCAGCCCATGGCGCATGGGTAACGGGCCGGCACCGACGAAGCTCTCCCAGCCAGGGCGCAACAGCAGTCCTTCGACCGGCCGGCCGGCGGGATTCGGACGGTCGAGTATCCACACCGATTTACCGTGCAGGGCGGCCTCTTCGAGCAGGTACAGCAGCGTCGTGATGAAGGTGTAAATCCGACAACCGAGGTCCTGCAAGTCGACTAACAACACGTCGAACCTCGCGAGCATCTCTGGCGTCGGTCGGCGGGTCGTGCCGTACAGGCTGAACACCGGTACTCCCCAGCGCGGATCGACGTAGTCGGGCGACTCGACCATGTTGTCCTGCTTGTCGCCGCGCAGTCCGTGCTGCGGGCCGAGCGCCGCCGTCAAGTTGATGTCTGGCAGCGCCGCCAGCGCATCGAATGAGTGGGTCAGGTTCTGGGTCACGGAGGCAGGATGTGCCAGTAGTGCGACGCGACGTCCCGCGAGCGGCGCGCGCAACGCCGGCTCGGCCAGCAAGCGGTCGATTCCGACGAGCATCACGGCGCCTCGAGTGGCGACAGCCGCATGGCGAAACTGTCGGGGTGGTGGAAATCGGGCTTGTCGACTGGGTGGGTCCTTGCCCAATAGCACAGAGAGCCATCGGCATGTTCGATCACGACCGTCGCCGCGAGCTCTAGCGGGCCTGAGGTGGCGAGTTCGCTCGGCGTTACAAGGATTGTCGCTCGCAGCGCCACGGTCTCGCCCGAAACCCGCTCGCACGTGATGTCGGGCGGATCACGAAGCTGCGTGCAACGTCGTTGGGAACGATAGTCGTCGAACTCGTAGGCGGCCCAACTGCCAGACGGCGAGAAATTGAACTCAAAGTACTTTTTTCGTGCTGGCAGTCGCACAAACAATTCGCAACACGTGTGTCGCCACAGTTCGTCGCGACGCTCGCGCACGCCGGTCGCGGGAAAGATCACCTCACCTAGGTCGCCGTGCAGCAGATAGCCGACCTGTATCTCGGCCGCCTGCAACCGAGTGAGGAAGACATCTACGCGCCGTATGGCTGGCGAGGGTGTCTGCGGATGGGGGATCAGTTCTGCCAACGCCAATAGCTCACACCAACGTGTGAAAGACTTTTTGCACGTCGTCGTCCTGCTCGAGCTTGTCGATCATCTCGAGCACTTCGGTCGCCTGCTCTTCAGGCAGTTCGGTGGGCGTGATGCAGACGTACTCGAGTTCAGCGGAGATCGGCGTGATACCGCGCTTTTCGAGTGCCAGTTGCACTGCGCCAAAGTCCGTGTAGGCACAACGCACGACCAACTGCGGCTCGCCCTTGTCATTTTCGCTCTCGCCCATCTCATCGAGTCCATGGTCTATCAGGTAGAGCTCGAGGTCGTCCTGGTCGATGCCGGCCGGATTGAGGCGGAACACGCCCATGTGACGGAACTGAAATGCCACACTGTGCGCAGTACCAAGGTTGCCGCCCGCCTTCGAAAAGATGCTGCGAACGCTGGCGACCGTACGGGTAGGGTTGTCGGTGGCCGATTCCACCAGGACCGCGATACCGTGCGGCCCGTAACCCTCATAGATCACTTGTGAATAGTTAGTGGAGTCCTTGCCGAGCGCTCGCTTGATCGCTGCCTCGACCTTGTCCTTCGGCATGTTGACCGCACGCGCGTTCTGGATGACGCGGCGCAGCATCGGGTTGGCCGTGGGATCGGCGCCGCCGGTCTTGACGGCCATATTGATGTCTTTGGCGACCCGCGCGAATTGCTTGGCCATGCGGTCCCAACGCGCGAACATCGTGTGCTTGCGAACTTCGAATATACGTCCCATGGGGCAATTCTAACGGTTGACGGGCCGGCTTGGGTGGGCGGTATGACGCATCGGCAGGATCACTCGCTGGCTTCGGCAAACACTCGGCCGCGCAGTGCCACCGCCTTGACCAGCACCCAGACTTCAAGTCCGGATTGGAGTGCCAGATCCCGGGATGCACCGGCAGTCACGCGAGCGAGCAGAATGCGATCTTCGACATCGATCGCGACCAGCGTCGCGCGCTCGCCGTCGGGCTGCAATGACTTGATCGTGCCGCGTAGCACGCCGCGAACGCTCAAGTTCTTGGGTTCCGACGTGGCCAGTACCAGGTCGCGGGCTAACAGTTGCAGTCGCACTGCATCGCCCACCGCGAGCGAGTCGTTCTCGACGGCCACACGCTGGCTGCCGATCTGCACGTTCGCCAGACCTGCCGCGCTGTCGACCGAGGCGACCCGTCCGCGCAGGATCGCACCCACGGCCTCGGGGCCTGCAATGTGACGCAGCGCCGGATCGAGCGCTACCGCTGTCAGGTCACCCGCGGCCTGGACTTGACCTTGGTCCAGTACCACGACGAAGGTCGCCAGCCGCACGATCTCCTCGAACTGGTGCGAGACATAAACCATCGGAATCTGCGCCTGATCGCGCAACGTCTCGAGGTAGGGCAGCAGTTCTTCGCGCCGGGCCTGATCGAGTGATGCCAGTGGCTCATCGAGCAGCAGCATGCGCGGCTGCGCGAGCAGCGCACGCCCGAGCGCGACCCGTTGCCGTTCGCCGCCAGACAACTGATGTGGTCGACGTCCGGTGAGCGTGCCAAGTCCCAGCAGCTCGAGCACTCGCGGATATTCGATCTCGACGGGGCGATGCGAGCGCCGCAGCCCATAGCGCAGATTGTCAGCGACGGTGAGATGCGGGAACAGGCGCGCGTCCTGAAATACATAGCCGATGCCGCGCCGCTCGGCAGGCAGATCGACCTGCCTGGCCGTGTCGGTCAGGTATTCGCCATCGAGTGCAATGCTGCCCCGGTCCGTCGGCAGCAAGCCCGCCAGAATATTGACCAGCGTGCTCTTGCCGGCGCCGGAGCGGCCGAACAACGCGATGATCCCCGGCGTGGGTGCCGCAAAAGCGACGTCGAGAACGAACTTCCCGCGCTGGCAACGGACGGCGACCTCGAGCATGGACTAACGACCAAGCCGTCGTTGCAGCGAGCGCCCGAACCACTCCGCCGCGATCAGGCCTGTCAGGCCGAGCAGGAACGACAGCGCCGCAAGTCGGGCGGCGAGCACGTCACCACCGGGGCTCTGGATGGCAGTGTAGAGTGCCAAGGGCAGGGTGCGAGTCTCGCCAGGTACATTTGCCGCGAAGGTGATCACCGCGCCGAATTCTCCGAGGCCAGCGGCAAACGCCGTGATGCCACCGGCGAGGATCCCGGGCGCCATCAACGGCAGCGTGATCGTCGCGAAGCGATCGAGTGGCCCGGCACCGAGTGTGCGCGCCGCGTCTTCGAGCCCACGGTCGATCGATTCCAGCGAAATGCGAATCGCACGGACCATCAGCGGAAATGCCATGACGCCTGTGGCGAGCGCCGCACCAGCACTGGTGAATGCGAGGCGTACACCTAACGTGCTGTCGAGCCAGGCACCGATGGGCCCGTGCACGCCGAACACGACCAGCAACAAGTAGCCGACGACGACCGGTGGCAGCACCAACGGCAGATGAACTAGCGCATCGAGCAGCAGCCGGCCAAAGAATCGTCCCCGTGCCAGCAGGACGGCAACCACGATGGCCAGTGGCAGACCGACCAGCACGCTGCGCAGCGCGATGCTGAGCGACAGGCGCAGCGCATCCCATTCGGCAGGCTGCAGCACGTCAGTACGTGGCCCCCTGGCCCGCATCGCGCACTGGTATCGGAACGTTGCACAGATCGATGTGGCCGCTTTGACGAACATACCACTCGTCGCGACGATTGCGCCGTGCCTCGAGCAGCGCGTCGAAGGTCGGGGTGTCGGTCCGTAAAACTTCGAGCGGCGTTCGTTGTTCGACTGGTAGCTCGGCCGCGAGCCGGATCGAGCGGATCGCAACGCGTTCCTCTCGTTTGCCATAGAATCCCATCGGGGCGGCTCCCCGTGGCAGCGATGCTAACAACTCCATCCCGCGCAGTACTCGCCCCACGATCGTGGTATTGCGGTCGAGTTGTCGCGGCGCATGGCCGATGACGACATACAGCTCGGTGCCGCCGCCGCTCTCCGGTGCGTTGTCCCGTCCGACCGCCAGCGCGCCGTAGCAGTGTGTCAGCCAGATACGTTTGCGTGCCGGATCGCGTGCCATTGGCAAACCATTTGAAAAGCCAACCTGCGGCGCATAGCCATCGACATCCGGCAGCCGTGTGAATTTGACCTCGGGCGAGTCGGGCTGATCGAATTCCGCGGGCAGTGTACGGGCGGCACCAGCGGTCGAGCGCTGGTTTTCCGGGTCGCCCCACTGCACGACGAAGTTGTCCTGTACCCGCGCAATTGCCAGACCATCGAAGTACCTGGCTGCCACCAGTCGCTTGATATTGGCGACGTGCTGTGGCGCAAAGGCCGGTGCCAGCTCCATGATGACACGGCCCGCATCGAGCTCCAGATAGAGCGTGTTGGCGGGGTCGTTAGGTCGCCAGTCCGAGGGGGACGCCGCGGCCAGCACATCCGTCATGGTGGCGCCTCGCGACAAAATGGCAGGGGGCGGTGTCGCCGCGGTGCCGGCCCCCCACAGCGACAGCAGCAACGCGAGGGCGCTGCTCAGCGCAGCGGGTCGAGCGAAGTCAGCGTGCATGGCCGTCTACCGCTAATTCAGTTGGCGAGTGTTGCCAAACGTTTACGCGCCGCGGCGAAGTCGCTGGCGAGCGCGAGTGCTTGTTCATACGCTTTGCGGGCCGCGGCAAAATCACCAGCGTCTTCCGCGCCGCGACCCACCCAATACCAGGCTTCAGGTGCGCCCCAGTCGGGGCCATTGGTCGTGGATTTGTGCCCACTGCCGAAGGCGGCCGCCGCCTCGCGCGATCGTTGGTACGCCTTGGCTTTGTCGCCGCCCGCAATCCGGGGGCGAAACCCCAACCCGATGCCATCGACCAGAATCACGCGCGGGTTGGCCGGTGCGATTGCGATCGCCGCATCCATCGCCTTGCCGCTCTTGCGGCCGGATGAAATTGCGCCAAATCCGCCGAGCGTAGCCAAATACCCATAGCAAGCGGCCTGCAACGCGTGTGCCTCTGCATACTGGTTGTCAGCCTGTATTGCCGCCTCGCTGGCAGCAACGCACCGATCGCCCGCCTCGCGCAGCTGCTTCTTGTTGCCCGCAGCGACGGCCAACTGCGCGCGCCTGAATTGCACGTAGGCGGCGGCATACCGCTCATCCCGGTTGCCGGATTCCCGCCATGCGGCGGCCTCGCTCGCTAACGACTGCAGCGCCGACGCGTCGCCACGCAGGTAGGCGTTCGTGGCGCGTTGCTGCACAGTGCTGGCGTCAGCCGCCTGCACCATGCTCGCAGTCATTGCTGCGATGCCGAAAGTGGCAGCCACGGTAGCAAAATTCGGTCGCATGATAGCCTCTCGGATAAAGCTGCAATCTCGGATCCGCCCACGTCTCGCAGCAGGCGATTCAGCAGTGTGCCATGTTACCCGCTCGGCGCGCAGCGCTGCGCTCCCTCAACACCGCCGCGCCGGTCTGTTGACGGCCGGCCGTCACTCAGCCGGGTAGGCGTTTCAGCTGCTGATCGATCAGCGGCTCGTCCGGGTAGAGCTTCTTCAGATTGCCGAGAAACTGCCGAGCCGCGTCGGGCTTGTTGAGTGTTTGCGCCACCAGATGAGCGGCGTACAGCGCGCCGGTGAGATGCAGCTTGTGTTTCTGCTGCTCACGCACGAAGGGCTGCAGAACCCGTACCGCGAGATCGCCTCGACCGCCGGCTGCCAGGCGCTTCGCCAACGGCATCGTGATATCCGGATCCGTGGCAAAGAAACGCGGATCCGACGTCAGGGCTGCCTCGGCAAGCACGATCGCCTCAGCAATGCGCGGACTCTGCGCCAGCGACAGGAACTGCGGACGAACTGCTTCGAGCGCCGCCGCCTTGTCCTGACAGCGCCCGAGGAGCGTGCGTACTTCCCGTGGATCGCGGCTCTGTGCCCCGATCAGTCGGGCGAACTCGCTGGCGACCAGCGGTTCCTGCGCGGCAGGTGCCGTTGACGATTGGTTGCCCTGCGAGGCGCTCCGTGCCGCAGCGGGCACCCCCGCAGCGAACGTTGATGCCGGCTCCGCGCCCAGCTCGAGACCCAGCGACGTGTCATAGACGCGTTCGATGATGAAGGCCGTTGCCACCGACAGCATCAGCGCGACCATGCTGAGCAATATCGTGAGGCCGGCGGTCACTAGTGCTGGCATGTACCGAAACAACCACAGTGTCGCCGCCGCAAATGCAGCCACTAACAGCATCAGCACATAGGCGTGCGAGAAATAGCGCCAGCTCTCACTCGAGACGCGCTGCCAGGCAACTCTGAATGCCGTCCACGCTCCCTCGTCGGTCCGGACGATGCGCACGAATGACAGGTTGTAGCGCAGTGCGAGGCCCACCCATAATGGTGCGAACAGCAGCAGCACCAACGGCACGACGAATACCGCATACATGCCGAGCCGCAACAGTGCGCCGAGGCCGCCGGCGCTCGCGAGCGCGGACGGACCGAAGGCTTTGAAGGTGATGTAGGCGAACAGCATCGCGATCAATAGGACTGCCAGACCTAAGGCTGCCCAGATGACGGCCAGCAGCAGGCCGCGCAAAGGTAGTGTCGACCACGGTTCGACATGTCCCAATCCATAGGCGCTACCTTCGCGTCTTGCCAATGCCGAGTAGCTCACGGCGAACACAAATGAGTTCAGTGTCAGTGGCAGCAGGAAATCGATCAAGCGGGGCCAGATACGCAATTCGATGATCGGGCTGCTGACGGCCAGATGCGGCACCAGCCATTGCACGACCGCGATTGCAATTGCTCCAAGCAGCAAGACCTGCCATTGTCGCCGGGCGAGATCCACGATCGACCCCATCCAAGCCAGCAGTCGGCTGTCGGCGAGCGTTGCGTCGTACGGATGTGTTCCCGGGCCAACTGGCGTTGACTCGTTTGGTTGGTTCGAGACCGGCATGATTGACGACATAATGCCGCTACCGAGCCGGGAACTGGTGTGAACTACGTCACGCCTCGCGCCACAGTTAGCCGTTAGGCCGCGTCCTCGGCTCGAGCAGCGCGTTTGCGCTCGTGTTCCTGCAACAGGCGCTTGCGGATCCGGATCGATTTCGGCGTCACTTCCACCAGTTCATCGTCGGCGATGAACTCAACCGCGTACTCGAGTGTCACCTGGATCGGCGTGGTGAGCAGCAGCGCATCGTCCTTGCCCGATGCGCGCACGTTGGTGAGCTTCTTGGTCTTGATCGGATTGACGACCAGATCATTCTCGCGGCTGTGGATGCCGATCACCATGCCCTCATAGACAGGATCACCGTGCGAAGCGAACAATTTGCCGCGCTCCTGCAAGGTGAAGAGGGCATAGGCCACGGCAACGCCGTTCTCGTTGCTGATGAGCACGCCATTGTGTCGATCGGGAATCTCGCCCTTCACGACACCGTAGCCGTCGAAGATATGGCTCATCAGGCCGGTGCCGCGCGTCAGATTCATGAACTCGTTCTGGAAGCCAATGAGACCGCGCGCCGGCACGCGATACTCGATCCGGACGCGGCCGCGGCCGTCAGTCGTCAAGTCGCGCATTTCGGCGCGCCGCGACCCGAGCGCCTCCATGACGCCGCCCTGATGGGTTTCTTCGACGTCGACGGTGAGCGCCTCGAACGGCTCCTGTTCCACGCCATCGACCATTTTAGTCAGCACCTGCGGTTTGCCGACAGCCAGCTCGTAGCCCTCGCGACGCATGTTCTCGATCAGCACCGTCAGATGCAGTTCGCCGCGACCGGAAACCCGGAACACGTCGGCATCCGCCGTTTCATCGACGCGCAGCGCGACGTTGCTCTGCAGCTCGCGCTGCAGTCGTTCGCGAATCTGGCGGCTGGTGACGTACTTGCCTTCCTTGCCAGCCATGGGCGCGGTATTCACCTGAAAGGTCATTACGAGGGTCGGCTCGTCGACCGCGATGGGCGGCAGCCCAACCGGTGCGGTCGGATCGCAAATCGTCAGCCCGATATTCACCTCATCGATGCCGGTGATGGCGACGATGTCGCCGGCCACGGCTGACTCGACTGCGACACGCTGCAGCCCCTTGAAGCTCAGCACCTGCACGATCTTGCTGGTGCCGCGATCGTCGGCACCATTGCGCAACGCGACCGTCTGGCCAGCGCGCACCGTGCCGCGGCGGATACGGCCGATGCCGATGCGACCGACGTAGGAATTGTAGTCGAGTGTCGAGATCTGCAGCTGCAATGGCGCATCGACTTCACAAGGCGGCGCCGGCACGAACTGCAGGATCGCTTCGTAGAGCGCCCGCATGTCGGGCTCGCGGCGCGTGTGATCGGTGCTCGCCCAGCCTTCCAGCGCCGAGGCATAGATAACCGGGAAATCGAGCTGCTCGTCGGTGGCACCGAGTTTGTCGAACAGATCGAACGTCTGGTCGACCACCCAGTCGGGCCGCGCACCGGGGCGATCGATTTTGTTGATGACCACGATCGCTTTGTGGCCGAGCGCCAGCGCTTTCTTGGTGACGAAGCGAGTTTGCGGCATCGGGCCGTCGACCGCGTCCACGACCACCAGCACGGCATCGACCATCGACAGAACGCGCTCGACTTCGCCCCCGAAGTCGGCGTGGCCCGGCGTGTCGACGATGTTGATGCGTGTGTCGCCGTATTGGATCGCGCAGTTCTTGGCAAGGATCGTGATGCCACGCTCGCGCTCGATGTCGTTCGAGTCCATGATCCTTTCGGTCATTTTCTCGTGCGCCGCAAAAGTGCCGGACTGGCGCAGCAGGCAATCGACCAAGGTGGTCTTGCCATGATCGACATGCGCGATAATGGCGATGTTGCGGATCGAAGGTTGCGGGTCGGTCATTTGGTCACGCTGCCAGCCGCGAATTTGGCTGGCAAAAAAGGACGCGCAGGGTAGCAGTTTCCGCGCGAAACTCAAGGTTGGGCGGCCAATTCCGAGCGCCCGCCGAATGGGGGAGTATGACGATGCTATGTGACGCGAAGATGCAGCAGGGCGCAGTGCGGCGGCCGGTTGCCCGGAAACAGGCTGGCGTGCGGATGTTGTTGGGCGTGGCCGTGCTGCTGCTGGTGCGGATCGGTCCGCCCGCTGCAGCGCAGGCGACCCCCGCGGCCGAGGCGGCAGCAGCGCCGGTGATCACCTTGGTCGTCAGGAACGCTCGCGTCTATGACGGCCAGCGTGCCACCCTGACGGCGCCCACCAGTATCTGGATCGCCGCTGATCGGGTAGCGGCGATCGGGTTCGAGCCGGCGGGCGTAACCCTCAGTGCGAGCTCGCGCATGCTCGATGCCGGCGGTCGCATCGCGATGCCAGGGCTGATCGATGCGCATATGCACCCGATGGTCATCGCCGGATTCGACGATCTGAAGGGCATGGACGCCAACTATGTGATGGCGCGCGCCGCGGCGTCAGCGCAGGCTACCCTGTTGCGTGGCTTCACCACCGTCCGCGATCTGGGTGGACCCAGTTTTGGATTGAAGCAAGCGATCGACGAAGGTCTCATTGCGGGGCCGCGAATATTCCCGTCCGGGGCGATCGTCAGCCAGTCCGGCGGTCATGGCGATTTTCGCAGCCGTGCTGCCGGCGCTCAGTATCGCGGTGAACCGGACATACTCGAGCAGCGCGGTTATACCGCGCGTGTCGATGGCGTCGATCAAGTGTTGACCGCGGTGCGCGAGCAGCTGCGACTCGGCGCAACGCAGATCAAGCTGGCAGCGGGCGGCGGTATTTCGACGCCGCTCAATCCGCTCGACAGCGTGCAACTGCTCGATGAAGAAATGCGTGCGGCGGTGCGCGCTGCTGCTGACTATGGCACGTATGTGACCGTGCACGCCTATACGCCGCAGTCGCTGCGACGGGCACTCGACGCCGGCGTGCGCTGCGTCGAGCATGCCCACCTAATCGATGAGCCGACGATGAAGTTGATTGCGGAGCGCGGCGTGTTCGTGTCAACGCAGGCGTATGCATTCAGTGGCGTGTTCGCACGCCCGCCCGCGCCGGGTTCGCCGCCGCCGACGGCGGCGCAGTTGTTCGTACGCGCCAAGGCCGAGCGTGTGCAGGCGGGGCTCGATCGCATGATGACACTCGCCAAGAAGCATGGTGCAAAAGTCGCTTTTGGCACCGACCTGTTCGGCAGCGAGCGTGTGGTGTCGCTGCAGCCGAAGGAGTTCGGTGCGCGGCTCAAGTGGTTCACGAGTGCCGAGATCCTGCAGCAGGCAACGGGAATCAATGGCGAGTTGTTATCCATGTCGGGTACGCGTAATCCCTACGCAGGGCCGGTAGGCGTGTTGACGCCGGGGGCGATGGCGGATCTGCTGATCGTCGACGGCAATCCGCTGGAAGATGTGCGTGTGCTGGAAGAGCCGGACAAGAATCTGTTGGTGATCGTGAAAGATGGCGTAGTAGTCAAGGAGCGGTTGCCGGAAAATTAGCCGCTGGGTGTAACGCCCCGTGGACGCCTGGATCGGGTGTGCTGCGCCGCTCACGCGGCTACGCATTCCCTGGCAAAGGCCGCGCGCGCATCTTCCCCCTGATATGGAACACCGGGTCAAGGGGTTGTTTGATCGATTGTTTTCTCGGGGCATGTTACGACGTGTCGAAGAGTAAGCCGCGTGAGCAGAGGCCGAGGCGGATACTGCGACGATCGATCACTCTGATATTCGTGGATCGAGCCGCAAGGCTCGCCAACAGTGTCGTGATTCGTCGGGAGCTGCCTCGCACTGGCGGCGCGAGTGGTGCGGTTAAGCACTTCGCAAGGGGGCCCGAGGATTCTCCGGATCGGTTGACCGCCTCGACCTCTGTACACGCGGCTTCATCTTCCTCTCGTTGGGTGAGTGGTTAGCATGCTAGGCCGCGGGTTGACGCAGCGGCTGCACCTGGGGATGCTGACGTTCGGTCTGTTGCGCGATCGCCCAGATAAAGCCGAGCAGCTCGCGCCCGATCGCCGTGACCACTTGCTGGTGCACCTTGCCCCGGGCGCGCAGGTGCCGGTAACGGGCATGCAGCCGATGCTGCGCCTGCCAGGCGATCGCTTTGACCGCCTCGCTTTGCGCCTCCTGGCGTCGACGCAACGTCGGACCGACGGCCGGTCGATGTCGATAAGCCCACGCCGCTTCGATGAGCACACGACGCACGTGCGCGTTGCCGCACTTGGTGATGTGGCCGCGGCGCGTGCGCGGCCCGCTGGAGTGCTCGCTCGGTACCGCACCGCTGTAGCCCATCAGTTGCCGCGCGTGGGCGAAGCGGGTGAACGTGCCGATCTCGGCCACCAGGGTGATCGCGGTCACCTTGGCCACACCGCGCAGACTCTGCAGCGCCTCGATCAGCGCACGCTGCGCCGCGGGGGTAGCCGCGACCACGCGCTCGAGCGCCTGCTCGAGGCGCATCAGCCGCTCGCAGGCAGCGCGCCAACTTCATCGCGTCGCGCTTGTCCGTCTTCACGCGATCGCCCGACTTCACCGGGATCAACGACGGGGCAATCACCTCGCAGCGCACCCCGAGCGCGCTCAGTTGGCGTTGCAGCACATAGCCCGTCGGCCCCGCCTCGTAGGCCGCCTGCAAGCGCCTCGCGGCACCGAGCTTCTTGATCAAGCGGCGCACCGCCTCCGGCTCGTTGGCGATCTGCCCGAGCGAGCGGACCTCGCCATCCGGCTCCGCCACCGCCACCGCAATGCTCTCAGCATGGACATCCAATCCGACAAATCGTACGTTTCGCATGGCCGGCTCCATTCGTATGTGGCTCTGCGCCACGGTTGGTTACTCCCATCCGAAAGCGTAACCCACGCGTTGCGAATCGGAGCCGGTCGTTCCATGTTGACTGGCGTTGTGGTTAGGCTGACAGCAGCACAGGAGCGCGCGCGGCCTTTGCTGCGGCACCCTCAACAGGCGTCCACAGGGCATCACACCCAGCGGTTCGGATCTCGCCGTCTGGCCTGCGCGATGGTTCCTATTCAGACTTCGGCGTTGGCTGGTCGAGTTTGTGCACGATTTCGACGAGGCGGCGGACACTTTCGAGTTGATCCACGATGGTCAGTGCATTCTGTGCAGGAAAAGCTGTCATATGCGCTGCTTGTCGCATCAACGGTCGCAATTGATTTGCATCCGGACGAATGATGACAGCAGCTCGTTGACGACCCCCGCAAAACGGTTGTTGGCAAGAATTGTCAGTAACATTCGTATGGTGGCGGACCGCGATTGGTTAGACCGGCGTAGAGCATCGCTGAAACCGATGGCCTAATGAGCATAGATTTGCGCGGGCTATCCTTGACTCTTCGTCTCAGTTCCATTAACAACTCGCGCGGTAGTTCTGCACCACGATTCAACTTTATGGGCCATCAAGCGGTCTCTGCGTTGCCGGCTAGTTGAATCCAAACGTCACTACTCCGCACCGTTTGTTGGCGAACGTCGACGCGCGGTGCCGCGCCGCCGGAGTACGGCGCGACGGGTGGGGTATCGCTGCCGCCCAGCGTGGTCGTTGAGGGTGCCGCAGCAAAGGTCGCGCGCGCTCCTGTGCCGCTGTCGGTCTAATCACATCGTACGGGGAAAGATGCGCGCGCGGCCTTTGCAAGGGAATGCCGAGCCGCAGCGGCGGCGAGGCACACCCGATCCGAACACGCTGGGCGGCAGCGATACCCCGCCCGCCATGCCGCAGCCACCTAGCTACTCGATCGATTCGTTGCCCTTTCGATAACGCTCGAACCACGCCAGTATGTTGTCGATCTTGGCGATGAACTGACTTGGCCGCCCCGTCATGCCATGCGAAGCCTGCGGCATGCGCACCATCAGCGTCGGTATGCCGCGCAATTTCAACGCCTGATAGAACTGCTCGGATTCGCCGATCGGCGTGCGGTAGTCCGACTCGCCCGTCAGCAGCATCGTCGGTGTCTTGACGTTGCCGACGAGTGACAACGGTGAGCGGCGCCAGTACTCCTCCTGTGCTTCCCAGGGTGGCGCCGGGAACCAGTAGCGATAGAAGAAATTGTTCATGTCGGCGGTGAGCGCGAAGCTGGTCCAGTTGATCACCGGCTTGGCAACAACGGCTGCTCGAAAGCGGTCGGTCTTGCCGACGATCCAGGCGGTCAGTACGCCGCCGCCGGAGCCGCCGGTGACGAACAACTGCTCAGTATCGATATTGCCGCGCGCGATCACCGCGTCGACTCCCGACATCAGATCGTCGTAGTCGTTGCCCGGGTAGGCGTGATGTATGAGGTTGGCGAAGTCCTCGCCATAGCTCGTGCTGCCACGCGGATTGGCGTACAGCACGACGTAGCCAGCCGCGGCATAGCGCTGAATCTCCACACTGAAGTTGGGCCCGTAGGCCGTGAAGGGGCCGCCATGGATTTCCAGGATCAACGGATACTTCTTGTTGGCGTCGAAATCGGGCGGTGTCACGATCCAGCCTTCGATTTCCCGCTGGTCGGCCGACGATCGCCAGGTGATCCGCTCGACAGCACCCAGTGTTCGATGCGCCAACAGGTCGGCGTTGAGCGCCGTGAGTGTGCGCACCGACCTGCCGCGCGCATCCGATACGGCGACATTGCCAGGACTCAGCGCAGAATTACTGACGAACGCCACCTGGCCGGTGCGCGCAGCAGAGAAGCCGCCGCCCGTGTACGGCCTGCCGATATCGGCACTGCCGACCTGCGCGGCGACCACGCGGATCTTGCCATCGAGTGAAATACTGGCAATGCGTCGAATGCCTGCATCATCGTATACGAAATACAGACTGCGCCCGTTCGCCGCCCAGACAGGATCTTCGATGTTGAAGTCGAATTTATCGCTGACGGCACGGGCATTGCTGCCGTCGGCGTTCATGATGTAGAGCCGCGCGATCTGATGACCGAGGCGGCGGTCATCGAAGCCGAGGTAGGCAATCGTCTTGCCATCCGGCGCCACCACCGGATTCACGTCCGGACCATCACGTTGGGTGAGCTGTGTCATCGCGCCACTGGCAAGATCGACGGCATGGATATCGCTGTCGACCGGATTCAGCTGCCAGTCGTCGCGTCGATTGGCCGACAGCAACAGGCGTTTGCCGTCCGGCGTGAAGGCCAGCGTGCCACGGTGATTGAAGTCACCGCTCGTCAACTGTCGCGGCGCACCGCCGTCGGCCACAATCAGGAATACATGGGTGTAACCGCTCTTCAGATAGCCCTGGCCATCGACGCGGTACACGACATCATCGATCACTGTCACGGGTGGTGCCCAATTGGCGCCCTCCGGTTTCTGCGGGGGCTTGGCGAGCGATGGTTTCTCGGCCGCTACGAGCTGGGTAAAGGCGAGCAGACGACCATCCGGCGACCAGGTGAGATCGCCGGGCGATTCAGTCAGATTGGTCAGCAGCGCCGTCTGACCAGTGTCCATCCAGCGCACGAACAACTGCGCTTTGCCCTCTGCGTCCGAAATATAAGCGATGCGCGTGCCATCTGGTGACCACCGTGGCGAGCGGTGGTTGTTAGCATCGGAACGAAGCGGGCGGTGTTGCGAGCCGTCGGTATTGACTATCCACAAGTTGGCCCGCGGCCGGTCGGTCATCACATCGTAGCTGCCGCGCACGTAGACGATCTGCTTGCCGTCTGGCGAGATCTGCGTGTCATTGGCAGTTTCGAGCGCGAAGATATCGCGCGATTCGAGCCTGTTGGGTTCGGCCGCGCCAACAGCGAACGACACTGAAACGGCCATCAGCAGCCAGGCAGCAGCGCGTCCCGCATGAATCAGAATTGCAACTGACATGAAATCTCCAACACGGTGAAGGCGATCGAGATGGGCCGTCAGTCTAATCACGCCGCCAGCGGCATGGCTACCTGCACGCAGTTGCGGCCCGACCATTTGGCAGCGTAGACGGCGGCATCGGCGCGGGCAATCAATTCCTCGCCCATCAGTCCGAGCGTATCGCTGGCCGCGACACCGATGCTGCAGGTGACCTGTATGGGCTTGCCAAAGCCGGTGATCAGCGTGCTCGCCACCCGCTCGCGTATGCGCTCCGCGATCGGGTAGGCGGCCCCGGCCGTCGCACTGCTGAGCAGGACGACGAACTCCTCGCCGCCGTATCGGCCGATGACATCCGATTGCCGCAGCTCCGCCTGGATCGGCGCGATGATGGCCTGCAAGCACGCGTCGCCCGCACGATGACCGTAGGTATCATTGATTTCCTTGAAATGATCGAGGTCGATGAAGAGGACGGCCAAGGGCAGCTGGCGATTGCGGGCCCGCGCGCACGCAGCATCCAGGCGCTCGAGCATCGACGCCCGATTGAGCACGCCGGTGAGTGGGTCGGTCTGCGCGCGACGCTCGGCATCCGTCAGCGCGAGCCGTTGTTCGCGCAGCCGGTCCGCAACGCCGAGCGCCACGAGAATGGCCGCCGCCACCATCGACACAGGCAGGCCGTAATAGAACAGCAGCTCCGAGCGCGAGCCGTCGGCTACCAACAGCACCAAGGCTGACGCGATGGTGGCGGCTTCCAGCAATGACCAGGCGAGTAGAAACCAGCCCGCAGCGCGATTGCCGCGGCGCCAGGCGAGAAATACAACGACCAGCGTGAAGACTGCCGTGCCCAGGAACACGACATTGCCGACCACTGCTACTGCTCTGCCCAGTCCTAGCAGTTGCGCGAGATTGGCTGCCGCCAAGACGATGAAGAGCCAGGCCAACCAGCCGAATACTGCATAGATGCGCGGCGAATAGCGCCGCAGATCAGCGATCTCGCGGACGAACCAGCAGGCGGCAGCGCCGCTGAGTGCCGCCGGTACATTCCATGCGTGTGCGCCGAGTGGCACGGTCCAGGCAAGCAATGGCCAGTCGAACCCTTGCCCCGACAAGAACAGTATGTACAGCGCCTGCAGCGCAAACAGCGCCGCATACAGGATGAAAAGCCGGTCCTTGAGTACGAACCAGATGACCAGCGCCCCGAGCGCCATGGCGCCGAGGGCGCCGAACGCCAAGGTAATGGCGCGCGCATGCGCGGCGCTCGTCGTCAGCGTTGCCGCCAGACCCGCTACGGTCAGATCGAGTTGTTCGGCACCGCGCCCGGTCGCGGCGACCCTGGCGTAGAGTCGATCGTTAGTAGTCATTTGCTGGGTGAGCGGGAACACGGCCGTGTGCATGCCGAAGTAGCGCGGCAGCGTCGTGGCAGCCGGGATTCTTTGCAGCGTATCGCCCTGCAGCCGATACAGGTCGATTGCAAGATGGCGGCCTTTTTCGATCACCAGCGCCGGGTCGGTGAGCGCGCTGGCGGCCACAGGTGGCATCAATTGCAGCCAGAAGACTGGACCGCTGGTGCGTGCCGCGCGTAGCTCGAAGCGCGGCAATTCAAGCCTTTCGGTCTGCGCGACCGCATCGACGATGGCCAGATCGGCCACGTCGCCCGTGAGCATCCGCGACTCAACGGCGATGGGCTCACTCGCCAGCGCGCTGCCGGCAGGGGCCAGCACGGCGCCGGCCCACAGCAGCAGCTGCGGCACCAAATCGCCGGGAAAACGCTGCACGAGTTGACGAGACATTGGTCCGGAAGCCATTCTCTTGGGCCCCTGATGCCGTCATGATAGACCGATGCAGGCGCCCGTGTGTCGCCGTGAGACCTATTGTGGTGACAGCGCTGCTGCAGCTCGGTCTGCTCGCGCTTGTGCCGTGAGGGGTGTCGAACGATTTCAACCACTTGCGCCAAGGTTTTATTAAGGAGTCGATATCGTGAGTACTGTTACGCCGCTTGCTGATTCGCTGCAGTCTCAACTGGTCGACCTGTTAGGATCAGATGCAGTCTTCGCGGATCCCGCAGAGCGAGAGGCGTATTCAGCCGACGTCTACAGCGCTGGCGCGACCTGTGCGCTCGTCATTCGGCCGCGCGACAAACAGCTTGCAGCGCGCGCGGTGGGCATCATTACGAGTGCCGGCCACGATGTAATCGGGCGGGGCGGTGGCATGTCATACACCGGCGGCTATATTCCGCTGCGCCCTGAGTCGGTGATCGTCGACACGAGTGCCTTGAATCGCATAGTCGAGATCAATGCCGACGACATGTACGTCACAGTCGAGGCCGGTGTTACCTGGCAACAGATATATGAGGCGCTCAAGCCACGCGGATTGCGGTTGCCCTGTTTCGGTACGTTCTCGGGTCAGCGTGCGACGGTCGGTGGTGGACTGTCGAACGGCGCGCTGTTCATGGCCACTGCGCGCTATGGCACCGCCGCGGAGATGGTATTGGGCCTGGAAGTGGCGCTGGCAGATGGCACGATCTTACGCACGGGCCAAGCAGGTTTCGCTAATGTATCCAAGCCGTTCTACCGTACCTACGGGCCGGACCTGACCGGCTTGTTCGTCCACGATACGGGTGCGATGGGCGTCAAGTTGCAGGCGACGCTGCGACTCATCCGGCGGCCGGCGGAGTTGGACTACGCCTCATTCGTATTTGCCGACATCGAGACCGCGGCGAGCGCACTGTCAGAGGTGGCGCGCGCGGACGTGGCCGAAGAGGCTTACGTGTTCGATCCTGAATCCACTCGCAAGAATCTCGCCGGTGGTGACCTGGCGCAGGATTTGAAGACGCTGGCAGGCGTGGTCAAAGGTCAGTCGAGTTTGCTGAAAGGCTTGAAGGAAGGTGCCAAGCTGGTCGCGGCGGGCCGCAACTTCATCGAGGGCGATGTTTTTTCGTTGCACGTCGTGTGCGCCGGGCGCAACGCGGCGGCTGTGGCGAGTGACGTCGCCGCGTGTCGCGCCATTGCCGTCAAGTTCGCTGGCAAGGAGATCGTCAACTCCATTCCGAAAGCTGTGCGTGCGATGCCTTTTCCGGTCATGAATGCCGTGTTGGGACCAGAAGGTGATCGCTGGGCCGCATTGAATGCCAAAGTAGCGCATTCCGACGCGCACGCTGTGATACGCGGTGCCGACCGGATCCTCGACGAATATCGCGAGGAAATGGCCGCCAAAGGCGTCACGCTGACAAGGCTGCTGATCGCTATTTCGAACCATGCGTTCAGCTATGAGCCAGTCTTCCACTGGCATGATCGCTGGCTGCCAGTCCATCGGCGCACGCCAGAGCCGCAGCATCTCGCCAAGCTCACCGAGCCGGCGGCGAATCCGGCGGCTGCGGAACTGGTGCAGCGCTTGCGTGTGCGTCTGGTCAATTACTTTGCCGAGATTGGCGCTGCATCGAATCAAATTGGCAAGACCTATCCGTACGCGACGTCGCTCTTGCCGACGACTCGCGCACTGCTCGAGTCTTTGAAGGCTGTGGTGGATCCCATCGGACGTATGAATCCGGGAGCCCTGGGGTTTGCAGTGCATTCGCCGCGCAAGTCCCAATGAGTCGTCAGAGTGGATGGCGCCAGTTAGGGAATCGTTGGGCGATATGCCGTTGCTCCGTGATCATGTCCTTGTAGCTTGGCCCCTCGGACAGGCTGACGATGATCTCGTCGCCGTCCACCCGGATGACCGTGCCGCGGATATCGCACCGGTTGCCGCACGCCATCTGCAACGAGCCGACGACCGGCGTGTCGGCGGTCAAAGCTGTCAGTTTCGCCAGACTGAGGCGCATTCCCCGCTCGGACAGCTCGGTGATCGAGCCGGTCAGCTCCGCCATGCGCAGGCGCGGGCGTGCGAGCAGCGGGTAACGCAGGCGAAAGTGTTCACGTTTCTGATTCATCACTGCTATTCCCAACGATTACGCCAGGTGGAGTCAAGACTTCGTGCGCTATTTCAAGTCTGACAACACGGCTGCGGTCTGTGCGCCGATTCTGGCTGCGTTGACAGCAGCGAATCAAGGCGCAGCGCTGGCGTACGGCGCGGACGAGTGGTCACAACGTCTCGATGCGGTTGCCGGTGAGTTCTTTGGTGCGCCGGTGCGCGTCTTTACCGTCATCTCCGGCACGGCGGCCAATGCCTTGGCGCTCGCCACCCTGTGCCCACCCTGGGGTACGGTGCTCACGCATCGTGAGGCTCACATCGAGCGGGACGAATGCGGCGCGCCTGAGTTCTACACTGGCGGTGCCAAACTGTCTCTGATCGAAGGGGGGCGGGCCAAGATCAGTGAGTCGGCCTTGATCGAACGCCTCGGTTGGTTCGACAGTCACGTGCACGGCGTGCAGCCCAAAGCCCTGTCGATAACGCAGGCGACCGAGCGCGGCGCGATCTACTCGCCGGAGGAGATCGGGGCGCTCGCGGATGTCGCGCATCGACGGGGACTGGCGGTGCACGTGGATGGCGCTCGTCTTGCCAACGCCATCGTCGCGCTTGGTTGTCATCCTGGGGACGTCACTTGGCGAGCGGGAGTCGATGTATTGTCGCTGGGCGTGATCAAGAATGGTGGCATGAATGCCGAGGCGGTCGTGTTTTTCAGCGCGGGCGCGGCCGCACCGATGTTTGCAACCGCGGAGGTCTCTGAGTTCGAGTTTCGTCGCAAGCGGGGCGGACATCTGGTCTGCAAAGGCCGCTACATGGCGGCGCAGATACTTGCGTACCTCGAAAGCGGCGTCTGGCGCACCAATGCGGCGCACGCCAATCGTCTGGCGCAGCGTATCGGCGTGGCGGCCGGACCACGGTTGACGGCTCCGGTGGAAACCAATCAGGTGTTCGTCAAGCTGGGCGTCGAGCGCATTGCAGCGCTGCTGAAGGCAGGTTTCGCATTCTATCCCTGGGGTCCGTTGGAGGCAGGTGAGGCGCGTTTCGTCGTCTCATGGGACACTAGCGAGGAGGATGTCGATGCACTCTGTGCGGCGCTTGCTGCGGCGTGACTCGCGCAACCGGATTTGGAGTGACTGCTGATGCGAATGATACTGTTAGCAGGAGTAATACTCATGATGGCTGTCATGCAGCATGCCGAAGCGGCGACGATTGCGGTGCTCGGCACTGGCCGTGTCGGTGCGGCACTGGGTCCACAATTCGCCAAGCAAGGCCATCGAGTCATCTACGGGTCGCGCGATCCCGGTCGGCCGCAGGTTGCAGCACTGGTCGCCAAGACCGGCGCCGACGCGTCGGCCACAACCATCGAGGATGCAGTTGCCGCAGCCTCGATCGTGGTACTGGCGGTGCCTTGGAGCGGGACCGAGGCGCTCGTCAAGAGTCTTGATCTGGCCGATCGGATCGTGATCGATCCGACCAATGCGCTGGTGGTCGGTAAGTCGGGAATGATGGAGATGGCAGTCGATACGTCGGCGGGCGAGCTGATCCAATCATGGGCACCGCGCGCGCGCGTGGTCAAAGCGTTCAATACGCTTGGCTTCCATATCATGGCCAATCCGGCCCTTGCCGGTGGACCAGTAACATCGCCGCTGGCGGGCAACGATGCGGACGCGAAGCGACAGGTGGGCGAGATCGTGCGGGCAATGGGCCTGGAGACCGCGGACGTTGGCCCGATCAAGCACGCGCGCGCCCTCGAAGCGATGGCGGTGCTCTACATGGTGCCGTATCTGAGCGGCAATCGGGCTGAAGCGTTCGAATTCTATTTTCGCAAGGGCGCGGCGCCGGCGAAGAGCGAGGGCGTCAGACCCGCTGAGTGACGTGACTGGTCCTGACGGGTGTTTGCATGCCGGGGCCACGCGTGGATCGGGCGCGCCGGCGGCGTCACCCTGGTCCGGCTGGGGCGCGCATCTTCCCCCGTACAAAGCAGTTAGTCTGCTAGCGGCACAGGAGCGCGCCCCAGCCGGACTGCGGCGCCCTCAACACGCGTGGCCCCGGCATGCAAACACCCGCTTGGCCACTCGTGGACGGCAAGGGTAGCCTGCCGCTCAACTCTTCGCCGAACACGGAGAGCAGGATTGGGTACCCTCAAGCACTTGGCAATCGCCAGCATTGATGGAGCCCCTGACGGCTCCGTCCCGCGCGTGTTGAGGGCGCCGAAATCCGGGCGCGCGGCGCTCCTGTTCTCCTAACAGAATAACCTCTTCGCCAGGGGGACGATGCGCCGCGCGCCCGATCCACGCGCGGGACGGGGTCGTCAGGGACGCTGACCGCTCTCCGATTCTTCTTGTGACTGTCCTGCCACAAGGGCACGCAATCGCGCGACCTCTTGTTCCAGCGACTCGATTCGCGCGGTCAGTGTCGCGATCGTTTCCGACTTGGAGGCAGTGATCGATGCAATCGGCGCCGGCTCATCCGCTTCGCGCGCAGACTCAACGACGGGCATTGCCGTGAAGAGTTGCGCATAGCGTGCGTCCCGGCGATTGGGCTCGCGGGGCAATTGCACGACCAGTGGGCCTGCAACGCGCGTGCGCATCGCCTCGAGCGCGCGTTCGATCTCGCCGACATCAGTCACCTGCGCCATGCGCGCGACCCGTGCGCGCAGCTCACCCGGCGTCTGCGGCCCGCGCAGCAGCAGCTCGCACAGAATGCCGGTTTCGACTGGTTGCAGCTTGAGCGTTCCAAACTCGGTGTTGCAGAAAATCTGGTGGTACTTCGGCACGCGGCTACCAAATCCCGATTTCTCCAGGATCAGATGGCGCTTCTTCAGGGAGTCGACGGTCTCCTGCACTGCTCGTTCCTCGAGCGCCATCGCCGGGTCACGATTGCTCTTTTGATTGCAGGCATTGACGAGCGCGTTGATGGACAGCGGATATTGATCGGGAGTTGTCAGCTGCTTCTCGATCAGCGACCCAAGTACGCGTGCATCCAGTGTCGACAATTGAATGTTCATGGCGGCAGTATAAGTTGAGAGGCGTGCGGCCGCCCGCCAAGAAGTGCGAGAATGCAGCGGTGCGCCGTCCGACATTAATTCTCGCGCTGTTGTTGCCAATCGCCGCAATTCTGCTGCTGGTGGATTGGACGTTCCCATTTACCGCCATGTGGCGTGTAGTCGAGGACTTCGGCCATGCGCCGCTGTTCGGGGTGATCGCGCTGGCACTGCTCGGCGTGTCCCGCTCCCGGTGGCCGAGCAGTGTTGTCCGACAGTACGGTTTCGCCGCGGTCACGGCCGCGGTTCTGGGGATGTTGACGGAGCTGGCGCAAGTGCCGGTCGGGCGCGATGCGTCGTGGGGAGATCTCAGCCGCAACTTTCTCGGGATTGGCATTGCGCTCGCCGCTTTCGCGGCTTTCGATCGTCGCCTGGCCATTCCGCGATCAGTGCGGGTCTTGCTGGTACTGACAGCGGCGACCGGCCTCGTCTGGACTATCGCGCCGGTCGTTGAGGTGGTGCAGGCCTATCGCTATCGTACCGCCATTTTTCCGCTGCTCGCAGACTTCTCGCAAAGCAGCAGAGACAGCTATTGGTCGCGTGGCTCCGGTGCGCGGCGAACATTCGAGAACGGTGCGCTGCGTGTTGATTTCGTCTCGGAGCCATTCCCTGGCGTGGCCTGGTTCGAGCCGCGTCCGGATTGGCGCGGCTATGATCAGTTGGTCGTCGATGTCGAGAATCCTAACGACTCTCTTTTGCAGCTGACACTGCGCGTACACGATCGTGCGCATAGCTGGGAGTTCGCGGACCGCTTCAACCGCAATATCCGGCTGGCGCCCCGTGAGCGCCGGCTGGTGCGCGTGCCATTGAACGACATCATACGGGCACCGTCTGGCCGCGACATGGATATGGGGCACATAGCCGACGTTTCGTTGTATCGTAGCGACCCGGCTGGACCAAGTCGGATGATCGTCCACTCGTTGCGTCTCGAGAAAGAGGAACCATGAAGAACACGACACTAACCAGACGACAGACGTTGGCCGCGCTGGCAGGAGCTACGGCCGCGACGCTCGCGGGCGCACGTCAGCAGGACGCGGCGCAGTCTGCCATTGCGCCGCCGGGTGTCGGTGCATCCCAGGCTGGCAGCGCAAGCGGAGCGTACTATGCCTGTGCGCTGCAGTTCCGCGTCGATGCTGTCAATCGTGATACCACGGTGGACGCGGCTCGCGCCCGGATGCGCGCGTCTATCGCGCGTCTCGACCAGCAGATAAAAGGTGCCAAGTCGTGGATCGGTGCCGATCTCAAGCTGGTGGTGCTGCCCGAGTACACGCTGACGAGTTTCCCGACCCGTGAATCGATACCTGAGTGGCTCGCGAAGGCAGTCCTGACGATCGATGGCCCCGAGTACGACGCCCTGAGCGGCATCGCACAACAGCAGTCGATCTATTTGGCGGGCAGCTCGTACGAGGCCGATCCAAAGTTTCCGGGGATCTTTTTTCAGTGCGCCTGGGTCATCGACCCGACGGGCAAAACGATCCTGCGCTATCGGCGCCTGATTTCCACCTTGGTGCCGACGCCACACGATGTCTGGGACGCCTACCTCGACGCGTATGGCATCGACGGTGTCTTTCCCGTGGCTCGTACCCCGCTCGGTGTGCTTGCCGCAATCGCCTCGGAGGAAATCCTTTATCCGGAGATCGCCCGTTGTCACGCGGTGCGAGGCGCGGAGTTGTTCGTGCACTCCTCGAGCGAGGCATATACCACCACGATGCCGCCCAAGCGCATTGGCCGGCTGGCGCGTGCGATGGAGAATCTGGCGTGGGTCGTGTCGGCCAATACCGCTGGCGTGGCCAACATCGACATCCCGATCGATTCCGCCAACGGCGGTTCGGAGATCATCAATCACCTGGGCAGTACACTGGTTGCAGCGGGGCAGGGCGAGACCATGACTGCTAACGCGCGTGTCGATCTCCTGGGCCTGCGGGAATATCGGCGTCGCTCCGGCATCAGCAACATGTTGTCGCGCCTGCCCTACGACGTGTTTCAAGCGGGCATTGCGGGCCTCGAATTCCGCCGCAAGAACGGACTATGGCGAGACGGCAAGGTCGTCGTGCCGGCGCGCAGCTATTTCCGGGAGCAGCAGGCCGAGACGCTGGCGCGGTTGATCGCCAATGGCGTGATTTCCTGACAATAGCAACGGCGAACGTCTTTGACAGATTGCCCGCACACTGCGTCGACTGCTCAGCCGCGTTGAACATAGCACTCGCCGGGTGCGCCAAGCTTGGGGCGACTGTGGTGCGGCTTGCCGTATAATCGGCGGCAATCTATTTCGCCGGGGCGTTCCATGGAACCCATTGCCGATACTTTCGATGCAGCCTTTTCCAAAGCGGTGGACCTCGGCAACAAGCTGGCGGACAAGGACAAGGACGCCGATCTGTGGGACATCGCGGATGGCCTGCTGGCAGGTGCGATCCAGTACTGGCTCTATTCCCGGCAGCCGTGCAGTGATCCGCGCTGCCAGGACTGCATGCCGATCAGCACGGCAACCGGGCGGATGTCTGAATTGAAGCGCTTGATCGACCAGCTCTCATCCGAGAGCGAGTATTTTCACACGCCGAACGATTCGAACGCCGGGCGAGCGTGACGCCGGCGGCACCAGTGCAGAGCTCCCCTAGGCAACCGCGCTGGGTCGTTGCGCGTTGGTCGCCTCGACTAACGACTGCGCCAACAGTTCGAGTCCTTCCTCGAGCAGTTCCTCGGGAATCGTCAGTGGCGCCAGCAGCCGGATTACGTTGCCATATACGCCGCATGACAGCAGCAGCAAGCCGCGTCGGCCAGCTGCCTGCACCACGGATTTGGCGAGCTCGGCATCCGGCTGATCGGCGCGGCGGTTCTTGACCAGTTCCAGCGCGACCATCATGCCGAGGCCCCGCACCTCGCCGATCGAGGGAAAGCGCGAACGCATTTCCTCCAGTCGCGACATCGTCACCGCCCCGAGCCGAATGGCGCGTTCATTCAGTTGCTCGCGTTCCAGCACATCGAGTACCGCGAGGCCGGCGGCGCAACCGAGCGGCGAGCCCGCGTAGGTGCCGCCGAGACCACCGGGTGGCGGGGCGTCCATTATTTCTGCCTTGCCGATGACCGCCGACAAGGGGATCCCGCCGGCCAGACTCTTGGCGACGGTGATGAGATCGGCCTCGATGCCCGCGTACTCGTGCGCGAACGTCCGGCCAGTGCGGCCGAAGCCGCTCTGAATCTCATCGATGATCAGCACGATGCCATGCTGGTCGCACAACGCGCGCAGCTTGCGCAAGAATTCCGGTGGCGCGACATAAAAGCCGCCTTCGCCTTGCACGGGCTCGATGATGATCGCCGCTACGCGCTCAGGGTCGACGCTGGCCTTGAACAGATGCTCGAGCGCTGCTAACGACTGTTCGGGAGTGACGCCGTGATACGCCATCGGAAACGGTACATGGAACACGTCCGCCAGCATCGGACCGAAGCCGGCCTTGTATGGCATTACCTTGCCGGTAAGCGTCATGCAGGCGATCGTGCGACCGTGAAATGCGCCGGAGAACGCGATGACCGCCGCTCGACGCGTTCGAGCCCGTGCGATCTTCACGGCATTTTCGACGGCTTCGGCACCGGTTGACAGAAATATGGTCTTCTTCGGCGTCTTGCCAGGTGCGAGCTTGTTCAGTCGCTCCGCGAGCTCGATGTAGCTCTGATACGGCGTTACCTGAAAACAGCTATGCGTGAAGCGCTCGAGTTGCGCCGCGACCGCTGCCTTCACGGTCGGGTGCAGGTGGCCTGTGTTCAGTACGGCAATTCCGCTCGCAAAATCGACATAACGCCGACCCTCGACATCCCAGACCTCGGCGTTCGCAGCCCGTTCGGCGAACACGGCGAGCGAATTGGCGACGCCACGCGGTACCGCTGCCACCCGACGCGCCTGCAATGAGCTGTTAGTGTCCGCCGATCTATCTACCATGTTGCAACGATCCTCAAGCCAGTTTGTGTTTGCTCAATGGTAGCGAACGCACGCGTTTGCCGGTAGCCGCGACCAGCGCATTGCAGATCGCCGGTGCCACCAGCGCGGTCGCCGGTTCGCCTATGCCGCCGGGCGCTTCTTCGCTTGGCAGTACATAGGTCGAGATCTTCGGCACTTCTGGCAGTCGCGCGATCCGGTAGCGATCGAAGTTTGTCTGCTGGACACGGCCGCCCGCGATGTTGATCTCGCCCCAGAGTGCTGCGCTCAGCCCGAATACGATCGAGCTCTCGATCTGCGCAGCGACGATACCCGGATTGACCACCTGGCCGCAATCGGCCGCGCAAGTGATCTGGTGAACCCGCACTTTGCCGTCCTCGAGTGAAATCTCGGCCACTTGCGCCATGTAAGTGCCGTAGCCCTCCATCAGCGCGACACCCTGGAAACGGCCCTTGGGCGCCCGGCCGTAGCGTGCCTCACGCGCCACGGTCTTCAGGACGTCGAGGTAGCGTGGCTGCTTGGCCAATAACTCGGTCCGGAATTGCACGGGATCCTTGCGCGCCGCCGCCGCCAATTCGTCCATGAAGCTCTCGGCGACGAAACAATTCAGCGCGTGACTGACCGAGCGCCAGTAGCCGACGTGGATTCCGATCTCCGCCGGCACATATTCGACCAGGACATTGGGCACGTCGTACGGATAGTTCGCAGCCGCTTCGATCGCGAACGGATCGATCGAATTCTCCACCACTGACGGAAACATGCGCGCGGTAATCGACGGCCCGGTGAGATGCAGATGCCAGGCGATCAGTTTGCCGTCCTGATCGAAACCGGCAGCGCATTGATCGAAGGCGGGCGGTCGATAAGCGTCATGCGTTATATCGTCTTCACGCGTCCAGAGCAGCTTCACTGGCTTGCCCACAGCTTTCGACGCCTCGACGGCGGCCGGAATGAAGTCGACCTCGAGACGTCGGCCGAAACCACCGCCCAGGAAGGTAGTGTGCACGCGCACTTGGTCGAGCGTAAGGCCCGCAGCCGTGGCCGCAGCCGCCTGCGCAATCTGTTGCACCTGGGTCGGTACGTACAGATCGCAGCCGTCGGCCGTCACGTGCGCCGTGCAGTTCTGCGGCTCAAGGGTGGCGTGCGCCAGCAACGGCAGTTCGTAGTCCGCGCGCACCACGCGTGCAGCATTCTTGAGTGCCGCGGCGACATCGCCCTCAGTGCGTGCCACCTGTGCGGTGCCGCTCGCCGCTCTACGTAAGCCGCGCAGTATGGCGACATCATTGAGCGTGGCATTGCGGCCGCCGTCCCAAACGATCTCGAGCGCGTCACGAGCCTGCTTCGCGCGCCACCAGGAGTCTGCGAGCACCACGATACCCGAACTTGTCTGGACGACTGCCAGCACGCCGGGCATCGCCTTGGCTTTGGTATCGTCGTAGCTCTTGACGGTTCCTAACAAGACTGGCGACTGCGCGAGCGCGCCATGGACCATGCCAGGCAGTTGCACGTCGATGCCGTAGACCGTGCTACCGTCCACCTTCGCCGGCGTATCGAGGCGCGCCTGTGGCTTGCCGATTACCTTGAATTCCGACGATGGTTTGAGCTTCACTGTGCCTGGTGCCGGACGCGCGGCCGCTGCCTCCGCGACCGCGCCATAGGATAGTCGTTTGCCGTGTGAGGAAACGATCACACCATCTTCGACGCGGCAGGTTTCCGGCTGCGTTTTCAGTTGCTCAGCTGCCGTCGCGACCAGCATCGTGCGCGCTTGCGCCCCGGCAGTGCGCAGCTTGTCCCAGGCGTCGCGGATGCTGGCGCTGCCGCCGGTGATCTGGCCGCCTAGCAGATTGTTGACATAGGCTGCGCCTGCTGGCGCGAACTCAACCTTGATGCGTTCGACCGCGACGCCGAGCTCTTCGGCTAACAACATCGGCAGCGCTGTGAAGACGCCTTGACCCATCTCGGAGCGGTCACACAGGAACGTGATGCTCTCGTCGGTGCCGATTCTGAGCCAGGCATTGGTCGTGATTTGCTTGAGTTCGCGTGGTGCTTCGGTCCCCGGTTTGCAGCCGGTGAGGCTGATCCCCAGGACGAGGCCACCGGTCGTTACCAGGCCGCCCTGCACGAAGGTCCGCCGTGACACATTGGCGGTAATCGTTGACGGAATCGATGTGGCTCGCTGCGACATATCACGCCCCTCGAGTGACCGGGCGGCAGCCACTCTCTTTGCTACCGCTAGCAGTCGTGTCTGCGACGCGCAGAGCCCGCGCGCCGTGTTTGACGATCTCGCGAAAGGGCTGCCTGTTGGCAGCCGCTACGCCGGGCTCTTCGCTGTCGATTCGGCGGCACGATGGATCGCCGCGCGAATGCGCTGATAGGTACCGCAACGGCACAGGTTACCCGCCATCGCGCTGTCGATATCCGCGTCGGACGGTTTGGGGTTCTGCTCGAGCAATGCCACAGCCGACATGATTTGGCCCGACTGGCAATAGCCGCACTGCGGCACATCGAGTTCGATCCAGGCTTGTTGTACGGGATGACTGCGATCAGTGGACAGGCCCTCGATTGTGACGATGGGCTGATCGCCGACCGCGCTGACAGGCGTCACACAGGCTCGGATCGGATCCCCACCAAGGTGCACCGTGCAGGCACCACAGAGCGCCATGCCGCAGCCGTACTTGGTTCCGGTGAGGCCGAGCGTATCGCGCAGGACCCACAGCAGTGGCGTGTCCGGCTCGACATCCACTTCCACCGACTTACCATTGACGTTCAGTTTCAGCATCTCGTTCACCCTGATCCAGTTGGCCGAACTATAGTCCTGTCGTAGGCTGATGTCAGGTATCGCTAGCCGTTCAGATGAGAATTATTGCCGTTTCCGCTACTCTTCACTCCACTACAAGAAAGGTCTTCCGTGACGAATTCTTCAGAAGAGCCGACGACGATCCACGCCGAGGTCGTCATCGTCGGTGCTGGCCCATGTGGCCTGTTTCAGGTCTTCGAGCTTGGGCTGCTCGGTATCAAGGCACACGTCATCGATTCACTCGCGCACCCAGGCGGTCAATGCGCCGAGCTGTATCCCGACAAGCCGATCTACGATATCCCGGCATTGCCAGTCTGCGGCGCGCAGGAACTGGTCGATCGACTGCGACAGCAGATCGAGCCATTCCATGCGGAGATGCATCTCGGGCAGGAAGTGACCGAACTCGCCGTCAAGGCGGATGGTCGCTTCCACGTACGGACCGCGCGTGGGACCACTTTCGATGCCGGCGCCGTCGTGATCGCAGGGGGCGTGGGATCGTTCCAGCCACGACGAATCGGCGTACCGGATGCCGAGGCATTCGAGGGCAAACAGATCCACTATCGCGTGCGTGACGCCGCCAGTTTCCATGGTCAGAAGCTCGTCATCTTTGGTGGTGGCGATTCAGCTCTCGACTGGGTCAATGATTTCGCCGGCAAGGCCGCGAGTGTCGCGCACGTACATCGCCGGGCCGAATTCCGCGCGGCGCCGGCTTCGGTCGCGAAGATGCGGGTGAACGTGGCGGCGGGCCATGTGCGCTACGTCGAAGGGCTGGCGGATTCGTTGGTGATCGAGAACGGCCGTATTGCCGGCATTCAGGTGAAGGCGACCGACGGCACGTTGCAGCGTCTCGATGCCGACCACATCTTCGCTTTCTTCGGTTTGCATCCCAAGCTCGGGCCGATCGCTGAGTGGGGCCTCGAGCTCGAGAAGAAGGCACTCAAGGTCGATACGGAGAAGTTTCAGACGAGCGTGCCTGGTATTTTCGCGGTCGGTGACATCAACACCTATCCGGGCAAGAAGAAGCTGATCCTGTCGGGCTTTCACGAGGCGGCGTTGGCTGCTTTTGGTGTGCAGGCGCATCTCAATCCCGGCAAGAAGCAATTCCTGCAATACACTACCACCAGCCCGGTGATGCAGAAGCGTCTCGGAGTAAACTGAGTGGATCCGCGGCTGGCCGAGTTGTTACAGCAATTCGAGCTGGAGCGGCTGGAGGTCAATCTCTTCCGGGGCGTGAGCCGCGACATCGGCAGTCCGCAGGTGTTCGGCGGCCAGGTGCTGGGGCAGGCCTTGATGGCCGCTTACGCCACGGTCGAGGGCCGTGTGGTGCATTCACTGCACGCGTATTTCCTGCGGCGCGGCGATTTCAACCAGCCGATCATCTATAACGTCGACCGCAGCCGCGACGGCAACAGTTTTGCTACGCGCCGTGTCACGGCGATCCAGAACGGGGCGCAGATCTTCAATTGTTCATGTTCGTTCCAGATACCGGAAGTTGGGCTGGAACATCAGATCCCCATGCCGAGCGTGCCGGCGCCCGAAGATCTGGCGCAACTCCCCAAACCGACGGCGGCGCAGCTCGACATGCTGCCGGCCAAAGTGCGCCGCTTCTTCGAAAAGGACAAACCGTTCGAATTTCGCCCGGTGCAGTGGTTCGACCCGCTGGTGCCGCGGGCCGCACCGCCCGCGCGGCAGATCTGGTTCCGCGCTGTTGGCGCGCTGCCCGACGACGAGACCCTGCATCGCTGTCTGCTGGCCTACGTTTCGGACTACAACCTGCTCGATACTGCGACGATGCCGCACGGTGCGTCATATCTCAAGGGCGATCTGATCATGGCCAGCATCGATCACGCGATCTGGTTCCATCGTTCGCCGCGGGTCGATGACTGGTTGTTATATTCGATGGACAGCCCGAGTACCTCGGGGGCACGCGGCTTCGCCCGTGGCTGCGTGTTCTCGCGCAGTGGCAAACTCATCGCGAGCGTCGCCCAGGAAGGACTCATCCGCGTGCCGAATTTCAAGCCGTGAAATGACGAGTCCAGTTGGCCCGCGCCGCGCGCTGTTGATCGGCATGCTGTTGAGTCCGCTGCCGACGCTTGCCGCCACGGACGGCCCGATCATGGCGCCGGCGAATGTTGCCGCCCGCGATGCGCTGTACGCGCTGTGGCCAGGAGAGTATGACCTGACGGAAGAAACGATCGTCGCGGATTCACGCGGCTTGCCGCTCCTCGATGGCGGTGCTTCGATCCGGTTCCAGTATGTCGTTCGGCCAGTGAACTTGCCGGCGCTCGGCTCGCACGTGTTGTATCTCGAGGAATATCCCTACGAAAATCCTGCCGCGGTTCGACGCCAGGTATTGCTGTTGCTGGAAGCGACTACTGGCGAGGATGCCGCCGACGTACGCGTGCGCCAGTACACCCGCCGGGCCGGTGCGCGCCGTTCAACAGTCGACAGCATGGTGCGCGAAGATCTCGAATCCTTGCCTGGCTGCGATCTGTGGCTGGCACAGGACGGAGGCCAGTTTCGGGGTGGCACGCGCGGCAAGGGCTGTGCCGTCGGGGGCGCAGACCTGCCAAGCTACATCGACTACCAGATGGTCGTCGGGGACAACCTCCTGTGGTACCGGCGGCGCACGCTGGATTTGCAGAACGACGATCTGCTAGAAGAGGTGGCGGGTTTCCGTTATTTTGAGCTCGACCAAGCACGACTGTTTTCGTGTCGCATCTCCTGGTCGGCGGATGGTTCACTCGCCGCGCGACGACTACTCGAATCTGTCGACGTGCACGATCAAGGTGGGCGAGCGCGGTTTGCCACCCCCGATGGCCGCGAACTCGAGCTGGAATTGCACGGCCGCGATTGGCCCGCCGGATCGCCCAACGCGTCGTTGATGCTGCTGCTGAACGATGTGCCGGTCACGGCTCGGCCTTTGGCGAGCAGCTGGACAGCTCTGGGCGCGGCGGAAATAGGCCTCGACATCGGTTGGCTCGCCATTTACTGCGCGGCGGTCGTGGCGGAGACCGCCGAGGATGCGTCGTAACCGCCAGTCGCTTCAGTTGCGATTCAGCGTAGTTCGTTAGAATGCGTGTTCACAAAAACCCGGGAGCGCTTATGTCGAGTCGTGTCAGGATCAAATCCTTCGTGTTGCTCGTGCTGGGCAGCGCGATCTTATTGCCCGTCGTTGCGGCGGAACCGGCCGCAGCCCCAGCAACGCTGAGCGCCGATTCGCCGGAATATAAACGTGGCAAGCTGCTCTTCATCCAGTGTCGCGCGTGCCACGATCTGCAGGTCGGCAAGCCTCACAAGGTGGGGCCCAATCTGCACGGCTTCGTCGGTCGTAAGGCCGGCACGATCGAGGGCTTCAGTTTTTCGGCGGCACTGAAGGGCTCGGCGCTCACCTGGGACGATGCGACCATCCTGCAGTGGTTGGAGAAACCGAGTGCGCTGGTACCGGGCAATACCATGGCCTTTGCCGGTATCGCCAACCCCAAGGATCGCAATGCGATGCTGGTTTACCTCAAGGCCGAGTCGCAGGCCGCGAACTAGGTAACCTTCTCAGCCGAACAGCCAACGGATCACGCTCACGGCGAGCCAGATTGTCAGCCCGACCGCGACGAGACTCGCGATCAGGATGCCGAGCAGCACCCAGATGCCAGCGCGGCTGCGCCGCGCTGGCGTGGTGTTGGCCGCGACTTGATCCGCGCGTGCGCTGCTGCCGGGTGAGACGACGGTAATGACCGTGCGCTCGAGCAGCCAGTCATCGAGCAGCTTGAGGTTGCGTACATGCGCCTTGAATGCGGCATCGAACAGATCGCCGACCAGCGGCACGGCACCACCCTGCATGTCGATTGCGATGTTGACCAGCATCTTGCGCTGGATCGCGGGCGGCGCGCCGATGCGACGTGCTAACAACCAACCCCAACCGGCGAACAGCGCGCCCAGTACGTCACCGAGACCTGGGATCAGACCGAGGAGCGGATCGAGCCCAAAGCGCCAACTCGTGCCCGGCACGCGAAATGCGTTGTCCAGCAGATCCGCCAGCGTACGCAACCGACGCAGATCGGCTTCGTCGCGTGGCGTGAGCGGTTGGTAGCGTGCCACCGGTGCTGGGCTAGCCTAGGGGGCGGACGGCTGCTGCAAGTCCGCGATCTGTTCCTGCAGAACTGCGTTGAAAGCCTGCGGCTCCTCCATCATCAGGAAATGGCCGGTGTTCGGCATCGTGACCGATCTGAACGTCGGCCAAACGCTCCGAATGCGGGCGTCATCAGTCAACAAACCGAGATCGGCATTGATGGCAATGATCGGCACTGTCAGGCCTTTGCCGGGGTCCCAGGTCGCGAGCGACCGCATCGAAGCGATCGCGACATCGGGCGGCCCTGCGGCCATGTCCATCGCAATCTTGTTGACGAGCTGCGGATCGGCGTCCTTCGTGAAGAACGTCTTGGCGACGAAGTCGCGCGTGGTACCGATGAAGTCCCGCTCTAGGTTGCCGACCAATGCCGCCACTTGCTCGGACGGTGGCGGCGGTGAGCCCACCGACTTGAACGTGTCGACGCCGATCGCGGCCAGTACGCGGCCCCGCAGGCGTTGCGCCGCTTCGATGACGACCGGGCCGCCCATCGAGTGCCCGATCAGGATCAGTTGCTGCGATGGCAGATCGGCGACGGCCGCCGCCACGTCGTCGCCATAGCGTGCCATCGTCCAGTCAGTGCGATTGCTGCCCGATGCGCCATGCCCGGCGAGATCTACTGTGACTACAGTGTATTTGTCGCGCAACGCCTCCACCTGGGCATTCCAGTAGGTTGAATCGCACGACCAACCATGGACCAGCACGAGCGTCGGTTCGCCCTTGCCGTACACGCGATATTGAACGTGCACACCGTCGGCCGAGGTGGCGATACGCGGTGCGCCATCGGCTACGGCAGCTGCAGCTTGTGCAGCCGGCTCAGCAGTGGGCGCTGGTTCCTTGCTGCCGCAGCCAGCCAGCAGCGTGGCCATAGCGATCAGCAGCACGGTGGTCGCGTCGATCAGTCTGCGGCGGGCGAATGAGCTCATTGGACTGCACCTTCGGTCATCTGTACCAGGATCCAGTAGTAGCCGTCCGGCGCACAGAACGACAAAGCCGGCGCGCCAAATTCGTCCGCGACGATCGTTGATACCTCGGTGGCACCTGCTGCCGTGACGCGCTCGCGCATCACGTGGACGTCGCCACAGCGCCAGGTATAGGCACTGTAGCCGAGACAACCTGCGCGTGACCGGTCCAGCTTGTTAGTAATGACCGCGTTGCCGGGCAGGCGGATGCACTTCAGCTTGCCAGAGCGCCGACTGTCGCGCGAATGGCCGGAGCGTGGGTCGTCGAAGTCGACGATGTGAAAGCCTTCGCCTGGCGGTAGTGCGTAAACGGCGCGCCCGCCGCGCGACTTCGCGTACTCGGTGGGCGCGTCCATCCAGCGTTTGAGTCCGAGTGTGCGGTCATAGAAGTCGAAGACCGAGTGATCGTCGGTGGCGATCATCAGACCAAAGTGCGTGTGCTGGCTGGTCTGGAACATCGAGTCGGGGTCGATCGTGCCATACAGGGGGCTGTCGTAGCCGAAGCGTTGGAAGAAGACCTGCCGATACAGGGGCTGCACGACTACCATCTCGCGCACCCCGACGATCGGATCGAGAAACGCTCGCGCTGGTGCGCCGCCCGCCACTTCACCGATCACGTCGAGCAGCGGCTCGATCATGCCTAGCGGCTCGCCGCAGTCGAGCGCGTGCTGCGCGTGGTTGGCTATACCGAGCACGTTGCTGGTGAGCCGCGTGCCCCAGCGCGACCCGACGCAGCGCAAATGCGTCTCGACGCCTAGCCCCGCATTAATGGGTTGGTCCCAGCGCATCAAGCGGACCAGACCGTGGTCGCTGTTGCCATGCAGGAGCCGCACCGATTCCACTGCAGAGTCGACGCCATAGACGCGCCGTGCTGCATCGCGGGCAAGTTTGCCCCGCGGCCCCGGCTTGCAGCCGAAGCGCGCGAAATAGTCGATTGACGTGTCGAGGTCGGGCACGCCGACGCAGACTTCGAACAGGCCGCTGTGACAGGCGGACGGATCGCGTGGCGGTGCATCTTGCTGGTCGATCAGCGTGGTCATTGTGGCGGGAATTCTCCCACAGATCGGTCGCCCCGCGGCGGTCGTGCAGAGCGCGAGCCTTTCGTGCGAGCATTGGGGCTCGGCAAACACAGGAGAGCTTGCGCATGCGTTTGTGCCAATTGGCGGTCGGATCCGGCGGCGTCGGTGTGCAGGATGGCACAGTGGTGCGCGATGCCGGAGCGCTCGCGATGACGCTGCCTGCGGCAATCCAGCAGGGGCTGGCGCGCGGCATGACGCGTCGTCAGCTCGATGCCTTGCCGGCATTGGCGCCGGCGGCGCTGCGCTTTGGTTCGCTGGCCGGTGGCCGGATTTTCTGCGTCGGCAAGAACTACCGCGCGCATGCCGCCGAGATGGGTGGTGCGCCGCCGGCCAATATCAATATTTTCACCCGCTATGCCGAGTCTGTGGTCGGTCACGGTGAGCCACTCGTGCATCCGGGTGGCGCCCACCTGTACGACTACGAAGGCGAGCTGGCGGTCGTCATCGGCAAGCCCGGGCGGCGGATCAGCAAGGCAGACGCCCTCGGTCACGTGGCCGGCTATTCGTTGTTCATGGATGGCAGTGTCCGTGACTATCAGAAGCACTCGTTCTTCGCCGGCAAGAACTTCGTCGCCTCGGGCGCATGTGGTCCCTGGTTCGTGCCCGTCGCGGAAGTCGCCGATCCACATGACTTGCAACTAACCACTCGGATAAATACCGAGGTTCGGCAGGATGCGAGCACGCGCGACATGGTGTTCTCCATCGCCGAGATCATCGCCTATCTGTCGGAAGTACTGAGCTTGCAAGCCGGCGATGTAATCGCCACGGGCACGCCCGAGGGTGTCGCCGCCGGACGCACGCCACCGCTGTGGCTCGCAGTGGGCGATCGTGTCGAGGTGACCGTCAGTTCGATCGGCACGTTGAGCAACGTCGTGTCGTGAGTTCGGCGTACCGGTTCCTGTTCCTGCCGGTATCGGCGGCGCGTGGAACGGGCGAATACATGCGCGCGCTCGCAATTGCGGCTGCGGTGGCCGAGCGCTGGCCGGAGGCCGATATCCGCTTCATGGTGAGCCACGAGGCGCCGTACGCCAAGTCGGTGCCGTTTCGCACCCAGCTGTTAGCGTCGTCGCCGACCATGCAGCCGCGTGCTGTGGCGGCGTACCTGCGCGACTTTCGACCGCACATCGTTGTGTTCGACAATGCGGGCCGGACGTCGCAGCTCAAAGTAGCGCGCGAAGTTGGCGCACGCGTCGTGTACGTTAGTTCCCGATCCCGCCAGCGCCGCCGCGCGTTTCGCTGGCGGTGGATGCGTCTCGTCGCCGAGCATTGGATTGCCTACCCAGAGCTGCTGGCAGGTCGAATCACAGTCTGGGAGCGATGCAAGCTGGGAATCTCGCGCGGTCCGCGCGTGCGCTATCTGGATGTCTTGCTGCCCACATCCGCTGGCGCAACCGATCAGACTGTTTTCGCAACTCACGCCGTCGCGGCTGGCCAGTACGTGTTGATCACACCCGGTGGCGGCGCCGCGCATCGCAGTCTGCCGTATGCCGCGGGGATCATTAGTCAGGCTGCGCGCACGATCGCCGCCAGAGTGCCGGCCGTCCTGTGGATAGGTGGGGGTCAGGTTACGGCGTCGGAAACGCCTGCTAGCCTGCGGCGGATAGAACGGCTGCCGATGACCGAGCTTATGACGTTGATACGCGGTGCCGCGGTCGTACTCACCAATGGCGCTGACACATTGCTGCAAGTGATGGCGCTCGAACGGCCGTGCGTAGCGGTTGCATTGTCTCCGGATCAAGCCGTGCGCCTGCAGCGACTGCAGCAGGCAGGAATATCCGTAGACGTGCCACTCGATTCGGACGCCATCGTCCGTGCTGCGCTGCTACTCTATGGTAACGCCGACGCCGCCCGCGACAATGTGGCGATGACAGCTCGACTGTCATTGTCCGATGGACTGCAGACCGCTGTTGCGGCCATCGAACAACTGCTACCGCCAACTGCGACGTGAATGATCGAGGAACAACAGAGAAATCCATGACTGGTGCAATCGATATTGTGTGCAATGTCTACGACCCGACTGCCGTGCGGCTGGGCCAGACCGGCATCGACGACGAATTCAAACGTCAGATCCGCATGGATCGCAAGCTGTGGGGCGGTGTGCCCATCAGTCAATACCTGAAGATGATGGACCGCGCGGGCATCGAGCGCTCGTTGCTGATTGCGGTGCGCGCCGGGGATATCAATGTACGCGGTTCCTTCGCACTCCCGTACGACCGCGTCTACAAGATCTGCAAGAAATACCCGCATCGCTTTTCGGGACTTGCGGGCGTCGATCCGTTTCGCGGCATGAGCGGTCTGAAAGAACTGCAGCACGCGGTGGAGGCGTACGGCTTCGTCGGCGCGCATCTCTATCCGCATTGGTTCGGCTTGCCGCCGAACCACGCGAAGTACTATCCGTACTACACCAAGTGCGCCGAACTCGGCATTCCGATCATGATGCAGGTGGGGCACAACCTGATCTATTCGGCGGCGCGTCGGCTGCCGACGGTGGCCGACCCGATTCTGCTCGATCAGGTAGCGATCGATTTTCCGGAGCTGACGCTGATCGGCATCCATATCGGCGTGCCCTGGACAGATAACATGATCTCGATGTGCTGGAAGCACGCCAACGTCTATACGGCGGGGGATGCCTATGCGCCGCGCCACTGGCCGAAGCAATACGTGCACTACGCCAACAGCTACGGTCGTGAGAAGGTGATGTTCGGCACCGACTGGCCGGTGATCCATCCCGAGCGCGCCATCACGGAGGTCGAGGCGCTCGGTATGGACCCGGTGGCCAAGCGTATGCTGCTGCGGGAGAACGCCTTGCGGGTGTTCAAGCTGCCGGGGTACCAGAAATTGAAGCGCGACGCCGGCATGGCGGCCACGCGCCGCAACTAGACGAGCCCGCCATGTCTGATCGCGTGGGCTCGCTCTATCGTCCGTTGTTGTTGGCTGATGGCGTGCATGCTTCGGCAGCCCGCACGCCGCAGAAAGTCGCCCTGCGTTGCGGCGAGGCAGAGCTCACCTATGGCGAGCTCGACCGGCGTGCCCGCCGGATTGCCGCGCGGGCCATCACAGCGTTCGACCTGCAGCCTGGCGATCGCGTCGCTATCCTGTCGCCCAACTGCCTGGAGTACCCCGAGCTGATGCTGGGGCTGTCGGATGCAGGTGCGATCGTGGCCACGCTCAACCCGCGCGCCAACGCCGCGGAGCTGGCGGATGCCTGCAACGACTGCGGCGCGCGGGTGTTGTTCGCGCACGAGAGTCTGGCGCCGGTGGTTGATGGCGCACAGTTTGCGAGCGTTGAACAGGTCGTGTTCATCGGTGCCGACGGGCCGCGCGGGCTCGATGCGTGGCGCGAAGCCGGCGCTGGATCGGTTGGATTGCCAACGCTGCAGGAGACCCAGCCATTCACGCTGGTGTATAGCTCGGGCACCACCGGCAAACCCAAAGGCATCCTCATTTCGCATCGTTCGCGTGTGCTTACCTTCCATGCGATGGCGATGGAGTATGGCTGCTACGGCCCCGACGATCGCTTCCTGTCATTGGCGCCGATGGCGCATGGCGCCGGGCTCGCGTTCACGATGGCGACGCTCTACTTCGGCGGCTACGTCGAGTTGGTAGGCAAGTTCGAGCCAGCGCAAGTCCTCGAGAAGCTGGCGCACCAGCCGTTCACGGGCATCTTCATGGTGCCGACGCACTTCCAGGCGATCTTCGCATTGGAGCCCGCGTTGCTCGCACGTCATCGGCGCGCCGCCACATCACTGCGTGCCATCATCTCCAACGCGGCGGCGTTGCCGCAGGCCTTGAAGGAAAAGATCATTGCTTACTGGGGCGAGGGTCTGCTGCACGAAAGCTACGGCTCGACCGAGGCCGGGATCGTCACGAATATTCGCCCTGCGGATCAGCTGCGCAAGATCCAATCGGTCGGTCGCCCGTTCGCCGCCACCATGGTGCGACTGCTCGACGAGCAGGGTGCAGAGGTGGCCGAAGGGGAGGTGGGCGAGCTGTACTCGCGCTCTGCCTTTCTGTTCGAGGGTTACTGGAACAACCCCGCAGATACCGCGGCAGTGACGCGTGACGGTTGGATCTCGGCCGGCGACCTCGCGCGACGCGATAGCGATGGGTATTACTACATCGTCGATCGCAAGAAAGACATGGTCATCTCTGGTGGCATCAACATCTTTCCGCGTGAGATCGAGGAAGTACTGCATCGACATCCAGCGGTGCTGGAAGCTGCGGTGATCGGTGTGCCCGACGAGCGCTGGGGTGAACGCCTGCGGGCGTTCGTCGTGCGCCGGCCCGGCGTCTCGATCGATGCGGACGAACTGTTTGCCTACTGCAAGCAGACCTTGTCGGGCTACAAAGTGCCGCGCGAGCTGCGGTTCATCGCTGCGCTGCCGCGCAATGTCGGCGGGAAAGTACTGAAGAAAACGCTGCGCGCGCTCGATTGACCGGTGCGATGTGCGCGCCGCAGCCGCGACGCGAGCAGCGCGAGCGTCAACCATTCCAGGCTGCCGCCCCCGCCGCCGCTTGAGGACGACGGCGCGGGTGCCGGCGCCGGCGTAGGTGTTGGAGTAGGTGTGGGCGTCGGAGTCGGAGTCGGAGTCGGCGTTGGGGTCGGCGCAGGGGCGGGCGACACCACGGCAGGACACACACCCGTATTGGCCGCCATCGGCGCCGCGGACGATACGAATCCAGCGCCGACGTTCACGGTGGCGGAGTCCTCGAGCCCCTGATCGTCGGTGATCGTCAGTCGCAGCACCAGTGAGCCGTCCGTCGGTGCCGTGACCGCGGCCGTGGCTGTGTTGGCGCCGACGATGCCGGGCGCATCTTGCGTGGGGCTAACGACCGTCCAGGCGTATCCCACCACTCTGCGACCGCAGGCCGCGCCGCTGTCACGGGCATCGAGTACAACGTCCTGACCAGGGCTGGTCGTTAGTGGCGCAGCGATCGCCACGACTGGGCGCTGCGCCGCGCGGACTGCACCCAAAGCATTGGCCATGCCGGCACCACACACCTCGGTCGTACAGGCGCATTCACTGATTTGCGGCGTGGGACTGTCACTGGGCGCGACGCACAGCGGTACGCCCGTATTGGCAGTTGGGTAGGGCGTCGCGCCTTCGCGCAGTCGCGCCCGAAGCTGCACGGTACCGAGATTGCGATTGACCGATGCCATCAGCGCCGCGATCGAGCTCACAATGGGCGCCGCGAAACTGGTGCCGAAATTCGGGCGGAACTGATCGGTGTAGAAGTCCGTGCCAGGTCCGGTCGTGCCGGAATTGGAGGTGGTGTCGAGCGAGAACAGACACGCTTGTCCACCCGTATTGACGCAATTGCCGCCGGGCGCGCCGAGTGTGATGGCGGCACCCAGATTGCTGAAGCCGACTTTCGTTCCGACGTGACGCAGACCTGCCACAGCTACCACGCCCGGGCAGTTTGCCGGCACGGACGCCTCGCCACCGTCGTTGCCGGCTGAAGTTACCACCAGAACCCCGCGGCCATTCAATTCCGACAACAGTTGTGCGTACGCGGCCGAACAGGAGCCGCTTGAACCGAGGCTGAGATTGAGAACCTTGGCCGGATGGGGATTGTCAGGCACGCCCGGCACCGGCAAACCGGCCGCCCATCGCATGCCCGCCAGAATGTCCGAGTCGCGCCCGCCGCACTTGCCGAGCACGCGCACCGGCAGCAGGCGGGCTCCCCAGGTGCCGCCCGCGATGCCGGCGCTGTTGTTAGTGCTGGCCGCGATCATGCCGGCGACGCGCGTGCCATGCCAAGAGCTGTTGCTGGTGTCGCAATTGGCGAACAGCGGCAGGTTTTTGTCGGCGCTGGTGATCCAGTCGCCAGGATCGGACGGATCGGGGTCACGGCCGCTATTGTCGTTCGCGACCAAAAAGCCGCCGTTCGATTCGCCCGACACGAAATCATAGCCTGGCAACATTCGGCCACCGTTCTCCGTGCGCCCCAGATCCGGATGGTCGTAGCGGATGCCCGTGTCGAGCACTGCCACCACCACATCGGACTCGCCGGTCGTGATGTTCCAGGCTCCCGCCGCATTGATCGCCGCCGGCTGATCCGCTTGCAGATACCATTGGTTGACGAACAGCGGGTCGTTAGGCAGCGCCTGTGGCTGGCGGCGCTCGTCCATCACTACATATTCGACTCGTGGGTCGAGCCGCAGCTCCCGCAGCACGTCGGTTGCGGAGCGGCTGGTATCGTCCGGGACCAAATCGATCGCTTGCAGTCGGGGCCCGATCGCGCGGGTAGCGCGTAGTTTGGTGTGCACCCGGATCGCCAGGTCGTCCGCCCGCGCTTTGGATCGAGCAGATGGCGGATCCAGGGTATCGCGATACTGCACGATGAAGCCGTATGGCGTTGTCACGGTGGCTTCGCCGCCATTGCCATCTGCAGCGTACAAGCTGCTGCTGGTGGCGGTCGCAGCTAACAATAAGAGCAGCCTGATATTCATTCTGGCCGCGCCGCCGGTTGAGCCCGCCGGCGGACGTCTGCGGAGATCGAACGGATGGCGCGATCGGCGCGCAGCCGAGTCATGGCCGAGTCGCAGGTCATGCCCGACGACAGTGGGCCGACCGCAACCGCCACAGACAGTGCGCTGATCGCGCTGCCCGCCGTGAGCGGCACGCCGGTACGGCGCGCGATTTCAGCGACGGCAGGCTTATGCGCCACGGGGCTGGTCAGTTCCACGATCACGGGGACACAGATTGCCGCAGTGTCTGGCTGACGTACAGCGCAGCCAACCAGGGTGAGGACTGCTAGCCAAGAAGGCAGCCGTGCGAGCGCTGGTACGCCGTCCAGGACGGCTAGTGAATACATATTGCAAGCATACCTGCGCGCCGCTCCGCGCGGCTCAGGAATGCTCTTGCGCAGCAACCTGGCGGCGATAGTGCGGCAGTCCCCAGATAAACAGCAAAGTGGCGCCGATTGCAGCGCCGCCCGCGACGATGGCCGCCGACTTGCCGACGGCAAGGTCGCTGCCGAACACGTGGTCGGTGAACCAGGCGGTGAGAAAGGGCGCGAGACCAATCCCGATCATGTTGACGAAGAACAGGTACACGGCCGACGCCTGAGCGCGCATGTGGGACGGCGTCAGCACCACGACGGCGGCGCCGCCAGCGCCGAAGGCGAAGCTCGTAAAGAAGCCGATCGGTAACATCAGCAACAGCCCAACGCGCGGATCGGGCATCAACGTGGCGGTGGCGGCGAACGGAATCATGACGGCCGCAGCGAGCAAGCCGACGCGCATCGTCGCGTCCAGCCGGCCGGCCGAGCGCATGCGATCCGCCAGCCAGCCGCCAGTGAGGATGCCGATCGTGCCGAATACGCCGATGACGAGTCCGACGTTCAGGCTCGCGTCCGGCAGTGAGTAGCCGTGCAGACGCACGAAGTATTGCACACCCCAGATCTGAAACACGTTCATGATCATGCCCAACACTGAAAAGCCGAGCACCAGGCCTGCGTAGGCGCGCCAGTGGCCCAGCATGTATCTCAGCGTGTCCAGAATCTCGCCGAATGCAGACTTGCCGGACACCGGCGTTGCTTTGCGCCGCACGGGTTCCTTGATGGTGAGCAGCCAGAAGGCGAACAGCACGCCGGGCAGGCCCACTAACAGAAAGCAGGCCTGCCAGGATTTCACGGCACCGATCAGTGGCAGTGTGAAGTAGGGATTGGTGACAACATAACCGATCACCTGGCCGCCGATAATCAGCGCGAGACCGACACCGACGGGCAGCCCGATGACATACACCGACAACGCCCGACCGAGCTGTTTCTCAGGAAAGCTGTCGCCCGCCATCGAATAGGTGGCTGGCGACAGGCTGGCCTCGCCGACGCCGACGCCGATTCGCGCCAGCGCCAGTTGCCAGAAGCTCTGGGCGATGCCGCAGGCTGCAGTCATCAGGCTCCACAGTCCGACACCCCAAACGACGAGATTGCGACGGCTGTAGCGATCCGCTGCCCAGCCGATGAAAATGCCGAAGAAGGTGTAAAAGAACGCGAAGCCCCAGCCGTACAGCAGCGAGAAAACCGTATCGTTGATCGCGAATTCCTTGCGGATCGGACCCACTAACAGACCGAAGATGATCCGGTCAATGAAGGAAATGATGTACGCGATCATCAGCATGCTGACGCCGTACCAGGCGACCGCCGGTTTGGGATAGGGAGCTGCGAGCGCTGTCGTCGTTGGTCCGTTCATCCGGCGATCGTTGCATGATGCACGCGTGATCGCTAGGGTAACGTCCATGCTGTCCAAATATGCTGTCGCTGTCGCTCTGCTGGCCGGTGCCTTGCTACTGGCTTGTGCCAAGCCCGAGCCTGAACCAACACCTCCGTCCACGCCGGCCGCTGACAGCGACCCGGTCGTGACCGGTGGGTTGCACACCGTGACATTGTTGACGAGCGACCCGGCTGCGGCACGCGAGTTCTATGCGGCGTTTGGACTCGAGCCGCTCGACCTGCCGCCAGTGCAGCCAGGGCCGTTGCGCGCTGAAGCCGCGCTGTGGAATGTCTCGGAAGAAGTGGCCGCCACGCAGTTGGTCTTGGCGAACCGCAGGCTCGCCGGTGCGCCGCGGCTCAGGATTCTGACGGTGCCCGCCGATTCGACCGCCGTGCGCAGCAGCTATTCGGCGCAAGCGGATGGCGGCACATCGCTCGGCTTCGCCTGTCTGCCAGCTGCACAAATCGCCGGTATCGTGCCGGCGGCGACATTCGAGGTGAGCGTGCCGCGGCCCGACAAGTCAGGCGACTACACCGTACAGGAGCGCTATTTCCACGCGCCGGAGAACGTCTTGATCCCCTGTGTCACGCGGCCGGCGGATGTCGCGCCGATCGCGCCGCTCGATCCGGCAGTGGGAGTCGGCGGTCCCGCGTATGCTGGCATCGTCGTGCAGGACGTGGAGCGTGAGCTGCGCTTCTATCGCGACGGCCTCGGTCTGGAGAAGAAGCGTGACATGGAGTTGCGCCAGCCGGAGTTGTTAGCCGCTGCCGGTCTGCCGACCGACGCGGTGGTGCGCTTCGTGCAGGTGTTCGCGCCCGGCACGACCAGCGGGCAGTTGACGCTGATCGATCTGGGCGACAAGGGTGCACGCAATGCCAATATCCGGCCGCCGGCGCGTGGTCTCGTGCTGTGGACTTTCCCGGTCCGCGACATACTTGCCACACGGGATCGGGTGCGAGCCGCGGGCGGTGTGGTCATCGCTGGGCCCCTCGCCACGACGACACCGCTGATGGGTACCTATCAGGCACTGACCGTGCGCACACCGGCTGGCGTCCTGCTGGAGCTGGTAGCAGCGACGGCAGAATAGTCAGTTCGCAGCCAGCAGTTCCACTTCGTTACCTTCCGGGTCTTCGATGAGTGCAATGACGCGACCACCGGGGCGCATGGCGGCGGGCTGCCGGCGTACGATGACACCGCGTTGCTGTAGTTGCCGGCAGAGATCTGCGATGTCCCGTACACCGATGCCGAGATGACCGTAGCGTTCGCCAGAAGCGAGTGGCGGCCCAGCGTCCCAGTCGTGCCAGAACTCCACTTGCGGCTCATCGGGCGCGGATCCGTAGCCGACGAACACCAGCGAGTAGCGTTGCTCGTTGAACTCGATCCGCCGGACTTCGTGCATGCCGAGCAGGTCGCAATAGAAATGCAGCATCGCTCCTAGGTCCCGCACGCGCAACATCGTATGCAGCAGGCGAGGCGCATAGGGATTGGTGGTAGTCGCTCGTGTCATGCGCGCAGCACCTTGCCGGGATTCAGGATACCGTGCGGATCGAGCGCTTGCTTGAGGGAGCGCATCACCTCCAGTTCGACCGGATCGGCATAGCGCTCGAGCTCGGCCACCTTGAGCTGGCCTATACCATGCTCCGCACTGAAGCTGCCGCCGAACTGCTGCACGAAATCATGTATCGCCCGCTTGATCTCGGGCTCGCAGGTCAGCAGTGCGCTGCCAGCATCGTTGGCGTTGATATTGAAATGCAGGTTGCCGTCGCCGATATGGCCGTAGGCGACGAGGTAACCTGCTGGCACATGCTGGGCCACCCAGCCGCTGGCGGTGGCGACGAAATCCGGTAGTGCGGCGATCGGCACGGACACGTCATGCTTCAGACTCGCGCCGGCGCGCCGTTGCGCCGCGGGAATGGATTCGCGCAGACGCCAGAAAGCGGCGCGCTGACCCTCATTCTGCGCGATGACGGCATTGGTGATTTCGTTCTCCGCCGCGGCGGTTGCGAGCAGGTCCGCGAGACTTTCAGCGAGTGGGTCGGCGTTCCTGGTCGACGTGAGTTCCGCCAAAACATACCAGGGCGATGGGTCGTCGAGCGGCGCGGCAACGCCTTCGATATGCCGTTGCGTGAGCTCAACGGCGACACGCGGGATGAGTTCGAACGACGCGACCTGATCGCCGCTTCCTGCTCGCAATCGCGCCAGCAGTCTGACGGCATCGGCGGGGCTGGCGACGGCGATGAAAGCGGTCGCGTAACTCCGCGGGCGCGGGAACAATTTCAGGGTTGCGGCCGTGATGATGCCCAAGCTGCCTTCAGCGCCGATGAACAAGGACTTCACGTCATAGCCCGTGTTGTCCTTGCGCAATGCCTGCAGTGCGTCGAGCACACGCCCGTCGGCCAGTACCACCTCGAGGCCGAGCACGAGATCGCGCGTCATGCCGTAACGCAAGACATTGAGCCCGCCGGCGTTGGTGGCGAGATTGCCGCCAATCTGGCAGCTGCCCTCGCTGCCCAGGGACAGCGGAAAAAAGCGCTCCGCTGCCGCTGCTGCTTCCTGTACGGTCGCCAGCACACAGCCAGCTTCAGCAGTAATGGTGTAGTTAGCCGCGTCGACTGCACGTATCCGGTCGAGCCGGTGGAGCAGCAGCAGGATCTGGTTTCCCGATTGGTCGGGCGTGGCCCCGCCGCAGTAACCCGTGTTACCGCCTTGCGGCACGACGGCGATCTTGCGCCCGTGACAAAACGCCAGCAATCGCGCCACCTCTGCGGTGGAGCGCGGTGCGACAACGGCCGCGGCCGCACCGTGATACAGCTGCCGGTTATCGACCAGCCAGTCGGGCGACGCCGCAGCCAGCAACGCATCGGCGCCGACATGGTCGCGGAGATCTTGGTGCAGCCTGCTCGACGTCGCCATACGGCGATTGTACCGTCAGGCGCAGGCGAGCACCTGCCGCCGACAGCCAGGCTTGGTCAGGAGCATCTGCACGTCACCCAATTGCCGCTCGGCGAAACCGCCCTCGCAGTAGCACAGATAGTATTCCCACAAGCGCACGAAGCTCTCCGGATAGCCCAGCTTGCGCACAGCCGCGAGATTATCGAAGAACCGCGCGCGCCAGTGCTGCAACGTGGTCGCGTAATGCGGCCCGATGTCCTCGAGGTGGAACACCTTCATGTCGGTTACGCGGGTGAGCGAGCGGCTGATCGCCTCGATCGAGGGAATGAAGCTGCCGGGAAAGATGAAACGCTGAATATAGTCGACGCTCTGCAGAGCCTGCTCATAGAACTGATCCTGGATTGTGATGGCCTGCAACAGCATCGCGCCATCTGGCTTCAGCAATGCGCTGCACTTGGCGAGATAGGCGTCGAGATACTTGGCGCCGACCGCCTCGATCATCTCGATCGAGACGAGTTTGTCGAACTTACCGTCGAGATCACGATAATCGTCGAGCAGCACGGTCACACGATCGGTCAGGCCGCGCTGCGCGATCAGATCGCGCGCATAGTCGTACTGCGCCTGGGAGATCGTGGTGGTCGTTACCTTGACGCCGTAGCGTTCGGCGGCGTGCACGGCCAGACCGCCCCAGCCCGTGCCGATCTCCAGCAGCTGCTCACCGCATTGCAGGTCGAGCTTGCGGCAGGCGGCATCGAACTTGGCCAGCTGCGCGTCGTGCAGGCTGGTCGCAGGCGTCGCGAAGATGCCGCAGGAGTAGGCCATCGTTTCATCCAGCATCAGCCTATAGAGATCGTTGCCCAGGTCATAGTGAGCTGTGATGTTGCGGGCGCTGCCGCTCTTGCTGTTGCGGTTGGCAAAATGGAACAGCTTGTGGAGCGGCTGACTGACGAACGCTGCCCAGCCGCCATCCATGGCGTTCATCTGCTCGCGGTTGGCGATGAAGATGCGCACCAGATTAGTGAGGTTGTCGCAGCGCCATAGACCACGAATATAGGCCTCGCCCGCACCGACGGTACCGCCGAACGCGGTGTCCGCGAACATCTGTGGGTGATCGATGTGCAGCGTACAGCCGAGATCGCATACGGCGGTTCGTTTGCCAAAGCGATGCTCACGACCGCCCTCGAGCACGCGTAATTCGCCATGCCGGAAATTGCCGAGCTGCCGCAGCAACAACCTGCGTCCGAGCCGTGCCAGCAACGATGCCGAGCCGAGCGGCGCACCTTGTTCGTACGGGATGATGGAGGGCTTGGCACGAGTGTCAGTGATCATGTTGGGCATCGTCTTTGCGAACCTTGTCCGGATGGGTATAGAAAGGCGCACGCTTTACCAACAGCTTGAGCGCTTGCCAGTAGATCAATGTGGCGACTTTCAGCGTGACCCACGGCACGGACAGCAGCGCACGCGCGAGTGTTGCGCTGCCTATTTCCCGGCGTTTCAGGTGCAGGGTGGCGTCGAACTGCGCCTGGCCGGCGCGCCAGTTCTCCATGTGCACATCGAGCGTGTTGCCAGGTGCGCTGAAGCGCCAGTCGTAGTGCATGTCCATCGGCAGGAAGGGGGACACGTGGAACTGCTTGTCGAAGTTGAAACGCCACACGCGTGCGCCCAGCTTCGCGCCGGTCGTTAGTGGTAGTACGTAGGCGTGTCGTTCATCCCACGGCGTATTGGTGATCTCCGCGATGATCGTTTCTAGCGCGGCGCCCGTTTCGTCGAATACATAGTAAAAACTCACTGGATTGAAACAGACGCCAAAGAAGCGCAAGTGTGTCAGCAGCCGGATCGGCCCCAAAGGGCGCTTGCCCGTTTGACGCTCTACCAGGTCGCGAACCGCTGCGTCGAGCGGCCGCGCAGGATCATGCGGATCACGGTAGTAGTCCTGGCGACGAAACCAGGCCACTGCCGGACGGCGTGCCGACCATAGCCAGTAGCGATCAAAGATGCTCGGCAGTTCGGCCAGATCCAGATAGGACATGAAAATTCGGTAGCGGAACGCATTCCGCTGCGGTCCGAAACGTCGGTGCTGGATAGTTCCGATGTACACGCCGCTGTTCATGTTCGTCAGCATCGCGCGCTCACCCCGCGCGTGCGAGGCGCAGTTCGCCGGTGGCCGCCTGACGGCCCGCTACACGTGCAAAATCCTCGAGCGCCCACTGGGCACTCACCACACCATCCTCATGGAATCCATCGCGCCAGTACGCACCACAATAGAACGTGCGATTGCTGCCACTGATCGCGCGACGTCGTTTCTGTGCCGCGACACCCGCGGGCAGATAGACAGGATGATGATACTGCATCGTGCGGATGACTCGGCGCGGGTCTATGTCGGCCGCTCGGTTGAGCGTCACGAGAAAAACCTCGTCTGCGGTGAGCGACTGCAGGAGGTTCATGTCGTAGGTGAGGGCGACGCGGTCCATGTCTCGGGCCAACGAGTGATAGTTCCAGGCCGCCCGGGCGCGGGGGTTCAGCGGCAACATGCGCGTATCGGTATGCAGGACGGCCTCGTTCGCCTGATACGGGAATGCCGCCAGGATCTCGCGTTCCTGCGGTGTAGGCTGCTGGAGGATCGCGAGCGCCTGGTCGCTGTGACAAGCGAGCACCACGTAGTCGAAGCGTTCGACGTCCCCACGGGCGGTGCGAACCGTCACGCCAGCCGCGTCGCGCTTGATACCAACGACCGGCGTTGACGTACGAATGGCGCGCGGAAAAGGTGCAGTGAGCTTGCGGACGTATTCGCGCGAGCCACCCTCGATGGCCTGCCAGACAGGCCGGTTGTTGATGTTGAGGAAACCATGGCGCTCGAAGAAGTCCACGAAGAACCGGGCCGGAAAGCCTAGCAGCGCCGATTCCGTGGCGGACCAGATCGCTTTACCCATCGGTACGATGTAGCGCGCGCGGAAACTCTCGGAGTAGCCGGCGTTCGCCAGATACTCTCCCAGAGTCATGGTTTCGTTCTCGCTCTGCAACAGACGCCGGCTGCTCGAGTTGAAGCGCAGAATATCGACGATCATTCTGAGGAATTCGGGATTGGCCAGATTGCGGCGCTGCGCGAACAGGGAGTTGACCGACGTGCCGTTGTATTCGAGTCCGGTACGCTCACAACTCAGCGAGAAGCTCATGTTCGAATGCTGGTAGCCAACGCCCAGTTCGTCGAGCAGTGCGATGAAATTGGGATAGGTCCAGTCGTTGAAGACGATGAAGCCAGTGTCGATGGCGTAGTGGCGCCCGTGCCAGTCCACATCGACAGTGTTGGTGTGACCGCCGACATGGTCGCCGGCTTCGAACAGCGTGATGTCGTGAACCCGATGCAGGCGGTGCGCAGTAGTGAGCCCGGCGATGCCGGAGCCAACGATAGCGATACGCATCCGATATCGGCAGTTCGAACTACGCCGCGCGTCAGCGCAGCGGTCGAATGCGCCTCGGCGAGCTGTCGCGCACGGCGACCGGCACGGTCTTCAGGTCCCAGATGATGCCGAGCCATGACATGACTTTCAGCAGATACCAGGTGATATCGATTTCCCACCAGTAGAAACCCTGGCGCGTGGCGCTCGGGTAGTGATGATGGTTGTTGTGCCAGCCCTCGCCCAGCGTCAATAGCGCGAGCCAGAAGTTGTTACGGCTCGCATCGCCGGTGCGATAGCGCTGCTTGCCGAATACGTGCGACAGCGAGTTGATGGTGTAGGTGCCATGTGAGCACGCTACGGTCGACACGAAGAACCCCCACACCAGCATCTGCCAACCGTTCGTGCCGAGTTCGGGTGCGGTGCGCTCGAGCAGTACGCCCAGGCTGAAAACGCCGATTGCCAGCGCCACTGGCACGAGGATGTCGAATCGGTCCAGCCAGCGCAGTTCCCTGAACTTCAGCAGGTCCCGCACGCGCCGCAGATCGGGCGTGAACCCCTTGCGGCTCAGAAACCAGCTCATGTGCGCGCGCAGGAAACCATGCTTGATAGGCGAATGAGGATCATCCTCACGGTCCGAATGTGCATGATGATGCCGATGATGCGCGGCCCACCAGATCGGGCCCCGCTGGACCGCTGAGGCACCCAGCACACCGAAGATGAACTGCGCCGTGCGGGTGGTCTTGTAGGAGCGGTGCGAGAAGTAACGGTGATAGAACCCGGTGATGGCGAACATCCGGGCGAAGTACAACAGCACGGCGACTCCGACTGCCACGGCACTCACGCCCACCCAGAACACCGCCAGACAAGCGGCATGCAGCAGCACGAACGGCACGATGCGCGCCCATTCCACGCGCTCGTCTGCCGCGGTGAAGGCCGCTGGTTGGTGGCCGCTGGCCGGGGTCGTGTTCGTTGCGTGCGTGGAGGTATCGAACCAGCAGCGCAAGGTGCTACCGATACGCTGCCACAGCGCAACTACGGGTGGCGACTCTAAGGACATTGATGCTTTATCCACTGTAGTAGTTCGGCTGGCGAGGCAATTCGGATTCGTGCCAGCTCGCCAATGCAGCAGCCGACTGTAGCGATCGAGTGCAGCGATTGGCAATGTCGATGCGCCAAAAAAAAGCCGCGGCTCCAAAGAGCCGCGGCTTGTACTGGACAGATGGACTGATTAGATCTGATTGGCGCTGTTGCGTAGCGCCGCAATTCGTTCGTCGAGCGGCGGGTGACTCATGAAGAGCTTCTTGAGCCCCGACATGCCACCGCCATTGATCCCGAACGCCTGCATCTGTGCCGGCAGCGGATTGGGCTCGTGGCCGCGCTTGAGCGCTTCCAGCGCGCCGATCATGTTGTCGCGACTGGAAAACTGCGCACCGGCCCGATCAGCACGGAACTCGCGTTGCCGCGAGAACCACATCACGATCATGTTGGCCAGAATGCCCAGCACGATTTGCGCTGCGATCACGGTGACGAAATAACCAATGCCGCCGCCGTTCTCATTGCGCAGGACTACCCGATCGACGATGTTGCCGATCACCCGCGCGAGGAAGAACACGAAGGTGTTCACCACGCCCTGTATGAGCGTCAGCGTAACCATATCGCCGTTGGCGACGTGACCGATCTCATGGCCCAGTACCGCTTCGACTTCCTCTTTCTTCATCGAGCGCAGCAGGCCGGTGCTCACGGCGACCAGCGCGGCATTGCGGCGCGCACCGGTGGCAAAGGCATTCGGCTGCGGCGAGTCGAAAATGCCGACTTCCGGCATGTTGATGCCGGCCGCGTGCGCTTGGCGCCGCACCGTTTCGACCAGCCACTGTTCGGTGGAATTGCTGGGCTCGGTGATGACCTTGACGCCCATCGAACGCTTGGCCATCCATTTCGAAATGGCCAAGGAGATGAATGCGCCGCCAAAGCCAATGATGGCCGCGAAAATCAGCAGACCCGTCAGATCGCCGCCCCGTGCCGTCAGGTAGGGATCCAGGCCGAACAAGCGAACGATTACCGACAGGACCAGAAGTACAGCGATGTTGGTGGCGATGAACAGCAAGATTCGTTTCATGTCAGATCACTCTCGAGCCTAGGTTGTAGACGATGCAAGCCGGCGATTGCCGGGAAACGGGACTGATATAGTGCCCTATAGGACAGTTTCAATAGCCGGCGGTTCAACCGGCCGAAGTATGCCCCAGAAATCGGCTGGGGCGATCGTGGCGCGATGTTATGCCCGGGTTGGGACCTCTTTGCGGGTGGTACCGGGGAGCTGCGTCAGAAACGCTGCGATTTCTGCCGTATCGTCGAGATCAAGCTGCGGCCGGCCCGGCAGGCCATTGGCGACGCCCGGCGGGCAGGCTAGGGCTGCGATAGTCGGGTCACTGGCCGCCAGCAGCGGCTCGTCGGCAAGCCGGTAACAGACTTCTATGCGCGGCAGCTCCTGGACCTGTTTGTAACCCTCAACCAGCACCCAGTCTACGGGTTCGAGCTCCGCCAGCAGCTGCCAGAGCGTGGCGCCTCGATCGCCTCGCCGCAGGAGTGTCCAGTCGTGGTCGGAGGCGACCACCACCTCGGCCGCGCCGGCAGCGGCATGTCGGTAGCTGTCTTTGCCGGGCGTGTCCACCGCGACGCGCACGTGGTGCGTGTGCTTGATGGTCGACACCGACTTTCCCTGCCGTATGAAATGCGCGATCAGTCGTTCGATCAAGTGCGTCTTGCCGCTGTTCTGGCGACCGATGATGCCCACAACTTTCACGCTTAACGACCTTGCTTGCGGCATGCAATCAGCCGACCACAGCCCCCAACGCGCGTCCCACGAAGTAAGCGATCAAGCCGGCCCCGGCGCCGATCACCAGCATGCGCAGGCCGCCGAGCACGGCGTGTCGGCCAGTGAACAGGCTGAGTGTCATGCCGATCAAGAACAGCGCGACCAGCGTGATGCCGGCCACTGCAGCGATCAGGTGTCCGGCCGTCACGTTCAACAGGATTGGCAGCAGCGGCAGCAGGGCGCCGGATGCAAATGCCAGGAACGAAAAAGCAGCGGCGCCCAGCGGCGAGCCGAGATCGTCGGGATTGAGACCCAATTCCTCGCGAGCCAGTACATCGAGCGCATGCTCGGGATTCGCCAGCAGTGCGGTGCTCATACTGCGCGCCTGCTCCATTTCGATACCACGCGCGTTGTAGATCAACGCCAGCTCTTCCGCTTCCGCTTCGGGATACTCGGCGAGTTCTTCGCGTTCGAGTTCCATCTGGTACTCGTACATGTCACGCTGTGAACGTACGGAGACGTACTCGCCCGCCGCCATCGACAGGGCCCCCGCCAGCAGACCGGCCGCGCCTGTCATCAGGACTGTCTGGTCCGATGCGCCGGCGCCGATGACGCCCAGCACCAGGCTGGCATTCGAGACGAGTCCGTCGTTGGCGCCAAACACGGCCGCGCGTAAATTCCCACCCGCAATACCCGTGTGCCGCTCCCCGACCTGCGCGACGGACGTCGGCATCGGATGGCCGACCGTCGCCTTGGGACTGGTGTAGACGGACAGGCCACGCAGTTTCATCGCCGCCAGCACGGGTCGCACGTTGCGCGGTCCCAGCCACTTGGCCAGTTTTGCCACGAGTCGCGCCCGTGGCGCCGGGCGGAATGCGGCCGCGACTCCCGGATGTGCGGCGAGCCACTTGTTAGCCTGGTCTTCTGCCGTGGCGGCGAGTTTCAGGAATAGGGCACGTTTGGCCGGGTCCGGCTCGACGGCGGCAACCTGCAAGTAAAGCCAGGCCGATTCTTTCTCGTGGTACCAGCCGTCACCCGACCCGCTCATGTGGCGGCGACGCCATCAGTAGCGATCGTCACTCTCCGTGGCGTCGTCTTCCTCATCTTCTTCGTCATCGTCCCAATCGTCATCGTCGTCGTCATCCTCGTCGTCGTCGTCGAGGTCTTCCTCGTCCTCGTCGTCGTCGTCATCATCCTCTTCATCGTCATCGTCCAATTCGTCTGACCAGCCTTCCGGCTCGTCAGTGTATTCGAGGTCGAGTTCGTGCCAGGTATCCAGATCGAGTTCTTCGATTTCGCCATCGAGATACTCGATCTCCACCAGCTCACTGTCTTCATCGACGGACAGCACGCGAAACGTCTCACCCTCTTCGACGTTCTCGTACCACTTGCCACGGACTGGATTGTATTCTCTGCTCACCGCTCGGACCCTCGGAACTGCTGGGTGAGGAGTGTAGGGGTAGCGCCGGCATGCGGCAATGTCCCGCCGGCGCAATCAGCGCAAGCTACTCGGGTCTCGGCTTGGCAGGATCGGACGGCGGCTTGTTTTCGTCGCTGGATACGCCGTCATCCCGAAACGGCGCATCGGCGCCGGAGTCGACTTCATCGAACTGACCGTTGTTGACTGCCCAGAAGAGCGCCCAGATGGCGGCACCAATCAGCACGAGACCCAGTGGCACGAGGACGAAGACGATGTTCATCGGCGGGTCAGCCGTTGTGCGTTCAGAACCACGAATAGCGACGAGAGTGACATACCTATAGCCGCCAGCCAAGGCGGCACGAACCCGAGCGCCGCGGCGGGAATGGCGGCAACGTTGTAAAGCAGGGCCCAGGTGAGGTTCTGTTTGAGCACCTGGCGGGCGCGGCGCGCCGTTCTGATCGCCTGGCCGAGGCCGCGCAGCGAGTCGTCCACCAGGATCAGATCTGCCGCAGCCTGTGCGATCGACGAGCCCTGACCCATGGCACAGGAGACGTCGGCAGCGGCCAGCACCGGACCGTCATTGATACCGTCGCCCAACATCAATACGCGTCGGCCCTGAGCACGCAACGCGGCGACCGTCGCAATTTTTTCGGCTGGCGACAGGCGACCGTGCGCGTTGGCGATACCCAGTTGGTCGGCAACCTGTTTGACTGCTGCAGCGTGATCACCACTGGCAATGGCGAGTTCCAGGCCAGCTTTGCGCAACTCAGCAACCGCGCTGACTGCGGCTGGGCGTACCAGATCCGTCAACTCGAAGACCGCAACGATGCCGGTGTCAGCACCGAGTACGAGTTCACTATCGGCCGTTTTGCCATGCTGCGCCGCCGTCACCTGTAAGGCGCGTACGAAGTCGGTGCGACCGAGTCGGTAACGGCGACCGCTGACCTGACCTTCGATACCCGCGCCCGCCGTCTCCTGAATGTTGCTGGCTGTTACGGCCGGGTCCGCGTGTCGTTGCAGGGCCTGCGCGATCGGGTGGGTGGAGCCGCGCTCCAGGGCCGCGCCGATCGCAAGCGCTGCGTCCGCCGACAGGCCGTCGGCGAACTGCACCCGCACAGCAGCATTCGCGCCTTCGGTCAGCGTGCCGGTCTTGTCGAATACGATCGAATCGATGGCAGCCAGTCGTTCGATGGCATCGGCGCGAGCGACCAGCACACCGTCGCGAGCGAGACGTGTGGTAGCGGCGGCCACTGCCACGGGTGTTGCCAGCGACAATGCGCACGGACAGGTGACGACCAGCACCGCGAGCACCGCGCTGAAGGCGCGACTTGGATCGACTAACAGCCAGGCGCCGGCAACGATGACTGCGAGCACCAGAATGCCCAGTACGAACCAGCCCGCGATGCGGTCGGCCGCACGCGCGATCGGTGGGCGCTCGCGCTGGGCTCGCTCCAGCAGGCGAACGATCGTCGCCAGTGTCGATGCGTCGACGCCGGCGCGCGCGATCACCTGAATGACGCTGCCCGCATTGACCGCGCCGCCCGGCAGTTCGCTGCCAGCGGTCTTGACGATGGCAGCCGACTCCCCCGACAGCAACGATTGATCGATCGACGCGCTGCTACTGACGAGTTCCGCGTCGACGGGAATGACCGCGCCCTTGGGAATCGACAGGCGATCGCCGGCGCGAATGGCGCCAACCGGAATCCGTTCGCTGACGCCGTCCGCATTCAAGCGTGCGGCGGTCTCCGGCAGGCTGTGCGCCAGGGCATCGCTAGAGCTCAGGCTGGCATGGCGCGCATTCATTTCGACGAAGCGCCCCGCCAGCAGGAAGAACACGAACATGGTGACCGAATCGAAGTACACCTCGCCGGAACCGCGCAACGTGTTGTAGACGCTCGCCGAGAACGCGAGCAGCAGCGCGAGTGCGACCGGGACATCCATACCTAACGACCGCGTCCGGAGGTTCTGCCAGGCGCCGCGCAGGATGGGTGCGCCGGCATAGAACAGCACCGGCAGCGTGATCAGCATCGCGATCAGTTTGAAATAGTGCTCGAAGCTCGCCTCTATGCCGTTGGGGCCGACTGCGTATAGCCCGAAGATGAGCATCATCGTTTGCATCATGCCGAGCCCGGCGACGCCGAGACGTTTGATGGCTGCGCGCTTTTCTGCGCGTTGTGCAGCGACGGCACTGTCGCCTGCGAGTGGCAGCGCCCGGAAGCCGGCCTGCGTAACCGCGTCGAGAATTCTGTCGAGGCGCCCTCGGGTGGGGTCGAAGCGGACGTTGACGCGGTGCGTGGCGACGTTGACAGCGACGCTGTCGACACCGGGCAGTTTGGCCACCGCTTTTTCGATCGCACCAGCACAGGCTGCGCAGCGCATGCCCTCGGCGATGAAAATCGCGTGCGACAGTCGCCGATCGGCGTCGAGCCATTCGACATGGCCGGCAGTCGTGGCGCGAGTAGTCATGGGATTATTGTGCGGCAGGCGTGGGCGCGGCGACCAGCTCCACGGCATTCAGACTGCCCGTCGCGTTCGTGCGCAGCCGCCAGGAATCCGCCGAATCAGACATCGTCACGTACCAATGGCCTTCGGGCAGCGGCTGGCACAGACTGACGTATTGATTCTCGTGCCGCACCAATGTCATCAGCCGGTCGAGTTGCGGTTTGGTGGCGTGTGTCAGCGCCACCCGGATCTCGCCGGGCGCCTCGTCGCGCAGTCGAAGCTCGACCTGACATTCGCCCGCTGCGCCGCTCAGATCGAGACGGGCGCTGATGCCGAGTTCGGCGGCTCGTGCCGCTTGCGCGACGCCGCGATCGAGTGCCGGACCTTCAGCGGGGAACGTCGCGGGCAGCTCGGCATCGCCGCCACGCGCGGCGAGCCAATAGGTGACGAAACTCGCGACGACGGCCGTCAGGGGAATGATGATCATCACCCAGCCGGCGAGCGGTAGTCCGCGCCGCGGCTTGCTGCCGTCAGTCGGCGTGTGGGCTGGCACGACGGCTCATTGTGCCGGCGCGAGCAAACGCGCCTCGGCACTTGCGGTGAGACGCGGATCGTCGACCGCGGTGATCGTGAACCGGATTGTCTCCGGTCCGACGGGCTCGTAGGCATCGCGCCGGACACGAATTGCGGCAGGGTAGACCGCGCCGCTATCCACCAGAAAGGTGGGCTCGGCGGGATCGATGGTCAGCCGCTCAGGGTCGTTGACGCTGACCCGAAAGCGACGGGCCTGTTCCGACTTGTTGAGAATCTTCACGGTATAGACGTTTTCCAACCGGCCATCGTCGAGCATACGATACAGCGCATTGCGATCGCGGATCACGTCGATGCCGATCGGCTTGCGCAACCCAAGCGCAACGAAAAAGCTGATCATCAGCAGACTGAGCAGTGTGCCGTAGACGATTACGCGGGGCCGCAGCAGCCGGGCCTTCTTGTGTTCGAGCGAGTTCTGGGTGTCGTAGCGGATCAGCCCGCGCGGATAGTTCATCTTGTCCATGACGCTGTCGCAGGCGTCAACGCAGGCTGCGCATGCAATGCACTCGTACTGCAGGCCTTGGCGGATGTCGATGCCAGTTGGGCAGACCTGAACGCACATCGTGCAATCGATGCAATCACCGAGTCCCGCCGCCTTCGCGTCGACGCCGCGTTTGCGGCCACCGCGCGGCTCGCCGCGCTCCTCGTCGTAGGTGATGATCAGCGTGTCCTTGTCGAACATCGCGCTCTGAAAGCGCGCGTAGGGACACATGTATTTGCATACCTGTTCGCGCAGGAAGCCTGCGTTGCCATACGTGGCGAAGCCATAGAACAGGACCCAGAACAGCTCCCACGGACCGAGCGAGAACGTAACGACTTCGCGGGCCAGGGTCGTGATCGGCGTGAAGTAGCCGACGAACGTGAAGCCCGTCCAGAGCGCAAAGCCCAGCCACAACGCCTGCTTGGCGCCTTTGCGCAGCAATTTGTTGGCGGACCAGCGTGCCGCGTCGAGCTTCATCTGCGCTGCACGGTTGCCTTCCGTCCAGCGCTCCATCGCGACGAACGCTTCGGTCCAGACTGTCTGCGGACACGCGAAGCCGCACCACATGCGGCCGCCGACCGCTGTAAAGAAGAACAGCGCGAGCGCGGCGATCACCAGCAGCCAGGTGAGGAACACGAAATCCTGCGGCCACAGCACCAGGCCGAAGATATAGAACTTGCGGGCTGGCAGATCGAACAGCACGGCTTGGCGGTCGTTCCATTGCAGCCACGGGACCAGGTAGTACAGGCCTAACAACACCCATACAGCTGCTGTACGCAGGCGCGCAAAGCGCCCCGTCACCTCGCGCGCGTAGACCTTTTGGTGGGCAACGTAGTAAGAATCGGATTCAGCGGGCGTCGTATTCACCTTCCGGCTTCCGTCCGCACGAGATATACGGCCATGGCGGCCGAACTCAAGCCGACGAGCAGGAAGAAGAAGAAGCCGATGGCATATACCGTGAGACGATCGCTCCACCATTCAGGCAGCCCACCGTCGGCGATCGCCGCAGGGTCGAGCAGTGCGAAGCAGATCATGGTAGCGATCGCCGCTACGAGAAAACCGCTCCAGGCAACGACTGCGACCGAGCGACTCCGCGGACTCAGATCCGGGGGGAGATCATTGTTTACGGGAGTCGACATCGATCGCAGCCTGCCTGTCGGGGGCCGCATCGGAACCATGCAGGCTCAGAACGTACGCGGCCAGGAGATTGATTCGCACGGGGCCCAGTCGGTCGCCCTGTGCGGGCATCTCGTTCATTCGACCCAACTCGATGGTGTGCCGCACCGCCGCCGGCGAGCCGCCGTGCAACCAGATCGAGTCGGTGAGATTGGGTGCGCCGAGCGCCTGATTGCCCTTGCCGTCGGTGCCATGACAGGCGACGCACATCTCTTCGAAACGCGCTTTGCCATTGTCGACATCGCCTGCTGGCACGCTGCGGCCCGACAGGCTCAACGTGTAAGCCACCACATCCTCGACACCTTTGGCTCCCAGGGCCTCACCCCAAGGCGCCATCACGCCGACGCGGCCGTTGCTGATCGTTTCGACGATCAATTCTGGCGAGCCGCCCCACAACCAGTCGCCATCCACCAGATTGGGGAAGCCGATCGCACCGCGAGCGTCGGAGCCGTGACAGGTGGCGCAATTGTTGGAGAACAGGTTGCGGCCGATCGTGAGAGCAGCGGGATTCTGCGCCAGCTGCTCGATCGTTTGCGCGGCGAATGGCGCGAGCGTCTGCTGCAGTCGTGCCTCGTTGGCAGCGGCCTGTGTATCGTGCTGGTTCTCCTGCGTCCAGCCCAGCGTGCCCTTGAACGAACCCATGCCGGGGTACAGCACGAGATAAACGATGCTGAACACTATCGTGAGAATGAACAGCCACAGCCACCAGCGCGGCAGCGGATTGTTGTACTCGCGCAGATCACCGTCCCAAACGTGGCCCGTCGTATCCGTTGTGCTGACAGCTTCGTTCGGTTTGCGCCGTACGGCCAGCAGCAACCAGGCCATGCCGGCAACGTTCAGCGTCGTCAGGATGATGATGTACCAACTGATTCCAGAGCTCATTTCTTCCCTTTCTCGAGAGTCTCGTCTTCCTCGAGTGCCGTGCGTGCAGCACGGTCGAATTGTTCCTTGCGCTTGCTGCTGAACGCCCACACGACCAGTGCGAGAAACAGCACGATCAGGGCACCAGTGATCAGTCCGCGTACAGTCCCGATATCCATTTGACTGGCTATTTCCAGTTCTTCGCTTCGATGCCGAGACCTTGCAGGTAGGCGATCAATGCTTCCATCTCGGTCTTGCCGGCGACTTCGCCCGATGCCGCTGCGATCTGCTCATCGGTATAGGGCACGCCGACGCTGCGCAGCGCGCTCATCTTGCGTGGCGTAACTGTGGCATCGATCTCGGCGGTTGCGAGCCACGGGAAGCCGGGCATGTTCGATTCCGGCACCACATCGCGTGGATTGATCAGATGTACCCGCTGCCATTCGTCCGAGTAGCGGCCGCCCACGCGCGCCAGATCAGGCCCCGTGCGTTTGCTGCCGAATACAAAAGGATGGTCATACACCGTCTCGCCGGCGAGTGTGTAGTGTCCATAGCGCTCGGTCTCCGCTCGCAGCGTGCGGATCATCTGCGAATGACAGACCGTGCAGCCCTCGCGGATATAAATATCACGCCCCTCGAGTCGCAGTGCACTGTACGGTTGAATACCCGGAGCAGGTTGCGTCGTCTCGCTCTGGAAATACAGCGGCACGATTTCGACCAATCCGCCGATGCTGATCACCACTGCGATCAGTACGCCTAACAGAGTGACACTTTTCTCGACTTTTTCGTGTTTCACGATTCGATTGTCCTGGTTGACTTACCGGGCGCTCACGCCGGCTGCGGAATCGGCGCGTCGGCGATCGACGTGCGTTGTTCCACGGTCTTGTACACGTTGTAGAGCATGATCAGCATGCCACCGAACACCATCGTGCCACCGATGAGGCGAACGACGTAGTACGGGTAGGTAGCTGTGAGCGACTCGATGAACGAATACGTCAGCGTGCCGTCCGGGTTGGTGGCGCGCCACATCAGGCCCTGCATTACGCCGGCGATCCACATGGCGGCGACATACAGCACGATGCCGATAGTCGTCGTCCAGAAGTGCCAGTCGATCAGACGTATGCTCCACATCTCCGTGCGCCCATAGAGCCGCGGGATGAGCACGTATGTCGAGCCGATCGTCACCATCGCAACCCAGCCAAGCGCCCCCGAATGCACGTGGCCGATGGTCCAGTCGGTGTAATGCGAGAGCGCATTGACCGTCTTGATCGACATCATCGGGCCTTCGAACGTGGACATGCCGTAGAACGACAGCGAGACGATCAGGAACTTCAGGATAGGGTCGGTGCGCAACTTATGCCAGGCGCCAGACAGGGTCATGATACCGTTGATCATGCCGCCCCAGGATGGCGCCAGCAGTATCAATGAGAACACGACACCTAACGACTGGGCCCAGTCGGGCAGCGAGGTGTAGTGCAGATGGTGTGGGCCAGCCCACATGTAGACCGAGATGAGTGCCCAGAAGTGGATGATCGACAGGCGGTAGGAGTAGACCGGCCTGCCGGCCTGCTTGGGCACGAAGTAATACATCATGCCGAGGAAGCCAGTGGTGAGGAAGAAGCCGACCGCGTTGTGCCCGTACCACCATTGCACCATCGCATCGATCGTGCCGGCGTAGACCGAGTAGGACTTGGTCAAGGTAACCGGGATGGCGGCGCTATTGACGATATGCAGGACGGCGATCGTGATGATGAACGACGCATAGAACCAGTTCGCCACGTAGATGTGGGATACGCGCCGTTTGACCAAGGTACCGAGGAAGACGATGGCGTAGGCGACCCAGACGACGGCGATCAACAGATCGATCGGCCACTCGAGCTCCGCGTACTCCTTGCTCGTAGTCCAGCCCATCGGCAAGGATACGGCCGCCAGCAGGATGACGAGCTGCCAGCCCCAGAATACGAACGACGCGAGTCCGTCCGAGAAAATCCGTGTATGACAGGTGCGTTGCACGACGTAGAACGACGTGCCGATCAGCGCGGAGCCGCCAAACGCGAAAATGACCGCGTTGGTGTGCAACGGCCGCAAGCGGCTATAAGTGAGCCACGGTAAATCGAAATTGAGCGCTGGCCAGATGAGCTGCGCGGCGATGATCACCCCGACCAGCATACCGACGATGCCCCAGACGACGGTCATCAGCGCAAATTGCCGCACCACTTTGTCGTTGTAGGTCAGCGCACCCGAATTCGCGCCACGCGCGTCCACGGCCCCCACGGCGGTTTCCATAACTATCCTTTCCAAAACTTGTCCAAAGCTCCCCGAGCTTGGCGCATTCTCGTAGGGCGTGGCCCATTTACGAATAGGGACCTTTACCTAGCGCGCCGTGAATTGTGCGGCTATCGTGCCAACTGACGGTTCGCCTCGTGAACGTGCTTCCCGTAAACTGGCCTGCATGAATAGCGTGGGGGGCGATGTCCTAGACAGTGCATTATTGCGCGATGCACGCCGCATTGTCATCAAAGTGGGGTCGGCGTTGCTGGTCGATCCGGCCTCCGGGCAGATCAACCGGGCGTGGCTCGAGACTGTCATTGCGGATCTGATCAGGTTGCGCAAGCGCGGCCAGGAAGTAATTCTGGTGTCATCGGGCGCGGTCGCGCTCGGACGGCGGCACCTGGGCCTCGCGAGCGGGCCCCTACGTCTGGAGGAGAGCCAAGCGGCCGCTGCGGTTGGCCAGATCCGCTTGGCGCACGTATATAAGGAGTTGCTGGAAAGCGCCGACGTGACTGTCGCGCAGGTGCTGCTCACCTTGGGAGACACCGAGCAGCGTCGCCGCTATCTCAATGCGCGGGCGACGCTGAACGCTTTGCTGTCGCTCGGCGCGTTGCCAGTCATCAATGAGAACGACACCGTCGCCACGGCGGAGATTCGCTACGGCGACAATGACCGGCTCGCTGCCCGCGTTGCGCAGATGGCGAGCGCCGATTGTCTGGTGCTGTTATCTGATGTCGAGGGCTTGTTCGCCACGGACCCAACGCTAGATCCCAGTGCGGAGTTCATTGCGCGCGTCGAGCACATCACGCCCATGATCGAAGCGATGGCGGGCGGGTCTGCTTCTGTTGTCGGCACGGGCGGCATGGTCACGAAGCTGATGGCAGCCAAGATTGCCGTATCGGCAGGCTGCGCGCTGTGCATCGCTTCGGGGCACCACGTGCATCCGCTTGCGCGTATCGAAGAGGGCGCGAGGTGCACCTGGTTTCTGCCGGGCGCCACACCGGTCGCCGCGCGCAAACAATGGATCGCCGGGACGCTCAAGCCTGCCGGCGCTATCACCATCGATGCGGGGGCGGTGACCGCCTTGTTAGCTGGCAAGAGCTTGCTGCCGGCGGGCGTGGTCCGGGCGCTCGGCCGCTTCGATCGGGGTGACACGGTGAGCGTCCTGACGCCGGACGGTGCCGAAATCGCGCGTGGCATAATTGCGTATTCCGATGTCGATGCGGCACGTATCCTGGGCAAGCGCAGTTCAGAGATTGCGTCGCTGCTGGGATTCCGAGGGCGCGATGAGATGATCCATCGCGACGATCTGGTGTTGTTGCGCGCCACGGCGGGCTTGCAGGCGCAGCAGGCGTGAGCGGCACGGACACAGATCTGGGCGCGACAATGAGCGCCCTGGGTCGCACCGCGGTCGCCGCAGCACGTGACTTGGCGCTCGCGGATACGGCAACCCGCAACGGCGCGTTGGCCGCCATGGCTGCGGACTTGCGCCAGTCGTCCGCCACCATTCTCGCTGCCAATCAACTCGATCTCGACGCCGCGCGTGCCAAGGGCCTGTCGGCGGCGTTGCTCGATCGACTGCAGCTCGATGCGCGGCGCGTCGAGGCGATGGCGGTTGGCGTGGAAGCGATCAGGGCATTGCCGGATCCGGTCGGCAGCGTCATCGCTGAGTGGCGGCGGCCGAATGGGTTGGCGATTCAGCGCGTACGCGTACCGCTGGGTGTGATCGGCATCATCTACGAGAGCCGGCCAAACGTCACCTGCGATGCTGGCGCGTTGTGCCTGAAGTCGGGTAATGCCGCCATTCTGCGCGGTGGCTCGGAGAGCGTGCGTTCAAATCGCGCCATCCACGAGTCGTTAGTACGAGGGGTGCTGGCCGCTGGTTTGCCGGAGGCCTGCATTCAACTCGTGCCGACGACTGATCGTGCTGCCGTGGGTCACATGTTGTCGGACATGACCGACTATCTCGATGTCCTCGTGCCACGCGGTGGCAAGAGCCTGGTGGCGCGCGTGCAGCAGCAGGCGCGTGTGCCCGTGATCGGTCATCTGGAAGGCATCTGCCACGTCTACGTTGACCGCGACGCGGACCTGGCGATGGCGCGCGCTATCGTGGTCAATGCCAAGTTGCGACGTACCGGCATCTGCGGTGCGGCCGAGACCTTGTTAGTCGATCGGGCCTGCGTCGGTACCCACCTCGCGCCGATCGTGAGTGATCTGCTCGATGCTGGCTGCGAAGTCCGGGGCGACGAGGCGGTGCGTGCGGTCGATGCGCGGGTGAAGCCAGCGGCGGAGTCTGATTGGCGCACTGAGTATCTGGATGCAATCATCGCGGTACGGGTGGTAGACGGCGTGGACGAGGCCATCGCGCACATCGAGCAGTACGGTTCGGCCCACACCGAGACTATTGTCACGGCAGATGCAGCGACGGCCGCGCGGTTTCTGGCGAGGGTCGACAGCGCGATCGTTCTGCACAATGCGTCAACTCAGTTTGCCGATGGCGGCGAGTTTGGAATGGGGGCGGAGATCGGTATCTCGACGGATCGGTTTCATGCTCGTGGACCGGTCGGAGTTGAGCAGCTGACGAGCTACAAATACATTGTGCGAGGCAGCGGTCAGATCCGACCGTGAGTGTGATCGGCCGCGGGGCCGGCATTTGTTTTGGGGGGCACCTGTAGTGATCGCGACGGTACTTCGCAAGGAGTTTCTCGCCGTTCTGCGCGACGGTCGCGTACTGACCGGCGCTGCAGCATTGCTCGCGCTGGGCATCATTGCACTCGCTAGTGGCGCGGCGCGTTACAGTGCGTTGGCCGGCGAACGAGCGGCTGCGCAGGCACTCGTGGCAGAGCAGTGGACGCAGCAGGGCGAGAAGAATCCGCATTCGGCCGCGCACTACGGTGTGTATGCGTTTCGGCCGGCCTTGCCGCTGTCATTTTTCGATCCCGGCGTAGTGAGCTTCGAAGGCGTCGCGATCTGGCTCGAAGCTCACAAGCGCAACTTCGCGACGGGTCGGCCGGCCGATGACATGACGCCACTCGCGCGCTTCGGCGAGCTGTCGCTGAGTTTCGTGTTCCAGGCGCTCGTGCCGCTCGCACTCATCCTGATGGCGTACGCGGCTTTTTCGCGCGAACGGGAGACCGGCACCCTGCGCTTGCTGCTGGCCACCGGGGTCACCCCTGGGCAGCTCTTCATCGGCAAGTTTCTCGGTATTTTTGCCGCCGCCGTAGTGCTGTTGGCACCAATCGTGCTGCTCGCGCTGCTGGCACTGGCACTCGCGGGCGGCACGGTCTGGTTGCCTGCAGCGCTGCTGCTGTTGGCGGTGTACCTGCTCTATGGCGTCGTATTGCTGCTGTTTGCGCTGGTCGTGTCGGCACGCGCCAGTTCATCGCAGATGGCGCTGTTAATCCTGCTGGCCTTCTGGGCCACCACCACCTTTGTGGTACCTCGCCTGGCGGCCGATCTCGGCCGGGTGCTGGCGCCAACGCCGACACGTGCGGCATTCATGCAGGGCGTCGAGGAAGGTATCAATGGAGGCCTGGGCGGACTACCGCCGGCGGCTCGCATTGCCGCGCGACGCGATGCTCTGCTGAAGATCTACAAAGTCGAGCGGCAGGAGGATCTGCCGATCAACTTTCAGGGTGTCGTATTCGGCATTCAGGATGAGATCAGCAACGCCGCCTACGACCAGGAGTTTGCGACGCTCAACGCTGCCATCGATTCCCAAGTCGACATTCTCGAAGCGGCGAGCATTCTGTCGCCGCGTGCAGCGCTGGCGCTGGTATCGCAGGAACTCGCCGGCACCAGCCTCGCCCACCAGCGGCATTTCGAGCGCGCGGCGGAGGACTTCCGGCGCGAACTGATGGCACTGCTAAATCGCGACATCACGGTGAATTCCAAGGCTGGCGATACCGGCTATCGGGCGGGCGCCGATCTGTGGCGTACGACCGGCGAATTCCGCTACCAGCCCGAGTCCTTGCACGCATCGCTGGCGCGCTCTGGCGCGCCGCTGATGGTGTTGGTGCTGTGGCTGTTAGCTACCGTTCTGGCGGTGGCGATGACCACGCGACGTTTGCAAGTGTTGTCGCAATGACGTCCAAGTTGACGAAGATCGGTCAGGAGCTGCAGTTGCTGCGGCGTGAACGACTCGCCCCATGGTCGTTCGTCTTGTTAGTGCTGCTGCTGGTGGCGGCAGCCGCGAATGGCCGCGCGTTACTCGCCAAACAGAACGCAATGGCGGCGGCGTTGCGCGCCGACTATGCGACGCTCGTGGCTGCCCTGCGCGAGCAGGCCGGCCGGGGTGTCGAGACGGCGACGGCACCAGGTGCGCTGGGATTCAGCGTCCTTGCCAATCCCGCCGTTTTGCCGCCAGCGTCGCTTGGTCCTCTGGCCGTCGGTCAGAGCGATCTGTTGCCAGCGCACTACCCGATCACCGCACGCGGTGCCCACACGTTCCTGACACAACAGGAGCTGGACAATCCGTTGCGTCTGGCGTTGGGTAACTTCGACGTCGCCTTCGTGATCGTCTGGCTGCTACCGCTGGTCATCATTGCGCTATCGTTCAACCTGGTATCCGGCGAGCGTGAACGAGGCGTGCTCGCCATGTCGGTGGCTGCGGGCGCGAGTATCACGGACCTGATCGCTGCGAAGTTCGCGGCACGCGTGCTGAGCGTGCTCGCTGCGCTGACCATTGGCATCCTGGGCGCGGCGCTCGTTACGCGAGTGCCGATCGCGTCTGCGACTGATGCGCTGGCGCTTGCCGGCGTGTGGCTGGGCGCGGCGCTCTATGCGCTCATCTGGTTCGCACTTGCCTTGTGGGTCAATTCGAAGCTGCGAAATTCCGATCAGAATGCCACCATTCTGGCGGGCGCCTGGCTGGCATTCGTGATCATCGCACCTGCCCTGACCAATCTCGCTGCCGTCACCGCGTTCGCGCCGCCGTCACGCGTCACCTTGACTACCGAGCTGCGCGAAGCGAGCGAGGCAGCCGATCGCGCTGCAGCCGCCGATCGCGATCAGTACTTCTTCGATCATCCCGACATGCAGGGCGGCGAAATGGATACGTCGGCGTATTATCAGAGCGTCGCGCGTTCGGAAGCATCGATCGAGCAGGCGATCATGCCGCTGCTCGCGCAGTTCGACACCCAGGCCGAGCGTCAGCAACGAGTCGTGAGTGGTTTGCAATATCTGTCGCCCAGTACGCTGACTTATCAGATGCTGACGGCGCTGGCGGGCGGCGACGGTGTGCGACATCGTGAATTCCGTCGCCAGGCACTGCTGTTCCATCGCGACTGGCGTGAGTTCTTCGTCCGCCCAATGGAACGCGGTGCGCGCTTGTCCGCGGCGGACTATGCAAATTTGCCAGAGTTCGCATTTCGGGACAGCCCCATCGGTCATACACTGCTGCGGGTCGCACCGTCCGCGGGGGCATTGTTGCTGGTCACACTGTTGTTGTTAGTGTCGGCGAGCCGCCGTTTACGTCGTTTGCCGCTCGTCTAGGAGGTGTCTGTTGCTGCAGGCCGAGAAATTATCCAAATCGTACGGGGAAGTGGCGGCGCTGTGCGAGCTCGACCTAGTGGTCAATCCAGGCGAGATCTATTGTCTGCTCGGGGCGAACGGCGCCGGCAAGACAACCACCATCAACTTGTTGCTGGGCTTCATACCGCCTACCGCGGGCCGTGCCACAGTGGCAGGCATCGACGTCGTGGCCGATCCGAATGGTGCGCGGCGCAAGCTCGCGTACATACCGGAGACGGTGATGCTGTACGGCGCGCTGACCGGGCTGGAGAACCTGCGGTATTTCTCCGAGTTGAGCGGCCATCACTACACGCCGGACCAGCTGCACGCCTTGTTGTCCCGCGCGGGACTCGCGGTCGACTCGCACGACCGTGCACTGCAAGGCTATTCCAAGGGCATGCGGCAGAAGGTGGGTGTGGCCATCGCGCTCGGCAAGCAGGCTGCGGCACTATTGCTCGATGAGCCGACCTCGGGCCTCGACCCACAAGCCAGCAATGAATTTTCGGAGCTCATACTGGGTCTGGCTCGCGATGGCGCCGCCATTCTGATGGCCACGCACGATTTGTTCCGCGCCAAGGAGACTGGTACGCGTATCGGCATCATGCGGCACGGGCGGCTGCGCGCTGAATTTGCGGCCGCCGACGTTAGTCACACGGCGCTCGAGCAGGCGTATCTCGACCACATGCGCGATTAGGTGTAAAAGACACCCAGATGTACTATTCTCATGACCACTTGATCCGGGGGGATTAACGATGAAAAAGACAGTGGTGGTTTTGGCCGTCAGCAGCTTCGGCGTCCTCGCCGCTGACGCGTTGGCGCACAATGTCCTCACCTCGATGTATGCGCCGGCCGGCTACACCCAGGACCTCGAGATGCGCGTGACGCACGGCTGCAAGGGCAGTCCGGTGAAAGAAGTCCGTATGCAGATTCCGGCGGAGATCACTCGGGTCACGGTCGGTATGGCGCGCGACTGGCAGGTTGAAACCAAGATGAAGAAGCTGCCGAAGCCGATTCCGGGCGAGGGTGGCAACATGATCACCGAAGTCGTCGAGCAGATCACCTGGAAGAACCCGAAGTCGATGATCCCGGCGATGGGTGTGTTCGAAGGCTTCAAGTTTCGGGTGACGTTGCCGGATACGCCGGGCAAGATCCTGTTCTTCAAGACAATCAACGTCTGCGAGAAGGGTGACGACAAGTACATCGACATGCCGACCGAAGCACTCAGTGCGAGCACGCCGGGACTCGGTGACAAGCTGTGGAAATTCATGTCGGCGACGCCAGGTCCTGCGCCGTTCCTGGTGCTCGAGAAGCCGAGTCGGCCCCAGTATCCGTTCACCCCGCCGGCGCCCGCCAAAGCTGCGGCTCGCTAACACGATGACTGGACCAACGCGGTCGCGGCCGACTGCCGCGACGGCTTGGTTGGCGATCGCTGTCGTCGCGTGTTGGTGCACGGGCTTTAGCGCGTCGCACGCCCATGCCGTGCTGATGGACTCGTCGCCCAAGGCCGGGCAGATGCTCGATACGGCGCCCGAGGAGGTCTCGGTCACGTTCAATGAGGGCGTCGGACCGATCTTCTTCAAGATACTCGATCGCGAAGGCAACGAGGTTGGCGGACCAGGCGAGATCCGGCTCGACGGCACGCGCATGATCCTGCCGCTGGGCGATCGCTTGCCTAACGGTACCTACATACTCACCTACCGAGTCATCTCCGCCGATACCCACCCGGTCGGTACCACCTTTGGCTTCTCGATCGGCGAGCCGATGGCCGACACCTCGGCGCTCGAGGCTGGCAGCGCGCAGGCCTCTACGCCATGGACCTGGGCCGTCGCACTCAACCGTTGGCTGCTGTATGCCGCCATGTTGTTGGCGGCGGGATCCGCGCTGGCGACGCTGCTGTTGTCGTTGCCAGCCCCGACGCGGGCCCGCACCTTCAGGGTCGGTCGTGCAGTGGCCATCGTCGCGGCCGTAGCGTACCTGCTGGCGATCGGCTTCGGCGGCGCGGAAATGGTGTTAGGGAGTTTCGCCGCGTTCTTCGCTGGCGCAACCTGGGCGCGCGGCCTGGCGAGCACGCTGGCAGCGAGCGCAGCGATCGGCGTGCCGGCCATGCTGTTGTTGGCGTGGGCATTTTCGGGCGCTGCAGGCAAATCGCGGACCGGCGCATTGGCGGTGGGCGCCGCTGCCGCCATCGCGAGCTTTCTGGTGACCGGGCATGCTGCCACGGCGCCGCCAGTATGGTTGTTGGCGACTGTCGTGGCGCTGCACCTCGCTGCCGTCGCGTTCTGGTTCGGTTCCCTCTATCCGCTGTGGCATAGCACTAGGAGCACGTCGGTCACCGAGGCAGGCGCACTCATGACGCAGTTCTCGACGCGCGCTGTATGGGCTGTTGGCGCAGTCGTCGTGAGTGGTGTCGTGATCAGCTGGAACCAGCTCGAAAGCATCGGTAATCTGTTCGACAACGATTACGGCAACTCGCTGGTTCGCAAGCTCGTCCTGTTCCTGATCGTGTTAGGCATCGCGGGCTACAACAAGCTGAAACTCACGCCCGCGCTCGAGCGCGGCGACGCAGCTGCTGCCCCGCGGATGCGGCGCACGATCACGGTCGAATACATCGTCTTTCTGCTCATTCTGGGTGCCGCCATGACGTTGACCCTGTCGACGCCGCCGCGCGCCAACATGGCGCAAGCCGCCGCTGGCGCGCCCGGGATGTCGATGGGGTCGGATGGTTTCGCGACGACACTCAAGTCGGATAGTGGCTACAGCGTCGATATCGAACTGACACCAGCCCGCGCGGGCGAGAACATGCTGATGGCCACGGTGAAAGATCCGTCCGGGCAGGTGCTCACAGACATGGCGGATCTCGAGATCGTCACGGCACTGGAGTCGGCGGGAATCTCGGAAATTCGCCTCAAGGGCGAGAAGCTGCCCAACGGCATGTGGCATGTGATGATCGGCGAAATGCTGATTCCCGGCGAGTGGGATCTCGAGGTGGATGCGTTCGTCACCGATTTCGACAAAGTCGAGTTCGAGACCAGCGTCGACATCCGATGAAACCGGCGGTTCGATCTGTCTTGTATTCGGTCCACACCTGGGGCGGATTGACGATCGGGCTCTTGATTGCGATTCTCGGCCTGACCGGTAGCGCCCTCGTATTCCGCGCTGATATCGAGAAGTGGCAGGTGCGCGAATGGCTAAGCGTCATGCCTGTCGGCCAGCGTCTCACACTCGATCAGATCGTCGCGAACGGTGCCGCACAGATCCCTGCCAAAGAAGTCGTTCGAGTCGTATTGCCGCACGATGACGCGAGTTCCGTCGAGGTCATCCTGCAGAAGCGCCAGCCGAAGAACTTGAAGGACGCCGAGCTCGTGTCGGTGTTCGTCGATCCGTATCGTGGCCAGGTGTTAGGCGAGCGCGAATGTGCCAAGGGATGGATCTGGCAATTGCAGGATTTCCATTACGCCTTGTTCGCGGGCGAGACGGGCCTCAAGCTGAATGGCGTCGGTGCCGCGGTCATGGTCGCGCTGGGGCTGACAGGCCCGCTCTTGTGGTGGCCGGGCTGGCGTCGACGCAGAGATGCGCTGCGGGTACGGCGGCGGCCGAAACCAGCGTTCTGGCGGGATTTGCATGCGCTGAGCGGCGTAGCCATCTGTATCGCGCTGCTCTTGATCGGCCTGACCGGTCTCTATTACGCGTACCGGACTACTGCGACTGCCGTCATCGCGCTGGCGTCCGGTACGAGCGGCGTGCCGGCGCCGATTGTCGACTCAGCCGGCGAACCGCCGGTTGCCGCGAGCCTTACAGCGCTGGTTGCGGCCGCGAGTCGTGCGGTACCCGAGGCGACGCTCGACGAGTTGCGACCGTCGCGTCGTGCAGGCTCGCCCGCGATCCTGTCGTTCCGACTGCCGGATGACGTCGTCTTTGGCCGGCACCGGATGTTTCTGAATCCGCGCGATGCGACCGTGCTGCGGATCGATCGACACGACAGCTTGCCGCTGGGCGCTCGCATGCTCGGCAACATGGCGCCGTGGCACTTCGGCTCATTCGGCGGGCGCCTGACGCAATGGCTGTGGTTCATTGCCGGCCTGCTGCCAGCCGGTTTGTTCGCGAGCGGGCTGTGGCTGTGGTTGCGAAAGCGTCGGCCGACCACTGCCCATCAACCCGCGGCATCGACCGCCAACTGAGGTTTGCAGACATGTTCCATTCCCGTCTAGTGGCAGCGCTGCTGTTGCCAGTGCTCTGGTCACCGGTTGCGACCGCCACCAATTCGCAAGCCGAGCTGCAAGGCGTGCTGAACGACCTGTTGGCTTGGTGGCCGGGTGAATATGATTCCTTGCCGCAAGTGGAGCTGGAGCGCGCCTACGGCGAGCCGCCCGATGGCGAGCACGACCGGCAGTATCGCGTGTTCGCGCGTGTCGACGTGCCACATATCGGCGAGCACGTGATCTACGGCGAGGTGCACACGGGCGGCCGTGACGGGCCACTGATCAAAGGACAGCAAGTACTCTACATTCTGACCATCGATGCCGAGCATCAGGTCGTTAGTGTGAGCGGTCGGCGAATCAAGGATGGCGCGCAGTACGAACGCGCCTATCTGCATCCGGAAAAGCTCAAGACGATCGCGCTCGATCCCAATTACGGCGGCAACTGCGACTTCCGCTTCCAGCGCTATGGCATGCAGTTGCGCGGCTGGCTTGCGAATACGGGGGCTCCAGCCGTCGCGCGCACCTGCACGATGACCTCGAAGACGTCCGGGCAGACCATGACTTGGGATGCTGACTGGGCCATCACGCCCGAGGAGATATGGATCTTCGACAATGGCTACCTGCTGGACCCTGCGCAACCGGACAAGCCAGGCCGGCTGTTCGCTGGGCGTGAGGACCTCACCTACGAACGCCTCTACAAGGCACGCACTTTCCTGTGCAGCGTCGGGGCTCCAGGCAAGCCCAGGGTCAAGGATGCGCCGGTGCTCGACCGTGGTGGTGAGTTGGCCCTGGCGGCGGTTACAAATCACGGCGGGACGGATGGACGGCGTGCACGGCTGCTGCGCATGCCGATGGCGGTCGGCTCGCCGGCGGTGCTGGCGGATTTTCTGACGCTCACGATCTTCGACGAGGCGGATGGTCCACCGGTGGCCGAGGCGCGAGCGCCCGTTGCCGCTAACGCTATCTCACTCGAGCATGGCAACGACGTCATCGCTTGTCGCCTGAACCAATGAAGCGGGAGCAGTCAATGCCTGTCGTTCCGAGGATTCTGTTAGTCGTAAGTGTCGCGCTCGTGGCCGGTGGCAGTGCGCGGGCTGCCGATACGAAGCCAGCGTGCGATGCCGAGCTCGGCAAACAGGTGTTCGCCGTGTGCAGTACTTGTCATGCGCTGCAGCCTGGCGAGCCGGTACGCGAAGGTCCGAGTCTCGCGGGATTCTTCGGCCAGCGCGCGGGCACTAGCGACAAGGCATTCAAGTATTCGCCCGCGCTGCTCGGCACGGAGTGGATCTGGGATGCCGCGACACTCGACCGGTTCCTGGTCAATCCGCGGCGTGCCCTGCGTGGTACCACCATGACCTTCATCGGCTTGAAGTCGGCCGATGAACGCGCGGCGGTTGCCTGCTTTTTGCAGCAGCAGTCAGCCAATGTAGCCGGGAAACAACAGTAGTTGCACTGGTGTCAGCCTTATTTGTTGTCTCTGCAGCTCGTGAGAGTAGGATGTCGATCAGGGTGGATAATTAGCGAGTTCGGCATCACCGGGCTGCGATCTTTGTCAGGGGGTCTTATGTCCAAAGCTTCAAACATTGGGCGACTGCTTGCAGTCGCCGTCATCGTCCTACCAAGCGGGCAGGCGCTCGCCCAGGGATCGGCCGCCGCAGCCGGGGTGCTCGAGGAGATCGTCGTCACGGCGCGCAAGCGCACGGAAGCCCTGCAGGACGTGCCGATCTCGATCACAGCGTTTTCCGCCGACGCGATCGAAAGGCGCGGCATCGAGAGCGTCTACGACATCGCCAAGCTCACGCCCAACTTGTCGTTCAATCAAACTTACGGCCGCGTCTTCGATCGGCCCGTCATACGCGGCATGTCGCAGCTTCTCGGCGAACGCACGGTGTCGTTCGTGGTCGATGGCGTGTATATCGCCGGCAATATCACCGGCGCAGATCTCGATGATATCGAGACCGTCGAAGTGTTGAAGGGGCCGCAGGCCGCCAATTTCGGCCGTGCGTCGCTCGCCGGTGTCATTAGCTATCGCACGATCAAGCCCAGCAATGTCTTCAAAGGCAGAACGTCGGTCTCGGTGGGTGATGATGGCTACAAAGAAATATCGGCCAACATCACTGGTCCGCTCATGGGTGAGACGCTCACCTACAAACTCGGTGCGCGTTACTACGACTATGACGGCCAGTACACCGCGCGTAGCAGCGACGGTACGTTCCCAAAGTTGGGCGCCGAGCAAACCAAGCGCGTTTCGGGCGCGATCCGCTGGCAGCCGACCGACGAGTTCGATGCGACGCTGCGGGCTTTTGCTGCGTTGAACTCCGACGGGCTTTACAACAACACGATTTCGACAGCCCTCAATTGCTTCCAGGTGCCGGGTGCACGCGGCGGCAGCTTTTGCGGGGCATTCCCGACAGTGCCGCAGAATGGCGCATTGGCGGTCGATTTCTCCGATATCGCGCGTCAGGGGCATCCCGGCGTCGAGCAGGACAGCTTTCTCTACAGCCTGGAGGCCAATTGGGATTTTGGCCCAGCCACTGCCACCGCGCTGGTTAGCTGGAATCGCCAGGACGAAGACTGGATCGTCGACGACTACATCATCAACACGCCGCAGTCGCCGTTCAATACCGCAGGGCCCTCGCAAACACCAGGGCCAACGATGACGGTGCAGAACCCCGGCAACATCACGCGCCTGATACAGATAAAGGAGTATCAGTCCCAAGAGCTGCGCTTCGCGTCCAACAACGACGGACGTCTGCAGTGGTTGGCAGGCGTCTACTTCTACCAGCAGGACAATTCCGGCTTCAACGGTGGCCCCCGATACAATGTTCTGCAGCTCGGCATGGCATTCCCGGTGGGCAGCACGGTCGGTCAACTGCGCGAAGTGTCGCAGCCGAGTCCGCCGTTCTCAGTCGAAAACCAGGCCGTCTTTGGTAGCGTCAGTTTCGATCCGACCGACCGCTGGCATTTGACGCTCGAAGGCCGCTATGCCAAAGATAAGCTCGAAACCAACAACACAGTGCTGGCCAATAGCAACTGTCAGCCCAAGCTGAACGCGGAGTTCACGAGTTTCACCCCGCGCGGTACGGTACGCTTTGATTTTACCGACGACTTGAACGTGTACTTGTCGGTTGCCAAGGGCAACAAGCCAGGTGATTTCAACATTTCGCTGTGCGCCGCCAATATCCCGCCTGCGGCGTTCAGCAATCTGAGCGATTTGTTCCCGCTCGCTGTCGACGAGGAATCGTCGCTCAATTATGAGCTAGGCACCAAGATGCGGCTCCTCAACGGCCGCATGTCCATTGATGCGGCTATTTTCTTCACGGATTGGACCGATCAGCAGGTAACCGGCAGTTCGACCTATGTCACTGCCACTGGCTCACCGTCCAACATCTCTCTCACGGGAAATGCCGGCAAGACCGAGGTCAAGGGGCTGGAACTCAGCTGGCGCTGGCGCTACGACGACAACTGGGATTTCAATGCCACGTATGGCTACGTAGACGCGAAGTTCACCGAGCTGTGTGACTCTACCTTGGCCACCTTGCTGCAGACGCCGTATACGACGACAGGACCCTGTCCCAGCGTCGGCGTCCCACCGGGCCCGGTGACAAATTTTGCCGACGCCTCCGGGTTCCAGACGGCCAATGCGCCGAAGCACACGGCCTCGGCGGGTGTCGAGTTCCGTGCCCCGTTTGGCGCCGACAAGAGCTTCTTTGTTCGCACCGACTTCTCGTATCAAGGCGAGCGGTTCGCGGAGGTCTATAACCACGCGTCGACCGGCGACTCCAGCCGCATCGACGCGCGACTGGGCGTCGAGACCGATCGCTGGCGTGTGACCGCTTGGGCGCGTAATCTGGGCAACGATCGTACGCCGGACTCCGTCGTACGATTCTTCGACCCGAATTCGGGTTTCCTGTTCACGCGCGCGTTCCAGGTGCACTATCCGAACGGTCGCCAGATCGGCGTGACGGGCTCTTACAAGTTCGGGCAGTACTAAGTTCCGTCAGATCTGGGTAGTTGCCGCGCTCGATCGACGAGCGCGGCAACTACCAACTGATGACCTCGCCGGAGTAGCGATACCAACGCCCCGATTTCTCCAGCGTCAGTTCGTCCATGACGCGTATCATGCCGCCGACGCTGGTGTCGATATCCACCATGCTGCGCTTCATCTCGGGCGACATCGCGTCGTGATCCACCTCGGTGCCATAGGTGTTGACGACGCCGGGCGATAACACCGCGACGGCGATGCCTTCTTTCTGCAGATCCATGGCCAGGTTGCACAGCACCATGTTGAGCGCGACTTTGCTGGCTTTGTAGTAGTACAGGCCGGAGTGAATGCGCGGATAGACGGCGAACGAGGCGGCCACCGCGCTGATGCCCGCGATCTTCTTCTGCTTGCCGGCTCGAATATTCGGTAGCAGGCGTTCGGTGACGAGCAGCGCCGAAAGCACATTGGTACGCATATAGAAGTCGAAGCGGCTCGCGTCCAGTGTGCCGAGCCGCTGCTCGTCCTCGTCACCCAGCACGCCAACGTTGTTGATCAAGACATCGATCGGCACGCCGTCGAGCCGTTTACCCAGCTCATCGACGGAGGTTGCATCCGTTGCATCGAGCTGCTCGATACGGACGCGGCCGGTACGCGTTGCAAGCTGTCGTAGCTCGGCCGCCGCAGCGGGCGTGCGCGCCGTGGCGATCACCTGCCAGCCGCGTTCGGCGTACTGCTGGGCCCAGACCAGGCCGAGGCCACGATTGGCGCCAGTCACGAGCACGGTCGACGTATCAGCCGCCAGAATCGGGCCGGACAACAGCAGCAGTACTGCCAGAAAAGTAGATCGCATGTTGCTTGCTCCAGAGCGGGTCGTTTCGGCACCTTAACCTGCGCGATGTCGGAAGGCCAAACGACAATCCGCTGCTCGTATAGCATGTGGCCCGGTTTTGCACTCAGGATTACTCTCATGACAACCGCCACCGACTCGTCGGCAAGTTCGTTCGCCGATCTCGGCCTGCCACCGCCACTGGTCAAGGCGCTCGCCGACGTGGGTTATGAGACGCCGTCGCCGATCCAGGCCGCGACGATTCCCGTCTTGCTGACCGGGGTCGACATCATGGGACAGGCGCAAACCGGAACTGGCAAGACTGCGGCCTTTGCGCTGCCAGCACTGGCGCGACTCGATCTGGCGCAGCGTCAGCCGCAGGTGTTGGTGTTGGTACCAACCCGCGAGCTGGCCATCCAGGTCGCCGAGGCGTTTCAGAAATACGCGGCCCATTTGCGTGGCTTTCACGTCTTGCCGATCTACGGTGGCCAAAGCTATTCGCCCCAACTCGCGGCCTTGCAGCGCGGCGTGCACGTGATCGTCGGCACGCCTGGGCGTGTCATGGATCACTTGAATCGACGGACGCTGATGCTGGCGGACGTGCGCTCCGTGGTGCTCGATGAGGCGGACGAGATGCTGCAGATGGGCTTCGTCGATGCGATCGATGAAATCCTGGGCCAGGTGCCAGCCGAACGCCAGGTGGCGCTGTTCTCGGCGACCATGGCGGCACCGATTCGCCGTATCGCCCAGAAGCATCTGCGCAACCCGCGTGAGATCACGATCCGCAACAAGACGACCACGGCCGCCAATACGCGCCAACGCTACTGGTTGGTAGACGGCCTGCACAAGCTGGACGCGCTCACACGGCTGCTCGAAGTGGAGAGCTTCGACGCGATGTTGATCTTTGCCCGCACCAAGCAATCGACGGTCGACCTGGCAGAGCGCCTCGAAGCGCGAGGTTTTGCCGCCGCCGCCCTGAATGGCGATATGCAACAGGCGCAGCGCGAGCGCACGGTTGCACAGCTCAAGACCGGCAAGATCGATATCCTGGTAGCGACAGATGTTGCGGCGCGTGGTCTCGACGTCGAGCGCATCGGGCATGTCGTCAACTTCGACATGCCGTACGATGTGGAATCCTACATTCATCGCATTGGGCGCACCGGCCGCGCGGGCCGCAGCGGCGAAGCCATCCTGTTCGTTGCGCCGCGCGAGCGCAATATGCTGCGACTGATCGAGCGTCACACTCGTCAGCAGTTGGAGCCGCTCAAGCTGCCGACGATCGGCGACGTCAATGCCAAGCGTGCGGCTAAATTCAAAGAGCGCGTGGTCGCGGCGCTGACTCGCGGCGAGGCGACACCCTATCGGACCATGATCGATGAACTCGTCGCAGAGAGCGGCGTGGACGCAGCGGACGTGGCGGCTGCCCTCGCCAGCCTCGTGCGCGGTAAGACGCCGTTGTTGTTGGGAGCGCGGGGTGAAGGCCCGCGTGTCCGCGATGCGAGCCCAGACGAGCAGCATGCCAGCCGTAGCGCTGTCGCCCCAGAGCGCGAGCCTCGTCAAGCTCGTGGACAGCGGCATGAGCCACAACAGACGTATCGTCTTGCCGTGGGACGTGAGCATGGTGTGCAGCCGGGCAATATCGTCGGTGCGATCGCCAACGTGCTGGGTCTCGATGGCTCGCAGATCAACGGCATCGACATCCAGCGCCGTCATTCGTTCGTCCGGCTGCCGGCAGATCTCGCGCCCGAGGCTCTCAAGCAACTGCGCGAGATCCGCGTCAGAGGCCAGTTGTTAGCGAGCGTGCCGGCGGAACCTGGCCGCGACACTGGCTCCGGGCCGGAGCCGAGGGCGAGGCCGTCCGCCCGGCCGTATACCAAGCCATTCAAAGATCGCAAGGGTCCGAAGACCGCGAAGGGAGCCCGCAAGCCGAAGCGCGCCGGCCCGGCAGCGCCCAAGCGGTGAATCGCGGCGGTGCAATGCGAGGCACTTGCTCGGTGTACGTGCCGCTGGCGCCCAAGATTTGCCTGAGGCGGCATTTGCTAGTATACGTATAAGGATGTCGTTCGTCCGCCGCCAGACGCTCGTGCTGATCGCCGCGGTGCTCATGGCCAATCCGGTCATGGCATGCTGTGTCGATGTCGTTAGCAGCGCGGCCGCCAGCGACACTACGCATTCGCCTCCTTGTCACTCGAGTACGAGTGACGGTGAAAGACCTGCGCAGCATAGCGATCAGCATCCGTGTAGCGATTGCTGTGGCGCGGGCTTCGTATTGCCTCAGGTGGACACGAGAGTATCGATCTCTCTGGCTGCAAGCGAGCTCGCGCTGCCGCCGACTCCCGCCGCATCGTTCCCCATCGCGCACGCCAGGCCTGTTGTTAGTCCACTGAAGACCGGGCCACCCGGTGATCGGCCGCTCCGGTCGCAGACACCGCTGGCGCTCAAGCAGCGTTTCCTGATCTAGGCGAAGCCACCTTGCTCTCGCGGCGTTGCGACGTCGCGGGATTTGTTGCTTCGGCTCAGCTTCAGGAAACGCTTATGTTCGAGAATCCCCGCCAGTTGGCTGCCGTGCTGCTTGTCGCAGCATGCCTCCCATGCGTCGCGGTGGCGCAATCATTCGCTGATCTCGAGCTGCGATTGCGCAGCCATCCGGCGCTGCAGGCGATCGACTACCAGGTCGACGCCGACCGCGAGCGCGCGATCGCCGCCCGCGCGCTGCCAGATCCAGTCATCTCGGTGGGCGTCAACAATTTGCCAGTGCGCGACCCGTCGTTCGATACGTTCTTGCCCACCGCCAAAGTGATCGGTGTCCGACAGCAGATTCCGAGCGGTGCCGAGCGCGATGCGCGCTCGCTCGCGGCGGTGCGTCGTTCGGCTGAGTCACAAGCCATGGCTGAGGCTCGGTTCGCCGAATTGCGGCGCGATCTGCTGCTGCAGTTGGTGGAGAAGCAGCGCATCGCCCAGCAGCGAGCGCTATTGCTGCAGCGTGACGCGAAACTGCTCGAGTTGGTGGGTGTCGTCGAAGCCGAAGTCGACGCCGGACGCCCGGTGGTATTTCGACTGGCAGAAGTCGACGCCGAACGTGCGGAAGTGGCGCGGTTGCTGATCGATCTGGCCGGGCAAGAAGCGGGACTGGATGCGCGGTTGATCGAGCTGGTGGGCGAGGTGCCTGCGCCGTTGCCAGCGCTATCGACGTCGCTGCTTGCGAGCCGTCAATGGTCCGGCGATGCGACGGAGTTCCATACCGTACGGATAGGCAATGCAGCCACCGGCGTGGCCGACGCTGGCGTCGATCAGGCCGCAGCCGCCTGGAAACCGGAATGGGGCCTGCAGCTTACTTATCAGCAGCGCGAACCCGGTAACGGTCGTGTCGGCTCAAGTTTCGCGGGCGACGATTGGATCACGGGACTAGTTACTTTCAATATTCCGGTGTGGGGCCGGCAAAGCAAAGCGCCGGCGTTGCGGGCCGCGCAGGCCAATCGAAGTGCAGCGCGCAGTCGGTCGGCTGCCGCAGCGCGAACCGCCGCGGCTCAGTATTCTTCGCTCCGGGCAACGCGGAACGCAGCGGAGGCGAGTGTGGAGTCGCTCCAGCAACGGATCGTTGCCATTCACGATCGCGTCGCTGCTCAGCTCGCTATCTACGAATCCGGTGTCGGCGACTATGGACCGATCATCGATGGCGAGCTGGCGATACTGAGATTGCGTGCTGACATCGTGGCGGCAGAAGCACGCGCCGCCGCCGCTGCCGTCACGATCGATTCTTTGCTGGTGTCGCCATGAAGCAGTTAGCGCTGATTGCAACACTCACGTTGAGCTGCCTGGCCGCGGCCTGTAGCGACCAATCTTCCCCTGTTCCGTCGTCAGCGGCGGGCGGTGCGCCCACCCCCGATGCAAACGTGCCCGCGTCGAGCGAGGCACAGCAATACACCTGTTCCATGCACCCGCATTACATTTCGACGGATCCGAACGGCACTTGCCCGATCTGCGGCATGGACCTCGTGCCCGTGCCAACAGCCGCCAGCGTCGCCGGCAGTGACGGTTCGGTGGTGGTCCCCAGCGAGATGATTCAGACCATGGGCATCCGCACCGTGCCTGTCACCATGGCGCCGTTTGGCCGCAACCTGCGGGCATACGGCACCGTGCAGGCCAGTGAGCGGCTGGAGAACGCGTCGGTATCCCGGTTCGAGGGCTGGGTCGAAAACCTGACGGTCCGTGCTGAAGGCGATGCTGTACGCAAGGGTGCGTTGCTGTATCGCGTTTACAGTCCGGAGTTGATTGCCGCGCAGAAGGACTATCTCAGTGCCATGCGCATTGGTAATCGGCAACGGACCGCGGCCGCCAGGCAACGCATGCGATCGCGCGGCATGCAGGACTCAGTGATCGAGCGGATCACCGAGTCGTCCCAGGTGATCGAGCGGGTGCCGGTGTTTGCCGAGGCCAGTGGCATCGTCGCAAAACTACAGGTTCGGGAAGGTGACTATGTCAGAGCCGGCACACCCATCCTGCGACTGCAATCGTACGGTCAAGTTTGGGTCATCGCGTCCATTCCAGAGCAGGATATCGCCGCGATTCGTGTCGGCATGCCAGTGCGATTGAACTTTCCGAGTGCCCCGGACGCGCCGGCAACCGGTGTGATCGACTACCTGTATCCGACCATCGATCGCCGCACGCGTACCGCTGACGTTCGCATCGTCGTCGACAACAGTGCGGGGCGACTGCGACCCGGTGCTTACGTCGACGTTGCCATCGAACTGGCGAGTGAACCGCGTCTATCGTTACCGTCAGAATCGGTATTGCAGGACGGCGACGGTTCGCACGTCATCGTCGCGCTGGGTGAGGGTCGATTTGCCGCCCGACGGATCCGCACCGGGATAACGGCCAACGGCCGCACGGAAGTTCTCGACTCGCTCGCGGCAGGTGAGCGAGTGGTCGCCAGCGGTCAGTTCCTGCTCGACTCGGAAGTCAATTTGCGACAAGGACTCGCCAAACTACAGGCTGAGCCAATGGCGCCGGACACGCCGTTGTCACAACTGCCAATCGATGCGACGGCACTGGCGGAGATCGATCATTTCACGGACATGGCGTTGTACCTGCATGAAGCGCTGACGGCTGGCGACAAGATCGATCCGCTGTTCCTCGAGCCGGCTATCAAACTCGGTGATCAACTGGCGCGCCGTTATGCCGGCAGCAAGCTGATGCCCGTACTGGCGGAGGGCCAGGCGGCGCTGCGTGCGGCCCAACAAGCGCCGGAGGGCGATCCACTGCGCGTGCAACTTGCGCGCTTGCTGGCGGCGCTGGAGCCCTGGCTGCTGACAGGCGCACCGAGCCACTACCGTCAAGTCGGGCTCGCGCTCTATCGCGACGCTGCGACCGATCGATTGTGGTTGCAGAAGGCCGGTGTGCCGATCAACCCCTATGGAGCGGGCGACGCGAAACTGATCGCCTGGCCAGAGCCGATGAGCGGCGAATCCATGGCAACCATGGACGATCGCCCGCCGTCGCGTGCGCCGAACGATTCGCATGCAGAACACCGGCACTAGGCCATCGCTATGCCAAATGAGCACAACGATGAGCTCGCTGGGCGTGACCCGGCCAAGTCCGCCGTCGCGAAACTGATCGCCTGGTCGAGTGCCAATCATTTGATCGTGCTGACGCTGGCGGCTGCGCTGGCGGTCGCGGGCTGGCTTGCCTTGCAGCGCATGCCGCTCGATGCGATACCAGACTTGACCGATACGCAGGTCATCATTCGCACCGACTTCCCGGGTCAGAGCCCACAGATAGTCGAAGACCTGGTGACCTACCCACTATCTACCAACCTGCTGGGCCTCCCGCGAACCAAAGATGTACGCGGCTCGTCGATGTTCGGCACCAGCTTCGTCTACGTGATATTCGAGGACGGCGTCGACTTGTACTGGGCGCGCTCGCGGGTGCTCGAGGCGTTGTCGCGCCTGGGTGCTGAGCTGCCGCCCAATGCAGTGCCGCAGATCGGCCCGGATGCGACCGGCGTGGGTTGGATCTATCAGTATGCACTGGTCGACAAGAGTGGCAACACGGATTTGGCCGAGCTGCGCTCCTTGCAGGACTGGTTCCTCAAGCTCGAGCTCGCGGGAGTCGAGGGGGTGTCCGAGGTGGCGTCGGTAGGCGGCTTCGTGCGCGAGTATCAGGTGCTGATCGATCCGAATCGGCTGCGAGCCTACGACATTCCACTGCGCCGCATCGCGGACGCGGTCCGCGCCGCATCGAGTGAAGTCGGCGGACGCGTACTCGAGCAGGGCGAGAGCGAGTACATGATTCGTTCGTCGGGATATGTCGATGACAGGCTCGACCTGGAGCGTGTCGTCGTCAACGCCGAGGACGGCACACCGGTCCTGCTGTCGGACGTTGCGCGCGTGGTCGAGGGGCCGGCGCTGCGGCGCGGCGTCGTCGAACTGAACGGTGAGGGCGAGACGGTGGCCGGCGTGATCATCATGCGCGACGGCGAGAACGCGCTGCAGGTCATCGGCCGGGTGAAGGCCAAGCTCGCGGAACTGCAGCGTGGTCTGCCTGCGGGCGTCGAGATCGTGACGGTCTACGATCGGGCGCCCTTGATCGAAGGCGCGGTCGACTATCTCGAAACCAAGCTCATCGAGGAGGGCATCGCCGTTGCCCTTGTGATTCTCATATTCCTGCTGCACGTTCGTTCATCGCTGGTAGCCATTATCACGCTGCCACTCGGTGTATTGGCTCCGTTCCTGATCATGTCGTGGCAGGGCGTCACGGCCAACATCATGTCGTTGGGTGGCATTGCTATCGCCATCGGCGCGATGGTCGACGCATCGATCGTGATGGTAGAGAACGCCAGCCGCAAATTGTCCGAGCTGGGCCCGCGGCCCGATTCGCTCGTGCGCCGACAAACTCTGCTGCACGCCGCGCAGGAGGTGGGACCCGGGCTGTTTTTTTCGCTGTTGATCATCACGGTGTCCTTTCTCCCCGTGTTCGCCCTGACGGGCGAGAGCTTCAGGCTGTTCTCACCGCTTGCGTACACCAAGACCTATGCGATGGCTTTCGCAGCGATACTGTCGGTGACGCTCGTGCCGGTGCTGATGGTCTATCTGATGCGCGGACGGATGCGACGCGAAGAAGACAATCCGGTCAACGTATTTTTCGTGCGGCTCTACCAGCCCGTGCTGCGACTGGCGCTGCAGTTCAAGTGGCTGACGATCAGCGTTGCGTGCGTACTGACTGCCAGTGTCATCATCCCGCTCACTCGGCTGGGCACAGAGTTCATGCCAGCACTCTATGAGGGTGAGCTGCTGTACATGCCGACGACACTGCCTGGCGTATCAGCTACCAAGATGCGGGAGATCCTGGGGCAGACGAACCGCGTGATGATGACCGTCCCGGAAGTCGAGCGCGTATTTGGCAAGGCGGGCCGGGCCGACACGGCCACCGATCCCGCGCCTTTGACCATGATCGAAACCTGGATCAAGCTCAAACCGAAATACCAATGGCGTCGTGGCGTCACCGCTGACGACATCGTGGCGGAACTCGACGGCAAATTGCGCGTGCCGGGGCTCGTCAACTCCTGGGGTTACCCCATCAAAATTCGCATGGACATGGTGTCCACCGGCGTGCGCACGCCGATTGGTATCAAAGTCACCGGCGACGATCTGAACGAGATCGCACGTCTCGCGCGGGAAATAGAAACGGTGGTCGCCAGGATTCCGGGGACGCGTTCGGCCTTTGCAGACCGGGTGATGGGCGGCAAGTATCTGGTCATCACGCCCAATCGGGCCGAGCTGGCGCGGCGCAATATCGACATGGCCGCGTTCCAAGCTGTCGTACAGACCGCGCTGGGCGGCATGCGTCTCGGCGAGAGTGTCCAGGGTCGCGAGCGTTACGACATCATGGTGCGTTACGACCGGCCATTTCGGGAAAGCGTCGCCGACCTCGACGATATTCTCGTACCGGCGCCGACTGGCGCACACGTGCCGTTGGGCGAACTGGCAGCCATCGCGTTCGAGGATGGTCCGCCGATGATCCGCTCGGAGAACGCGCGCCTGACGGGCTGGGTGTTCGTTGACATTGCCGGACGTGACATGGGTGGTTACGTGGCCGAGGCACGCGCCGCCGTGGTTGACACCGTCGCGCTGCCGCCTGGCTACGCGGTGGAGTTTTCGGGCCAATACGAGCAGATGCAGCGAGCGAATGCCCGTTTGAAAATCGCGATTCCAGCGGCCGTTGCATTGATATTCCTGCTGTTGATGCTGCACTTCGGTCGTCTCGATCGCACCGCCATGATCATGCTGTCGTTGCCATTCGGGCTGATCGGCGGGTTATGGGCCGTCTGGCTTGCAGGCTACAACCTGTCGGTGGCGGTAGCAGTCGGCTTCATTGCGCTGGGTGGCATCGCTGTGGAGACCGCGATAGTGATGCTGCTCTATATTGACAGCCAAGTGCGGGACTCGCAGCCGCGCAGCCGCGTCGATCTTTTTGCAGCGGTGTGCCGAGGTGCGGCGATGCGAGTGCGACCCAAGCTCATGACGGTCACCACGATTTTCGCCGGCCTCGCGCCGATTTTCATCACGGACGGCCTGGGATCCGACGTGATGCGACGCATCGCCCTGCCGATGCTGGGTGGTATGACATCGACGCTCGTATTGACGCTCATCGTCATTCCAGTGGTCTATTACGTCTGGATCGGCCGCCGCCTGACGGTGGGCGAGGGCGCACCGGCCAACAACGAGACCGCTAACAGAACAATCGACACTCAAGCAGACAACGAATCATGAGACACACAGCTATCGATCAGAGCAATTTGCGGGATTTTGCAGGACGATGCCGATTGTCTCGAGAGCATCGCCGCTGCATGCTTGATCGGCATGCAATTGGAGTAGCACCATGATCGACGCGACGCCCGACACCAGAGTCGACCCGGTATGCGGGATGCGTGTGACTGTCACGCCGACCGCGCTCAGCCTGCGGCACGGCAACGAGACTTACTACTTTTGCGGACCGAAGTGCCACAGCCGATTCGAGGCTGAGCCGGCCCGTTTTCTCGCTGCTGCCGCGACCAACGGAGACGTTCCGCCGTCGTCGGCGCCGACGGGGACCAAGTGGACCTGCCCGATGCATCCGCAAATCGTGCGGCCCGCGCCAGGCTCCTGTCCGATCTGCGGCATGGCGCTCGAACCGATGACGCCGAGCGCAACGGACGACGCCAACCCCGAACTCGCAGACATGACGCGCCGTTTCTGGATCGGTCTGGCGTTCGCACTGCCAGTATTCCTGCTCGAAATGGTGGCTCACCTTGTGACACTGCCATCATGGCTAGGAGGCCGAACCAGTATCTGGATCCAGTTAGTCCTCGCAACACCCGTGGTGCTCTGGGCGGGCTGGCCGTTCTTCCAGCGCGGCTGGGAATCGCTCAAGACCCGCCATCTGAACATGTTCACGCTGATCGCCATGGGCACCGGCGTCGCTTGGGCCTATAGCGTCGTGGCGACTCTCGCCCCGCACATCTTCCCGTCGGCCTTCCGGGGGCACGACGGCGTGGTCGCAGTGTACTTCGAAGCCGCAGCGGTCATCACGGTGCTCGTGTTGTTAGGGCAAGTGCTCGAGCTGCGCGCGCGGGCGGCGACCGGTGGCGCGATCCGCGCCTTGCTCGATTTGTCGCCGAAGCTCGCCCGTCGCGTGCGCGCGGACGGCAGCGACGAGGAAGTGCCGCTCGAACAGGTTGTGGCCGGCGACACGCTACGAGTGCGGCCCGGCGAGAAAATCCCGGTGGATGGTGAAGTGCTCGAGGGCCGGGGCGCGGTGGACGAATCGATGGTGACCGGCGAATCCATGCCGGTGACGAAAGAGCCGGGCGCCACGCTGGTTGGGGGCACGATCAACCAGACGGGCGGACTGCTGATGCGCGCGGACAAGGTCGGACACGACACGATGTTGGCCAGGATCGTGCAGATGGTGGCGGACGCGCAGCGCAGCCGCGCGCCGATTCAGCGCCTGGCAGATCAGGTGTCGGGTTACTTCGTGCCCGCAGTGCTCGCGATTGCGATCATCGCCTTCATCGTTTGGGCTGCGCTCGGGCCGGCGCCGGCGATGGGTTATGGTCTGGTCGCGGCAGTTGCCGTTTTGATTATTGCGTGCCCCTGCGCGCTCGGACTCGCGACGCCGATGTCGATCATGGTGGGCGTCGGGAAGGGCGCGAAGGAGGGCGTGCTCATCAAGAACGCCGAGGCGCTCGAGCGTATGGAGAAGGTCGATACCTTGGTGGTCGACAAGACCGGCACCTTGACGGAGGGCAAGCCGCGGGTCGTCGCGATACGCGTAACAGACGCGCAATCAGAATCGGATGTGCTGCAACTCGCCGCGAGCGTCGAGCGCGCGAGCGAACATCCGCTGGCTGCGGCAATAGTTGCGGAGGCGCTGCGGCGCGATTTGACACTCGCGGAGCCGACGGACGTAGATTCGACCCTTGGCAAGGGGTTGTTCGGGCACGCCGCTCAACGTGCCGTGCTGGTCGGTAGTGAGCGATTTCTGTCGGAGCACTCGGTCGATGCCGGTGACCTGGTGGCCAACGCAACCGAGCTGCGTGCAGAGGGCGCGACGGCGATCTTCGTGGCGCTGGATGGTCGCGCAGCCGGCGTGATCGCCATTGCCGATCCAGTCAAGGAATCAACGCCCGGCGCGCTCCAGGCACTCGCAGCGGCCGGTGTCAAAGTCATCATGGTCACGGGCGACAACCGTACGACTGCCGAGGCGGTCGCGCGCAAGCTCGGCATCGCGGACGTCGAAGCGGACGTCTTGCCGGATCAGAAGAGCGTCGTGGTCAGCCAGCTTCGCAGTCAGGGCAGAGTGGTCGCGATGGCTGGCGATGGCGTCAACGATGCGCCGGCGCTGGCCGCTGCGGATGTAGGCATCGCGATGGGTTCTGGCGCGGATGTCGCTATCGAGAGCGCGGGCGTCACGCTGCTGAAGGGCGACCTCAACGGCATCGTCAAGGCGTACCGACTGTCGCGCGCCACCATGCGCAATATCCGACAGAACCTGTTCTTTGCCTTCATCTACAATGCGGCGGGCGTGCCCATCGCGGCGGGGGTTCTGTATCCTGCCTTCGGCGTGTTGCTCACGCCGATATTCGCGGCGGCCGCGATGTCGTTGTCGTCAGTCAGTGTGATTGGCAACGCGCTGCGGCTCAGACGAGTCAAGCTATGAGGTCCGGCGATGCAACTCGAGCTGCCGGATCAGTTGCTGCATTTCATCGATCTCGCGCAGCTGCGCCTCGATGATCTCGTCGGCCAGCCGGCGCACGCGCGGATCGGATATTTCGGCGCGTCGACTCGTCAGGATGGCGATCGAGTGATGCGGGATCATCGCTTTCATATAGGCGACGTCCTGCACCGTCTGCTGACTGCGGACCAGCCACAATGCCAGCGCGAACACGGCCACGCTGCCGAGCAGGATGGCGCTATTGGCCCTCGAGTTGCGGTACATGCCGAGCATGAACAGCAGCATGACGACGGCCATCGACGCGCCCATCACCAGCGCCATGTAGGCGCGCGTCTCGCTGAAGTACACATGCTCGAAGCTGTAGTTGTTCAGGTACATCAGCCCGAACATCACGAGTGTGGAGGTGGCGATCATCGCGCCGAACCGGACGTAATTGGACATGGCGGTAACCTCGAAATGGAGGTTCCCAAGCTACCTGTCGCGAGACTGCGGAACTAAGCTGCGACTGTTACCGATGCTTGTAGGAATTCGCCGGCATGGGTTCGCTCAGCCGGCGTTGGCGATCTTCGTCACGATCGTGCGAAACTCGTCGTAGGTCTTCACGCCCTGGATCTTGCGCGCCACCTTGCCCTCGCGATCGAGGATATAGGTGGTTGGTAGAATCTCATTCCACGCCGTATCAACGACGCTCACCATCGAGTCCATGTCCGGCGAGTTGCGCGCGTAGGTGTGGAACGCCGGAAAGTACTTCTTGCGAAACGGCTCGACCATCGAATCGATGGAGCTGGCCTCATCCATAGCGACGCCGACGAGGGACACCCGTAGTGGCGCCAGCTCCTGCTGCAGGCGTACGAGTTCGGGAATCTCTCGCAGACAGGGCGCGCACCACGTGCCCCATAGATTGAGAATGACGACGTTGCCATGCTCTCTCTCGAGGATGTTCCGCAATTGTGCGGGACTCGCAGGACTCGTCGGTGCCGCCGCGATGGCATTTACCACCGCTTTGTCAGCAGGTTTGTTTGCCACAGGAGTGGCCGCCCAGACGCCAACGGCCGCGAACACGCAACTGACTACTACAGTGAGCTTGCCAAGGGTCATCGTCGGTGCATCACTTCGATTGGGCATTGGTCGACTGAGTACTGGCAACACGAGCTGACGTCGATTCCCAACGCATGGCGCGCACTTCGCTGCCGTGCTGCCAGGCAAGCTGCACACTGCCATCCGGGCGGCCTGCGACGGCCGGCAACTGCGCAGCGCCGGCGGCCATCGGTAATTCGACTGGAGCCGTGAAGCTCGCGCCATGGTCTCTCGAGGAGCGCGTGAAGAGGCGACGTTGGCCGTCGTCCACTTTGGCGTGCCAGAACAGGTGTAGCGTATCACCAGCCAGCGTCAGTACTGGCGCATCCGACACTTTGGCATCCGCATGCACGAGCATCGGTGCGGAGTAATTCTTGCCGCCATCGGTCGAATGCACGAAATACACGCCCTGCGGGTCTTCACCGCCGGTGTAGTAAGCCGCATAAATATTGTCGCCGTTCGCCGCAACCGTCGTGGGCTTCAAGGGGCAGCCGTCGATGGCCCAACGCTTGCCCACGATGCGCTGCCGTGGCGAAAAAGTGCGGCCGCCGTCGGTCGAGACGGCAATGGTGCTGTCGCGATAGCCACTCTCCACCTGGCGCGATCCGACGAACAGACGGTCGTCGGCGTCGACATAGGCGGTGAGCTGGCAGCAGGGACAGACGTCGGCGGGAAACAGCTCGGTGTCCTTCTCGAAGCTCTTGCCATCGTTGCGCGAGATCGCCATGAACGCCTTGCCGTTATCACCTTCCTTGGCCATGTCGCGGGTATCGATCCACATAGTGTAGACAGCGCCCTTGCTGTCGACCGCCAACGCGCCGAAGACATGACCGTGCGAGATGCCACCGTGCACGACCACCGAGGCGTCGGTGGTCGCCATGGTGTTGACGAGCTGGGGCTGCTCGAACGAGGCGCCACCATCAGTCGACCGGGTGTACATTGCCACCGCAACCGGCTTGTTAGTGTTGGGGTTGACAGCATTGGCCGGATAGAACACGTGGATCGTGCCATTGGGCCCAACGGCCACACGGGGTTTACTCACCGAGAAGCCCCAGACCTCGCCATCCTTTGCATTGATGCGATGCGGCTTGCTGTATGTGGCGCCGCCATTGGTGGAACGCGCAAAGTACAAATTGGTCGTGGCGACGTGTGAGTGGCCGTGGCCACCCGTGTCGTGGCGTTCGGGCGCCGGATCCTCGTCGATCCACACCATATTGATCGAGCCATCGGGCCCGAGCGCGATCTCTGGACTCTGCGCCTTGTGATCGCTGGCGCTGACCAGCACGTCGCCGGCGTTTGCGGCGCCTGCCAGCAGCAGCACAGCCAGTGAAAGTGATGACCAGATCAATGAAGCTTTACGCATGGTGGGTACCTCGTATCGATCCGGTAACTGTAGCATCAGATCTCGCACTATTCCTCAATGAGCTCGATCAGCTCACCCGCCGGACCCACGGCGGTCGCCATGCGCTGGCCGCCATATAGTTGACCACTCTGCGGTCGCGGCGGGGCGATGAGATCGAGCGCGATCGTGTCGAGATCGGGCACCGTGAAGCTGGCAATCGCAATGCCGGGTGGCAATTCATCAGTGTTCACTTGGCGCGCGCCGGTATTGCTCGGGTAGCCGTCGAGCTCGATCAGATTGCCGTGCTGGGCCAGACGGATGGTTGTTAGGCCGATGGTTGCCTCGGGACCCAGACCGAGCGCGTTCTGCACGACGCCGACCGGCCGCTGGCGTACGGTGCCAGGCTCGAGATTGAAAGCGCGCGCATAGAACTCATTCATCTTGTCGATGTCGGGGCCGGCGAGCACCATGATGAAAATCCTGCCGATGTCGCCATTGGGTGCTGGCAGAGGCGAATTGGCACGGTCACCCGTTTCGGCGGTGAGATAGAGCACTTCCTGTGAGGGCCCAACCACCTGGAACGCGCGAATGCTCGGATAGCCTCCGAGGTTTGCCGGACCGCCGATCGTCCTGAATGGGGATGCAGCGAAACGGGCGTGGACTGCATCGGTCTGCTCGACGACGATTTCGATCGAGTTCCAGCCCCAGGTCGTGAGTGCTCGATAGTTGCTGCGCGACCGTGCCTGCACGGCTCGAATGAAGACATCCGGCGCGGCATCAGGGCTCAGGAGGACATAGCGACTGCCCGTGGCGTTGGGCGTGCCCCAGCTGGCAGCGAGCTCGCGGGAGACGCGGCCTCGCTCCCGCACCTCGTAGCCGAGCCAGCGCGCGTAGTCACGCTCGAAGCGCTGAATGTCGAGCGTCGTCACGGTGGCCGCCTTGTGACGCAGCAAGAGCTTCGGGGCGGCCGCGTCGACCGCAGGTTCTGCAGCCCACGCGGGCGTGCAGCACAGCAGCAGCCCGGCCAGCACTCCTATTACCGTTGCCGCTCGCCGAGGGCTGGTGATCACGATTGCCTCCAAAAAAATGCATCGATGCGCCGCGAGTGGGCACAATGGTCATGTTTGTGAGACCAATTTGCAATGTTCGAGCAGGAGGAGTTACCCGTGAGCAGTTCTTCGCGTCAGCCAACGGTGCAGTTGCCACGTACCACCAAGGGCAAGCGCCCGAGTTTCTTCGAAGATCCGTCGCTCGATCAGATGATGACGTTTCTGCTCGAGCTGGCCGCCGAGGTTTCCGTACTACGTGCGCGGCAAGATACTGTCGAGCGGCTGCTCGATGAGCAAGGCAGCGTGACCCGTGCCGCAATCGAGGCCTATGATCCCACGCCTGCGGTGCAAGCTGAGCGAGCAGCCTGGAACGATGCGTATCTGAAGCGCGTGCTTCGTATCCACTCGCCCGACAAGCTCTGACGACGTGTCGACCGAGGGGGCTGTCGAGTCGTCGCTGCGCGCTGCCGCGCCCGCAATGCCGTGGCCGCGGCCGGGGTACGCCTGGTACGCCGTGTGGCTGCTGGTACTCGCCTACGCATTCGGTGTGCTCGATCGGATCGTGCTCAGTCTGCTAGTGCAGCCGGTCAAGGCGGATCTTGGCTTGAGCGACACGCAGATGGGGCTGATATTGGGCCCGGCGTTCGCACTGTTCTATACGTTGTTAGGTTTGCCGGCCGGCATGCTCGTGGATCGCTGGCGTCGCGTGCCGGTCGTCTGGGCGGGACTGCTGTTGACGAGTATCGCGACCCTCGGGGCGGGGTTCGCCGGTGCGTTCCTCACGCTGGCACTGGCGCGTATGGCGGCCGGCGCCGGACAAGCCACGACCTGGCCCGCGTGCACCTCGCTGATTGCTGACTTCTTTCCGGCCGGACAGCGCGCACGTGCCTACGGCATCTTCGCGATGGGCGGTTCGATCGGCATCGGGATGGCGTATCTTCTCGGCGGTATCGCGATCGATCTGGCGGCCGGGGTGCGTGCGTCCCTGCCGCAGCTGCTCGGCGGTTGGCGGGAGTGGCAGATCGTGTTGTTGCTGGTTGGTGCGCCCGGCGTGCTCGTTGCGCTACTGATGGGCATCACGGTGCGTGAGCCCCTGCGCCGCGGTGCCGCCGCACCGCCGCAAGCTTTGCTCAAGTCGATCGGCAGGTTTTTCGCAGAGGTGCGCATCAATGGGGTGGCGCTCACGGCGGTGATGTTGGGTGCGGTCGCCAATACTATGGTGATCAATGCGCAACTGAGCTGGCTGCCGACCTTCTTCGAGCGCACTTACGGGATGCCGGCCGCGCAGGTGCCAAAGTTGTTAGCGCTGGTGGGTGTGCCGTGTGGATTGTTGAGCGCCGTGACGGCAGGCTGGGTGCTGTCGTGGCTGGCGAAGCGTGGTCGTGACGACGGCCCGGTGCTGGTGATCATGCTGCAACTGGCAGTCTGGCTGACCTTCGGTACGCTGAAGTGTTTCATGCCGACGCCGGAGCTGGCCTTGGCACTGCATGTGGTCACATCGCTGTTCGCTACCTGGGCATTGACGGCGACGTTTACGGCACTGAATCAGATTACGCCGAATCGATTGCGTGGTCAGATGGTGGCCCTGTACGCGCTGCTGACCGGCTTCGTCGCCGTCTCGATAGGCGCGGTATTGGTCGGCCTGCTGTCGGACCATGTTTTCACCGGGCCGCGGGGCATCGCACCCAGCCTGGCGACGGCTTGCGCGGCCGGTGGGTTGTTTGGCATTTTGGTCATCTGGTGGGGGCGCCGCGCCTATCTGGCCGCGGTCGTGCGCTCACGAACCTGGGAGAACTGAAGACATGCGGATGAAACCTCGCCTAACGACCGCGGACGTGCGACAGATCGCAGCGGCATGCCGCGATGCGGCGCAGCGACGCAAGTTTTGCGTCACCATCGCGATCGTCGATGACGCGGCGCAACTCCTCTATCTGGAGCGCCTGGACGCTCGACCGCTGACTGTCGACGTCGCGCTCGGCAAGGCCCGAACCGCCGTTATGACGCATCGCCCCAGCGGCGTGTGGCAGGCGCGGGTGCAAGAAGCACCGAATTTGATGGCACTCGATCTGTTGCCCTTGCGCGGCGCGCTGCCGCTGTTGTATCAAGGGGAGTGCGTCGGTGCGATAGGCGTATCCGGCGTGACGTCCGAAGAAGACGAGCTGGTGGCGCAGGCGGGAGTCGATGCACTCGCGGCGCTGTCGATCGACATTTGAACCTGACAGGAGTGTAAACAAGTGACTGCCAGTAGCACGGCGCGCACGCCGGACATCGAAGCTCTATTTCAACCGACGCACGACGAACGCGCGCGCCAGCAATTCGTTGCCGGTTTACGCAAGCACGCCATCATCGACATGCGTGAAGACATGACTCGCGATTACGCCGAGCGCGTCGAGCCGGCCCTGGTCGCGCGCGGCACTGCGCCCGCTGATTGGCGAGATATCGAGCGCGCCATGGAGAAGCAGCCCTCGTATCGCTTCTACAGTACGGTCCGTTATCACGCGCAGGAGATGTGCTATCTGTCGGTACAGCCGACGATCGAGCGCGCGCTGCCGGCCATGATCGATACTAGTCGCGCGCTCGCCGCGACCAACCCGCACGGTGGGTCATTGCGGCTCACGCCGAATTTCGAGGTGCCGCGCTATGTGACGGCGCTCGACGTGCATTTGATTCCCGGCTGCTTTCACAGTGAGCACACGGCTGACGATGTCGCGCAGGGAGCGGTGACCGCCTTTGGCGGCAAGATCTTCACCGGCCAGCACCCATATCGCAAACGGCCGGGTGTAGTGGCGGAATCAGTCGGCCAATGGGTGCATCAGAAATACCCTGACTTCAAGCCCCGGCGGATCCTCGACTTGGGCACCACCAGCGGCAAGAATTTGCTGCCGTACGCACAAGTATTTCCCGAGGCCGAGCTGCACGGCATCGACGTTGCCGCACCGGCACTGCGCTTTGGTCACGCACTCGCCGCTCACGAAGGTGTCCCGGTGCACTTCAGCCAGCAGAATGCCGAAAAGACCGACTTTCCGGACGGGCACTTCGATCTGATCGTCTCGAGCTTCTTCTTTCACGAGGTATCGAGTGCGGCGGTCAAGAACATCTTGCGTGAATGCGAGCGGCTACTGGCGCCAGGCGGAATGATGGTCCAGATGGAGTTGCCCAACGAGGCCGCCGTCGGCGCGTACGAGAACTTCTTCTGGAACTGGGACATCCACAACAACAACGAGCCGTTCTACGGCGCGTTCAGGGCGTCCGACCCGGTGGCAAGCTGTGTTGCCGCCGGATTTCCGCGCGAGCAGTGTTTCGCGCACCGCATTCCGGATTTCGCATCTTTCGGTGCGGAAAAGTTTGCGCGCTTCATTCGCGGTGAGCTCGAAGCGCCGCCGCACGGCGCCGGCGGCTGGTTCGTGTTCGGTGCGCGCAAGCGAGCCGAGGTCTAAATCAGCATGATGACGTCGTCACTCGCCTGCAGCGCATTGGCGAGGGCGATCACCTGTTCGCGGCTCGTCGCCCGAATCGTGTAAGTGATCGACACGAAACTCGCCTGACTACTGTCGCGCTCGGTCGCAGACGCCAGGTCGAAATCCGGCGCGTGCGACGCGACGATGGCATCGATCCGTGACCGCAGACCATTGCTGCGCCGACCGACTACCTTGATGGGGTATTCGGTCGGGAATGTCAGCAAAGCTTGGTCGTCGGAGCTCACGATGCGATTGTACACCGACCGGTGTGCGCGACCGTGCGGGCTCGTCAGCGCCCTTTCGGGTCGAGCGCGCTTCGAAAATCGCTACGCGATTTTCGGCGGTCCCGCTCCCGGACGCGGGGCGCATCTTCCCCCTGCCAAGCAGTTAGGCCGATAGTGGAACAGGAACGCCCGTGCCCGGGAGACGGCACTCTCCACGCGAACGTGGGCGGCCCCATCGATGGCGCAGCGGCCAGTCTTGACTTGACAGCATAGCTACCCGGCAGTATCTTGATTGAACGTTCAATCAAGTAGTTCAATGCAAGGCAACCCAGACACTCGCGGGCGCATTGTGTATGCGGCGATGGAGCTCTTCGGCGAGAAGGGCTATGGCTCGACCAGCGTGGCCGACATACTTGGGCGCGCCGGTGTCAATAGCGGCAGCCTGTATCACTTCTTTCCAGGCAAGCAGGACGTGCTGATCGCGGTGCTCGATGCCTACCACGAAGGCATTTGGGCGATGCTGCTCGAACCGGTGTGGCAGCCTCTGTCGGATCCAATCGAAAAGATCTTTGCGCTGCTCGGTTGCTACCGTGAACTGCTGGTGCAGAGCGAGTGCCTGTATGGCTGTCCCATTGGCAGCCTCGCGCTCGAGCTGCATGAGCCGGATCCGCCGGTGCGCGAACGGCTGGCCGCCAACTTTACGGCCTGGACAGACGCGATCGACGGTTGCCTGGCTGAGGTTGCGGATCGACTACCAGCGAATCTCGCACGACGGGAGCTGGCCGAGTTCGTGCTCACGACGATGGAGGGTGCAGTGATGCTCACCCGAACGTACCGCGATATTCAGTATTTCGATCGCAGTGTGGCGCAGCTGCGCGCATACGTCGATCAGCTGCTAACGGATAACAGCAGGTCGAGCGCGATACGCCGATCCCCAAAGGCACGCAGGAGCTCGCGATGAAAGGGCTATTGTTGTTTGCGATACTCATCGCAGCTTTGGCGCAGGCCGGCAAGCCATTGGTGGATGCGAGGGTAGAGGCCCAGCCCGACGGCAGTCGCGTGCTGATACACGAGGTGCAGGTGCCGGCGGCGATTGCACGGGTCTGGGACGCGTTCACGACTGACGAGGGGTTTCAGAGCTGGGCAGCGCCGTTCGCTCGGGTTGACCTGCGGGTCGGCGGCGTCATCGAGTCGAGCTACCAACTCACTGCGTCCGCCGGGGACGCGGGCAACATCAAGAATCACATTCTCGCCTATGTGCCGCAACGGATGCTTGCCTTGCAGGCCACCGATGCACCGCCCAACTTTCCGTACCCGGAATTGCTGCCGGAGTTGTTTTCCGTGGTTGAGTTCGAGGCGATTGATGCAGTGAACACCCGAATTCGCATGTATGGCATGGGCTACCGAGCCGACCCGCGCCACGAGCAGCTCTTGCAGATGTTTCGCGAAGCCAATCGGTGGACTCTGACGCAGCTCGTACGCAGGTTCGAGACCGGGCCGGTCGACTGGCGCAAGCTGCTGGAGAAGCCGCCACGCACCGGCGCGAAAGATATTCCCGATGATCACTAGAATACACTAACAAGGCAAGGGGTGAACAATGGAAGGCATCAATTGGTGGGCTGCGGTAGCGGCCGGAGTTGCCAGCTGGGTGGTCGGTGCACTGTGGTATTCAGCGCTGCTGTTCGGCAAGGCGTGGCAGCGGGAGGTAGGTCTCGATGATGCGCAGGTTGCCGCCGGGAACATGACTGTTATTCTCGGCGGCTCTCTAATACTCAGTGTAGTCGCCGCGATGGTGTTCGCCATGTTCCTCGGGGCAAAGCCAGCGTTCGGGTTCGCAACGGGTGCCGGATTCGCCGCAGGCGTGTTCTGGGTGGCGGCGAGTTTCGGTATCAACTATTTGTTTGCACGCCGCAGCCTGAAGCTTTGGTTCATTGACGGGGGTTATCATGCCACACAGTTCACGGTCATCGGCGCGGTGTTAGGGCTGTGGCACTAGCTCATCCAGTGCGGTGCGGCCCCAGAGTCATCGGGCTTCTATTGCTCATTGCCGCGGCGCCGTTCGTGCAGGACTCGCTTGCCGCTGGCGGAGTAAGCGACGATGCACTCGCGCATTCGGTGCAGCAATTGCGTGATTCGATTGGACGCTGGTCGGTTCAGACCGAGTTTCTGAACGAAGACGGCTCAGTGGCGAAATCCGTCGCCGGGACGTACGAGTTCGCGTGGGTCGTGCGCGATCGGGTGGTGGCCGGTCGGAGCGACATACCGGAGTTGCAACAGACGGCCGGCATTCTGTTCTACATCAACGGCAAGCAGTCGAAGATCGAAATGGTTTCAGTCGGTGCCGACGGGATGTTGTGGGTGATGTCTGGACCGCTGGGTGGTGAGCAGCGGTTGTCACAGGAATTCGCGACGGCAAACGGCGGCAAGGGCAGGCTGCGGTTCACCCGCTCGAGTGTGTCGGCGAACGCCTTCGAATCGAGAATGGAGTACACCGAGGACGGCGGCAAGACCTGGAAACCGGGCAATCGTCAGCGCTTTACGCGACTCGCGGGCTGAATACTGACGATGTCGCGGCTGGCGAGGACGGGAGCGGGCGCGAGATCTGGGATCTCAGAGTAAGAACACGGTTATCGTCGTGACAGGCCGATGTGGCCAAATCGGGCACAAGGCCTCGATGACGCACGTGAGATCGTCGAGTTGCGCGTAGGGATCGTCTGGGACAAGCGGCGGTGCCGCGGACGAGCCGGGCTCAACACCGGACGTGACGTCGGAACCATGCTCGCTCATTGAGCAACTCTCACTGGCCGAGCACTGCCAGCCAGACTAAACCAACTGCCAGGACGCCCGTCGCTGTGATGAGCCACGCGATGCGGCGACGATGCGTGTCGACCCGCGCGATCAACATGCTGTTCTGATCCGCCAGTGTCTTGATCAGCTCGGATGAGGCAAGCATCTGCACATGCAGGTCGGCTGCGATGGACTCCTGGGCTGCGAGTCGCTCGTCGAGTCTGGAGATGTCTGGCGTGTCGAGCGGCGCAACAGCGCTGCCCGGCGGTGGCTGCGAGTTCTTGCTGACCGTGCCCCAGAGTTTTCTGGCAGCTTCGACTACCTGCGGTGCAGTGCGGATCACATCTGTCCACGGCACTACCTTGAGCACGGTCATCCACGGGATTGGCATCGCTTCCACCTCCTAACGGCACGACGCTGCAGGGTAACGCACATTCGCCGCGCAGCCGAGACGCTGCCAAACTTCACGTGGAGAGCGCCGTCTCCCGGGACCGCCACACAGCCAATACAGTTCCAACCTTCGCGGGTCGAGCGCGCTTCGAGAATCGCTTCGCGATTCTCGGCGGTCCCGCTCCCGGACGCGGGACGCATCTTCCCCCTGCGAAGCAGTGATGCTGATAACTGAACAGGAGCGCCCCGCGACCGGGAGACGGCGCTCTCCACGCGAAGGTTGGAACCATATTGACTGTGTGGCTCGATAGTTCGAACGTACGACGTTGGCGTTGTATCACCAGGGCGTGGTGGCAACGCGCTGCTTGTAATCCTGGTAGGCATCGTACAACTGCCGCCACACCGGCCCCGGTGTGCCGGTGCCGACCGGCGTACCGTCGAGCGTCGTGATAGCTTGCAATTCGCGCGTGGCAGCGCCTAACAAGATCTCATCCGCACTCCGCAGTTCGGCTTCCGTGATGCGCACCGAGCGGTGCGGTACGCCGGTCGCTGCGGCGAGTTCTTCCATCACGCTGCGCGTAGTGCCGGGCAGCAGGCGCGCGGAGTTGGGTGGCGTGCGCAGCTCGCCGTCGATGACCACGTGGACGCTGGACGCAGAGGCGTCGGTCAGTTCACCGTCGCGCAGCAATATCGTTTCACCTGCGTCCGCGTCGACCGCAAGCTGCCGCAGCAGCACGTTCGCCAGCAGCGACACAGACTTGATGTCGCAACGTGCCCAGCGCGTGTCCTTGGCAGTTATTCCGGCGATGCCCGCGCGCAGCACGGTCGGCGAGAGCGCAGGCCAGGGTGCCGCAAACGCAAACACCGTGCGCGGCACGTCGGGCAGTGGTGCATGGTTGCGACCAAACTCGGCACCACGGGTTACCTGCACATAGATGTACTGGTCACCACCGCCGTTGCGGCCAATCAATTCACTATATAGCGCCCGCCACTGATCGCCGCTCAGCGGGTCGTTCATACGAATTGCATCGAGGCTGCGCCTGAGGCGTGCGTGATGCTGCGCAAAACGGAATGGCCGGCCATCGTAAACAGGCGTGACCTCGTAGGCACCGTCAGCGTACAGAAAGCCGCGGTCGAGCGGTGAGATTCGCGCGTCGCGTAGTGCCACGAACTCGCCGTTCAGATAGCAGATCGGCAGCGGTTCCCCCACGGCGGCCGCTCAACGCATCCAGAGCGCGACGGTATCGGTCAATTGCGACCACCAGCCGCCTTCTGCGACAGCCTTCTGCGGCACTAGCGGAACGCTTGTGACGAGCGAGGCATCATCCTTGATTGTTACCTGGCCAATGGTCTGGTCGGCAGCGAGCGGCGCAATCAATGGCTCGTCCACGCTGGTCGTCGTCACCAGCGCTGCAGCACTGCCGCGGGGCACCGTCGCCCAGACGTCACGCGCAACTACTGCCGGGATCATTTCCACCTCTCCTTTGTAGACGCGCGGTGACAGCAGGACTTCACCCTTCTTTTTCAGTGCAACGGTCTCGTAGAACGTATAGCCGTAGTTGAGCAGTGCGGCACTGGCATCTTCGCGCGCCTTCATCGAAGCGGTGCCGAGCACGACGCTGATCAGTCGCATGCCGTTGCGCTCTGCCGAAGTCGCGAGGCAGTAGCCAGCAGACTCGGTGTGGCCGGTTTTGATGCCGTCCACCGAGGGGTCGCGACCCAGCAGGCCGTTACGATTCTGTTGCTTGATGCCGTTCCATTCGAACTCGCGCAGCGAGTACCAGCGGTAATACTCCGGAAACTCGGCGATCATCGCACGCGCCAAAACAGCGATATCTCGTGCGCTCATGCGGTGCTGGGGCCCAGGTAAACCACTCGAATTCTCGAAGTTGGAGTTCTTCATGCCCAGTTGTTTGGCGTAGGAATTCATGATTCCGGCAAACGCCTGCTCGGTACCGCCGACGCGCTCGGCCACCGCGATCGTCGCGTCGTTGCCCGACTGCACGATCATCCCTTTCAACAGTACTTCGAGTGGCACCTGGGTACCAACCTGCACGAAACTGCGCGAGCCTTCGCTCCGCCAGGCGTGCTCGCTGATGGTGACCGGATCCGTCAGTTTCAGGCGACCTTCTTCGAGCGCCTTGAAAGCGGCATAGGCGGTCATCAGCTTGGTGATGCTGGCGGGCTCCATGGGCGCATCCGCGTTGCTCTCGGCCAGCACTTTGCCAGTCTGGAAATCCATCAGGATATGCGCACGCGTGTCGATGGCCGGTGGCGGCTGCACGGGCACCGCGGCGTGCGCGAGGGTAGTGAGAAAAACAAGCGCGATCACGGCGCCAGTGCGCATAGAGGAGGCAAAAAGCATGTAGTTCGATCTCCTGGGATCGGGTGGAGGGCGGTTGTCGGCGCGCCAATGACTCACGATTGTAGGCAAAGTGGCGGCGCGACGCACGGCAGTCGAGCGCAGTGGCTGGTTACTCGCCGGCGAGTCGCGCATCCGCGACGCCCAGCTCGGCAAGCCGGGCCATGACGCGATCGTACTCGTCGACGCTGCCCAGTGGACCGATGTGCACGCGGTGCAGCGGACGCGCACCGGTGGCGCTGGAGCGGATCGAGGCGAGTTCGAAATCTGCCGCGGTCAGTCGTTGCAGCAGATTGCGCGCGTTGCCAAGCTCGCTGAATGCGCCTACCTGGATGAACAGGGGCTCGGTGCTCTGCGAGGGAGTGCTTGCGGCAGGGGCGCGTGCGGGCAGTGCCGAGCCGGCAGTAGCCGGGCGCAATACGCGCACTTCGACACGCGCCGTTCCGGCGCGGATCATGTCGAGCTTCGCCGCTGCCGTATATGAAAGATCGATGATGCGGCCGTCGACGAACGGACCGCGATCGTTCACGCGCACGACCACCGATCTGCCGTTGTCGAGATTCGTGACCCGCGCGTAGGCAGGCAAAGGCAAGGTCTTGTGGGCTGCGGTCATCGCATACATGTCGTACACCTCACCGTTCGAGGTGTTGGCAGCATGGAAACCTGGACCGTACCAGGACGCGAGACCCGTCTCGACATAGCCATCGGCGCTCGCCATCACCTGGTAGCGACGCCCGAATACCTCGTAGAAAGCCGGATTCCCGTAGCGACTGCGCGGTTCTTCGCGCGGCACGGCATCCGGGATCGCGGCGATGTCGGGTGGCGGGCTCACAGCGGCGCTGCCGCTTTGGGAGTGGGTGGTATCTCGTTGCGGTGAAACAGCGCAGCCTGCGAGCAACATGCTCATGCCGACGCTACATAGAACGACGTCCCAGCGGCAGCGACGCGTCATGTTGTCAGGGAGCCATGGCGGCGCCGGCCGGTCCAGCGGCCGACGTGCCTGCCGGCACCGGTAGTGGTGCTGGCTCGGTCGAAGGTGGCACGCGAGCGGCGATAGCTTGTGCCAACTCATGCACCGCCATCGCATAGCGCAGACTGCGGTTGTAGCGCGTGATGACTTCGAAATTCTTGAAGGCGACGCGATAACTCGGGCCGTCACGTTGTTCCGCCGGAATCAATAGCACAGCGGTATCGCCGGGCAAGGACGTCTCGAACTTGACGCCCTTGCCACGCAGACCATCGACGGTCTCGTTCAGTTTGAGATTGCGCGGATCGGCGATGATCGGTGCATCGGGCTCCACCGTGCTTTCCACCAGCACTTTGCCGCCGTGCTCCCAGCCGTGCTCGGCGAAGTAGTTAGCGACACTGGCGACGACGTCGTCCCAGTCGGCGAACAGGTCGCGCCGCTGGTCGTTGCTGCCGTCGACGGCATAGCGCCGGTAGCTCGATGGCATGAATTGTGGGGCACCCATGGCGCCGGCGTAGGAACCGAGAGCGGTGAAAGGATCGATGGCTTCCTCACGAGTCAGCAGCAGAAAGTTCGCCAGCTCACTCTGGAAGAACTCCGCGCGTCGCGGGTAATCGAAAGCCAGGGTAGCCAGAGCGTCGAGCACCCGATGGCGACCGGTGATCCGGCCATAGAACGTTTCCACCCCGATGATCGCGACGATGTACTCCGCCGCCACGCCAGTGTCTGCCGTGGCGCGTTCGAGCCGGCTGCGATGTTCGACGTAGAATTGTGCGCCTTCACGGATACGCTGCTCGGTGAGGAAACGGGCGCGATACTCCCACCAAGGCGAGACACGCTCGGCTGGACGTGACATCAGTTCGATGATTTTTGGCTGCGGCTCCGCCTGCGCCAGGATGCGATAGATGTCGGCGGCCGGCACGGCCTGTTCTTTCGCCGTCTGCTCGACCCATTGCCGCACGTCCGGTCGCTCGAGATCGAAGCGATCACGGCCTGCGAACTCGCCGTCGGCCAGGGCCGGCGCAGCGAGTATCAGACAGGCGAGCAGAGCGGTGCGGTTCATCAAGAGCCAATCAGTTTGCGATGTGAGTAGAGCGACATGAGAATACCGAAGCCCGCGAGCAGGGTCACCATGGAAGTGCCGCCGTAGCTGATCAACGGCAACGGCACGCCGACGACCGGCAGCAGACCACTCACCATACCGGCATTGATGAACACATACACGAAGAACGTAAGCGCGATGCTGCCCCCCAGCAATCGGCCGAAGGTGTCCTGCATCTCAATCGCGAGATAGAGTGCACGGGCGACGACGAACAGGTACAGCAGCAGCAGCAGCACGATGCCGACCATGCCGAATTCCTCGCCGATTACTGCGTAGATGAAGTCGGTGGATCGTTCTGGGAGGAACTCGAGCTGTCCCTGACTGCCGTTGAGCCAGCCTTTGCCGAAGATGCCACCTGAACCAATGGCAATCTGCGATTGGATGATGTGATACCCCGCACCCAGCGGGTCGGACTCCGGATCGAGCAGCGTCAAAACGCGCTGCCGCTGATAGTCGTGCAGAAAACTCCAGCCGAAGTAGGCCACGACGACACCCAACGCGGCGAGCGCGGCCATGATACGCACCTTCAGGCCGGCCATGATCAGCACCATCAGGCCACCGATCAGTATCAAACCGCCGGTTCCGAGGTCCGGCTGCGCGATCGTCAGGCCGGCCGGTATCAGGATAGCGAACGTCAGCACGATGAGACTGCGCGTATCGATGGGGATGGGCCGATCCTGCAACCACCATGCGCAGGTCATGGGTACCGCCAGTTTCATGATTTCGGACGGCTGGAAGCGAAATACGCCGAGATCCAACCAGCGTTGCGCGCCTTTGCCGATGTAGCCGACGACATCGACGATTACCAGGAGAATGCAGCCGATCACGAACAGCCACGGGGAAACACTGCGCAGGAACGATGGCTTCACCTGCGCCAGCGCACACATTGCGATGCCACCGAGCGCGACGCGCATCGCGGCGTCCAGCACTTTGTCGATGTTCTGGCCCGAGGCGCTGTACAGAATGACCAGGCCATAGACGGCCAGCAGCCCGAGACCAACGAGCAGCGGGCCATCCAGCTTCAGCGCCAGCAGGATGCGCGCCGTGGCGGTCAGCGTACGTCGCGTACGCGATCCAACTTCCACTTCTTCGTAGATCATCGCAGTAGTCCTACTCCGTTGCCGGCGGAACCGTGGCGCTGCCGGCGATCGGTTTGACGGCCGGCAGTTCGGTGGTTGGTGCGCCTAACAGATACGTGTCGATGACGCGGCGGGCGATCGGTGCCGCCGTGCCGCTGCCGCTGCGACCGTTCTCGACCATGATCGCGACGGCGATCTTCGGTGCCTCAGCCGGCGCGAAGGCAATGAACCAAGCGTGGTCGCGCAGCCGCTCGTCGATCTTCGATTCGTCGTACTTGGCATTCTGCGCGATCGAGAAGACCTGTGCAGTACCCGTTTTGCCAGCGATCTGGTACTTGGCACCAGCCTGGCTACGAGACGCTGTGCCGCCATTCATCACCTTCACCATTCCGCCAATAGCAACGTCCCATGCGTCCGGCTGCGCCACGTCGATCTGCTCGACAAGCTGCGGTTCGAGCCTGCGAGTCTTGTTAGTCACCGGATCGCGCAGGCCGGTGACCAGGCGAGGGCGGTACCTCTTGCCGCGCGAGGCGATAATCGACGCGGCGTGCGCCATCTGTAGCGGTGTCGCGGTGAGATATCCCTGGCCGATACCAAAAATCACCGTTTCGCCAGGGAACCACACCTGATCGGCAGGGCGCGAAAACGCTTTGCGCTTCCACGCGGGGGTCGGCAACAGGCCATGCTTCTCGCCGCTGATATCGATTCCGGTGAGCGTGCCGAGGCCGAAGTGCGATAGGAACTCTGCCAGCCTATCGACGCCGATCTGCGCTGCCAGATCGTAGAAGTACACATCGCAGGACTGCGCAATGGCCGACAGCATATCCATCCGACCATGGCCACGCGGCTTCCAGTCGCGGAATCGGTGGCGTGATCCGGGCAGCGTGAAGTAGCCGCCACACATGCGCGTCTTCTCGGGCACCGTGACGCCATAGGCAAGCCCGGCGAGCGCGACGATCGGCTTGATGGTCGAGCCCGGCGGATAGGCACCTTTGAGAGCGCGATTGAGCAGTGGGCGATCGATATTCTCATTCAACGCGGCGAACTCGGCGCGTGTCAGGCCGCGGCCGAACGCATTGGGATCGAATCCCGGACGACTGACGAGTGCGATGACGTCGCCCGTATCGGGATCGAGCGCTACGATCGAGCCGCGTCGATCGATGAGCGCCTCCTCGGCGATGCGCTGCGTTTCCAGATCGATACTCGTGATGATATCGGCACCGGCCACGGGTGCAACGCGCCGCAAATCCGGTACGAACGCACCCGCACGTTCGACTGAACGGCCCGCCGCATTGACCAGGATTTCGCGCGAGCCATTGCTGCCGTGTAGTTCCTTTTCGTATGCGGCCTCGATGCCCAGTTTGCCGATCAGGGAGGTGCCCGCGTACGCTGTGCTGTCGATGCGCTTCAAGTCCGCTTCGCTGATCGCGGCGACATAGCCGAGCGCATGTACAGCTGTTTCGGTGTGTGGATAGCTGCGCGCCAGCCGGGTGGCGATGTCGACGCCCGGAAACTCGAACCGATGCACTGCGAAACGTGCAATCTCTTCATCGGTCATGCGCAAGCGTATGGGCACGCCTTCGAAACTGCGCCGCGACCGTATCTGCTTGCGCACGTCGGCGACATCGTCGGCTGGCAGCAGACCAATCTCCACCAGTCGTTGCAGCGTCGCGTCGACATCAGGTACCTGTTCCCGCACCAGTTCCAGCTGGAAAGCGGGCTGGTTGTCGGCGAGTACTTTGCCATGGCGGTCGAGGATCAGACCGCGCGGTGCCGGCAGTGGTTCCAGTCGCACCCGATTGCCGGCTGACAACTCAGTGTAGTAGTCGTGGCGCATCACCTGCAGCACCACCAGTCGGCTGATCAGAACGCTGGTCAGGAGAAAGATGACTATGGCAGCGACCAACGAACGCTGCTCGAACAATCGTTGTTCGCCCCAGCGATCCTTGATGCGTACGGCGCCCATTGTGATTGACCCGCTACCGGGCCGCGTGCGTGCGACCGAGCGCCAACGCAACGATCGGCCAGAGTGCCGCACCGATCATCGGGTGCACCCAGCGCCAGGGAGAATTGACCGCGTGCCCAGTCCAGCCGTCGATGCTCCAGACGACGACCTCGTACAGCGCCAGCATGGCGAAGATGAATAGCGACTGCTGCAGCATGGTCTGATTGCGCAGACGCTGATGGAACGTGATGGCGATGTAGGCGACCATACAGACCGACAAGGCGTGTTGCCCCAGTACCGCGCCTTTGGTTACATCGAGCGCGAGACCAGCGACGAACGCGACGAGAATTCCGCCCGCCCGCGGTGCGGCGATGCACCAATAGAGCACGACCAATACCAGGAACGCGGGCCGCATGATCGACAGCCAGATGGGCAGCGGTAACAGCTGTACTCCCAAGGCTAACAACATGGTCAGCGCGAGCATCTTGCGCGGTTCGCCTGGCCAGCTCATTCCTGCGGTTCCGTTGGGTCGGACGCCATCGGCGCAGCGGACGGCGTTGGGGTCGGCTGGAATGCCGCCGAGCCGGCGGTCTGCTCGTCTGCCGCGGCCGCCGGGTGCGCTGGCGAAAACCAGACGAACAGGACGTGCCGGTCGCGGTCGACGCGCGCGGTCGGCGTCGCGAAGATTTGTGCCAGCGATTGCGAAGGATCGCGTTTCGCACTGGCGATGCTGGCGACCGGCAGGCCGTGCGGAAACACGCCACCCAAGCCCGAGGTGACCAATTGGTCGCCTTCACGGATATCCGAATTGAGCGGTACGTAGGGCAGGCTGAGTCGATCCGCTTCGCCGACACCAACGGCAATGGTCCGCAGGCCGCTACGCGCTACTTCCACCGGCAACGCGTGCTCCGCATCGGTGATCAGAATGATCTCCGAGCTCCACGGGCCGACCCGCAGCACCTGACCCAGCACGCCGTCGGCCGTCATCACGGGTTGCGCCTTGACGACGCCATTGGCGGCGCCGCGATTGATCAGCAGGCGCTGCCGCAGCACGGACAGCTCGACGCTAACTACTTCACCGATCAATGTCTTGTCGATGAGCGGCGGAATTGCGCGCCGCAGGCCACGCAGTTGCGCGTTCTCCCGCTCCAGCGCGGCAAACCGCAAAGCTTTCAGCTTCAGCTCACGCAGTTCGGCGGCGAGCGCCGCGTTCTCGGCAGTCAGCTGCGCTCGGTCGGTGAAATTGCCACGCGTCCAGCGCCAGGCCGCGCTTGGCGAGTTGACCGCGAGCTGCAAGGGATAGGCGACCGCAGAAAGACCGCTGCGTACGGTCTCCAGCCAACCGCCTCGTTGGTCGTAGAACATCAGGGCGACGCAGACCACCGAATAGACGAAGAAGCGAAAGCCGTAGGCTGGGCTCCGTCCGGTGAGCGAGCGAGTGTTGGTGCCGAACTTAGCCACGGCAGCCGATGGCTATTCGAGTCCGAAGTGGCCCGGCCCCATCTCGTCCATCAATTCGAGGATGCGACCACCGCCGCGCGCTACGCAAGTCAGCGGATCTTCGGCGATCACCACCGGCAGGCCCGTCTCTTCCATCAGCAGTTTGTCGATGTCGAGCAACAGTGCGCCACCACCTGTTAGAACGATGCCGCGTTCGGCAACATCCGCGCCCAGTTCGGGTGGTGTCTGTTCGAGCGCCTGTTTGACCGCGCCAACGATCCCTTGCAGCGGCTCCTGCAGCGCTTCCAGGATCTCGTTCGAATTGAGCGTGAAGCTGCGTGGCACGCCTTCGGACAGGTTGCGGCCCTTCACTGACAGCTCCCGCACCTGTTGGCCCGGGTAGGCGGAACCGATTTCGATCTTGATGCGTTCCGCAGTCGCCTCGCCGATCAGAATACCGTAGTTGCGTCTGACGTAGTTCATGATCGCTTCGTCGAAGCGATCGCCGCCGATGCGTGCCGAGGCCGCATAGACGATGCCGTTCAACGATAGCACCGCGACTTCGGACGTGCCGCCGCCGATATCGAGCACCATCGAGCCACGCGGTTCATGCACGGGCAGGCCCGCGCCAACAGCGGCCGCCATGGGCTCGCTAACAATTCCGACGCTGCGCGCGCCGGCGCCCTCGGCCGATTCCTTGATCGCGCGACGCTCAACCTGCGTAGAGCCAATGGGCACGCAAACGAGCACGCGCGGCGAGGGCTTCAGTACGCGATTGCCGTGCACCTTGCTGATGAAATACTGCAGCATCTTTTCGGTGTACGTGAAGTCGGCGATGACGCCGTCCTTCATCGGCCGTACGGCAGTGATATGCCCGGGCGTGCGGCCGAGCATGTTCTTGGCCTCGGCGCCGACGGCTACGATGACCTTGCCGCCGCGGCTCGGTTCATCCTGCACAGCGACCACTGATGGCTCATTGAGCACGATGCCCTTGTCGCGGACATAGATAAGCGTGTTGGCGGTCCCGAGATCGATCGATAGATCGGTCGAGAACAAGCCTCGTAAACGTTTGAACATTAATTGGCGACCGAGACGCGCCATCCAGCGCGAAATATTCTGTCAATTTAACAATCTACAGGACACTCCACAAGGCAACGTGTATGATTTCGCGCACACTTTGCGCAACTTTTTTATGAGCCTCGACCGAGCCCAGATCCAGTCCATCGCGCACCTGGCCCGCCTCAACCTGAGCGAGGCTGAGGTGCCGGTCTACCAAGAAAGCCTGTCGCGGATCGTCGATCTGGTTAGCCAGCTCGAGGGGGCCGACACGGTGGATGTCGTGCCGATGGCGCACCCGTTGCCGGGCCTCGCACAGCGCCTACGGCCCGACGAGGTGGTCGAGACGGACAACCACGAGACATACCAGCGCAATGCGCCGCAGGTCGAGGCCGGCCTCTATCTAGTGCCCAAAGTCATCGAGTAGGTCGGGTTCATGTTCAAGAAGACCCTCGCAGAGCTTGCTCGGGGCTTGCGGGCCAAGGAGTTCTCGTCAGTCGAGCTGACCCGCGCGCTGCTGAAGCGCATCGACGAGAGTCAGCCGGCGCTCAATTCCGTGATTTCGATCACAGCGGATTCGGCCATGGCGGCGGCGGCGGCGGCTGACGGGCAGATCGCGGCCGGCACTGCCAAACCCCTGACCGGGCTGCCGGTCCTGCATAAGGACATCTTCTGTACCAAGGGCGTGCGCACCACGTGTGGTTCGCGGATGCTGGACAATTTCGTCTCGCCGTACGACGCAACGGTCGTCGCCCGGCTGCGGCAGGCCGGCATGATCATGCTCGGCAAGGCGAACATGGACGAATTCGCCATGGGCTCGTCGAACGAAACGAGTTACTTCGGCGCAGTCAAGAACCCCTGGAATCCCGCACTGGTGCCGGGCGGGTCGTCGGGCGGCTCGGCGGCGGCAGTTGCCGCGCGCCTCACCCCGATGGCGACGGCGACGGATACGGGTGGCTCAATCCGGCAGCCGGCAGCGCTCTGTGGCGTCACGGGCATCAAACCCACTTATGGTCGGGTGTCGCGGTACGGCATGATCGCATTCGCCTCGAGCCTCGATCAGGCGGGCATCATCGCTTTAACAGCGGAAGACGCAGCGCTCGTGCTCAATGTCATGGCGGGATTCGATCCGCACGATTCCACCAGCGTCGATGCGCCGGTGCCGGATTACACGGCGACGCTTGGCGACTCGCTGCAGGGCCTGCGGATTGGGATCATTCAGCAATTTTTCGACGCCGGACTCGATCCTGCGGTCGCCGCAGCGGTACGTGCCGCGCTGGCCGTCTACGAGCAGCTCGGTGCGACGCTGGTCGAGGTCGATCTGCCGGCGTTGCCTTTGTCGGTGCCTACTTACTATGTGGTCGCACCAGCCGAGGCCTCGTCGAATCTGGCGCGTTTTGACGGCGTGCGCTTCGGCTACCGCTGCCAGGATCCGGTCAATCTGGAAGATCTCTACAAGCGCTCGCGCGGCGAAGGCTTTGGTGCCGAGGTCAAGCGGCGCATCATGACTGGCACCTATGTCCTGTCCGCCGGCTATTACGATGCCTACTATCTCAAGGCGCAGCGTGTGCGACAGCTGATCGCGCAGGATTTCGCGCGGGCGTTCGCCAATGTCGACGTGCTCGTTGGGCCCACCACACCCACGCCCGCCTTCGCGCTCGGTGCCAAGACCGCGGATCCGATTACGATGTATCTCAACGACATCTATACCATCGGGGCCAACATGGCCGGCTTGCCGGCGCTGTCGATCCCGTGCGGTTTCGCTGCCGAGCTGCCGGTGGGTCTGCAGATCATCGGTGCGCACTTTGCCGAAGCCAGGCTGCTGAACGTGGCGCACCAGTACCAGTTGGCTACTGACTGGCACCGACGCGTGCCGCTGGTCTGGGCCGAGTGAGGCGGGCTGCATGAGCACTAACGATTGGGAAACCGTCATCGGGCTCGAAATCCATGCGCAGCTCGCGACGCGCTCGAAGATCTTCTCGGGCTCGGCCACGGCCTATGGCGCCAGCCCGAACGCGCAGGCGAATCTGGTCGACCTCGGTTACCCCGGCGTGCTGCCCGTGCTGAACGCGGAAGTGGTGCGCATGGCCGTCATGTTCGGGTTGGCCGTGGGCGCTTCGATTGCGCCGCGCTCGGTGTTCGCGCGCAAGAATTACTTCTATCCGGATCTTCCCAAAGGCTACCAGATCAGTCAGTTCGAGCTGCCAATCGTTAGCCAGGGGTCGCTCGACATCGTGCTCGATGATGGCGAGCGCAAGCGGATTGGCATCACTCGCGCCCATCTCGAGGAAGACGCCGGCAAGTCGATGCATGAAGGCCTCGGCAAATTCACGGGCATCGATCTGAACCGAGCCGGTACGCCCCTGGTCGAGATCGTGTCCGAACCGGACATGCGTTCCGCCAAGGAAGCGGTCGCATACCTCAAGAAGGTGCACACCCTGGTGCGGTATCTCGAGATCTGCGACGGCAACATGCAGGAGGGTTCGTTCCGTTGCGACGCCAATGTGTCGGTGCGCAAGCGCGGCGCCAGCGAGTTCGGGACGCGCGCCGAGATCAAGAACATCAATTCCTTCCGCTACGTCGAAAAAGCGATCAACTACGAAGTGGCGCGGCAGATCGATCTGCTCGAGTCGGGCGGCAAGGTAGTGCAGGAAACACGGCTGTACGATCCCGACGAGGACGAGACGCGTTCGATGCGTTCGAAAGAGGAGGCCAACGACTACCGTTACTTCCCGGATCCGGATCTGTTGCCGCTCGAGATTGATCAGGCATACATCGACCAGGTGCGCGCCAGCTTGCCGGAGTTGCCGGATCAGAAAGCGGCGCGGTTCAGCAGCTCTTATGGATTGTCGGAGTACGATGCCGGCGTGTTGACCGCGGGACGCGACTTGGCCGATTACTTCGAGGCCACGGCCGCGGCAATCGCAAGCAGCCCGCCTTCCGCCGAACATGCCAAGCTCGCGGCCAACTGGGTGTCAGGCGCGTTGGCCGCAGCGCTCAATGCCAATAACCTGGAGATTACAGCGAGCAGGATCAGTGCGCCGTCCCTCGCCGCTCTGTTGCGTCGCATCGCCGACAATACGATTTCCGGCAAGATCGCGAAAGACGTATTCGAGGAGATGTGGACGAGCGGTCGTGAGGTCGACGCGATCATCGAATCGAAGGGCTTGCGGCAGATCACCGACACCGGTGCGATCGAGCGTGCGATCGATGAGGTCATCGCCAAGAGCCCGGCGCAGCTCGCGGACTATCGTGCCGGCAAAGACAAGTTGTTCGGCTATTTCGTTGGCCAGGTGATGAAAGCGACTGGTGGCAAGGCCAATCCGGCCCAGCTCAACGAGTTGTTGAAAGCGAAACTGATTGCGTCGCCGGACTGATGCTGGAGTCGGATCGGGTTTGCCGTTTTCTGCTGGATGAGCGCCCCGTGCGGGGTCAGGCCGTACGCCTGGAAGCCAGCTGGTCCGCCTTGCTCGAGCACGCTGACTATCCGCCGGCCGTCAGAATTCTGCTGGGTGAGGCCGTGGTCGCCAGCGTGCTGCTGGCAGCGACTCTGAAGTTCGAGGGCGCCTTGACCCTGCAGCTGCAGGGCAACGGCCGAGTATCGCTGCTGGTCGCCCAATGTACCCATGATTTCCGGGTGCGGGCGATGGCGCAATTCGATACAGCCAGCGATGCGACTGGATTTCGCGCGCTCGTGGGCGACGGCAACATGGCGGTGACGGTGGAGGCGGACGATCGCGAGGCACGCTACCAGGGTGTCGTGCCGTTGGCGGGTGAGTCGTTAGCCGAATCGCTGGAGGAGTATTTTGACCGCTCGGAGCAGATTCCGAGCATCGTGCGATTGACGGCGACCGCTGAGGCGATCGCGGGCGTGCTCGTGCAGCGTTTGCCGGAGACTGGCGCTTGCAGCACTGACGTCGTGGCACTCGACGAGTTGTGGTTGCGTCTTGCCGCGGCCGTACACACGATGCCTAGTGAAACCGTACTCGAGCCGGCCGCCGAGGTTGTGGTGCGCGCGGCAATGGCAGGCGAGGATGCGCGCTTGTTTGCGGCGCAGCCGGTCGAGTTCGAATGCCGCTGTTCAGCGGAACGCGTGGCCGCACTGCTGCGCAGTCTCGGCGAGCGAGAAGTGCGTGAGGTGCTGGCAGAGGAAGGCGCCGTGACAGTGACCTGCGAGTTCTGTCATCGGCCCTACGCATTCGATTCGATCGAAGTCGAGCGCCTGTTTGCGAGTGTCGACATGGCGCCGGGGACTGATTCGATCAATTGATCCAATCGGGCGCGCCATGCCTCGTCAACGCAGATCGGCTGCCGGTAGCCAGACGCGCATCATCAAACCACCATCGTCGCGCAGACTGGCGTCAACTCCGCCGCCGTGCGCCTCGAATACCCGGCGCGCGATCGCAAGACCAAGCCCGGTGCCGGTGCCGTGCGTAGCGTTCGGCGCCCGGACATACGGCTCGAACATCTGCGGCAGGAATTCTGCGGGCACACCCGGGCCGCGGTCGGCGATCGTAACGACGCACTGTGCGGCGTCTCGCGTTATCGCGATGGAAACGACCGAGTCGACTGCGGTATGGCGAATGGCGTTGCGCAGGATATTTTCGAAGCCGCTACGCAGTAGGTCCGGATCGCCGACGACTGTGGCGCTGTCGATCGCATTGGTCTCAATGCGACAGTCGTGCGTTGCGGCTTCGAGGTCCTCGTCGCGCGCCAGCGTACGCAGCAGTTCCTCCAGCTTCACCAGATGCTGCTGCAACGGAGTCGGGCTCGAGTCGACTCGCGAGAATGTCAGCAGATCGCCGATCGCTCGGTCGATCCGGCGGATTTCCTGCTCGATGCGTGTCACGGTCGCGTCTTCGATGGAACTCCGATGCGCAGCCAGTCCGACTGCTGCCTGCAGGCGAGCGAGCGGCGAGCGCAGCTCGTGCGAGAGGTCGCTCATCAGTCGTGAGCGACTACTGAGGAGACCGGCAATCTGCGCGGCCATGCGATTCACGTCCGCGGCGAGATAGCCCAGTTCGTCGCGCCGCGCCGCGATCGCGCTCGGCACGCGCGCTTCGATCTGGCCGGATGCGAGCTCCCTCACGACTCGCTGCAGTTCGCCCAGCGGCCGACCGACGCCGCGGGCAATCCACCACGCTACCGTCGCGATCACCAGTATGGCAGCCGCCAGTAGGCCGAGCGTGGTCAGGCTGCTGCCGAGCAGCGTGAAACGCCGCGGCAGAACCAGAAAAGTGTAGATCTCACCGTTCGGCGCCAGCAGCTGCGGTGCGAGGCGTACGGGTTGATAGTTGTCAGCCGTGTCGGTCGGCACACCGACCACCGAGCGGCGGATGAAGTCTGCGTATAGTTTCGGCAATGGCAAACCACGGATGTCGCGGCTGGCGGCGTCGAGCACGTAAACGGTGACGTCCTCGGGAATTGCGGCCTCGGTACGCAACCATCGTTCGAGAGCGGGGCGCCCGCCAGCGCGCAGTACTGCCGCGGCCTCGCGGCCGATACCGCTGTGTTTGGTTGCGGTGTAGTTCTCGAGTTCACCGGTGGCAACGATATAGACGCTCACCAGTGACAGCACGACGAACGCGAGCAGCGCGGTCCCGATATAGAGCGCCATGCGCCAGTAGAGTCGAGTAGACGGTAGCTGCATCGATTCAATGCTCGGGGAAATCCAGCACGTAGCCTTGACCGCGGACGCTGCTGATGCAGTCCTTGCTCAAACCCGCGGCGCGCAATTTGCTGCGCAGTTTGCTGATCAGCGTGTCGATACTGCGATCGTAGGCTTCCAGGGGGCGTTCCAGCGCCAGTTGTGTCAAGCGCGCACGCGACAGCACTTCGCCGGCATGCTGCATCAGCTGTTCCAGCACGCGCATCTCGGCGGCCGTGAGATTCAGTAGCTGGGTCTGCAGATAGGCCTCGCGACGGCGCGTATCGAGACGTACCGGCCCGATCTGGAGCATTGTGGGTACGCCATCTGCGCGGCGCTCGGGACGCACCCTCTTCAGAATCGTGCGGATGCGCAACGTCAGCTCCAGCGGACTACATGGCTTCGCGAGGTAGTCATCCGCGCCCCGCAGCAGCCCCAGGATGCGCTCCGATTCTTCGCCGCGTGCAGTGAGCATGATCACCGGGAAATCGTGCCGCGCGCGCAAGACCTGCAGCGCTTCAAAGCCACTCATGCCGGGCAACATGACGTCCAGCACCGCGAGGTCAGGCGGGGCTTGCGCGATCTGGTGCAGTGCCGCCTCGGCGCTGTGTACGACGTCTGTCTCGAACCCCTGCAACTGCAGGAATTCCTGCAGCATTGCCGCCAGCTCGACGTCATCGTCCACCAATAGCAATCTTTGTGATGGTGTTTGCATTGATTTCGCGTTGTTAACCGGCTGTTGACACAGCGCCGTAACGCTTGGCCCTAGACTGGCAAGCATAGGAGAAATAGATGAACACGCAAGCACCCGCTGCTCCGCAGAGCAAATTGATGAGTCTGTTGTATCGTCCGCCTTGGGTCGGCCTGTTGGCCTTCGTCATCGTGTTCGTCGTACAGGCGTTGGGCCACACGGTGATGATCGTGATGGAAGACGTCTGGCCGGGGCCCGCCTATGTTTATCAGTCCGCGTTCGCGATGGGCCTGTTCGGTGCGGTGCTTCTGTTCCTTGGCATGAAGAACAGCAACGAAGTCTCGGCCACCTGGTATGGCTTCTGGGCTGGCACGTTCCTGTGGACCGGCTGGATCGAATTTTCGTTCGTCTGGTCCGCTAACTACCTCGGCGTGCCTGACTTGATGGACAAGGCGGTGGCCGGCGCGATTGCCACCAAGGCAGAGTACCTGGTGATGATGTCCTCGATCGGTGTCATGTCAGCGACACTGGTGTACTTTCTGCTGAATAAGGAAACGAAGTGCAACTTCTTCCTCTGGTTCCAGCGCCACGGGGGTCTGAAGACGGGCAAACCCACCCCCGGGCATCAGCGCAACTTCGCCGCGATAACCGCGCTCGAGACGGTGTACGTGGTTTGGTTTTGTTACCTGTTGTTGCTGTTCATTTACGATGAGAACATCCTGGGCGATCGCCATCCGGTCACCTACGGCATCTTCTTCCTGAATGTCATCTGGGCGGTCTATCTGTTCCAGCGTCTGATGAAGTTCTGGAAAGTGACGACCGCCATCCGCTACGGCATTCCGACGGCGATCATTGCCTGGAACGCCGTCGAGATTGCCGGTCGCTGGCATCTGTTCACGGAGTTTTGGGAGAGGCCGCAAGAGTTTGCGATCGAGATGAGCCTGTTCACGCTGGGCGTCATCATCGCGGCAGTGCTGGCAGCGCGTACACCCGCGCACAAGAAGGCGGAGCTTTCGCGGCAGCAGCTGGAGACGCCCGAGAAGCAGCCAGCCCAGAGCTGAGCACCTCGGTAAATGTCAATGTCGGTCTCTGGCGAAGTGCGCCAGTGCATCGCGTGCATCGTTCCAGAGCGCGAATGACAATGGCTGCGTGGCGTCTTCGTAGAACGCCGACAGGTTCGCACTCGTGGCGATGAAAGTGAGCGTGGCGGCGTCGACCTGATATGCGGTGGTGGCATATTCGGGGGCGGCCGGCGGCAGGAGGCGCGGATCTCCCTGCAGGTCAGCCGGCAGTTCGTCGGCAAGCGGTTCCAGACGTATGTCGCGTCCGTCGGCCACAATGACGAGTTTCGTGTTGGCGTCGAGCGACTCGTCGTTGACTCGCTTGTCGATCGTGGACCAGCGATAAGCAATGAGGGCGAGTGTGAACTTGCCGGCTTGGTCACGTTCGACCGCCACCAGCGTGATGTAGTCGCGCACGTTGGCGGCGATGTCGCGTCGTTCGCGGGCGAACACCAACGGCTGATCGACCACGGTCAGTGTGACGCCGGTCCGCTCATCCAGATGGCTCCGCGGCTCGGGCGGCGGCAGTGCGGTACAGGCGCCGAGCACGCACAGGCTCGCCAGTGTTGCCACGCGGACGGTCGTGCGGTTCAGCGCCACTGCTCTCAGAAGCTCAACCGATAGCCAAGGCCGAAGTAGTAACGCCTGGTCTTCTCCGTCTCGACGGGCAGTAGATCGCGACTGCCGAGTTCGGCGCCACCTTCGAATTCGATCCACGTCCGGCCTTTCTGATAATCGAGCCGCAGCGTCGGAACGTACAAGATTTCCCGGGCCGAATCCAGCTGCGACACACGTCGATCTACCCGTATGCGCGGACCGAGCCGCCACGCGCCGCCGATCGGCAGGCGGCTCGCTAGGCCCACCGAATCGATCTTTCTGTTGCTAGAGTCCTGTGTGCGCAATTGCAGCACCCACCAGTCGCTCGACTTCCATAGGCTAGAGCCAGACAGCTGCAGCTGGATTGTGCGGTCGAGACCGGTGGCGGGCGTGGCTTCGACGCCGCCCGACGCGACGCTCGCCGCAGTGCGGCTCGCAAATACGTCGAGGCTCATTTCGAATCGCTCACCGAGCGGGCGTGACAGTGATAGCGAGTAGGCATCGCTCAGCGGCGTACGGTCCTCAGCCAAACGCCGGATCTCCTCCGACGAAAACAGGCCCAACAGTTCATCGAGCGTGGCCACCGGCTGGCCGATCAGCGCATTGCGAGTGGTTAGCACTGGCGACTGACGATGGTCCAGATTGAAACTCAAAGCCCACCGCGCCGGCAATTGTAGGCTGCCCATCAACACGACACTGTTCAGTTGCTGATAGAAGAAGTCGTAGTCGATCAAGGTCACCAGCGTACGACCAGGCACGAAATACCGTGTCTCGAAGCCAACGGCTCGTCGATCGGTCTCACCGGCATACTGCTGCGCGATCAGATAGGTGCTGAAGTCCCAATGCTCGCGGAACGGTCCGAAGTCCGTGGAAATGCCGATGAACTGCCGGTCCGTTTGCGGGCTCGAACGCGTCGATTCCACCGGCAAACCCACCGCAACATTGACGGCCATCTTGGGTCGCAACTGATAGGAGCCGAACAAGCCGTCGAAGGTGCCGAGCAAGCCACCAGAATTGCGCGATTGCCGGCCAAAGCGCGCGGCGATGCCACGCTCGCGATCGGTCAGCTCGACGAACGCGGCTGAGACCCGCGCCTGATCGCCCGGTCCGTTCGTCAGCATATCTTTCGCGTAACCGGCGGATACACGTGCCACGAAGTCGTATTGCTCGCCACGTCGGCGCGCGATGAAATCGCCGTCCGTGTACACCGCATTCTGCGTCTGTTGCGAGGTGTTGACTTCCGGCGCGGTGATCGAGTTGTTCTCCCAGCGATAGGTCTGCGCTGCGCCGCCGGTGAGCTTCCAGGCGCCGTCGTCGCGGCCACCACCCGTGCCGGTCTTGGCCGCCAGTGCGGCCGTTGCCAGCGCGCGCAGGCGTTTGCGGATGCGCCCGGCGGCATCGCCGTCCGGATAACGTCGCAGGTACTCCTGGTACTCCGCTTTCGCGTGCGCTACCTGCCCGGCGCGTTCGCGGGTCAGGCCTAGCAGCTCCTGCGCCTGTGAGCGGGCTGGGTACTCCGGCTGACGTGTCAACTTGGTCAGGAGCTCCGTGCTCTTGGCGTAATCCTTGCGACTCATTGCCCTGCGAGCCGCGTCCAATAGCTTGGCGCGCTCATCGTCTGGCAGTGCCGGATCGATTGGTACGGTCGGGGCAACCGTGGACACTTTGTCGATCGGCTCGCCGACTGCATTTGGCTCGTCATCGATGCCTAGCCACGCACGCGGATACGGCTGCTGCGCCACCACCAACAAGCGGTCCGCATCAGGGCGGCGCACGATCGGACCCGCACGCAGGCGATACCACTTGGTCGCCTCTAGCTCGACCGTGGACACATAGACTGTGGTTTTGAGCAGCGACTGGGCGGCGTCGATCTCGGCTGGCTCGAACGGTGTCGTCGAGGACATCAGATTGATCGCGTAGCCGCTTGGCGATTCTTCCTCGCTCTCGATCACCAGCATGCGCGCCTGGCCTTTGAACGCGTTCAAGACTCGCACCCGAATGCCGCGGCCATTGGTGGTCGGCGCCAGCACGTAGTTGTATGGACGAGCCCACTCCAGGATGACCGCCGCTTCAGCCGGCGCCGCCTCTTCGAGCCGCGCAGCCTTGACGATGCGACTGTCGCCGCCGATGGTCGGTAGTTCGCCTGCGATCGATCGGCCGTTGACGCCGCAATCATTGCCGAGGCGCAGGCGGATGCGCACGCGTTGGCCGTAGTCGAGCGGATCGTGCGCCATGTAGCGCACGATGCAGTTGAATTGCACCTGCACGTCGACGTTGCGCTCGCCGTCATTGGCCTCGACGAAATCGATCAGCCGGATTGGGGCCTGTGCATGAACGGCGAACGAAACGCAGCAGAGCGTCGCGGCCAGCGCCACCAAGACGCCGACCCGATCCTTCGCGCTGCGGCGCGCATCAGAAGCCGCCATCAGTAACACGGTGCTGAGGGCCATTACGACGCTTTGAGATAGTCGTCAGGGTTGCGTCAGTGTAAGTGTGGCAAGCGCCTGAACAATTGCGCAGCTCACTGACGGTATAGCGCGTTGAGGGACTGTCCGTCTTCTTGTGCGGGTCCGACTTATATTTGCTGGAGTGACATCCGGCACACGAGTTGGCGTACGTCGGTGTACGCCAGACCACCTGATCCGAATTCGATGAGTGACAACGGATACAAGTGAGATTGCCACGGTGATCACCGGGGTAGTTAACCGACGTATGGCGGAAACTGAGCGGCGTCCAGGCGTTTACCGTATGACACATGTTGCACTCGCGGGCGGTCGTCATGTGCCCCGTAGGCTTGCCGGTGGCAGTGGAACCGTTGTGGCAGTTGGCGCAGCCGCCGGTAACGCCTGCGTGGTCGAAACCTGCCGGACGCCAGGCGACTGTCGTATGGCAGGCGTCGCACTCCGCCGTTGTCGGCAGGTGGTTGGTTGGTTTGCCGGTCGAGCGCACACCGTTGTGACAGGTGCTGCAGGTACCCGGTGCTACGCCGGCATGGTCGAAGCGCGCCGGTGTCCACGCGGTCGTGACGTGGCAGGTCTCGCAGGTATTGGCGCTCGGGATGTGGTTAGTGCCCTTGCCAGTCGCGAGCGTGCCGTTGTGGCAGCTGAAGCAACTGCCCGTCACCTGGGTGTGATCGACGCGCGTGGCCGGGCGCCAGGCAGTCGTCGAGTGGCACGCCTCGCAGGTATTGCTCGAACTGATGTGGCTCGTGCTCTTGCCGGTGGCCTGCGTGCCGTTGTGGCAGCTGACGCAGTTGTTGGTGATGCCCGCGTGGCTGAACGTCGCGGGCCGCCAAGCTGTAGTTGTATGGCAGGTCTCGCAGGTGTTGTTCGATGCGACGTGGTTGGCACCCTTGCCCGTTGCGACCGTGCCGTTGTGGCAGCTGTAGCAGGTTCCCGTGACTTGCGTGTGATCGACGCGTGTTGCAGGACGCCACGTGACAACGCTATGGCACGACTCGCAGGTGTTGCTGGAGTTGATATGAGTGGCGTTCTTGCCAGTAGCGGTCGTGCCGTTGTGACAACTGACACAGTTTCCGGTGACGCCGTTATGGCTGAAGTTGGCGGGGCGCCAGCCGCTCGTTGTGTGGCACGAATCGCAGCTGTTGTCTGAGGCGATATGATCGGCTGTCTTGCCGGTGGCAATCGAGCCGTTGTGACAACTGAAGCAACTGCCGGTTACCTGCGTGTGATCGACACGTGTGGCGGGACGCCAAGTGGTTACGCTATGACAGGATTCGCATGAACTGCTCGAACGGATATGGGACGCATTCTTGCCGGTCGCCTGCGTTCCATTGTGACAACTGATGCAATTGCCGGTGACGCCATTGTGATTGAAGTTGGCGGGTTGCCAGGCCGTGGTCGTATGGCATGATTCGCAGTTGTTGTCCGAAGCGATGTGCGCAGCGTTCTTGCCCGTGGCAGTCGTGCCGTTGTGACAACTGAAGCAGCTGCCTACCACCTGCGTATGGTCGACCCGCGTTACGGGCTGCCAGGCGACGACACTATGGCATGACTCGCAGACATTGCTGCTTGCAATGTGTGCGTCGTTCTTGCCTTCCGCCCGAAGGCCATTGTGGCAGCTGGCGCAGCTACCGGTGATGCCGTCGTGGCTGAAGTTGGCCGGCTGCCAAGCGGAAGTTGTATGGCAAGACTCGCACGTTGATGTGGTCGGGATGTGGTTCGTACTCTTGCCGGTTGCCACCGTACCGTTGTGGCAGCTTTCACAACTCCCAATTACCTGGGTATGGTCTACCCGTGTATAGGGGCGCCAGGCAAGTACCGTGTGGCAGGATTCGCAGCTACTGGTGGTGTTGATATGGGTGGCGTTCTTGCCGGTTGCGCGCGTGCCGTTATGGCAACTGCTGCAGCCGCCCGTGATGCCCGCGTGATCGAAGATCGCCGGTGCCCAGGCGGTCGTCTTGTGGCAGGTCTCGCAGCCCGCAGTTGTCGAAATGTGATTGGCGGGTTTGCCGACCGCCTGCACATTGTTATGGCAGGTGGCGCAACTGCCGAGCGCCTCAGCGTGATCGAAGCGCACGGCTGGTGCGAAGGTGGTGGCGGTGTGGCATGACTCGCAGCGTTCAGTGCTCAGAATATGACCGGAGGGCTTCGGCAAGGCATTGACGCGTGTGCCTTTCGCATGACAGGCAGCGCATTCGCGCGGTGTGCCTTTGAAGACGGCATTGACGTGGCACGATTCGCAGGCAGTGGTCTGGTGCTTACCCTCCAGCTCGAAGCCGGTTGTCAGATGGTCGAAGCCCGGTTTGGTGGTGGCGGTGGTGGCCACGACGCTGGCCGCAAGAAATAGCGACGCGGCCAGCAGCACGCGCAAAACTATGGTGATGCGCAACATCTTCATTGGATTCGCGCCCCCTTGAAGGTAATCGTCGAGTGGCAGCGCTGGCACTGCATGCCGAATTGTCCGAGATGAATGTCGTCACGCCGATGACAGGCAGCGCAATCCTTGGCGAGCTTCACCTCGGCGGCCGGTTGCCGATGGCAATCGACGCACTTCGCTTTGCCATGCGCGCCAGTCAGCGCAAAGCCAGTCTGTTTCTGGTGGTCGAATTCCCACGTCGTCCAGCTGTTGGAAGAGTGGCAGGCGGCGCAATCGCGTCCGAGTCCGCCTTTGTGAACGTCGTTCTGCTCGTGGCAGCCAATGCATTTATCTGGCGCGCCCTTGAATGCCTTGGACGTATGGCATTGCGCGCAGCTCACCAGCACGTGCATGCCGAGCAACGGGAAATCGGTCAGATCGTGATCGAAACGGATGTCTTTGCGCCAAGCGTCATTGCTGTGGCAGGTATCACACGAATCCTTGAGCGCGCCGCCGTGCGCGTCTTCCGCGGTATGGCAAGCCTTGCAATCGGTGCCCAGCTTCTGCTTTGCGACCTTGGCCGTATGGCAGGCGTGGCAATCGAGTTTTGTGTGTGCGCCCAACAATTCCCACTTGGCCTTCACGAGATGATCGTACTGGAGACCACTCCAGCGGTCGTTGCCGTGGCAGCCCGTGCAATCCTCGCCGAAGCGTCCTGCATGAGAGTCGTCGGCGCGGTGGCAACCAATGCACTTGTTCGGAACTTCGTCCTCGAACTTGCCGGTCTTGTGGCAACTGCCACACTCGAGCGAGTTGTGCCGCCCCAGCAGCGCAAAGCCGGTCTCTTTCGCGTGGTCGAACTTGCTCGTCTTCCAGTTGGTCTGCGTATGACACTCGGCGCAGTTATCGCCACGCGAGCCACGGTGCACGTCGTCGGGCGTATGGCAGGCGACACAGCGAGTAGGCGTGCCGTCGTACTGCTCGCCAAAGTGGCACGCATTGCAGCGCACTTCGCGATGGGCGCCCTGCAATGCAAAGTCGGTCTTGTTGTGATCGAAGCGGGCGCCGCTCCAGGTAGTCGAGTTGTGGCAAGTGCCACACTGTTCACCGAGCTTGCCTCGATGCAGGTCTTCGTCCTTGTGACAGGCGCCGCAAGTCGACGGCGCATCGCGCAGCTTCTTGGCGGGCTTGTGACATGACTCGCAGGCGAGACCGCGATGTGCGCCTTCCAGATCGAAATCCGTGCCCACGTGATCGAAGGTGGTGCGGTCGAACTTGACGATGTCGGCGCCGCGACCAAGATGCTCGCTGTGGCAGGCTTTGCACTGGGTGGCGGCGATATTCTTCATGCGCCCATGCAGCCCGACTTTCTTGGCGATGTCGCCGGCAGTTTCCTTGTGGCAATCCAGGCACAGTGCCGTCTGGCGCGAGCGGTCGGTGCGGTCGTGGCAGAGCGAACAGTCTTCTTCGTGTTTCGCATGTGCCTGCGACACTTTGCCCGGCATCAACAAGGTCTCGACCGTGGCAGCGTTTGCCGTCGACAAGAAGAGTGCCGTTGTCGCGCAAAAGGCCATAAGACAATACTTGTACCGTCGGCTCCGCGTCACTCTGGCAAACCCAAATCGAATCAATAGACGTGCACGGATATCACGTGCACGATGCCAGCCACTAACAACAAAAAGAACAACGGCAAATGGAGCATGTGCCACAGGGAAAAAAGTTTCTCGTACGATTCGAACTCGGCGACCTCGCGCGTGGCCTGCAGGCGTCGCCTGATGTATCGACGAACAGCGACAGCAAACTGCGCATGCTGTTTGGCGAGCACTGGTGAAGCAGTCGCCGCTTGGCGCAGTTCGTTCATCGCAATTCGAGTGACCGCCCAGCGCTGCAGATACATCTGCGCGGTCACGTATGCGGGGCGCATCACAAGGCGCAGTAGTCCCTTCTTTTGACGCAACAATTTCTGGTCGGCGGCATCGAGCAGCAGTAGTAGGTCCGGCACGAAGCGAGAGCCAGCCACCTTCTGCTTGAGCTCTTCGGCCTGTGACTGCATTTCGGCACGTGAGGCGCGCCGACCATAAAGGCCAAAATGAATACGGGTGTAGAAGTAGCGCCCAATGATGCCGCTGCCAGACACGATGAGCATGGCAAACAGCGCCGCATTGCTGTTGGCTGCGCCAAGGGAAAAATTGGAGTGATACAGGACGAATATCGGGCCGACGATGCCGAGCACCATATGGGCCTGAAACCACAGCTTTACCGTACCGATGACTTTCAGCCAGCGAACGCGCTTGCGAGCCGGATACAGCAACAGCAGCAGCATGCCACTGCCACCAATGATTCCAAGTGCATAGCCGATGCCGCTTTCCGGCGTAATAAAGCGTTCTGTGGGAGTGACATACCCCACGTAAAGGAGTATCGCCGCCAGCGCGAAGCCGATTCGGGCTGGCGACAGGAACTTGCGCTTGGTGGCTGACTCGGTCTGGGCTGGCGCCGCGTTGCGTACTACAGGCTTGGGCGGCAACGCGAGCGGTGTCGATGCTGCTTTCGGCACCGCCCCACTTGGCGATTTGTCGGTGCCGCCGACTTGCGGCTTGAGCGCCAAATTCTTCTGCGCAGCGTGTTGCATGGGATATTGGCGTCGAGCCGCGGCGCGCGAGCCGGGCTTAGCCAATCTCCTTCGAGATGACTAACCGCAGCGCGCCCGTCGAGCGCGGGTCGAGTGCTGCGCTGACAGCCTGCAGATCGCCGAGCTGCGCAATCGCGTCGCCGCTGCGCGAGATCCTCGCCTCGACGATTACGCTGCGAAAGTTTGACAGCTTGCGATCGGGAATCATTGCAGAGCTATCATCGAGCACGAAACGCATCGGCCACTTGTCGGTGGTCGTACGCCAAACGGCCAGCGGCGGACCGGCTTCACCGGCTGGCTTGGCAAAAACGAACAGCACGGAGCCCGGTGCAACGCGGTCGCGCCACTTTGCGTCGAGCGATATCTCGCCGCGGAGACTGACGGCTGGCGCAGCAGCCGGCGCGGACAGCGCTGCGCTCACGGTTTGCAACGGCAGCGGCGGCGCGCCTTCGCCGAGTGCTGCACGCGCTTCGGCGATATTCGACGCAATAAGTTTCGCGTCGGAAGACTCGGGCGGCAGAATGCTGGCGAGTCGCTGCCAGGTGGCCAACGCGCCACGGAAATCCTTCTGCTCCGTTTGATAGCTGCCGCGCAGCCACAGAGCTTTCGGATGTCGGGAGTCGAGCTTGAGAGCCTCAGCTATGTAGCGAGCACTCTGGTCGTCGAGCGTGCCAGCGTTGGCGCCATGGGCATCCGCATAGTCCGCCCACAGATCGGCATTCATGGCGTCGGTTTTGGCGAGTTTGGCGAATACCTGCAGCGATTCGGCGAACTCGCGCTTGCGCCGCAGGGTTTCGGCTAACAGGATCATCGCGCTGGCGTCGCGTGGATTATCCTCGACTCGCTTGCGCAGCGCATTGAGCTCCTCGGCCGAGCCGGCGGCGACTCCGGGCGCCGCTGTGCTGCGAGCTGGTGGCCCGGCGGTCATGGCGGCATCTGGCGGTTCGACCGATTCGCCTCGTGCGACACGATCCGCGCGCTGGTTGGCCGACATCGCATCGGCGGAGCGACCGGCGAATTCGTAGGACTGCGCCAACAGCCGCCAGCCGCTTTCGTCGTTGGGATTTCTTGCGAGCTTGGCCTCGAGGCGCGCGACCGCGGCGCCCAGATCGCTCGCTTCGTCGCCGGGTTGCAAAGGTCGCGCACCTGCGTGCAAGTCACCCATTGTCGATGCAGACAACGCCGGGCCGGAGCCGATGAGTGCCGGGGAGCCGATCAGTGAGTAGACACCGAGTGCCGCTAACGGCACGAAAACCGCACCGGCAGCAGCGGCCCACAAGCTGCGGCGTGACAAAGTAGAGGCGTCGTCAGCGCGGCGCAGCCAGAACATTGGCACGACGATCACTGCGGTCGTGATGGCGACCATCACCGTTGCGATTGTCCAGAACACAGCAGCACTCATTTATCATGTCCTAGAGCGTCGCGATTAAGCGACAGTAAGTGACTGAATTTGCGACGATTTTCACACTCGCATCGTCTGATGTTTGGTAGCGCATCTCAAGTAGGGCATTTGCCCATTCACGTGCGCTACGTCACACCATAGCCTTGCGGTCCGGTGAGTTGCGCCGCACTAATCTAAGTTCGGACTAAAGCGTGTCAAACCCTTGGATTTACATTGTTTATCTTCTGCCGCTCGCGTTGATCTGGTTGGTGTACGCGCGGCGTCAGCTTAAGAACGAGCGTCGCAGCGCTGCGACGCTCGAAGAAGCACGCGAAGCCGGTCTGACCGAACCCGTCTCACTACATCCCATTATCGATCCCACTCGTTGTCTCGGTTGTGGCGCGTGTGTCACGGCCTGCCCGGAGCAACCGGACCACCATGTGTTAGGTCTGATCAATGGCAAGGCGCAGCTCATCAGTGCCACTGACTGCATCGGCCATGGCGCCTGCAAAATCGCTTGCCCGACGGATGCGATTACTCTTGTCTTCGGCACCGAAACTCGGGGCGTAACGATCCCACTACTGTCGCCTGATTTCGAAACGACGGTGCCCGGGATCTATGTGGCCGGCGAGTTGGGTGGCATGGGACTGATCCGCAACGCGCTGACGCAGGGGCGCCAGGCGATCGAGGCAATCCATAAAGGTCGTGGCAAGTCGAAACGCTCCGGAGTCGTGGATGTGGCCATCATCGGGGCTGGTCCAGCTGGCTTCGGTGCCGCCCTGACGGCCACTTCGTTGAGGATGAAGTTCGTCTGTATCGAGCAAGAATCGTTGGGCGGCTGTGTCTTTCAATACCCGCGCGGCAAAGTGGTGATGACCTCGCCCGCCGAATTGCCGCTGGTCGGCAAGATCAAGTTCACGACTGCCTCGAAAGAGGAGTTGTTGAAGTTCTGGCAGGACACGGAGCAGCGCTTTGGGCTGAAGCTGAATTACCAGGAACGGGTCGCGAGCGTCGAACGTACGCCGCACAATACGTTTCTGGTCAAGACCTCGAAGGGCGCATACGAGGCTAACAATGTCCTGTTGACGATTGGCCGCCGTGGCACGCCGCGCAAGCTAGGTGTGCCTGGCGAGGAACTTCCCAAAGTCGTTTACCGCATGATCGATCCGGAGCAGTATGCGGGACAGGAAGTGATGGTGGTCGGTGGCGGCGACAGCGCGCTGGAGGCGGCGGCCAGTATCGCCGAAACCGGTAAGGCGCGAGTGGTGCTCTCGTATCGCAGCGACGCATTCGGGCGAGCAAAACAGCGCAATCGCCAGCGACTGAAGGCGGGTGAGGAGCAGGGCCGTATTCGCGTATTGCTGAAATCGACGGTGAAAGCTATTGAGCCGCAGTCCGTGTCGCTGGAGTATCAGGGAAAAATTGTTCGCATTCGCAACGATGCCGTGATTGTCAATGCGGGTGGTGTATTACCCAACGACTTTCTGAGATCAATGGGCATAGAAGTGGAAACCAAGTATGGCACGGCCTGATCGAGTGACCAGTTACCGCCAGGGGCTGCCACCTGGCCTGCTATCCCTGGTCGTGTTGGTGTTGTGTTTCAGCGGCGCCTTACGCGCTGCGAATGGCATTGAAGACGCGCGCCTCGCCCTGCGCACGAAGCAGTTTCCGGTCGCAATCAGCTCATTGCGGCCACTGGCAGCCGCTGGCTCAGCCGATGCGCAGTATTTGCTGGGACTCGCGCAGCTGAGTGGTGTTGGTACCCCGGAAGATCGGTCCGCCGCAGAGAAATCCTTGCGCGCCGCAGCGGAGCAAAGCCACGCCGCCGCCGCGTATGCGCTGGCGGGTCTATTGGCGACTAACGAGATACCGCAAGTAGACGTCGCTCGACATTGGATCGCGCGTGCCGCCGAGCTCGGCTATCCGGCAGCAATGAACCTGCAGAAGAGCAACGCATTGCCGATGAAGGTGGTGCGGCCGGGCCCGGAGGCCGACGTGGCGCTAAAGCGAGCTTTTGCCTTCTATGCCGCCCGAGTCAACGACAGCGAAAATTTTGTGCTGATAGGCGGTGCCGAGTTCGCGGCCAGCGTCGATGAATTCGGTCGGACGCCGCTGGCGGTCGCGGCGCAATACGGTTCGAGTGCTGTAGTTAAGTTGTTGGTCGAGAATTCGGCGCTGGTCAATAGTGTGGACGATTACGGCGTCAGCCCACTGATGCTCGCTGCTGCGCAGCCCGACAAGGCGACGACGGCAGAATTGCTTGCGGCCGGCGCCAGGCTCGATCTTGTGGATCGAGCTGGACGCTCGGCGCTGATGTATGCGAGCTGGGCCGATCAGGCTGAGCAAATCAACTTGCTGGTGCGGGCCTATGCTGCGCTCGATCTGGTAGACGAGCGCGGCTGGACCGCGCTCGACGTCGCGATCCAGCGCGAGCGAACGCTTGCCGCAGAGCGGCTGCGCGCTGCCGGGGCCGTCGCAAAGTTGGGGCCGGCGCCGCAGGCGCGCTCGGCCGGTGGCATGGATCCAACGCGCACTGGGGCACTCTACCAAGGCTGGGCGCCCTTGTTGGTAGCCGTCAGTCGCGATGACGTCGATTCCTTGAAGCGTCTGCGTGCTGCCGGTGCCGACTTGGATGCTGTCACGCCTAGTGGCGACTCGGCGGTGCACGTCGCGATTGAATCGGACGCGGCTGGCGCCTTGCGCGAGTTGTTGGCGGGTGGTGCGGATGGCTTTCGCAAGAACAAGCGCGGCGACACGCCGCTGATGGTCGCCGCGCGCCGCGACGATCTCGACGCCGTCAACGCTCTGCTAGCCACGCGCGCCGATGGCACGAGCGTGCAGGCGGCGCTGCTGGAGGCCGCGCAACGGGAGCCGGGGAGAATCTTGCCGGTGCTGCTCGCGGCGGGCGTCGATGCCAACGCCGCTGATGCGGACAAAGTGCCCACCCTGATCCTGGCGGCCCGAGCCGGCAATGAAGCTGGTGTGGCGGCGCTGTTGGGTGCCGGCGCCAAAGTGGATGCCAGGGATACGCGCGGCCGGTCGGCGCTGTGGTATGCGGCCGCAAGTGGTCACGCCGAGATGATCGGCATACTGGTACGTGCGCGCGCCAACGTCTCGATCGCCGACGACGAAGACACAACACCGCTGATAGCGGCGGCGGCGCGTGGCCATGCGGTCGTCGTCGAGAGATTGCTGGCGGCGGGTGCCAAGACGAGCAACGTGACCAAGAGTGGCGACTCGGGATTGCTGGGCGCCGCGGCTGCCGGACATGCGAAAGTAGTCGCCGTACTACTTCGGGATCGAAGTACCCTCGACAAGAGCAATGAATTCGGCGACACGCCGCTGATCGCGGCCAGTCGAAACGGACATGTGGACGTTTGCGCATTGCTGCTGCGCGCTGGCGCAAATACGCGCTTGCGCAACAAGGATCGTTCGAGCGCCAGCGACGTAGCAGAATGGCGCGGCTTTGCCGCGATCGCCAAATTGGTGGGCGGCCGTTAGATCGTGACGTAACCGTGTGTGATGGCGTACGCAGCAACCGCCGGCGCTGAGTTGACGCCGAGCTTGCGCATTAGATTCATGCGATGCTTCTCGATCGTCTTGGGACTTAGGCTGAGCTTGGCGGCCATTTCGCGCGTCCGATAGCCTAACGCGATCATACGCATGACCTGCCGTTCGCGATCGCTCAGTGCATCCACGGTGGATTCGTCGGGCGCCGGAATCGAACATGCATTGATAAAGCCGCCGACGACAGTGTGACAGACGGAGCTGCTAACATAAGTGCGACCTCGTAGCAGGCATTCGATCGCGAATACCAATTCGCGATGATCGTCGTCCTTCAGAACGTACGCGTCCGCGGCTGCGGCGTACACCTTGCGGATGGATTCCCGGTCCCGAGCGTGTCCCAGTGCCAATACTCCAACGCCGGGATACCCTTGTTTTAGCGCCGCTATGTCGCGACTACTATCGTCGGTCGGCGAGCCCATGTCGAGCAGCACGATCTGCGGTTTCGCACAGCTGGAGATGGCCGCCGCGACCGTATCGTACGCCGCCGTCAGGCGAGCCACTGTCGAGTGTGCCAATATCTCGGTAAGCCCGTCGCGCAGCACGGAAATCGCACCCACGTAGATGAGCTCATCGCCAGCCACAGCATTGTTAGCCGAGCCGTGCATGCGTTATCTTTGCAATAGCCCGGTGACGGTTTCGAGTAATTCCTGTTTGTCGAACGGTTTGGTGAGCACGACGTCCGCGCCAGCCTTCTTGGCCGCCGCGAGGTATGCAGTGGTCGTGATTGCGTTGGGCTGGTAATCTTGTGCAGCGAAATTCCCGCCGCCCGAGATGGCGATGATGCGAGCGCGCGGCACGGACTCTCGTATGCTCTTGATCACGGAAATGCCATGTTGTCTTGGCATGATGATATCGGTGATGACGATATCGGTGGGTGAGCTTGTATACATATCCATGCCTTCCTCCGCCGTATTCGCCACCGTCACCTGGTAGCCGGCGCGAGTCATGACACGCTCGATGGCGTGGCTGACGTCCGGTTCGTCGTCGATGATAAGTACACTAGCCATACTATAAGACCTCCGGCGCGTGTCTACGCTACCGCGTTCGATTGTTCTTCCAGCTGCGGAATCAGTACGCGAAAAGTGCTGCCGACACCGGCTTGGCTGGTTACGCGAATCTTGCCATGCATGCTCGTGATGATGCCGTGTGCAACCGACAGACCCAGGCCTGTGCCATGCCCAACCTGGCGCGTCGTAAAGAACGGTTCGAAGACTCGGTTCGTCGTGGTCTCGTCCATGCCATGGCCGGTGTCTATTACTTCGACACATGCGTATGGAACGGGACCGGCATCCGCATCATCCTCGCCGACCGTAGTGTCGACACGAACGATGATGACGCCGCCGACGTCGTTCATTGCATGGTCGGCATTGACCAGCAGGTTGGTGACCACCTGATGCAGCAGATTGGCGTCGCCTGAAACCATGACTGGCCGGACAGCGATTTCCCGCTGGATCGCGATGCCATGACTGGCGAGCTGGGAGGCGAGGAGATCACAGGCGTCAGTGACTATCTCACCCAGTGAAATCGGTTGCGCCCGCTCCGTACCGAAGCCGCGACTGAATGTTAGTACGTCGTGTACGAGCTTGCGCGCACGACGCGCAGTAGCGGCAACGCGCGCCAGGTCTGCACGTGCCGGATGGTCGGTCGTCAGGTCGTCGAGCGCGTTCTCGGTGAGCAACAGGATCGGTGTCAGCAGATTGTTGAATTCGTGGGCAACGCCGCCCGCGAGTGTGCCCACTGTCTCGAGGCGTTGGCTCACTGCCAGGCGTTGCTCCAGTGCCATGCGGGACGCTTCGGCGACCTCACGCTCACGGATTTCTGCGCGCAAGCGACTATTTACTCCCGTGAGCAGGGTGCGCATGGACTCGAGGTCCTGCGCCAGATCGCGGATCTCCGCGACGCTCGTGCGCACCAGTATGTGCTCATCATAGGCTCCCGAAGCTACCCGCCGCGATCGCGCTTGAATATCCCTAACGGGCTTGGTCACGATACGCGCAAACCAAATCGCCAGTAGCATCGACAACCCGGCGAAGACCGCGAGCGCCAGCAGCATTTGTCGTTTAGTTTCGGCTATTTGCGCATGCGTGGCAGATTCGTCAAAGCCAACCCTCAGCGTCGCGTCGTGCTCTGGTCGGTTGATTGGCAGGGACAGGTAGTAGATCTGGTCGCCGCCGCCACCGAAGGCAAAGTCGTCACCGGTGTACACCGTATCGTTGCGTGGCGCGATCAGGCTCCGGTAGCGCTGATTTGCATCTTGGATCTCGGCGAATACGCCCCCGCCGCTCAGGATGACGCTATCCAGTAACAGGGCCAGACGTTCAGGGTGATCGAGCGCATCGTCGATTTCCAGTTCGTCGGCAATCAGGCGCGCGTAGGTACGCACTTGACCGACGAAGTTCTCTGATTGTCCGGTTGCGACAACCTGGCTGACGCGATAATAGAGGCTTGGAATTAGAACCGCATTGACCGCGAGCGTCGCGAGGGCGACGCGCAACCACAAGCTGTCAGTTACTCTCGCCATAGCACGCGTACGATGCGGACATCCGGGTTGCCGCGTATTTCACTGTCCCAAGTGTACGTGACCGCAAGTGGACTGACGGTCAGTGCCGCGAGCAGCGCACCTGAGTCACCGAATTCACGGGGTCGCGGCCGACCTTGCTGCAATGCGAGTCGCAGCACGTAGCGATCGTAGCCAGTCGATGTCATCGCGACGAGGTTCTGCAGGAACACCTGTTCGAGTCGCGCGTCGGACAGATTGCGCAAAGGCACCAATACATGCCCGGCGACTCGCACCGGATGACCGAGGAATAGCAGACGCGCATCGTGCGCGTCGAGGCTGGTCACCACGCTCGTTGCTGACACGATCAACACTGCGGTGCGCTCGGCGGCCACCGCGCATGGTGAAATGGCCCCAACGACGACGGTGATGACTAGTCGCTTCAGCATCAGCGCACCGCGACGCTCCATTCGAGGCGCATTTCCCAGAACTTGTCGTTGGGGCTCTTGACACTCGCCAGCTCCAGCTTTAGGGCTTGTTTGCGCGCATAGTCCCAGCGGACGCCAGCCATGAGCCGCTGATCCAACCGTTCGGGAAAAAAGCTAAGGTAACGAGATTCGTTCGTGCGACTGAAGGTTTCGAGTCGTGAGAACGTCGTCACGCGCGCGCCGAGCGGCCGCTCGATTTCGAGATAGGCTGCCGCAAAATGATCCGGCTCGTAGCCGTCCGTTACGTCGAACTTGGCCTCGACGTAGTAGATCGTGCCGATTGTTCGCCAACTGCCGAAACGCCAGTCGACATATGCGCCCAGAATATTTTGGTCGATGTGTGAAAAGTTGGCTGGCGACAGTTGACGCCTTGCAGCGGTGAGCTCGATCTCATTGTGCGACAAGAGCAGTCCGACTGAATTCTCGAGCTCTCCGTTCGAGCCCCCCATCGGACGGTAGTCGATGCGGAAGTTGTAGGCACCCGTCGATGGCGCGTCGTGATGGTGCAGCAATGAGTATGGGTCGAGCCCGTCGAGACCGAGCGCCGGTGCGATGCCGAGACCCAGCGTGACATCGACGGCGCCGCGCTGTTCCAGTTGCCAGGTCGACTCCAGCAGCATTCCGACCATGTGCTGGGGTAACAGCCCGCGCGTATCCTCCCACTCTTCGATGCGGGGCTTGGTGACTGCCGTCTGCAAATACTGCCCATGGTGATAGCGTTGATTCCAGTAGCTGCTGGGCTGGTGATACCGCCCCAGCCATAGCAACAGGTTTTCGTTCGGTTCCCAGCCCAGCTGCAATCGTTCGAGCTCGGTCTCGTCACTCGTGATCACGTACTCGCCTAACAGCCGAATCTCGCGGTAACTCAGATCAGCCAGGATGTCGAGCGCCAGGAGACTGGTGGATTCCTGCTGTGACAGATCCGACAGGCCATCCGTCGCACGCAAGCTGCCACTGCCTAACAAGAAATAGTCGTGGCGCAGGGTGCTGGCGGGCGTAGCAGTCGTTGTAGTGGCGGCGGCGCGTGCCGCATCCACTGCAGAGCTAGCATCACCTGCCGCAGCGCCAGTCGCCGCAGCAAGGGTCCACATGACAATGATCAGGCGCTCGAGCTGGTGGTATTTCACGGTGGCTGGCGGTTCCTCGAGCTTCGCTTGGCTGTTCGATTTTGACGGTTCGACTGTCTCGGCGCGATCGGCGCACCGTAGCGCGCGCCGGCGCTGCATGTCTTTGCGGCCTGTGCTATAGTTCAAACATTAAAGGATTAAACAGCCATTTAATGTAATGTTTTCGGTTGAAGAACTTGTAAGCTTGGCACGCGTAGCAGCCGATCCGACCCGACTGCGTCTGTTGGCGCTGTGTGCTGAAAAGCCGTTCAATGTCGCGGAATTAGCGGCCATTGTCGGGCAAAGCGATCCATTGGTCAGCCATCATCTGAAGGCGCTGTTGGCGGCGGGCGTGCTCGTCAAGAAGCGCCGGGGGAAGCGCATGGAATACCGGCTGACCGCAGAGCGCGCCAGCCAGCTGTGGGTTCGGGCATTGCTGGCGACGCTCGATCCGAGCGACACCCGACTACGTGCCGACCGAGAGGCTGCCGAGCGCTGGTCGCCACCAACCATTGAAAATGGCGTCGCCCGTGCATCCGCGGCTGGCGCGACACGCATGGATCGCGCGCTGGTCGAGTTTCTGCGAAGACCGGCGGGCACTAGCGCCGATACGGCTCGCTGCCTGGTGGATTCGGTCCGCATGAATCTGCTCACTGCCGCCGCGGGCTTGGCGCAGAGCGTGGACGTGCTCGTGCGCGATGCAGCGAGCGCCGCGAAACTGCGGTCAGCATTCACGCGGCGCGGCGTCGACAATGCGGCTGTGTTGACCGCAGGTCTGGCGACAGCCGAGTCACGCTACGACGCGGCTGTGCTCGACTACAGTGAGCTCGTGAGTGATGCCCCTGGCGGAATCGAGGGCTCAATCGCCGCGCGCATCGAATTTGCATCCCGACGACTCGCTGCCGGCGCGATGGTCTGGCTGTTTACTGCCTACGACGCCCTCGACCTGGGCAGCGGACGTGAGCATCCGCTGATGCGCCTGCGCCGCCTGTTGTCGGAGCAGGGTTTTGCCTGCAATCACTTGCAGCCCATCGAAGCCGACGGGCACCACGTACTCGCGGCGACCGCGGTGTTCCGCCCGTCCGCCACCCGGGTCGCCTGATCGACATTGAACTAACGACAATAAAGAGTCAGCCCATGCCAGCAGCAAACGTGCCCGTCCAGGTGTCATTCGAGTTCTTCCCGCCCGCGGACGGCGCTATGGAAGCCACGCTCTGGCAGTCGGTGCAGCGCTTGGCGCCGTTGGCGCCACGCTTCGTATCTGTCACGTACGGCGCGGATGGTTCGACCCGTACCCGGACCCACAATGTCGTCACGCGAGTGCAGCGCGAGACGCACTTGACGGGTGCACCGCATCTCACTTGCGTGGGTGCGTCACGCGAGGAGATTCTCGAGATTGCGCGCGACTACTGGAACGAAGGGATCCGCCACATCGTCGCGCTGCGCGGTGATCCGCCGAAGGGCTCGACGCGCTACCAACCGCATCCGGATGGCTTCGCCTATGCGGCGGATCTGGTAGCGGGGCTGCGCTCGGTTGCGAATTTCGATATCTCGGTCGCCGCCTATCCCGAGACGCACCCGGAAGCTTCGTCCAGCGACGCCGATTTCGATAATCTGAAACGCAAGCTCGATGCGGGCGCCACACGCGCGATCACCCAGTTCTTCTACGATACCGATGCCTATCTGCGCTTTCGCGATCGAGCGGCCGCGGCCGGCATTCAGGCCAGCATCGTGCCTGGCATCCTGCCGATCACGCGCTTTCCGCAAGTACTGCGATTCGCCGCGATGTGCGGCGCGTCGATACCGGAGTGGCTGCAGGATCGATTCGCCGGGCTGGACGACGACGCGGAGACGCGACGGCTGATCGCGGCCAATGTGGCAATCGAGCAAGTGTCGCGATTGCGACGCCATGGCGTCTCCGAGTTCCATTTCTACACCCTGAACCGGGCTGAGCTCACCTACGCGATCTGCCACGCGATCGGCGTGCGGGCCGCGCCCGGCACGACGCAAGCTGGAGTGAGAGCATGACTGCGCGAGTAGACCAAACCAACGCCCGACGCGCGCAGCTCCTCGCAGCGCTCGGCGAACGCATCATGGTGCTCGACGGCGCGATGGGCACGATGATCCAGCGGCACAAGTTGAGCGAAGAGCAGTTTCGCGGTACGCGGCTCGCCAACACCGAGCGCGATCTCAAGGGCAACAACGACATTCTCTCGCTCACCCAGCCCGAGCTCGTCGCCGGCATTCATCGCGAGTACCTCAGCGCTGGTGCGGACATCATCGAAACGAACACCTTCAGTTCGACGTCCATCGCGCAGGCCGACTACGGACTGCAGTCGTTGGCGGAAGAGATGAACCGCGAGTCGGCGCGGCTCGCGCGCGAGGTCTGCGACAGGTTCGAGCGGGACAACGGTCGCCCGGCATTCGTGGCAGGCGCGCTGGGACCGACGAATCGCACGGCGTCTTTGTCGCCGGACGTGAATGATCCGGGCTTCCGCAATGTGTCGTTCGACGAACTGGTCGTGGCCTACTCGGAAGCCGCCCGTGGGCTGATCGCCGGTGGCGCCGATATCATGCTGATCGAGACCGTTTTCGATACGCTGAATGCCAAGGCTGCCTTGTTCGCGGTGCAGAGCGTGTTCGACGAGCTGGGGCGGTCGCTGCCGGTCATCGTGTCCGGCACGATCACCGATGCCTCGGGGCGAACCCTGTCGGGGCAAACCACCGAAGCCTTCTGGAATTCGATCCGTCACGGCGAGTTGCTGGCAATCGGACTCAACTGTGCACTGGGCGCGCGGCAGCTGCGGCCCTACGTGCAGGAGCTGGCGCGGATCGCCGATATTCATGTCGCCGCCTATCCGAATGCTGGACTGCCGAATGCCTTCGGCGAGTACGATGAAACCCCGGCGGAGACCGCCGAGATCCTGCGGGAGTTTGCCGCGTCGGGGCTGCTGAACATCGTGGGCGGCTGCTGCGGCACGACCCCGGATCATATCCGCGCGATTGCCGCCGCGGTGCGCGACATGGCGCCGCGCAAGCTGCCGAAGATTGGGCGTCAGTGCCGGTTGGCGGGCCTGGAGCCACTCAACATCAGCGCCGACTCCTTGTTCGTCAACGTCGGAGAGCGCACCAACGTCACGGGCTCGGCCAAGTTCCGCAAGCTGATCGAAGCGAACGACTACAACGCGGCGCTCGACATTGCCCGCCAGCAGGTGGCGAGCGGCGCACAGATCATCGACATCAACATGGACGAGGGCATGCTGGATTCAGAAGCCGCGATGGTACGGTTTCTCAATCTGATCGCATCCGAACCGGATGTGACTCGTGTGCCCGTGATGATCGATTCCTCCAAGTGGTCGGTGATCGAGGCGGGCCTCAAGTGTGTGCAGGGCAAGGCGATCGTCAACTCGATCAGCCTCAAGGAAGGCGAGGCGGCGTTCCTGCAGTCTGCCCGGTTGGTACGTCGCTACGGCGCGGCAGTGGTGGTGATGGCGTTCGATGAGCAGGGCCAGGCCGATACGATCGCGCGCAAGATCGGCATCTGCACGCGCTCCTACCGACTGCTGGTGGAGCGAGCGGGGTTTCCGCCGGAAGACATCATCTTCGATCCCAATATCTTCGCCGTCGCGACCGGTATCGAGGAACATAACAACTACTCGGTGGATTTCATCGAAGCGACACGCGAGATCAAGCGCAGCCTGCCTCATGCACTGGTATCTGGCGGCGTCAGCAACGTGTCGTTCTCGTTCCGCGGCAACGATCCCGTGCGCGAAGCGATGCACACGGTGTTTCTCTACCATGCGATCCGCGCCGGATTGACGATGGGTATCGTCAATGCCGGCCAGCTTGGTATCTATGAGGAGATCGAGCCGGAGCTGCGCGCAGCCGTGGAAGACGTCATTCTCAATCGTCGGCCAGACGCCACGGAGCGGCTGCTGGAGCTCGCCGCACACTTCAAGGGCGAGAGCGGAGCGAAGCGGCGTGACGACATCGAATGGCGCGCTTGGCCGGTGGAGAAGCGGCTCGAGCACGCGCTCGTCAAGGGTATCGACGAGTTCGTGGTGGAAGACACTGAAGCTGCGCGGCTGGCGGCAGTACGACCACTCGACGTTATCGAAGGTCCGCTGATGGCTGGCATGAACGTCGTCGGCGATCTGTTCGGCGCCGGCAAGATGTTCCTGCCGCAGGTGGTCAAGAGCGCGCGCGTCATGAAGCGGGCGGTAGCACACCTGATCCCATTCATCGAAAAGGAACAAGGTGGTGTTTCGCGCAGCAACGGCAAGGTCGTCATGGCTACCGTCAAGGGTGACGTGCACGACATCGGCAAGAACATCGTCGGTGTCGTGCTGCAATGTAACAACTTCGAGATCATCGATCTGGGCGTAATGGTTTCCTGCGACCGCATTCTCGAGACGGCACGGCGCGAGAACGCTGATCTGATCGGTCTCTCCGGCCTGATCACGCCGTCGCTCGATGAGATGGTGCACGTGGCGAGTGAGATGAAGCGCCTCGGCATGACGCAGCCGCTACTGATCGGCGGCGCCACGACCTCACCCGCGCATACCTCGGTCAAGATTGCGCCGCAACGGAACGAGCCAGTCATCTACGTCAAGGACGCATCCCGCTCTGTCGGTGTTTGTCAGTCGTTGATCACGCCGGAGCAGCGTGACGACTACCTGGCGTCTATCCAGACGGAGCATGCGCGGCGCCGCGAACAGCACGCCGGCAAGACCGTCAAGGTGCCGCAGATGTCGCTCGCCGACGCGCGCGCCAACGCGCCAGCGATCGACTGGGCGGCTTACACACCGCCGGTGCCCAGCAATCCCGGTATTCAGGTGTTCGATGACTATTCGCTCGCCACACTGCTGGAATACGTCGACTGGATGCCGTTCTTCAATGCCTGGGAATTCGCCGGCAAGTTTCCGGGAGTTCTCACCGATCCGGTGGTGGGCGAAGCGGCGAGCAATCTATACGCTGACGCGCGACGCATGCTGAAGGTCTTGTTAGCGGAGAAATGGCTGACAGTGCGAGCTGTGGTCGGCTTGTTCCCAGCCAATTCGGTCGGGGAGGACATCGAAGTCTACGCCGATGAATCGCGCGCCAAGGTGCTGACGCGGCTGTGCCATCTGCGCCAACAAAAGGGCAAGCCGGCGGGCCAGTCACACGAATGCCTGGCCGATTTCGTCGCGCCGCGCAGGTCGGGCAAGATCGACTACATCGGCGCATTTGCTGTGACGGCTGGTCACGGCATCGACGAACACGTGCAGCGCTTCGAGCGTACCCACGATGACTACTCGAGCATCATGCTGAAGGCGCTGGCGGATCGCTTCGCCGAAGCCGCTGCCGAACATTTCCACGAACGCGTCCGACGCGAGTTCTGGGGCTATGCGCCCGACGAAGCGCTGTCGAACGAGCAACTGATCCGCGAGCAGTACCGCGGTATCCGGCCGGCGCCGGGCTATCCGGCCTGTCCGGATCACACCGAGAAGGCCAAGTTGTGGCAGTTGCTGGATGTCGAGCAGCGCGTGGGTATCAAGTTGACGGAGTCCTATGCGATGTACCCGACGGCTGCGGTCAGCGGCTGGTATCTCGCGCACCCCGCATCGCATTATCTCGTGCTGGGCAAGATCGCGCGCGATCAAGTCGAAGACTATGCGCGCCGCAAGGGTATGACGCTAGCGGAAGCCGAACGCTGGCTGGCCCCGAATCTGGGCTACGAGCCGACCGTGGCGGTGGCCTAGTCTACCTGCCGTGACACTTGCTCGAGCAGTCGCGCTGCCAGTTCGCGTGCTGGATGGGCGGGAAAGCGACGGTCGAAGCCGCTGAGCAAGCGGCGTGCGTCCGCCGGAGCGCCGGCATCCACGGCCAGGCGCGCCAGTGTGAGCACTGCGGCCGCGTCGTCGGGTTGGTAGTCAGCGTCGCTGCGCCAGATTCTTTCCAGCAGATTCAGGGCTACACTGCTACGCCGCCGCTGCACGAGGCGCGTCAAGTATCGATTGCGCAATCGATGGAGGTGGCGACTGTCGGTGAGGCGTTGCAAGGCCTCCAGCAGCCAGTCGTACTCCGCATCGCTGTGTGCGCGAGCGTCGAGACGTAGTTCGATGGCTCGCCAGGCATTGTCGTGGGCGCCGTTGCGGGCCATCGCAAAAACTTCGTCGAGAAAGCGCGCGCGTTCATGGTCGCGTTCGCGATGTTCGCGTGCGAGCCGGTGCTCTGGCGTGTGCCGGGCATCGATCCCGAGCGTCAAACGACGTTCGTACAACGCACCGCCCAACAGCGAGGCGAACAGCAGCCACAGCAACAGCTCCACGAACGTTTGCAGCATCGCCAGCCCGATCGAGTCGACAGCCCGGGTCGTCAATGCAGCGAGCAGCAGCATGGCGGCGAGTAGCGTAAGGTACCAACCGCCGAGACCCGCGATCACGCGTGTGATCGCGACGGGGTTCAGTGCTCGCAGCAGATTGCGCTCGATCGCCATGATCGCCACCGAGGCCGGCAGCAGCGCCAGCAAGGCGAGCTGCAGCGCCTGGACGCCAGCGCTACCGAGCACGCCGCTCAGTGACTGGCTGCCGTAGCCCAGGGCCACCAGGATGGCTATCTGCCCGACGGCGCGGAAATCGGACAGTGGCGCGATCATTTCCATCGATAGAACCGGCGCGTCGTCGCCGCCGTGCGCGACGTCGTCGATGAGCACGTAGAGGTACTTGATGAACCAGAACAGCAGGAGAATGCCGAGCCACCAGCCGAACATGCCGGCGGCGCGCGCCAGCGCAAACAATCCCGCAAAGGTCGCTGCGAGCAGCAGCGGCGACAGGCTGAATACGCGCGCCAGATGTCGTCTGACGGCATCCATCTCAGATCAACTGCCGTTCAGTCGGCGCCAGCATCGAGCTGCTCGAGGTAGCTGCGACCGCCGAGGGCGCGCATTTGCTGCAGGATCCAGCGTCGCCGCTGCAGAACATAGGGCGACGGCCGCTCGACCTTGAGCACGCGCGGGTTGGGCAGCACGGCGGCGAGCGTGGCGCTTTCAGTGGCCGAGAGTCTCCCGGCGGGCTTGCGAAAAAACCGTTGTGCCGCCGCTTCCACACCGTACACGCCGCGGCCGAACTCGGCGATGTTGAGGTAGATCTCGAGTATCCGTTCCTTCGGCCACAGCCATTCGATCAATAGAGTGAAGTAGGCCTCCAGGCCTTTGCGTACGTAACTGCGGCCGGACCACAGAAACAGATTCTTGGCGACCTGCTGGGTGATGGTGCTCGCACCGCGCACGTGTTTGCTCGTGGTGTTGGTCTGGATGGCCTTGCGGATCGACTTGAGATCGAACCCGGTGTGAAAGGGGAACTGCTGATCTTCGGCGGCGATGACAGCCAAGGCTGCATGCGGCGCGATTTGCTCGAGCGACACCCACTCATAATGAGTGGCATAGTCCCGGTGTTTGGCCCGGGCTGCGTCGAAACGCGCATCCAGCATGAAAGCACTGGTCCAGGGGTCGATCCAACGCAGCATCAGCACGGGCAGTACTGTCGCGAGCAGGAGCAGGCCCGCGACGAGCGCGGCGAAGCGGAGCAGGCGAGCGCGCCGACTGCGTTTCGCCACGTGCAGCTCAGGCGGTTGTGCGGCGAGCGCTCGTCACCACCACGTCCTCGAGCGGTACGTTCTCATGGCCGCGTGCAGTGCCGGTACTCACCGCTGCGATCGCATCGATGACATCCATACCTTCCGTTACGCGGCCAAACACGGCGTAGCCGTAGTTGCGCTCGCCCTGATGATCGAGAAAGTCGTTGTCTGCCAGGCTCACGAAGAATTGTGATGTGGCGCTGTCAACCACGTTGGTACGCGCCATCGAGAGCGTACCGCGCAGATTCTTCAGGCCGTTCTTCGCTTCATTCTTGATAGGCGGACGGGTGGCTTTCTGCTTCAGGCCCGGCTGCATGCCGCCGCCCTGAATGACAAATCCTGGAATGACCCGATGAAAGATGGTGCCGTCGAAAAATCCGTCATCCACGTATTGCAGGAAATTGGCAGCCGACACGGGTGCTTCCGTAGGAAAAAGCTCCACCACGAAGGCGCCCAGCGTAGTCTCGAATCGAACCATGAGTATGAAATCCTTGAATTGCTGGCATAGCGCCCGCTGCTTCGGCGGCATCAACCGGGCCAGATGGCTTCCGTAACGCGCTCGAGGCCTGCGAGATCAGGGTGCGAGCGTACGTGAACGAAACCATGGGCGACAAGTAGTTTGCGCAGTTCATCGCCTTGCGCGCTGCCGTGTTCCAAGGCCAGTGCTCCCTTGGGCCGCAAGTACTGTGGCGCCTGCGCGCAGATGACACGCAGTGCGTCGAAGCCATCGCGGCCGGCGACCAGTGCCAGCCTGGGTTCGCAGCACACGCCGTCACTTGACAGCGCAGCGTCATCGTCGCAGACGTAGGGAGGGTTGCTGAGTATCAGATCGAAACGCTGACCGACTAACGGCTCGAACCAGTCGCCCAGTCGCCAATCGATTTCAGTCAAATGCAGGTTCGCCGCATTGCGCCGGGCGACCCGCAATGCAGCCGCCGAGCAATCGACGCCCACCACGTTCCAAGTCGGTCGTTCACTGGCGACAGCCAGCGCGATGGCACCGGAGCCTGTTCCCAGGTCCGCCATATGCGCGCCCGCAAGTTGGCACAGTTCGAGGGCACGCTCGACGAGTAATTCCGTTTCAGGGCGCGGCACCAGCACCGCAGGCGTTACCTCGAGCATGAGCGACCAGAACTCGCGCTGACCTGTGATGTACGCCAACGGTTCGCCGGCCAGACGTCGATCCAGCAGGCGCAGAAATTCATCACGCTCGCGCGCTGGTACTGGTCGATGCGGATCGAGGCGCAAGTCCGTTCGACTGAGCATCAGGATATGCGCCAGCAACAGCTCGGCATCGACGGGGCCGCAGGCGCTGAGCGCCGGCGTCCGCGCACTCGCCAGCTGCAGCAAAGCCAGGCGCGTTGGCTCTGCGTCGGCGACGTCGTTCAGAGGTCTGCTCATGCGGCACATGATAATGCCCTCTGCTACAGTCACAGGCAGAGATGTTGCAGAACTCCACCCCATTGTCGCGACCGTTGCTGATTGGCGAAGTGCTGGATGCCGGTGTCCGATTGTTCCGCGCGTCTTTGCTGCGTTCCCTGCCACTGTCGGCGCCCCTGGTCATCGCCTCCCAGTTGCCCGCCTTCTACGACTCACTACAGGGTTCGCTCAGTGTGTCGCTCGCACAGAAGGGGCCACTATGGTGGCTGATTTACGGGCTCGTCGCAGCGGTCGGAGCCTGGATGGCCGGTGCAATGCTGCTGCGTCAGTCTACCGCGGGGCGCGCGGCCGAGAATGCACTTGGCCCGCTCTTGCTGGCGACGTTGGCGCGCGTGCCGGGCGCCGTCGTCATATCGATCATCGTATCGGCGCTGTTGCTAGCGCCGTTGTTGCTGACCTTGGTGGGCGTGTCCTCACCCTTTGTCTTGATAGTGATTACTCTGACAGCGTGGTGGTTGTTCGGCCGCCTGGCGCTGGCGGTACCGCTCTACTGGTGTGATGGTTTGCAACTGGTGGCGGCGCTGCGAAGCAGCTACCTACTCGTGCGGGGCAATCTGTGGCGCCTGACCGCTATCGTGATCGTCGCATTGACCGTTCTGCTGGTGTTCTTTTTCATGCTCGCCATGCTCTCGGCAGTCGTCGCACCGTTGCTTGGTCTCGGTGACATCGCGGTCATTGGCGCGCTGCAGGCGGTCGTCGCCGTTGTCGCCGGTGCCATCGGCACGCCATTTGCCACCGCCCTCGCGCTCGTTGTGCTGCAGGACTTCAAGCGCCGGCGCATGGACTTGTCAGTGGCCGAATAATGAGCCCGCGTGCCGTCGTGATGTGGCTGCTGGTGTCTGCGATGGCGCTGCCAATTGCGGCTGGCAGCAAGGCAGACGAATCTGTGTTGGCGGAGCTGGGTCGTTGTCAGGCACGCCTCGATCCGATCGTGGATGTGGGCTACGCGCGGATCGTTCAACGTTGCCCGAAACTTCCAGACTTGATCGCGGCGGCATCCTGGCAAGCGCTGCTGCCGCCGGCGTGGCAGGCCCGCAGTGATTCTTTGTCGGTTGGCAGTCTTGCGGCGCTGGCAGTGCTGGCGCGCGACGCTGAGGCTGGCGCGCCGATACGCAGCAAGCCCGATCTTGGCGCGCTCGCAGCCGCACTCGGTCCGTTCGACTCGGGGGCGGACGAGTCGCTCGGACGTTGGCAACGATTCAAGCGCTGGCTCGGGCAGTTGTTCGGTGCTGATGAAGCGAACGATACCGACTGGCTGGCGAGATTTTCCGGCAGCTTCAAGTTCTCCGAGGCTCTGTCGCGTGCGCTGACGACCCTGGGCTACCTAGTGTTGTTTGGCTTCGTGATATTCATCATTGCTGGCGAGCTGCACGCGGCTGGTCTGTTGACGAGTCGCCGGCGGCGCGCCACTGCGCAAGGTGTCCCGGTCCGTGGCGCGCGGCAGGCTGGCGCGCTGGGCGATGTCGCCCGTCTGCCATTGCCCGATCGTCCCGGTGCGTTGCTGCAACTCGTGGTCGACCGTCTCGTCGTCCTGCGCGGCCGTGTGCCGTGGCGGTCGTTGACGATCCGGGAGATACAGGCAGTGATCAATCGTGAGCCAGTGCTGCCCGCATCGCAACTGCTGAAGCTTGGGCACACCGCGGAGCAAGTCCTGTTCGCCAAGGAGCTGCCCGCTCCCGAGACGCTCGATGCCGCCGAGCGGGCCGGACGACAAGTGCTCGAGTCTCTGGCACAACCCTCGGCGCTGCCCTCGACATGAGGCAGCGCGCGCTCGCCCTGCTGTTCGCGGTCGGCGCGCTGGCGCTGTTCTACATATTGTTCATCGGTTCACCCGCCGGCCTGCAGGATGGTGTCACCCGCCCCACCACCGATACGACTGACGCCAACGGTTACGCCGGTGCGCGCGCCTGGCTCGCGCAGCAGGGCATCGAGGTGCGTTCGATGCGTAGCCGTTACGATAGCCTGGCTGCGATGAGCCCGGCGTCCGCTGGCAATCTCTTGGTGGTCACTTTGCCCGGCGTCGAGCGTTTCCACGCCGAGGAATTCGTGCCACTCGATCAGTGGGTGCGCAGCGGCAACACGCTCTTGTTGTTAGCTGCCCTGACCGACACGCCGCCGTGGTCCGCGGGACGCACGAGCGCGGTGCTCGCCGAGCTGGAATCGTTGTCGGGATTGGAGTTCGAGTCGCCGGCGGCACGTAGTGAGCGTTTGCAGGGCGCTCGAGCGGGCACGGATGCGTCTTTGCCGAGCACAGAGTCGTCTGCGGATGATCTGCAGGAAACGCTCGCCGCGCTGACTCGCCGGGAGAACGTTCGCATCGTCGCGCGAACTCGAGGCAGCCATCCGCTGATGGAACAAGTGCGCTCACTCGAGGTGCTGTCGACGGCGCCGGCGAGGCCCTGGCTGTTGCGGACGCCGTACGAGTCGTTTGCTTTCGCGCTGGCAACCGAACAGCGAAGCGGAGAGGGCGTGCTGTTCGTGCGGCCCCTGGGCCGCGGCCGCATCATCGTCGCGACAGTGGCGGGATTGTTCGCCAACGGTGCACTCAGCCGGGCGGACAATGCCAAATTGTTAGCCAATACGGTGGCTTACAGCGTGGCTGCGAATGGCACAGTGGTGTTCGATGATCTGCGGCAGGGCGCTTCTTTGACATACGACGCCGGGCAGTTCTGGCGCGATTCGAGGTTGCACGTGACATTCGCAGTGCTGGTGCTGGTTTGGCTGGTATGGGTGATCGGCGGTACGCGTCTGTCCGTGCCGCGCGGCGCGCCAGCGGCGCCAGGCACGACAGAGCTGATCGCAGCAGCAGGCGGCATGCTCGCGGGGCGCTTGCGACCGGCCGCCGGCGCGCGTTTTATCTACGAGCAGTTCTTTCGCCGCCTCGCAGTGCGCAGCAGTGCGACGGTGCGACCGATCGCTGCTGAGCCACGTGCGGTGTGGCGCTGGCTCGAAACTCAAGCCAGCATTTCTCGCCACGATCTCCACCAGCTCGAGCGCTGGTATCACGCCACTCTGGCCGGGCGCCGCGTGCCGCTGCGTGAGGTCCACAATCTGATTTTGCGCATCGACAGGCAGTTGCATCATGAATGACGACATCGTGAAGTTCGAACAGGCTATCCAGCGCGAGCTGGCGCGTGTCATGGTCGGGTCGGAGACGGCGGTGCGGGCTTTGGTCGTCGCGCTCATCGCCCGCGGCCACGTGCTGATCCAGGGCCCGCCAGGCCTCGGCAAGACGTTGCTGGCCAAGACATTTGCGCGCGTGTTGGGCGGCGACTTCGAGCGGATCCAGGGCACCGCCGATCTGATGCCCAGCGACATCATCGGCGTGCATGTCTATGACGAGGCCAAGCGAGGCTTCGAGTTTCGTCGAGGTCCGCTGTTCGCAGACGTGTTGTTGGTAGATGAAATCAATCGTGCCGGACCCAAGACGCAGTCGGCCCTGCTCGAGGCGATGGAAGAACGGCAAGTGAGCACGGAACGGGAAGTGTGGCCGCTGCCGGCCGATTTTCTCGTGGTGGCAACCCAGAATCCGCATGAATTCGAAGGCACGTATCCATTGCCCGAGTCACAGCTCGACCGCTTCATGCTACGGCTCGATCTGCATTATCCGGATGCATCAGTCGAGCGCCAGATCCTGTCACGTTATGGCGCCGATCTGGGCGGTGCTCCACAAATACCGGCTGACCTCGCGGTAGTCGAACCGGCGTTGTTGACTGCGGCGCGCGCGCGGGCTGTGGCAGTCCACGTCTCCGAAGCGTTGCTGGGCTACGTCCTCGAACTTGCGCAGGCGACGCGCGAGCATCCGCGCATTTCCCTCGGATTGTCGACACGTGGCGCGTTGGCACTGGTGCGTACCGCGCGCGTCGTTGCAGGTCTACGCGGCAGTGAGCACGTATCGCCCGACGATGTGAAAGACGTGGCGCGCTGGGTGATGCCACATCGCCTGTCGCTCTCGCCCCAGGCCAGTGTCGAGGGCGATACCGATACCGCACTGGTCGAGTCGATACTCGGTCGGGTGCCAGTGCCGCGCTAGACTAAGGATTCTGGCATGCACCTCGCTGAGCGTGGCTATTTCCTGATCGCGTTGACGGCAGTGCTGGCAATCACGGGCGCCTGGTCCGGCGATCCCGGCATGGAATGGGCCTGGTGTTGGCCTGCTGCGTTGCTCTGTGCCGGCCTCGCAATCGAAGCCTGGTTGACACCGCACGTGCAGATCCTGGCCGAGATCCGCTTCGAGCAGCGCTTGCTGTTAGGCCGTGTAACCACCGCCAGCTTCAGTTTGCGGCACGACTTGCCGCGCACGCTGACAGTTCAGTATGCGCGGTTGCTGCCAGCAGCACTGGCCGGCGACGCAAAGGTAACGGACCGGAAAATTCCAGCGTCGGCGGAGGCGAGCGAGCGCTGGCGCGTGCGGCCCGTGCGCCTGGGGCCTGCCGCGTGCGAGCCGTTGCCTGCGCGCGTGCTCGGGCGACTGGGTTTGGCATGGTGGTCGCGGACCCTGCCGCTGCCGGTGTCGTTCAATGTCGCTCCCGATTCGCTGTACGGCGTACGCGCCCGGACCGCCGGCGATGTCCGCGGCGACGCGGTGCGGGCGGCGCCGGGTCATGGCCGCGAGCTGTTCCAGCTGCGCGATTACGTTCCCGGCGATCCGCTGTCGCGCATCGACTGGAAGGCGAGCGCGCGTGCGCGTGCGTTGATCGCACGCGACATGAGTGAAGATCAGCATCTCGAAATCGTCGTCGTCGTCGATGCGGGCCGGATGTCGAAAATGCGGGTCGGCGAACTCGATCGACTAGGTGTCTACGCCAATATCGCAGCACGCTTCGCGGAGCACGCCGCGCGCCTCGACGACCGGGTCGGGCTGGTCGCGTACGCAGACCGTGTGCTGGCGCGTTGTCCGCCGGGGCGCGGGCTCGTCGGCGTGCGCCGGGTGCGCGATACGCTGGAGCAACTGGTCAGCGAGCGAACCGAGTCGCAGCCGGCCGTGGCCGCGCAAGCAGTCCTACAGATGCTGCGGTCGCGCAGCCTGGTCGTATGGCTCACCGATCTCGGCGACCCGCTGATGATCGGCGCGCTGCAGGCGGCGACAGCGCTGCTGCTGCCGCGCCACGTCGTGATCTGTGCCGGACTCGACAGCTCAGCCTTGTTGGCACTTGCCGAGCGACCCGCACAGAACTGGCGCGATCCCTGGATCGCGCTGGCAGCTCGGGCGGAATCGGACCGCATCGCTCGGCAGACCGGCGTACTGGCTGGTGCCGGTGCTGCCGTGGTGATCGCGGAAGAGCGGCATCTGGAGCAGGCGGTGCTCAGTGCCTATCGCCAGCGGCGGCGCCAGCGGCGGGTCTGAACGGCATGAACTAGTTAGATAACGATCGGGGTACGGCTGCGGCTGCGGCCGAACAGCGCGCCACTCAACAGCGCGATCATGAACAGGAAATAGCCGACACCGATCACGACTCGCGGCCACAGGGGTATGTCGAGGTCCGGTGAGATATAGCCTTCGATGAAACCGCAGCCGAGCAGCAGGACGCTCACGGCCAACAATACCTTGCCACCTTGCTTGCTGGCAGCCGCGAATGCGATGGCTCGCTCGCCGGCGTTGCTGCGAAACAGTGCTTCACCGGCGTAAGCGCCCGCGGCGCCGGCGATGCAGATGCAGGCCAGTTCCACCGGTCCGTGGGCGATTATGAACTGGAACAGCCGTTCATCGAGCCCATGATGTGCCGCAAACGCGAATAGTGCGCCGATCAGCAGGCCATTCGTGCCGATGATGTACAGCGTGCCGAGTCCGAACAGAAATCCCGATACGAACGCAAACAGCGCTACCACGATGTTGTTGGTGAGCAGGTCGATCGACAGCACCGACGAAGGTGTGACGTTCAGGAGGCTGTCAGTCCAAAGTTCACCGCGCTCGACTGTCGCAATCATGTCAGGGGACGCGAACAGTGCGATCAGATCGGGGTAGCTGCTCACCAGCCAACCGCCGGCGAACACGCACAGCAGGAACCATAGCGTCGACCAGAGCAGATGCGTGCGCATCGCGTACAGTGCAGCCGGCAGTTGATCGCGGAACAGGCTCCAGAGACCGTACCCCAAGTGCAGGGAGTTCGCTTCGACCATTGCGTGCAGCTCGCCGTAGCGAGCCTCGAGCGGCGCGCGGGCCGACAAAGATCGTGTCCGGCGTGCAATCGCCACCTCGCGCGCCAACGCACGATACTCTGTCAGTGGTGCCAGCGCTGCCTCCAGTGTGTCGCTCGCAGTTGGCGCTGCGGCGGCGTGGCTATCGATACAGTCGTACACGAGCACCGTGCCCGCGGCGAGGTCGCCAACGCGAACATGGCGGCGTGTGCCAAAGACGAATGCCAGCCCGACGACGTATGCGAACGGCATCGCGTCCACCAGTCGAAAAACATTGCGCAACAGCAGCGCGCCCACACTGGCAGTACGGCCGTCGGCGCCAAGCACCCGAACGCCGGCCATACGCTTGCCGGGCGTGCGGCCTCGCAACGCCACTTCGAGCACGATGTGGTACAGAAAATAGATCGTAGACGCAGGCAATGCCACGAGCATGTACCACAGCGTCTCGGCGTCGTCCGGGATGCCGAGCGTGACGCGACCGTTCATTCCCCAGGCGGCTAACAAATACCAGCCCGCGGCGGTGCTCGAGCGGATGATCCAGTCCAGCAGGAAGGCGAACGAACGTGCACCGGGGCCTGCGAGTGGCAGATGCACGGCGACGCCGGTCGCCGTGTCGATGCGCAGTTCCGGCGCAGCGGCCCAGTCGTCGACAGGCAGGACGCTCGTAGCCATACTCAGGCGCCGCGGCGCTCCTCGTCAGCGAGCAGTTCGGCCTGATGCTCCTGCTGCAGGGCGCCGATCAGTTCATCCAGTTTGCCCTGCATCACGTCGGCCAGCTTGTAGAGCGTCAGATTGATGCGGTGATCCGTTACCCGTCCCTGTGGAAAGTTGTAAGTGCGGATCCGCTCCGAGCGATCGCCGCTGCCGACCTGCGACTTGCGCTCCGCTGCCTCGGCGGCGTCGCGCTGCTCGCGTTCGGCCGCCACCAGTCGGGCTTTCAGCAGCGCCATGGCACGCGAACGATTCTTGTGCTGCGACCGTTCATCCTGACATTCCACCACGATGCCCGTGGGCAGGTGCGTGATGCGAATGGCCGAGTCGGTCTTGTTGACGTGCTGCCCGCCAGCGCCGGACGCGCGAAACGTGTCCACCCGCAATTCCGCCGGGTTGAGTTCTATTTGCTCGCGCTCCTCGAGCTCCGGCAGGATCGCGACCGTGCATGCGGACGTGTGAATACGTCCCTGCGCTTCGGTGGCTGGTACCCGTTGGACGCGATGCGTGCCGGATTCGAATTTCAGCTGGGCGAATGCACCGGTGCCGGCGATCCGCGCAATGATCTCTTTGTAGCCGCCGTGCTCACCGCGATTCTCTGACAGAACTTCGACCTGAAAGCCGCGCGCCTCCGCAAATCTTGCGTACATCCGAAACAAATCACCGGCGAAGATGGCTGCTTCGTCGCCACCGGTGCCGGCGCGCACTTCCAGGAATATGTTGCTGTCGTCTCGTGGATCGCGCGGCACCAGCAGCTTCTGTAGCTCGAGATTCTGCGCGGTGAGTTCGTTCGTGACCCGGGCCGCTTCTTCGGCACCCATCGCGCGCATCTCGGCATCGCTGTCGTGCTCGAGTTCCTGGGCGGCCGCGAGGTCCCGCTCCAGCGTCCTGTACGCCGTGAAGGCGTCGGCAACCGTGGTCAGGCGGGCGTATTCCACCGACAAGTCCCGGAACTGTCGTGCGTCATTGATGACCTGTGGGTCGGCGAGCAACCGGCCCACTTCCTCGAACCGGTCGCTGATCTTCTCGAGGCGCGTTCTGATGGAGTCTTTCACGGCTCGCATTGTAGTCTGGCGCCGTCGCGCTTGGGCTATAGTGTCCAGATGAATGTACTGCGCCCTTCGCTTCCGGCAACGCTGCTGCTCATCGGCCTGACGCTGACTCCGTTGCGCGTCGTCGCACTGTCGGAAACCACGAACACAGATCCAGATCTCGCGCTGGCAGAAATGACGCTCACGCAAGGCGACTGCCCCGCCGCGGCCGCGAAGTTCCAGCGTCTCGCACAACGCCGCCGCGATGCGGCGATCGCACAGCGGGCGACGACGGTCGGTGAGCTATGTAGTCAGCTCGAGGTCGAGCTGAAGGCTGCGCGCCGTTGGCAGGAACTCGACCCGCAGGTCGATGCCGCCGCGCGCGCGCGCGGGCTGGCGGCGATCAAGCTTGGGCGCACGGCGGAAGCACGCGACTCGATGCTGGCGTTTCATCGCCTGGCGAGTGATCGCGGCGTGGTCGATGCCATTGCAGAGGCGAGCGAGGACGTTGGCGCCTGGCCGCTGTTCACGGCGCTGACGCCCGTGTTTGATCGAGCGGACGCCAGTTACGACCTGTTGATCGCAGCCGCCGATCTGGCGTTCGATGCCTTCGACTTCGCGGCAGCTCACAGCTACGCGCAGCGAGCCCTGGACGAGGATCCGGCCTCTGGCGAAGCGCGTGCCCGTCTGGCTACCACCACCGCAATGCGCGGTGAGTCGGTCAACGCCATTGCGCTGGCGCGCGAAGCCGTGGCACTCGCGCCGCAGGAGCGCCGCTTTGCGGTGGTCGACACACTGATTCGGCTCGATCGGTTGGCAGAAGCTCGTCAGGAACTCGTGTCGATGCAGAGCGACGGGATCGCTGCCGTTGAAGCGGAACTGCGGCTCGCACGGCTCGACTATCAGGCGGGCGATCTCGAGAGCGCCAGACAGCGCTTCGGCAACCTGTTGCAGGCCAAGGATGCAGCACCCGAGGCGTTCTATTTCCTGTCGCTAATTGCAGAGCGCCAGGATCGCGTCGACGTGGCGCTCGAAGGCTATCAGCGCCTGATCGCAGCCGGCGCCGGTGTCATGGTCCGCGCCCGCGCGGCCCGGCTGCTACTCAAGCGCGGCGACCGTGATGCTGCGTTCAAACTTCTCGATGACGTTGCCAAAGCGACACCGGAAGCTGCACTCGAGATCGAATTGACCAAGGCATCGCTGCTCGACGAGGTTGGCCAGAGTGCGGCGGCGCTGGCGGTACTCGATGCGGCCCAGCCACGTTTCGCCGATCATCCGAGCATCGTCTACCAGCGGGCGCTCGCGTTGGACAAGGCCGGCAACTGTCGCGACAGCTTCAAGCTGCTGGAGCAGTTGCTCAAGGACCGGCCGGATGACCCGGTCGTCATGAACGCCTATGGTTACTCGTTAGCCGATCGCAACCAGCAGTTGCCACGGGCAGAGCAACTGATAGCCAAGGCGCTCGCAGCCGCGCCCGACAATCCGGCAGTACTCGATAGTCTGGGGTGGGTGCGATTTCGGCATGGCGATGCGGCCAACGCCTTGCCGCTGCTCGAGCGTGCCTATCGCGTGTTTCCCGATGCTGAGATCGCCGCACACTGGGGTGAGGTCCTGTGGTCGCTCGACCGGCAGGCCGAGGCACGCGCCATCTGGGCGCGCGCACTGGCGCGCAACCCAGACGCCGCGGTGCTGCGCGCGACGATCATTCGCCTGACAGGTGCCGAGCCCGTACCGCCGCCGCAGGAATCGGCGACCACGATCTGACATGCGAGCCGTGCTGCGCTGCGGGCTACTACTGGTCGCGGCACTGGTCAGCGCCTGTGCTGCGCTGCCGCCGCGGTCGGTAGAAGTCCTGCCGCTACCAACCAATTCATGGCCCGAGCGGCGCGCCTGGCTGCAGCAATATGATCAGTTCGCCGTCACGGGGCGCGTGGCCGTTGCCGCGGGCGGTCAGGGGTTTTCAGGCAGCTTGCGCTTCGGCCAGATGGGTGAACTCAGCGAGCTAGCGATCGACGGGCCGCTCGGCATCGGCGGCATTCGTATGCGCTGGAACGGCGAGCAGCTCGATGTCGTCACGAGTCGCGGCGATCATCTCGACGGCGACGCGGCGCGTGCGGAAATGGAGCGGCGCCTGGGGTTCGTGCTGCCGCTCGCGAGTCTGCGTTATTGGTTGTTAGGCGTGCCGGCGCCAGGCAGCCCCGCCGAGGAGACCGTGGGCGAAGCCACGCGTCTCGTCGGCATGCAGCAGGACGAATGGGCGCTGCAATACTCGGCGTATGCGGCGGCGCCGCCGCTCCCGAGCAAGCTAACCGCGCAGCGCGAAGGCGCCCGTGTGCGCATCATCATCGATCGCTGGATGCCCTGAACGATGGGTGAGACGACTGCCGCGCTGCCATCGGCCTGGCCGGCACCCGCCAAGCTGAATCTGATGTTGCACATCGTGGGGCGACGAGCCGACGGCTATCACGAGCTGCAGACGGTCTTTCAGCTGCTCGATCTGTGCGACACGATATCGATCGAGTTGCGCGACGACGGCAGGATCGAGCGGCCGTCCGGCGCGTGCGGCGTCGCGCCGGAGGACGATCTCGTCGTCCGGGCTGCGCGCGCGCTGCAGGCTCGAACCGGCACGGAGCAGGGGGCCGGCATCACCGTCCGCAAGCGCATCCCGCTGGGCGGCGGCCTGGGCGGCGGTAGCTCGAACGCAGCGACTACGCTCATCGCCCTGAATGCGCTCTGGCGTACGGGGCTCGGACTCGACGAGCTCGCCACGTTGGGCGCCAATCTAGGCGCCGACGTGCCAGTATTCGTCAAGGGACGCTCTGCTTGGGCCCAGGGCATAGGCGATCGGCTCACGCCTCTCGAGCTGCCGCCTGCCTGGTATGTGATCATTCATCCAGGTATCGCGGTGCCCACCCGGGAAGTCTTCCAGACGCCTGAATTGACAAGGAATTCCCTGGTCACGACAATACCCGGCTTTTTCGCGTCGGGTGGCAGGAATGATTTCGAGCCCGTCGTCCGCGTCCGCTACCCTGCGGTAGCCGCGGCGCTCGACTGGCTGGCACAGTTCGCGCCGGCGCGTCTTACGGGCACCGGGGCCTGCGTGTTCGCGCAGTTCGCGACGGCCGCCGCCGCCGAACGGGTCGCGGCGCGGGTTCCGGACGAATGGGCCAGTTTTGTAGCGCGGGGCGTCGACGAGTCGCCGCTGCAGGCGAAGTTGCGCTGCTGGGGTGTCGCCAAGTGGTAAGGCAGCGGGTTTTGATCCCGCCATTCGGAGGTTCGAATCCTTCCACCCCAGCCATTTGATTAGTTAGGGAGAGCGCGAGTTGGTCGATTCGGACACACCTGCACTGTTTGCTGGCAATGCCAATCCGCTGCTCGCGCAGGATATCGCACGCCATCTGATGACGCCCCTGGGCCGCGCGATGGTCGGACGCTTCTCCGACGGTGAAGTCAATGTCGAGATCATGGAGAACGTGCGCGGGCGCGACGTGTTCATCCTGCAACCCACTTGTCCGCCGGCCAACGATCACTTGATGGAGCTGCTAGTGATGGTCGACGCCTGCCGGCGGGCTTCGGCGGCGCGGATCACGGCAGTCGTGCCATATTTCGGCTACTCACGTCAGGACCGCCGGCCACGGGCGACGCGGGCTGCCATTACCGCCAAGCTGGTGGCGAACATGCTGCAGAGCGCCGGCGTCGATCGACTGCTGACGATCGATCTGCACGCCGATCAGATCCAGGGCTTTTTCGATATCCCGGTGGACAATGTCTACGCCTCCCCGGTGTTGTTGGGTGATGCCTGGCGCCAGCGACAGGAGAAGATGATCGTGGTGTCGCCCGACGTCGGCGGCGTGGTGCGCGCGCGCGCCCTCGCGCGCCGTCTCGACGATGCGGATCTGGCGATCATCGACAAGCGCCGCCCGCGGCCGAACGAATCGAAAGTGATGAACATCATCGGCGATGTGGTCGGCAAGAGCTGCATATTGGTAGACGATATGGTCGACACTGCCGGCACGCTGTGTGCGGCCGCGCAGGCTTTGAAGGACGAGGGTGCCACGCGCGTAGTCGCCTACATCACGCACGCAGTGCTGTCGGGCAATGCGATCGAGAAGATCAGCAAATCGACGCTCGACGAACTGGTGGTGACGGACACGATTCCGTTGTCGACGGCGGCGCGGAACTGCGGCCGCATTCGCCAATTGTCTGTGGCGGCGCTGCTCGCCGAGACCATCCGTCGGATCCGCGACGAGGAGTCGGTCAGCAGCCTGTACGTGGACTGAGGCTTTTTTGGGTGATGCGTGTTGGTCGCGACACGCATTCTGTTAGCTAACTATTGGAGCAAATATCATGCGAATTTCTTTCGAACTCGAAGCCGAGTTCCGCGAGACGCAAGGCAAAGGTGCGAGCCGCCGCCTGCGTCACGAGGGCAAGGTTCCGGCGATTATCTATGGCGGGCATCTCGCGCCGCGGCAGCTGGCGTTCAATCACCAGAAGCTGATGACGATGGTGGAGGACGAGAAGCTGTACTCGTCGATCATCAACATCAAGGTCGGCAACGAGACTCAGCCCGTGATCCTGAAGGACATGCAGATGCACCCGGCCAAGAACCGCATCGTGCACATGGATCTGCAGCGCGTGCTCGAGAACGAGGTGATCCGTATTCGCCTGCCGATTCACTTCAAGGGTGAGGGCGTGGCGCCCGGCGTCAAGACGCAGGGTGGCGTGCTCGCACATCGCATGTCGGACGTGGAAGTGGCATGTCTGCCGGGCGACCTGCCCGAGTTCCTCGAGCTGGACCTGTCGGAAATGCAGATCAACGAGGCCAAACATCTATCGGAGATTCCGCTGCCGAAGGGTGTGAAGATCCCGCTGCTGGCGAAGAACGATGCGGTGGTCGTCTCGATCCACTCTCCGCGTGCCGAAGAGCCCGAGCCGGGTGCTGCGGAAGCTGCGGAAGCTGCGGCTGCTGCTGCGCCAGCGGCTGGCGCTGACGCGGCCAAAGCCGCTGAGGGCGATGCAGCCAAGAAGGAACCGGCCAAGAAGGAACCTGCCAAGAAGTAGTCGCGGTACAGGCCCGCCCGGCAGTCGCCGGGCGGGCGCTGCTTGCAGACGACTTTCGGTAGTCAGAGTCCATGGCCGCGGTGTCGCTCAAGTTGATCGTTGGTCTAGGCAACCCCGGACCGGAATACGAGCAGACGCGCCACAATGCCGGCTTCTGGCTGGTGGACGAGCTGGCGCGGCGTCACGGTGGTACGTTCCGCAGCGAATCCAAACACCAGGCAGCGCTCGCGCGCATCCGCTTGGGTGCTGATGAGATCTGGCTGCTGAAGCCGATGAGCTTCATGAATCGCAGTGGTGGGCCCGTGTCGAGTGTGCTCGGGTTCTACAAGCTCACGGTCGCGGACATGCTCGTGGCGCACGATGAGATCGATCTGCCAGCCGGCGTCGTGCGGCTCAAGGAAGCGGGTGGCCATGGCGGCCACAATGGACTGCGCGACCTGATCGCCGCACTCGGTGCGGAGTTCTGGCGCTTGCGGATTGGCGTTGGCCATCCCGGCGCGCGACCGGAGGTCGTCGACTACGTACTCAACCGCGCCTCGAAGCAGGATCAGCTGCTGCTCGATGCAGCCGTTGCGGCCGGCGCCGACGCAATTGAACAGATGGTGCGCGACGGGGCGCAGAAAGCCATGCACAAGCTGCACGCGCGCACGGCGCCGCCTGCAACGGAGTAACGAAAGATGGGAATCAAGTGCGGCATCGTCGGTTTGCCCAATGTTGGCAAGTCGACGCTATTCAATGCACTGACGCGTGCGCAGATTGCAGCGGAGAACTATCCGTTCTGTACGATCGATCCGAATGTCGGCATCGTGCCGGTGCCCGATCCGCGGCTCGCGGCATTGGCCGCTATCGTCAAGCCGCAGAAGATTTTGCCGACGACGGTAGAGTTCGTCGATATCGCAGGCCTGGTGGCGGGCGCCTCGCAAGGCGAGGGCTTGGGTAACAAGTTCCTGTCGCACATTCGTGAATGCGATGCGATCGCGCATGTCGTGCGCTGTTTCGAAAATCCGGATGTCGTGCACGTCTCGGGGCGAGTCAATCCCATTTCGGATATCGAGATCATCGACACGGAGCTCGCGCTGGCCGATCTGCAAAGTGTCGAGAAAGCGGTCGAGCGCGCGGCGAAGGCGGCCAAAGGGGGCGACAAGGACGCGCTCCGCAAACGCGAGTTGTTCGAGCGGGTGCGCCGGCATCTCGATGGCGCGCAGCCAGTGCGGTCGATGCCACTGACGCTCGAAGAGAAGCGGGATCTGCAGGAGCTGCATCTGCTGACCATCAAGCCGGTGATGTACGTCGCCAATGTCGATGAAGGCGGCTTTGCCGACAACCCGCTGCTCGAGATGGTGCGCGCGCGGGCAGCCAACGAGCAGGCGCTGGTGGTGCCGGTGTGTGCAGCCATCGAAGCCGAGATCGCGCAGCTCGACGAGGCCGATCGTGCGGAATTTCTGCAAGAGATGCAGCTCGAGGAGCCCGGTCTCAATCGGGTGATTCGTGCGGGTTATCAGCTGCTCGGCTTGCAGACGTACTTCACGGCGGGCGAGAAAGAGGTGCGGGCCTGGACGGTGAAGGCCGGCTCGACGGCACCGCAGGCGGCCGGTGTCATCCATACGGATTTCGAGCACGGTTTCATTCGCGCCGAAGTGATTGCGTATGACGATTATGTGAAGTATCGCGGCGAGGCGGGGTCCAAGGAGGCGGGACGACTGCGCCTCGAGGGCAAGGAATACCTCGTGCGCGAGGGCGACGTCATGCATTTTCGATTCAATGTTTAGCAGGCAGGGTTTAGCCGCCTGACCACTCCCCTGGGCGCAGCCGCCCAACTGTGATCGCGTTCACTCAAGCGCCGGTACGACGGGCCGATAACTCATTCGAATCGGTCTGTTTCTTTCAATGCGAGTACCGTCGCTATGTTCTACATCATTGGCACGATCGTTGTGTTGGGTAGTGTCGCCGGAGGCTTTCTCTGGTCGGGCGGCAACCTGTTGCTGCTGTGGCATCCGTCCGAAGTCGTCGTCATCTGCGGCGCGGCCCTGGGTGCATTCATCATTTCCAACCCGCTGAAGATCGTCAAGGAATCGTTTGGCAATGCCCTCGGCCTGATGAAGGGTCCGAAATACAAGCGGGACGACTACGTCGATATTCTCAAGCTGATCTACGACATCCTGTCGAAGCTGCGCAAGGAAGGCGTACTCGCACTCGAGCAGCACATCGAGCAGCCTGACAAGAGCGATCTGTTCCAGAAGTACCCGCGCATTCTCGCCGATCATCATCTGACGGAATTCATCACGGACTGCCTGCGACTGATGGTCAGTGGCAACCTCGAAGCACACGAGCTCGAGAGCCTGCTCGAGTACGAACTGGAGACCCATCATCACGAGGCCGCTGCGCCGGCGCAGGCCGTGCAAAAGGTTGCCGACGCATTGCCGGGCTTCGGTATCGTTGCCGCGGTGCTGGGTATCGTCAACACCATGGCGGCACTTGAAGGCGCCGATACCAACACCATCGGTCACAAGGTTGGCGCTGCGCTGGTGGGCACATTTCTGGGTATCTTTGTCGCCTACGGCATCGTCGGACCGATCTCGGCGGCGATGGAACATCGCGCCAACGACGAAGGCAAGGCGTTCGAAATCGTCAAGATGGCGCTGGTCGCGAGCGTGCGGGGTTATGCGCCGCAAGTGGCGGTGGAGTTCGCCCGCAAGCTGTTGTTCAGCGAAGTGCGGCCGTCGTTTGCCGATCTCGAGGCGCATCTGAAAGGCAAAGGCAAGGCGGAGACGCCCGCGAAAGCCGCCTAACAACGCGCGCCAGGACTATTGAGCATGGCTGCCGAAGACAAGCGTCCGATCATCATCGTCAAGCGCCGCAAGAAGGGCGGCCACGCGCACCATGGCGGTGCCTGGAAAGTCGCGTACGCCGACTTCGTGACCGCGCTGATGGCGTTCTTCATGGTGATGTGGCTGGTAACCGCCGTGTCGGAAGAAGAGAAAGCGGCGATTTTCGACTACTTCAAGAATCCAAGCATGGAAGATGGCCGCGCGCCGAAACCCGCGCCGGGTCAGATGGGCCCGGGCGGCGCCAGCACCAGTCCGATCAATTTGCGCGGCGGCATGGACGCACCCAAGTCGGCGCCGAAGACTCAGGATGAGGGCCTTGGTGAACCCGTCAAGCCGCTCACCATGGAAGAGGAAGAGGCACGCGAGATCGCCGAGGCCGCCGAGCGCAAGCAGCTCGAGTCGTTGATGGATGACCTGAAGGAAGCGATCTCCGAGAGCCAGGCGTTGGCGCCATTCAAAGATCAGCTGTTGCTCGATATCACGCCCGAGGGCCTGCGAATCCAGATCGTCGACGAACAGAATCGCCCGATGTTCGATCTGGGCGGCGCCAAGCTGAAGGATTATTCGAACGGCATCCTGCGTGAACTGTCCTCCTACCTGAACTCAGTACCGAATCGCGTGAGCCTGACGGGCCACACGGACGTGAAAGGCTATGCCCGCAACACCGCCTACGGCAACTGGGAATTGTCGGCAGACCGTGCCAATGCAGCGCGTCGCGCGCTGGTGAACGGCGGCATGTCCGACGACAAGGTGGCGCGTGTCGTGGGGCTAGGCTCGTCTGTGCTGTTCGACAAGGAACGCCCCGACAACCCGATCAATCGCCGCATCAGCATCATTGTGATGACCAAACGCGCCGAGGCGGCGGCGCTGAAGCAGGATGTCCCCGCGGCTCCACCGGTCGCCGCGAGTGAGCCCGCTCCAGCCATACTGGGGGACGAAGTTCCCGCGAGCGCAACGACTGCGAACGGAGGTTGACCTCGCGCGCCAGTTCATGGATCGTTGGCTCCGTTACGCAACACGATGGAGCCCGGGGCGCGTGGAACAAACTCCCGTTGATCGCAGACAGATTCTCTTTGGTGGGCTGAGTGGTTTAGCTCTGACCGCAGCCGGGCTGCCCCGTGTCGCAAGTGCGGCGGCCGAGAAATCAGCGTCGACCAGCACCAAGGGCATCAGCCTGACCGGGCCCTACGTCGATCTAACTACGCCGCGCGGCAATATGCTGACGCTGGCACGACTGGTCGGCGATCTCAACGTCGGACAGCAGCGTGCCGGCTGGTACAACGGCTATGTCAGCGGCGTGCGCCCCGACGAGGCAGTCCGCGACCTGTTTGGCTTCGCCGGCTTTGGCATGTCCCGCCTGCTGCCGCACGAGAGTGGCACGGGCTATCGCAAGGTGCTGCGCGAGGTTGGCATCTACTACGACCTCAAGAGCAAGGAGCCGCTCGAGGAGTATCTCAATCCGTACACCAACGAGCGCGTGCGTGTCGTCCCCGTCGCTAACGACCCATTCAATCAGGTGATCCAGGAGTACTTCGGTCCGCCGCCAACCTACGGCGGATTGAATCCAGACAAGCCACCGCCGAAGATTCCATTGAAGATGCCGTGGGAGCGGGTCGACAAGCATGTGAAGCTCGAGCGGCATATCCATTTGTTCTACAAGAATGCCTTGCAGCCCGACAAATGGCCGCGCGAGTCTGCTGGCACCAATGCACGTGTCTCCGAGTTCTTCACGTACTTCGTCGAACTGGCGGCGATCCAGAATCCCAAAGTGACCGCGATGCCGTTCCACGGCACGTGGTCGCGGATCACGCCGTGGTTGCCGTGGATGCTGATGGGGCAGGTGCCGGGACATTGCCAGTACATGACCGCGCAGGGCGGTGGCCATGATCTCGAACAGGTGCTGCCGCGGGCGGTGCTCGATTACATCGAGAAGAAGTACCCGCTCTATCTCAACGCACCCGACAAGTGGGTCGATCCGTCGCTGTCCTCGATCGAGCGTTACTCGCTCGAGCAGAAGCCGGCGCCGGCGAAGGCGCCTTGACAGGCGCGGGGCACGACCGGAGAATCGCGGCCCCTTGAAAGGCGCAAGTGGAAAGGTAGCTCAGCCGGTTAGAGCACGGCACTCATAATGCCGGGGTCGAGGGTTCGATTCCCTCCCTTTCCACCATTCGGCCATGGTCTGTTCCGGACATGGTTTACACCTCGTTCCGAGATCATCATCTCACTGAGGCCTTTCGCCACCAAGTATCCGTGATCTACAACAAGATATGGCGAGGAAATCGAAAATCCTACTGTTAGCGGTCATGGTAGTCACGATGGCTGTTCAGATGTCATGGGTACACGCCGCTTTTTATTCTTGGCAACCTTTGATGGCTAACATGTTAGGTACCATTCCGAATGGATTGCACGTGGTGGGCTACGACTTTGAAGTTACGATTGATGGTGGCTATTCGGCGTGGAACTTTAGTTTGCCGGAGCCAGCGGCAAACTCACTGCATAAATTCTGTAACGGGCCTGGCATCTTGTGGAACGTGCCGTTTTCGCTAGACCACGCACGTCGCGACTCGTTAGGTACGCCAACAGGCCGAGGTCCATGTATCGTTGGGAGCATAGAACCCGGGCCGAATCAGGCATCAGTAACTCTGATCTTGGACGGAACGACGTTGCAATTGCTGCGTCTGCGCTGAACTGAGGTCGGTCCAATGCACAGTATTAGACCGATAACGACCCATTTTTTGATGCTTCTCATTTTGTCTTTCGCCACCATCGCCGCTTCTTTGGTTGTCGGCTTTATGCAAGTTCAGATTTCTGGCGCTGGTGCCGCCGCATATGCACCAGCGGCATTGTTGGTTGCGCTGACAGTGTGGGTATTTCTGTTGGACAGACTGGAAAGACGGCGGAACAGTTCGAGTTAAGTACTGCAAGAAGTATATCCGTCCGCACCTGTCTGGCGCGCCTGCCGGACCCTGGCGCAGCATCTGCATCTCGATCTCGCGGTGCAGCGCGGCATCTTCGGGCGGCGTCGTACCGCTGCTGAGGATCTCGGCGCGGATGCACAGCGAGCGCGGTTCCCCTTCGTGCGCGGCGTCATCCAGTTTGCGGAACTCTGCGAAGTCGGCGCGGGCGCCGCGCCCGTGCGGCGGTGGACACGGCGGGAGTCCTGCGTCGGATTGGGACGCACCAGACCATGCAGCGACAGAACTAAGCGGACTGTACTCGCAGCCGCATCATTGCGTCTTCATCTTGCGCCGCGTTGAGGATCATCGCTACTGGCCGACTGTTGGCGAAACCGTAAGCCAAGTAGTGCCCGCGACTCGAACAAATCGTTGCCCCTTGACTGTCCGACCAGGTGGCCCGCCGGCCGATGACGGCGATCGGGCTGTGGCGGCGGCCACAGTACCGGCCAATTTTCGAGACGAAGTGTATAAATAGTAAGGTTTTCGGTGATAATCTTCCGGCCATGGAACTGGCCAAATTCCCTGCCCGTGGGAGCGCGTCTTGAACCCCTCCGCTGCCGAGCCGTTCATGCCGGCGGAGGGCGCCGCCGTGCTCGAGAACTTGGCGTTCGACCTGGCCCGAGAGGCCAGCGAGCTGGCGGCTCAGCTGCAGCGCGTGGTTCGGCTGTCGGTCGCCGATTTGGTGCGGTCAATGAACTGCTACTACTCGAACCTGATCGAAGGCCACAACACCCATCCTCGCGACATTGATCGTGCCATGGCTGCGGACTATTCCAGCGATCCGCGTCGCCGTGACCTGCAGCTCGAGGCGCGGGCCCACATCGAAGTACAACGGATGATCGACGAGCGCGTGGGCGATATGCCGCGCCCGCCGACATCGCGTGCCTTCATCGAATGGACGCATCGGGAATTCTGCAAGCGGCTGCCGGAGAGCCTGCTCGTCGTTGACAACCCCGACACGAAGGAGCGCGTTCTGGTCGTCCCGGGGCAGCTTCGCTCGCGTACGGTCTCAGTGGGCCGGCACGTTGCGCCTGCGGCCGAAGATCTGCCGGGCTTCATGCGCAGGTTCGAGGATGCGTACGATGCGGTTCGACTGACGAAACCGCGCCAGGTGATCGCTGTCGCCGCAGCTCATCATCGGTTTCTCTGGATCCATCCGTTCCTCGATGGCAACGGACGCGTTGCGCGCCTGATGTCGCACGCTATGTTGCTGGAGATCGGGATCGGTTCCGCGCTCTGGTCCGTGTCACGCGGCCTGGCCCGCAACTCCGGTGACTACAAGCGCCTGCTGATGGCTGCCGATGAACCACGCAGCAACGATCTCGATGGGCGAGGGGCGCTCTCACACGACGGGTTGGTCGACTTCTGCGTGTTCTTTCTCGAAATTTGTCTCGACCAGATTCGCTACATGCGCGAGTTGCTCGATCCGTCCGAACTTCGGCGTCGCATGGAACTGTACGTGCGTGACGAGGAAAGCGCGGGTCGACTCCCCAAACGCAGCTTCACTGTGCTGCGCGAAGCATTGCTCGCCGGAGAGCTGGAGCGAGGTCGTGTGCCGGCGCTGATCGATGCGAGCGAGCGCACCGCACGGCGCGTGATTTCCATGCTGATCGACAAGCGCTTGCTCGTCTCGGGTTCGCACAAGGCGCCGTTGCGGCTTGGATTCCCGATCGACGTCGTCGAGCGCTGGTTCCCGCACCTCTATCCGGTGAAGTAGTGGGCAAGGCGCTGGACGATAGTGTGTGCGCAGCTTCTGTTCGTGCATGCGGCGCTGCAACCTGGGGTGGCACGAACATACGAGCGGGCGCCACGATTGGATGGCTACGGTGCTGACAATGAGTCAAATATGACGTGTTCGGTACCGATCTAATTCATATATGGAGTGTTGTGATGGGCTCGCCGCGAGCTGTACCTGCGCAGGTTTGGTCTCGCTGGCGCGCAGGCGCGCGCGTACGAGCCGGCCTTCGTCGACGATCAGATCGAGCTTGCGCTGGCGCTGTGATAGTCGCCGCGCGACTGGCGTTTGTCGGCCGGCTTTACATGTTGCGCCGCAGTCACTGCAGGCTACATACATATGCATCTGAAATTACAGGGGGTACGGGCGGACGGCGCGGTTCTTGCTGCGAATGATTCTCGACACCGGCTGATCAATGTCACCCACTGGAGATGCGCCATGCCAGCTTCCCGCCCGCTACTCGTCCTTGCGCTATCCGTCGCGGCCCTGGTCGCGCCGACTGCCTCTGCTGCACCCATCATCTTGACGACGACGCTGTCGGGTCCTGCCGAAGCACCGCCTAACAGCTCCCCCGGGACGGGCACGGCCACGCTGACACTCGATGTCGCGGCCGGCACGATGCGGCTGATCACTTCGTTTTCGAATCTGGTCGCCGGCACGACGGTGGCGCACATCCATTGCTGCGTCGGCACGCCGGGCGCCGGCACTGCGGGTGTTGCCACGACTACGCCAACTTTCCCCGGCTTCCCCACCGGCGTGATGTCGGGTTCTTACGACCGCACCTTCAGTTTCACTGACGCGACCACCTTCAATGCCGCCTTCGTCACCGCCAATGGCGGCACGCTGGCCAGCGCCACCGAGGCGCTTGCGGCGGGTTTGCTGAGCGGGCGCGCGTATCTCAACATCCACACGTCAGAGTTCCCGGGCGGCGAGATTCGCGGCTTCTTCGCCGTGCCGGAGCCGGCGACACTGGCGCTGATGGCGTTGGGCCTCGGCGGTGCAGCGCTGGCACGGCGCCGGCGTGCCGTGCCGGCCTAACAAGCGAGCGGGCGCGGCCAGGTGACTCGACCTGCCGCGCCGCGCCGATCGGCTACCAGCAGAGTCTATCAGCTAGTTCTCCAGCTCCGCCTCTTCGGCTGTCAACGCCGGGCCCGAGCCACTACCACGCACTTTCACCAACCGGTTGGGGGCCTGGGCGAAGAACTGCGCGCTGCTGATGGTGTTGTCGGCTGTATCGCGAAAGGCCGTATTGCCGTTGGTCGTGACGCTGACGCCCAGCACTTGCAGCGCAGGATCGGCCACCGAACGCGCGGTTCCCTGAAGCTCGATCCGGTTGCGCAGGTCCTCGCGCTCGATGAGCACGGCGGTGAGTTGCCCTGCCTGCGCGCCTTCGAAACCGCGCACTTCGAGGTAGTCGCCGGTGCGCAGGTCTGACAAGCGCAACGTGCGCAGATTTGCACTCGACTTATCGTCGAATGCCGTCGCGGCATTGACGGTGACGGTTACACCAAACACATTGAGCTGATTGGTGGCGGCATTGATGCTTTGAATCTGCGCCGTGACGCGCGCCGAGTTGTCCGGCTTCAATTCGACCTTGCGCGCCACCAGCACGCCGGCGGCATTGAACGTGCCTTCGACCTCCACTTTGACGTTCAGGCCCAGAGTGAGCCCATTCAGAATGATCTGCGTCGTGCCATCGGTCGACACGCGCCGCCCCGCGACGTCGAAATCAGTGCTGGATGTGAATCGGGTGACGAGCCCCTCGATCTCACCGAACGCGTTGTTGGCGCCGGCGGCGAGCGTCAGCATTTCCACCCGCGTCGCGATCAGACTGCCGTTGGCCGCAACTGTGGTTCCCTTCGCCTCGACCAGACGATTCTCCGCCAGCGGGCCATTCGAGATCTGGGCTTGGGCGAAATCGACCACCAGGCCGTTGATTCGAAAAGTGCGCGCGTTGTTGTCCAGCGCTGTCAACGTGCCGACGACCTCGAGCGTCCCGCCCGGCGGTTTCGGTTCGATGCGCGACGCGGCGATGACGCCGTTCGCGTCGCGGAAGCCGCTCACCTCGACCACGAGGCCGTTGGCGAGACCGGCGATCGACGCGGGCGACAACCGGTTGTCGAAGATCGTGCTGCCAGTCACTCGTACCGACTGGCCCAGGACCGTGAACGTGCCGGCGGCTGCATTGAGCGCGGCGACCGGACCTTCGACATCGTCGTTGAAGCGCACCTCAGTCGCGGTGCCGGTGGTACCGCCCGAGTTGACCTGCCCGATGACAGTCACCACTTGACCGACGCGCAGGTCGGACTCGACGCCCGGGTTGTCGTCGATGCGTATCGTGGCATTGCTGGTCGAGAACTCGACGCCGTTGACGAAGATGCTGCCGAAGCCGGTGACTGCGCCGAACGCGATCCCCGAGCCCTGGATGCCGCCGAGTGCAGGCGGGCTCGTCGAGCCGCCGCCACTGCCGCCGCCACCGCAGGCGACGAGTGCCAGCAATGCGAATACGATGATTGAACCGGTTGAACGTTTCATGATGAGCTCCTGCAGACTATTCTTCGTCTCGATCGGGTAGTAACTGGTTAGTGAGATCCTCGATGTGGTAGACACCCACGCCGAGTCGAATGGGGGTGCGAGCTGAATCGTCTGCACAAGCAAGTTCGTGCGCCGACAGCCAGGCATCGATGCGTTCCAGGAATTGCTGACCCTCGCGCGCCAGCATCTCGCGGAATGCCGGCAGCGCCGCAGGGTCGATTCGATCGTTGATGGCGGCGCGTTCGAAGCGCGCGGGATCGCTATCGGTACGCAGCAGGTTGTGACTGCGCGTCTCGGCGAGATCCGCGATGACGCTGCCCCACAGCCGCACGCTCGTCGCGCTCATCGACTGGGGCACGAAGTTCCGGCTGAGCGCACGCAGACGACCGTCAGGCAGCAACTCGACCGCCTTGGCGGCGAGCATTTCTTTCAGGATCGAGCCCGGCCGAACATCGCCCGCACCTGCACGACGCAGCAACTCCGTGAACGTCGCGCCGTCGCCATCGGATGCGATCACGAGCGGCGAGCCATCTGCCGCGCGGAAGTCGGCATCCTGATGCCAATGCGACAGCACGAGTGAGCCTTTGGTCGTAAAGCCGCCCGCCGTGGTCGGGCCCTCGGCTAACTCATCCTTGAGCTTGCGTACATCTCGTCGTGCGAGGCCCGTCAGTACCGCAACGCGCGAAACAGTCGCTCGCTTGTTGCTGCGCCGCCCGAATCTCGCCTGCGCAACGTCGACAAAGACGAGTCGCGTCAGGTCGGAGAAGTCCTTCCATGTGATGCCCGAACGCAGCAGGACGTAGGCCAGTGGTCGGAGCCACTGGCGCGTTGCAGCCAGGATCTGTTCGCGGGTTGCGCTCATGTGTGAGACAAAGTGTCTCACAAAAGAAATCGATCGCAAGTGCTGCCACCGTCGCCGTGCGGCGACAAGCGTCTAATACACTGATAATAATGGAGTTATTCCGAAACGATGTGCCGTAGCAGATTATCCCGGAGGCGGCGGCAGTTCCCCGAGTTGCCGCTGTCGCTTGTGAAGCGCGGTGAGAAGGGAATACGCAGTGTCACGCGTGCTCTTCACCCTTTTGCGGAGAGTTTCGGTCCGACGACTGGCGGTTTGTCGATCGCTTTCCTGGTTGTCGAGAACGTCGGCTATGCGCAGGTCGTTGTTCCTGATGAGCAATAGCAGTTCCATAGCCAACGGTATCTCGCTGGGATGCAGGCCTATCTCGTCGAGCTGCGCACGTGTGAAGGGTGATTCTCCGTACATCGCTAGATTCAGCTGCAGACGGAAGTCCCTGTGTCCTGGATCGGAGACGAGTTCCTCATCGGTGAACAGGTAGTGCCGATAGACGTCCATGACTTCCGCGTAGAAGATCCTCAAGGGCAGCCGATTCCCTTGGATCTCTGCGGATACGATCGCGCTGTCGTGACTGAACGTTGTCACGGCTCCTGGCAGCACGACTGCGGCGAGCGCCGTCGCGACCAGCCACAACCGCATCCCACGAGAGCTTTTCACTGCCGCACGCGCGGCACGCGCGTCGCCGGCCGGCTTGCTTTCCTGGGGTTCCGCCTGACGCGTGGCAAAACCTCGTACGCGACTAACGAGCTCACCAACGCTTGCCAGTCGTTGCATCGGATCGCCGTCGGTAGCGAGGGCGATGGCATCGCGCAGCAGCGGATCGGGTACACCGCGCTCCCACCCAGGCGCCAAGGGGCGCTTCAAATCGCCGACGATCAGCTGATAGAGGATTACGCCGAGCGCATATGTATCGCTTGCAGCAGTGGGCGGCTGGCCGGCGATCATCTCTGGCGCGAGGTACAGCGGCGTGCCGATCGTCGAATCACTCAGCATGCTGCCGGTCATCGTGAAGCCAAGCTGCGTGATGCCGAGTTCGGCGAGGCGCTGTGGTTCCAGCAGGTGACTGCTGCCGAAGTCCGTCAGCCGAACCCGCCAGTCTGAACCTTCTTGTGCTACGAGAATATTGGCGGGCTTCAGATCTTTGTGCAGCACGCCGATGCTGTGCGCCGCTGCTACCGCATCGGCCACCTGCAGGAACAGCGCCAGCCGCTCAGTCAGCAACATGCCGGCCAACTGCCCGTTCGCACTAGCCCAACGCAGCAGATCCTGGCCGCCATATTCGCACTCGAGGAACAACGGTGGCGTTTCGAGATTCCAATCCAGCACGCGAGTGAAGGCGCCGGCGCGCTCGCCGAGGTTGTCCTGCAGCAGACGTGACAGTGTGATCTCACGCTTCAGCAGCGACAGCCGTCCGCCGCCAGTACAGAACTTGAATACACGCCGCTCGCGGGTCTTCACATGCCGCGCCAGCCACACCTCGTTGCTCGCGGACTGGCCGATTCGCTCGTCCAACTGGAAATGGGGACGCTCCGGCACCTGCTGCCCGGCAGTCAGGCCCAGCACGCTGGGCAGCACTCGACCGACCGTAACGCGCTCCAGCGACCCATCGAACCGATAGCCGATGCGTGGCAGCGTGACGATGCGCGCTGCATCAGATTCGCCCAATGCCGAGCGCAGCTTGGCAATCGCGTTGGCAACCACGTTGTCGACGGTGGGCCGGCCTTGCCAGACGATTTCCAGCAACTCCTGCTTGGTAACCACCTCACCGGGCTGGGAGAGTAGCAGTGCGAGGATCTCCAGCGGCTTGCGCTGGACTTCCACCATCTGACCATCGACTCGCAACTCGAAACGCGACTCGTCGAACTCCGCCTTACCGAATCGGTAGCGAAACTGTGCGATCGGGCTGGTCGTGGCTACAACCTTCATGCACGTCTTGGTACGAATGCCTCTTTCGCGCGCACCTGGCCATAAGCGGGCTATGCGATGAGAGCATAGTAGTAGGGCGGCGCTGCGACAAGACGGCTGATCGGCTGAGAACTCTGCCGTCGTCTACAGGGTCGGTGCGGCCACCGCGCCAGCCTTGTCCCGCTGCTGGCGCTCCTTCGCTGCGACCTGCTCGTCGACGTAGCGGCTTGTCAGGGTGTGCAGATCGCGCACTGCCTGATGATCCACCGCAACGATCTTGAGATTTGACACAATGCCGTTGAGCCCGCCGAACTCTGCCTTCAGCGACGTAACGCACCCGGCCTCCAGATGCACCGTCGCGCGCTTCATTTCTTCCTGGATCGTGAATACGCCGTAGATTGCGCCCCTGGCATTCGCGCAAGTGTGGCGTTCGTTGAGGGCCACCGGCCGGCCGGCGCCGTCCCAGGCCCAAGTGAGGTGGCGAGAGCGCCCGCCGTCGCCGAACGCCTGCTGCAGTCCTGCGGCACCATACTTGCTCGTGAGGCTCGAGAGCATGTTCTCGAAGGTTGGGCCGCCGCCGCCGAACGTAACTTCTCTCAGTACGATCTGCGCGGTTCCTGCCGAGGGCGGCCCGGAAAAGGATACGGTAATTTTCTCGCAGGTGGCCTGCGGTCCTACGTTGCACCGGCGGCTGGTGTTAGGTGTTCCCGTATAGGCCTCGATTTGCCGCAGAAAGGGTCCGTCACCGACTTCCACCGGACCCTCGGTGCCGCCTGCCGACGCGGATCGGCCCGCGAGGCTCATCTGTCCGTCGACCAGTGTCAATGTCGGCTGCACCGCCGCGAGCGCTTTGCGCACGTCGGCGATTTTCGACTTGCCCGGGCGGATCCCCAGCACATCGATGCCACCACCCGCCGACGTTTGTCGCGGTCCGCCCGCAGCCTGCGCCGCTGGAGCTTGCGATGGCGACGGCTGCGCTGTGGACGCCGCCGACATCGGATACACCAAGGGCCTCCCGAACATCGGCGTTCCCGGCCGCTCGCCGCGCGCGACGCCGCCCCGACTATCGAGTGCGGCGAGCAGGCGATAGCCGTTGACCTTCTCGCGTGTTACACCCAACTCGGGAAAGAGATTTTGCTCGAATATGGGCTCTAGCTGGGCCGCTGCCGTATTGCGCAGCACCACTGTCAGGCAGCCGCCGCTGCCACAATACGCCGATCCAGATCCGACCACGATCACTTCCTGTTTGCCGTCGTCGTCAAGGTCGACGACGCTGATGGAGAACTCGCCGGCGACCAAGTCGCGTACCGCAGGTTGACGGGCGAGCCCGGTTCGCATGTTCGCGTCGCCCGCGATGAACTGCAGTTTCCGTTCGATGGAATACGCGCCGTCAGCCTGGCTAACGGCCAAGCCAGCCACAAGGGAACCGGCGGCCATACCAGCCCAACCCAGGCAGTTGAACGGACGCCTGTCGGTGCGGCGTATCTTCAAACTATCGGCATTCATGTATGTCATCTCCGAGACCTTCCCCGTCACTTACCAATGACGAACAAGACGCTTTTCTGCAGAGGCACGATGGCGGATGGCACGACTACGAGCGGCAGTACCGCCCCAGTCCAATGAGTCCGTCGCCCCCATCGAGGCAGTTGCCGTCGATGTTCAGCAGGCGGCTGCCCTCGGGCCCAGTGAGCTTCACCTTGCCATCCTCGACTTCGTAGTTGCCCTCGATCGTGGCACCAAGAATGGTGAACTCCACCTTGCCACCCGACTTGAACGTCAGCGACTGAAACATGGCGTTGCTGCTGGCCGGCGTGTAGCTGCCGCTGACGCCCGGTGCACAGCCTGCGGCGAGCAACGCCAGGAGTACGGTGGTCGGAATTGTTTTCATTGCGGCGCTCCTAACGAACAGTGGGTGCGTGGGATGTCTTCTCTGCCGGTGGGAGTGAAACATGATCGCAGCGACCAGGTCCTAACCGCACCGTCACCAATTCCTAACCCGGGAGCTAGGATCACGCGGCGTGGGTGTCACTGCCTAAACAGTTACTTGGGTACGCGTAGCGGCAACGCTGTCGTGTACTTGACCTGTTTCAGCGCGAAGCTGGAGCGGATGTTGGCGACGCCGCGAATCTTGGTGAGCCCGTGCACGATGAATTGCTCCAGCGCTCGCACATCCGGCACGACCACGCGGATCAGATAGTCCGAATCGCCAGTCATCAGGTAGCACTCCATGACTTCCGGATAACGGGTGATTGCCGCTTCGAAATTCTCCAGCGCACTCTCGATCTGTTTCTCGAGACTCACCTGGATGAATACGCTCACATGCATGCCGACCTTGGCTGGGTCGACCAACGCTACATAACCAGTGACTACACCCGCCGCTTCCAGCGCATGGACGCGCGACCAGCACGGGGAGGGGGACAGGCGAACGCGGCTGGCGAGCTCTGCGTTGGTCAGTTTGCCGTCGCGCTGCAGCTGTTCCAGGATCCGAAAGTCTTTCGTATCTAGCGCCTTGGGCAGATTATTCATACTTAAATTCACAATTGGGCAGAAGAATCTGCTTAAGACTACGCTCAATTCTGATCGATATCAGCAAACTCTGCTGCCGCTGAACCGCTATCGTCGCGCCATGACTCGAAGCATCCACGCGCAATTCGGGCGCAATGGTCTGGGCGCCGATGCAGATCCGGTCGAGACGCAGGAATGGCTCGATTCGCTCGAAAGCGTCATTCGTGCGGCCAGTCCCGAGCGCGCACTGTTCCTGCTCAATCAGCTCGAAGAGCACATGCGGCGCAAGGGTCTGCGTTCCTCGCAGCAACCCTATTCGGCCTACCGCAACACCATTCCGGTGGAGCGTCAGGGCGCCTATCCTGGTGACCTCGCGTTGGAGGAGCGCCTGACTGCCGTCATGCGCTGGAATGCGCTCGCCATGGTAGTCCGGGCGAATCAGGCTTACGGCGAACTCGGCGGGCATATCGCCAGCTACGCGTCGGCTGCGGAGATCTTCGAGGTCGGTTTCAATCATTTCTTCCGAGCGCCGCACGCCGAGTTCAAGGGCGATCTCGTGTTCTACCAACCGCACTCGGCGCCCGGCATCTACGCGCGTGCATTCCTTGAGGGTCGGCTCAGTGAGGCGCAACTCGCTAACTACCGACAGGAGGTGGCCGGCGACGGCCTGTGCTCCTATCCGCATCCGTGGCTGATGCCCGAGTTCTGGCAGTTTCCGACGGGCTCGATGGGCATCGGCCCGATCAACGCCATCTATCAGGCACGTTTCATGCGCTATCTGCAGCACCGCGGCCTGCAGGACGCGGCTGATCGGCACGTGTGGGGGGTGTTCGGCGATGGCGAGATGGACGAACCGGAATCGATCGCCGGGTTGACGCTGGCGGCGCGCGAGCAGCTCGACAACCTCACCTTCATCATCAATTGCAACCTGCAACGGCTCGACGGACCCGTGCGTGGCAATGGCCAGATCATCCAGGAGCTCGAAGCGCTGTTCACGGGCGCCGGCTGGAACGTGATCAAGGTGTTGTGGGGCTCGGAGTGGGACGCCCTGTTCGCGCGCGATACGAAGCACGTGCTGCTCCGTCGTTTCGCCGAGACGGTCGACGGTGAGTATCAGAATCTCGGCGCCAAGGACGGCGACTACAACCGCGCGAAGTTCTTTCACGCAGACCCGGATTCGAGTGACTTGGTCGCTCATATGTCCGACGCAGAAATCAACACGCTGAAACGAGGCGGGCATGATTTCCGCAAGTTGTACGCTGCGTTCGCGGCAGCGCGGGCGCACGCGGGTCGGCCGACTGTGATTCTGGCCAAGACCAAGAAGGGCTACGGCATGGGCGATGCTGGCGAGTCGCGCATGACGTCGCATCAGGCCAAGAAACTCGACGTCGAGGCGCTGAAGGCGTTCCGGGATCGATTCCAGCTGCCGCTGACAGATGCTGCGGTCGCCCAGCTCGAGTTCTACCGGCCGGATGAGCGCAGCGCCGAGATGGTTTACTTGCGCGACCGGCGCGCCGCGCTGGGAGGTCCGCTGCCGAGTCGGCGCTGTGCGGCGGAAGTACTGGCTGTGCCTCCGCTCGACAGCTACGCACAGTTCGCCGTGCAGGCTGACGGCAAGGAGATGTCGACCACGATGGCGGCGGTGCGGATGTTAGGTGCGTTGTTGCGCGACAAGCGCCTGGGGCCGCGGCTCGTGCCGATCGTCGCCGATGAAGCGCGGACTTTCGGAATGGCCAATCTGTTTCGGCAGATCGGCATCTATGCGCCGGGCGGCCAGCTCTACGAACCGGAAGACGCGCAGTCGATGCTGTCCTACAAGGAGTCCCAGACCGGGCAGCTATTGGAAGAGGGCATCACCGAGGCCGGTGCGCTGTCGTCGTGGGTGGCCGCGGCGACGTCCTACAGTGCGCACGGCTTGCCGATGTTGCCTTTATACATCTACTACTCGATGTTCGGCTTCCAACGCGTCGGCGATCTGATCTGGGCGGCGGCTGATCAGCGTGCGCGCGGTTTCTTGCTGGGAGCTACAGCGGGCAGAACGACGCTGAGTGGCGAAGGCTTGCAGCATCAGGACGGCACCAGTCAAGTGGTGGCTGCCACGGTTCCCAATTGCCGCGCCTACGATCCGGCGTTCGCCTACGAGCTGGCGGTGATTCTGGAGCACGGCATGCGCGCGATGCTCGAACAGCAGCGCGACGAGTTCTACTACATCACGGTGATGAACGAGAACTACGCCCACCCTTCGATGCCGGCGGGCGTCGAGGCGCAGATCATACAAGGCATGTATCGACTGACCTCGCGCGCTACCAACGACGCCGGTGCTCGCATCCGGCTGTTAGGGTCGGGCACGATCCTGCGCGAAGTGATCGCGGCTGCAGATCTGCTCGCCACCGACTTCGAGATTGCCAGTGACGTATTCAGCGTCACGAGTTTCAGTGAGCTGGCGCGCGACGCGCGGGCGGTACAGCGCCTCAATCGACTGCAGCCGACAGATCCGCCCCGTGTTAGCCACGTGGCGCAGTGCCTGCGGGGTGGAGCGCCGATCGTTGCCGCGACGGATTACGTACGCGCCTATCCAGAACTGATCGCCGCGCATGTCGGCGCTCGCTTCGTCGCGCTGGGGACCGACGGTTTCGGACGCAGCGACAGGCGGGCGGCGCTGCGCGAGTTCTTCGAGGTGGATCGTCATCATATTGCTGTTGCCGCACTGTCGGCATTGGCCGACGAGGGCTTGGTGGCGCGCAACGCGGTGCAAAAGGCCATCGCGCGGTACGCGGTGAAGGTCGATCCGGCAATGCCGTGGGATGTTTGAAGCTCGCTGACTGGGTCTTGCAAAGCACACTGGATTCATAAATAATAATGATTCTCATTAACATTTAACCCTTGGATCGGCTGTGGCGGGCCTCAAACGCCCCGGAGTTTCATGATTACCAGTACACGGACGCTGCTCGCAGGTCTTCTAGGTTTGCTTCTGCTGCAGAGCGATCCAGCGCTCGCCCGGGACGTCGGCGCCGAGTCACTGACGGAGATCGTCGTGATCGGCAGCCGCGAGCGGCTGCGCGACTTGCCGGGTGCCGGCAACGTGATCGACAGTTCGATGATCGACGCCGCTCGTCCGTTCACTGTCAACGAGATCATCCGCCAGGTGCCGGGTGTGTTCGCGCGCGACGAAGAGGGCTTCGGGTTGCGTCCCAATCTCGGCATCCGCGGCTTGAATCCCACCCGATCGAGCAAGGTCCTGCTGCTCGAGGACGGCCTGCCGCTGGCATTCGCACCGTATGGCGACAATGCCAGCTACTACCACCCGCCGATCGCGCGTTTTGCCTCGATCGAAGTTCTGAAGGGTGCCAGCCAGATTCAGTTCGGTCCGCAGACCGTGGGCGGCGTGATCAACTACATCACGGCTGATGTCCCTGACGAGTTCCGGGGCGCGTTGGCGACGCGCATCGGCAACCGGGGCTTCGGCGAGCTGTCCCTCGAAGTGGGCGATCGCCTGGCTGGCGGTGCCGGTTGGCTTGCCAATATCAGCCGCAAGGAGACCGACGGCGCCCGTGACAACATGCGTTTCAAGGTGACCGACGTCAGTGTCAAGACCTCGCGAACGCTGAGCGAGCGACAGTCCCTCACGCTGCGTGCGAGCTACTACCAAGAAGATTCGCAAGTGCCGTATTCCGGCCTCACCTTGCAGGAGTATGCAACCGATCCGCGCATGAATCCGTTCGTCAACGATCGGTTCGACATCGACCGCGTCGGCGTTGCCGCGACGCACGGCTGGCAACCAGGCGCAGAGACGCAGCTCAAGACTTCCGTGTACTACACCTTCTTCAATCGCGACTGGTGGCGACAATCGAGCAATTCTGCTCAGCGCCCGAATGACGCCAGCGATCCGGCCTGTGCGGGGCTCGTCAATCTCCTGACGACCTGCGGCAATGAAGGCCGTTTGCGGCAGTACTACACGGCGGGTGTCGAGCAGCGCCTAACCACTCAGTCGACGCTCGGGGGCGTACCGCTGGCGACGGAGTTCGGCGCACGCTGGCACATCGAGAAGCAGTATCGCGTGCAGGTGAACGGCGACACGCCCCGCGCCCGCGCGCCCGGTGTCGGCCCGAATGCGGGCGTACGCGAGGACAATCGCCGTGACGTACGGGCGGCGGCGCTGTTCTGGCAGAGTCGGTTGGAGTTCGGCCGTCTGGGGCTCACGCCAGGCTTGCGTTACGAGCGTATCGACTATGAGCGTCAGAATTTCCTCAATAACGCTCGCGGCAGTACGGCTATCGACCAGCTCATCCCGGGGCTGGGCGCCACGTTCGAGATCAGTGATCAGGTGCTGCTCTACGCTGGCGCGCATCGCGGCTTTGCGCCCCCACGGGTCGAGGATCTCATCTCGCCCGGCGGCGGCAGTGTCGAATTGCAGGCCGAGCTATCGTGGAATTATGAGTTGGGCTTACGCGCGGCGCTCGCGCCCAACTTCGAACTGGACGTCACGGCGTTCCGCATGGACTTCGCCAATCAGATCGTGCCCGCCAGCGTTGCCGGCGGTATCGGCGCGGCGCTGACGAGCGCGGGTGAGACGCTGCACCAGGGCGCCGAGCTGGCCGTGCAATTCGACGCACCGCTCGCGGCGACTGCGTGGCGAGCGTCCGCGCGCCTGGCGTACACCCAGCTCCTCGATGCCAAATTCGTGGGCCAACGATTCTCCAGTGTGAGCGGCGCGCGCGACGTGCTGGTCACTGGCAATCGCTTGCCGTACGCTGCCGAGCGGCTCGCCAATGCAAGCTTCGGACTGGCTTCGGCACGCGGCATCACGCTGCAAGTCAGCGCGAACTATACGAGCAGTCTGTACACCGATGATCTCGAGACGGTAGCGGTCACCGCCGACGGTCAGCGTGGCCGCATCGGCGGAGCGACGGTGTGGAATGCTACGGCGCAGTATCAGCTACGGGATGGATTGACCATGTTCGCCAGCGCCAAGAATCTGAGCGACAAGCTGTATGTGGTGGACATGTCACGTGGCTTGATCCCCGGAGCACCGCGGCTCGTGCAGTTGGGTCTCGACTATCGTTTTTAGCAGCACATTTTTAGCAGCACTAGGTAGTCAGGACTGGCACGCCGGTCTTTGCGGCCAACTCCGAGGCTGTGACGTCCGGGGCAAGTTCAACTAATTTGAGGCCCTTGGGCGTGACGTCCATGACGCCGAGATCGGTGATGATCCGATCGACCACGCGCACGCCGGTCAGGGGCAAGGTGCACGCCGGCAGGATTTTCTTCTCCGTCGTGCCGTCCTTCTTGCGCGCCAGGTGTTCCATCACGACGACCACGCGCTCGACGCCCGCTACCAGGTCCATCGCGCCGCCCATGCCCTTGATCATCTTGCCGGGGATCATCCAGTTGGCCAGGTCGCCATGCTCGCTCACCTGCATCGCGCCCAGGATCGCGAGATTGATCTTGCCGCCGCGAATCATGGCAAAGCTCTGGTCGCTGCCGAAGATAGACGAGCCCGGCAAGGTGGTGACGGTTTGTTTGCCGGCGTTGATCAAGTCGGCATCGACCTGATCCTCGGTCGGGAAAGGCCCGATGCCGAGCAGTCCGTTCTCGCTCTGCAGCCAGACATCCATATCATCCGGCACATAGTTGGCGACCAGCGTTGGAATGCCGATGCCAAGATTCACATAGAAGCCATCCCGCAATTCCTGCGCGGCCCGCGCGGCCATCTGATCCTGTGTCCACGGCATGTCAGGCGGCTCCTGCTGGCGAGACGGTGCGCTTTTCGATGTGTTTGGTCGGCTCCGGCGCATGCACGATCCGATGCACGTAGATGCCGGGCAGATGGATGTCGTCTGGTGCCAGCGCACCCGTCTCCACGATCTCCTCCACCTCGGCAACGCAGACGCGTCCGGCCGTCGCCGCAGCGGGATTGAAATTGCGGGCGGTCAGGCGAAAGCGCAAGTTGCCGCTGCGATCCGCCACGTGTGCCTTGATCAAAGAAACTGCCGGATTGAGGGCGCGTTCCAGCACGTACGTGTGCCCGTCGAAATCACGCAACTCCTTGCCTTCCGCCACCATCGTACCGACACCGGTGCGTGTAAAGAATGCCGGGATCCCGGCGCCACCGGCACGCAGTTTTTCCGCCAGCGTGCCTTGCGGCGTGAACTCGACTTCGAGTTCGCCCGCCAGATACTGGCGTTCGAATTCTTTGTTCTCGCCGACGTAGGAAGAAATCATCTTGCGGATCTGGCGCGTCTTGAGGAGCTTGCCGAGACCGACGTCGTCGATGCCGGCGTTGTTGGAAATGACGGTGAGCCCGCGCACGCCTGAGTCACGCAGCGCGTCGATCAACATCTCGGGGATACCGCACAGACCGAAACCCCCAACAGCGAGCAATTGATCGTCGTGGACGATGCCCTCGAGGGCGGCGTGAGCGGATGGATAGACTTTGTTCATGTACGCCAAGCCTGCAAGCTACTCCGGGTCGATTCTCCCACATTTTCGCGCGGTATACCGGTGTTAGGCTGTTGCTCCTGGACGTTCATCGCGCAGATAGGCTCTACGCCGTGCCTCGGGCAAGCGCTCGATTGCGTAACGCAGCATGGTGCGCGGCATCCGCCGAGCGTGCCGCCGCAGGAATCGTTCGAGCGTCGTTCGATCGCGGTTGCCGACTTCGCGCAGCATCCAGCCCACCGCTTTGTGGATCAGGTCTTCGGAGTCATTCAGCAGCAGCTCGGCGAGCGCGAGCGTGTGCTCGAACGAATGGTGCTTGATGAAATGAAAAGTCGCGATGATCGCTATGCGTCGCTGCCAGAGGTTGTCGCTCGCGGCGAGTCCGAAAATCGGCGCTGCGTCCCGACGCGCCAGATGCGCGCCGATGATATCGGGTGCGGAGCTGTCGACCAGACCCCAGTTGTTGACGTACCGGAGGTTCGCGAGGTAGCGGGTGTAGATTTCCGCTTGTCCGTGTTCGTCGGCGCGGCGATACCGATCCACCAGCATCAACAGCGAAAGCAGTCGCGCCTCGTGCCAGGGTGATCGCAGCAGCGCCCACAGTGTTCGAGACGGTATGCCGCGGTATTCGCGTACGAGCTGCCGCAACACGGGCACGCGTATGCCGAGAAAGCGATCGCCTGCGCCATACTCACCCTTCCCAGTCTTGAAGAACCCTTGGGAGTGAGCCGCGATCATCGGGTCACGCAATGACTTCAGTCGCGCCACTATTTCGGGCAGTGTGGCCAAGGACAGTTGCGCTCGAGCGAATTTAGTTACTACCGCGATACCTTGAGGGTGTCGTCCATCGCCGCGAATGTCTTGTTGTGGCAGCCGCTGTCGTTGATGCAGTCAACGGTCAGTCGCGCAAGATCCGCGCGAGTCACCGGGCTCAGCACAGTCCGGTCTTCTGTTAGTCGCGCCTTGCCCGTCGCCGCGGAACCCTCGGGAGCGATGATGCCGGTGCGGATGATCACGTAGCGCAAGCCGCTCGCCTTGAGATCCTCCTCGGCGCGGTAGCGCTCCTGCAGCGATTCGCGCAGCCGGTCGAGCGCTTCTTTGGAATAGGCGCCGGCGCTGTCACCCACGCCGACAGAACTCAGGAAGATGACGATTTCCACGCCGTGCTGTTTGGCCGCCGCGGTCATCGCCATTTGCGAGCGGTCCCAAAACCCTGCCTGGCTGCCACGGCCGCCAATCGCGTTGATGATGACGCGCGGTTTGGCAGCGGCTACGGCCGCCTCGACATCCGCCGGGGACATCGCGTCGCCGACTGCGTACCTGACGTCTTGGTCTTGCAGCCGCGTGCGATCGGAATTCGGCCGCACGAACACCGTTACTGGCTCGCCTTGGGTGCGGAGCCTTTCAACGATCATTGCGCCGGTGCGGCCAGAGCCTCCAAACACCAAGGCTCCTGTGTTCTCGCTGGCACGCGAGGTTGAGCTGGCGGCGCATCCGAGCGTCAGCGCGCCAAGTACAATCAGCATGAGTGCGGCAACTCGGGTCATGTGCATTCTCCAGTTAGGGCCGTTCAAGTGAGCCTCGATGCAGCAATCGCGACCGCCGCGGCGAGATTCAACGATTCGATAATACCAGCCCCAGGAACTGCAAATGCTTCGGCCTTTAGGGCAGGCAGTAAGTCGCGCGGCACGCCGCGCGCTTCACTGCCGAACACGTAACAGCCGAAGTTGGGAAAGCGAGACGAATTGACGCTCTCTCCCTGGGTGTCCAGATACGCGATGCGAGAGAATCGTCCCGCCAGCGACTCGAGTGGCACATCGATCTCGATGGGCATGTGGAAGATCGCACCCATACTCGCGCGGATCGCTTTCGAGTTATAAGGGTCGACGCTGTGGGGGCTCAAGAGGCAACGAAAGCCGCCAAACCAGGCGAGCGTACGCAGGATAGTGCCGAGATTGCCGGGGTCCTGTACTTCGTGCAGATAGAAGGCGCGCTCGCCGCCTTGCGGCCTGGCGGCAGGCAAGATAGGGACCAGCGCGACGATGCCCTGCGGAGTCTTGGTGTCGGCGATCTGCGCGAAGTGACGCGCACTCACCAGGTGCCGGTTGAACGGGCTGGGCCAGTGTTCATAGTCGCGCGTCACATAGAGCTCACAATTGCCGAGCAATGGATTGGTCAACGCTGCTTTGTGCAGCTCGAGAACCAAGTGCTCGCCTTCGGCAAGAAAGTACCCGAATGCCTCGCGGTACTTCTTCTGCTGCAGCTTCTTGACGTCATCGAACTTCATGACAGATCCCGCGCAATGGCCTCGGCTACTTTGATGCCATCGACGCCCGCGGACAGGATGCCGCCTGCGTAGCCCGCGCCTTCGCCACAGGGATACAGGCCCCGGACGTTGCGGCTCTGCAGTGATTCCGCATCGCGCGTGATGCGCACGGGCGAGGAGGTGCGCGTTTCGATGCCCGTCAGGACGGCGTCGGGGCGGTCGAAACCGCGTATCTGCTTGCCGAAAGCCGGCAACGCTTCGCGTATCGCGTCGCTCGCGTAGCGAGGCAACGACAGGGACAAGTCGCCCAGGCGCACACCTGGTTGGTAGGAGGGCTCGACTGCACCGAGCGTCGTGGACGGGACGCCCCGCACGAAATCGCCCACCAGCTGTGCGGGCGCACAATAGTTGGCCCCGCCCAACTCGAAAGCGCGGGACTCGAGCCGTTCCTGCAGTTCGATGCCCGCAAGCGGACCGCCGGGGAAATCTGCTTCGGGGTTGATCGCGACCACGATACCGGCGTTGGCATTGCGTTCCTTGCGGGAGTATTGGCTCATGCCATTGGTGACTACCCGCTGGGGCTCGGAGGTGGCAGCAACAACCGTGCCGCCTGGGCACATGCAGAAGCTGTAGACCGCACGACCGTTGCTGGCGTGATGTACCAACTTGTAGTCAGCAGCACCGAGCGCCGGATGGCCAGCAAAAGCACCCAATCGCGCGCGATCTATCAAGGATTGCGGATGCTCGATCCGCAAGCCGACCGAAAATGGTTTCGCTTCAAGATGGACGCCGCGCCGCTCGAGCATCCTTAGTGTATCGCGCGAGCTGTGCCCAAGGGCCAGCACCACGTGACGACTGGGTAATCGTTCGCCGCTCGCGAGCACCACAGCTTCGACCTGTCCGTCTTCGATATCGATATCCGTCACGCGGCTCTCGAATCGAACCTCACCGCCCAGCGCGATGATTTCCGCGCGCATCGCAGCCACGATACCGGTGAGACGAAAGGTGCCGATGTGCGGCTTGTTGACGTAGAGGATCTCCTCGGGCGCGCCAGCCTTGACGAACTCGCGCATCACCTTGCGGCCGTAGAACTTGGGGTCCTTGATCTGACTGTAGAGTTTGCCGTCGGAGAACAGCCCCGCGCCACCCTCGCCGAACTGCACATTGGATTCCGGCGTCAACACCTTCTTGCGCCACAGCGCCCAGGTGTCCTGGGTGCGACGACGCACGTCGCGACCGCGCTCCAGCACGATAGGTCTGAACCCCGTTTGCGCTAACAACAGTGCCGCGAACAGACCGCCGGGCCCGAAGCCAATGACCAGCGGCCGCTCGGTCAAGCCGGGCCGAGCAGTCGCGACTGGATGGTACTCAGTATCCGGTGCCAGGTTGATATGGCGGTCGTGCGCGCACCGTTCGAGCACCGCGGCCTCATTGGCGACGACGGCGTCGATGATATAGACGAAGGTTATGACGCGGCTCTTCTTGCGCGCATCATAGCTACGCTTGAACACCGTGAAATCGATCAGCTCGGAATCTGCGATCCGTAGCCGCTGGAGAATCGCGCGGCGTAGTGCTTCAGCGGGGCGATCGAGCGGCAGCGAGAGCTCTGTAATGCGAATCACGGCGGATATCCTGGCCGGTCAAACCGGCAGAGGGCTAAGATAGCAGGCCAATTGTACCGCTGAACTCGCATGGCCCGAACCAAAAGCAGTAGCCGCTGGCTACACGAACATGTCAACGATCCGTACGTCAAACAGGCGCAGAAGGACGGTTATCGATCGCGATCTGCCTACAAGTTGCTCGAGCTGAACGAGAAGCACCGGCTGATTCGCCCGGGCATGCTGGTGCTGGATCTGGGTTCGGCGCCCGGCGGTTGGTCGCAGGTCGCCGGCAATCTGGTCGGCGCGAAGGGCAAGGTGCTGGCCACCGACATTCTGCCCATGGATCCCTTGAAGAACGTCGACTTCATTCAGGGCGATTTCACGGCAGAAGTGGTGGTGAGCCAGATCTTCGGCTGGCTTGGTACTAACAAGTTTGACCTGATCGTCTCGGACATTGCGCCGAACATAACCGGCATCGATTCGGCAGATCAGGCGTCGTCGATGTATTTCTTGGAGCTTGCGCTCGATACCGTCAAGCAGGCGCTGAAACCAGGCGGCAATTTTCTCGCCAAGATGTTTCAAGGCGAGGGCTCGGACGCGTACCTCAAAACCTTGCGCAGCTCCTTCGAGAAGATCTCGGTCCGCAAGCCCGGCGCGTCGCGGCCACGTTCGCGCGAGGTCTACATCGTGGCAAAAGGGCTCAACCCGTAGCGCAGCAGAGCCTGAGTCACGGCCCGAAGACACTCCAGCCCGCTCGTTGGGCGAGTCGCTCGAGTGCGAGCGAGCCCAGCAAGGAGTTGCCATTGGCATTCAGTCCGGGAGACCAAACGGCCACGGCTGCCTTGCCTGGTGCGACGGCCAGGATGCCGCCACCGACACCGCTCTTGCCTGGTAGGCCGACGCGAAAGGCGAAATCGCCGGAGCCATCGTAGTGGCCGCAGGTTAGCATGAGTGCGTTGATCCGGCGCGCGCGGCGGCTGGAGATGACGTTCGCACCGGTCGACGGTATCGAACCACCGCACGCCAGATAGAGACCGGCCCGTGCCAGTTGCCGACAGCTCATGGCGATCGCACATTGATGGAAGTACACACCCAGCACGTGCTCCACGGGATGCGTCAGATTGCCGAAGGCGCACATGTAGTTAGCGAGGGCGCGATTGCGAAAGCCCGTGCTGGCTTCGGACTGTGCGACCTGCGGGTCGATGAGAATCGAGTCATCATCCGCCACACTGCGGACGAATCGCAGGATCTCGCCGATTGCCTCGCGTGGCTGGTGGCCCGCCAGGACGACATCCGTGGCGACAATGGCGCCGGCATTGATGAATGGGTTTCGGGGTATGCCGTGCTCCCGCTCGAGCTGGACGATCGAGTTGAAAGCGGATCCCGAGGGCTCGCGCCCGACCCGGTGCCACAAGGTGTCGCCGAGGCGTCCCAACGCGAGTGTCAGCACGAACACCTTGGAAATGCTCTGGATGGAGAACGGTTCTGCCGCGTCGCCAGCTGCAAACAGACCGCCGTCCGCCGTTGCGATCGCAATCCCAAATTTCTGCAGATCGACCTTGGCTAGCTCCGGAATGTAGTCGGCAACCACGCCTCGCTCTGGGTGGTCTCGTAGCTCAACCCAGATTTCGTCGACGAGTGCTTGCAGGTCCTGCATCAGGGATTGCGACGCAAATCCAGCGTGTGCGGGTAGTCAGGGTTGATTTCCGGCGGAGGCACGACGATCTTGCCCGGCGTATAGCCGATGGTCTCGAATCGAGCCAGCCGCCGTCCTTCCGCTTCGTTCTCGTTGACTGGGAAGGTTTCGAAATTGCGACCGCCGGGATGCGAGACATGATAGACACAACCGCCAATGGATCTTTCCTGCGCGACATCGATGACATCGAAGACCAGCGGCGCGTTGATCGGCAAGCGAGGATTGAGGCTCGACGAGTTCGGCCATGCCTTGAAGCGGACGCCTGCTACCTGTTTGCCGACGTCGCGCGTCGCGGTGAGCGGTAAGCGCCGACCGTTGCACGCTACGACGTGCCGTCCCTCGACCAGGCCGGCAACAGTTACTTGCACGCGTTCCACGGTGACATCGACTGACCGACTGACGCCGCCGCCCGCGGGCTCTTCGCCCATGACAGGCCAAGGTTCCAATGCCGTGTATACGGTCAATTTGGTAGTGCCGATCTGTGCATGCCCGCATTCCGGAAATCGGAAGGCGAAAAACGGCGCAAACCAATCCTCGGCGAATTCGTAACCGCCTGACTTGAGAGCACTCAGGACTTCGCGGAAGTCCTCACGGATGTAGTGGGGCAACATGAACTGATCGTGCAGGCGCGTACCCCAGCGCACGAGCCGCGCCGCGGAAGGTGTTCGCCAAAAATGCGCGATGATGGCGCGCAGCAGCAATGCCTGCAGGAGGTTCATCTGCGGATGCGGGTTCATCTCGAAGCCGCGCATCTCGAGCAATCCGAGGCGGCCGCGCTCCGAGTCCGGGCTGTAGAGCTTGTCGATGCAGAACTCCGCTCGATGGGTGTTGCCCGTGAGGTCGACGAGCAGATTGCGAAACAACCGGTCGATCAGCCAAGGCGAAGATTCTGCGACTTTATCCGGCAGTTGCTGAAAGGCCAGTTCCAGCTCATACATCGAATCATGGCGCGCTTCGTCGATGCGCGGCGCCTGACTGGTGGGGCCGATATATAGACCCGCGAACAGGTAGGACAACGACGGATGGTTCTGCCAGAAGCTGATCATGCTGCGCAGCAGGTCGGGACGACGCAGCAGCGGGCTGTCCTCCGGTCGCGCGGCACCCATCACGATGTGATTGCCGCCGCCGGTGCCGACTCGGCGACCGTCGAGCAGGAACTTCTCGGCTGTCAAGCGAGACTGGCGCGCGTCCTCGTAAACGCCGAAGGTGATGTGCTTCAGTTCGTCCCAGCCAGCGGCTGGTTGAACGTTGACTTCGATGACGCCCGGATCTGGCGTAACGCTGAGCTGCGACAGGCGGGAATCCATCGGCGGAACATAGCCTTCAAGGACCACTTTCTGCTGCAGCTCGGCGGCGACCAGTTCGATCGCCGCGATCAGTTCGAGCGCGTGTTCGAGCCAGGCGACCGGTGGCAGGAAGATATGTAGAACACCATCGCGGACCTGCGTGCACAAGGCGCTGCGTATCAGGCCGTTGGGGTCTTTGCCGTATGCCTTGTCATCAGCCTTGCGCTTGACTGCAAGTTCCGTCAGAGCCTGGTGGCTAGGCAGTGCGGCGGCGGTCGCGAACGGACTACGCTCCGGCACGATTTCGAGTTTGGCCTCGTCGGGCCACGGCAGGCTGGCCAGCGGTAGACGCAGCCCGATGGGCGAATCGCCTGTCAGTGCGATCAAATGCGGACTCTGGAATACCCAGCGATTGCTGATCCAGCGGTCGCGGCGATGGGAGAAGTGCAGAGGCAGCGCATAACCAGCCGGCGCGTTGAGGTCCCTTTCCATCAGCGCCTGCAGTCGTTCACGCTCCGCGCGGTCATAGACATCTGCGGCCATGATCTCGTCATGCAACGGCAGCTTGCGCTCTTTCCACAAGTAGTAAGGCGTGTCCTCTCGGACTGACAACACGTAATCGGACGGAATACCCAGCCGCGCAGCGACGGCCTGCAAGAACGATTCCGCGACCGTGGTGTCCAGAACCTGCGGTTCCTCGGGATCGGTGAGCAGGCCTGGATCGCGCCACACCGGTTCGCCATCACGACGCCAGAAGCAGGGCATGGCCCAACGCGGCAGGATCTCGCCCGGATACCATTTGCCTTGCGTGTGCATGGTCAAGCCGCCCGGCGCAAACCTCGCTTGCAAGCGCTTCGACAGCGCCGCTGCGAGCGCCTTCTTGTTGCCGCCCAAGGCTTTGAAATGCCATGCGTCGTGCTGCCGATCGTCGAGCGAGATGAACGTGGGTTCGCCGCCCATCGTCAGGCGGACGTCATGCTTTGTGAGGTCGCTGTCGACGATGGCACCCAACTGATCGATGGCGTGCCAGGCGAGGTCTCCGAAGGGCTTGGTGACGCGCGGGGTCTCGGCGACCCGCATCACACGCATCTCGTGCTCGAGCACCGCCTTGGCGGAGCCCTCCAGCGTACCGGTGACTGGAGCGGCGCTCGACGGGTTCGGTGTGCAGCACAGCGGGATGTGACCTTCGCCGGCGAACATGCCCGACGTCGGATCCAGCCCGACCCAGCCGGCTCCCGGCAGGTACACCTCAGCCCAGGCGTGCAGATCCGTGAAATCAGTAGTCGTTCCCGAAGGTCCATCCAGCGACTTCACATCCGACGTCAGCTGAATGAGGTACCCGGACGCGAATCGTGTAGCTAGCCCGAGATGGCGCAATGCCTGGCACAACATCCAAGTCATGTCGCGACACGAGCCGCTGGCCAGACTTAGGCTGTCCTCACAGGTCTGCACGCCCGGATCCATGCGCACGTTGTACTGCAGGGACTGATTCAGTCGCTGGTTGATCGCAACCAGGAAGTCGATGATGCTGCGTTTCGATTGATCGACGTCGGCCAGCCACCGACGCAGTGCCGGACCCGATTCCTTGATTTCAAGATACGGTCCGAGCTCCTCTTTCAGGCTCGGCTCATAATTGAACGGGAAGTCCTGCGCATACGCTTCGAGAAAGAAGTCGAAAGGATTGAAGGAGCGGATCTCGGCCAAGAGATCAACTTCGATCTGAAACTCCCGCACCTTGTCTGGGAAAACAACGCGGGCGAGGAAGTTGCCAAACGGGTCCTGCTGCCAGTTGATGAAGTGTTTGGCGGGCGAGATCTTCAGGGAGTACGCCTGGATCGGCGTGCGCGTGTGAGCGGCCGGCCGCAGGCGAATGGTCTGCGGTCCAAGCGCGATCGGGCGGTCGTAACGGTAGCGCGTGACGTGGTGCAGCGCGGTGACGATGCTCACTGTGATGCCCATCCAGATTGCGGTGTATTGCGGCGCAATTCGCCTCCATTGCACGGATGACTCAGGCTACTATTCGTGCGCGCCATGGCACGCCTGCGCAGTGTCGGTCTGGAGTATAGAGTGTTCGTGGTTCCGCCTTTGACGAGTGACATACTGGCGATCAGCCTCGACGGCTTCGCCACACCGTCCATCAAATTCAATCTACCGGAGACCGTGCACGGTCGGCACGCATTTGGCTGGGGACTCGGCTGGTACCCCGGCGGTCGGCAGTCCGCCATGGTCGCGAAAGACCCCGCGGCGCGCGGCAAACAAGTGCTTGCCGACGCGTTTGCAGATTGGTCGAGCTTCCGTTCGGCGGTGTTCTTCTGCAAAGTGCTGGGCGCTGGCCAGAATTATACACACACCGAAGCACAGCCGTTCTCCCGCAGTTTTGCCGGCCGCGACTGGCTGTTCATGCACAATGGAGACCTCGACAAGCAGGAATTGGACAAGCTGCATGGCAAGTCGCGGCGCTTGCTGGAGCCGCTGGGCCAGACAGATTCCGAACTCGCCTTTTGTCATCTATTGGCGCGGATCCGGGAAGGCGATGCACGCAAGCTGGCGGACGTGGCGCCGCAGGCGCTGCTGAGCTGGTTTCAGAGTCTGGATGCGCTCGGCAGCGCAGACATGTGTTTGTCGGACGGCCTGACGCTGATCGCCTTTCACGGCAGCCAGTCGCCCAAAAGACTGTATTACTCGCGCATTCAGCCGCCCGACAACCAGGGTCCGCAACTATCCGGTGCCGTGCAGGTGTCACTGAGTGATCCGCGCGATACTTACCGCACCGCCTTCATGGTCAGCACGGCGGAATTCTCGACTGGCTCTTGGCAGCCGATGCAGCCTGGCCAGATGATAGTCGTGCGCCGCGGGGCAATCGTCTGGAACAGCGTAGCAGGCGCTGCGGCCCCGCAGACTGCCGTTGCGGCTTCGTTCGAACCGCCGCCAGCCGTGCAAACCAGTGGTTTCCTCGCGGCAACGCAAGCAGGGCAGTCGCAGGAGCGGTCACGCGCGATGAACGTCCGTGCGGTGACGGCTACACCAGACGGAACGCCGCTTGCCTACCGCATGTTCGAAGTGACGCATGCGAGTCACTACGACTACACGATTCCGGTGGAACACAGCACGCATCTTTTCCGGCTGCAGCCTACCGACGATCCCGTGCAGGAGGTTGTGCGATTCAGCCTCAATTTGTCCGCACCCGCGGAAGAAATCCTGTACGAAGACGTGTTCGGTAACCAGGCTATTCACTGCGCGATCGAATCGCCCTATACCAAGCTCTCGGTGGAGGCGACCAGCATCGTCAAAGTGTTCGCGGCACCGCCGGACGATCACAGCCTGTCCCGTCGGCGGACCTCGATTCCGCTGGTCTGGATGCCTTGGCAGCGGCAAATGATGATGCCCTACCTACTGCCGCAGGAACTACCCGAGTCGCAGTTGCTCGAGCTCACCGAGTACGCCATGAGTTTCGTCGAGCGTAACGACTCCCATCTGTTGCGCACCGTCGAAGACATCAATCTCAGCATCTATCGCGACTACGCTTACATGCCAGGTACTACGGCACTCAGTACCACGCCGTTCGATGTCTACACTGCGCGGCGCGGCGTCTGCCAAGACTTCGCCAACCTGTTCATTTGTCTCACGCGCTTGCTCAGCATTCCGGCGCGCTATCGTATGGGCTATATCTATACGGGAGCCAACTATGCCAACAAGATCCAGTCGGACGCTTCGCATGCCTGGGCCGAGGTGTATCTGCCGTACGTTGGTTGGCGGGGTTTCGATCCGACCAACGGCTGTGCCGTTGCGCAGGATCACATCCGTGTGGCTTGCGGTCGCAACTATGGCGATGCCACGCCGACCTCCGGCACGATCTATCGAGGCGGCGGCGCCGAGACTTTGTCGATCGATGTGAAGGTGCGGGAGCTGCACGCCTAGTCGGCTGCTCGATCATTCTACCGGCGAGAACCAGGTTGCCGTCATCTGCTGGTTGAGATCGGCCAGCGCCAGCTGAAATCGATCGACTTCGACGTGCAGCGCGGCGTTGTCCAGGCGTTTGACGTCCAGTGCCACCACTGTCTTGCTCAGCGCGTTGAGTTGTCTGGTGAGCGCAGCGCCTTTCGGCAGATTGGTCATGCACTGCTCGATCTGCGCCAGACAATGGCAGATCGAGCGCGGAAAATCCGCGTCCTGGAACAAGAACGCCAGCACGTCTGGACCGCGGATGCGCCGGCGGACGTATTGGCGATACATCTGATAGCCGGACACCGACTTGAGTGTGCTCATCCACAGCGTATTGTCATAGCGCTGCAGGCGCTCCGGATCTTTCAGCAAGCTGGCGACCGCCACATCGATGATGCGCGTGCACATGTCGGCGCGCTCGAGATTGGTGCCGATGCACAGAAATTGATACGCCGGACCGTGACTCATCGTGTCGCTGAGCAGGCCACGCAGCTGCTGCACCCGAGTGACGATTTCGCTCAGGATGTCGTGCCGGCGACGTTTGCCGACGGCCCAGCGAAGTTGAGTCCGCGCAAATATGTGCAGCTCGTTCACGCCCTGCCAGGCTTCGGTGGGCACGATATCGCGCGTGGTGCGAAAATTCTCGCGCGCCATTGCGATCGTGGCGGTGACCGAGCTCGCGCAAGCTTCATCCGTGAGCAGGAGCTTGAGCATGTCGCGCTCGGCGGCACGGCCTCGACGCACCGGCTCGTCGGTGAGGCCGATGATTTCCATCACTTGCGGCCAAGCGATACCCACCGTAGGCGGCAAGTCCAGCAACAGCTGACTGTGAACATCGATGAGCCGCGCACTGTCCTCGGCGCGCTCGAGATAGCGACCGGCCCAATAGACTCGTTCGGCGACTCGCGACAGCATCAGCGGCGTCTCCGCTGCGTGGCGGCCTCGGGTTCGGCCTCGACGATCCACGTATCTTTGCTGCCACCGCCCTGCGACGAATTGACCACGAGAGAGCCGCGGCGCAGGGCAACCCTCGTCAGCCCGCCTGCCGTAACCGACGTGGATGCACCCTGCAAGATGAAGGGGCGCAGATCGACATGACGAGGTTCCAGTTTGCCTTCGATCAGCGTGGGGACAGTCGAGAGGTTGAGGACAGGTTGCGCGATGTAGTTGCGGGGATTCGTTTTCACGAACGGCGCAAACTCCTCGCGCTCCTTGCGGGTGGCATGACTGCCGACCAGCATGCCGTAGCCACCGGATTCATTGGCCGGTTTGACGACCAGCTTGTCGAGATTGGCCAGCACGTATTCCAGCTTGTCCGGTTCGCTGCAAAGGTAGGTTGGCACATTCGGTAGCAGCGCGTCCTCATCGAGGTAGTAACGAATGATGCGCGGCACGTAGGCGTAGACGACCTTGTCGTCGGCGACGCCGGAGCCGGGTGCGTTGGCCAGGCTGACCTTGCCGGCACGCCACGCGCGCATGATTCCAGGTACGCCTAACAAGGAGTCCTTTTCGAAGCACTCGGGATCGAGCGCCGTGTCGTTGATACGCCGGTATATGACGTCAACGCGCTCACGGCCGGAAATCGTGCGCATGTAGACGCAGTCGTCATCGCCAACGACAAGGTCGCATCCTTCGACCAGTTCTACGCCCATCCGCTGTGCCAGGTAGGCATGCTCGAAATAGGCTGAGTTGTAGATGCCCGGCGTCAAGACGACTACTTCTGGTCGCTCCACGTCGCGCGGTGAGAGCGAGTTCAGCATCTCGAATAGCTGCGAGGCATAGTCGTCGACCGAACGAATCGAGCTGTCCTGAAACAACTCAGGGAACACGCGTTTCGTGATGATCCGGTTTTCCAGCATGTACGAGACGCCGGACGGCACCCGCAAATTGTCTTCCAGTACATAGAGAGTGCCGTCCGCGTCGCGCACCAGATCGGTACCGCAGACGTTGGCCCAGACACCATGAGCGGGCCGCGCGCCGATACACGCCTTCAGGAAGTTCCGCGACGTCGCAACGATTTCCTCCGGGACGACGCCATCGCGAATGATGCACCGCTCGTGGTACAGGTCGTCGATGAACAGATTGAGGGCTGTCAGCCTCTGAGTCAGCCCGGCCGCAACCTGGTCCCACTCCCGAGCCGCGATCGTGCGGGGAATGATGTCGAACGGCCAGGCGCGATCGATGTTCCGCCCCTCGCTGTAGACAGTGAAGGTGATACCCATCTCGACGATTGCCCGTTCGGCTGCTTCCTGCCGCGACTCGAGCATCTTCGGGGACAGCGAGGCGAGGTACCGGGTGAGCGCCGCGGCGGCGCTGTGCGGTTGACCAGGCGCACGAATGAGCTCATCGAAGGCTGTGCCGGGATCGTACTGTTGCCAGTCAATTTTCACGGCTGCCACGGTACGCAGGCGGCGGGCAAAGGTCAATCGAGTCTTGCTTTTCGGCTCGCCCAGACTAGTGTGGCGCGACGGCCAATTCAAATTCGCGCAGTTCTAACTACCGCGGCGACAATTCCGGTATCCTAGCTCGCCGCGTTGCTGGGTACGGTTGCCCGGCCCCGACGTCCGGTCGCATCTTGAAAATACCACGTGGCACTACTCAGAATTGACCCGACCGCATTCGCTCGCTGGCGCAACGCCACGCTCGCGCCGTTCGCGCATCGCGTGTTCGCCGTGTTCTGGTGGGCGACGCTGATCTCGTCGCTCGGCAGCCTGATCCAGTCGGTCGGTGCGGCGTGGCTGATGACGACCATTGCGCCCTCGCCGGATCAGGTGGCGCTCGTGCAAACCGCTGGTGCGTTGCCGTTCTTCTTCTTCTCGTTGATCGCCGGCGCCTACGCCGACACTCACGATCGTCGCATTATCATGCTCGGGTCGCAGCTGCTGATGTTGGCGGCAGCCATCGTGCTGGCGATGCTGGCATATTTCGACCAGGTGACCCCGGAGTTGCTGCTGGGCCTCACGTTTCTGATCGGGTGTGGTACTGCCGCTTTCGCGCCGGCCTGGCAAGCCTCGATTGGTGAGCAGGTGCCTCGCGAGCTGATTCCCTCGGCCGTCATGGCCAATGCCGTCGGCTTCAATATGGCGCGTAGTGTGGGGCCAGCGGTCGGCGGTTTGATCGTCGCTGCTGCTGGTGCTGCGGTTGCGTTCACCATCAACGCCGTGTCCTATGTCGGTACTTTGGCCGCCCTGGTCTGGTGGCGTCCCGTACGCAACAAGAATCCCTTGCCGCCTGAGCCCTTGGGCGCAGCGATCGCAGCGGGTACGCGCTACGTCCGCTTGTCGCCGCACCTGATGGCGATCCTGGCACGCTGCGCGCTGTTCACGATCCCGATGGCAGCGGCGCCAGCCCTGATGCCGATCGTGGCGCGTGACTTGTTAGGGGGTGGGGCGCCGACGTACGGTTTGCTGCTCGGTGCGTTTGGTGTCGGTGCCATGCTGGCGGCGCTTTCCAGCGCTACGCTGCGCGCGCGCTACGCCAGTGACACACTGCTGCGAACGGCGGGTGCCCTGGCCTTCATCGCGCTACTTGCGATCGGTCAGAGTCGCTGGCTGGCGCTCACGCTACTCGCGCACCTGCTGGCAGGATCGGTGTGGACCCTCGCCCTGGCCAATTTCAACATCGCCGTGCAGCTGTCATCACCTCGTTGGGTCATGGGCCGCACGCTGGCCATGTACCAGACGGTCGCGTTTGCAGGTGTCGCGGTGGGCAGTTGGCTGTGGGGTCAGGTTGGACATGTGGTCGGTGTGCGCGAGTCCTTGTCCATTGCGGCAATTGCCGCCTTGATCTCACTGCTGGCAGCGCGATGGACGCCAGTATCCGTGGCGGGCGTCGGTGCCTTCGATCCGCATACTCGCAGCGAAATTGCGCCGCCCAAGTTCGAGATCCATCCTGCGTCCGGACCAATCATCGTCACGATCGAATATCGCGTGCCGTCGGACAATGCGGTGAAGTTCGTGGCTTTGATCAATGAACTGGGTCGAATACGCCGCCGCGACGGTGCGCGATGGTGGTCCGTGTGTCAGGACATCGATGATCCGGAACTTTGGGCGGAGCGCTTCGAGAGTCCGACGTGGATGGACTACTTGCGCCGCCAGACGCGCCCGACACGCGCCGACCAGGACGTGCGTCGGCAGATCGCCGAACTCATTGGCGGCGGTCGCGGCACCATGCGGCGTTTTCTCGAACGGCCGCGCGGTGCAGAGCCGTTAGGTACTGAGCAGCGGCGGCCGCCACTGGACGATTCTTCCGGTCATGCGTAAGGTGATCGCATCGATTTGCGCAACTCGAGGTCAAGGGTGGTAACAGTCTCCGCCGATGCTCACCGCAAGCCGCCGCAGTTCGGCGTGGTCATGGAAGCCTCGCCGGGCTATACCGCGAAGCTGGCGCGCGCAATCGAGGCAATGGGCTTCGATGTGCTGCTATGCCCCGACACGCAAAATCTAAGCCCGGATCCGTTCGGACAACTGTCGTTAGCCGCTCACTCGACCGAACGCCTGATGCTGGGCACGGGCGTCACCAATCCCGTGACGCGCGATGTCGCCGTCACAGCATCGGCACTGGCAACCCTGCAAGCGGAAGCCAACGGTCGCGTGATCTGCGGCATCGGTCGCGGTGATTCTTCGGCCGAGCATATTGGCATCCGGAATGGGACCACCGAGCAGCTCCGCACGTTCGTCGAGCGGCTCAAGGCCTACCAACGCGGTGAGACGATCGATCGCAATGGCACGCCGTCGAAACTGCGTTGGCTGGATTCGGTCGATGTCGCACCCGTTGCCGTCGATGTTGCCTGCACTGGGCCGAAAACGATTGCGATGGCCGTCGATGTGGCGGATCGAGTGACGTTCGCCGTCGGCAGCGCGCCGGAGCGCATTGAATGGGCCATGCGCACCGCGTTGCAACGCCTCGCGGATACGGGCCGACCGCGCGATTCCGTCCGTCTCGGCGCGTACGTGAATCTAGTGTGCGATCGCGACGAACAACGCGCGATCGAATTGTGCCGCATGATCTCCGGCATGGTGGCGCATTTTGCGGGCCTCAAGGGTGCGCCGCTCGATCATTTGCCCGACAAGCTCAAAGGTGTCGCGGCACACATGCAGACGAAGTACGACATGGCGCATCATGCGCAAGAAAAAGGCGCGCATCTGACTGCGGTGCCGGACGAGTTCGTCGACTGGTTCTCGATCTGCGGTACGCCCGATAAGTGCCGGCAACGATTGCAGGTGCTGGTCGATTTGGGATTGGAGCACGTCTATCTATTGGGCGGTTCGCCGGTCGCGCATCCGCACGGCGAGCGGCAGGCAGCGATGGTCGAGCAGACGCGGTTGTTTGCGACCGATGTCATGCCGCACTTTCGATGAGGAGGAGTAACGATGGATCAGAAGCTGCAGTCAGCGATCGAGAAACTACACGAGCCGGCGGCGTGGGTGCATCTCGCGACCGTGGGGCGCGACGGTGGGCCACATGTCACGCCGATGATGATGGGTCTCAAGCCACCCCATCTGTTGTTCAGTTTCACGGGTAAGCAGAAGGTTCGCAATCTCGAGCGTGATCCACGCGGCTGCGTCGCGATCTCCAAGCCCGGGACGATGGCGCACGTAATCGTATGGGGCCCCATTGTGCTGCGCCATGACGCCGAGGCCCAGGCTATCTGGAACGAGATGATCAGCCGCGCATTCGGGCCGGAAGGCCTCGGGCAGCGCAATCGAGCGCTCTCACCCGAAGGTACCCAGCTCGGGTTGATGACGCCGGAGCGCCACCGAATCTACGGCCTGGACTGATCAGCCCGCCGTGCACGCTCGGCGAGCATGTTGCAGAAGATCTGACCTTGCTCCAGTGCATCGTCGAGGGCGACGTGCGTATGCGGCAAAGCCACCTTCCAGGTTTCCGGCATGCTTTGCTTGGTGGCCTGCCGGTAGTCGCAATTCATCAACGCCATGCCGAACGTCTTGATGTCGAGCGCTGCGAAAGAGAATGGATTTTCGCCAGCGAAACGAAACAGATACCAGCAGATGAACATGAAATCGAAGGACGCGGGATAACCTACGAATACCGGTTTGCCTGGCAGGGACTTGATCCACGTGGCGTAGGCGGGCATCGCGATCTCGGGACGCTGGCACTGCTCGCGGCTCTTGTCCCAGGCTGTGAGCTGCGTGGCCCACCATTTCATCGTGACTGGATGACCGCTGGCACCGGGGAGCGTGGCCAGGTTGGCCGTGTGCGTTCCTAACAAGGTCCCGTCGCCGAGAAAGGCGGCCGACCCAAAACTCAGCATCGAATGCGGGCCGGGGATTGGGCCGTCGGCTTCGATATCCGTGCTGACATAGATTTCAGGCGTCTTCATGCAGACGCATGATAGGGGAGTGTGCCAGACGTAGGAATATACCTATGGACGCTGTTCGCTGTCGGTCGCATCCTTTTGGTGACATGGACAAGAGCAAGGCAATATCGGCAGTGGGGGCTGCGCTGCTGTTGCAGGGCCTGGCTACAAGCGCAGGAGCCCAGGATTTTTCCGACTATTCCGGGGCGGAGTTGTATCAGCGATTCTGCGCCAGTTGCCACGGCACTACCGCTCAAGGTGATGGCCCGGTGGCCAGTGTGTTGAACGTCGCAGTCCCCGATCTGACGCGACTCGCGGTACGGCACCGAGGCATTTTTCCGGTCGAACAGGTGCGCCGCATCGTCGATGGCAGAGACATTCCGGCTGCGCATGGCGCGCGTCGTATGCCCATCTGGGGTTATGAGTTCGCCGCCGCGAGCATCAGTGATCCGGAGGCGGGTGCCGAGCAGGCCAGCAAGTTGATCGATCGACTGATGGAATTCCTGCGGTCGATTCAGATTCGCCGTACCGATGCTTCGTCCGGCACGAGTGCCAAGCCGTCGCCATGAGCAAGAATGAATTGCCCGATTTGCTGCGCCGGGTTCATGCGGAGCTTGCGAACGCCGAGTCGCTCGACCCGGAGTCGAAGGCCTTGCTCGGTGTTGTCGCGAACGATCTCGAGAAGTTTCAATCGCATGTTTCGACGGCGCGGCGACTGGCAGCGCAGTTCGAAGCAGAGCATCCGTCGTTGGCAGTCGCCTTGCGTCAGCTCACGGACGCGTTCGGCAAAGCCGGAATTTAGTACACGCGCGCCGCGCAGCGATACTAGCCACGTTTCGATCTGCTGGTTCGCGGCTCCAGGAAGCAATCCAGCAAGACGTCCAGCAGCTTCTGCACCGACGCCGTCGTTCCCACCTGCAGCTTGCCACTAACCGCCAGCATGCATATTCCGTGAACGCTGCTCCAGAGTGCAGTAGCGACCACGGGTGCATTGACACGCTGTCGGCCACAGGAGTTGGTAGGCAGATTCTCCTGCACCATCTCGAACAAAGCGGCCGTGTGGGAGCGATATGATTTCGGTGCCGCCTGACCGACCGGCAGTCGATGCTCGAATACCAGGCGCCAGCGATGTGTGTGCAACAGTGCGAAGCCAAGATAGGCCGCCGCCAGCAACCTCAGACGTTGCCCCGCATCGTTGGACTGCCGGTTGACGTTTTCCAGGGCCTGCCGCAACTCGAATACCGTTCTTTCGTTGAGCTGGACGATCAAATCGTCCAGGTTCGCGAAAGAATGATAGAGCGCACCGACGGTGTAGCCTATACGGCGCGCCACCTCGCGCATGGTCAGTGCGCTTGGACCGGCCGTTTCCACGATGCTCGCGGCTGTTCGCAGTGCTAGATCCCGTAATTCCTCACGCGTGTGGTCGTTGCGGCGTCCCATGTCGACTCCAGCCTGGCAGAAACAATTGTTGCACACAATTGAACGGTGTTCAATAATCTGGTATTAATTGAACATCGTTCAATAAAACGATTGGCCTGGAGGTACATATGACATCGGCGACGGCACGGAAGTGCATGCTTGGCTTGCTGCCTTTGGTGCTGGCGGGCTGCCAGTCCCTGGATGCGATGTGTCTGCTGAATTGCGGCAAGAGTCACGCGACGTCAACGACACTCGTGGAGTTCCTATATCCAGACGGCGATGTTCCGCAGCCCGGCGAGTCACCCGCGCTGCGTGTGCCATTGCGTGTTGGACTCACATTCCTGCCGCCAGCCAGCCCAGCTGGCGCGGATATCGCGGTCCAGCGAGAAATGCTCCTGCAAAGAATCAAGGAGCGGTTCATCGGACTCGATTACGTCAGTGATATCGTCGTAATCCCTGACTACTATTTGCGCGCCGGCGCTGTCGCTGGCAATTTCGAGACTCTGCAACGCATCGCGCACCTACAGGATCTCGACGTCGTCGCGCTGGCTTCCTACGACCAGGTCAGCCAGCGTGACGAGAATCGTCGCGCATTGAGCTATCTCACGATCGTCGGCGCGTTCCTGGTGCGCGGCAACCGCAATGAAACCGGAACGCTAATCGATCTGGCGGTGATCGAGCCGCAGACTCGTACCTTGCTGTTGCGCGCTGGCGGCACCAGCATGCTCGTGGGCTCGACAACCATGATCGAACAGGGAGTCACGCTGCGCAATCAACAGGTGGAGGGATTCAACCTGGCATTGGCCGACTTGAACAACCACTTCGCTACTGAACTGGCAACGTTCGAAGAGCGCGTCCGACAGGGCACGGCGCCGATCAGAGTTGTCAAGCGGTCCGGCTTTGGCATCGGTGCGGTCGGCGCAGTGGATGGCTTGTTCACGTTGTCACTGGCACTGGTCGTGCTATTCGCACGTTCATCCTCTGCGCAGCGTGTAAGACGGGAGTTCAGACGACTGACTGTCCACCGTCGATCGGCAGGACGGCACCAGTGAGGTAGCGTGCTTCGTCGGAAAACAGCCACATCACCGCTGCCGCAACGTCCTCTGACTGACCGATATGACCCATCGGGATACGTTCATCCAAGGCGTGTTCATTGCCTCCCAGCACGCGCATGGCCTTTTCCGTCTTGATGAGGCCGGGGCAGATGACGTTGATGCGGATGTTCTTCTCGGCATACGCCAAGGCGGCGGCACAGTACATACCATTCACGCCATGTTTGGCGCCGCTGTAATGGGCTTTGTTAGGCAGGTATCGCAATCCGGCAATCGAGCTGTTGCCGATGATCACGCCGCCGCCCGCGCGCAGCATCAGCGGGATCTCATACTTCATCTGTAGAAAATTGCCGCGCAGGTTCGTGTTCATGACGACGTCGAAGTCTTCGGTCGGCAGTTCGTGCAGGAGCGCCGTGCCCTGTGATGTGCCGACGTTATTGAAGGCGTAGTCGAGTCTGCCGTAACGCTGCTCGACCGCAGCGAACAAACTCTTGACTTCGGACTCGATCGTAACGTCCGCTTGCACGAATAGGGCTTCGCCGCCCGCATCGGTAATGGACTTCTCCACCGCGCGACCTTCGTCGACGCGCCGGCCGCAGAATGCGACACGCGCGCCGGCCGCCGCCAGATGACGAGCCGTCACCGCACCCATGCCGGATGTGGCGCCCGTGACGATTGCGACTTTGCCGGCGAAGCGCGGCTGCTCATTCATCGAGCGGGCCAAGTTGTTAGCCGCGGCAGCCGCCAGCGGCAGCAGGCCAGTCCCGGCAATCGCCGCCCGGCGTGTCCATGTGGAGGATGTCATACTGGCTCCTGTGCGGAAATTCGCGACGCTCGGCAGTGTAACCGCCCTGTAGGTGTGTGACGACAGGCGCACCTGGTGCATGCTGATAGCTGACCGGTGCCAGCGGGCGCGAATCTGCACCGATGCTCGACCAACGGGAACCCGAGTTGCGTATGCTGGCCGCATAGGGTATCCCCGCCGGACGCAATCACCTTAGTTCTAGCGGATGTCCGGTTGCGAGGCACTGACGCGATGGTTCGGCGAGGACTTCGGGCCCCGCGAAACCGCGAACGAGGCCGCCATGCTGCTTGCGTAGCGGACGTGCACCGCGAGGGCGCGCAGCCGGGCGCCAGCTTTGCGACAATAGGGCATGACTTACGATGCCCCGCTGACGCTATTCGAGAAGATCTGGCGCCAGCATCTCGTCAAGGAACTGCCTGGCGGTGTCGCGCTGCTCGCGATCGACCGCGTCTTTCTGCACGAGCGCACCGGATCCATAGCGCTCAAGTCACTGCGTGAAGCGGGGCGCCCGATCGTCGATCCGAGTCGCGTCTTCTGCACGATGGATCATATCGTCGACACCTTGCCGGGGCGGGGTGATGACACACAGATGCCCGGTGGCCGAGCCTTCATCGTGGAAACACGCGAGGCGGCACGGGCCGCGGGCATTCATCTGTTCGATGTGCGGGATGCCGACCAGGGCATCGTGCACGTAATTTCTCCCGAACTCGGCATCGTGCTGCCCGGCACGACCATCGTTTGTCCCGACAGCCACACCTGCACGCAAGGGGCGATCGGGTCCTTCGCCTGGGGCATTGGTTCGACCGAAGCGGAGCATGCATTGGCGACAGGTTGCCTGCGCATGAACAAGCCGAAGACTATGCGCATGACGTTCACCGGCAAGCTCGCACCGGGCGTTACCGCGAAGGACCTTAGCCTCGTGATGATCAGCCGCTTCGGCTCTGCCGGCGGCAATGGTTATGCGGTGGAATACGCGGGCAGCGCCGTCGAGGCGCTGGATATCGAGGCGCGACTCACACTCTGCAACATGGCGACGGAATTTTCGGCTGTCACGGGTCTCATCGCGCCGGACGACAAGACTTACAACTACCTGCAGGGCCGGCGGTTCGTGCCGCAGGGCGCCGACTGGGATCGCGCGGTGAGTTCGTGGCGGCAGCTGCCTTCGGACGACGGTGCGAGTTTCGATGCCGAGCACAGCATCGATGTCAGTGATCTCGCGCCGATGGTGACCTGGGGTACCAGCCCGCAACACGCTGTGCCGGTTACCGCGGCAGTGCCCCAGCAGCAGGCGAGCGGCGCAAGCTCGGAAGCGTACGCGCGCGCAATTGGCTATATGGCGGTGGAGCCGGGCGCGCCGCTCGAGGGCCTGAAGATAGATGCGGCCTTCGTGGGTTCGTGCACCAACAGCCGCTTGTCGGACTTGCGTCGTGCGGCGATGTTGTTGAAAGGCCGCAAAGTGGCGCCTGACGTGCGTGCGATCTGCGTGCCCGGGTCGATGGCTGTCAAGCGTAGCGCCGAGGCGGAGGGACTCGATCGCATTTTCAAAGACGCCGGATTCGAGTGGCGGGAGTCGGGGTGTTCGATGTGTTTCTTCGCCGGCGGCGAGAGTTTCGGGCCGCGCGAGCGCGTGATCTCCTCGACCAATCGCAACTTCGAGAGCCGCCAAGGTCCTGAGACACGCACCCACATCGCGAGCCCTGAGACAGTCGTAGCGAGCGCCATCGCTGGCCGAATCGCCGACGCGCGCAAGCTGGCTGGCTAAGAGATCGCTGGGGAGATGAGATGCAGCCCTTCGTTCGTTTGACCGCCGTTACTGCGCCACTCCTGCGCGCCAACATCGACACCGATGCGATCATCCCATCGCGCGAGATGAAGACCGTCTCCAAGACCGGGCTGGCTGATGGCCTGTTCGCGGGTTGGCGCTACCGGCAGATTGGCGGTCGCGAGGTCAATCCTGATTTCGTGCTGAACCAGGCGGCCTATGCGGGCACGCAAGCATTGTTGGGCGGCGACAATTTCGGCTGCGGCTCCAGCCGGGAACACGCCGTCTGGGCCTTGGCCGAATATGGGATACGCGCCATCATTGCGCCAAGCTTTGCGCCGATCTTCTTCAGCAATTGTGTGCGCAATGGGATCTTGCCGGTGCGGCTGTCAGCCGAGGACGTCGCGGCGATCGCAGCCTGGGTGGAGTGCGATCCGCAGCACCACCGCGTCAGTTTCGATCTGCCCGCGCAGACGGTGGTGGCAGACGGGCAGGCATATCACTTCGAGCTCGCGAGTGAGCCGAAGGAAATGCTGCTCGAGGGCCTCGACGCGATCGACCTGACGCTCAAGCATGCGTCGGCAATCACCGCGTTCCAGCAAGCGGATCGAGCGCGGCGACCCTGGATCTACGACATAGGTGGAAGATGACGCAGGAGATTCTCATCAGTGAGGTAGGGCCGCGCGACGGCTTGCAGAGCATCGAACCGGTGATGCCATTGCCGGCGAAGAAAGCCTGGATCAGTGCACTGGCGGCGGCGGGCGTGCGCGAGATCGAAGTAGGTAGCTTCGTACCGGCCCACATCCTGCCGCAGCTCGCGGATACCGCCGACGTCGTCGCCCATGCGCGGTCGATCCCCGAACTGACGGTCGCGGTGCTGGTGCCGAATCTCAAAGGCGCAGAGGCGGCAGTCAAGGCCGGTGCGCACAAGATCACGATTCCGCTGTCGTGCTCGGAGACACATAGCCTGAAGAACGTGCGTCGCACGCATGCACAGATGCTCGACGAGACGCGCAACATCGTCGCGCTGATCCGTGCTCAGCCCGCAGCGCAACGCCCGAAGTTCGAAGGCGGGCTGTCGACCGCTTTCGGCTGCACGATCGAGGGCATCGTGCCGCCGGATACCGTCGTGCGGCTGGCGGAGCAACTGATGGCGGCCGGCTGCGATGAAGTGGGTCTGTCTGATACCACGGGGTACGCCAACCCGCAGCAAGTCAAAGACTTGGTGCGGCGTGTCAAGCGCGCCGTGGGCGACCACAATCTCTCGGGCCTGCACCTGCACAATACGCGCGGTCTGGGGCTGGCCAATGTCGTGGCAGGACTCGACGTGGGCATCACCACCTTCGACAGCTCGATGGCGGGGTTGGGCGGCTGTCCGTTTGCGCCCGGCGCATCTGGCAATATTGTCACCGAGGACCTGGTGTTTATGCTGCAGGCAATGGGGCTGAAAACCGGCATCGATTTGCCGCGCTTGCTCGCCGTGCGTCAGATCCTGAGTGATGCGCTGCCGGGCGAGCAACTCTACGGCTTCACGCCCGACGCTGGCTTGCCGCTCGGCTTCGCACCTAATCAATAAATCAGGGATTATTCATGGCATTGCCACTCGCAGGAATCAAGGTAGTCGAATTCACGCACATGGTGATGGGGCCGGCAGTGGGCGCCATCCTGGTCGAACTGGGGGCCGACGTCATCAAAGTAGAGCCGATCGGCGGTGACGCGACGCGACGATTGTTAGGATCCGGCGCTGGCTACTTCCCGACATACAACCGCAATAAAAAGAGTATCGTCCTCAATCTGAAAGACCCCCGGGGCCTGGCAGTGGCCAGGAAGCTGGCGGCATCGAGCGACGTACTCGTGGAAAACTTCAGGCAAGGCGCGCTCGATCGGCTAGGTCTGTCTTACGAGGAGCTGGCGAAGACCAACGAGCGGCTGATCTACTGTTCTGAGAAAGGCTTTCTTTCGGGTCCGTACGAGCATCGCACGGCACTCGACGAAGTGGCACAGATGATGGGTGGTCTCGCGTATATGACCGGTCCGCCGGGCCGCCCGCTGCGCGCTGGTTCATCGGTGATCGACATCTCGGGTGGTATGTTTGGCGTCATCGCCATTCTGGCGGCGTTGCAGCAACGACATGCGACGGGGCGCGGTCAGAAGGTGTCGAGCTCGTTGTTCGAGACGACGGTCTACATGATCGGCCAGCACATGGCGCAGATGGCGGTCACGGGCAAGCCCGCGGCACCGATGCCGGCGCGGATTTCCGCCTGGGCCATCTACGATGTGTTCGATACCAAGGACGGGCAACAGGTGTTCGTGGGTGTCGTGTCGGATTCGCTGTGGGAGAAGTTCTGTGCGACCTTCGGTCTCGAGGAATTGGCCGCCAATCCTGAATTCAAAGCCAACAATCAACGCGTCCTGGCACGCGACAAGCTGATGCCGCAGGTGCGTGAATTGCTGCGGCAGTTCACGCGCGACGAGTTGATCGACAAGCTAGAGCACACGGGCATTCCGTTCGCACCGATTGGACGGCCAGAGGACATGTTCGACGACCCGCATCTGCTCGCGAGCGGTGGTCTCGCCGACGTGACCCTGCCCGACGGCCGGTCTGCCAAACTGCCGACGTTACCCATCGAAATGAATGGTGAGCGCGTATCGCAGGGTGCCACGCTGGCGCGTATCGGGCAGCACACTAGGGAGATCCTCGCGGGGCTCGGTATGTCGGCGCCCGATATCGACGCGCTGGCAGCCGATAAAGTCGTGGAGCTGGGCTGAAGTAAGCCGCTCCGGCCGACGGCAGCGAGCTAATTCGCGGCGAGTGCTACTCGGCCGCGGGTTTCGGCCTGGTGGTTAGTCAGATGCTCGCGTGACCAGCGATCGAATTCAGTCTCCCGCAAGTCACCAGCAGGTCGCTGCCACTCTGGGCGTTTCAAGTAGCGCCAGACATACTCGCGCATGAAGCCCGCGGCGTGGACACGCTCGAGCGAATCGAAATACTCGGTCGCCATATCTGGTTTGCGCGCGCGGATATCGCGATAGATCTCGACCGCCTCGCTGCGCGCGTGCACTTCTTCTTCGAAGCGCGCCTGCACGACTCCCGGTACGTTGGGGTACTCGGGTGCGTGCCGCGATACATATTGCACGCGGGCGAACAAATAGCCCATCCAGACGGCCGCCTGCTTGTTGGTCATCGCGTCGTCCCACAGTACCGAGACGGTCATCTGGCCGGCGCGCGTCGTGCCATTGGCGAACGAGGCTACGGAGGTAGCCGTCAGGAGCACCAGAATTGCTAGCCGCGCGATCTTCACGCTGCGCGTTCGGTGGACGATGACATCATCGCCGCAGTGTCGGATACGAGGCTGCTGCAGTCTACGCTGCAGTTCGCAAAACCAGGGCATTCGTGCGCTGCACAAGCGGCACGACTGCCCTGGCTATGCTGCCATTTTACTTTTTCTCGGAGGCACGCTTCTCGTCGAGCCATTTCTTGACGACTGTCCAGGTCGTTTCATTGGGTCGCGCGTCATCAACGGGCGGCGGCGTCAGGTATTTCTGATAGCGCGTATTGAGCACTTCCATCAGTTTCGGCGAGATCTTCTTGCTGTCGAAGGTCGAGAAACCGGTCGCGTTGAAAATCATGGTGCCCGGACGATCACCCATCTTCATCCATGGCAGGAATCCGGATACGCGCTGCCAGCTGATGCGCGACTCGCCCACACGGGTCTTCTTGGCGTTGGTGAAATCCGCGGCATTGTAGAAGGTATTGAAGATCTCCATCGCGTGGTACTTGCCACCCACGTAGTCCTGGTAGTCGCCAGTCAATGGGTTGGTGTAGAAGAGTGGCACTTCCGTTGAATCGACCAGCGTGTCGCCGTACTGCCGCAATGTCACTGTGACTGGTTGGCCATCTTCGTTCATCGCATAGGCGGCTGCGCGCATGTTGACGGGATCGTTCGCGACGTGCACGACCTCCACCAGCTCACCCGTCCACGGATTCTGCCACTTGTCGATGATCTCGTTGGTCTTCGGATCGAGATACACCATGATTTCGCGCGACACACTGCGGAAGCCGTTGCCGCGCTTCGGGTCGGTCAGTTGATTGCATTGCCGGGTATTGATGCCGACGACGTCGAACAGGTGCCGGTCGCGCTCGCCCGGGACACGGCTGTAGAGCTTGCCTTCCCACATGCCGTAGCGCGTCACGCCTTTCTCGGTGGTGCCGCAAGTCATTTTGGCGCGCCACACGTACGCGTCATTGCCCGTCTTGACGACCTCCGGTGTCAGCAGGCCTTCGGCAGCGAGCGGCGTCGCAAGCGCGGCAAGGCCCATGAGAATGATTGATTTGTGCATATGTTCCCCTTGCTTGGGTAGTGAGAATGAGTCTCGGCTGAGCCGGATCGTAGTTGTTCGACGCGACAGAATCGCAGAGCGACGGTCGCAGAGCAACTGCAGCGGGTTGCCCGTGACCCTCACGCGCGTCAGTATGGTGACCATGACAGTCGATTGCCGCCATCCCGTGCGCCATGATCACCGGTTCGGGCAGGGCGCGCGCACTGCCAAAGAGCGACGCATGCTGCTCGCCGTGGTGCTGACAGCCACCGTGATGATCGGTGAAGTGATCGTCGGCATCTGGTCGGGTTCGATGGCGTTGCTGGCGGATGGGGTGCACATGGGCACACACGCGCTGGCCTTGGGTGTCGCGTGGGCCGCGTACGTGCTGGCGCGCCGCCATGCCACCGACAGACGATTCAGTTTCGGCACGGGCAAGGTGCAGGAACTCGCTGGATTCGGCAGCGCCATACTGCTCGGCGTCAGCGCCGTGCTGATCTTGATCGAGGCGGTCGATCGTTTGTTTGCGCCGCAGTCGATCAGGTATGTGGAAGCGCTGATCGCCGCAGTGATCGGCTTGTTGGCCAACCTGGCATCGTTCTGGATTCTGAGGGGCGCTGCACAGGAGCCGCACGACCCCGATGTGCCGCACGAACACCTGCTCGGCGATGAGCACACCCACGCAGACTCGAATCTGCGCGGCGCAGTGTTGCATGTGTTGGCGGACGCCCTGACCTCCATTGGTGCGATCGCTGCACTGTTGGCGGGGCGTTATCTGGGCTGGGCCTGGCTCGATTCTGGTGTTGCCATCATCGCGGCGTTCATCATCGCGGTTTGGGCGTTGGATCTGTTACGGGCGACCGCCCGGGTGTTGCTGGATCGGGAGGCGCCGGAGGCCTTGAGGAAAGCAGTCAGGGAGGTGCTCGAATCCGACGGTGATACACGCGTGGGCGATCTGCATATCTGGGCAGTAGGCCCCGGTATTCATACCGTCGTGGCATCGGTTATCGTGCACGGCGACAAGCAGCCTGCTGACTATCGGGCACCGCTCGAACGTCAGCTCGGGATCGTGCATCCCGTCGTCGAAGTGCAGCGCTGCGAAGTGCCCGAGCACGCGAGGTAGTTGGATTGACAGACTCAGCCAGCGGCGATCCGCATTCGCTCGCCCATCTACTCAGGTGCCCGCGTTGTACGCGCGTGGCGCTCGAGCTCGCGCGGGCAGGCTGGATCTGTTCGGCTTGCAGCTCAGGGTATCCGCTGGTTGGCGACATACCCTGGTTGCTGCGTGACCCGCAGGACGCGTTGTCCGACTGGCGTGCGCGACTGGCCTTGCTGACGCGACAGCTGCGTGACGATGCCACACGCATGGATCGGGAGCTGGCGACAGGCCCGAGCGCCGCGGCCTTGGCTGACGCCACCATCCAACGCGTGCAGTGGCACAGCGCAGCCAATCGCGATCAGGCGGCACGGCTCGAACGATTGCTGGAGCCAATCGCCATACCGGCCGTCCTGGCCAGCGTCCGGCGTGGCTTTGGAACAGCCCTGCCGACAGAACAAGGACTAACTAACTATTACGTCAATCTGCATCGTGATTGGTGTTGGGGTGACGAGGAGAATGCCGCAGCGTTTACTGAGGTCCGCGCCGTATTGGGCTCGGAACTCGATCTGGGCTTCACATTGGTTCTGGGTGCGGGAGCCGGGCGATTGGCCTACGACATTCACGAGCAATGCGCGCCAGTCTGCACCGTCGTCAGCGACTTCAATCCCCTGTTGCTGTTCGTCGCACGCGAGATGTTCGCCGGTCGCACGTTGCAGCTCTATGAGTTTCCCATCGCGCCGCGTGGGCTGCTGGACGTCGCGCAGCTACGCACGCTTGCGGCGCCGCGCGCCGCGCGCTCGGGCTATCACCTGGTTGCCGCCGATGCACTCGATGCGCCGTTCGCTCCAGGTGCGTTCGATACGGTCGTGACGCCATGGCTGATCGATATCGTCGGCGAGCCGCTGGCGGCGTTCGCGGCACGGATCAATCAGTTGTTGAAGCCGGGTGGTCGGTGGCTCAATTGCGGATCGCTGGCATTCAATCGTGCGCCATTTGCAGAGCGGTTGTCACTCGACGAGGCGATGAAAGTGCTGACCGGGAGCGGCTTCGCGCCGCCCGAGCTACGCGAAGCAACGATTCCTTACATGCGCTCGCCCGCCAGTCGCCACGCACGACTCGAGACAGTGGTCAATTGGTCCGCTCGCAAACGCGCGCGTGTCGCGGCCGTCGCGCCCCGGCACTTGCCCGAATGGTTGTCGAACAGTGAAGTGCCAGTACCGCGCACGGCTGCGATAGAATTCGAGTCGGTATCGTCGCGCGTGCATGCATTCCTGCTGGCGCTGGTGAATGGCGAGCGTTCCGTGCGCGACATGGCGCAGTTGATCGTCGAGCAGCGGCTGCTGCCGGCGGACGAAGCAGAAGCCGCGGTGCGACGCTTCCTGCGGCAGACGTTCGAGACGAGTGAGCAACGGGATCAGTTTTAGAGTTGTCTGGGAGTCAGTGTGGACAAGAACATTCGTAGCGCCGGTGTTGCGGCGTTGTTCATCTTCGTGGCGTTCGTGCTGCACTTGCTGAATACTTACTACTTCGAGCCCCGCATGGGATTTGGCTCGCTTGCCGATTACATGTCGGCCGAGCGTCTGCAGGCCGGCATGCGGGCCGAGTCGTGGACGTGGAGTGGCTACGGCCATCTCGCGACCGGTATCGCGCTCATTGTCATGGCGGCGGTGGTACGCGAGTGGTTCGCCGCAAGGCGACCGGTCGGCGCCACGCTCACCGCGTCGGTCGGCGCGCTGGCGGGTGTCGCCTTCCTGCTGCTTGGCATCATCGACCTGCAGGGTCGCGACATTGCGCTCGCCTACGATCGGGCGAATCCGGGCAACACCAGCGCGATCGTGCTGGCGACTGCTTATTTGCGGCAGATCGTGAACCTGGCCGCGCTCATGGTGCTCGGCTGGTTCATCGTGCAGTTCACGTGGTTGCTGCGGCAGTTCGACAAGCTGCCGCGGCTGCTTGCGCTGTTCAGCTACGCGACCGGAATCGCGGCGTTCTGGGTATTTCGCTCGCTCGGCGCCTATGCAGTCGCCTATCTGATGATTCCGCTGTGGGCGCTGAGCGTGGGTGTCATCCTGTATGCGCGCTCACGGGCACTGGCCTATTTCGAGCCGCAGTACGTTTGAGCTGCTCAGCGAAGGCTTTCTTGCCCGCCAACGCGAGATCGTAGAGGCGCTGGGTGTCGCCGCCGATGGCCTGAACCAATGCCGCATGCGTGCCGCGTGTGGCGTCTGACCACAACTGACGTTGTGCCGGTGTCAGTGTGTAGTACTGAAAGCGCAGCTCTGCGGCAGAGGCGAGGTCGTCCTGGATCTCGGCCCGCACCGCGCGCCGGATTTCCGCTTCTTTCGGGAAAGTCTGGCGCAGGATGTTCTGAATGCGCTCGGGCTGCGCGTCCCACCAGCGCTTGTCGGCGACGATGACCGACATTGCGAGGCTGTGGTTAGTGAGTGTCAGATGCGGTGCTTCCGGTGCGATGCCGGTGCGCGAGTAGAGGGTCACGCCGTTCTCGCCAGCGGCGATCAACCCAGTCTGCAGCGACGGAATGATCTCGGCGTAGCCCAGCGGGATCAGATCAGCTTGCAGGGCCTCGCCCAATAGTTCCGCGCTCTTGCTCGAAGCAATGCGAAAGCGTACGCCGCGCATATCGGCGGGCGTCATGATCGGCTTGTCACGACTCCAGATCTGCTGCTCGCCCAATTCGTACCAGACGATGAACTCCAGACCGCGCGCCGCGAACAGCTTGCGGTACTCGGGTGTCAGGTAATTGTCGAAGACGAAATCGGCCTCGGCCTCGCTGTCGAACAGATACGGCGCATAGATCAGTGCCGTCTCCGGCACGATGGTGGAGGCAATCAAGGCCGACAGATTGGCGAAATGCACGCGGCCACGGCGCAAACCGGAGACTATCTGTTCCTCCGAACCGAGTTCGCCGCGGATCAACATGCGCATCTTGATCTCGCCGTTGCCGGCAGCTTCCGCGTCTCGCTGGAACTTGAGCCATTGCGCTTCGCCCGCCGTGCCGCGCGCAGCGGTACCGCCGACGATCACTTCGACCGGGCCCTGCTTGGCCGAACAGGCCACCAGCATGCCGATCAGGATGACAGTCGCCGCTCGCATGCTCCAACCAGATACCTTATGTAGCACTGTCTACTCCGCACGCTATGCAATGTCACCGATTATACGGGCGGTGGCGCGCCGCCGGGGAGGATCTGGCCGCTTGCCACAATCTGCCATCACTGATCGCTGGATCGCCCGGATCCTGCCCGCGGCCTGCAGCCTGCGCTTGTTGCAATGATCGCGAGAGCAACAGGCTCTCGATGCAATCGCAACAATAGTGAGGCAGTCATGATTACCGCAATCAATCGATCTGGAACAGAAGTCCTGCGTGTCGGCATGGTCGGTGCGTTGGTCGCAGTCGTCGCGCTCGCCAGCCCCGTCGCGCAGTCGAAGGACCGCGCTTCGAAGTCGGAGTCGGTCGGTGTGGCCACCGGGTTCACGGTCGGCGCGGCGGCGGGTGGACCGATCGGCGCGATCGTCGGCGCCGCAGCCGGCGCGTGGCTCGGCGACCGGCATCACAGGCAACGACAGTCCATCGTCGCGTTGCGGGGCGAGGTCGCGAACTCGAGTTTCCACAGCGCGCAGCTCGCTACTGAAGTGGAATGGCTCAGTACGACCGTTGCCGCCCTCGAGCACGGCGCCACCCAAGTCGGCGGCGTGGTGCAGTTTCGCACGGGTGAGACGGGAGTCCGCGACGAAGATCGGGCTCGGCTCGAGCGCCTCGCAGGCTGGCTGATGCAGTACGACGGGATCGACGTCCGCATCACAGGCTACGCAGATCCGCGCGGGCCGGCGGCGCTCAATCAAGCGCTGTCGCAGGAGCGCGCCGAGACAGTCGCGCGGATTCTGCAGGCGTCGGGTGTGAGCCCCGCGCGCTTGCGAGTGACCGGTGTTGGTGCATCGCCCGTCGATGAGACCCACGCGACACTGGATGACTACGCGTTCGAGCGGCGCGTGCAGATCGACCTCGAGCCGGCAGCCGCTGCAGTGGCGCGGAATGAGTGAGGCCGAGCGGCGGCAGGCTAGATTGCGGTAGCATGGCACGATGAGCATCGAACTGATCGACTTATCTGCTGACATCGCTACCGAGTCGGCCTCGCCGCCGTCCGACCGACTGCTGGAGGGCACGCCGCAGCAGACCGTGGCTAACTACTTCAGCGACGGCACGGGGCAGTTCTTCGCCGGTCGCTGGAGCAGCACGCGCGGCAAGTGGCGCATTCGCTATAGCGAATCGGAGCTGTGCGTGATGACAGCCGGCCGGGTGGCGCTCGTGAGTGTGAGCGGGCAGCGGTGCGAGTTTGGCCCCGGGGCAGCGTTCGTCATCCCGGCGGGCTTCGAGGGCGTCTGGGAAGTGCTGGAGGACTGCACCAAGTTGTACGCAATCTTCGAACCACGCGCCTGAATGGCGCACGCTGACCGCCAAACCGCTGACGGCGGCTAGGTCGAGGCCCTGTTCGTAGCTGCAGCGCAACAGCTAAGCTACTGATCTATATAGCTCCCTCGGAACCAGTGCTAGAATGGCACAGGGTTTGCTTTGCTTAGAACAGGCTATAACGTCCGAATGGGAGTCTCCATGCAATCCAGAACAATCCTCAGTTCAGCCGCGTCGATGCTGGCGCTGCTCGCGCTCTCGGGCGCGGCGCACGCGCAGTTCAGCGCCACCGTCACCGCGGCGAGTGACTACGATTTCCGCGGCGTCTCGCTGTCCGCCAGAGATCCGGCGCTGCAGGCGAGCCTCGACTACGAACTGCCAAATGGTTTCGCCATCGGCATCTGGGGCTCGAACATCGATTCTGGCGATGACGTCGACGACGACATCGAGGTGGACTACTACCTGAGCTACAGCGCAGAGATCAACGAAGACGCGTCGTTCAATGCGGGCTACACCTACTACGACTATCCGGGCGGCGACGATACGCGCAGCTATCCGGAGTACTACGTCGGCGTCACGCTCAAGGCGCTCGATATCAAGCAATGGTATTCGCACAAGTTCCTGGGTCTCGATGAGACCGCGCAGTACACGGAAGTGAACTACACGCACGAGTTGCCTAACAACTTCTCCCTGTCGTTCCATGGGGGCTACTCGTGGGGCGATTTCTGGAAGAACGCGGGCGGCGAAGTGTTCGACTATTCGGTCGGCGTCGGCTATTCGGTCAAGCGGTTCGATCTGGGTCTGAAACTGACCGGTACGGACGCGAGCGGCGATCTGAAAGTGACCGACGACGTCTTCAATAACGAGACACGCGTGGTCTTCACCGTCGCGACGACCTTCCCCTGGTCAGACGAATAGCGCGGCCGCCAGTTGAGGTAACGCCCGGTCGGCGACGGCCGGGCGTTTTCGTTTCCGCGGCCGTTGGGACTAAGATAGCGCTATCCCCCGTATGCCGGCCGAGAACACCATGACCAAGTCCGCTTCCGAGAAATCCTGGCAGCAGCGCGCCCGCGAGATCTCGTTCGCCACGCAGGCGTTCATCGATGGGCGGTTCGTGAACGCGGCTTCCGGGGCCACGTTCGACAACGTCAACCCGGCAACCGGCCGTGTCTTCTGCCAGGTGGCCTCGTGCGATACAGCGGACGTCGATTTGGCTGTCGCCGCGGCTCGCGCGGCATTCGAGAGTGGTTCGTGGGTCAATATGGCGCCCAAGGCGCGCAAGCGCATCCTGCAGCGCTTCGCGGAGTCCATCCACAAGCACAAGGAAGAACTCGCGCTGCTCGAGACGCTCGACATGGGCAAGCCCATCTCGGACAGTTTGAAGGTCGATATCCCCGGCGCAGCCAGTTGCATCGAGTGGTATGCCGAGGCGATCGACAAGCTCTACGACGAAGTGGCGCCCACCGGCCCCGACGCATTGGCCACGATCACGCGCGAGCCCATGGGTGTGGTGGGGGCCATCGTGCCGTGGAATTTCCCCTTGCTCATGGCAGCCTGGAAGATCGGGCCCGTGCTGGCTGCTGGCAACTCGTTCGTGCTGAAGCCGTCCGAGAAATCGCCGCTGACGGCCATTCGCGTGGCGCAGCTGGCGGTCGAATCGGGTATCCCCGAGGGCGTGTTCAATGTCGTGCCCGGCCTCGGGCATACCGCCGGGCAAGCGCTGTCCTCCCATATGGACGTCGATTGCATTGCCTTCACCGGGTCCACTGCGACCGGCAAGCGCGTGATGCAGTCGGCCGCCCAGTCGAACATGAAGCGCGCCTGGCTCGAATGTGGTGGTAAATCGCCTAACATCGTGCTGGCTGACTACCCGGATCTCGAGCGTGCGGCGACGGCGGCGGCTTACGGCATCTTTTTCAATCAGGGCGAGATGTGCTCCGCGGGGTCGCGCCTGATCGTGCACGAGCGGATCAAAGACGCCCTGCTCGAGAAAGTGGCGGCCATCGGCGCCAAGCTCAAGCCCGGCGATCCGCTCGATCCGGCCACCCGACTCGGCGCGATCGTCGATGAAGTGCAGCTGAAGCGCGTGCTGGAGTACATCGAATCGGGCAAGACCGAAGGCGCGCGCGTCTATGCGGGCGGTGAGCGTAAGCTGGAGAACACCGGTGGATACTTCGTGGAGCCGACGGTATTCGACGGCGTGCAGCCGACCATGCGCATTGCCAACGAGGAGATCTTCGGTCCCGTGCTCGCTACGATCACGTTCAAGGATGTCAATCAGGCCATCGCGATCGCTAACAACGTCATCTATGGTTTGGCCGCTGCCGTCTGGACACGTGATATCACGATCGCCCATCGCACTGCGCGCGCACTGCGCGCCGGCACGGTCTACGTGAACTGCTATGACGCCGATGACATCACGGTGCCGTTCGGCGGCTTCAAGCAGTCCGGCATTGGTCGCGACAAGTCCTTGCATGCCTTCGACAAGTACACGGAACTCAAGACCACCTGGATCGATCTCTCTTGAGTGAGCTGTTCGACACTCCCGTTGCGTTCGTCGATATCGAGACTACCGGCGGCCATCCGGCCTACCATCGCATCACCGAGATCGCCGTAGTCGGGGCGACTGGCGGCAAGTTCGATTTCGAGTGGAGCACGCTCGTCAATCCCGGTGTTGCCGTGCCGCCTGGCATTCAGCAGCTCACCGGGATCACTAACGAGATGCTCGCCGATGCGCCCGATTTCCAGGCCGTCGCCGCCGAGCTGGAGCAACGCCTCACAGGTCGGCTGTTCATCGCACACAACGCGCGCTTCGACTATGGATTCATACGGCGCGAGTTCACCGGCATCGGACGCGAGTGGCAGTCGCGCGTGCTGTGCACCGTCAAGCTGTCGCGCGTGCTCTACCCGGAGCAGCGGCGCCACAACCTGGACATGGTCATCGAACGCCACGGGCTCGACGTGGCGTCTCGCCACCGCGCGATGCCGGATGCCAATGCACTGTGGCAGTTCTGGCGCAAGCTGCGCAATCAATGGTCGCGGGCCGCGCTCGAGCCGGCCCTGCAGCTCGCGTCGCAGCGTCCGGCATTGCCGCCGCAGCTACCAGACACCCTGCCCGATGAGATGCCGGAAGCACCGGGCGTGTATCGGTTCTACGGTGAGGGTGGTGCGCTGATCTATGTCGGCAAGGCCCTCAACATTCGTCATCGCGTCATGGAGCACTTTCGTAATTCGGCGCGCGATACCAAGTCCCAGCGCCTTGCAAGTCAGACGCAAAGTGTCGACTGGCAGGAGACGGCGGGCGAGCTGGGCGCTTTGCTGCTCGAAGCACAGATTGTGCGTGACAAGCAGCCGGTCTATAACCGCCGCTTGCGCGGCGGCGGCGAGCAGCTTACGTGGTTCATGGACGACGACGGTTCGCCGCCGCAACTCACCCGGCTCGATGCGCAGGCGTTGCGCGTCGGCCAGGCGTTTGGGCTCTATCGCAGCGAGCGCGATGCACGTCGCGCACTGACGGCGCTCGCACGTGACAACAAGTGGTGTCTCAAGCTGCTGGGACTGGAGTCGGGCGAAGGCTCGTGCTTTGGTTACCAGTTGCAGCGTTGCAGTGGCGTCTGCCTGGGGTTGGAGGCAGCGGCTCTGCACATGACGCGCGTGAAACTGGGCCTCGTGCGGCTGCAGCTGCATCGCTGGCCGTACGCGGGCCCGGTCACCGTGCGCGAGGCGCGCGCAGATGGTCTGATACAGGTGCACGTCATCGACGCCTGGCAGCATCTCGCCACGCTCGAGTCTACGCGGGATGCATCTTCCGACGACGCAGCGACAGCCGAAGTGCTGGCGCATTCGACTGCCACGGAACGCGCCGCTTTCGATATCGACAGCTATCGGATCCTCACCCGAGCGTTGCGCGACAAACGTCATCGAGTCACGCTGCTGACGCCGCCGCGCAAGTCCCGCCGGATCGCCGAGCCAGTCGTTGCTGACGACTGGGCCTGAGATGAACGAGCTGCGCCTGATCGCCAGCGCGCCGCGCGGCTTCGGCGATCTGTTAGCCCGCGAACTGGTGGAACTGGGAGCGACCGAGGTGCGCGAGCGTACTGTTGGCGTGGATCTCAAGGGCACCCTCGAGACGGCGTATCGCATTTGTCTGGAGTCGCGGCTGGCCAGCCGCTTGTTCCTGGTCGTTGCCGACTACGAAGCGGCTGATGAAGCGCAGTTCTATCACGGTGCACGCGCCGTGCCGTGGACTGAGCATGTGGACGCACACGGCACCCTGGCCTGCGATTTCAGCGGGCGACACCCGACCATCACGCATTCCGGCTTTGGCGCGCTGCGCCTCAAGGATGCAATCTGCGACAGTTTGCGTGAGGCGACCGGCGCGCGCCCCAATGTCACCGTCGAACGCCCGTCGGTACGCGTGCACGCCCACGCCAACGGTCGCAAGATAGTCATTTCGATCGATCTGGCGGGCGAAGGCCTGCATCGCCGCGGCTATCGCACCGAGGCGGGCGAGGCGCCGTTGCGCGAGAACCTGGCGGCCGGCTTGTTAGTACGGGCAGGCTGGCCAGCGCAGTGCGAGCAGGGTGTCGAGTTCCTCGATCCGATGTGTGGTGCCGGCACGCTGGTGATCGAGGCGGCGCTGATCGCCGCACGGCGCGCGCCTGGTCTGCCGCGGGACTATTTCGGTTTCCTCGGCTGGCTCGGCCATCAACCCGAGCTGTGGCAGCGCGTGCGCGCTGCGGCGATCGCACGCGAGCGGCCATTGCCCGGCCCCATGCGTGGGCTCGATGCCGATCAACGCGTGTTGCAGATCGCGCGCACCAACGCGGCGCGTGCCGGATTTCAACATGGTTTGCAGTTTGATGCCGTGCCGCTGGCCGGCGCGCGGCCGATGACCCCGCAGTCCGGCTTTCTGGCTGTGAACCCACCGTATGGCGTACGACTGGAGGACCGGGAACGCGCGGCGCAGTTGATGCGCGAACTGGGTAGTACGCTGCGAGATCATTTCAATGGCTGGCAGGCGGCGGTGCTCGCCGGGAGCGCCGATCTCGGTCTGGAGCTCGGCATCCGCGCCGAGCGCGTTCACACGGTCTGGAATGGTGCGCTCGAGTGTCGGCTGTTGCGGGTGCACGTGACGCCCGAACAGTCGCGTGCGCTGATCCACAAGTCGCAGACAGCACGCATCGAGCCCGCCTTTGCCGAGTCGGCCGGCGCCAGGATGTTCGCCAATCGGCTGGCCAAGAACATCAAGCTGCTGGCGCCCTGGGTAAAGCGCGAGGCGGTGAGTTGTTATCGGCTCTACGATGCCGACATGCCCGAGTATTCTTTTGCCATCGATCGCTATGCTGAGGCGGGCAGCGAGCGCGTCTGGCTCTATGTGCAGGAATATGCCGCGCCGGCAACCATCGAAGCCGAGGCGGTCGTGCGTCGGCGCAACGAAGCGCTGGCCGCGCTGCCCGGCGCGACCGGCGTGCCGGCCGAGCGCATTCACTTGCGCATGCGGCGCAAGACTGCGCGCGGTGACCAATATCAGAAGCTCGCCGAAGCCAGACAGTTCGTGTTGGTAGAGGAGGCGGGTTTGCAGTTCCACGTGAACTTCACCGACTACCTCGACACGGGGCTGTTTCTCGATCATCGGCTGACGCGCGCGCGGCTACGCACCGCGGCGGTGCGCAAACGGTTTTTGAACCTGTTCGCGTATACCGGAACGGCGACGGTCTACGCGGCGGCGGGACGCGCGCGCTCCACGACGACGATAGACATGTCGGCTACCTACCTTGACTGGGCGCAGCGCAATCTCACGGTCAACGGCCTGTCGGGGCGCGAGCACGAATTCATACAGGATGACTGCATCGGCTGGTTGAAAGGCGCGGTGGCTGCGCGGGCGCGCTACGATCTGATCTTTCTCGATCCGCCGACGTTTTCCAACAGCAAGCGGATGCAGGACGTACTGGATGTCGAGCGTGATCACGTAGATCTGATCCATCGTTGCATGGCGCTACTGGCGCCGACTGGATTGCTGGTGTTCTCGTGCAATGCGCAGCGTTTCAAGCTGGACCCGACCTTGGGGGAGCGTTATGCGGTAACTGATATCACGCGGGTGACTATTCCGCGGGACTTCGTCAGGAATCCGCGGATACATGTCTGTTTCGAGATTCGTCATCGGGTGTAGTGCGCGGCTGGTTTTGAGTGCGGCGCGCCGTGCAAGCCCGCGAGGCGAACGCGGGTCGAGCGCGCTTCGACAATCGCTGCGCGATTGTCGGCGGTCCCGCTCCCGGACGCGGGGCGCATCTTCCCCCGTACGAAGCGGTTGATCTGATACAGGAACAGGAGCGCCCCGCGCCCGGGAGACGGCGCTCTCCACGCGTTCGCCTCGCGGGCTCGCACGACGCGCGCACCCAGCATCAGCGTCGCGGTGAGAGTGGGATCGGCAAGTCGCGGTTGGTGGCGAGTTAGACGGAGGGCGACGGCATGGTGTTTGCCGGTTTAGCAGTCGCATTTAATGCTGGCTTTATGTTCGGCGGCCGACAAATAGTGTTTTGGGACAAGGACTTGTGGCTCGGCTGTATTCCAGGTTATTCGTCACCGTGGTAGGTTATCCGTCATGAATCGCACTTCTAAATCAAGTTAGTTGGCATATGAACGACAAGCGCTCAGCTCGGGACTGCAGGGGTAATCCAGTTTGTGTCGGTGACTCGGTGCGCGTTATCACGATCGACCCTGCGTTTTTGGCCAAGTTGCCCAAAGACGAAGTCGACGACGTACGCTCAATGATTGGCGAGATCTTCAAGGTCGAGGAAATCGACGACCAAGGGTCTGCCTGGGTCTGGAAGTGGTGGGAGCGCGGTAATGGACGAAGCGAGTCTAATGGTGTGGCACTGGGCTCCGTGGAAATGGAACTTGTTGCCTCGCACGATGCCAACTAACCCCCCGGTCAACGCGGACGCGCGCGGACGTGCCGCCATGTGCGTGGGTTGGCCTGCGCGCGCCGGTTACCGGGCACGTTATACATTCTAAAGTTGCGGAAACCTGTCATGGCGACCGCTCGATCGAGCTTGTCGTGTCATTCGCGTCGCGTCTTCACTACTTTCCGTTTTCGCGGCGCGCGTCATCGCCAGGTGACTTCACGTCTTCGGCTGTCGTTGCGATGTCCGCAAGCCCGAGCCGGAGCGCGAGAGGGGCACGTTCCCGGCTTCGATAAGCTCGAAATGCGACCGCGCCGCTGGCGAAGCAGCTGCCGGATCGATCACCGCTGCCGGTTATGTTCCCTTCGTTGAACGTCGGTCGGCGCCGGCGTAATGTATGGCGTTGTCAGTTCAGGCGGCTTCGGAGACGTCAGGTGGCGAATGTATAACAATGCGCTGCAACGGACATCGCGCTCCGCCGGGCGTGCCGTTGAGCGCGAGCGTTAGGCCGCTAAAGACAGATGATCGATCACCTTGACATTACTGTAGCTGACCTAGCCCGTAGCGAGGCGTTCTATCTGCGCGCATTGGCGCCGCTAGGTCTTGATCTTATCTATCGCAACGCAAACAACCTGGCTGGCGGACAAACACTCGGATTTAGCACGTCACCCAACCCGACATTCTGCATCCGCAGTGGCAGCCGCGTGACAACCCCTCTGCATTTTGCATTCTCTGCGGCCAGCCAATCGGCGGTTGAGGCATTCCATGCCGCTGCTTTAGCCGCTGGCGGCCGGGACAATGGTGCTCCAGGCTTGCGGCCTTACTATGCAAAAGACTATTACTCAGCATTCGTCCTTGACCCTGACGGTCACAACGTGGAGGCGGTATTCCGCATTACCCAATGATTCAGTCACTCGGTACGCGGCCTAACAATTCGTTCAAGCCGATGCCGCTTCGCGGCACGGCTTAACTCAAGCGTTAGGCCGCACATGCGAACGCACAGGCTCGCTGCGAGAACAACGGTTGCCGTGTTCGTGCTGGGTGCACTGCTTCATATCAATACCGTTGTCTTCCAAGCTGAAGGCGAACTGACCATTGCCGGTGCTGCATTCCTAGGCGGCTTGCTTCTGTGGTCGCTAGTTCCGTATGCAGTTTGGGCAGGGCTTGCCATACTCAAGGGGCAACCTGCCCCGGCAGTTGGCGCTTCTCTCGCTACCTTCGGCGTCGACCTGTTCTGGTACTACAGCGCCTTTGTCGCGCCGCAATCGTCGACTGCGGCTCTCGGCCTGCTCTTTGCCCCCATGTGGAACCTCGTGCTCTTCGGTCCACTTGGAGCGGCTGTGTCGTGGCCAACAGTCTCGCTTCTCGCGAGGCGTGAAAGTGCGGCCTAACCCCTCGCTCAAGCGGAGCGCCAGCGGCATGGCGCCTGGCCTGCGATGCGCTGAAGGTATCTTGCTCCTCGCGGGCCAGCCGCCACGCCGCTGTCGCCCGCTTAGCTCAAACGGAAACCTGTCAGGGCGACCGCTCGATCGAGCTTGTCGTGTCATTCCCGTCGCGTCTCCACGACTCTCCGTTTTCGCGGCGCGCGTCATCGCCAGTGGGCTTCACGTCTTCGCTTGCCGTTGCAACCGCCGCCAGCCCAATCTGCAGCACGAGTGGGGCAGGTGACCTGCTTCGGCGAGCACGAGATGCGACCCCGCCGCTGGCAAAGCAGCCGCCGGATCGCTCGCCGCACTCGGTGATGTTCCCTTCGTTGAACGTCGCTCGGCGCCGGCGTAATGTATGGCGTCGTCGGTTCGGGCGGCTTCGGAGACGTCAGGTGGCGAATGTATAACAATGCGCTGCAACGGACATCGCGCTCCGCCGGGCGTGCCGTTGAGCGCGAGCGTTAGACCCCCATAGCATCGCGCTTGACACTATACGTCAAAGACGTATAATCGCGACATGCTCACCTTCATCGAGACCAAGCTCTTTACACGCTTGATCGGTGAGTACCTGAGCGACGACGACTACGCAGCACTGCAGTGGACACTCGCGAGTGATCCTGCAGCTGGAAAGCTCGTTAGAGGTACTGGTGGGGTCCGGAAGGTGCGCTGGGGCATTGCCGGACGCGGTAAGAGCGGTGGTGTTCGTGTCATTTATTACGCGCGCACGCATCAAGGCGAGATCTGGATGCTGACGATCTATGCGAAGAACGTAACGGAAAGCATTCCTGCCAACGTCCTGCGACAGATTCGGGAGGAAATAGATGGCTAAGACTAAGCGCAACATCGGTGCAGAGATTCTTGAAGGCATCCGTGAGATTAAGCGCGGCGACCATGGGCGCGTCACCAAGGTGCCAGCTGTCGCCGACGTGCGTGAAAGGACCGGCCTCTCACAGTCGGAGTTCGCACGCCTTTTGGGTGTCTCCATTCGCACGCTACAGGAGTGGGAGCAGGGCCGTCGTGCGCCATCGGGTGCGGCTCGCACGTTGATACTTATCGCGGCTAAGAATCCTGCGATGCTAGCGGATGTTGCGTGAGGCGCCGCGGGTCTAACAAGTCGATCGAGCGCACGCGTGAACGATAAAGTGTCACATCTATGGCGTCGTGCCCGCGGCGCTCATCTACAACGTTATACATTCTAAAGTTGCGGAAACCTGTCATCGCGATCGCTCGATCGAGCTTGTCGTGTCATTCCCGTCGCGTCTCCACGACTCTCCGTTTTCGTGGCGCGCGTCATCGCCAGTGGGCTCCACGTCTTCGCCTGCTGTTGCATCCGCCGCCAGCCCAATCTGCGGCACAAGTGGGGCAGGTGACCGGCTTCGGCGAGCACGAGATGCGACCGCGCCGCTGGCGAAGTAGCCGCCGGATCGCTCGCCGCTCTCAGTTATGCTCCCTTCGTTGAACGTCGCCCGTCGTCAGCGTAATGTATGACGTTGTCAGTTCAGGCGGCTTCGGAGACGTCAGGTGGCGAATGTATAACAATGCGCAGCAACGGACATCGCGCTCCGCCGGGCGTGCCGTTGAGCGCGAGCGTTAGGCTGCTCTGGTATGTCCCCCGCATTCTGGGAGTCCAAAGCAACCAAGCTCTACCCGTATCGCTGGTGGCTAGGCGGGACGTCGGTACTGGCATTCATCGTAATGGGGGCCTCCGGACTCCTTGGCGAACGTGCATCCGTCACGGCGTCAGTCGCTGTCGTCCTCCCGCTTATGGTGGTCGCGTGGGGCCTTCTTTGTGCTGCTTCCTGGTTTGAGCCCACGAAGGGAACGCTCAGGTCTGACAGTTGGCTTGGGAGGCATGTGCCTCCGCTGAACGCTGTCGCACGTTGGTGGGCGGCTCTATTCTTGCTTTTGTTCCTCGCCGCTGGTTTTTTTGGGCCGTTATGGTGGCTACTCAATGTCGCCAAAGCAGCCTAACAGCACGCTGCACCGGACGCGCTCACGAGCGCCGGCGCTCCGTAAAGCTCATCGGGCGCGCGCCGGTGAGCGTGGACGTTAGGCGGCATGACATCTTCCTTTTGCCACCGCCGATAGCTCCTCGCCTTGTCACTTGACGAGATCATTCAGTTCCTCTCACGGCTTCTGGTTGAGTGGAAGCTGGATCAGCGAACCCTTGTCTACATCTGCCTCGCTCTTGCGGTCGGATTCGCCATTGGCCGAATCCGGACTAGTCGCCGATCGGCAACGGCCTCATTTCAGAATAGAGGTGAAGCGCTGCTCTCCGAGGTTGTACGGGCGAACTTTGCTCCCCCCGACTATCACTTGATGAACCACATCACCCTTCGGCTCGAAGGTGGCACTACGCAGATTGATCACATCCTCGTCTCTCGCTTCGGCGTGTTCGTCATCGAAACGAAGGACTACAAGGGCTGGCTTTTCGCCAACGAGGATCAGGCAAAGTGGACGCAGGTCTTATTCCATTGGCGGTTCAAGTTTCAGAACCCCATACTGCAGAACCGCGGACACGTGCTGGCAGTACGCCGTTTGCTCGACTTCATACCGCCCGATACCATCAAGTCCGCAATTGTCTTCACAGGCGAAGCGGAGTTCAAGACTGAAATCCCAAGAGGCGTGTTTCGAATACCCGAGTTCATTGGTTACGTTCGCGGGCAGTCCGAAGAATTGATGTCGATCAATCGGGTGCAGTTCTGCGTTGGGCGACTCGAAACAGAGCGTCTTGCCGTCACGCGAGAAACTGACATCGAACACATACAGAACCTCAGGCGGAAGCACGACAATACCGCCTAACCCATCGTATATGGACTCCTCCCGCCGGTAAAGAGACCGATCGATAGTGCTGGCGTGAGAGGGGAAGCTTGCAGTCGTATATCCGGCATCAGAGGTGGGCTTTTGATAGCCCGTGCCGAGATGGAATCTGCAACCTCGACGCGCCAATCGCTGTCAACGGCAGTAGAGATGCCGGATTTGTTAACGGCGTTCATCGAGGCGGTAGCGACCCTGGTGGCCATGCTGGGCGATCAGTCTCGTGGCAAGCGGTGGTGGGTGAAGTAGAGTAAATGTTAGGGTGTTGCGCTAGGCCGTCACTGCGTAGGCACGGCGGCGAAGTTTGCGAGCGGTCTGAGTGCCATGGTACGGCTCGGCATCGCGCAAGGTCGCAAAGCAGATGCGGGCAAGTTTGTTGGCGAGCGCGCAAACAGCTTTGTTGCGATGGGTTCGAGACTGCACGGCGAGCGCCCAGGTGCGCAGTGGATCGAGCGGTCGATGGCAGCGCTGCGCGATGGTGGCAGCTTGCAGCACGGAGCGTGCGCCATGCGTCAACAGCATGCGCAGGTACCGATCGCCGCGCTTGCTGATGCGCCCGAGATGACGCGAGTTGCCGGAAGATTGTTCTTTGGGTGTGAGGCCGAACCAGGAGGCGAAGTGTCGGGCGTCCTGGAAATGCGTGACATCGCCGTGGCGGTGAGTAGCCCGACCCCTGGCACCGACAACAACGTCACGCAGGCCGGGGACTGCTGGGCCAACTGGCCGAGCTCGCGTTCGAGTTCGGCGATGCGCAGCTCCAGCAGCCGGATCTCCTCGAGCACGGCGCGCAGGGTCGTGCGCAGCAGCGCCGGAATCGCCGTGGCGGGATCGGCCAGTAGTCGCGCCACTTGCTCAACGCCGACGCGCGCACCGACGGCGATCGTGATGCCGAACTCGCGACAGAAGCCGCGCAGCGCATTGATCCGTGCGGTGCGGGTGCCCATCCACGGAGAACGCGTGCGATACAGGGCTTGCAAACTCTGTTGCTCGATCGACTTCACCCGCACGGGCCGAATATCGGCGCAGCGGGCCGCCTCGAGCAGCGCCGCCGCATCGGCGGCATCGGTCTTGTTGCGCTTGACGTACGGCCGGACGTACCGCGGCGGAATGAGCACCACCTCGATGCCACGTGCTGCGAGCACTCGGGCCCAGTGGTGCGCGCTGCCGCAGGCTTCCAGCAGCACCCGATCCACCGCCCGGTTGTCGAAAAAGCGCTCAAACTGCGCCCGGGTGAGCCGATGGCGTTCACGGACGGCCCATGTCCCATCGGCCACCGCTAACTCGAAAACGCTTTTTGCCAAATCCACCGCGACAGTCGTAGCATACATGACGGACTCCTTCTGTTAGGGCTAGCGCTGACACCCACCACACATATGAGGCCAGCAGGCAACATGATGCCGGATCCCAAATGGGAGGAGTCCATCCCATCACTGTACGAGCCAACGGGCGCCTGTCACGGCTCTTGCAGCAAGGGCAACATCAGCGCCAGGTGCGCCGTTGCCCGTGAGCTCAAGCGTTATGCGTCACTCTTGGGGGTGTCATGCGTTTCTTAGCGTTCCTTGTGTTGGCAACTATCGGCGTGAATGTTGCAGATGCCGACGTGCTGAAAACCGAAGCAGAAATCCGGCCATTCGCGGATAGCGTAATGGCACGAGTGGGTGCTGGTGATCTGACTGCCGCCTTCGCACTAATGAAGCCGTACACGATCGTTCCGAGCTCAGAGTTCGATGCAACAGCTTTGAATTCGAAGGCTCAGCGGGAGTTGGTCGGCAGTCGCTTCGGCGCCGCCGCTGGATACGAGTTTGTCGACCAGGCTAAAGTTGGGCAGTCACTGCTGCGGCTCACTTATATTGAGAAAACGCAGCGCCACGCGCTCCCGTGGATGTTCTATTTTTATCGCTCACCCGAAGGCTGGGTTCTCAACTCGTTCTTCTGGAACGACAACATGCCTAGCCTATTCGGCGGTGCCAAGTGACGTATAACAAGCGCATACAGCGAGCATGCGTCATGAATAAATTGGTCCTGTGTCTAGGGCATCTACGCGTCGCTGATGCGCGGCGCTATGCGGGCAATCGAACGAGAAATAGAACTGCTGCAGTGTGCGCTGCTCTGTTGGTCTTGAGCCCCGCGGTGGGCTCACAGAACAGAGCACTAGATCCGGGCGAGATTCCGATGTACGGAGGTCTGGATCGGCAGGCCGACCCTCTTCTCAAGGGCGCCGACGACGCGTTGATCGAAGGTACTACTAAGGAGTTCGGAAGCCGCGAGGCTGCAAGCACGCGGTTTGTAGACCAAGGATTTCGCTACTACTTCCAAGACGACCTCTCCACGGCGATGCGACGCTTCAATCAAGGATGGCTCCTGAACCGGAACAATCCAGATGTGTACTACGGATTCATGGCCGTACTGAATGATCGAGAGGAATTCTGTGAGGCCCGCAGATTTGTGGAGAAGGCATTCGAACTTGGGCTGCGGAGAAAGGCCGAAGAACTAGCCGACGCCGGACGAGTCCACACGCTCTGTGCGGTTCAGGACGAGTCACTTAGCGATGAGACAAAAACTGCGTATGTTAAGAGGTCGTCTGAGTACTATACAGAGGCACTTCAGCTTCAACCAAATAGCGCGTACGTGTACGGATCTTGGGCCAGTGCTTCCTATTGGCTAGGAGACTATGCGACCGCTTGGCGTTACGTGAAGCTTGAACGACAGTATGGCGGTGAGCCGCCAAAGAAGTTCTTGAAGATGCTCAAGTCGAAGATGCGTGAGCCGCGTTCATGAGGAATCGCATAACAAGCCCATACACGCGCCGTGCGAAAACGCACGCGCGTGATGGGCGGCGTGAGACGTCGCACTTCGCCAGCTGAAGCCTGACCAATGGAACTCCGCTTCTACATCGATTCTGAATCGGACGCCCCGCACATCTACAAGCACGACGTGCGCGAGTCGAGGTTGAGGAAGTCCTGGCTCACCCAGGGGAAGATCTCCCGGGGCGAGACGGTTCTCGGGTTGCGATAGGTCAGACGATTGGCGGCCGACTGCTTCGAGTAAGCTATGTTCCTGATTCACGGCCGAACAGCGCATTTGTGATAACTGCCTAGGACTTGCGGGGCAAACCCGCGTTTGCCTATCGGCGCAGGAGGCGCAGAATACGCTCATGAAACAGCTCAAATTTCCACCCGGTTGGGACGAACGACGTGTGCGGAGCGTTCTGAGTCACTATGAATCGCAGTCTGAGGAAGAGGCGGTCGCTGAGGATGAAGCGTCTCACGAAGGAATTGCGGGCACAGTCATGGAAGTTCCGACCGAGTTGGTCCCAATAGTGCGCGAGATGATCGCAAAGTACAAGAAATGGTAGCGAATGCTAACAACCGGCTGGAGCGCACGCGTGAAAAGTAAAGTGCCAAGCGTATGGCACAGCAACCGCAGCGCATCCAATTGAGGTCGAGGTCGGCACCGACGCGTTGGAAATCGATTGGGGCTCGTTCGCGCAGCAAATCCCAGGCCGAGATTAGAGCTTTTGGTAGATGCCATACGATGAAAGGGCGGCGCATTCCAATCGGCACTCTTCTATAGCAGTGGACGACGATGCTCAATAAGGAGTATCGACGTCTTGGCTCGGCGCATAGCTCGTCGTTTCAGCGCCCGTGAACGACAAACCGAACATGCCCATCGGCCGACGAACTGCCGCGCGGCTAGGTCGTTGGCGATATGGCAGGCGGTCTCGCACGATCGGTCTCTTCGCGCTCACAGGCCTGGTCTGCCAGCCGTGACGTGGGTACTGCTCATGGCGGCGATTGCATATGCCCCCCGTCCAATCGAGTACGCGGTGTTTTGGCTGTTTGTGGCGTCGTATCCGTTCTGGATGCTGCTTTGGCTTCTCATGGCAGACCCGACCAACGATCTTCTCTTTCTTGGCTTAATCTGCGGCTCGATTCTTCTGAACGCTGGACTCTACGCTGTAATTGGGGTGAGCTTCGTCTTGATCCGCGAACGCTGCGCCCGCAAGCCGCTAGCGCTTTCGGCAGGAAGTCCGCGGTAAGTATGTCGCCTAACAATGCGTACATGGACTCCGACCGCCGGTAACGACGCGTGCGATTGCACCGGTATGTATGGGGCGCTGGCAGTCGTTTACTTGCAATCTGCGATGATAGTATTCGTACGCGTACTGATAAGAATTGTGGGGGCCAAATGAGCTCCGGAGTAAGCGCGCATTGGAAGCAGTGTAAAGTGATCGCATCAACGCGACGCCCAAACAACCTCGCGATCCTTGTCTGCGCTGCTGCTATCGTTGCCGGCTGTAGTCGCGATGCTCCGCTACCCGAGAACCATCAGGTTGCGCAACAAGAATTCGGGCTGCTGCCGGAGGCAGTGATCACACTGACAACTAACTACAGGATCTACAGTACGGCAACACAAGAACAGACCGCAAGGGTGGCCGAAGCCGTCGAGGCGCTGCACAAGGCATATGCGGCGCTCTTTGATGTGACTGAGCAGGGTGAGCCTTTGGAACTGGTGCTCTATCGCGATCGTGCACAGTTTCGCCAATACAATCAGGCAAGCCCGTGGGCGGAGGCGTACTATCGCTTGCCTCGCTGCTTTGCATATGCTCAGTCGGGCGATAATCCGTATCATTGGATGATCCATGAGGCCACTCACCAGTTGCTACGGCAGCGATCTGGCTACCGGCCCGCGCGCTGGCTGAACGAAGGGATCGCCAGCTACCCGGAGCCAGTCGACTCTCCGGAGACGGCCTACATCTGGGTGATGCCGACGCGGCCGCTTATCCTGTTTGGTGGTTGCGGTCCCTCGAACTGAGCGGTGACTTGGAGTCCGATATTGCGTCCGGCAGCATTATCCCGTTGCGCCATCTCATCGCCGGAACGGGCCCGAACATCAATCAGCACGTTAATCTGTACTACTTACAGTATTGGAGCTTAACGCATTTCCTGTTTCATTATTCTGAGCGCGAGTTTGCAGGTGCTGCCAGGGAGCTTGCCAAGCTCGGAGGTTCGGTGGCGGATTTCGAGCGATTGATCGGGCCAATTGATGAGATCCAGACGCTGTGGTACAGCTACTTCCTTGAGATGATCGACCGATCGAAGCGGGTCGAGGTTTCCATTGGTTTCTAAGCCACCGCGCCCAATTGACTCCTAACCTCTATCTCGTGCGGATGCTGCGAAGGCGCTTGCACGCCCCTTGGCCTGCCGTTCCTGTCGAAACCTGGAGCGCATGATGAGCGTTCTCTCACTCAAGGATACGATTCTTGAGGGCTGGAAAATTGCCGCTTGGTTCAGACGAGCTGCGATTTCGCTGTTGACGGTTACTACCGCCATTCTTACGGGCTGCGTCAATGTTGGCATGCAGCAGCGCCTTGCGACTCAGGTCGACGCTGTCGTAGCGCCTTTGGTTGCTGCGAATCAATTCAGCGGAGCGATCGTTCTCTCGCGAGCAGGGCAAGTCATTTACCAGCGCGGCTTCGGGCTCGCCAATCGATCCGCTGGACTTACATTCACGCCGGATACACCCTCCGATGGCGCATCGTTGGCCAAGACGTTCACTGCAGCCGCCGTGTGGTGGCTTGCCTACGAGGGTCGGATCGAACTTGACGCTCCTGTGACGCGGTACGTTGCGGAGTACCCGCACGAGCAGACGACGGTGCGGCATCTGATTTCCCACAGTAACGGTCTGCCTCCCTACTATGAATTCTTCGATCCATACTTCGCGGAGAACGAGGTACGCACCACGCAGGCGTTGCTTCGCGTGGTGGCGAAGCATTCGCCTGTGCCCCGGTTCCAACCGGGTTCGCGGTTCGAGTATTCGAATCTGGGCTTTGACGTTGCCGCGCTCATCATCGAGAACGTTACCGGGCAGAGCTACGAGACGTTCCTACGAGAGCGATTCTTCTCCGGGCTGGGCATGCAGAACACTATTGCGCGTCCAGCGCGGTTGGCGGATTGGGAAGGTGTTCGTACGTTGGGCTATCGCTGGCACGATGCCCGGTGGCAACTGTTCGATGTGTTCGACATGGAGGCGTTCCTGGGCGCGTCCAACCTGTATTTCTCCGCGTCGGACCTTGGTCGCTGGGCAAGCGCCAATGCTGCTGGCACTGCCCTCCCTGCTAAAGTGTTCTCGGCCGGCCAGCATCGCCCCTTGATTGGCGGGGCGCCTTCCGCGATCACTGCACTCAGCTGGTACTGCGACGACTCTGGATTCCGCTGCTACTACACGGGCAGTCTGAATGCGTTTCACAGTCTTGTTTATTGGGATCGCGAACGAGACGAATCGCTTGCGCTTGTAACCAACAGCACGATGCCGCCATGGCAAGTCATCTCCTTGCAGCGTAACCTGGTAGACGCTCTGGCTGGCCGCGCCGTGCGAGTTGATGCATCCGCGCCTTTCGTGGAGATCACGCGTGAGGGGCAGGCGAGTGCCGCTGGCCACTACCTATCGGAAGGAAGCGGCGTCGCGACTGTGGAAGTAGATTCAGCGGGTCTCAGCTTCCGACTCGACTGCGGACTGAAGCACGACATGTTCCAAGTCTCTCCCGACGTTTTCTATGTTCCGGGAGTCGACTATTGGATCGGCTTCGGCGGGGGCACTGAACCGACCACCATGTACCTCAGGTCGATGTTCCTGGATGCGACGCTGAAGCGCCTGCCAGTCGATGCGCAGCCGACAGCATGCGGGTACCCGGGTTCTGACAAACAGCGAGCGGTTGATTGGTAGTTGTGCCATGGATATCACCTTACTCACTGCGTTCGCCGTCAGCTTCTTTCTGGTTTCCCTGTCCCCGGGTTTGTGCATGACGCTCGCGATGTCGCTCGGCATTAGTATCGGCGCGCGTCGCGCCATGTGGATGATGGCAGGCGAGCTGGCGGGTATTGCATTGGTCGGCACCGCCGCGGTGCTGGGCGTGGCGGCCATGTTGCTCAAGGCGCCCACGGCGTTTGCTGTCTTCAAGTGGGTGGGTGCTGCCTATCTGCTCTATATGGGTTGGCAAACCTGGCATGCCGAGCCGCAGTTACCAGCACAATCGACGAATAATCGCGGCCGCTCCCGTTCCTCGCTGGCCTTGCAGGGTTTCGTGACCGCAGTAGCGAACCCGAAGGCGTGGGCGTTTTTCGTCGCGCTCCTGCCGCCCTTCATCAACCAGGATCGGCCATTGATGCCGCAATTGCTGGCGTTGCTTGCCGTCATGCTGATCATCGAATTCACGTGCCTGCAGATCTATGCCAACGGTGGCCGTATGCTGAGCGAACAATTGCATCGACGTGGCAAGGCGCGCTGGCTCAATCGCATCGCCGGTAGTCTGATGGTTGGCGTTGGTGTCTGGTTAGCATTGGGATGAACATGGCGCGTACGCTCTTGCTGGCACTGTTAGTTTCCGCGGCGACGAAGGCTTCAGCCGCGCAGCCCGAGAAGGTCGACGGATGGGTCGAGGCGGTTGCGATCGTTCGCCAGCTCGAGAGATCCGAGCAATTCTTCCTGGAAACGGCGGGCTATGAGCGTCGTCACACGGGGCCTTTGTCACCGCAGTTGATTCGCTTTTGGCGCCTGCCTGTGGGTGCGACGGGCAGAATGTCGCTGCTGGCGGAGCCGGGCGCCAACCGCGGCTACATTCGGCTTGTTGAACTCGCCAATGCAGGTGCGCAAATGGAGATCCGCTCAGCCGGGCAGTTCTTCGACACCGGCGGCATCATGGGATTGAACGTCCGGGTACGAGACATCGATGTCGCATTCGCTCGCCTGCAAAGTGCCGGCTGGCGCCCCTACGCGCAGCCGGTTCGGTTCGCCGTCGAGGAGTACTCGGTCGCGGAGGCGATCTTCCAGGGCCCCGATAGCCTGGTCGTCGGCTTGATCGAACGGGAAGAACCCGCGTTGGGTCCCGAATGGACGATGGGAGTAAACGCGCTGTCGCGCCCTAACAATGCTTTTGCGACGACGAGCGATCTCGAGGCTGACTTGCGGTTCTACGAACAACACTTTGGTTGGCGCAGGGTGCTCACGGACAAGGGACCTGCTGCCAAGGCTGGCCCGAACCTGTACGGCTGGCCGCACAATTTCGTAGCAGATGTGCAGCGCGAGGTTGTCTGGGTCCATCCGCGTGCGGCAGCCGAAGGGTCGGTGGCGATGATTCAGCTGCGTGGGGCGGACGGCCGAGACTTCTCGGATCGCGCCGGGCCGCCGAATTTTGGTTGGGTCAGTCTCCGGACCTGGTCTGATGGCAAGCTCGCCCGCAAATCAGTTGCTGACCGACGCCAGACCAGCGCGCCTGTGAATCTCTTTCCTTATGGCTGTGTCGTCATCAAGTTGGCCACGTCTCCGTCAGGCGTCAGTGTCGAGCAATTGACTGCCGCGAAGGGATGCCCGTGACTTCGCACGAACTGCCGAATCGGCCGACTTCACTGGTTGTGGTGAGAACAGCGCACAGGACCGCTTATCCGAACCCGATTCGCTTGCGTGTCGGGGACGCTGTGGTCGTGCAGCGCGCCGATGATGAGTATCCCGGCTGGCACTGGTGCACGGGGCCCGATGGTGCCGAGGGCTGGGTACACGAGTCCTGTCTCTCGACAACGACGTCGCCGGCTGCCGCCGTGCGTAACTATTCGGCGGTTGAGTTGACGGTGGCTGGCGGCGAGCGCGGTCGAGTGCTCGAAACACTTGGTGATTGGGCGTACATTCAACTCGAAGACAGCCGAGTCGGATGGATACCGAGCAAGAACATAGAGGTCATCGCGTGAGGGCTGTTGCGCGACACTGGATCATAGCGAGTGCTGGCGTCGATGACTTGATAGTCATCAGCGAGTAAGTCGTCTGCTGACGTGATTTCCGATTCACTTCGGCTCCAGCCGCACGATGCGGCCTTTCTGGTCTTCGGTCAGTACATACAGGAAACCATCCGGCCCCTGACGTACATCGCGCACCCGCTGGCCGAGCTCGATCACGCGCTGCTCCTTGTCGGCCACCGGCCCCGCGTTCGTCATGGACACAGGGACACGGGTGACGAAGCGGAACTTCAATGAGCCCACGAAAAAGCTGCCGCGCCAGTCGGCGCCGTACTTGTCACTCGTCAGATAGGCGAGGCCGGACGGCGCGATGGATGGTACCCAGTACTTGACTGGTTGCTCCATGCCCGCTTTCTCGGTGATGCCGTCGCCGATCTTGCCGCCGCCGTAGTTCTCGCCGTAGGTGATCACGGGCCAGCCGTAGTTCTTGGCTGGCTCGGTGAGATTCAGCTCGTCGCCGCCCTGCGGGCCATGTTCGGTGGTCCAGAGATTCCCCTCGGTGTCGAGTGCGGCGCCCTGCAGATTGCGATGCCCGTAGCTCCAGATCTCGGGCAGTGCGCCGGCGCGATCCACGAACGGGTTGTCAGCGGGCACGGCGCCATCTTTCTTGATGCGTACGACCTTGCCGTGGTGCGTGTCGAGCGTCTGCGCATCTTGCATGCGCGCGAAGCGATCACCCAGGGTCAGGAACAGATTGCCGTCGGCGGTCTCGACGATACGGCAGCCAAAGTGTGCGCGGCTGTCGAACTTCGGCGACTGCCGGAAGATCACCTTGACGTCGGTGAGCGCGCGGAAGTCGGGCGCGAGTTTGGCGCGCGCCAGCGCCGTACTGTTGCCGCCGTCGCCAGGCTCGCTGTAGCAGAAGAATATCGTCTGGTTGCTTGCATACGCGCTATCTACCAACAGGTCGAGCAGGCCGCCCTGACCCCTGAAGACGACCTCAGGCACACCGGCGATGGGCTCGCCGATCTTGCCGTCCCGGGTGACATGACGAATCTTGCCTGGCCGCTCGGTCACGAGCATGGAGCCGTCGGGCAGAAACGCGAACGACCAGCCCATCTGCACACCGTCGGCGACCGTGACCGCGCGGACTTCCATCGCCATGCTGGTAGCACTGAGCACGCAGCCTAACAACAGGAGCAGGCCGTCAAGAATAGTCTTTCTCATGCCAAGATCCTCATCTGTCAGGTAGCCCCATTGTAACGCGCTCAGGCGTCGCGGCGGGGGCCGGGAAAAAACGCATTGGTGCGCCGGACGTACTCTTCGTAGCCGGGGCGGCGCTCGCTGATGTTCTTCTCGAGCAAGGTCACACCGGAGACGCGCATGAGCAACAGCGACATCAGCAGCGGCCCGGGCAACGCCCACCAGGCGCCGGCTGCCAGTGCAAAAACGTAGAAGCCCCACCAGATACAGAAGTCACCGAAATAGTTCGGATGACGGGTGTACCGCCACAGCCCCTGGTCCATGACTTTGCCCTTGTTGGCCGGCTGCGACTTGAAGCGTGTGAGCTGCCAGTCGCCACCGGCTTCGAACACGAAGCCCACTAACCACAGCGCCGCGCCGACGTAGTCCAGCCAGAAGAGCGGCGTCGCACTGGCGATGGCGCCCAGCAACGGCAATGAAATGATCCACGCCAGCCCAGCCTGTAGCCAGAATACGAGGTACAGGCTCTTGGCAGCGAAATTCGGCTCATTGCGGGCGCGGATGGCCTGATAGCGTCGGTCCTCCCCGTGGCCCCAACTGCGGATGGCGATGTGCAGCGCCAGCCGCAACGACCAGACGGCCAGCAAGCCGAGTACCAGTGCCACCCGCGGGCCTGGCGTGGTTACGGTGAGCGCAAAGGTCAGGCCGGCCAACAGGAACAGGATGCCCCACAGTACGTCGACGATCGCGACGTTCTTGAGCGGCACGCTGATCGCCCACGTGAGCGTCGCAGCCACTAACAAGACCAACAAACAGAGGAGATAGGGGCCGATTTCGAACATTGGGGCGGCTCGCAGTCGCTTTTCGTCGCTGTACTCGCCAATTGGCGGCCAGCGCAGTAACCTAGCATGATTGCACTCGTGCGCGTATCCAAAGGCTGAAGGCCGTGTCATTTACCCGCTACCGTCGTGACGGCGTCGTCGCAGTCATCGAGCTGAACAATCCGCCCCTCAATCCGCTGTCGCATGAGCTGCGCAGCGCCATCACGGCTGCGGTCGATCGGGCCGCGTCAGACGATGCTGTCAAGGCGATCGTCCTGATCGGCAATGAACGCGCGTTCTCGAGCGGTGCCGACATCAAGGAGTTCGAGACGCCGAAAGCTCTGGCCGAGCCGAACCTCGACAGTCTGAACCACGTCATCGAGAGCTGCCCGAAGCCGGTCGTCGCCGCGATCAGCGGCGCGTGCATGGGCGGTGGGCTCGAACTTGCGCTCAGTTGCCATTTCCGCGTGGCGCTGGCCAATGCCAAGATTGCGTTTCCTGAGGTCAAGCTGGGCATCTGTCCTGGTGCTGGCGGTACCCAGCGTTTTCCGCGCCTGGCGGGCCTCGAGCTGGCGGCGAATCTGATCGCTTCGGGTACGGTCGTGCCCGCCAAAGCACTCAAGGGCACTCGGGTCTTCGACGAAGTGGCGAACGACGGACTGCCCGAGGCGGCGCTCGCGTTCGCCAACAAGCTTGTCAAGGACAAGCGACCGATCGTGCGGGCGCGGGATCTGTCGGTGGACTATCCGCAAGCGGACGCATACCTGCATTTTGCGCGTATGGGTGCTGCGTCTGTCTCAAGAGGCATGCCAGCACCGGTGCGTTGTGTCGACGCGGTGGCCGCGGCCGTAACCCTGCCATTCGATCAAGGACTCGCCGCAGAGCGGGCGATCTTCAAGGAATTGATGATCACGCCGGAATCCAAGGCGCTGCGCTATGCATTCTTTGCGGAGCGCGCGGCGAGTAAGATTCCGGATGTGCCCGAGTCTACCCTGCAGCGCCCGATCAAGTCGGTCGCGGTACTGGGCGCAGGCACGATGGGCGGCGGCATCGCGATGAACTTTGCCAATGTCGGCATCCCGGTGTTCCTGCTCGAGGTGAAGCAGGATGCGCTCGAGCGCGGCGTGGCGACGATCCGCAAGAACTACGAGGCTAGTGCCAAGAAAGGACGCCTGACGGCGCAGCAAGTGGCAGAGCGGCTGGCACTCATCACGCCGACACTGGAATACGCGGATATCGCGAACGTCGATCTCGCGATCGAAGCGGTGTTCGAGGACATGGACGTCAAGAAGCAGGTCTTCACGCGGCTCGATACCACGCTCAAGCGCGGCGCGATCCTGGCGACCAATACCTCGACGCTCGACGTCAATCAGATTGCGCGCTTCACGCGACGTCCGAAGGATGTCGTCGGGATGCATTTCTTCAGCCCGGCGAACGTGATGAAGTTGCTCGAGATCGTGCGCGGCAAGGTAACCGCGAAAGACGTGTTGGCCACGGTGATGGGCGTTGCCAAGCGGATCGGCAAGACCGGTGTCGTCTCGGGTGTCTGCGATGGTTTCATCGGTAACCGGATGATCGAGCAATATTCGCGGCAGGCCATGTTCATGCTGGAGGAGGGCGCCTCACCACAGCAGGTGGATCGCGCCATTGAAAAATTCGGCTTCGCGATGGGCCCCTTCCGGATGTCCGACCTCGCCGGCAACGATATCGGCTGGCACATCCGCAAGCGCCGCTATGTGGAGCAACCCGATCTGAAGTACTCGAAGATCGCCGACAGGATCTGCGAACTGGGACGCTACGGACAAAAGACCGGCAGCGGTTGGTATCGCTACGAGCCAGGGCGGCGCGACGCTTTGCCTGATCCGGTGGTGGAGGAGATCATCGCAGCAGAGCGCAAAGCGCTCGGCGTGAAACCGCGCAAGATCTCTGAGGCAGAAATCGTCGATCGGCTGGTCTTCGCGCTAACGAATGAAGGTGCGCATATCCTCGCAGAGCGAATCGCACAGCGGCCCTCGGACATCGATATCGTGTATCTCACTGGTTACGGCTTCCCGGTATACAAGGGCGGCCCGATGTTTCACGCGGATCAGGTAGGCCTATTCAATGTAGTACGACGCATGCGGGAGTTTGCCGCCAATCCACATGGCGACCCCGGTTTCTGGCGACCCGCGCCGCTGCTGACCGCGCTGCTGGAGCATGGCAAGCAGTTGGCCGATGCGCCGACGGTGCGCGCGAAACGTGCGGCGCCCGCCAGCAGCAAGTCGCCGCGTCGCAGTCGCGCCGTCGCGCGCAAGACGGAGCGCCCTAACACCAAACGGACCAAGAAGGCGCGACCCGCGAAAGCGGCGAGCAAACGACGATCGACTAAGCGAGCGTCGTCGCCGGCGACCAGGAGAACACGCAAATGAGCGACGCAGTCATCGTTTCAACAGCCCGGACGGGGTTAGCCAAGTCCTGGCGAGGCGCCTTCAATCTGACCCATGGCGCAACGCTGGGCGGGCACGTGATCAAAGCTGTGATCGAACGCGCTGGCATCGAGGCCGGCGAAGTCGAGGACGTGTTGATGGGTTGCGCCAATCCGGAAGGTGCCACCGGCATGAACATCGCGCGCCAGGCTGCGCTGCGCGGTGGTTGCCCGGTCACGACTGCGGGTGTGACGGTCAATCGCTTCTGCTCGTCGGGTTTGCAGACGATCGCATGGGCGGCGCAACGCATCATCGCGGATGAAGCCGATGTGTTGGTGGCTGGCGGTCTCGAGTCGATTTCGTGTGTGCAGAATGACAAGATGAATCTGCATATGATCAAGGAAGCCTGGCTCGAGCAACACAAGCCGGCCATCTACGACACGATGCTGCAGACTGCCGAGACGGTCGCCAAGCGCTACAAGATCGGCCGCGAGCCGCAGGATCAGTACGGCGCGCGCAGCCAACAGCGCGCGGCTGCGGCGCAGGCGGCAGGCAAGTTCAAAGACGAAATCGTACCGATCACCGTGCGGATGGGCGTAGGCGACAAGGCCACTGGGCAACTGGTTTCGCGCGAAGTCACGCTCGAGACTGATGAAGGTATTCGTCCCGAGACGACCTACGAAGCTGTCGCGAAGATCCGGCCGGCGATGCCGGGCGGTGTCATCGCCGCGGGTAACGCCAGTCAGTTCTCCGATGGTGCGTCGGCTTGCGTCGTCATGAATGCGAAGCTCGTCGAGCAGCGCGGCCTGCAACCGTTGGGAGTATTCCGCGGCTTCGCTGTCGCGGGTTGTGAGCCCGACGAAATGGGCATCGGGCCGGTATTTGCGGTACCGAAGCTATTGCAGCGCGCCGGTGTGAAAGTGTCGGACATCGATTTGTGGGAGCTCAATGAAGCGTTCGCAGTGCAGGTGATCTACTGCCGCGATCGCCTGGGTATCCCTGATGAGCGGCTCAATGTGAACGGCGGCGCTATCGCCGTGGGTCATCCCTATGGCACGTCGGGCGCCCGCCTCGTCGGTCATGCACTCATCGAAGGCAAGCGTCGCGGTGCCAGGCTCGTCGTGGCGACGATGTGTATCGGCGGCGGCATGGGTGCCGCAGGTTTGTTCGAGGTAGTGTAGCGGGCACCAGTCAGAGCAAGTCGCGCAGGCGATAGTAGAGCATCGCGAGTACGAGCGCCGGCCTGCGCAACAGGCTGCCACCAGGAAAGTCTGCATGTGGCAGGCGTGCAAAGAGATCGAATCTCTCGGCGGATCCGGCAACGGCTTCGGCTACCAACTTGCCGGCGATACCGGTCAGCACGATACCGTGGCCTGAGAACCCCTGCAGGAAGTACACGTTAGGGGCGACCCGTCCGAAATGCGGCGCCCGACTCATGGTGATGTCGACATAGCCGCCCCAGGCATACTCGATAGCGACGTCGCGCAGTTGCGGGAACACGGCCAGCAGCCGCGCGCGTGTTGCGTTGGCCGAGGCGAACGCATCGAGGCCTGAATAGCTGACTCGGCCGCCGAACAGCAAGCGATGATCGGCCGAGCGGCGAAAGTAGTCCAGCACCCAGTTGATGTCAGTTACGGCGGCGTTGTTAGTGATCAGCGCGCGGGCGCGCTCCGCGCCCAGTTCTTTCGTTGCGACGATGTAGGTGCCGACGGCCATGATCTTACGCGACAGCGGCGGTACCAGCGAACCGAGCAAGGCGTTGCCGCACAACACGACGTAGGTCGCCGTCACGGTGCCGCTGGCAGTGCGAACGCGTGATTGGGTCGTTGCATCAGCGCCTGGTTCGAGGGCGATGACTCGACTGCGTTCGCGAATGAGCACGCCAGCGCGTTCAGCGGCGGCAGCCAGGCCGCGGGTGTACTTCAGTGGCTGCAGGTGGCCGCTGTTGGTATCGAGCAGCGCGCCGGTGTAGCGGCCGCTGGCGATGAGGCTGCGCGTTTCGTCGCGTTCCAGATAGCGTACCGATCGATAGTCATAGCGTCGCTGCAGTTCCTCGACCTCCTCGCGTAGCTCTCGTTCGTGACGCGGCTTGATCGCTACATGCATCTGGCCGTTGACGTAGTCGCAGTCGATCTGGTGCCGGGCAATCAGGCCACGCACCAGGTCGAGCCCTTCGAGCGAGATATCCCACATCTGCCGGGCGGCTGTCGCGCCTACTTGTTGTTCCAGTTTGTGCTGGCCGCAGGCGTAGCCAAATATCGCCTGGGCGCCACTGCGGCCGGACGCACCGAAGCCGACGCGCTCGGCTTCCAGCAGTGTCACGCGCAAACCGCGTTCGGCGAGATGCAAGGCCGTGGAACAACCGGCGATGCCGCCGCCAACCACACACACGTCGGTCGTCACGTCGCCAGCGAGTGCGGGGTATCTGGTTCCTGGGCCGGCGGCTGCCAGATAGTAGTTATCAGTACGCTTGCTCATGGTCTGCCGGCCGGTGTCACAACGGACCCATGTACCAATCGATCTCAAGCGGCGTGATGTAGCTGGAGAACTCAGCGAGTTCGGCGCGTTTGACGGTGCAATAGAGCTGCGTGAAGCGCTCGCCGAGATAGCGCCTCGCCAGATCGCTGGCCGCCAACCGCTCGATCGCGGTATCCCATTGGGTCGGCAGCGGTTCGCCGTGATCCACCTGATATGCATTGCCCGACATGGCGGGCGGTGGCTCCAGTCGCTGGGTGATGCCATGATGTATGCCAGCCAGTACCCATGCCACGACCAGATACGGGTTGGCATCTGCACCTGCCAACCGATGCTCGAGACGCCGGTTAGAGGCATCGCTGGCGGGGATGCGAATGGCCGTGCCGCGGTTGTTGATCGACCATGCGGCATGCAGCGGTACGTACGCCTCTGGCCGAAACCGCCGAAACGAATTGGGACCGGGGGCGCAGATCGCCGTGCCGTCTGCGAGGGTGGTTAGTACACCAGCAATTGCGTGGCGCAACTGTAGGCACTCGGTGGGTTGGTCGCTGGCGAAGACATTGCGCCCGGCATGATTCAGCAAGCTGACGTGCACGTGCAGGCCACTGCCCGCCATGTCGCGGTAGGGTTTCGGCAGGAAGGTGGCATCGCAACCGCGCCGTCGCGCGACGGCTTTCACGATGCGTTTGAAGCGCAGCGCTTCGTCGCAGGCGCGCAGTGCGTCGGCGGAGTGATGGAGGTTCACCTCGAATTGTCCGGGACCATACTCCGCAAGTGCAGTGGTGCTGGGTACCTGCTGCGCGCGGCACACGCTGTCTATTTCGGCGAGGATGCCGGAGTAGGCGTCGAGATCGAGCATCGAGTTGATCTGCGTCTTGTGCTCGCGTCGCCCGGTGAGTGGTGAGCGCGGTGGTTGCGGCATGCCGCGAGCGTTACGTTCGCGATCGACGAAATAGAATTCGTACTCGATCGCAATGACGGGCGTGAGTTCGAGCGCTGCATACTGGTCGAGCACCGCCGCGAGTACCTGCCGGGGATCACCGAAGAACGGCTGACCATCCTGCTCGTGCATGGTGACCTGCAGTTGCGCGATGTCGTCCTCGAGCCATGGCACAGGTTGTAAGGTGCCCGAAATCGGCAGGCACGGTCGGTCGGCGTCGCCATCGTCAAAACCGAGACCCGTGGCTTGTACGGTGCCGCCCAGAACATCCAGCGCGAACATCGAGCCGGGCAGAGGCATGCCGCGGGCGAACAGCGTCGCGAGCGAGGCGCGATCGATGCGTTTGCCGCGCTCCACCGTGTTGAGGTCGTTCAGAAAGACGTCGACGAATCGGGTCCCTGGATGGGTCGCCAGGAACTGCTCGAGCTCGCCGAGATGTGCGCTCGTCATAACATTGTCCTGAGACTAGGGCACCACTGCTGCTGGCCAGAATAAGCGCCATCCGGCAGGGCGGGCAAACGAATGTTGTATTGCAACAATCGCGCCTCGGAGGCCGGTGTGGTCTAATGACCGACAAGCCGCGAGTCAGCGGCCGCAAGTAAAAACCCAACTGCCCGGCTCACGCGCGGGCAATAGTGTATGTCGCCGCAACGCCCAGTCATTGGAATTCCGGCCGATCGCCGCATGATCGGTCCGCATCCGTTTCAGGCGGTCGGCGAAAAGTACATCGATGCCGTGGTCAAGGCCGCCGGAGCGTTGCCGTTCCTGATCCCGGTGCTGGAGCCGGCCTTGGATCTGGACGAGGTGCTGCAGCGTGTGGACGGGTTGTTGTTCACCGGCAGCCCGTCGAACGTCGAGCCGCACCGTTACAACGGCCGAGCCAGCGAGGCTGGCACGTTACATGATCCGCATCGCGATCAAACCACACTGGCACTCATTCCGCATGCGGTCGAGCGCGGTGTGCCGGTACTGGGAATCTGCCGGGGGTTTCAGGAAATGAACGTTGCCTTCGGCGGCACGCTGCACCAGAAGGTGCAGGAACTGCCGGGGCATCTGGATCATCGCGAAGACAAGACGCAGCCGCTCGACGTGCAGTATGCGCCTGCTCATGAGCTGCTATTGGAGTCGGCCAGTGTGCTGCGTTCGATGACCAGTGACGGGCGCCCCAAGGTCAACTCGCTGCATTCGCAGGGCGTCGACCGGCTGGGAGCGGGGTTGTCAGTCGATGCGCGTGCGCCGGATGGCATCGTCGAGGCCTTCCACGTCGACGGAGCGCCACATTTCGCCATGGCGGTGCAATGGCATCCCGAGTGGCAGGTGATGAGCAATTCATTCTCGCGCGCCTTGTTCGCGGCCTTTGGTGCTGCGGCGCGCTCGCATTTGCAAAGCAGGTAGCCATGCCTAACGAGATCAGACAATTCTTGCACGATCATGGGATCTCCGAGGTCGAGGCGATCATCCCCGACATGGCGGGTATCGCGCGCGGCAAGATCATGCCCGCAGCGAAATTCGCGGAAGAGGAAGGCATGCGTTTGCCGGAGAGCATCTTCCTGCAGACCGTGACCGGCGACTATCCGTCCGATACTAGCGGCGCGATGAGTCCGACGGAAATGGATATTGTGCTGAAGGCGGATCCGAAGACTGTGCGGCGCGTACCGTGGGCAGCAGAGCCGACCGCGCAGGTCATCCACGATTGCTTCTATGCGGATGGCAAGCGCGTCGGCATGGCGCCACGTGGCGTGCTGCGTGGAGTTCTCGAGCTGTATGCAGCACGCGGCTGGGAGCCGATCGTGGCGCCGGAGCTGGAGTTCTACCTGGTCGAGCCGAACATCGACGCTGACTACCCACTCAAACCACCGGTCGGGCGATCGGGCCGGGCCGAGCCGGGTCGGCAGTCGTACAGCATCGCGGCGGTCAACGAATTCGATCCGCTGTTCGATGACATGTACCAGTTCTGCGAGGACCAGGACATCGAGATCGATACGCTCATCCATGAAGACGGTGCGGCGCAGATGGAGATCAATCTGTTGCACGGCAATGCGCTCGATCTGGCCGACCAGGCTTTCCTGTTCAAACGTACGGCGCGTGAGGCGGCGTTGCGCCACAAGATGTACGCGACTTTCATGGCCAAACCGCACGCCAAGGAGCCGGGCAGCGCGATGCACATCCATCAGAGTGTCGTGGATACTAAGACCCGCAAAAGCGTCTTTTCGAATCCGGACGGCTCGCCGTCGGCGTTGTTCTTCTCGCACATCGCCGGCCTGCAGCGCTACCTGCCGCAGGCAATGGCGTTGCTGGCGCCGAACGTCAATTCCTACCGACGCATCTCGCGGTTTCAGCTCTCGCCCATCAATGTCCATTGGGGCTATGACAACAGAACCGCAGGCCTGCGCGTGCCTGCATCGAATCCGGAGAGTAGACGAATCGAGAACCGCATCGCCGGTGCCGATGCCAACCCCTATATCGCGATCGCCACGTCGCTCGCTTGCGGCTATCTGGGCATGGTCGAGGGCCTCAAGCCGACCGAACCGATCACGGGCAGCGCGCACGATCTGCCGCTCACACTGCCGCGGTCGCTCGATGAAGCGACACGCACCCTGCGTGAGTCCGAGCCGCTCGCGCGCATCCTGGGCGCCGCGTTCATCACCGCCTATACGATCGTCAAAGAAGCCGAGTACGAGGTGTTCCTGCAGGTGATTTCCTCCTGGGAGCGTGAGCACCTGCTGCTGAATGTTTGATCTTGGCGCCGCCTCCCAGGGATTGCACGCATGACTAAACTGGAATCCGCGCGCTCGACCAGTGAATGGCAGCAGCTCGATGCCGCGCACTATCTGCATCCGTTCACCGACCACAAGCAACTGGCGGGTGCCGGCGTGCGTATCATCACGCGCGCCGAAGGTGTCTACATCTACACATCCGAGGGTCAGAAGATCCTCGATGGGATGGCGGGCCTGTGGTGTGTGGCGCTCGGCTATGGCCGGCGCGAGCTGGCTGACGCCGCTCACAAGCAGATGCTGGAGCTGCCGTACTACAACAACTTCTTTCAGTGCGCGACGCCGCCAGCAATCGAGCTCGCGCGCGTGCTGGCCAAGCTGACACCGCCGCAGTTCCAGCATGTCTTCTTCACCGGTTCCGGCAGTGAAGCCAACGACACGTTGATCCGCGCGATCCGCCGCTACTGGCAGCTGCTCGACCAACCTGAGCGCAACGTCATCATCTCGCGCTGGAATGGCTATCACGGCAGCACGATTGGCGCGGCGTCGCTCGGTGGCATGAAGCCGATGCACGAACAGGGGGGGCTGCCGATACCTGGCATCGTCCATATCGAGCAGCCGTATTGGTTCGAGAACGGCGGCGATCTGTCACCTGAGACTTACGGCGTGCAGGCCGCACGGGCGCTCGAGCGCAAGATTGAAGAGCTCGGACCGCATCGCGTTGCGGCCTTCGTCGCCGAGCCGATCCAGGGCGCCGGCGGGTTGATCATTCCGCCGGCTACCTATTGGCCCGAAATTCAGCGCATCTGCGATGACTACGGCATTCTGCTCGCTTCGGATGAGGTGATTTGCGGCTTCGGGCGTACCGGCAAGTGGTTTGGCTGCGAGTACGTCGGCAGTCGGCCAGATTTCCTGACGCTCGCCAAAGCCTTGTCGTCTGGCTACCAACCCATCGGTGGCCTGATGGTGAGCGATCGGGTGGCGGACGTGCTCATCGACAAGGGTGGCGAGTTCTTCCATGGCTTCACCTATTCCGGGCACCCGGTCGCGTGCGCCGTATCTCTCGCCAATCTGGAGATACTCCAGCGCGAGCGTATCGTGGCGCAAGTGCAGGACGCGACGGCGCCGTACCTGGCAAAGCGTTGGCGCGAGCTTGCTGATCACCCGCTCGTCGGTGAGGCGCGCTGCCTGGGTCTGCTGGCGGCTATCGAGCTCGTACCGCAAAAGGCGCCACGTCGCTTTTTCGAGCCGCGTGGCGAGGTAGGCTTGCGAATGCGTGAGTTCTGCACCCGCAATGGGCTGGTGATGCGCGCGGTCAAGGACACGGTGTTCGTTGCACCGCCGCTTGTCATCAGCCGCGGCGAGCTCGATGAGCTGCTGGCGAAAGTGATGCAGTCCCTCGACCAGACGCTGGCTTGGGCGCGCGGCGAGAATCTGCTCTGAGGGCGAGACGAGCGGTGCCGCCACAGGCGCTTCTTCCAACTGGCTGCGGGCTGCGCTATAAGTGGGGTTATAAGGACCGGTGCGCACCGGTCCGAAGTCTAATGCAAGGGGATACATACTCATGAGCACGCTCATACGAACGCTGACGCTGCCGTTGCTGGCCGCATTCCTTCTGGCGGCCTGTGGTGGCAAGCCACCCGCGACGGATACCGCTGCAGCCGATGGCGCAGCCGGACCGGCCGCGTCCACGGCCGACACCGACGACGAAAAGCTGCTCAATGTCTACAACTGGTCTGACTACATCGCGCCGTCCGTGATCGCCGACTTCGAAAAAGAGTATGGCATCAAGGTCAACTACGAAGTAATGGATTCGAACGAACTACTGGAAACCAAGTTGTTAGCTGGGCGGACCGGCTACGACGTCGTGGTGCCGTCGGCGTCATTCCTCGCGCGCCAGATCAAGATTGGTATCTATCAGAAGCTCGACAAGTCGAAGCTGACCAATCTCGGCAATCTCGATCCGGATATCACGCAGAAGCTGGCGCAATTCGACCCGGGGAACGAGTACGCGGTCAATTACATGTGGGGCACATCGGGCGTGGCGTACAACGTCGAGAAAATCAAGGAGATCATGCCGGATGCCCCGATCGACAGTTTCGCCATGTTCTATGATCCGAAGGTGATCGCCAAATTCAAGGACTGTGGCGTTTCGATCCTCGATGCGCCGAGCGAAGTAGTGGGTACCGTATTGTTGTATCTCGGCAGGGACGCCAACAGCGAGTCCCCTGACGATCTGGCGGCCGCCGAGAAAGCCCTGACAGCCATCCGGCCGTCGGTACGCAGCATCAATTCCTCGAAATACATCGAAGATCTCGCGAATGGCGAGATTTGTCTGGCGCTCGGTTGGTCCGGTGACGTGCTGCAGGCACGGGATCGCGCGGTGGAGGCCGGCAAGGACTTTACCGTCGCCTACCGTATTCCGAAGGAAGGTGCGATCATGTTCTTCGACAACATGGCGATACCGGCCGATGCAGCGCACGTGAAGAATGCGCATTTGTTCATCGATTACATGTTGCGTCCGGACGTGGCCGCGATGAACTCCAACTTCCTCAACTACGCCAATAGCAATGCCGCGTCGTGGCCATCCCTCGACGAGTCGGTCAAGAGCAATCCGAACATCTTCCCGCCGCCGGAGAAAATGGCGAAACTGGTGCCCGATTTGCCAGAGAGCGCCGACTTCAACAAGTTGCTGACGCGTAGCTGGACTCGGTTCCGCACCGGCCAGTGATCTCATCTTCAAGGCCGCTCCCTGCATAGGGAGCGGCCTGTTCTCGAAAGGCGTGGTCATGTCCGAGCAGCGTCGTAACGACAAGAAGATCGAGCCCTGGCGCGACCCACGTGCCGAACCATATATCCGATTCGAGAACGTCACCAAGCGGTTTGGTGATTTCACCGCCGTCAACAATGTGTCGCTCAGGATCTTCCGCGGCGAGATCTTCTGCTTGTTGGGTGGCTCCGGTTGCGGCAAGTCCACGCTGCTCAGGATGGTGGCGGGTTTCGAGCCTCTCACGAGCGGCAGGATCTTTCTGGATGGCCAGGACATGGCCGAATTTCCACCCTACGAGCGCCCCGTCAACATGATGTTCCAGTCGTATGCGCTCTTCCCGCACATGACCGTCGAGAAGAACATCGCGTTTGGGCTGGAGCAGGAAAAACTCTCGCAGAGCGAGATTGCGAGTCGCGTGTCCGACATGCTCGAGATCGTGCAGTTGGGCCAGTTCGCAGCGCGCAAGCCGCACCAATTGTCCGGTGGCCAGCGCCAGCGTGTGGCGCTGGCTCGCTCGCTGGTCAAGCGGCCGAAGCTCCTGTTGCTGGATGAACCGCTCGGTGCGCTCGACAAAAAGCTGCGTGAGCACACGCAGTTCGAACTGATCAACATTCAGGAGCAGCTGGGAGTCACCTTCATCGTCGTCACCCACGACCAGGAGGAGGCGATGACGCTGGCGTCGCGCATCGGCGTGATGAATCGCGGCGAGATCGTGCAAGTCGGCACGCCTACCGAGATCTATGAGTTCCCGACGACCAAGTTCGTTGCCGACTTCATTGGATCCGTAAATATGTTCGAAGGCGTGTTGATCGAAGATCTGCCCGCTCATGTGCGAATCCAGTCGGATGAGCTCGGCGGTGTGGTGTTCGTCGATCACGGGATCAGCGCTGCGCCGGGCGCAATCGTCTGGGCGGCCATCCGGCCTGAGAAGATAAACATTCTCCGCACGCCACCGGCTGATGCCACGGAAAATTGTGTGCGCGGTGTCGTTAAGGAAATCGCCTACATGGGCGATGTGTCCACCTACCTGGTGCAGATCGATACCGGCAAGATCGTACGTGTGACGCAGCCGAACATCGAGCGCCTGTCAGACGATGAACGGATTCTGTGGGACGAGACCGTGTATCTCACCTGGCATTCGAGCAGCCCGATTGTCATTTCGCAGTAGTTGACCAGCGATCAACGAGGACGGCAGGGACTCCAGCATGGCCAATTCGAGTGTGTCGCCAGTCAACTCCCGACTGCGATCGAGCCGACTCGGGCCGCTATGGGATTTGTTCTTCCGATTCGGACCGCCGGGCTGGTCGCGCTACATCCGTACGCACTGGGCCGGCCAGCGGCTGGTCATCGCCGTGCCGTTCCTGTGGTTGCTGATCTTCTTCGTCATCCCGTTTCTGATCGTTCTCAATATCTCCTTCGCCGAGTGGTCGCCACTGTCGCGGCCCCCCTATGAACCCGTCTTGCGGTGGCTCGAAGGCGGCGCCATGCAGGTCAAGCTCGTGTTTGCGAGCTACAAGTATTTGTTCAATGAACCGCTCTACGTCAGCGCCTGGCTCTACTCGATCAAGGTAGCGGCGATTTCCACGCTGTGCTGTCTGTTGATCGGCTATCCAATGGCCTATGCCATCGCACGCTCGGAGCCAAGCTCGCGCAACATTTTCCTGATGCTGATCATCCTGCCGTTCTGGACTTCTTTTCTGTTGCGTGTCTATGCCTGGATAGGTTTGCTGAAGAACGATGGGGTGATCAACAACACGCTGCTGTGGCTCGGCATCATCGACACGCCGATAACGATGATGAACACGAGCTTCGCGGTTTACATTGGCATCGTCTATTCCTACCTGCCATTCATGATTCTGCCGTTGTATTCCAACCTCGAGAAACACGACTACACATTGCTGGAGGCGGCCTCGGATCTGGGCGCTGGGCCGATACGCTCATTCCTGCGTGTCACATTGCCGTTGTCAGTGCCGGGCATCGTGGCCGGATCCTTGCTGGTCTTCATTCCAGCGGTTGGCGAGTACGTGATTCCGTCGCTCCTGGGCCGCGCGGATCAGTTGATGATCGCCAAGTTGTTGGCAGATGAATTCTTCATGAACCGTGACTGGCCCCGCGCGAGCGCGGTGGCCATCGTGATGCTGTTGCTGCTCGTTGTGCCGATCATGATTTTCCAGCGATTCCAGAGCAAAGAACTGGCGGCGGCGAAGAAATGAAATCCAGACGCTGGTTCCAGAAAAGCGCGTTGTGGCTGGGGTTTGCGTTCCTCTATATTCCGATCATTTCAATGATCGTGTTTTCGTTCAACAACTCGCGGCTTGTCACGGTATGGGACAGCGCCAATTCGCCAACGCTCACCTGGTACGGCAAGTTGTTCCAGAACGATCAGATCATGGGTGCGGCCTGGATTTCGATCCAGGTGGCGGCGATGAGTGCCACGGTTGCCGTAATCCTCGGGACCTTGGCGGGACTCGTGCTGGCGCGGTTCGGGCCGTTTCGCGGTCGAGCAATGCTGTCGGGCATGACGACCGCACCGCTCGTGATGCCCGAGGTGATCACGGGGCTCTCGATGCTGCTGCTGTTCGTGGCGCTCGAGCAGTTGTTCGACAAGTTGTTTGGCTGGTCGTTCGGCCGCGGCATGATCACGATTACGATCGCGCACATCACGTTCACGATGGCCTACGTCACCGTGGTCGTGCAATCGCGGCTGGCATCGTTCGATGATTCCATGGAAGAGGCCGCGATGGATCTCGGCGCCCGCCCGGCCAAGGTGTTCATGAAGATCACTGTGCCGCTGATCATGCCGGCAATACTCTCTGGCTGGCTGCTCGCTTTCACGCTCTCCTGGGACGATGTCGTCATCGCGCAATTCAATGCCGGACCGGGTTCCAATACCTTGCCGATGGTCATCTTCTCCAAGGTCCGACTCGGTGTCAGCCCGGAGGTGAATGCGCTCGCGACCATCATGGTGTTGATCGTAGGCGCAGGCGTAGTACTGTCGGCGATCTACATGCGCCGCGCCGAGAAGCGACGCAAGCGCGAAGAGCAGATGGCGGCCGCGAACGGGTGAGCTCGTCTCGCCTGCGTTTCGTGCTGGTTTTGGCGGTGGTACTGGCCATCACGTGGGCGTTGCTCGCGATCGATCCATACGACCGGCGGGATTGGTTGCTGGAGAACCTGCTGGTCGTGGCGGCTGTCGTTCTGCTGGCGACTACCTACCGAACGTTCCCGTTGTCGCGACTGTCGTATGCGCTGATCTTCGTGTTTTTGATGCTGCACGTGGTCGGGGCGCACTTCACCTATGCCCAAGTGCCCTACGATCAATGGTCGCGCGACTTGTTCGGCCAGTCCTTCAACGAGATGGTTGGGTGGCGACGGAACAATTTCGACCGGGTGGTGCACTTTGCCTACGGCCTGCTGCTGGCTTTTCCGATTCGCGAGGTCTTTCTGAGAGTGGCAGGCGTGCGCGGCTTTTGGGGCTACTTTCTGCCACTCGATCTCACGATGTCGAGCTCCATGTTGTACGAGCTGGTGGAGTGGGGCGTCGCCGAGCTGGTGGGCGGTGATTTGGGCCAGGCCTATCTCGGCACCCAAGGGGATGTCTGGGACGCGCACAAAGACATGGCACTGGCAAGCCTCGGCGCGCTCATCGCGATGACTGTCAACATCATCGTGAGCCGGGCGACCCACCGCGACTTCGCCTTCGAATGGGCCGAGAGCCTCAGAATCAAGCGGCGGACACCACTGGGAGAATGACGCGAGCGGATCGCATACGCCCGCCGTTGCGGTTATCCTTCGCGCATGCAATTCGAAAGCAAACTCGCGGATATTCCGACGACGATATTCACGGTTGTTTCCCGCCGCGCGCGGGAAATCGGTGCGCTCGACATCGGGCAGGGATTTCCGGATTATCCGATCGACTCGTTGTTGTCAGAGCATGTCACCGCGGCGATGCGTGAGGGGCGCAATCAGTACGCGCCGATGACCGGCGTCGCGGAGTTGCGCGAGGCCATCGCCCAGAAGGTGGAGCTAACCTATCAAAAGGCCGTGGACGCAGAGACCGAGATCACGGTGACCTGCGGTGGCACGGAGGCCTTGCACTCAGCCATTCTCGCGTTGGTTCGCACCGGCGACGAGGTGGTCGTCTTCGATCCAGCCTACGATTCGTATGAGCCGGTAGTCAATCTGGCCGGTGGGCGGTGCGTCAGAATTCCGCTGAGTCCGCCGTTGTTTCGCCCGGACTGGGAGCGGTTCGCCGCGGCGCTCAGCCCGCGTACGCGACTGGTGATCATCAACAATCCGCACAACCCCGTCGGTACGGTTTGGTCGCGCGCCGATCTCGATGATCTGGCGCGGCTGATCCGTGACCGGCCGGTCGCCGTGTTGTCAGATGAAGTATACGAACACGTCGTATTCGATGGACTGCGGCATGAGTCGGTACTGTCGCACGCGGAGCTTGCACAGCGCAGCCTGGCAGTGTTCTCCTTCGGCAAGACCTTGCACGCCACCGGCTGGCGCTTGGGCTATTGCATCGCGCCTGCCGGGCTCACGGCGGAGGTGCGCAAAGTACACCAGTTCAACACCTTCAGCCTCGCGACACCCATTCAGCACGGCATCGCACGCTACCTGGAAGCCAAGCCAGCTGCATGGCGCGATCTCGGCGCGTTCTTTCAGCAAAAGCGCGATCTGCTGTGCGACGCACTGGAGGGGTCGGGCTTTGTCATCAGGCGTGCTCAGGGTACGTACTTCCAGATTCTCGATTTCAGCGCCATCAGCGATCTCGCGGACGTGGATTTCGTCGAGCGCATGATCGCTGACGCGCGGATCGCGGCGCTACCGGTCTCGCCGTTCTATTCCGCGCGTACGTCGGCCCGTCCTCGGCTGTCGCTCATGCGGGTCTGTTTCGCCAAGCGCGAGCAGACTTTGCAGCAAGCTGCCGACCGTCTGCGGGATTTCGCGGCGCGGTTGGCGGACGACCCTGCCGCACAAGAACTCGCCGCGACGTGAGGCTGGCGCTGCTGCAGCAGGCGCTTGCGTGGGAGGATCGCGAGGCGAACTACCGGGTCTTCGAGACCATGCTGGCGCCATTGCGTCAGCAGGTCGATCTGGTCGTCCTGCCGGAGATGTTCACGACGGGCTTCACGATGCAGCCTGAACGGCTGGCTGAGCCAGCTGCTGCCATGACGATTCGCTGGTTGCAGACGCAGGCGCGCGCGCTGGATGCCGCCGTGACCGGCAGCGTCGTCGTAGCCGACGCAGGGAAGTTCTTCAATCGCCTGCTGTGGGTCACGCCGGACGGCGCCGTTTCATCCTACGACAAACGGCACTTGTTTCGCATGGCGCGTGAGCATGAGCACTACACCGCCGGTGCCTCGACGCTGCTGATCGAGTGGCGTGGGTTCAAGATCGCGCCGCTCGTCTGCTACGACTTGCGGTTTCCCGTTTGGAGTCGTCGCCGCCCCGATTTCGACTACGACCTGTTAGTGTACGTCGCCAACTGGCCCGCGGTGCGCCGCTATCCGTGGCAGCAGTTGTTGCGTGCCCGCGCGATCGAAAACCAGGCCTATGTCGCGGGTGTCAATCGCGTGGGAAGCGACGGCAATGGCGTCGCCTACGCGGGCGACAGCGTGATCGTCGACTACTTTGGCCAGCCAATGGTCGAGCTGGCGGATGCCGCCGGCGCCGTGCGAGCTACGCTCGAACTGGCGCCGCTCGTGGAGTTCCGGCGCAAATTTCCTGCCCATCTGGATGCCGATCGCTTTACGATTGCACCATGAAAAAACGCACATTGATCAACCATCCCCCGGACACCGCGCCGCCGGTGGGCAATCGGGCAGTCATTGCACCGATCTACCAAAGCGTGAAGTATGAGTTCGATACGGTCGCGCAGACGATGGCGGCTTTTCGGGGCGAGCAGCCCGGCTACTTCTACATGCGTTCTTCGAATCCGACCACTCGCCAGTTGGAGCTGACCCTGGCGCAGCTGCAGGGTCGGGACGATTGCCTGGTTACCGCGAGCGGCGTCAATGCAGTCGCACAGACCCTGTTGGCGTTGACCAAGCAGGGCGATCACATCGTGTATTTCCTGGAGAGCTACGGACCGACTCGGTCGATAGTCCGCAAGCTGCTGGCGCGTTTCGGCGTGGCCAATACGATGCTGTCGATCGAGGACACAGGTGCACTCGAGCAGGTGCTTGCTGCGCGTCCGACGCGCCTGGTGTTCTTCGAGAGTCCTACCAACCCGATGCTGAAGGTGGCCGACATCGCACGGATCAGCGGGCTTGCGCACCAGCACGGCGCGCTGGCGGTGCTCGACAACACTTTCGCGGGATTTCACCAGCATGGCGAGTACGACATCGACTTGTTCGTCCACAGTCTCACGAAGTATGCGTCCGGTGCTGGCGACGTGATGGGCGGGGCTGTGATCGGCAGCGCCGAGCTGATCGAGTCGCTGCGGTCCGATTTCAATCTGCTGGGCGCGCATCTCGATCCGCAGGCTGCCTATCTGATGCAGCGCAGCCTGAAAACCTATTTCGTCCGCTATCGCGAGCAATGCGCCACTGCGCTGGCTGTGGCGAGCTGGCTCGAGCAGCAGCCGGCGATCGCCGAGGTTCGATATCCCGGTCTCGCCTCCCATCCCCAAGCGGCTCTGGCGGGACGTCAGATGCAGGAGATGGGAACAGTGGTCACCTTCCGCGTGGCGGCCGGTAGCGAAGCGGGCGGGCGGCTGGCCGAAGCGCTGCAACTGTTTGCGATGACGGCGAGCCTCGGTTCGAGTGAGTCTCTGGTCATGCCGCCGCAGATGCTGGGCGGCAAAGACCTGACACCAGCGGAGCTCGCAAAGTCCGGTTTGGGGAACGGCACGATCCGCTTGTCGATCGGACTGGAAGACGTCGACGACCTGATTGCGGATCTGGCACAGGGTCTCGCTCGTATCTGATCTCGGCGCCGCAAAGCCTGCCGCAGCGGCGTGATGGGATTCGCGATCTGCGCACGGAGCGTGGCGGCTGTTCTGATTTTTCTACTCTGTCGCTGGCGTCGCTGCGTCAGTTCCCGCACGCTCTTTAGCTTCTTGGGGTTCTGCCGCCCCAGTTCGCTCTTGATTCACGGCGCTTTGCCGTCAGAGCGAGCTTATGTTCAATCGTGGATTTGTTGCCGAGCCGGTCGAGTCGCATGCGTTGCAGGCACGTCGCGCCGTGGCCGAGTGCTTTACGCGCAGACTACGCGACCTACCAGCCGCACCGCTCAACTTCGCCGCACTGGAATCCTGGGCGCCACTACCTGGTGGCGCTGAGCTGCGGGCACTGCACCGTACCGCTTTCGATGGTGCCGGCCGTCAGAAACAACTAGATGTGATCTGGCGCGACTCACTTGCCACAGCTTTTTGTGCGTCTCGCGTAGCACGACAACTCGGCGCTCAAGTATCGGTCAGCGCGGCGGCCGGCCTGTTACATCGCATTGGCGACGCGCTCACGCTCAGTGCCGTGATCCGCAGCGAGACGGATGCTGGTGTCGTACTCGATGCCCCGAGTCGCGCGACGCTCGTAAACCAGCATGCCGGTGAGACTGCCGAGCGTGTGTTGCGCTGGTGGTGCATTCCCGCGTCGGTCGCGGCGACGGCCCTTGGCTGGCGTCGATTCGGCGAGTTCCCCGCTGGACCCAAGAATTGCGCGGCTGTGTATCTCGCTCATCTTCTGACCATTGAGTGGCTGGAGCCGCGGCTCTGTGCGCCGGGCATCGTCGAGTCGGTTGCTGGGGAATTGGGCCTCGATGCGGCCGCCGTGGCTGCGTGTCGACCAGACACCGGCGTGCAGGCGCGGCTGGCCAAACTACCCGGGATTGCCATACACTAACGACCCATGCGGGTTGTAAGCTGGGTTCTAGGCTGGGCTCTGGCAGGAGTCGGCCTGCTTGCTGCGGCGACGGCTGCCGCCGCGCCGCATCCGTCGATCGAGGATTTTGCCGCGGAGCCGAGTATGTACAGCCCGGCGTTATCTCCCGACGGCAATCGAATCGCCTACATCACGAATGTCGATGGCAAGCGCTTCGTGGGGTTGCTGGATCTAACCACGAACAAGCCCAAAGCGATCGTCAGTGCGGAGTCCGACTCGTTCCTGGCGAGCTGGTGTCGTTTCAAGAACGACGAGCGGCTCGTATGTTCATTCCGGTCCACCCAGTTCATGGGCGGTCGCCCGTTCTGGGTCACGCGGCTGGTGGCGCTCAATATCGATGGCAGCAAGCAGAAGGTGCTCGTGCAGAACGGCAAGGCGGGCGCTTCGCAATTCCAGGACCGTGTGCTGCATTGGCTGCCGGAGGATCGCGAGTCGGTGTTGATCCAGCTCGACGCAGACGGCTCGATATTTCCGGAGGTCTATCGTCTGAACGTCTACACGGGGCGGCTGACGCGCGTCCAGAGCGAGCGGGCGCCGGTGGTTAGCTGGTATGCAGATCGGTCGGGTGCTGTCCGGTTCGGCTTCGGCTTTCGCGAGGAGCGCGGTCAGTACATCACGCGTTCCACGGACGACAGCAAGTGGCAGACGTTGCTCAAGTTCAATACCTTCGACAACGACGAATTCAGCGTGTTGGGCTTTGGTCCGCTGGGCAACTCCTTGCTGATCGAAACCGATCACAACGGGCGTTCGGCGATATTCGAGATGGCGCTCGACGACCAGTCCGATCGACAGTTGTTGTTCGCGCGCCCGGATGTCGATGTGGGCAGCACGGTGCGCTGGCCCACGGATCAGCGCATCGTCGGCTTCGGCTATGAAACCGATAGAGCCAAAGTGCATTTCATCGATTCGCAAGCGCAGCAGATCCAGAATGCGATCGATGCGGTGTTGCCGGCATCGGAAAACTGGATCATCGGCGCGTCGCGCGATGAGCGGCGGATCCTGGTTGCAGCGCACTCCGATATCAAGCCCACCGAGTACCATCTGCTCGATCTCGACCACAAGTCGTTGGCGCGGCTCGGCAGTTCCAACTATCGGCTGTCGCAGGGTCTGGCGCCGATGCGAGCCGTGACGATCAGCGGACCGGACAACACGCCGTTGCCTGGCTACTTAACGCTGCCGCTGGGATCGGATGGCAAGAATCTGCCGACGATCATCTATCCCCATGGCGGGCCGCACGCTCGCGACAGCTGGGGTTTCGACGAAGTCGTGCAGTTCCTGACCAGTCGTGGCTATGCTGTGGTACAGGTGAATTTCCGCGGTTCGACCGGCTATGGCTACGATTGGTACCAGGCAGGCTTGCGGAACTGGGGTACCGTCATGGTCGACGATATCTCGGCGGCTGCGCGCTGGGCCATCAGCGAGGGCATCGCCGACCCGCGGCGACTGTGCATCGTCGGCTGGAGCTATGGTGGTTATGCCGCGCTGATGGGCGCCGTGCGCGAGCCGGAACTATATCGATGTGCCGGCAGCATCGCGGGTGTCACAGACCTGCGTGGCTTGCAGCAGCAGGACCGGCGTTTCTATGGCGGCCGCGCAAGTACCAATTATGTGTTGGGTACCGACGCAGATGAGCTCAAGGCCGGTTCGCCACTCAAGAACGCCGACCGCATCCGCGTACCGGTGCTGCTGGTGCACGGCGATGCCGATGTGAATGTCGTGATCGATCACAGCCGCAACATGGCCCGTGCACTCGACCGGGCCAGAAAACCTCACAAGCTCGTGATCATCGAAGACGGCGATCACTCGCTGGTGCGTGCTGAATGGCGCAGGACGCTGTTCACCGAGCTCGAGCAATTCCTGGCTGAGAATCTCGGAGTCGAGGGCAGCGCGCAAGCCGCGGTGTCGACCGCGCACTGACCACCGCGCCAGCGACTTATGGCGGGTCGCCTAATGGCTGCTGGCAACTCTGACGCGATGATGCGAGTAGGGCAATACCTCCAGCACTTCACCCTCCGCGATCCTGGTCTGCAATTGGCGCCAGAAGTCGGCCGTGAGTATGTCGCCGTGCACGCGCATGAAAGTCGCCAGCTGGGCCTCATCGAAGGCCAGGAACTTGGCGAAGGTCTCCGGGAACACGTCGTTGTCGCCGACGTAGAACCACGGTTCGCCGCGCATTTCGTCTTCGTCGTTCTGTGCTTGCGGCAGATCGCGGAAACGGCAGTCCGATACCTGGCAAAGCTCGTCGTAGTCGTAGAAGATCACGCGTCCGTGCCGGGTGACGCCGAAGTTCTTCAACAATAGATCGCCGGCGAAGATATTCGTATAGGCGAGGTCGCGGATCGCCTGTCCGTAATCGATCACCGCACGTTCAGCCACCTCGGCGGGCACCTGGCGCAAATAGAGATTCAGGGGCGTCATGCGCCGCTCGATGTACAGGTGATCGAAGATCAGATCATCGCCTTCGACATGCACTGTGTTGGCTGTCTCACTCAACAACTCCTCGATCAGTTCTGGCGCGAACAGGGCGCGCCGGAAGCGCAGGCGCTTGAACTCCTGGGCATCCACCAGTCGCCCGGCACGATCGTGCTTGAAAACGAAATGATACTTGGCCAGAACATCCTCGCGCAGCACGCTCTTGGGATAGGGGAAGCGGTCGCGGATCACCTTGAAAACAATGTCGAACGAGGGCAGCGTGAAGCACACCATTACGAGCCCGCGTTCGCCGGGCGCGTGTACGAAGCGATCGGTGGCGGTTGCGAGGTGGCGCATCAGCTCACGAAAGCGCTCAGTCTTGCCCTGCTTGGCGCGCCCGAGTACGGTGAACAGCTCGCTGACAGGCTTGCGGGGCATCAATTGCTTGAGGAATACGACGGTCTCGCCCACGCGGTCCAGATCGACGTGGAAATAGGAACGCGTAAAGCCAAACAGGATGCTGACGTCATCGACATTCAGCATCACGGTATCGACCAGTATGCCGCGCTCCGTGTTCTTCAGAGCGATTACCAGGGGTCTGACGTAGCCGCGGCCGATCACCCGTCCGACGAGATAGGCACGGCCGATTTGATAGAACACTGGCTTGATGAGTTCGATGCGCTGCACGGCGCGCCGTTCGCCACTCTGACCATGATGGCGTTCGATCTCGTTCGCTACATGTTGCACACTGTGGTCGAAGTCACGCCAGCGTGATTGAAAGCGCAACTCATCCAGCATGTCCTCGACGAGCAGCGACAGCGCGCCGCGATTGGTATATGTATCGAAGATGATGTCGCTGGTGACGGATGCGAGTGGGTCCAGATCCGTCGCCACGAACTCGATCTCCGGTGCGACGCCGACGGTGCGAAACAGCCGCCGCGTGATCGAACTGAAAAATGTCTTGGTGAACTCGTTGTCGGGAACGCCCGTGATGGCCGCCGCAAACTCATTGCGAATCGCTTGCCAGAGCGGCCTGTCGAGGGCGTGCTCGCCGAGCTTGAGTTCCAGCTGGGCGACCGCGCTCTTGACCGCACGGTCGTAGAGATCGATGCGCTCCGCCGCGTCGCGCTGACTGCCGACCAGGTCGCGCTGATCGAACCTGCCCGGCGCGCGTCGTGTAATGGCACGGAAGTCGGCGTTGTAGTTGGCAAATGCCGCGACGATGTGCCGCGCGCAGGCTGCTGCGAGCGCTGGCTCAGCCCCACCGTTGCGGGTGGGGCTGAGCGGGTCGTGCGATGGCGCGCCGGATTCAGTCACCTGGCGACCGGCAAGGGCCGGTTACAGGTTTTTGATCAGCACGTCGGCGAATTCGCTGCACTTCACCTCGGTGGCGCCTTCCATCAGGCGAGCGAAGTCATAAGTGACGGTCTTTTGGCCGATGCTCTTGTCCATCGCGCTGATGATCGCATCAGCCGCTTCCGTCCAGCCCATGTAGCGCAACATCATTTCGCCGGACAGGATCACCGAGCCCGGGTTCACCTTGTCGAGATTCGCATACTTGGGAGCGGTCCCGTGGGTGGCCTCGAATACCGCGTGACCTGTCATGTAATTGATATTGCCGCCGGGTGCGATGCCGATGCCGCCCACTTGCGCCGCCAATGCGTCCGACAGATAGTCGCCGTTGAGGTTCATCGTGGCGATCACGTCGAATTCGTTAGGACGCGTCAGCACCTGCTGCAGCGTGATATCTGCGATCGCGTCCTTGACGATCAGCTTGCCGGCTTTCTGGGCCGCCGACTGTTCATCGTTGGCCGCCTTCTCGCCCTTGGCGGCCTTGGTACGTTCCCACTGATCCCAAGTGTAAGTCTGTGCTGCGAAATCGCGCTCGGCCAATGCGTAGGCCCAGTTCCGGAATGCGCCTTCCGTGAACTTCATGATGTTGCCTTTGTGCACGATCGTCACGCTCTTGCGCTTGTTCGCCAGCGCGTATTCGAGCGCAGCGCGGAACAGACGCTCGGTGCCTTCCTGCGACACCGGCTTGATACCGATGCCGGACGTATTCGGAAAGCGGATCTTGGCGAAGGCCTTCGGGAAGTTCTGCTTGAACAGTTCCTGAAATTTCTTGTTCTCAGCCGACCCAGCTTCGAACTCGATGCCTGCGTAGATGTCCTCGGTGTTCTCACGAAAGATCACCATATCCACCTTCTCGGGCGTGCGGACAGGCGAGGGCACCCCTTTGAACCAGCGCACCGGCCGCAGGCAGACATACAGATCGAGCATCTGTCGCAGTGCCACGTTCAACGACCGGATGCCCCCGCCGATCGGAGTGGTTAGTGGGCCTTTGATGGATACCAGGTATTCGCGGCAGGCGGCCACTGTTTCATCGGGCAGCCAAGTATTGAACATCTTGTGCGATTTCTCGCCAGCGTACACTTCCATCCAGTGAATCTTGCGGCGGCCACCGTAGCTCTTGGCGACCGCGGCATCGAGCACGCGGACGCTGGCGCGCCAGATGTCGGGGCCCGTGCCGTCACCCTCGATGAATGGCACGATCGGCTGGTCCGGGACGGTCAACTTGCCGTTCTGGATCGATATCTTGGCGCCACCGGAGGGGGCCGTAGGTTTCGGGCTGGGAGCTGTCGCCATTGCTTGAATCTCTCAAAGGGTGAGCGGGGGCTAAAATCGGACGCACCTGTTGCGCGTGTGCAAAATGCTAGCACACGTCACGTACAATCCGGCCATGTCGCGCACGCTGACACGTACACCCGCCGCAGACCGGTTCTGGATGCCGGCTGAGTTCGAGCCCCATGCCGGCTGCTGGATGCTCTGGCCCGAGCGTCCTGACAACTGGCGTGACGGCGCACTGCCCGCGCAGCGGGTCTTGGCGGAGGTGGCAATGGCCATCGCCCGATTCGAACCGGTCACGGTGGGTGTTTCGGCCGCGCATTTTGGCTTTGCGAGACGGCAACTGCCGCCCCATATCCGCGTCGTTGAGCTGTCACATGACGATTGCTGGATGCGCGATGTCGGCCCCACGTTCGTCGTCAATTCACATGGGGAACGACGCGGTGTCGACTGGCGGTTCAATGCATGGGGCGGTCTCGACGGCGGGCTCTACTTTCCTTGGGATGCAGATGATGCGGTGGCTCAGAAGGTGCTCGAGATCGAGGGCGCGGACCGCTACCGTGCGTCCATGATCAACGAGGGCGGCGCGCTGCATGTCGATGGCCAGGGCACGGCGCTCGTCACCGAGCAATGCCTGCTCAACCGCAATCGCAATCCGACGATGAGCCGCGCCGAGATCGAAACGACACTGCAGCGCTATCTTGGCGTGTCGCAGATCATCTGGCTGGGCGAAGGCGTCATCAACGACGAAACCGATGGCCATATCGACGAACTCGCCTGCTACGTGGCACCCGGCGTAGTCGCCCTGACCTGGTGTGACAACCGGCGCGACCCGCAGTACGCAGTATCTCGCGACGCGTATACGCGACTGCGCAAAGCCCGCGATGCGCGGGGCAGGGCGCTCGACATCATCAAACTGCCGCAGCCGGGCCCGCTCTATTCCACCGAAACGGAGGCCGGCGGTGTACTCGGCAGCGAGCATGCATACCCGCGGCCTGCGCGCACCCGCCTGGCCGGCAGTTACGTGAATTTCTATATCGCCAACGGCGGCATCGTCATGCCGTTGCTCGATCCACGCACGGACCGGCTCGCCGCCAGTCGGCTCAAGCGCGCGTTTCCGGGTCGCAAGGTCGTCGGCGTCCAGACGCGCGAGATCCTGCTGGGCGGTGGCAACATCCACTGCATCACGCAGCAGGTGCCGGCAGTTGGCATCAAGGCATCGAAGTCTCGCAAGCGGTCATGATGGTCGCTGGGCGCAAAAGAAAGGGAGTACTCGTGGGCAACAACAAGGGCAACAGCCGCAAGGTGTCGCGGCGGGATATTCCGGATGCTCTCAGAGTCAAGCCGGGGTCTCGCTTCAAGCTCAAGGATCCCGATGCGGAGCGTGACTTTGGCTGGGACAAGGACAAGGCCGGCATTGCGACGGCTGACAATCGCAATCGACTCGAGGATCTGCAATATCGCATGTATGCCGACGGCCGCTTTGGCATGCTGGTTGCCATTCAAGCGATCGACGGCGGCGGTAAGGATTCGACCATTCGCCGTGTGATTTCCGCGTTCAATCCGCAAGGTTGTACGGTCACGGCATTCAAGGCTCCGTCGACCGAGGAGTTGCAGCACGATTTCCTCTGGCGCATCCACAAGGCGACGCCTGCGCGCGGATCAGTGGCGGTCTTCAATCGCTCGCACTACGAGGACGTCCTGATCGTACGCGTGAACGATCTGGTGCCGCGTGCTGTCTGGGAGCGCCGCTACAACCAGATCAACGAGTTCGAGCGGATCCTCGCAGAGTGCGACACCCGTATCGTCAAGATCTTCCTGCACATCAGCAAGGAAGAGCAGCGCGAGCGTTTCCAGGACCGGCTCGATGATCGCAAGAAAAACTGGAAATTCGATCTGGGCGATCTCGAGAAGCGCACCCAATGGGACGCCTACAACGAGGCGTTCGAGGCGATGTTGCAGAAGTGCTCGACCATGCATGCGCCATGGTATGTGATCCCCGCCAACCGCAAGTGGTTCCGGGATTTCGCCGTGTCGCAGATCCTGATCTATGAACTGGAGCAGCTGCCGCTCAAGTTCCCGCAGCCGCGCTTCGACGTCAAGTCGGTCAAGCTCACTTGAGGTCGCTGGCACTAACGACCGAGATCTCGCGCAGCGATATCGAGCCACTGCCGCTGCGCCTTGCGATAGTGCGCCGGCGCAATGCGTGCGCGATCCAGCAGCTCCTGCAGCACGCGCTGCGCGTCGCTGCTATGTCCCGAGCCGCGTAGCAGCTCTGCGTAACGTACCGCTGCCTCGGCGCCGGGGAAATACTCGGCCAGTACCTTGTACTCGGCCAGCGCCTTTTCCGCGTTCCCTTCGGCCTGCAGTGCGCGCGCGTACAGCAGATGCCCGTCGGGCGACTTGTGGTCGGGGTTCTTCTCGATTAGCAGATCGAGCGTGGCGCGTGTGCCCGCAGCATCGCCGGCCGCGAACTGCGCGAACGCCAGACCTTGCAGCAATTTGGGGTCGTGCTCGAACAAGCCGGTGAGGCACTGGCGGTATTCGGCGATCGCTTCGGCCGGGCGTCCCTGACGGACCAGTTCGTCGGCGTAACGTTGGCGGCTGGCCACGTCGCCCGAGACGCTCGCTACGCTCTGGTACTGGCGCAGGTCACGCTCTGGGTCGACAGTTCGCTGCACGTTGCGGGTAGCCCTGCGCAAAGTCCTGGAGTGCCGCAAGTCAGGCAGGATCTCGACGATGACATACGCGATTGCACCTGCCACCGGCAGGAACATCAGCGCCATGATCCACAGCGAGTTGCGACCGGTCTTGAAGCAATGGACGATCAACGCGACCGATACGGCCAATGACAGCAGGTAGAGAGCCAATCCCATTCCTGCAAGCTTACGGCGTTGCGAAATCGATAGAAAGATAAGCGGCGCGTCGGCGCGCAGGGAAGTAGCGATAGTCGCCGAAGGCGAAGTCGGCACGATCCGCGTAGACACGGTCCAGAAGGTTCTCGATCCGCAGATTGAGACGCCAGTCTGCATCGAGTTGCCAGGCGATCGCGCCGTTCATCACCGTATGCCCTGGATAAGTGGCGGTATTCGCGGCATCCAGAAAATAACGTCCCAGATAGCGGGCATCGAGCGCCAGGCGTACATGTTCGCTTGGCCGCCACGCCAAGGCGATCGAGTGCAGCTGCCGCGGCGCGCTGTCGACATCATTGCCGGCGACGATGGTTTCGCCGGCCTCGATCGCCCGTGAGAACTCGTACCGATGCCGCGCCCAGGACCCCGCACCCGACAGCGTGATCGATTCGCTGGGTAGCCAGCGCCACTCATATTCGACGCCGCGATGACTGGTAGCACCATCACTGATATTGAAGCCGTTCGCGTCGCGCAGGATTGCGTTACGCTTGCGCATGTCGTAGACGGCCAGACGCGCCGATAGCAGGGGGCGCTCATGCTTGACGCCCAACTCGGCCGAGTCGAGTCGTTCGGATGCCAGCGACGCGATGCGCTGCTGCCGCTGTAGCCGGTAGAGTTCGGTCATCTCCGGCGGTCGAAAACCCCGGTTCGCCAATAGGTAGAGCGCCGAGCGGGTCGACAGTCGATAGTGCAGATCGAACTTGGGTGACACGTTCGTAAATCGATCGGCCCGGTCGGCGGGGCGGGCATAGAGACAGCCGCCGTTGCACGGGATACTGTTCTCGTCGGTATTGCCAGCCAGCATGCGATTGTCATAGTCGTAGCGAGTGCTGTCGGCGCGCACGCCGAGTGATGCCCGCAACGCATCGTTGATCCGCCAGTCGAGGCCGAGCGCTGCGCCGGTCGTGAGTCCGTTGACCACATAGTCGTATTGCTTGCCCGCCGGCCGGATCGCGCGTGCCGCAGGGCTGCCGTCGAGTGCCGGGCCCGGTTGAAACTGATCCAACGCGGCATCCGACCAGTCCAGATCTGCCGCGGCAGTCCAGGTCCAGCGATCGCCAGCCGCGCGCGTGATCGACAGGCCGGCGGCGGCGCTCGTCTGGCTGTTGGTTTCCAACGGCTTGCCGATCAGGAAATGCTGCGAGAACCGCATCCACGAGCTGCGCAGCGTTGCATAGAAAAAATCGCTGCAGGACTCACAAGGCGTGGCAGAGTAGGTAGCCGTCAGGCGACTGCTCCACGCGTCGCGAAACGCCTCGGGATTCGGGTTGGACTCGGCGAGCACTCGGTCGCGGAAACTGTCCTGGCCCCGAATAAATCCCGCGGTCTCCTGATTGAGCACGGTGCCGGCCGCGCGCAATACGAAGGTACCGGCATCGACCGGTCGTGTGAGGGACAAATTGAGCTTCGCCTCATCGAGCCCCGACTCGGCGCGAAACCCGCCGTCGTGTGTGGCGACGCCGTAAATGGCCAGCAACGATTGTTCGGCGCGAGCACCGAATTGACCTGTCAGGCGTCGGTAGCCGGCAGCACCGGCATGCAAACCCAGGGCGCGCCGCAGCGGGCCCTCCAGTGCCGTAGCTGGAGCTGCCGACAGCACATTCACGACGCCGTGGACGGCGTTACTGCCGTAAGCAATGGGGCCGGGTCCGCGCAGTACTTCGATTGCATCCGCCTGTTCATAGTTGAGCTCGAACATGCCGTTGACGTTGCAAAAGCCGACCGGGCGCACCGGTACGCCGTCTTCCAGCAACAGGAACGCGCCGCACGCGCCGGGACCAGTGAGGACCGGCGAGCGGATGGCAGTCAGGCTCTCGGCACCACTGCCACGCTGTATCTCCACGCCGGCGATCCGATTGAGCGCATCAGCCTGGTGGCGAGCATCCAGGTCGGCGAGCGTCTGGCGATCGAGGCGACCGATGCTGCCTGGTACGTCGAGCGCCGCTGTTGTGCTCCGCCGGGCAGTCACGACGACTTCCTCCGCCGTCACCGGCAGCGTCACGGTTACCGCCAACGCTGCTGCGGCGATCAATCGATGCATGCCGGAACTCTACCGCATTCGGGCGTGCTGGTATCCTGTAGCTGTGACCCTCCCCAACGCTGCCATATGCCGGTTGTCATTGCCTCGGTATGCATGTCTTGCGCTCGGCGTGCTGCTCGCCATCGAGGCATTCGCGCCAGCGCCGGCACTTGCCCAGCAATTGGTGCAGGCCGAGCCGTCTTGTGCTTCGGCACCATGCGACACGGCGTCCAACGCTGGCGCACGCCCTCGGATCGGATTGGTGCTGTCCGGCGGCGGTGCCCGCGGCGCCGCTCACATCGGCGTGCTGAAGGTACTCGAGCAGCTGCGAATACCGGTGGATGTCATCGCGGGCACCAGCATGGGTGCTGTCGTCGGTGGGCTCTATGCCAGCGGTCTGTCAGCGTTCGAGCTCGAGCGGGTCATGGTGTCGCTCGACTGGGAAGACGCCTTTCGCGACAGTCCGCCGCGCGCGGCGCAGGCCTTTCGCCGCAAGCTCGAAGACCAGAATTTCCTGATCAATTTTCCGCTCGGCTTGCGTGGTCGCGAGTTCCGCGTGCCGCGCGGGCTCATTCAGGGCCAGAAGCTCAACCAGACGCTGCGAACGCTGACTCTGCCGGTTGCGACCATCCGCGATTTCGATGCTTTTCCCACGCGCTTTCGCGCGGTCGCCACGGACCTGGAGCTGGGCGAGACCGTTGCGCTCGGCAGCGGTGATCTGACGAATGCCATGCGCGCCAGTCTGTCGGCGCCCGGTGTCTTCACACCCGTGGAGATCGACGGTCGATTGTTAGTCGATGGTGGGATCTCCGACAATCTGCCGATCGGTATCGCCAAGTCTCTGGGTGTCGACGTATTGATCGTGGTGGACGTGGGCTTTGCGCCGCAGCCACGCGACAGCCTGCAGTCGGTCGCGGCAATTTCCAACCAGATGATTGCCATCATGATGCGCCAGAATGCGGCGGCCCAGCGGCGCCTGCTGACGCCGGGCGATATTCTCATCGATCCTGAATTGAAGGATTTCTCGTCGTTCGACTTCACGCGGCTGGCGCGCGCGATCGATATAGGCGAGAACGCTGCACGTAGTGCGATACCGCAACTGCTCGGCCTGGCGCAGTCGCCGACCGACTACCAGACCTGGCTCGCCAAGCGCGCGGCCTTGCGTTCGGCGCCGCCGCCTACTATCGATTTCGTTCAGGTGGCACCGGGTTCCGAGCGTTATGCCGTGGCGCTGGATCAGCTGTTCAGTGAGCACGTCGGCAAACCGGCCGATGCCGAGAAAATCAGTCGCTCGGTCGAGCAATTGTACGGTCAGGGCAATCTGGAAACGCTCGACTATCGACTGGTTCCGGCGGCTGCCGCGGACCTCTACGGCCTCGAGCTGACCGCGCGCCGCAATTCCTGGGGGCCCAACTATCTGCGCTTCGGTCTCAATCTGCAGGACGACTTCGAGGGCGATACGTCGTTCAATGCCGCCGCGCGTATCACGCTCGCCGAGATCACCAAGCTGGGTGGCGAATGGGTGTGGGATTTCCAGATTGGCGAATCCCCGCGACTCGCGACCGAGATCTATCTGCCGCTCGGCTACCAGTCTCGCTGGTTCGTCATGCCGCACGGCGAGTTCCGGATCCGAAATGTGCCGGTCATCGAAAACAACGAGCGCGTGGCGGAGTTCCGGGTACGTAGCGCCGACTTCGGACTCGATATCGGCCGCGAATTCAGCAACTGGGGCGAGCTGCGCGCCGGAGTGCGACGCGAGCAGGGCACGTCGCGCGTGCGTATTGGTGATCAGTCGCAACCGGTCGATCGCTTCGACACGAGCGAGTTGTTCGCAGGCTTTCGATTCGATCGGCTGGACAATGTCAATTTTCCGCGCCGGGGACAATCGCTCTCGATCCGATGGCGCGGCGAGCGCGAGAGCCTGGGTTCGGACGACACGGCCGACTACGTGACGTTCGACTGGCTCGGTGCGCGCTCTTTCGGTCGCAACACGGCCGTACTGTGGGCCTCCGGCGGCACGCGACTCGACTCGCAAATGGACGATGTGCAGTCTTACTTTCCGCTCGGCGGATTTCTGAACCTCTCCGGGCTGCAACGCGAATCGCTGAGCGGGCCGCATTTCGCCATTGCGCGTGCGCTGTACTTGCGGCAGATCGGGCGCGGCGGCGAGGGCATCCTCAATCTGCCGGTGTATCTCGGCGCGTCATTGGAAATGGGCAATGTTTGGCAACGGCGCGGCGACATAGGCTTCGATGAAACCCGCAAGCAAGGCAGCTTGTTCCTCGGTCTCGACACCCTGGTAGGTCCGGTGTATATCGGCAGCGGGTTTGGCGAGCACGGCGAATCCGCGTTCTATCTGTTTCTCGGCCGTACTTTCTAGCCTGTTCTACAGGCCCTTGCTCTGGTCGAGCCGTTCGGTCTTCTCGAAGTTGAGCGCCGGCTGATCGCCTGCCCGCGAGTACTCGTGGGTGCGGCTCATTTCCACGAGTGCTCGATCGCGTTCCTCGCTCGTTGCGTACCAGTGCTGTCGATTCCAGTCTGCGCCGAGCAGCGTGCGGAACGGATCGCCTGGTCGCAGGCTTACCCGGATGCCAAACGGTTTGGGAGTCGTGAGCGGGGCTCGTCGCAAATTATGGGTATGATAGATCGCCATCGCGCTAAGGTTACGGAGCGCTACGCCAAAGTGCAACGGCCGCACGCTCACAACTGGCGGTCGCCCGCGCCCTCGCGGTCCGACCAGTGCAGAATGCGACGGGTCAGGAACCGGTAGGCGCGCTTGCCGGTTGCCATCCAAATGCGAGCCGGCCATGAGCGCGTCGCGAGTATCCGACGTTCACGGGTCGTTAGCAGCTCGGGCAGGTAGGTGCGCTTGTGCTTCAGCATGTGACGAAGGTCGTCGTGGGCCAGGGTGCGAAACAGCCTGCCGCGGTGTTGCACTGCCATTGCAAGCTGAAAATCGACCAACGCCGGGCCGTCTTCCGTCACCAGCCAGTTAGGTTCTTTTGCCAGGTCGTTGTGAGCGACGCGGCTGGTATGCAGTCGACGTAGCAGGTGTAGCGCCGCGCGATAGTAGGCCGGGTCACGCGGTTGCGCCACCTGCATCGGCATACCCGGGATCCACTGCCGGTCGAGTATGTGGCCGTCGAAGGCCAGCAACTGTGGCACGCCGGCGACGCCATGCAGTCGTGCGAGCGCCCGCGCTTCACGGCGGGCGAGGGCGCGTGCGAGCGGGCGGGTCCACCAGCGCGAGGTCGAGGTGTCACGGCGCACGATTGCCCGCCCGGGATGAGCGAGGGCACTGCCTGGCTGCGGCCCGCTCGCGGGCTCGAGCAAGGTGACCGTGCCAAAGAGATCCCGTTTCAGCAGTCGAGCTTCGACCTTGCTCACCGCCAGTCACCACGCAGTGCGGCGACCACCGGCTGCAGCGTACTCGCCGAGGCAGCAGCAGGCGCAATGGGCGGTCCGACGACCAGCTCGATCCGCGACCAGAACCGCCGCGGCCAGCGCCGCATCGCCGCGCCGTGCTCACGGCTGAAGAAGCTGCCCCACAGCCCGCGTAAAGCCATCGGCACGACCGGCACGAGGCGGCGAGCGAGCACTCGCTCGATGCCCGGGCGAAATGCACTCAGCTCGCCGTCACTCGTCAGCTTGCCCTCCGGAAAGATGCATACGACTTCGCCATCGGCGAGCTCGGCGTCGATCCGCTCATAAGCCCGATTGAGCAGTGCCTCGTCTTCGTGTCGCGGTGCGATCGGAATGGCCCGCGCCGTGCGGAAAATGAAGCGCAGCACAGGGGTACCGAAAATGCGGTGATCCATGACGAAACGCACCGGCCGGCGGATGCTGCCACCGATGATCAGCGCGTCCATCAGACTGACGTGATTGCAGATGAGCAGCACCGGACCCGTATCTGGTACGTTGTCGAGGCCGCGGGTCCTGATCCGGTACAGCACGTTGACCAGTATCCAGGTGAGAAACCGCATCAGGAATTCCGGCACCAGAGTGTAGATATAACACGCCACACCCACGTTCAGGACCGCGGCGAAGATGAACAGTTGTGGAATTGTTAGTCCAGTGCTGAGCCAGACAATGGCGCCGAGCGCCGCCAGCACCATGAAGGCTGCATTCAGCACGTTGTTGCAAGCGATGATGCGTGCGCGGTGCGCGGCCGCACTGCGCTGCAGGACCAGCGCGTACAACGGCACGATGAACAGGCCGCCAGAGATGCCGATCAGTGTGCAGTCGGCCACGATCCGCCAGCCATTGGTTGCGCCGAGGAAGCTGCGCCAGTCCACCAGGCTGCCAGCACTGGCGAGCGGCTGGGCGAAATACAGATCGAGCATGAACCACGAGATGCCAATCGAGCCGAGCGGTACCAGACCGATTTCGACTTTGTGACCGGAGAGCTTTTCGCACGCGAGCGAGCCGCCGGCCATGCCGATCGAGAAGGCTGTCAGCAACAGCATGAAGACCGATTCGTCGCCGGCGAGAACGCTGCGCGAGTAGACAGGGAGCTGTGCCAGCAGCAGTGAGCCCACCAGCCAGAACCACGAGATGCCCAGGATCGAGAGAAAGATCGTGCGATTGGCGCGTGCAATGGTCAGCAGATCCCATGTGGCACGCACCGGGTTGAGGTCGATCACTAGCGAAGGCGCCGTCGCAGCTGCGACCGGAATCGCACGCGAGGCGAGCCAGCCAGCGATCGCGATCAGTACGACAACCGCCGCGGCGACTGGCCGCCCGAGGTCGCCCGCCGCGGCAATCGCGCCGCCCACGATCGTCCCGAGCAGAATGGCGAGGAATGTGCCGGTGTCCACCAGTGCGTTGCCGCCGATCAGTTCAGTGTCATGCAGATGTTGCGGCATCAGCGAATACTTCAGCGGACCGAAAGCGGTGGATTGTGCACCCAGCAGAAATATCAGCGCTAATAACAAGGGGACACTGCCGAGCCAGAACGCCAGCGCCGCAGCCAGCATCAGCGCGACTTCCGCCAACTTGATCCGACGTACGAGTTGCGACTTCTCATACTTGTCCGCCAGTTGTCCCGCGAGCGCCGAGAACAGAAAGAACGGCAGAATGAACAGGCCTTGTGCGAGGTTGGCGAGCAGCGACACGCTGCCGTCGTCCCCGCCAACTGTCGCGCCGTAGGCGATCGAGACGATCAGCGCATTGCGAAACACATTGTCATTGAATGCACCCAGGAACTGCGTCAGGAAGAACGGCAGGAAGCGCCTGGTCGTCAGCAGGGAAAATTGCGAACGCTGGCTCGCCGTCGTCTCGACCTCCGCGGGCGGGCTACTCGGCATGGCGTCGAATGGTCAGGGTGTCGGCAGCCACTGCGGCGTGATGGCAGCGATGCGCAACGTGGCGGCGGTATCCACTAGCGCTAGTAGCACCAGCATGGCGCCGGCATCGAGAAAGGCCTTCCAGTAGATGCCAGGCTGTACGCTCAACCGCTCGGGCAGCCGGTAGGCGCCGATGCGCGGCCACCAGGCCGAGGTGCCGGCACGATAGGCCGGCCAGTCCCGCGCAAACTTCGTCGCCAAGAAACGTTCCTCGACACGGGCCGCGATCAAGAGCAGCGTTGTGACCGTGACAACCGCCAGCAGCCCGAGCAGCCAGCTGCGGCTGGCGAGTGCGAGGCCGCAAACGGCCACGAAAGACAGGATATAAAGCGGATGCCTAACGATTGAGTACGGTCCGGTTTGCACGAGCGCGGCGTCTTTCTGGCCCGCGATGAAGGCGGAGCACCAAATGCGACCGAGGCACGCCCCAGCAACCAGCACGAGCCCTGTCACACGCAAGCCAAGATCGAGCCCCGGCGACAGACCTCTCGGACCCACGAAAGCCGCGCTCAGCAGCAGCAGCAGATAGACGAGCTGGGTGGCACGCAGGCGCGGGGTGCTGGCAGATCGAGTCATTTCTCAGCAGTACCGCGGCACAAACCCTGGGGAGGGTACTGCGACCTGTCAGGAACCCGCGTCAGGTGCCCGGTCTCGGCAGGCATGTCGCAGGCCACCCACCGGCGCCTGAGCAAGCGGCCCGTCAGCGTGGCGGCTCGGCGCCCGGCGCGGGGTCGGCCATGGGAAATGTCGTCGCTTCCGAGGTACCCGACGGCGGTGGCGTGCTATCCATCGGCGCAGGCTGCGCGGCGGGCGCTGGGGCAGCCGTCGGTGCAGGGGTGCTCGAGGCAGTGCTGAGCTGCACGGCGCGCAGCAGACGACGCGCCGCATCCGCGTCGGTCGATACCTGCGCACTCATGATGTCCGATGCCGACACACGTTGTTTGTAGAACCGCCTGTTGGCGCGACCGTCGATGGTCAGTGCCGTCCCGTCCAGCGCCACGCCCGCAAACAAGCCGCGTGCGCGGGAGTAGGAGTACACCTCGGCAGTGAACGAGGCATCGGTGCTCGCCGAGGCCTGACGACCGACCGGGCCGGCGGCCACAGCGGCATCGGCGCCCAGCGTCAGCTTGCCATCGGTGATGCCTTCGATGCCCCGGCGGGTGGTGAACACCAGCACGACGTCGATGGACTGCACGCCGATCTGCCAGCCAAAACTGCCACCGGCAATCTGGATGAAGACCGGGTTGGTAAAGCGACCGTCCTTGTCGCGCACCACCAGCACGCCGCGGCCGAAGCGCGCGCCGATACCGAGGCCACCCTTTACCACGTTCGGGATGATGGCGATGCCATAGGCGCGTTCGAGCAGCCGATCGGGCACGAACTGGTCGCGTGACATGCGCAGTTCTTCGAGCACCCCGGCTGCTTCGATCAGCCGCGCTTCTTCGCGCGCGCTCGACTGGGCGAACACCTGGGGCGCGCTGATCAACGCCAGGAGCGACAGCGCGAAAACGGGGGCAAGGCGACGAATCATCGTGACGAACTCCTTAATACCAGCGCCCACATCCCGGGCAGCAGGGTTACCGACTGCAGCACAGTCTAACTTATTGCGGTGCGCATCGTCATAATCCCCAGATGCACTACGCAAAGACTCTGCGAGCCCCGCTTTCGTTCCCACTGGTCATGCCACTGCTGTGGACTTTGCTCGCGGGAACCGCGTTTGGCATGCGCACCGACAAGGCACAGGCCGAGTGGATCTATCGCGAAGCAGCGATCATGGGCACGCGCTGCGCGGTGGAGGTGTGGAGCGACGATCGCGCTCGAGCCGAGCAGGCGATCGAGTCGGTATTCGCCGACATGCGGCGCATCGACCTGCTGATGAGTACCTGGAAGCCGGATACCCAGCTCGCGCGCGTCAATCAACGGGCTTACGAAGAAGCCGTAGTGATCGATCCGGAGTTGTTCGAGCTGCTCGCCACCGCGCTCGACTACTCCAGGGAAACTGACGGCGCATTCGATATCACGTATGCGAGCGTCGGTTACCTCTACGATTTCCGGCGTCATGTGCACCCAGACGGCAGCGCGATAAGCGCCGCATTACCCGGCATCGATTACCGGCATGTGCAACTCGACCGTGCGCGCCGCACCGTGCGTTTCACGCAGGCAGGCACCCGCGTGGATCTGGGCGGCATCGCCAAGGGTCATGCGGTGGACCGGGGCATTGAGCTGCTGCGAGCAGCGGGTTTCGATCGGGCAATGGTCAATTCAGGCGGTGACACCCGCATCATTGGCGACCGCTTCGGCAAACCCTGGATCGTCGGCATTCGCGATCCCGACAACGCAGCCGTCTCGTTCCTCCGCATGCCACTCACCGACGCAGCAATCTCGACGTCGGGCGATTACGAACGCTATTTCGACGAGGGTGGGCAGCGCTACCACCACATCATCGATCCGGCCTCTGGCGTGTCGGCGCGTAGTCTGCGCAGTGCCACCGTCATCGGCCCGACTGCGCTGCGCACCGATGCGTTGTCGACCAGTGTGTTCGTGTTAGGCCCTGAGCGGGGCATCGAGTTGATCAACCGGCTGCCAGACGTAGACGCCGTGGTCGTGACACCGCAGAAGAAAGTACTCTATTCCGATGGGCTCGAGCCGCCGCCGGCCTCAAAACCAGATTGAGAAGAACACCTGCATGACGCTCGCGTCCAGCTTGTAGAGCGGCTCCGCGCCGGGTGCCAGCGGCTCATCCGGTAGTACCCCGAACTTGCCGAGGCTCTTGGTAGCATCGCGGAAATCGTCGTAGTTCACGGTCAGGAAGCTGTAGCGGATCGAGGCCGAGCTCTTGTCGATCCACGCCAGCCTTGGAATACGAAACTCGTACGACGCACCGACTGTCAGAGTGACATTGTCGTACGTAGCCAGCTCCTTGTCGCGCGACAGGAAGTTGGCAAAATTGCGTCGCGGAAACAGATCCTGGTAGAAATCCGCGCGGTCCTGTTGGTAGTAGCGCACCAGACCGTCGAAGGTCCATTTTCCGCGCGGGTGCGTATAGCCGACGTCGATCGTCTGGCTGCGCACGCCCCACGTGTCAGTGTAATAGCGTAGGCCGAGTTCAGCGGCTGCACGCCACGGCAGGAAATACTTGCCACGCAACGATGCAGCATTGCTGGTGCGCGTATTCGGGTAGGACTCACTCTGCAGAGCCTGCGAGCCATCGATGTCGATGAACCGCACCGACCGATAGGGGCTACGCAAGAAGCCCTCGTCCGTGACAACTTCGAAATTCAGCGCCAGGATCATGCTGCGCGTCAGGATCTGGGAGACCCCCGCCGTGTAGCCTTGCGTCTTCATTTCCTCATTGAAGTCCGGATCCAGTACGCCGGCCACGTTGCGACCAATTTCGTTGCTGCCATACCGATAGCCGAAGGAAATCGTCGTCAGATCGCCGAACAGACTCTGGCTGACACCGACGTAAGCCGTATCCGCCTGATAATCGCTTTCCGATGACCGGATATAGCCCAGGCTGTAGACCGCCTTGCCATTCAGGACGTCCGCGGACAGGCTGTACTGATTGCGGGTCTCTTCGTAAGCGCTGGCAGAGGTCTGTACGTCGATCGACGCCGAGGTGACGAAGTCGGTATAGTAGTTAGCCGCTACCGAAAGTTTTTCGCCGATGTTCTTGCGCACCAGCACCGATGGCCCATCGACGGTGACGTCGCCACCGTCGTAACGGTGGTACATCACATCAGCGCGTTCTTCGGGCAGCACCGTAGCCGCGGCGAACTGCGTTGACAGCGCGAGCAATGCCAGTGACGCGCATCGACTTATGGTGAATCGCAGCGGGCGCGACCAGATCGTTGACGACATACGTAGCGCGTCCGGGCCTAGTTGCAGCCGCAACCGCCGCCGGAGCTGCCAGTGGCGCCGCGCGCCGCCTCGCGCACTTCGTACACGTGATCGATATAGGCCTGGGAAATCGGGTCGCGGTTGAAGGCCATGATCGGATCAGCGATGTTCTCGCGCTCATACGGCTTGACCCACGGCTCGATCGGCGAGCAGGCGCCGGTGCCGAGTGTCACGATGACCGCCAGCAGTACCGCGCGCATAGCTTACTCCTTCACCAGCGCGCGGATCTGCGCGAGGTATTCGTTCTCGTCGCCCGGCTTGTAGCCCTTGTGGATCACGCGCACGTTGCCCTTGCGATCAACGATCACAGTGCTCGGCATGCCTGCCACTTTATAGAGTTTGCTGACCTGACTGTCGGTATCGAATGCGATCGGGAACGTCACCGGCATCTCTTTGGCGAGCCAGGCTTCCGCGGCTTTCGGATCGGGCTCGACATTCACGCCGAGCATGGTAAAGCCCAGCGGCTTGTACTTCTTGTGGATCTTCTCGAGCAGCGGCATTTCCTGGCGGCAGGGGCCGCACCAGGTCGCCCAGAAGTTGATCATCACCACCTGGCCGCGCAAATCGGCGAGTTTCAGTGTCTGACCTCCGCGAGTCGGCAGGCTGAAGCCAGGCGCCGGTGCCGAGGTGCTCACCGCAAAGACCGGTGTGGCCACCAGCAGCACCAGTGCCAGTGTTCGAGCCAGGGTGGTGCCAAATTGTTTGCTCTGCATCTCGCGGCCTCACTACTCAAAAGAAAGCGGTCACACCCAGCACCATTTCGATGTTGTTCGAGACCTTCGTGCGCCCTAACAGATCCGTGTCGAATACCCGGTCCTGAACACCGATGTGCAACGCGAGCCAGTCGCTGGGCAGCACTTTGAAACCCGCGCCAAAGTTGTACGTCAGGCGATCATCACCCGCGAACTCGGTCCAGCCAACTCCGCCCAGCACATAGAACGAACTCGTCATGGCGATGTTGCGACCAACGAATACTTCGCCAGGCAGGAAGTTGTAGCCCAGTGAGAGGCTGTAGGACGTGAACTGCCTCTCGGATTCGGTCAACAACTGCACGTTTCCGCCCAGGGTCTCGAAACTGGTGCGTCCTGCCTCCGAGCGACCATAGTCGGCGCGCAGGAAGAAGTCTTCTGTCACATGGTAAGTACCGGTCAGACCGTAGACGGGGTTCGTGCCGAAATCCTCGATCGACAGAAAACCGTACGTGATGCCGAGCTCGAAATTCTCATCGTCGATCTTGGGTACTTTGATCGTGCGCCGCTCGACCTGCGGGTCGATGACCCGCGGCGGCGCGCGGTCGAGCTCGTCGAGTTCAGCTTGTTCGGCCTGCTCCTCGGTTTCGAGTGGCTCCACCGCTTGCCGATCACGACCGAACCACGGCCAGCGCAACGCCTGGCAGCCCGACAGCGCCACGACGAGCACGCCGATGACGGCCGCTTGCAGGAGCGGGCGCATCAGAAGAATGCGGCGAGTCCGAGTTTCCATTCCTTGATTTCCTCATTGTCATCGCGGCTGGTGAACACAGTGTTCCAGCGGTACTCACCGCGCAGAAAGAAGCGGCGTGCGACGTAGAAACGAATGCCGGCACCGACGTAACCTGTCTGATCGGTACGGTCGATAGGCGCCACCAGTGTCGCACGCGGGCTGATGTTGATGACACCGGTACCCAGTTCGAAAAACGGCGACCAGCGTCGGTTCGGCAGGAATACGTGGTTCAGGCCAATTTCGTATTTCTCGCCATTGGTCGCATTGCCCAGGAATTTGGACGCTGCGACGTCGATCTTCAGCGAATCGTTGAGCGAGTAGGCGAAGTGACCGCCGATCAGCGTGGCACCGCCGTAGTCGCCCGACATGATGCCAAGTTCCCAGCGATGGCGGGCGAAACCCGTGAGGTCACCGAAGTCCACCGCAAAACGACTGCCGTCCGCTTGCCGCAGCCGCGCCATATCAACAGCTCGGGCCCAGCCCTCCGTGTCGCGCTCGGTGCGCACCAGGAACCAGTCCGTCTTGCGTTTGATGACGTCGACACTCTCGTCCCGCGCCACGACCTGCGTAACGGGATAGCCGCGCCCCGGCCCCGTGCGCAATTCCAGATAAGGCTGGGTAACGAACAGCTGCAGATACTTCGCGCGCTTGCGTTCTCGCTGCTCGTCGCTAGGTGCGCCATATGCTGTCGGCGCCAATATCGGCGACAGGGCAACGCAAGCGACCAGGAGCGCAAGGCTAGTTTTCCGGAGCCTGAAACGGATCGTTGTAATACTGCGCTCCAATATCCAGCCACTCCGACAGTAGGCGTAGTTCTGCCGGACTCATATAACCGTCATGGCTGCCACCCACCGCAAAGCGACTGAAAAAGCGGGTGGAGCCGCGTGCGTTCAGGGCGCGCATCGTCGGTGAAACCGGTACGCCCACCAACGTGGGGTTACCGGCGGCGTCCGGCGGACCGGGGACGACGACGTCCTGCAACCCGCCCATGTTAACTTCCTGCGCGTTATCGGTGAACAGCAACTCGCGATAAGACCGGAATTGGAGGGCGACGTCGTCAGAAGGCCCATCTGACAGGTCCAATTGCCCGGCCGGCACCATGGCGACGCCCGCTGCGTCGCGGGTATTGTGACAGTTGGTACAAGTGTGGTCGCTCAATACGGTCACGCCGTCTGCAGCTAGCGACAGTCTTGCCGTCGACCAGAGCGGATGGACGTGTTGTTCGTAGTTAATGACGATCCGGCAGGTTGCGGTCCAGCGCGTGCTGCAGTCCGCCGATGTGGGGCTCGGAGTTGTCAGGTCGTTGTAGCGCCAGGCCAGGGCGGTATCAGCGGCACGGCCACTGGCCACGGGGTCGGTCCAGACGTCCTCGAACTCGACATCCACTTTCGGCGTGATCGATGCGCAACGGGCGGTCGGATCGGCGCAGGAGACCCGTGCGCGCGCTTGCGCCATGGTTTCGCCGGCATTGGGCACGATCGTGGCGAGCGTATTCGGGAAGGCCGCGGTTTGTGCCGCACCCGGATATGCTGCTGGAAACAGATTCCGGCGGCCGTGGGACTGCGGATTCTGTGCGGTGCGGTTGTGGCAACCGTTGCAAGTAACGACTTCGCCTGGTCGCACCTGCAGCCATTCGCGATGCAGCTGACTGATTCGCTGCCCATTGCTGTCGAGAATGCTGATGGCGAACGCCACGTTGGCCGGTACTTTCATCCTAACAGAACCGTCCGGTTCGATGGGAATGTAGCCGAGGATTTCGCGCATCACGCCCGTCGGGCCGAACGCTGAGCCGTCGATATCCCGGACATCGTCATCCGGAATCGAGACGGGCTTCTCGAGGCGCAAGAAACGCGCGGGCCGCTGGATCGCGGTCGCCTGTCTCGGATCGGCGAGGGCCGCGATCGTAGTAGGCGTGCCATTCGGGGTGCCATCGACGCGACGGGCGGTATCGACCCCTGCAATGTCATAGACGCTCTTGATGTCGATCACGCCCACCGCTTCGGTAACGAAGTCGGGGTCGAGATCGAGTGGTGCCAGCTTGTCGAGGATCACGCGGGGTTCGCGCCGCGGCTGCGCTGCCACGATCTCGCCGTACATCACGTCTTCGGTCGGCTGCATGATCGGCAGCAATGTGTTCTGCTTAGGATCGAAAATCCAGATGCTGTACAGCGGCGGCGCGGTCTGAACGGCCGGATTGGCCAGCCGATCACTCGTGCACGGCACGATGCGAGTGGGATCGGCAGTGTCGAGCAGCCGGCACTGCGACCAACTCACGAGGATTCGATTGGTGCCATCCCACAGCGGAAATGCGCCATTGAAGCGACCACCGGGCGAGGGGCCCTCGATCGTGCGCACGTCGTTCAGCGTGGCGCGTTTCTGCGCGGGGCCTGCCATCCCGGCGTTGTTGAGCGTGGCCTGATTGTTCTCAACGTACGTGATCGCATCGATGATGGTCAGATCGCCGCCGAACTCACTGTCGGTGTAGGGCCGTGTCAGCACCAGGAGATTGCCATCCAGCATCTCGCGCGCACGCACGAACTGCACCGTCGTGCCATTGGTACCGGTGGCATGGCTGTTGGCGCCGTAGTACAGCTCGAGCTCGGTGCCGTCCGGATTGGCCGAGTAGAGGTGCATGCCATCGCGCCCGGGGCCGCGGTCCCAACGGGTCCACAGCACGCGGCCATTCGATAGTACGGTCGCGTCGAGATCATGGCTCTGATTGAATGAGATCTGCTTGATGTTGCTGCCGTCGGCGTTCATGACGTGCAGCACGAATGCGGGTTCGTCACGCGCTTCGTTCTGTGCTTCGAACTGCGGCTTGCCTTCGTCTAGCAGGATCGCCTTCGCTTGCCGCTGCCGTGTCGAGGAGAACACGAGACGGCCATCGGGCAGATAGTGAGGCGAGACGTCTTGACCTTCCTCGGCGATGATGTCCGAAGGAATCACGCGCCGCAGCGTGTCGGTCGCGATCTCGTATTCCCAGATATTCCAGGTCGGCCCTTCGTCTTCGTCCATGTCATCGTCGAGCGGGCCACGCATGGCGAAAGCCACCCGCAGACCATCCGCCGAGACGTCGACGTCCTTGACGTCATACGGCAGATCGTTGGTGACGCGTTGCGTGATGTTGGTTTCCGCAGCGCTGGGCGAGGCGCGATCCCGCTTGAAAAGGGCTGCGCCGGGAACGAAGTCGCGCATCTGGCGCAGATCGTCCTGCTCCGGCGGAATCGAGCGCTGCACGTAGAAGATCGGGAAGTCCACAGTCGCCGGATCCGGAGCCTGGCCGGCGCCGATGCTCTGGATGCTGCCATCACCGCCGCCACTGCAGGCGGCGAGCACGGCCGCGACGCACAACGCGGCGAGCCGGCAGCATTGCAGGGAAATCTGCCGCCAGCCAGTGTCTCGATCGGTTCGAACGACGTTCATTCCACGTTTCTCCAGCAGGACGCACACGGTGCTCCAGCACGCGCATGCGACGTAATCCAATAATCTCCGGTACGGCGTTTTCGATCTGCCGACGCCATCACAGCGACGTCACGCAGTTCGCGGTTCCCTGTCCGTCGTACACGCATATTCGCCCAGGGCAGTAGTTAGAGCCTTGGCCAGAAATGGGATGTGACTCGCGTCTCATTCCCGCCTGCGAAGGCTAGCGGTGTTACGTAATGAGTTGCGTTGTCTCGGGACGGCGACGTGTGTGGCTTGAGACAGGCCGGCATGGCAGTCAGGGAGTGAATACTGCAGGCCGGTGAATCGTGGACAGGTGCCATGATGATTGAAAAGTATGCGAGTGGTTCGCGGCGGCGCAGTGTGCGCCGCAGCGTGGTTGTCATGTCTGCAGGTGCGTTGCTCATAGCGCACACGCTGGGCGCGGCTGTAGCTGGGCCGCGCGACCAGGCGAAGCGGATCCATGACCGCATCACGGGCGTGCCGCCCAATGAGACGACTCTTGTCAGAATGGAAACAGAGATCAGTGCCAATCGCCCGCTGATCGCCGCGTTGATCGCAACCGAGAACCCGGCGTTCTATACGGTGACGCTGAAGAACTTTGCGACCCCATGGACCAACCGCGAGCAGACAGTGTTCGCGCCACTCAATGACTACACCGCCACGGTGATCGGCATGGTCCGCGATGATGTGCCGTTCAATACGGCGCTGTCCGCCGACCTGTTGTACACCGTTCAGGCCTCCGGACTGCCGGCGTACTCGGCCGTCAACAACGACCACTATGAACAGGCTGAGGCGAACGGCGTCGATCTCAAAGCCGCACTGCGCCCGGCGACCCAATCGCAGTTGCTCGGCATACCGCCCGCGGCGGCCGCGGGCCTGATGACCACCCGCGCATCCGCCGCCGCGTTCTTCCTCGATGGCACCAACCGCGCGATGTTCCGCTTCACCCTGATGGCGCATATGTGCAAAGACCTCGAAGAGCTGCAGGACATCACCTTGCCGAACGATCGCATTCGGCAGGATGTCAGCCGTAGCCCCGGCGGGGACAGTCGCATCTACCTCAACAACTGCGTCGGGTGCCATACCGGCATGGAGCCGATGACGCAGGCGTTTGCCCATTATGATTTCGACGAGACTCAGAACCGGCTCGTTTACGACCCGACGCGCGTCGACCCAAAGTACTTCAACAACGCCGACACCTTCAAGCCCGGCTACGTCACGCCCGATGATCGCTGGGACAATTACTGGCGCAAGGGCCAGAACCGTCTGCTGGGCTGGTCGCCGCAACTGCCTGGTACGGGCAACGGCGCCAAGTCGTTAGGCGAGGAGCTCGGCAACAGCGAGGCCTTCGCGCACTGTCAGGTGGAGAAAGTTTTCAAGGCCGTGTGTTTCCGCGCGCCGCGCAATTCGGCGGATCGCGGCAAAGTCGACCAGATCACCGCGAGCTTCAAGAGCAACGGCTACAAGCTGAAGCAGGTGTGGGCCGAGACCGCCGTCTACTGTATGGGCGATTGAGGGAGACCAGTACATGACAACTATTGCACCGCAGGTCTCGTTCTCACGGTTACGCCGGCTGGGCCGCGTGGGTGCCGCTGCGCTCGCGATCGCAGCGCTCACGGCCTGCTCCAATGGCGGCGCGCCGACGCAGGAGAACCAGGTGACACAGGCGCCGCCGGTGGCCGACTACACTGGCCCCGCGCCGGCCAATGCCGATATCCAGGCTTTCAAGCTGAGTCTGTGGGACAACGTCAAGGCCAACAATCGCTGTGGCAGTTGTCACAACGCCGGCGGTCAGGTGCCCACCTTCGCGCGCAATGACGACGTCAATCTCGCCTATCAGGCGGCCAACACAGTCGCCAACCTGACGCAGCCAGATCAGTCTCGCCTCGTCACCAAGGTGGCGAGCGGCCACAACTGCTGGCTCTCGAGCCCGGCTGCTTGCGGCGACATCATGACCACCTGGATCCGCAACTGGGCTGGCGCGACTGCAGGTGGCGGTACAGTAATCCAGTTGCAGGCCCCCGAGATCAAGGATGTCGGCGCCAGCCGCACGTTCCCGGCGGATTCCGCGCTATTTGCCTCGACGATCTATCCGCTGCTGCGCACGGTCACCGCCACGGCGGCTGGTGCACCTAACTGCGCCCGTTGCCATTCGCCTGCGGCGTCGACCCCGCAGTCGCCGTTCTTCGCCAGCAACGACGTGGACGCGGCCTATGCCGCCGTCAAGGCCCAAATCAACCTCGACACGCCCGCGTCATCCCGACTTGTTGTCAGGCTCCGCGACGAATTCCACAACTGCTGGACCGACTGCGGCGCTGCCGCGACTGACATGCTGAACCGAGTGACCGCGTTTCAGCAGGGTATTCCCCTGACCCAGGTCGATCCATCATTGGTGATCTCGAAGGCCTTGACGCTGTACGACGGCACGGTGGCCGCTGGCGGCAATCGCTACGACGGCAGCGTCATCGCCAAATACGAATTCAAGACCGGCAAGGGCAACACCATTTTCGATACCTCGGGTGTCGAGCCCGCGCTCAATCTCACGATGTCCGGTGACATCACCTGGGTCGGCGGCTGGGGCGTCAATGTCAAGGCGACCGGCAAGGCACAGGGTACGGCTACCAACTCGAAGAAGCTCGCAGACCTCATCAAGTCCACCGGCGAATTCTCGCTCGAGGTGTGGGCGGTGAACGGCAACGTAGCGCAGGAAGACGCCTATATCGCCAGCTACTCCGCTGGCGCGATGGCGCGCAACGTCACCTTGTCGCAGCGCGAGTATCAATACGAAGCGCTTACGCGCAGTGACAAGACCGATGCCAACGGCAATCCAAGCATGCTGACACGCGCGGCGGACGAAGACGCGCAGGCGTCGCTGCAACATGTGGTGCTCACGTACAGCCCGGTCGGCGGTCGGCGCATCTATGTGAACGGCCGCGACACAGGCGACGTCGACGCGCAGGGTGGCGGTAGTTTGCGCGACTGGGACGACACCTTCGCGCTCGTGCTCGGCAACGAGACCTCCAACAACCGGCAGTGGACTGGCGTGTTGCGACTCGCGGCGGTGCACAATCGTGCCTTGACGCCCGAACAGATCCAGCAGAATTTCGAAGCCGGCGTCGGCGAGAAATACTTCCTGCTGTTCAACGTCAGTCATCTGGTGAACGTGCCGCAGGCCTACATGATGTTCCAGGCCAGCCAGCTCGACAGCTATGGCTACCTGTTCGAGCGGCCAACCTTCATCAGCCTGGATGGCAGCGCACAGATCCCGAGCATCCCGATCGCGGGCATGCGCATCGGCGTGAACGGTATCGAAGCCAAGTCCGGCCAGGCTTACGTGCCGCTCAATGCCACGGTGAGCAGTTCGAACTACCTCGCTGGGGCCGGCCAGAAATTCACCGATCACGGTACCGTGGTACCGGTGGAGAAGGGCGCCGAGTCCGACCTGTTCTTCCTGTCCTTCGAACGCATCGGTGACAACACGCACGCGCGTACCGAAGGTCCGCCGGTGGTGACCGATCCGGTGCCCGATGCGGCGATTCCCGCGGAGTCCGATATCGGCCTGCGCACGTTCGAAGAGATCAACATGACGCTGTCGAACATCACCGGCATTCCGACCAACAATCCGGAAGTGGTGCGCACTTACACACTGGTGCGGCAGGCTCTGCCGACCACGGAGAAGCTCGGCACCTTCGGTCCGTCGCAGCAAACCGGCATCGCGCAGCTCGCGATCCAGTATTGCAACCAGCTGGTGCAGGACGATACACGCCGCACGAACTTCTTCGGTGCGATCAATCTGGCGACGCCGGCCAACAGCTTCTTCGCCGGGCCGGGGCGTGATCAAGTGATCAACGCCTTGCTGACCAAAGGCGCCGGCACGGGTCTCAACACGCAGCCCAACACCGAGATCGCCACCGAGGTCAATTCGCTGATCGATCGCCTGACCGCCGGGGCCGCCGGCACGCAGGCTGGTCGTACCGCGGTCGTCATCACCGCCAGCTGCGCGACCGTCCTCGGCAGCGCCACGACACTCGTGCAGTAGTTTTCTGAGGAGCTCAGTATCATGATCATTCGCAAGAAAGGCCCTCGGCAGCTCGCACTGGATGAGCCGATCCGCCATCAGGACGGCCACAAGCGGCCGCTCAGCCGTCGCGACTTCATCAGCCAGGGCATGCGGACCGGCCCTGCCGTGATCGCCGCGCCGTCGGTGCTGGCGATGCTGTTAGGGTCGCAGCAGGCGCGGGCGTTGTCGCCCGATCTCGAAGCGATGAAGGGTCCCGCGGAATGCAACATCCAGCTAGGCGCGGGCAAGATCCCCTTCATCGCCTTCGACCTGGCGGGCGGCGCGAATCTGAACGGTTCCGAAGCGTTGATCGGTGGCCCGGGCGGGCCGCTCGATTTCCTCTCGACGGGGGGCTATGCCAGGCTCGGTTTGCCGGGTGACATGCTGCCCAACTCCACCAACGCGGCCAGCCCGACCAACGACTTCATCAATCAGGAGTTCGGCTTACCGTGGCATTCCGACGGCGGGATGCTGCGCGGCATGTTGCTGGAGACGGCAGTAACGACACGCGCCTTCACGGCCGGCGCCGTGATCGCGGCGCGCTCGGAAAACGATACCGGTAACAACCCGCACAATCCGATGTACGGCATCAACAAGGCGGGTGCGGACGGCGCATTGCTGACACTTATCGGCTCGCGCGCGTCGGATTCCGGCGGCAACTCCATGGCGCCCGTGATGATGATCGATCCGGCCAAGCGGCCTACCAAAGTCGATCGTGCCAGCGACGTCACCGGGCTGGTCGACACCGGTGAGCTCGGTACCTTGTTTGCGAATTCGGACGATGCCATCGCGGTGCTCGAATCGATCACGCGTGTCAGTCATCGCAAGCTCGATCTAACGACGGTCGATCCGAAGCTCGCGGCGACGGAAGCGGCGGCCCTGAAGAAACTCGTGCGTTGTGGCTACCTGAAGTCTGCCGATCTGGCAGATCGATTCCGCAGCCCGGCGGCACTCAATCCGGATATCGATCCGGACATCGTCGGCCCGGCCGGTATTTGGACGCAGGCCGAGTACGATGGTGACGGTGAATTTCGCAAGACCGCGGCGGTCATGAAAATGATCGTCGAGGGCTATGCCGGCGCCGGCACGGTGACGATGGGCGGCTATGACTATCATGGCCAGGGGCGAGCCACTGGCGAAGTGCGCAACTTCCGTGCCGGTCGTTGCATCGGCGCGTGTCTCGAGTACGCGGCGCGTAAGGGCAAACCGTTGATGATCTATATCTTCAGCGATGGTTCGTTGTCCGCCAACGGTACCGTCGACAACACCGCTGATGGGCGCGGCAAGTTCATGTGGGCGAGCGACAATCAGGGTACGGCGGCTTCCATCATGCTGGTCTACAACCCGGGCAGCAGGGCGCAGTTGCGCACCGCCGGCCGGCAGCAGATCGGCAACTACAGCTCGGACGGCAGTGTCGTCACGAGTTCGAGCCCGGCCGCCAACTCGGTCAACTTGCTGGTCGAGACAGTCGTCCTCAACTACATGGCACTGCACGGCGAAGAAGGCCAGTTCGCCACCAGGTTCCCGCAGCATGGACTGGGCGGCACGCAGTTGCGCGATTCCTTGACACTGTTCGCGCCGATCGTCAACGGCACCGTCTAGGGAAGCTCTGCAGAGGTGACACGAGCGCGGCCATGGCCCGCGCCTGTCGCGTACCGCCGACGCCCGCGTCGACTTCCGGGCACAGAAATGTGCGATACGTCATGCGCTTACGCGATCAAGCGCGACGCCGCTTCGTTGACATTGTTAAACTGCCTGTGCGACGTTTGTGAAGCAGAGAGTGGCTTTCCGCGCAGTGTGGTTCAAGGACTGGAACCGGCTGCGAGGGCACAAGTGTCGCGCATCAGTTTGTGGCAGCGAAGGATTCGGCTTGGTAGGGCAGCGATATCGGATGTCTGATCGCGCGGCGTGGCTGCCCAGGGTGTTGCCCGTGGTGCTGTTATGGAGCGCTCTCGCGGGCGTGCCGGCAACGCAGGCTGCAGACAGCCACATCCTGCTCGGCGCCGTGGCGCCTGATTTTGCCGCCAAGGCAGCGTCGGGCCAGAACGTTCGGCTGTCGGAGTATCGTGGCGATGTGGTGCTCGTGTCGTTCTGGAGCGGCCGCTGCAATGTCTGCCGCGGACAACTGGCGGCGCTCGAGCGTATCTCGCAGACGTACCGCAGTGCCGGGCTCATGGTGGTCAGTCTCAATCTCGACGCCAATGAGGACCGTGCACTCGATTTCGCTGCTTCACTGGACGTGACCTTTCCAGTGGTGACCCGGGCGAGCAAGGACGTTGGTCGGGCGTATCAGATCGATGTACTACCTACTGTCATGATAATCGATAGACGCGGCAAGGTGCGATTCGTGCGGCAGGATTGGCGCCAGATGGACGAGACCGACTACGTGCGCGCACTGCGCCCCCTTCTGGATGAATGACGCTTCTGAACCGGAACAACTATGAGCAAACGCAATACAGCAGTATCACTTCCCTGGCTGATGACGGCCCTCCTGTTTGCGACGGGCGCAGTGGCGCAGACGCCAGAACCGGTACCAGCCGACGCTCGGCCTGTAGCGGCTGTGCCAGCCGAGTCGTCAGCGCCGACCGCGGCGGATGCACCTGCAGCCGATGCGTCGATGCCTGCTGCCGCAGCGGATGCGACCGAGCTGCCAGCGGAGGCAGCCGCAGAGACCGACACGCGCGGTCTCGACGAGGAAATCCAGTCGCTCAAGAAAGACGTAGTCGATCTGAACAAGGATCTGTTCGTCTTGGAGGAGGAATTGCTGTTTCCTGCCAGCACGCAGGTCGCTGTCTTCATCTCGATGGACGTAGGTGAGTTCTTTGCACTCGATTCCGTGCAGCTGAAAATCGACAACCGCGAGGTATCGAATTACCTGTATACGGCGCGCGAGGCCGAGGCGCTGTTGAAAGGCGGCGTGCACCGCATCTATGTTGGCAATCTCAAGGTCGGCAAACACGAGCTCGTAGCGTTGTTCTCGGGTAAAGGACCGAACCAGCGCGACTACCGGCGAGGCGCCAATCTGCGCTTCGAAAAGAGCGTCGGTGCCAAGTACCTGGAACTGAAGATCACGGATCGGCAGCGTCGGGCGCAACCCGAATTTGCGATCAAGGATTGGGAATAGTATTTCGCCCATGCGCGTCACGCGTGCCTTGTTAGTGTATTGCAGCCTGATCGCAGGAGCTGCCACCGCGGCCGACAGCGATACGTTGGCGGCGCAGTCCGTGTCCAAGTTGTCGCCCATCGTGGTGCGCGATTTGCACTATGGCGACGTACTGTTTCACTTCTATCAGGGTGAAGATTTCGACGCGTTGACGCGACTCAATGCCTATCGGCAATGGCACCTGACCCCGAATCACGACGCGGAGGGCGAACTGCTGCTGGGCGGGCTCTATTTGTCGCTCGGCATGCACAATGAGGCAGGTGAGCGCTTCGAGCGTTTGCTGACGCGGAATCTTCCCGAGGATGTCCGCAATCGTGCCTGGTTCTACCTGGGCAAGATCTGGTATGCGCGCGGCTATCTCGAGCGTGCCGAGCGGGCGATACGCTCGATCGATGGCGTGCTCACGCCCGAGCTCGAGGCGGAGCGACTGCACTTGCTCGCCAATACGCTGATGCGGCAAGAGCGTTTCGACGAAGCGATCGCTTTGCTCAATGGCTGGCGCGCACGGGATGGTCAGCAGGACTGGCTCGCGTACGCCGAATTCAACCTGGGCGTGGCGCTGATCCGCAAAGGACTGGTTTCGGAGGCCGATCCGATCCTGACACGGGTTGGGCAACTCGAAAGCGGCCGGCGCGAGCTGCGCTCGCTGCGCGACCGCGCCAACCTCGCGCTGGGCTATGCCTATATACAGGCCGAGCAGGCGGAGAAAGCGCGGCTGCCGCTCGAGCGCGTCCGGCTCAACGGGCCGTATTCAACCAAGGCATTGCTGGGTGTCGGCTGGGCCGATGCCGCGGCGGGGGATTTCGAGGGGGCGCTGACGCCCTGGCTCGAACTGCGGGATCGCAATCTGCTCGATGCGGCCGTACAGGAATCCTATCTTGCGATTCCCTATGCCTTCCGCAAACTCGATGCGAATGCGCAGGCGGCCGAGAGTTACGAACTGGCATTGCGTTCGTTCGATGAGGAATCGGCGCGCATCGATCAGTCGATCAGCACGATCAAGCGCGAGCAGTTGCTGGATCAGTTCGTCGCCAAGGATGATCAACAGCAGTACGGCTGGTTCTGGTCGCTACGGCAGGTGCCGGACGCGCCCGAGTCTCGCTATCTGTACGCGTTGCTGGCCAGTCATGATTTTCAGGAAGGTCTGAAGAATTACCGGGATCTGGGCTTCCTGAGTTCCACGCTCTCCCGTTGGGACGATAGCATCGGCGCGTTCGACGACATGATCGATACGCGCGAACGAGCCTATGCGGAGCGCTTACCGCGTGCGGACGCGCTGCTGGCTAGCGGTGCAGTAGAGTCGCTGCGCGAACGTCGGGACCGAATTTCCAATGAGCTGACGCGTATCGAGCAGTCGAAGGATGTCGCTGCGCTCGGTACCCAGGAGCAGCGCGATCAGTGGCAGCGGATTGCACGCGTCGAGGCCGCGCTCGCCACCTTGCCGGCCGATGAAGAAAACGACGAGTTGCGCGAGAAAGCGCGGCTCGTGAAGGGCGCGCTCTACTGGCAACTCGACGAAGCATTCAAAGCTCGGGCGTGGAATCAACGCCGCACGCTGCGTGATCTCGATCAGGCGCTGCGTGAAGCTGACAACCGCTGGATACGAGTGGAGAAGGCACGCACCAGTGCACCGACCAACACCGGCGAGTTCGCGGCCCGACTGCAGGCTCTCAAAGAGCGGCTCGACGGCCTGACGGTCCGTCTGGTCGATATGCAGGCCAAACAGAATGATCTGCTGGAGCGTCTGGCCATCAGACAGCTCGAGCAGCAGAAAGCTCGCCTGGCAGCGTACAGCGTGCAAGCACGTTTCGAGCTGGCAGCGATCTACGATGGCATTGCCAGTAGTGCGCCGGCGCGGGAGCCGGAGACCGAGCCGCAACCCGCGCCAGAGCCAGGCCCGGTGCCAGAGTCCGACGATCCCGTTTCACGGGGAGAGGGACCAGTGCAGGACGCGCCAGCGCCGCCGAGCGATCCGGGGTCGCGGTCATGAGCACGCGAAGTGTGTTGATCGGCGTTTCCGTCGCACTGCTGTTGGCTGCCGTGCCCACGGACGCAGCACGCAAACGCGAGAAGACCATCAAGGATCTCGCCGAGCGACCGGTGGTGCTCGATACCAAACGGCAAATCGAGGCCGGGTCCGAGCGCGCGATGGACAATTATCGACGCTTCCTCGAGTTGCAGAACACCGACCCGCGGCTGCGCGCCGAGGCGTTGCGACGGCTCGGCGACCTCAATCTCGAGGGCGGCGAGATCGAGCGCATGGCGAGCGAGGTCAACGCCATCGATCTGCAGGGCGCCGAAGCGATCAAACTCTACGGCGCGTTGTTGCAGGCCTACCCTGACTATCCGCGCAACGACGAAGTGCTCTACCAACTGGCGCGAGCCTATGAGACTACCGGCCAGCCTGACAAAGCGCTGGCGACGCTAGACCAGCTGGTCGCTCGCTACCCCGGCACCGCACAGCTGGATGAAGTGCAGTTTCGCCGTGGCGAGCTGCTGTTCTCTGCCAAGGACTATCCGGCTGCGGAGTCTGCCTATGCGGCGGTCATCGCACGTGGCAGCAAAGGCGCATTCTTCGAAGAGAGCCTCTACAAGCACGGCTGGGCGCTGTTCAAGCGCGGCCTGAATGAAGATGCGCTGCCCTCGTTCATGGGGGTCGTCGAGCAGGTGCTGTCCGATCCTGCCAAACCGCAAGGCATCAAGCCGATCGACAAACTGTCACGCGCCGAGCGCGAGTTGATCGATGACACTCTGCGTGTGGTTAGCATCGCGTTCTCGTATCTCGACGGCGCCGAGTCGGTCGGGCAGTTCCTGGCCTCGCGGGATGACAAGCGGTTCGCGCACTTGTTGTATTCGCGGCTCGGTGATCTGTTCGTGGAGAAGGAGCGCTACCAGGATGGTGCCGCGGCTTATCGCGCGTACGTCGCGCAAGACCCCAACAGCGAGTTTGCACCGCAGCTCGCCATGCAGGCAATCGAGGCCTACGAAAAGGGTGGCTTCGCCAACCTGGTGCTGGAGGGTAAGCAGGACTACATCGAGCGCTACAATTTCGGCACCGCGTTTTGGCAAGGGCGCGATCCGGCGCAGTACGAGACCATCACCTCGGCGCTGAACAAGAGCCTCAAGGATGTCGCGAGTTTCTACCACGCCACCGCGCAGGCTTCCAAGAAGCCGGCGGACTATGTCGAGGCAGCGCGCTGGTATCGCACGTATCTGCAGTCGTTCCCGCAAGATGCGCAGGCGGCAGCTACCAATTTGCTGTTGGCGGAAACCCTGTTCGACAGCGGTGACTTCGTGGGCGCGTCGGCTGAGTTCGAGCGCACCGCCTACGATTATCCGAAGAACGACAAGTCAGCCGCGGCAGCCTATTCGTCCCTGGTGGCCTATCAGCGCCATGAGGCGACGCTCGACGCGGCAGCCAAGCCCGAGTGGAACAGACGTTCCATCGATGCTGGCATCAGGTTTGCCAATACTTTCCCGGAACACCCGGACAGCGGCGGTGTGCTGACGCGTTCGGCGGAGCAGGTATTCGCATTGGGTGATCTGCCACGTGCGATCGAGCTCGCGGAGCTGGTGCTGGCACGACAGCCTGCGGTGGATGTGGCGAAGCAGCGTATCGCGTGGACTATTGTTGGTCAGGCCAACTTCGATCAGGGGCAATTCGCCAAGGCCGAGCAGGCTTACGCGGCGGCGCGCAATTTGGCGTCGACCGACGACAAGATGCGGGCCGACCTGACCGAGCGTCTCGCAACCTCGGTCTACCGCCAGGCTGAAGCTAAACGCAGTGGCGGCGACGACTCCGGCGCTGCCGAGGACTTTCTGCGTGTCGCCGCGCTGTCGCCGGATTCCAAGATCCGTACGACCGCCGAATACGATGCGGCTGCGCAGTTCATCAATCTGAAGAACTGGACCCGCGCCATCGAAGTGCTGGAAGGCATCAGGCGCACTGCACCCCAGAATGAATACGCGGCGGACATCACCCGCAAGCTGGCGGTGGCCTACAGCGAAGCCGGTCGGCCCGCGCAGGCAGCTGCCGAATTCGAGCATATCGCTGAGTCGAAGTCGGAGGAATTCGCGGTGCGTCGCGAGGCGACCATGCAGGCCGCGGACCTGTACGAAAAGGCTGGTAGTGACGCGCGTGCCGTCGCGATGCTCGAGCGCTTCGTAGCTAACTACCCGACGCCGCTGGCCGAATCGATCGAGGCTCGGCAACGGCTGGCGGACTTCGCTGGCAAGTCCGGCAATCTACAGCGCCAGGCGGCATTGCAGCGCGAGATCATCAAAGCTGATCAAGGCGCCGGCGCCGAGCGTACCGATCGCACCAGACTGCTGGCGGCACGAGCGCAGCTGGCGCTCGCACAACCGGCGCGCGACGCGTTTCGGGCGGTGCGTCTCGTGGCGCCGTTGCAGCAGAGCCTGGCGCGCAAACGCAAGGCGCTCGAAGCGGCGCTCGAGGGCTATCGGCAGGCAGCTTCCTACCGCGTCGCATCGATATCGACGCTGGCGACTTTCGAGACGGCCGAGCTCTATCGCACGCTCGGTCGCGACATCATGCAATCCGAGCGGCCGAAGAAGCTCGATGCTGAAGAGCTCGAGGCATACGATTCACTGCTCGAAGAGCAGGCATTTCCGTTCGAAGAGCAGGCGATCGAGACGCATGGCGTGAATATCGCGCGCGTCGGTGAGGGCCTGTACGACGAAGGTATCCGCAAGAGCTACACCGCGCTCGCCGAGATGTCACCGGGCCGGTATGGCAAGACGGAGATGATGCAGGATGCCGCTGATCGTCCCGCCGCATTTGCCGCGCCTGGTGCGCAAGCTGTCGCAGGCCGGATCGAAGCCGAGTTCGCGCGCGCACTGGGGCTGCTGCGCGCCGGCGATCACAATCAGGCGGCAATCGAATTCCAGCTGCTCACCCAGGCACAACCAGAGCTAGTTGCGCCGCATTTCAATCTCGGTATGGCGCAGCGCAAGGCCGGGCGATACGCTGAATCAGCGCAAGCTTTTCAGGCTGCTGCGGAGTTGGCGCCGCAGAGCGCTGCCGTCCTGACGGAACTCGGCGTTGCGCTGCGGGAAGCTGGCCAGTTCGTCGATGCCAAGGGTGCGTACGAACGCGCCATTGCGGTGGATAGCAATTACGCTCCCGCTTACCGTAACCTGGGTACGTTACTGGATCTGTACCTGTCTGACCCCGCGGCTGCGTTGAGTGCGTTTGAGACCTACCAGTCACTGACGGGCGAGGACAAGCCGGTGAGCGGTTGGATAGCAGAACTCAAGCAACGTGTGGGCCGCACCGAGGTACGGCCACCGGACGAGGCGCCGCCAACCGAAGCCGGACCGGACGCCGACCCGACTGAACCGTCAACAGGAGCTGCACAATGAAAGCACTCGCGTCGCTGGCGGCAGGGTTGTTAGTGCTGGCTGGCTCGCCGGCCAAGGCTCAGACGACGCCCGCGGATACGCCACGCTCTACCGCACCGAGCCCGCCGGCCGACGATCTGGAGCCGGCGGTCGATACGTCCGCGCCAGTCGCGGCGCCGGATGCAGCCAGCCGTCGTGCGGCTGCGCAGACTCCGCGCGCGGACGACTCAACGACGACGACCGATCGCGCTGGTGCCAGCGAGCGGCGTGGCCGGGTGATCGATCGCGTCGAACTCGAAGCGACGCAGATCACGGGCAATCGTGAGTTGCCGAAGGTGCTCTACATCGTCCCCTGGAAGCGGCCGGACCTGGGCGATCTGGGAGGCAGACCGATCAACAGCCTGCTCGACGAGGTGTTGGCGCCGGTGGACCGCGACGTTTTCAAGCGGGAAAACCGCTATTTCGACGCTGTGAAACCGGACACGAGCCCGGCTGCGCCGGACACCGCGACCGAAACGAGTGTTCAGCCTGAGAAGTAATTCGCATTAAAGTTGACTTATTCAGGGCACCTTGTCGCTTGGGATTGCCCTGAACAGTTAGGGATTGCCGCCCCGTAGCCCGGGGTACTGAGGAGGAGAAGTAGATGTTTACGAAAATGGTGGAATTCTTCCAGCAGGGAGGATTCTTCATGTGGCCGATCGCAATCGTGTTCGTCGTCGGACTCGCGATTGCCATCGAGCGCTATCTGTACCTGACCCGGCATACGATGCTGAATCGCTCCCTGTGGGACGATCTGGTGCCGCATCTGAAGTCAGGCAATTTCAAGCAAGCCGTGCAGCTCACGCAGGCATCGCCGTCGTTCATCGGCTCGATCCTGAACTACGGGCTCGCGCGGATTTCGTCGTCACGCGATCGCGGTGACATCGAGAAGGCGATGGAAGAGAGCCTGATGGAAGTGATGCCAAAGCTCGAGCGGCGTACGCCGTATCTGGCGAGTTTCGCCAACATTGCTACCTTGTTAGGCCTGCTCGGTACCATCATCGGTCTGATCCAGGCGTTCCAGGCGGTCGGGGCCGCCAATCCGTCCGACAAGGCGGACATGTTGTCGGCGTCGATTTCGGTGGCTATGAACACCACCGCGTTCGGTCTGATCGTGGCGATCCCGCTGTTGCTGGTGCATTCGGTGATCCAGTCGAAGACGACGCAGTTGATCGACAGTCTGGAGATGGCCTCGGTGAAGTTCCTGAACACCATCACCGAGCGCACCGCAGCCGCGCAACAGAAGGCCTGATCACGATGCTGCGTGCTGTCGCCAGACGTCATCGCCGCAATGAGCCGGCGGAAATGAACATCACGGCTTTCATGAACCTGATGGTCATTCTGGTGCCGTTCCTGTTGATCACGGCGGTGTTCTCACGTCTGACGATCCTGCAGCTCAATTTGCCCGGTGAGGCGACGCCCACCACCGAGCAAACCGAAGAAGACACCTTCGAAGTGATCGTGCGCAAGGACGAACTGCAAGTCGTTACACGCCGGACGGGGCTCCGCAAGGCAATCCCCAATATTCCCGCCGGCTACGATGTGGCAACGTTGACCGATTTCCTCAAGCAGTTGAAGGCCCGTTTTCCTGAGAAGACGGACGCTACGCTGCTGGTGGAGTCCGATACTTCCTATGACACGGTCGTGCAGATCATGGACAACCTGCGCGCGTATGTCGTGGTCGAGGACGGCAAGCCCCGCATGGCTGAGCTGTTCCCGGATATCTCGATTGGAGACGCGCCGACATGAGTCAGTCCAGTCGCGCACGGCGCATGGAGCGCCATCACAAACGCGCCAAACACGCGTCGCTCAGCCTGATATCACTGATGGATATCTTCACCATCCTGGTGTTCTTTCTGCTCGTCAATCAGTCAGAAGTGGCGGCGCTCGATGTGCCGAAGACCATCGAGCTGCCGCAATCGATGGCGCAACAGCGTCCCGCCGAAACAGTGGTCGTCATGGTGACACCGACCCAGTTGCTGGTGCAGGGCAAAGCGCTGGCGACGGTCGCCGAGATCGAGGCACAGGAAGGACTCGTGATCGTGCCATTGCGAGAGGCGCTCAAGGCGCAAACGGATCGCATGCTGCGGTCGACCCAGCAAGTTGAGATCGCGGCCCGCGAAATCACCATCCTGGGCGACAAGACGGTGCCGTATCGCGTGCTCAAGAAGGTGATGGCCACTTGTACCGACGCCGACTACGGCAAGCTCTCGCTCGCCGTCCTGCAGCGTGACGAAGCTTTGAATCTCGCTGGTGCGGGCTGAGGGGCGGGGGAAGATCGTGTTACTCGCACCTTATTACCGTCAGTTCGAGCTGCCTTGGGAGATCGAGGACAGCGACTTATTTTTTCGCAAGCTCTGGACGGCGCTGCTGCTTGCATGTCTGCTGATCGGCACGGTCATCTGGCTGATCAAGCTGCCGGAACAGCCGCTCGATGTGCAGGCAACGATCCCGCCGCGGCTGGCGAAGATCATGATCGAAAAGCAGATCCCGCCGCCGCCGCCGCCACCAGTGATCGAACCGGAAAAGGCGCCGGAAATCGTACGGCCTGAGCCCGAGCGCGTGCGGCCGCAGGAAAAACCAGATCTGGCGAAGACCCAGAATGCGCGTGAGCGCGCCTCACGTGCTGGCCTGCTGGCGTTCGAAGATCAGTTCAAGGACATACGCCAGCAGTTCGATACCACCAAGGAAATGTTGGAACAGACAGCCAACACCACGGGCGAGGAGAATGGTCCGTCGCGTGCCGAGCGCTCGCTGATCACTTCCAAGGTTGGTTCGGCCAGCAGCGGTGTCAGTTCAGCGGGTGTCAGCCGCGGCTTTGGCGGCGGCGCTGGCAACCTCGGTGGCGTGTCCTCGACGCGTGTCCAGGTGCCGTTCGGTGGTTCAGGTGCGGGCAGCGCCTTGGCCGGCGGCGGCGATGGCGTCAAGCGCTCCGGCCGCAGTGGTAAAGCGTCGCGTAGCCGCGAAGAGATCGAGACAGTCTTCGATCGCAACAAGGGCGCCATTTACGCGCTTTACGGCCGAGCGCTGCGCGATCAACCCGATTTGCAAGGCAAGGTGGTGTTGGAGTTCACGATCGCGCCTTCGGGCGAAGTGACTATGTGCCGGATCGTCTCGAGTGAGCTCAATTCTGCGGAGCTCGAGCGCAAGATCGTGGCGCGCGTACGCTTGTTCCGGTTCGAGGCCAAGGACGTCGAGACCATCACGACTACCAAACCGATCGATTTCTTCCCGGCGTGATCCATGAATCTGCAGTCAGAAATCGACTATTACACGGATTTCCGGATCACCGACAAAGCGCGGTTCATGGCGACTTTTCTGACCGAACTTGCGACCGAAGCGCGCGCGACCTATGGCCCGACGACCGACAACGTGCATGATGGTGCTCGCCTGCGGTTCGTCAATGAGATGACTGTACGGCTGACCCGTCTGATCGAACAGCTGCTCGTAGAAGACATCAATCGGCCAGCCGACGATGTCGTCATCCGCATGATCCTCTCACCGCGAGCGGACAAGGTGGCCGAACGCATGGTGCAGAACGCTTACCGGCGCGCGCTGCAGAACTTCGAGCGCTACGATACGACCGTGCTAATGAATGGTTGACGCGCCGGTATAGCCCGCCCTAACGTGGCTGTGCATGCTCGACTCAGCTTTGCCCCAGATCCTGATCCTGCTCGCGGCGTCGGTGTTCGTCGTGACGCTGGCACGGCGCGTTGGCCTGCCGGCCATTCTTGGCTATTTGGCCGTGGGCCTGCTGCTCGGGCCCTACGCGCTGAGCTACTTTGCCGAGTCGAATCTCACGCGGTTGCTGGCCGAGCTCGGCGTGGTGTTCCTGCTGTTCACGCTTGGGCTCGAGTTCTCCTGGCCGCGCATGGTGGCAATGCGACGCGAGGTGTTCGGCTTGGGTTCGCTGCAAGTGCTTGCGACAGCCACGGTCGTCGCGCTAGTCGCCCGGCTGTTCGGGCTCGATTGGCTGCTGGCGATCGTCGTCGGTGGCGCAGTGGCGCTGAGTTCCACGGCGCTCGTCGTCCAACTGCTCACGGAGAAGGCCGAACTCAATCGCACGCACGGACGGATCGCGTTCAGTGTGCTGCTGTTTCAAGACATCGCGTTCGTGCCATTTCTGGCGTTGGCTGCGGCGCTCGGGGGAGGATCGGAGGACTTCTCGCTCTCTGCCATCGTCGGCAAGGTGATCGCCGGCACGGTCGCGGTGATGGTCGTGTTGGCAGCGGGCCGTTGGCTGCTGCGGCCCTTGTTTTTCGAGATCGCCCATAGTCGCCTGCGCGAACTGTTCACGCTGGCCGTCCTGTTCGTCGCGCTCGCCTCGGCGTGGGCGTCGCACCTGGCTGGCCTCTCGATGGCGCTTGGCGCCTTCCTGGCCGGCATGATGCTGGCCGAGACCGAGTATCGCCATCAGATCGAGGCTGTCATTCGGCCGTTTCGCGACATCCTGCTCGGGCTGTTTTTCATCTCGGTCGGCATGCTCCTAGATCTCAGGCTGCTCGTCGCCGAATTCTGGCTGATCATGGCGATTCTGGTGGCGCTGGTGGTGGTCAAGGCCGCCATCGCCGCGTTCGTGTTTCGGGCGCTGGTCGATTCGGGCTTCAAGGCGCTGCGTGCAGGTATCACGCTCGCAGCGGGCGGTGAGTTCAGTATCGCACTGCTGACGCTGCTGCTGCAGAATCGCTCGCTCGATCGCGTCTACGCGCAGCCGTTGCTGGTCGCTATCGTCCTGAGCATGGTGGTCGCGCCGATCCTGATCAGTAACAACAAGCGCATCGCGCGCTGGCTGATTCGCGACAAGGTGCCCGATAGCACCGCGCTCGAGCGCGAATTCGCGGTGACGGAGCAGGTGGCGCAGCGCGAGCATGTCATTGTCTGCGGCTTTGGCCGGGTCGGCCAGAACCTGTCTCGCGTGCTGGAATCGCAGGGGTTCGAGTTCATCGCTGTCGATCTGGATCCGGCGCGTATCCGGGTGGCGCGCCAGGCGGGCGAGCCGGTTCATTACGGCGATTCGGCCGATGAGGAAGTACTCGAGAAAGTCGGCCTGGCGACGGCTAGTGCCGTGATCATCACATTTGCCAATCCGACCACCTCGATCAGCATCCTGCGCGCGGTGCGCCGGTCGAGGCCGAATGTGCCGGTACTGGTTCGGACCCAGGATGACGCCAAGCTCGCTGAGCTCAAGGAGGCCGGCGCTACCGAGGTCGTTCCCGAGACCTTCGAGGCCAGCCTGATGCTGGCCTCGCACGCCTTGATGTTGTTACACATGCCGATGTCGCGGGTCTTGCGCACGGTGACTGGTCTGCGGGCCAATCGCTACGAAATGCTGCGTGATGTGATCGTGCCGGAAGGGGGGCCGCGCGAGGATCGCAAGCCGTGGCGCGAGGCGGTCCGATCGATCGTGCTGCCGCCGAGTTCCTGGGCCGTCGGCAAGACTATTGCCGACATCCGCGCGGCCGGCGCCGAAGTGACGTTCACCGGCGTGCGGCGGCAGGGCATCATGGGCCGCGCGCCCGCTGCTAACATGCAATTGCGCGAGGGTGACATCGTCTTCATCTACGGCACGCCGCAAGCGCTCGAGCACGCTGAGACAGTCTTGTTAGTCGGCTGAGGTTCGCGCAGGCTTGCGGGTCAGCGATTCGATCGTCGACTCATCGACGCCCGCCGTCCGCAGTACGGCAGCGGTATGTTCGCCGACGTGGGGCCACTGGAAGGACACTTCCCCGGGCTCCTGCGCGAACTTGATTGGGATACCGATGTGCTCGCGGCCCGACGGGTCGAGCAGATGCATCTGACGCGCATTGGCGTGCGGATCATCGAACGCCTCGCGCAGGTTCTTCACCGGCGCGAAACAGATGTCCTTGTCAGCAAACCATTCGATCCATTCAGCCTGCGTCTTGGTGAGAAACACACTCTGCAGGAAGTCGATCACGGGCTGCTGGTGAGGCCCGGGACCGCGCTCGCAAACGGCAATGAATTCCGGCTTGCCAAGTTCCTGTAGCAGATTGCGTATGAATTTCGGCTCCTGGCCCGCAAGTACGATGTGCCGATCGTCACGCGTGCGATATATCTTGTAGAAAGCCGCGCCACCGAAAGTACGCTCGTGTTTGACGACGGGGGCGCGCTTGTTGGCGAATACGTCGCCCGTGACGTTGGCAGTCCAGGCGAGTATGGAATCATGCATGCCGATGTCGATATAGTCGCCGCGCCCAGTGTGTTCCCGGCGATACAGGGCCATCAGGATGCCATTGAGCGCCATCAGCGACGCCGCCATGTCCGCTGCCGGTACGTGTGGCATGGTCGGCTGGTTGTCGTCGCCCAAGTTGAGACTTACGACTCCGGCAATCGCTTCCGTGCCGATATCATGTGCTGGCACGTCGCGGTACGGCCCGGTCTGGCCGAACGCTGCGATCGAGCAATAGACAATGCGCGGATTGCGTTTCGACACCGCCTCGTAGCCGACGCCAAGCCGATCGACTACGCCAGGACGAAAGGCCTCGACGAACACGTCGGCCGTGTCGGCGACGCGCAATAGTGCCTCGCGCGCTACCGGGTCCTTCAAATTGAGACTGATGCTTTTCTTGCCCCGGTGTGTATTGCGGAAGTAGACGCTGATTTCGTCCGCGCCCTGGCCCTCGCGCGGGCCGATATGCCGGTTGGGTTCGCCCTCACCAGGCGGTTCGAGCTTGATGACCTCGGCGCCGTGGTCGGCCATCATCATCGTCAGATGTGGGCCAGGCAGGAACAGGGAAAGATCCAGTACGCGGATACCAGTTAGTTTCATGTGCGGCTAGATCACTTGCTTGGCTGCCAACGCATCGAGATCCTGCTGGCTCAACCCGAGTTCGCCCAGGATGTCGCGGGTATCGGCACCGAGTGCTGACGCCACCCGGCTCGGCAGCCGCCGGCCGTCGAGCTTGATGGGATTTGTGAGTGCACGGAAATCCGGTCGTTGCGGATGTTGCAGCACCTGCAGTGCGCCGATCCTGGCCAAGAACGGATTGTCGAGTGCCTGCGCCATGTCGTATACCGGCGCCGCCGGCAGGATGCCTTGCAGCTTGGTCAGCCAGTTTGCAGTGGTGTCGCGTTCGAATTCCGCATCCAGTATTGGCGTCAGCGCGTCCCGGTTGGCGCGACGCACATCGGCGGTCGCAAAGCGCGCCTCCGCGCCGAGGTCCGCTCTACCAATGATGGGCAAAAGCGCCTGCCAGAATTTCTCCGTCATGCACATGATGAAGATCCAGCCGTCCTGCGTCTTGTAGAGTTGTACCGGCGTCGCCGACGGGTGTGAGCTACGCGCCAGTCGCCCGGTGCGTGCCCCTTCGTTGAGGTACCAGTTGCCAGGATAGGACAGCTGGTGCAGCGCCACGTCGAACAGACTGACATCCAGATCCCGACCAACACCGCTGCGACTGGTGCCGAACAGGGCCGCGACCAGCGCGAGCGCCGTGGTGATGCCCGTCATGAAATCGATTATCGATAGACCCATCCGTGAGGGAGGTGATCCAGGCTCACCGGTCAGATGCAAGTAGCCCGCTTCGGCTTGCATGAGGTAGTCATAGCCGGGCCACGCTTTGCGTTCGTTGTCGCGGCCATAGGCTGACAAGTGTGCGCAAACGATCTTCGGGTTGTAAGCCTTGAGTGCATCGTATGTCAGGCCCAGTTTTTCCGGCTGATCGCCGCGCAGGTTGTTGAGTACAGCGTCCGACTTGCCGACCAGCTTGTGGAACACGTCCTGGCCATCTGGTGTCTTGAGATTGAGTGTGACGCTCTTCTTGTTGAGGTTGAAAGTCTGGAAGAAATGGCTGTCGTCGGATCCCAGATAATATGGGCCCATACGACGTGTGGCGTCGCCGCCCTGTTGCCGGTTCTCGATCTTGATGACTTCGGCGCCGAGATCGGCCAGGTACATCGAGCCGAATGGTCCCGCGCCAAAGTTCTCGAAAGTCAGGATCCGGATGCCGGTGAGCGGCAGAAAGTCTGAGGGTGTCATGTCGAGACTCGTGGATGTGCTCGCCGCCGTTCAGAGCGGATGCCGCTCGAGCAGCTGCCGGGCGATGATGATGCGCTGCATTTCGTTGGTGCCTTCGCCGATGCACATTAGAGGTGCATCGCGGTACATGCGTTCGATGTCGTACTCGACGGAATAGCTGTAACCGCCAAAAATACGCATCGCCTCCAGGCTGTTCTCCACGCCGGCTTCGGAGCCGAACAGTTTGGCCATGCCCGCCTCCATGTCGCAGCGTTCGCCGGAGTCGTACTTGTGAGCTGCCTGATCGATGAGCAGACGGGCGGCTTCGACCCGTGTCGCCATGTCGGCGAGCTTCAGCTGAATAGCCTGATGCTGCGCGATCGGCTTGCCGAAGGTCTGGCGCTCCTGTGCGTAGCGCAGCGCCTGCTCGAGTGCGCCAGTGGCGATCCCCGCGCCACGCGCTGCCACGTTGATGCGGCCCAGCTCCAGTCCGCCGACAGCGTGTTTGAATCCGAGTCCTTCCGACTCGCCGATCAAGTTGCCGGCGGACACCTCGAAGTTGTCGAACACCAGCTCAGCCGAGTCGATCGCTTTGTAGCCCATCTTCTTCAGCTTCTTGCCGACCGTAAAGCCGGGGCCTTTCTCGCAGATGAACATCGACATACCGCGATGGCGTGGTTCGGCCCGCGGGTTCGTTTTGGTCAACACGGCGAAGCACGTGCCCTGAATCCCGTTGGTGATCCACGTCTTGGTGCCGTTGATGACGTAGTGATTGCCATCGCCCGAGCGCTCTGCGACCGTCCGTATGCTCTGCAGGTCCGTGCCTGCGTTGGGCTCGGTGAGGCCGATGCCGCCGCGCAGTTCGCCGGTGGCGAAGCGGGGCAGCCAGCGTCGTTTCTGTTCCTCCGTGCCATTGCGCTGGAGCGCTGCAGCCATGATCAGATGCGAGTTGAAAATGCCGACGGGTGCCATCCAGACCGACGAGATCTTCATGACTATGCGGGCATACGTGGCGCAGGTGAGTCCCAGGCCACCATACTGCTGCTCGATCGTCGCGCCGAACAGGCCGAGTTCCTTCATCTGTTCGACGAGCTCGGCGGGATACTCGTCGGCATGGTCGAATCGTTTCGCGATCGGCCGAACTTCCTTTTCCGTCCAGCGCTCGATGGCATCGTAGATGTCGGCCTCTTCGTTGCTGACAGTATTCATGGTCGCGTTGCCTCAATAGCCGATCTTGTCTTCGATGGAGTGACCGCGTCGCGCGACCAGAATCGTGCGCTCAAAGGTGCAGACAACTTTGCCGTCCTGGTTCTTGCCAATCGTCTTCACGGTGACGATACCGGCGCCAGGGCGGGAAGCAGACTCGCGTTTGTCGAGCACTTCTGACTCGGCATACAGCGTGTCGCCTGCATACAGCGGGAAAGTCAGCTTGATCTCGCGCCAGCCCAGGTTGGCGATGGCCTTCTGACTCACGTCCGTGACGCTCATGCCGACCATCAACGCGACCGTAAGAGGGCTGCAAACGATACAGCGACCAAATTCCGACGCTTTGGCATACTCTGCGTCAAAATGCATGGGATGGGTATTCATCGTGAGCAGCGTGAACCAGGTGTTGTCGGTCTCCGTGATCGTCCGGCCGGGCCGATGCTCGTAGATGTCGCCGACGGTGAAGTCTTCGAAATGGCGACCGAATTGCTCGCGATAGCGGTTTTGGCCCACAGATTTTACGTTTTGGCTCACGATAGCGACTCACTTGTCCGGACAAGTGCTAGCTTGCGACAATGCGTGGGTGAGCGCAACAGGCGATGTCCGAGGGGCGCGGGCAGGTGACGCGAAGAACGGCTGGACAGCCGCGCTATCGTCGGTTGGCGGACGAGCTGATCGGTGACATACGCGCCGGTCGGCTCAAGGTTGGCGCGACGATTCCCGGCGAGCACGAACTCGTCGCGAGGTATCAGGTCAGCCGTCACACCGTGCGCGAGGCCTTGCGACTGATCACTGAGCTGGGCCTGATCGAGCGACGGCAGGGCGTCGGCACCGTGGTGCGATCGAAGCGGTCGAGTGAGGCTTATGTCCAGTCGATACGCTCGCCGGCTGAGTTGCTGCAGTATCCAAGTGATAGCCGCCTGAAGCTGGTCGCCAGCGGCATGGTGCGTGCCGACCGCAGGCTGGCACAAATTCTCGGTTGCGCGGCCGGTACGGAATGGTTTCGCTTCCGCGCGCTGCGGCGTTTCAAAACCACACGTGCGCCGATCTGCTGGACCGATGTCTACGTGATTCCGGAGTATCAGGACGTCGTCAAGCTGTTGGGCCGGCCAAAGCGGGTGTACGAGCTGATTGAAACCCGGTTCGGCGAGCGCGTGGAGCAGGTGGCGGTAGATCTGCGTGCCGAACTGCTGCCCGCTGAGTTCGCCGCAGCGCTGCAGTGCGAAGCGGGTGCGCCCTGCCTGACGATCGTTCGGCACTATGTGGGCAACAACAAAAGGGTATTCGAGGTGTCGATGGCGTGGCATCCTGCGGAGCGGTACACGTACCAGCTGCAGCTCAAGCGCGGCTGGCAAAGTGGCGACTCATGGACCGACAGCTGACAACTGCGATGCTTGCCATGAATACTTAGCATGAACGCTTAGGACTAGCCGACTATGACGACTGGACAATTCACCAAGACGGAAGCAACAGGTCAGTTCAAGCGGGCAGCGCCGCAGGGGCTGCGCAGCTTCCTGTTCGCTCCCGGCAATCACCCGCGCCGCGCCGAGAAGGTCTTCCAGGTCGGGGCCGACGTGGCCGTGCTCGATCTGGAGGATGCTGTCGCAAGTGCCGAAAAGGAGTTGGCCCGCGAGTCGGTTGTCAGAGCCTTGCGGGGCTCACACGCGTCCAAAGCCTACGTGCGGGTCAATTCTTTCGATACTCGCTGGTGTTATGGTGATCTTGAAGCAGTCGTCATCCTCGGCCTCGACGGTATCGTCGTGCCCAAAGCCGAATCGGCGCAACAGTTGCATGCCATCGCCATGCGTATCTCGGAACTCGAGCAACAGCGCGGCATCGCGGCTGGCACGATCGATCTGATCGCCATCGTCGAAACTGCGCGGGGCATCATGCATGCCGCGGAACTTGCGGCGGCGACGCCGCGATTGAGTCGGCTGGCGTTGGGTGGGGCGGATTACACTAACGACCTGAATCTGGAATGGACAGCCGAGGAGCGTGAGCTGGACTATGCGCGTGCCAGCCTCACGCACGCCTCACGAGTGGCCGGTATCGAACCGCCGGTCGACACGGTCGTCGTGCAGATCAAGGACCGGGACCGTTTTGTGCGCTCGGCACGCACTGGCAAGCAGTTTGGCTTTCTCGGCAAGCTTTGTATCCATCCGGATCAGGTAGCGGCCTGTCATGAGGTCTTCACCCCGAGCTCTGCTGAGATTGCGCATGCGCAGTCGGTAGTACTGGCCTTTCGGCAGGCGGAGGCACGGGGCCTCGCTGCCATACAGATAGATGGCGCATTCGTCGACTATCCGGTCGTGTACAAGGCGCAGCGCGTACTGGCGCTCGCTGGTCATCTCGCAGTGTCGAAGGATTAGCTGCGACGGCGCAGCTCCACCACCAGGATCCCCGCAATGATCAACGCTGTGCCGACTAGCTGCAGCACGGTCAGCCGCTCGTGCAGTAGCACCGCGGCCAGCAAGATCGTGGTGGGAGGGCCGACGGTGCTGGCGACCGAACCGCGCTGCGCGCCCACGCGCTTGACGCCTTCGGCCTGCATCAGTGCCGGAAAGAACATACAGACGATCGACATCACCAGCAGCGCAAGCCAGACGGGCGCCCCGTAGTCACGCATCTCAGCTGGCGTGCCGAACAACCAGAAATGCAGTCCGAGCGCACAGCCAGCGGTGGTCATGGCTACCAACGTGAAGCGCGCGCTGCCGAGAACGTGGGTATAACGTGCGCCGATCAGAAAGTAGATCGCGTAGCTGAGCGCCGATACCAATACCAGCCCGGCACCTAACAGATTGGCGCTGAATACATCTTTCTCAAGGCCACCGACGGCGAGGAAGATGCCTGTGTAAGTGATCGTGACTGCGGCGAGCACCTGTGCGCTGGGCCACTGCCGCGCCCGTACAGCAATGATCAGCACGACCATTGCCGGATAGCTGAACAGGAGAACCCGTTCGATAGATGCGTCGATCAGCGTGAGTGCATAGAAGTTGACCAGCGCGCCGACGTAGTAGCAGAGAAATCCCGCGATCACGGCCGCGGCGAGCGCGCGTCGCGGCGCCGCGAGCAGACGCCGAGCATCGCCGACACGCCGCAGACCGAACAGCCAGAAGGCCGGTAGTGCGAGCAGGGCGCGGATCGTTACGACAGCCTCGAAGCTGACGCCCCGGGTATAGAGCCATTTGGCGAACAGGCCCTTGACAGCGAACAGCATTGCGCCGCCTGCTACCAGTAGAGTACCCGCCAAACGATAGCGTCGGTCCGTTTCGCTCAAGTCATTCAGCTGCCGACACGGAACCGTATGGTGCGATCTCTGGACGTGAAATGAGCGACGGCCCAGATCGCACCGAATGCGATCATTACTTCACCGAAATTGTCGAGCTTGTAGCGCATCAGCGGCGGAGTCGCGCTGATGAACATCAATATGCCACCGACCAGCATCCACGGAAACCGGCGGCGCAGGGCGAGTGCTGCACCGACGCCGATGACAACGAATACTGTCACCAGCGGCCCGAGTGGTGCGCCGCCTCCCGGCACCACTGCCTGCTCAGGCGAGCACAAGTGTTCTGCGCGAACGCTCGTGTTGTAGCGCAGCAGATCGTACTCGCACACGGGCATGAGGGTGGCATGCCAATTGCCATGTACCTCGTAGCCAACGACGCCGACTGTCAGCAGGCAGAACAGCGCCATGATCCAGCGCTGCTGCGCCCAGCGGAATCCTGCCAGGCGCAGGATCGATCCGGACGCGACGATCAGCCACGAACCAAACAGCCAGTGAGCCCAGAAGCGCGCCCAATTGAGGGACTCGAGCAGCTCGCCGAAGCCGATCCACTGGCCTGAGCCGACGATCGAATTGTCCCAGATGAGAAAGAACTGCGGAATCAGCAGTACCGCAGCCGCCGCAGCGCGCGTTCGGCGCCAAATCCGGACCAGCCAGACAAACAGCACTGCTTGCAACACCGCATTGACAAGAAACATGGCCGAAAACATACGTGCTTGCCTCCCGTACCCTGCGGCGCCCAAGTCGTGACAAGTTAGCCCATTGCCCGCACCGTGCGTGGGAGTTTGCATGTACCTTGCCACTCAGCGGAAGCGCCGTGTAACGTGCTTACCTGTTCTTCGAATAAAGCCAGGAGTAGAAGCCATGCCAGGACCGCTGCACGGTGTGCGCGTCGTTGAGCTCACCAGCGTCGTGCTGGGCCCGTGGGCCTGCCAGATTCTGGCCGATATGGGCGCTGACGTGATCAAGATCGAGGCGCCACGCGGCGACAGCAACCGTACCCTCGGGGCGTCGACGAATCCCGGCATGGCTGCGCTCTATCTCACCTGCAACCGCAACAAGCGCAGTTTGGTGCTCGATCTCAAGGCACCCGGCGCGCGCGCCGCGCTGCTGGAACTGGTCAAGACGGCCGATGTGTTCATTCACAACAATCGGCCGCAAGTGATGACGAAGCTGCGTCTGGATTACGCGGATCTCAAGGAGGTCAATCCCAAGATCATCTACTGCGGCTCGTATGGTTATTCCAAGCATGGGCCCTATGGCGCCAAAGGCGCGCTCGACGATTCGATCCAGGCGGTCAGCGGCATCGCCATGCTCAACAAGCTGGTGCTGGGTGAGCCACGCTATCTGCCGACGATCGTCGCCGACAAGACTACAGCGATGACAGTGGTCTACGGCGTGCTGGCAGCTCTGTTCCATCGCGAACGCAGCGGCGTCGGTCAGGAGCTCGAGGTGCCGATGTTCGAGACGATGGTGAACTGGGTGATGGCAGAACATCTGTGGGGTATGACTTTCGAGCCCCCCAAGGCGCCGCCAGGTTACGTCCGTCTGATGAGCCATCATCGCAAACCGTATCCGACCAGAGACGGTTACATCGCGATCCTGCCGTACCTCGACGCGCACTGGGAGAAATTCTGCAAACTGGCGGAACGACCAGACTTGTTAGACGATCCGCGCTTCAGGACGCTGGCGGACCGCGTGCGCAATATCGACGAAACGTACGCGGAGACAGGCCGCATCATGGCGACGCGGACGACGGCGGAATGGTTGGCGATTTTCGGTGACACAAGTGTGCCGACAATCGTCGTCAATACACTCGAAGATCTCACCCGCGATCCGCATCTCGACGCGGTCGGTTTCTGGCAGTTCGTCGATCATCCCACCGAAGGCAGGCTGCGGATGCCGTCACTGCCCGTAAATTTCGGTGCGACGCCCGCCGACATACGCCGACACGCGCCACGTCTCGGCGAGCACAGCGTCGAGGTTCTGCGCGAGGCAGGGCTCACCGATGCGGCGATCGAGCAGCTGCGCAAAGCAGGGGCGACGATGACGGCTGAGCAGGCGGCAACTCAAATAGCAGTAGGCGGGGACGGCTAGCCGCGCGAGTTCAGGATGGCAGCTTGAAAATCCGCTCGGCATTGCCCCGCAGAAATTTGGGCAGCACGTCGGGCTTGAGGCCCAAGGCCAGCACTTCGTTCATCGTGCGCTCGAAATCCAGCACCGGGAAGTCGGTGCCGAACAGCACCTTGTTCTGACCGAAGCTGTTGAGATACTTCACGAAACTGTCCGGCCAGTACTTGGGACTATGTGCGTCGGCGACGATACAGACGTTCTCGTGTTTCCACGCCATCGCAATCATTTCATCGTGCCAGGGTATGCCGACGTGGATTCCTAACAGCTTGAGTTCCGGAAAGTCGCAGGCGACAGCGTCCAGCGTCACTGGCCGGCCGACACTGCGCAGCCGCTGATCAGGTGAGTAGATGAGCGATTGCCCCACTTGCGTGAGGAACGGGATATCGAGTTCGACGCATTTGGCGTACAGCGGGTACCACTTCGCGTGATCCGGAGCGAGCTCGAACCAGTGCGGATAGGCATGCGCGCCGATGAAACCCATGTTCTTGACCGCGTCTTCCAGCGCGCGTACGCCAGCCATGCCCAGCGTCGGGTCCACCCCAGCCAGGCCGTAGAATCGACCGGGATACTGTTCGCACGCGCGCGCGACCACTTCATACGGCATGTGATAGGAACCGGGCAGGCCGAGACGTCCGGTGCGAGCCGCCACCAGAAACGCGCGTTCGATACCGGCAGATTCCATGCGCGCCAACATCTGCTCGAGTGACAGGGCTGACATGGGGCTCTTGGCTTTCACTTTGCCGGCGAAGAAGCCGTCTTTCCAATCGGGGCGATGCGAGAGCGCCTCAGGCGTCCAGATGTTGACGACGGCATCGATGGCGTTGACGAGCGATGGAGTGGGCATAGTGTCCTTTGCGGTAGATCTTGGCGCGTGCTGGCGCGCCGCACGATGCAGCATGCCAGCTGTGTCGCGACGCGCAAGCGGCATGGCGCGCGACGTCCAATGCGGCCACTGGACGTCGGCAAGCCCCGCCAATGTGGCTTTTGCGCAACACGAGACATCCTGCCTTGTTGTCCGGACAATCAGAGTCGCCGCCACGGTGCCGCGACTGATCTTCGCTGCGTTCGTGAGTAGCTCGCTGCGGCGGAACGGCGCGACGAAAGCTTGTCACGCTATTGGTTGCACTTACGCCACTATGCTACGATCCGGCCTCGATTCTGCGGCCGCCGCGCTTGGCGTGGCTGCAATCGGTCCGATGACATCTACAGTTTTTTGGGAGTCTTAACGATGCACAGCAACCGGTACAGCACCGTATCGCGCACGATCGCCATCATTCTGGCGACGGCGGCAGGTAGTGCTCTAACAGGTCAGGTCGCACTGGCGCAGCAGTCGGCCGCGGCACCTGTCGAAGAAATCGTCATTACCACCGCCCGACAGCGCGAAGAGGCTTTGCAGGACGTACCGGCGAGTGTCACGGCGCTGACCGCGAGCACGCTGGAAGCGGCGTCCGTTGAGCGTGCTGGTGATCTCGTAAGGCTGACTCCGGGCGTGTCGCTGGTGCAGACCGCCGAAGTGGCCGACGCGCAGGTGAATATTCGCGGCATCAACGGTGCTCGCGATGCCGAGAACAGCTTTGCGCTGATCATCGACGGCATCCTCATGACTAATCCAGCCGCATTCAATCGTGAATATGCGGATCTCAAGCAGGTGGAAATCGTCAAGGGCCCGCAGGGCGCCATCTATGGCCGCAATGCGGCGGCTGGCGCGATCATTGTAACAACCACCACACCGGGCGTGGATTTCGGCGGCGACTTCCGCGCATCATACGGTGAGGACAATACCTACACCGGTCAGTTCGTGTTGGGCGGGCCGATGTCCAACCGCTCCGGTTGGAAGCTCACGGGCGATTATCGTTCGACCGATGGTTTCTACGGCAACAAGTTCCTCGGCGCGAAGAACGTCGATGATTTCGAAGGCTGGAACCTGAACGGTCGCATGCTGTTCGAGCTGGGTGACAGCGGCAAGCTCGACGTCAAGGCGCACTATGGCAAAGTTGATGCTGCCTCAATTTCGTTCAATGCGAATTTCCTGGTGCCGGGGCTGGTGTTCAGCGGCCTGCCGAACGCGGAGCTCTTCAACGAAGACGCGAACGATCATAACTTCGACTTCGTCAATAACATCGATCCGTTCAACAAGCAGGAAGCGATCGATGTGTCGGTCAAATGGGACCAGGATCTGTCGTTCGGCAAACTGACGGCCTGGGCGCTGTACAGCGACATCCAGAACTCGCTGGGATCCGATGGCACGAGCGCGTCGTACGGCTTTTTCAACAATGATCCGGTTTGTCAGTCGACCGCGGCCAGTGTCTTCAACAGTGGCTTCGCACTACCGCCGCCGCAGATCCTCTTCTTCGGTGCCAATGGTGTACCACCGGCCGCTGTATTCGGCCCGTATGGACCTACTGCCTGCGATGGCACGCAGTATCAGGAGCGCAACCAGACCGACTACAGTGCCGAGATTCGTCTCTCCTCTAGTGGCGACACGCGCCTGCGCTGGCTCGGTGGTCTGTACTTCCTCAACATCGATCGCGAGGTCGGCGTCAACACAGGCATCGATCTGGGTCAGGGCATAGTCGAGTCCTTGTACGCACCACCGGGCTCGGCCAATCCGACCGAGCAGGTGGTCTGGGACAACTTCAAGAGCGATGTCTATGCTGCGTTTGGCAACCTGGCGTTCGACGTCAGCGACACGCTGGAGCTGGCCGTGGCGCTGCGCTACGACCGCGAGGAGCGCAAGGTGCACAACCTGGTGCCAACGGCGGCTCGCACGCAGTACTTCGACTTCGACCCGTTCGACGGGCCGGGGAACACCAACATTTTCACCGGCATGGCGCCGCTGAATGCCGCGCTCAATCCGGCGATCAACCCATCTGGCGTCATCGCTGATCGCGATCTCACTTTCTCGCAGTTACAGCCCAAGGTCAGTTTGAGCTGGCAGGTCAACCCGCAATTCACGACTTACGCGAACTGGGGTGTGGGCTTCAAGAGCGGCGGCTTCAACAACTCGGGTTCGGCCGCGACGGTCGATCTGTTCATCAACTGCTTCACCGGACGCGGACCCAACGGCGAAACCAACCTCGATGTCGGCGCCTGCGGAGCTGGTACGGCCAATGTGCCGCAGTTTCGCTCGGTCGTGACCAAGGATGACTTCCAGAAGGAGAAATCCAGTGCCTTCGAACTCGGCGCCAAGGGCACGATGGCTGACGGCCGCGTGCAATTCGAGGCTGCGATCTACGACACGAAAGTCGACAACATGCAGTTCTTCGAGTTCCTGGTCGGCCAGTTCGGCCTGCTGCGCGTCGTAAACAATATCGACGAGGTCAAATTGCGCGGCGCCGAAATCGGCTTGAGCGCGAAGATTACCGATGATCTGCGACTCGTGGGCGGCTACAACCGCACGATGAGCGAGATCAAGGTCAACAATTCGCGACCGAACTCGGTGGGCAATGAGTCGCCCTATACGCCTGACTACACTGCTACGGCGGGCGTCGAGCTGGACGCGCCTGTCAGTGACGGCGGCTGGCGCCTGCAGGCCAGTGCGTACTGGAATCTCGTGGGGCCGACATGGTTCCACGTCATTCAGGCGCAGGACAACGAAACAGTGGCATTCGGAACTGGCAACTACACCAACGGCGAGCGCGACAAATACTCCACGCTCGACGCGCGGGTGGCCGTGCGCAACGACAACCTGACGGTTGCGGTGGTTGCCAAGAACCTGACCGATACAAAGTTCCTGCAGGAGGTTATCCCTGCGCCGGAGTTTGGCGGTGCGTTCATTCACCCGGGCTCGGAACGCCGTCTGTCGGTTGAGGTGGGCTACAAGTTCTAGTCCGCTCGATCCACGGGACAGGCTGAGTATCAGCCCGTTCAGCACACGCGAAACGCCGGCCTTTTGGCCGGCGTTTCCGTTTGTTCGCCCGGTGGGTGCGATAGAATGGCCGCTTCCGTGAAGCGCGACGAAATTCAATTCCCCGCCAAGCATGAGGCGTTGCGCGACGACGTACACGCGCTCGGCGAAATGGTGGGCGATGTGCTGCGCGAGCAGGGCGGGGACCGGCTCTACGAAATGGTCGAGGAAGATCGCCAGCTCGCCATCAAGCGGCGTGCCGGCGACGCAGCTGCGGGCGAACGACTGGCTGTTCGCCTGCGGGGCCGGCCGCCGGCTGAAGCAGCCGATCTGGTGCGAGCCTTTTCCACCTGGTTTCGCAGCGTCAACCTGGCCGAGATGGTGCATCGGGTGCGGCGTCGCCGCGCCTACTTCATCGAAGCCAGTTCCCGGCCACAGCCGGGCGGTGTGGCCGATGCACTGACGCAGTTGCACGCCAGCGGCCTGTCGCTCGAACAGGTGCTGGAGTTGTTAGCAAAGATGCGGATCGAGCCGGTATTCACGGCGCATCCCACGGAATCTACGCGTCGAACGATCCTGCGCAAACAGCAGCGCGTCGCGGAGCTGCTGCTGGATCGGCTCGATCCAACCTTGACGCCGCAGGAAATGCGCGGACTGTGGAGCCGCATCCGGTCCGAGACCACGACGGCCTGGCAAACCGAGGACCATCCGCGGGAACGGCTGACAGTTGCGGATGAGCGCGAGCATGTGATCTTTTATCTCGCGGAAATCCTCTATCGGATTCTGCCGGCATTCTACGATGAGCTGGCACAGGGCCTCGAGAAGCTGTATGGCGTGCCGGCCGAGGCGCTGGAGTTGCCGACGATCATCCGCTTTGGATCCTGGGTAGGCGGCGACATGGACGGCAACCCCGACGTCCACGCCAAGAGCATTCGCGAGACGCTGGCGCGCCATCAGCAGGTGATCGTCAACGAATACTTCAGTGATTGCCAGCGATTGGCGCAGTTGTTATCGCAAAGTGCCAGCCGCATCGGCGTGCTGCCTGAGTTGCAGGCGAGAATCGAGCAGTACGCGACCCTGCTGCCGAGCGCGCAAAGCGTGACGCCTGCCCGCCATGACCGCATGCCGTATCGGGTGTTCCTGATGCAGATAGCCGAGAGGCTGCGGTCCACCTATGACAACCGGCCGAACGCCTACGAGGGGCCTGGGCAGCTACTGCGTGACGTACGGCTCATTGCGGCCAGTTTGAAGGCGAACCGCGGCAACAATGCCGGCTATTACAATGTCATGCGGCTGGTGCGCCGTATCGAGACCTTCGGGTTCCACCTTGCGACGCTGGACGTGCGCCAGCAAGCCGAGATCCACCACCGCGTGATCGGCATGGGACTCGGTGACCCGGATTGGGAGTCCCGCAGCGCGGCCGATCGTCACGATCGATTGGTGCAGGCGATCGAGCAGGATACGGGCCATTCGGCCGAACTCGATGCGCTGGGCAAGCGCACACTGAGTGTTTTCGAGGCAATCATGCAGTGCCGCCATCGCTACGGGCCCGAGGCGGTGGGCTACTACGTCGTGAGTGGCGCTTCGAGCGCGGATGACGTCCTCGCGCCACTGCTGTTGGCGCGCTGGGCCGAAGCGTACGACAAGCGCACGGGCCAGGTCGCGCTGGATATCGCGCCGTTGTTCGAGTCAATCGAAACGCTGGATCGCTGCGGTGAGGTCATGCGGACATTGTTGGCCGATCCACTGTACCGCAACCATCTGGAGGCGCGTGGCCGGACGCAATGCGCGCTCGTCGGCTATTCGGACAGTAGTAAGGAAGGCGGCATCTGTGCCTCGCGGTTTGCCATCTGGCGTGCTCAGATGGAGCTCGCGGCGCAGCTCGCCGCAGCGAATGAGAACCATCTGATCTTTCACAATCGCGGCGGCAGCACCGCCCGTGGCGGCGGCCGTATCGATGCCTTGGTTCGTACGACGCCAGCGAGCGCCATCAACGGTGTACTGCGTTTGACCGAGCAGGGCGAGTCGATCAATCAAAGCTACGGACTACGTCCGATCGCCATGCGCACGCTCGATCGCGCCTTCAGCGCTTTGTCGCTGACCACTCACAAGGTGCAGCGCGGTGAAATATTCGCCGCAGACGCCGCGCACGTCGCTGTCTGTACGACCCTGGTCGCCGCGAGCCATGACGCGTATCGTCGGTTGGTATACGGTGACAAGTCGTTCTTCGAGTACTTCGAGGCGGTGACGCCGATCGATGTCATCGCGCGCATGCAGATCGGGTCGCGCCCCGCAATCCGGCCAGACAAGTCGGGCATCGACGCGCTGCGTGCGTTGCCGTGGGTGTTTGCATGGACGCAATCGCGGCACATGCTGCCTGGTTGGTACGGTGGCGGAGCCGGACTCGAAGCGGCGTGCGCCAAGCATGGCCTCGAGGCCGTGCAGGCGGCATACCACGATTGGGGTTTTTTCGCCAATCTGCTGGACGATATCGAAACGAGTGTCGCACGCGCGGATCTGGCGATCGCCGCGCATTACAATGAACTGGCCTTCGTGTCGCTGCATCGCTATTTCACGGACATTCGCCGCGAGTTCGACCGAGTCAGTGAGCAATTGCTGGCAGTAAAGGAGCAAGGCCAGTTGCTCGATCGCGACCGGACGCTGCAGCGCGCGATCGAGCTTCGCAATCCCTATGTCGACCCCATGAACCTGATGCAGATCGACCTGCTGCAACGCTGGCGCGCCTCGGGCCGCAAGGACCGGCAGCTATTCGATACACTCGTCATCACGGTCGGTGGCATCGCCCAAGGTCTGCAGAGTACAGGATGAGTCGGTTCGCGAGTTTTCAGCAGTTCTACCCGTTCTATTTGAGCGAGCATCGACACCCGGTGTCGCGTGGGCTGCACTTCGTCGGCACCTGGGGCGCATTCGCCGCTGTCGCAATGCTTGCGTGGACCCGGCGACCTCACTGGATCCTGCTCGGTCTGCTGTCAGGTTACAGCTTTGCCTGGGTTGGGCACTTCTTCTTCGAGAAAAACACACCTGCCACGTTCAAGCATCCGTTCTACAGCTTTGCTGCGGATTGGGTGATGTGGTGGCAATTGAATATGGGAAAACTGCGTTTCCGTGAGTAGTCAGCAAATCCGAGATGAGCCGCCGCCAGCTCCAGAGCCAACCTCATCCGAGCGCGCCAAGAGCCGCTCGCTCAGGCCGTTGCGCGAGCTGTTGCCATTCCTGTCGCCCTACAAGGGCATGATGGCCTTCGCTCTGGTTGCGCTACTGGTTGCGGCCGGTGCGATGCTGGCGCTGCCGATCGCACTCAAGTTGGTGATCGATAACGGCTTCACCGCAGGCAGTGCCGCCACGATCAATCAGTACTTCATCGGTCTGTTGTTCGCAGCAGCAGTGTTCGGTTTGTTTGCTGCACTGCGCTTCTACCTGGTCAGTTGGCTGGGCGAGCGCGTCGTGGCAGACATCCGAGATGCCGTCTATCGGCGCGTCATCAGGCTCGACCCGGCATTTTTCGAGGTCACGAAAACTGGTGAGGTTTTGTCTCGTCTGACTACCGATACGACGCTCATTCAGTCGATTGCGGGGGCCGGTTTGTCGATCCTGCTGCGTTCGAGCCTGACGTTTCTGGGTTCCCTGGTGCTGCTGTTCTACACCAGCACCAAGCTCACGTTGATCATCATCGTGTTGATCCCGGCGGTGCTCGTGCCGATCCTGGTGTTCGGTCGCAAGGTCCGCAAGTTGTCGCGCGTCACCCAGGATCGTATCGCTGACACCAGCGGTCTGGCCGGTGAGACGCTCAACGCCGTGCAGACAGTGCAGGCTTTCACTCTGGAAGAGCTGCACAGTCGGCGCTATGAAGAGGCGGTGGAGCGTAGCTTCGATGTGGCGATAGAACGCACGTTGATGCGGGCCTGGCTGACCGCACTGGCCATCCTCACGGTGTTCGGTGCGATTACGTTGGTGCTGTGGTTAGGCGCTCGCGATGTGCTCGGTGGCGCAATGACCGGCGGACAGCTGGCCCAGTTTCTCGGCTATGCAGTCTTCATGGCGACGGCCGCCGCGTCGCTCTCGGAAATGTGGGGTGAAGTCCAGCGTGCTGCTGGGGCGATGGAGCGCACCGTGGAACTATTGCGCTCGGAACCGTCCATCAAGGTGTCGCCCACGCCAGTCGCGATGCCGTCGCCGGGCAAGGGCCGGATCGTGTTCGAAAACGTGACCTTCCGCTATCCGTCGCGCCCCAACGTCAAAGCACTGAACGACTTCTCGCTGGCGATCGAGCCCGGCGAGACGCTCGCCTTCGTCGGCCCTTCCGGCGCCGGCAAGAGCACGACATTCCAGTTGTTGCTACGGTTCTATGATCAACAATCAGGCCGTATTCTGATCGACGGCGTCGATACCCTGTTGGCCGAGCCGGAGGCTGTGCGGCGTGGCATCGGCCTTGTCCCGCAAGAAACCGTGATCTTCGGTGCCACTGCTCGTGAGAATATCCGGTATGGCCGCCCGGACGCATCGGATGCCGCGATCGAGGCGGCCGCGCGCGCCGCGGCGGCAGATGATTTCATAGTCAAGCTGCCGGAAGGCTACGACACGTATCTTGGCGAGCGTGGCGCACGTCTGTCCGGTGGCCAGAAGCAGCGCATCGCCATTGCGCGCGCGATCCTCAAGGATCCACCCATTTTGTTGCTCGACGAGGCGACCAGTTCGCTCGATTCTGAGAGTGAGCGATTGGTCCAGGAAGCACTCGAGCGCCTGATGCGCACGCGCACGACCATCATCATCGCGCACCGTCTGGCAACTGCGGTGAAAGCTGATCGAATCGTTGTCATCGAACACGGGCGCATCGTCGGTATCGGTCCGCATGAAGAGCTGATCCGCAGCAATGCTTTGTACGCGCGCCTGGCCGAGTTACAGTTTGGCGAACGTGCGGATCTTGCGGGGGTGGTGGCATGAAGCGGCGAACGATGCTGATCGGCGGCGGTGCACTGGCAGTGGCTGGCTTCGCCGGTTATCGGGTGATGACTGCGCGGCGAGCGATGCAGAGCACTGCTGTGATCGACACGGTACCAAGTGGTGGCTTCGGTGCTGATTCCACGGCCGAGCAGGTCACCGACGGCCTCGATCTCACGGGCAAGACTGCCTTGGTAACAGGTTCCACGTCCGGGCTCGGGCTCGAGACGATGCGCGTGCTGGCGATGCGCGGTGCGCACGTCATTGGGACTGGTCGCAGCAAAGACAAGGCTGCTGCTGCGATGCAGGGCATGACTGGCAAGCTGACGCCTGTTGCGCTCGACCTCACGGATTTCGATTCGGTCGTTGCCTGCGCGGAGGATGTGCACGCCACCGTCGGGTCGCTCGATATGCTCATCTGCAATGCCGGGATCATGGCATTGCCCGAACTCGAGCAAGTGTACGGGCTGGAAAAGCAGTTCGTGACCAATCACCTCGGCCACTTTCTGCTGGTCAACAGATTGCTGCCCCAGGTCATGTCGGCGGAGCAGGGTCGGGTCGTCATGGTCAGCAGTCTCGGCTATCGCTGGGCGCCTGAAGCAGGGATCGAGTTCGACAATCTTTCGGGCGAACGTGATTACGAGCCTAATAAGATGTATGGCCAATCGAAGCTCGCCAATGGCTTGTTCTCACTCGAGCTGGCACGCCGGCTGAAAGCCGCAGGATCTCCTGCGACAGCCAACTCGGTGCATCCTGGCGTGATCAATACCAATCTCAGTCGTCACTTCGCCAAATGGAAGCAGGTGGCTGGCAGTCTGATCGGCTGGACCTTCATGAAGTCGGTGGAAGAGGGCGCCGCTACAACAGTTTATGTAGCGACTTATCCGAAGCTGGCCGAAGTCAGTGGCTACTACTTTGAAGACTGCAATGCAGTCAAGCCGACGGGCCGGATGGAAGACCAGGCCTTGGCTGCGCAGCTTTGGGCCAAGTCGGAAGAGCTGACGGAAAAATACCTGGCTTGAAGCGGCGGCGATACCGCCCGGCACGCGCCTCGCGTGGGCGGCAGCGGTCCGGATCGGGCGCGCATCTTCCCCCTGCGTCGCAGCTAACCACCAAGCGGGTCAGGAGCGCGCCCCAGCCGGCCTGCGGCGCCCTCAACGGACCGCTGCCGCCCACGCGGGCCACGCGCCGGGAGCGGCCACCTCACACTAAGGAGATCGAGTCGCGACGGCCCTTGCCTCAGGGTCGAACGTCACTCACGAAGGTCATGGACGAGACTTGGAAGTGCTTCGGTGTTGCAGATCCAAGCCGTTGAGGGCGCCGCAGCCAGAGCGCGGGGCGCTCCTGTTCTCCCATCAGACTAACCACTTCGCCAGGGGGGAGATGCGCACCGCGCTCTGGCAAGGGGACGCGCAGCGCGCCCGATCCGGCTTGGATCTGCAGCATCGAAGCACTTGCAGGCATTGAATACGCAAATTCAGCGTGGCTCTTCAACCTCGTAGCCACGCTTGCGAAACTCGTCGAGCAACCCTCGTTTTCCCCACAAGTTGTAGATATCCGTCAGGGCGAGCGTGGCCGACTTGCTCTCGAGCGCCGCAATGGCGGCCTGCAACCATTCATTGCGGGCCTGTTCAGCCAGCGCCTTGATGCGCGGCGAATTGGCGATCGCATCCCAGCACGCTTCGCGATCTTCGGGAAACGCGAGTCTTTGCAAGGCGTCGACATCGCCTTCCGCCCAGGCAACTGCGCGGGCCCGCAGCGCTCCCAGGTCGGATTCGAGTCGCAGCATCGCCGCCCGCAGGCAGCGAACTTCCGTCTGTGGTGCTGTCGTGGCGATCTCTGCCAGCAGCACGTGCGGCTCGGTAATCTTGAGTTTGATCTGCTGCTTTGCGACACGCTGCTTGCGCGCGATCCTGAGCACCTGATCCTGGATATCGTTGTCAGCCGTGAGACCGGCTGCTTCCGTACCACCCGCGAACAGGCGGAACGCAGCGAAGATCGGGCGGAAGCGGTCGATATTCCGATCGCGTGCCGCATACTGGTCGCGTAGTGCCGTGAAGCGCGCGTAGTCGTCAGCTGCAAGAAAATCAGCGAGTGTCTCTTGCCCTGGCAGCTTCTGCGTGCGGCGGAACTGGCGATAGAGCCGGAACCACGTCAGCGGCCCACCGTCCACGGATGCGGTCGCGCCGCCGGCCAGCACGAGGTCCACGTTAACAACGAGTTCTTCTATCTGCCGCGATCGCCAGGTCATGCGTCGCGGGAGAGGCTCCAGCGTGCCGAGTATCCACAGCACTTTGTCGCCGTTCGAGATTTTCCACAGCCCGGGACCGGGCTTTTCTCCCACGACTTCGACGGTGGTGAGTTCCTCCGACTGCTCGACGCTGGCGACCGCAAGCTCCGCGCAGCACCAGGCAAGACCACAGAGCAGGGCCGTGCTGCCTATCGCGTTTCGTCTCAGGATAATCTCCTAAGTATTTGAAAGTAATGCTACTCAGCACCCAGCGACCGGCGCTCGCCTCGATCCGTGAAGAGCTGCCGCTCGGGCCATCGCACTGCGGCCAAGCGGGTCTTGTATGGACCACCCGGGTGGTCGCGGCGTTCCCGGAAGCGCGCGCCAATGGAGAAATCGGCACAGAAGGCGTTCTGCCGGCTGACCCAATCACTCGGCTGCTTGCCCGGAAACACGTCGCGCTTCGGGTGTCCGGGGACGCCGCAATCCGTAGGTTCCCAGGCGCGCCAATAGTGGCCGAAGATCACTGGCACCGGGTGCTGGTAATCCTCCCACCATCTGACGCGATCGAGCATGCGCCATTTGCCGCTCGCAAAGAACGGCTTCACGGCCAATTTTTCCGGACCAGACGTGATAATCCGCAGGGGATTGCCCATCTGATAAAGCTCGTCCTCGAGACCGCTGTACTTGAGTAGTTCTACCGCGGTTTTTTCTTCCAAGATGGCTGCACCGTACTGCGCCTCTTCCGCGTCGGCTTTGGCCTTCAGGCCAGACTGCAGAGCCTGCGCCTTGAGCGCATCGGCATAAGCGTTGTAGATCGCCAGGGTATCGCGCGGATCGGCAACGATCGCCTCGAGTGCGCCTGCATCCCAGCAAGCGTGCGTGACACGCAAGTCGGGCCGTTGCAGCGCCACGGGCAGCTGCTCACAGAATGCGAGAATGAAGCGACGTTCGGCGTCGCTGGCCTGGCGCGATGTCGAGTACTTGTGAGCAGTGCGATCATGATCTTTGGCGAAGAACCAGCCATTGCCGTCTTTGCGCGCGCCGCGCAGCAGGTTGAGTTCGTGATTGCCCAACACGCACTGCGCAAGGTCGCGCGCGACCAGCCGCTGCACCCATTCGACGACCGCGACGCTGTCGGGGCCGCGGTCGACCAGGTCGCCGACGAATACCAGTCGGCGACCTTGTGAGTGCTCGCCACACGACGAATAGCCGAGAAACCCGAGCAGGCTGCGCAGTGGTTCGTATTCGCCGTGGATATCGCCGACCACGTCGATCGGGCCGGCGAACAATGCGCGAACGTGCTCAACGCCCACTGCTCATTCGATCTCTGGTCAGGAAAACACTGCCTTGTGATCCTGCACGAACTGCTCGAACGACGTCGGTTCTCGCCCCATCAGTTCCTTGAAAGTGTTAGTGGTAGGCATATAGTAGCCCTCGCGGATCTCGCGGAAGATGTCGCACACTGCATCGTTGTGCCATGAGCTCTTGAGGAACTGGCCAAGATAGGCTTTGTAGGTATCGGGGTCCTGATTGACGTAGGTGACCGGCTTTCCCAACACTTCGCTGAACACCGCGGCAACATCGTGAAATGTCATGACTGCCGGTCCGGTGATGTCGTAGCTCTTGCCAGCATGGCCTGGCGTTGTCAGGACGTGCGCGATCACGGCGCCTGCGTCGCGGGTATCGGTCATCGCCGCGCGACCCTCCCCCATGGGCATGGAGAACTTGCCTTCGGCCTTGATCGAATGCGCGTTGCCAAGAAAATTCTGCATGAAGAAATTTGGTCTTACCATGGTCCATGGCATGCCCGACGCCTTGATGAACTGTTCCGACCGAAAATGTGTCTGATGCACGGGGTTTTTCATGTGCTCGAGCGCTTCGGGCGAGGAGAGCTTCACGATGTGCTTGATACCGGCAGCTTTGGCCTGATCGACGAACAACTTCTCGAGCGCGAGCTGATGCTCGCTGTTAGGGTAGATCAGCACCGCACGATCGACCCCTTGCAGCGCCTTGGCAACGGCCGCTGGATCACTGCCATCGCCTGCAACGATCTCGACCCCAGCGGCAGCGAGTGCCGCGGCCTTGTCGGCGTTGCGCACCAGCGCGCGCACTTGCTCGCCGCTGGCGACCAGCTTGCGTGCCAGTTCGCCACCTGTTTTGCCTGTCGCGCCAGTTATCAGAATCATCTCGGATCTCCTCATTTCATCGTTCATGTCGATATCGAGCTATCGCGAGGGTATTTTCCCTCACCGTGCCACGGAACTATTGAGCCCAGACCGCAGCCTACAGTAGCGTGTCGGTTGTGACGCGTCGGACATGGAAATGGAGCCTGGGATCGCTCGTGCTGTTGCTCGTGGCAGCGGCTGGCGTCGCCTTTTTTCTATGGGTCGTCCGACTCGACCGGCAGATTTTAGCAGAGTTTGGCGGCCGTCGCTGGACCGAGCCCACCCGAGTCTATGCCAGTTCTCTTGAGCTGCACACGGGTTCGCGTTTGGGTGTCCGTCAGCTCGCGGGCGAACTTGACCAGATGCGTTACCGGCTTGTGCAACGCTTGCCGCGGCCGGGCGAGTACCAGCTCCGCAGCAGCGAGCTGCTCGTGTACACGCGTCGCGCCCAGTCCATGGAAGGCTTGCGCGAGCCGCTGCTCGCTCGCGTCCGCTTTCGTGGGAACGCCGTCGCGTCGCTCTTGACGTTGACCGGCGAGCCCTTGCAACGGCTGCGCCTCGATCCACCGCTGATCGGCTCACTGTTTCCGATTCATGGTGAGGACCGTTTGATCCTCAATCCGGAAGAAGTGCCGCGCGTCCTGACAGCCAGCATCAAGGCGATCGAGGATCGTGATTTCGACCACCATGCCGGAATCGATTACTCGGCGATTGCGCGCGCAGTCTGGGCCAACCTGCGGGCCGGCGGAGTCGAGCAAGGCGGCAGCACGCTGACCCAGCAGCTCGTCAAGAGCTATTTTCTCGACGGCCGACGTACGTTCAAACGAAAGATTACCGAAGCGATCATGGCGCAACGGCTAGAGGCCCACTATGACAAGCGCGAAATCATTACGGCTTACGTCAATGAAGTTTATCTCGGCCAGGACGGCGCGCGTGCGGTACATGGATTCGGTCTGGCGAGTCAGTTCTATTTCGGACGGACACTGGATGAGCTGGAGCCCGAACAGATTGCGCTGTTAGTCGGCATGATTCGCGGTCCTTCATTGTACGATCCGCGTCGCAATCCCGAGCGGGCGCTGGCGCGGCGCAACCATGTGCTCGCGCAGCTCAGGGAGCAGGGAGTGATCGATGCGGCGGCGTATGACCGTGCGCACGATCGGCCCCTGACACTCGCTACGTCTTACGACAACAGCGGCCGTACTTACTACCCGGCGTTCCTCGATCTGGTTCGTCGGCAGCTCGACGGGCGCGGGTTCTCGAGTGACAATGCCGGCACCGGCCACAGTGTGTTCACGACGCTCGACCCACGCGTTCAGCGCCTGGCGGAGCAGGCGCTGACGACCGAACTCGCCCGATTGGGCAAGCCGCGCGCCGACCGGAGCAGGCGCAAGGGCACACCGGCGGCGCCTCTCGAAGGTGTGGTCATCGTGGCGCGACCAGACTCGGGTGCCGTGCTGGCGTTGGTTGGCGGACGCAACACGACGCTCGCGGGTTTCAATCGCGCGCTCGACGCGCGCCGGCCGATCGGCTCGCTGGTCAAGCCATTCGTGTATCTGGCCGCCTTGCAGAGTGGTCGTTACCACGCGGCCTCGATCATCGACGACTCGCCGGTCATCGTGCGTACCAGCGCGAACCGGGATTGGCAGCCACAGAATTTCGATCACTTGTTTCATGGGCCGGTGCCGATGGTGCGAGCGCTGGCTGAATCCATGAATGCCGCAGCGGTGACGGTCGCGTTGGACATCGGTATCGAGCCGGTCGCAAGGACGCTCACTGACTTTGGACTCACGCGTCCGCCTGCCGCGGTGCCTGCGATGGCGCTCGGCGCAGTCGATGCCACGCCGCTCGAGGTTGCGCAGCTCTATGCAGGGCTCGCTACCGGCGGTGTGCGGCAGCCGCTGCACGCGATCGCGGGCCTGACGACGCGAGGCTCCGCAGCAGCGTCGCGTATGGCGGGCGGTGATGCCGCCAGCGCGTTTGCTTTCGGACCACGACGGGTGGCGAAGTTCGAAGACGTCTATCCGCTCGATCGCATGCTCGTGACGGTGATGGATCAGGGCACGGGTCGCGCCAGTCGTGCCGCACTGCCGCCTTCCTTGATCGTGGCGGGGAAGTCAGGGACGTCGTCCGACTACCGTGATAGCTGGTTCGCGGGATTCTCCGGATCCCATGTCGTCGTCGTCTGGATTGGCACCGACACGAACGAACCGACAGGTTTGACGGGGTCGTCTGGTGCACTTGCGGTCTGGACGCGCGTCGTGCAGGCGCTCGATACGAGTTCCTGGCAACCGACGATGCCGCCGGGTTTCGAGTCGCGGCAGATCGACGGCCAGGGTGGCGAGCTGCTGAGCATGCCCTGCGCCGCGCGGTCGCTCGAAGTCGTCGTGCCGCGCGGCACGCCGCTCCCCGAGAGCTATGAATGCGGCTCCTGGCCTGGCCAGCGGTTTGACGATGAAGTCTGGAGCGACGGCACGATCGAGGCGCTGCCTGGCGAACGCGGACGCAATCGGGACGACCTGCCGCGCTCATTGGGCGAGCGGCTGCGCAACTGGTGGGACCGCGTGATTCATTAGCCTTGCCGGGCGCTCAGCAAATATCCGACCAGGTTGGCAGTAAAGCGCGACAATAGCGGCACTGCTATCGGGCCCGCGACGCAGTGCCGCGGCTGACTAACTATTGAGGTTGCTATGAGCTACGCCAGTTATCACAAGCGCAAGGTGGGCGATCATGTGTTGTCCCCCGAGACACAGATGATGGGATACGGCTACGACCCGACGCTCTCCGAGGGGTCGTTGAAGCCGCCCATTTTCCTGACGTCGACTTTCGTCTTCAAGACGGCCCAGGAGGGCAAGGACTTCTTCGACTACACGTCAGGGCGCAAGGACCCGCCACTGGGCTGCGCGGCCGGCCTGGTGTATTCACGCTTCAACAATCCCAATCTCGAAGTGCTGGAGGACCGTCTGGCCCTATGGGAAGGCGGTGAGACCGCGGCCGTGTTCTCGAGTGGCATGGCAGCAATTTCCACCACGATCTGGGCCTATGTGCGCCCCGGTGATGTGATTCTGATGAGTCAGCCGCTCTATGGCGGCACGGAGACGCTGATCGAAAAGACGCTGCCTATGTACGGCATCGGCCGTGTCACGGTCTCGGAAGGCTGCAACCGATCAGCCGTGATGGCCGCCGCCGCCCGCGCACTCGAGCAGGCGCAGGCGACCAACGGTACGGTGAGTTTGCTGATGACCGAAACGCCAGCCAATCCCACCAATGGGCTGGTCGATCTCGCGGTGTGGCGCGAGGCGGCAGAGTGGTTGGCAGCGAAGCAGGGCGGCAAGCAGCCGCCGTTGGCGGTCGACAACACTTTTCTCGGACCTGTGTTTCAGCGCCCGTTGGCGCTCGGTGCCGATCTGGTGATCTATTCGCTGACCAAGTATGTCGGCGGACATTCCGACCTGGTGGCGGGCGGTGTGGTCGGGGCGAAGACGGTCGTTACGCCGGTGCGCACGCTGCGCTCCAGTCTCGGTACCCAGATCGACCCGCACACCGCCTGGATGCTGATGCGATCGATGGAGACGCTGGCATTGCGCATGCGGCAAGCGGCCGCCAATGCCGAAGCAGTAGCTGAGTTCCTGCGCAAACATCCGAAGATCGCGAGCGTCAATTACCTGGGCTTCCTCGAGTCCAATGATCCGCGCTATGCAGTGTACCGACGCCAGTGTCTGAGTGCAGGTTCCACCTTTGCCTTTTGTGTCAAGGGTGGCGAGGCTGAGGCTTTCCGGCTGCTCGATGCCCTGCAAGTCATGAAGCTTGCCGTCAGCCTGGGTGGTACTGAGACCCTGATCTCGCATCCCGCCTCGACGACTCATTCGGGGATTTCGAAAGCAACCCGGGATCGACTGGGCGTCACCGACAGCATGGTGCGCATTTCCGTCGGTATCGAGCACGCCGACGATCTGATCGCAGATCTTGCACAGGCGCTCGACAGGATGTGAGCCCGCCAGCGATTCAGAAACTAACTACCACGGGATATGCGCGATTGCAGCGCTCTGCGCTAGAGGCGCTCGTCGGCGAGTCTCTCGCGCCGCTCGCTGCCTTGCAGGACAGCTGGGCACGGCTGCCGCGCGATCGCTATCTGCGCGATGGTGGCCGGTACCGCGCGCGACGGCACTCATGCTTCACGTTCGAGTGCGATCCGCCGCAGCTGCGGCAGGTAGCGCATCGCGCGCACTGGCAGTCGACCGACTACAATGCGCTGCACGGTGGCATGCTGCGCTGGTTCGAGCCTATCGAGCCGCTGCTGACGGAGAGCAACACGTGGAGCGCGCTGCTGGCTGACTTGGGCGCGATGTTTGCTGCGACGGCAGCGGTGCCCCATTGGTATATCGAGGCGCATCAGTTTCGCATCGACACCCACGGGGGCGTAGGTCGGCCGACGCCCGAGGGCGCACATCGCGACGGTGTCGACTTCGTGGCGGTGATTCTCGTGAACCGACAGAACGTCCTGGGTGGCGAAACTCGTGTGTTCGATGCCGTCGGGTCACAGGGGGTACGCTTCACGATGACCGAGCCGTGGAGCGCGCTGTTGCTGGACGATGCGCGCGTCATGCATGAGACCACGCCGCTGCAGCCGCTCGAGCCGCAGTCGCTCGGCCACCGCGACACACTCGTCCTGACGTACCGGCGCGACGGCTTCCAGGAGCCGTGAGCGGCTCCCGAGGTTGTGATTGACACCGCCGCGCAGTTGAGTAAGATAGTAAACGATTACTCACTCTTTGGATGATATGGATCAGCGAACTAAGCAGCTGCCGGCCGACGAGCGCCGTGCCCACACGGTTGCCACTGTGCTCGCCCTCGCGGCAGAGCGTGACCCGATCGAAATTACGACAGCCGCGATTGCCGAGCGCATGCAAGTCACGCAGGGCGCTTTGTTTCGGCACTTCCCAAGCAAAGAGGACATCTGGCGAGCGGTGCTGCAGTGGGTGGGCGGTGAACTGCTCGCGCGCACTGAGGCAGCGGCAGCGGCAGCGCGATCCGCGCTCGATTCCCTGGAGGCCATGTTCATGGCGCACATCGCGTTGGTAGCCGAGCACCCGGGCTTGCCGCGCCTGCTATTCGGCGAGCTGCAGCGCGCCCAGGACACGGCGGCCAAGCGCGTTGCGCGCTCGATCGTCAAGCGCTATCGCGACCGACTGCTGGTCCTGCTTGCGCATGGCAAGAGCAATGGCGAGATCCCCGAAGCGATCGACGACGACGCGGCCGCCACCATGTACATCGGCATGGTCCAGGGTTTGATCGTACAGTCGTTGCTGTCAGGTAACGTCAAACAGCTGCGCTCGGCAGCACCTGGCGCATTTCATTTGTATCGTCGCGCCATCAGTAGCGCAACTGGTCGCCGCGCATGATTGGTCGGAGCGCAATTGGCCCAAGATCTGCGGCTCTGTGGCTGAGCCTGCTTGCTGCGGCTGCTGCGCATGCCGAGCCGACTGCTCTCACGCTGCCGGAAGCGATCGCTACGGCAATGGCCAACAATCCACGCAGTATCTCTCAGCGCCTGCAAGTCGAGCAGGCACGAGCGGGGCAGCGCGCGGCGCGCGGTGCGAGACTGCCGAGCATCGACCTGACCGCCGGCTCGACTCGCTACGGCTATCCGACTTTCGTGCATGGCATTCGTCAAGTTGGCGTCTTTCCGCCGCTCGACGAAGAGATCAACAGTCTGGGCGTCGCTTTTCGACTGCCAATCTACACTGGCGGTAAGCTCACGAGCGCGATCGAGATCGCCGATCTTGGCCGTGAGATCGCAATCGAGAGTGAGCGCTCGAGTGATCAGGAACTCATTTACAACGTGAGTGCTGTCTATCTCAAGATCCAGCAGCTCGATGCCCTCGCACTGGCCTTCAAGGCGCGCATAGAATCGCTGCATTCCCAGGGGCGCCGCGTCGAGTTGCTGCGCGACGTTGGACGTGCCGCGAAGCTCGATCAGCTGCGGATCGCCGGACAGGTGACCAAGGCGCGCTACGACCTCCTGCAGATCGAAAACCGAGCTCGCGAGGCACGTACGGCGCTCTATCTACTGATGGGAACCGAGCTGCCGGCTGCGCCACCGGTGCTAACACGTTATGTGGCTGCGGCAGCGCCGAAGATCGAACTTGCGGAGGCGCGCGAACTGGCGCCACGGCGGCCCGACGTCAAGATCGCCGAGCGGCAGGTTGATAGCGCCGCTGCCGGCGAGGCACTGGCACGTGCCGATCGACGCCCGATGCTGTCGTTGGTCAGTGGTTTCAGCGAACGCAGTGGCAGTGAGTGGCAGTTCTATGACGACTGGAGCGTCGGCTTGCAATTGAGTATGCCGCTGTTCGATGGTGGCGTCCGCCGTGCTCACATCGATCAGGCAGTGCTGGCACGTCGGCAGGCTGAGCAGCTCGTCGTGCAAAAGCGTCTCGAGGCCCAGCAGCAGATCGAGAATGCCTGGCACGCGCGTGCAGAGGCCGCGGCCCGACTCGACGTCACCGATACGAGCATTGCCGAAGCGCACGAAGTACTGGCTATCGAGCAACTCAAGTTGGAACAGGGCGTCGGCGCCGTCAGCGACGTGTTGACTGCGGAAACGACCGTGCTCACGGCGCAGGCCGATCGACTGCAAGCGGAGTTCGACGTCATCGTAGCGGCTATCGATCTGCTGCGCGCGAGAGGCTCGCTGGACCCATCGCAAGTTGTTGCAATGGTCGCCGAGAACGCCGATTCCACCAAGGATACGCCCTGATCATGACGACACCAAAATCCCGCCGCCCTATGTTCGCCTTGGCAATTGTCGCGGTCCTGGCTGCGCTCGGATACTTCTTCTCACCGCGGCTTTGGCAGCCTGACAATATCGAGCTGTTGGCGTCGGGAACCATTGAGGCGACCGAGGCGCAGCTGGGATTCCAGATCCCGGGACGCATCGAAGTCATCGAGCCGCGCGAGGGTGAGCAAGTGAAAAAAGGCGACGAGCTGGCCTGGCTCGATCGCGCCGAAATGCAGGCCCGACGCGCGCAGGCTGTCGCGCAAACGGAGGCTGCAGGCGCTGCGTTGCGCGAACTCGAGAGCGGCACGCGTAGCGAGGAGCTGGCGCAGGGTCGTGCGGCGCTCGCCGCTGCCAGCGATCGACTGCAGGATGCGCGACGTGATCTTGATCGCGCTCGGACGCTGGTTGAAGGTGGCGCGGTGGGCGCCGAGACCCGCGACAAGGCGCAGCTTGCGGTCGATGTTGCCAGTAGTCAGATGGAGCAGGCGCGGCAGCAGCTGCGTCTGCTCGAAGCAGGTCCGCGCGAGGAGCGGATCGCCGCGCAGCGCGCGCAGCTGGCGCAGGCGGCAGCGGCCGTGCAGATAATCGATGCGCAGCTCGCAAACATGACTATTAGGGCGCCCTTCGATGGCCTGATTACCGTGCGACACCGCGAACCGGGTGAGACAACCGCTGCCGGTATTCCGGTGCTGACGCTGATGAATCCGCAGGATCGTTGGGTGCGGATCTACGTGCCGGAGACGCGCCTTGGTCAAGTGCATCTCGGCGGCAACGCTCGCATAACTATCGACAGCTTTCCAGGTAAACAGTACCGAGGGGAGGTCGAGTACATTGCTTCGGAGGCAGAGTTCACGCCGAAAAGCGTGCAGACGAACGAAGAGCGCGTAAAGCTGGTGTACGCGGTCAAGGTGCGCATCACAGACGACGAATCGCTCGAGCTGAAACCGGGTCTGCCGGCGGACGTCAGGCTCGACGCGGCAGTGCCATGAGTGCGTCCTGTTCGCAATGAACGACGTGTCAGGCATATGCGTTCGCGAGCTGACACGCCGGTTTGGCGACACTGTGGCGGTCGACGCGCTCAGCTTCGATGTGCATCGCGGCGAGTTGTTTGGCATCGTCGGCCCCGACGGTGCTGGCAAGACGACTACTCTCAGGATGCTCGCGGGAGTGCTGCGACCGTCGGCGGGCGATGCATCGCTCGCGGGCGTGAGTGTCGTCGCCAATCCTGAGGGTGTGAAGCAAACGATCGCCTACATGTCACAGCGCTTCGGTCTGTATGCCGATCTCACCGTCATGGAGAACCTCGACTTCTACGCCGATCTGTACCGCGTGCCGAAGGCGGAACGTGCGGCACGGGTCGAGCGATTGTTCGAGTTCTCCAATCTAGGGCCGTTCAAGGACCGCTTGGCTGGCAAGCTGTCGGGCGGCATGAAGCAGAAGCTGGGGCTTTCCTGTGCACTCGTTCATCAGCCGCAGATCCTGCTGTTGGATGAGCCGACTTTTGGCGTCGATCCGATCTCGCGCCGCGATCTGTGGTTGATCGTGCACGACATGGTCGCTCAGGGTGTCACCGTCGTGGTTAGCACTGCGTACATGGACGAGGCTGAGCGCTTTGATCGGGTGGCGTTGCTCTATCATGGGCGGCTGCTGGCGCTCGATACACCGACAGCACTCAGCAAAGCGCTGCATGGTGTCGTGCTGGTCGTCGAGCTCGCTGACGCGCGCGCTGCGCAACGGTTGCTACGCGATCATCCTCGCGTCATCCGTGCGGTACTCTTTGGCGACCAACTGCATGTGGTCGTCGCGTCGGCGCACGAGGCTCCGACGATCGAGGCCGAACTGCGCGCCGCCAACCTGCCACCGCATCGCATCAAGGCCATGCCCGCTACGATGGAAGACGTATTCATCGAAAGGATGTCGGAGGCAGCGTGACGCAAGCGGTGCCTGCAGTGGTGGCCGAGTCGTTGACACGCGTGTTCGGCGATTTCGTCGCGGTCGATCGGGTGTCGTTCGAAGTGGCAACCGGTGAGATCTTCGGGTTTCTTGGACCGAATGGCGCCGGCAAGACTACCACCATCAAGATGCTCGCCGGGCTGTTGTTGCCAAGCTCCGGGCGCGGCTCCGTTGCGGGCTTCGATATCGCGACGCAGTCAGACGAGATCAAGCGCAACATCGGCTACATGTCGCAGTTGTTCTCGCTGTACGGCGACCTGACTGTTGCCGAGAACATTGCATTCTTCTCCGGCATGTACAGCCTGCCGCGACTCCGCCGTGCCGAGCGTCGCGACTGGGCGCTGGAGGTTGCCGGACTGGCAGGTCAGGCCGATCGAATCACGCGGGATCTGCCGCTCGGATTCAAACAACGACTGGCGCTAGGCTGCGCCGTCTTGCATGAACCATCGGTGTTGTTCCTCGATGAACCGACGTCAGGGGTGGATCCACTGTCGCGACGCCGCTTCTGGGAATTGATCGATACGCTTACCGAGGCAGGTACGACAGTGTTCGTCAGTACGCACTATATGGAGGAGGCCGAGTACTGCGATCGGCTGGCATTGATGAATCGCGGCAAACTGATCGCGCTGGATACGCCGGCGCGGTTACGCGCGAACGTGCGTGAACCGTTGCTCGAACTGCAGACGAACGACGGCCCAAAAACGGTCGAAGCGCTGCGGGATCTGCCCGGCGTACTGGAGGCGGCGATGTTCGGTCGGGCAGTTCATGTCGCCGTCACCGATCGCACGCGAGCTGAGCGGAGCATCAGGAGTCGGCTTACGGAGCGCGGCTTGCTGCTGCAATCTCTGCAGGAAGTCGCGCCGTCGCTCGAGGACACTTTCGTCGCTGAGGTGCGCGCCGCCGGTGGCGCGCCGGTGGACTGACATGGCGTTCGATGTGTTCCGGTTATTGGCGATTGCGCGCAAAGAGCTGTTGCAGCTGCGCCGGGACGTTCGCAGCCTGATACTCGCGTTCCTGCTGCCACTGCTGCTCCTGGCGTTGTTCGGTTACGCCATCAGCTGGGACGTCTCCGATATCCGGACGGCAGTGCTGGACCAGGATCGTAGCGCGACATCGAGAGCATTCGTCGACGCGTACCGCGCCTCTGGCTATTTCAGCGTGCGACAGGATCTCGAGCGCTCAAGCGAGATCGACGCATTGTTGACGCGTGGCTCTGTCCAGATGGTACTTGTGATACCGCCGGATTTCAGTGAGCGTCTCGGGGCGCACAGACCGGTTGCTGTCCAGGCGCTCGTTGATGGCTCGGATGCCAATACTGCGACCATCGCGCTCGCTTATGCACGCGCAATTGCACGTGACTATGCGCTCGAAACGCAACTGCAGGGCCGGCTACTGCAACCGCCGATCACTACGGATAGCCGGGTCTGGTACAACGAGGAACTCCTGTCGCGCAACATGATCGTGCCGGGGCTGATTGCCGTGATCATGATGATCGTTGCGGCGATGCTGACCTCGCTGACGATCGCGCGCGAATGGGAACGTGGCACGATGGAGCAACTGGCTGCCACACCAGTAACGCGCAGCGAGGTGGTGCTCGGCAAGTTGTTGCCATACGTCGTCATCGGGCTGATCGATGTCGTCATGTGCGCCGTGCTCGGCGTTTGGTTGTTCGACGTGCCACTACGCGGCTCGGTGCTGCTGCTGATGACGTTGTCGACTGCCTACATCATTGGCTCACTCGGCCTGGGCATATTCATCTCGGCCGCCGCGCGCTCGCAGCTCCTGGCCACCCAGCTGGCGATGCTCACGACCTTCCTGCCGGCCTTCCTGCTGTCGGGCTTCATGTATGCGATCGACGTGCTGCCAAAAGGCCTGCAGATGGTTACCTATCTGGTGCCGGCACGCTACTTCCTGGTGGTGACGCGCGGCATCTTTCTGAAGGGCGTCGGCGCCGATGTGCTCCGTGTCCAAGGCCTGCTGATGATCGCCTTCGCGATCATCGGCATTGCTCTCGCGATCCACTTCTTCCGCAAGGAACTGCGCACATGAGGGCTTTCAGTGCAGCCAGAATCTGGGAAATGGTGCGCAAGGAGTTCCTGCAGCTGCGTCGCAACCCACTGTTGCTGCGGTTATTGCTGGTGTCGCCGATCATACAGCTGGTGTTGTTTGGCTATGCCGTGTCCACCGACGTCCACAACGCGACTACCTTCGTCGTGGATCAAAGCAATACGCAGGAGTCGCGCCAATTGCTCGAAGCGATGACGGCATCGGGATACTTCCGCATCAGTGGAGGATCGGCCGATCCGGCCGATATGGTTAGCGCGCTCGATCACGGCGCAGCATTGGTGGGTGTGGCGATACCACCGGATTTCGCGCCACAGCTGCACCGGCCGGGCGGGGCGCGAGTGCAGATTCTGGTGGATGGTACCAATTCCAACTCTGCCACCGTCGCGCTCGGCTACGCAGAGCGGATCGTGCAGAATTTCGGCGCGCAATTGGCGATCACAACGCCCTTGGGCATCGATCTGCGCGAGCGCGCCTGGTTCAATCCCAACCTCGCGAGCCGCGACTACAACGTGCCGGCGGTGATCGGTTCCATCATCCTGATGGTGTGTCTGCTGATGACATCCCTGGCCATCGTGCGCGAGCGCGAGATCGGCACGCTCGAGCAACTGATGGTCAGTCCGCTGCAACCTCTCGAGCTGATCGCAGGCAAGTTGCTGCCGTTCGCGCTGATCGGCTTGCTCGATATTCTTGCGGTGACTTTGGTCGCACTCGCGTGGTTCAAGGTGCCGTTGGTGGGCAACTTCGTGGTTGTGTTGTCCGGCAGCGTGCTGTTTCTGCTCTCGGCATTGGGCATCGGGCTGCTGGTCTCGGCGGTTTCGGCGACGCAGCAGGAGGCGTTCATGACGAGTTTCCTGCTATTCATGCCGCTGATACTGCTGTCGGGCTTCATGTTCCCGGTGACGAGCATGCCAGAGCTGTTCCATTGGCTTACGCTGCTCAATCCGCTGCGGCATTTCCTGGAAATCGTGCGCGCCGTATTCCTGAAGGGTGCCGGGTTCGATGATTTGTGGCGGCAGTTCCTGGCGTTGTCGCTGATGGGTCCGGCGCTGCTTTGGCTGGCAGCCGGCACGTTCCGCAAGACCGCGGGTTGACCGACGCCAGAGAGGAAAGCTGCCAATGGATAACCTGAGTGATGGGCTGAGTGAACATGACCGGGAGCGATTGACCGATACGATCACCGCAAATCCTGCATATCGATTGGCCAACCGCGATCCCGACCTGTTGCAGGCGGACGACTTACGACCCGTGCGCTTGCAACTGGAGTTGCTCAAGCCCGAGCGAGCGATGGTTGCCAACAATGTCACATCCACCGTCGTTGTGTTTGGTAGCGCGCGCATCCTGCCGCCAGATGTGGCGGCCGAGCGGCTGGCTGCTGCGGAGGCGATGGTTGCACGACAGCCCGATGATCCTGCAGGCGAGGCGGCGCTGATGACTGCACGCAAGGCGCTGGCGTATTCGCGTTACTACGATGAAGCGAGGCGCTTTGCCCAGATCGTCTCGCGGCGCTTCCAGAGCGAAGGCCGATGCGACTTCGTCGTCGTTACGGGTGGCGGCCCCGGCATCATGGAATCGGCCAATCGGGGCGCGTTCGACGTCGGTGCTCGCAGCATCGGTCTCAACATCACGCTGCCGCAGGAACAGGCGCCCAATCCATTCATCACCCCCGAGTTGTGTTTCCAGTTCCGATATTTCGCCTTGCGCAAGATGCATTTCCTGATGCGTGCCAAGGCGCTGGTGGCGTTCCCGGGCGGCTTCGGCACACTCGATGAGTTGTTCGGGACGCTCACGCTGGTTCAGACTGGCAAAGTCGGGCGCATGCCGATCGTTCTGGTGGGCGAGGCATTCTGGCGTGGCTTGATGAATTTCGATTTGCTGGTCGACGAAGGCATGATCGCGAAGGAAGACAAGGCGCTGTTCTCGATCGTGGAGACGGCCGAGCAGGCGGTCGCCTGTTTGCGAGACTTCTATCAGGACGCCGCTGTGTAGTCCGCAGAACGAACAGAAGCGTGCTGACAGGCCGCTGCAACCTGTGAAACGGCGTTATTGTGACGGTAGTTCGTATCAGGCTGGCGGCCAGCAACGGAGCGATCGTGACCCACGCCCAAGTGCACCCCATCATGCCCGTCAGTTCGCACGATGAACTGGCAGAGCAGCAGTTCGTCATTGCGCTGAAGTCTTTCATCACTGCTGAGCTCGATCCCGCCTTGCGGGTGGCGAAAGCGGCTGCCGCAGCGGCGACTGAGGATTCGCGCGCGCGCGCGCCCAGTCTGCAGCAGATCAGGCGCAAATTGAGCGGCAAGCCGCTCTATCAGAACTGGGTGTCGGCCATGCGTGCCGCCCAGGAACTCATGTGGCAGGCGGCTGGCGACTGCGTCGATCGACAGCTGCCAGAACTCGAAGCGCTCGCGCGGCGCGCGCCGCCCGTTGGTTCCGTACGTACCGATCCGGATTTCAAAGTGCCGCGCTATCTGGCAGCGAGTGACACCCACATGATGCCGGGTAGTTACTACGTCGATCGATCACCGACCGACGTGCGGCAGGGCGCCTTGTTCGACAAAGCGGCATCGCTCTACAGCCTGGGCCGCCAGGGTGGGCAGATGAACGACATGCGCGGACACACTGTCATCGCACATCTGCGCGAGAGGTTCCCGGACTTCAGGCCGCGCCGTATCCTCGAGATGGGTTGTACCGTAGGCAACAGTTTGTGCGCGGTTGCGCAGGCCTTTCCGCAGGCCGAAGTGCATGGCATCGACGTCGGTGCCGGGTTACTGCGCTACGCGCACGCGCGCGCCGCACTGCTCGGCGTGCCGGTGCACTTCTCGCAGCAAAGCGCCGAGGAGACTGATTTCGACGCTGGCAGCTTCGATCTGGTCTTCTCGAGTGCGATGCTGCATGAGACGTCGACCAAAGCAGTGCCGCGGATCATTGCCGAATGCTATCGGCTGCTCGCACCGGGTGGCGTGATGGTCCATCTCGAAGTGCCAATCCGCAGCGACGAGGTAACGTCGTTTGATCTGGTGCGCGCTGACTTTGAGACGCGCTACAACAATGAGCCGTTCTGGCTCGGCGCGGTGTCGGCCGATCTTGCTGGCATGGCGCGCGAGGCCGGTTTCGAGGATGTCGCGATGGGCTACCAGGATGCGGCCTACAGCGCGCCGCAGCCGCAGCAGCACTTCGCCTTTGGTGGCGCCAACAAGGGCGTGTATCGCTCTTGGTTTGTCGCTTCGGCGCGGAAGGCGTCGTGAGTGCGGCCGCTGCCGTGGCGCGCACGCGCCATCGCATCCAGAAAGGGCGACCCCCTGTGGCGGGCGGCGATCCGCGGATCGATACGCTCCTCAACATGGTGATGGCGCTCACGTCCGAAGTGGCGGTCTTGCGCGAACGCCTCGATGCCCACGAGCGCTTGGCGGCAAGCAATCAATTCACGGGCCCGGACGCGGTTGATGCCTATCAACCTGATGAGGCGGTGCAGAAACTACGCGCTGGTCAGCGCGAACGCCTGATCGCCAAAGTCTGTCGGCCGCTGGTCGCGGAGGGAGTTACAGCTGCGGCGGCGGACCCGGTGGCAGACGACGCGTAACACGTAGCTGATCATCCAGTTGGCCGGCGAGAAAGTTCTCGATGTCTCGATTGGCTTCGTCTGGAATCTCAAGATAGAAGTAGTGTCCGACTTGCGGATACTTCTTCTTGAGCGATGGTGCGGCAGTCATCCAAAGCTGGAACACATCCGCCTCCAGATGTGACACGGTGGTGTTGCCCTCGCCCCAGAGAATGAGAGTAGGGGCGACAATCCTCGCCAGGGTCTTCTCGGGATCGCCCGTCTTGAAGTTGCGTAAGAACTGCGCGCCCTCCGCGTTGCGGCCGGAGCGCCGGTTCATGTCGTAGACTCGGTCCACGAGTTCAGTCGGCGGTGCCATTCCTGAGGTGAATTGCTGCTGGAGTGCCGTCCGCCAGTAACTGCGCGATTTGTAGTAGCGCTGCACCCATCGGGTGATCCGACCGCCGCGCGCGCGGTTCGGATCAGTGGCAGCGGTGCGTGGCATGCCAGCCGAATTGATCAGTATCAATCTTGTGATCCGCTCGGGATTTGCCGCCGCGTGTCGGAAAGCGACGGTGCCGCCCGACGATGTGGCGATGAGCGCGTAGCGTTCGACGCCCAGTTCGGTCGTCAACCGGTCCAGCAATTGAATGTTGCGATCCATTGAGTAGCGACCGGTGGGATCCGGGCCCGTCAGGCCGGCAGCGAGCAGATCGAGGCGGACAACGCGATAGTTAGGGCGAAGTGCGGCGGCGAGCGCATCCCAACTGTGCAGGTTCATGAACGAAGCGTGTACGAGAACGACCGCTGGGCCCGCACCCTCGTCTAGGTAGTGTACTCGCACGCCATCGATATCACGGAACTGGGACTCAGGCTTGCGATACTTCGCTTCGAGCGCCGCCGGCGAAATATCGAAGGCACCCGTTACAAGAGCGATCGATCCGCCAGCCAGGACGAGCAAGACGAGCGACAGCAGCAGTATCCCTAGGCGTCGCATGCTCATCGTTGGCGGCGTCGCTCGCTCACCGAGCGCGGCAAACGACCTCGAAACGCTCCAGTGTCACCGGCATGTCCGCGGCCCAGGATTTGCCGAGCGGGCTGAGGACGCGATTGAAGTAACTCGTGTGGACTTTGCGCCATTCGTCGATCGGCCGTACGGCCGTACCCTCGTATCGACTGTCATTGGCAGTGACAGCGCTGAAGGGCACGGTCTTGACTTCGGTGGACCGGATGACCGCCTGCGCGACACCGTCGGCGTCCAGCACGATGGTGTAGCTGCCGGCGATGGGCTTGAGTGAAGCATCTTGCTCGTACAGCCACGGACTGGTCGCGGTAATGGTCTTTTCGCCGCTCAGGATCAATGCGTTGAGTTGTGTCGTCATCGCCGCCGTCTCGCCGAAGCGCCGCGTTCGAATCCCGTCCAGCGCCGCGACATCCGTGCCCTTGCGGCAGGCGAATTCCGTGGTCCGGGTGCCTGCGGGCGGACTGGCGTTGGCCGAAGGGGTCGGCGCATAGTCAGCCAGTTCGGCGGCCAGATCCTCGATCAGGAGGCGTTCGTAGTAATTGGTCGCGGTCTCGGCCGCGATCGCCAGCATGTCCACCATCTCATCCGGTGCTGCGACATTCGCGCAGCTCTTGAAGCGGCCACGAAGGGTATGTCTGACGTAGGCAACACGGGCCGCCTGGCGCCCGCCGGCCGCGGCTTTGCGCCAGTACTGTTCGGCGAGACATATATCTGTCGGTGCGCCGGCTCGGGCCCGATCGATGAACGTGCCGAAGACGAACTGGGCCTGTGCATAGCCGCCGTCCGCAGCTTCGCGCATCGTCTCGACGGCGCGCTCGTTCTGCCCCGCGTAGAACAACACGCGCGCCAGTTGATACCGGACTCGAAAGTTCCCTGGTGCAGCCGCGACTGCTTGCTCGCATACAGCAATGGTCACCGGTAGATCGATAGCTTCGCGCGCGACGCCAGGTGCCGTGCGGTTGGGATCATCGGGATAGGCGGCGCGCCGGTCGCACTCGCTGACGGCGTCTTGCCCCCGGCTGACTGGCGCGAGCAGTACGCTGAGCAGTAGCGCGGAAATTCCTATAGACACATTCATACGCCGCGACCTCGTCTGGCAGTTCTCGACCTCGATCCTACCGAATCCGTGAGCGGGATGCTGTCCGCGCGCAAGGCATTGGCCAGGCAGGCGACGAGTTCGGCGTTGTCGCGCGCCGGCGTGCCATCCGGCAGCAGCAGGTTGTTTTCAAATCCCGTGCGCAAGTGGAAGCCATGCGCTGCGGCGTGTCGCAGCACCACGTGTTCGGCAGACCCGAACGCGCACACGGCCCACTCGCAGTCGGGCACCTCGGCGGCCGCGACTGCATAGCGTCCGAACTCCGCGACGGTCGACGGCTGATCGCCGCGATAGCTGCCGACCACGAGCAGCACGAACGGGTGCTGCTCTGGTATGACGCCGGCACGATGCAGAGCGCCGAAACGCCTGATTTCAGCAGGTGAGTAGAGGATATGCTGGACCCAGATCGCATCGGCAGCACAGCGTTCCAGAAACGCGCCGTACGCGGCTTCCGCTGTGCTGTCGGGGCATAGCTCGCGCATCGCAACCGAGGCCGCTTCGGGCTTGACCGTCAGGATGCAGCGCATTTGCTCGCGCGGCGCGTAAACCCCCGCAGCCTCTGAGGTGATCTGTACGGTCATGCGATCATGCGTGCGTTGCCGTACGGCCGCGGTCGCGTCCAGGTATCGGTCGGGATCGAGCGAGTGACGACCGTCGCCATCACGAACATGTAGATGAATCATCGCCGCGCCCGCTGCATGGCAGGCGGCCGCGCACACTGCTATTTCCTCGGTGGTAATTGGCAGCGCCGGGTGGTCCGTTTGCGTGCGCCGCGCACCATTCGGCGCAACTGTTAGTAACAGCCCAGCGCGTGCGCTCATGGCTGACGGATGACGGTCAAGAGGTCCTGCAGCGCAAGTGTTAGTCGGTCTGTTAACTCGTCCATTTCCGAGCGGGATATCAGGTAAGCTGGCGCCAGCAGGATGTGATCACCGCGTGTGCCGTCGATGCAGCCCGAGCCGGGGTAGCAGATCAGTCCGCGAGTCATTGCTGCCTCTTTTAGTCGAGCCGCAACGCGCAGTCCCGGCTCGAACGGCAGCTTCGTGGCGGGATCGTTGACCAGCTCGATACCTAACAACAGACCGCGACCGCGAATCTCGCCGACGACATGCATTGGCGCCAGACGTTCCGTGAGCTGGGCGCGCAAATACTCGCCGCTGACCCGCACCTGCGGCAGCAGTCCGTCCTGCTCGATTACGGTCTGGACCGCGAGCGCAGCCGCACAGGCAGTCGGGTGGCCGCTATAGGTGTGGCCGTGCTCGAAGCCCTGCGCTGTCAGCGCGTCGGCTAGCAGTGTGCGCATGAGTACGGCCCCCAGGGGCTGGTAGCCGCCAGCCAGGCCCTTGGCCACGACAATCAGGTCTGGCGTGACCTGCTCGTGCTCGGTCGCGAACGCGTAACCCGTGCGTCCCATGCCACACATCACTTCGTCCGCAATGTACAGCACACCATAGCGATCGCAGATTGCGCGGATCCGCGTGAAATAGCCTGGCACTGCCGGGCAGGCACCCAAGGTCGCGCCGACCACGGTTTCGGCGACGAACGCCGCGACGTTTTCGGCGCCCGCAGCGAGGATCGCTGCCTCGAGCTCGTCGGCTGCACGTGCAGCGTACGCGGTGGCCGATTCATCGTCCCGTTGTTCGCGGTAGGCATAACAGGGCGCAATGCGGGGGTAGTTAGTCAGCAATGGTTCGTAGGGTTTGCGTCTGGCGGGGTTGCGACTGATGCTGAGCGCGCCCAGCGTGTTGCCGTGGTAGCTCTGCCGACGACTGATGAACAGGGAGCGGCTGTGCTCGCCATTCGCCAGATGGAACGAGCGCGCCAATTTCATGGCCGTCTCCATCGCTTCGGAGCCGCCGGAGAGGAAATAGACCTTGCCGAATTCCGTCGGCGCCTGACGGATAAGCGTGTCCGCCAATTGTTCCGCGGCCGTGCTCGTGAAGAACGCCGTATGTGCGTACGGGAGTTTGGCGGCCTGGGCCTGTATCGCGGCGATCACCTGCGGATGAGCATGGCCTAGGCAGGAGACCGCTGCGCCACCCGAGCCGTCCAGATAGCGTTGGCCCTGCGCGTCGTACAGGTAGACGCCGGCACCGCTCACGGCTGTGCGCGGCGCTTGACTGGGCGTGCGATAAAAGACTGACGACATCGTGGCGCTCCTTCGAAGTGCCACCACCTTGCCGGGTTGGCCGATAACGTCAACAACATCATTTGCATTGATCAATAACCCTGGGCTATATATCCGGCATGCGAGCACGCCATATCGAGGTCTTTCACGCCATCGTGACCGAGGGAACGGTCAGTCGGGCGGCCAAACGACTGCGTGTTTCACAACCCTCCGTCACCAAGGTGCTGCAGCATGCCGAAGACGAACTCGGCTTTCCGTTGTTTCATCGCGTGAAGGGTCGACTGCATTTGACCGAAGAGGGCCGGGCGCTTGCCCTGGAGGTACAGCGGGCCCAGTCGGTGCTCGACAGCGTGCAGCTGCTGTCCAAGCGACTCAAGCAAGGTGTCCAGTCGGCGTTTCGAATTGCCGCGACGCCGGCGCTCGGCATCGAAGCGCTGCCTGATGCCATATCGCGCTATACCGAGCGACACCCGCGGGCTCACTTTCACATTTCCACGCAACACTCGGGCAGCCTGCTACGCACCCTTGGCCGGTCCGGCCATGGTTTCGATTTCGGCTTCACCTTCGGTGCCGAGGGCGCACCCGCCAGCGTTGCCAGCCTGGAGGTGGGTGCGGTGCGGCTGGCAGCGGTCTGTCGGTGCGGCCTGCTGCCGCCGAACAAGCCGGCCCTTCACTTCGCGGACCTGACGGGCCAGCGGCTCATCGGACTGGAGGAGGAGGAGCCGTTGGGACGCCTGTTGGCGGAGCAGTTCCGGGCGCGCGGCCTGGCGCCGGACGCGCCGCTGCGGGTGCAGACCTATTCGCTGGCCTGTGCGCTGGCCGCCGCGAGCTCGGCGATCGCCATCGTCGACGCGCTGACCGCAACGAGTTTCGTCGGCACGCGCAGTCCGGCAGCGGTGACGCTCCTGCCATTCGAACCGAATGTCAGGCTGGCGGTGACCGCGGTGTACCCGCTCGAGACGGGTTTGCCGCTGGCGGCCCGCGAGCTCGTCAGCTGCTTTACCCACGCGTTGCAGGTGCGCAACAAGAGGATCGATAGTTTGCTCGACAGCCCGCGGGCGGCCGAGGGAATACATGCATAACTAAAAAGAATAATCTAGCTGAGTACATAAGCACGTGTCATACATTGCCTGTAGCGGATCTGCTGTGAAAGCCGGTCCTACCAACGTATTTCAGGGGTCACGTATGAAACGTTTTCAGTCTGCGCTCCTCAGCGCGTGTGTCTTGCTTGGCGGCGCGACGGCGCCTCTCGCGGTGCTTGCACAAGATCGTGGCGCCGACGAGACGCTCACCGAGATCGTCGTGGTCGGTTCGCGCATCAAGGGTGTCGCCGACAGCGGCGCGCTACCGGTCACGGTGGTTAGTCGTGAGGCACTCGACGTGTTCGGCTCTGACAGCACTGGCGACCTGCTCGCGAATATTCCGTCGGTGGGTGATTTCGAGTTTCGCGACAACAATACCGGCACCAACGGCGCGCGCGGCGACGTCGCCGGCATCAACTTGCGCGGTATTGGCTCGGGTAGCACGCTAGTACTGCTGAATGGCAGGCGCGTGGCCGCGCATCCGGCCTCCGAAGCGGTCGGTTCCGTGCCGGTGACGTTCTTCAATGTCAACGCGATTCCGGCGACCATGATCAATCGCGTGGAAGTGCTGCGTGACGGTGCATCCGCTCTGTACGGTGCTGATGCCGTGGCGGGTGTGGTGAACTTTTCGTTGTACGACAAGTTCGAGGGCGCCTACCTGTCGGGCAAGTACGGTTCAGGTAGCGGTACCGGGCTCGATGAATTGACGCTGGGCGGCCGTATCGGCTGGCAATCCGAGAGCGGCAACACGTCCTTCACGGTTGGCGGTTCCTACTACAGTCGCTCGGCCGTGCAATACACGGACATCGACGACCCGTTCTTTGGCACGCTCGATCGCCGGACCCTCGTGCCGGATCCGTTCGCTGGCGACACCGACTGGGACAATCGCTCGACGATTGGTCCATACGGGCGTTTCACCTCGGGTCGATTGAACGCGGACGGCACGTTCACCGGTGTGCGCGTGCGACGCGGCACCACCAGCATCACCAACACAGCCGGTCTGTTTCACATGCAGCCGGCGGGATTCGACGGTGGTGTGGCGACCACGCAGGGGATCGAACTGGACGACGGCGCACAGGAGCGCGAGCTGCGCTACGACTTCATTCAGGATGAAACGGCCATTCCGAAGACACGCCGCACCTCCGTTGCCGCCACGTTCAGCCACGGGCTCGCGGGCGGCGCCGAGCTGTTCGGCGAAGCCTTGTACTATGACTCGACCGTGCGCACGCAACGTGCACCCGGGCCGTTCGACGCGTCACTTGCGCTCATCATCGTACCAGCGACTAACTACTGGAATCCGTTCGGACCCACTGGCAGCGTGAACCGGCTGGCGACGGTCGATGCACCCGCGGCCGGGCTCGATGTACTGATACAGGGCTATCGACCGCTGGAAATGGGCCCGCGCATCATCGAAGTCGGTCAGGATCTGGGGCGCGTGCTGGCGGGCGTGCGCGGTGACTATCGGAACTGGAACTGGGAATCGGCCGTGGGCTATTCGCGCGCGACAGTCGAGGACGAGGAATTCAACCGGATTTCCAAGACCCTGCTGCAAAACAGCGTCAACCTGACGACACCCGGTGCATTCAATGTGTTCGGCGGGCCGAATGCCAACAGTGCGGCGGTGCTGGAGGCCGTGCGGGTATCGAGTATCCGGGCTGGCAAGTCCACCTTGCTGAGCTGGGACGCCAGCGCCAATCGTTCGGATCTCTTCTCAATCTGGTCCGGCGACGTGGGCGCCGCGCTCGGTATCGAGTTCCGTCGCGAAACGGTTTTCGAGGACTCGGATCCCCGGCTGGATGGAACGATTCAGTATACGAACGGCGCCGTTCCCGATGAGAGCGATCTCGTGGGCGTCAGCGCGACGAACGATTTCGGCGGCGATCGGAATGTCTGGTCCGCGTACGCCGAGTTTGCAGTGCCGCTGGTTGCGCAGGATGCAGGTGTGCCGCTCGTCCATGCGCTCGACCTGCAGCTCGCCGGGCGCTTCGAACATTTCTCTGATTTTGGCAGCGTTACCAAGCCAAAGGTGGCCTTGCACTGGTTCCTGACGCCGGCACTATCCGTGCGCGGCTCCTTTGCACAGGGCTTCCTGGCGCCGAATCTGGTGCAGATCAACCAGGGGACGATCACTCGCCGCAATCAGGGTGACGCCGATCCATACCGCGCGGATGTGACGGCGAGCGCGAACGATGTGGGCGATACCTACCGACCCTCATTGCGCTTCGGCAACCCCAATCTCGATCCCGAGACCAGCGACAGTTACTCGTTCGGCATCGTGTTCGCGCCGCGCGAGGGCGCGCTGCGGGGCGCGCGATTGTCGGCGGACCTGTGGCGCATCAAATCCGAGGACGCGATCACGGTCATCGGCGTCGATACGCAGCTGGATCTGGATTTCGCACTGCGGGCGACGGGCTCGTCGAATCCGGACGTCATCCGTGCGGCCGTGACGCCTGCCGATCAGGCGGCCTTCGATGCCTACAACCTCGCCAACCCCGGTGCGCAGCGAACCGCCGCGGGCGAAGTACTGCTGGTGAACGACGGCTATATCAATCTCGACAGCAAGAAGATCGCCGGGCTCGACCTGTCTGCGGGCTATAACACGGGCATTACTGGTTTCGGTGAATTCTCGATCAACGCCGATGCAACGCACCTGAAGACCTTCGATATCGTGTCCCAAGGTGTGACGATCGATCAGATTCGCCGCAACGGGAATCCGAAATGGCGCTACAACCTGAATGCCAACTGGAAGCTGCGCGGCTTCAGTCTGGGCGCCCAGGTGCGGCGTGTCACCGACGTGATCGATACATCGGCGGTCACCGGCACGGACACCTGGGAAGTCGAGCCTTGGACGACGGTCTCGCTGGTCGCCGGCTATGACTTCGACGAGCATTTCGGTTCCTTCGGCGAGGGCTTGAGCGTGCGCGTCGGCGCACGCAACCTGTTCGACGAACTGCCGCCGTACGCGGATGAGAGTCCTGGTCATTTCAGCAGTCTGCACAACATCGAAGGCCGGGTGGTCTACGGCCAGATCTCCAAGACGTTCTGATCGAACGCCCGATGGCTCGCCAGCCGATCTTGGCGCGCGAGCCATCGGCGCCATCTGCCATGAAAGCCAGCCTGCTGGCCCGTCTGCTGCTAGTGCTCTGCTGGTCGTTCAGCGTGGCGGCGGCGGTGCCGTCACCGGAGCACTCGTTCGTCTTTCCCTACGAGCATGGCCCCGCCATCATGGTGTGGGTCCATGTGCCGAGCGCGCACGACGCGGACACGCCGGTGATCGTGGTGATGCACGGTGTGAGGCGCAACGGTCGCGAGTATCGCGATCAGTGGCGCGCCTTGTCCGAACAGTTTCGGTTCCTGCTCGTCGTACCGGAATTCTCGCGCGCCGACTTTCCCGGGGCCGAGCGCTACAATCTGGGCGGTGTGTTCGATGCCGATGGTCGCCGCGCGCCCGAGACGCGTTGGACCTACAGCTATCTCGAGCCGCTGTTCGACGTCGTGAGAGAGCGCTACCAGCTCACTGCGGCGCACTACGGACTCTATGGTCACTCCGCCGGCGCACAGTTCGTACATCGCTTCGCGCTCTACAATCCGGACGCTCGCGCGGCAGTGGTCGTTGCGGCCAACGCAGGCTGGTATCAGATGCCGGACGCAAGCGAGCGGTATCCGTATGGGCTGCAGTTGGCCGGCGTGGATGCGGCAGCGCTGCCCCGGTTCCTGGCGCGGCGGATGGTGGTTTTGCTGGGTGAGGCAGATACGGACAGCGATCACCGATCCTTGCGTCAGACACCTGCAGCGCGCGCGCAGGGCCCCGATCGGCTCAGCAGGGGTCGCGCTTTCTTCGCGGCCGGCGCTGCTGCGGCGTGCGCAGGGCGGGTGGAATTCGGCTGGCAGTTGGCGCTCGTGCCCGGGGTCGGGCACGACAATAGTAAGATGGCCGCTCATGCGATCGACTTTCTGCTCACTCGTTAGTCTGCTGGCGCTTGGTCTGACGCAGGCCGTGCACGCCGAGGCGAGCTGCGACTTCGACAACGTGCAATTCAGGGATGATTTCGAAGCGGCTCGACTGGCGGGATGCCGCCAGCGCGGCACGTTGGAGTTCGAACTCGGTGTCGCGCCGGAGGACGCGCCGATCAATCCGAGCGCCTGGTACGCCTTCGCGATCGATGCCCGTGAGAGGATGGAGCTGACTATCACGCTCGTCTACTCGCATGGTCGACATCGCTATACGCCCAAGTTGCGGCTACCGCAGGGTGACTGGCAGCGGGTCGAGCCCATCAAGATCGCTGCGGACGGCAGCCGTGCGAGCTTCGCCGTGCGCGTTCCGGCGGGCCGCAGCTATATCGCCAGTCAGCCGCTGACGGGAACAGCGGAGCTCGGCGCGTGGCTTACGACGCATGTTCGCGACCGGCGAGGTCTCTATCTGTACGACATCGGTACGTCGGAGCAGGGCCGACCGCTCAGCGCTTTTCGCACGCGGGCATCACGTCGGGAGTACATCGTTCTGCTGGGTCGCCAGCATCCGCCCGAGACCACCGGTGCAGACGGCTTGTTCGTCTTCGCCGAACGCCTGCTGGCAGACGATGCGCTGGCACGTCGTTTTCGCCAGCGGTTCGGCATCCTCGTCGTGCCGTTGCTGAACCCCGACGGCGTCGTGCACGGCCAATGGCGTAACAACTCGCGCGGTGTCGACATCAATCGAGACTGGGGCCCGTTCACGCAGGCCGAGACGCGCGCTGCGCGTGATGTGCTGGCAGAGATTGCGAGGGCTCGTCGGAGCAAGCTCGCGTTGTTGCTCGACTTCCATTCGACCGATCGCGATGTTCTGTACACGCAACCGGACGACTTTGGCGGCAGTCGAGCCTGGTTTCCGAGTGCTTGGCAGCGCGCGATCGAGCAGAAACTAGGGTCACGTCTGGCGCGCGACGCCAGTCACAATCCGGCATCACCGACAGCCAAGACCTGGGTGGCTACCACGTATTCGGTCCCCGCCATCACCGTCGAGTTCGGCGACGAAACGACGCCCGAGAATGTGCGCCGCCTGGCCAAGGCAGCGGCGGAGTCGGCCATGCAATTACTGCTCGATGGCGCGAACCAGTGAGGTGCGAGTGTTGGTCATGAACAACGGATTGCTGAGCGCTGTCGCGGTGCTGTCTATCTTGCTGAGCGGGCGCGGCCTGGCGGCGCCGGGCGGTGTGGTGTCTGCCGCAACACCTGAGGCAACCGCCGCGGGAGTCGAGGTGCTGGAAGCTGGCGGCAATGCTGTCGATGCTGCCATCGCAGTGCAGTTCGCGCTGGCGGTCACCGAGCCGGCGATGTCAGGTCTCGGCGGTGGCACACAAGTCATTCTACAGGTTCCTGGCCAGACGCCAGTTGTTATCAACGGCACGACGTTCGCGCCGCGCGGCGTGCCGCGTGACGCGACCAAGCGACAACTGCAGCAAGGGCGGACGGCAGCGACCATCCCCTCGACAGTCCGTGTCATGGAGTTCCTGCATCGCAGGTACGGCTCAGGACAAATGGAATGGCCCAGTTTGCTGACCGCCGCCGTGCGCTATGCTGAAGAGGGTTGGGTGGTCGGTCCATTTAGGGCGCGAGTCTACCGACGGCACGAGCAAGACCTGCGTCGCGACCCTGTGGCAGCGCGTCTGTTTCTGACCGAAGGTCAGTACGCGCCGCGCGAAGGTGAGTTGGTGCGTATGCCAGTGCTGGCGCAGACATTGCGTCGATTGCAGGCGCACGGCGGCATGGATTTCTATACCGGTGCGGTGGCTGCTGATATCGCCACCGATATGGCTGCGAACGGCGGCTGGATTACGGCGCAGGATCTTGCCGGCATGTCAGAGCCTCGCGTGGTTCCAGCTTTGACCACTACCTACCGTGGCTATAACGTCTATTCGCTGCCGCCGCCGGCCGGCGGCTGGGTGATGCTGCAGGCGCTCAATCTGCTGGAGCAGGCACCGATCGAAGAGCTGTCGCAATCGGATGAGACGCGCATGCTGCATCTGCTGCGCGCGCTGCGGCTCGCGCACGGTGCGCGTGCGGCGGAGCCGATCGGCAATCTGGCGGACTATGAAGCCGCAGTGGCAACACGGCTGTCGAAGCAGTACGCGGCCGAGCGTTGGCGCCGGCCGGGCGGCGAAACCACGCATTTCTCGATAGTCGACCAGGATGGTATGGCCGTCGCCGTGACCACGAGCATCGATTCATACTTCGGCGGTCGGGCACCCAGTCCCAAACTGGGGTTCTTTTATAACAACTACATGCAGGCGTTCGAGGTTGGCAAGTCAGACCATCCGTTTGCATTGCGCCCGGGAGCGATGCCGCTGTCGTCAATGAGCGCCGCGATCGTGACGCGGGACGGTGAGCCGGTGCTCGTGGTCGGCAGTCCCGGCAGCGCCCGGATCATTTCGGCTGTCAGTCAAGTGATCAGCTATTTCACGGATGTCAGCCCCAATGTTATGTCGGCAGTCGCAGCACCGCGTGTGCACGCGCTGCCCGACGGTCAGGCGTACATTGAGTCGACCAAGCTCTCGTCAGCGTTTCTGCAGGCACTGGGTCTCGCGGGTTTCTCTCTGACCCAGCCGGAGCAGGATCTCGTGTCCGGCCAGCGCAACGCCTATTTCGGCGGCGTCCATGCTGTTGGCCGGGAAGCGCTCGGCTGGCGCGGGGCGGCGGATCCGCGCCGCGACGGCACCGTCGGCTACGCGCAGCGTCTGCAAGACAAGCTAGTGCCTGATCGCATCGAAGCGCTGCAAGGGCCAGGCTAGCAGCACACCAAGCATTGCAGTCAGTACGCCCAGCATGACGCCGGATGCACTGATACGGCTGCCAGAGACTGCAGCGAGCAGCGCCTCGGTACCCCAGCCGAGTGCGCCACAGAGCGTCGCGGCCAACACCCCTTGCAGTGCCGCAGACCATCGTCGGCGGCGTAGCGCCAGGGTCAGCAGCGCACTCGGCGGCGCGAGGGCCAGCGCGAGAAATACCAGGCGTTGCCCACGCAATTCGTCGACCTTGGTGGCTCCCAGCATGCCGGCGAGCACCGAGCCTGGCGACAGATGAAACACAGCGGCGTCGTAAGTCTCGGCGTGAATCAGCAGCTCTCGGCCATCGTAGCTGAGTCGCACGGATTGCGGCGCGGCCGAGCGGAATACCCCCGGCAGCGCGAATTCGGGGTCCCGACCATTGTTACCGGTAGTGGGCGAGCGCAGCCGGACGATGAGCGCGTCGCCCTGCTGACCGACCGTCAGATTACGGGCGAGTCCACCTTTCGAGATCGATACCAGACGTGCTGGCCCGAACTGTTCCGGCTCGCCAGTCGAGAAATCGAGGCGGAGGCCGAGCTGGCCGGTCGCGGCGATCGCCCGGCTGAGCGCTGCGCCGTCGGAATACAGCAAGTTCAGGACGTTGTTAGTGCTTGCATCGATTGTCGCAAACCGCCGGACGAATCCGTGCCGGGCGAGCGCGTCGAATGGTGCATTGGATATCTCCAGCAGCAGGAGTTCGCCTGTCCAGGGTCGATCGTCGGTCGCTTCATTGGCAAACACCAACGGCATCGACAGGTCCCAGCCGACCAGCGCTGTCTGGCGCTGCAGCCAGGCAGCAACCACGCCAGCCACCAGTAGGTAGGCGACAGCCCAGACGACCAAGTTGTGCCCGAGCAGACCTGACTGCAGGTGACCGCGCAGTGCCTGCAGGCCCGCAACGATTCGCTGCTGGTACCGGGGGAACAGCAGCGCGCCCAGCAGTGCACCAACGGTATTGGTGATGAGATCCGGTGTCGACGTCACCCGCGAGGGCAGTTGTGCCTGCAGCGTTTCGACACAGGCTGACAAGGCGGCGCCCAGCAAAACTGCGAGCAGTGTCATCCCGATCTCGCTCCGACACTTCGTCAACGTCCCTCGTAACGCCAGACCGAGCGGTATGAACAGCGCGACATTCAGCGGTAAACCCAACAGGCTCCACCAACTCGGGTCCGCGGCCGGCGGCATGTCGGGGTAGTTGGCGACGTAGGACACATTGCGGAAATCGTAGGGATAGAGGGTCAGCAGCAGGATGCTGGTGACGCTCGCGAACAGCAGCCAGTCCCAGGCGCGTGTCGCCGATCGTGCGCAGACTCCCATGCCGTCCATGATACCGATTTGACTGCAGCGGCCGAGCTGGTTGTTTCGTACCATGCCGATCAATGAACTGGGGGACGTCGAGCATGTTTGGCAAGGATGACCGAATTGCGATTGTCGGAGCCGGCATGTCGGGTCTGGTAGCGGCCTGCACGCTGCAGCGATTCGGCTTCCGGCCGCTTATCTTTGAAAAGGCTGCGGTGCTCGGCGAGGTGGGCGCGGGGCTGACAGTGGCGCCGAATGCGACGCATGCCCTGCAGTTCGCGGGGCTGACAGAGGCACTGGCCCGCGATGGCATGGCACCGGGTCGCGGTTGCGTAAAGCACTGGCAGACGGGCGAGCTGATGATCTCCCTGACGCGAGGCCCGGAGATGCTGGAGAAATTTGGCGCACCTTACTATCACATTCATCGAGCCGACCTGCACGCGGCACTGGTGGCGCAGGTCTTGTCCAATGATCCTGATGCAATTCAGCTCGGCTGCGAATTCAAGGGGCTCCGTGACGCGGGTGCGAGCGTCGCGATGGAGTTTGTGGACGGCACTCGTTGTGAGGCTGCTGTCGTGATAGGCGCCGATGGCGTCCGTTCCGCGGTGCGTGCTGCTATTTTCGGCCCGGATCAGCCGCGCTTTACCGGGTATATCGCGTTCCGTGGACTGGTGCCTTTCGACCGCTTGCCGGCCGGGATCATCGACCCGCCGTCGTGTCTATCGACTGGCCCCGATCGCAGTTTTGCGCGCTATCTAATTCGCGGCGGACGAGTCGTCAACTTCGTTGCGCTCGCCCAACGTGATGGCTGGCGCGAGGAGGGCTGGTCGATTCCGGCGACCGTGGCTGAAGTTCTGCAGGAATACCAAGGCTGGTACCCGGATGTCGGCACGATCATTCGTGCCACGCCGCACGGCGCTCTCTTCAAATGGGCGTTGTGCGATCGCCCGACTCTGCCAGCTTGGACCCGCGGCCGTGTGACCTTGATGGGTGATGCAGCGCATCCGATGCTGCCGTTTCTGGGCTCAGGCGCGGCTATGGCGATTGAAGACGCTGTCGTGCTCGCGCGCGCGTTCGAGTGTTCTCAAACAATCGACGTGGCGCTGCAGCGGTACTTCGATGCGCGCCACGCACGCACCGCGTGGGTCGCACAGAAATCGCGCGAGGCTGCACTCAATTATCATTCGGGCCGGAGTGAGCACTATCATCGCGACCGGCACATGACCGCGGAAACTCTCGGCATCTGGGCTTACAACCCTGCGACGGTATCAATATGAGTGCGTCGGTCTGAGGCTTCCGCAATGTCGTCGTAGCTGAGGCAGGAGGCCGGATGGGCGTCCGTGACTTCGTGACGACCGATCGCAAAGGAACAGTCCAGGCGTACGGAATGCGCTGGACGTTCGCCGGCGATGCGCACGAGCTCAGGGCAGGTTGGGCTGTCTTGCAGCACTGCACCGCGAGCCCGATCGGCGGCGGGAGCAACGGTTGCGCAGGCGCTGCAGAGAATGGCGAGCGGTTCGCACGAATGCGGCCAGCAATCACTCGTGCTGACCCACTCGAACTTCTGTGCGTCATCTGCGTCAAACCTTGGTCTGCAAGCTGTTTCTAACTATGCGGGCGCCTGTCTGCGAATCATGTCGCATCTCGGTAATTACCTAGCGCGACAGGTGCTATCTCGTCGTCTGTTAGTGCAGACAGTCACTGGACGTCCGCGTAGTGGTGCATAATGAACACAAATTCGGAACCAAGGAGATTCTTGCTCGTGAAGAAAACATTGTTGATTCCCTCGTTCGCTCAGGCTGGTGTGTTGTTGACCGCCGTCATCGCACTGTCGGCCTGCGGTCAGTCGTCGGCACCGACTGCGCAAGCCGAGCTCGCAACCGACACGACGACCGCGAGTGCGACCACGGACGTTGCGTCTGCAGAGGACGCCAGTACGGCTAGCGAATCCGATGCCGCTGCAACGCAGGCCGCCGAGCTTGCCGCCAAGGAGGCCGAGCTCGCCGAGCGCGAAGCGTCGCTTGCGCTCAAGGAGCGTGAGGCTGACGTTGCGCGGCGCGAGGCGGAGCTGGCCGCCAAAGAGAAGGCCGCCCGCGCGGCACCGAAGGTCACAGCCGCCAAGCCGCCCAAACAACAAGTTGCGCAAACTGCTCCGCCCGCTGCGGCGCCAGTGCCGCGTGCCCCGCTGGTCGTGCCGAGCGGCACGCAGTTGTCGATCGAACTGGTCAACGCGCTCAGCACCAAGACCGCGACGGTCGGCGATCGAGTGGATGGTCGGCTGACCTCGGATGTCATGGTCGACGGCAAGGTTGCGCTGGCTGCCGGCACGCCAATCCAAGGGTCAGTTACCGAGGTCGTATCGGGCAGCAAGAAGATTGGTGGTACCCCCACGCTTGGTATCGTTTTCGATCAGGTCGATACGGGTGATGGCTCCACCGTCACGTTCCGCGGCAAGCTCGATCAGGTCGGCAAGAGCGAGACCGCACGCGATACCGCCAAGATCGCAGGTGGCGCTGTCGCAGGCGCTGTGATCGGCCATCAGGTCGACGGCGACAAGGGCAAGATCATCGGTGGCATTCTCGGCGGAGCTGCCGGTGCATTGGCGGCCAAGAAGACGGGCGGCGACGTCTCGTTAGCAGCCGGCACCGTGATGGCTGTCGAGCTGACGGCGCCGCTGACCGTCAGATCGAAGTAGTACGACTGGCATAGGCCGGGACACGGGAGGGCCCGGATTCGGGGCTCTCCCGGTCGCGTCAATCGCGTTCGAAAAGTGTCCGATAGATGACGCCCGCAATAGCCGCGCCAATCGGGGGCGCGACCCAGAACAGCCACAACTGATCGACCGCCCAGTCACCAACCATCATTGCCGGACCCGTGCTGCGGGCCGGATTCACCGAGGTGTTAGTGATCGGAATGCTGATCAGATGGATCAGCGTCAGTCCGAGGCCGATGGCGATCGGCGCAAAGCCGCCTGGCGCGCGCCGGTCAGTAGCCCCCAGGATGATGAGCAAAAACATCATGGTCATCACAACTTCTGTGACGAACCCGGATGCCAAGGTGTACTTGCCCGGCGAATGCTCGCCATAACCATTCGAGGCCAATCCCGCGGCCAGGTCGAAGCCTGTCTGGCCGCTCGCGATGAACAGCAACACGGCCGCCGCAGCGATTGCGCCCAGCACCTGCGCAATGATGTACGGTACGAGGTCTTTGGCCGGAAACCGTCCGCCAATCATCAGGCCGAACGATACAGCCGGGTTCAAATGACAGCCGGAAATATGGCCGATGGCATAGGCCATCGTCAGCACCGTGAGGCCAAACGCCAGCGACACGCCGACGTGGCCGATACCGACGTGCGGAAACGCGGCCGCCAGTACGGCGCTGCCGCAACCGCCCAACACCAGCCAGAACGTACCAATGAATTCCGCCGCGAGTTTCTTGCTCAGTGACATCGTCGTCTCCCCTGCTATCGAGTTGTTTAACTACTGCCTTGTTGCCCGCGAGGCTGTTCTTCTTTGATTGCGCGCAGCCGCTGCGCCGGACTCGGTCAGCGTGCTTCCCTTGCCCGCTAACCATAATCCCGAATATGGCCAAGGTCAAAGCCGGCCAGGAGAAACGTCGAATCGGCTGCCCGCCGGGGCCCGGTCGGCGGGCCGCAGCCATTCTGGGCTGGTCTAACAGCTATCCCGCCCAGGCGTAATTGACTACCTAGTCGGTCGGCAATTCTGGCGTAGGGCTGCTCGCCAACTGCACGCGCAGCGCGCGCAGAATGTTCTTCGCGCGCCGGCCATTCTCCGGTCCCATCCGGATGATCATTTTTTGCCCGACCGAGAGGGCTTCCAGCGCAGGATCGGCGAACTGATACATGACACTGGGCCTCACGAGCGCAATCGGCGCAGTGACTTCCCGAGTTGCCAACAAGTGATCGATCACGGCTACCAACCGGTCGTTGAAATAGCCGGCGGGATCGACCACATCGGCGTAGGCCTGCTGGAACAGGGGATAGAAGCGGCGGTATACCCCGACTGCTGCTTGCGGGTCGATCTGCTCCGCGAGCGCGAGGTAGGGCTCATAGCGTGCGTAGTTTGTAGGCGCCAGCAGGTACTCGTCCCCGGTGGCCTCAGCGGCAACTGTATCGTTGAGTCGGCTCACGGGCCGGAGGCGTTGCGACATGCTGCTCTTCGGCAGGGCATCGATCGTAACGACCCAGCGGCGGATCGCGTTCTCGGGCTGCAGCAGCTGCTTGGCGCTGCCAGATGGCAGCAAAGACTCCAGCGCGGCAACGAACACGGAATCGCTGTCGGCAAGGCTCGGCAACGGCTCGAACGTAGCTACGGCGTTGTTCGCTTCGATAGGGTATTGCGGCACCGACGGCGAGGCAGGCGCAGCCGGAGCCTCATTGGTGGTAACAGATTCTGGTTCACTCGGGCGCGTCAGCCAGTACCAATAGCCTGCCGAGCCTACAACGAGGACGATCGCGCCTGCGATCAGCCAATGCTTGCTGCTGGAATCCATCTTCATGTCGACCTCCTGGCACACCCTTAAGTTCATCTCACCGGCGGGACTCGTAGTCGCAAACCAGACGGTGATTTCAGGTAACGCCACCTGTTGGCCATCGTAACTGGAATGAGCCTCGTTCTGGTCTACAACATGAGGATGCACGCCAGTGCATTTCTCCAGTCGTCGCCTGGCATGGAGTTCGCCGCGGCGGCCGGCTCCAGGCCGATTGTCGTCCTGGGCCATACAGAGTGCGGCGCAGTGAAGGGTGCCAGCCACGCCTCTGAAGGTGGTCGGGGCGATGCACGACATCTCCAGCGGTGTCGTCACCTTCCTTGATTGAGAATAGGAACCGCGAGCGGACGCAAGGGTTCGCTCGCGGCGTCCCAGCCCTGTGCGGCGCTCTCGAGGTGCGCTATGCGCTCGGTATCCGTCGGGTGTGTTGCGAGCAGGGTCGGGGCGTCGAAGCGCCCACTGGCGCGCGTAGCTGACAATTGCTCGAATACCGCCGCGGCACCGCCGGCATGACCGTAGTAGGCTCGCAGCGCGGCTATCGCTGCGCTGTCCGCGCGTCGTTCCGCATCGCGTGAATAGCCGCGTTGCACCAGCATGGCAAGCTCCGGGCCCAGGCTGCTGGCGTCGCCGCTGACCAGCGCCAGCAGCAACGTCAGCGACGCGGCCCCACCGAGCGCTCCGATCGGATCGCGATGCTTCACATGGGCAATTTCATGCGCAAGTACCATCGCCAGTGCGTTCTCGCTCGGCATCAGTTCATACAGTTTGCGCGTGATGACGATGTGCCCGCCGAGCGTGGCGAAAGCGTTCGGCACAGCCATGCTGCTGTAGTGTGTCTGCACCACCATGTCGTTCGGCAGATCCATGCTAGCCGCCAGCTGGGTCGTTAGCCGCTGCAGGTACTCGCTGATCTGTGCCGCGTCGGCGTCTGCCTTGGCGTCCGCGGGTTCGACGGCTTCGATACCGATGACGCGCTCGCCGACCCAGCTCCGCTCCCACGAGAATGGCATGAAACGCGCGAGCTGGCCGCCGGCAAAATAGAGCACCGCTGCCGCCATGCCGAAGACTAGCGCAACGCCCGCACCGAGCCGCAGGAACTCGAGCAGGTGACTGCCGCGGGCCACGTTCACATCGTGCGGAACCTGCGGGTTTTCGTAGCTCAAGGGGCGGTGCCCGTGGGCTCAGCGTCGGACCAATGCCGTACCGTAGGCGATGAACTCGGCCGAAAAGACGCCCGAGCGATCGCCCGCATCGGCCGACAGCGACGAAGTTTCGAAGCGCACGTTGAACACCATCGTGGCGCCCTGACGCCGCGCGGCTTCCTTCATACGCACGATCGCTTCGCGCCTGCCGCGATCCATCAGCGATTCGTACATGCGCAATGTGCCGCCGAAAAAGCTCCTGAGGCCCGCCGCGAACCGCTTGAAATAGTCCTCGCCGATCACGACCGAACCCATCACGAGCGTCGCGTTGCGAAACGCGATGCCCTCTGGTGGTCGCCGCTCGTTGAACACGAGAATGTCACGCAGCTCCGCCTCGCGCTTGGCGAGTGCGCTGAAATGCCGCCGCTCCGTCGCCCCACCGATCGACCAGCCGATCAGCAGCAGGAACGCAACGAAGCCGAGCTGCAGCAGCAGTTCCATCGGTCAGCGCACCTCGACCGCCGTGCCGTAGGCCATGACCTCGGCTGCACCGGCCGCAATATTGGACGTCGAGAACCGCACATTGACGACCGCATTGCCGCCCACAGCGCGCGCTTGGGCAACCATGCGGTTGATTGCTTCAGCGCGCGACTCATTCAACAGATCGGTGTAGGCCTTTAGCTCACCGCCAACGAAGTTTTTCAGGCCGGCCATCAAGTCGCGGCCGGCGTGTTTGCTGCGTACCGTTGAGCCTTGCACGAGACCCAGGTGCCTGACGATCGTCTTGCCGGGCACGGTTTCAAGATTGGTGAGTTCCATAGTTGGCGATGCACGTGTGGTTTTACGGAGTGCGTATCGTAGCCGAACGTCGACGCTGCGGCTCGATCGCCTACCAAGACTCGATTCTGCGCTTATCGACAGATAGGTTACACATCGTTCCGGACACATAGGTAACACTTTCCGGCATTTGCGGGAGACGCAAATGCCGTGGCAGGAGTGTTGCAAAATGGACGAGCGTTTGCGGTTCGTGGCCCGATTGCTTGAGGGCGAGAAGATGGCCGGCCTGTGCCGCGAGTTCGATATTTCGCGCAAGACCGGTTACAAGATCTTTGCGCGCTACCAGGCTTGCGGTCTGCAAGGGCTCACCGATCACTCCCGGCGTCCTTATCGGCAGGCAAATCGCCTGCCATTTCAGATCGAGTCGCTGATCGTGCAGCTCAAAAAGGAGCATTCGAGCTGGGGAGCACCGAAGATCCGCGAGAAGATCCGCCGCCGCTATGGCGATCTGGGCGTCAGTCTACCGGCCATCAGCACCGTGCACGCCGTCCTCGATCGCCACGGCTTGGTGAGCAGGGGTCGCCGTCGCGCCACTTTCAAGGCGCAGGGAACCGGCTTATCCAGCCCCTCGGATCCCAATGACTTGTGGTGCACCGATTACAAGGGCGAGTTCATGCTCGCCGACCGCCGCTACTGTTACCCGCTGACCATCACTGACTTCGCCAGCCGCTATCTGTTGGCCTGCGATGCGCTCGCCACGACCAAAGCAGTCTACGCTTTCACCGTGTTTGAACGGGTCTTCCGGGAGTTTGGCCTGCCACGCGCCATCCGCAGCGACAACGGCACACCGTTCGCCAGCAACAGCGCCTTCTTCGGCCTGAGCAAACTCTCCGTGTGGTGGTTACGCTTAGGGATCGAGATCGAACGCATCAAGCCCGCCCACCCGCAGCAGAACGGCCGACATGAGCGTATGCACCTGACGCTCAAGCAGGAAGCGACCAAGCCGCCAGGCAAGAACTTCCTGCAGCAGCAAGCCAAGTTCGATCACTTCATCGACCAGTACAACCGCGAGCGCCCGCATCAGGCGATCAACATGCGCTACCCGGCTGAGCTGTATCGACCTTCACCGCGTCCCTACAGCGGCTTGCCCGAACTCGATTACCCTTTGCATGATCGCATCGTCACCGTCACGCGATGCGGGCGACTGTGCATCGGCAAACGGAAAATCAACCTCAGCGGCGCCTTCGCCGGCCAGGATGTCGGCATCACCGAAGTCGCCGAAAACGTCTGGCTCATCAGCTTCATGCACTACGACCTCGGCTTCTTCGATCACCAAAGCGGGCGCGTCGAATGCGCACCCAATCCCTTCGGTGCTAAAGTGTTACCCATGTCTCCGGAATAATCCGTTACCCATGTGTCCGGAACAGACCTTCGTAAATTGGTCGGGGTGAAAGGATTTGAACCTTCGACTCCTACGTCCCGAACGTAGTGCTCTACCAGGCTGAGCTACACCCCGAATCTGTGGCCCAAAGGGCCGCGTGCGTCCCCAGGAAGGGGGGCGCAGCATAGCGAAGCGCGGGGGGGGATTCAAACGGCACCGGAGCCCGGTCCGCCAGCGCAGTGCTTTACACGCCGCAACCGGCTCAATTCGTCCGCTCGAGCGCAAACCGGGCGAGATCCGCCAGTGCTTTGCGATACCGCGACTCGGGGAGCGCTGCGAGCGCTGCGAGCGCGGCCTCGGTTTCGCTGGTGGCCAAGTCGGCTGTGTATTCGAGACCACCGGTGCTCTCGATGGCAGCCACGATCGGCCCGAGCTGAGCGAGACCGCCTTGCTCGATGGCGAGCCGGATGGTCGCGCGCTGCGTGTCATTGCCGTTGCGCAGCGCGTGGATCAGCGGCAGCGTCGGTTTGCCCTCGGCCAGATCGTCGCCCAGATTCTTGCCGCGCGTGGCGGGATCGGACTTGTAATCGAGCACGTCATCTAACAACTGATAAGCGGTGCCGAGGTGCTTGCCGTAGGCGGCGAGGGCGCGTTGCTGGGCAATGGGTGCACCAGCCAACACGGCGGACACTTCCGCGCCGGCCTCGAACAGGCGGGCGGTCTTGCGGTAGATCACTTCGAGATAGCGCTGCTCGGTGGTCTCGGGGTCGTGCGCATTCATCAGCTGCAGCACTTCGCCTTCGGCGATGACGTTGGTGGCGTCCGACATGATTTCCATGACACGCTTGTTGCCGACGGCGGCCATCATCTGAAACGAGCGTGAGTAGACGAAGTCGCCTACCAGCACGCTGGCCTGGTTGCCGAACACGTTGTTCGCCGTAGCGCGACCGCGGCGCTTGGACGAGCCGTCCACGACGTCGTCGTGCAACAGCGTGGCTGTGTGGATGAACTCGATGAATGCGGCGGCTTCAAGATGCCGATCCCTTGCAATGGCGCGCTTGCGCGCGGCGGCGGCGCCGGGTTCGCCTTGGCAGGCCCGGCCGGCCAACACGCACAACAGCGGCCGCAGCCGCTTGCCGCCACCGGCGATAATGTGCTCGGCCACCTGGTCCACGAGTGGCACGGCGCTCTTCAAGCGGGCTCGAATGATCGAATCGACCGCGTCGAGATCGGTCTGAACGAGCGAGCGAATGTCCTCGAGCGTCATGTTCTGCGATGTATTTCTTGAGGCAAGCTAAGGGTGGAGCGGCATCCTAGCGGACCACCAGAGCGGCGGCCACGGTTTTTGGCCTCTGTAAGTGGCTGATTGGCAATATAAATCCACCGTTTGACCCTGCCTGGAGGCGTGCGTAGAATGCGCGACCTTTCGCACGTATGGCGTCATGATGACGCAGCGCGCGGTGCGTCGCCGGAGATAACGATCATGTACGCGGTCATTGCCACAGGTGGCAAGCAATATAGAGTTGAAAAAGGCACGGTCCTCGACGTCGAGAAGCTCGACGCGGAGCCGGGCGCCACCGTGGAATTCAACGAGGTGCTGCTGATCGGCAATGGCGATGCGATCACCGTCGGCAAGCCGCTGATCGCGGGTGGCGCGGTGAAGGCCACGATCGAGAAGCACGGCAAGGGCGACAAGAAGGTGATCGTGAAGTTTCGCCGCCGCAAGCATTACCTGCGGCAGGGCACTCATCGCCAGATGTACACGCGCGTCAAAGTTACCGATATCGCCAGCTGAACGGAGCACTTGAACCATGGCACACAAGAAAGCAGGCGGCAGTACCCGTAACGGTCGCGACTCCCACAGCAAACGCCTCGGCCTGAAGAAGTTCGGCGGCCAGGAAGTTCTGGCGGGCAACATCCTTGTTCGTCAGCGTGGCACGAAGATGCATCCTGGCGTGAACGTGGGTCTCGGCACAGACCACACGTTGTTCGCGCTCAAGAATGGCCGCGTTCATTTCCAGAAGAAGGGCGCAGAACAGCGTACCTTCGTCAACGTCATCACCGAATAGCCAGTGCGCCCGGCTGGGGCGAGCCTGCTGCTAAAGCCCCGGCCGTGCGCCGGGGTTTTCGTTTCCGTCCACCCACGATGAAACCACTGTCATGAAATTTGTCGACGAAGCGCGCATCAAGGTGCAGGCCGGCAAGGGCGGGCGGGGCTCGATCAGTTTCCGTCGTGAGAAGTTCGTGCCGTTTGGGGGTCCCGATGGGGGCGACGGCGGCGATGGCGGCAGTGTCTATCTGCGCGCTGTCGAGGGCATCAATACGCTGGCCGACTTTCGGATCGCCAAAACGTTTCGCGCCGAGAACGGCGAGGGTGGCAGCGGTCGCGACTGTTTCGGGCGCGGCGGCAAGGATCTGCACATCATCGTGCCAGTGGGCACGTCCGTGCGGGATATCGAAACCGACGAGACGCTGGGAGACCTCACGGCTCCCGGTCAGCAGATCATGGTTGCCAAGGGCGGCAAGGGCGGCTGGGGCAATCAACGCTTCAAATCGAGCGTCAATCGCGCGCCACGGCAGTTCGGCTCCGGCCTGCCGGGCGAGGAGCGCACGCTCGAGCTCGAGCTGAAAGTGATCGCCGACGTCGGGCTGCTGGGCCTGCCAAACGCGGGCAAATCCACCCTGATCAGCGCATTGTCAGCCGCGAAGCCCAAGATTGCCGACTACCCGTTCACCACCCTGTTTCCCAACCTGGGCGTCGTCTATGTGGGGGAGCATCGCAGCTTCGTGATGGCCGATATTCCAGGGCTGATCGAGGGCGCTGCGGAAGGTGCGGGCCTTGGGATCCGGTTCCTGCGGCATCTGCAGCGCACCCGCGTGCTGCTGCATTTGATCGACATGCTGCCGCCGGACCCGGCGGCAGATCCGGTCGCGGATGCGCGCGCCATCGCGGGCGAACTCGCGAAGTTCGATGCGGCGCTCGCGCGCAAACCGCGCTGGTTGGTGATCAACAAGAGCGATCTGATGCTGCCGGAGGAGGCAGAGGCCCGTGCGCTCGAGATCGTGCGGGCGCTACGCTATGCCGGGCCCTGGTTCCTGATCTCGGGGGCAACGGGTCGCGGTACGCGCGAATTAGCGGCCGCCGTGATGCGGTTTCTCGAAGGCGCCGATTTGCCTGCCGATGTCCGCATGGCTGTCGCCCCGCGTACGAGGGTAGCCAAGAAGCGGCTGGAAAAAACCAAGGCGCGGTCCAAGAAGCCGGCGGTCGCCGAGCGGACCAAGAACGCGCGGCCGGCCGCCAAACGGGCGCCGCGCAAGCGCTCGCTCAGCTAGTTCATCGCCTTGATGCGTGCGGACAGGGCGCTCTTGTGACGCGCGGCCTTGTTGCGATGAATGACTCGCTTGTTGACCAGGGAGTCGATCACCGGCACGGCAGATTTGTAGGCGGCAGCGGCCTCAGTCTTGTTGCCCGCCGCGACGCTGTCGGCGACCTTGCGCAGCGCCGTGCGCATGCGCGAGCGCAGCGTGACATTGCGGACGCGATGAATCTCGGCTTGGCGAGCGGCTTTTTCGGCCGATTTGGTATTAGCCACAGTTACTCCGGGGCGCAAAGGGCGCGTAGTTTGCTAACGCGTCCGCAGCTTGTCAACGTCGATCCGTCGGCGCGCCGGCGGCTCGGGTATAGTGCGGCGGATTGCGGAGATTTCCGCCAGATATCAACGACTTCGGGGTCTCCGTTCCAGCGATGAGTCGCGGCATTTTCAAGAGCACCAGCGTCGTGGGCGCCATGACGCTGATCTCGCGAATTACGGGCCTGGCGCGCGACATGGTCTATTCGCAGGCGTTCGGCGCAGGCGCCCTAATGGACGCTTTTCTGGTCGCCTTCAAGATCCCCAATTTCCTGCGTCGCCTGTTTGCGGAAGGCTCGTTCTCGCAGGCCTTCGTGCCGGTGGTGTCCGAGTACCGCATTCGGCGCACGCAGGATGAGGTGCGCGAGCTGGTCGAGGGCACGGCAGGCACGCTCGGCGTGTTGCTGTTCGTGGTCACGCTGCTCGGCGTGATCGCTGCGCCAGCGATCATTCTGCTGTTTGCGCCGGGCTTTGCGCAGACCGACGGCAAGTACGAGCTCGCCGTCGAGATGCTGCGCTGGACGTTCCCCTACCTGTTCTTCATTTCGCTCACCGCGCTGCTGTCGGGCGTCCTCAATAGTTATGGCAAGTTCGCGTTGCCCGCGATCACGCAGGTGATCATGAACGTGGTGATGATCGTGTTCGCGCTCTTCATCGCCACGCATACCCGCAATCCGGGCGTGACGCTGGCGATCGGCGTGTTCGTCAGTGGCGTACTGCAATTACTGGCGCAGGTACCCGCGGTGATGAAACTGGGGTTGTTTCGCGTGCCGCGCTGGCGACCGGCGGCCGAGGGTGTGCGGCGCATCGGCAAGCTGATGTTGCCCGGCATACTCGGGTCGTCGATGGCGCAGGTGAGTCTGCTGCTCGATACACTGATCGCATCTTTTCTGATGACCGGCAGCATTGCCTGGCTGTACTTTGCCGATCGGCTAATGGAGTTCCCGCTCGGGGTGTTCAGCATCGCGCTCGCCACGGTGATCCTGCCGGGCCTGTCGAAGAACCATGCAGAAGCTGCGCCGGAACAATTCAGCAACACACTCGATTGGGCGCTGCGGCTGGTGTTCGTGCTGGCGTCGCCCGCCGCGGTCGCGATGCTGGTCTTTGCGGGCCCGATGACGGCGACCATTTTTGGCTACGGCGCCTTCAGCGAGCGCGACGTGCTGATGGCGAGTTATGCGTTGATGGCCTACTCGTGGGGCTTGTTAGCCTTTAGTCTCGTCAAGGTGCTGGCGCCGGGGTACTTTGCCCGCCAGGATACGAAGACGCCCGTACGCGTCGCCCTGATCGGGCTGGGCGTCAACATGGCGATCAACGTGTTCGTGGTGCTGCCGGCCTATTGGGCGGGATTTCCGATTCCGCACGTGCTGCTCGCGACCGCGACTTGTACGGGCGCTGCGCTCAACTCGTTCCTGTTGTGGCGCGGCCTCAAGCGCGCCGGCGTGTACGCACCGCGCGCCGGCTGGCCGGCGCTGTTGCTACGCGTGCTGGCGGCCAATGCAGCGATGGCCGGCCTGCTGCTTTGGCTCGGCGGCAGCCTCGCAAGCTGGACCGCCGCCTCGCCGCTCGAACGTGCCGCACGGCTCGCGGGCTGCATAGTCGCCGCCGCAGCGCTGTACTTCGGAGCGTTGTTCCTCACCGGCATGCGTGCGCACCATGTCCGTTCGGGTGTGCAGGTTTGAGCTTCGCTATACTCGTCGTTTTTGTGACGGCTATTGTCGCGTCGCTATAGGTCTATCGCGTGGAGTTCATTCGAGGGCTGAGCAACCTGGCCGCGAGGCATCGCGGCGCGGTCGTGACGATCGGTGCCTTCGATGGTTTGCACCTCGGTCACCAGGCGCTCGTCGCGCGCACGCTGGACTGGGCAGCGCGTCTCGCGCGCCCCGCGATGATGATCACGTTCGAGCCGATGCCGCGCGAGTTCCTGTCACCGGACGAGCCGCCGCCGCGCCTGACGAGTCTGCGCGAGCGCTGGCGTCTGTTGCAGCGTTCCGGGCTCAGTAGCTTGTGCGTGCTGCGCTTCGACCACAGTTTGCGCAGCATGCCCGGCGAGCGCTTCATTGAGTTGCTGGCGCGCGATTTCGCGACGAGCGCGGTAGTCGTCGGTCACGATTTTCGATTCGGCCGCGGTGGTGCCACCACAGCTGCGGTGCTGCAGCAGGCCGGCAAACAGCAAGGATTTGCCGTCGACATTTTGCCGCCGGTCCTCAGGGGCGAATCGCGAGTGAGTTCCAGCGTCATCCGCGCCGCACTTGCGGCCGGCGATTTCCGGAGCGCAGCACGCTTGTTAGGCCGGCCCTATACGATGCGAGGGCGGGTCGTGCAGGGCGAGCAGCTCGGTCGCAAGCTGGGTTATCCCACCGCCAATTTGCGCATCGAACGTTGCCGCGCGCCGCTCGCCGGCATCTTTGCAGTGCGGGTGCACGGCATGGCGCCGTCGGCGGCTGCGCGAAATGGCGTCGCCAGTCTCGGCACGCGCCCGACGGTCGGCGGGGAGCAGCCATTGCTGGAAGCGCACGTGTTCGACTTCAATGGCGATCTGTATGGCCAAGAGCTCGAGGTCGAGTTCATCGCCAAGTTGCGCAATGAAGAAAACTTCCCGTCCCTCGAGCAGTTGGTGGCACAAATGCACCTCGATGCGGCCGATGCGCGTCGTATCCTCGCGGCCTGATACCCTAAGCACCCTCGTACAGCTCTAACGCACGGACCCTTGGTGATCGACTACAAGAAGACAATCAATTTGCCGCAGACCGCATTTCCGATGAAGGCGGATCTGGCGCGGCGCGAGCCGGAGACGCTGGCCGCATGGCAGTCTGCGGATCTCTACGGGCAACTGCGCGAGCAGTCTCGCGGGCGGCCGCGCTGGGTGCTGCACGATGGCCCGCCGTATGCCAATGGCGCGATCCACATCGGGCACTGCGTCAACAAGATACTGAAGGACATCATCGTCAAGTCCCATGCGCTTGACGGCTATGACACGCCCTACATCCCTGGTTGGGATTGTCATGGCCTGCCGATCGAACTCGCGGTCGAGAAAAAGCACGGCCGTCCAGGGCAGAAGCTCGATGCCAAAGCCTTTCGCGCAGCTTGTCGTGAGTTCGCACACACCCAGATCGATCTGCAGCGCGAGGATTTCAAGCGTTTGGGCGTGCTGGGTGACTGGGATCGACCCTATCTCACCATGGATCCGGCCTACGAGGCACAGCAGGTCCGGGCCCTAGGCGCGATCATCAAGAACGGTCACCTGTACAAGGGCGCCAAGCCCGTGCACTGGTGTCTCGATTGCCGCTCGGCGCTGGCCGAGGCGGAAGTGGAATACGAAGACAAGACCTCGCAGGCGGTGGACGTCGCGTTTCGCGTCGTCGATGCACGGGACTTCGAGCGCCGCGTCGGCCTCTCGGACCAGGTGTTAGGTGACGCGCCCGTATCGCTCGCGATCTGGACCACTACACCGTGGACGCTGCCTGCCAACGAGGCGGTTGCGTTGGGTCCGCAGATCGAATACACGCTGGTCGCTGTCGAGCGCGATGGCGCGACGGAGTATCTCATCCTGGCTAACGACCTGCGCGAGGCCTGTCTCACGAGCTATGGTCTGACGGCAGGACCGGTCTTGATGCAATTCGTCGGACAAGCGCTCGAACATCTGGCGCTCGAACACCCGTTTCTGCCGAAGCAGGTCCCCGTGATCTTGGGCGACCACGTCACGCTCGAGGCCGGGACCGGAGCGGTGCACACGGCGCCGGCCCATGGTCACGATGACTTCGTTGTCGGGCGGCGCTACAGCCTGCCAGTGAAGAATCCGGTGGGCGCGGACGGGCGCTTCCTCGACGATACGCCGCTGGTCGCTGGTCTCAAGATCGATGCGGCCAATGCAGAGCTGGTTCGATTGATGACTGAGCGCGGCCGTTTGTTGCGGCACGCGCCGTACCAGCATAGCTACCCGCATTGCTGGCGTCACAAGTCGCCGGTCATCTTCCGGGCCACACCGCAGTGGTTCATCAGTATGGAGCTGCAGAACTTGCGCGCCCACGCCTTGCGTGACATCCGCAAGGTGATCTGGTCGCCCGAGTGGGGCGAGCAGCGGATCCTCGGTATGATCGAAAACCGCCCCGACTGGTGCATCTCGCGCCAGCGCACCTGGGGAGTGCCCATTCCGTTGTTCGTCGACGCCAAGACTGGTGAGCTGCATCCGCGTACGCTGGAATTGATCGAGCAGGTGGCGGCGCGTATCGAAACCGGCGGTATCGACGCGTGGTTCGATCTCGATCCCGTCGAGCTGCTGGGCGACGAGGCCGCCCGCTACGAGAAAGTGACGGACGTGATGGATGTCTGGGCGGATTCGGGCCTGTCGTTCGAATGCGTGGGTAAAGCGCGGCCCGAGGTGGCGGCGCCGGTCGACCTTTATCTGGAAGGATCTGATCAGCACCGCGGCTGGTTTCATTCGTCGCTGCTGATGTCGGAAGCGCTGTATGAACGCGCGCCCTACAAAGGAGTGTTGACTCACGGTTTCACGGTGGATGACAAGGGCAGGAAGATGTCCAAGTCGTTAGGCAATGTGATCGCGCCGCAGAAGGTATTGAGCACGCTGGGCGCGGACGTGCTGCGCCTGTGGGTGGCGGCCACCGATTATGCCAACGAGATGAGCGTGTCGGAGGAGATCCTGAAGAGGATGTCCGACTCCTATCGTCGGATGCGGAACACGGTGCGCTTTCTGCTCGGCAACCTGCATGGCTTCGATCCGGCCTCAGCGCCCGTGCCGACCAGTGAGTTGGTAGCACTCGACGCGTGGGCCATCGGCCGCGCGCAGCGGCTGCAGGACGAGATCCTCGTGGCCTATCGGGCCTACGAATTCCACGTGATCTACCAGAAAATCCACAATTTCTGCGTGGTCGATCTGGGTGGCTTCTATCTCGACATCATCAAGGATCGTCTGTACACCACACCGACGGCAAGCCTGGCGCGGCGTTCGGCACAGACGGCGATGTACCACATCGCCGAGGCGATGGTGCGGTGGCTGGCGCCTATCCTCTCCTTTACGGCCGAGGAGATCTGGCGCTTCCTGCCCGGCAAGCGCGGCACGTCGGTTTTTCTCGAGACCTGGCACGTGTTGCCAGACGCGCCCAAAAGCGTGATCGATTGGCCGTTGTTCATTGCGCTCAAGGCCGATATTGCGCGCGAGCTGGAACTGCTGCGGACAGCGGGTACGATAGGTGCGCCGCTCGAGGCCGAGGCAGACGTTTACTGCTTGGCGCCGGCAGGGGCCCAGATCTCGGCATTGGGCGACGAGCTGCGTTTCCTGCTGATCACGTCTGCTGCAAGAGTCCAAGTGGTGGCGACGCCGCCTGCCGATGCGAAGCTCGCTGAAACTGCGAGCAAAGCGGCGGGTTCCAGTATCTGGATCCGGGTGGCAGCCACGGACAAACCAAAGTGCGTGCGCTGCTGGCATCATCGGGATGACGTCGGCCAGAATACGTCACATCCTGAGATCTGCGGTCGCTGCGTCACCAATGTCGACGGCAGCGGCGAACAGCGGCGATTCGCATGAGCAACGATCCACCACGACCTGCACACTGGCGCCAGAGCGGCGCGCGCTGGCTGTGGATCGCCGCGTTCGTGATCGTCGCCGACCAGATTACCAAGCAATGGATCGAGCAGAACTTCGTGCTGGGCGAGCGCTGGCCGCTGCTGCCGGTACTCGATATCGTGCGCGCCCACAATCCGGGTGCCGCCTTCAGCTTTCTGGCGGGTGCCGGGGGCTGGCAGCGCTGGTTCTTTACGGCGCTGGCGACCGGTGTGTCGATCGCCATCGTCGTCTGGCTGCGACGCCTGCCGCTCGCTGCCCACAAGGTGCTGAGCGCAGGGCTGGCGCTCATCATGGGCGGCGCGCTCGGCAATGTGATCGATCGGCTGGAGCACGGCTTCGTCGTCGATTTCATCCTTGCGCACTGGTGGAACGAGCACTTTTTCCCCGCCTTCAATGTCGCCGACTCCGCGATCACCGTGGGGGCTGCGCTGATACTTTTCGACGCTCTTCTCGAGCACCGACGCGGCCGACGATGAAACTGCTGTTGGCGAATCCCCGCGGTTTCTGCGCCGGCGTCGATCGGGCGATCGAGATAGTCGAACGCGCGCTCGAATTGTTCGGCGCGCCCATCTACGTACGCCACGAAGTGGTGCACAACGTGCACGTCGTCGGTCGCCTGCGCGCGCTCGGCGCAGTCTTCGTCGATGAGCTGGATGAAGTGCCGGACGCGGCTACGGTCGTATTTTCCGCGCATGGCGTGTCGAGCGCCGTCGAGCTTGAAGGCGCGCGGCGCGCGCTCAACGTGTTCGATGCCACCTGTCCGCTCGTCACCAAGGTGCATATGGAGGTAGCGCGCTACGCCCGCGATGGCCGCGAGGTCGTGCTCATCGGGCATCGTGATCACCCGGAAGTAGAGGGCACGATGGGTCGCTTCGATGAGTCGTACGGCGGCCGCATGTATCTGGTGGAGGACCTTGCTGGCGCCGAGCAATTGCAGGTGCAGGACCCGTCGCGCCTGGCATTCGTCACGCAAACGACGCTGTCAGTGGATGACACCGCGAGCATCGTGGCTACGCTCCGACGGCGGTTTCCGTCGCTCGCCAGTCCGCGGCGTGAGGATATCTGCTACGCCACGCAGAACCGGCAGGACGCAGTCAAGTTGCTGCTGACCCAGTGTGACATGCTATTGGTCGTCGGCTCGCAAACCAGTTCCAATTCGAATCGATTGCGGGAATTGGCCGAGCGCGCGGGCGTCGCGGGATATCTGATCGACGATGCCACGCAATTGCAGCGCGTATGGCTGCAGGGCAAGCAAACCATCGGCTTGACGGCTGGCGCGTCGGCACCGGAGTCGTTAGTGCAGGGCGTGGTGGCGCGCTTACGGGAGTGGGGCGCAGAGGTGCCGCAAGACCTCGTCGGGCGTGAGGAGCATGTTGTCTTCACGCTGCCCAAGACACTGCGCAAGCTGCCGCGCGATCCGGCGGAATCTACGACTTGAGCGCGTCGTCAACGCCAGCAATCGCGGGTTGAATCAGTTCCAGACGCGTCGGCGGCATACTTGATGCCGTTGTGATCGATACGCAGGAGCGCGCATTTGCTGTCGTCCTGCTGGCCTCCGGCAGCCAACGCCGTGGCCGTCACCGTGTACTCGGTCGGTGTCGCGGCATTCTGGATGGAGATCGCGTATTTGTCGCTCTCGGTATTGCGCGGCTGGCCCAGGCCGGCGGGCGGCGCGGCTTCCAGCTCCGCGTCCGTGGCGTAGCGGTTCTGCTGCAGCAGGAAGCGCTCCTGCGCCGCCTGTACCCGGCTCAGCGCCGTGCGCGCCTCGGTGCGTTGCGCGCGTAACAGGTACGCCCGATAGCTCGGCACCGCGATCGCCGCCAGAATCGCAACCACGACCATCGCGATCATCAGCTCGATCAGCGTGATGCCGCGCATCTTGCACAAGCGCGGCATCAGTTCGGTGCCGCCCGTTGCCAGAACGTGCGCATCACGCTGCCCGGCAATACGCAGCGCTGCAGCAACTCGACGCCGACGACGCACAACGCACGTCGCCCCAGCGCGTCGACCCGACGAGCATTGTTGCCATCACTCGCATCATTCGGCGGCGGGCTGTCAAGCGGAATGGCATCGAAAGCGAACGTAATTTCGCCCGCGATGCCGGTCTGATTGATGTTGGTGAACAAGTCGGCATTGGTGAGTGCATCGTCCGCCGTGTCATTGAAATCGATGGCCGGCCTGCCGGTATCGACGGCCAGCGCATACACACGGTTCTTGCCGTTCGCCGGCGAGCACGGATCGACCGCCGAGGGCGGCTGTGGTTGGTAGGTGGGGAACAGCACGATGCCACCGACCGTCAGCGATTCCGCCAGCACCTTCTCGCCGCTCCAGCCGCCATTCAACCGCAGCTCCAACCGCCAGCCGCTGGCTGTCGTGGGTACAACGGCGTTAGCCGGATCATTGGTAACGTCGATGAGGTCGCCTTCCGACAGCGGCGTGGCGGCGTCGTACTGCCCTTGAGACAGTTTGCCGAAGGGGTTCTTGTCCCGCAGGGAATAGAAGCGGTCCTGCGCGCTGGTATCGAGTGGGTGACCGCGGTAGCCGCTGCCGATGGCAAGATTGTAATAGGGCTCGGCACCGCGCCGCTGAATCAGGGCCACATCCGGCGCATAGTAGAAGCGCCGGGTGTTGGCAGGCGAAGCACTCGCCGCGCCGCCGAGGGACGCGAACACCCCACCTGTCACCAGCGAGCTGCGTCCCTGGCCATTGAAGATATCGAAGCGCCAGATACGCCCACCGAGATCGGCTGCATACATGCGGTCGGCGAAGCCGTCCCCATCGTTGTCGAGCGTCACGACCCGACTCGGAATCGAATGAGTCATCGCTGCCAGTGCCAGATCGGGAGCACCCGCGCCGCCCGGACCACCGGCATACCACAGCACTGCACCGCTGGCCGCATCGATCATGTACAGGCCATTGCCGACGGTGTCGAGTCGATAACTGTAATTGTCCTGGCCAGCGTCATAGCCACCACCGAAGATCAGCACCAGGTTCTCGCCGTTCTGCGCGGCGCCGGCGATCCGTACCCGCGCGATCGCCGGTGTCGACCAAGTCTGACCGACATCCGGCAACTGAGCCGGTCCGAGGGTCCACTTCATCTGCGGTCGGGTGCGGTCGGTGATATCGAGTGCGTAGTAATTTCGGCCGCCACGTCGCATGCCGAAGTAAGCCCACACCCGATCGCCATCGCCGGGCTCGACGACGCCATTCTGGTTGCGATCGAACTTCAGTACGCGCACGTCGCCGTCCAGGCCATAGCTGCGCGGACTCGCTGGCCGATTCTCCAGCAGTTGACGCAATCGCGGCAACAATTCCGGCGGCACGAATGACCAGAGTTCGCTACCCGTGCGAGCATCGATGGCGTGCAGCACGCCGTCGTTCGTCGGCACCAGCACGATTACGTCCCGGGCATCGGGTGTGTCGATACTGCCGCCGTAGGAGACGAGCGCTGGCCGGGCGTGCAGCGGATCGCCCATGCGCTTGGCGGCTTCCGTCACATCGCCGTCCGCATCGAGATCCTGGATATCGACGCCGCGGGCCCAGTCGATCACTTGCTCGCGAGTTGGGCCGACGCCGCCAGTGCCTAACACCGCATCCGTCAAGCCTGCATTGCTGGCAACCATCGCGTTGCTGGCGGCAGTGAGATTGCGGTTACCCACGGTCGGCAAGTAGGTATACACATTGCGCGTCGTCGGCGGTGGCAACCGCGAAGCTGCGCCGCCGTCGGTTACGCGATCTTCGTCCGGCGTGGTCGACCAGAAACTCTGCGTGCCGCGGCGAAAGAACCCGGTGCTGGGATCGACGGCGCTCGCACCGAACGCGTCGACGATCACGCCATCCTGAATGGCATATTTTTTCAGATTGCCCGGCCAACGCAATGTCTCGCGCGGGCTGAACACTGACACGTACAGATCATTGACCGTCTGGGTGCGGTTGAACGCATTGATACCGACGGCTGGCGTCGTGAATGTAGAACTTGTTTCGAGCACCGTGGAAACGACGTCCTGGAGCGCCGTGGTCAGGCCGTCGATGTTGTCGGCGCTGTAGGCGCGCCCACCGCCGGCGGCCGCAGCGGCTACCAGCTGTGGCGATGCAGTCACGTCGGGCCCGAAGCCGATCGTGAACACCTGGCTGTTTTGCTGACTGGGCATGGCGGCGAGCAGATCGGCCCGATTCAGGTACTTCGCCATTTCATCGAGACATCGCCCCTGGCCTTCGCCTGTGCAAGCGCCGCCCACTGCTGCGGCATACCCAGGCAGTGTCTGTATCTTGTCATCCGCGGAGTTGTCAGCCTGCGCTTCGCCGTCGGTCAGCAGAACGGTGTAGTTGCGCTGGCATTGATACTCGATGGGCGACTTGTAGCGGCCCGGATCGGCGGGGTCGCGCGACGCCGCGACGCTGGGTTGCGGTACGCCGGGAGCACGCTGCGAGTTCAGCCCATAGTCGACTGCGCGTCCGGCCCAGTACTGGCCTGCTTCGTACAGTGTTTCAGAGAGCGGGGTAGAACCGTTGGCTTGCAGGCTGTCGATCACCTGCAGCACCGAGGCGCGCGCCGTGCGCAGATCCACCACTTCCTGCACCACCATGCCGCCTTCGGCGGCGGCGTCGCCCTCGCCACCATTGGCGCTGAAACGCATGATGCCGAGGTTGGCGCTGTTGAGTGACGCAACGATCTGCTTGGCAACTGCCTTGACGATATTCAGTCGGCTGATCTGCCCCGGGATAGGCGCGGCCGTCAACCAGTTGAGATAGTTAGCGCTGTACAGTGTGACGACTGGGCCGGTCCAGGCGATGGCGTCGCTGGCGCTCGCACTCCACGGCTGCGTGGCCGTGCCATTGGCCGCGTATCGGCGTGGCGAAGACTCGTCTTCGCCGTGTATGCCGGCATCCGCTTCGCATTCAACCACCGCATTTGGGTCGGCCAGCGGCATCTCGCTCCAGGTGGCAGAGCCAGTATCGAACTGCAGCGCTTCGCCCGTCCAGAAACCTGCCAGCGAAATGCTGTCGACGGCATCGCGGCATTTCAACGCGGCATCGGGAATGCTGGGCGTCGCTGCATCGGCGCAATCGGGCACGGCCGCGCCACTGCCGGAACTGACATAGGTGGTGAAAGGCCGACAGTGCCCGGGATATTTGCCATTGGGGTCGTACGGCAAGCGCGGCACATCGACCAGACCTTCCATGCTGAGCGACGTATCGAGAATCAGCACCAGGTTCGGCCGGATGCCTGCGGCAGCCGACGGGTCGACGAAGATCTCCGTGTCGTCGGCAAGTGCGGGCGTGCCACAGAATCCCGTCAGGAAAATGGCGGCGAGTATCACACGCCAGGGCGAAGCAGACTGACTCATGGCGTCGAAATCCTTAGCGGTGCAGGCGGTCTAATTGACCGTAGCGATGACGCGGCTCAACTCGCTGCGATCCTTGAAAAAGAACACGCCGAGCTGCGCGCGCGGCGACTTCGTCAGATGCTGCCGAAAACTGGCGAGACTGACGGGCTCCTGACCCACTAACCACTGAGTCGACCCGCTCGAGGTCAGTGATACTGGTGTGCAACCGACACAAGGTGTGACCACAAGTATGCCGACAGCACCGCTCGGCAGTACGACCTGCGATGTGGTCGCCTCGAACGATTGTTCCACGATCTTGAGTGTGGTGGGTGGCACCTTGGGCGCCGCCCGATCCTTGGCATTTGCCGTGAGACTGCCGCCCAGCACGATTGCAAGGCCCGCCGCCACGGTAAGGGTTGGTGTTCCATAGCGTTTCATACCCGTGGTCCTCGCTGTCCGCGCCGCCTGCCTCAAGGAAGTCCCGTACCGAGCTGGCCGACCGACTGTTCGCCGGCAGCGCCGCCCGAGGTCGCGACGACCATGATGCCCTGCAATTGACGGTCCGCCGCGTTACGTACTGAGGTGCCGTCGCTGGCGATTTCGTAGTGCAGGCCGATGAACCGATTGGCGCTCGACTGCGGCAGGTTCAATTCGTCGCCGACGTAACGGCTGGTCGTCGTATACCGCTCGGCTTCGCCTGGCACGAGTTCAACATCCGCAACGACAGTCGGCGGTGCGCCCGGGACTGCGGGAACGGCGCCCAATGCGCCGATCGCCCGCTCGATGCCGGCGCTCGCGGCGAGCGCCGCGTTCTTGCGAAACTGTTCGTTCTGCGCCATCACCAGCTCGGTACGCGAGGTGTTAGTGCCGGTAAGGGCCAGCATGGTGAGGACGACCAACAAGATGAGACCCACTACGAGAGCAGCACCGGTTTGACGCTGCGGCGGGGAGTGGACGAACGGCAGGCGTCGCGGCATATCAGAGCACCCTGGCATTGCGTAAAGAAATCGTGCGCGACATCACCGCGCGCCGGAAGCGTGCCTCGTCCCCGGCCGGAATGTAATTGACGTCGGCATATTGATATGGTCGGCCGGCATCGCTGTAGCCTTGTTCGGTTTGGTCGGCGCGCAGCCGGATCCAGACTCTCACTGCCACGATCTGAAATCGATTGAGGTTGGGGAAGTCTGGATTGACGTAGCGCGTGGCTCGGCCGTCGGTCTCGATGATGCCGTCGTTATTGGCATCCGCCCCTGGATCCACGACGCCATCATTGTCGTAGTCGCCGGTGTCGATGCCGAACTGCACCTGCAGGTCTTCCACGCCTGAAATTACCTCGGTATCCGTAAAGACCGGCGCACCACCGGCTTCCGTAAGTGTCTTCACGCGCAGCGCGGGAAAGCCTGGCCGGTCGACCGAGTTGTTAGCTACATAGTAGGACCGCACGACGAGATCGCGGATCTGGTTGTCCGCGTTGATCGCGCCCGGTGCCACGCCATCGGCAAACAGGCGTTGCGCGGTGCGACTGGTGAGCCGTGAGGCGTACACTTGCACCCGACCTGCGCGTGGCGCGACCGGCTCGAATCCGGCGTGCCGAATCGTGAGCGTGTCGGTCGCTGCGACTGCACCACCGGCGACCGCGCTCGGCGCGCAGGTGAATGGCATGCCTGCCGCGAGGCCATTGTCGGAGCCCTGGACGGGCATCAGCAGATCGACCGCGAAATTGACCCCGCAAGCGTGGGCGCCGGCCGGCAGGCCCGGCACCGGTACCGGGGCTGCGGCCAGCGGCGGCAATGGTTGCTGCCGCAGCCTCGCCGCCGGTATCACGGCACCTGGATTGGCGGCCGTCACGAAGCCGATGCTGTCTGCCGTGTTGGTGAAGCCGTAGAAGCCCGCCATCTCGATTTCCGGCTCGATCACCGAGAACACATATCGACCTTGGTCCTGCAGACGCGCGACGCTCTCGTTGATGGCGTAGGTCTGCCTGCCGTTCTGGTAGACGTACACGGCGCCAACCAGCAGGATCGAGCCAATAGCCAGTGCAACTAACAACTCGATCAGACTGAAACCATGCGCGCGCATCAGACGGGATCTCGCGGCATGATGACTACCGTGGAGCGATATCGATAGCGGCCGTCCGTGGCGTCGTCGTCGGTGGCGGTCGCACCGGGCTCGAGCCAGCGCACTGTGATGACGTATTGCTCTGGCTGGCCGGGGTTCGCCGGCGCGTTGTACTCCACCATTGCGGCATCGGCATCGGTGGTGCCGGGCAGGGTGGCGCGCACGGCGTCGACCCAGCGCCCCAGATCGTCCTCTGCCAACTCGGCGATGCTGCAATTGCCGCCACCCGCTGCGTTGTCGGGCGCGCAGGCATGCTTGGCCGGTGCGCCGCCGTAGGTGGCCGTATCGTAGGCAGCCTGCGCGCTGCTGTTCGCGCGGATGCGGTCCGCCATGTCGCTCACGAGATTGATCGCCTGCGTGCGCAGCAGCGCCGTGCGACTGTTCTTGACGTTGTCGACGAACAGACCCGCGATACCAAGCAAGCCGATGGACAGCACCAGCAGGGCGACCAACGACTCGACCATGCTGACACCGGACTGTCGTGCTGCTGGGGCCGTCATGGGCAGCCGATTCCCCAGGCCGCGATCACGTTCGCTTCGCGCGTCAGACGTGCGCGGCCATTCGGATCGAGCGCGAGCGCCCGGGCATCGGCACGATTGGAGCCGCCGACACCAGCCGTGCCGCGTTCGTCGCAGTAGACGAGCCGAGTGAGCGAGGGCAGCGCAGCCCGATCATCCACATATCCCGTCGAGGCAATCGACACGCATGCGCCATTGCTGCGGGCGTTGACGCGCATGCTGTCGGACACGTCGGCAGCATTGATCGGCGCTTCGCCGCCGACGACCGCTTCGCCGGCCTCGCGTGTACAGCTGCGGTCCGTGTCCTCGAAAACGATCCAGCCGCCGAAATCCGCGCCGTCGCAGGCCGGCGCCGCACTGCCGGCGCTGGCAGACGGACAGATCGACAGCGTGGTGCGGCGTTTGATCGCCTCGGTGCGCGCCAGCTGAGTAGCGGCCAGGAAGTCGTTGGCGACACTCGTCAGCCGCGCGTTGCGGCGGAATTCAGTGAAACTCGGTGCCCCGACCGCAATGATCACGGCGGCGATGGCGATCGCGAACATCAACTCAAGCAAGGTAAAGCCTTGCGCACCGCGTCGCTGCCTAGCCGGCCGGTGTGGATGCATGCATGACGGTTGACTCCCCATACAGCTATTGTCTGCCTGATGTCTGCCGATGGGGTAGCCCTGGAAGCGCTGCAGGACGGTCGATCCGACGAGCGGCAGCTCACGGCCGACGACCGTGAAATGCTGCAAACGCGCGAATGCCGGGCCGGCGCAGGCATAGCCAGACTAGCCACAATTGGCCGCTCGGCTGCTAGTGCCCAGTCGGGGTCGCCCCGACTGGCTGACGATCACCTGCGCTGGCGGTGCCAGTGTGGCCAGATCGCAGATGGAAAAGGTGTTGGTGGTGCCGGCGCGGGCGATCGGCCAGAACGTCACACTGGCGCGACTGCCGCGCAGCTGCAGCTCGCCAGGTAGCTGGGCACGCAGCAGCAGCGTATCGCCGGGGTCGAGCCGCGTCAGAGATCCACCCTGATCGATCCAGGCCTGGTAGCCGATTGCGCTGTCGGCGGTGCTGCGCAGGCAGACGTTGTCAGCCCCCGTAAGGCACACGACGCCGGGTCGACCGCGCGTAATCGAGGCGGCACGCGTGGCATGCAGGGCGCTCATCAGATCGTGCGTTGCCACCAGCACCGCCGCGCGGCGGCTCATGTGCCGGAAACCGGGCACAGCCACCGTCACGAGTATGGCGAGTATGGCCAGTGCCGCCAGCAATTCGACCAGTGTTACGCCGCCGCAGCGGCCAGCACGCTGCTCATTCAGCTCTCGCATCGCGACCTCCATGCCCGCTGTGGCAGATTGTCGTGCGCATCGCGGCGCTTGGAGTCGGGCGAATCGAGCGCAAATGCGTGGATTTGGCTGTTGCGCGCGAGCAGTTCGCTATACTGTGCCGATGACCACGCAGATCGTGCCGCCGATCGATCGCAGCCGACTCGCAGAAAGTCTGGCCGCGCGTGGCGTGCGGCCCACCGCGCAACGCCTGCGCATCGCTGCACTGCTGCTCGCAGCGCCGCAACACCTGACGGCCGAGCAGATCATCGCCACGCTCAAACAGGCCGGCACTCGGGTTTCGAAGGCGACGGTCTACAACACGCTCAATCTGCTCGCCGCGCACGGCTTCATCAGGCAAGTTGCCTCGGGCGATGAGCGCGCGCTGTTCGATTCCAATACCCACCCGCATTACCACTTTCACGATACCGATGGTGGTACCTGGAGCGACGTCGACGCAGGACAGGTCAGCTTCAGCAGTTTCCCGACGCCGCCGCCCGGCTACGAAGTCGTCGGCGTCGATCTGACCATTCGGCTGCGCCGCACTTCTAACAAGTAACGTGGTTTGAAACCAGCCGAGGTCATCGCGCTGACGCGTGGCTACCCGCGCCGACTGTGGCTCGTCAGCTTCGCCGCCTATGGTCTCAGCCAGATGGATCTGGCGTTATGGAGCTATGCGCTGCCGCTGATCCGTGCTGAATTCGGGCTAACGCGCACCGAGATCGGCTTGTTGACAGGTGTCGCGTTCGCTGTTGGCGGTCTCGGTCTGGTGTGGCTGGGATTGCTGGCCGACCGCTACGGCCGGCGCACGATGATCATGTTCGGTACCATCGCATCGTCGCTGTTCGTCACAGCGCATGCCGTGGCGACGAGTCTCGTGCCGCTCGCGGTGGCGCGTGCTGGCAGCATCGCCTGCGGCGGCTTGCTATATCCCGCTACTGGCGCGCTGGTGGCGGAAGAGGCGCCGCCTCGGATCCGCGGGTTGATGACCGGCTTGCTGCAGATCGCCTATCCGGTGGGTTGGTTCCTGGCATCGTTGTTAGCGGCCTTGCTGCTGCAGTCCTATGGCTGGCGAGTGCTGTTTCTCACGGGACTGATCAGCATTCCCTTCGTCTTCGTCATTCGCCGGGTAGTGCGCGAGTCGGCACGGCTGGCACCGCGGCAGGAGCACGAATCGCGCGCGTCCATCCGCGAACTGTTCGTGCCCGGTATGAGGCGGCGCACGCTGACGTTGTTTTTCGCGCAGTACTTCTTCGTCGTGGCCTATGGAGGCGCATTCATATTCGCGCCTACTTACTTCCACGAAGAGCGCGGCTTCGAGATCGCAGGAACCGCCACGCTGGTGGGCCTGAGCAACTTGATAGGCCTGGTCGGCTACTTGGCTGCGGCCTGGGTGGGCGAGTTCTATCTGACTCGCCGCACGACGACGATCATCTGGACGTTGCTCGGTAGCCTGTTCTTCATGGTATTCCTGTGGCTGTCCGAGAGCTACGCACAGAGTCTGGTGGCGTTCTCGGTCATGGCGATCTTCCTGCTTGGCACCGCGGCGGTGAAATTCGCCTATATCGCCGAGCTCTTTCCGACCCGGCTGCGAGCCACCGGGATCGCCTTCAGCAGTTCGCTCGCGGGTACGCTGGGCCAGGCGAGCGGACCAGCGCTGATCGGCTGGCTGGCCGACACGCGCGGCTGGGACTTCGCGATGTTCTGCGGCGGCGCGTTGCCGCTGCTCGCGGCGGCATTCCTGTACCTGTTCCTGAAACCGCTGCCTTCCGGGCTCGATGTGGACGAGGTGCAGCGCCGGCTCGCGCAATGATTGCGCCGCTCCCTGTGGCCGACTAGAATGCCGCCCCTTCTGCCGGGGTAGCTCAGTTGGTAGAGCAGCGCATTCGTAATGCGCGGGTCGGAGGTTCGACTCCTCTCTCCGGCACCATTTTCCATGACCGCAATACCGACGCCTGATCATGTTCGCTCGGCTTGGTGGGTCCGCGCACTGGCGGGCATTCCGCTCGCCTGGCTGTATGCGTTCGCGCGCTTGCTGGCGTTCATGGCCGACCGGGTGTTTCCCTATCGACGGCATGTCGTCGAAGCCAACCTGCGTATCGCATTCCCGGACCTCGACGAGGCCGCCCTGCGTGGCGTGATTCGAGACTACTACCGCGGCTTCGCCGACATGCTGGTCGAGATCATCAAGTCGGCGCAGCTGTCGCGCGCCGAGATTACGGCGCGCGTACGTATCACGAATCTCGACGTACTGCATGAATTGTTAGCAAGAGGCAAGCCAGTGCTGTGCGTCGCGGCGCATCAATGCAACTGGGAGTGGATGTTGTTGTCGTTCAGCGCACAGCTGGACCAGCCGCTGGATGCGGCCTACAAGCCGCTGGTCGACAGCTGGGCCGAGCGCGAGATGCTGAAGATCCGCACGCGTTTCGGTGCGCGGTTGGTGCCGGCCGATACGATGCTCGCCGACATCATCAAGCGCCGCAATGTGCCACGCGTCATCGCAATGGTGGCGGATCAAGAACCAGTGAACAGCGAACGCAAACACTGGCTGCGGTTCCTCAACCGTGACTCGGCCTTCTTTCTTGGGGCCGAGGAGATCGTGCGAGCGACACACTATGCGGCGCTCTTCATCGAGTTGCGACGCGTGTCACGCGGTCACTACGAGATGACGCTGCGACCGCTGGCGGCTGCCGGCGAGCGTCTCGAGAAAGGAGTGTTCACCGAGCGCTATGCGAAGTTGGTAGAGCAGCAGATCCGCGCCGCGCCACCCGACTGGCCGTGGTCGCACAAGCGTTGGAAACTGAAAAAGCCCCTGTACGGCTCAGGCTAGCAGGGCGCGCGCTGGTCGTCAGTCCGCCGTGGCAGGCCGCGTCGTACCGCGCGACTGCGAGCGGCGCTGCCATTTCTGCATCAGTTCGGTCGCGAACTCCGCGAACACCTTCACCTTGGCGTTGTTGTGGTTCGAGGGTGGGTAGACGACACTGAGCGGCGGACCCTGCGACGCATACTCCGCCAGTACCTCCACCAGCTTGCCATCGGCTAACAAGCCTGCCACCAGCAGGTCCACCGTCTGAATGATGCCTGCGCCTTCGAGCGCGGAGATGATCGGCGCCTCGGCCGCATTGAAGGTCAGGGCAAACGGCAGCCTGAGCCGACGGACAGTAGTGCCGTCCCGAAACTGCCATTCGCTCGAGCGGGCCGTGCGACCAGCCTGGTAGCCAACCAGCCGATGGTCGGCGAGATCCGCGGGCTTGCGCGGCGTACCGGCCGCGGCGAGGTACTGCGGGGCGGCGCAGGTGACACGCCGCGAGTCGACAATCTTGCGCGCGATCAGGCGCGCGTCGTGCTTGACGCCGCCGCGCAGCGCGACGTCGATTCCTTCCGCCTCCAGATCGACGAAGCGGTCGCTGAAGCTGATGTCGAGCGCGAGCTCCGGATAGCGTTCGCGGAACGCCGGCAGGGCAGGGGTGAGCAGATAGCGGCCGAAAGCGTACGGAACGTCGACGCGTAGCCGGCCCTTGGGGCGCTCCCGCGCACCACGTACTGACCGATCCGCCGCATCCAGTGCCGCCAGAATCCGCTGGCACTGTTCCCGATACTCGATCCCGTCCGGTGCCAGCGAGACACGGCGGGTGGTGCGATGCAGCAGACGTGCGCCGAGATGCCCCTCCAGTTGCGCTACGAGCGTACTGACCACAGCGCGCGAGCATTGCAGCGCCTCGGCCGCCGCGGCGAACGAGCGGGCATCGGCTACGCGTACGAACACGCGCATCGCACGCAACTGGTCCATGGACAGATTGTATCGAATATACGAATAAAGAATATTCCTTTATGCCGTATATCCAGAACAGCGATTGCCTTATGGTGGCGCACGATGTTCGTATTCACACGCCCTCTGTCGAGTGTCCTGGTTCCGCTCCTGCTGTTGCTGGCGCTGGTAGTGGGCGTCGAGCTGTGGGATCGTAGTCAGGCAGCACTGGTCAAAGCCGAGAACGACACACGAGAGGTAACGGTCAATGTCGACTGCCGCGATACTGCTGCCGTACGCGGCATTGGTGTTGCTGACCGTGGTCATTGCACTGGTGATGTACTGGCGGCGCGTCGCTGACCTCGGCGTCCGGTGCAACCTGCCCTAACGCGTCGCCGCCACCGCGGCCAGCTTGCCTTCGAGATGGCGCGCCAGCTCGGCAATCGTCGGGAAGTCGAAGAGTTCGGTCAGGTCTACCTGCCCGGGATATTCCTCGTCGATCTTTTCGTGGATTTCGATCAGCTTGAGCGAACTTGCACCAAGGTCGAACAAATTGTCATCCACGCCCATGCTGCGTTCGAGCGCCGTGTCGCAGATTTCCTTGAGCTTGGTTTCGATCTGACTACTGGCGCCGCCATTGCCACCGGCGGCGAGCAGCTGCGCGCGTAGGGCCGTCAGTTCGGCCAGGTCGGTCGCAAACTCGCCGTCGAGATAGGCCTGCTCGAGCAGATGGCGCTGGATTTTGCCGCTGGTGGTCTTGGGGATCCGGCGCACCGGCACGACGTGGGCCACTTCAAGACCAGTGTGCTCATTGACGAGTCGCGCTGCGGCCATTGCGACCGGCAGGAAATCCTGCATCTCACCGCGATGCAGGATGAACAGCGTCAGTTCGTCGGTGCTGGCGCCCGATGGACGTAGCCCGGCAGCGACGACCTTGCCCAGCTCGAGCCCCTCGGCCTGGTAGGCGATGCTCTCGAGATCGTGCGGGTAATAATTCTGTCCATTGACGAAAATGATCTCTTTGGCGCGGCCGGTGATGTACAGCAGCCCGGTACGCAGCAGACCGAGATCGCCCGTGCGCAACCAGCCATCGGCCGTGAAGCCCGCCGCATTCGCGGTCGGATTCTCGAAGTAGCCACCAGTGACGTTGTCACCACGGATCTGAATGTGTCCAACCTGCCCGTCGGGCAGCGCGCGATCGTCGTCGCCCGCTATCCGCACGTGGCAGTAAGGAATGGGCTGCCCGACAGCGACGAACTCTGCCGCGTCAGGGCCGTTCGCTGCAACGTCACGCGCGGCGTTACCGACTGACAATTGGTGCCGATCGAGTGTCAGTGAACTGAGTGACGCGCCGAGCTGTGGAAAACTGACCGCCAGGGTCGCTTCGGCCAGTCCATAGACGGGATACATCGCCTGCGGTGCAAGTCGAGCAGGCTGCAGCCGCGCGACGAACTCGCGCGCCAGACTCGCCGAGATGGGCTCGGCGCCGTTGAACAGCAGCCGAATGCTCGACAGGTCCAGATCGCCCACGCTGCGATCGCCCAGCACCTTGAGGTAGTGGCGAAAGCCGAAATTGGGCGAGGGCGTGATCGTAACGTGCTTGCGCGCCGCCACCTGCATCCACAGCAAGGGCCGCCGCACGAAGACTTCGGTCGGCATGATGTTGAGCTGCATGCGATGCGCATACATCATGATGAACATGCCGATCAGACCCATGTCATGGGTCAACGGCATCCAGGACAGGGTGATGTCGTTCTCACTGAAGGCGGCAGCCTCGCCCGCGCCGCGCGCGTTCGTGAGAATGTTGCGATGGGTGAGGACGATGCCCTTCGGCTCGCTCGTGGAGCCGGACGAGAACTGGATGAACGCCGTGTCGTCAGGCTGTGCCGTGTGCGGCATGCCCGGCGTGGCGATGTCCTCGAGCGTGTCGACCAGAAACACGCGCGTTTTGAGGCCGGCAATCACCGCCGCATCATCGCCACCGCCGGCGAAGCCCGTGATCCGCTCCAAGGTCTTGCGATCCGTGTAAAGGTACGGCTGTCCGAGCTTGCGTGCGATCCGGATCAGCTTCAGCTTGTGTTCGTCGCTGATGCCTAGGGCCACGGGCACCGGAACGATACCGCCGAGAATGGCACCGCAGAACGCATCGATGAACTGCTCATTGTTGGCGATGTAGAGAATGAGCTTGTCGCCCGGGCCTGCGCCCAGGGACTGCAGATGATGCAGGATGCCGAGTGCGCGGTCATACAGCTCCGCAAAGCTGACCGACCGCTCGCTGTTCTCGCCTTCGACGTAACAGATACTGCGGGCAACTTTGCGATTGGCGACAAACAGTTCGTTCAGCGTGCTGGCGGCGGTCATCGCGGAGTGGGTCATCAACGGCGTTCCAATCGCATGTAAAACGGGTGCTTGCTGCGCAGATTAACGTGGGCCTCGAGTTCGAGCGGTCGATCCGCGACATGAGTGAGTCGATAGTGACGCGCTACCTTATAGAGATGCATGTACATTTCATATAGCGCCATGGTCTCGCCGATGCAGTGCCGAGGCCCGGCGGCAAACGGCATGTAGGCGAACCGCGGCCGTTCGGCCTCATGTGCGGCATCGAAGCGCTCGGGACGAAACGACTCTGGTTCACGCCAGAACTGCGGATGCCGGTGCAGCAAATACGGCGAAAACAGCACGTCGGTATTGGCGGGGATGGGGTAGCCGCCCAGCACGTCGGGACCGATCGTGCGCCGCGACAGCAGCCAGCCCGGCGGGTAGAGCCGCAGCGCCTCGTCCACCACCTGGCGGGTATAGGTCAACTGCTCCATCCGTGGCAGGCTGGGCGCTGACTCGGCAGGGATCGAATCGATTTCGGCATGCATGCGCGCCGCGACATCAGGGTGCCTGGCGAGCAGATACCAAGTCCAGTTGAGTCCGCTGGCGGTCGTCTCGTGGCCCGCCACGATGAGCGTCATGATTTCGTCGATCAGCTCGCGCTCGTTCATCGCGTCGCCAGTTTCCTTGTCGCGCGCATCCATCAACAGCTGCACGAAATCGAAGCGCTCGACGCGTTGTGCGCGACGCCGGGAAATCACCTCGGCCACCAGTTTCGTGAGCTGCCGGAATCGATAGGCAAACTTCAGGTCGCGGGCGGGTTCCTGGGTAACCAATGCAAAAGGATTGCTGCCGAGTTCTGTCGTCAGGCGGTCGAGATCTGTACTGAATATGGATCGCAGGACGATCTCGAGCGTGAGTTCGCTCATCTCGTCGGTCACGTTGATCAGTTCCCCACGCGCGGCCGCCGCCTGCCATTTGGCGATGAAGCGGTCGTTAGCGCCGGCTATCGTGGCAGCGAATTCCGTGACCACGCGACGATGAAACGCCGGCTGCATCATGTAGCGTTGCCGGCGCCAGAACTCGCCCTCGCTCGTCATGATGCCGTTGCCCAGCAGGATCTTGACGCGATCTAGTCCCAGTCCCTTGGTGTAGTTGCGGTGGTTGCTCACCAGCACGCGTTTGACATCGTTGGGGTGGTTGATCACCCAAGTGTAGCTGCGTCTCGCCGGCGAATAGACCCGATACACGTCGCCGTGCCGCTGGAACAGTGCGGTCATCCGGTGGATGGAATCGTCCGTAGCGCCGATGTCGAACGGCTGCTCCGCTTCGGGTGCCAGTGATTGGACGGGATCGTGTGCGGACATGACTTCCTGCAAACGCGTGCCTTCGCGATGAAATTGGGGGAGACGGCAATTGTAGCCGACCGTGAGCGGTGCAGCGCATTGCGCGGCCAGCTGTGATCCGGGACAATCCGCGCCACTTTCGCTGCGGCACATCACGCAACACATGACCGATACCGGCTCGGGCGGCGGCCTGCGCAACACCATCTACCAGCAGGCGACCCGTTCCAGTCGGCGCATGACGCCGCTGCGTCGGTTCGTCTGGCGCATCATTGTCACGCTTGGCCTCGGACTCATACGCTTTTGGTGGCGTACCTGTAAGGTCGTGCGCATCGTGGGCGACCATCACCTGTCTGCCGCACTGCAGCGCGTGCCGTCCGTGATCCCTGTCTTCTGGCATCAGCATCTGTTGTTCTGCTCCAAGTATCTGCTCGAACAACGCGAGCGTGGCGTGCACGTCGGCTTTCTCATCAGTCCGTCGGTCGACGGCGAACTGGGCGCGATGGCGGCGCAAAGACTCGGTGCAGTCGCGATCCGCGGGTCGTCGACGCACACTGGCGCGCGGACATTGCGCGATTTCTACGAGGCGCTGGTCAAGCAGAACGTGTCGGCGGTTGTTACGCCGGACGGCCCGCGCGGCCCGCGCTTTCAGGTCAAATCCGGTGCGATCGTGCTGTCGCAGATGTCGGGCCGGCCATTGCTCCCGATGGCCTATGCCGCCAGTCGCGCGACGACGTTCCACTGGGACAAATTCGTGTTGCCTTGGCCCTTTTGCCGTATTGCGATAGCGATTGGCGAACCTCGTCAGATCCCGAAACAGCTCGACGCGGCAGCGGTCGAACACTGGCAGCGCGAACTCGCGCAAGACCTGCATCGACTGTATCGCGAGGCCAAAGCGACATTGGAGGAGCGCCAGTGAACGGCCTGGAGATCTCGGTGGTCGTGCCCGTCTGCAATGAGGCGGAGAACGTCGAACCGCTGGCGCGCGAGATTGCGGTCGCGCTGGGCGAGCGACCATTCGAAATGATTTTCGTTGACGATGGCAGCACGGATCAGACGGCGGCCAAGCTGCTGAGCGCACGCGCGGCGGGCCTGCCGCAGCTACGCGTGCTGCGACATTCCTTTCGCAGCGGCCAGAGCGCCGCGGTCGCCACCGGGGTCAAGGCGGCACGTGCGCCCTGGATCGCCACTCTCGACGGCGACGGGCAGAACGATCCTGCCGATATCCCCACGCTCCTGCGGGCGCGTGCCGCGCCGGGCAATGCTGACGTCATGCTATTCATGGGGAATCGCACCACCCGCCGGGACACTGGCTATCGTCGTCTGCAGTCACGCGTGGCAAACGGCGTGCGAAGTGCACTGCTGGGCGACGGTACGCCCGATACGGGTTGCGGCATCAAGCTCTTCCACCGAGCAACTTTCCTCGAGCTGCCGCGTTTCGATCACATGCATCGCTTCCTGCCAGCGCTGTTCATCAGGCAAGGCGCACGGGTCGTATCAGTGCCGGTGAATCACAGGCCGCGTGCGAGCGGCACCTCGAAGTACGGCATGTTCGATCGGTTGTGGGTGGGTATCGTCGATTTGTTCGGTGTGTTGTGGTTGCGGCGGCGGTTCAAGCCGGGACTGACAGCGCGGGAAGAGTAGTTACTCCGCAAGACGAATCAGAGGTATACCGTGAGTGATACGACGCTCTGGATCATTATCGGCTTCGCTGGCCAGGGGCTGTTTTCGGCGCGCTTCATCGTGCAGTGGCTCGCCAGTGAGCGTGTCAAGCATAGCGTCATCCCGGTAGCCTTCTGGTACCTCAGTCTAGCCGGCGGCCTCACCCTGCTGGCGTATGCGATCCACCGCAAAGATCCGGTGATCATCGCGGGCCAGAGCGCCGGTGTGTTCGTCTACCTGCGCAATCTCTATCTCATCCGCACTGGTCACAAGGAACTGCAGCCGTGACCGAGCCCGATCGCCGGCCGGTCGAGCCCCTGGCGGTCAGTGATCTCATCTGGTTGGCCGTCGCGCTGCTGCTGATCATCGCGGCAGGCTATGGCTGGCGCGACCCGTGGCCGGCAGACGAGCCGCGCTTCGCCAGTCTCGCCCGCGACATGGCGACCAGCGGCGACTGGTTGTTCCCACGTGTTGGTGGCGATCTGTATCAGGACAAACCGCCGGTATTCTTCTGGCTGCTGGCCGCCAGCTACAGCCTGATCGGTACCATTCGCCATTCGTTCCTGTTGCCGTCACTGCTTGCGGCGGCCGGTACCTTGTTCCTGCTGTACGATCTCGGCCGCCGACTGGTCAGCCGACGTGCAGGCTTCATCGCCGCGCTCGCCACCGTCAGCACTTTGCAGTTCGTCTTGGTCATGCGCGGCGCACAGATCGACGGTGTGCTGTGTTTGCTGACGACGCTGTCGCTCTACGGTCTGCTGCGCCACCTGGTGTTGGGGCCAGCCTGGGGTTGGTATTTCATCGGCGGCCTGGCCGCGGGCATCGGTATCATTACCAAGGGCGTCGGCTTCCTGCCGTTCCTGTTGTTAGTGCCATATCTGTGGCTGCGGCGTACGGGCTGGCAGGGGCTCGCGCCCCTCAATGGTGGCGGCGCAAAATGGTGGCTGGCACCGCTCGGTATGCTGCTCGGCGTATCGATCTGGCTCGTGCCCATGCTGATTGCCGTCGCGCAGCGTGGTGCACCTGAATTCGTTGCCTATCGTGACGAGATCCTGCTGCAGCAGACCGTCACGCGCTATGCCAAGTCCTGGCACCATCTGCGGCCGTGGTACTACTTCATCGTCGAAGTCATTCCGGCGCTCTGGCTGCCGATGAGCGCGCTGCTGTTCTGGCTCGTGCCACGTTGGGCGCGAGCCTGGCGAGCTCGCGATGCACGAGTCTGGCTACCGCTGGCGTGGGCGGTTTTGGTGTTGGTGTTCTTTTCGGCGAGCCCCGGCAAGCGCGGTGTCTATCTGCTACCGGCGTTACCGGCCATGATCATCGCAGCGATGCCCTACCTGAGTGAGCTCGTGCTCAAGCGTGGTGTGCAGCGCTTGCTCGTCGCGCTCGGTGCTGTCCTGTGGCTGGGTGGCGCCGTGGTGCTGGCGGGCTATTGGCTGCAGCAGCCACGGATACTGGAGTTGTTCGCCGCCGCTGGCCTGCAGTCGATCGCGCCGGCGGCTGCGTATTTGTTGCTGGCAACTGTCGCGTTGGGGCTGTCTGCCTGGCGGCTGCCGGTCGTCAGCTGGACGGCAGTGCTGGCGGCGCTCGCCGTAACCTGGGGGTTCAGTATCGCGCCGGCGCTCGATCCCGTCCGCTCCAGTAGCGGGTTCATCCGGCAGATGCTCGCCAAGGTGCCTGCCGGTCATACATTGGGCCTGGTGGCCTACAAGGAGCAGTTCCTGCTCTACATAGACCGGCCCTCGATCAACTTCGGCCATCGGCGCTGGCTCGAAGGACCGCAGGAAGCGTTCGATGCCGCTGCCTGGCTCGCGGCCGCGCCCAACCGTATCCTGCTCGTGCCTGAGGGGTCGCTGCAACCCTGCTTTGCAGCGGCGGAAACACGCATTCTGGCGGGGGTATCCTCGGACGACGCCTGGTACTTGGTGGGCTCACCTGCCGACCCGGCGTGCGTCGCCAAGGGCGATCCCAGCCGCGCGATCGAGTACGTCCATCCGGTCGATTCGGTCACAGCTTCTCTACTGATACCAGCCACTTAGCTTGAGTTCCTCAGTATCTGTGTCAGAATCCGGCGACAAATGATCTCATGGCCTCGGGCCGTTGGATCTGGTCAAAACGTGTCCAGTCAGTGCGAGTCCTGTCTGTGGGGAGTCGAGCCTTGTCGCCATCCGACGTGGCCAACAATGTTTTTTTGCGCTATGCATGTCCGCAGTCAGAGCCACTTGGGTCCCTGAGCAATTCGAATTGAATGGCGGATACCACTAACAAGCCAGACGAGTTCGCGGCGTCGGACATTCTCGCGCCGGCAGTCTGGACCGCCAAGGCCGTGCGGCCGAGCATCGGCATCGACGTCGCCTGTACCAAGATCGTCGTGGACTTGCAGACCATGCCGCAAGCCAATGCGGAGGCGACCCTGCAGCAGGCACTCAGCACGCTCCGGGCAAGTACCGACGTCGACAGTGCCTTCTTGCTGTTGCTAGCGGCCGATGGACAAACGATCCAAACCGTCTACGCGTCGCACTCATCGCTGATGCAGGGGCGCATCGAAACGCTGCGCGACGAATCACTGGCACAGTATCCTTGGTTATCTGGCCGGCTGGACCATCTGCGGCTGTCGGAGCTGCGCGACTGCGCCAATCCGCGCGTCGAGCAGCAGATTGAGGCACGGCGTTTTCTCGAGCTGCAGATCGGCTCGGCGCTGACGGTCGCGCTGCGCGTCCAGGGGAAGCCAGCTGGTTTGTTGGGCTTGGCGACGACGCTGCCGCGGGGTGCCTGGGACGTCAACTTGCAGCTGTTGCTCAAACTGATCGGCACGAGTCTGGCATCGGCGCTCGAACGCATTGCACTCGAGATGCGGCTCACGCGCCTGGAAGAGCGCGTCGAGATGTCGCAGCTGGCGGCCAACGATGGTCTCTGGGATTTCGACATGCAGACCAATGCCGCCTATTTTTCGCCGCGCTGGAAAGTGATGCTTGGCTACGACGGACTCGACGCCGATCAGCCGATCGAGTGGCGCAGTCTCGTGCACCCGGATGACCTGACCAAAGTGCAGCAGCAGCTGCGCGAGCATCTCGAGGGCAAGCAGCCCGTATTCGAGTCGGTGCATCGCATGCGCCATCGCGATGGCGAGTACCGTTGGGTAATGAGTCGCGCCAAGGCGCGGGTCGACGCGCATGGCAGGCTCTTGCGACTGGTCGGCGTCGAGCTCGATATCACCGAGCGCAAATTGTACGAAGAGGCCTTGTTTCGCGAGAAAGAGAGCGCGCAGATTACGCTGCAATCGATCGGCGATGGCGTGATCACGACCGACGGTGATTCGGTCATCGACTACATCAATCCCATCGCAGAGCAGCTGACCGGCTGGCGTCTCGAGGACGCGATGGGTCGGCCAGTCGAAGAGATTTTCCGGGCATTCCACGAGGAGACGTGCGAACCGCTCGAGAATCCGCTCACCGTGTCGATACGCCGCGCGCGCTCTACCAAGTCGGTGCGGCCGATGCTGCTGATTCGCCGCGATGGCAACGAGCTGTATGTCGAGAGCACTGCCGCGCCAATCCGTGATGGTGCGGGCAAGTGCACCGGCGGCGTGCTGGTATTCCACGACGTGTCCGAATCGCGCGAGCTCAATCGGCGACTGTCCTACCACGCCAGCCACGATCTGCTGACCGGTCTAGTGAATCGGCGCGAGTTCGAGAGCCGTGTGGAACGTTCGCTGAAGAGCGCCCGGGCGCGCGAGTCTTCATACGCGCTGTGCTATCTGGACATCGATCAGTTCAAGATAATCAACGACACCTGTGGACACAGCGCTGGCGATGTGTTGTTAGGACAGGTCGGTGCGCTGCTCAAGTCGAAGGTGCGCTGGCGCGATACCTTGTCGCGGCTGGGCGGCGACGAATTCGGCGTGTTGCTGGAGGCGTGTTCACTCGACGAGGCGTTGCGCACGGCCGAAACCTTGCGCGAAGCCGTGCGGAATTTCCGTTTCACGTGGGAAGATCGGGCGTTCCGACTCGGGGCCAGCATCGGCGTCGTACCGATTACAGCGGACAACGTCGATGTTGCGTCGATCCTGTCCGCGGCCGATAGCGCCTGTGCCGCGGCGAAAGAAGCCGGTCGCAACCGCGTGCACAGCTTCGCCGAGAATGACATCGAATTGATGCGCCGGCGTCGCGAGATGCAATGGGCTGCGCGGATCAACTCGGCCTTGGAAGAGGGCCGCTTCGAACTCTACCGCATGGCCATCCAGCCGCTGCAGAAGCCGGAAGTTGGCATTCATTACGAATTGCTGCTGCGCATGCGCGACGAATCGGGTCGTATGGTGGCACCAGACAACTTCATCGCTGCCGCTGAGCGCTATGGGCTGATGCCCGCGATCGATCGCTGGGTGATCGAGAATGCATTGCGCTGGCTGGTTTCCGAGGCGGACGAACGGGATCGGCTGGCGATGTGTTCGATCAATCTGTCCGGCCAGAGTTTGGGTGACGACAAATTCCTGCCATTCGTGATCGATCAGTTCGGCCGCACGGGCATCGATGCATCGAAGATCTGTTTTGAAATCACCGAGACGGCAGCGGTTGCAAGTTTCTCGCAGGCGAATCGCTTCATTCAGGCGCTGCGCGAACTGGGTTGCAAGTTCGCGCTCGACGATTTCGGTACCGGACTCTCGTCTTTCGGTTACCTGAAGCACTTCCCGGTCGACTACCTGAAGATCGACGGCAGTTTCGTCCGCGAAATCCTGCACGACCCGATCGATCGCGAGATGGTCCGCTCGATCAACGAGATCGGGCATCTCACCGGCAAGCTGACGATCGCCGAATTCGCCGAGAATGCCGAGATCATCCAGATGCTGACCTCGCTCGGCGTCGATTACGCGCAGGGCTATGGCGTCGCGCAGCCCCAGCGCGTACTCAAGGCCGTCAACGCCTAAGTCAACCGGCAGTGCTCGGCCGGTCTGGCGCTCGTCTGCCGGCCAGGGTGGTCTCGATGGGCCGCACGATCACGTAGATGATGATCGACGCTGCCAGACCCAGGAGTGCGGGCGCTATCTCGACGTTCCCCAGAAGTCCGGTGAGCAACTGTGGCTTGGCCGCCAGCCATGCACCGCCTACGAAACCCAGCACAGCAGCGACACTCAGTGTGTGGGCTGGGACGGCATCGTACGCGCCGCGCCGGTGGCGACCCAGCAGGTAGTAGTCGGCCAGCACCGGACCGATCACGGGTGGCACGATCGTGGCGAGCAGACCTATCCAGTCGAGAAAGCGCTCGTAGATGCCGAGGCCCAGCACCGTTCCCGCCAGGCCACAGATCAACACCATGACGCGCTTCGGGCGGCGCAGCAGACTGGCGGTCTGCACCGATGGTAGATACAGATTCGTATCGCCCGTGGTCCACAAGGCGAGTGTCATGCCAACTAGCGCAAAGATGGCGGCAAAGCCGCCGAGCGATCGCATGTAGGTCGTGAAATCTGCGGTGCCGCTGACGATTGCGCCTAACGAGCCCACGACGTGCAGGAACGTCTGGTCCAGTACCAGCACCACGAACGGTATCGCCATCGCGATCACTGCTGAGCGCGAGAAGCGCACGTACTCGGACATCACCACCGCGCCGACGATCCAGGAGCCGATGACCAGGTTGATTGCCTGGATGCCGGTGATTGGGTTCTTGGCAGCCACCGTTTGTGAAACCTGCAGCAGCGGACCGACGCCGCCAGCCTTGCCGATATTGATCCAGATCGCGTAGAGGCCAACCAGCACCAGGATGATCATCGAGGGCAGGCCAACTCGTTCCAGGCCCTTGACGCCGAACAAAGTCGTCCCCGTGTACAACAAGCCGGCAAAGATCGCGACTGCATAGTACAGCGCAGTTCCTGGCGCCTGGGTCCACACCTGGGCGAAAGCACCCACCACAATGCCCTGCCAGCCAATCGTCAGCATTGCAATGAACAAGACCGGTAGGTAGGCGCCCGCGCGCCCGTAGACTGCGCGAAACAACAGCGCACTGTTGCAGCCGGTCTTGAATGCGATATAGCCCACCAGTGCACCGATCGCGAAGTTGACCAGATTGCCGAGCAACGAATACCACAGCAGGTCGGGCCATAGTGGCAGCCCTGCGCCCAGCGCGCCGCCGGTCAGTAGTCCGGTGATGAGAAAGCCCCAGCCAAACGCCAGCGCGAGCAGCGGTCCGCCGGCTCGCCGCTGATCGGGGCCCAGTGCCGACTGTGGGTTGTCCGCGCTGCCGCGCTCGGCTGCATCGTCGAAGCGAAAGAACTCGGCCACACGGTTGGCACCCATTGCGTCTCCCCCTTGCACAACGCCTGAGCGCCACACTTTCTACTGCTTGGCCGGATTAATCAATCACCATACTAACGGCACGAGCTCGATACTGGGATGGAGGGCTTGTTGGTAGGCGTCGGCGACGATCAGGTAACCGGCAGGGTGCCGCGCGCCGCTACGTGGTCGCGCCCTACGACATGGCTTACGCCCCAACGCCGGGCGGATGAACGCAATCTCGGCGTACGCAACTGCCTCGCGGGCCTGGCCGAGGTCTACTGACTTACTGTTCGGCAGTTGCCGCTTTGGACGCCGCCATGGCTGCCCGTCGGTCCGCCTTCATCTGTTTGACATCGATCGGGCGAATTTCCGAGATCGGACAGACATCGTTGCCGACGCGCACCTTTTCGAACTTGCTGATGGTGTTCGTCGTCGAGGTAACGCCAATGACGTTGGCGAAGTTGAGGTCTCGGCAGTTGTCCCAGACCTTGACCAGGTAAGCCTCGTTGACGCCGTTCCAGAGCACCAGCGTGTCGCGCGACACCGCTGCCCAGCCATCGAGCCGGAACGATCGGAAGTCGTCGATGGGCTCGCCGGCGTAATCGACATAGCGATACTGGGCTGCTTCGCCCTGCATTTTCGCGATGCCGCCAGTCGATGCGCAACCGCTGAGCGCCATTGCGCCCACCACTGCAGCTAGAATGTAAGTTCGCATGGGTTCGACTCCTGCTGGTTTACTGTTCAGACCGACGGTAGCCGCAAATGTTCCGGGCCGCTGGCGGTGGCCGGGATACAACGGGTCGGTCAGCTGGGCTCGGCGGCGTCCGTATCGTCCGACGCGAGGCCGATCTCCCGCACGCGCTGCGCCAGGAACTCGCCCGCGGTAATGGGCGGGTACTTCGGACCGACGCCCAAGCAGGAGGGCAGGCAGTCGAGTTCCGTCGCGTCCGTTGGGTGCAAGAAAAACGGCATCGAATAGCGGCTCACATTCGGGCCGACCGGATTGACGACGCGGTGGGTGGTTGCCGGTATCACGTCGTTGGTCAAGCGCGCCAGCATGTCGCCCGAATCGACGATCAAACTGCGCTGCTCGGTAGCAACGGGCAGCCAGCTGCCGTCCCGGTCGCGCAATTCGAGGCCCGCGCCGCGCGCAGCCACCAACACGGTCAGCAGATTGATGTCCTCGTGCGGGGCTGAGCGCAACGCCTGCGGGTCTGCATTGGTCGGCACGGGTGGGTAGTGGATCAATCGCAGGATGGAATTTCCCTCGCACGCGATCGACTCGAAGTAATCAGGTGGTACAGCGAGCGCGGGCGTCAGGGCGCGCAGCACGAGCCGGGCGATCGCATCAAGTGCGCCGAACAATTCGACGAAAACGGCTTGGAACTCCGGCAACTCATCCGGCCAGAGATTGGCTTGGCCTGCGCCGTGCGAATCGGGCGGACGCTCACGACCGATCTGCCAGAACTCCTTCAGATCCGCATGCCGACTGTCTTTCGCATGCTCCATGCCGAAGGGCGTATAGCCCCGCAGGCCGCCGCAGTAACGGTTCTTGACCAAGGTATCGAGTGCAAACAGCCGCTGGCATTGCAGGTAGGCGGCGTCGAGCAGTGCCGGTGCTATGCCGTGATCACTCAGGACGATGAAACCGTATTCCTGCAAACCGGTCGTGACCGCGGTACTGAATGCGGGCTCCGGCAACGTGTCGCTGCGGGCATGGTCGCCGATGGCCAGTTCGGGCACCGCTCGCGTCATGCGGTGCGGCTCTTCAACAGGGCATCGACTGCCACGCGCGTCGGCAGCGATGGCTGAGCGCCTCTGCCAGTGGTAGTTAATGCGCCGGCGGCACAGGCGAACCGCAGTGCCTGCTCGTGGGACTGCAGTTCCAGCAACGCGACCGCGAGAGCGGCGACGAATGCATCGCCAGCTGCGGTGGTATCGATCACCTGGACCGCCGGTGGGCTCGCCACGGCCAGATCGCGGCGATATTGGCGGAGTGTCGCACTACGCACTCCGCGGGTCATCGCGATGACAGCCCCCAGGTCGTCGAGCTGGGCGCCATAGAATTCCGCTTCCGTCTCGTTGACGACCAGCACGCTAGCCGCGGCGAGTACCTCGTGCGGGACGGGACGAGCCGGTGCCAGATTGACGCACAGGAACTCCGGTCGTCGTGCGGCTATTGCCAGGAGTGCGTCGTCGGGTATCTCGAGCTGGCAGAGTACGGCAGTTCCCAGGTTGCGTGGCAGCTGCGCCGGCGTGAGCGCTGCATTGGCGCCTGGCGCAACGACAATCTGATTCTCGCCGTCACTGCCTACCACGATCAACGCGACGCCTGTCGGAGAGGAGCGGTCCCGCACGCAACACTGCAAATCGACGTTGGCGGCGCGCAGCAGTGCCAGCGCTTCATCGGCAAATGGATCAGCGCCGACTGCGGCGACCAAGCGGACCGTCGCGCCCAAGCGTCGCGCAGCCAATGCCTGGTTGGCGCCTTTGCCGCCTGGATATCTGGCGAAGGTCGCGCCGCTCAGCGTCTCACCGGGACGTGGCAGACGCGCCCCCAGGGCCACCAGATCGAGATTCACAGACCCCACCACCGTGATTGCGTTGCTCATGGCAATCTGGCGATGTTGTCAGTCATCAGTCTGAATATTGCCGCCGCAGCCGCCCTTACGGTCCAGGCGGCGTTCGCCGGCCGCTCAGTTGTTACCCGCAACTCCACCGCAGTGTGACCCAACGTGAGTGGCGACTCGGTTTCAACCTCGATCGAGGCGGGCTGTGTCACGAACAGCGTCGGCTCCAGCAGCCACGCGATCGTACAAGGGTCGTGCAATGGCACGCCGCCGTCCCGATGATCATTGGCTGCGAGCTGCAGTGTGAAATCCAGCAGCTCGGCCGCGAACGTCGCAGCCCGTCGGTTGCAGCCGCGCATACCAGCGACTCGTTCAGGGGTCACGCGCACCTGATGGGTAGCGTCGAGGCCCAGCACCGTGATCGGACAGCCGCTCGCGAATACCTGCTGCGCAGCGTGGGGGTCGGCAAAGATGTTGTATTCGGCCGATGCCGTGATATTGCCGCCTTCGCGCCGCGCGCCACCCATCAGCACAATCCGGCGGGCGCGCGTTGCCAGCTCGGGGTCCAGTGTCATGGCGTGGGCGACGTTGGTCATCGGGCCCATCAGTACGAGTGTCACAGAGTCGGGACTTGCAGCGTGCAAGTGGGAGACGATCGCCTCGGCCGCATGCGCTGTCTCAGCCGGCAGTACGGGTTCCGGCATGATGATGGAGCCGAGACCGCTTGCGCCGTGGAAGTGTCCAGCGGTCACCTGACTGCGCTTGAGCGGCCGGCGGCAGCCTGCGTGGATCGGCACGTCTGGTCGATCGGCCAGTTCGCGAATGATGCGGGCGTTGCGCGTCGTGCACTCGAGTGATGCGTTGCCGGCCACGGTCGTGATGGCGAGCACATCGAGCCGCTCGGGCACCGACAGCGCCCAGAGCAGGGCGATCGAATCGTCGATACCAGGATCGCAGTCGATAATGACAGCTTGGCGAGAGGCGCTGCCGGACACGTTGTCAGCCGGCGAAATCGAGTCGCATCGACAGATCCACCGCCCGGACATGCTTCGTGATGCTGCCCACCGAAATGTAGTCGACACCGGTGGCAGCGATGTCGCGCAGGCTGTCGAGCGACACGCTGCCCGAGGCTTCGAGTTGCGCGGCACGCGGCGCCGCGCGATTGCGTTGCACGGCTGCTCGCATGTCGGTCAGCGACAGTTCATCCAGCATGATGATGTCGGCGCCACTCGCCAACGCAGTGTCGAACTCCGTGAGTGACTCGACTTCGACCTCTACCAGCAGCCCGGGAGCGGACTTGCGGGCTTGCGCTACTGCTGCGGCAATGCTGCCGGCCGCCGTGATGTGGTTTTCCTTGATCAGCACTTGATCGTAAAGCCCCAGCCGGTGATTGCGCGCGCCGCCACAGCGCGTCGCATACTTCTGCGCCAGGCGCAGCCCGGGCAGGGTTTTGCGTGTGTCGAGTATTTGGCAGCCGGTGTCCGCCACCGCAGCGACGAACTTGCGCGTCGCGGTGGCGGTGCCCGACAGCGTTTGCAGAAAATTGAGTGCTGTGCGCTCGCCGGTCAGCACTGCGCGCGCCGGACCCGTGATACTGAACAGATCAGCCTCGGGCGCCACTTCCACACCATCGCTCACCTGCCAATCCAGCCGCACCCGCGTATCCAGCTGACGAAAGACCTCATCGACCCATTGCACGCCACAGATGACGGCGGCTTCCCGGCAGATGACACGCCCTCGCACGAGTTGTGAGGGCGGCACCAACGCAGCGGTGACATCTCCAGTGCCGATATCCTCGGCAAGTGCGTTCTGCACCTGCCGGGATATCTCAGCGGCGGGTAGGCACTGGACGGTGCTGCTCAGAAGGGCAGCCCATGAGTGGCGCCACCCATGCACATGAGCATGGGTATCGACAGGATGAAGTTGACGCGCGAAGCCAGCAACGCGGTCTTGCGGGCGGCAGCCTTCTGCTCGTCACTGGCGGCAGTGAGACCCAGTACCTTTTTCTGGTTCGGCCAGATCAGGACCCAGACGTTCAGCAACATGATCGTGCCGAGCCACACGCCGATGCCGAGCGTCAGATGATAGACACTGCCGCCCTCGACATTGGACCCGAGCATGAATGCGGTCATGAAGTCCTTGCCTAACAACCAGGCGCCGGCGAACCAGGTGGCGAGCGCAGCCCAGCGGAACCAGAACAGCGCGCGGGGTGCGACGTACTTCGAAATGCCCGCACCGCCTGGGCCACCCTGGTCGGCGGCGGCAGAGGCCAACGCCGGTACCTGGACGACGTTGAAGTAATAGAGCAGACCGATCCAGAACACGCCGGCCACGATGTGCAGCCAGCGGGCCAGCGCCATGTGATTCATCTGGAAGCCGCCGATCAGCAGGGCGGTAACGATGGCCAGAACGAAGCCGAAGACCAGCGCGTATCGATGGTTCAACAGAATACTCATGAGGCCCCCCCCGGGTGTGTGTGCCACTGCGCACCGGCGACAACCGGTGTGGCGGTGGATTTGAAGAATAGGCGAGGACCCCCCATAATTCAAACACCGCGTCTTGTCAGTTTCGCGCCTCGTGCGCGCGCCACCGGCCGTCTATTTGAACCATTCAGGAGCCAATCGGTCCATGCACGACGCACGCCCCATGTCACCCTGTATAACGGTCTGCGCGCTCGGTGCAAACGGCCATTGCAGCGGCTGCCTGCGGACGAGGGACGAAATCGCCGCCTGGTCTGGTATGACGGCGAGCGAGCAATGGACGTTGCTCGGCAAACTGGCCGAGCGCCGTGAGCTGGCGGCAGCCGGCAAGCGCATTGACTGAATTCTGCTACGACTGAAACTGGAGAACACACCGTGTCTGACGCTGCTGTCGATCGTATCAAGCAACATCTGGAGGCCAGCCCGGTCGTGTTGTTCATGAAGGGCACGCCCGATTTTCCGCAGTGCGGTTTTTCCGCTCAGGCGGTGGCCGCACTGCGCCATTCGCGCGCCAGTTTCCAGCACGTGAATATTTTCGAGGATCCGGAGTTGCGTGAAGCACTCAAACGCTATTCCAATTGGCCTACCTATCCGCAGCTGTATGTGAAAGGCGAGTTGGTAGGCGGTTGCGATATTCTGCTGGCAATGTACCAGAGCGGCGAACTGCAGGAATTGCTCGATTCGTCGGGCGCAACGACGCCGGCCTGAGAACTCAACTATCGATCTCGCTGACGCCTTCGTTGGGCGGCTCAGGGTCGGCTTTGCCGTTCCCCCAGCCGAGCTCACGGGCGCGCGCGTCGGCTATTCGATAGCTGGCGTTGAGCGAATTGCAGACGTGGCAGAATAGTTCGGCCGTGCGCTCCGCATCGTAGGCGGCGGAGTGCGCTTCACTTGCTTCGAAGTCGATGCCCGCCACCAACGCCGCCTTGGCTAGTACCGTCTGGCCGAGGGCTGCGCCCGCGAGCGTCGCCGTGTCGAAGCTGGAGAACGGATGGAATGGGTTGCGCTTGATGCCGGCGCGCGTGACCGCGGCATTGAGAAACCCCAGGTCGAACGAGGAGTTGTGCCCGACCAGCACGGCACGCCGGCAGCCATGCAGTTTCATCGCTGCGCGCACCTCACGAAAGATACGGCCCAACGCATCTTTCTCGGGCAGCGCAGGACGCAACGGATGAAAGGGATCGATGCCATTGACGGCGAGCGCAGCTGGTTCGATGTTGGCGCCCTCGAATGGCCGCACATGATAGCTGTGGGTTGTGCCGCGACGCAGGCGACCGTCGTCGTCCAGTTCGATCGTAACGGCAGCGATCTCGAGCAGCGCGTCGGTGATGCTGGAAAAGCCGCCCGTTTCAACGTCGACGACGATGGGCAGAAAGCCACGAAAGCGTCGGGCCATGGGGGGGGGCTCCATGCTCGTGGCGGTGGCGTCGTCGGCGCCGGATTCGACGCTAGTCATTCGCCTGCAACCCGCCAGCCGATCGATTCGCCGGCACGCATTGGGACGATCCGTTCCCTGCCGTAAGCGTAATGTGCCGGTGGCGACCAGCTCTCCTCGACGAGTGTCAGCTTACCGGTATTGTGTGGCAGGCCATAGAAGTCCGCGCCGAAGTCCGACGCAAACCCTTCCAGGCGCGGCAGGCTGTTAGCCAGCGCGAATGCTTCTGCGTACAGTTCGATGCCCGCATGCGCCGAGAACATTCCCGCGCAGCCACAAGCATTCTCCTTGCTCGACTGGCCATGCGGTGCGCTGTCCGTGCCAAGGAAGAAACGCGGGTTGCCGCTGACTGCGGCCGCCAGCAACGCCTCACGGTCGGCTTCGGTCTTCAATATTGGCAGACAGTAGTAGTGTGGACGAATACCGCCCTGAAAGATTGCGTTGCGGTTATAGAGCAGGTGCTGAGGTGTGACGGTTGCGGCGACACCGCGCCGCGCACCGGTGACGTATTGCACAGCTGCCGCGGTCGTGATGTGCTCGAATACGACTTTCAGAGTGGGAAAGCGCTGGACGGTGGGCTCGAGTACGGTCTCGATGAAGCGTACTTCGCGGTCGAAGATGTCGACGTTGCCAGTAGCCTCGCCATGGACTTGCAGCACCATGCCGAGTTCGGCCATGCGCCCGAGTACCGCATCGATGCGGCGGATGTCCGTCACTCCCGCGTCGGAATGCGTGGTGGCACCGGCCGGATAGAGTTTGCAACCGTGGATATGACCGGATGCGACCGCTCGATCCAATTCGCGCGGGTCCGTCTGATCAGTGAGGTACAGAGTCATCAACGGCTGGAACTCGCTGCCAGCAGGTAGCGCAGCCAGAATTCGCTCGCGATAGGCGAGCGCGGCGGCGGTCGTCGTGATGGCCGGTTTCAGATTTGGCATGACGACTGCGCGCGCAAAGCGCTTGGTGGTGAATGGCAACACACTGGCGAGTTCTGCGCCGTCGCGCAGATGGAGATGCCAGTCATCCGGTCGTCGGATCGTCAGTTCACGCATGATCAGCCTCTCTTCCTGACGAGCGGACCAGCTGCGACGAGCTGATGGTGCCGCAGCAGCTCGAGAGCATATCGTGCGCCGAAGCCGGTCACGTCGGTCGTGATGGCGCCCAAGCCGCCTTTGCGCTGTGCAGGCGCAAGATCCAGATGGATCCACGTGCTGTCCGCGGGCACGAAGCGCCGCAGGAAGCGCGCAGCGAGTATGTGGTCGCCTTTGCCCTCGATCGAGCACTGCATGACATCTGCCACTTCGCTTTCCAGGTCAGCATCGAAGTCGTCGTCGAGCGGAAAGGGCCAGACGCGCTCGCCGCTGCGCCGGCCAGCTTCGACAAGAGTCGGGTGCAGTTCGGTGCGGTTAGTTAGGATGGCGCCCATTCTCTCGGTGAGTGCGTAGATTGCACTGCCGGTTAGGGTGGCGAAATCCAGGATGATCTCTGGCTTGGCGCGGCTGGCGAGTGCCAGGGTGTCGGCCAGCACCAGTCGACCTTCCGCATCGGTGTGTATAACCTGAATACTCACACCGTTCATCGCGCACACGACGTCCTGCGGTCGATAGGCCGTCGGGCCGATACGGTTTTCCGTGATGGCGAGCCAGCAATCCACTGTAACGGGCGTTTGCAGCTCCTTGAGCGCGAGCAACACAGCCAGTGCCACGGCACTGCCGGACATGTCTTGATGCATGTCGAGCATGTTGCGATGCGGCTTGAGGTTATTGCCGCCGGTGTCGAACAGGATGCCTTTGCCAACCAGCGCGACCGCGGGCCGCGCCGCCGCGCCGGGTGGTCGATACTGCAGGTGCATGATGCCGGCATCGCGCCGTTCGTTGCCAGCCGATACAGCCAGAAACGCGCCTGCGCCCAGCCGGCGCAATGCCGCTTCCGAATACCAGCGACTGCGCAGACGCTCGCGCTTGGCCAATTGCATTAGGAGTCTGCGATAGGCGCGCGTATCCAGCTCATTTGGCGGCAGGGCCGTCAGCCAGCGAGTCAGGTTGTTAGCGCGGGCCGCAGCCGTTAGGAACGGCGCGTTGCGTTTCGGACCGACGACGGCAATCGTGGTGATCGTCGTATGCCGCTTGGGCCGGCGATGAAAAGCAGGACCGCGATAGGCCGTTGCCAACGCCGCCGTCAGTAACGCATCACGTGCCCGTCCGGCGGCATCGTCATCCGCGTGCAGCGCGACCACCGCGATCGAGCGCAGGTTGCGATTCGTGGCCAAACGCAATGCGCGTGCAGCCGCGGCCTGCATCTGGAATGGTGTTGCGTCGTCGTCGGCGACCGCCAGCACCATGAGGGTCTGGTTCGAGTTGCCCAGCGCCGAAAGCACGGCACGCGCGGGATCCACTCCACCGCGTGCCGCCAGATCGCGCCAGCGGTCGGCTTCTGGCAGCGCTGCGAACCGCGAGGCCGCGCCACTGTCAGGCGGTCGCTTGTCGGTCGCGCTCGGCGCCAGCACGACAATCGCATCGAGCGTGCGGCACGTGCGTTCGCTCAAGGTCTTGAGGAAGCGCAGTCTGGGACTGGCGTCGGCGGGCAGCAATGACATCGAGCAATTCTTGCATGACTGAAGGTGAAGTGTTCGTAAGCGTCGGTGTTTGCTTGACCGTCAGCTGCCGAAAACCGATCATAGGGGCTGCGATTTGGAGCTGACTCTTGGCTCGTCCCCCGCCGCTCGAGATCGTAGCACAGCGCGGCCTGCACACTGGTCGCTGGAGCCGGATTTCCCATGACTGACTTGCACCATGACTGAACTACCACGCATCGAGGACAGCGATCCGACCGAGACCCATGAGTGGCTCGAATCGATCGATTCGGTACTGACACACGCCGGTCCGGAGCGTGCTCATTTTCTGCTCGAGCGTATGATCGATCATGCGCGTCGCTCCGGCGCCTATTTGCCGTTCAGTCCCAACACCGCGTATGTCAATACGATTTCGCCAGGGCAGGAGCGGGAGTACCCCGGCCGACGGGAGCACGAGCGGCGCATCGAGGCTTACATCCGCTGGAATGCGATGGCGATGGTTGTCCAGGCCAATCGCAAGTCGTCGGAGTACGGCGGTCACATTTCGACTTATGCTTCTTCGGCAACCTTGTACGAGGTTGGCTTCAATCATTTCTGGCGCGCACCGACCGAAAAACACCCGGGCGACATGGTGTTCATGCAAGGGCACTCGTCGCCAGGCATTTATGCCCGCGCGTATCTCGAGGGCCGCCTGACTGAAGAACAACTGCGGCACTTCCGTCAGGAAGTGGCGGGCGACGGTCTGTCGTCCTACCCGCATCCGTGGCTGATGCCTGGTTTCTGGCAGTTCCCAACGGTATCGATGGGCCTTGGGCCGATGATGGCGATCTTCCAGGCGCGTTTTCAGCGTTACATGGAAGACCGTGGGCTCGTCGCGCCGTCCGACCGCAAGATCTGGGCATTTCTGGGCGATGGTGAGATGGACGAGCCGGAATCGATGGGCGCGCTCACCATGCCGGTGCGCGAGAAGCTCGACAACCTGGTGTTCGTCATCAACTGCAATCTGCAACGTCTCGACGGTCCCGTGCGCGGCAACGGCAAGATCATCCAGGAACTCGAAGCTGCTTTTCTCGGTGCTGGCTGGAACGTAATCAAGGTGCTGTGGGGCGGGCGTTGGGATCCGCTGCTGGCCAAGGACAAGGACGGTCTGCTGCGCCGGGTGATGCAGGAATCAGTCGACGGCGAGTACCAGAACTTCAAGGCGAAGGGTGGTGCCTACACACGCGAACATTTCTTCGGCAAGCATCCCGAGCTGAAGGCGATGGTCGCCAACATGTCCGACGATGAGATCTGGCGTCTGAACCGTGGCGGTCACGATCCGCGCAAGGTGTACGCAGCATACTGGGCCGCGGCTAACCACAAAGGCCAGCCGACGGTGATTCTCGCCAAGACCGTCAAAGGCTACGGTCTCGGCAAGTCGGGCGAGGGCATGATGATCTCGCATCAGCAGAAGAAGATCGATACCGAAGGCCTGCAGCACTTCCGCGATCGCTTCAATATTCCCATCAGCGACGACGAGATCGAGCGGCTGCCATTCACCAAGCCCGCCGACGACAGTGACGAGATGCGGTACATGCGGCAACGTCGGCTCGAGCTCGGTGGTTACTTGCCGGTGCGCCGCACCGATGCGGCACCACTCGTCGTGCCCGAACTCGAGGCATTCAGTGCGCTGCTGGAAGGCAGTGGTGAGCGTGAGATCTCGACCACCATGGCGTTCGTGCGCATCCTGACCACGCTGCTGAAAGACAAGCATATCGGCAAGAACATCGTGCCGATCGTGCCTGACGAGGCGCGCACCTTTGGCATGGAAGGCCTGTTCCGGCAGATCGGGATCTATTCTTCGACGGGTCAGCTCTATACGCCGCAGGACGCGGATCAGCTGATGTCCTACCGCGAGGACAAAAAGGGCCAGATGCTCGAAGAGGGCATCAACGAAGCGGGCTCGCTGTGCTCCTGGATCGCCGCGGGAACGGCCTATGCCAATCATCGCGTACACATGGTGCCGTTCTACATCTTCTACTCGATGTTCGGCTTCCAACGCGTCGGTGATTTCATCTGGGCTGCGGGCGACATGCGCACGCGCGGTTTCCTGTTAGGTGCAACGGCCGGTCGTACTACGCTGGCGGGCGAAGGTCTGCAGCATCAGGATGGCCATAGCCAGGTTCTCGCATCGACGGTACCTAACTGCATCACCTACGATCCAACGTTCGCCTATGAGCTTGCAGTGATCATTCAGGCCGGCATGCGGCGGATGTTCGCCGACAACGAAGCGGTGTTCTATTACATCACCGTCATGAACGAGAACTACGTCCAGCCGGCACTGCCGAAGGGAGTGGAGCAGGGCATTCTCAAGGGCATGTATCGGTTGCAGACTGGTGGGCGCAAGAAGCTGCGTACCACCCTGTTAGGTTCAGGGACGATCTTGCGCGAGTGCCAGGCGGCAGCTGAGCTGTTGGAGACGGAGTTCGGCGTGTCCGCGGACGTCTATTCCGTGCCCAGCTTCGGCGAACTGCGTCGGGATGCGATCGATTGCGAGCGTTGGAACATGCTGCATCCGGGCGATGAGCCGCGCGTACCGTACGTGCAGCAGCTGCTGGCGAAAGCGGATGGGCCGTTCGTGGCGGTGACGGACTACATGCGGTTGGTGCCCGATCAAGTGCGACAGTGGGTTCCCGGTCGCTATGTGACGCTCGGTACCGACGGATTCGGTCGCTCCGACGCGCGTGCGGCTCTGCGTCAGCATTTCGAAGTCGATCGTCGCTACATCGTGGTGGCGGCCTTGCACGCGCTGGCGGCTGATGGCCGCGTTGAACCGGCCAAAGTGGCGGCAGCGATCGCGAAACTCGGTATCGACCCCACCAAACCCAATCCATTGACGGTCTGATACGAGCATGAGCAAGGCCATGGAAATCCCGGTCCCCGACATGGGGAATTTCGATCAGGTCGCCGTGATCGACGTCCTGGTCAAGCCCGGTGACACGGTTGAAATCGATACACCGTTGCTGACCCTCGAGACCGACAAGGCGACGATGGATGTGCCGTCCACTGCCGCTGGGTTAGTGGAGCGGGTGCACGTTGCCAAAGGTGACAATGTGCGCGCGGGTGACCCGATCGTCACCGTGACGACGACCGACGACGCGGGCGCCAAGGCTCCGCGGGAAACCGAAGCGAAAGGATCTCCACCGTCGCAGCAGACCACGCGTGGTGATGGCAAGAAACCGCAGTCGCCCCCGACCAAGGACGTTGCGGCCGCCAGCACGACACCCGCAGCCTCGGCCGCACGCATAGCGGGGGGTGCGCGTATCGATGAGCTGGGTTTCTCGCGCGCGCATGCAGGGCCCTCGGTCCGCAAACTCGCGCGCGAGCTGGGCGTCGACCTCATCCGGGTGAAAGGTAGCGGTGACAAGGACCGCGTCACTCATGAGGACGTCAAGGCTTATGTGAAGAGCATAATGGGCGGCGCTGCGGGTACGGGTGCTGCGCTACCGAAGGTTCCGCGCGTGGACTTCGCTGCGTTCGGTGCGGTCGACGTACAGCCGCTGTCCCGTGTACAGAAGATTTCCGGACCTCGACTGCATGCATCGTGGGTCAATTTGCCGCATGTCACACAGTTCGACGAGGCCGACATCACCGAGCTAGAAAGCACCCGCAAAACGCTCAAGAAGAAGTCGGAATCGGAAGGCATCAAGCTCACGCCGCTGGCGTTCATCCTGCGCGCCTGTGTCAAGGCGTTGCAACAGTTTCCGCTCGTCAACGCGTCGCTCGACGAGGGCGGCGAGAATCTGGTAGTGAAGCAGTACATACACCTGGGATTTGCGGCGGATACACCGGGCGGGCTGTTAGTGCCAGTGATCCGTGACGCAGATCGGAAGGATGTATACGAGTTGGCTCGTTCACTGGCCGAACTCTCCGAGAAGGCCCGCAGCGGCAAGTTGGTAGCTGCCGACATGCAGGGCGGGACGTTCACGGTTTCGAGTCTCGGTGGTATTGGTGGTACGGCCTTTACACCCATCATCAATGCGCCCGAGATCGCGATTTTGGGTGTCTCGCGCGCGTCGCTGAAGCCGGTATTCAACGAACAGGGTGGCTTCGTGCCGCGTCTGATGTTGCCGCTGTCCTTCTCCTACGATCATCGCGTGATCGATGGCGCTGCGGCCGTACGTTTCACCAGCTATCTGGCTGAGAAACTCGCCGATGTAAAGGGTCTGCTCGAGGCGGTACCGTGAATCGTGTCGACGTGCTGGTGCCCGATCTTGGCACTGCGGACGAAGTTTCTATCGTCGATGTGCTGGTGAAGCCCGGCGACACGGTCGAGCTCGAGACTCCGCTGCTCACCCTGGAGAGCGACAAGGCGACCATGGACGTGCCGTCGAGTGTCGTCGGCACAATCGCCGAGGTACTCGTCCAACCGGGCGGCAAGGTGCGTAGCGGCAGCCTGATCATGCGCGTTGATAGTGCGGCAGAGTCGAGCGGCCAGGGTGCCGCCGACACGGCACGAACGCCGGCCGCTGCCGCCGCGCGCGCCGATTCCAGACCGGAACCCGCAGGCGTCGCTGCGCAGCCAGTCGCGCCCGCCCGCGCCACTGCGCCAACGATCGACGAGCCGCATGACCGCAAAGTCCAGTTGTTGGTGCTGGGTGCGGGTCCTGGTGGTTACACAGCGGCGTTTCGAGCTGCGGATCTTGGTATGGCAGTCGTGCTGGTCGAGCGCTGGCCTACCCTGGGCGGCGTCTGTCTCAATGTAGGTTGCATTCCATCGAAGGCGCTGCTGCATGCAGCCAAGGTGATCGATGAGGCGGCCGACATGGCCGCGCATGGCATCGATTTTGGTGCACCGACGATCGATATCGCGGCGTTGCGCGGTTGGAAGTCCTCGGTAGTCGGCAAGCTCACGACCGGCCTGCAGGCGCTGGCCAAGCAGCGCAAGGTTGAGGTCGTGCGTGGTAGCGGCAAGTTCGTCAGTCCGCATGTGCTGGCCGTCGAACACGCTGGCAAGACCGAACGGATCGCGTTCGAGCAATGCATCATCGCGGCAGGTTCCGAGGCTATCCGCCTGCCGTTCCTGCCTGACGACCCGCGGGTCATCGATTCCACCGGCGCACTCGAGCTGCAGTCGTTGCCGCAGCGGCTGCTCGTGCTGGGTGGCGGGATCATTGGTCTCGAAATGGGCTGCGTTTACGCCGCGCTCGGCGTCAAGGTGTCCGTGGCCGAGCTGACACCGCAACTAATGCCGGGTTGCGATGCCGATCTCGTCAAACCACTCGAGAAGCGCTTGCGAGGGCGTTTCGAGCAGATCCTGCTCGCGACCAAGGTGACGGCTGTCAAGGCAGAGAAGCAGGGCTTGCGCGTGTCCTTTGCAGTCCAGGACGGCGGCGAGCGCGAAGATATCTTCGACCAGGTGCTGTGCGCCGTGGGGCGCGCGCCAAATGGCAAGACGATTGGCGCGGATCTGGCAGGTGTCCGTGTCGATGAGCGCGGATTCATTGCCGCTGACAAGCAACTGCGCACCAACGTGGCGCATATTTTTGCAATTGGCGACATCGTCGGGCAGCCCATGCTGGCACACAAAGCAACTCACGAAGCGAAGGTGGCTGCGGAGGTCGCAGCCGGCGAGAAGCGGGCCTTCGATGCGCGTGTGATCCCGTCCGTGGCCTACACGGATCCGGAGGTATCCTGGGTCGGGCTGACAGAGATCGAAGCCAAACTGCAGCGCATCGAGTATCAGCGGTCGACGTTTCCGTGGGCCGCGAGTGGTAGGTCGTTAGCGCAAGCGCGTGATGAAGGCTTCACCAAGCTGCTGTTCGACCCCAAGACGCACCGCGTACTCGGTGGTGGCATCGTAGGCCCGAACGCAGGCGAGCTGATTGCAGAGATCGCGCTCGCAATCGAGTTGGGCGCCGATGCTGCCGATATCGGGCTGACTATTCACCCGCACCCGACGTTGTCGGAGACGATAGCGATGGCCGCCGAGGCGTTCGAGGGAACGCTGACGGATCTGTACCTCCCGAAGCGCCGCAGCTGATCGGCGTCCCGACCTTATGGGCTCCGGTGTAAGTACCGGCTATTTCCGCGGCGTGATCAATTTGTTGATCTCTGCTAACCCAGATAGTCGGCCAGCCTGACGTTGGCGGCTCCCGGAATGACAGTCCGCCGCAGTTTTTCGCGATCCGTTTGATCGGCCGTGGCATCAATCGCCAAGCGCAACGAGCCGCGATTCGGTTTGGCGCAACGCTCCAGGTTCCAGCTCGGTACGTCCGGTATCACACGCAACTTGCTGGCCGAAGCGATACGGGTCCACTGCGCCCATTCGACATCCTCGAGGTCGTGAACGTCGATGTCGTCGTCGACGACCGTAATGCGTTTCGTGAGTCGCTCGACCGGCATCTCGATACCGGCAATGCTCAGCTTGGCCTTGAACGCGGCCTCGATAAGCGCCATGGGCTCGGCATCGTTGCGCTTCGAAATGGCAATCACGACGTGAGTCATGGCCCCGAGCGTCGGGTCCAGATAGACATGCAAATCCCGAATCCCCGGCAAACACTGACGCAGAGATTTCTCGACTGCACGTCGGAACGAGAAGCCGGCAATCTTGCCAAGCGTATTGTGCTCCGGGTTGCGGCCGGCAAGGATCGCATAGTGCATCGCATTGTGACGATGCGTAATCGCTGTCACCTGGGCCACCGGTGACGTGTCGGTGCCGTATTGGCCGACGAACTCGCCCAGTGTATTGACGACTTTATTGGAGCAGTCGACTCGCGCTTCGATGATCATCTCGGCATTGGCGGGAACCAGCAGATCACTTGTCTCGCATTTAATTAGCTCGATTGGTTTGCCCTGCAAAGCGCCGGCGAGACCGATCTCAGACTCGCCTGTGGGTAGCTTGCACACAGCTGCCATCATGAGTGCTGGCTCGACTCCAATCGCAAGCGCGATCGGGATGGTCACGCCACGTCTTGCGGCATCCTCGTAGAACAAGTGTAGGTCCGAGCTGGGATTGGCACTGACCGTGAGCGTGTGATCCCCAAGAACCTGCGTCCGATAGATGCCGACATTCAACTCGCCGGTTTGAGGATTGCGGGAGATGCCGCAAGCGCCGGTGATGAAAGCGCCACTGTCGAATTCGAATGCAGTGGGCACCGGCAGAGTGCCGAGACCGAGCGAGTTACCCGACAGGATGTGTTCTTTGACCGGCCCACCGGCGACTGTCCGGGGTGCCAACGGCGAGCTCTGGGCGGTCTCGAGCCGCGTCGCGAGCTCGTCCGCGCCGAATGGCTCACCTGGCACAGTGCCGAGTGCCCAGCCGTAGCATTCCCATCGATTCAACAGACCGCCCACCAGCGGAAACCGCGCGCCTGCGACGTTCTCGAACATGAACGCTTGTCGTTGCCGGTCGAGCTGCGCCATCAATGCGGCGAGCTCGAATCGCGGCGCGACAGACTTGCGAATGCGGCATAGCTCGCCGCGCGACTCGAGTGTCGCGATCAAGCCGCGAAAGTCCAGCATTGCTGCGTCTCCTGCAAGTGCAAGTGTGGGCGCGACGAGTATGTCTGCATTGTGGTGTGCAACGGCAGTCGCTGCGGCATATACCTATGTTGCGCGAGGGCGGGAGTTAGACCCCCTGGCTGAACTATCCGCGATGCGGACGCGGCACCACCCTTCCCCTTGTGATCCGGCCGTACAGGATCATGCTCACGCTTGGGCGCGAGCCCAGGTCGCGCATGCGCAGTGAGGGACTAACTAATGACTGGATCGCATATCGGGCGACGTGGATTCCTCGCGAGGTCTGGTGCAGTTGCCACCACGCTGCTATCGCTGAAGTACGTGCCTGCAGCGGCTCGCACGCAAGCCTCTGAGGCAGCGCCGAAACTCGTATACGGCGAGTGGGAAGACGTGATGCGTCGCAAGTGGACTTGGGATCGTGTGGTCCGCGGCAGTCGTGGCATCAACTGCGCAGGACATTGCGCTTTCAATGTGTACGTGAAGAACGGCGTGGTCTGGCGCGAGGAACAGCAGGGCGAGTACGGCGCGACCGATGACGACACGCCCGACTGGGGGCCGCGTGGCTGTCAGAAAGGGGTGCGTCACTCGAAGTACATGTATGGCAAGCAGCGCGTGTTGTACCCCATGAAGCGCGTAGGCGAACGGGGCGAGGGAAAATGGCAGCGCATTTCGTGGGAGCAGGCGGCCAACGAGATTGCCGACAAGTTTCTCGAGCACGCAACTCAGTCGGGACCTGATTCGATCACCTTCGCAACGGGTACCGCGATGGTGATGAAGCGTGCGTCGTTCGCCGCACTCTTCCGGTTCGCCAATGCCACCGGGCTTGTCATGCCGGAGACATTCGCGGGTGTCGGCGATCTGCCGGTCGGTGCCTATATGACGCTCGGTCATAGTTTGCCGGGCGACAATCACGCGGCGATATACAAATCGAAATGCGTACTGGTCTGGGCTGCCAACCCTGCGGCGACACGCATACCCGATGCACATTTCCTGTGGGAGGCGAAGTACAACGGCACGGACGTGGTGACGATTGCGCCGGACTTCAATGCGACGGCGATGCACTCCTCGCGCTGGCTCAATCCAAAGCCGGGCACCGATACCGCACTTGCCATGGCGATGGTTCAGACCATCATTGCGGACAAGCTCGTCGACTGGAGCTATGTCCGGGAGCAGACCGATCTGCCGTTTCTCGTGCGCGAGACGGACGGCAAATTTCTGAGCTGGGGCGATCTCGCGGGCAACGTCTCGAGCGATGCATATTGCCTGTGGGACGAGAAATCCGGGCGCGTTATGCGCGCGCCAGCCAGTGGTGCCGCGGCGCTCGCCGGCGGCAAGCCGGATGTCCCGCAGCAAGGTGCGCCGGTCGAATCGCTGGCGCTGCAGGACATGCAGCCGGCGCTTGAAGGCCACTGGACGGTCGACACCTCCGCAGGTTCGATCGGTGTTACCACGGTCTTCGAAAAGGTCAAAGCCCTGTGCAACGAGCGTTACACACCAGAGCAGGCGCAACAGATCACGGGCGTGCACGCTGACAATACGCGTGCGGTCGCGCGCAGCTTCGCGAATTCCGGGGCTGGCATGATTTACGCGGGCTTTCGCTCGTGCAAGTGGCTGCACGGCGACAAACTGCAGCGTGCGTGGCTCTTGATGTGCGCGCTGACGGGCAATACAGGTCGTGAGGGTGGTGGTATGCAAACTACCCAGCTCGCGAACGCCGATGGTGTGGTGAAGTTCGCATTCGCGGGCTTGGGCCCGCGCGTGAAAATCGCGGCGCTGTCAGTGTGGGATTACGCGCGGGGTGATGGCAAGGCGCTCAACACCCGTACTTACGGTGCGAGCACCGCGGACCATCTCGACAGGCACTATCGTGAGGCTATCGGCAACGGGTGGCTGCCTGACTACGGCAAGACGCCGTGGAAGATGGCGTTCATGGCGGGCCACAATACGGCCAACTGGCGCGCCAGCGGCACGCGTTTTCGCGAGACCGTGCTTGCCAAAGTCGACACGATCGTGACGATGACGCCGGACATGAGCGTTACCGCGATGTACTCCGATTACGTGTTGCCCGTAGCGCATCACTATGAGCGCGAGGACTTCGTGATGGAGGGGCATACTCCTTTCATTCAGGTGCTCGATCGCGCGGTGCCACCTCTCGGGGAATCCGAGGACGACTGGCAGATCATGGCGCGATTGTCGAAAGCGATCAGCGTCAAGGCTGACGAGCGCGCGCTGGCGCCGGTCAAGGACACGATCTTTGGGCAGGCCGTCGAGCACGACTATCGGAATCTGCATGCACTGTTTACCCTGAATGGAACGATCGGCAGTTCGCGCGATATCGCACAGTTCCTCATCGACAATACGGATGGCATGCCAAAAATCTCGTTCGAGGAGCTGGCGCGGCGCGGCTTTGTGCGCGGTGACGATTCCGAAGGAGTGCAATTCGGCTCCAAATCACCCTTCAGCTACCAAATTCTTGCCAGTACACGAGACAAACGACCGTACGCGACGCTGACGGGGCGGCAGCAGTTCTATTTCGATCATGACTGGTTTCTGCAGGAAGGCGAAGCGCTGCCCGTATACGTAGCACCGCTCGCATTGAGCGGCTATCCATTGCGACTCACCATGGGGCATGCGCGCCACGGCGTGCACAGCATGTATCGCGACGATGCACTGCTACTCGGTCTGCAGCGAGGCGAGCCGGATATTCACGTCAACCCGGGCGATGCGCGGCTGCGCCGCGTCAAAGACGGCGACCTGATCCGCACTTTCAACTCGCTCGGGTCCTTCGTCGCAATGGCGCGTGTGACTGCCGCAGTGCCCTCCGGTTCGATGTTCATGTTCCATGGATGGGATCCGATGCTGTTCGAAGGCCGGCAGAATTTTGGTGCGGCGATTCCCACCGCAGCGTTGCTGAAGCCGACGTCGCTGGTGAGCCAGTACGGGCATCTCAATTACAGCCCGCTCCGCTATGCCCCGAACCAGACTTATCACGACTATACGGTCGAGTTTGAACGTCATGTGGCTGCGCCCGGCGCCGCTGCAACGTCGGACCGCAGGAGCTAGCAGAGGATGGCACGTCAAATCGCGATGGTGATCGATCTCAACAAGTGTATCGGCTGTCAAACCTGCACGGCTGCATGCAAATCACTGTGGACCGACGAAGCGGGTCAGGAAAACATGTTGTGGAACAACGTGGAGACGAAGCCGGGCGCCGGTTACCCCAGGAATTGGGAGGAGAAGGGTGCCAGATCGGGTTGGAAAGACGGTGAGGTCAGCCTGGGCGGGCTGCACGAACCTGAGGACTACGGCAATGTGACCGCGTTGAATCACGATGCGGTCTATTTCAAAGGCACCGAACAACGGCTGCAGCGCCAGGAACCGCTGCGCTCGGGAGCGAACTGGGACGAAGATGTGAGCTCGGGCGAGTTCCCAAACAACTATCACTTCTACATGCCACGTTTGTGCAATCACTGCACCAAGCCCGCTTGTCTGGAGGCGTGTCCGGTGCGCGCGATCTACAAGCGCGAGCAGGACGGGATCGTGCTCGTGGATCAGGATAAGTGCGTCGGCACTCGCATGTGCAATCAGGCCTGCCCGTACGACAAGGTCTACTTCAATCACATGCTGAGCAAGTCGCAGAAATGCGTGTTCTGTTTTCCGCGCATCGAGCAGGGAGAAGCGCCGGCGTGTGCGCGACAGTGTCCGGGGCGGCTGCGCTTTGTGGGCTTCATGGACGATGTCGACGGACCGATCGCCAAGCTGGTGCACAAATGGAAGGTGGCATTGCCGCTGCACGCGGAATATGGCACCGAGCCCAATGTCTACTATGTGCCACCGATGCTGCCGGCGTCGTTCGACGCCGAAGGGCGATTCAGCAATGTTGCTCGCGTGCCGATCGACTACCTGCGCTCGCTGTTTGGCGATGGTGTGGAACCGGCACTTGCAACCATCGCCGCTGAAATGGCGCGTCGCAAGGCGGGTGAATCGTCGGAGCTGATGGATCTGCTGATTGCCAAAGACTGGAAATCGCTCTTCAAGATCAAGGATGTGCGGTTGGTTTAGCCCGCCGTCGTGATCGTGCTCTGTTGCCACGCGAGGTCTGCGAGCACGAACTGGGCAATGCTGGCTGTCACGTCGGCGTAAATGGATTCTGGCGCGAGCGCGGCAGTGCGGATCGCCAGCTCTGGCAGCCAGCTGCCAAGGTGACGTTGCGTGAAATCCACTTGGGCGAGCTGCACAGAGCGCGCTTGCGGGTCGCTTTTCGACCGCGACTCGTGGTAGCAGAGAAAATGCATGAACTCGAGCTCGACCGACAGATGGTCTGGCTGCCAGGCAAATTTCTCGTCTAACGCGTAGCCGAAGTGATCGTAGTAACGCACCACCTCCTCACGGACGCCACCATGGTCGCCACGCGCCAGTTGTTCCCGGATGGGTGCCGGCGGCCCGTCGCTGCCGACCTCGAACAGTGCGCTGTACTCGCGGCGCAGCGCTGCGATGTCGCTGCTGCCAACTGCTGCCCACCTCGGCTCAATCATCTGCACGTGCTGGAGATCGAACTGATGATCGGCGCGCACCAGTAGTGCCGGCCGCGGGTCGACATCGTGTGGTGATGCGATCAGCTCCGAGCACGCGGCATAGGCGAGGCAGCGCTGCGGCGCAGAGCGTTCCGTGGCGCGATTCGCCAGTATTGTTCGCTGCGAGTCCATCAAGCACTAACGAGAATATGACGCGCGCAACGCAGTAGCTATCCGCGGCTGGCTGGACGAGCGATCATTGCGTGCTGTCGTCAGTGCGCGAGTTGTCGATCATGTAATCGACTGCGGCACGGACTTTGGTATCGCTCAGCGCGGGGTTGCCACCCTTGGCCGGCATCAATCCCTTAGGTCCCGTATAGCCTTTCACCGAATGCTCGTACAGTACCTCAATACCTTGCGCGATGCGTGGCGCCCAGTCGGCAGAGTCGCCGAGCTTTGGGGCCCCAGCGATCCCCAGCTTGTGGCAGTTGGAGCATAGTTGTCTGTATACCGTGGCGCCATCTGCTGCGGTCGAAGCAGCCGGTGCGCTGGCAGCTGCGCTTGCGACGACTGGCGTTGCTGCGACTGGACTGGCTGCCACAGGCTCGCCCTCGCGGCCGCCGCAAGCACTCAAAGCCAGCGCCATCGCAAGCCAGGCGATTCGTTTTTTCATGATGTCCCCGTTGTCATTTCGACTCGATTGTATTGCGAGCGTCCGACAAGCCCCACGATCAAGGCGAGTCCAACCACCGCGACGAAGTTGTGCAGCAGAACCAGGTAGAGCGCTGCGCCGAACACCGCTGTGACCACACCGAGCACGAACTGGGTAAACACCAGTGCGATCAAGGCCATTCCGTCGCGGCGCAGGCCAGTTCGGTAGGCGCGAGCGCCGATCAGGTATGCCGTGAGCGCAATGCCCAAAGCGAATACGGCATGTGCGATGGTCGCCGTTGCGAAGCGTCCAGTGCCCGAAACACCGCCGAGCGCCGCCTGGGTCAACCAGAGCGTCGCGCCGATCAGCAACCAGACAGCAAGTCTGCCGTGCTCGGTGGATGCATGGAGCGTACCGCCATGACGTGCTAAACGCCACGCGAGCGCCACCATGACCAAACCAGTCAGCAGGTTGCCAAGCAACACGCCGATAGCCGGCGAACCCGGCGTGAAGATCCCCAGGATAGACAAACCGAGGGCGAGCGTGAGCAGTGCCAACGACGGGCCACCGTAGCGCCAGTCCCGTGGCCTTCTGGTGAGCGCAAGCAATGTCAGCGCCAGAACCGACAGCAGCGCGAGCGAGGCGGCCGCACGATGGACGTTGCGGACAATGCTGAGATCTGCAGGAGCAGAGTGTGCGCTGACGACTTGCTGTGAGATGTTCAGGCGGCAGGTCGGCCAGACGCCACAATCTGGCCGCGGTTGAGCCAGTCGCAACAGGGCGCTCACGCTGGTCACGACAAGCAGGAGTAGCAGAGTGGTCCACGCAAGGGTGCGCATTACCTGTTGCCTGCGTCTGCTAGTCATCCTGGGGGTTCGCGACACTACTAGGTCACCATACTAGGCCAACATGATACGCATTGGCAGCTTGGATTGATCACTTGCAATTCAGTTGGCAGACGTGGACAGTCAATCGCGGCTCGCCTTGATCTAGCTCAAGGCGGCATGCTAATTTTCGATCGTACACTTCCATCCGGCAAAAACGTCTGCCGAGCGCATGGGCGCGATCGAAACGAAACGGATCATTGTTGAAGGAGAGTCCGTATGAGCGACCACGATCGAGACGACGACGGGGCGCCTGTTCCATGGATGCAGAAGCTGCTTGACAACCCGTTCCTGCTGTTATTTCTCGGTGTGTTCATTCCCATGGTTGTCTACAACCTGTGGGGCGTGATCGAAATTCTGACTGTGCCGGCCGCCAAGTGATGCCGCTCCCCGAACTGCAAGGAGTCCAGCCATGAGTGCGATACTCCCGCCCGCCGAGCGCCTTTGGTACAAACACCCGATCGATCGTGTTGAAGGTACCTGGATAATCATCGCGCTCATCTGGTGCCTCATCATGTTCTTCATGATGGTCGGTTGGCATGTCTGGGGAAACCAGAACCTGTCAACCGAGACATACCGCACGACGCCAGAGCAATTCGTGGTCAAGGTTCAGGATATGGTGGACAAGTACACCGTGCGAACCGAGACGGAGCAGGAGATCCCGGTCGTTGCGCCGCCGCCAGGCAGCGACATCTATATGCTGGCACGCCTGTGGAGTTTCTGGCCGATACTCGAACTCGAGCAGGGCAAGACTTACCGACTGCACATGACGTCGATGGACTTCAATCACGGCTTCTCGCTGCAGCCTGCCAATATCAATATCCAGATGGTGCCGGGGTTCGAGCACGTCGTGACGATCACGCCGAACCAGTCTGGGCCGTACTCGATCATCTGCAACGAATTCTGCGGCATCGGCCATCACCAGATGGTCAGTCGCCTGTACGTCAAGTGATGAGGTTGAACCAATGAGCATCACGACTACCTACCGCACCTGCCCGCGATCGGGGCTGCAATTCGAAAACCAGGCCGAATGGCTGATCAAGGCGAATGCATTCGTCGGCGTGGTGTGGCTGTTGATCGGCGGCATACTGGCGATTGGTGTCGTGCTGACGCGCTGGCCCGCCATTCACTGGTTGGAGGCCGAAACGTTCTACATGGTGCTGACGGCGCATGGTCTCGACATGCTGATCTTCTGGATCATCTTCTTCGAGGTCGCGGTGCTTTACTTCGCGGCCTCGACGCTGCTGCGCTGTCGAATAGCCACGCCGCGAATCGCATGGCTGGGTTTTGCGCTCATGGTGATCGGGTCAGTTCTCAACAACTGGGCTGTATTTCGCGGCGCATCCAGCGTGATGATGACGTCCTATGTGCCGATGATGGCGGAACCCTCGTTCTATCTTGGCTTGATCCTGTTCGCGGTCGGTGCGCTGATCGCCTGTTTCGTGTTTTTCGGCACACTGGTCGTCGCCAAGCGCGAAAAAACCTATGATGGATCCGTCCCTCTCGTGACGTTTGGGGCGATCACGGCCGCCATCATCGCGGTTTTCACGATCAGTTCGGGTGCGATCATCCTGATTCCTACCTGGCTGTTGTCGCTCGGTGTCATCGAGCAAGTCGACCCGCTGGTGTACCGGACTGTCTGGTGGGCCTTCGGCCACTCCTCGCAACAGATCAACGTCGCGGCACACATTTCCGTGTGGTATCTGGTGGCGGCTGTGGTGTTCGGAGCCAAGCCCATGAGCGAGCGCGTCAGCCGCACGGCGTTCCTGCTCTATATACTGTTCCTGCAGCTCGCGAGCGCACACCATCTGCTGGCAGATCCAGGCCTGTCTACCAGCTGGAAGGTGATCAACACCAGTTACTTCATGTATTTCGCCGTGCTCGCATCGATGATTCATGGTTTGACCATTCCAGGCGCGATGGAAGTCGCTCAGCGTCAGAAAGGATTCACGAAGGGGCTGTTCGAGTGGTTGCGCAAAGCGCCGTGGGGCAATCCCACCTTTTCGGGCATATTCATTTCGATCATTGGCTTCGGGTTTCTGGGCGGTATCTCGGGTGTGATGATGGGCACCGAGCAGCTCAACATGATCATTCACAATACGATCTACGTTCCCGGTCATTTCCACGCCACCGTTGTGGTCGGTACTACGCTGACGTTCATGGCGCTTACTTACTATCTGATACCCGTGCTGTTTCAACGCGAAATGATCGCGCCGAAATTGGCCAAGTGGCAGCCCTACCTATTCGGCTTCTCGATGTACTTCTTCTGTCTCGTGATGATGGGTGCCGGTACACTGGGCGTCTCACGACGACATTGGGACATGGCTTTCGGCGGCGCGGCGCTCGCGCATGAGTGGCCGGGGGCTGTCTATCTCATGATGGGTCTGGTCGGCGTATCGGGCATCGCGGCGATCGTTGGTGGGGCGGCCTACGTCTACATTACCGTCGGTTCCTTGCTGTGGGGCAAGCGGCTCGACGCAGGTGCGACCAGCCCAACGTTCACGCGCTTGCCGCGTGCGACGCCCACGGTCGTGGCACAGACGTATGGTTCGGCGGGATTTGCCGCCCCCGGCACCTTCGTGCTGGCGATGGTGTTCCTCGTGGCGTTCGTGCTGTACTACTTCATCAACTGGAAGTATCTGTCGACTCTCTGGGGCCTCAGCTGAGGAGCGCAGAGCGACGCCTTCCAATTGAAGCATGCCCGGCAATGACAACGATTCCTGTTCAAGCTGCAAGCAGTACGCTCACGCCGCGCTGGCGCGTTGTGCTCGGTGTTTTCAAGCTCCGCATCGGCGTGCTGATCATGCTGACGGCGCTTGCCGGGCTGGCGATTTCGCCGGCAGCGGCGCCGAGCGGCTGGAAGATCGTCGTGATGGCACTTGCGGTGTTGGTCGCGTCGGCCAGCGCGGGCGCATTCAACCAGTTCATCGAAGCTGACAGCGACCGGATGATGGCGCGCACGCGCGAGCGCGCCTTTGCCAGCGGAGCGCTGCAACCGGGCCCAGTATGGTTAGGGCTGATCTTGGCATTGCTCGCCGCCGCGGTCGCTGTGGCATGGTTGGTGTTGAACGGCGCAGCGGCGATCTATCTGTTCCTGGGCGCATTCACCTATGGGGTGATCTACACGATTGGGCTCAAACGCAGGACCTGGCTCAATATCGTCTTCGGAGGTCTTGCAGGTAGTTTTGCCGTACTAACTGGCGCGGCGGCCGCAGATCCCACCATTGGTGTGTTGCCATTACTGCTGGCCGTGGTCCTGTTCCTGTGGACGCCACCGCACTTCTGGAGTCTCGCCATCGCGAATCGCGATGAGTATGCCGGGGCAGGAATTCCGATGTTGCCGGTCGTAGTGGGCACGCCGCGCGCCGCTCAAATCGTGCACGCGAATACCATCCTGCTCGTGATCGCATCGTTGCTGCCGGCCTTCTTCGGAATGGGTCCGGCATACGTAGTCGCGGCAATGAGCGGCGGCGCCTGGTTTCTCTTTCGAACGCACAAGCTGGCGCGCGATCCCAATCGTCGGACCGCGCTCGCAGCGTTCTTCGCGTCGATGTTGCAGCTCGCGGCGCTGATCGGCGGGGTGACGATCGATGCGCTGTTACGGTGAAGCAGTTGTTGTCTCGTTAGCTTGCTCGATCATTCTGGCAGTTGCCAGCGCGGCTGTACCAGCGCTCGATGAGCGCGCCGCCGTTGCGGCCAGTCAGGCGGTAATTGGCACCGTGCCGCCGGATTTCACGCTACTGGATCGCAACGAAAAGCCAGTCCGGCTGAGCGATTATCGTGGCAAGCCGTTGCTCGTCAGCTTTATCTATACCGGTTGCTTTACGATTTGCCCCACTCAGACCAGGACGCTGCATACTGCCGTTCAGGGCCTGGATCGCATGCTCGGGCCGCAACAGTTCAATGTTGTCAGTATCGGTTTCAATCAGCCGTTCGATACGCCGCGAGCGATGCGCGCGTTTGCCGCGCAGAATCGTATTGACTACCCAAACTGGGAGTTTCTCAGTCCTCACAGGAACCATGTCGACGCGTTGACGCGAGCCTATGGCTTTGCGTTCATCGAGACACCGGCCGGCTTCGATCATCTGGTCGGGGTCACGGTGCTGGATGCGTCGGGCCGGATTTACAGTCAAGTTTATGGCGATCGCATGACGACCGAAGCGCTCGGCATACCATTGCGTCAGCTGATTCTGTCGGCGCCGCCGCCAACTGAGGGCGCATTGTCGTTCGAACAGCTCGTTGAGCGGGTGCGCGTGCTCTGCACCGTTTACGACCCTGATACGGGCGAGTATCGCTATGACTGGAAGCTCTTGCTCGAGGTCTTCGGCGGGCTGGCATTTTTCGTGTCAGTAGGCGTCTTCTTCTGGCGCGAGCGGCGAGCTTATGGCAAGCCGCGGGGCGTCGCCGCCGCGGCATCCTCGTCGCCGGGCACTCGCTAGTGTTGCAGCCATTGGCGAACAACTACGCACTCAAAGTCTGGCGATCGATCGAGCAGAGCCTCGATCGTATCGGCGGTCCGGACTTGAATCCGTTGCGGCAGTTGGGTGCCCTGGCCATTCTGGCATTCACGTTGCTGGTGGTGTCGGGTATCTGGTTGTACGCCGTTCTTGATACTTCAGCGACGGGTGCCTACCAGTCGATCGAGTCCCTGTCGAGTAGCCGCTGGTCCGTGGGCGGTTTGATGCGCAGTACGCATCGTTACGCCGCCGATGCCATCGTCGTAATTACTGCGCTGCATTTGTTGCGAGAGTTGCTGCATGGTCGATGGCGTCATTTCCGCCGCTTTTCGTGGCTAACCGGCTGCGTGCTGTTGCCGCTGATGGCGGCCAGCGCAATTGGTGGCTTCTGGCTCAACTGGGACCAACTTGGACAGTTTTCCGCCGTGGCGACGGCAGAGTGGCTGGATGCCTGGCCGCTATTGGCCCAGCCATTGGCACGCAATTTCCTCGCCAATAGTGCCGTGAGCGATCGGCTGTTTTCGCTGTTCGTATTCGTGCATCTCGGTGTTGCGCTGCTGTCGCTACTTGGCCTGTGGTTGCATCTACAACGTATCTCCCGGCCGGTAGTGCTGCCGCGCCGCGCAGTGATTCTAGCGGTGCTCGGAACCTTGGTCGTGCTGAGTCTGTTGCTACCGATCACCAGTCAGGGGCCGGCGGACCTCGCTCAGGTTCCGACTGAGTTGTCGTTCGACTGGATCCTGTTGGGCGTGCATCCGTTGATGTACGCCACGTCCGCCGGCTTCACGTGGTCGCTCGTTCTGGGTGTCGGTGCGGTGTTGTTGCTATTGCCGTTCCTGCGGTCCGGGCGGTCAGCACTTACGCGGCCACCGATCGCAGTCGTCGATCCAGCGAACTGCAATGGTTGTGCGCGCTGTTTTGCCGATTGCCCCTATGCAGCGGTCACCATGACGGCGCACCCAGATGGCAGGCCGGAATCAATGCTGGCGCAGGTCGATTCAGACCTGTGCGCCAGTTGTGGCATCTGTGCAGGGGCCTGTCCGTCGTCGACGCCGTTTCGCAGCACTCGCGAGCTCGTTAGCGGCATCGATATGCCGCAGTTGCCAGTTAGTGCGTTGCGTGATCAGCTCGCGCAAAGTCTGACTCGATCGAGATCGGCGAAGCCGATCGTGCTGTTCGCTTGTCGGGAAGGCGCGGCGATCGCGGGAATGGTCAGCACCGACGTGGTTGGCATGCCGTTGCTTTGCAGCGGACAATTGGCGCCGTCATTCGTCGATTTTGCATTGCGGGACGGCGCGGCCGGTGTGCTCGTAGCGAGTTGTCGTGACGGCGGCTGTGAATTTCGTCTCGGCGCACGCTGGACGCTGGAGCGACTGACGAGCAAGCGGGAACCTCATTTGCGAACGCGCGTGTCGCGCGACCGCGTGCAGCTCGTGTTTGCTGACAAGGGCGAGGAGGCGGTCTTGCACGCGGCGCTCGATGCAATGCGCTCACGGATCGGAGCGACTGCGGCTGACGCTGCGTCGATGACGTGCTGAATGGCTGCAGATAACTCGACGGTGGTCGCATCACCTGCGGTGCCAGGCGCTTGGGCTTGGCTGGGCCAGGCGGTTCTCTACGCATTATTCGCGACGGTGATCGGCGTTTTCTCACAATGGCCGACCTATCAGCATCTGCAGCCAGGTGTCGCACTGATCAAACTGAGCTTGGTGCATACTGGCAAGCTCGTTGGCGACTGTCGCCAGAGGAGCGCCGAGGAACTCGCCGCTCTCCCGCCGAACATGCGGGCCGCGAGTAGCTGTCCGCGAGAACGCTCGCCCGTCATCGTTGAACTCGACATTGATGGCGTCAGTGCGGTGCGGGCCGAAGCGGCGCCCTCCGGGCTATCTCGCGACGGGGCGTCCGCCATCTACGCAAGACTGCCGGTCGATGCCGGTGATCGGCTTATTGCGGTACGCATGAAAGACGATGTTCGCAGTGACGGTTTCGACTATCGAATCGAGCGACATGTCTCGCTGCAGCCCGCGCAGGTCCTCGTCATCGATTTCGATGCTGAAGCAGGAGGCATCACGCTGCGATGAATACAACAACATTGCCCCCTCTCTCCAACGAGACCGCTGTCGATGCATCAGGCCCAGCTGTTTATGACCTGCCGGTGGCCACGGAACATCAGGCGCAGGCACGTGGCTGGCTGTGGTTGGGTCTATTGGCACTAATCGGCGCGGGAGTCTTCTCGGTGCTGCTCGTGCTCGCGCGCACACCTGGTGTGAACACCATGCTGCCGGGTGTCGACTTCTTCAAGACCGCGCTCATCGTCCATGTCGATCTCTCGGTGCTCGTGTGGTTCGTTGCCATCGCTGGTGTGCTATGGAGCATCAACGCGCCGCTACGCGCGGTGCGACTCGGATGGTTCGCGCTCTGGAGCGCGGCGATCGGTACGGTGATGATGGTTCTGGCTCCATTCCTGGACCCCGGTATCCCGGTCATGGCGAACTATATCCCCGTCATCGAATCGCGGTTGTTTCTCAGTGGTCTCGTCGTATTCGGCATCGGCGGCGCGGCGTTGGTAGTGCGTGCCTGCTGCTCCATTCCTGCGCTGAACGGTGTATTGACTGGTGTCATGTCGTTGCGGTTCGGACTGTTCGCTGCGGCGGTGTCCGCCGCAGTGGCAGTGCTGGCATTCGTTTGGTCGCTGGTGCTGCTCCCTGTCACGCTCGATCGCGAGGTGTACTGGGAGATCCTGTTCTGGGGCGGCGGCCACGCATTGCAGTACACCTGGACTCTACTGCTGCTGGTCGGGTGGCTGTGGCTTGCGCAGGCCTGCGGGGCAGCGGTGCCACTCAGTGCACGGGTGACTCTCCTGCTGTTCGTAGTGGCGCTGCTGCCCGTTTTCGTTACACCGTATGCTTATCTTGCGCACGATATCGTCAGCCCGGAGCATCGTCGGCTGCATACGCTCGGAATGCGCGTCGGTGGTGGCCTCGCGATCTTCCCTATCGCGGCTGCGGTGCTAGTGGCGCTGTTTGGCCTCAAGCGTATTGCGCTGAACGCGCGACCCCTGCGCGCTGCCTTACTCGCCTCGATGGGGCTGTTCGCCGCAGGCGGAATCATCGGTATTGCGATCGATGGCAGCAATGTCAAGATTCCCGCGCACTATCACGGCTGCATCGTTGGTGTCACGCTGGCGATGATGGGGCTGGTGTATCACCTGTTGCCGCGGCTCGGTTACGGCACGCCGTCCGGTCGCTTGGCGGTGAATCAATCCTATCTGTATGGGCTTGGCCAGTTGATGCACATCATTGGCCTCGTGTGGTCGGGCGGATATGGCGTGCAACGCAAGGTCGCAGGCACTGACCAGGTGTTACGCAGTGCCGGCGAGGTTTACGGTATGGGATTGATGGGTTTGGGAGGACTGATCGCCATCATCGGCGGCGTGTTATTCGTCGTGGTTGTCTGGCGCAGCTTGCGACAGGCGCCCGCGCGATGAGTCTCAGCCCACGGAGCCTGCTCCGCGCTGGGTTCATGCACGTCGAGGCGCTGTTCAATCGTGCGTTCGGCGACCAACTGAATCCCTTCTATCATCTCGGCGCCTTGTCGTTCTACCTGTTCTGGCTGGTTTCAGGAACGGGGCTCTATCTCTACGCCTTTTTCGACACCAGTGTTGATGGTGCGTACCGCTCGGTCGACGCCTTGACCCATAACCAATGGTATGCCGGCGGAATCCTGCGTAGCGTGCACCGATACGCATCCGATTCGATGGTCGTCGCGATGCTGATCCACCTGGCGCGCTATTGGGCCTTCGACCGCATGCGCGGTTTCCGCTGGTTCTCGTGGGTGACAGGTGTCATCTTGCTCTGGCTGGTGTTCGCCGCCGGCGTGAACGGCTATATGCTGCCCTGGGATCACCTCGCGCAGTTCGTTACGCAGGCGAGTTTCGAGTGGCTGGACTGGTTGCCGGGGCTCGGCGGTACGCTGGTGCGAAACTTCATGTACGACGAGAGCGTCAGCAATCGGCTGTTTTCGCTGCTCGTGTTCGTGCACATCGGCGTGCCGCTGGTGACGCTGCTCCTGATGTGGATTCACGTACAGCGTGTGCCCAAGTCGAGTACGCAGCCGCCGTTGCCCATCGCGATCGGCGTTGCAGTGATGCTGGTCGCACTTGCGCTCGTTGAGCCGGTCGTTAGCCAAGGTGGACCGGCGCAGCTCGCGGTTGCGCCTGTCACGTTGTCGCTCGACTGGTTTTTGCTCGCGCTGTACCCACTGGTCTACAGTTGGCCGGTGGCAACCGTTTGGGCGTTGGTGTTGGGTGGTAGCGCGTTGCTGACGCTCGCGCCGTGGCTGCCGCCGCGTCGTCGGGATGCAGCTGTCGTCCGCCAGCTCACGATGCACCCAGGCGCGATTACGGTGCAGGCTCGTGGCGGCGAAACACTGTTGGAGGCTGGCCTGCGCGCGGAACTCGATCTGCCATACGAGTGTCGCGCCGGTGGCTGTGGAGTCTGTGTCTGTACGGTGCTCAATGGGCGAGTGGATCACGGCGATTTCCAGCCGGCTGTGCTGACCGAGGCCATGCGGGCCGCCGGTCAGACGCTGATGTGTTGTGCGACGGCACTGGAGGATGTCGAGCTGGAGATCGATGTCGAGACCTTGTCTGGCAAGGGCGCGACCGATGTCCAGTCCTATCATGCGGTGGTGCAGAAAATCGAGCGACTGGCACCGGATGTGTTGCGCCTTTGGTTGGTGCCGGACGGGCGGCGTACGCTCACTTTTACCGCTGGGCAATACATCAATATCGTGCTCGATGACGGCGAGACTCGGTCCTACTCATTCGCGAACGCACCCGGTGACGCGGCGCGCATCGAACTGCATGTACGGCGAGTCGAGGGTGGGCGCTTCTCCAACTACGCCTTTGAAACGCTGCGTGAAGGCGACACGCTGGAGTTCACGGGGCCCTTCGGCCGGTTTATCCTGCGCGACAGCGATCGTCCGATTCTCTTTGTGGCGGGCGCCACGGGCTTCGCGCCGATCAAGAGCATTATCGAAGATGCGTTCGCGCGTGGCATTCAACGGCCGATGTGGCTGTATTGGGGCGTCAGGCAGCGTCAGGATTTGTACATGGCCGAGCTCGCGGAGCGTTGGCAGCGCGAGCACAGTCAGTTCCATTTCGTACCCGTGCTGTCGGACGACCAGAGTACTGAATGGTCTGGGCGCCGTGGGCTGGTTCACCAAGCCATGCTCGAGGACTTTCCGGATATGAGCGGCTTTGAGCTGTATGCCTGCGGATCCGCCGGCATGATCGAAAGTGCCGTGCCGGCTTTCGTTGAGCAGGGGTTGGACGAAGGGTTTTGTTACTCTGATGCATTCGTTCCCAAGCACGCCGTCAGCGGCACGCCAGCCAGTACCGGAACATCGAACTGAGCTTGCCGTGCTTGGCGGCCACGCGTCAGTTTCTGCGGCGGCGCTTTGGCAGCTTCTGCAGACGTTCCAGGTAGAGTTTCTCGTCCGGCACGCCGCCAGCACATTGGGATTCCCAGAGCGTCGCGGCGAGGGCTTCGGCCATCGCATGTTCGGCATCATGCATTGAGTTCATGGTGGCGCCCAGTTTGGCGTGCAGCACTGCAATGCCCGCTGGGCGATCGGTGGCGATTTGATCCCGGATCGCCAGATGCAGTCCCATGTGCAGGAATGGATTCTGCTGGCCTGCTTCGGGTGTGAAGTCCTTGTCCAGTATCGACGGCTCGCGCTCGAGCCAAGGGTGGTACTCCGGGTGCTCCGCGACGACCGCCGCGATCTGCTGCTCGAGCGGCTCGAGCGGCGCGCCAGCGCGAAACTTGCGCCAGGCGCTGAGATAACTCGCGCGTAGTTGCGCACGATTGCGGTCGCCGAAAATCATACGGCTGGCACACGCACGGTCGTCGCTCTGGTTTTCTTGCGAAACTCGCATAGATCATTGATCGAACAATGCGGGCAATCCGGCTTGCGGGCCTTGCAAACATAGCGGCCGTGCAGGATCAACCAGTGGTGTGCGTCCAGCTTGAATTCATCAGGTGTGAATTTCAGCAGCGCCTGTTCGACTGCCAGTGGCGTTTTCCCTGGTGCGAGCCCAGTGCGATTGGCCACGCGAAAGATATGCGTGTCGACGGCGATCGTGGGCTCGCCGAAGGCGGTGTTGAGGACGACGTTGGCGGTCTTGCGTCCGACGCCCGGCAACGCTTCGAGCGCCGCCCGCTCGCGAGGGACCTGCGAGTCATGTTTGTCGATCAATTCCTGACAGGTCGCGATGAGGTTCTTTGCCTTCGCATTCCACAAGCCGATTGTGCGTATGTATTCGCTCAGGCCCGCCACGCCGAGCGCGGCGAGCGCTGCAGGTGTGTTGGCCACCGCGTAGAGCTTGCGGGTTGCCGCATTGACGCTCTTGTCAGTCGCTTGCGCCGAAAGAATCACGGCCACCAAAAGCTCGAACGGTGAGCTGTATTCCAGCTCAGTGCGCGGCGCCGGATTGGCGGCTCGTAGGCGTTCGTAGATGGCGCGCCGCTTGGCCGCGTTCATGCCCTGTGCGCCGCGCGTTTCTTGGCTGCGAGCAGCGCCGCACGCTCGATTTCGAGACGGCCCAGGCGCGCGTTGTGCGCCGCGTATCGGTGGCGGTTATCCGAGGCTTCGGGCTCCGCAGATCCGCGACGCGGTGACATGACTATGCAGTCGACCGGGCAGGGCCCAACGCACAGCTCACAACCCGTGCACAAATCGACGAGTACCGTATGCATATGGCGTGCGGCGCCGATGATGGCATCCACCGGGCAGGGCGGCAGGCACTTGGCGCAACCGATGCAGCGCGCCTCGTCGATCACTGCAACCATTGGCGGGGCCTCGACGCCGCAGGCAGGATCGAGGGTGCTCACCGGATGGCCGGTGAGTCGCGCCAACGCTGCGATGGTTGCCTGACCGCCCGGCGGGCAGCGATTGATGGCCGCGTTGCCCGCGGCGATCGCCGCTGCATAGGGCGCGCAGCCCTCATAGCCGCAGCGTGTGCACTGCGTCTGCGGCAGCAGATTGTCGATCGCCTCGCGCAACGGCATCGCGGCGTCTCAGCTAACTCGCATGCCGGGTTCAGCTCCGGCGTCGGGCGACAGCAGGAATATCCCCGGGCCATCGCCACTCGCACACAACACCATGCCTTCGGAAACTCCGAAGCGCATCTTGCGTGGTTCGAGATTGGCGATCATCAACACGTAGCGGCCGACCAGTTGGTCCGGCGCGTAGGCAGCGCGAATTCCCGAGAACACCGTGCGTGTCTCACCACCCAGATCGAGCGACAACTGCAGTAGTTTGTCCGAACCTTCCACGAAGGACGCCGCCAGCACCCGCGCGATGCGCAGATCGAGTTTGCCGAAGTCCTGGATGGTCGCCGCGGTGGTCGCGACGGCCGCCTGCGCAGCCTTGCTATCGGTGCCGGCCTGGCGCTGAGTCGTTGCAATGGCGGCGGCAGCTGGTGTCTCGATCAGTTGCGCGACGGTTTTCGGATCGAGGCGCGTCGCGAGCGGCTCGTACTTGCCGAGCGGCGTGCCGAGCAGTGGTTTGGCGACCGCGTTCCAATCGCTGAGCGGATCGCCCAAGAACTTGGCGGCAGCGCAGGCCATCTGTGGCAATACAGGTGCCAGGTAGCTCATCAGTACGCGAAACAGATTGATGCCCTGGGTGCACACTGCCAGCACTTCGGCAGATCGTGCGGGGTCCTTGGCGAGCGCCCAGGGCTTGTGTGCGTCTACGTACTGATTGGCACGATCCGCCAACGACATGATCTCGCGGATGGCGGTTGAGTATTCACGCGCTTCATACAACTGGGCGATGGCAGTGCGGCGTGCGGTGAATTCATCGTACAACGATGCATCGGGCAGCGTCGCAGCGAGCCGGCCGCCGCCGCGCGCAACGAAACCCGCGCAGCGACTGGCGATATTCACCAGCTTGCCGACGAGATCCGAATTCACCCGGGCGACGAAATCGTCGAGACTGAGATCCATGTCGTCGATGCCGGAATCGAGCTTGCCGGCGAAGTAGTAACGCAGCGGCTCCGGCGGCAATAGATCGAGATATCGACGTGCGGTGATGAACGTGCCGCGGGTCTTGGACATCTTGGTGCCGTTGATCGTCAGAAAGCCGTGTACGAATACGGCCGTGGGCATGCGCATCCCGCCGCCGTGCAACACCGCCGGCCAGAAGAGATTGTGGAAATAGCTGATGTCCTTGCCGATGAAATGGTAGACCTCGGTGGCAGAACCTGGTGCCCAATACTCGTCGAAATCGAGGCCACGTTGTTTGCAGAGCGCGCGGAACGCGCCGAGGTAGCCGATTGGCGCGTCGAACCATACATAGAAATATTTGCCGGGGGCATCCGGAATTTCGAAGCCGAAGTAGGGCGCGTCGCGCGAGATATCCCAGTCCTGCAAGCCCGCTTCGAACCATTCGTCGAGTTTCGCGCGTACCTGACTCTGACGCGCACCAGTCTTGAGCCAGTCCTTCAGCACAGCCTCGAAGCGCCCCAGTTGAAAGAAGTAGTGCTCCGATTCGCGCCACACAGGCGGTGTGCCCGAGAGCGCAGACACCGGATTCCTGAGATCCGCGGGCGAGTAGGTAGCGCCACATGATTCGCAGCTATCGCCGTACTGGTCGGCGGTGCCGCAGCGCGGGCACTCGCCCTTGACGTAGCGGTCGGGCAGGAACATCCCGGCCTGTTCGTCGTAGGCCTGGCGCACGCTGCGAGTCGTGATATGCCCGCCGGCGCGGACCGCCCGATAGAGCTGGTAGGTGACTTCCTGATTCTCAGGTGAATGCGTGGTATGGAACTGGTCGTGCCCGATCAGGAACTCCCGATAGTCGCGACGATGCTCCTCGGCGACGCGCGCGATCAGCGCCTCAGGCGTCACGCCTTCGGCCTGCGCCTTGATCATGATGGGCGTACCGTGCGCGTCTTCGGCGCAGACATAGATGCAGTCGTGGCCCTGCATGCGCTGGAAACGCACCCAGATATCAGTCTGTATCGCCTCGACGAGATGGCCTAGATGCAGCGGGCCGTTCGCGTAGGGCAGCGCGCTCGTGACGAGGATCTTGCGGAGCATGGGATGCCTGGCTAGGGATGTAGCCGGTGATTATCGCATGCCGCGCGACGAACGTCCGGGTAGCACCGAGCAGGGCTATTCCTGGTCTTTGATCGGCTCGAACTTGGCCTTGTTGATGCCCTTCTTGTAGGCCTCTTTGCCAGTCACGATCTTCTGATCGAGCAGTGCCTGAATGGCACTGTCCATCGTCCGCATGCCGAATTGCGAGCCCGACTGCATGGCGGTCTCCAGCTGATCGAGCTTGCCCTGGCGAATGAGGTTCGAGACCGCCGGGGTGTTGACCATGATCTCGAGCGCAGCAACGCGACCGCTCTTGTCGGCGGTCTGCAGCAGTTGCTGTGAAATGACGCCGCGCAAGCTGGTCGAGAGCATCGTACGGACGTGCGCTTGCTTGTCCGCAGGAAAGACATTGACCATGCGGTCGACAGTTTGCGCAGCGCCGTTGGTGTGCAAGGTACCCATGACGAGGATGCCCATCTCGGCGGCGGTGACTGCGATGCTGATCGTCTCATAATCGCGCAACTCGCCGACCAGGATCACATCCGGATCTTCGCGCAGTGCAGAGTGCAGCGCCGCCGCAAAGCCAGGTGAGTGCACACCGATCTCGCGCTGGCTGATCAGGCAGCTCTTGCGCTGGTGCACGAACTCGATCGGATCCTCGATGGTCAGAATATGGCCCTTCACTCGCACATTGATGTCATCGATCATCGCCGCGAGTGTGGTCGACTTGCCGGATCCAGTCTTGCCGGTCACGAGTATCAGGCCATTGATGGTATTGCACATCTGTCGCACGGCCTTCGGCATATTGAGCTGTTCGAGGGACAGCGCTTTGGACGGAATCGCACGAAACACTGCGCCCATGCCGTTCAGATGGCGCATCACATTGACGCGGAAACGGCCGTACTCGCCCATGGTATAGGCGAAGTCGGCGCCGTCACGTTCCTCGAAACGCGCCGCGGCGGCCCTGGGCATGATCTCGTAGAGGGCTTCCTGCACTAGCTCGCGCGCCAATGGCTCGGGGCGTAGCGGCTGCAGCTCACCGAACTGGCGGATGCGCGGCGGGTCGCCGGCCAGGAAATGCAGGTCGGAGCCCTTCTTCTCGAGGATCTGCAGCAGGAACTCGTCGATGCGCGCCATGGCTAACTACCTGTGGCGGCGCTGACGTCGAGCTTCGGCATGACCGACGTATCCGTGACGTACCGTGCGAAGAGTTTCTTGTCGGAGGCATACGCAACGGCGTCGTCGGGGTCCAATTCCTTGGCTGCGAGCCCCGCGAGCAGCGCTTGATCCAGCAGCTGCATGCCGGCGTCGCGGCCGGTCTGGATCTGATTCGGGATCTGGTGCGTCTGATCGGTCTGGATCAGCTTGGCGATGGCCTTGCTCATGGTCATCACTTCGCAGATGGCGCGCCGGCCGCGGCCGTCGGCAGTCTTGACCAGCACCTGTGTAATGACAGCGATCAGGCTCTGGGACAGGAAGCTCTTGGTTTGTTCGCGTTCTTCGATCGGCAGTGCGTCGATGACACGGTCGATAGTCTTGGCAGCGCTGGTCGTATGCAATGTGCCGAACACCAGGTGTCCGGTTTCAGCCGCTGTCATCGCCATCGAGATCGTTTCAGCGTCGCGTAATTCACCGACCAGGATGACGTCCGGGTCTTCACGCATCGCGGCACGCACGCCTTCGGCAAAGCTCGGTAGATGTGTGTTCAGCTCGCGCTGGATCAGCTGGGACTGCTTGCTGCGATGGACGAACTCGATCGGGTCCTCGAGGCTCACGATGTTGAGCCGGCGTGTGAGATTGAGGTAATCGATCATCGCCGCGAGCGTCGTGGACTTGCCGGTACCGGTGGCGCCGGTGACCAGAATCATGCCCTGGTGCTGGTCGCATAGCTTCTTGACGATCGGCGGCACACCGATCCTGTCGATGCTGGGTATATCGGCGGGAATTGCACGGAATGTCGCTCCGATGCCCGTTTCCTTGCGAAACACGTTGACACGAAAGCGGCCACCTTCGCCCGATACGTAAGAAAAGTCGAGATCCCGGCCCTCGGCGAATGCGGCAGTCTGGTTCTTGCTGAGTATCTCCGCGAGATAGCTTTCGAGCTCGGTATCGCGCAGGTCGCGGAACTTGATCGGCATCAGATCGCCGTTCATGCGCAGCATCGGCGGTACGCCCACCGCGAGATGCACGTCCGAACAGCCCTGTTGAGTTCCCAGCTTCAGGAACGCATCGATGCGCGCCACGACGATTTCTCCTTCGGTAGTCTGGCAGTCCCAGCATGCAAGCGGACCATGCCGCAGAATGTGACCGACTGCGCGGTTATTGGCAACCCGTGGCTCTTGGCGGGCAGACGATGTGCAGTCTGCGAAACAGGTCGGTGCGCAACAGCAGCTAGCGGAACTTTTCCAGGGCTGCCCGCATTTCCAGCATGGTCTGGAAGCGTTTCTCCTTGTCCACCGCCATCGCCTGCATGATCACTTCCGAGAGTCCAGGCGGCAGGTTCGGGTTGATCTCCTTCGGCGGCCGGGCCTTGCCCTGCACGTGCTGGTACATCACCGACATGTGATCGCCGCGAGCATAGGGAGCAACGCCGGTCAGCATCTCATACAGGATCACGCCGAGCGCATAGGTATCCGCGCGCTGATCGACCTTCTTGCCGAGGATCTGTTCCGGCGCCATGTACTTGGGTGAGCCGATGACGTAGCCAGTCTTGGTGAGCTGCGTGCTCTCGCCTTCGCGCTGGGCCGCTGCGACACCGAAGTCGACGATCTTGAGCAAGCCCTCGTCGTTGATCAGCAGGTTCGCCGGTTTCAAGTCCCGGTGCACGATGCCCACCTGGTGCGCGACGTCCATGCCGGTACAGATGTCGCAGCCGAGACGCAGCGCGCGCGCCAGCTCCATGGGCTTTTCGCCCACGATCTCGCTACCGAGCGTGTGCGATGGAAAATACTCCATCGAAATCGCGTAGTTCCCCTGGATGTAGAGGAAGTCATAGATTCGAATGACGTTGTGATGCGTGATCTTGCGTGAGTAGCGCAGCTCATGGACGAAGCGCTTCATGATCTCTTCGTCTTCCGACACATTCGGATTGAGGAACTTGAGGATGAGCCGCTCGTCGACGACGGTGTCCTCCATCAGCAGTACCGTACCGAAAGCGCCTTTGCCGATACGCTCGATGTACTTGTAACGACCTTCAATAATGTCGCCGGTCTTCAGTGTCTGGATATCGAGCTTCGGCGGACCTCCGGAGGCTTTCTCGGCTTCCTTGATCGAGCGCGCGACGGAGGTCTCCGACATCACCTGCGTCTTCGCTTGGACCGGTGAGGGTGGTACGACGATGCCGGCCGCCGCGGCAGGGTCGAAAGCGCCCGGTGCCGGACTACGTGCCTGCGCTCCGTCTTCCGGGCCACGCGCCAGGGTGCCGGTCTGTGAGGTGACAGGCGCGCCGCTGCGGGTAAAGCGGGCGTCCAGTTCGGACAGCGCTCGCATCGCAGCCTGCGCCACCGTGTTGTCAGGTAGCGAGGTCTGCGCCTTCAGTTGCACTCGAATATGCTCCACGCGTCGCTCATCAGCCAGCTTGGTCAAGGCGCCGATGGCTTCGACGCGGATGTCCTTTTCCTCGCGCGACAGCATCGGCAGCACGGATTCCAGCACCTTCTGATCGCCCAGCCGGCCGAGCGCGCGCACGACGACCGGCAGGGACTTGGCGGGCGTATTCTGCAGCATCTCCATCAGTCGCGGCACCGCGCGTCGGTTGCCGATTTCGGCCAGCGCATCGACGGCGCGCTCGCTGACCCACCAGTCCGGATCTTTGGTTGCTTCGATCAGGTGGCTGACGGCGCGTTCGTCCTTGGTCTGGTTGAGGATCTCGATGGCCGCGCGACGGATATCCTGGTCGTCGTCGCGAATCAGGCGCAGCACCGCATCGACCACCTTGGGTCCGCCGATCTTGCCGAGTGCGTCGGCCGCGCGACTGCGCACCCACCAGTCGGCATCGGCGATCGCGCCGAGCAGATCCTTGATGGAATTCGAATCGCCGATTTCGTTCAGTACCTCGACCGCCGCACGGCGCGCGTACTCGTTCTCATCCTGCAGGATAGGGATCAGATACTTGATCGTCTCGGGGTCGTTAGCCTTGATCACCACGTCGATGGCCTTGTTCTGCACGTCCAGCTCCGGATCGCGCAGCATTTCACACACTTGGGCGACATCGATTGGGCCGTCCATCTTTTGCAATGCGCTCAGAGTTGCGGCGCGGACCAGCTTGCTAGTGTCCTTGAGCTGGCCCTGCAGCGCGCGCTGCACATCTGGCGTATTGAAGCGCGACAGAATATTGATGATGTGCAGGCGGGCCACAGGATCCTTGCCCTGCATGCGCCCGATCAGCTCGGGCACATGATCAGCATCCGCCATCTCGCCGATTACGCGAAACAGGGCGGCTTTCTCATTCGGTTGCTGCTGATAGGCGGCCGTCAGCAACTCGCGGACCGTGAAGCGCGATTTCTGCGCGAGGATCACGTCCATCACCGACGATTTGGAGATGCCCTCGACCGTCAGCGCCTCGAGAATGAGGTGCGGCGGATAGTTCCGGCTACTCGAGAGCGCCCAGGCCACCCCGGAGACGACACGTGGGCTGCTCTCGACCATTAGACGCAGGAACTCGGGGAAGGTCTTCTGACTGACGATGCCTGACAGAACCTCGATAAAGGCGAGCGTGGCAACTTTGTCCGCCTCATCGAGCGCCGCGGCAACGGGCGCGATGACGCCTGCGCCCAGGCCGCGCAGCTTGGCGATGGCTTTCTGTGTCTCAGGTGCAGCGAGGTCCTTGGCCGATTTCAACTCGGTGATGGACTTGTCCGCACGGATGTTGGTCAGGAAACTCACAAAGGGCAGCGTGCCTCAGGGTTTGTACCAAAAAGTATGCCACAGTCCACGCCGGGGCTCGATAACGGCAGGTCAGAACTGCCAAGTTCGTTAGAATGCTAGGCCCCCCGAGCGAGTGACAGCAGCATGGTAGACGAGTCATCCGTCGATAGTGAGTCGCAACGCCTGCGCGTGGCGATTGAAGCGTTCGTTGAACCGTTACTGCAAGCGTCGCTGGGCAGCGTCAGAGCCGCCGAGCGCGTTGCCGTGGTTCAGGGACGCGCCGTGGTCGACTTGGTGCTGGGGTTTCCGGCTGGCGGTTACGCGGCGATCCTTGGGCCGCGCTTGCACGAGCATCTCGCTGCCGCCGGCATCGACTTGCCACTCGACCTCACTATCAGCACGCGGGTCGAGCGGCATGCCGTGCAGCGACAACTGAAGCCGCTGTCCGGGATCAGCAACATCGTCGCGGTCGCGTCGGGAAAGGGCGGTGTCGGCAAGAGCACCGTCGCCGTGAACCTGGCGCTGGCCTGGGCGCAGCAGGGGGCGCGTGTCGGGATTCTCGATGCTGACATCTACGGGCCAAGTCAGCCGTTGATGCTCGGCCTCGAAGGCCAGCGTCCGACCGCGCTCGACAACAAGCGGATCGTGCCGCTCGCAGCGCACGGTCTCGTGGCAATGTCGATCGGGTTCCTGATCGACCCCAAGCAGCCCATGGTGTGGCGTGGCCCGATGGTCACTCAGGCGCTGACGCAACTGCTGGCCGACACGGAATGGGGCCAGCTCGACTATCTGGTCGTCGACATGCCGCCTGGCACAGGCGATATCCAACTGACCTTGTCGCAGCGTGTACCGGTAGCCGGCGCAGTCATCGTGACCACGCCGCAGGACATTGCGCTCGCCGATGCGCGCAAGGGTCTCGCGATGTTCGAGAAAGTCAATGTGCCGGTGCTTGGCGTGATCGAGAACATGAGCGTCCACGTCTGCAGCAACTGTGGCCATGCCGAGCACCTGTTCGGTGCGGGCGGGGGTGCGAAGATGGCAGCCGAATACGGAGTCGAACTGTTAGGAGAGCTGCCGCTCGATGCGCGGATTCGCGCCGAGACGGACGGCGGCAGGCCGACCGTCGTGGCAGCGCCCGACGCTGCTCACGCCAAGCCGTATTTCGACGCTGCACGTCGCACTGCCGCGTCGCTGGCACGGCGGGCTCGCGATCGCTCATCGCTGTTTCCGAAAATCGTCGTCGAGGAAAGCTGAAACATGAGTATCAAGTCCGACCATTGGATCCGGCGCATGGCGGCCGATCGCGGCATGATAGAGCCCTTCGAGGCCGAGCAGGTACGCGCCACCGACGGCCAGAAGATCGTGTCGTACGGCACGTCCAGTTACGGCTATGACGTGCGTTGTGCCAACGAATTCAAGATCTTCACCAACATCAACTCGACGATCGTCGATCCCAAGGCGTTCGATGCGAAGAGCTTCGTCGATGTGACAGCGGACGTCTGCATCATTCCTCCGAATTCCTTCGCTTTGGCGCGGACCGTCGAGTACTTTCGGGTGCCGCGCAGTGTGCTGGTAGTCTGTCTCGGCAAGTCCACGTATGCGCGCTGCGGCATCATCGTCAATGTGACGCCGCTCGAGCCGGAGTGGGAAGGGCATGTGACGCTCGAGTTCTCCAACACCACGCCGTTGCCCGCCAAGATCTACGCCAACGAAGGTGTTGCACAGATGCTGTTCTTTGAGTCGGACGAAGTGTGCAGCACGTCGTACCGGGATCGGGGCGGCAAGTATCAGGGGCAACGCGGGGTGACGTTGCCCAAGACTTGAGTCGATGGCAGGTTTGTTGGAGGTACGAGATGCGCATTCTTGTTAGCGTGACTTTATTGGTCGTGGGCGTCATTCACTTGCTGCCGCTAACTGGCGTGCTCGGGCCGGAGCGGTTGGCCGTGCTCTATGGCATGCCGTTCGCGGAGCCGAATCTCGCGATTCTGATGCGCCATCGGGCCGTGCTGTTTGGATTGCTCGGGAGCCTGCTGGTCGTGGCGGCATTCCGGCCCGCTCTTCAGGCCGTGGCGTTGATCGCGGGTTGGGTGAGTGTGTTGTCGTTTCTCGCGCTCGCCTGGTCGATCGGCGGGTACAATGCGGAGATCGGTCGGGTTATTGCAGCAGATGGCATCGCGGCAGTGTGCTTGGCGGCCGGTTCGGCCGGCTACTTGGCATTGCAACGCGCGCGCTAGGACCCGCTTGCTGCTACGACCGAGCTAGTCTGTCGGCGCCGTGCGCCGGCGAGCGGCAGACAGCGAAAATACGACGGCCGCCAGCACCATGCAGCTGGCCGCAGCCAGGAAGGCGGCGCCCGGGAAGTACACGCTGGCGCTCGCACTGGTGTAGTGCGCAAACAAGTTGGCCATGACGACAGGGGCTACCACCGACGTCAGGCTCCCGACGCTGGCGAGTGTGCCCTGTAGCTCACCTTGTTCGCTGGCCGGTACGTTCTTCGACATGATCGCGGTGACGGCCGGTGAGGCGAGGCCCAACATAGCGAATGGGACAATGAATACGTACAGCTGCCAGCCCGCCGTGGCGAACGCGTAGCCCACGAAGCCGAGCGCGGCTAACAATGTGCCGGCGTATACCGCACCGGATTCGCCGATGCGCGGTACCACGACGCGTGTCAGGCCGCCAAAGACCGCGGCCATGCACACGCCGATGAACGCCAGCGACAGCCCTACCTGCGCCTCCGACCAGCCAAACTTCAGCATCGTGTAGTAGCTCCACACGGCCGGGTTGGCGTCGTGTGCAAGCCGCATCAGGACGAAGACCACGATCATTGCCAGCAGTATCGGATATCTCCTGAGTTGCAGCAGCGCGCCCATGGGGTTGGCTCGCCGGATGTCGAACGGTCTGCGTCGCTCGGGTGGCAGCGATTCGCGCAGCACGAAGTAGCCAAACAGTGCGTTTGCGAACGCCAGGCCGGCAGCTACCAGAAACGGCGTGCGCGGTCCGAAGTACTGGCCAATCACGCCGCCCAGTGCCGGTCCCAGGACGAACCCGATGCCGAACGCAGCGCCGATCAGACCGAAATTCGCCGCGCGTTTCTCGGGCGTCGACACGTCGGCTATGTACGCGTTGGCGGTCGAGTAGGCGGCGCCGGCCATGCCGGACGCCAGCCGACCAACGAACAGCCAGCCGATCGTCGGCGCCAGGCCGGTGATCACATAGTCGATACCGAGCACGGTCAGTGACGTGATCAGCACCGGGCGGCGACCGAATCGGTCGCTCAGATTGCCGATGACTGGTGCAAACAGGAATTGCATCAGCGCATAGCAGAAAAACAGCCATGAGCCGTAGCGTGCGGCCGTACTGAGATCGACATCGGTGAGAGACACGATCAGCTTGGGCGCCACTGGAATGGTGATCCCCAATCCAATTGTGTCCACCAGCATGGTCAGGAAAATGAACAGCAGCGCGGAGCGGCTGGTCGAGCTAAGGCTTGCCATCGCGGCAGTGTACGTCTACTGTGCTTCGCCCGTCGCGCGTTGCAACTCGCGGATGCGCATGGTCACTTCGACCTTGCCATCTCGCACCCGCTGAGCGAGCACGGGTAGGTAGTCGAGCGAAGGGGCGTACCAGGTGCGTGTAATCCGATTGCCGTCGGGGCGCTTGCTGCTGTAGACCACGGTGTCGATCTCCCCGAAGACGGTCTTGATACGCTCTGTACCTTCGCGACGTTGCTCATAGTCCTTGATCTCATCACCGTCGATCATCTTGAAGCGAGTGGGGAGACTGCCGGCGCGCAGCTGCAACAAGGTGGCGATCTGCAATGACATGGCATCCTGGGTGCCGTCCGGCAAAGCCAGGTCGACCGTATTGCCACGCGCAGTGCCCGTCACCCTGCCACGCGACCAGTCGAAGTCGAGTTCTGTCTTGCGTTCCTTCTCGTCGATACCGCGGAACTTCAACGGCTGGATCTGGCCGTCGACCAGCTTGAAGTCGCTCGTCTGCTTGACGGGATCAGAGACCAGCAAGCGCGCGAGACCGCGGGCAACCGTCGTTGAGTCGTAGCGGTAGTCGTCGATACCCAGACGCAGTAGTGTCAGCGTGGCCACCCCGGCGGTGATGCCCTTCCATTCCACCGAGTACGCAGCGGTGAACGGCGCCAGCTGTTTGGGCGCCGCAACGGCGCCGGCGCGTGCGCCAGTCTGCAGCAGCACGCCGGCAGCTAACAGCAAGCCAAGCCAGGCGACCGCGCGTCCGACGCGTGACTGCGAGTGCGCGGCACGCAGGGTTGATTCATTGCTCGACATCGAACGTCTCCAGAGCTGACTCATCGAGTATGGGCTGGGGCAGTGGTTTGCCATCGAATATCACCCGATCGGCGTCGAGCACCACTCGGCCCGCGGCAAGCCAGCCGCACACTCGTGGATACAGTATGTGCTCCAGCCGATGAACCCGGGCTGAAAGAGTGCTCTCGGTGTCGGTAGGCAGTATCGGCAAGGAAGCCTGGGCGATTACGGGGCCGCCATCGAGTTCGGCCGTGACGAAATGCACGCTGGCACCATGTCGGTCGTCGCCGGTGGCGAGCGCCTGACGATGCGTATGCAGACCCCGGTGTCGTGGTAGCAACGAAGGATGGATGTTGACGAGCTGGCCACGGAAGCGGTCGACGAACTCGCCAGTGAGGATCCGCATGAAGCCGGCTAGCGCGATGAACTGCACGCCGGATTGATCCAGTGCGCGGGCCAACGCCATGTCGAAGCTGCTGCGGTCGTGGAAGTCGCGCGCCGGGATGATGCGGGTCGGGATACCGAGCGACTGCGCCAGACTGATGCCCGGCGCCTCGCGATCTGCGATCACGACAGCGATCGCCGCCGGCAGTCTGCCCGACTGCGAGGCGCGCACGATCGCCGCCATGTTGGAGCCACGCCCGGAGATGACAATGGCGAACGCCGGTTGTCGCGCCATCGCCTGCGCCCGATCAGGAAATGACGACGCCGCGTTTGCCGGCCGCCACTTCGCCGATGATCGTGGCAGTTTCGCCCTGTGCTCCCAGCACTGCGAGCGCCTGCTCGGCGTGCTCAGGCGCGACGATCGCGACCATGCCTATGCCGCAATTGAAGGTGCGATACATCTCCGCGTCCGAGATTTTGCCCGCCGACTGCAGCCAGTCGAAGATTGGGCTGCGTGCCCAGTTGGCCCGCACGAGCTGTGCCTCCAGCCCCTCCGGCAACACCCGCGGTATGTTGTCTGTCAGGCCGCCGCCCGTGATATGCGCATAGCCACGCACTGGAACGGCGGCGGCCAGCGCCAGCATCGATTTGACGTAGATACGCGTCGGCACTAACAGCTGATCGAGCAATGGCCGACCGCCCACCTGGGTGTTGACATCGGCACCGGCGGCCGTCAATACCTTGCGTATCAGTGAGTAGCCGTTCGAGTGCGGGCCGGAGGAGGCCATCCCGATCAGCACGTCGCCGGCTCGTGTGCCGGATCCGTCGATGATGCCATCACGCTCGACGATGCCGACGCAGAAACCCGCTAGATCGTAGTCCTCGCCGTGGTACATCCCGGGCATCTCGGCGGTTTCGCCGCCAACCAACGCGCACCCGGCTTGCAGGCAGCCCGTGGCGATCCCCCGGATCACCGCGACGGCGACCTCGACCTGCAGCTTGCCGGTGGCGTAGTAGTCGAGGAAGTACAGTGGTTCGGCGCCCTGCACAGCGACATCATTGGCGCACATCGCGACCAGATCGATACCAATCGTGTCGTGACGACCAGACTCGATTGCCAGACGCAGCTTCGTGCCGACGCCATCCGTGCCGGAGACGAGCACCGGGCGCCGAAAGCGGTCGATCGGCACCTCGACCAGCGCGCCGAAGCCACCAATGCCTGCAAGCACCTCGCGGCGTGTTGTGCTCTTGACGATGGGTTTGATACGTTCGACCAACGCATCGCCGGCGTCGATGTCGACGCCTGCGTCGCGATAGGTGAGGCCGGAGTCGTTACTCATGCTGTGTTATTGTACAGGAATGGTCAGCGCCGCAGACGGCGAACCCGCGCACCAGTGACCAGTCGAAGCAGCCGGATGAATACGTTGGAAAACAACAATGCTCGCGGTCCGAGCGCCTGGAGTAGGGCGCTGGTCTGGTTGGTTGCCTGTATTGTTCCCGGTCTCGTTGCAGCCCAGAGCGGTACCGCTCGCAACAGCCAGCTCTATGACGTCACGGTAAGCGCCAGTTCGCAAGCGGCAGCATTCGAGGACGCCCTGCGTATCGCTTTGCAGCGCGCGACCGGCCGGCGCAACGCCAGTGCGGATCCAGCATTGGCCGCTCTCGTGTCGGAACCCCAGAAGTTCGTGGCGGTCGTGCGGCCCGCTGGCGGCGGCGGCACACAGGTATCGTTCGACGGCGCGGCGCTCGAACGCGCCGTGGCGGCAGCCGGGATTGGTGTGTGGCGCGCACCGCGACCGCGGACGCTGATTGTCCTGCGTTCGTCGACCATCGATCCGGCCGTCAAGCAGCGGCTCGACGACGCGGCCTCGCAGCGCGGCGTGCCGATAGCCATCACGACCGCGAGCGCCATTGGTTTACCGAGCGGCGAGGTCAGCCGTGAGACGGGACTGGCGGCCGCGCGGCAGGCAGGTAGTGACGCACTGCTCGTGGGCGAGGGATCCGCAGACGCGACGCTATGGCGCTGGTCGCTGCATACCACTGACTACAGCGCGCAGACGGCTGGTGAGGTGACAGCCGGCCTGCACGATGCGGTGGACGCTTACGTCCGCACCGCCATTGCTCTGCAAGCGCTGCCCGAGAGCGAGACGCTGGTCGAGTTTACCGGTGTCGACAGCTTGCGTGCGTTCGCCACGGTCACCGACAGCCTGACGGCCTCAGGCGGGGTGGAGCAGCTGCTGTTGCGTCAGGTGAGCGCCAATGCGGTGATGTTCCGTATCGTTGCCAGGGGTGGATCAGCTGCCTTGTTAGCGCTCGTCTCGCGGGACGGTCGCTTCGAGCCGGTCGCGGCCACGAGCGGTGCTGCGCTCGCGTTCCGTTTGCGGCTCTGAACCCGGAATTGCGTCCGGTATACCATGCGGCATTTGCCTAATCTGATCTGCCTCATCAGAATCGCGCTGGTCTGGCCAGTGGTGCAGGCAGTCTCGACCGAGCGCTATTGGCTGGCGCTCGCCTTGATGGCCGTCGCAGCGGTGTCGGACGGCCTCGACGGTTTTCTGGCGAAGCATTTCGGCTGGACCTCTGAACTGGGCAAGTTCCTCGATCCGCTCGCCGACAAGCTGTTGCTGGTAGCCGTATTCCTGATGTCTACCTGGATGGGGTTGTTGCCCTGGTGGTTAGCGGCGGCGGTAGTCGCTCGTGATGTCATGATCGGGCTCGGCGCATTGTTGTTCCGGGTTTTCTTTGGACCATTGCATGGCCGGCCCACGCTCCTCAGCAAGATCAATACGGGCTTGCAGCTGTCCGTGGTCCTGGCGGGGCTGTTGCATGCGGCCGCGCGGCTGCCGCCGGTCGAAGTCGTCGACCTGTTGGTGATCGCGACGTTCATTGCCACGGTGCTGTCGGGTTTCGATTATATGCAGGCGTTTGCGCGGCGAGCGCTCCTGCCGTCCGGCTGACAACATCGATCGATCCGCCGCAATGGAACAACTGCCACTCGGTGTGCGGCTCAAGGAGCGCGCTACCCTCGCTAGCTACCTGCCCAGTGGCAACGAGCAGGCCGTGGCTCGCCTCGCGCGCGTGGGGCGCGGCGACGAGCGGGGCACGACCTGGCTCGCCGGACCAGTTGGCGTCGGCAAGTCTCATCTGTTGCAGGCAACGTGCTCGTTGGCTGGTAGTCACGGCAGATCAGGCTACTTTCCGCTGGGAGTGATTGCCGGCGTGCTGCCTGAGTTCATCGCCGGTGCCGGCGCGCTCGACTGTGTTTGCATCGATGATCTGCAGCTGGTGGCTGGCGATGCGGCCTGGGAGCACGCCTTGTTCGCAGTTTATCGCGAGCTCGAAACTCGCAACGCCCGGCTTCTGGTCGCCGCAGAACAGCCGCCTGGCCAGCTCGGCCTCGTGCTGGCGGACCTGAGGTCACGTCTCGCGGCGGCCCAGGGTTTCGTATTGCAGCCCCTCAATGAAACTGACCAGCTGTCGGCGCTGCGGTTACGTGCGCATTTGCGTGGTCTCGAATTGCCGGACGAGACTGGACTCTATCTGCTGCGCCGCTTTCCGCGCGACATGGCCACGCTCGCGGAGCTGCTCGATACGCTCGATGAGGCCTCGCTCGTCGCGCAGCGGCGTCTTACCGTGCCGTTCATTCGCGCGGTGCTCGAGGCGCCGCGGCGAGTTTGACGGCCAGGTCTGCTACCCGTGCGCCCAGGGTCTTTGCCAGCGTCTGTTCGTCGCCAGCGAGTTGTCCGGGTCGGGCGGCGAGGCCAGCGACATGCGAGGCGCCGTACGGTGTGCCGCCGGCGCGAGTTTCGGCCAGTTCACGCTGTGTGAAGGGAATGCCGACCAGATACATGCCATGATGCAGCAGCGGCAGCAACATCGTGAGCAGCGTCGATTCCTGGCCGCCGTGCATAGTCTGTGAGGAAGTGAAGGCAGCAGCCGGTTTGCCGACGAGGCTACCCGCGAGCCACAGGCTGGATGTGCCATCGAGAAAGTACTTGAGTGGTGCCGCCATATTGCCAAAGCGTGTCGGGCTGCCGATGATCAGCCCGTCGGCTGTCGTCAGATCATCGAGCGTCGCATATGGGGCGCCAGTATCCGGCACGGCCTGCACCGGTCGCTCGGACTCGGCCGACAGAGGCGCGACGGTGCGCAGCTTGGCCGTCGCGCCGTCGATCGATTCGATGCCCCGACAGATCTGGCGTGCCAATGCAGCGGTGGCGCCATGTCGGGAGTAATACACGACGAGTATGTCAGCCATGCGGAATATCCTTGCAATGAAAGAAGCACGCGCATTATGAGACGCTGTTGTCGCAGTGTCGTCACGGGTCGCGTCCAGGGAGTCTTCTATCGCGGCTCGGCCGTGCAGAAGGCGCAGTCACTCGCTATTGTCGGTTACGCCCGCAACCTGCCGGACGGCAGTGTCGAGGTGCTCGCCTGCGGCGACGCTGCTGCCATCGATGAATTCACACTGTGGCTGTGGGAGGGCTCGACGGCCTCGCGAGTGCTGGATGTCGTCACGGAAGACGTGCCGCTCGAGGCTGGTCAGAAACTGACGGGCTTCAGTGCGGCCTGACCGCTCGGCTCCAGCCCCAGATCGTCAGCGCCATTCCAGCGTGACCAGCGATTGATCACCATATCGGAGTACCAACGCTTGCCCACACTGCCGTTATAGCGCGCCAGGGCCTTCTCGACGTTGTTGCGTTCACGCTTCAGGTAGTGACGCAAAATCGCGCAGCCCATCTTGATGTTCTCCGGCGTGCGCACGAGCTGATGACGCCGCATACCGAGCTGCTCTGGCCAGAATGGCATCACCTGCATCAGCCCTACGGCGCCCGCATAGGACACCGCCCAGCGATTGAAGCGACTCTCGACGTCGATCACTGCCATGACGAGCCCCGGCGGCAGACGCACTTCGCCTGGGCGGTGCGCTTCACAGAATACGTGCTTCAACAGCAGCAGCCGCTCTTCCTTGTCGGGGACGACCTTGCGCAGCCGCGGCTCCATCATTTTGTACCAGACCGCCGAGTCGTATTGATCTTCGAAGCATTCCGCCTGTTCGATCGCGCGCCCGAGCACTGCGCGCAACTCCGGATCACGCTGCGCGTCGGCGCTGGGCGCGGCATTCGCGAACGGTGCGCCGAACAGCGTCAGCAGCGCGCCGACGAGCAGCACACCGACACCTGACAAACAGCGGCGCGCCGTGTCAGACGGCGAGACGGGCGCGCAGGAAGGCGAGGGCATCATCGACTGGGAAATCTTCTGATTCAGTGGCACGGCGGTGACGATACTCGAGTTTGCCGGCCTCGAGCCCGCGGTCACCCACGACCACCCGATGTGGAATGCCGATGAGTTCGGCGTCGGCGAACTTGACGCCCGGTCGCTCGTCGCGATCGTCGTATAGAACTTCGATACCAGCAGCAGTGAGCTCCGCATAGAGTTTCTCGGCGGCTTCCCGGACACGCGGGAATTTCGGCAGGTTGATCGGCACCAGTACCACAGCAAAAGGCGCCAACGCATCCGGCCAGATGATCCCGCGCTCATCATGATTTTGTTCGATTGCAGCGGCCACGACGCGCGTCACACCAATGCCATAGCAACCCATGTGCAGCGTTACCGCCTGGCCGGCTTCATCGAGCACGCTGGCCCCCATCGCTGCGCTGTACTTGCAGCCGAGCTGGAAAATATGGCCCACTTCGATACCGCGTGCAATGGCGAGTGTTCCGCCGCCGCTCGGGCTCGGATCGCCGGCCACGACATTGCGCAGATCGACGGCCGTGGGTTCCGGCAGATCGCGGCCCCAGTTGACGCCGGTCAGATGCGCGTCTTTGGCATTGGCGCCGCAGACGAAATCCGCCAGTGCCACGGCGCTGTGATCAGCATAGATAGGGCACCGCAGACCGACCGGTCCGATGTACCCAGGTTCACATCCCGCCACTGTCAGCACGTGGTCCGCTGTCGATAGTCGCAACGGGTCGGCTACGCCAGGCAGTTTCTGCGCTTTCACGGCATTGAGTTCGTGATCGCCGCGCAGCACGAGCGCCACCACACCACCGTCAGTTGCATCGACCAGCAGAGTCTTCACCGTCTGGCTGGCTGGCACCTTCAAGAGCGCGCTGACATCGGCAATGGTGCGCGCGTTGGGGGTGGCGACGGAGGTCAGAGCGACACTCGGCGTTGGCCGAGGCCCGGGGGGTGGTATGGCTGCTGCCATCTCGAGGTTGGCCGCATAGTCGTCGCCGTCCGAGAATGCGATCGCGTCTTCGCCGGAGTCGGCCAGCACATGGAATTCCTGCGATGCGTTACCGCCGATTGCGCCGCTGTCTGCCTGCACCGCACGGAACTGCAGCTGCAGACGCGTGAATATTCTGGTGTACGCGGCGTACATTGCGTCGTAGCCCGCCGCTAACGACTGTGCGTCGAGATGAAAAGAGTAGGCGTCCTTCATCAGGAATTCGCGCGCTCGCATCACGCCGAATCGTGGCCGGACTTCGTCGCGGAATTTCGTCTGGATCTGGTAGAAATTGACTGGCAGTTGCCGATAGCTCTTCAGCTCGCGTCGCGCGATGTCCGTGATCACCTCCTCGTGGGTGGGGCCCACGCAGTAGTCCCGCTCATGCCGATCTTTGAGACGCAACAACTCGGGACCGAACTGCTCCCAGCGGCCAGATTCGATCCAGTACTCCGCCGGCTGAATCGCAGGCATGAAGACTTCCAACGCGCCGGCACGATCCATCTCCTCACGCACGATTCCCTCTACCTTGCGCAGGGTGCGGAGGCCCAACGGCAGCCAGCTGTAGAGGCCCGCGGCAACGCGTCGGATTAGGCCGGCACGCAGCATCAGTCGATGGCTGACGATCTCGGCCTCGGACGGCGTTTCTTTGGTCGTATTTATCGGGTATTGGGACCAGCGCATAGGACTGCAAGTCTAGCGTGACTGCCCAGCAATCGGCGCGTTTTGTCCGACGGGCGCTGGTGGCGCGCACGCCGCCCGCCTATCATCGGTCATATGACTGAACCAATTGGCGGACGCAGCCGCCGTCGCGGCATCTACATTCTGCCGAACGTGATGACCACGGGCTGCTTGTTCTCTGGCTTCTACGCGATCATTGCGGCGATCGACGGCAACTTCGAGCGGGCCGGTATCGCCGTGTTCGTGGCCATGCTGTTCGATGGACTGGATGGCCGCATCGCGCGCTGGACCGGCACTGAAAGCGCGTTCGGCAAGGAATACGACAGTCTCGCAGACATGGTGGCATTTGGCGTGGCGCCGGCCATCGTCACGTATCAATGGGGCGTCGTGCGTATCGCCGAGTATGGCGATGCATGGCGCCGCTTCGCCTGGGTGGTCGCGTTCTTCTATGCGGCGGCTGCAGCGCTGCGGTTGGCGCGCTTCAACGCACGTTCCGCTGGTGCCGACAAGCGCTACTTCGAGGGCCTGCCGAGTCCATCGGCGGCCGCCGCGGTGGCGGCATTCGTCTGGCTCTGGAGCCAGTGGCACGCACCCGGTCTTGCCGGCTTGATTGTCGCTGTCACGGTGACGGGGCTCGCAGGCGCGCTGATGGTGTCCTCATTCAGCTATCCCAGCCTCAAGCAGATCGACGACGATCGGCGCGTGAAATTCCTGACCTTGACCATCGTGCTCTTGTCGTTCGTCTTCATCGCAATCGATCCACCGACGATGCTGTTCGCGATGTTCGCCACCTATGCCATGTCGGCGCCTGCGCTGTGGTTGTGGCGGCGGCTGTTGCGGCGCGCGCGCTGAGCGATGCGACGCTGGCCACACCGATGACGGCGCGCGCGCCTCGCCAAGCATACTTGCGGGCCATCGGCATCGATGCCTGGTTGGAGCGCGGTACCGGGTGGCAACGCGCGCCCGCCAGCCTGCCGGCTCTGCAGGCGACAGCGACGATCGCCGCGGATGCTGCGTCGGTCGGCGACTGGGATCGGCTATGCAGTGAAGTGAGTAGTTGTCAGAAGTGTGGGCTGCACGCGGGACGGACACAAACTGTGTTTGGCGTTGGTGCGCGACGCGCGCGCTGGCTGATAGTGGGCGAGGCGCCGGGTGCCGAGGAAGACCGCCGCGGCGAGCCTTTCGTCGGGCGGGCCGGCAAACTGCTGGATTCGATGCTGCGCGCCATCGGTCTGTCACGCGAGACGGTATTCATTGCCAATGTGCTCAAGTGCCGGCCGCCTGGCAATCGGGATCCGAAGCCCGAGGAGGTAACGGAGTGCCTGCCTTACCTGCACCGTCAGATAGCGCTGATTCAGCCTCAGGTAATACTGGCGGTGGGGCGGATCGCGGCGCAAAACCTGTTAGGCACGGATGCGCCGCTCGGCCGGTTGCGGGGCCGAGTCTACAGCTTCGGGACGCGACCGACTCCCTTGATCGTTACCTACCATCCAGCCTATCTGCTGCGCGCGCCGGCGGAGAAGCGCAAGGCATGGGCGGATCTCAAGTTTGCCCAGGCGACGCTGCAAGCGACTGCCGACGCCGGCGGGCGCGTGGCGGAGCAATCGTAAATGGCGGCGGCACTCGACGATCTCGGCACACTGCCGCAGGTGCAGATCAGACCGATGCTCGAGAGCGATGTGCCGGCAATCGTTGAACTGGAGCGGCTGTCCTATCCGTTTCCCTGGAGCGAAGGGATATTTCGCGACTGCGTCCGCGTCGGTTACACCTGTCGCGTCCTCGACCTCGACGGCCAGGTCATGGGCTATGGCGTGATGAGCACGGGCGCCGGCGAGGCGCACATTCTCAATGTCTGCGTGCGGCCGACGTTCCGCACGCGTGGTTTGGGCAAGCGCTTGCTCGAGCACCTGATGGACCGGGCGGCAGGGTCAGGTATGCTGGACATCTTTCTTGAAGTTCGCCCGACCAATACCGCTGCCATCCGCCTGTATCAATCGTTGGCGTTCGAGCAGGTGGGCATCCGGCGGGGCTACTATCAGGCTGCTGGCGGTCGCGAGGATGCGGTCGTGCTGCGCGCCTCGCTGCGTGGCCGACGCCCGCGCGCGGGCTGATCTGTCGGGCGCAGGCCGATCAGGTACACTAGGGCCGGTTAAGCCGCGTGCCCGTCGCGGTCAGTTCAGCCAGAAAGACACCAGACCCGATGAGTTCACCCGAGCAGGAAATCGCTCGCCGCCGCACGTTCGCCATTATTTCGCACCCGGATGCCGGCAAGACCACGCTGACGGAGAAGCTGCTGCTGTTCGGCGGCGCGATCCAGCTCGCGGGCACCGTGAAGGGTCGCAAGGCGGCGCGTCATGCAACCTCGGACTGGATGCGGCTCGAACAGCAGCGCGGCATTTCGGTCACGTCGTCGGTGATGCAGTTCCCGTACCGCGACTGCCTGGTCAATTTGCTCGATACGCCGGGTCACGAGGACTTCTCCGAGGACACGTACCGCACGCTCACTGCAGTCGATTCGGCACTGATGGTGATCGACTGCGCCAAAGGCGTGGAAGAGCGGACCGTGAAGCTGATGGACGTCTGCCGCCTGCGTGACACACCGATCATGACGTTCATCAACAAACTCGATCGGGAGGGGCGCGCGCCCATCGAGCTCCTCGACGAGATCGAAAGCGTGCTCAAGATCCGCACGACCCCGATGACCTGGCCGATCGGCATGGGGCGCGATCTCGCCGGGGTCTACCATTTGATCGAAGACCGCATCTACGTCTATCAGGCTGCGGGTCGCGGTACGCGCGGTGCGAACCGGACCATCGACGGTTTGCGCAGCGCGGCGGGGCGTGAGTTTCTTGGTGATCGTGCCACGACGTTCGATGACGAAATCGAGCTGGTGCGGGGCGCGTCCGAGCCGTTCGAGCTCGAACAGTACCGGGCCGGCAAGCAGACGCCCGTATTCTTCGGCTCCGCAATCAGCAACTTCGGCGTGGAAGAGCTGTTGGCAGCATTCGTCACGCATGCGCCGGCGCCGTTGCCGCGGGCCACCATGCAGCGTGTGGTGCAGGCTCAGGAACCGAAGCTCACCGGCTTCGTGTTCAAGATCCAGGCCAACATGGATCCGCAGCATCGCGATCGGATCGCCTTCATGCGGCTATGCTCTGGCAAGTACACGCGCGGCATGCGGCTCTATCATGTGCGACTGGACAAAGAGTTGCGCATAGCCGACGCCTTGACGTTCATGGCGGCGGAACGCCAAGCTGCCGATGAGGCCTATGCGGGCGATATCATCGGTCTGCACAACCACGGCACGATCAACATTGGCGACACCTTCACCGAGGGTGAGCGGCTGACGTTCACCGGCATCCCGAACTTTGCACCGGAGATGTTCCGGCGCGCCGTGCTGAAGGATCCGCTCCGGATGAAACAACTGGCCAAGGGTCTCGGGCAGTTGTGCGAAGAGGGTGCTACGCAGTTGTTCAAGCCACTGCGGAACAACGACCAGATCCTGGGCGCGGTGGGCCAGTTGCAGTTCGATGTCGTCGCGTTCCGTTTGGCCGACGAATATGGCGTGCAATGCAGCTTCGAGCCGATCGGGGTGCATACCGCGCGCTGGGTATACACGGAGGACGACAAGAAGCTGACCGAGTTCCAGAACAAGGGCTACGACAATCTGGCAGTCGATCATTCAGGCGCGCTCGTGTACCTCGCGCCGTCGCGGGTCAATCTCGAGCTGACACTCGAACGCTGGCCGGGGATCGATTTCCGCGCAACGCGCGAGCATCTGGCGACTTAGTTTGCGGCACGCGAGCGAACCGACACATGGCTGAGAATCCGACGATCATTGCACTGGTCACGGTCGATGCGGCGCGCACGCTCGATGAGGATCTGGCGCCGCTCGATGCGGCGTTGGTCGGACAGGGCATGACGGTCGAGCAACCGAGCTGGGATGACCCGTCGGTAGATTGGTCACGCTACGCACTCGCGCTGTTGCGCTCGACCTGGGACTATGTCGATCGCTTGCCGGAGTTTCTCGCCTGGGTCGAGGCGACCGCTCGCGAGACACTGCTGCTCAATCCGCCGGCACTGGTGCGCTGGAACACGGATAAGCGCTATCTCGCTGAGCTGGCTGCACGTGGACTGCCAGTCATTCCGTCAACGTTCGCTGTACCGGGTGGGCCCGTTGAGTTTCCGGAATCCGTCGAGTGGGTAGTCAAGCCCGCAGTGGGCGCAGGTTCACGTGGTGCACGACGCTTCACGCGCGATCAAGAGGATGCGGCACGGCAGCACGCCGCGGCTCTGCAGGCAGCGGGGCGCACGGTGCTGGTCCAGCCATACCTGTCCAGCGTCGAGCAGCGCGGCGAAACAGCGTTGATGTTCTTCGACGGCGCGTACAGCCACGCCATTCGCAAGGGCCCGCTGTTGCGTGTGGATGGCGGCGATGTGCAGGGATTGTACGCAACGGAAGACATCACGACACGGGCGGCAACGGCCGATGAACTTGTCGTCGGCGCACGCACGGTGGTGTCGATCCCCGGCGGCGCGCCGCTGTACGCACGTGTCGATCTGATCGCAGCGGCTGATGGGACGCCGCAGATACTCGAGCTGGAACTGACGGAGCCTTCGTTGTTCTTCGCGCATGCGCCTGGGTCGGCCGATCGGTTCGCGGCTGCCATCCGGCGGCGGGTCGGCATGGTTGCGTGCTTGGTAGGGAATGAGTAAACGCGTAGTTCAATCGCGGCTGTGGGTGCCGCCGGTACTTTCGACGGAAGCACTGGTTGTGCTCACCTCGATCTACATCGTCGTATTCGGCAATTTGCCGTGGTGGCAAGGAGCGCTCGCGGCACGCTCCTGGGCTGAGGCGGGCACCTGGCTGTTTGCGGCTTGCGTCGGAATCGCGCTCGCCGCGTTGCAGTACATGCTGTTGGTGCTGATCGCGACGCGTCGCACGGTCAAGCTGTGGCTCACGCTCGTGCTGATTGCGACCGGTGTGACCAGCTACTACATGCGCAGCTACGCCGCACTGCTCGATCCGACGATGATGCGCAATGTATTGCGGACGGATGCGCGCGAGGTCGGTGATTTGCTGTCCTGGTCGCTCATCTGGCAGACACTGGCTTTCGTGTTGCCGGCGGCCGTGTTCGTCTGGTGGGCCGAGCTGCGCATCTGGTCCTGGGGCCGCGCGGCGGGCCAGCGCGCGCTCACGCTCGTCGCCGCATTGGTGCTGGCCGTGCTCGCGCTACTCGCCGTCAACCGCGATTTCACGTCATTGATGCGCAACGAGCGCGAGTTGCGCTATCGCATTACGCCCGCCAATCTGATCTATTCGACCGCCAGAAACCTGTTCAGTGACGCTCGGACGAGCGTCAAGCCGCGAGTGCTGGTCGGTAACGACGCCCGAGTCGGTCCGCGCGTCGCGGCGGCGGCGCGGCCCGTGGCGTTCGTGCTGGTAGTGGGTGAGACGGGCCGGGCCGCCAACTTCTCATTGAATGGTTACGCGCGGCAGACCAATCCGGAGCTGGCCAAGCGCAACGTCGTCGCCTTTCAGGATGTCACGGCCTGCGGTACCTCTACGGAAGTGTCGCTGCCTTGCATGTTTTCGCCTTACGGCCGTGCCGACTACGATGAAGAGCTGATTCGTCGCTCGGACGGGCTGCTGCAGATCGTTGCACGCACCGATATCAAGGTGCTGTGGCGCGAGAATCAATCAGGCTGCAAGGGAGTCTGTGACGGCGCCGGTATCGATGCGCGCAATGTCGACCCGCAGCTCGCACCGGCGCTTTGTCGAGGCACGGAATGCCTCGACGGCATCCTGGTGGAGGAACTCAAGGCGGCGCTCGCGGCGCCGGGCGGCAGCCGACTGATCGTGTTGCACGAGATGGGTAGTCACGGGCCGGCTTACTACGAGCGCTACCCACCGCGCCTGCGTCGCTTTACGCCAACTTGCGACAGTCCGGAGTTGCGCCGCTGCACGCCCGAGGAAGTGGTCAACACCTACGACAACGGCATTCTGTACACTGATGAAGTGTTGGCCCAATCGATCGACGTCCTGCGGCAGCACAGTGAGCGCTTCGACACGGTATTGCTCTATGTTTCCGATCATGGCGAATCGCTCGGTGAACGCGGACTGTACTTGCATGGCATACCTTACGCGATTGCGCCCGATGTACAGCTCAAGGTGCCGCTGATCTACTGGATGTCGGCTGAGTTCGCCAGCGCGGGCCAGCTCGATCCGGCGTGCGTGCGGGCGCGAGCGCTCGAACCGGCTTCGCATGACAATCTGTTCCACAGCGTGCTGGCTCTGCTCGACGTGAAGACGAGTGCCTATCAGCGTGGCCGGGATTTCTTTGCGGATTGCCGCAAGTCCTGACGCGCGCGGGGACCTGTGGAAGCGAGCAGCGTCGCCATAGTGACGCTGTCACGCGCCACGGAGTAGCCTAGCGCCGTGCGCGATCTACTCAAACGCCGCCCGGTCTTGGCCTGGGCCCTGTACGACTGGGCCAATTCCGCCTTCGCGACTACCGTCATGGCCGGCTTTTTCCCGACGTTCTTCAAGCAGTTCTGGAGTGTGGGCGCCGATCCGACTGAGAGCACGGTGCGGCTCGGGCTGGCCAATGCCGCCGCCGGTTTCGTCATTGCCTTGCTCGCGCCAGTGCTGGGCGCCATCGCTGACCGAGGCGGCCGACGTAAGCAGTTCCTGCTGGCCTGGACCGCGCTCGGCGTGCTGGCCACGGCCGGACTGTATTTCGTCGGGCAGGGTCAGTGGCAGTTTGCCGTGTTGCTGTTCGTGCTCGGCACGATGGGTTTTAACGGTGCGATCGTGTTCTACGACTCGATGCTGCTCGACGTCGCACGACCGGCGGAGTTCGATCGGGTGTCGGCACTGGGATTCTCCGCCGGCTATCTTGGTGGCGGCTTATTGTTCGCGTTCAATGTCGTGCTGACGCTCAAGCCCGGCTGGTTCGGGCTAGCAGGGCCAGCGGCCGCGGTGCAGTTGTCTTTTCTCTCGGTGGCGCTCTGGTGGCTGCTGTTCACGATTCCGCTGGTCAGGCACGTGCAGCCCCAGCAAGTGGTTACGCCGCTACCGCTGGCGCGAGCGGTCCGCGCCGGTATCATCGAGCTGCGTGAGACGATTCGGCATGTCGCTGGCTATCGAACCATCGTCGTGTTCCTGCTGGCTTACTGGCTCTATATCGACGCCGTCAATACGATCATCAAGATGGCGATCGACTATGGCCTGTCGCTCGGCCTGCCGGCGGCCGGGTTGTTAGCGGCGCTGTTGCTGACGCAATTCGTGGCGTTTCCGGCAGCTCTGCTGTTCGGCTATCTGGGGGATCGGATCGGCGCACGCCGCGGCATACTGATAGGTCTCGCCGTGTATATAGCCGTCACGATATACGCCTACTTTCTCGATACGGTGGCTGAGTTCTATGCAATGGCCGTCGTGGTCGGCCTGGTGCAAGGCGGCGTGCAGAGTCTGTCGCGCTCGCTGTTCGGGCAGATGGTGCCGCCGGGCAAGAACGCCGAGTTCTTCGGGTTCTACAACATGATGGGCAAATTTGCGACCGTGCTGGGGCCGCTGCTGGTGGCGCTGGTCGCCGGTATCACGGGCGATTCGCGCGCGTCGATCCTGTCGCTGGTGATTCTGTTCGTGGCCGGCGCACTGTTGTTGCTGCGCGTCCCGCAAACGGCGCGCAGCGCAGCCAGTAGTTAGCTCGTGCGCCAACGCGCCGGATCGAGTGCGTAAAATTCGCGCAGTAAGCCGTAGAGCTCCGGATTCTGTTCTTCCAGCGCAGCCGAACGCTCGAAAAACGCTTCGGTCGCAACCGCGTAGAATTCCGTGGGATCCTCGCTGCCGTACGGATCGATCAGCGAGGGTGTGCCCGCATCCACCGCGCGACATAGTCGGGTGTACTCGGTTTCGAGGACATCATGCCAGTTACTCGCGCTGCGGTGATGGCCGGGACGCGACGAGAGCGTGCCACCCGCGACGTGGTCGAGGAAGTGTGCGCACTCGTGCAGCACCAGGTTCGTACCGCTAGCGCCGCCGTTGTGGTCTTGCGGAGCGAGCACGTCCGGCCAGGACAAGACGATCACATCGGTCTCGATCGACTGCCCCGACAGGACGTCTTTGCCTTCTGTGACGACGCCCGCCTCATCCTGTTCCTCGATCGGCACGATGAACACATCCGGGTACAGCAGCACGGCGCGCAGGCGTCGGTAGAGGTCGATGTTGCGGTTGACGAGCAATAGCGCGGCCTGCACAGCGACGATCGCGCGCATTTCGTCCGTTACTTGCAAGCCGTTACAACCCCGGAATTCCACCCGCGACAGGAACGTGAGCGCAGCGCGCTCGACGCGGCTGCGCAGCTCATCGGGCAAGCGCCGATACAGCGGCACGGTAGCAACCAAGACAGCGCGCCAGGCGTCAGGGAACGGTTGTGTCTGCGTGGCGAGTTCCAGGCGTCGTCGACGCCAGCCGTGCACCAGCAACGCGCCCACTAGCAGGGTGACGAGGGCACCGAAAAGCCAGCCGAGGGTGTCAGCCGTCATCGCACGCTTGCGCTGCTGTGGTCGCGGAAATCTCGCACGGCGCGGTCCAGTTGCTCGCGCGAACTTTGGTCGCGAGCCTTGTCGCCCGGCGGTCGTCCGTAGCGCAGATTGCTATAGCGCGCCGCGATGTCGAGCGCCGCTGCGGCGAGGTCCGGACGAGCCGTCGCGATACGCTGCGCGAACTGCGTCGCCGTCTCGTCAGGTGTTCGCGGACTGATCACGCGCGCCGCCGCGCCGCAGAATGTCAGCCATTCTCGCGCCAGTCGGTCGGGGCGAGTGCGGATCATCAGGTGGCGCAGCGAGAACGCGATCCACAGCAGCCAGACGATGAATCCGCCAGCCAGCAGCAGGCCGAGACCACGCCAGCCGGCGTCATCGAGCCCCAGCTTCTGCAGCAACTTCAGCTGCTCCGAAAAATCGAATTCGAGCACGCTCTCGCGCCACCAATGATTGACGTTGTCCCAGCGCATCAGCACACGTGTCATCCAGGCCGATCGATGCATGAAGCGTGTCGGTCCCGACACGGCATCGGGCAGCAGATCGATGACACCTCGGTTGAGGCGTTCGGGTTCGACCACGCCGGTTGGGTCGAGGCGTGTCCAGCCGACGCCCTCGAACCAGACTTCCGTCCAGGCATGCGCGTCACTCTGGCGTACGATCAGATAGTTGCCAATCGGATTCCATTCGCCGCCCAGATAGCCTGTGACAACTCGTGCCGGTACGCCGCCCGCGCGCATGACCGTGGCGAAGGCCGAGGCGAAATGCCCGCAGAAGCCGAGCTTGCTGTCGAACAGGAAATCGTCGACGGAATCGAGACTCGTGCGTGGCGGTTCGAGCGAATACTGAAATCCCTGCGTGGCAAAATGCGCGAGCATTGCCTCGGCGAACGCGCGCTCGTTCGTCACGCTGGCGCGCAGCTCACGGGCGAACTCGCGGCTGCGCGGATTGCGATTACCTGGCAGCGCGGTGAGAATGCGGCGCGCATTGGCGGATAATTCCGCTGCCGAGCGCGTCTCGAGATGCGATTCGACCGAGTAACTGACGGCTTCATCTACCGGCTCGAGTGACACCAGCTGATGATCCGGTGTCAGGAAGACGTTCTGGCGCGGCGAGCGCGCCGCCGTGTCGAGCGCAAACCACCAGCGCCGATGATGCGGCTCGAGTGTGATCCGTTGTCGGACCGGCGCGCCGAGCATGAGGCGTTCGGGCTCACGAAACTGTGCATAGGGCGCACGCCGCCACGTGTAGCCATCGAAATTCGTCAGCACGGGTCCGCGCCAATAGCGCTCAGCGGGCGACGGTGCACGCGATTCGAAACGCACTCGAAAAGCGGGTTCGTAGAACTCGATCAAACGGTCGATGCTGCCTGGCGTCATTTCGTCGGCGAGGCCGGTCGACGCCGTGCCGCCAGTGGGCAGCGCCCAGAATTGTCCCGCAACGCGCGGAAAGAACAGGAAGAACACGATGGCGACGGGCACCGCAGCGAGCAGCGCGCGACCGGCCATTCGCAGGGCGATGCGTGGTGTGACGGCGTTCGAGCGCTCAGTGATTAGCGCGAAGGCAGCGCAGCTTATCCAGGCGTACAGTAGATAGAACGGTACGCGGGTGAGCGACTGATCAGCCAGGCAGGCCGCCAACAACAGGAACAGGCCTACCCCGATGACGACACGCTCATCGCGCGGCGTGCGGGTTTCCAGCAGCTTGAGCGCGCCCATCATGCCGAGCAGTGCCGTGCCGGCAGCCAGGCCGTTCAAGGTGCGAAAGCTTGCCAGGACAGCCAGCAGGGCCAGCGCTGTGGCAAACATGAAGGCGATGCGGATCGTCCGACGGGTGCCCGGCAGCGGCACGATATTGAGCACGGCCAGGATCCGCCACAGCGCGCAACCCAGGACCGCAACGATAGTCCAGATTGGCAGGCTGCCAGCGTGCAGCAGAACACCGAGCGTCAGGACCACGACGCTTGCTGTCGCTGCGGTTTGCTCTGGGCTCAAATGCAAGTGCGATGAGCGACCGTTCATGATGGCATCGGGCCGTTGAGGCCAACGACCGCGAGTTCGGCGAGACAACGGTTGCGATGCGGCAGACCGTCGGCGGGTTCGAGGAACTTGTTGGTCAGTCGCAGCCCATAGCGTTCGCCGCGCGCGTGCGCGGCAACCACCCAGGCCGACAATTGCTGCAGTCGGGACTCGAGGTCGAGGCCGCGCAATTCGTCGAAATCGAATACACGAAACTCGCCGCGCGGCGATTCATACTCCTTGACGAGCAACTGGCCGGTGCTGGCGTACGCCCGCCACGCAACCTGACGAGGTGAGTCGCCATCGCGAAAGCTGCGCAGATGGCTCCATTCATCGTCGCCGGCATGTTGCAGGGCGGGTAGGTAGGCGGTGCCATGCGACCCCGCCGGCGGCGCGCGCGGACCTCGTGCAATGGGGTAAGCGAGCAGCGCGAGCGGCAGATGCAGCCAGGTCCAGGCCTCGAAAAAGCCAAATGGATGCTGGGTAGCCACCCGGATACGGGCGATTGCAACACGGCCGCGCGCCGCGAGTGGCACCTCGAGCTCGAGTCGACGTTGCCCCCGGGCAGGCAGCTCGATGGTCGCCGAGGTGACGTGGCAGTCCTCCACGTCGGCACTGGCGCGAATCGCGAAGCGGGTCGCGTCTGCGTCGTTGGCTACCGTCAGTATCACGCGGCCCGTCTCCCGCGCGAAGCCGTCGACCGAGTTGGTCATCGTGATCCGCAGCCCTAACAGGTTGCGATGTGTCAGATGCATGCCGACGATCGCGAAGCCGGCCAGCAGAAAAGTCAGGAACAGCGCCAGGCTGTTGGAGTAGTTGAGGCCTGCGAGCAGCATGAACAGCAGCAGCGCGCCGAAACCGACCCCGGTACGCGTCGGCAGGATGTAGAGCCGGCGCGCGTGCACCGTGACAGGCAGCGAGTCCGTGCCCTGGCGGCGCTTGATCCAGGCTGCGCCACGACGAGCCAGCATTTGGCGTACTCGCGTGAGCATGGCCTGCGGCGCGCCTTGGCTCGTCAGACCGGTACAGGCACGGCCCGCAGGATATCAGCGGCCAGCGACGATCCCGCAGCGACGATGGTGCCGTCGCGCCGCTCTAGTCGATGACCCGCCACGGCCGGGAAGATGGCCTGCACGTCATCGGGCAGGACGGCATCGCGGTCAGCCAGCAGTGCCCAGGCCTGGGCCGCACGAATCAGGCCCTGGCCAGCGCGCGGTGACAGGCCCAGCCGCAGATCAGCGTGTTCGCGAGTCTGCCGCAGCAATGACTGCACGTAGTCGAGCAAGGGCGCCGACAAATGGATGGCGCGAGCAGCGTGCTGTTGTTCGATGATCGCGGCCGGATCGAGCGCGGCGGCGAGGCCGGGCAACAGGTCGCGGCGTTCGCCGTTTGCTAACAACTCGCGCTCGTGTTCGTGGTCTGGGTAGCCCAGCGAAATTCGCATCAGGAACCGATCGAGCTGCGACTCCGGCAAGCGAAACGTGCCGATCTGCTCGTCGGGATTTTGGGTGGCAACTACGAAGAATGGCGCGGGCAATGGGTGCGTCGTGCCGTCGGCACTCACCTGGCGTTCTTCCATCGCCTCGAGCAACGCGCTTTGCGTCTTGGGGCTCGCGCGGTTCACTTCATCTGCGAGTAATAGCTGCGTGAAGATCGGACCCCGACGAAAATTGAATTGCTGGGTGGCGCGATCGAAGACTGCGACGCCGAGAATATCGGCCGGCAGCAGATCGCTGGTGAACTGAATGCGCTGCCAGGCGAGACCCAGCACTTGTGCGAGAGCGTGCGCGAGCGTGGTCTTGCCGACACCCGGCACGTCCTCGATCAGCAGATGACCACGGGCCAGCAGACAGGCCAGCGCGAGCCTGACGGCGTGGGACTTGCCGAGAATGATCCGATCGAGCGACGCCAGCGCGGCGTTGAGAGCTGTCATATTGTCAGCTTACCTGCTGCCGTCGAACGGTGAGTGTGACCGTGCTCTCAACCGTGCCCCGCACCCGCGGGATCGTTGGCCAAACGGCGCACTCGTTCGAGCTGCTGCTGGAGTCGTTCGCGCTGCGATTCGAGTGCAGCCACGCGCGCACGATCGCCCGCGACCACCTCAGGTGGTGCGTTCGCGACGAAACTGACGTTGCCGAGTTTGCCCCGCAATTTGCCGAGATCGGCGTCCTGCTTCGCAATGCGCTTCGCAAGCCGCTCCGCTTCGGCTGCGGGATCGATGAGCCCCGCCATGGGCACGAGCACGGTGAGCGTGCCGACGAGTGCGGTCGCCGCTTCTGGCGCTGTTGCGTCCGCCGCGAGGAATTCGATCCGCTCGAGCCCGGCCAGGCGTTCAAGGTAGGTGCGGTAGGCGTCGACGTATTCCCGGTCGTTAACGCCCGCGTTCTGCAGCAATACCGGAATGCGCTTCGACGGCGCGATGTCCATCTCGCCGCGGATCTGCCGGATGGCGAGCACTAGGCCTTGAATCCAGGCGGTGGCGGACTCTGCCTCTGGGTCCGTGACATAGGCGGCAGCGGCCGGAAAATCGGCCAGCATGATCGTCGGTTTCGTGCCGGTCGTTAGTCCGACACCACGGGTCAGCGGCGCCACCCGCTGCCAGATCTCTTCTGTGATGAAGGGCATCACCGGATGCAGGGCGCGCAACAATGCCTCCAGCATCTCGAGTAACGTCCGGCGCGCGCCGCGTTTCAGCGCATCCGGCACACTGTCGGACTGCAGTACGGGCTTGGTGAGCTCGAGATACCAGTCGCAGAATTCGTACCAGGTGAATTCGTAGAGCGCCGTCGCGGCGAAATCGAAGCGATAGTCGGTGAGTGCCGTATCGAGCGTGCGTAGCATGTGACCGAAGCGTGAGCGTATCCAGCGGTCCGCGACGGACAATTCGTGCGGACCGGTGAGATCGTCGGCCGGGATGGCACCGTCTTGGCCTTCCAGCACCAGCAGCACGAAGCGCGCGGCGTTCCACAACTTGTTGCAGAAATTGCGATAGCCGCCCACGCGGCCAAGATCGAAGCGGATGTCGCGCGAAGGGCCGGCCAAGGCAGCAAACGTGAATCGCAACGCGTCCGTGCCATACGGTTCGATACCCGCCGGGAACTGCATGCGAGTGGCCTTCTCGATCGACTTGGCGAGATGTGGCTGCATCAGCCCAGTCGTGCGCTTGGCAACCAGTGTGTCGAGATCGATGCCGTCAATGATATCGAGCGGATCGATCACGTTGCCTTTCGACTTCGACATCTTGTCGCCGCGCTCGTCGCGTATCAGCCCGGTGATATAGATGTCCCGAAATGGCACGTCGCCGGTGAATTCGATGCCCATCATCACCATGCGGGCGACCCAGAAGAAGATGATATCGAAGCCAGTGACCAGCACGTTCGTCGGGTAGAACTGCTCGAGTTCTGGCGTCGCCTCCGGCCAGCCGAGTGTCGAGAACGGCCAAAGGGCCGAGGAGAACCAGGTGTCGAGCACGTCCTCGTCCTGGCGCAACGCCACCTCCGCACCGAGCTGATGCTGTCGGCGCACCTCGGTCTCGCTGCGACCGACGTAGATCGCGCCGTCCGGCCCATACCAAGCGGGGATGCGATGGCCCCACCACAGCTGACGACTGATGCACCAGTCCTTGATATTTCGCATCCACTCGAAGTAGGTCCGGTTCCAGTTCTCCGGCACGAAGCGGATGCTGCCATCTTCGACCGCGCGGATCGCCGGCGCCGCCAGCGGCGCGATCTTCACATACCACTGATCCGTCAGGTACGGCTCGATTACCGCGCCGGTGCGGTCGCCGCGCGGCACCATCAACTTGTGCGCGTCGACCTTGTCGATAAGCCCGGCTGCCTCGAGATCCGCCACGATCTGCTTGCGCGCCGTGGCACGATCGAGCCCACGGTAGGCGACCGGCCCGTTGTCATTGATGCGCGCGTCGGGCGTGAAGATGTTGATCTGGGCAAGCTGATGGCGCTGACCCACGTCGTAATCGTTGAAGTCGTGAGCGGGCGTAATCTTGACGCAGCCCGAGCCAAAGCTGGGGTCCACATAGTCATCGGCGATGATTGGGATGTCGCGGCCTGCGAGTGGCAAGGCGATCCGCTTGCCGATCAGGCCGCGATACCGCTCGTCCTCGGGATGGACCGCCACGGCGGTGTCGCCGAGCATGGTCTCCGGCCTGGTCGTCGCGACGATCACATGACCGCTGCCATCGATGAGTGGGTAGCGCAGATGCCACAGACTGCCTTGCTCTTCTTCCGACAGCACTTCGAGGTCCGAAACGGCTGTGAGCAGTACCGGATCCCAGTTCACGAGCCGTTTGCCGCGATAGATAAGTCCCTTTTCGTGCAGGCGCACGAACACTTCCGTCACGGCGCGCGACAGCTCCGGGTCCATGGTGAACTTGTCGCGTGACCAGTCGACCGAATCGCCGAGCCGTCGCATCTGGCGCGTAATCGTGCCACCCGACTGCTCCTTCCACTGCCACACCCGCTCGACGAACGCGTCGCGACCCAGGTCGAGCCGATGCTGACCGGCCGCATTCAGCTGCCGCTCCACGACCATCTGCGTGGCGATACCCGCATGATCGGTGCCGGATTGCCAGAGCGTCCGGTCGCCACGCATGCGGTGCCAGCGCGTCAGCACATCCATCAAGGTGTGCTGAAATGCGTGCCCCATGTGCAAGGTTCCGGTCACATTGGGTGGTGGCAGCATGATGCAATAGCCCGGACCATTCCCTTGCGGCGCAAACCAGCCGGCGGCCTCCCAGTTTGCGTAGATGCGCTGTTCGAGCGCCTGCGGTAAGTAGACTTTTTCCATTCGTGTCAGTGGCCAGGTTGGAGAAATGAGTCAGCGCGGCCGGCCGATCCTGTGCGTCTCGGGTTCGGTGCCGTGCTCGCGGTAGTAGCGGAACCGTTCACGGCCCGCGGCGCGCGTCTCGCCACCGTCGAGTATCTCGGCAACCCGATCACATTGCCGCCAGATTCCGGGCACTGCAGCGGCAAGGTTGACCAGCATGTCGAAGTGCTGCGCCAGTGGTCCGTCGGTTGTTAGCGAGACTGGCGCGAGTGCCACCGGCGTGTCAGCCTTCACGACCTCGTGTGGCACGAAGCTGCTGTCGCCGAAGGTCCACAGCAGTTCGTCGATCCGGTCGAGCGTATTCTGATCACCGCACCAGACCAGTACTCGCTGCTCGGCGAGGTAGCCTTTCTCGACCACCCGACACGCCAGTCGCAGGCGTGCGTCGGGTTGTTTGTCCTCGGTAATGTAGAAGTCAACGCGCGGCACGACGCACGAGAAAATCCGTCAGCAATGCGATCGGGCGGCCAGTACTGCCTTTGTTGTTACCGCCAGCGTAAGCAGTGCCGGCGATATCCATATGGGCCCACTTGAGATCCTTGGTGAACTTGCCGAGGAAGGCGGCGGCGGTGATCGAACCGCCGTCGCGGCCGGCCACATTGGCGAAGTCGGCGAAATTGCTCTTCAGCTGCTCGCCGTATTCCTCGGTCAGTGGCATATGCCAGGCCCGATCGTCGGCACGCACACCGCTCTTCACCAGATCGTGCGCCAGCGCGTCGTCATTGGAAAAGACGCCGGTATGATGTGTGCCGAGCGCGACCACGATGGCGCCCGTGAGAGTGGCCAGATCGATGACAGCTGCCGGTTCGAAGCGACGTGCATAGTGCAGGGCATCGCACAGAATCAGTCGGCCTTCGGCGTCGGTATTCAGGATCTCGACCGTCTGTCCCGACGCACTCGTGACGATGTCGCCCGGCTTGATGGCGCGACCACTCGGCATGTTCTCGCAGGTCGGAATCAGTCCTACCACATTGAGTGGCAGATTGAGCTCGCCCAGGGTGGTGAAGGCGCCCATGACCGCCGCAGCGCCGCTCATGTCGAACTTCATTTCGTCCATCGTCGGCGGGTCTTTTAGCGAGATGCCGCCGGTGTCGAACGTAATGCCCTTACCGACCAGTACGAGCGGCGCCTTCTTGGCGCGCGGGTGCTTGTGCTGCATGACGATGAAGCGCGGCGGCTCGTCGCTGCCTTGCGTCACTGCCAGGAAACAACCCATCTTCTCGCGCTTGATTTCTTCGAGACCCAGGACTTTGGTCGTGATGGACTTGTACCGTTTGGCGAGCGCTTCAGCCTGCTTGGCCAGGTACGACGGCGTGCAGACATTGCCCGGGAGGTTGGCGAGATTGCGCATCGCGACTGCGCCAGCCGCGAGCGCCACGCCTTCGTCGAAGCCCGCATGAATCTTCTTGCTGGCCGCCGCTTTGGCCGACTCCAGCAAGATCGTGTCGAGCTGCGGTGGCTTCGGTTTCTTGGCGGTCTTCAGATCGTTGATCTTGTAGAGTGCCGCGCCGGCCAATTCTGCGACGACCCGGCCGAATACCTGATCGTCGAGCTCGCGCGCAGTCGGCCGCGGCAGCGCCAGTGCGACACTTTTCGACTGCGTACGGCCGGCGTGCAGCATTGCGGCAGCGACTGCCTTGCGCCAGGCTTTGCGGGAGTAGCCCGCTTTGGGTCCGAGCCCGACCACCAGCACTCGCGGAGCCTTGACTCCATCGGGCTCCGGCAGCATGAACGTCATCGCCAGCTTGCCATTGAAATCGCCACGCTTGATGAGGCGCGAGAGCCGCTCGCCGCTGGCGGCGTCGACGCTCGCCGCGTGCGGCGTGAGGGCACCGTCCTCGTAGCTGCCGATGATCAGGCAGTCGGCCGCGACGTCGGTGACTTTGTTCTTCCAAGTCTGAAACTGCATGGGCTGCTCCGCTGTGGCTGAGCCAGCATTGCGCACGAGCGGGTCGTTGCAACGGCAGGCACCAAAGTGCGAAAGTGTAACCGAACTCTCGTCCGGAGAACGCATGACCCTGCTCGATCGATATGTCATCCGCGCCATGCTGGGAGGCGTCGTGCTGGTGATGACGGTGCTGCTGGTGCTTGGCGCGCTGTTCCTGTTCGTTGGGCAACAGGACGACATCGGCACGGGCAGCTACAGTGCGCTCGATGCTGTCGTGTTCACGGCGCTGAATCTGCCGCAGCAGGTCTACGAGCTGCTGCCGATCTCGGCCCTGATCGGTTCCCTGGTCGGGCTTGGCACATTGGCTCGCGGTAGTGAGATTACGATCATGCGCAGCGTCGGCTGGTCGGTCTGGCGAGTGTCGGGCGCCGTGCTCGTGGGCTCGATGCTGCTGCTCGGTCTCGCGATACTGATCGGCGAGTATCTCGGCCCGCCGCTGCAGCAGATGGCCAAGCAGCAAAAGGCATTCGCGAAATTCGCCAATGTCAGCTTTGGCGGCCAGAGCGGTGCATGGGTGCGGGATGGCGACCTGCTGATCAATGTGGCGCAGCAGTCGAGCGAGGCGGAGTTCGCAGGTATGCGGATCTTCGAGCTGTCGCCGCAACATGAGTTGCTGGCAGTGGCGCGCGCGGCCGGTGCCGCGGCACTGCCTGACGGCAGCTGGCAACTGCGCGACTTTGCGGAATCCCGCTTCGACGTCGGGCGGATCAATACTGTCGTTGCGCCGGAGCGCAAGTTCACCGGCAGCACGAGCGCCGAATTCCTCGGCCTGACGGTGGCCGACCCGAGTCAGCTCGAGACGAGGCTGCTGCGTCGACTCATCGGCAATTTGCAGGCCAACGGCCTCGATGCCCGGCCGCAGATTTTTGCCTTCTGGTCGCGCATCGCGCGCTCCACCGCGATCGTGTTCGCCTGCTTGCTCGCCGTGCCGTTCATCTTCGGCAATCTGCGCGCCGCGGGTTCCGGCGCGCGCACGGCCGTGGGCCTGATGCTCGGCATCGGCTTCTTCCTGCTGCAGCGGCTGGTCGAGAGCGGGGCGGTGGTGTTCGACGTCAGCCCGATCGTGCTGGCGTGGCTCCCGACCACGGTGCTTGCGACCGTCGCGTTGGTATTGATAGCGCGAACCCGCTGACTGGGTTACCGGGCGAGTATTGCGTCGCGCGCCTTGAACAACTGGTCGAACTTCCAGCCCGGCACTTCGTACTCCCAGCCCTTGCTGCGCGCCGCGAGTGCGGGGTCACTGGCGGATATGATCGAAAGGTAGCTTTGCTCACCTTCGCGCCGCCCGGCGATCGTCAGAGTGCCGTTGTCGAAAAAAGCAAAGGTCGCGCGTCCCGTCTTGCCGTTCGTGGTGCTGTCCGGTTTGCGGACGTCATCGAACGCCAGCCCTGCCAGGGCATCGGCAGCCGAGTTGGCCGCGCCGGGCGCCGCAAGCTTGGCCTTTGGTGGCATGTCTGCCAGGGTCATGTCGGCCTGGCCAGCGTTGTCGCGTTGCACGGTATATGCCGGGCCCTCGAGGGGAATTACCGTCACTGAACGTACCGATGTCGCGGCTCGGTCCAGCAACTGACGATCCAGCCAGCGCTTGGGATCGAGCTCGACAATTATCAAAGGCTCGGCCAGCAGACTCACCGCCTGATCAGGTACGCGCACGAAGCCCGCACGTGGTGAATCCTGTTTGCCGACCAGTAGCTGCCAGTTCTGCTCGGCTGCCGCGACCGCTACTGCGACGCTCCCGGCGGTCGGGCTGTCAGCGTCTTCCACGCCGAGGCGTGAGTAGTTAGCGGGCTCGCTGGTTTTCTCGGCGCGCACGGCAAGTGCGGCAAGATCGAGCAACAGCTTGCGAACCTTGCCAGAATCAGCTGTATAGCCACGCTGGGCGACTTCCCAGTCCGTGTCGCGCCGGCGCAGCGTGACCGCTGAGCCGTCACCCTTGCCGAGCCGTATCTCGCGCACGGCGTTGAGATTCGCCTGCAGAGCCGGCAGTACGGGCTCGCCGACGCGCGACGTGTGACCGGGTTCGCGGCCAGCCAGCCACAAAGCGAGTCCGATGATGGCAAGCGCTGCGAGCAGCAACGCGAACATGCGCCGGCCGTTCATTTCTGCTGCTCTTTCTGCAACATGACGATGGCAGCGCGCCGACGTCGTCGGAAGCCGACCACCGCGAGCGCGGCTAGCGCGAGCAATCCGGGAACGATGACGATATTCAGCAACTTCAGGCGCGCGCCCAGGGCCTGGATGTCCTGATCGAGGCCCAGGCGCACCTGTCGCAACTCCTTGCGGATGCGCACCTTTTCCTGCTGAAAGCGCTCGAGTTCTGCCTGCTGAGCCGGCGTCAGAATAGCGGCGCTGTCCGTGGACTTGGCCGATTGCAGCGCGGTCAGGCGTTCTTCGGTGCTGCGCAGCTGTTCTTCCAGCTCCTGCTCCTTGGCACGAAAGCGATCGTCGGCCGTGCGCCGCAGTGCGTCGACACGGTCGAACGGCCGCGCGAACGCGGCGCGGCCCCGTACACTGATCAGTTCGCTGCTGCCGGCCAGGTTGTCGAGCGCGTTCGACACCAGATCGCCATTGTTGGCGATGGCCTGGGCCATGCGCTGGCCAAAGAAGTTGCGTTGCTGCAGCCACAGGTAGTCAGCCAGCATGTCCGTGTCGGCGATCACGATCACATTCAGCGGCTTGGATGAAGCCTGCAGGAGTTCGCTCGGCGCGCTGACGCCGGCTGGCGCGCCGTCCGGAAACGCCGTCTTGACGCTGCCGGTCACTCTTGCGCCTAGCGCATAGCGCAGCCCGGTCGGCTTGAATCCATCGCGCAGCGTGCCAGGATCGAACAGAGCTTTGAAACGCTCGACCGGCAGCACGCCGGCCTGCGTGCTCGATTGCAGCAACGGTTCGAACTGAGTCGTCGCCCCCTCGAGCGCTGCCAGACTTCCTGCGGTCGCAAGATTGACGCTCGACAAGCCGGCCGTGATCACGTCCTGGGTATTGAAGCTGCTCGCATCGAGTCCAAGGATGCCGATATGGCGGACCGGCGGCTCGCCGGGGCGCATACCGACAGTGAGGCCGTGCTCGAGATCGACCACCACTTCACCAGGTTCGTAGCGGATGCCCCAGCTCTTGAACAATGGGCCCAGGGTCGAGGAGCGATCAGCGCCCATCGCCGCCATCGGATTGTTAGGATCGTCGCCCGACTGATCCTGGCTCGCGTCCGGATCGACGAATACGAGAATGTGACCGCCACGCAATGCGTATTGATCGATAGCGAAGAGCGCTGGCGGTGGCAGGTTCTTGGGATGCACCAGCACCAGCACGTCGACGTCCGGGTCGATCTTGCTCATGGTCATGTCCAGATTGCGGACGCTGAACAGTTCCCGCGCCTGCAGCATCACGAACCAGGGGTCGCTCGGCTGGCCCGTCATCGGGTCCATGCCACCCGCCATCGGCAGACTAGACAGCCAGCCCACCACTGTTTTTTTCACGGTGGCCAGCTGATAGATCAGTTTGGCGACGTCGTACTCCAGGAACTCTTCCTTGCTGGGATCGAGAAACTCGATGGCCGCACGGCCATCGGTGGCATTGCTGCCAGCCACACCGAAATAGAGGTTCTCGCCGCCGGCATTGAGCGGCACGGCGCGGATACCGAGTTCGGTTGCACGGTCTTCGTCTTCGGAGAACGGCTCGGGATCCACTACCTCGAGACGCAGTTTGCCGTTGCTGCGGGCACGCATCTCTTCGAGGAACTCCCGCACGCGCACGGCGTAGGTCTTGAGGGCCGGCGCCTGGGACATCGCCTTCTCTGACGAAAAGAGTGTCAGCGTGACGGGCTCGTGTAAGTCCGCGAGAATCTTGCGGGTGCCAGGTGCGATGGTATAGAGCTTGTTAGCAGTAAGATCGATGCGTGGTCCACGCACGAAAGTGTTCGCCAGCATCGTGATGCCGATGAACAGCAGGCCGAGCGCGAGCAAGGTACCGATGCCGATCGTTCGTTTGTTCATGGTGCGTGCCTCAGCTGGACTTGCGCAAGTCGAGCATGACGACGGTCGCGAGCAGGAAGAACGCGATCAGCATCGCGAAATACAACAGATCGCGCAGATCCAGTACGCCTTTCACGATGGACTGGAAATGCGCATACACCGACAGCGACGCCACGGCGTCGATCAGCGCCTGCGGCGCCCAGCTCTGCACCACCGACAGCACCAGAGGAAAGCCAGCCAGCAGGAACACGAAACAGACGGCGGTGCCCAGTATGAACGCGACCACCTGGTTGCGCGTGAGCGCCGACATGCAGGAGCCAATGGCAAGGAATCCACCCGCCATCAGCAGGCTGCCCAGATAGGCTGCCAGGATGGCGCCGTTGTCCGGGTCACCCAGGTAATTGACAGTAATCCAGATCGGGAACGTCAGAGCGAGTGCGATGCCGATGAACAGCCACGCCGCGAGGAATTTGCCCAGCACTGCCTGCCAGAGCGTGATCGGCTGCGTCAGCAGCAGCTCGATGCTGCCACTGTTGCGTTCTTCAGCCCACAAGCGCATGGCAATAGCCGGCACGACGAACAGATAGAGCCAGGGGTGGAAATTGAAGAACGGCACCAGATCGGCCTGGCCCCGTTCATATAGCCCGCCGAGATAGAACGCCAATGCTGCCGCGAGCACGAGGAACAGCAAAATGAAGACATAGGCGAGTGGCGTGGCGAAGTAGCTGGCGAGCTCACGCCGCAGGATGACGGTGGTCTGATGCACGTTAGGCGGTCCTCATGCTGTGCGGCGTTGTCAGGCGGCTATGCTGCGGAACACGTCGTCCAGGCGGCCGCTCGGTGCCATGGCCTTGAGGCCAGCTGGCGTGTCATCGGCCACGAGTTTGCCACGGGCGATGATGATCGCGCGGGTGCAGACGGCGTCCACCTCTTCCAGGATATGGGTGGAGATCACGATGATCTTGTTAGGTGCCATGGTCTTGATCAGGCTGCGGACTTCGTGCTTCTGCAGCGGATCGAGGCCGTCGGTCGGTTCGTCCAGAATCAGCACTTCCGGATCGTGCAGGATGGCCTGCGCGAGGCCGACCCGGCGCCGGAAGCCCTTGGACAAGGTATCGATAGTCTGATGCAGTACATCGCCGAGCTGTAATCGCTCAATGACGAAGGCGAGGCGTTCCCGGCGCCGGTCCACTTCCAGTCTGCGCAGCCTGGCGATGAAATCGAGAAAGCCCTGCACGCTCATTTCACCGTAACTGGGGGCACCCTCGGGCAGATAGCCCAGTACCGTGCGCGCTCTGATCGGGTCGCTGGCGACATCGTGCCCGCAGATGCTGGCCGAGCCTGAGGTGGGTGCGATGAAGCCGGCGATCATGCGCATGGTCGTGGTCTTGCCGGCGCCATTCGGGCCCAGGAAGCCAAGTACCTCGCCGGGTTTCACCTCGAAGCTGACGTTGTCGACCGCTGTCAGGGCGTCGTAGCGTTTGGTCAGATTATGCGTCTTGATCATGGTCAGCTTTCGAGTGATGGTGCTTCAGAGGGCAGCCGCGGGACAAAGTTCAGCGCGGCCGCGATTTTGGCGACCGCAGCCGCGCTCTGCAAGCGTCGGCGGGCAACAGTGGTGCCGCCGGTGGCGGTGCAGGCTACAATCCTCGCCATGAATGCTCCAGCGCTGAAAACACTCGTGAAGCGGACGACGCTGATCGTGCGCAGTTGCGAGCGGTCCACCGGTTTCTATCGCGACGTCTTTGGGATGGCCGTCTACTACGACGACGAGATCGAGTTGGGCGGGGTGGGGCTCGCCGCGGGCAAGAAGGGCGACAAGACGCATCTTGTGATCATGCGCGCCCAGGATCCGGTCGTCGGCATGATCGGTTTGCTGGAATTCACCGAGCCACGGCTCCCCGACCCGCCGCGCCGCGAGCGCCTCGGCATTGGCGACACCGTATTCGTCATGCAGGGCGACGATGCGCAGGGCGTTTACCGGCGAGCCATCCGGTTCGGCGCGCGGATCCATGCACCGCCACATGGCTATCAGGTGCGCGGCGCCGATGGTCAGCAGTTGTCGATGACCACCGTCAGCCTGTGGGATCCGGACGACTACTTCATCGAATTCAATCAGCGCCATCCGGCGTGATCCCGGTGTGAACGAGTCGCCACAGAGGACAACCGAGCGACGGCTGATCTGGGATCTGCCAGTGCGCATCATGCACTGGACCCTGGCGTTCGCGGTGCTGGGTAGCTGGCTGACGCAGGAACTCGACGGCGACTACTTCGCGTGGCACGTACGCCTTGGCTATATCGTGCTGGTGACGGCAGTCGCGCGGGTGATCTGGGGTTTCGTCGGCACACGCCACGCGCGTTTCAGTGCGTTCGTGCGCAGTCCGGCTGCCGCATGGCGCTATCTACGGCACTGGGTGGGGCGCACGCCAGCCGCTGCGCCGCGCTACGTCGGCCACAATCCGCTCGGTGCATTGGCTATTCTGGCGATGCTTGCCATGCTGATCGCGCAGGCCGTCACAGGTCTGTTCGCCAACGATCAGATTTTCAGCGTCGGACCCTTGTTCGGGTACATTTCGCCGTCCCTGTCCGATGAGCTGACGGGCGTGCACAAACAATTGTTCGATTGGCTTGCGGCAGTGATCGTCGTGCATATCAGCGCCGCAATGCTGTATCTGTTCTGGAAGCGCGACAATCTGATCCTGCCGATGATCACCGGCCGCAAGCCGGCGACGGAAATGAAACCGGGCGATGCGATCTCGAGCTCGCGCATCGTGCTGTGGTTGTCGATCGTGGTGGCACTAGCCGCCTGTTTGTACGGGCTGGTGCAAACCGCGCCGGAAGCCTCGCTCAGCTTCTTCTGAGCCAGGGAAGCTGTGCACAGGTGACACGGGCGCGGCCGAGGCGGCTCAATCCTCGGTCTTGTATTTGTCGTGACAGGTCTTGCAGGCTTTACCCACTGCGGCTGCTGCGGCTTTGAACTTGGCTTCATCGCCACTATTGGCGGCGGTGACGAGATTGGCAGTCTGGGTTTGCAGGTCTTTCATCAATTTGTCGAAATCGGCGCGCTTGGCCCAGATCTCGGGCTTGGCATGCGTGCCGTTGCCTTTGTCCGAACCGGGCGGAAAGCCCTCGCCCAGCATATTGGAGATATACGCCACGCGCGCGGCGCGCTTTTGTGCTTCTTTGGCATCGAACGGCGCTTTGCCGGCGGCCATGGCACCGATGGGCGCAAAGTTGCCTGCCATCACGGTGTACATCGACTGGCGATAGTCCACGATCTGGTCCGCGGCGGATGGTGCATCGGCCGCCAGCGCGAGTGTTGCGCCGCCGAGTCCCGCTACGGACCCAACCGCGAGTGCCAGAACGGCCGATTTTGCCGCCGTCCTTCCATATCGATGCCGCATGCGAAGATCCCCTTGTCTGATGTTGCTGAGCTCGAGCGACCATGCGCCCACGCCCGCCGACTCTACCCGACATCGAACAGGTCGCGCCAGTTGCCTCGCGGCCGTTGGGATGGTACTGGACAGGCCTGCTGCCGCTCGGTGCCGGGGGCGGAGCCGTTGCGCGCTGCGCTTGCGCACATCTCTTTCGGCCTGCGTGGTCCGTCGCTCAGTCGATTGGTCCGCCGCGCAGGGTGGCTATTTGCGCCCGATGCTGGCGCAGGATTCGGCGGATCTCATCGACAGTCGGCCTCTCAGCGAGGCGCGCGATGAGGTCCGGCAGTTCATGCCACTTGCGACCCCAGCCTAACAACCGAGCTGCGTCGTCGACGACGAGCAGCTCGAGACGTTCGAATGAAACGGCTGGAACGCAAGCAGGCGACGTCCGTGCGGCTGGGCGCTCGCCGTCACGCCGTGGCGCTCGGTGTGCGACCACGTTACTGCGGTCGACTAGGTTCATCGGCACACCGGCGCGTTGCTGCAGCAGCAGTCGATGCACGCGTGAGGCGGGCAGGCGCGGCATTTCCTGGGTTGGGTCGGCCGTCGGTGTCTCGACGAGGCTGGGCGGCTGTTTGCCAACGGTTGCCGTCGGGTCGCGGGCGGCCAGGATCTCACGACGTTCCGCCTCGCTGCTGGCGAGTGGGATAAACCGCTCGACGGTAGTGAGGCCCACCAGATTGGCCAGGAACGCCATGGCTTCCAGTGCTTCGATGAACGCCCGATCGCCCTCGAGCGTGCGGGCAGCAACGATCCGGGACAGCACGGCGACGCGCTTGCGCGCGAGGTCGACGATCCATTTCGCGGGTCGCTCGTGCTGGGGCCATGGCTGGACATGCCAATAGCGCTGATCGTCGAGCGCGAGGTACTTGGCGTGCAGCTCGAGACTCTGCTGCCAGCGCGCCAGCAGCGAGCGCAACTGGTCTGCGGTCGTGTTTTCCGTGTGATTCTGGTCCGACGGCGGTGGCGGCATGGTCATTGGCGCAGCTTACGGTCAGACTTGCCGCCGTCCTGAGAGCTGCCGCACAGTCGTCCTTGCGCGGGTTCACATCTCGGAAAATGCGCATGGTTGAGGTCGTCCTTGCCGCGCAAGGTTGGTGCTACGGGAGGAGATTCGATGAAAATACTCACAGTCGCTGCGGGCCTGCTCTTGGCGTTCGTTCTGGCAACGCGCTCGCTCGCGGCCGACGGTTCTGCGGCCAGCGAATACCGGGCTGCGGCCGCGCTCACGCCCAATCCCGACAACGGCAAGGAACTGTTCGAGACCTGTCGTGCCTGCCACAACGCCGACGGTTCCGGTACCACGGATGGCAACGTCGCTGCGATCGGCGGACAGCACTACCGTGTCGTCCTACAACAGCTCGTGGATTTTCGTCACGATCGACGCTGGGACATCCGCATGGAGCATTTCGTCGATCGTCATCATCTGAAGTCGCCGCAGGAGCTGGCGGATGTCGCCGGCTACGTGGCCAGTCTGTCGCGGCCCTGGCCGCCGTCATTCGGTGGCGGCAACGATCTGCAGGTCGGCTCGCGGGTTTATCTCGGCCGATGCGCCGGTTGTCACGGCGCTACAGGGCAGGGAAGCAATGTGACCAAGACGCCGCGCATCGCCGGCCAGCACTTCGCGTACACGGTACGGCAGTTGCAGGACGCTGCGGACGGCCGGCGTCCGAACATGACCGCCACGCACACGCAGATCATCGGCAAACTGTCATTCGAGGAAATCAACGGGATCGCTGACTACCTGTCGCGGCTGGCCGCGCGCGATTGATCGAGACCGACCTCGTCCGTGCGCTGGCCGTGGCAGTCGGCATAGGGCTGCTGATCGGACTGGAGCGCGAACGGCGCAAAGGCGACGGTCCACAGCGCGCTGCCGCTGGGTTACGGACCTTCACCCTGGTGGCGCTGCTCGGTGCGATGAGCTCGGCCACGGGCCTCGTTTGGCTGGTTGTCGCGGCGGCGGGGGGTGTCGCCGTGCTGGCCAGTGTATCCTATCAACGTTCACGGGATGCCGACCCTGGTCTGACTACCGAAGTCGCATTGCTGGTCACGTACGTGATTGGTGTGCTGACAACCTCCTTGCCGGCGATCGCCGCGGGACTCGGCATCATCACGGCGATATTGTTGGGTTTTCGTGAACCACTGCATCGGTTTGCGGTGGCGCGCCTGTCCGAGCGCGAATGGCGCGATGCGGTGTTGCTGGCTGCCGCTGCGTTGATCGTTTTGCCGCTGTTGCCCAATCGCCCCATCGATCCGTGGGGTTTGCTAAACCTGCATGTCGTCTGGCGTCTCACCGTTCTGGTGATGGCGATCAATGCGGTGGGCTACGTCGCGCTACGCGTCCTGGGTGCACGCTGGGGCTTGCCATTGTCTGGGTTGCTAGGCGGTTTCGTGTCGAGCGCAGCGGTCATTGCCGCAATGGGCCAGCGATCGCGGGATGATGCGCGCATGGTGAGTGCGGCCGTGGCCGGCGCTGCATTGTCGTCTGTGGCGACCGGTTTGCAGCTCGCGATCGTGCTGGCACTCACCAACCCGCAGTTGCTGTCGACCATGCAGCCGCAACTGCTGGCATTCGTGCTCATCGCGGCCGGCTACGGTGCCGCGGTGGGTTGGCGCTCGTTACAGGCGAGCGAATCCGGGCCTGCCCTGTCGGGACGAGCGTTTGATCCGCGGACCGCGTTCATAGTGGCCTGCTTGTTTGCCGGCATGCTGTTGATCGTTGGTGTGCTCAACCGTCAGTTTGGCGCGAGCGGCGCGCTCGCCGGTGCAGTGGTCGGCGGGTTCCTGGATGCGCACGCGGCGGCCGGCTCGGTCGCGACGCTGGCGCAGGAGGCGAACATTCCGCAGCGCACGGGTGAATGGGGAGTCGTGCTCGCGGTGACAGCCAATTCGGTTACGAAGATCGTGTTGGCCGCGATCACGGGTGGCTGGCGCTACTGCGCACGACTCGCGCCCAGCCTCATCGCCATGGCTGGTGCGCTGTGGATAGGGCTGCTGCTCGGCTAACCTGTCATTTCAATAGACGGTGAATCCTGTGATCGGGCCGAAGGGTCGGCTGGATTTCGAAATCGGTGACTTGAACGACTTCGGCTTGACGACGAGCACATCGCACGGCATGCGCTCGAGCGCTTTCTGCGCCGTGTGACCAATGAACAGGCGCTTGAGACCCGAGCGCGACACGGCGCCCATCACGACGATCGCGGCACCCAGTTTTTTCGCAAACGCTGTCAGCTCGACTTCGGGCGTGCCCATGACCAGATGCTGCCGCGTTCGTGGCACCTCTACAGCAGCGGCCAACTTGGCCATGGCCGCCGCGAGTTGCGCACGATGTTCCTGCTCGATTTCCGGCGCGACGGTTGTCAGGCTGACGTATTCGCCCGGATGGCCGGGTGCGAAGAACGGATACGGCTTGTAAGCGTGGGCGACGTGCAACTGACCGCCGAGCGCATTGGCATAGGTGGCCGCGGTAGCCAGCAGCGTCTTGTCCAATGATGCGGGTTTGTCATGTGCGTGCTGCGGGTCGATGGCGGCCAATAATTTCGGTTTGAGATACTTGCGGGCCGTGCGCACTAGCAGCACGGGCACGGGGCAGGTGCGTATCAGTTCCCAGTCCGAATGTGCGACCAGCAGATGAGCGCCGGGGGCACGATGCTCGGACTCGAGCACGACCAAGTCGGCCGATGATGCCAGCGCACGGCGCACGAGCGCTTCCTGGGCTGGAAAATCCCACTCGGTTGTGGCGGTACACGCAACGTCTCGCAGCAGCGCTGAGCGCACGAGCTTGTCCATTTGTTTCTGCCGGTCAGCACGAATCAGCTCGATCGCCTCCTTGCGAGTGATCCGCTTGCCAGTGCGCCGTCCCGTGTCGCCAACAACCGGATCGGAGATGGCGTGAAACAGCTCGATGCTCGCACCCGTGGCGCGCGCGAGCGTGGCGGCTTTCGCGAGCGCACGTCGCGGTGCGCTCGTCGGCGTCTTGACAGCGACCAGAATGCGCTTGGGGGGCTTGGCTGACGGCATACTGAATTCTCCTTTTAGCGTTCAGCATCGCTCGAACCGAAGCTGATTGCCATTCGCAACAATGCGTACTGTTCGACTGCACACTCACACCGTGTGTGGCGGGCCGGCCGTACCGACCAGCGGCGCAAGCTCCAGTGTCGCGATCAGCAGCCGAGCGTCCTCGGTAGCGGGTGCGATGTCCATTCCCAAACGCTCGGCGAGCCGGCGCATACGCTCGTTGTTAGCGAGCAAAGTGCCATGGATCCGCGTGATGCGCTGCTGCGCGGCGTACCAGAACAGCGCCTGCACCAGCGCCGTACCTACACCGCGCTGGCACCAGTTGTCCGCGACTGTGACTGCAAATTCCGCACCTGTTCCACTACTGTCCCGCGCATAGCGTGCGACAGCGACGAACGTCTCCGCATCATCATCCGGCTCATATGCAACGATGGCCATCGTGTCACGATAGTCGACGGTAGTGAGCTGGCGCACGAAGTCTGGCGATGGCTCGCGGAGCGAATACATCAGACGGTTGTAGCGGGACTGCTCGCTCAAGTTGGCGATGAACGCCCGTTCCCGCTCGACGTCATCAGTGTGAATCGGCCGGATGCGCAGGCGAGCACCATCGCGTAGCTCGATCTCGCAGCAGCGCGCTGCGTCGACAGTCACCGCATTGCCTGGGTGACGTACTCGCGCAGCAAGGCCGCCGATGGTGGAACTTCGACAGCCGCCGTGGCGCCAAGGCGCATGGCCTGTACGGCATCCGCCATGTCGTTGGTATCCGTGATGACGAAGATGGGCAGAACAGGGTAGGACTCGCGCAGCCGCGCGAGCAGATCGGCGACCGATTCGTCGTTGAGATCATCGGCGAGCACCACGCACGCAAGCTGCGGACCCGATATTTTGTCAAATACGACGGCTTCCGATACAGGCCACCAAATCGGGCACAGCCCGTCCAGGACGCTCAACACGATTCGTGTTCGAGGCGAGCTGCGGCCGATGACCATGGCCGCTCTGCCTGGCAGACTTCCGCTTTGCCAATCCATCCGCGCTATGACCCGCCATCACCGACTACGCAGGGGACGATGCAATTGCGCGCGCGCGCAGACAATACGTAGTGGCCGAAGTGAAGCGCGGTTGCGCGGCCCGTCTCAGGCGTGCGGTTGCAGCTCCAGATCCATCATCATTCGAACCAGCTGGGCCAGTGAATTGGCCGCCATCTTTTCCATCACCCGGGCACGGTGTATCTCCACCGTCCGTTGGCTGACGCCGAGATCGCCGGCCATGACTTTGTTAGGCTTGCCTTGGGTGACGAGCTCGAGCACTTCGCGCTCGCGCGGTGTCAGCGACTCATAGCGCGTGCGGATCTGATCCCGCTGTTTCAGCTGCTCGCGGTTCTGCGCATCTTTCTCGAGGGCCTTCTGCACCCGATCGAGCAGGTCCTGATCGCGAAACGGTTTCTGCAGGAAATCGAATGCGCCTTGCTGCATGGCCTCGACTGCCATCGGGATGTCGCCGTGGCCGGTGATGAAGATCACCGGGATGATCGCACCGCGCAGATTGAGCTGCTCCTGCAGTTCGAGGCCACTCATCCCCGGCATGCGTACGTCCAGCACCAGGCAACCCGGCTGATCGGCCTCGTAGCGGGCCAGGAAGTCCGGCGCGGACGGTGCCGTCTGAGCAGCGATGCCAACGGATTTCAGCAGCAGACGCAGCGAGCTGCGTACGCCCTCGTCATCGTCGACGACGAACACGGTTGGTATGCGTTCTTTCATCTAGGCCTCGGCGTGTGTTTTCAGGAGGGGAACGAAAAGCGGAAGCAGGTGCCGCGCGGCGAGTTGCGATCGTAGATCAGTTTACCGCCATGCGCCTGTACGATCGATCGGCTGATCGAGAGCCCGAGTCCGGTTCCCGTCGCCTTGGTCGTGAAAAACGGCTCGAACAAGCGCACTGCGGTCTCCTCTGAGAGACCTGGTCCGCCGTCGCAGACTGCGACTTCCACATGGCCATCGATCAGATGGGTGCTCAGCACCACGTCCCGACTGGTCGCGTCGCTCGAATCGCGGATTGCCTCGAAGGCGTTGTGCACCAGATTGAGGATCACCTGCTGAATCTGAATCGGATCGACTCGTACTTGTGGCAGGTCGTCTGCCAGCTCGAGCACGAGTCGCGCATCATGCATGCGGGCGTCGCTGGTAAGCAGCGTATTAATGTCGCGGATGATGTCATTGGGTGCCACCAATTCACGGCGCACGTCTTCATTGCGTACCAGCGAGCGCAGCCGCCGGATCACCTCGCCTGCACGCAAGGCCTGGTCAGAGATCTGGCCCAACGCGTCCCGCACTTCGTCGATATCGGGGTGCGGCCGCGTGAGCAAGCGTGCGCAGGCCTGCGCATAGGTATTGATGGCTGCCAGGGGTTGGTTGAGCTCGTGCGAGATGCCGGCTGCCATTTCACCCATGGTCGCGAGGCGTGCGACGTGATTGAGGCGCGCCAGGGCGCTGCGGGCCTCATCTTCGGCAGCCAGACGGGCGCTGAGGTCGTGAATGTAGCCGACATAACGTCGCGGATCGCTGCCCGGAATCTCGCCGACTGACAGAAAGACCGTGAACTCACTGCCGTCCTTGCGTCGTGCCTGCACCTCGCGGCCGATGCCGATGATGCGCGGCTCGCGCGTACGCGCGAACCGCTCGATGTAGGCATCGTGATGGTCGCGATGTGCAGCCGTCATTAGAACACTGACGTTGCGGCCTTCCAGTTCATCCGAGCTGTAGCCGAACAAGCGCTCCGCGGCCCGATTGAATGCCGTGATCGAGCCGCGATGATCGATCATCACGACGCCATCGACCGTCGCATCGAGCAGAGCCGCTATTTCGGGTGACGGTGGATTGGAAGGCACTCGGGCTCCGCCACAGGGAAAGGCGGCCACAATCGATGGGCAGCGGGCACAAGTCAACCTCTCCTTGGTAGGTAGTCTCCGCAGGCTTCTACGGACTGCCTCGCATGGCGGCGAAGGCGGCGGCTCGCGATAGTGGTTTTCTATGACAAATCCAGAGCAAATCCGCGCCCGTTTGCGCGCCCGTCGTACCGAGCTCACCACGCGCGCCTCGCGGGTCGATGCGGATCTGCAGCGCAAGACCGAGCCGCTGTCGCCTGATTTTGCCGAACAGGCGACACAGCGCGAGAATGATGAGGTCTTAGGTGCCATCGGTGATTCCGCGCGTCGTGAGATCGCGCTGATCGACGCAGCGCTCGCACGACTCGAGCGCGAGCAGTATGGGCTCTGCACGCGGTGCGGGGAGACCATCGAGACAGCGCGGCTCGAGGCCGTGCCCTACGCGGATGTGTGCCGCGGCTGTGCGACGGAGATCGAACGCCAGAGCGCAACGGTCACGCGTCAGTAACTTCCGGGTCCCAGATCGAAGCCGGTAGCGGCAAACCGGCCAGCATCGCCTCGCCGAGCCGCGACTCGGGTGGTGGGTCGATGCTCGACTGCACCAATTGTTCGAGTTGCCGACAATGCTGGGCAACATGCCAAGTCGTGCGCTCGAGAACAGTGTGCAGGGGCCGGACACCGAAGTACGTCTCGAGCGGACGATCAGCGAGCTGCCCGTCGCTGGCGGTCGCCTGTGCCCAGGTGCGCAGTTGCGCACGCAAGTGTGCCGTGACCGCACCGATCTCGGTCGGATTCTGCAGAGCCGCCGGCGGCGTCAATTCATAGTGCTGGTAGGTGAGCACACCGCCACGGGCGGCCGCCAGGTAGCCCTCCACGATCATGGGTATATGGTAGGCCAGATCCAACCAACTGCGCTCGCGCTGTGGCAACTTGTCAAGCATGCGCGCAGGCGGCAGTTGGTAGGTCAGTTGTTCTGCGGCATCGAGTAAGCTGTCGAGTCGCTGTAGCAACTTTGCTGGGCTGAGCCGGATACGCTGCAGGCGTATGCCGACGAATCGGGCCACCTCATCCAGATCCTGCGCCAGGACGTAGTCGAGTCCGCGGCAGAGCACGGGCACCGTGCGCAAGCCTCGATCCCGCAGGCTGGCGAAGGCGGCCGCATCAGTGCGCACGTTGATGGATTCAAAGACAATCCCGTGTTCGCGCAGGAACTCGCGCGTCCGCAGGCAGCTCGTGCAGCCTGGCTGCCAGTAGAGCTGCAGCGGGTTCGTCATCCGAACAGGCTAGCGGCCTGCGGCGCCGGGAGCAAGCGGCTGCCGCCGGCGCGGCATCTACAGACGCAAGCGGCGGCCGATCGGCGGAAAATGGCAGCCTATGGACGTCACCGACCAGCAGTCGAATGCCATTTTGCCGTCAGCGCTCGCGGCTCTGGCGGCGAGCGCGGCCTACCCGCATCCAGTCAATGCGCTGCAGATTATCGAGACGCACATATCGTGGGTCATTCTGACCGGCTCGTATGCATACAAGATCAAGCGGCCGGTGCATTACCCGTTCGTCGATTTTCGATCGCTCGAGCGGCGCGAGTTTTTTTGTCGCGAAGAGCTGCGGCTGAATCGCCGCTTCGCGCCCGACGTGTACCTCGCTGTGGTCAGGATCGTGCGCAGCGCGGGCAAACTGCAAGTCGGCGGCGAGGGTGAGCCAGTCGAGTTCGCAGTGCAGATGCGGCAGTTCGACCCGGCTCTGGAACTCGGCGCGCTGGTGGAGCGCGGGACCGCAACGCTGGCGGAACTGCAAGCATTCGGCGTCAGCCTAGGCAAAGTGCATGCGACCGTGCCCGTGCATCCTCACAACGACGGACGGCGACGAACCGCACGGATGTTGCTCGCCAATGCTGGTCAGTGTCGCCGTGCCACGCGCGACGCCGATATTCGCAGACGGCTGGACCGGATTACATTGCCTTTGCAGCAGCGTCTCGGTCAAACCGGTGAAACAATCGATGCGCGAGCGCGTGCCGGGTTCGTCCGGGAGTGCCACGGCGATTTGCACATGAGCAACGTGGCGCGGATCGACGGGCGCTTGCAGGCGTTCGATTGCCTGGAGTTCGAACCGGAGTTTCGGCACATCGATGTCGCGCAGGAGCTGGCGTTCCTCTGTATGGACCTGCAGGTACACGGTCGCGCCGACCTCGCCAGCGGGTTCCTCAACGCCTGGCTGGCAGCGACCGGCGATTATGCAGCCGTCGAGCTGCTGGACCTGTTCGAGGCGCACTGCGCACTCGTGCGCGCCAAGGTGTGTGCGCTCAATCTCGACCGACCTGCGGTGCGCGATCGGGAGTCGCTGTGTGACCGCCAGGCACGCTGTGTTGCGCACGCCGAGTGGCGGCTGGCCGAGAGTGTTCCGCGCCTGTTGCTGTTCCACGGTCTGTCGGGCTCAGGAAAATCGTGGCTCGCCGAGCGCCTGGCGATCGTGTTGCCCGCCATTCATTTGCGGTCGGACATCGAACGCAAGCGACTCGCCGGCCTCGCGGCGCAGGACTCATCCGATTCGGCCCCCGGTCTTGGTCTGTATGCGGAGGAGCGCACGCAACGGACCTACGATCACTTGCTCGAATTGGCGGCCGCCATTCTGCGCGGCGGCCGGATCGCAATGGTCGACGCTACTTTCCTGAGTCGCGGCACGCGCGCTCGTTTCGTGCAGCTGGCGGCCGGCTTCGGGATCAAGCCGCAGTTGATCGACTGTCAGGCGCCGGACGACGTCCTGCGGGAGCGCATCGCGGCGCGGGCGCGGTCAGGGCGTGATCCGTCGGAAGCCGATCTCGACGTGCTCGGCTGGCAGCGCCAACACCTGCAAGCCGTAACTCCGGACGAGGGTCTCGAATCGATACCGATCGATACAGCGGCGGAAGACAGCGTCGCGCAAGCGAGTCGCGTATTGCTGCCAGCGACGGCCGCGGCGCGGCAGGGCTAACTATCGCTCAGGGCGTTGCCGCTGCTGATAATATCTGCACGCCCCGACTGGCGCGTGGCACTTTGGCCTCGAAATTGGGCGGCTTGACGATCAGCACGTCGCAACTGAGCGAGTCGATTACCGCTTCGGCGGTATTGCCGACGAAAATGCGTTTGAGCCCCGAACGAGATACTGCGCCCATGATCACGATAGCGCTGCGCAGCTTCTTCGCGACCGCCGGTATGACTGCGGTCGGACGACCCTCGACCAGATGACGCGCACTGCGCTTGACCTCGAATCCGCCCAGCTCGCTCATGAAGCGTTTGCGGGCCTCCGCCTCCGTCTCGTCACGCGGCGTACTGACATCGACCAGCGGACCCATGGCAAGCGGCGGCATGATCGGCATTGGTGGCGTAAAGACGTGCAGGGCGTGTAGCTCGCCCTCGAGTGCGTGCGTCATTTGCGCGCCCGTACGCAGGATCTCGCGGTCGAGACTGGCCGGCTTCGCGAACGCATGCAGCGGATCGATAGCCGCCAGTAGTTTGGGGTGCCGATAGAGTGCTTTGTTCTTGACTAGCAACAGTGGCACCGGGCAGTCACGCAACAGTTCCCAATCCGTGTAACTCAACAGCCAGCGGGCACGATGTTTGCCGCCCTCATGCACTTCGGCGACGACGAGGTCCGCCCGTTGCTTCCACGCCTGGCGGACGATCGCCTCAGCGGCCGGAAAGTCCCACTCGGCCACGATGCTGACCGACAGTCCATGGCGACGTACGCGCGCGGCGATAGTTTCGAGCTGACTGCGGCGGTGGGCGAGCTGATCGCGTTGCAGCGATTTGAGATCGACATTGCGCGCATAGAGCATGTCGGCGTACAGCGGCGTCGCGATGTCGTGAAACAACACGAGCTCAGCGCCCAGTCCGGTCGCCAGTTGCGTCGCCTTGGCGACGGCAGGCAGTGACTTCGCTGTCGGATCCTTGACCGCTACCAGGATTCTCTTGATCGGACGCATGCTACCCCTCTCGATCACGCTGCAAACGTGGGCCAAACAGCAACTGATTCTGAATTGTTATATCATCCATATTCATCCTGCGCCAAGCCCGGTCACGGCAGTATTCGTAGAATTGCCGGCGAACTGCGGCAAATCCTTACGGCCGGGCGTCACGATGCAACGTCACCTGATCGAATGCGAACTACCTAGCTGCATGTGGTCGCTGCGAATGGTGGTGACGCTGCCACGCATGCATTCTCACGTTCATGATGTCGTCGAACAAAACTGATGCCGGCGCTGCAGAGGCCTATGTCGTGCTGCATGTCGAAGATGACTCCGCCATCTTGCGCGCCACCCAGATGCTCCTGCGCAGCGCGGGATATCGGGCGCTCACCGCGCCGACGGCGGAGTCGGCACTCGAGCAGCTGCAGGCGGTCAAGCCGGATGTACTGATCGTCGATTATCAGATCGGCGGTGACATGACTGGCACGGAAGTCGCGGAGGAGATCGCACAGCGCTGCGGCTATCGCGTGCCGACGATCCTCCTCACGGCCGACCTGGCGAACGCCGACATACCGTACATCCCCGGCGCACCGATCATGCTGGCCGCGAAGCCGATCGACCCGGAGCGTCTGCTCAAAACCGTCGAGCACTTCGCGGCACTGCATCGTGAGCTCGATCGGCCGGCTGCAACGATCGGTCGCCAGCAATCACTAGAGGCACAGCGTCGACGGTAGGTCCCGCCGTCACCTGCTGCGGCATTACGGTGACCGACACTCGTCGATCACCGTAGTGCGCGCCGTGTTTACTGTACTTTGACTTCGATCGCCTTGGGCTTCTCCGCCTTGGCCTTTGGGATTCGCACGGTGAGCACGCCGTCCTTCGAATCTGCCTTGATGGCTGACGCGTCCGCGTTGGGCGGCAAGGAGAAGCTGCGTTCGAACGTGCCATAGAATCGCTCGACGCGATGATGTTTCTCGCTCTTGTCTTCCGTTTCCTGTTTGCGCTCGCCGCGGATCGTAATGACGTCGTTGTCGACTGTCACCTGAATGTCATCTTTCTTGACCGCCGGCAGTTCGGCCCGCACCAGGAATTCCTTGTCAGTCTCGCTGATATCTGCGGACGGCGCCCACTCGATGGCGTTGCCGCCATTGTTCGCGAGCGCACGCGAGCGTGGCCACGAAGATGTCAGCATCCGGTTGAATAGGTCGTCGATGTCACGAAAAGGTTCTCTGCGTATGAGATTCACGTTGCGCTCTCCGGGTTGAGTTGAAGGATCACTCTCTAGATGGAGTCCCACGAGCATTTGCCGATAAGAATTTCTACGTATTGGCGCGTTCGATCTCGGCCTCGGCAGCCAACCAGTCGTCCAGCTCCCTGCCAGGTGCGAAGCCACGCGCTTCAGCCAGTTGGTAGGCGCGCCGGCAGACGCGCTCGTGGCGAGATGCCCGCGCAGTAGCCGGCGCGGCCGCGGACTGCGGCCCGGGGGGGCGGTGACCTGTGTCCGTGACCTGTTGCGTAGCAATTAGTTCGGGTCCGGTGCGGCGCCGCACGGATTTGCGGCGGTCGGAGGTCTGTTCGCGCGCCATGGCTTGCTCCTCAGGTTGGCGATCGGTGACAACTTGGACCTAACAGACTGCCGGTACGTTGCGCCCTTGTCGATACGCAGAAACTGCAGTGCCGGGAATCCACCCACGCGGCCTCTTGCATGGCCATGCCGTCGTCAGCGCATTGCTGCGGTGCGCGTCGGACGGCGCTCGAGGATCGTGAATCGTCGGACCGCGCGGTTGCCGTCGGCATCGACGATCGTGACGACATGTGGTCCGGCCGGGAGATCGAGGCTCAGCTGATGCGTGCCGCGGGTGCTGCCGAGGTATTGATCGTCGAGATGCCAATACAGCAGGGCGTCGGCACGGCGGTGCACGGCTTCGAAAACCGTGCGCCCCGCGCGGCCGTCCAGCTCGAGCGGTACGTAGATGCTTGTATCATTGTTCGGGTACAGGAAATCCAGCGGGACGCCGCTGGTGGCGACGGTGCTGGCGCCGCAGCCCGGCAGGTACTCCGGCAGTGTGCGGTAGCTCGTGTGCGTGCGCCGATAGTACGTTTCCTGTAGCGGGGGCAACACGAACCACTGGCGATGCTGCATGCTGTGCGGTGATAGGCAGCCGCCGTCGACGCGCCAGCGTGCTGCCTGGTCGAGATGGACGAGCAAGTTGTAAGGGCTCTGCTGGTCGAAGTGGCTGGTGCGCGGAATCCAGATTCGCTGGCTGTCGCAGTACGGCGTCGCGAGGTACCCGTCGTTGCGACAGACGTCGACCTGCCGCATCGCGTGGTAGGGTTGCGCGAACCAGCCGCCCGGCTCGAGTCGGGCTACCAGCGCAAACATGAGCGGTGCGGCCGCACTGGAACCGGTGAGTCCCGGTCGCCCTTCGCCCGTGGCGTTGCCGACCCAGACGCCCACCGTGTAGCGATCGTTAGTGCCGATCGCCCAGCCGTCGCGCAGGCCCCAGCTGGTGCCGGTTTTCCAGGCGAATTTGTGGGTCGAGGCGAAATTGCGCCAGTGACCTTCCTCGCCAGGCCGTGTCACCTCCAGCAGTGCTGTCAACGTGAGCCAGGCCGATGCCGGGCCAATGCGCGCCGCTTGGTTGCCCAAATTTTCAGAAACGACGGCTGCCGGCGATGCGCGGGTCGCGGTAGCGAGCACCCGGACACTGCGATAGGGATCGGCGATGTGGTCCGGCGGGCGGCGCGCGATGTCGGCGAGATTGGCGTACATCGCAGTCGTGTCCCATAACGTGCCCTCGGCGCCGCCCAGAATCAGCGTGAGCCCGTAGTCGGCTGCCGGTCGGCGGAGGGTGCTCATACCCGCGTCGCGCAACTGGTCGTAGAAGCGCTCGACGCCGTACTGACGCAACAACCGTACCGCCGGGACGTTCAGCGATTGTGCCAGCGCTGCATCCGCGGGCACCGCGCCCCGGTACTGACGATCGAAGTTCTCAGGGGTATAGCCTGCGATCTGCGTCGGCACATCGGGTACCAAGGTCTGTGGCAGCAGTGCGCCATCCTCCAGCATGGCCGCGTACAAATAGGGCTTGAGGATACTGCCGGTGCTGCGCGGCCGCTGCACGATGTCGACCGCATGGCCATGATTGCCGGCGACGGACCATTGCGAGTTGCCGACGTACGCGAGCACTTCGAAGCTGCGATTGTCGATCACCACGGCTGCGGCGTTGTGGATCTGCTGGCGGGCCAGCGAGCGACTGAACTCCTGAACGACCTCGGTCGCCGTCCTCTGCAGTCGCGGATCCAGCGTGCTGACGAAGCGGTGTCGGTGTGGTTCGCGCGCGCGCACAGTTTCCAGCAGATGTGGCGCGAGGCTTGGCAGCTCCCGCGGCTCGGCCACCAGTGGCTCGGCGAGCGCGAGTTGCAGCGTCTCTGCATCGAGCACGCCGCGTGCGTGCAGGCGCTGCAGCAGCTGATTGCGTTTCACGGCGAGGCGCGCGCGATTGCGACGCAAGTGCACCAGCGACGGGCTGTTGGGCAATACCGCGAGCGTGCAGGCCTCGGCCCAGGAGAGATCGTCCGGCGGCCGATCGAAGTAGCGCCACGCTGCCGCTTCCAGCCCGACGACGTTGCCGCCGAACGGCGCATTGTTGGCATAGAGCGCGAGAATCGCGTCCTTGTCGTAGCTCGCTTCGATGCGTAACGCCAGCAACGCTTCCTTGAGCTTGGCGGGGAGGCTGCGTCGGTCGTGGTGCAACGCGAGCCTTGCCACCTGCATGGTCAGGGTGCTGCCGCCGCTTGCGATTCTCTGTTGTTGGAGGTTGAGCCGGGCGGCACGCGCCACGGCCAGTGGATCGATGCCGACATGTTCGCGGAAGCGCTTGTCTTCGTAGTGGATCAACGCGGTGGCGAAACGGATCGGTACGTGTTCGAGCGGCGGGAAACGCCATTGACCGTCGCTTGCGATACGCGCGTCGAGCAATTCGCCGTTGCGTGCCAGCAGAATATCCGCCTGCGGCAGCGTGAACAGCGGCTGTGGGAGCAGGCGCCAGAAACCGACCGCCGCAACCAGCCACGCCGAGCCCGCAAGCAGCGCCACCCGTCGCTGGCGCCGGGTTAGTGTCAGATCGCTCGTTGCTCGCATCTGCAGCACGCCGGTCGCTCAGCGAGCGGGGCTCACGACTTCGACCCACTGGCCGCGCGTGCGCGCGAACTGAGTCGCGTCGTACATCGCTGCCACCGACACACTCGGCAGGTAGTAACGACCCAGGTAGGCGGCGTTCACGCGGGTGACGAACGACACCGACTCGCCGGGCTGCAGGCTGAAGTACCGCAGGATCCGATCGTCCCGGATATCGACGTATTCCGCTCTGGCATTGGTTGCATCCGGCGATCCGTCGATGAACCAACCGCGATTGCTGGATTCGCTTGCGTCGCGGTCGCCCGCCATGGCCGCGCCTTCCAGCCGTTCGTTGCGTATCTCCCAGCCGGCCGGCAGCATCTGGGTGAGCGCGAGGTTGTCGAGGCGACGCCTGCTGGTATTGCTGACGGTCACACGCGTCATCAGATCGGTGCCCTGCTCGATGCGCGTGATGGCAAGGCCGGGCGTGCCGCCGGCATCGGCATACTCCTGGCGGATGCTCAAACCCTGTTGCGCCGCGTCTTCGCTGCCGCTCGCTGGTACGCCGCGCACGATCAGCGTGGCGTACAGTGGCCGATCGGCGGTGTTAGTGACAAGCACCGGTTGCGCGCCATCGGCTTGCGGGTCGAGGCGGGTACTGGAGACCATCTTTTCGGCCTTGATGGCGCCCGTTCGGCCCGGCGCACTCAATTCGTAGGTGAACGCTTCGAATGGTTTGCCGCCGGCGTATTGGCCGATTGCGAGCAGGGCGTAGGCCACGGATTGCGTGCTGTGCCAGCGGCCGGAAACGAGCTCGGCCGAGATCGCGTCGACCAACGTACGCGCCTCCGCGCTGCGACCGAGCAGCACAAGTGCCTGCAGGACGATCGCCCGATCGCGCATGGCCGATCCGAAGCTGTAAGTGTCAGCGTCATTCGAGCTGATCTCGATCGTCTGGCCCCGCACGAGTTGCGCAGCAGCGTCGCCGAGTCCGGCCAGTTGATAGGCGGCGGCCAGCATCCAGCGTTCCGCTGTGGACATCGAGGGACTCTCGCGCAGGCGATTCATCGCACCGATTTCCGGTTTGCCGGCGCGCGCGAGCGTATACAGGCGATACGCCTGTGCCAGTCGTTCCGCCTCGGCCATGCCCGCGCTGCGCGCGGCGAGCCGCCGGTTGTCAGTCGTGCTCCAGCGCTGCGCCATGTCCGTCTGGTAGCGGATCCAGCTCGTCAGCAGTTCGGGAGGCATGCGGTAGCCAGCCTTCTCGGCCTCGACGAGGAAGTGTCCCGCGTAGGTCGTGCTCCAGTCGTCGCGCCAGCGTAGATCGGCGGCGGCGGTGAAGCCGCCCGGCCAGTAGGCGAAGCCGCCGTTGGCTTGCTGGAAACCGCGCAGGCGCTCGATGGCAACCTCGACATTGCGCTCAACGGCTGCGCGCCGTTCGGGCTCGAGCGCGATCAACGTCGGCAGGAACACCTGTGGAAAGGCGCCAGAGGTGATCTGCTCGAGGCAGCCGTGCGGGTAGTGAATCAGATAGTCGAGTTGCCCATCCAGATTGAGCGGCGGCACGGCGGATACTTCGAGCACCGCGTCGTTAGTGCCGGCCAGTCCATGCCATTTCGCTGCTGCCTGCCAGCGTTCGCCCGGCTCGATTATCGCGCGTTGCACTTTGGTGGTACTGGGGTTGGGACTGCGCACCTCGAGATAGATATCGCTCGCGGCGGTGTGCTTGCCGCTCGTCGCCAGCACGCGGATGTGGCTGCGACCGAGGCGCCGGCCGGCCTGCAGATGCAACATGCCCAGTTTTTCTTCGGGGCGGGCGAAGGCGATCGAGACACTCTTGTCGCCCGGCGCTGTCAGCAGCGCATCCGTCTCGACCCGCAGCGTGGCATTCTTGATCGAGGGTTCACTGACGAAGATCGACACCGGCAGCGAGACCGATTCCTCCGGCCCGATCACGCGCGGCAGCGTTGGCAGGATCATCAACGGCTGACGAACGAAGACCGACTTGTCCGCGGAGCCGTAGGCACTGCCATCGCCGGCCACCAGCATGATGCGCACCGCGCCGATGTACTGCGGCAGCTCCACCTCGTGGCTGGCAGTCGCCTTGGCGGCGAGCTGGAACGGTCCCATGAAGCGCACCACGGGCGGGAAGCGCGACTTGTTGGCGTTCGGATCGATCGCCGGTCCCTCGTCGCTGCCGCCGAGCGCCAACAATCGCTCCAGCTGCGCGCCGTAGCTGCCGACCACGTCATCGAACAGATCCCAGGTTGCGATCCCTAGCGCTTCCCGTTTGTAGAACTCGCCGTGGAGATTCGGAGTGCGGAAGTTGGTCAGACCCAACAGCCCTTCATCGACGATGGCGAGCGTGTACGTCATCGCGCGGCCACTGGTCTCGCTGACCTGCACACGGGTCCTGGTTTGCGGCACCCATTCGTCTGCGGTCTTGATCGCCGGCGCGAGCCGCGTCGTCGGATCTGTGACCTTGAGTGGGATGAGGCCGTACAGACGGATCGGTCGATCGCTGCCTTTGTGTTCGTGCGGCTGGATCATGGTCACACCGACGTAGACATTCGGCGCCATCCGCCCGGTGATTGGAATGGTGATGCGATTGGCGCCGGCGCGCGGTTCGACCCAGCGGTGTTCGAGGATTGCCGCGCCCGTTTCGAGCGTGACGAGCGCGCGGCCGTCGGCGGCCTCCGGCAACTGGATCGTCGCGGTCTCACCGACCTTGTATTCCTCTTTATCAGCCGTGATGGTGAGGATGTTAGCTGCCGGACCTGCCTGGTCGCGCGCCTTGCCGGCCCAGGAGGGCCAGTCGATGTAGAACACCCGGCCGGTGCAATGACCACCGTTCAGATCGCAGGCACGCAGCAGATAACGGCCCCATTGCGGGTACTTGATCTGGAACGTCCATTGGCCCTGGCCCTTGCGGGTAGCGATCGTCTCCTGTTTGACGATCTGGCGCGACTCGCGCTGCGTGTATTGGGCGAGCGTTTCCCCTGATTGGTCCCACCACCAGCGCCACTCGATCTGTTCCAGGGTGACCTGGATGTTGTCGAGGTCGACGGGCTCGCCGGCGGCGGAGAGACTCGCGATCTCGACCACGTGATTCTTGTCCGTCATCAGCATGTCGCGCGTGCTATCGCCTTTTGGCAACCGCAGGCCGACGAAGCGCTCGAACGGCGCGACGCTGCGCGTTGCCCGATTGATGCTGAAGGCGCCGCCGCGTTCGAACACGCGAGTCGCGAAGCTGGCGTTCAGCATGCCGGGCGCGTCATTGGGCAGGTCGAGCGTGCCATCTATGCGCGCCGTGCCGTTGTCATCGAGCGCGCCTGTGAAGAGTTTCTGCGGATCGCCACTGAAGCTGCGTGCTGGATCGTCGAACTGATAGTCGGTAAAGCGCGAAAAACGGGTGGTAGTGGGCGTGAGCCGCACTTCGATATCTGCCTTGAGGCCGGCAGCCGTGGCGCCGCTCAACCATTGCGAGCTCAGCTTGCCTGCCAGCGGCTTGCCGGCTACGAGCGTGGCGTCGCCGAGTTCGAGATCGATCTTGAGCCGATTTGGCATGATGGTTTCGATCTTGAGTGTCTTGGTGAACGTCGTTCCGCCGAGCAGCGCGCGCGCCGTCCAGTCGCCGGTCGGCGCGTCGGCGGCAGTCGTTAGTTCGAATCGGTAGAACTGCCCGACCGGCGTCGCGTTGGTCAGTGTCTGCACCAGCTGCCCGCGCGGATTGCGCAGCTCCAGCGTGACTGGATGGTTGGCGGGCAGGGTCTTGCCTTTGTCCTGCACCACGAATGTCAGATGGATCGCGTCGCCCGGCCGCCATACGCCGCGGTCGCCATACAGGTAGCCTTTCAGGCCCTTGCTGACGGTCTCGCCGCCGGCATCGAAGTGACTGACCGGCAATTGCACGCCGTTGTTGACTTTGAGATAGGCCTTGTCGTTCTTGTGCCGGGCGACCAGCATGAAGGGCTGGTCGATGACCGGAAATTCGGCAATGCCGGCGCTATCAGTGGTCGCTGTCTGCAGCGCGCGCCCCTGAAAATTCTGCGCCGTGATCTCGGCGCCGGCGAGTGGGCTGGCGTCACGCAGGTTCGTGGCGACCGTGAGCCAGGCGCCGCGTTGATCGCGTTTGGCGAGCAGTCCAATGTTCGAGGCGAGCAGATTGCGCGCCGCTCGCACGCCACTCGAGTAGCGGTAGTAAGCCGGATTACAGGGATTGTCGCGCTGGCGCCAGTCCGCTTCGACATCGGCACCGAAATATTCCTCGGCGTAGTCCCAGTTACTCGGTTCGCCAGTATCGCCGTCTTCTTGATTGGCCGGATCCGCATTGGCCAAATCCGCCGTGGCGGGCGTCGCCGTGCCCACTGTGATCCCCGGACAGCTATAAGTGGAATCGGGCGGTGCAATCGACAGCGTGAGCTGGAATATACCGCCCGGGTCACTCTGCATCAGTTCGGTGACATCGAGGTTGTAGCGCGTCCAGCGGCCGGCGACCGGTGCCGTCAGCGGAATGACCTTCTGCCAGAGGAACCGGCCGACGCGCCCGAGCTCATTGGCGCCGTCCAGGGAATTCACCTGCAGGAACTGCGGCACGTTGCTCTCGTAGATGCGCAGCGCCGTGACACGCACGGCGCGTGCACTGACGGCTTCGAACGGCACGCTGAGGGTGCTCGCGTCGGGCAGGATCACGCCGCGGCCGACGAAGCGCACCTGCGGCTTGTTAGTGGTGAACTCGAGTGAGAAGTCCGTCTGCCCCTGCAGCAGATCGCCGCGCTTGTTGCGTATGCCCGCCTCGAGACTGAGCGTCACCGTCCCGGCGGCATTCTCATCCGGGTACAAGGTCAGTGTGTTGCCCTCGACGCGGCTGGTGAACGCGCCGCTCGAGAGCCGCACCAGGCCTTTGAGGTTTTGTTTTGCGTCCAGGTGGTCGGAGAACTGGGTCACCACGACGCGACGGCCATCCTGTTCCAGCGCCTGCGCCTGGGTTACCGAGAACTGGTCGCGGGCGGGGATGTCGATCTCGCGAGTGTCGGCGGCAGCGGCACCGATCGGCTGGCCGTCCCAGCGCAGCGTCAGTGTCTGGGCGGCTTGCTCGCGGGCGAGACCGGCAATCGTGAACGCATGGCGTCGCGATGCCGGCGCGTGTTGCCACTCGATGACGACGGGCGCGTCGCCCACGGTCGCGGCCAGGACCTTCTCGATCAGTGCCGGGTCTTCATGGTCGGCCGTGGCGATCGTGCCGGTCAGTCGCATCGTGCCGGCGCCAGCGTCTTCGATATCGAGCCGCTCGACCGCCACGTCGAAGTTGGGTTGCATCGTCTGGACGATGAATTCGAACGGTCCGATTCCGGCGGGCACCCCGGTCAGACCGTCACCGCGCAGCCTGGCCAGATAGGTCGTGGCCGGCGCCAGCTCATTGGTCGGCACGAACAGGATTTCACGCTGACTGGCGAACGTGGCGCGGCCCGCGACCGTCGGTTGCAACGTCAGAGTGTTACCGGCGTCGCTACCTACTTTGGCAGCCGGAATGACATCGTTGACGAATAGCACCCGCAGAGAGCTCTTGCGCGAGACGGCACCCGTGGTATGCGCGCTGACAATGGCGCTCCAGGCGGGATCGGCTGCGGCGGCAGTGGGCGCTGCGGCGCTGGGCGGGTCCTTGCTGCGCTGGCATCCGGCTGCGAGGAGCGCCAGTGCAAGTACCAGCGTTAGTGGTGCGGCCCGCAACACAGTCTGGCCGAAAGATAGAGCGCCCGTATCGTTGTTCATGTCGACTCCGCACATCCCAGGCGTTGCGAACACTGTGTCCGCTGCGCCGCGTGCAGCAGTCTACTTGACCGATTGGGGGATGCGCGTGTCCGGATCGTGCCTGGCCGCGGGCGAATTATGGCGGAAGCGGGCGCCCCAGGATTCGTTGCACGAGGATTCAGCGAAGCTGATCGATATCCCGCTGACTGAAGCGTAATGCGATCGTCGTCGCGGTCTGTCGATCTTCCGCATCCGCGACACCCCCAGCAAGATCGATCAGGAGTGCCAGCGCCAGCGCGCGTCCGATCGTCAATGCAAAGCGTCGCGCGCCGGCCTGGCGGATGTCCATTGCAGTGGTATTGCGGTGCCAGTCGTTGGCCGCTCGCAATGCGGCGCGCACGACACTGGCCGCGGGCGCGAGGATAGAATTGCCCGCGCCATCGCAGCTCGCCAGAGCAACCCGAGTGAGCACATCGAGCCCCGCGTCGAGATCGGCGCGCAGCAGCAAGTCGAGCGACAGCACGTTGGTGGTGCCTTCCCAGATCGGCAACACCTGCGAGTCCCGCAGCAACATGGGTATGCCGGTGTCCTCGACATAGCCCGCGCCGCCGAAGGCCTCGATAGTCTCGCTCGCGGCCCAAGCCGCTTGGCGGCCCGTGGTTGCCTTGACCAGCGGTGTCAGCGTGCGCAGCAAGTGACCGCGCTCGGTGTCGAGCCCGGTGGTTTCGTCCAGCCCTAACAATTCGAGCAGATAGAAGGTCAGCACGAACGCGGCGGCCGACTCGGCGTCGATCTCGTCGAGCGTATCGCGATGCAAGGGCAGATCCGCGAGCGTTGCGCGAAAGGCTTGACGCTTGGTTGCATAGTCGCGCGCGAGGCCGAGGCCAAAGCGCGCGAAACTCGCTGCGCAGACGCTATTCCAGGCTCGCGTGATGCGCAGCATCGGTTCGATCGCTTGGGTGCCATCCGTAGTTGTGCCGACCAGCTGCGCGAGGCAGCCATCCAGGGTGAGCTCGGCCGTCGGCACTTTGCGGCTGCCCAGTTTGTCCTTGAGCCGTTCCACCCGAATGCCGTTCATGGCGCCCGTCGCGTCGCGGGTCTCCAGATAGAATAGTGCAAGACCTCGCCCGCCAGGACCATTGCGCTCTGGCCGTGCCAGAGTCAGCGCGATTTGGGACGTGGCCGCCGACGTGAACCACTTCTTGCCATGGAGGCGCCAGCCGAGCGTGCCGTCTTGCTGTGCCGTGCATTGTGACTGCCCCACATCGGAGCCACCCGTGGCTTCGGTCATCCACTGGCCGCTGGTCCAGAACTGCGCCGCGTCCCTGCTGGTCAAATGCGGCACGGCGCGCTCGATCAGCCGCCGATTGCCCGAGCCGAGCAGTGTTCTGGCCGCACCGTCGGTCATCGCGAGCGGACAACTGTACAGATCGGTGACCGGGTGGAAGACATGCACCAGCGCAAACTGGCAGACACGCGACCATTGCTCGTAGCGCCGTTCATAGGGTATCGCTGTCAGGCCGAAGCGCGCCGCTAACGACTCCGCCTGGTGCCAGACCGCGGTGAGTTCGATCTGATCGACGCGATTGCCCCAGGGGTCCCACTGCGTCAGTACAGGTTCGCGCATACGATCGGCGAGCTGCGCGTCCCAGAGTGGTCCGGACGCCAGGTCGCTCAGCTCGAGCAGCACGGGTTCGAACGCGGCATGGATTTCGGGCGGCAGCCGATGGCGCAGGTAGCTGCGCACCAACCAGTCCGCCGTCACCGCGTTGCGCGGCCGGGGCGCGGCCTGAATGAAAGCTGGCGGTGTCAGGGAAACCTCCCTCGGTCAACGCACTTCGGGCAGACCGCCGGCAATGCCCGCAGGCGACAGCAGTACCTGCCACAGCTGGTTGTGGCGCGCGCGGAACGCGGCCGCGCACGACGCAAGATAGTAGCGCCACATCCGGTGGAATCGTTCGTCATAGCGTGACGCTAGTTCCGGCCAGTGCTGCTCGAAGTTCTCGAGCCAGCTCATCAAGGTGCGGTCATAGTGTGGCCCGAAGCTGTGCCAGTCCTCGACGACCCAGAGATTCTCGGTCGCTGCGCCAATCTGCGCGATCGAGGGCAGCATCGAGTTGGCGAAGATGTACTTCTCTATCCAGGCGTCCGTGGCACGCGAAGAACGGTTGCTGCCGATCGTGTGCAGCAGTAGCAGGCCGTCCGCTGCGAGCAGGGCACGCGCCTTGCTGAAGAACCCCCGGTAGTTGCGTTCACCGACGTGCTCGAACATGCCAATCGAAAAGATCCGGTCGAATTGTCCATCGAGCTCACGGTAGTCGAGCAGGCGTATCTCGACCGGCAGGCCATCGCAGCGCTGCCGCGCAACCTGCGCCTGATGTTGCGATATGGTGCAGCCAACCACTTCGACGCCATAGCGTTCCGCGGCGAATCGAGCGGCGCCACCCCAGCCGCAGCCGATATCGAGCACCCGCATCCCCGCTCGCAGCCGTAGCTTGCGGCATACCAGATCGAGTTTGCGCTCCTGCGCGCTCGCCAGCGAATCGTCGGCGCGCCAGTAGGCACAGCTATAAATCATCCGCGGGTCCAGCATGCGCTGGTACACATCGTCGCCGAGATCGTAGTGCTGTCGGCCCACCCGTCTGGCGCGCCGCGGCGTCTGGGGATTGCGGACGATGGCGAGCAAAGCCGCCATGCGCTCGTCGAGTGAGTTCAGGTGTTCGGTAACGCGTGCCCGCAGCACGCGAGTGAACATCGCGTCGAGCGCCTCGCAGTCCCACCAGCCGTCCATGTAGGACTCGCCTGCGCCTAATGAGCCGTGTGCCAGAACCGCGTCGATCATGCGCGCGTCGCGAACCTTGATGTCCCACGGGCGATCACCGTCCAGCCTGATGTCGGCACGACCGAGAAGCTCCTGTAGTACGCGCCTCGAACGATCGCGGCGGCGCGGGCGTAGTGGCGCTGCGTCGCTGCCTCGGATGGTCGGATCGAGCAGGTGCAGCCTCATAGCGATCTACCTCGCTTGCGAATGGGACACCGGTCAGAGTCCAGCCTAGCTCCTCGCGAGCGCCGTCGCAACGGACCGCGCTTGCGAATGCTACCTACTGTGGGGTCGTCGCGCGGTTGGGCGCGCCGAGTGCCTCGTGTGCGGAGTCCAGGTGCTCGCGCAGAATGCGGGCCCAGCTCGCCGCCGCGCGTCGGGCAGCCGCCACGTTGTCGACCCTTGTAGTCAGCTCGAGGAAGGTTGATTCCGGATCCCGTTTGCGATCCGTCACTCGCGCAATGAGATCGCCAGTGGTCGAATCTCGCAGTTCCGCCACCAGCGTCATCTCGCCGAGTGACAGCGTGTAGGTGCGTGTGCGTGAGGCGCGCGGCAAATCTGGCGCATTCACGTACAGATTCTTGATCTCGGCCTTGATGCGCAGGACATCGTCGCCGGGGGCCTCGACCACGGCGTAACGGCCGTCCTTGGTCAGTACACGCGCGAATTCCTCGCGCAGGATCTTTGCCAGACCCGTGCGCATCTCGAGTTTCTCGGCGGCCGAAATGCGCGTCCCGGCGACCGATCGGGCATCCCAGTTCTTGTGGAAGGCCACTTCGATCGGGTCGAGCAGGATCTTGCTGTAAGGCGCGAGGTCAGCGCCCGGCACTGCTTCCACTTTCTGCAGGCCTCGGACTCGAACAGGCTGCAGTTCTGAGGGCGTGCCATCGCTCGTTGCCGCGCCGGTCTGCGACTGACTGTGCGCCGGGCAGGTCGCCAGCAGCAGGACGACGCCCAAGCTGAGGCCGATGACTCGGGCAAGAGGGGAAGTATGCGACACCATGGGCTTGTCTCCAGCACGATCCAGCTATCGCCTAGGATGCCGCAGTTCTGTCCGATAAACATCCGCAGCACTACTTAAAGCCCTGTAGGTATTGGCCACGGTCGTGCCGGAGCCTGCTTCGGGCTATTGATACAGAGCGGTCGCTGTTGTGGGGCCGGTGCAGTCAACGGAGGCAGAGCAACATGAGCGTGAAAGGCAAGCTTCGAGGGCCGGCTGCAGCCGACGAAGACACTATCGATGAGTTCAACGAATTGTTCGAACAGACCGACGTGGACGGCGACGGTTCGATCAGCTATCTGGAGTTCAAGTCGATGATGGCCGATCTCGACCCCCACATGAAGGAATCGGCCGTGCAAATCGGTTTTCGCGAAATCGATCTCGATCGAGACGGTGAAATCGATCTGGCGGAACTGCGCGCCTGGTGGCTCGGCAACTAGCAGCGACGGGACGGTCGCATCGTACCCCGCCAAATGGCATGGAGTCGATGCGCTGTTCGCCGCGCAAGCCTTGCGAGTCCCGCTACAGGAAAACGTCGCCGCCGTTGGGCGAGAGACACTGGCCTTGATAGTGGCGTGCGTCGTCGGATGCCAGGAACACATAGCTCGGCACGATATCATCCACGTCGGCGATGCGGCCTTTCGGAATGGACCTGCGCACCGCATCTAACAAGTCGGGCGGCACACTGTCGAGTATCGGCGTCAAGGTTGCACCTGGCGCGACCGCGTTCACGTTGACATTGCGCGGTCCGATCTCGAGTGCCAGCGAGCGCGTGAAGGAGATGATGGCGCCTTTCGCGGCCGTGTAGTGGGTCAGCCCCGGTGCGCCTTTGTAGGCGAGTTGTGAGGCCGTATTGATGATACGGCCGTAATCACGCGCGTACATGCCGCGAATCACGAGCCGCGTCACCAGGAAGACGCTGCGCAAATGCACGGCCAGGAGTCGATCCCAAGTGGCGACGGGAATGTCCTCGAGCGGCGCGCTATGCGCGATGCCGGCGTTGTTGACGAGAATATCGATGCGCCCGAACTCGCGTTCGGCGGTCGATACCAGCCGTTCCACGTCCGCTTCGCCGGCCACGTCGGCTCGCACGGCGATTGCGCGACGGCCACTGGCCACGATGTCTGCCACGACGCCATCGGCCGCAGCGCGCTCGTCGGCACTCGGGTAATTGACGACGATATCGGCGCCGTCGCGCGCAAATGCGAGCGCGACGCCCCGGCCGATGCCGGAGCTCGATCCCGTGATGAGCGCGATCTTGCCTGTGAGTCTGGGCATCAGTGGGATCTCCCGGAGCCGGCGCGCTGCACGGCATCCTACCGCCAGATGGCGCTCCCTACGGGATTCGAACCCGTGTTACAGCCTTGAGAGTGCGACCGGAGCGTCCGCAAACGTCTACGGTCATCTTTTCCAAAGCCCTATGAATATAGGGGTTTGGTAGATGCTTGTTCATTATCGTCTCCAAGTGTAAAGTGCCGTCTGTGCCCGACATTTCCCTAAATTTCCCTAAATTCTTTCTGTTACAGCCTTGCCTGTCGGCGCTCGGCTGCTAGGACACCACATGCCACGACAGCCGCGCAACTCGAGACTGCAAACCCGCGCTGCCCGCGCGAAGCTGAAACCGCAGCACGAGCCCTACTGGCATGAGGTGCAGCCCGGACTGCACCTCGGTTATCGCAAGGGCGCGAAGTCCGGAAAGTGGTATCTGCGCGAGTTCCGGGCGGGCAGGCGTTGGAAGCGGCGGCTCGGGCTCGCTGATGACAGCTTGCCGGCGGATGGTGCGGCTGTTCTCAGCTGGAAGCAGGCCATCAAGATAGCGGTGGGCGATCAACGTCCGACCGCGACGGCGACAGATGCTTACACGGTCGGCGATGCGCTCGAGGCGTACTGGGTTTCTCGCATGGCGCGTTCGACGATCGGCTCGGTCGAAACAGATCAGGCAAAGGCCGCCGCATCGATCATGCCGCGATGGGCAGCGCACGACGTCAACAAGCTCGAGTCTGCCGAGCTGCGGCGCTGGTTCAGCGCGCTCATTCCCGAGACTGCTGATCCCGAAATCAAGCGGCGCGCGCAGGCGACCGCAAATCGCACCTGGGCGGTGTTCCGTGCGGCGCTCAATCAGGCGTTTGGCGACGGCAAGGCCACGTCCGATCTCGCGTGGCGGCGGATCCGCCCGTACCGGAATGTTGATCGGGCGCGCACGCGGAACCTCACGAGCGCCGAGGCGCGACGGGCGCTTAATGCGATGCCGCCTGACTTTCGATCGCTGGCGCGCGGCGCGCTCAACACCGGGATGCGGCTCGGTGAGTTGCTCGCGCTCCGCGTGTCCGACGTCGACGCTGCGAAGGTCACGGTTCGGCACTCGAAGTCTGGCAAGGCGCGGACCATTCCGCTGAGCGAGGAGGGCGAGCAGTTCTTCGCGCAAGTCACGGCCGGCAAGGCTGGCGACGAGCTCGTGTTTACACGGGCAGACGGGCAAAAGTGGTACAGCATGGAGGTGTCTCGCCAAATGGCGCGCGTATCCAAGAACGCCAAGCTCGAACCGCCAGTCCGTTTCCACGATCTGCGCCGCAGCTACGCCTCGCTGCTGATCAATGCAGGCACCGATGCCGAGATCATCCGCGATCTGCTCGGTCACGCAGATCTGCGAATGACGACTCGTGCCTACGCTCACCTTCGGGATCGGACGCTTGCGAAAGCCGTTGAGCGGAACTTGCCCAGTTTTGGCCTCGAGGACCAGAACGTGCGGAAGCTGCATCCATGAGTCGAGCGAAAGCGGAGCGAACTGAGCCGGGCACCCTGACGCCGCGGGACCTGTTCATTTCTGCCGTCGGCAAGTTCTGCGACGATCCTGCGACGCTGTCGCTGACCGAGAGGTATCTGCTCGAGCGCGTGCTGAATGATCTGCTGGCGGGCGTCGACGCACGACAACGCGTGGGTACGCGGGGCAAGGTTGGGCGCCGTCGCGAGCACTCGATCTGGCCGGCGATTCACCTGCTTGCTCTGGAAGCGCTGAAGACCAGGGGCGCGTCGAAGCGCGTTCAGGCCGCGTGGGATATGGGAAAGTCTGAGGTCGAGCAGGCGAAGTCGACGCACCGCGTGGCTGCAATGACTCACTTGGAACTGCTAGGCGCTGACGATGCTGTGAGGATCTGTGCATCACTTGCAGGGAAACGCCACCGAGTTTCCCCGCAGCTACTGGTGGAAAATAGTTAGCAGCTGAATACTCTACGTGACGGTCACCTAAGAGGCCGTCATGCCAAGAAATTCAGATCCTCTCCCGCCGCTCGATCAGCAGCAACGCTATTCGATTCCGGAGGCGGTTCAATATCTCCGGCTCAGTCGTGGGGCAGTCTACAAGCTGATCAGCGCGGGCGAGCTGCGAATCCTCAAGCAAGGTAAGCGGACCTTCGTGCCCGGCAGCGAAATCGCGCGTCTCTCGACGCTGGACGCAGCATGAGCGCCGCACAGCGGCTGCTCGACCGCCTCGAACGTGTGCTGCCGTCGCGCCCCAGCCAGTGGCTGGCAGCTTGCCCGGTCTGCAGATCGAGGCGCGGCCGCCCGCTTTCAATTCGCGAGACGGACGACGGTCGCGTGCTGGTGCATGCGTTCTGCGGCTGCGAAACGAGCGCAGTGCTGGAAACGGTCGGCCTCGCGCTCGGCGATCTTTTCGACAAGCCGCTCGCGCATCACATAGAGCCTTCGCGCTCGAGAATTCCGGCGCGCGCCCTGCTGGGCGCGGTGGCGCATGAGGTGACCCTGGTCGCCATTCTTGCCGCGGATCTGCTCGACCGGCGAGCGCTGAGCACGAATGACTGGCTGCGGCTTTCGACGGCCGCGGCGCGCATTGGTAAGGCTGCAAGCCATGCGAACTAGCAACGGCGCGGTGATGCAAGCGCTTGCGGCTATCGACGCGGAGATCGAGGCCGAGCGCGCCAAGCCGTACTTGTTCGCCGCGCTCGATGAGCTCCCAGACGAGTCTGCGCCGGCGATCGTGCAACGGACGATCGGCTGCGGCGAGGTAGTTGCGATCGGCGGCGCACCTGGTGCCGGCAAGACCGCCTTTGGCGTCGATCTCGCGGTGCATGTCGCGGCTGGCGCTACGTGGTTTGGGCTGAAGGTTGCTGGCGGTCCGGTCGTGTACTTCGCGGCTGAGGCGCCTGGCTCGGTCGTGATGCGGGCGAAGGCTGCGGCGAGGCGCAAGTTTCCCGACGCTCCGCTGCCGCTGTACATCGTGCGGGCTGCTCCGTCGCTGGGCGGCGAGGCAGAATCGATTGCGCACGCGGAGCGCGTGATCTCGACGATCGCGGAAGTGCAGGCCGACGCGGCGGAGCCTGTGCGGCTGGTGTTCCTCGACACCCTCGCGAGCTGCCTCGGCGACGGCGACGAGAACGCTGCGGGCATGCAGCGCATCGTGACTGCGGCGAAGCTCATCGCTGCCAAGACCGGCGCGTCGGTCGTGCTGATCCACCATCCGAGCAAGGGCGACACTAACGGACTACGCGGACATGGATCGTTGGCCGCCGCTGTGGACACGATCTTCATGATCGCGACGGATGAAGTCTCCGGCGTTCGCACCGCCACCCTGACCAAATCGCGAGACTCGGCAACCGGCGTGCAGTTGGCTTACGAGCTCGAGGTTTCAACCCTGCAGGAGATGGACGCGTTCGGCGATCCTCGAACGACCGTTGTCGTGCGACCGGTCCAGGCGGAAGTCCGTCGGCCGTGGCCCAAGGGCGCCCAGCAGGGCTCACTACTTGGCGAGCTCGAGAGGCGCCACAGAACTGGCGAGACCGCTTGGGACGAGGCGACCGTGCGCAAGATTGGGCGCGAGTTAGGTATGCCGCGCAACTCGCCTGCGGATGCGCTGCGCGGCCTCATTCGCGCCGGCTTCGTCGCGGGCGATCCGTCGAACCTGCGGCTGCGATACGCACCGGAGGCAGTGGCATGACGGCGCACGAAATGCACGAAACGTCTTTCGTACGGAACTGGTCAATCCGTGCAACGGTAGCGCTGCCGAATGCACGAAATGCACGAGTCCCCTTTAGGGGACGTGCTTTCGTGCATCGCTCCGGGCACCCGGTTTGGCTCCCATGAGCCAGTCGAAGAGAAAGCCGGCACCGGCGATTCCGAGATACCTCGAGGCGGCCGTCGCCGCGGCCATCAACGCTCGCCCTGGCGAAGTGGTCCACGTCGAGGTGCGACACGAGCGTGAGTGCGCCTTTCTGAACGACAGAGGCCCATGCGACTGCGAGGCGGTTGCTCGCGAGATCAAGCCGACATGAGCCCGCTAGACCTTCGCGCCGAGTTTCCCGCGGCACTTCAAACCGGCGCGTTCGTCGTCTGCGAGCGCTGCCGCCACTGCTCGCGCAGACCTGGCGAGGCACCCGACGGTTATTGCGATCGATACCAGACCGAGACCTGGCGCCGCGTGCCGTTCGACTGTCCCGAATTCCAGCGCCGGCCACGGGCCGCATCACACCACACAACCGAATGAGGATTCATCGATGCCATTGATCGCAAAAGACAACGGCGGCCGCGACTTCGCGCCGACTCCGCAGGGCACGCACATTGCCGTCGCGAACTTGATCGCGGATCTCGGCGTGCAGCCCGGCGGGCGATACAAGCCGCGGCATCAGATCTATATCCGCTGGGAGATCCCGGCCGAGCGGATCGAATGGGTGGACCGCGACGGCAAGTTGCAACGCGGGCCGGCACAGATTGGCAAGGCGTACACGTTAAGTTTGTCGACAAAAGCGAAGCTGCGCGGCGATCTCGAAAACTGGCGCGGGCGCCCGTTCACCGACGCCGAGCTCGCCGGCTTCGACATTTTCAAAGTGCTGGGCGCTGCCTGCCAGATCATGGTGCAGCACCAAGCGGGCGCGGACGGGCGCACCTACGCCAGCGTGACCGGGATCATGGGATTGCCGCGAGGCGTCGCCAAGCCGGCCGCGGAGCGACCGCTCGTTAAGTACTCGCCCGATGAACCGGATCAGTTCGACGAGCTCCCGCAGTGGCTGCAGGACAAAGTCCGCGACTCGGTGAGCGCGCCGCCTGTCGAGACGGTCTCGCGCGACGTCGGCGACCAGGACTTCGACGATGACATCCCGTTCTAGCGCGCTGGTCGATGTACAGCTCGGACTCGTGCAGGCGCTCGCCGCGCTGCGACTGGCGGCCGCACGAGATCCTGGCCTGCAGCCGGCGCTCGGCGCAACCCGTGACCTGCTCGAGGATCATCTCAAGTTTGTCGGCCAGCTCGCGCGCCGCTGGGACGATCGACCACTAACACCCATGGAGGCAACTCATGACTGAGAAATCGAAAGACGAATCCTGGCGCACTGCGCTGCAAGCGGAGATGTTTGCCGCCTACGCCAAAGCGCTGCGGGCGCTGGGTGAGACCACCACCCGATCGCACGTGGCTGCGGTGGGTTATCACGCGGTGGCGGTCGCGGCGCATTGTTACTTCGATGGCCTCGATCTGACCAACCGGCGCGGCGAGGTAAACGAGTATGAGCTCGCTGCGCTGTTCGAGGTCACGGCAGTCGTGGCGCGCACCGCCGAGCACTACCGTTCCTTCAAGGTCACGGGCGACGCGCAGGCGTATCTCGCCGCGCTGCAGTTCGTCCCTGGTGCGCCGGCGCCGGTGATTCCCGCGGAGATCCGCGAGGTGATCGCACGCGACGACCGCGGGATCCCGACTGCAGTCGAGGTCTATCGGGTCGGCAATCCCGTTGAGCATCGCGCGGTGCTGAAACGACTGCGGCTGGCTGGCGATGAGTGACGCGCGCCGAGCCGAACATGCTGCGCTGCTCGCGCAACTGCCTCCGCTCTGGTCGGTGCGGCCTGAGCTGCTCGGCAATCCTGCAGGCTGGTCCGTGACGCACGTCCATGGAGTCTTGGCCTACGTCACGATCTACGACGAGGTGCGGCAGGTGGGTGCGATGCTGGCGCTGGGCGATGGCACGTGGAGAAGTTGGACGCCGGTCTCGCGATCAGACTTCGACGCACGTGTGCACGCGATTGCGCAGACGACAGCGGACGCTGTTAGTCCTGAGCGGACGACGCAGTGATGCTCGATAAATTTCGTAGGTTCTTCCCAGCCCATTCAGCGCGGGTGCCAGCGGCGGCGCGGAATATCGCTAGATTTTCAGGGCCTCTCGGGTTCGTTTGTGATGCGCCTCACTTGCCGAGCGGCTGCGCGTTGGGGCAGACTAGCGTCGCGTTCGATGACTTCCATGCGTCCCGGTGATGCTCCGCGCTCGCCCGGTCTCGGAAATCGAATCGCAGGACCGACCCGGTCTGTCTGCAGGCTCGATGCTTCGCGCTCGAGCGGCTTTCGGCAAATGGGATCGGCCTTCACGGATCTCCGCGAAGTGCCTTGTGCAAATGGCGTCCTGAAATCGTTCAGGCGCCCCGCGGAGACCTATGACTGATCGCCTTGCGTTCCGATCTCTGACGCTCGACTGCAGCCGCGCTGACGCCGAGGCACGTACCGTGCCCGCGACGATCAGCTCGGTGACGCCGGTCGACCGCGGCATGTACCGCGAGATTCTCTCGCACGATCGCTCAGCCATTGATCTTGCCCGCGAGCCGTTGCCGCTGGTCGTCGGCCACGACACCAGCGAGTCGCCAGTCGGCGTGGTCGAAAATCTCGTCAGCGACGGCCAGCGCCTCCGCGGTGTTGTTCGATTCGGCACCTCACGCCGCGCGAGCGAGCTGCTGGCCGATGTGAAGGCGAAGATCCTGCGCAGTTTGTCAGTCGGCTACAAAATCCACGACGTCGAGGAGCTGCGCGGCCGCGCCGGCGAGAAAGACACGTTTCGAATCACGCGCTGGGAGCCGCTCGAGGTCTCGCTCGTTCCCGTTCCCGCAGATCCATCCGCACAATTTTACCGGAGCTTTGCCATGACGACCCAAGCGCGCGGCGCCGCCGCCACCCACGATGACGACAGCGACGGCGAGGCTACTCGCCGGCAGCGAATCGCTGCGAAGAACGCACGCGCCGATGCGACCGAAATTGCTGCGATGTGCGCTGCCAACGGCTTTGCCGATCGTGTCCCCGATTACCTCGAGCGTGGTCTCACGCCGGACGAGGTCGCCCGCGAGCTCTTGAAGCTGCGCGCCACCGATCACGTCCCGTCGACGCCGCGCAATCCGCTGCTGCCGGAAGGCGCGACGTCCAACCGTGACCAGCCGGTCGAGTTCACCGACGGGCACGGCGTCGCCATCCGCGCGCTGTCCCGTGACGATCGCATGGTCGATCAGTTCCAGAATCCCGACCGCCTCACCTTCGGCGGCTTCATCCGCGCCGCGTTGCTGAACGACAAGCGCGATCCTCGCTACGCACGGGCGCTCGCTGAAGGCTCTGATGCCGGCGGCGGTTACCTGCTGGCGCCCGTGATCGCAGGCGACCTGATCGACGCACTGCGCGCCCAGGCGCGAGTGATCGAAGCGGGCGCTCGCGTGCTGCCGGTCACCTCGCCCGACGTTCGCCTGGTGCGCCTCGAGCAGGAGCCGTCCGCGAAGTGGCACGCGGAATCTGCCGATGACCTCGAGACATCGACTGCAAGCTTTTCTGCGGTTCACCTGAGGGCGCGAACGTTGATCGCACACGTGCGGATCAGCCGCGAGCTGCTGGCCGATGCGGTCAACGCCGAGGTGGTCATCCGACAGTCCTTTGCCTCGCAACTCGCGCTCGAGCTCGACCGGGTGTGCCTCTACGGCACGGGCGCCGCGTCCGAGCCGCTCGGTATCGCCAATGTGACGGGCGTGAATGTAGTTAGCGTCGGCGGCGCCAATGGTGGCCCGCTCGCGAGCTACACTGCGCTGAACCAGGCGCTGCTCGAAATTGCCCAAGATAACGGCTCGGCGCCGAAAGTGGCGATCATGAGCCCGCGCACGAAGTTCGCGATCGATGAGCTGCGAGATTCCACCGGGCAGCCGCTGCAGATGCCGAAATCGTTGGACGGCCTGCAGATGCTCACGACTAAGCAGATCCGCGACTCCGACACGCAGGGCACTTCGACCAACGCGAGCCGGATCTTCGTGGCCGACTACTCGAAGTTGCTGATCGGCATGCTGCAGTCGATCCAGATCGACGTGCTCAAGGAGAAGTACGCCGGCACGCACGAATACGGCTTGACCGCGCACCTTCGCGCCGACGTCGCGCTCGAGCGGCCGCAGCATTTCTGCATGATCACCGGCATCACGCCCTGAGGAACCGACATGTCCACACTCAACCAGAATGTGAAAATCGTTAGCGCCCTCGACTACGCGTCAGGCTCAGCCAATCGCAACGGCGCGGTGATCGACACGGCGGCCTTCGAGGGCGCGCTCCTGCAGGTACATTTCGCGGCGATCGCGGGCGCGGTCAGCATCGCGGCGGCGCACGGCAACCTGGCCGACGGCTCGGACATGAGCACGATCGCGTCGACCTCGCGGGCCATTGCGCCGGCGGATTCGAACAAGATCATTTCGCTCGATCTGTTTCGCCCGCTGAAGCGCTACGTGCGCCTGGTCGTGACCAAGGGCGGCAACACCTCGGCCGAGTCGGCGCAGGTGATCCTGTACGGTCCGAAGCATGCACCGGTCGTGGATCCGAACGTGACCGAGCACCGCTCGCCGGTCATCTGATGGCGCGCAAACGCATCGCGGGAATCAGTGCCGAGCCGCTCGACGAGCTCCCGCCGATCGGCATGACGATCGACGAGGCGACTGCGCAACGCCTGCAGGAGGCGCGGGACCGCGATCGTGGCGTCTACTGGCCTCGCACAAGCGCGGGCGAAGGCCCGGCAACGCTGCAGGTCGAAATCCTGCGCGGCTGCGTGGCCGATGGCGGCCGCGCGCTGGTGCCAGGCGATGTGGTCGAATTGGCCGCTACGACCGCCACACAGCTCGTTGGCTGGGGCAAGGCGCGGCTGGTTCAGTAAGTTGGTTGGTGGCAGGCCTGCTCTCCCACAGGCCGCCCGCGGGCTTAGTCGTGAGTCCCCGCGTTGACGAAAGCAACCGCGACACCCGGCGGGCATCTCCTCGTGCGAATCGGTGTGACCGATCCGCGCCGCGGCCGGGAACCCTGCAAGCAAACTCTCGGTTCGGTGGCGGCATACTTTCGGCTGGCCACGGTCCAAACCAGAAGTTTGGTTGGCCAGTCGTGGTCGAGTCGGAACGACCATTCACCGGCGCGGTCGGGAGCTCTGCCTGCGAACTCTCGGTTTGCTGCCGCCTTACTTGCGGTTGCACGCGAAGCAAACCAGGCGTTTGGCTGGTTCGTCTCGATCAATTGTTGAAGGTACTTCCCAGCCCATCCCGAGCGGGTGCCAGCGGCGGCGCGATATACCGCTAGGTATTTTCGGCTGCTAGGGTTTCGTTTCGCTTGGGCTGCCTAGCGGCGCCCGATGCGCGTTGGTAGCCTAGGTGGATGTCAGCAGATGTCTACGGTCAGCTTCACTACGCCAAGTCCGTCTTGGTCTCTGCAGTCGAGGCGGCTGGCGCCCGAGCTGTCTCGTTTCTCAGCGTCTCGAATGGCGGTGCGGCGGTTGCGTTACTGGCCTTTCTCGGAGCCTCTGCCGAGCTGCGGACGTATGCGCTGCCCTGGTCTGCTCTCGGCCTGTTCACCTTGGGGTTCGTTCTCTGCGGCATCACGATTGCGCTTGGCTACACGGCAGCGTATCGCAACGGGATGGCGTTCGCCGAAGACCTCAAGAATGCTGGAGAGCTCGACGAGGTCAAGGTGATCGAGGTAATCCGAAGGGTCGGTACGAGAAACCGGCGCCTTGGCGCCTGGGCCCATGGCTGCGGCTGGGCATCACTGGTGGCCTTTGTCATTGGCGTGGTTGTCGCCGCCTACTGGCTTTCCCAGCAATGGCGACCATACTCGCCGCGCCGTACGGTAACCGCTGCTGTCATCCTTCAGCCGGCGTTGGAACGCGAGGCGCAAGCTGCCAGCGCTTCTCGCTGGCGCCCTCGAGAAACAACTTGAAGGCGGCGCACTCGGCGCCTGTCGCTGCGCAATGCGTGGACGTGCGGCAGTTGTCGCACGGCGCTGCATCGATGAGTGCTCTAGCGGCCACCTCGATCGAGACTGCACGTTGATTCCGGATTCGGTCGCGGGCGTATCGCAGCATGGCGCGATGTTCGATGACGGCGTCTAACAATGCAAAGGCGGGCGGTCGTTGCAGCCCGTTTCGGACGCTCGGCGACGCTTGCTGCGTCGACCTGCAGCACTGGCCGAAAACTTCCCGAAATCGCCTGGTCGATTCGGGAAGCTTCGTAAGTGCTTGATTAGATGGCGCTCCCTACGGGATTCGAACCCGTGTTACAGCCTTGAGAGGGCTATGTCCTAGGCCTCTAGACGAAGGGAGCTCAGAAACAGGTGGCCGATGCCAGAGCGCGGTATTATAGGGGGCGCCTCCCCGAGCTCAAGCGGAACAGTCAAGTTTGAATGAAGTCGTTGCGCCAGATCTAGCGCCTCCCGCGCCCCTGGCACGCATAATTCCCCGGGACCAGCATTCCATCTCGCGCGCGTCGGTTTCGCCCAATGCGCTGAAGGTGCTGTATCGCCTGCGGGACGCTGGATTCGAAGCCTTCCTGGTCGGCGGCTGCGTGCGCGATCTGATGCTGGGCCTCACACCGAAGGATTTCGACATTGCGACCAGCGCGTTGCCGGAAGAAGTGCGGCGTGTGTTCCGCAATTGCCGTCTCGTGGGGCGCCGCTTTCGGCTCGCCCATGTGTTCTTCGGCCGTGAAATCATCGAAGTCGCGACGTTCCGTGCCACCGCGGCGCCGGAACCGGGCGATGAACCAATAGACGAATCGAGCGAAGACTCGATCGACGGGGACGATACTGACGTCGAGTCGGACGCGTCCCAGGCGTTACCAGACGACGAGGTCGAGCCCGACCGCAGCAACAGCAGCAATCCCGATCGGGTGACGGATCACAGTGGCCGGCTGTTGCGTGACAACGTTTATGGATCGATCGACGAAGACGTCTGGCGCCGCGATTTCTCCGCGAATGCTTTGTATTACAACATCGCGGATTTCTCGGTGTGGGATTACGTCGGCGGTTTCGAGGACATCGCAGCTCGGCGTCTGCGTCTGATCGGTGATCCGGCGACGCGCTATCGCGAGGATCCGGTGCGCATGCTGCGGGCGGCGCGTTTTCAGGCCAAACTCGGGTTCACGCTGGACCCGGCCACCGCTGCGCCCATCGCTGAGCTGCGCGCGCTGTTGGCCGGCGTGCCGCCGGCACGGCTGTTCGACGAGACGCTCAAACTCTTTCTCACGGGCCACGGCGCCCAGAGCCTAGATGTGCTGCGCGATTGGGGGCTGCTCGGGGAGTTGCTGCCGACGGTCGATCGCTATTTGAGCAGTAATTCAGACTCGCGCGTCCTGCAGATGCTGCGCCAAGGCCTCATCAACACCGATGCGCGGGTTGCCGCGGGCCGGCCGGTCACGCCGACCTTCCTGTTTTCGTTGCTGTTGTATGGTCCTTTCGCGGAGATCATCGAGCGCCAGCCGGCAGAGCGCTGGCACGACATCGGTACCATTGTCGATGCCGTGGATCGGGCGGCACGGGATGCGCAGAACCGGATCGCGATTCCGAAGCGCTTCACGCTTGGAATGCGCGAAATGTTTGCGGCTCAGCCGCGGCTCGAGCAGCCACGGGGGCGTCGGGCACTGCGCATGTTGGAGCAGCCGCGATTCAGGGCAGCATACGATCTACTGCTGCTGCGGTCGGAGTTCGGGCTCGCGGCTGCGGACGTGGCGCACTGGTGGACGGTGCTGCAAGAAGTGTCGCAGGCGGACCGCGAGCATATGGCCGACGCGCTGGCTGCCGCCCACGCGGGCGGGCGTGGCGCCGATGATGGCGGTGCAGGCCGTGCACCGCGAGCGCGGCGCTCGCGTGGCGGCCGCCGTCGCCGTCGGCCTTCGCAATCGGCATGAGCACTGCGGCGTCCAGCGCGCGCTGGCTGCCAGCATATGTGGGCATCGGTAGCAACCTCGACGAGCCAGCATCACAGGTACAGCGCGCAATCGGCCATTGCGCGCAGTTGCCTGCCACACGCTTGATCGCATGGTCGCGTTTGTATCGCAGCAAGCCGCTGGGGCCCGTCACGCAAAGCGACTTCATCAATGCAGCGCTCGGCTTGCTCACGCAATTGTCGCCAGAAGAATTGTTAGGCGAGTTGCGGGCCGTCGAAGTGCAGATGGGTCGCGCGGCAGCGTACGAGCGCTGGGGTCCCAGGCGTATCGATCTCGATCTGCTCGCCGTCGGGCACGAACAGCGCATGACTGCGGCGCTTCACTTGCCGCATCCGGGCATTGCCGAGCGCGATTTCGTGTTGTATCCGTTACGCGAGATAGCTCCGCACTTCTGCATCGTCGGTATCGGTCGCGTCGCCGACCTGTGCGAGCGGGTCACGAACCGCGGGATCGAGCCGTTGCGCCATGTCGAGATCGCGGCATGACTGCCGGCGGTTCCAGTGACGGTCCGCATCGCTATATCGTCATCGAGGGGCCGATCGGCGTCGGCAAATCGAGTCTCGCCAGGCGGCTGGCGAAGACCCTCGCCGGGGATCTCATCGCAGAACAGGCCGACGCGAATCCCTTTCTCGAGCGCTTCTACCGCAATCCGCGCGCGGCCGCATTCACGACCCAGCTCCACTTTTTGTTTCAGCGTGCTCATCAATTGGCAGCGCTCAAGCAGGCTGACCTGTTTGCACCGGTCCGCGTCGCGGACTACCTGCTCGACAAGGATCGGCTATTCGCGCAGCTGACCCTCGACGAAGCCGAGTTTGCGCTCTATGAGCAAGTGCATGCCAAGCTGGCGATCGAACCGCCCAAACCGGACCTCGTCGTGTATCTGCAGGCACCGGTCGATGTGCTGCTGGACCGGATCGCGCGACGTGGTATCGGCTATGAAGCTGCGATCGATCGGCACTACCTGATGCGGCTGAATGAGGCCTATGCACGTTTCTTCCATGCCTACGATCGCTCGCCGCTCTTGATCGTCAACGCCGCTACGATCGACCCTGTACATAACGACTCCGACTACGAGGAACTGGTAGCAGCGATCAAGCGCATGCAGCGCGGCAAGCTCTATTACAATCCACTGCGCAATGGGCAGGTAGAGCGCCCGTAGGCAGGTCAACAGGGGCACACTCAATCATGTACACGCATCTGGAACTTCGTGACTCCACACGGCCGCCCGTCTCGCTCGCGACGCTGCAAAGAATGAAGAGCGAAGGCGAGAAGATCGCCTGCATCACCTGTTACGACGCCAGTTTCGGCGTGTTGGTCGACGCTGCCGATGCCGACGTGGTGCTGGTGGGTGATTCGCTCGGGATGGTCCTGCAAGGTCATGACACGACCGTGCCGGTAACGATGGACGACATTGTCTACCATTGTCGCGCGACTGCCCGCGGCATCCATCGGCCCCTGCTGATGGCCGATTTGCCGTTCGCCAGCTTTCCTACCAAAGAGATCGCGCTCGCCAACTCGGTGCGGTTGATGCAGGAGGGCGGTGCTGAAATCGTCAAACTCGAGAGCGGCTCGGGGCAGTTCGAGATCGTCGAGTTCCTCGCGCGCCACGATATCGCGGTCTGCGCGCATCTCGGGCTCAAGCCCCAGTCGGTACACAAGACCGGTGGCTTCCGGGTGCAGGGCCGCAACGTCGATGCGGCCGAGCAGATGCTGACCAACGCCAAGTCACTCGAGGCGGCCGGCGCCGACGTCATCTTGCTGGAGTGTATTCCGAGCGAGCTCGGGCAGCGCATTACGCAGGCTTTGTCGGTGCCGGTGATCGGCATCGGCGCGGGTCCGGCCACCGACGGGCAAATCCTGGTGCTGTACGACGTGCTCGACATAACTACTGGACGCAAGCCGCGGTTCGTGCGTAATTTCATGAACGGCGCCAACTCGAATCTGGATGCGTTGCAACGCTACGTCCGCGCCGTCAAGGACCAGAGCTATCCCGCGCCAGAGCATTGTTTCTGACTGCGACCATGCAGACTGCGACCACTGTCGATGCCGTGCGCGTGCGTGTGGACCGCTGGCGGCGCGCCGGTGAGCGGGTGGTATTCGTACCCACCATGGGCAATCTGCATGCCGGCCACGTCAGTCTCCTCGACGCGGCCAAGCGGCATGGCGACCGCTTCGTCGCCAGCATCTTCGTCAATCCGATGCAGTTCGGGCCCAACGAGGACTTCAATCACTATCCCCGTACGCCGGCCCGCGATACCGAGATGCTGGCGGCCGCGGGCTGCGATCTGATGTTCACGCCCGATGTCACCGAGATGTATCCGATTGGCGCCGAGCGGGCTGCGCGGATCGAAGTACCGGGCGTTTCTGCTGTGCTGTGCGGTCGATTCCGACCTGGCCACTTCCAGGGTGTGGCCACTGTCGTCGCCAAACTATTCAATATCGTGACGCCCGACGTCGCGGTTTTCGGCGAGAAAGATTTTCAGCAGTTAGTCGTCATTCGCCGGATGACCGCGGACCTGTGTCTGCCCGTGCAGATAGTCGGTGCGCCGACGGTCCGAGAACCGGATGGTTTGGCGATGAGTTCGCGCAATCAGTATCTGTCGCCCGAGGAGCGAACGATCGCGCCGGCCGTCTATCGTGAGCTGGCCCGCGCGCGCGATCGCGTGCTGGCTGGCGAACGTGATTACAGACGCATCGAGACCGAAGGCGCCGCCGCGCTGGCTGAGGTCGGTTTCAGGGTCGACTACTTCGCATTTTGCGAGCGTGCCTCCCTCGATCCGGCCGACCTGGCGGCCCGTGAGTTGGTCGTGCTCACTGCTGCCCGCCTGAGTCGCGCGCGGCTGATCGACAATATTCAATTCGATCTGTGAGCTACGGCCGCTGCTGCTCAGCCAGTGCCCAGTCGACGTGCTCCCGGACGATCGCGGACGGGTCAGCACGTCGAGCCTGCAATGCCGTCAGTGCCTCGCGGCTCCTGGCGGCATTGCCCAGTGCGACGGCCAGATTGCGTGACCAACGTTCATAACCAATTCGGTAGATTGCGGAGCCACGCATCCGACTGTCGAACTCCGCTGCGCTCCAGGCAAACAGCTCCGTGAGCCGTGCTGCATCGAGCGCATGGCGCGTCTTGAAGTCCGGATGTGACGCGGCACTTGCGAACTTGTTCCAGGGGCAGACCAGTTGGCAATCGTCACAGCCGTAGATGCGGTTGCCGATCGCCCGACGAAATTCCACCGGGATGGCGCCCGACAACTCGATCGTTAGATAGGAGATGCAACGGCGCGCGTCGAGTTGGTACGGCGCAAGGATGGCCCCGGTGGGGCAGGCGGGAATGCAGGCGCTGCACGAGCCGCAATGCGCGCTGGCAGCAGCATCCGTGGCGAGCGGCAGATCTGTGAGCAGTTCGCCGAGGAAGAACCAGGAGCCGGCGTCGCGGGCGATGAGATTGGTGTGCTTGCCCAGCCAGCCGAGCCCAGCATTGCGAGCCAGCGCTTTCTCGAGCACCGGGCCGCTATCGACGAAGCAGCGGTAGCCGAACGGTCCGATGTACACGGCGATGTCGTCGGCCAGCGCCTGCAAGGCGCGCCGCATCAATTTGTGGTAGTCGCGTCCCGTTGCATAGCGCGACACATATGCCAAATTTCTGTCGCCCAAGACCTCCCAGGCATCGCGCGCGTCGGCGGGCCAGTAGTCCATCCGCACGCTCAGCACCGATAGTGTCCGAGGTATCAACTCCGCCGGCCGTGTGCGGCGGGTGCCGTGGCGGCTCATGTAATGCATCTCGCCGTGTCGGCCCGCCGCGAGCCAACGCTCGAGCCGCTCGGCGTCAGCGTCGAGGGTGACGCCGGCCACGCCTATTGCAGCAAAACCACGCGCCTTGGCGAGCCGGTCCAAAGCTTGTCGCAGAGCCGCGAACCGCGCGGTCATGAGTTGTTCGTTGCCATTGTCCATAGTGCGCACAGCGCAGCCAGTATAATGCCGCCATGGCTTTGCCTACTGCTGTCTACGGTTCCCAACAGGTGCGCGCACTCGACGCCTATGCGATTCGCGAGCTGGGCATCCCGGGCTATGCGTTGATGAAGCGCGCTGCTGAGTCTGCGCTGCGCGCGCTGCGCACCCGCTGGCCTACCGCGATGCGTATCGTCGTCGTCTGCGGTGGCGGCAACAATGGCGGTGATGGCTTCGTGCTGGCGCGCTTCGCGCAGGCCGCAGGTCTTGAGGTCTTGACCCTGACAGTCGTGCCGCCGGAGCAGTTGCAAGGCGACGCGCGACGCGCCTACGACGAATTGCTCGCCAGCGCCGGCGCTGTGCAACCGTTCGAAGCACGGCGACTCGCTGATGCCGAAGTCATCGTCGATGCCTTGTTAGGTATTGGCGTGACAGGGTCGTTGCGCCCTGCGGCGCAGGCTGCCGTGGATGCCATCAATACAACTCTCAAGCCGGTCCTGGCGCTGGATGCCCCGTCCGGCCTCGATTCCGACACTGGTCAGGTGCTCAGCACGGCTGTGGCAGCCGATACGACGATCACTTTCGTGGGCTTGAAGACTGGCTTGTTGTTAGGGGCAGGGCCGGAGCACGCCGGCGTCGTGGTCTGCGACGACCTCGAGATCGAAGCTCCCGAGCGCCAGGAGTTCCAGCCGCGACTGGTACGGCTCACGGAGGCGGCCATCGCAGAGGCTTTGCCCAGGCGCGCGCGCTTGGCGCACAAGGGCACGTTCGGCCGGGTGCTGATCGTTGGCGGTGGTCCGGGGATGCCCGGTGCCCTGCGCCTGGCGGGTGAGGCCGCGTTGCGGGCGGGGGCGGGCCTCGTCACCGTCGCGGGCGCGCCCGAGAATCTGGCGCCCGTGGTCAGCGGCTGCCCGGAACTTATCTACGCTTCGCTCACCAGTGGCAGCGATCTGGAGGCACATCTGGAGCGGGCGGATGTCGTCGCGATCGGGCCGGGGCTGGGGCGCACGGAATGGGCCAGGGCGCTATGCGATCGGGTGTTCGGGAGCCAGTCGCCGCTGGTCGTGGATGCGGACGCACTCAATCTGCTGGCGGAATGCCGAGTACGCAAACGCAGCAACTGGATACTGACTCCGCATCCTGGCGAAGCCGCGCGGCTACTCGATATGTCGATCGAGCGGGTGCAGGAGGAGCGGATCGCCGCGGTGGATGAGTTGGTAGTACGGTACGGTGGTGTCGCGGTCCTGAAAGGCGCTGGCACATTGATCGCCGGCGAGGGTGCTCGCTCTATCTGCGAACGCGGCAATCCCGGCATGGCGACCGCTGGCATGGGGGACGTGCTGACCGGCGCGATCGCCGCCGTGCTGGCTCAGTGCCGTGACCTGGGGCGTGCCGCTCGTGTCGGCGTACTGGTGCATGCCATCGCTGGCGACATCGCTGCGCGCGATGGCCAGCGTGGTCTGATCGCCCGCGACGTACTGCGCGAGCTCCGCGCCAGCGTCAATCGTTAGCATTGACGGTGGGCCACGCCGCGGTTGCAAGCTGGACGACGGCGACGGCCGATGCGACCGAGGCCCTCGGCGCGAGCTTCGCCCGGCGACTGCCGCCGTTGGCAGCCGGGCCATTCGTGATCGAATTGCGTGGCGGTCTGGGGGCCGGCAAGACCACCTTCGCCCGCGGCGTATTGCGCGCACTCGGTGTTCGCGGTCCGATCAAGAGTCCCAGCTACACACTACTGGAGGTGTATCCCGCCGACTCAGTAACGGCGCTGCACCTCGATCTCTATCGCCTCGCGGATCCCGCCGAGCTCGAGCAGCTGGCGCTGCGCGACTACTGCTTGCCGCAGCATCTCTGGCTCATCGAATGGCCTGAGAAGGGCGCGGGGCATTTGCCCGCCGCTGATCTCGCGTTGCAGTTCGACGCCGCGAGCCACGGGCATCAGATCCAGGCGGTCGCCAAGTCGAGTGCCGGGCTTGTGATGCACAACACAGCATGATTTGCCCCAAGGCATTGAACTTGCGACATAATCGACGTAGATTACGCTGCAATTTACAGCCTGAAGCCTATGAGTTACAAGGATTTTTCGCCTTCGAAAACTGGAATGGCCGCAATTTTGTGCACGCTCGCGGTCTGCGTGGGCGTCGCGCGCGCGGCCGAAGTCCGTGACCTGCGGGTGGTTGCCGCAGAGTCCTCGACACAGTTCGTCGTCGAGCTATCCGGGCCCGCCACCCACAAGCTGTTCACGCTAGGCAACCCGAATCGCGTCGTGCTCGATCTGACAGGCACAACGTTGCCGTCGCGGATCACCTTACCTGCGGCTGGCGGCTTGGTCACGAGTGTGCGTTCTGGCAAACAACCCAAGCGTACCTTGCGCCTGGTGCTCGACGTTGCGCAGGCTGTTAGCCCGCGGCTGTTGCAGGCGGGGCCTGCCAGTCCGTTTCCGTATCGCCTGGTCGTGGAGCTGGGAGGTGCCGGCCAGCCGCCAGTGGCCGCTGTGCCCGTGGTGGTCGCGTCACCGGAACCGCAGGCCATCCAACCACGCCATGCGCCGGCGAATTCCGGTCGCGACATCGTGATCGCGGTCGATGCCGGCCACGGTGGTGTCGATCCCGGCGCGCTCGGCCCTAACAAGACGCGCGAGAAGGATGTCGTACTGCATATCGCGCGCGCTCTGGTCGAGCGTATCGACAAAGAGCCAGGCATGCGGGGCGTCCTGACCCGCGATGGCGACTACTTCCTGGAACTGCGTGACCGCATTCTACGAGCACGCCGTGCCAAGGCTGACATGTTCGTGTCGATCCATGCGGACTCGATAGGTAATCCGGCGGTCTCGGGCTCGTCCGTCTATGTGCTCTCCGAGAGGGGTGCGAGCAGTGAAGCTGCGCGCTGGCTGGCGGAGCGCGAGAATGCTGCTGACCTCAAGGGCGGCGTATCGCTCGAGGGTCGCGACAAGGTACTGGCCAATGTGCTGCTCGATCTGTCGCAGTCGGCGAGTATTTCGCAAAGCATGGCTGCGGCTGAGCAGGTGCTACGTGCCCTGGATGGCGTCGGCGAAGTGCGCAAGCCGAAGGTGCAACAGGCGGGTTTCGTGGTGCTGAAATCGCCGGATATCCCGTCACTGCTGGTCGAGACGGCTTACATTTCCAACAAGGCGGACGAGTACAAGCTGCGTCAGCCAGCGCATCGGGCGCGCATTGCCGAGGCGATATTCAGCGGCATCCAGGACTATTTCAGTGACAACGCGCCCGATGGCACGCGGCTGGCTCTGGCGCGGCGTGCTGCGATTGCCGCTACCAGTGCCCCGGCGCGAGCGCGCTGAGACGGCAACGCTTCGCTACACTGTGCGGTCACCGTTTGTCGTGGACCGCCGATGCCGATCCGTGTTCTTCCCGACGATCTGATCGATCAAATCGCTGCCGGCGAGGTGATCGAGCGGCCGGCCTCCGTAGTCAAGGAACTGGTAGAGAACAGCCTCGACGCTGGTGCCCGGCGCGTCGAGATTGAAATCGAGGCGGGCGGCAAGCGACTCATCGAGGTACGCGACGATGGTGCAGGCATTGTGGCCGACGAGCTGTCGGTCGCACTCGCGCGGCATGCCACCAGCAAGATCGCCTCACTCGACGACCTCGAAGCAGTGGTGTCGCTGGGTTTTCGCGGCGAAGCGCTGCCGTCGATCGGTTCCGTCGCCCGTCTGACAGTCACATCGCGGCCGCGGGCGGCAGCACAGGCCGCCAAACTGCGGGTTGACGGCGGCCAGCAATCCGAGGTGCAGCCAGCCGCTCACCCGCCAGGCACGACAATCCAGATCCGCGATCTGTTCTTCAACGTGCCCGCCCGACGCAAGTTTCTGCGCACCGATGCCACCGAACAGTCGCATATCCTGCGGTTCGTCGAGCGCCTGGCGCTGTCGCGGCCGGAGGTTGCGTTCCGTGTCTCGAGCGGCACGCGCACGCTGCTGGACGCGCCGGCTACCGGGTCGGGAGACCCTGCACGGGCTGGCGCGCTGCGGATTGCACGCATTCTGGGCGAGGACTTCGTCGCACGCGCCTACCGGCTTACGCATAGCGCGGGACCGGTGCATCTCGAGGGCTGGATCGGTGCGCCTACGGCGTCCCGGGCGCAAGGTGACCAGCAGTTCTGGTTCGTCAATGGTCGCGCGGTGCGCGATCGACTGCTGATGAATGCGGTGCGCGCCGGCTATCGCGATGTGCTCTATCACGGCCGCCACCCCGCCTATGTACTGCACCTGTCGCTCGATCCCGCACTGGTGGACGTAAATGCCCACCCGCAGAAGCTCGAAGTGCGCTTCCGGGATTCGCGGCAGATTCATGAGTTCGTCTTCCGCGCGGTCGAGCGCCAGCTCGCGCAGGTGGCGCAGCCGAGCGCGACCTCGGCAATGTCGACCACGACATTCCGTCCCGGTCACTCGGGCGGTAGTTTGTCGTTCCCACTAACGACTGCAGCGTCGCCGGTGGCGCCGGTCGATCCGGGTATGCCCGTTGGCGACTGGGCGATGGCGCAGGCGGTGCGCGATCTGCCGACCGACGGCATCGAGCAGCCGCTCGGCACCGCCATCGCGCAGTTGCACGGTGTGTACATATTGGCCCAGACCACCGACGGGTTGATCCTGGTCGATATGCATGCGGCGCACGAGCGCGTGCTGTACGAGCGCATGAAACTGGAGCAGGGGCACGGCGTTGCGTCGCAGCTCATGCTCGAGCCGATCAGCATTGCGCTCAAGGCGCACGAGATCGACGCGCTGCTCGAGTCGTTGCCGGCATGGGAGCGCGCCGGTTTCGAATTGCAGCGTCTGGCGCCGGAGCAGTTGGTGGTGCGGCGTGTGCCAGCCATGCTGTTGCGCTACGACATTGCGGCGCTGGTCCGCGAAGTGGTGCAGGACGTCGCGACTGTTGGTGGTACGCACCATCTCGATTCGGCCACCGAGAGGTTGTTAGGCTCGATCGCCTGTCGCAGCGCCATCCACGCCAATCGACGCCTAAATCTGGCCGAGATGAATGCGCTGTTGCGGCAAATGGAGCAGACACCGCGCGCCGATCAATGCAACCACGGTCGTCCCACCTGGGCACGCCTCAGCCTGCGCGAACTCGATCAGCTGTTCCTGCGGGGTCGTTGATGCAGAGGGTGCTCGTGCTGACGGGCCCGACCGGCGCCGGCAAGAGCGCGTTGGCCGAATCCCTGGCCGCGGAGCTGCCGCTTGAGATCGTGAGCTGCGATTCCTCGCAGGTATACCGCAGCCTGGATATTGGCACGGCCAAGCCCTCGAGCGCGGTCCGTGCCGTGGTGCCGCATCACCTGATCGACATACGTGAGCCAGAGGAGAGCTATTCCGCGGGCAACTTCTGCGCCGACGTCGCCCGTTTGCTGCCGGTGATCCATGCGCGTGGGCACGTGCCCGTGATCGTGGGCGGCACTATGCTGTACCTGCGTGCGCTGGTTCGAGGTCTGGCGCAGCTACCGCGAGCGACCGCGGCACTGCGGACCGCCATCGATGCCGAAGGCGCCGAGCGAGGTTGGCCGGCAATGCACGCGGAGTTGCGCGGCGTGGACCCGGCTGCCGCTGCCAGGATTCATCCCAACGACCCACAACGCATCCAGCGTGCACTGGAGGTTTACCGCAGCACCGGTACGCCGATCAGTGTGTTGCAAAGTCAGACAACTCCCACACTACCGTACGCATTCTTGCGTATAGCGATTGCCCCAGCCTCGCGCGCCAAGTTGCACGTTCGAATCGAGCGACGGTTCGCCGCCATGCTGCGCGCGGGTTTTGTGCAGGAAGTGGCCTGCCTGCGTGCCCGAGGGAACCTTACTGCACGCCACGCGTCCATTCGGTCTGTGGGTTATCGACAAATCTGGGCGCATCTGGCTGGCGAGTGCGACCTGGACACCGCCGTTGCTCAGGCCGTCGCTGCAACCCGACAGCTAGCCAAGCGGCAGCTCACTTGGTTACGGTCGGATCCCGACGCAGTTTGGTTGGATCCAGAAGAACCCGCGACGCTCCCCACAGTTCGCTCGCAGCTCATGCGTTTGCTGGACAGCGGCGCACGCTGACCGCGTGTTAATATGGATTTTGCAAGATCTGACCCAATCATAAGCACAACACAAGACGATTCGGCGCGAATAAACAAGGAGAACCAAATGGCCAAGGGCCAGACGCTGCAGGACCCTTTTCTGAATACCTTGCGCAAGGAGCGCATCCCGGTATCGATCTATTTGGTGAACGGCATCAAGCTGCAAGGGCAGATCGATTCGTTCGATCAATTCGTCGTCCTGTTGAAGAACAGTGTGAGTCAGATGGTCTACAAGCACGCGATCTCGACGGTGGTGCCGGCGCGCGCCGTACGGATTGCAGCCGAGGACGGCTCAACGGTCGCAGACATTGCCGAACCGGAGTGAGCGCGCGCTGACGCTGCTGGAGCCCCGTCTTGTTTGAACGTCCGCGCTCCGGTGAGCGCGCCGTACTCGTGCGCCTGGGACTGGGTGCCCCGGCCGATCCCGAAGACATCGAGGAGTTCATCCGGCTGGCAGAGTCAGCGGGCGCTGTGCCGGTGGCGACGGTGACCGGCAGACGCAATCGGCCCGATCCACGTTTTTTCGTTGGCAGCGGCAAGGCCGATGAGATCCGCGCAGTTGCCTTGGCCGAGAATGCCGATGTGATCCTCGTGGACCATCCGCTGAGTCCCAGTCAGGAGCGCAATCTGGAAAAGCTGATCGAGCGACGGGTGCTCGATCGCAGCGGTCTGATTCTCGATATCTTTGCGCAGCGGGCCCGCAGCCATGAGGGCAAGCTCGAAGTGGAGCTCGCACAGTTGAAGCACATCGCATCGCGGCTGGTGCGCGGCTGGAGCCACCTGGAGCGGCAACGCGGTGGTGGGATCGGCGCCCGCGGTCCGGGCGAGACCCAGCTGGAGACCGATCGACGGTTGCTAGGTCAGCGGGTGCGGACGCTCACGGCCCGACTGGCCCGCATTCAGCAGCAGCGTGAGACCGGCCGACGGCAGCGCGCTGGCATACCGGTGCCGTCAATTGCACTGGTCGGATACACCAACGCCGGCAAGTCCACCTTGTTTCGCCGCCTGACGGGCGCAGATGCTTACGTGGCCGATCAATTGTTCGCTACGCTCGATCCGACGGTCCGCCGGCTGATGTTGCCCGGCGGCACGACAGTCGTCGCGGCGGATACGGTGGGGTTCATTCGCGACCTGCCGCACGATCTCGTGGCGGCATTCAAGTCCACGCTTACCGAAGCGCGCGAGGCCACTTTGCTGGTGCACGTGGTCGATGCCAGCGATCCGCGTCGCGACGAGCGCATCGACGATGTCAACCGCGTGCTGGCCGAGATTGGCGCCGATGAGTTGCCGCAAATCATGGTTTTCAACAAGATCGATCGGCTGGGTTTGCCGCCGCGTATCGATCGCGACGAGACTGGTCGCATCACCCACGTATGGCTGTCGGCGGCTGAATCGATCGGCATGGACCTGCTGGCAGACGCGCTCGCCGAGCGCCTGGCACGGGTTGCTAAACGGGCGACCGTCAGGATCGCCGTGAACGGTGGTGCCCTGCGGTCGCGATTGTACAGTTCGAATCTGGTGCGCGCGGAACGCGCGGCCGATTCCGGTGCCTATGAGCTCGACCTGGAGCTCTCCGACCACGAATTGCTGAAACTTGCGCGCGAGCCGGGTGTCGAAATCATCGCAGTCGATTCCGACGGCAAAACTTGTGTGCTACCGAAGCGATACCTACAATCGCAGGAACACGCGCTGGTTCTTGCCGAACCCTTGCCGGTGGAACGATAACACAGCGCCGGTTTCAGGTCGGCACACCTTCACACTACCAAAAGAATCGAAACACTAATGGCCTGGAATCAACCTGGCGGACAAAATCAGAATCCTTGGGGCAAGCGACCCAGTCAGGGTAACGACTTCGACAAGGCGTTCAAAGACTGGCAGAAGCGCTTCGAATCGATGTTCGGCGGCCGTCGAGGTGGCGGCGAGGGCGGCGAGCGGGCGGGTGGCAGCGGCAGCCCCGGTATTCCGTTCACTTACGTGGCCGGCATCGCGCTGGCTTTGTGGGCAGCCAGCGGTTTCTATCAGGTTGAAGCGCCGGAGATCGGCGTGGTGCAACGCTTCGGCAAGTACGTCGGCAGTCAGCCGCCGGGCTGGGGTTGGCACATTCCATGGCCGGTCGAGAAAGTGACCATGGTGAACGTGTCGAATATCAACAGCAGCGAGTACAAATCGCGCGTCCTGACAGCCGACGTCAATCTGGTCGAGATGCAGTTCGCGGTGCAGTACCAGTTGGTCAACCCGGAGAAATATTTGTTCGGCGTCCGCAATCCCGAAGACACCCTGCGCGAGGTGAGCGAGAGTGCCATTCGGGAAGTGGTCGGTCGGAGTGAATTGCAGCCGATCCTGGTCTCCAATCGTCAGCAGATCACCGAAAGATCGCGCGAGCTGATTCAGCGCACGATGGATCAGTACGGCACGGGTATCCGTGTAACTTCTGTCAACCTGACAGACGTGCAGGTGCCGGAGCCGGTGGCACCGTCACAGCGCGATGCGAACAAGGCCATCGCCGACAAAGAACGCATGACCAAGGAAGCCGAGGCCTATGCGGCCGGCATTCTGCCCGCAGCCGAGGGCGCCGCGTCGCGGCAGATTCAGGAAGCGGAAGCCTATCGCGCTCAGGTCGTAGCGCTGGCCGAGGGCGAAGCGGGCCGTTTCACCCAGATCGCCCAGCAATACGCGCGCGCGCCCGCCGTGACACGCGAACGCTTGTACATCGAGACGGTCGAGGGCGTGCTCAACCGGTCGCGCAAGGTCATCATCGACCAACCGCGCGGTGGTGGCGGCAACAACAACGTGATGTTGTTACCGCTCGATCGCCTGATGGATCGCGGCTCGCGAGAGAGCCAGGATGGGGTTGTGACCGTGCGACCTGAATCCGAGCCGGAGCCTTCGACGCCGGCGCCAGATCCGCGCCAACGGGGGCAGCGCTGATGTCCAAGAACGCAAGCACGATTCTGCTGCTCATAGGCGCGATCCTGGTCGTGCTTTTGAGTTCCACCTTCGTCGTGCAACAAACTGAGGTAGCGGTACGCACGCAGTTCGGTGAGATCAAGGATTCGGACTACGGGCCGGGGCTGCATTTCAAAGTGCCGTTCGTCGATCGGATCGTCAAATTCGAGAAGCGGGTGATCACGCGCGCCTATCAGGGCGAGACTTTCCTGACGAACGAAAATCGCGGTCTGATCGTCGACTACTACATCAAGTGGCAGGTTGAAGATGCCGGCAAGTACCTGCGCACCACCAGCGGTGTCGAGGACAATGCCACACAGCGTATTGCGGATATCGTCAAGGACGGCATCAAGAACGCGGTTGCGCAGCGCACCTTGTCGCAGATCGTGTCAGCCGAACGCGCTGCGGTCACCGGCGACATGTTCGAGCGCGCCACTGGGACAGTATCTGAACTTGGCATCAAGCTCGTGGATGTGCGCGTCCAGCGCATCGATCTGCCGGAGGACGTTGCCGCGCGCGTGTTCGAGAGCATGAAGCAGAGCTTCGAGCGTCTGGCGCGCCAGTTGCGTGGCGAAGGCGAGAAGGAGTCGCTGCGTATCAAGGCGGAGGCCGATCGGCGGCGCTCGGAAATTCTGGCCATTGCGCAGCGCGATTCACTTGGTATACGCGGTGAGGCGGATGCGGTGGCGTCCGAGACTTACGCCAAGGCCTATGAGAAAGCGCCCGAGTTCTACAGTTTCTATCGCAGTCTGCAGGCTTACCGGAATTCTCTCGGCAAGGAAAACGACGTTCTCGTGATCTCGCCCGACAGCGAGTTCTTCCGCTATCTGCGAGATCCTGCGCGCAGTCGTTAGTCCATTGTTTCCCGATCGACCGATTGTGAGTGAGCGTGGGTAAGTTCGTCGTCATCATTGGCACGCAGTGGGGCGACGAGGGCAAGGGCAAGATCGTCGATCTGCTGACCGAGCGCGCAGTTGCGGTGGCGCGCTTCCAGGGCGGGCACAACGCCGGTCACACACTGGTGATCGGTGGCAAAAAGACCGTCCTCTCTCTCATCCCGTCCGGCATTCTGCGGCAGGGCGTGCGTTGCTTCATCGGTAATGGGGTCGTCTTGTCACTCGAGGCATTGTTTCGAGAAGCCGAGATGCTGCGCGGACAGGGGGTGCCGGTCTATGAGCGGCTACGGATTTCGCCACAGTGCCCGTTGATCCTGCCGTCGCATATTGCGCTCGACAAGGCGCGTGAGGCGGCGCGTGGCGCCAATGCGATCGGCACGACCGGGCGGGGTATTGGGCCAGCCTATGAAGACAAAGTAGCTCGTCGAGCCGTACGCGTCGCGGATCTGTTTCAGCGCGAGAAGTTTGCGGCTCGTCTCGGCGAAATGCTGGATTTCCACAACTTCGTGCTGCAGCAGTATTTCAAGCTGCCCGCCATCGACTTCCAGAAGACGCTCGATGAGCATCTGGCGTTTGCCGAGAAGTTGCAGCCCTTGGTACTGGATGTCACTGGGGAGCTTGCGGCCCTGCGCGCTATCGGCGCCAACGTGATGTTCGAAGGTGCGCAGGGTGCCATGCTCGACGTCGACCTCGGCACCTATCCATTTGTGACCTCGTCCAACACCACGGCGGGTTTTGCGGGCACCGGCACTGGCATTGGCCCGCGCTCCTTCGACTACGTGTTAGGCATCGTCAAGGCGTACACCACGCGCGTCGGTGCCGGCCCATTTCCCACCGAGTTGTTCGATGAATATGGCGCGCATCTGTCGAAGGTTGGTCATGAGTTCGGCGCGGTTACGGGCCGCGCGCGCCGCTGCGGCTGGTTCGATGCTGTTGCCTTGCGCCGCTCCATCGTGCACTCGAGCGTATCGGGTTTGTGCGTGACGAAGCTCGATGTGCTGGATGGACTCGATTCGCTGCGCGTGTGTGTTGGCTATGAATGGAACGGCGAGACACACACCGAGCCGCCGCTGACGACGGACGGTTTCGCCAACGTTGCACCGGTCTACGAGGAGCTGCCTGGCTGGCAAGACTCGACCCTCGGTGTCACGCGGCTCGAGGCCCTGCCTGCCAATGCACGGCGGTATCTCGAGCGGCTGGCAGAGCTGGCCGGCGTGCCACTCGACGTGATCTCGACCGGCCCCGATCGCGACCAGACGATCGTGCTGCGCCATCCGTTCGACTGATCACGCCAGATCGCGCGCCCGCAACTCGTGGTGGTTCGCATCTGGCCACACGGAGGGATCCGCCGGGCACCAGCGCTCGAGGATCCGTTTGAGTTCTGGCAGCTGAAACGGTTTGCTCAGGAAATCGTCCATTCCGGCTGTCAGGCACGCCTCGCGATCGCCCATCATGGCATTGGCGGTCAACGCCACGATCGGGACGCGTTGGCCCTGTGATTGCTCATAGTGCCGGATGCGGCGGGTCGCCTCGTAGCCGTCCATCTGAGGCATCTGGCAATCCATCAGTACCAAGTCGAAATTGTGGGGGACGGTCAGTGCCTGGACCGCGAGAACACCGTTCGCGACGATCGTACAGTGGCATCGCAGGAACTCGAGCAGACCCCGGGTCACCTCTTGGTTGACCTGGTTGTCTTCCGCCAGCAGTACCCGTACCGGACCGCCGCGGATCGTTGCTGGCAGGCGAGTTGTCAGTATTGTCTCCATCGCCGGCGCGGACAGCTCGGTCGTGTGGTCGCCGCGCTGCAGCGTCAACGTGAACCAGAACACTGACCCCGCGCCGAGTTCGCTCTCGACGCCGCACTCACCGCCCATCAGCTGGCACAGCCGTCGCACGATGGCGAGCCCGAGGCCAGTCCCGCCATACTGCCGCGTGATCGAGTTGTCCGACTGCGTGAATGCCTCGAACAGACGCGGAATCACGTCGCGCCGTATGCCGATGCCGGTATCCGCGATCTCGAATCGATAGATGGCGCTGCCCTCCAGCTCACTTTGTAGCCGGATGCGAATAGTGACGCCGCCCCGCGCCGTAAACTTGATGGCATTGCCCACCAGATTCGTGATGATCTGTGCGTACCGTGTCGGGTCGCCGACGACGGTTCGCGGTAGTTCGTCCTGCCAGTCGCGCTCGAGCGTCAGCTGCTTACTGGCCGCCTGTGGCTCGAGGAGCAGCAGCGTATTGTTCGTTATTGCGATTAGATCGAAAGGGACGCTTTCGGTTGTCAGGCGGTCCGCTTCGATCTTGGAGAAGTCCAGCACCTCGTTGAGAATGCCGAGCAAGGAAAGTGCCGAGCTGCGAATGATCTCGGCGGAACGCCGTTGTTTCGCATCGAGCGTACTCTGCAGCAGCAGCTCCGCCATGCCGACGACACCGTTCATCGGCGTGCGTAGCTCGTGACTCATCGTGGCCAGAAAGGCGGACTTGGCGCGATTGGCGGCCTGCGCAGCGTCGGATAGTTCCTGCAGTTCGCGGTTGTTCTGCGCCAGCGCCTGCATCGCCTGTTGCAAAGCGGCGGTGCGTTCGTTGACCGTACTTTCGAGGGCGATCGCAGCCTGGAAAAGTGAGAACGAATTTCCCTGGCGGTCCATATCGCGTTCGACACGGTCCATCAGCGTCTCATTGATCAACGCCAGACGTGTGTTTTCTGCCGCTAACGTTTCGCACTGCGCCCGCGAGAGCGCCAGCTCGCCGGCCAGGTCTGGCGCGGGATTCGCCGGCGATTTCACGTCAACTCCGTTGGCCGCTTGCTCGCGTTCCGTTAGCTGGCTGGCCAATGGCGATGCCGGTGAACGTCTGGTTGACGTGCATGGAATTGAACTGCTCGCCGTACGTGGCAAAGCCGATCACATTGTTGGCGGCGAAGATCTCGCCAACTTTGTCCTTGATACCCTCGCGCTCGGTTTCCATGCGACGCAGGATGCAGTCGCAGCCGAGCACCAACAGCGGTTGACCCAAAGTTGCATGCACCTTGTCGAATGCTTCTTGCAGATTGGCGACCATGTCCACGCCCCGGGCGATCGTGAGCACAATGCCCTTGTCGATCGCGCAGAAGAATGTGAGGCTCTCGTCGGGATTTACCTTGGCGATCGAACGAACGAAATACTGACCGCCGACGCGCACGACGACCGGGTGAGTAGCGAAAATCAGGGGCGTGAGTTCGGCTATGTTGAGTCCGACCAGTCGCGCGAATTCGCGGCCGGCGGGTCGGCCATTGATCTCCGACACCACGCGACGCGCGGGATCGGCCTTGGTGACGACCATGCGGGTGCTCGAATGTGTGAAGTGCTGGGTCCGAAATGCCATGAAGGGTAAATCGCTGCGCACGAGGGTCAGAACCGCCACGTTCTGATGGAATTCGCCGTCATGATAGACGTGGGTAGCCCCGAACCGGGCGTCGTCGGCCGCCGATCCACCGACCATTTCGATACCCTGCAGGTGCTTATGCACGCAGCTGACTACCAGTTCTTCCTGCATCGCGAGCCCGTCGATCAGCAGGAAGGCGAAAGTATCGGTGGCGCTGGGCGGTAGTTCGTCGCGTGGTCCCAGTTGTGCAAGCAAGCGACTGACCTGGTTGCCGGCCGCCAGGCTGTCGAACGGATCGAGCGCAATCACCTGTGTGGCAACATCGAGAGTCGGCGCGGCCAGGCTGAATCCAGTGAGGGAACCAGCAAGATAGCCCGCGGGCGTGATCTCACCAGCCGTTGTGCAGCCGATGACATTGGTGGCGCCGAAGCGGGACCGAATCGCGCGCGCGAGGGCGGGCAGATCGTAGTCGGCGGCGCAATAGAACACGACCAGTTTGATCGCGGGCTGATCGAGCGCGGCAAACAGCTCGCCGGCGGCGAGTTCGGGATCGCGCTGCCGCGACGTGCCCTTGCGGATCGAAAGTGGGTGACTCATTGCACGGCTCCTCTGCAGAGCGTACGCGGTGCGCACGCAGACCTGTCCGCCGCGGTTCGCGGTTACTTCACAGGTGTATGTCGGCGCCGCGCTGTGCTTCTGAAGTGGTTTTGCTCGGTGGGCGGTAAGCTTGAGACAGCCATCACGCTTTGGTCAGTGTGACGGCGTCCCGCGGCATCCCGTCCGCGAAGAACTGATCGAGGTTGTCGAGTGCCCGGAAACCCATTGCGCAGCGAGTCTCCAGCGTGGCGCTGCCCAGGTGCGGCAGCAGAAATGTGTTCGGTAGCTCGGCGTACTCGCGCCTGAACTCAGGCTCGTTCGAGTAGACATCCAGACCCGCCGCGCCCAGATGACCCGTCGCTAGGCCTTCGAGCAGGGCGTCGTCATCGACGATATCGCCACGCGCCGTGTTCACGACGATGGCGCCGCGCGGCAAGCGCGCGATTCTCGTTGCATTGAGATAGTGGCACGTCGCTGCATTGAGAGGCAGATGCAAGCTGACGAACTGGCAGGCGGGCCAGAACGTGGTTTCAGTCGCGTGATGCCGCGTGTCGACGCCGGGCAGGTCGCGCCAGTTGCGGCTGAGGTAGTGCACCCGCATGCCAAATGCAACCGCGCGTCGCGCGACGGCCTGGCCTATGCGCCCAAAGCCGACGATACCCAGCGTCTTGCCGCCGAGATCGGTGCCCAATAATTGGGTTGGTGCCCAACCGGGCCAGGCGCGGCGGCGCATCAGCGCTTCGCCCTCGGCCGCGCGGCGCGCAGCACCCAGCAGCAACAGCATGGCAATGTCGGCTGTCGCGTCGGTCAGCACGTCGGGCGTGTTGGTGACGACGATATCGCGCGCGGCGGCCGCCGCCAGATCGATATGCTCGAAGCCGACGGAGAACGTTGCGATGATACGCACTGAGCGCGGCAATTCGTCGATGATCGCGGCAGTTAGCCTGTCGGTCGGCGTGCAGAGGATCGCAGCCGCGCCCTGACTCCGTTCGCGCCAGTCATCGGCCGTGAATGGCCGGTCATCCGCGTTGAGCCGTACCTCATAGCCCTGTGCGGCGCGTTCTTCGACGGGCGGCGGCAGCTTGCGCGTCACCAGCAGGTGCGGTCGCTGTGGTCGTTGCTTGGCGGACATGCGATCTCCTCGGCGACGCGTCGAGATGGTTGAACTCCAGCTTGGAACCATGCAGTGTGCCGCGCGGTGGGTCAAGCGACCCGATGCTCAAAGGTCCGTCATGCCCTCCCTCGACAGCGCTGCGGCCGTGTCCCGCGAATTCGTGCTGACGCTGACGTGTCCTGACACACGCGGTATCGTGCACGCCGTCAGTGGTTATCTGGTCGAGCGCGAGTGCAATATCCTCGACAGCACGCAGTACGGCGATTTGCTGACGGGTACGTTTGTCATGCGCATTCATTTTGCCGCTCGCGCGGACGAATCGGTAGCTGCATTGCGGCGGGCTTTCGCGCCTGTGGCGGCTCGCTTTCGGATGGACTGCGATTTCCATGATCTCGCGATCCGGCCACGCGTGCTGATCCTGGTGTCGCGCCAGGATCATTGCCTCAACGATCTCCTGTACCGCCACCGAATCGGCGACCTCAAGATGGACGTGCCGAAGGTGGTATCGAATCATCGCGATGTCGAGCGTCTGGTCACCGCACATGACATCCCGTTCGAACATCTGCCCGTGTCGCCTCCGAGCAAAGCTGTGGTCGAGCAACGGTTGTTAGAGATCGTCGCGGTCGAACGCGTGGACTTCGTGGTGCTGGCGCGCTACATGCAAGTGCTTTCGCCTGCGGTGTGTGCAGCATTGCCAGGCCGTATCATCAATATCCACCACTCGTTCCTGCCTGGCTTCAAGGGCGCTCGGCCGTACCATCAGGCATATGAGCGTGGCGTAAAACTGATTGGCGCTACTGCACACTACGTGACGCCGGACCTGGATGAGGGGCCGATACTGGAGCAGGACGTCGCGCGGGTGGATCACTCGATGGATGCTGCCGAACTCGAGGCGGTGGGTCGGACGATCGAACAGAACGTGCTGGCCAACGCCGTACGTTGGCAGATCGAACAGCGCGTGTTGCGGGTTGGCGCGCGTACGATCGTGTTTCGTTGAGGGCTCGCGAGCGGTCCGTGGCTGGCGTCGCCACCGGCCTAACCACCCCGATCAGAAGCATTCGTCAGGCTGCAGATAACGCCACTTGCCGCTGGGTAAGCCGCCGAGCGGCACTTTGCCGCTGCGCACCCGCTTGAGGCCAGTCACCTGCAGGCCTACCAGTTCACACATGCGGCGGATCTGACGCTTTCGACCTTCTCTTAGTATGAAGCGCAGTTGTTGCTCGTTCTGCCACGACACCTGCGCGGGCCGCAGAGTGACACCGTCCAGCCGCAGGCCATGCCGCAGCTGTCGCATCCCGTCGTCCGACAGACGGCCCTCGACACGCACGAGATACTCCTTTTCGACCGCGGAGTCTCGACCGATCAGTTGTTTGGCCACGCGCCCGTCCTGAGTGAACACGAGCAGTCCGGTCGAGTCGATGTCCAAGCGGCCGGCGGGTGCCAGACCGCGCAGGTGCTCAGGCTTGAATTGCGTAGGTGATGGGTCAGCGGACCAGCGATTCTCTGGCCGGATCAATACCACCGCCGGTTGGTAGCCGTCTTCGGCCTGTCCAGAGACGTAGCCGACCGGCTTGTTGAGCAGAATGGTCACTTGTCCGTTCTGGTGACGCCGCGCGGCTGGGTCGATCTCGATACGTGCCTGTGGCGACACCCGCACGCCGAGAGTGGTGACGATCTGGCCGTCCACCCTTACCCAACCGCTTTCGATCCACTGATCGGCTTCGCGGCGGGAGCACATGCCGAGTTCGCCCATGCGCTTGGAGAGTCGGGGATTCACTGTGTCATTCATGTTTCGACAGGTAGGCGCGATCGTCGAAGCTCATGACCCAGCGCGGTGTGAAAACGACCGCGGTTGCAATGAGCAAGCCATTGATGAACGCCTCGCCAAAAGTCATCAGGGCCAGCACGGCGAGGTAGTCCTCCCCGAGCAGACCACCTGTAGGAGGGGAGCCCGACAATGCGAGCATCAGTCCGCGTGTCAGGGCGGCCAGGGTCCAGGCGAGCGCCGCGCTGAGAAAGACGCTGATGAAGAAGTACACGAAATAGTTCTGCGGCAGGCGGTGATGCACGATCTCATGCAGTCGCCCCGTGAACAAGGCCGGCACGACGGCGCTGCACAGCAAGTTCGCACCGTAGCCGGCCCAGTCCGCGATACCGATCGCTGACAACACGGCGAGCACCAGGCCTGCACCCAAGATTGTCAGGGCCCAGCCGTGCAGCAGCGTCAGCGTCGTGATGAGCAAGAAACGCAGCGACATGCCGGGCGTGACGCCGGCGTGCAACGACCACACCGCCCCGAGCATCACGAGGCTCACCAGCCATACGATCTGCCTCTCGGTATCCACGAGCCAATCACGCCACGGGCGCAGCGTCAGGCACAGCGCCGTCGCCAGCGCCGCGAGCATGCTGGCCGCCACGAGTACCGGCCCTGAGAGTAGGCTACTTTCGATAAGCACGGTGCGCAGCGTGACACGGCCATTGGCCGGCGCCAAGCGTGCGACGATCGAGGCATGCGCCGACTAGGTTTCCAAGTGCCTCGTCTGCGGGGCGCGCTGACTTCAATCGTGCGTCGAGGCAGCGTTGTGTCTGCGCTGATCGATTTCACTGCCATTCAGCAGCACTCGCAGCGTAGCCGGTGTGGGGCGCAGCACTGTCTGATGGGCCATGCAAGCGGCCTCCGAGTGGGCGACCAAACGCTGGATCTTGTCGGCCGGCTCGTCGCTGTCGATCAGCACGTGCGTCTCGAGTCCGTCGCAGCGGCCGTCGGGCGCCGCACCGGTTGCCATCGTCGTCGCGAGCGTTGTCGAGTACTGCAGGCGCTGCTCGATGCGGATGCTTCTCACTGCCAAGCCGTGCGCATGTACCAGCGCTTGCAGATGGGTCAGCAGACAAAATGCGATGCCCGCGCTGAAGTAGGCCAGCGGCGGCGGCGCGGAGTCGTCGCCGTAATACGTCGTACCCTCGTCGGCCGTGAGTGTGAAACTGCTGTAGCCTGGGATCGAGCAACTGACAACAGCCGACTTCAGTTGTTTCTCGCCGGCTTCGGCCACCAGGCTCATTTCGAAGTGACCGCGCTGGCCGACCTTGGGTCGCTCCCATGTAGTGCTCTTGATCTGCGTCAACGCCGCGGCGCTCGCCGATTTGTCGACTATCTTTCGTTGCTGTCCGTTGCTGCTCATGGCTGCGCTCCCCAAGATGGTTGTCGATCAAGGCCCGCTGGCTATCGGCTCACTGCAGAAAGCGATACGATAGATCCTCTCGCCCACGCCTTCCTTTGGGCATTTCCTGGTTCTCATCGAACCACTTGTCGGCAATCGGCAGCCAGCGGCCCCAGTCCATCGCTTCGGTCTGGTAACTGATGCGCCACTCGCCAGCGCGTTGTTCGAAGCGGCTGAGATAGCGCGCACCGACCATCAGCTGTACGAGTTCGCCGTCCTTCTCGAGCACGTGATGTGCATGCACGTATGACTCGGCGGCTGCGTGGTCGCCATCGAGCCGGATGTCGATATTGCCGACGAGATGCTGCGTATCGCGCATCGCACCCTGGAAACCCATCACGACATCCAAGAATCCGTCGATGCGTCCTTTGTAGAACACCCCATAGTCGACCTCGGCCTCAGGCCAGAACTGCGCAGCGTACAAGTCGCGATCCAGTCGATCCATCGCGCGCGACAACGACATGATGCGTTCGCGTAGCGCCTCGCGGGCGGCGAGCTCGCCAACCGTGCGCTGCAGCTGCAGCAGCTGCGTTTCGATCGTCGGCGGGACCGATGGCTTCGTCATGCTGGTACTCCTGCGGAAGCCGTTCACCGTAAGGCGGCACGCACCGCCCTGCAATACAAGGCGCCGCCACCAGTCATGAGCAAAAGCTATGCCAGCCGCTCGCCGATTCACTTGTCGGGAATATCGCGCCCGTCTAGTTTGAAACGACAGTCAACCCAGGGGCATCGTGTTATGGCCGAATCCGGATATCCGTGCGCATACACGGCGCACGTCGATACGTTCGCGCGCGACAATCTGCCGCCCGCGGCCGAGTGGCCGAGCATGCGCTTCGAGTTGCCGGAGTTGCAATATCCGGAGCGGCTCAACTGTGCGACGGCGCTGCTCGATAACGCGATCAGGGAAGGGCATGGCGAGCGCATCGTGCTGTACGCGGACAGCGGTAACTGGACGTGGCGGCAACTGCAGGCTGAGGCCAATTGCATTGCGCAGGTGCTGGTGAGTAAGACGCGGCTCGTGCCTGGGAATCGAGTCCTGTTGCGGGGTTTCAATTCGCCCATGCTCGTTGCGGCCTGGTTTGCGGTCATGAAGGCGGGCGGGATCGCCGTCACCACCATGCCGATGCTGCGCACCAAAGAGCTGCAGCAGATCATTGGCAAGGCTGAGATCACGCACGCACTGTGCGATGCGCGGCTGACAACTGACCTTGAAGCCGCTGGGCGTGCGAGCGGGCATCTGCGCAGTGTGCTCGCCTGGGGGAATGGCGTGCTCGAGCAGCAGATCGAACAGCAAACGGGTGTTTTCGAGAACGTGGCGACCGCCCGCGACGATGTTTGCCTGCTCGCTTTCACGTCCGGCACCACGGGCAATCCGAAAGCGACCATGCATTTTCATCGCGACGTGCTGGTGATGGCGGATGTGGTCGGGCGGCACTTGCTGGACACCAGTCAGGACGACATCTATGTTGGTAGCCCACCACTCGGATTCACTTTCGGACTGGGTGCGCTGCTGGTGTTTCCCATGCGCTACCGCGGCGCCGCGGTGTTGATCGAGCAACCGTCGCCAACTGCTCTGCTGGAAGCGGTGCAGAAGTTCAAGGCGACCTGCATGTTCACGGCGCCGACGATGTATCGCAATCTCAGCGCCATGGTCGGTCAATACGACATCGGTAGTCTGCGGCGTGCAGTTTCCGCGGGCGAGCCGCTGCCGAAAGCGACCTCGGATGCTTGGTACGCCGCAACGGGCATGCGCCTGATCGATGGCATCGGCGCGACCGAGATGATCCATATCTTCATCTCTGCGAAACCGGACGTTGTGCGGCCGGGCGCAACTGGCAAACCCCTACCAGGATACGAAGCAGTCGTGCTGGACGAGGCGGGGCACGTCTTGCCCCCCGGCGTGTCAGGGCGGCTGGCAGTCCGAGGGCCCACGGGCTGCCGCTACCTCGCCGATAGCCGTCAGCGCGAATACGTCGTCGACGGCTGGAACGTCACGGGCGATCGGTATCGCGTCGACGAAGATGGCTATTTCTGGTTCGAGGCGCGGGCCGACGACATGATCGTCTCGGCCGGCTACAACATCGCAGGGCCGGAGGTCGAGAGCGCACTCGTGGGTCACAAGGCCGTGCGGGAGGTGGCTGTGGTCGGCGCACCGGACGCTGAACGCGGCCAGATCGTCAAGGCCTTCATTGTGCTCGCGTCGGGTTTCGAACCCACTGCGGCGCTCGCGAAAGAGCTGCAGGATTTCGTCAAGGCCACGATCGCGCCCTACAAGTATCCGCGCGCAATCGAATTCCTGCCGCAGCTGCCGAAAACTCAGACGGGCAAGGTGCAACGCTATGTGCTGCGTCAGCAGGAGATAGCGGCGGCTGACAGTACTTGATCCTGTGGGCATCTCTCGCCCAGTATGCGTACCAGCAATACGCCGCCAGCAGAGATCGCCATGACAGTCACCGCAATCGTTCTCATCAAAGCCCAGACGGACAAGGTCTCGGATCTCGCCCAGCGGCTCGTCGAAGTCGACGGCGTAACGGAAGTCTTTTCGGTGGCCGGACAGTACGACCTCGTGGCGATCGTCCGTGCGTCCGACAACGAAAAGCTGGCGGATGTCGTCAGCGACCGCGTGCGCAAGCTGGGCGGCATCGCCAATTCTGAGACTCTGATCGCATTTCGCACGTACACCAAGGAAGAAATGGAAGCGGCCTACTCGATCGGTCTGGATTAGGCTGGCCCGCAGCGCGCGATTGCATGGACACTCGGAATTGCAGAGATACTTGACAATTAAAATATATAGGCCTAAAAAATAAACTGTCTGCTCGCATTTTGGTTGCCGAGCTGAGGGAAATGGCATGCAGCGCGTCGTTTGTCTGGGCGGAGGTCCCGCGGGACTCTATTCCTCCATTCTGCTGAAGAAAGCGCTCCCCAAGGCTCGCATCGAGGTCTACGAACGCAACCGGCCGGATGACACGTTCGGCTGGGGCGTCGTGTTCTCCGACAAGACCATGGCGGGGTTCCGCGATGCCGATCCCGAAACCCACGACGCCATCGTGAGCGACTTCCATCACTGGGACGACATCGTCGTGCACTTCCGCGGCGCGGCGATGCGCTCCGGCGGACACGGCTTCTGCGGCATCGAGCGCAAGCACTTGCTCAACATCATGCAGGATCGGGCCCGGGCGCTCGGCGTCGAGCAGACCTTCGAATACGAAGTGGACCCGGACCAGCTGGATCGTTTCAGCGACGCGGATCTGATCATCGCGTCCGATGGCGTGAACAGCCGCATTCGCACGAAGTTCGCCGCTGCGTTCCAGCCACAGATCGACGTGCGCAAGTGCCGCTTCATCTGGCTCGGCACGCGGCAGAAATTCCCCGCGTTCACGTTCGCGTTCGAGCAAGCCGAGCACGGCTGGTTCCAGATCCACGCCTACCAGTTCAGCGCCGATCTCGCGACCGTGATCGTTGAAACCCGCGAGGAGACCTGGCTGGCACACGGTCTAGACAAGTTCGATTCTGATCAGTCGATCGCGTTCTGCGAACGGCTCTTCGGCAAGTATCTGGATGGCCACAAGTTGATGAGCAACGCGCGCCACCTGCGTGGCTCGGCGTGGCTCAATTTCAATCGTGTACTGTGCGACAAGTGGCATCACCAGAACATCGTGCTGATCGGCGATGCGGCCCACACGGCCCATTTCGGTATCGGCTCGGGCACCAAGCTCGCCATGGAAGATGCCATGTCGCTCGTCCAGCAAGTGACGCAAGCTGCGGATGTTCGCAAGGGACTCGAGACCTATCAGGCGGAGCGCAGCCTGGAGGCGCTCAAGCTGCAGAGCGCCGCGCGCAACCGCATGGAGTGGTTCGAGAACGTCGCGCGCTACGTGCATCAGCCGCCGCCGCAGTTCGCCTACAATCTCCTGACGGGTAGCCAGCGCATCGGCCATGCCAATCTGCGGTTGCGCGACGAGCCGTTCGTCACCGACTACGAGCGTTGGTTCGCGGCGGAGCAGGGCGTGGCGGCGACACCGCGCCCGCCGATGTTCCTGCCCCTCACGCTGGCCGGCTTGACGGTCGCGAACCGTGTCATTGTCTCGCCGATGGCGCAGTACAAGGCGATCGATGGCTCGCCTAACGACTGGCATCTCGTACACTACGGCGCGCGGGCGCTCGGTGGTGCAGGCCTGATGTTCACCGAAATGACCTGCGTCTCGCCTGTGGCGCGCATCACGCCGGGCTGCACCGGCCTGTGGAACGACGAGCAGGGCGATGCGTGGCGGCGCCTGGTAGATTTCGTGCACCAGAACTCGTCCACCAAGATCTGCATGCAGCTCGGCCATTCGGGCCGCAAGGGGTCTACTCAACTTGGCTGGGAAGAGATCGATCACCCGCTGCCGCAGGGCAACTGGCCGCTGCTGTCAGCGTCGCCGTTGCCCTATCTGCCGGGTGTCAGCCAGATCCCCAAAGAGATGACCCGCGCGGATATGGACGTCGTACGTGATCAGTTCGTCGCGGCTGCGCAAAGGGCACTGCGTGCCGATTTCGACATGCTGGAGTTGCACTACGCGCACGGCTACCTGCTGGCGAGCTTCCTGTCGCCGCTGACCAATGTTCGCACGGACGAGTACGGCGGCGCGGTTGCCAATCGACTGCGCTATCCGCTCGAAGTCTTCTCGGCGGTCCGCGCGGTATGGCCGCGTGAGCGGCCGTTATCGGTGCGCCTGTCGGCTACCGACTGGGCGCCAGGCGGATTGTCCGAGGCGGACCTCATCGCGATTGCCAGCGCATTCAAGCAGGCGGGCGCGGATATCCTCGATGTTTCCACCGGGCAGACCGTGCCCGACCAGCAGCCGATCTACGGCCGCATGTATCAGACGCCGTTGTCCGACCAGATACGCAATGAAGTGGGCATCGCGACGATTGCTGTGGGCAACATCTACGAGTCCGATCACGTGAATACGATCATCGCGGCGGGCCGCGCCGATCTGTGCGCACTGGCGCGTCCGCATCTGGCCAATCCGGCGTGGACGCTGCACGCTGCTGCCGAGCAGCACTATGAGCCGCAGCACTGGCCCGCGCCCTATCTCAACGGCAAGGCGCAGCTCGAGCGCAATCTCGAGCGGGCGGCACTGATGGTCGGGCCAGTCTGATGGCTGAGCCGCGCAAACCGCTGCTGGGACGGCACGCGCTGGTCTCCGGCGCGAGCCGGGGCATCGGGGAGGCGATCGTGCGCGCACTGGCGGACGCGGGAGCGTCTATCACCTTGTTAGGACGCCAGCGTGCTGGTCTCAAGTCGGTCGCAGCGAGCCTGGGCGACGTACGCAGCAGTTGTCAGGTGGCCGACGTGTGCGATCCCGCAGCCGTCCGGGCGGCCGTCACCGGCGCACGGGATGCGTTGGGGCCTATCCACATATTGATCAACAATGCCGGGCAGGCCGCGAGCGCGCCGCTCGCCAAGACCGATGACGCGTTGTGGCAGGCAATGTTGGCGGTGAACCTCACGGGCAGTTTTCTGCTGATGCGCGAATGCCTGCCGGACATGGTCGCCGGTAAGTTTGGCCGCATCGTCAACGTGGCGAGTACCGCGGGCCTCAAGGGCTACGGTTACGTCGCGGCGTACTGTGCGGCCAAGCACGGTGTCATTGGCTTGACCCGCGCCGCAGCGCTCGAACATGCCAGACGTGGCATCACCGTGAACGCGGTCTGTCCGGGCTACACCGATACCGATATCGTGCAGAGTTCGATCGACAATATCAGCGCGAAGACCGGGCGCAGCAAGGCCGAGGCGCTGGCGGAGCTCGTGGCCGTCAATCCCCAGGGGCGGCTCATTCAACCCGCCGAGGTCGCGAGCGCAGTGTTGTGGCTCTGTTCTGCTGGCGCCGAGAGCGTCACGGGTCAGAGCATTGCGGTGGCCGGTGGCGAGGTCACCTGACATGACGGCCGCGGTCGATTCGAGCAGCGATCTCGAGACGCGCGCGACCGAGGCGCACCACGAATCGCTGCGCCTGTGGCTGCGCCTGCTCACATGCACCAATCTGATCGAGACGAGCATCCGGCAGCGCCTGCAGTCGCGCTTCGGCACGACGCTGCCGCGGTTCGATCTGCTGGCGCAGCTCGAGCGTGCACCGGACGGGCTCAAGATGGGCGAGCTGTCGCGTCGTATGATGGTGACCGGCGGCAATGTCACGGGGATTACCGATGCGCTCGAGGCCGAGGGCCTGGTCACGCGTCTGGCCGATAGCGCTGACCGGCGCGCCCTGCGCGTGAAGCTGACGGCCGAGGGACGGCGTCTGTTCCAGCGCATGGCGAGTGAGCACGAGAAATGGGTGATCGAGCTGTTCGCCGGCATCGGTGCGCGCGACAAGGCGCGGCTGGGTGAATTGCTCGGGCAGCTCAAGCAGCATGCCGCACAATCGAACAACCAACCATAGCAGCGAGCGGGTACAGCCGATGCAAGCCGAAACCTACCAAGCGCAGCACTTCCTGTGGAGCGTGCAAGACCGAGTGGGCACGATCACGCTCAATCGACCCGAGCGCAAGAACCCACTCACGTTCGATTCCTATGCCGAGCTGCGCGACTTGTTTCGGGCGCTCGCTGTTGCGCCGGGCGTGCGCGCCGTGATGCTGACTGGTGCGGGCGGCAACTTCTGCTCCGGCGGCGACGTGCACGACATCATCGGTCCGCTGACCAGGATGAACGCGGACGAGTTGCTGCGCTTCACGCGCATGACCGGCGATCTCGTGCGCGCGATGCGCGAGTGCCCACAGCCCCTCATCGCTGCGGTGGATGGTGTCTGCGCGGGTGCAGGCGCGATCCTCGCGATGGCATCGGACCTCAGAGTCGCGACGCCGCGTGCCAAGACTGCTTTCCTGTTCACACGCGTGGGACTCGCCGGCTGCGACATGGGCGCCTGCGCGATACTGCCGCGCATCATCGGCCAGGGCCGGGCGGCGGAGTTGTTATACACCGGTCGTGCGATGACGGCGGCGGAGGGTGAAAGCTGGGGATTCTTCAATCGCGTCGTCGAGCCGGAGAAACTCCGCGACGCGGCAACACAGCTTGCGGCCGAGCTGGCGCACGGTCCCACCTTCGCGCACGCAATGACCAAACGCATGCTGCAACAGGAGTGGAGTCTGTCGATCGAGGCCGCGATCGAAGCGGAGGCGCAGGCACAGGCGATCTGCATGCAGACGCGGGATTTCACGCGAGCCTATGAGGCGTTTGCGGCCAAGCAGTCACCCAAGTTCGAGGGCAACTGAGATGGCTGTCGCAACCACCGGCGCGCTCGCCTGGCCGTTCTTCGACGCCAGTCACCGCGCGCTCGCCGCGCGGGCGGAGCGCTGGGCGCAGGCACATTTGTCGGACAGCACGCATCCGGAGACACGCGATGCGGTCGATAGTCGGTGTCGCGAGCTGGTCGGCCAGCTCGGGGCCGCAGGTCTCGCGGCATTCGGCGTGGCGGGTGAGCACGGCGGCGCGGTACCGGGCTTCGACGTACGCTCGCTCGCCTTGCTGCGCGAGACGCTCGCCTGGCACGACGGACTGGCGGATTTCGCGTTTGCGATGCAGGGGCTGGGCAGCGGAGCCATCTCGCTCGGCGGCAGCGAGGCGCTATGCCAACGGTATCTGCCGCGCGTGGCAAAGGGCGAGCTGGTCGCCGCGTTCGCCTTGTCCGAGCCGGAGGCGGGTTCTGATGTTGCCGCCATGCGATGTACGGCCAGGCGCGAGGGCGATGCCTATGTATTGGACGGTCAGAAGACCTGGATCTCGAATGGCGGCATCGCCGATTTCTACTGTGTGTTTGCGCGCACCAGCGCGCCCGAGGCGCGGCCGGATGGTACGGTCGCCGCGCGCGGTATCAGCGCATTCGTGGTCGACGCGACCACCCCAGGTCTGGCGATACGCGAGCGTATCGATGTGATCGCCCCGCACCCGCTCGCCACGCTCGCGTTCCGCGCCTGCCGTGTGCCGGCGTCACAGCGTCTGGGAGCAGAGGGCGAGGGCTTCAAGCTCGCGATGCGCACGCTCGATGTGTTCCGCACGTCAGTTGCGGCAGCAGCGCTGGGTTTCGCGCAGCGCGCGCTCGACGAGGCGACCAGTCACGCGCGCAGCCGGCGCATGTTCGGCCAGTCGTTAGCCGACTTTCAGCTCACGCAGGCCGCACTGGCCGAGATGGCAACGGCGCTCGATGCGGCCCGGCTCCTCACCTATCGAGCGGCCTGGTTGCGTGACGGTGGCACCCGCGTCACCAAGGAGGCCGCGATGGCCAAGCTCACGGCGACGGAGTCGGCACAGACGATCATCGACCGTGCACTGCAGATGTTCGGCGGTCGCGGTGTCGTGCACGGCGAGACCGTCGAGCGCCTGTACCGCGAGATCCGCGCGCTGCGGATCTACGAAGGTGCGACCGAGGTGCAGAAACTGATCATCGGCCGCGCGTTGTTGGCCGAAGCGCAATCCAACGAAGGACGCGGCTCTCATGAATGACGCCAGGACTGACACGACAGGCGAGTGGGCAATCCTGCAGCCGCCGGGCTGGGCGCGGCCACGCGGCTACAGCAATGGCATCGCCGCACGCGGCCGACAGATATTCGTCTCCGGACAAATCGGCTGGGATGCCAACTGCCAGTTCCACAGCTCGCAGCTGGCCAAACAGGTGAAGCAGGCGCTGCAGAACATCGTCGCCGTGCTCGCCGAGGCGGAGGCACGGCCGGAGCATATCGTGCGTCTCACCTGGTACGTGACGAGTCGTGACGAGTACCTGCATGAAGTGCGCGACATCGGTGCGGCCTACCGTGAAGTGCTGGGCAAGCATTTCCCGGTGATGTCGGTCGTGCAGGTCGTGGCACTGGTCGAAGAACAGGCCAAGGTCGAGATCGAAGCGACCGCGGTCGTGCCAGAGTAATCCGGTGCGCCCATGATGTGGGGTCCGCCCGAGCGTATCCGCCATGACGCGCGTCCGGGTCGCTGGCCCACCGCAGACGAAGCGGCAGCGTCGCGGTTGTTCTCGCCGGTCGAGGTCGGTCCGATAACGCTCGCCGAGCGCACCTGGGTGCCGGCAATGGTGCCGTGGCGTGCGACCGAAGACGGCTTCGTGACCGATGACGTGCTGCAATGGTACGAGCGCTTCGCGCGCGGGCAGCCCGGCGTGATCGTTGTGGAGGCCACCGGAATTCGCGATGTGCCCAGCGGTCCGTTGCTGCGTGCCGGGCACGAACGATTCCTCCCGGGGCTGCGCGACATCGTCGCGGTGGTCCGGCAGGCGAGCGCGGGACGGACCAGGCTGCTGCTGCAGTTGATCGATTTCCTCGCGATTCGTCGTCGGCCGGCGCCGGAGAAATTCTTCGCGCGCTTTCTCGAGGTCAGAGACGCCCATCGCGCAGGGTTCATGCATGCCACGGGCACAGCAGCGGGTTCGATCGACGAGTCCGTGGTCCGGCAATGGCTGGCGTCGTTGCCGCGTGCGCAGCTCGAACTCGTCCTCGACGCGCGGGAGATCGAGGCGCTCGACTTCGGTGCGCGCGAGCGAGTCACGGATACGCACCTGCCGCAAATTGCAGCGCTACCGAGGACGCTGCCGGCAGATTTCGCCCGCGCGGCATGCCTCGCCCGTGAGGCGGGATTCGATGGTATCGAGTTGCACTATGCGCACGCCTACACGATGGCGTCGTTCCTCTCGCCGCTCAACACACGCGCCGATGGTTATGGCGGCGCGCGTGAGGCGCGCGTGCGCCTGCCGCTCGAAGTGTATGCAGCGGTACGCGCTGCCGTCGACGATGCGTGTGCGGTCGGTTGCCGCATGTTGGCCGAGGAATGCATCGCGGGTGGCGGCACAGTGGATGATGCGGCGTACAACGCCTGCGCATTCGCCGCCGCTGGTTTCGACTTCATTTCCTTGTCGCGTGGCGGCAAGTTCGAGGACGCTTTGCAGCCCAAGCCGGGTCAGGCGACCTACCCTTACACGGGGCGCAGCGGCTACGAGTGCATGCCGTCTTACTACTCGGATGCGCGCGGACCATTTGGCCGCAATGTCGCGGCGGCCACTGCCATCAGAGCCGCTGTGCGCGCTGCCGGCCATGCCACGCCGATCGTGACGAGCGGTGGCGTCCACAATTTCGAACAAGCCGAGGAACTGCTCGCGAGCGGTGCGGCGGATGTCGTCGGCATTGCGCGGCAGGCGCTCGCCGACCCGGATTGGTTTCGCAAGATCCGGCAGGGCAGGGGCGACGCCGTCCGGCTGTGCCTCTACACTAACTATTGCGAGGCGCTCGATCAGCGCCACCGGCAAGTCACCTGCGAGCTGTGGGATCGACGGGATCTGGATCAGTCCGGCGTGCAGCGTTCGAGCGATGGCAAGCGCCGTCTGGTGGCGCCAGACTGGAGCCCCGCAGCATGATCGAGCGGCAGGACCGCGACCGGATCGCGATGCTGCACATGGTGTCACCGCCCGTGAACGCGCTGGGTTGGCAGCTACGTCGTGCGCTCGTGCGGGCAGTCGATGCAGCCGCCGCGGATGCGGCGATCGATGCCATCGTCCTGACCGGCGACGAACGCGCATTTTCTGCGGGCGCCGACCTACGCGAATTCAATACGCCCGCCGCCACTGCCGCGCCAACGCTGCGCGACGTGATCGCCGTGATCGAGTGCTGCAGCAAGCCGGTCGTCGCGGCGATCCGCGGCGTCTGCATGGGCGGCGGACTCGAGCTGGCGCTGGCTTGTCATGCGCGTGTCGCCGCAGCAGACGCGCAGCTCGCGCTGCCGGAGGTCAAGCTGGGGTTGATCCCCGGCGCCGGTGGTACCCAGCGCCTGCCACGATTGTTAGGCATGGAGCGGGCGTTGCGTGTCATCGGTACGGGGGCAAGCTTCGCCGCGGCCGATCCGATCTGGACGGGCCTGCTCGCGACGCCCGCTGCAGCGGACCCGCTGGCAGCGGCCGCGTCCGTAGCGGCACGCTTGGCCGCGGAAGCACGACCGCTGCTGCGCGTGCGAGACCAGCCTGTTCCAGACGCTCACGCGGAGGGACTGCTGGCGCTGGCGCGGCAGAGTCTCGGCGCCAAGGCGACGGTGCAGCCCGGGGCGGCTCGATGTCTGGACGCGCTGGCTGCATCGGTCAGTCAGCCATTCGAGCAGGGCCTCGCGACCGAGCGCGTGCTGTTCCTCGCGTTGCAGGAGTCGAGCACAGCGCGGGCGCTGCGACATGCCTTTCTGGCCGAGCGCGAGGCAGTGCATATCGATGGCATGCCGGAGGGCGTCGAGCCCAGAGCGATCGCCACGGCCGCGGTGATCGGCGCGGGCACGATGGGCAGCGGCATCGCGCTGGCACTGGCCAGTGCCGGCATCCGCGTCCAGCTATTCGATCGCGATGACGCTGCACTCGAGCGCGGCCTCGCGACCATTGCCAAATTGCTGGACGGCAGCGTAGCCAAGGGTCGGTTGAGCCGCGACACAGCCGATCAACGTCGCGCGCTGGTGCGGCCGATCGCCGACCTGGCGCTGCTTGCCGACGCCGACCTGATCGTCGAGGCAGTGTTCGAGGACATGGCGGTCAAGGAACAAATATTTCGGGCACTGGACCACGTTGTGAAGCCTGGCGCTGTGCTGGCCACTAACACCTCGTCCCTCGATGTGGACGTGATCGCCGGATTCACATCGAGGCCAGCGGATGTCGTAGGGCTGCATTTCTTCAGCCCGGCGCACGTCATGCGTCTCCTCGAGGTCGTGCGCGGGCGCCGTACCGATCCCGCCGTGCTGCTGACGGCCATGACGCTCGCCAAGCGTCTCGGCAAGGTTGCCGTGATAGCCGGTGTCTGCGACGGCTTCATCGGCAACCGCATGCTCGATCGCTACATACGCCAGGCGATGTATCTGCTGGAAGAGGGTGCGTTGCCGCAGCAGATCGATCGGGCGCTGGAGTCGTTCGGCATGGCGATGGGCCCCTTCCGCGTGGCGGATCTGGCCGGCCTCGATGTCAGCCGGGCCATCCGTCGCAAGCGGGAAGCCGCACAGCCGGGCCTGCGTCAGCTGCCGATCGCAGATAGTTTGTGTGAACTGGGCCGGTTCGGCCAGAAGAGTGGCCGCGGCTTCTATGTTTACGAGCCTGGTCAGCGCAATCCCGCAGTGGATGATGAAGTGACTGCATTGATCGCTGCGTACCGGCGGGAAGCGGCGCTCACCACGCGGGTGGTCGCCGATGCCGAGATTGTCGATCGTTGCGTGCTGGCACTGGTGAACGAAGGCGCGCGGCTGCTGGAGGAGGGTATCGCAGTGCGCGCGTCGGATATCGATGTCGTGTATCTCAATGGCTACGGCTTTCCGCGCCATCGTGGCGGCCCGATGTTCTATGCCGAGTCCAAGGGCTATTTCAACGTCTTGCGGACGATGCGTCGTTTTGCCGCTAACGAGCTGGCGGACCCGCAGTTCTGGCAACCACCTGCGATGCTCCAGCAACTCGCGAACGTGAGCGTCCAGTCATGAATGAAGCAGTCATTGTCTCGGTCGCGCGCACGGGGCTGGCGCGTTCATGGAAGGGTGCCCTCAATCTCACCCACGGCCCGACGCTCGGCGGCCACGTCGTGCATGCGGCCATCGAGCGTGCGGGTATCGAGGCGGCCGCGGTGGAAGACGTCGTGATGGGTTGTGGCTTGTCGGAGGGCACTACCGGGCGCGGGCTGGCGCGTGCAGTCGCGCTGCGCGCGGGCTGTCCGGTGAGCGTGCCTGGTATGAACGTCGGCCGGTTCTGCGCGTCCGGCTTGCAGAGCATCGCGCTTGCGTCGCAGCGCATCATCGCCGGTGAGTGTGAGGTGTTAGTTGCCGGTGGTATCGAGCTGATCTCGAACGTGCAGAACCAGCTCAACCGGTACATGCAAGCCGATCCGTGGTTGCAAGAGCACCGGCCCGCCTTGTATTGGTCGATGCTCGAGACGGCGGAGACCGTGGCAAAACGCTACGGCATCGGTCGTGAGGCGCAGGACCGCTATGGCGCGCAGAGTCAGCAGCGCGCGGCGGCAGCGCAGGCGGCCGGCCGATTCGACGCGGAGTTGGTGCCGTTCGAAACGCTGATGGGGCAGCCCGACCGACAGCATCCGCCGACCGTTGCCACCCGCAAGGTCACGCTGGCGGCAGATGAAGGTATCCGGCCCGACACGAATTGCGAGGCGCTTGCAGCACTGCGCCCCGTCCTGGACGGCGGCACTGTCACCGCAGGTAACGCCAGCCAGTTTTCGGATGGTGCCGCAGCGTGTACCGTCGTGTCAGCCCGTCGTGCAGAACGACTGGGCCTCGAGCCACTCGGTGCCTTCCGCGGTTTCGCCGTGGCCGGTTGTGAGCCCGCCGAAATGGGCGTGGGCCCGGTCTATGCCGTGCCGAAGTTGTTGCAGCGCGCCGGCCTCGCGGTGGACGACATTGGCTTGTGGGAACTGAACGAAGCGTTCGCCGTGCAGGTACTCTACTGTCGCGACCAGCTTGGAATCGACGACGGTATCCTGAACGTCAACGGCGGCGCGATCGCCCTCGGTCATCCCTACGGCATGAGTGGTACGCGGCTCGTCGGGCATGCGTTGCTCGAAGGTCGGCGGCGTGGCGTTAAGTATGTAGTGGTAACAATGTGTGTCGCGACCGGGATGGGCGCCGCGGGGCTGTTCGAGGTGTTTTCATGAATGACAAGGCCATGAATGACAAGGCCAGCGCGCGCCGCGCGCTTGATCCGCTCGATTTGTACGACGTGCGCGGCATGCTCGCGGAAGACGAGCGCATGGTGCAGGATTCCGTCGGACGTTTTGTCGACGAGGAAGTGCTGCCGATCATCCAGCGTCATTTCGAAGACCATACTTTTCCACGAGACCTGATTCCCGGCCTTGCTGCGCTCGGGCTGTTCGGCTCGTCTCTGCAGGGCTTCGGATGCGCCGGCATGAACGCTGCCAGCTATGGACTGATCTGCCAGGAGCTCGAACGGGGTGATTCCGGCATCCGTAGTTTCGTCTCGGTGCAATCGTCGCTTTGCATGTATCCGATCTATACATTCGGCAGCGACGAACAGAAACAACGGTATCTGCCGGATATGGCCAAGGGCAAGCTGATCGGCTGCTTCGGCCTCACCGAGGCACACGGTGGCTCTGATCCCGTGAACATGAAGACCCACGCGAAAAGACGTGGCGGCGACTGGGTACTGAACGGCTCGAAGATGTGGATCACCAATGCGCCGATCGCCGATCTCGCCGTCGTGTGGGCGATGACCGAAGAAGGCATTCGTGGCTTCATCGTTGAGCGCGGCACGAAGGGCTTCGTGACGCCGGAAATCGAGCGCAAGTTCAGCCTGCGCGCGTCGTCCACTGGTTCGCTGTTCTTCGAAGACGTGGTTGTACCGTCGGCGAACATGCTGCCGAAGTCTACGGTCGGACTCAAAGCACCTCTTTCGTGCCTCACCCAGGCTCGCTTTGGCATCTCCTGGGGCGTGATTGGTGCAGCACAAGCCTGCCTCGCGCAATTGCTCGACTACACTGCATCACGAGTGTTGTTCGGCCGACCGCTGGCGGCCAACCAGGCCATCCAGATTCGATTGGCCGAGATGGCGCGCAAGATCACCATGGCACAGTTGTTAGTTGTGCAACTGGCGCGGATGAAAGACAGCGGCCAGATGACGCCGGCGCAGGTGTCGCTCGCCAAGTGGAACAATTGCCGCATGGCGCTCGATATCGCGCGCGATTGCCGCGACATGCTGGGCGGTGCCGGCATCAGCGCCGAGTACGTGCCGATCCGGCACGCACTCAACCTCGAAAGCGTGATCACCTATGAAGGCACCGAGACTATTCATCAGCTCACGATCGGACGTGAACTGACGGGGATCAATGCCTTTTAGACTGCAGCGCGCGCGCTACTTGAGGCGCAGATCGAACGTAGCACGGTAATTGGGCGACTTGACCTCGCCCTTGTGTGAGAAGCTGCGCAGATTGGTGGTGTTGCGCCCTAGGCGTGTATGGACCACCTGACCCGAAACATGCGCGAAGCGCCCGGTACCGCCCGTGACGGCGCGGGTCACCGTCTCGATGTCGGGATCGTTGCCGTTCTCGACGCCGCTCGTGATCAGCATATCGGGCGATAGCGAGTCGGGCCCGAAGTTACCGAACACGAAGGTGTGTTCCGAGAGCATATGCGGCTCGAGCCGCGGCGTATCGACCACGGTGCCATTGGGGTCCGTATAGGGCTGGCGCCTGCCATTGATCAATACCCAGCCGCGATTGAGCCAATGTCCGATCGGCTGCTGCGCCTTGAAGTCCCAGACGACCTCGTTGTGCAACTTCTTTGGTGCCTGCGGGAACACTGACAACGGCGTCGGCACCGTCGGCGCCGGGATCGTGCCGCCCGGGTACAGCACGCCTTCGACGTAGTAGTTGTCGCCGCGTACGTCGGTGTTGAAGTAGTCCTGGGTACGAGGATCGCCGATTCGGCCGCTCGGATTCGGTGCGTCGGTGTGGCCGAGCACGGCGTATTCGACCGTGAAACGAAGTCGTCCGTCGCGATCCGGTTTCGCCTGCCAGTCGGCGGCTGTCGTTGGCGTGGCGGCTGCATTCGAATTCGTGGCTGGTATGGCACTTGCCGCGGCGCCGATCGCCAGAGTCTGCAACAGCGTGCGCCGATCGAACTGGTCTTTCATGGCCGGATCTCCTTGAACAACGTTGGCTGTGACCAGTCTAGAACTCATCGCTGCCGGAGCGCCCGCGACCAGAAGTTATTGCGTCGGGCGGCAGGTTCATTGGACCGGCGGCTGCCGGCAACGTATTTCTACTGTCCGTGCGGACTCGTGCGCACGGGCTCTTGAAGGGGGGAGTATGCGCTGTCAGAACCTAGTGGTCGGTCTCGTGGCTTGTGCCTTGCTCGTGACGGCCGTGCCGTCGATTGCGCAGATCGGGGCACTCGATGAGATCATCGTCACGGCGCAAAAGCGCGAAGAGAACCTGCTCGACGTGCCCATCTCGATGACGGTGGTGCAGGCGGAAACGCTCACCGACCTCAACATCAAGGATTTCACCGATCTGCAGGTGTACATCCCCAATTTCGCGATCACCCAGACGCCGGCTAACAGCTATGTATTCGTCCGCGGCATCGGCACACAGGGCAACGTGCTCGCGTTCGAATCGTCGGTGGCGCTGTTCGTCGATGGCATCTACGGCGGTCGCAATCGGCAGTTCCAGGATCCGTTCCTAGATCTCGAGCGCATGGAAGTGCTGCGCGGACCACAGGGTGCGCTGTTTGGTCGCAATACCAGCGCCGGTGCCGTCAGTGTCACCACCGCGCGACCGACCAAGGATCCCTTGCTCAGATTGCAGGCCGACTACGAGTTCGAGTTCGGCAGCTGGTCCCTGCAGGGTGTCGGCTCAGGTCCCGTGTCGGACAACGTGCAAATGCGCCTGGCCGCCCGCTACGCCGATACAGCTGGCTTCATTCGCAACACCTTTCTCAATCGGGACGAGCCAGCGAAGGAAGACAAGAGCGTGCGCTGGTCAACGGCCTGGCAACCCAGCGACAAGGTCGACGTGCTCGCCAAGATCGAATACAACGATTCGACTACCATCGGCATGCCGTTCGAGTTCGTCCCGGGCGGCGGCCAGCCGATGTTCACCAAGCGGGCCGACGACGGCTTCGCACCGGAGCGTGACGACTCCGAGGCACTCAACGGCCTGATCCGTGCCGATTTCGAGCTCGCGGGCGATCACACGCTGACCGCGATCGCTGGCTACTCCAGCTTCGAGTACGCCAACGCAATCAACATCCAGGCCATCGCGCCGGCGCATCTCGTGGTCGCCAACAACGAGGACTTCGATCAGAATTCGCTCGAGTTGCGGCTGCTCTCGCCAACGGGCGGCAAGTTCGAGTACGTAGCCGGACTCTATTACGACGATGGCGACACCGTGATCGGCAGTCAGTCGACGACCGACGTGCCGTTCACACCTGCCTATCCGGAAGGCGTTACCACCCGTCGGTACACAGAGTCCAACGACTCGTATGCGGCCTTCGCCCAGGGCACCTGGCGAGTGACGGATGCCGTGCGGCTCACCGGCGGTGTGCGCTACACGCACGTCGAGAAGGATGTGTCGCTGCGCCGATCTTTCGTCGGCTTCGCGCCGGGCGCACGCAACGATCCGATCGACGACAAGCGCAAGGAAAACTTCTTCAACCCATCGGCCAACCTGCAGTGGGATGTCAACGATCGGTGGATGCTGTTCGCGAGCTATGCCAATGGCTCGAAGAGCGGTGGCTACAATGGTCCGACGAGTTCGGACCCACCCGCCACGTACGAATACGAGGACGAAAGTTCATCGTCCATCGAAGTCGGCGCCAAGGGCAGATTCGACAAAGGCTTCCTGAGCATCGTTCTGTTCGACACCGATTACGAGGATCTGCAGAAGTCGGTGCTCAATATCCTGACGCAGAGTTTTACAACGGGTAATGCTGCCAAGGCCAACAGCCGTGGCGTCGAAGTGGAGGCCGCGTGGCAGCCGCTCGACGCGCTGCGCTTCAACACGTCGTTCGCGTATCTCGATGCCAAGTTCGATGATTACCCAGGCGCAATCTGCCCATTCGGTGCACCCATGGCACCATCGTGCAACCTGGCCGGCTATCCATTGACTTCCGCACCGGAATTGAGCGGCAATGTGGCAGCCAATCTCGAGTTGCCTGTTTCTGCTGGGCTGCTATTCCGCAGCAATCTGACGGCGACCTATCGCAGCAAGATATTCTTTCAGCCCAGTTACAACCCGCTGGAAGCACAAGATGGCTTCTGGAAGCTCGATCTTCGGGCGGGGATCGCTGCTGCGGACGATCGCTGGGATGCCTCGGTGGTGGTGCGGAATCTCACCGACAAACAGACTGCCAACCTGATCTTTGAGACCTTCCCGTTCTTCATCAATCCGGCCGTCGACCGCGTGTATCTGCCGGATCTACCGCGCACCTACGCGCTGCAGATGCGCTACCGTTTCGACTGATCTGCCAAGGGAGTTGTTATATGAAAGCGATCGATAAGCTGCGTCGCAGTCTGTTGTCCGGACTTGGTTTCGGGCTGGGTGCCACCGCCGTCGCGTCCAGTGCCGCAGCGGCAGACAAGACCTCCAAACCCGGCATGATCAAACTGACGATCGACGTTGCAGTGCTCGGGCACACGAATTACGACAACGAGTACGCGGCGGTCAATCGGGATGCCGCCTACGCCAGCCGCGCCAAGGAAGGTTTCCGCGAGAGTTTCGGCAAGAGCGACTTGCGCGGCAGCAGCTTCTATCATGAAGGCCTGATCTATCCGGGCGGCACGTTTTCACAGCCGAAAGATTCGCGCGAGGTCAATTGGAACTTCGAGCAGGAGCCCATCGGCACGTTCTTCGATCGCGGCTGGGTCGTGATCAACAACAAGTCCGATGGCCCTTACGTGCCACGGCCAAATCCGCATCTCCTCTCGCATACTGACTACTATCTGGGTGGCGTTGTCCGCGAAGAAGACCTGACGCCGACGGACATGATCGCGACCGTCGGGTTGCAGCACGACAACTCTGGCAAGGGTGTCTTTCTGCGCGCCGTCGTCGGTGGTACCGGCAAGTACGCCACCGTTCGCGGCCAGATGCGGCAGTACGCAATGGGTCACAACACTTCGAATCTGCGGGGCGATTTCATTCCAGCGGGCGCCAAAGTGCCGTCGCCGAACTTCCGTATCGACTTCGAGCTTTACGTCTAGCCGCCGATGAGGTACGCGCTGACAGCCGCCCGTCTGCTGTTCGGACTCGCGTACCTGGTGTTCGGGCTCAATTCCTATCTGCATATCCTGCCGATGGGGGAGGCGCGCAATCCGCCGTTCATCGCGATGATGGTGGACAGCGGCTATTTCCATCTCGTCAAGGGCACGCAGATCGTGGGTGGCGCGCTGCTGGTACTGAATCAGTTCGTGGTGCTGGCACTCGTGCTGTTGACCGCAATGACTGTCAACATCGTCGTGTTCTATCTCACGATGTATCGCGCCGAGTACGAAGTCGCCGCGGTTTTCGGGGCGCTGAATGTTCTTCTGCTGTGGGCATACCGGCGGCCGCTGGCGGCGCTGTTTCAGCGCCGCGCGCCGCTCTGAGCGGCATGCGGCCTTCGCTGGAACAGCTGACTCAGCTCAATCAGCTGGGCCAGGAATTGAGTCTATGCCAGGGCGCCCGCTCCGGCTATCCACAGGTGATCGAGCGCCTGCGCGTGACCCTGCCTTTCGACGGTGCGCACTCGCATGCGAGCTGTTGCGCGTCGACGAGCAGCTCACCCGCTGGCAGCTCGAGAGCCGCAGCCATCATTGCGTTGCACGCGCTGCACCGAGTCCGAGGCGCATCGGCAGCTGCAGGACCTCAGCATAAAGCGCAATCTTACCGTCCGCAAAATCGCCGAGACCATTCTTTCCAGGAATGACTGACGGCACGACGCGCCATTGACGCTCGTGCGGTTCGCGCGCAACGATGGACCCTGGCAAGGTCGCCCTGAGCGCTGTGAGGCGGTCGGGGCGTTTTCGTTCAGGCGCTAGCCTGAGGAGACGACATGACGCCCGATGATATCGACTGGCAGGGCCGCAGGCGCGAAATGCACGAGGCGATGATGGATTCGGCGCCACCGTTCGTGAAGAAGACGGTCGAAGATACATTCATGGGCCGGGTCGAGCCCCAGAGCAAGACGGTCACCGAAGACATGATGCTGCGGCACGTGCGGGAGACATTGCCGGATCCATTTCGCGGCACGCTGCTGAAGCGACTCGAGCAGGTGCAGGCGGGCGTCACATGATCGACTTCGAGCTGAGCGAGGAACAGCGGCTGCTGCAGGAGACCGAGCGCAGCTCCGCCCGTGACAAACTCGGACCACTCGCCGAGCAGATTCGCGCGCGCGCGCCGGCTACGTCCACCTGGGACCTGGCCCAGGAGGTGTACGGCGAGGCCTGCGATCTCGGCTTCACCCGTGTGCTGATACCCGAGTCCTGCGGCGGAGTCGGTGGCACCTGTGTCGACAATGTGCTCGCGATGGGGGAGTTCGGTGCGGTCGACGTTGACCTCGCAGCCTCATTCCTCGGTGTCAGCACGACGGCACCGATACTAATTCTGAAAGGTGGCACCGATGCACAACGCCAGCGCTGGCTGGGCGAGCTCTGCAGTACGCGCGACACGGTGCTAGCGAGCGCGAGTAGTGGGCCCAATGTGACTGGTGCCGACACATTCTCGCCGGACACGAGTCCCGGCATCGGTCTCAAGACCACTGCTCGTCGCGACGGCAAAGATTGGGTATTGAACGGCACGAAGGCCGGGGTTCTCTACCGATGCCGGCGCGGCCAAGTACCACTTCATCATGCCGCGCACCGATATCAGGAAGCCTGCTTACGAAAGCACCGCCATGTTCTACGTGCCCGGCCTCAAGGTGGGCCGCAAGACCGAGTTGATCGGCTGGAAAACAGCGATGCACTGCGAGGTGATCCTCGACAACGTGCGCGTCAGCAAATGACAACCGCATCGGCAGCGACGACGACAACATCGGCCTGTTGTTCGTGCAGTTCCTGCCGTTCCTGGCGTCCGGTCTGGCTGCCGCGTACGTCGGGCCCGCCCGGACGGCTTTCCAGTACGCCTTCGACTATGCACACGAGCGGGTCAGCTGGGGCAAGCCCATCATCGAGGATCAGGCCGTGTCGCTGAAGCTCGCCGATAAGGCGGCGGACATCGAGGCCGCAAAGCCGATGGTCTGGAAGCTCGTCTGGGCCGCCGACCGTGGCGATGCCGAAGCAGCCGGCGTGCTGTCGCCTGCAGCCAAGACGATGCCCGGGTCGGCGATTCCTGCGACGGCACCCACGACCTACTGCGGCTCGCGATCATCAATTTCCTGCGCATGATGCGCGCCTATTCGAGTCCCTGAGGAAGCGATGCGATTCATCAACAAGCTTATCCTTTTCATCGCAGTATTGCTGGCGGTGAGCCATGCCGTGGCAGCGGCTGCAGCGGCGCCAGCCGCGCGTCCCAACATCCTGCTGATCGTCGCCGACGATCTGGGCTTCTCCGATCTGGGCAGTTACGGCAGTGAAATCGACACGCCGAATCTCGATCGGCTCGCGCAGCGTGGATTGAAGTTCTCGCACTTCTATACCGCTGCGGCTTGCTCGCCCACGCGGGCTATGCTGATGACCGGCGTGGATCACCATCAGACCGGGTTCGGCGCGCTGGCCGAAACCCGCCAAGGTCATCAGATGCATGCGCCTGGTTACGAAGGCTACCTGCGCGCGGACGTCGCGACGCTACCCGAGCGGCTGCGCGCGCGCGGCTACCGCACGATGATGGCGGGAAAGTGGCACCTGGGTCTGATACCGGAATCCGGTCCGAAGGCGCGTGGGTTCGATCGATCCTATGCTCTGTCACATGGGGTCAGCGGCCATTACAGTGACAAAGGTTATATGCCGCAGACTCCCAAGGTCGACTACTTCGACGAAGGCGAGCTGGTGCGGCCGCCGGCGGACTTCTATTCGAGTGACTACTTCACGACAAAACTGCTTGAGTACCTGGCCGAGTCGCGCGCTGCTGGCCAGCCGTTCTTCGCCTATTTGCCGTATACGGCACCGCACTATCCGTTGCAGGCGCCGCAGGAGCTGATAAAGAAGTACCTGCCGCGCTATGAGCGTGGCTGGGACGAAATCCGCGCGATGCGCATTGCCAAACTGCGTCGGCTGGGGCTGTTGGGAGCGAAGACACCGGCGGCGCCACGTCCAGATGGTATACCCGCGTGGGACACTCTCAGCGATCAGCAGCGCCAATTCGAAACCAAACGTATGGCTGTGTATGCCGCCATGATCGAGCGCATGGACGACAACGTGGGTCGACTGCTTGCTGCGCTCGATTCTGCCGGTGTTGCCAACGATACACTGATCGTCGTCATGTCCGACAACGGGGCGGAAGCGACCGAGCTCGAAACATTGCCGCCTTTGGCGCCCTGGTACGACAAGAACTTCGACATGTCTTATGAGGCGCTCGGTGGACCGCAGTCCTACGTCTCGCAGGGCCCGGGCTGGGCCAGCGTCTCGTCCACGCCCGTCAGTTGGTACAAGGGCCTGGTGGCCGAAGGCGGTGTGCGTGCCCCGTTGATCATCGCGGGACCGACGGTACGTCGCGGGCTGCGCGGCGACACCGTGACCGTGATGGATCTCGCTGTTACCGTGCTCGATGCCGCGGGTGTCGCCGCGCTGGATGAGGCGTTGCAGTCGCGCGGTGTTCGTGAGCCGCAGGGCAAGTCGTTCCTGCCATTGCTCCGTCAGGCACATGTGCCGCATGTCGGCGAGCCTGTCTTCATGGAATCCGCCGGCAGTGTCGCCGCGATCGAAGATGGCCGCTGGAAGGCCTTGCGCGTTGGAGCGCCCTGGGGCGACGGTGTCTGGCGCTTGTTCGATCTGCGCTCCGATCCGGCTGAGTTGGTCGATCTTGGCGCGAGCCAGCCTGCGCGCCTCGAGCGTTTGCGCGCCGGTTATCAGGCCTACGCCCAGCGGGTTGGCGTGCAGGATCCGAACGGCCCGCCCGTGCCGTGGGGTTTCAGTGCGAAATTCCCTGCGACCGCAGTCAGCAAGAGCGTGCTGGAGAACATGCGGCGCGGAGGCGCTGCATTGCCGGCCGGCGGGCCGCCAGGGGCGGCGGAACTGCCTGAGGCGGACGAACCAGTAATTAGCGAGGCGCAGCTGCCGCCAAAACCCGAATCACGGTAACCCGCCTGCCAGCCAGTGGTGGTGGCTCTTGCGTGGGTACCACATCGCTCGAAGTTGTGAGGGACCGCTGCGAGGATAAGTGCCAGATATTGACACTTGTTAGCCGGCAGACGCAGTTTGTGGCCATTTGGTAACGAAGCCCGCTCCGGCGTGGAGCCGGAGAGGGCTTTTTTTGGGGCAGTTTCATGGCGGCCGGCAACTACTCGCGACGCGATCTCATCCGCATCCAGTGCGGCATGCGCGGGCTCATCTTGCCGGGCATCCTGTCGGCCGTCGGTCGGCGTGTTGGCGCCCCGATTGCTGCCGCGGGTGGCTGCTCCTAAGTTGTCGGAATTCCTCGCGCGTCAGCATGCAGCCAACAAGGTCCGGATCATCTGCGGTGTCAACGTCGTCGCGATTGACGACTCGTGCGTCGTGCGTGAGACACAGCTGGCGCGAGGTGCCTTGATAGAATGCCAGGATCGCATCGTCGTCGATCGGTCGGCGCGCACGTCCGATGCGCGCATTGGGGCCGTCGGCGACTGTGCCCGTCACGCTAACGACCTGCTCGGACGACCCCTGCGGCTCGAGACGGTGCACAACGCGCTCGAGCAGGCGAAGGTGGCCGCGCGCGCGGTATGCGGCGAGTCGACGACGTATCGTCAAGCACCCTGGGTCTGGTCGGATCAGTATGCTTTTCGTCTGCAGATCGTCGGTCTCATCGACGGTTACGACCGGCACGTCGTCAGAGGCGATCCCGCGAGCGGACGCTTCTCGGTGGCCTACTTCCAGGGTGACCGGTTCCTCGCCTTGCAGGCGGTCAATCGACCGGCGGAGTTCGCCGCAGCGCGCCGGATACTAAATGGCGGCGTCGCATTGTCCGTGAACCAGGCGGCCGACCCGACGTTCGATCCAGCGGGCATGGCGCGGCCTCAACGTCGCCTGCAGTTCTCGCAGCCGTGGACGAAACGCGTGCGGGCGGCGCTATGAATGTGGTGCTCGCACACCGCAGCCCGGTTATGAGGCGCGGCCAGAAAGCTGTTTGACGACTCGACGAAGGCGGGCCGAACATTCCGCCCGGCGCAACCGGGTAGTCCACCAGGGCCGCGACCATGAGCTCGACAACGAACGGGAGATCGATATGACGGCAGTAGTTACGCGGTACCACCCGCTGTGGGTGGCGGCACACTGGCTGACCGCGATCCTGATCGCGATCTCGCTGTTCGGCGGGATCACTGTGTTGCGCAACATGCCGAACACCGATCCGGAGAAGATTCCGATGCTGGCGGCCCATGCGATCTCGGGCATCGTCATTCTACTTCTGCTCCTCACGCGATTGCTCATGCGTTGGGGCTCGGATAAACCACCGCCGGTGGCAGAGAGCAATCCGTGGCTCAGGCGTCTGCGCAAGACGGTGCACGTGCTGCTCTACGTGATCGCCATTGCGATGGTTTCCACTGGCCTCGGGATGGTGGGGCCGACGGGCGTGCTGCCGGTCCTGTTCGGCGCGCCCGGCCAGCTGCCGGCGGACTTCTGGGAGTTCGCACCACGCCAAGGGCACTTTTTCTTTTCGCGCCTGCTGTTAAGCCTGGTGCTGCTGCACATTGCTGCAGCGCTCTATCACCAGTTCGTCAGGCGGGACAGCCTGCTGCGCCGCATGTGGTTCGGGCGGCGCCGGGCGGGGTGACAGCCCATAAGCGCAGTTCATGCATAGGGCCGAATCATTTATGTGGTGCTCATGTCCGCCACATGTGACGATCGCACGGCGCGCCAAGACGCAACCAATGGGGGTTGCGTGCCGGGCAGCGCTCGCTCGTTTGGGGGAAACCATGAAGCCGGAACCTGTTGCTCGCCTGTGCCGCGCGGTGGTCAGTGCGATAATCGCCAGTGGCGTTACCGTCGTCAGCATGGCGCAGAGCGCGCCGCAGTCGGGCGCTCTCGACGAAGTCGTCGTCACCTCACGGCGCGTGGCGGAACGCTTGCAGGACACACCAATATCGGTGTCGGCCTTCCGTGCCGCGGACATCGAGAAGCTCAGCATTCGCAATGTCGGCGATGCGGCGTCTTTCACGCCGAACTTCATTTCGAACCCGGGGCCTACCGGTGGCAACGATGGCTTCTTCTTTATTCGGGGTGTCGGTCAGACTGATCTCAATCCCGCGACCGATCCCGGCGTCGGCACCTACGTCGACGGCGTGTACCTGGGTCGTGTGATGGGCGCGTCGATGGATTCCGCCGATGTGGCGCGCATCGAAGTGCTGCGCGGACCGCAGGGCACGCTGTTTGGCCGCAACACGATCGGCGGCGCCGTGAACATCACGACGCGTGACCCCGGTGATGACTTTGCAGCCGATCTGATGGTCGGCGCGGGCAGTCGGAGTCTCGTGACTGCGCGTGCCTCGGTCGATATTCCCGTCAGCGACACTGCGGGGCTGATCGTGTCGGCCGCATACCGCGATCAGGATGGCTGGGGCAAGCGACCCGATGGCGTGCGCCTGGACAGCAACAAGACGACCAGCGGGCGCGCCAAGTTCCGCTGGGCACCGACCGATGCCTTCACGCTCACGTTGGCGGCAGACCTGACGCAGCTCACCGGCACGAGCCAGCACACGATCCTGACGCGCTTCAATCCGAACATCATCTCGCCGCTGGGTGTGCCGCTCGCGCCCGGGATAGGCGCATTCGTCAATCCCGCGGATCCGTATCTCAATCAGTCGTCGATCACACCGGACAAGGACTACGACGTCAAGGGTGCCGGCCTGATCCTCGACTGGAATCTGGGTTGGGGCAACCTCAAGTCGATCACGTCCTATCGTGAGCTGCAGCAGTTCATCACCACGGACTACGACTCGACGCCGTTCTCGTTCTACGAGGGTGGCTTCGACACCGACCAGAACCAGCTCAGTCAGGAGCTGCAGATTTCCGGCGAGACGGGGCGCTTCAAGTGGTTGTTAGGCGGCTTCTATTACGACGAGACCGACGATCACATCAACATCGTTTCCCTGGGCGGCAACAACGGCTGCAATCCGCTTCCCTTCGGCCCGCCGCCGGCCTGCAATTTTGCAGCTGGCCAGCAATACGCCACGCCCGGGGTCGACCGGCGCATCATCAACAACCAGGCGTTCACGCTCGATATCAAGGCGTACGCGTTGTTCGCGCACACGACGATCGGCTTCACGGACACGCTCTCGGGCTCGGTGGGTCTGCGCTGGACTGAAGAAGAGAAGACCCAGGACTACGACTTCTTCATCGACAACCGCGCCAATGTCTTCAATCTCGCCGGGCTGCCGCCCGCGATATTCCCGACCCTGTCGCGCAACAACCCATTCCTGCCGCCGACCACGCCGACGGTCTACAACAAGAGCTGGAGTCAGGTGACGCCGAAGTTCGGCCTGGAGTGGAAGCCGCAGGCCGAGCAGCTCTACTATCTGTCGTTCTCGCGCGGCTTCAAGAGCGGCGGTTTCAACGGCCGGCCCAACCCGGTCGATGTCGATGGCCCCGGTCCGATACCTCCCGGGTTTCTGCCGATCGAGCCCTACGATCCGGAAGAAATCGACACTTACGAGATCGGCGCGAAGACGCAGCTCGCGGACAATCGCGTGCGGTTCAACGTGGCGGCATTCCAGTCGGACTACAAGGGCATCCAGCTCCTCGGTCTTGGCGCTTCCGGCTTCTTCGAAACGATCAATGCCGCCGAAGCGCGCATCCGGGGTGCCGAGCTCGAGCTGTTGGCGCGGCCGACGCCCGAGTTCGAGCTGCAGCTCGGGCTGGGCTACACCGAGAGTGAATACCAGAAACTGAACCCTGGCACGGTGCTGGCAGGCATCGATTTTGGCATGCAGTTGCCGCTGACGCCGAAGTGGAACGGCAGCCTCGGCGCGCAGTACGAGTGGGCTCTGCCGCGCGGCAGCTTCACGTTGCGTGGCGACTACAGCTTCCGCTCCGAGCTCTACTTCGAAGCCGCGAATGGGATCGGCAATCGTCAGGGTGGCTACGGCGTGTTCAATGCGCGCGCAACGTACGAGCTCGACAACGGCTTGCAGATCTCGGCTTATGGGCTGAATCTGGGCGATCAGTTCTACCTCACCAATGCGCAGGACGTCGTCGGCATCCTGGGCGTGACGTTCGCAAGCGTCAGCGCGCCGCGGGAATTCGGGCTGGAGGTTCGCTACAAGTTCGGCAACGAATAGCGCGGCTGGCAACTGGTCATGCGCAAGCCCGAGGCGGTTGATGTCGTCATCGTCGGCGCCGGGGCCGCGGGCGGCGTGTATGCCGATCGGCTGTCGCGTGCCGGGCGCAAGGTGGTACTGCTCGAAGCCGGGCCGCCGCGCGAGCTGGGTGATCTGATTAGTTCCAGTCTCTGGTCGCGCCGGCTGAAGTGGAGCGGCGCACCCGTATTGCTCGAGGGTGAGCATCCGATCGCGCACAATGCTTCGGTAGGCGACGGCACCGGTGGCTCGGCATTGCACCACTACGCCACCTGGCCGCGTTTCACGCCGGATACCTTCCGGATGCGCTCGATCCACGGCAAGGGTCTCGACTGGGGGCTGGATTACGAGGATCTCCGTCCCTGGTACGACGAAGTGCAGCGCGACGTCGGTCTGTCGGGTGACGCCGAGGCTGAGCCATGGCGCGGCGGTGGCGAGCCCTATCCGATGGGTCCGCTCAAGACCTTCCGTCACGGTGACTTGCTCGCCGAGGGCTTTCGCAAGCTCGGCCTGCCGGTGGCGCCGATGCCGCTCGCGATCAACTCGGAACCTTACAAAGGCCGTGCAGCCTGCATCTACGACAGCTGGTGCGACGCGGGTTGTCCGATCGGCGCGCTGGCGAATCCGCTGTTCACCTACCTGGGCTGGGCGCTCGAGCGAGGCGTCGAGCTGCGCAACGGTGCTGCGGTCACACATGTGCTGACGGATCGCAAGGGACGCGCCAGTGGCGTTCGCTATGTGCAAGACGGCGCGGTGCGCGAGCAATACGCCTCGGTCGTCGTGCTCGCCGGATCGTTCATACAGAATCCACGCATCCTGCTCAATTCTGGGCTCGCCAATTCGAGCGGCTTGTTAGGCCAGTATCTGACCGCCGAAGCGATGGGTTTCGCCTATGGGCTGTTCGAGCAGGAGACCGAGATCTGGATGGGCGTGAACTCCGGGCAGTATTACAGCCGGGCGGGTTTCACCTACGAGGATCGTCCGGATCTGTTCGGCGGCCTGCAGTGGCAGATCGCGCCGGCCGCGAAGCCCAACGATCTGTTCGGTGTGGCGATCACCCGGCCGGACATATACGGCGCCGCCTTGCATGAGTTCATCCGCGCGGCGACGCACGAGATGGCCTACATGGTCGGGTTTGCGAGCACCGCGCCTGAGCGCGCGAATCGGATCGAGCTCGACGGCACGCGGCGCGACCGCAACGGCGTACCGTTGGCGCGCACCGTCCATACGAACTCCGCGGCGACGATGGCGCTGTGGCAGTACATGAATGCGCGCGGACTCGAAATCGTGCGCGCGGCGGGCGCTCGCGAAGCCTGGAATGGTCCGCTCACGGGCGGGCACATCAGCGGTGGGACGATCATGGGCGCTGATCCGGCCAAGTCCGTCTGCGACACCTATGGCCGCACACACGACATCCCGAACCTGCTGGTCGCTGGTGCAGGTTTGTTCCCGCAGTCAGGCGGCACCAGTCCTACCTACACGCTGCACGCGGTCGCGTTGCGCTCGGCCGATCACCTGGCGCGCAACTGGCGCGACTATAGCCGTTAATGCTTCACGAGTTCGGCAGCGGCGCGGTCGGCGAGCGCGTACAGCGTGAACGTCGGGCTGCCACCGCCGGCAGTCGGGAACAGGCTGCCGCCGGCAATCACGAGATTGCTGACCTCATGGGTGCGACCGTACGTGTCGCAGACGGACTTGGCGGGATCCGTGCCCATCACGGTGCCGCCCAGCGCATGCGTCGTGGCCATGATGCCGTTCCAGGTGGCACTGGCCCCGGCGGCACGCAGGATCGCGAGTCCTTCTTGATTCGCATGCTCGTACAGGCCGATCGCGTCGCGATCGAAGCTGTTGACCGTGCGGGCCAGCGGAACACCGTGGGCGTCGCGCATGGGTGCGAGTTCGATGCGACGCTCGGCGCTCGGCAGCGTTTCGCACACGGCACTCAACGTACCGATGCGGGGTCCGTCGTGCCGCAGGAATCGATGCAGATCTTCGCCGAAGATGTCCGGCCGTGTATTCGCGATACCCAGCAGGTCGTTAGGCTTCAGCGCGGGTGCGATGCCCCATTGATAGCTGCCGAAGGCGCCGTTCGCGCGCGGCGAGTCCTTGGCATAGCCGTCCTGGCTGATCTGCTGGCCGGCCGACACGCCCAGATGATTGTCGAGCGGCTCGTCGAACACGCCATAAGCGCTCGCCACCGTGTGGCAAACGAAGCCGCGGCCCACGAGACCATTGGAGTTGGCGAGTCCCGCCGGATTGCGCTCATTGGTCGACGCGAGCAGCAGACGCACGTTGTGGATGGTCGAACCCGCGAGCACGACGAGACCGGCACGCTGCGTGTGTTCGACTCCCGTCGCGTCGCGCCAGACCACGCCGACCGCACGCTGACGCTTGTTGGTGAGCACGCGCGTGACGGTCGCCTGGACGATGAACTGCGCGCCCCGCGCGCGCGCTGCGGGAATGTGTGTCACGAGCGGATTGGCGACCGAGCCGATCGGGCAGCCTGCATCGCACCAGCCGTCATAAATACAGCCGCTGCGTCCTGGCACCGACTGCGACAGGATGGCGAGCGGCGCCGGTGCCACGCGCAGTCCCAGCTTCGCAAAACCGGCCGCGATCACCTGGCCCTGTTTGAATGTGGCCAGCGGCGGCTGCGGATACGGCGCGCCCGGCGGCCGCCAGACTTCCGCTGCCGCATCGCCGCTCACCAGCATCTCGTTCTGGATCCGGTCATAGTGCAGTCGCAGATCGTCGTAGCAGAGCGGCCAGTCGAGCGCCCGTCCATAACGACTGTGAGTGCGGAAGTCTTCCGGATGCAGCCGCGGCCAGCCGGCATAATGATGCAGTGCGGCGCCACCCAATCCCCAGCCGGTGCTCATGTTATGGCCGAACGGGTTGTTACCCGCTGCCAGCACCGGGCCACCACCCCATTTCAGGCGTCGTGCCCAGAGCTGCGAGCTCTGCAGATCGTCGAGGCGCCACGCAGGACCGGCCTCGAGCACAACCACGGATCGACCGGCGCGCGCGAAACGCTCGGCGAACAGACTACCGGTTGCGCCCGCGCCCACGATCACGACATCGACGTGCTTGTTTCTCACGCGCATAGGTTAGCGTAATGAATTCACGTGTGCTCATCGTCGGCGCGACGGGCATGCTCGGTGCGCCGGTGGCAAGACGCATGGCCGCAGATGGCTGGACGGTCCGTTGTCTGGTGCGCGACGAATCCCGCGCGCGGCAACTGCTTGGGCCCGGGTTCGAGTACGTCGTCGGTGACGTCACGCAGCCGGCGACACTCGACGCTGCCTTCGATGGCTGTGCAGCGATGCATCTCAACCTGCGCGGCGGCGCGACACTCGCGAGCTATCAGCAACAGGAAGTGCAGGGGTCTGCCAACTGCCTGGCCGCCGCGCGTCGCCAAGGTGTACGACGCGTGAGCTATCTATCTGGTTCGGGTCGATACGACGACACTCTGAGCCATCATTTTCCCGTACAGGTTAAGCAGGCGGTAGAACGATCGTTGGTCGAGTCCGGCATTCCGTGGACGAGCTTTCGTGCTACGCACTTCATGGAATCTCTCGCGAGTTTCGTCCGCGACGGTCGCGCCACCATACTCGGGCGCCAACCGCATCCGCTGCATTACCTCGCGGCCGAGGATTACGCGCGGATGGTCAGCCGCGCGTTCGACAGCGCGGCCGCCGCAAATCGTCGTCTATATATGTGGGGACCGCAGGCTTTCACCATGCGCGCAGCGCTCGAGCGCTTCGTGGCCGTCCGCCATCCAGCGCTGCGGGTCAGCATGTTGCCGCTCCCGGTGGCGCGCTTGATCGCTCGTGTCACGCGCAACACGGAGCTGGCGACGGTCTGCAAGTTGTTCACAGCTTTCGCCGCAATCGGCGAGGACGGCGATCCGCGCGAAGCTAACGACTTGCTCGGTGCGCCGTCGACGACGCTGGCTGAATGGCTGCAGAGGTAATCGTCGTGAAACATTCGAAATTGGCGGCCAGTCTGCTGCGTGTCCGGCAAGGTGGCGCCTTGCTTGGGGATATCCCGGCAGCAGTACGCCCTGCCGACGCCAATGCGGCGTATGCAATCGCCGATGAGATCGTCGCGGCGTTGCGCCCGTCGCTGGGAGAGGTGCGTGGTTACAAGGTAGGCGCAACCTCCACTGCCGGTCAGAAGATGCTCGGACTCGCGGAGCCGTTCTACGGGCGGGTGCTCGCGAACAATATACTCGCGAATGATTCGCATTGGAGTCATTGTGACGGCTGCACCGTCGAGGCCGAAGTGGGATTCGTTCTCGGTCGCGGCCTGCCGGCGCGCCGCGAGCCCTACAAAGTTGCCGAGGTGCGCGACGCCGTCGCCCGCGTGGTCCCGCTGCTCGAGATCAATCGACCGTCGTACGCCAAGCCCTTCGAAGTGGGTGGACTGTGCCTGATTGCTGACAATGGGGTGACCCAGGCGCTGGTTCGCGGCACGCCGGGGGTGCTCATCAGGGGACGGTCGTTTCGGCGGGAAACCGTGCAGTTGACGCACAACGGCCGCGAAGTGGCGCGCGGTACGGCGAACGTGGTGCTGGGCGACCCGCTGCGTTCGCTAGTGTGGCTGGCCAACGCGTTGTCGCAGCAGCAGCGCGCGCTCAAGCAAGGTGATCTGGTCGCGAGTGGCGCCATGACACCCCCGATTCCCATGGCGGCCGGCGATTCCGTCGTCGCACAGTACTCGAGCCTCGGGCGAGTGACGCTCACGGTTATGGGGCCGAGGAGAAAATGAATTTGGCCGCTGGCCCGCGGACGAACAGAATGCTGCCAGACCCTCGAGGAGGCAGCGGATGCTGAACGACCGTATTGAAGGCAAGTGGATCGATACGTTCGCGGACGTGTTCCGCCTCTGTAAAGTCGAGGCGGGTGAGATCGTCGCGATCCTGTCGGAGTCGCAATCGCGGCAGATCAACGTGCAGCTCGCCGAGCTCGCGCTGCAGCGCATTGGTGCGCGACCATTCCATATCGTCATCCCGACACCCGCGCTCGAAGCGCCGGTACCGGTGCGCTCCACGGGCTCGTCGCACGCGATCCAGGGTCTCGAGCCGGTGATGGCGGCGTTGCTCGCCGTGAAGTTCGTCGCCGATTGCACCGTCGAAGGCATCATGCATGCGCCCGAGACGCCCAAGTTGTTAGGGTCCGGGGTGCGGGCGATGTATATCAGCAACGAGCACCCCGAGGCGCTCGAGCGGCTGAAGACCGACCCGGCACTATGGCCCAAAGTGCAGAAGGGCCGCGAGATGATGCAGCAGGCCAAGCGCATGCGCGTTACGTCGAAGGCCGGCACCGATCTCGAGATCGTCATGGAAGGCGCCCGCGTCGGCGGCAATTTCGGCGCGAGTTTCGATCCTGGCCAGCTGTCGAGCTGGCCTGGCGGCATCTGCAGCTGCTTTCCGCCTGCGCATTCGATCAACGGTACGCTGGTCATGGACGTGGGTGACGTCAACATCACCTTCAAGCGTTACCTCGAGTCGCCGATTCGATTGACGATCGAGGACGACTTCGTGGTCGACGTGGCCGGCACCGGCCTCGATGCAGAACTGATGCGCAGCTATTTCTCGGCCTGGGGCGACCGCAATTCGTACGGCGTATCGCACGTCGGCTGGGGCATGAACCCGGGCGCTCGCTGGGATGCGCTAGTGATGTACGACAAGGCTGAGATCAACGCGACCGAGCTGCGCGCTTTCGCGGGCAATTTTCTCTATTCCACCGGCGCCAATCCATCAGCCAATCGTCACACGCTGGGACATTTCGATCTGCCGATCCGGCATTGCACGATAGAGCTCGACGGCAAACCAGTAACGCGCGATGGCGTATTGCAGGGCGAGCTTGCATGAGTTTGTCGCGCGCAGAGCGACCGTCGGCGCGTCGCAGAGTATGGGTGGAGCCCAAGCCGCGCGTCGCGGTAGAGCTGACCGGTTCCGGGCCGTTGGTGCTGTTCCTGCACGGTATCGGCGGCAATCGCACCAACTGGTATCCGCAACTGGATGTCGTCGGTGCCGAGTTCACCGCGGCCGCCTGGGATGCGCGCGGTTACGGCGAGAGTGACGACTACGAAGGCGAGCTGGATTTCGCAGATTTCTCGGGTGATCTGCTGCGGGTGCTCGATGCTTTCGATGCGCACTCGGCGCATCTGGTCGGTGTTTCGATGGGCGGCCGGATCGCCATCGATTTCGTCGGGCGACATCCCGACCGCGTGGCGACACTGACGCTCGCGGACACCAGCGCGGGCTCTGCCAGAGTCGCGAGCCCCGCCGAGGTGGAGAAATTCCTGCAAATGCGCAAGCAGCCGCTGCTTGAGGGCCGCTCGCCGCAGGATATCGCGCCGGAAGTGGTGGCGACCTTGATCGGTCCCGCAACCCCCGCCGCCGTGCGCGACGCGATGATCGAGAGTTTGTCGGTCCTGCATCGTGACTCCTATCTGAAGACGCTGGACGCAGTGACTCGCTATACAGCCTTTCCGGCATTCGAGAAAATCAAGGTGCCCACGCTCGTCATCGTGGGCGAGCACGATCGCATCGCCACGCCAGAGTATGCTGCGGCGATGGCCCAGCGTATCGAGAACAGTCGCTTCGTGATGCTCGAGGGCGGCTCACATATCAGCAACATGGATCGTCCGGCTGAGTTCAATGCGGTACTGCTCGACTTCCTGCGTACTCATGCCGCGCGTGCTCTGCCTCGCGGTGCCGTTGCCGCTACCATGGGTGCGTAGGTGCCGGGTGGCTCGCAACGCTGCATTCTGCTGCGGGCCTATCCGCAGGGCATGCCGCGAGCATCGGACTTCGAGTTGGTCGAGCGGGCGTTGAGCTCGCCGGGTGTTGGCGAGGTGCTGGTCGAGACGAGTTTCCTGTCGATGGATCCGGCACCCCGTATGCGCATGAATCCCACAGCGCGCGAGCCACCCCCGCTGTCGCTGGGTGACGTGGTACTCGGGCGTGGCGTGGGTACAGTGCGCGAGTCGCGGCATGCAGATTATCAAGCCGGCGATATCGTCGCGGGTGAACTTGGGTGGCAGGAGTACGCCGTACTGCCAGGAGCACAGCTGCGCAAAGTCGACCCAACGCGCGGTCCCATACAGGCGGCGCTGGGTGTGTTAGGTCCGTCCGGCACGACGGCCTGGTGCCTGGTGAATGCCGCTGCCAAGGTACGGCCGGGCGAGACCGTCGTCGTCGCCGCCGCGGCTGGCTCGGTCGGTTCGATTGCGATCCAGCTCGCCAGGAACATCGGCACCCGCACGATCGGCATCGTTGGCAGCGACAAACAGGCGGCCTTCGTCCGCGACAGACTTGGCGCCGATGCGGTCGTCAATTATCAGTCACAGACCCTTGCGGCTGATCTGGCGGCAGCCGCCCCCAATGGGGTCAATGTCTTCCTCGACTCGGTCGGTGGCGCCTTGCACAACGCCGTGATGGAACAGATCGCGGTGCACGCGCGCATCATTGCGTTCGGCTATATATCCGCTTACAACACGCAAGGTGCCCCTCCCGCTGAATATGGCCGCATTTTTCGTGTGATCCATCGTCGGGCAGAACTGCGCGGGTTCCTGATCGCTGATTTCGTAGCACACTTCGGCGACGCACAGCGCGAGCTGGTCGAGCTGCTGGTAGCTGGCGGTATCATCAATGAAGAACATACCGTAGACGGACTGGAGCAGGCGCCGAGCGCCTTCGCTGCGCTGTTCACGGGCGATCCGATCGGCAAGCAGCTGGTCCGGATCCCATCTCAATGAATAACGACTACCTACTATCAGTATTCAAGGTGCGACGATGAAAGCAGTATTGTTGGAACGCTACAGTGATGATTTTGACGTGCTGGCCCTGCGCGACGCCCCGGATCCGGAGATCGGCCCGCAAGATGTCCTGGTGGATGTTCACGCCGCCGGTTTCAATCCGTTCGAATGCAAATTGCGCAAGGGCTGGCTACAGCGCTTCTATCCGTTCCCGCTGCCGCACGTGCTCGGCAACGACTTTGCCGGGGTGGTTGCGAAGAAGGGTGCTGCCGTTTGGGGTCTCGAAGTCGGTGACAAGGTCTACGGCATGCAGGATACGATGCGCTGGGGCAGTTACGCCGAGCGCATCGCCATTCGCGCAGACAACGTGCGGCACATGCCAGCCAACTTGTCGTATGCCGAAGCCGCGTCGTTGCCGATGGTCTACGAGACCGCCTGGATGGGCATCGTCGACATGGCGCTGACGCGCCCAGGTGAGCTGGTGCTCGTACATGGTGGTGCGGGCGGTGTGGGTAGTGCCGCCGTGCAACTGGCCGCCGCACTAGGCGCCACGGTCGCGGCGACCTGCAGCACCGACGCGGTGGATTTCGTCCGCGGTCTGGGCGCCAGCATCGTGATCGATTACAAGAAGCAGGACTTCACCAAGATCCTGAACAACGTGGACGTCGTCTTCGATCCGATCGGTGGGCAGACCAATCTCGATTGCTATCCACTCATGAAGCGCGGCGCCCGCATGCTGGTCGTGTTGCGCGAAGACAAGTTGGAGATCGAGCATTCGGCACGACTCTGCAAGGAGCACGGTGTCACGCGGCACGTCGTCGCCTTCGAGCAGCGTGGTGACGTGCTCGAGTACGTCCGACCCATGTTCGAGCAGGGTCGCTTGAAGCCGGTGGTGAAGAACGTGCTGCCGCTGGCCGACGTCGCCAGCGCGCATCGCAAGTCGGACTCCGGCAGCGCGCGCGGCAAGACCGTTCTGCTGGTCAGAAAGTAGAGGTGCTGCGGTGAGTGTCGATCGGCGTCAATTCTTGCGTGGTGGTGCGCTGGGTCTGCTGGCCTACCAGGTCGCCGGGTCGCTGGTCATGCTGCGCCCCCGTGACGCGCGTGCGCAGTCGGTGCCACTCGTCGTGCTGAGCGCAAGTGAACAGCGTACGCTCGAGGCCTTGGGCGACACGCTGCTGCCAGGCGCAGCCGCCGAAGGGCTGGCCCACTATCTCGATCACCAACTGGCCGCGCCGCCGGCCGACAGCTTGTTGATGCTGCGCTACCTGGATGTGCCGCCGCCGTACGCCGCGTTCTACCAACCGTGTTTGGCGGCGGTCGATGCCAGTTGCCAGACGCAGCATGACCAGCGTTTCGATGAACTCGATGCTGCAGAGCGCACCGCCTTCGTAGGCGTCATGCAGAAGGGCAACCCTGCGGGCTGGCAAGGTCCGCCGGCGCCATTCTTCTATTTCGTCCTGCGCAGCGATGCAGTGGATGTCGTCTACGGCACACAAGCTGGCTTCGAGAAGCTCGGGGTTCCCTACATGGCGCATATCCCGCCCGCGACGAACTGGTGATGTCATGATCGACCTGACGCTCACCGATGACCAGCAGTTGCTACAGCAGACCGCGCGCAACTTTGCACGCGCTGAGATCAAACCGGTCGCCGAACGGGTGGCGCGCGAGCCGGGTTGTGAGCCTTGGGACCATTGCGTCGCAATGTTCAAGCGCGGTTGGGAGCTCGGTTTCACGCGCATGTTGTTGCCCGAAGAGTATGGGGGTGGCGGCAACCGGATGATCGACGCCGCGATCTTGCTGGAGGAACTGGGTGCGGCGGACGTGGCGATCGCCGCGGACCTGTTTGCGCTCAACATGACCGTACCGTTGATCATTGCCGTCGCCGGCACCGCCGACCAGAGGCGCGAGCTGCTCGGCATGATCACGTCCCGACCGACCGTTCTGTCGGGTGCACTGAGCGAGCCGAACGTCGCCGGTTCGGAGCTGTTCACACAGGATCCGAGCCCGAAGATGGGGATCAAGACGCAGGCGCGGCGTGCGCAGAGCAACTATGTAATCAACGGTCAGAAGTCGGCCTTCGTCACCAACGCGGGCATCGCCGATCACTACTTCGTGCTCACGCGCACGAGCACCGACAAGCCATTGTGGGAGAGCATTTCGGTGTTCTTCGTCGATGCCGGGACCAAGGGCCTCGAGACCGGACCGCGCACGCGCATGAGTGGCTGGCTCACCGGTCACCATGCCGAGGTGTATCTCGACAATGTCACGGTGCCCGCGACCCGCCTGTTAGGTGGCGAGGGTGCCGGCGCACGCGTCATGGGCAGCCTGCCGCAGATGCCGATTGGTCTGGCTGCGGCTTACGTGGGTCTGGCGCGGGCCAGCTACGAGTACGCGCTGGATTACGCCAAGAAGCGCCACAGCATGGGTGTGCCGATCATTCAGCATCAGTCGGTGGCCCTGAAGCTGGCCGACATGTATGCCGACTACCATGTCGCCAGACTCGCCGTCTGGGACGCCGCCCTCGATTGCGATCTGGATCCAATGCGCTCGGCAACCATCAAGTCGCCGCTCGCCAAGACGCTCGCGGTCGATGCCTCGATACGCAATGCCGAGCGTGCCCTGCAGATCCTCGGCGCCTGTGGGATCACTGAGGAGTATCCGACAGCGCGCTGGCTGAACGACGCGTGGATCGGCTATTCCTGCGATTTCACCCGCGAGCTGTTGCGGCTCGGCATGGTGCCGTTCCTGCCAACCGTGGAATAGACTTTAGGAGACTGAGCAAGATGATCACAGGAATCTCCCGCTTCAAACTGCGTCCCGGCCTCACGAAAGAAAAGGCGATCGAAGAGATCCACGAGACGATCCCGGTCTACAAGGGTCGCCCGGGGCTCGTTCGCAAGTACATTTGCCTCAATTTCGAAGAGGGCTACGGCATGGGCATCTACCTGTGGGAGAACCGTGCGGACGCGGAGAAGTTCTACGCTTTTGCGCGTGCCAAGATCAAGGAACAGACTGGGTCGGAGCCGGAGATCACGCTGCTCGACACACCGGTGATCGTCGACAACGTCACCGGCGAAGTCATGACGGAAAAATGACTTCGAGCGGCGAGGGCGGCGTGCCTGCACAGGCATTGCGGGTGCCGCCCGAGGGTGAAGGTGGGTTTTCGCGCTCGTGGTTTCCGGTCTGTTATTCGACTGACGTTGCACCGGGCGCGGTCATCGGCCGCGGGTTTCTCGACGGACGTATCGTCATCATGCGCGGCGACGATGGCGTAGCGCGGGTGTTGTCGGCGTATTGCGCGCACCTCGGCGTCGATCTGGCGCACGGCAAAGTCGAAGGCAACACGCTGCGCTGCCCGTTCCATCATTGGGAATATGGCGCGGCGGGCCGTTGCGTCAAGACTGGCAGCGGCGATCCGCCACCACCGCGTGCGCGCTTGTTCGAGTTCCCGACGGCGGAACGCTACGGCGTCGTGTTTGCGTTCAATGGCGAACAGGCGGACTGGGCCTTGCCGGATCTACATATCGGCGTGGACGAGGCAGTCGCCTATCCCGCGCCGGTCGTGCGCATCCATTGTGATCCGTGGACGATGATGGCCAACACGCCTGACTGGCAGCATTTCCTGTTGCTGCATGGTTTCGATTTCGATGTACCGCACGCGCATTCCACCATGGAGTGGAACGACAACGGCTTTCGCTACACGATGCGCACGCGCGTCGACGGCCAGCAGTTCGAGTTCACGCCCACACTCACCGGCATGAGTGTGTTCTTCGTACATGGCTGGTTGGGCAAACGGCGCTTTGGGTTGGTAGCACCGTTCGGGCTGCCAAAGCCGGGCGAATGCGACATCTACACGTCGGTGATCCTGCCGCAGGACGATCCCAATCCGCCCGAGATTCTCGAGATCCTGCAACGTCGCTTCGGCACCATGGTGCAAGAGGACTATCCGCTGATCGATACCGCACACTTTTCGGCGCGCAATCTGACCAAGGCGGATCAACAGTTGGGGCGCTGGCTACAGTTCGTACGGAGCTATCCGCGGGCGCATCCGGCGCGGGAGTACCTGCGCTAACGCTCGCGAACCGGCCGAACCGAAGACCAGGCTAGGCATCGAGTTTCGCCTCGGTATCGGCCGCGATCTCGCGGATGACGCCCATGAAGGCGTGCGCTGAGGGTGACAGGACGGCGCGCTCGCGGCGCGAGATCGTCACTTCGACATCGCGTGACAATTCGTCGGCCGCCAGCGCCACCAGCGTACTGGTGCGGGTGCGCACCGGCAGGCTTTGCAGCGGCAGGTAGCTGAGCGACTGCCCGTCGAGCAGCACGGTCCGGATGAAACTGGTCGAGTTGCTGGTGACCGACGGCACTGGCGGCGACAGGCCTTTGGCGAAAAATGTCTCCTCCAGGATCTGTCGCCAGCGTTGCGATTCGGGCGGTAGGATCCAGGGGTACTCCAGCAGGTCTGACAACTGCACGCTGCGCTTGCGAGCCAGAGGGTGCTTGGGTGAGGCCACGACACAGATGCGATCGTGTACCAGCGTGTCGGCTGTGATGTCGCTGTCGGCGACCCGCGGCCAGGCGCCGACAGCGAGATCGAGCTCGCCACGACGCAACGCCGGCAAGATGGTATCGACCAGTCCCTCGATGATGGTGAGATGAATCCCCGGCTTGGTCTTGCGCAGTTTCTCGGTGGCGAGCGGCATCAGGCTCGAGGCGACGCTGGGCCCGACGCCGATCGTCACATGTCCTTTGACAGCCCCCCGCAGATTCGCGATCGCCGTCTCGGCATGCCGCATTTCGGAACGAATAACGCGTGCGTGCTGCGCGAGCGCATCGCCATACACGGTCGGCACGACGCCGAGTGCCGTGCGATCGAACAACTTGATTTCGAGATCTTCCTCTAGCTGGCGGATACTTTTGGACAGTGCAGGCTGCGTCAGGAACAACTTCTCCGCAGCCTGGCCGATGCTGCGCAGGTCGTATACCGCCAGGAAGTGTCGCAGGCGTCTAGAATCGAGCAATTCCATGTGGGCCTCGGCATAAACGATAGTAATGGCTGACTCGATCTATATAAATTGAAATCGCGGCCGATGCAACGCCTGCTACCGGGAGTTATGGCGGCCGGCACTCAAGGAGCTTGCCGCTGCGGCCTCCCGGCTGGAGCATGAACACATGACAGTCGATTCCAGTGTGGCGCCTGCCGAGCAGGCGGCGATGGTACGCCGCGAAACCGTCGCCAATACCCTGGCCACCATCGTGATCGCCGCGGTGCTCACTTGGCTGATCTTTCGAGGTCAGGCGAGCATCGAGCCGCTCGCCGCAGCGCCGGATGGGATCTTCGGGATACTGCCGGGCACGTTCAATTTCACTTTGTTGGTGACGATCGTACTGTCGCTGGTCATCCGTGCGCGAGTCCGGCGGGGTGCGGTGGGTCGGCTCGCCCCCGGCGAAGGTTCACGCGTCGGCGCCGCGCTGCCTGGCAACGTACTGTTGCGCGGTATCGTGCTGGCACTCATCGTGACGCTGCTATTCGTGCCGCTGACCTACGGGCTGTGCTACGCCTTGTCGGCAGCGGGCGTCCTGCCAGACCGTTGGACTTTTGCGGGCATGCTCGCGTTCTTCGTCGCCTACTTTACGCTGCTCGCCTGGCTGGTCACGCCCGTGATCGTGTGGCGTGCCTTGCGCGACTGACCGTCGCTGCAGGTCTAGACGATCCGCGAAGCTGGTTCCTCGCCTGCCTCGATGCGCCTGACGTTGGTCCACGCTGCCGCCATGCGATGTAGCCAGGTATCGCGCGTGCTGCCCGCGACGTGCGGCGTCAGTACCACGTTCGGCAGTCGCAGCAGCGGCGAGCCCGGGTCCACCGGTTCATGCGCAAACACGTCGAGGCCCGCGCCGCTGAGGTGGCCGTCGACGAGCGCTTCGACCAAAGCCGTCTCGTCAACGAGCGCACCGCGCGCCGTGTTGATCAGCCAGCTGCCGCGGCGCATACGCGCGAGCGCGCGCGCATCGATCATGCCGCGGGTCGCGGGTGTCAGCGGCGCGTGCAGGCTGATGATGTCGCTCTCGGAGAACAGTTCGTCGAGGCTGCGATGCTGCGCTCCGCTCGGCTGCTCGAGCTCGCTCGATGCGCGCTGCGGTTTCGAGTAGCGCACGACAGCGTCGAACGCGTGCACGCGTCTTGCGACCTGGCGCGCAATATTGCCGAAGCCGACGAGCCCGACCACTTTGCCGCGCAACTCGTACATTTGCATAGCGTGGGCCATCGCGAGCCACTCGCCGCGGACGGTAGCGGCATGATGCTGCGGCAGTTGCTTCAGCAGTGCCAGCATCAGCAGCACCGCATGTTCAGCTGTGCTGACGGCGTTGCTGCCTTCGTTGTTGGCCAACGGGATGCCACGGCTGCGGAATGCCTCGACATCGAGCCAGTCATAGCCAGCGCTCAGGAGCTGGAACAGGCGCAGATGCCGGGCGGTGTCGAGTTCGTCCGTTGTCGGATCGCCCAAGTAACCGAAGATGTAGTTCGCCGCCGCGAAGGCTGCCGCCCGCGCGTCGCGGCCCGCGCCTTGTTCGACCGGCAGCCAGCGAAAGCCCGGTGGCACGAGTTCACCGAGCAGCGCGAGCGCCTCGTCGGAGACGAACCGACTGGAGTACAGCAGGACGACCAGCGGTTCAGCCATGCTCGCCACTCCAGAGATTCTCGGACCAGGCGGTGATTCGGCCTTCGAAGGCGCTTGCGGCGACCGTCAGCGGCGATGCGAGCCACAACGCGCCCGGCCCCGAACGACCCTTGAAGTTGCGGTTGATCGCCGAGACGGTGACCTGCGATGCCCGCTCCGACGTGCCAGGACCGCAGCCAATGCAGGCACCGCAGCCCGGCTTGATGGTGCGTACGCCGGCGCGCTCGAACAGCGCGACATAGCCTTTGCGGTGAGCGTAGGCTTCGACGTCCGCCGAACCATACTGAATCAGAAATCGAACCCCCGGGGCGACGCGACGGCCTGCCGCGACCGCTCGTTGCACGACCTGGGCGTAAAGATCGAGATCCGTGTGCTTGCCGGCAGTACAGGATCCGCCGTAGGCGATGTCGATCCGGATATCGCCCAGAGCGGCGACGCGCTCACCATTGCCCGGATCCGAGGGGATGCCGCGATCGGGATCGCCGGGTGTGGCAACCATCGGTTCGATCGCGCCCAGCTCGATGCGATGCACGCCGCCGTCGTAGTGCGCATCGGCATCGGGTGCGACGGCGCGCCGGCGCCAGGCTTGCACATCGCCACCGGGACGCCGCTCGACTAACCAGTCGAACAACGCCTCATCGGCCTCGAACACGCCCGTGCGGGCGGCGCATTCGGTTGCCATGTTCGCGAGTGTGGCGCGCTCGTCCACTGGCAGGCTCGCAAGCCCAGGACCACCGAACTCCATGACGCGGCCGAGCGTTTGCTGCGCGCGCGCGAAAGTCGCGAGGATGTGCAGCATCACATCCTTCGCCGTGACGTTCGACGCGAGTCGTCCGTGCAGTTCGAAGCGGATCGACTCAGGCACCGTGACAGCCGTCATGCCGGAGTGCAGCAGAGCAGCGTACTCCGTTGCGCCAACACCCCAGGCGAGCGCATTGCTCGCGCCCCCCATACAGGTGTGCGAATCGGTAGCCTGGACGAAATCACCAGGCTCGATCAATGCCTCGCGCGCGACCTGGTGGCAAATCCCGGGCGAGACACCAGCAGTCGCGGCGTAGTCGCGCACACCCGTGTGACGCTGGAACTCGCGCTGCAACCGGCGCAGGCGTTCGATCTTCGGCGCGAATGCCTGCAGTTGCGGCACCTCATCCGCGTAAACCAGGTGATCCTCGAATGCCGCGAAGCGCGCCGGGTTGCGCACTTTGTACTCGGGTCCGTATTCCTCACGCAGGAAATGATGCACCTGGGCACTCGTGTAGTCGTGCGAGTAGCCGCTGTCGACACTAACGACCACGGCATCCCCGGGTCGCAGGACGCCGTGACCCGGCGACGCCAGCAAGTGACGCTCGAGAATCTTTTCGGCGATCGTCAGTGGCCGCGGCGCGCGCGCCGGCAACACCGGCGGCTGTCGTTCGCCGGTCGCGAGCTGTTGTGAGTAATTGAACAGGCCGCCCGCCGCGATGATCTCGCGCTCGACGGCGTCGCGTCCTGCCATGAACGTCTCGAGTGACACGGCTTCGCCGGCCTGCAAGCGGCGCAGCACCGCATGATCGGCCATCAGCACGCCCTGGCAGATGTTGTTGCGCGCGTGAATCGGCGCGAACGAGGCGGCGATCGCGATCCGGATGCCACTCCATTTCTCGGCCTGCACCGCCGTCTCACGCGACGATCCGGTGCCTTTACGATATCCCGAGACGATGACTTCGAAATTCCCGTCGCGCAGCGCGTCTTCGCGAAACAGGCGCTCTCCGCCTACGATCAGTCCTGCATAGGCGTTGCGCGCGATCTGCTCGGGCTCGTGATCGAAGCACGTCCACGCCGGGGTCATCACATCGGTGTTGACGTCGTCGAGCAGTTGATCGATCGAGACATCGTCCATCGTGAGGTCGAGTTCGCCGGTCAACTGGCGGCGGATCAAGTCCGGGTCCTTGGTCAGAAACAGCACTCGCTTGCCGGGTGTGAGCGAAACCTTGCGCGTTGTCATGTCGGGCGAGCCACTCGCAGAGCAGAGAGAATCTGTTCGGTGTGCTCGCCGATCTGCGGCAAAGGCATCCGTACCCCCGGCCTGTGACCGCCCATCGTCAGCGGCAACAACAGCACCTGGGTCTCGGTGCCGTCCTCGGCGATCATCGGTGCCAATGCGCCACTGGCGCGCAGATGCGGATCGTCGACCAGTTGGTCGGGCCGCACGATAGGCGCATAGGGCAGCCCGGCCGTTTCGAGTTTCGCGGCGAGTTCGTCCTTGGTCATCGTCGCCATGGTCGTCGCCAGCGTATCCAATAGCTGCGGTCGCCGTGCCACGCGCTGCGCGTTGGTCGCCAGGTCCGGATCTGCCACCAGATCTGCGCGACCGAGTATCTTGCAGAGAGTCTGGAACTGACGGTCGCTCGTCGCCGCCACGAACAGCTGCTCGTCGCCGGCGAGCTTGAATACATCGTAGACGCTCCACGCCGAAACGCGCGACGGCATCGGCGGCGCAGGCTCACCACTCATCAAGAACTGCTGCACGTGTTGGGCGCACAGGAAGGCACAGTTCTCGAACAGCGCGCTCTGGATCTCCTGACCTCGGCCGGTACGCTCTCGCTCGCGCAGCGCGGCCAGCACGCCGATCGCGCCGAACATCCCGCCCATGATGTCATTGACGCTCGTGCCGGCGCGCAGCGGGCGTCCCTCGGGCCCTGTCATGTAGGCGAGACCGCCCATCATCTGCACGACCTCATCCAGCGCCGTACGGTTCTCGTATGGCCCGGGCAGGAAACCCTTGTGCGAGACATACACGAGGCGCGGGTTCTCAGGGGCGAGCGCTTCATAGCTGAGCCCGAGCCCTGCCATCATGCCGGGCCGGAAGTTCTCCAGCAGTACGTCGCACTCGGCGATCAAAGCCAACGCCGTCTCGCGACCGTTCGCCGACTGCAGATCGAGCACGATGCTCTTCTTGTTGCGATTGAAGGTGCGGAAGAAGCCGCGTCCGAGCCCAGGCAGATTGCGTGTCTTGTCGCCGCCGGGCGGTTCGACCTTGATCACCTCGGCACCGAGGTCGGCGAGAATCATGCCGCATGCCGGACCCATCACCATGTGGGTGAACTCCACGACGCGGACTCCTGCCAATGGCAACGACGCGGACTGCTCGGCGTTCATGCGGCCACTCCAGTCGTTTTCGGAATCCCCGCACGCCACAGCGAACCATAGGTCGCCTCATCCGGAATCCACTGGACAACGCGCTGGCGCAGCGCCAGCAACGCCCGCACGTCGATACCGGTTTCGTATCCCATGGCGTCCAGCATGAAGACGAGATCTTCCGTCGTTGCATTGCCGCTCGCGCCCGGCGCTTGCGGACAGCCGCCGATGCCGGCCAGCGAGGCGTCGAAGCGCCTGACGCCGAGGGCCAGTGCGGCGGCCGCATTGGCGAGCGCCAGGCCGCGCGTGTCGTGGAAGTGCGCACACCAGAACCGCTCGCCGACAATCCGTAGGGCCGCTTCGAACAGTCGGCTGACCGCCGCAGGATTCGCGTAGCCAACCGTATCCGCGAGACTGACGCAGTCCGCGCCCGCGTCGAGCGCTGCTTGCATGAGCCGCAGTACCTCGGAAGCTTGCACGTCTCCCTGGATCGAGCAGCCGAAGGCAGTACCGATACCGCACTCGATCTTCGTGCCGGCACCGGCGGCGTCGCGTGCGCCCCGGATGCGCCCGAGTTCGGTCACGACGTCATCCGGTGAGCGACGCAGGTTCGCCAGACTATGCGCGCGGCTCGCCGAGAGCGGCAGGATAATGAGATCGGCGGCAGCATCGAACGCGCGTTCGGCGCCCTGCAGGTTTGGCACCAGCACTGATGCGAACAGGCCTTGCATGGTCTTGGCATATCGAAGCACGTCGGCCGTGTCCGCAAGTTGCGGTACCAATTTGGCGGGCACGAATGAGCCGACTTCCATCTCGCGTAGCCCGGCCGCGCAGGCTGCCGCCATCCACTCCTTCTTGCGGTCGGTTGGCAGGATCGTCGTGATGCTCTGCAATCCGTCGCGCATGCCAACCTCGCGCACGATCACCCGATCGGGAGTCTGCCTCATCATCGATTGGCAGCGATGCGCCCGGCCGGCGTCGCGCGCGAGAAGGTGTCCATGCCATGGATCGTCGTTCAGGCGGCGCGTTACCGGCAAGCCCCATGAGGGCTCGTCGCCATAACTTCAGGCAATGCCAGGCCCGCTCGGTCAGCAATGCGCGGCAGACTGACGCCTGCTCACACGGAAAACCCGATATCCTTCGCTCCCGTCGAACTTGCTCGGCGGCTACGCGGCGCGACTGGGAACCGGAGTCGCCCACAGAAAGAACCGAGATAGACCTCGTAAGTTTTTGTTTCTAATGGTGCCCGGGAGAGGACTCGAACCTCCACGGTGTTACCCGCTAGCACCTGAAGCTAGTGCGTCTACCAATTCCGCCACCCGGGCTTAGGATGGGGCGCAGCAATCTACGTTCGAGAACAGGACCTGTCAATTGAAGCAACGTCGAAAATCATCCAGCAAGTCCGCCAAGCGTGATTCCTCGTCTGGCAGGCGGTCTGCCAGTCACGCGGGTGAGCGGCAACTCGAAGGTGTGGTAACCGCCAACCGGGCCGGTTTTGGCTTCGTCAAGGTGGAAGGGCAGGAGGCGGACGTGTTTCTGCCACCTGGTCAGATGCGCGGTGTGTCGCACGGCGATCGGGTTCGCGTCAGCGTGGTTGAAGACCGCAGCGGCCGCCTCTCCGGTCGTTTGGAACGCGTGCTGACGCGCGGCACGACGGCATTTCTCGCCTCGATTGAGGTGCAGGGGCGCAGTGCCTTCGCCACTTCGGTTGATCGGCGCCTGAGTCTGCGCTGCATGGTGGCGCCGGGGGATCTGGCGGGTGCCAAGCATGGCGACTGGGTGATCGCGGCGATCACGAGCTACGGCAATGATGGCGACGTACCCAAGGCACGTGTCTCGAAGCGGCTGGATCCGGCGCGGCCGGTGGAGCTGGCGAGCGAGGCAGCCATCGCACGTTACGACCTGCCGGTGGACTTCCCGCCGGAGGCCCAGCACGAAGCAGACGCTTATGGGCAGAAAGTCGACGCGGCTGAGGCCGCTCGCCGCGTGGATCTGCGCGAGCTGCCGCTCGTCACGATCGATGGCGCCGATGCCAAGGATTTCGACGACGCGGTCTATGCGGAAGCGACCGCGCAGGGCTTCCGCGTACTCGTGGCGATCGCCGACGTGAGCTACTACGTTCGGCCGGGCACGGCGCTCGACGCGAATGCGCGGGAGCGGGGCACGTCTGTCTACTTTCCGTCGCGTGTCTTGCCGATGTTACCCGAGGCACTTTCTAACCGGCTCTGCTCGCTGGAGCCTGACGTGGATCGCTTCTGCTTCGTGGCCGACATGCAGGTGAGTCGCGGCGGCAAATTGGGCGACGCGCGGTTCTACCCGGCGGTGATGCGATCCGCTGCCCGTCTCACGTACGACCAGGCGTTCGCCGCCTTGTTCGAGCGCGACGACAAGACGCGTCAGTCGTTAGGTGCAGTAGTCAGCAAGATCGAGCCATTGGTCGATGTCTACAAGGCGCTGCTCAAAGCGCGGCATCGCCGAGGTGCGCTCGATTTCGATGCGCCGGAAGCGCAGCTCGACATCGACCGCAACGGCCAGATCGCCGCCATCCGGCTGCACTCGCGCAACGAGGCGCACAAACTGATCGAGGAGTGCATGATCCTCGCCAACGTGGCGGTGGCGCGCGAACTCGAACGCCGGCAGGTGGGGACGCTCTATCGGGTGCATGGCGAGCCGGAGGAGCGCAAGCTCGACGTATTGCTCGGTTCGCTCGCGGCTTTGGGCGTTGCTGCGGAGATACCCGCTGAGAATCTGCAGCCGCGCGACCTGCGCGCCATCACCGAAAGGCTCGGGCAGTCGCCCGAGCGGCCATTGATCGAGTCGTTGGTCATTCGCTCGATGCAGCAGGCGGTCTATCAACCTACCAACATCGGTCATTTTGGCCTGGCGCTCGAGCAGTACGCGCACTTCACCTCGCCCATTCGGCGCTATCCCGACCTCGTCGTGCATCGTACGCTGCGCGCCATGCTGGCGCCGAAAGACCCGCACGGCGTGCGTCTCGATGCCGAACGCCTGTCTATCATGGGCGCCGACCTGTCGCGGCTCGAGAAGCGCTCCGACGAGGCCGATCGCTACGTCGAGTCGTTCCTGAAGTGTGTCTATCTGCGCGATCGGATCGGCCAGACATTCGAAGGGCTCGTCACAACCGTGGTGGAGTTCGGCTGCTTCGTGCAGCTCATCGGCCTTGGCATCGACGGCCTGCTGCACACGGACGCCTTGCGCGATGACGAGTTCACGCTGCAGGAGCAGGGCCGCGCGTGGATCGGCGCCAACAAGAAGCAGCGGCTCGCGATCGGGGTGCACGTGCATGTCGTGGTGACCGGCGCCAACCCCGTCGAGGGCCTGGTGGATCTGCAGCTCGACACGACGCTGGCCGAACCGGTGGCGCCGAGCCGGCCGTCGCGCCAGCAGGCCAAGCCGCACCATACCGACGCACACGGCAAGGCGGGGCACGCCAGCCGTCCGAAAGCTGCCGCGCGCGGTGGCAAGTCTGGTCGCGTCAAGGGCGGCAAGGGAGCGCGTGGCGCGGGCCGCAACAGCCGCGGCAAGCGACGCAAGTAGGGCGTCCGAATGGCGGCTACAGAGCGCGTTTATGGGTGGCACGCGGTGCGGGCCGTGCTCGAGCGCGGCGCGGAGCGAGTAGTTATGGTGAGTGTCGCGGAGCAACGTGACGATGCACGCACACGCACCGTGCTCGAACTCGCGCGGCGCGCCGGGCTGCCGGTCGAGCGCGTATCGCTCGCGCAACTGACGAAGTTGTTAGGCGAGGTCGCGCATCAGGGCGTGTACGCGGACGTCCGGCCACTGGCACCGTGGGGCGAAGACGACCTGCTGGCGGCGCTGGCTCGAGCGCAGTCCACTGACAGTCCCTTGACGCCACTGGTGCTGGTGCTCGACGGCGTGCAGGATCCGCACAATCTGGGCGCGTGCCTGCGCACGGCCGACGCCTGCGGTGCGCTCGCGCTCGTGGTGCCGCGGGATCGGGCGTCGCAGCTCAATGCCACGGTTCGCAAAGTGGCGGCAGGAGCCGCCGAGACGACACCGGTCGTGGCGGTGACCAATCTGGCCCGCTCGCTCGGCCTCTTGAAGGAAGCGGGCCTGTGGATCGTCGGCGCGGATGCCGGCGCCGCCAAACTGGCGCAGGAATCGGACCTGACGGGACCCGTGGCGCTGGTTCTCGGCGCGGAAGGCAGCGGGCTGCGTCAGCTGACGCGCCAGACCTGCGATTTGCTGGTGCGGCTGCCGCAGGTGGGGGCCGTGGAAAGCCTCAATGTATCGGTGGCAGCCGGCATGCTGCTGTACGAGGCGTTGCGGCAACGCATACCAGCCAATTGACGCCGGCAATGCGGTTGCGTAAGTGGCGCCCGTTGCCTATGCTACGCGCCCTTTACGAACGCAGGGTACGGCGCGGGCCGTCCCTGGTTCTCCTTGCCGCACTTTGTACACCTCGCAGAGGCGGCTTTATCCGCAAGGAGATGACATGAGGCATTATGAAATCGTGTTTCTGGTCCATCCGGACCAGAGCGAGCAGGTTCCTGCGATGATCGAACGCTACAAGGGCATCCTGAGTGCCGCTGGCGGATCGGTGCATCGGCTCGAAGACTGGGGCCGCCGTCAACTCACCTATCCGATCGCCAAGGTTCACAAGGCGCACTACGTGCTGATGAACATCGAGTGCGATCAAAACACGCTCACGGAGTTGACGGGCGCGTTCCGCTTCTCCGATGCCGTGATCCGGCATCTGGTGGTATCGATGGACGAGGCGGTCACCGAACCCTCGCCGATGGCCAAGGGCGAGGACGAGGGCGACGGTCGGCGTCGTGACGATGACGATGACGATCGAGGCATGCGTGACGATGACGATGACGACGGCGGCGGTCGCCGCGGCCGGCGCCGCGAACGCTCGGCCGACGCTGACGATGTCAGCCTCGGCGATTGAACTCGCAGCAGCAGTCACCCAACTCGCGCCAAACAGAGAAATCCAGCACCATGAACATGAATCGCACGTTTTCCCGCCGGCGTCGTTTTTGCCGTTTCACGGCCGACGACGTCAAGCAGATCGACTACAAGGATCTGGGCACGTTGAAGCAATACATCACCGAGACCGGCAAGATCGTTCCGAGCCGTATCACGGGCACCAAGGCGTTTTATCAGCGGCAGCTGTCGACCGCCATCAAGCGCGCACGCTTCCTGGCGTTGCTGCCGTACACCGATCAGCATTGATAGGGTTTCAGCCATGGAAGTGATACTGCTAACCAAAGTTGCCAACCTCGGCAAGATCGGCGATCGCGTCGACGTGAAGTCGGGTTATGGCCGTAATTTCCTGCTGCCGACCGGCAAAGCCACGCTGGCGACGGCCGCCAATATCAAGAAGTTCGAAGCACGCCGCGCGGAGCTGGAAAAGAAGGCCGCTGCTGAGTTGCAGGACGCCGAGAGCCGTGCCGCGCGCCTGAAGGATTTCAAGCTGACCCTGACCGCCAAAGCCGGCAATGAGGGCAAGCTGTTCGGCTCGATCGGTACCGCCGACATCGCCGAAGCGGCAACCGCCGCCGGCCAGCAGATCGCGCGTGCCGAGTTGCGCTTGCCGAACGGTCCGCTACGGGCGGTCGGCGAGCACACGGTCACGGTGCATCTGCACACGGATCTCAATGTTGATCTGTTGGTGTTGATCGAGCCCGAAGACCAGCCGGCGAGCGACTGATCGGCGAACTGGGCGGCAAACCCAAGGCGGTGCGTAACTGATGGCCACCAATCCGAAGTTTCGCCGCAGCCCGCACGCCAGTCTGGAGGGGCGCGTGCCGCCGCACTCGGTCGAGGCGGAGCAGGCGGTATTGGGCGGCGTCATGCTCGATCGCAACGCCTGGGACAACGTGGGCGACGTGGTGCGTGCCGAGGATTTCTATCGGCCCGATCATCAACTGATCTTCAAGGCGATCGCTACCCTCGCGCAGGATGGCAAGCCTTGTGACGTGGTCACCGTATCGCAGCATCTCGAGCGGCAAGGTGAACTGGATGCGGCCGGCGGTCTGGCCTATATCGGCACACTGACGCGCGACACGCCGAGCGCCGCCAATGCGCGCGCGTACGCAGAGATCGTCAAGGAACGCGCGCTGCTGCGCGAATTGATATCGAGTGGTAACGAGATCGTGAGCTCGGTCTTCTCGAACGAAGGCGAGACTGCGCGCGAACTCGTCGAGCGTGCTGAGCAGAGCATTTTTCGCATTGCCGAAGGCAGCTCGCGCGGTCGGGGCTACGTGCTGGCACGCGACGAATTGCCGAAGCTGATCGACCAGATAGACGAATGGCAGCGCAATCCGGCTGGCTTACGCGGGCTCGGTACTGGCTTCATCGATTTCGATCGCCGCACGGGCGGCCTGCGCCCAGGGGATCTCGTGATCGTCGCGGGCCGGCCATCGATGGGCAAGACATCCTTTGCGATGAATATTGCCGAGAATGCGGCACTCGACCTGCAAGGGCGCGCGGCGGTGGCCGTGTTCAGTATGGAAATGCCGTCAGACCAGTTGCTGATGCGCATGCTCGCCTCGATCGGTCAGGTGCCGCTGGTGGCCATCCGCAGCGGCAAGCTCAATGACGAACACTGGAATAGGTTGGTCGGCGCCTCCGGCCAGTTGCGTGACGCCAAGTTGTTCATCGATGAGACGCCGGCACTCACGCCGACCGAACTGCGCGCGCGGGCCCGCCGCATCAAGCGCGAACACGGACTCGATCTCGTGGTCGTCGATTATCTGCAACTGATGCAGGTCGCCGGCACCAATGAGAACCGGGCGACGGAGATTGCCGAGATCTCGCGCGGCCTGAAGGCGCTCGCCAAGGAGTTGTCGGTGCCAGTGATCGCCTTGTCGCAGTTGAACCGTGGCGTCGAGCAGCGCGAAAACAAGCGGCCCGTGATGTCGGACTTGCGGGAGTCGGGCGGTATCGAGCAGGACGCCGATATCATCCTGATGCTCTATCGTGACGAAGTGTACAACCCCGAGTCGCCCAACAAAGGCGCTGCCGAGGTCATCATTACAAAACACCGCAATGGCGAGACCGGCACGTTCCAGCTCACCTTCAAGGGTGAGCTCACGAAGTTCATGAGCTACCAGGATCCCGCCTACGTCGAGGGCGTGCTGCGTTGACGCGGCTGATTCGCGCGATCGTCGATACGGCCGCGCTGCGCAACAATCTCAACGTGCTCCGTACCGCTGCTGGCGGTGCCAAGGTGATGGCAGTCGTGAAAGCGAATGCCTATGGCCACGGCGTGGTGCCGGTTGCTGCAGCGCTCGCCGACGCCGACAGCTTCGCAGTCGCGCGTCTGGAGGAAGGCCTGACTCTGCGCGCCGCCGGCATCAGCGCACCAATCGTGTTGCTCGAGGGCGTGCCGGACGCCGAGCAGCTCGCCGAGGCAGTGCATCATGGGTTCGAGCTCGTGATCCACGATGCCTCGCAGCTCGCCATGCTCGAATCGTCACGCGTCGCATTGCGCGCGCCGCTGTGGCTCAAGATCGATACGGGCATGAATCGCCTTGGGTTTCGGCCCGATACGTTCGCCGACACTTGGCGGCGATTGCGGGCATTGCGGTCGCAGCCGCTGGAGATTCGGGCACTCACGCATCTGGCGCGCGCCGACGAACGCCAGTCGCCGATGACGCGGGAGCAAGTAGCGCGTTTCCATGCGGCGCTGGCGTCAGCGGGGCTGTCTGCGAGCGCCGCGTTGAGTGATGCCCAGCGCATCGTCACCAGTATTGGCAATTCGGCCGGTACGCTGGGCTGGCCGGAAGCGCGGAGCGACTGGGTCAGGCCGGGATTGTCGTTGTACGGCGTGTCGCCCTTTCCCGGCGAGCCCGCAGCGAAGTTTGGCCTGCGGCCAGTAATGACATTCGAGACAACCGTCATCGCCGTGCGGCGCGTATTGCAGGGCGAAGTGGTCGGGTACGGCGGCACCTGGTCGGCAGCGTGTGACAGCACCGTCGCGATTCTGGCCGCAGGCTATGGCGATGGTCTGCTGCGCAGTCTGCGCCAAGGCACGCCGGTGCTGTTGCGAGGCGCCCGCGCCGCGTTGGTCGGCAGGGTATCCATGGACATGGTTGCAGTGGATGTCAGCAACGTGCCGGGTGTTGCGGTCGGCGACAAGGCGATTTTGTGGGGCGCCGACTTGCCGGTCGAGGAAATCGCCGAGTTTGGCGGCACGATTGCCTACGAGTTGTTGTGTGGTGTACGCCAGCGGGTGCCGATCGAATTGCGCTAGCGGCTGAGGGCCGGTGACGATTGCTGTAGCATGGCGCACATGCGCATCTTGGGTTGGTTGCTGGCGGCGCTCCTCAGCGTGATTCTCGCGGTGACCCTGTGGGATCGTTCACGTCGAGAGCCGGTCGCTGATCCGGTGATGGTATTGGTCAACCAGGTGCGAACCCGCGCACTGCTAGATCATGAGCGGCGCTTGACCGTCTGGTATCGAAGTTGCCCCGAAGTGCCGGGTCTGAATCCTGAGGTGTTCGTGCTCTGGCCGGCGGTGCTGCGCTACACCTTGCGCCTCGATGCGGCACAGATCCAACTCACCGGGACGACGCTCAGCATCAAGATGCCCACAATTTCTTCGGAGGAGCCCAGCGTTCCGAGCGACTTGACGCAATTCATCGCCAACAACCCGTTCTGGAACCTCGAGTCGAACGCGTCGCTCGGCGCCCGTGAGATGCGACGGGCTACGCCGATCGCGCGCTATTTGAGCAGTTATTTCCTGCAGTACGATCCCACGTTGCGCGACTACTTCGACGACGAGTTGCGTGCCTATCTCAAGGGAATAACGGGCGCCCTTGGCATCACGGTGACCGACATAGAGGTCTCGATACCAGAACCGAAACAGGCCGCGGTGCCGATGTTGCCGCTGGAGTTGTGCGAGGGTTCATCGGCCGTGGCTAACGGCGTGCCGTTTGCGCGCGACGTGGCCGGTGAGCTGATCAGGGTATTGCCGCGGCAAGCAGGCCCATAGTCGTCCGTCAATCGGTCCAGTCGCGCGCCAGGTGTCGAGCGCACCACAAGAACACTGCGCCAGAGATCACGTACAGTCCGCTGCCAAAGACGATTGCGTAGCGCAATGATTCATCGCCGTACGTCGCCCGCAGCGCGTCAGACAACCGCCCCAGCAGTAGTGAGCCCAAGCCCAGCCCGATCAGATTGTTGATGAACAGAAACGCGGCCGAGGCGGTGGCGCGCATCTGCGGCAGCACCAGCTGCTGTATGGCCGCCAGCACCGGACCTAGCCAGGCAAGCCGTAGAGCTTCCGGAATGCAGAACAATGCCAGCGCCACGACGAACGTCGGAGCCAGTGCGCCGCCTACCATGAATGGGACACAAGCTAACAACGTGAACGCTGGTACCAGCGCGTAAGCGCCGCGACTGCGACGGCCGTAGCGGTCCGCCATCCAGGCGCCAAACCAGATGCCGGCAATGCCGCAGACGAGCACGACCGAGCCGTACATCCAGGACACTTCCACCAGCGTCAGGCCGAAACTGCGAATGAAGAGCGACGGCATCCAGAAAGCCAGTCCATAGCCCATCATCGACGACGTCGCAGCACCGAGCGCCAGCCCCCAGAAACTCTTTTTGCGTGCCAGTACAGCAAGCACTTGCTTCATTGGCAGCGGCGCGCGGTTCGTAGCAGCACCGGGATCGAGGTTGCCGCGCACCGGCTCGCGCACCGTCGCCAGCAACAGCGGCGCCAGCACCACGCCTGCGAGCCCGACGGCCACGAATGCCCAGCGCCAGTTCACCTGGCTCGCAATGACGCCGCCCAGCATCAGCCCGAGTGCGCTGCCCAGAGGAATTCCGAAGGAAAACACGCCCAGCGCACGCGCGCGTTGCTGCGGCGGGAAATAGTCGGCGACGATCGAATAGGCGGGGGCGACGCCGCCGGCCTCGCCAACACCGACGCCGAGCCGCGCCAGGAAAAGCTGGGTGAAGTTCTGGGCCAGACCGCAGGCGGCAGTGAAACCACTCCAGATCGTGAGCGCTGCGGTGACAATCCAGACGCGATTGTAGCGGTCGGCCAGCCAGGCGATCGGAATACCGAGGCCGGTATAGAACAGCGCGAACGCTGTTCCGCCTAACAAGCCCAGCTGGGTATCGCTGAGGCCAAGTTCCGCCTTGATCGGCGGCGCGAGGATGCCGATGATGACGCGATCGATGAAATTCAGGGTATAGACGATCAGCAGAATGCCGAGTACGTAGTAGGCTCGTCTCCTGTTGGTCAAAGGTGTCACCCGTGACCGAAGGAAAGCAGCAGCCGGTCGATAGCATCGAGCGACTCGGGCTCATCCAGCAGCGGCGCGTGCCCGCGGCCCGACACTTCTACGACAGTCAGGCGCCTCAGCCGCTGCTGCATTCGTTCCACCGTCGCCCGGCTGAGGATGTCCGAGTTGGCGCCTCGCAGCAACAAGGTCGGCACCGTGGCCAGGCCGTCGAACGCTTGCCACAAGTCGAGCGGACCGCCGGCACCTTCACGAAACGCCTGGCCGATCGCAGGGTCGTAGTCGAACACGATGTGTCCGTCGGTCGTGGTGCGACAGAGGGCGCGCGTAAAGCGCTGCCACTGTGTGCCGCTGAGGTCGGGGAGCGCATATTCGTTGTTACGACGCACTATCTCGGTCGCGGCGGACCAGTCGTCGAATGGGCCTGTTGCGCCCACGTAGCCCGCGATGCGCGCGATGCCGGCGGGGTCCAGCTCGGGGCCGATGTCGTTCAGCACCACCGCGCGCAGCGCGGCCAGACCGTCGCGGGCCAGCAGCGCGGCGACCAGGCCACCAAGTGAGGTGCCGATCAATACGAGGTTGCGTGGCGCCAGTAGCGCCAGCAAACGAGCGACGTCGCGTGCGTAGGTGCGAGGGTGGTAGTTCAGATACTTGCTGTCCCAACTGGAGCGGCCGCGGCCGCGCAGGTCTGGCGCGATCACGCGATATCGCGCAGCCAGGTGCTGTGCCAGCGACTCGTAGTCGCGCGAGTTGCGTGTCAGGCCGGGGAGGCAGACAACGGTGCAGCTCGCTTCGGTCGCCCCATAGTCGGCGTAATAGAGCTTGAGACCATCGTCACTCTCATAGTGCGAGTGCCGCACCGCGCTCACCGGGTCGGCGCCGCGGCGGTGCCCGCCATCGTATCGACCATCTGCAAGATGGCGCGCATCTGTGGCGCATCGCGCAGCGCATAGTCGTTGCCGCTATAACCCCACCAGTCCCAGCAACCGAGCGGATTGAGGGGCACTGTCGAAGCACGTGCCTGCGGGTAGAGGACGATGAGGTTGTTAGTGGCAGCCCAGCGGTTGTAGCCAGCGTTTTGCACCAGGGCCACGCCGATTTTCTCCGCGGACTGCTGGCAGCCGTGCAGGACGATGTGAATGCGACAGCCACCACGTTCGCGGCAAGCCGGCGGCACGAACACGTAGCCCGTCGCATGCAGATCCTCGCTGAAAGGACGCTGATCAAAAGCGATCGGGTCTGCCGTCGAGGTGGCGGGCGGCTGCAAATCGCCGTACAGGTGCCGCAGCAGTTCGCCGGCGGCATCGTAGTCACAGGCGTTGAGATACGGTGATTCGAACGTACCACAAGCAGCGCCGCTCGCTAATGTCGGCAGGCCGTGGGTGGCCGGGATGTTCCCGACGAGGACCACACCGTCCTGGGGTAACCAGCTGGCGAAGAAATCTCGTGCGGCGCTTACCACCGGCGCGCCCACCTTGTCGTCAGCAGCGCCATGAAAGAGCCAGACGCGCGCGCTGCGCAGATTCTCCAGTGGATCGATGCGGCGAGCGCCGGCGGCGGTACGCGCTGCGTCGCGCAGCGTGGTGACGTCGAGATCCTTGCCCGAGACGCAGGGGCCCAGCGCTCGTTGCAGCGATCCCAGGGCGCAATCGTACGGACCGGCGGCGATCAGGCCGGCGCCGGCGAAACGGCCGCTGTGCGCCACTAATAACTGGCCAGCCATGTAACCACCTGCCGAGACGCCCGAGGCGGTCAGCCGTTGTGCCTCGGCGGCGAGGGCCGGTAGGGGTGCCGCCACGCGCGGCTCACTGGCCGAGCACCCGCCCAGCAGCGCGGTCGCCGATAGCGCCGCACAGAGTGCGCTAAGCCTCGAGCGCATATAGCCGTCGCAGTTCGCGTTTGAGGATCTTGCCGTTCGGGTTGCGTGGCAGTTCCGCGACGATACGCACGTCGCTGATGCGTTGCTGGCGCCCGACGCGCGCGTTGGTCCAATCGATCAAGACCTGATCCTCCAGCGCTGCATGTGGTCTGACCACGACCACAGCGAGCGGCGTTTCGCCCCATTTTTCGCTTGGCACGCCGATGACCGCCACGTCGGCCACTGCGTCATGTTGGAGCATGACGGCTTCGATGTCCGCCGGATAGATGTTCTGGCCGCCAGAGAGGATCATGTCCTTCTTGCGATCGACGACATACAGGAACCCATCGGCGTCGATGCGCCCGATGTCACCGGTGCGCAGCCACCGTTCACCATTGGGACCGTGCCAGGTTGCTTCGAGCGTCGCTTCCGGTCGCCGGTGGTAGCCCGTCATGACGAGCGGACCCGCGCCTACTATTTCACCGGATTCGCCCGGTGCCACTTCGCGATCGTCCGCATCGATGATCGTCAGCCGCTGGCCCGGTATCGGCCGGCCTACCGACTCGATCTTGGCCTCCATGTCTTCAGGCGCGAGCGTCGTCACCAGGCCTTCGGTCAGACCGTACAGCTCGATCAGGTCGCAGCCGAGGCTATCGCGAACTGCGCGTTTGATCGCTGGCGCGAGCGGCGAACCACAACTCATGATGGTTTGCAGGCTCGCATAGTCGGCGCCGCTGAAGCCGCTGGATTCGAGCACGCGCGCGAGCTGCACCGGCACGAACGCGCCATGCGTCACTCGCTCACGGCGCACCGTTGCCCCCAGTTTGTCCGGGCTGAAGTTCGGCATGATTACCATCGTGCCGCCGACGAGAATGGTGGCGAGCATCGCTACCCAGCTGATATTGGAGAACAGGCCGAGTGAGCAGACCGTGACGCAGGCGCTGTGGTAGCGTAGGGCGAGCGCCATGTCGGTGGCCCACTGCAGCCGGCAGCGATGATCGTGGACGATGCCCTTCGGCTGGCCGGTGGTGCCCGAGCTGTAGATGATGTTGCACTCGGTATCGGGCCGCAGCTGGACCGACGGTGGCTCAGCAGATTGTGCGGCCAGCCACGCCGGAAGATCGCGCCAGCTGGCGTCTGGCGCAACAACAGCCAAGCGTTGCACGGTGGCGGGCAGGGCGCCACTCGCGATCAATTGATCGATCCGCAGGCAATAATCGCCGGACGCGGCGATGGCAGTCGCACCCGAGTCGAGGATCATGGCGCTCACGGCCGCATCCGCTACCGCAACATTGAGCGGCACGACCGAGACACCGGCTTTGCCGGCTCCGAACATCATCAGTGCCATCTCGATGCTGTTCGCCATCAGCACGGCGACCCTCGCGCCGGGCTCGAGTCCAAGCGTCGCCAGTCCGTTGGCGACGCGATTGGTCTCTCGGTCGAACTGCGCCCAGGTGAGCGTGCGGTCGCCGTCCGACAGAGCGGGCTTGTTGGCCTGCCAGCGACCATGTTGCGCGATCAGCTGCGGGATCAGCGCAGCCGTTGCCTGGAACGCGCTCACAATCGCAGTACCTCGACTATTGCCACCGATAGCCGACTGACAAGGTCACCGTGCGCGGCGCGCCGTAGAACACCGTGATGTTGTTCTCCAGCCCCAGCGTCGGGAAATTGTAGCCAGCGGTCTTGTAGTCTTCGTTGGTGAGGTTCTTGCCATACAGCCCGGCTGTCAACCGACCGTCGTCCGACAACCATACCACTGACGCGTTTAGTAAGTTATAGGCCTCCTGATCGATCGCGGGCACGGGCACTTCGAACTGCACAATTGAACCCTTGTGCGACCAGTTGGCATTCATGTTCAACAGGCCGGGGCCTACCGGTACACCAACGTTGAAGCCGAGGCTCGCCATCAGCTTGGGCGTGTTCTGGATTCGGCGTTGATCGGCAACGTTCACGCCATTCACGATCCACTCGTCGATCTTCGGATCGAGGGCGCTCAAGTTTGCCTGGATCGTGAACGCAGGCGTGACCCGGAACTCACTCTCCAGCTCGATGCCCTGAATAGTGGACTGACCGGCGTTGGTCACTGCGCCGACGAAACCATCGTTGATGCCGTCATTGTTCGAATCGATCGGTATCGAGCCCGGGATCTGCATGTCCTTGTAGTCGCTGTAGAACAGCGCGAGATTGGCGCGGGCGCGGCCATCGAGAAAGGTGCTCTTGAGGCCGATCTCATAGGAATCCAGAATCTCTGGCTCGTAGCCCCGCACGACTTCGGGCGTCGAGAAGTTGGCGCCGCGCGGGTCGAAGCTGCCTGCCTTGAAGCCGCGACTGTAAGAGATGTACGTGTTGAGGTTCGGACTGAACTCGTAGGCGGCAACCACGCGCGGCGAGAAATCGCTGAAGGTGCGCGACGCTTCGAAATCGCTGGTAGCCGCCAGGAAGATAGCGTTCGAGTTACCAAAGAACGGCGAGCCACCCACGCCCAGGTAGTTGGCGCGGAAGATGTCTGCCGAGCGTTTGTCGCGCGTGTAGCGACCGCCGACGCCGAGCGAGAACCGGTCGTTGACTTTGTAGCTCGCATCGGCGAACGCGGACCATGCCTCGGTGTCGACCGTGCCGCCCGTGTAGGCCGTGAGCGGTGTCCGAAACAGCAGCCGGCCGGTTTGTCCCAGCACGACATCGAAGTCGTTCGAGGCGCTGGCGTCCAGATAGTACAAGCCGACTACCGCATCGAGCCGCTCGCCGCTGTACTGCAATTGCAGCTCCTGGCTGAGCTGGTCGTTGTCATAGATCACGGGCGCGTCGAAGTCGTCGACGGCGAGACTGTCGAAATCGATTACCGATTCGGTGTAGTCCTCGCGATAGGCGCTGATCGATTTCAGCATTACGGCATCGTTCAGCTGCCACTCGATGGTGGCGTGCACGCCTTTGGACTTCACCTGATTGTTGCCGCCGATCCCGGCGGTGGAGGCATTGATACTGGCACCCGCGCGCGTGTCGCGCACGTCATCCAGCACCGGCAGCATGCTGACGACTGCGGGATTGACTCGATGGCCAGCGACCGGATCGGACTTGTCGTCGGTGTAGTCGGCGGTCAGTCGGACGAAGAGCGAGTCGCTCGGCAGGAACTCCAGGCTCACGCGCCCGGCCAGGACGTCCTTGTTGTAGTTGTCGCCACCGGTGGTGAGATTGTCGCCGTAGCCATCACGATTCAGGGATGCGACCGTCGCGCCGAAGCGAACGCTGTCGCCCAGCGGCAAGGCGATCTTGCCGACGCCATCGAGCTGGCCGTAGGTGCCAACCGCGCCCTTCAGTTGCGCCTCGAACCTGTCTGACAACCGCCGCGTGACGTACTTGATGGCGCCACCCACGGCGTTGCGGCCGTACAGTGTGCCTTGCGGCCCGCGCAGAATCTCGACCCGTTCGATGTCGAAGATATCGAGCAGCGCACCCTGCGGCCGCGCGATGTAGACATCATCGACGTACAGCGCCACGCCCTGTTCGAACCCTGCCAACGGATCCTGCTGGCCGACGCCGCGAATGAACGCCGTCAGGGTGGAGTTGGTAGCGCGCGATGGCTCGAGCGTGACGCTCGGCACGAATTGCGCCAGCTCGGCAATGTCGCTCGCACCCACTTGTTCCAGCGCTGCGGAAGAGAATGCGCTGACGGCCAGTGGTACGTCCTGCAGCGTCTCCTCGCGGCGGCGCGCCGTGACGACGACTTCCGCCAGTTGTTCGTCGGCGGCACGTTCGCTGCCCTGTGCCTGCGCGGTCAGCGATCCGAAGGCCGGTGCGAGTAGTAGCACGCTGAGTGCCAGTGCGCCCGCATGCGTGCGCGTAATCAGTCGAAACATATATCCTCCAAGCGGATGAGCCGAGGTTCGATTCATCGATTGTTGAACGGTATGCTCAACAGATGTTGAATGTCAATGCGAAGTTGTGCGCTGTGGTTTACTGTTGCGTCAGAGCAACGGAGGAGGGGACATATGGCTCGGAAGAAAGCGCCGGCGCGTAGCCCCGCTGGTCGCGAGAAGATTCTCGATGCAGCGGAGGAGTTATTCGCGGAGCGTGGCTTCTTCGGCGTCACCATGCGGCAGATCTCTCTGCAGGCGGGCGTCGACGTGGCGCTGCCAAACTACTATTTCGGCTCGAAGCAAGGCTTGTTCGACGCTGTGTTCCTGCGCCGCGCCGAGATACTGAACGCGCTGCGCAGTGAGGCGCTCGATCGGGCGCTCGCCCACGCCGAGCGTGGCAAGCCCGATCTCGAAATGATCATCGATGCGTTTCTAAGGCCGATTCGGGATGCGCAGTCGAATTCCGACCCCGGCTGGCGCAACTATTGCCGGCTGGTCGCACTGGTCAACAGCTCGCCTGTCTGGGCGCGCATGATGACCTCGCACTTCGATGGTCTCGTGAGCAAATTCGTCGCTGCGCTGAGGCTCGCGGTGCCTGACGTGGAAATGAAGGAGCTCTACTGGGCGTACCACTTTCTGTCAGGTTCGCTGACGCTGACGATGGCCGATACGGGTCGTATCGATACGCTCTCGGGCGGCCTGTGCCACTCGCAAAATGCGCGCGACGCGTACAGTCATATGCGGGAATTCTATTCTGCGGCGTTCGCCGGACTGGCAGGCTCGCGCGCTGGCAGCCCAGTGAAAACAAGTCGCCGCACCAAGACCGGTGGTCGGAGCTCCGCGCTCAGCTCGCGAAGAACCCCATCTTGACACCCGCGAGCTGAATGACGTCGTTGTCGTTCAGCTTCTTGGCCTGCGCGCCGATGGGCGCGCCGTTGATGAGCGGATAGTCGTTCTCCTTCTCGCTCTCGACGTGCACGATGAAGAAGCCTTCTTGCCGGCGCGTGATCGCGGCCACCTGCACGCCGGGGCGACCGAGCGTGGTGAGAGCCTTGTTGAGCTCCAGTTCGCGCCCCGCGAAGGCGCCGGACAGTACTTGCAGCTTGGCCTTGGCAACCGCGGCCTTGCCGTCGCCGGCTAGGCTGCGGCGGATGCCGCTTGCCGAGACGTTCGATGCGGCCTTGGCGGCCGCCGCCTGGATCTTGCCCACCGGCCGCGACGACGGCTGGATCACCATCGTCTTTTCGAATTCGTCCTGCGCCTCGTCGTCCTCGACGAAGCGCAGCTGATGATGGCCGACGGTGACGACGTCACCGTGCTGCATGGCGTGCTTCTTGATCAGCTTGCCGTTGACGTAGGTGCCGTTGGTGCTGTTCAGATCCTCGAGGAACGAGTCGTTCAGGATATTGATGATCAACGAATGATGACCCGACACCGCCGGGTTATCGATGCGGATATCGTTATCCGGGAGCCGGCCAATGGTGTACCGCTCCTTGTTCATGTTGTATTCGGCCATGACCTGACCGTCCAGGCTCAACACCAACCGTGCCATGCTCTCGCCTCGATGCTTAGCTGAACCAGCTCAAAATCTTGTCAACCACACTACGCTTTGCAGGAAACGACTCGACCGCCTGCGCCAGCAGTACCGAGATGTTGTCCCGGCCCCCGTTATCGTTGGCAAGCTGAATCAATTGTTTAGCGACCTCTTCCAGATTAGCACCAAAGGTGTTTATCGTTAAGCGGATATCCTCATCTTGGACCATGTCCGAGAGGCCATCCGAGCAAAGAACGTAGATATCGCCTTTTTCGACCGGCAATTCCTTGATTTCCACCTCTACCGAGGCCTCGACTCCCAGTGCACGCGTCACATAGTTCTTGTTCGCGGCTCGCTGGGCTTCCTCCGGCGTGTAAAAGCCACGGTCGACGAGTTCCTGCAGCAGCGAGTGGTCCAAGGTCACCTGCGACAGCTTGTTGGCCCGTACCCGATAGAGCCGCGAGTCCCCCACGTGCGCGATGGAGATCCGGTTGTCGTAGAAGACGGCCGCGACGACCGTTGTGCCCATGCCTTCGCACTCAGCCTGGGTGCGTGCGGTCTGGTAAATGATCTTGTTGGCGCGATGAATGGCGTCCCGCAGGATGATCGACGAGCGCGACAGGCCGGACACCGCGTCGCGGCGGTCGAGGTCCTCGCGATCGATGCCTTCCCGCACCAGATTGACGATCGTCTTGACAGCGATGCCGCTCGCCACTTCACCTGCGTTGTAGCCGCCCATGCCGTCGGCGAGCACGACGAGCCCGAGGTCGTCATGCGAGGCGATCGTGTCCTCGTTGTGCTCGCGGACCTTGCCGGTATCGGTGAGGCCCACGCAAACGAGGTTGCCGCGCAGGTTCATGCGCTCAACCTGGCCAGGTGGCCACACGTATTGTTGTCAATTGTCTCGGCCAAAACTGTCTCGATCTCGCCCCGCAGTACCGGCACACTTGTATAAAGTGAACGACCTGCGGCATGGCCAATCGCAATGGAGCAATAGGCAATGCGTCACAGTTCGTCCCGCGACCGGGCCGCGGGTACGCCCCCCATGGATCCGGACGCGCCAGTTTTGACGCTCACGGACCCGCAATGCTAAACAACGGAGCACCCCCGTGCATCGTATTTGTGCACAGTCTGAGACCTCGGTAATGCTGCAGAACGGACCTGGGTCGCTCTTCCTCGTCAGGGAATCCCGCAGTGAGTAAGACATCGGTCGCCTACGTGTGCCGCGGTTGTGGCGCGGAATCGGTCAAATGGCAGGGGCAGTGCCCGCAATGCGCCGAGTGGAACACGCTGGAAGGCCGCGCGGTTGCGCGCAATCCGCGCATGGCCCAACGTACCGTCGGCGCCGGCATCGCATCAACGGCGGCGCCATTGGCACTGCCCGATCCGGAGGCACGCGGCCGCACGACGACCGGCGCTGCAGAGCTCGATCGCGTGCTGGGTGGTGGCCTCGTGCGCGGCTCTGTCACCTTGCTGGGTGGCGATCCCGGCATCGGCAAGTCGACTTTGCTGCTCCAGGTAGCCGCGCATTGCGCAGCGACGACGCCGGCGCTCTACACGAGTGGCGAGGAATCGGTGGGTCAGATCGGCCTGCGGGCCGAGCGTCTGGGCTTGAGTGCGGCTGCACTGCAGCTGCTCGCCGAGACGGACCTCGACACTGCACTCGAGGCGGCGCGTGCCGGCGCGAGCCAGTTGTTGGTAATCGATTCGATCCAGACCGCGCAGTCGGCCGCGCTCGACAGTGCCGCGGGCGGCGTCTCACAACTGCGCGAATGTACGGCGCAGTTGGTGCGCTTTGCCAAGACCACCGGCACCAGTGTCGTTATCATCGGCCACGTCACCAAGGAAGGGGCGATAGCGGGGCCACGTGTACTCGAGCATCTGGTCGATACGGTGCTGTACTTCGAGAGCGACGCAAGCAGCCGCTTTCGCATCGTACGGGCCACCAAGAACCGCTTCGGTCCGGTGGGCGAGCTGGCGTTCTTTCACATGGACGAAAGCGGCTTGCGCGAAGTGCGTAATCCCTCGGCGATCTTCCTGTCGCGTGCCGCGCAGGCGGCGCCGGGCAGCGTCGTGACCGTGACCCGCGATGGTCAGCGGCCGTTGTTAGTCGAGATTCAGGCACTGGTGGATCGCATGCGCTTCGGTGCGCCGCGGCGGCTTGCGCAGGGGCTCGATTCGGGGCGGCTGTCGATGCTGCTCGCTGTCATGAACCGGCATGCAGGCGTCAACCTGCAGGAGCACGATGTGTTCGCCAATGTGGTAGGCGGGCTTACGATCGGCGAAACGGGCAGCGATCTGCCGTTGGTACTGGCGCTGGCTTCGAGCTTGCGCGACCGCGCACTGCCACAGCAATTGGCGGCGTTCGGGGAACTCGGTCTGACGGGTGAACTGCGGCCGGTGGCTTTTGGCGAAGAGCGTCTGCGAGAGGCTGCGAAACAAGGCTTCACGCGCGCCATCGTTCCGGGCGGCAACGCGCCGCGCAAGCGGATCGAGGGGCTGGACGTGGTGGCGGTCACGCGGGTCGATCGGGCGCTCGACGCAGCGTTCGAGTAGCACCAGACCCGGTACAATCGCGGTCATGGCACTGTTCGACAATCTCACCGGGCGCCTGTCGCGCACCGTCCAGAACCTGCGCGGGCGCGGCCGCATCACCGACGAGAATATCGTCGAGACGCTGCGCGACGTGCGCATGGCGCTGCTCGAGGCGGACGTGGCCTTGCCGGTGGTCAAGAGCTTCATCGACGGCGTCAAAGCCAAAGCGCTCGGTACGGAAGTCACCACCAGCCTGACGCCTGGCCAGGCGCTGATCGGCATCCTGCATCAGGAGCTTGCCGCATTGATGGGTGAGGGCGCGCGCACGGCGTTTCAATTGCGGGCGACGCCGCCGGTGGTCGTGTTGTTAGCCGGTCTGCAGGGCGCCGGCAAGACGACGACCGCTGCGAAGCTGGCACGCTGGCTGATCGAGAGCCAGAACAAACGGGTGTTGTTGGTCAGCACCGATATCCGCCGGCCAGCGGCGGTGCTGCAATTGCAGAAACTTGCTGAGCAGGTGCAAGCCGATTTCTTCCCGACCGATCCGTCCTTGTCGCCCGCGGCAATTGCCGCCGCGGCGCTCGAGCAGGCACGGCGCGGGGTGTTCGATGTGCTGATCGTCGACACCGCAGGCCGGCTGCACATCGATACCGAGCTGATGGACGAGGTGCGGCAGATCGAGGCGGCGGTCGACACCCACGAACGCCTGTTCGTGGTCGATGCGATGGCCGGCCAGGACGCCGTGAATTCTGCGCGCGCCTTTGGCGAGGCGCTGGATCTCACCGGTGTCGTGCTGACCAAGACCGATGGCGACGCCCGCGGCGGTGCGGCGCTCTCGGTACGGCATGTCACGGGCAAGCCGATCGTGTTCATGGGTGTGGGCGAGAAAACTGACGCCCTGCAGCCTTTCGATGCCGAGCGCATGGCCAATCGCATTCTCGGCATGGGCGATGTCGTGGCGCTCGTGGAGCAGGTCGGCAAGCAGGTGGACGCCGAGGAGGCGCAACGCCTGGCGCGCAAGATGGCCAAGGGCAAGCGCTTCGATCTGGTCGATCTCAAGAGCCAGCTCGAACAGGTGCAGAAGCTGGGCGGCATGAGTTCGCTGCTGGACAAGCTGCCGCAGGCCGCTACGCGGGGCGCCGCTCCCGTCGAGAGCGGCGATCGAGAAGTGCGACGTCAGCTGGCCATCATCAATTCGATGACGCCACGGGAACGGCGGCAACCCGGGGTACTGGATGGCTCGCGGCGGCGGCGCATTGCGGCCGGTGCCGGGGTGCAGGTACAGGACGTCAACCGGCTCATGAAGCAGTTCCTCGAGATGCAGAAGATGATGAAGGGTATGCAGGGCGGCCGCCTGAAACGCATGCTCGGCGCCATGAAGGGCGGCATGCCGCCGGGTTTCCCGGGCCCAGGCGGCTGATTCGGCCCGCCCCCTTTCGCGAGCGGGCCGAACTGCGTAGAATTCGCGCTCTTTTTTGGCCAAGCCGGGCCCATGGGTCGGGTGTGGGCCGTTCAGTCAAAAGGTTTGCAAGACATGGTGACAATTCGCCTCACACGCCGCGGCGCCAAGAACTCGCCGTTCTATCACGTGATGGTGACGGATAGCCGCAAGCGTCAGGGTGGCAAAGCCCTCGAGCAGGTCGGTTTTTTCAATCCCGTCGCGCGCAAGAGCGACGTCAAGCTGCGCCTCGATCTGCCGCGCATCGACTATTGGGTGTCGCAGGGCGCGCAGCAGTCTGATCGCGTCAAGCAACTGGTCACGACGTTCCGCAAGGCCAGTCTGAGCGCCGCGGCCTAACGACTTGGCTCTGGCGGCCGCGCGGCCGCCGGTTGTTGCCGGTGAGCACATCGTGGGTCGAAGTCGGCAGGATCGGCGCGCCGAACGGTGTGCGCGGTTGGGTCAAGGTGCAGTCCTTCATGGCGCGACCGGAGGACTTGTTCGAGCAGCTCGAGTGGCAAGTACGAGCGCCGAATGGCAGCCGCGCCACAGTGCGGCTCGCTGAGTGGCGGCGACACGGCGCTGGCTGGATCGCGAGGCTGGTCGGGATTGAAGAGCGCAACGGCGCGGCCCGGCTGACGGGTGCCTGGATAGAAGTTGAGCGCGACAGTCTGCCGACCGCGGCGGCTGGCGAGCACTATCTAGCCGACCTGGTCGGCATGGCAGTGCGCAACGGCGATGGAATTGAGCTCGGTGTGGTCGATCACTTTGTGACGACGCCGGCCAACGATGTGATGGTGGTTCGTGGCTCGAAGGAGCATTGGCTGCCGGTGACGCCGCAGCATCTGCTGCGCGTCGATCAGGTGGCGCGGACGATCGAGGTGGATTGGCCCGCAGATTTTTGACGGAGCGGCGTGTGCACATCGAAGTGGTAACGCTGTTCCCGCAGATGATCCACGAGGCGCTGGCGCACGGGATCGTCGGTCGGGCGTTGGAGCGAGGACTGGCGCAGGTGTCGTGCAGCGACCCGCGCGATTACACGCGCGACGTGCATCGCACGGTGGACGACCGGCCGTATGGCGGTGGTCCCGGGATGGTCTTGAAGCCCGAGCCGCTGGCGGCCGCGATCGATGCGGCCGTGGCGCGCGCGCCGAGTGGCGTGGAACGGGTGTATCTGTCGGCGCAGGGCGAGCCGTTCTCGCAGGCGCTGGCGGCGGATTGGGCGAATCGCAGCGGGCTGGTGCTGGTTGCGGGTCGTTATGAGGGCATCGACGAGCGGATCGTCGAGTCGCGGATAGATAGAGAAGTGTCTATCGGTGATTATGTGCTCTCCGGTGGGGAGTTGCCGGCGCTGGTCGTGATCGACGCGCTGCTGCGGCTGCTGCCAGGGGCGTTGGGCGATGAGCGGTCGAGCGTCGAAGAATCCTTCGACGCGGGCTTGCTCGACTGGCCGCACTACACGCGGCCGGTGGAATTCGAGGGTCGGCAGGTGCCGCTCGTGCTGCAGGGTGGCAACCATGCAGCGATCGAGCGCTGGCGGCTGCAGCAGGCGGTGGTGCGCACGTGGCGTCGCCGGCCGGATTTGATCGCACGAGCGCAGCTCGGGCGCGAAGCGAGCGAGTTGTTGAACGAGTATCTCACCGAGCGGGCGGCCGACGGTGAGGCTAACAAAGGTGACTGACATGGCCAATATCATTCAAGCGATGGAACAGAGACGCATCACCCGCGAGGTGCCGGCATTCAACCCCGGTGACACCGTCGTTGTGAACGTGAAGGTGACGGAGGGCGACCGCGAGCGTGTCCAGGCCTACGAAGGCGTGGTGATCGCGAAGAGCAACCGCGGCCTCAATTCTTCGTTCACGGTGCGCAAGATCTCGCATGGCGAGGGTGTCGAGCGAGTGTTCCAGTCGCACAGCCCGACGATCGCGGATATCAGTGTCAAGCGGCAGGGCAAGGTGCGGCGCGCCAAGCTCTACTATCTGCGCGCGCTGTCGGGCAAGAAGGCCCGCATCGAAGAGAAGGTTTGAGCCGACCGATCGTACTAGGCGGGTGTTGTTAGGCTGCCATGGGCAAATTCTTCGCAACGCTCTGGCGGGGGCTGGATGGGCTCAGGAAGTTCCTGCATCTCATCCTGCTGCTTCTGTTGTTCGGTTTCATCGTCGGGGCGCTGCGACCGTCGATCCCGCGTATTGCCAAGGACTCGGCGCTCGTCATTCGTCCTGAAGGCGCGATCGTCGAGCAGCTCTCCGGTGATCCGCTACAGCGTGCGCTCGATCAGTTGCAGGGCGTGGCGCAGGCCGAGACGCTGCTGTGGGATCTCACTGATGCGCTGCGGGCCGCCAAGGACGACGCGCGCATCGCGCATGTCGTGCTCGATCTCGACTACATGCTGAGCGGCGGTCAGCCGACCTTGACTGAATTCGCCGCGGCGCTCGATGACTTCCGCTCCTCGGGCAAGAAGGTGCTGGTGCGCGGTACGGCATTCACCCAGGAGCAGTATTTCGTCGCGGCGCATGCCGATGAAGTATATCTCGATCCCATGGGCTTCGTGTTCATCGACGGCTACGCGCGGTACCGACTTTATTACCCCGAGTTGTTGGAAAAACTCGGGGTAACGATGAATGTCTTTCGGGTCGGTGCGTACAAGAGCGCGGTGGAGGAGTTTACGCGCAAGGACATGTCGCCCGAGGATCGAGTCGAAAGTCTCGGCTATCTCAACGCGCTGTGGAACAACTATCGCTCAGCGGTGGCAAAGGCGCGCGGGCTCAGCGAGGCGGATCTCGCGAAGTATGTTGCAAACCTCACGGAGGCCGTGCAGACGGCGCGTGGTGATACGGCCAAAGTGGCACTCGATGCGAAGCTCGTCACGGGGCTCAAAACCAATCTCGAATTCGACGACGATCTGGTGGCACTGGTTGGCGAGAACGAAACGGGCGACTCGTACAAGGCGACGTCGTTGGTCGATTATCTGCGTGTGGTACGGGCGCAGAAGGGTCTCAAAGTGGATGGTCGTCCGAAGGTTGGCGTCGTCGTGGCCTCCGGTGACATTCTCGATGGCGAGCAGCCGCCGGGCACGATCGGCGGTGAATCAACGGCGCGCACGATACGCGAGGCCCGTCTCGACGACGACGTGAAGGCCATCGTGCTGCGGGTCGATAGTCCGGGTGGCAGCGTGCTCGCGTCCGAGCTGATCTATCGTGAGGTGAAGGCCGCCAAGGACAGCGGCAAGCCGGTGATCGTGTCGATGAGCGATTTAGCGGCGAGCGGTGGTTACTATATTTCAGCACCGGCCGACGAGATCTGGGCGCATCCGGCCACCATCACGGGCTCGATCGGCATTTTTGCCGTGCTGCCCAACTTCCAAGGCACACTCGACAAGGTGGGCATCAGCACCGATGGCGTGGGGACGACGCCGCTGTCCGGGCAGTTCCGCTTCGACCGGCCCCTGGGGCCGGATGCCGAGAAGCTGATTCAATCGACCATCGAACGCGGCTATGAGGATTTTCTGGCACGCGTGGCCGCAGGGCGCAACAAGGATCGCGACACGATCGATGCCGTCGCCCAGGGCCGCGTGTGGTCCGGCACCGATGCCAAACGACTGGGCCTCGTCGACCAGTTAGGCTCCTTCGACGATGCGGTGAAGTCGGCCGCCAAACGTGCGGATTTGGCGGACGACTACGAAGTCGTGTTCATCCAGCCGGAACTCTCCTGGGCTGAGCAGTTGGCGATGCAGGTGCAGGTCTGGGGCGTGAAGACATTTTTGGGTGGCTTCACTCGCGGTTCGGCCGTCGTAGCGGTCCGGCAGCAGTTGCAACCCCTGGAACGTGAGCTCGCCCGTTGGGCGCGCCTCTCGTCACGCGACAATCGCTACGCTTACTGCTTTTGCAGCGTCGACTGATCAGCGGCTGAGCACTCGTGGCTTGCATTGCTGCGTCGCAGTGGCGTAGCGTGGTCGCAAACGCCTCGTCGTCTCGGTAAATAGAGCGCGAGTTCCATCCCGTCTCGTTGTCTTCCAGTAAGTTGCACGGGAGGTCGCCAATGAATAGCCAGTCCCGCGATTCGGTCCAGCCGAAAGCCGATAGTTCTCACGCCGGCGCATGCTTTGTCTGCGCTGCCGCCGGGTCGCCAGATCCAACCGATTCCGCTCCTCAGCAGGCAACGCGGCGCTCTTTCCTGGGCGCGGCGCTCGGCGCAACCGTGGCAGCGCCGCTGCTGGCGCGCGCGACCGAAGTCGATCGCGGTGGTGCCGAAGAATCGCTGGACGAGAATGCGCGTCATGGCGGACGCGAGCGCCGCTTCGTCATCGATGCCGGCGCGGCGCTGCTCGAAACCAACGGCGTGCTCGAAGTACGCAACAACGTCACGATCCTGGTCGAAGGCGATCGAATCGCCGCGCTCGAAACCGACGTGTCATCGCGGCGTCGGTATGGGCGTGCCTTCGCGATCGATGCGCGCCGTCATCTGGTCGTGCCCGGATTCATCAGTGGCCACACGCATGTCGCGGGCGGCACGACCACGCGCGGCATCATCGAGATGGGGCGCTCGTTCGCCCGGCCGCTGGTGCTGGCCGACACTTTGAGCGACGACGAACTCGATGCAATCACCGCATTCAATCTCGCCGAGCTGATGCTCTCGGGCTGCACGACGCAAGTCGAGATGGCCCTGAGCCTCAAGCAGGCGGAATCCTATGTACGTGTCGCGGCACGACTGGGTGCCCGCGGCTATCCAGGCGGGATGGTGCCGGGCATTCAGCGTCTGTTCCCCATCTGGTTCCGCACTAACGACCAGGCTCTATACGATTCGGTGCCGGGTACGTTGGCGGAGATCCAGGCGAACCTGGAGTTCGGCCGGCGCAATCGAAATGCTGCTGATGGGCGGATTCAGCCGATGATGTCGCCGCATGCCACCGATACGCAGACCCCTGAGACCATGCGCGCCTTCGCGGCCGCGGCGGCGGAGCTCGACACGGGCATCCACATCCACTTGTCACAATCCGCGAACGAGACCAACACCGTCAAGCGTCTGTGGGGCATGACGCCGACCCAGTGGTCGGCGAGCCTGGGCCTGATGAACGGCCCGTTCTTCGGCGCGCACATGAGTGGGCTCGACTTCGCCGTGGACCCCACCATCCTCAATGCCAACGGAGCGGTGTATTCACACTGCCCGTCGGCGGGCGGTGCGGGTGGCGGCACGCAACCCTATCCCGAGGCGCTGGCGCAGGACATGCGCGTCAATATCGGTATCGACACGCACTCCAACGATTATGTCGAGAATCTGAAGTTGTCGGTGCTCTATGGGCAGGCACGGCGCTCCCTGATTGGTGCGACGAGCGCACTGCCGCTGGCGAATCCGACGATGTGGCACGCCATCGACGGCGCCACGCGCATCGCTGCCGCGGGCTTGCGCCGTCCGGATCTGGGACGACTCGCCGTCGGTGCCAAAGCCGATATCGCCACGATCAATGTCAGTGGCCCGCTGGTAGGCGTTGGCACGTTGCCGCCGGAGCCGCTGAACAATCTGCTCTACGCGAACGGTATGTCGGTGCGGCATGTCATGACCGACGGCCGGCTGCAGGTGTGGAACGGGCGCTTCATCGCCGGCGATCTCGGGCGCATTGCGCGCGATGCGGGCCGCGCGGTGGAACGGCTGTGGGGTTTGCTGCGGGCCGAGGGTTTCTTCGGTTAGCGCGCCGCTGAATGATCGATCATCAGGTAGCCGAGGCAGTCCTGTCGTATCACCGCGTGGTCACGGGTGAGCATCGCCGGCGCTCACATCCCGGAAGTTGAGGTGCTCGAGATCCGCGCGCAGCACGAGCTCGGTTCGTGCTTCGCCGAAGGAGAAGCTGCACGCAGGATCGACCAGCACCCGGCCGACCGTTTCGTACAGGTGCAGGGTTGGGGCTGCGCCGGTCGTTAGTGACTCCGTAGTCATCACGCGATCCACGAGCCGCAGCGCGGCGTCGACGCCCTCGGGTTGGCCGCTCTTGCCGCACTCGATCGTGATGGCGGGGCAGATCGAAGACATCCTGGCCTTCGATGCGCACGTGCAGCGACTCACCATCGCGCAGCCGAGACAGCTCTTTCGACAGCGCGCGATATCGATTGGAGTCCGACATCCATTCTGGTTGCAGCATATCGTCGCGCAGGCGGACGCGAAACTCTTCCTGCTCGCGAGCGTCGCAGCGTGTCTGTTCGATTTCCTGGTCCACTACGCAGTCCAATCCCGCCACAGCCGCAGCAGACTGATTGCCACGACGAGGCCGCCGACGCCCAGCATCAGTCGGCGCTTGGGTATGCGAGCGGTCAACATGGCCGCGAGCGGCGCCGCCACCAAAGCACCCGCCAGCAGACCGAATATCGCAACGCTCAGTTGGTCGAAGCCGAGGTGCCGCACCAGGATAGTGAAAACGACGATCGCGATGATCGCTTCGGCCAGGTTGCCGGTGCCGACGGCGTGGCGCGGTTCCGTGCCGAGTGCGACGAGATTGCCGGTCGCGAGTGGCCCCCAGACGCCGATCATCGCTTCCAGGAAACCTGCTGCGGTACCGACTCCCGCGACGCGCGGCGCGCTCACTCGCGTAGCCTCGGGCTTGCGTCGTGCGCGGTGCAAGATGTACAGCCCGACGACCAACAAGTACGCGTCGACGGCGAATCCGACCCACTCGGCGGTGAAGCGCGTCAGGACTGTGGCACCTGCCAGCGCACCGGTGAGACCGCCGGTCAGCAGCCAGGCAAATAGGCGCCAGTCGATGTTGCCGGCGAAGACATGCGAGATGCCGGAAATCGCGCCCGTGAACATCTTGGCGCCATTGATCGAGGCGCTGACAACTGCGCGCGGATAACCGACCACGGTCATCGCGAGCGCAGACAGAGCACCAAAGCCCATACCGAGCATGCCGTCCAGTAACTGCGCGAGAAAACCAATGGCTGCAAAGGTCCAGAACGCCGGGTCGCCGAGTTGCGCGACCGCGAAGTCGATCACGATGTGGCCGGCAAGGTTTTGCGGAACGGCTTCACACGCACGCTCGCGAACAGTCCGGCGAGCGCATAGGGATCGTTCTGGATGATTTGGTCGAGTTCCGAGCGGTTGGCAACGTCGAACACCAGCAGCGAGCCGTTGGGCTGTCCGGTGGCGTCGAGCAACGGTCCGGCAAGCACTATTCGGTCACTATGGCCCAGCAAGTACTCGAGATGCGGTGGTCGCGTGTCGAGACGCAGTTGCAGGTAGCCTGGTTTATCCTGGCATTCGACCATGAATTGCATGCTAGAGGTCCTCGGGTTCGTCAGCGGACAGTAGACCAGTCGAGTATCACTTTGCCAGACTTCCCCGATCCCATGGTTTCGAAGCCCTGCAAGTAGTCCTGCACGGGAAAGTGATGCGTGATGATCGGACTGATATCGAGGCCACTCTGCAGCATGGCGGCCATCTTGTACCATGTCTCGAACATCTCGCGACCATAGATGCCCTTCATGGCCAGGCCCTTGAATATTACCTGGTTCCAGTCTATGGCGGTTTCTTCAGGCGGGATGCCTAACAAGGCGACACTGCCACCATGGTGCATCGTGCGCAACAGATCGCGGAAGGCCTGCGGATTGCCCGACATCTCGAGCCCGACGTCAAAACCCTCCTGCATGCCAAGTTCGCGCATCGTGTCGTCCAGCTTGGCATGGCCGACGTTCACCGTGCGCGTTGCGCCCATCTTGCGCGCTAGCGCGAGTCGGTAGTCATTCACGTCGGTGATCACCACGTGCCGCGCGCCGACGAACTTCGATATTGCCACTGCCATGACGCCGATCGGCCCCGCGCCAGTGATCAGCACGTCTTCGCCCACCATGTTGAAAGCGAGCGCAGTATGGGTAGCATTGCCAAAGGCGTCTAGAAACGACGCGACATCGTCGCTTACCGCCTCCGGCAACTTGAAGGCATTGAACGCCGGGATCGCCAGGTACTCCGCGAAGCTGCCCTGACGATCGACGCCGACGCCGACTGTATTGCGGCACAGGTGCCGCCGCCCAGCGCGGCAGTTGCGGCAGTGGCCACAGGTGATATGGCCTTCGCCGGAAACGCGATCGCCGACCGCAAAGCCCCGCACTTCGCTGCCGAGCTCGACGATCCGCCCGTAGTACTCGTGTCCCACTGCCATCGGCACCGGGATGGTTTTCTGCGCCCAGGCATCCCAATTGAAGATGTGCATATCGGTGCCGCAGATCGCCGTCTTCTCGATCTTGATCAGCACGTCATTGGGCCCGATGGTGGGTTCCGGGATATCCGCCATCCAGATGCCGCGGCTTGCGGCCTGCTTGACGAGTGCTTTCACGAAATCACCCCAAGTTCGCGGCCGGTCTTGCCGAAGGCGGCGAGCGCCCGGTCGAGTTGCGCGCGTGTATGGGCCGCCGACATCTGAGTGCGTATCCTGGCCTGACCTTTCGGGACCACCGGAAAGCTGAAGCCGACCACATAGATGCCCTCGTGTAGCAGCCGGTCCGCCAGCTGCGCCGCGAGTGTGGCCTCGCCCAACATGACGGGGATGATGGGGTGCTCGCCAGGCGGCAGTGTGAAGCCGAGATGTGTCAGTCCGGCGCGGAAGTAGTTGGCGTTGTCTTGAAGCCGGGTACGTAGCTCGCTCGAATCCTGTATGAGTTCTAGCACGCGCAGGCTCACGGCGGCTACCACCGGCGGGACACTGTTCGAGAACAGATAGGGTCGCGAACGCTGCCGCAGCCAGTCGACAGCCGCGCCCCGCGCCGCCGTATAGCCGCCGCTGCCGCCGCCCAGCGCTTTGCCGAGCGTGCCGGTCAGGAAGTCGATGCGCTCCATTACGCCGCAGTGCTCCGGTGTGCCGCGACCAGAATCGCCCATGAAACCGACGGCATGCGAGTCGTCGACCATCACCAGTGCGTCATAGCGGTCGGCGAGATCACAAATCTCCTGCAGTGGCGCGATCGTGCCGTCCATCGAAAACACGCCGTCGGTGGCGATCAGGCGGATGCGCGCATTGCTGGCCTTCTTCAGGCAATCCTCGAGCGCGTCGAGATCACGATTGGCATAGCGGTAGCGGTCCGCTTTGCAAAGTCGAATGCCGTCGATGATGCTGGCGTGATTGAGAGCGTCCGAAATGATGGCATCGCCTGCGCCGAACAGCGTCTCGAACAACCCGCCATTGGCGTCCCAGCAGGAGGAGTAGAGAATCGTATCTTCATAGCCCAACCACTGGCTCAAAGCCTGTTCCAGTTGCCTGTGCGGCGTTTGGGTGCCGCAGATGAAGCGCACTGAGGCCATGCCGTAGCCATAACGATCGATGGCCCTGTGTGCCGCTTCGCGGATTGCATGATGGTTGGCGAGACCGAGATAGTTGTTGGCGCACAGATTGAGTACCTCGCCGTCGGCGGTGCGTACCATGGGTTGCTGCGGTCCCAGCAGCACCCGTTCCGTCTTATACAAGCCCTGCGAGCGCAAGTCGTCGAGGTCGATGGCTAGTCGGGAATAGAGATCCTGGCGCAAAGTGTTCTCCGGTCAACAGGGCGTTGCGAATTATACTCGCCCAACGATGTCGACTTCGCCCACTGATGACAGGCCTGCCGCGCAACGTCTGGACCGCTGGTTGTGGTGTGTGCGGCTGTTCAAGACTCGTCAACTGGCCGCCGCGGCGGTGCAGGGGGGTAAAGTGCACCTCAATGACAAGCGTGTGAAGCCGGCGCATGCCGTGCGCTTGGGCGATGCGGTGGCCGTCAGTCGTCCGGGATATAGCCTGCAGTTGACAGTGCGTGCGCTACCGTCGCGCCGCGGGCCGGCACCAGAGGCGGGGCGTTGTTATGACGAGTCGGCGGTCAGCCGCGTCGCTCGCGAGACCGTTGTCGCGCAGCAGCGGCTGGCCTCGGCCATGATGCCGCGGGCCGCCGCGCGGCCTACTCGACAGGGTCGGCGGGAATTGCGACGCTTGCGTGGCCGCGAATAACAAAACTGATCGACGGGGAGTGGCGCGATGCGCACTGTGGATCTCAAGGCCAACCGGCTGTTCATCGTGTTGGCCGGATTCTTCCTGACCAACGCGCTGGTTGCGGAGTTCGTCGGTACCAAGATCTTTGCGCTCGAGCCGACGCTCGGGATGGCGCCCTACGAATGGAACTTGTTAGGCGTCTCCGGCACGCTCAACTTTACTGCCGGTGTATTGCTGTGGCCGTTCGTGTTCATCATGACGGACATCATCAATGAATACTTCGGCGTGCGTGGTGTCAAGCTGATTTCATGGGTGGCGGTGGCCTTCATTTCCTACGCCTTCTTCGCGGCCTACGTCGCGATCGCATTGGCACCGGCTGGTTTCTGGATCGATGCCAATGCCTCACTGGGTGTGCCCGATATCCAGCATGCTTTCGCGCTGATTTTCGGCCAAGGCATGTGGACTATCGTGGGTTCGATCGTCGCGTTCCTGATCGGGCAGTTGATCGACGTCACGGTGTTTCACCGTATTCGCCGGCTCACCGGCGAGCGCTTCGTGTGGTTCCGCGCTACCGCCTCAACGGCCGTCTCGCAGCTGATCGACAGTTTCGTCGTGTTGTACATTGCCTTCGTGCTGGGGCCACAGCGGTGGCCGATCTCGCAGTTTCTCGCGGTCGGCACCGTCAATTACCTCTACAAATTCCTGTGTGCGGTCGCGCTGATTCCGCTGCTGTATCTGGCGCGCATGCTGATCGAGCGCTACCTGGGGGCGCGTGAGGCCGAGCGCTTGCGCACCGAAGCCGCCAGTTGAGATCTGTCAGTGCAGCATGGCGGCCAGGCGACGGCGCCAGCCAGGCACGCGGTGATCGTCCGGCCCCAACAAGGCGAACACCTGGCGTAGGTCTTCCTGCCCACCGTTTGCAACCAGCCGGTGCGAACCCTGCATGGCTGCCAGCAGCATTTCTACGCCGCTATCGATATCGCCACCCAGGATCGCGCCCGCGACGCGCGCGCGCACCGTATCGAGATCGGACGTCGAGGCCTGATTGGCAATGGTGGCGAAATGCGCGAGCGCGAAAGCCGCGAGCACCGCAGGCTCGCTCTGTTGTACGGGTGGCAGTGCCTCGAGCGTCTGCGTCGCGGCCCTGGCATCACCTGTTAGTGCCTGCTGGCGCGCAAGAGCGATGGCCGCCGCGTGATTGAGGGGGTCCGTGCTGACTACGTCTTGCAGCGCGAGCAGCGCGCCTTGGGAGTCGCCCGCTGCCGCCAGCTTCAATGCGGCCTGATGCTGCGCTTCGGAAGCGCGCGGCAGATGCGGTGCCAGAAAGGCGCGGATCTGCGCCAGAGGTTGCGCACCGACGAACTCGGCGATTACTTGTCCGCGTTTGAACAGCTTGACGGCCGGAATGCTGCGAATCGCATATTGCGTCCCCAATTCGGGCGCTTCGTCGGTGTTCACTTTGACCACGCGCAACTTGCCGGCGAATTCGGCGGCGATCTGCTCCAGCGTAGGGCCCAGGGTGCGACAGGGGCCGCACCAGGGTGCCCAGAAGTCAACCAGTACGGGCTCATCCTGTGACGGTTGCAGAACCTCGGCTGCAAAGGTGGCCGCGGTGGCGCTCGATATCTGTGCACGCATTTTCTCGGTTCCAGTAACGACGAGTCACAGGCCTATCTTGGGGCGGCAGCACCGCAAATCAATCCTGTATCAATTGAGCAACACTGGCCAACTCGGCTCTTGAGCCCCTATACTTCGCGCGCTAAAAATCACCCTAAGGAGAGGGGCATGCGACGATATTCGAATGTTTTAGGTTTGCTTGTGTTGGCTGCAACAGTTGTTGCGCCGGCACACGCGGAGTGGAAGGGCCAAGGGCAGGCCGGCATTGTATTTGCCCGCGGCAACACGGACACGGACACGGTCAACGTCAAGGTCGAGATGGCCACGGAATCCGACCGGTGGAAACACAAGTTCGGCGTCGCCGCATTGCGCGCCGCCACTGAAGGCGACAAGACGGCCGAGCGCTATGAGGGCATGTGGCAGTCCGACTACAACATATCGGAGCGTGACTACTACTGGGCGGGCGTGCGGTACGAAGACGACCGCTTCAGCGGCTTCGATTACCAGGCGACTGCGACGACCGGCTACGGCCGCAAATTCATCAACACGGAGCAAACCAAATTCGTCGGCGAGATCGGTGTCGGTTATCGGCGTCTGAAGACGCTCGAGCAGCTCGGGCCTCCCGTCGTGGCCTCTGAGACCGCAGGCGACGCGATTCTGCGCGGCTTTCTAGGCTACGAAACCGCGCTGACTGACACGACGAGCTTGATCGACAAGCTGACGTTTGAAGCCGGTTCGGATAACACCTTCGTGTCGAACGTGTTTGCGCTGCAAGTGAAGATGAACGATGCGTTCGCACTGTCGCTGGGTTTCGACGTGCGCTACAACACGGATCCGCCGGCGGGCAAGAAGAAGAGCGATACGCTGACTACGGTCAATCTGGTGTACGCATTCTGATCTTGTAAGGTTTGGCCCCAGTAGAGCCCGGCGCGCAGGCGCCGGGCTTTTTTTGTTTCCGGATGTCTGATCGGGCAACGACCGGCCGCAGCGCATTCATTTACAATGCTGACTATGTCCACCGCGACAGCCCCAACTGGTGCCTGGCAGACGTCCGTCGGCGCTGCGATCAATTCTTTCTACCTTGCTGACGAAGAGCGCGTCGCGCGCGGTCTCGCGGACCGTGCGCGCGTGGCGGCGAGTGACAGCCGTCGCATCGCGCAACGTGCCACGACCCTGGTGCAGACTGTTCGAACAGAACAGGGCGATGGCGGTCCGCTCGACGCCTTTCTGCGCGAGTACAGCCTGGGATCGCGCGAAGGCGTAATCCTCATGTGTCTGGCCGAAGCGCTGCTGCGTATCCCAGATGCCGAGACCGCCGATCGTCTGATCGCCGACAAGATTCCGGCCGGCGCCTGGGATGAACACCTGGGCGACAGTGCGTCGCTGTTCGTAACGGCCTCCACCTGGGGGTTGATGCTCACGGGCCGCGTCGTGGCGCTCGATCGCACGGAAGTGGGTGAACCCAGCGCATGGTATGCGCGCTTGACCGCGCGACTGGGCGAGCCTGTGGCTCGTGCCGCACTCAAGCAAGCGATGCGAATCCTCGGCTCGCAGTTCGTCATGGGTCGCAATATCGAGGCGGCGCTCGACCGCGCGGCGAGCAAAGAGTGTCGAGCGTATCGTTACTCGTTCGACATGTTGGGCGAGGCGGCACTGACGGCGAGCGACGCGGCGCGCTACTTCGAGAAGTACGCGCAGGCGATCGCAGCGGTCGGCAAACGGGTACGCGCAGACGAGCCGATGACGCAGCGGCACAGCATCTCGGTGAAACTGTCCGCCCTGCATCCGCGCTACGAATATGCGCAGCGCGCACGGGTGCTGGCGGAACTCTACCCACGGGTCGAGCAACTGGTGCAACTGGCCCGCGACGCCAATATCGCCATCACCATCGATGCCGAGGAGGCCGACCGGCTGGAGCTGTCCTTGCTGCTCGTCGATCGTCTGCTCGCGAGCCCGGTGACGGCCGGATACTCGGGTTTCGGTTTGGCGGTACAGGCCTATCAGAAGCGTGCCTATGCGACGCTCGAGTGGTTAGTGCAGCGAGTCCGCGAGCTTGACAGGCGCATCACACTGCGGCTCGTGAAGGGCGCGTATTGGGACACCGAGATCAAGCGCGCACAGGAACGGGGTCTGGCCGGCTACCCGGTCTTCACGCGCAAGTGCAACACCGATGTGTCGTATCTGGCCTGTGCACAGCTGCTCGAGGCCAACAGCGAGCGTGTCTTCCCACAGTTCGCCACGCACAATGCCCACACTGTCGCCTACATCGCGCAGCTGTTCGACAACCAGGTGACGCGCTTCGAGTTTCAGCGCCTGCACGGCATGGGCGAAGAGCTGTACCAGCCGGTGGTCGCTGGCGTCTGGGGCCGCTATGCCTGCCGCGTCTATGCGCCCGTGGGCGCGCACGAAGACCTGCTGCCGTATCTGGTGCGACGGCTGCTGGAGAACGGTGCCAACACCTCGTTCGTCAATCGCATCGTCGACGCGGCGCTGCCAGCCGAGGAAGTTGTCGCGGATCCGGTGGCGGAACTCGACGGCCTGGAGCGCGCGCCGCATCCGCGCATTCCTATTCCAGCTGCGCTGTTCGGTACCGAGCGGCGCAACTCGGCTGGCGTCAATCTCACCGATGGCGCCGTGCTGGATTCGTTGTTAGCCGATTGCGCGCGAGAAAGTGCGCAATCCTGGCGCGCCGCGCCGCTGATCGAGGGCCGCGAGCTGCGGGGTATCAGCGCGACGATTCGTAATCCGGCGCGTCGCGATGAAACCGTGGGTTCCGTGGTCGTGGCGGACGAGGACGCCGTCGCAAGAGCCATCACGAGCGCAGCGGCGGCGGCACCGGCCTGGGACCGCCTTGGCGGCGAACGCCGGGCTGCGGTTCTGGAACGCGCCGCGGACAGTTTCGAGGCGCGCACGGCTGCACTCGTGGCACGTTGCGTGCGGGAAGCGGGCAAGACCTTGCCGGATGCGATTGCCGAGGTGCGCGAGGCGGTGGATTTCCTGCGCTACTATGCGGTGCTCGCTCGCCGCGAGTTCTCGCACGAACTGACGCTGCCGGGCCCGACGGGCGAGCGCAACGTGTTGCGACTACGCGGTCGCGGTGTGTTTGGCTGCATCAGCCCCTGGAACTTTCCGCTTGCGATCTTCACGGGGCAGGTTGCCGCTGCGCTGGCAGCGGGCAACGCCGTGCTGGCCAAGCCGGCGGAGCAGACCCCACTGACCGCTGCGATGGCTGTGCATCTTCTGTTGGCGGCGGGCGTGCCTGCCGAGGTCTTGCATTTCCTGCCGGGTGACGGCGCGGTGGTAGGTGCGGCGATCAGTAGCGACCCGCGCGTCGCCGGAATCGCATTCACGGGTTCTACCGAGACGGCGCGTCTGATCGAGCGTGCGCTCGCGGCACGTCCGGGGCCGATCGCCACCTTGATCGCCGAAACCGGCGGGCTGAATGCGATGATCGTCGACAGCTCGGCGTTGGCGGAACAAGTGGTGCTGGATGTTGTCAGCTCCGGCTTCAACAGCGCGGGGCAGCGGTGCTCGGCGCTGCGTCTGTTAGTCATTCAGGATGAGATCGCAGACCGGGTGCAGACGCTGCTGGCCGGCTATATGCAGGAGCTGACGGTCGGCGATCCCATGGCGCTGGCTACGGACATCGGCCCGGTCATCGATTCGGAGGCGCTGACGATGCTCGAGGCGTATGCCGCGAAGACAGCGACCAGCGCGCGCTGGCGACAACGTGTGGACACGAGCACGTCGGGCGCGGGACTGTTCTTCGGTCCACTGGCCGTCGAAATCGAGCGCATCGATCAGCTGCAACGCGAGGTCTTTGGCCCTATCGTGCATCTGGTGCGATATCGGCCCGAGGATCTCGACGCCGTCGTCGATGCGATCAATTCGCTGGGCTACGGTCTGACGCTCGGCATCCACACGCGCATCGACGGGCTGGCGCAGCGCATCGCGCGCCGTGCGCGCGTCGGCAATGTCTACATCAATCGCAACATGATAGGCGCTGCAGTGGGTGTGCAGCCGTTCGGCGGCTGCGGGCTGTCGGGCACAGGCCCCAAGGCCGGCGGGCCACACTATCTGCACCGTTTTGCGACCGAGCAGACGATCACCACCAACACGGCGGCCATCGGTGGCAACGCCGGGCTGTTGTCCTTGTCGAGCCGCTGACCGCCATGGCGCTATCCATTTTCGACGTCTTCAAGATCGGTGTAGGCCCGTCCAGCTCGCATACGATGGGGCCGATGAGTGCGGCGCGCGCGTTCGTGCGGGACCTTGCCGAGCGTGGTCTGCTGGCTAACACCACCAGCGTCGCCGTGCGGCTCTATGGATCGCTCGCCTTGACTGGGCGCGGTCATGCAACCGATCGTGCCATTTTGTTAGGCTTGGAAGGCCATGACCCCCAGACGATCGAGCCGGAAGCGATGGAGCAGACGATCCAGCGCATCCGCAGTTCGCAGCGGCTGAAGCTGGCCGGCAGTCATGAGATCGACTTCGACGAACCCATGCAGCTCTTGTGGATGCAGTCCGAGCGGTTGCCAAGACACACCAACGGCATGCGCTTCACGGCGCTCGCGGCGGATGGTCGCGCGCTGCTGGAGGACGACTATTACTCCCTAGGCGGCGGGTTCGTCGTCCGGGGCGAGGATGACGGCGCCGCCAGTGCTGACGCCTCGCAACCTGCGCCGCCCTACGACTTCGAATCGGGCGAGCGGCTGCTGCAAATGTGTCGGGAGCAGGGGCTCGATATATTCGAACTGGTACTGGCCAATGAGCGAACCTGGCGAGATGAGCGTGAGATCCGCGCCAGACTCGAACAGATCTGGGCTGTGATGCAGCAGTGCGTGCAACGCGGCTTTGCGCAGCAGGGCGTGCTGCCGGGGTCGCTCAAGGTCCGACGGCGTGCGCCGAAACTGCATCGCATGCTGGCCGAGAGTCAGACCTCGCGGCCGCTGGATGTAATGGATTGGGTCAATGCCTTTGCGTTGGCGGTCAACGAGGAGAATGCTGCCGGCGGTCGCGTGGTGACTGCCCCTACCAACGGTGCGGCTGGCATCATTCCCGCGGTCCTGCACTACTATCGGCAGTTCGAGCCCGGTGCGAACGATGAAGGCGTGCGCCGCTTTCTGCTGACGGCCGGCGCGATCGGCATGCTGTACAAGCGCAACGCGTCCATATCGGGTGCGGAGATGGGCTGTCAGGGGGAGGTCGGTGTCGCGTGCTCGATGGCGGCGGCCGGGTTGGTAGCCGCTCTGCATGGCAGCAACGAACAGGTGGAGAACGCCGCCGAGATCGGCATGGAGCACAATCTGGGGCTCACTTGCGATCCGGTGGCGGGGCTCGTGCAGATCCCGTGCATCGAGCGCAATGCGATGGGCGCGGTCAAGGCGATCAATGCCGCGCGTCTGGCGATGCGCGGTGATGGCAGTCACAAGGTATCGCTCGATCAGGTGATCGCGACCATGCGCCAGACCGGCGAGGACATGCGCACGATCTACAAGGAAACCTCGCAGGGCGGCCTGGCCGTCAACGTTCCCGAGTGTTAGTGATCAGCCGTCTGCGGTTTGCTGGCGAATTTTGAGTCCGTCTGGCGTCACCCGGCGTTCCAGCAGTTCCATCGCTCCCTGCAGTGCGAGCGCCAGCACCGCTGCCGGAATGGCGCCTTCCAGGATGAGCCGCGTGGAACGCAAGCGTATACCCGTGATGATCGGCTGCCCGTAGCCGCCTGCGCCGATGATGGCGCCGAGCGTGGCCAGGCCCACCGCGATCACGGCCGCCGTCTTGATGCCGGCCATGATCGTGGGCAGCGCCAGCGGCAATTCGATGCGGCGCAAGCGAGCAGCGCGGGTGAGCCCGAGAGCATCCGCGCTGTCCAGCAGGCTGGCCGGAATGCCGACGAGCCCAGCGTGGGTGTTGCGCACGATTGGCAACAGCGAATAAAGGAACAGCGCCGCGATCGTGGGTGCCGCGCCAATGCCGAGCAACGGGATCAGCAGTACGAACAGGGCGAGACTCGGGATGGTCTGCAACAGTCCCGTGACGCTCGTGATGATCGCCCCCAGCCGAGCGCTGCGAGCGGCCGCGATGCCGAGCGGCAGCGCCACCAGCAGCGCCGCGGCCATGGCGATGCCGACGAGGTACAAGTGTTCGAGCGTACGCGCCCAGAGCCGGGCCAGCAGGCCAGGCTGCGCGACGGCTTCGTTCTGCAGGCCGAGTCGGTCGTTCAGGAACGCCGCGGCGACCGCGCGCTCGGGTCGACGCTCGAGCTGCACCGCGCTGTTCATCGCCCGCATGTCGTCTGTCGAGATCATACCGGCCAACTTCACCAGTGCAGCGATTGCGGCAGGCTCCAGTGACTGGCGGTACAGAAACACCGCCTCGTAAGACGGAAAGAAATCCCGATCGTCGCGGAGCAGCTTGAGTGACAAGGACGCGATCTGCGGGTCGGTCGTGTAAGCGTCGATGACATCCACTTGTTGTGAGGCGAGTGCTTCATAGGCCAGGTCGTGGTCCAGCCCGCGCGGCTGTTGCGGCAGCTCGTAGGCTGCCGCCAGTGCGCGCCAGCCGTCGGCGCGGTCGACGAATTCGTTCGAGAGCGCGACGCGAAGACTGGGATGGCGAGCCAGATCCGTGATCGAGCGGATGCCGAGCTCGGTTGCCTGATCAGCACGCATGGCGATGGCATAGCTGTTTTCGAAGCCGAGCGAGCGTGTCATCCCAACACCGTAGCGTGCGAGTGCGGCCGGCAGCGCGCTGTCATCAGCCAGCTGTTCGCTAGCGAGAATTTCGAAGCGCAGCGTACCGGTGTAATCGGGATACACGTCGATCGCGCCGGCCAGCAGTGCTTCCCAGAGAATGCGCGTGCCGCCCAATTGTCGGCGGTGCTCGGCACTCAGTCCGGCATCGACCAGTGACTGCTGCGCCAGATCGCCAACGATCACGCTCTCGGTGAAGTTCTTCGAGCCAATCGTAATATCGGCGGAGCGCGCCGTTGGCGCCAGAATCAACAAGCAGCAGGCAAGCAATGCGCGTTGCGGCCCGTTCACAGCGTCCGCTCCGCCGCGATGAACTCACTGACGAATGGCTCGGCGGGCGCTTGCTCCAACTCGTCGTAGCTGCCTTGTTGCACGATGCGTCCGCGCCGCATCAAGACGATATGACCGGCGAAAAACCGCGCTTCACGCAAGCTGTGCGTGACGAGGATCACCGTCTTCGACAAGCGTGAGAAGATCCGATGCAGCTCCTGGGCGAGCCGCGCGCGCGTGATTGGGTCGAGGGCAGAGAGCGGTTCGTCCAGCAACACGACCTCGGGATCGAGCATCAGCGCGCGCATGATGCTGACCCGCTGCCGCTGACCGCCGGAGAGCTCGGCGGGGAAGCGCGCCATGGGCGCCTCCGGCAGACCCACGATCTCGGCAAGTTCGGCCGAGCGTGCGGCGATCTGCTCCGCTGGCCAGCCGAGTTCACGCGCCATCAGTGTGACATTCTCTGCTGCAGTGAGATGCGGGAACAGGCCACCGTCCTGAATCACATAGCCGAGCTTCAAGCGCACCGCGCGCCAGTCCACTACGGGTGCTTCGGCGAATCTGACAGTACCGTTCGCAGGAATCAGGCCAGCCAGTACGCGCAGCAGGGTGGACTTGCCAGAGCCACTCGGGCCAACGAGCGCGGTCGTCGCACTGGGGACGAAGCGAATGTCCGTGGGCTGCAGCGCGGTCGTTGCGCCGAACTTCACCGAGGCTTGTACTAACGAGAACAGTGGACCTATCCCTGTTCCGAGCTCAATCCAGGCGGGTTGGGCAATCGTAACGCGCGTCGTGTACGGGCGCGCGGCTGATATCTGCCCAGCGTTCGGCAGCGACTCTGATCGTCAGTAGACCACCGGTTGGTAGATCGGAGGGCGCCACGGCTAGCGCCAGCTGGCGCCCGAGTGCCGACAGCCCAGGGTTGTGGCCGACGACCAATATGTGCTGGGCCGCATCGGGACAAAGTCCGAGCGCGTCGAGCAGCACTTCCGGTTCGGCGAGGTAGAGTGACTCATCCAGTCGCAGCGCAAGACGTGCGAGCGCCAGGTGGCGCATGACACAGTCGGCTGTTTGGCGTGTGCGTACGGCGGGGCTGACCAGCAACAGATCCGGTAGTGGTGTGGTGTCGGCCAGCCGCTGCGCTGCATCCGCCGCCTCGCTGTGGCCGCGACGGTCCAACTGTCGCTCGCGGTCGCTCGCGCCGGCACGCACTGGCTCTGCTTGCGCGTGGCGCAGCAGCGTCAGTCGTCGCAGTGTCGAGGCGCTCGTCACGGCGCCTGCACCTCGATCCGCTCGCCTTGCTGACGGACTGCGAATGTCTTTAGAGGCTCGTACGCTGGCGGCGTCAACGCCGCGCCGGTGCGCAGACAGAAACGCGCGCCATGTCGCGGGCAGATGATCTCGAGCTCCTCGATTTCGGCATCGTCCAGCGGGGCGTCATCATGGGTGCAGCGATCTTCGAATGCGTACAGCTCGTCGGCGACGCGCACGACCTGCAGATAGTAGCCATCCACTTCGGCCAGCAAGCGTGCGCCGGCGGCGAGTGCCGCAGCCGGTCCCACATCGACCCACGCGCTCATCAGAACATGCCAGTTTGCAAACGCGCCGCTTCGGACATCATGCCTTGGTTCCAGGGTGGGTCGAAGGTGAGTTCGACGTTAGTGCTCGTTACCGTCGGGATCATTTCCAGCTTCTGCTTGACGTCTTCCACCAGCACATCGCCCATGCCGCAACCTGGCGCCGTCAGGGTGAGCCGCACTTCGATATGACGAGTGCCGTCGGGATTGCCGCGCACGGCGCACTCATAGATCAGCCCCAGCTCCACGATGTTGATCGGAATCTCCGGATCGTAACAACTCCGCAATTGTTGCCAGGCGAGCTGGCGCACGTCCTCCTCGGTGGCGTTGGGTGGCAGCTCCGGCGGTTTGACCACCTCCTTGCCGATCGCATCACCGTCTGCGCCCGCAATGCGGAACAGGTTGCCCTCGATGTACAAAGTGAAACTGCCGCCGAGCGCTTGCGTAATGAAACCTGCCTGGCCAGCCTTGAGCTTCACTTCGACACCGGCTGGCACGATCACAGCGCTCACATCGCGATTGACCACCACCGGTTCGTTTTCATGCGTTCTCATCGGGCCGCGCTCATTCGGTCGAAATGTTGGGGGGAGGGGTCTGACTGTCGGCGGTAGCATCGTGTTGCGCCAGAGCAGCATTCAAAGTGTGCCAACAGAGACTGGCGCATTTGACACGCGCGGGGAATTCCCGCACACCGCCCAGCGCCACCAACTTGCCGAGATCCTGCGACGGTGTGTAATCGCGCTCCGTCAGCACGTGATGGACATCGTCGAACAGCTGTGCCACTTCGGCACGCGTCCGGCCCTTGACTGCCTCGGTCATCATCGATGCCGAGGCGGTCGAGATCGCGCAGCCTTTACCCTCGAAGCGGACGTCGCGCACACGATCACCGTCGAGTTGCAGGGTGAGATGCAGCCGATCGCCGCACAGGGGGTTGTGACCGTCGGCGACTCCGTCAGCCGGTGCGAGCTCGCCGAAGTTCCGCGGCGTCTTGTAGTGATCCAGGATCACTTCGCGATAGAGATCACGCAGATCCATCAGGCGAACACCTCGCGCGCCTTTTCGAGCGCTGCCAACAGATGGTCGATGTCGTCCTGATCCGTGTAACAACCGAGGGACGCGCGTGCGGTTGCGGGTACGCCGAAGAAATCCATCACTGGCATCGCGCAGTGATGACCCGTGCGAATCGCGACGCCCTCGGCATCCAATATCGTGCCGAGATCGTGCGGATGGATCCCCTCGATCGTGAACGAGATGACAGCCGCTTTGCGAGGTGCGGTTCCAATGATCTCGAGGCCCGGGATCGCGGCCAGGCGCCGGGTTGCCGATTGCAGCAGGCTGTGCTCGTGCGCCCGGATGCGTGATCGGCCGAGCGACTCGACGTAGCGCAGGGCGGCAGCGAGTCCAACCACGCCTGAAATGTTGGGTGTACCCGCTTCGAACTTGTACGGCAGGGTGTTGTAAGTCGTTTTGTCGAAGGTCACCGCGAGGATCATGTCGCCGCCACCTTGCCACGGCGGCATCGCCTCCAGGAGCTGCTCGCGCCCGTACAACACGCCCACGCCGGTTGGCCCGTACACCTTGTGGCCCGAGAACGCGTAGAAGTCGCAATCGAGCGCTTGCACGTCTACATCTTCGTGCGGCACCGCCTGGGCGCCGTCTACCAATACCGGCACACCGCGTGCGTGTGCCAGTCGCGTGATCTCTCGTATGGGCAGGATGGTTCCCAGTGCATTGGATACGTGTGCGACGGCCACCAATCGTGTGCGAGCGGTCAGGCGCGCGTCGATCGATTCGAGCTCGACGTTGCCCGTGCGATCGATCGGCGCCACGATGAGTCGCGCACCCGTCTGCTGGCACAGCATTTGCCAAGGTACGATGTTGGCATGGTGCTCGAGGCCGGTGATCAGGATCTCGTCATCGCTTTGCAGGCGTGGCCGACCATAGGATTGCGCGACGAGATTGATCGCTTCCGTCGTGCCGCGCACGAATACGATCTCGCGGTTGGAGCGCGCATTCAGATAGCGGCGCACCGTGTCGCGTGCCGCTTCGAACAGGTCGGTCGCTTCCTGGCTCAGCCTGTGCACGCCGCGGTGCACATTGGCGTGATGTCGCGTTTCGTAGTCATTGACGGCGTCGAGTACGGTCTGCGGTCGTTGCGCGGACGCCGCACTGTCGAGATAGGTGAGTGGCTTGCCGTGTACAGAGCGCGCCAGGATCGGGAAATCCGCACGCACCTTGACGACGTCATAGCCGGTCAATCGTGGGTCTTCGGCGCGCGCGTTCACGCATGGCTCCCTAACAAGCCGTCGAGCGCCGCGATGTCCTGGAATTGGCGGGCGAGCTGCAGCTCAAGGGAACGCCGCAAAGCCTCGGGCTGAATGCCCACCAGCGCGTCCTCGATGAACGCCCATTTGAGCAGGCTTTGCGCGATTTCCGGCTCGATGCCGCGTGACAGCAGATAGAACAGCATGTTTTCGTCCAGCTTGCCGGTGGTGGCGCCGTGTGCAGCGCGCACTTCATCCGTGTAGATTTCGAGCTGCGGTCGCACGTTGATCTCGGCGTCGCTGCCCGCCAGCAAGCCCTTCAGCATCTGTTGTGAGTCGGCACCGCGGGCATTGTCACGGACGATCATTTTGCCGTTGAAACCGATCCGGCTGCGATCCGCCGCGATGCCCCGAAACAGCTCACGTGTGGTCGCACCGGTCGCCGCGTGGTCGACCATCGCATAGGTGTCGAGTGTCTGGTTGCCCGCCGCGACCGTGCCGACCGTCAATTCGAGGCGCGCCCGCTGACCCTCCAATCTGATCTGCAGCGTCGAGCGCGCTGCCGCCGCGCCATTGGCGATGCTGTGCAGCCGATACTGGGCGTCGGCCGCGACACGGGCGTCCAAGGTGTCCAAAGCCGTGCAACGCGCGCCCAACTGCTGGACCCGCACATGGTCGCAGACGGCGCCAGGTGCCAACTGGATGTCAGCGACACTGTTGACCATCGCCGCCGCCGAACCCACCGACACATGACGTTCGACCAGTTGCAGTCTGGCGCCCGCGGCGAGCTGGACCGCGAGACGGGGATAGGAACTGCCCTCGCTGCCATCGGCCGTGGCCACACACAGCACCTCGATTTGCCGTCGCGCGCTCGCGGCGTCGAGGCCGATGACGAGGCCATCGACGGCGAATACGTCGGAGAGCAGTGCGAACCGCGCCTCGCGCCCGGCGGCAGCGTCACGGTCCGCGCCCGAGGCGGACGCGCTCGAGCGCACCGCTCCATCGAGTGGCGCCGACAGGCCTACCGCCAGTAGTCCGTCAACGAACACAAAGCGCTGAAATCCGTCGAGCGGTGCCGGCAGATCGCCGGGCGCCACGGCGGCGGTCGTATTTGGCGCCGCAAAGCGTACGGACTTAAGCGCGCGGAGATTGGCGTAGCGCCAATTCTCGTCACGATTGTTCGGCAAGCCAGCCGCTGCGAGCTGTTCGAGCGCCTGCCGGCGCACCTCGACCGGCACTGTTTGCGGCAGGCCGCCCGCGGCTGCCGCGTGCTCGGACTGCAGACGGGCGATCAGATCGGTGCTGCCGTTCGACATGATGCTCAGGCGGCCTCGAGTATCCAGTCGTAGCCGCGTCGTTCGAGCTCGAGCGCGAGCGTGCGATCGCCACTCTTGACGATCCGGCCGCGCGCGAGTACGTGCACGTAGTCGGGCACGACGTGATCGAGCAGCCGCTGGTAGTGAGTGATCAGCAGTACTGCGCGCTGCGCCGACCGCAAGCTGTTGATGCCCCGTGCCACGATCTTCATTGCGTCGATATCGAGACCGGAATCCGTCTCATCGAGCACTGCAAGTGTGGGCTCCAGCACCAGCATCTGCAGGATCTCGTTGCGCTTCTTCTCGCCGCCCGAGAAGCCTTCGTTGACGCCGCGGGACAAGAAAGCTTCATCCATCTGCATGAGCTGCATTTTCTCGCGCACGAGTTTCAGGAACTCGAACGCGTCGACTTCAGGCTGGCCCTGCGCTTTGCGGGCCGCGTTGACGGCGGCTTTCAGCAGATAGACATTGTTCACGCCGGGAATTTCCACCGGGTATTGAAAGCCGAGGAACAGACCTGCGCGGGCGCGCTCCTCCGGCGGCAGCTCGAGCAGATTCTCGCCGCGATAACGCACGCTGCCACTGACTACTTCGTAGCCGGGTCTGCCGGCCAGCGCATAGCCCAGTGTGCTCTTGCCCGAGCCATTGGGGCCCATGATCGCATGCACCGATCCGGCGGCGATCGTCAGTGACAGACCATCGAGCACCTTCTTGGTACCGACGCTCACCACCAAATCCTCGACTTCGAGCAATGCACTCATCCGACTGCTCCTTCCAAAGTGACCGCGAGCAAGGCCTGCGCTTCGACCGCGAACTCCATCGGCAATTCCTTGAAGACGCTCTTGCAAAAGCCACTCACGATCATGTTCACCGCATCCTCCGCGCTGATACCGCGCTGCAAACAGTAGAACAATTGCTCCTCACTGATCTTGGACGTGGACGCTTCGTGTTCAACGGTCGCGCCAGGATTCTTCACCTCGACGTAAGGAAAGGTATGCGCGCCGCACTGGCCACCAATCAGCAAAGAATCGCACTGCGTGAAATTGCGCGCGCCGTGTGCCGACGGCAGGATCTTGACCAAGCCCCGATAGGTGTTCTGGCCGTGACCCGCCGAGATGCCCTTCGAGACAATGGTGCTGCGGGTATTGGCACCGATATGGATCATCTTGGTGCCCGTATCAGCCTGCTGATAGTTGTTAGTAGTGGCAACCGAGTAGAACTCACCCACCGAGTTCTCGCCACGTAGCACACACGACGGATACTTCCAGGTGATGGCGGAGCCCGTCTCGACTTGGGTCCAGGAGATCTTGGCGTTACGCCCGCGGCATTCGCCGCGTTTCGTGACGAAGTTATAGATGCCGCCAACACCATGCTCGTCACCGGGGTACCAGTTCTGCACCGTGGAGTACTTGATCTCGGCGTCGTCCAGGGCCACCAGCTCGACTACGGCGGCGTGCAACTGGTTCTCGTCTCGCATCGGTGCGGTGCAGCCTTCGAGGTAGCTCACATGGCTGCCCGCCTCGGCGATGATCAACGTGCGTTCGAACTGGCCGGTATTGGCGGCATTGATGCGGAAGTAGGTCGACAATTCCATCGGGCAGCGCACGCCCTTCGGCACGAACACGAACGATCCATCGGTGAACACCGCCGAATTGAGTGCGGCGAAGAAATTGTCGGTGTGTGGCACGACGGTGCCGAGATACTGCTCGATCAGTTCCGGGTGGTTCTGCACCGCTTCCGAGAACGAGCCGAAGATCACGCCGGCTTCGGCCAGCCGCTCCTTGAAGGTGGTCGCGACCGACACACTGTCGAACACGGCATCGACTGCCACGCCGGCCAGCCGTGCACGCTCGTGCAAGGGTACGCCCAGCTTGTCGTAAGTCTCGAGCAGCTTCGGATCCACTTCGGCGAGTGACTTGGGAGCATTCGCCTTGGACTTGGGCGCCGAGTAATAGGAGATAGCCTGGTAGTCGATCGGCTTGAAGCGCACGTGTGCCCAGGTCGGTTCGCGCATCGTCAACCAATGCCGTAGTGCCCGCAGTCGCCAGGTAGTGAGGAACTCGGGTTCGCGCTTCTTCTTCGAGATGAATCGCACCACGTCCTCGTTAAGACCTGGTGGCAGAGTGTCCGATTCGATATCCGTGAAGAACCCATGCCGGTACTGACGACCGACCAACGCATCGTATTGCTGGGTGTCTCGCTGTGTTTCGGCGGCCATAAGCTCGTTAATCCATCATCTGCGGGTCGTGAGTGAGGCGGCGGCAATGTGAATCTCACGCGGCAGGCCGAGACGCGGCTCCCGCGCATCGAGTCCGGCCAGCTGCGCGAGACTGACCTCGCCTAACGACCGCCGGATCGCTACATTGAGACGTTGCCACGTCGTGCTGACGTGGCAATGATCCTCGATGACGCACAGTCCGGCTCCCGCGGAACAGTCTGTGAGAACCACCGGACCTTCCACCGCGTCGAGTATCTGGGCCGCCGTAATGTCAGACGCAGCGCGCGCCAGCTGGTAACCACCATGCAGGCCGCGCACCGATTGCACCAGCCCGGCGCGCTGCAGCTGCTTCAGTATTTTGCTGACCGTCGGCGCTGATATATGGGTTGCCTCGGCCAAGGCGGTCGCCGCGTGCAGCCGTTCGCTGTCCGCGGCCATACGGCCGAGGATGACGGTGGCGTAGTCGGTCATTTTGCCAATTCGGAGCATGTGATCGCGGCACTGTCCTGGAGATGCAACACAACTGGGACTATTTTAGTACCATTTAGTTGCAGGCGCCAAGCCTGTGCTGCCGGACAGGGCGGTTGTCCGACGCAAATATGGCGAATAGACGCACAGGCCCGCAGCGAGGGGACGCGCTTTTGCTATCCTTCGCGCCCTCGAATCCAGGAGGAATCATGAACCGGAACGATCTCGAAAAAGTTGCGCAGGCAATGGTGGCCAAAGGCCGTGGCATTCTGGCCGCCGACGAGAGCAGCGGCACGATCAAGAAGCGCTTCGATGCAATCGCTCTGCAATCGACCGAGGAACATCGGCGCACCTACCGCGAGATGTTGTTCACGGCACCCAATGCGTCCAAGTCGATCAGCGGCGTGATTCTCTACGATGAGACGATCCGCCAGAGCTGCAAGGATGGCACACCGTTCCCGGCGTACCTCGCCAAGCAGGACGTGATTCCAGGTATCAAGGTGGATATGGGTGCCAAACCGTTGGCGGGCTTCCCCAACGAAACCATCACCGAAGGTCTCGATGGTCTGCGCGATCGACTGATCGAGTACTACAAGCTCGGCGCACGGTTCGCCAAGTGGCGCGCAGTGATCGATATCGCGGACGGCATTCCTTCCCGCTTCGCAGTGCAGGCGAACGCCCACGCGCTGGCGCGCTATGCCGCGTTGTGCCAGGAGCAGAACATCGTGCCGATCGTCGAGCCGGAAGTGCTGATGGATGGCGCGCATTCGATCGAGCGCTGTGAAGAGGTGACGAGCGAGGTGCTGGAGAGCACCTTCCACGCGCTGGCCGCGCATCGCATTCATCTGGAAGGCATGGTGCTGAAGCCCAACATGGTGATCTCGGGCAAGAAGAACGCCAAGCGGGCGCCGCCCGAGCAAGTGGCCGAAGCGACGGTACGCGTCCTCAAGCGCTATGTGCCGACCGCCGTGCCAGGTATCGCGTTCCTCTCAGGTGGTCAATCGCCGACCGAAGCGACACTGCATCTGTCGTTGATGAATCAGCAGTCGCTGCCCTGGAATCTCACCTTCAGCTACGGTCGCGCGCTGCAGGAGTCAGCGCTGGCCGCCTGGGGTGGCAAGGAGGCGAAGTACGCAGCCGGTCAGCAGGAATTTGCCAAGCGAGCCAGATTGAACGGGCTTGCGAGTCAGGGCAAGTATCAGACGTCGCACGAGTCGCAGGCCGCCTGACCGCGGTCGCTCGAGCCGGGCTCGGGTGACACCAGCAACCATGGCCGGTTCGATCCCCAATCCGCACGCCGATGACGTCGTCATCGACGTGCGTGACTTGCGCTACGCCATCGGCGAGCGTGTCATTTTCGACGGGCTCGATCTTTCGGTCAGACGCGGCCGAGTTACGGCGATCATGGGGCCCTCCGGCACCGGCAAGACGACACTGCTGCGGCTGATCACCGGGCAGAACGAGCCGCAGCGTGGCGTCGTCAAGGTTTGGGGCAAGGACGTTCCCGCGATGTCGCAGACCGAATTGTTCCGAATGCGGCGACGCATGGGCATGCTGTTTCAGAGTGGCGCGCTGCTGACTGATCTCGACGTCTACGAGAACGTCGCGTTTCCGCTGCGCGAGCACACCGACCTGCCAGAGTCGTTAGTCAGGCAGCTGGTGCTGACCAAGTTGCAGGCGGTTGGGCTGCGCGGTGCGATCGATATGCTGCCAGCCGAGCTGTCAGGCGGCATGGCACGGCGCGTGGCGTTGGCGCGCGCCATCGTCATGGATCCTGAGCTGTTGATCTACGACGAACCGTTCGCCGGTCTCGATCCCATCTCGATGGGCGTCATCGTGCGGCTGATTGAGGAGATGAACGAGGCGCTCGGACTCACCAGTATCGTAGTCTCGCATGACGTGCAGGAACTGGCGACCATCGCCCACGACAGTTATCTGCTGTCCGAAGGCAAGGTCGTGGCATCTGGATCGCCGGCTGAATTGCAGCGCAGCGACCAACAGATCGTCCGACAGTTCATGGCAGGCCAGGCAGATGGGCCGGTGCCGTTCCACTATCCGGCGCCCGACTATCAGGCCCAGTTGTTAGGTGAGGTGGAGCGATGAGCGCACTGCGCGGCGTCATCGACGGCCCCGCACAGGCCGTACGGCGCATCGGAGCCGTCACGCTGTTCCTGCTACAGGTGCTCGCGCAGATCCCGGCGGCGCTGCGCCGGCCCGGCTTCATCGTCGCGCAGATCTACAACGCCGGCGGGCGTTCTTTGATCATCATCATGTTGTCGGGGCTGTTCGTCGGCATGGTGCTGGGGTTGCAGGGATTCGACTTGCTGCAGCGCTTCGGTTCCGAGGATGCGCTCGGTGTTGCCGCGGCGCTCGGCTTGCTGAAAGAACTAGGCCCAGTCGTGACCGCGCTACTGTTCGCCGGTCGGGCCGGCACGGCGCTCACCTCCGAGATTGGGCTGATGCGCGCGACCGATCAATTGACTGCGATGCAGATGATGGCGGTCGATCCCGTGCGTCGCATCGTCGCGCCACGATTTCTCGGCGGCCTGATCGCCGTGCCGTTGTTGACAGCCATTTTCAATATCGTTGGCGTATTCGGCGCGCAGCTCATCGGCGTCAGTCTGATGGGCGTCGATTCGGGTGCGTTCTGGTCGCAGATGCAGAGCGCAGTGGAAATCGACGATGTGACGGAAGGTGTGATCAAGAGCATCGTATTCGGTGCGGCCTGCAGTCTGGTCGCCGTATACGAGGGGTATCACGCCCAGCCAACAGCCGCGGGCGTCGGTCTCGCGACCACACGCACGGTCGTCACTTCATCGGTCCTGATCCTGTTCCTCGATTACATTCTGACGGCGGCCTTTCTGTGACGGCGCCGGCATTGCAGCCTTAGAGATTACCTATGAAAAACTCGCGTTCACTCGAATTGGGCACCGGCTTGTTCGTGCTGCTGGGCTTTGCGGCACTGTTCTTTCTGACGACGCAGCTACCCAGCAGCGGCCTGAAGCTGACCGGGGCCACGAGCGGCTACCGGCTGACGGCCTATTTCGACAATGTCGGCGACCTCAAGAGCGGCTCGCCTGTGACCATGGGTGGCGTCAACATCGGCCGCGTCGAGTCGGTCAGCTACGATTCCTCGCAGTTCAAAGCGGTCGTAGTGTTGCGGATAGACAACGAATACAATCAGATTCCCGATGACAGCGACGCCAGTATCCAAACCGCGGGGCTGTTGGGTGGCAAATACATTGGAATCGGCCCCGGAGGATCGGAAACCTTCTACCAGGACGGCGGTCAGATAGAGTTCACCCAGTCCGCAATCGTGCTGGAAACCCTGATCAACCGGTTCTTCGCCAATTTCGCCTCGGGGCAAAGCAAGGACCAGTCGAGCGGCAGCACCGAGCAGGGCGCAGAAACAACAACAGGAGCGGAGGCGAGCAAGTGATGATGGGACGACGGACGGTCAGCATTGCAGTGCTGGGCATGGCGCTATGCCTGCCTGTGCTCGCCGCGCAGCGCACCGTGGACACCAGTGGACCGGGCGAGCTGATCGAGAGCTCCTCGCGCATCATCCTCGACGAGATCAGCGCCAACCGCGAGGATTTCCGCAGGCATCCGGCCAAGGTCCGGGCGCTGGTCGACGAGGTGCTGTTGCCGCATTTCGATACCCGGATGGCCGCGCAGCGTGTGTTGGCACAGCACTGGCGCACGGCAACCCCGGCGCAGCGTGAGCGGTTCGTCGATGCGTTCTACAAGTCGTTGTTGGCTCAGTATGGCGACGCGCTCGTCAACTTCACGTCGGATCGCTACGAAGTGCTGCCGGCCAGGATCAACTCGACTGGCACCGCTGCGACGGTGCCGACCAAGATCCGCCGCTCCAATGGCGAGTCCATCCCGGTGAACTCCAGCTTGCGCAAGACCGCCGAGGGCTGGAAGGTCTGGGACATCACGGTCGAAGGCATCAGTTACATCAAGAGTTTCCAGGCCGACTTCGGCGCCGAGATCAGTCAGAAAGGCCTGGAGTCGGTGATTCAGCGTCTCGAGGCGCAGGCCGCCAAGGTCGAAGACAAGCCGGCGGCGAGCAAAGGCACGCAGTGAGCCCGACCGCGCCGCAAGCTGCTAACGAGGCGCGCGGGATCGAACTGCGACCCGGCGCCGATGGCGGGCTCGCAGTCGTTGGTGAGCTCACGTTCAAAACGGCCCGTGTTGCATGCGCGGTGGGCGAACAAGCCTTGCGGACGCTGTCGCCATCGAAGCGTGTCCGGATCGATTGTGCGGGAGTGGAGCGTGCTGACAGCGCGGGTGTTGCCGTCCTGATCGAGTGGCTGCGCTTGGCGCGGCGGTCGGGCAGGGATATCCAGTACGTCAATCTACCTGCCAGCGTGCTGGCGATCGCCCGCATCAGCGAGCTCGACAAACTTTTGTTAGCTGACCCCTGAACGGCTCGAGCCGTGCAAGCCGGTGTCCGGCACGTCGAGCTCGCATCAGACGTTCAGACTCGCGGGTCGAGCGCGCTTCGGAAATCGCTGCGCGATTTCCGGCGGTCCCGCGTCCGGACGCGGGGCGCATTTTCCCCCTTGCGAAGCGGCCAGATTCAAACAGGATCAGGAGCGCCCCACGCCCGGAACGCGGCGCTCTCTACGCGAGTCTGAACGTCTGATGCGAACTCGCCGCGCCTGACTACCCGCTACGGGAGTTCACTGTCTCGGCTCAGTGCCAGTTGTCTCGTCAGGTATTGCCCAGTCGGGGTCTGCGGCCGGGTCTTCCGGCGGTTCTTCGACGACATCGCCATCCTGGATCTGTGACAGGCGGCGCTGGCGCCATACGTCACGCAGGAAAGCGTAGCGATCGAAGACATTCTCCAACGGTTTCTCGATGACCAGCAGCTGTGCGCGGCTGTCGATCACATTGAGCACGTTCGCTGCAATGCGCGCGTCGGATGTGCCAATCAGATTCTTCGGATCCATCAGGTTGTCGACGACCCTGGCCGGCGCATCACGCACGTTGGACGGTCCGAATATCGGCAGCATCAGGTAAGGACCCGACGGCACGCCCCACACCGCGAGTGTCTGGCCGAAGTCTTCGTCGTTGCGTTGCAGGCCCGCGTCCGATGCCGGATCCAGCAAGCCGCCGAGCCCGACGACAGTGTTCAAGAGGAACCGGCCGGTGTCCCGGCCCGCCTGCCTGAACTTGCCCTGCAGCGCCGCGTTGACGGCCGTGATGGGGTAGGTGATGTTGTCGAAGAAGTTGGACACGCCAGTTCGTACTGGACGCGGCGTTACTTTTCGATAGGCCTTGGCCGCCGGCTTCGCGACCGCGCGGTCGATGCCGTCATTGAATTGATAGACCGACCGGTTGAAACGTTCCCACGGATCGCCCGGATCCTTGGTGGCCCCAGCCGGGATCGCGGCGCAGCCAGTCAGCAGAGCATAGGAAAACAGCGCAGCTGTGAGCAGCGCGAAACGAACGAGCGGATTCATCGCGCGATTCTAGCAGGCCGACTCATAGTTGTGAGGCGATCGATTGTCGCTGAAAACTAACGCTTGACGTCAGCCACGCGAATCAGAATCGCTGTCCCGTCGGGCATTGCGACGGCGGTCTTTCGACATTGCTTCGCGCACTTCATCGAGGCGCGCCTGAAAGCGGCGACGCTGCACTTCGGTGAGATTGGGTGCTGCCAGCGCCATCATCAACTGTTGCGACGACAGTTGCAGATCGCCGCCGGTGATGTGGTACTCACTCATGTAGTAGTAAGCATCACCCGTATCGCCGGCTGCGCTCGCAGCCAATGCTGTCAACCGGATCTGATCCGGCGTGGGCGGCACGTTGTTGAACAGGTCGAGCAGCAAGGTGTGCGCAGCCTTCGGGTTGCCGGTCTTCATGAGTGCTTCGGCATAGCGCACCGTCACGGGCACGTTGCGCGGCGACAGGGCCAGTGCGCGCTCAAAGGTTGCCATTGCGCTCTGTCGGTCGCCGGCGGCGAGTTGCGCCTGGCCCAGCGCCGCCTGGATGGCTGGCACCTGCGGGTACTGCGCCGCGAGTTCCGCCAGCTCGACCGCTGCGGTGTCGGTGCTCTGAGCGCGCAGATTCGCGAGTGCCTGGCCGTAGCGTTCGGCGGAAGTCAGCGGCTGCGCCTCGGCCCGCATCGCATAGTACGGCCGTACGTCCGACCCCGACTCGCCCCCGATTACCCGCAGGCGCTCGCGCATCAGCGCATAGCTGGCAGACTCAGGCTGTACCGTGACGTGCAGCTGCGCCGCACGCGACTTGGCTTCGGCGATACGGTTGCTGGTGACCGGGTGTGTCTGCAGAAACTCGGGGATGCCGCGCCCGGCCAAGCCGGCGCGCCGGCCCATGGAATCGAACAGGTCTGCCATCGAGTTCGGATCGAAGCCAGCCGCCGCGAGGAAGCCCATGCCGACCCGGTCCGCTTCGTACTCGTTCGCACGCGTGAAGTTGATCTGGCTCTGCAGCGCGGCGCCCTGCGAGATGGCGATCGCGCCCTGTACCGCATCCGCGCTCGCGCCTGTGGTGGCGCCGAGCAGGATGGCTGCCAGGATGGCCGCCGCCGAGGCGATGCTCTGGCGCCCCTGCGCTTTCACGCCGCGCGCGATGTGGCGTTGGGTCACATGCGCTGTCTCGTGTGCCAGCACGCTGGCGAGCTGCGCTTCGTTATTAGTTGTTAGTATAAGGCCATAGTTGACGCCGATGAAGCCGCCCGGCAGAGCGAAGGCATTGATCGAATCGTCGCGCACGACGAAGAACTGGAATCGTTGCCCGGTATCGCCACTCGCCTGCGCAGCGATGCGCGAACCCAGCGCCTGCACATACTCGGTGACTTCGGGGTCCTCGATGATCTGGCCCTCCGCCCGCAGATTGCGGACGACCATCGCGCCGATCTGGTACTCCTCCCCTTGAGTCAGGACGGAATTGGCCGGGCTGCCAATATCCGGCAACTCGCTGGCTGTCTGCGCGCGCGCCGACAGCCCTGCCAGGCCTAGCAGCAGCGCTATCGATGAGATCAAGGCAAAGCGGGCGCGCAGCATGTTGGGGGTCCAGCTTTGAAGGGGGCAGGCAGTATTTGGACCAGTTATCCGGTCACAGGTTCCCTAGAGTGTTTCCGAGGCGTAGTCCGCCAGTCTCGAGCGCTCGCCGCGCAGCAGGGTGATATGGCCCGCGTGCGGCCAGTTGGCGAACCGATTGACCACATAGGTAAGGCCGGAGGTGGTCTCCGTGAGGTAGGGCGTATCGATCTGCGCGATGTTGCCCAGGCAAACAACCTTGGTGCCGGGACCGGCGCGCGTGACGAGTGCCTTCATCTGCTTGGGCGTCAAGTTCTGGGCTTCGTCGAGAATAAGGTAACGATTGAGGAACGTACGCCCGCGCATGAAATTGAGCGAACGGATCTTGATGCGATTGCGCAGCAGGTCGTTAGTGGCAGCGCGCCCCCAGTTGCCGCCCTCCGTGCTCTTGGTCAGCACTTCCAGGTTGTCCATCAGCGCACCCATCCAGGGCTCCATTTTTTCTTCTTCGGTACCGGGTAGGAAGCCGATGTCTTCGCCCAAGGGTATCGTCACGCGAGTCATGATGATTTCAACATACCGGCTGGTGTCGAGCGTTTGCGCCAGCCCGGCAGCCAGCGTCAGCAAGGTTTTGCCCGTGCCCGCTGGACCCAGGATCGTGACGAAATCGATGTCTGGATCGAGGAGCAGATTGAGCGCGAAGTTCTGTTCGCGATTGCGCGCGCCAATGCCCCAAACGCCGTGCTTGCCACTGGCGCTCTTGCTATCTCGATAGTCCCTGACGAGTTCGAGCGTGGCCTTGCCGGCGTCGACCTTGCGCACTACCGCCTCGAGGCCATGCGGTGCGTCTTCATACACGAACTGGTTCAGCTGCAGCTCGGCAACCACCGGACCGCTGATCGTATAGAAGGTGCGATCCGCTTCTTTCCAGGAGCGCATGTCCTCGCCATGGCGGTCCCAGAAATCGGCCGCCAGCGCCTTGGTCCCGGTTGCGAGGATGTCGGCGTCGTCGATCGTCTTGTCGCTGTAGTAATCCTCCGCGTGCACACCGACGACTGCCGCCTTGATGCGCAAATTGATGTCTTTCGATACGAGCGTGACGCGCGACTCCGTATGCAACGCCTGCAGTGCCAGGCTCTGCGCCAGGATCAGATTGTCGGAGCCGTGCCCCGGCAGGTAGTCGGGCAATGCGCTCGACAGCTGCCGTGTCTGGAAGAACAGCCGGCCTGCCGAGGGCTTGCGGCCGTGATTGCCGCTGGTGGTTAGCACGGACGGCAGCGGCAGCCCGCGATCGATCTCGTTCTTGGTGGCGTTGCGCATCAGATCGTCGAGGAAGCGACTGACTTGCCTGGCGCTGCGCGATGCTTCCGACAGCCCCTTCTTGTTCGCGTCTAGCTCCTCGAGCACGATCATCGGCAGGTAGATGTCGTGTTCCTCGAAGCGAAAGATGGCCGTCGGATCGTGCAACAGTACATTGGTGTCGAGTACGAACAACCGGGTTGGCGGTGCCGGTGGCCGCTCCGACTTCTGACTCTTGGCGACGCCGGACCGAGCGCGCCGCTTGGCTGCTGGCCCCAAAATCAGAGCGCCTTGGCCGCCGCCAGCACTTCGTCGGCGTGACCGGCCACTTTCACTTTGCGCCACTCCTGGGCCAACACGCCGTCGGCATCGATCAGAAAAGTACTGCGCTCGATGCCCATGACTTGCTTGCCGTACATGTTCTTTTCCTTGATCACGTCGAACAGCCGGCAAAGTTTCTCGTCGGCATCGGACAGCAGCTCGAAGGGCAGTTCTTCCCTGTCGCGAAACTTCTGGTGCAACGCGCAGCTGTCGCGCGACACGCCGAGTACCAGTGTCTTGGCGCGGCGAAACGCCGCGTGCAGGTCCCGGAAGTTCTGGCTCTCCGTGGTGCATCCAGGCGTCATGTCCTTGGGATAGAAATACAGCACCAGTTTGCTGCCGCGTGCGTCCGCCAGCTTGAAAGTACTGCCGTCGGACTGCGGCACGCTGAACGCAGGAACTTTCTTGCCGATTGCGATCTTACTCATCTGACTACGCCTTGACGGGTTCGAGTATCGCGTCGAGATTCATGCCGTCACAGAATTCCATGAACTCTTCCCGCAGTTGAGAAATCTGCACACGCTTCGGGACATTGGCAATCATCTGCACCGAGAACATCTGTGCGCCGGTATGCGGTGCCGGGTAGTTGCGCGTCGCCACCTCTGCGATGTCGATGCCACGGGCCGCAAAGAAGCCTGATAGCTCCGCGACCAATCCGGTCTGGTCGAGACAGACGACATCCACGGAGTAGGGCACCATTTCCGTGCGTGGCCCACGAGGCTCGGTGCGTTTGACATGTACCGCGAGATCCGTGTCTGCCGCCAGCTTCTGCAGCTCCGTCTCCAGTTTTGCGAGTGAATGCCAGTTGCCGGACACGAGCAACAACATGGCGAACTCGCTGCCGAGCGCGGTCATGCGGCTCTCGCTGATGCTGCCGCTGCAATCCGACACGATCTTGGTGAGGTCGTGGACCATGCCGGTGCGGTCGCTGCCGATGGCGGAAATGGCAATGTGTTGTTTCATCGGCTGCAGGCTGGCCTCAAGACTGGCCGACAAGTGTACCTGTCGCGCGCAGCGCTTGCGAATGGCGGCTGCCGCCCCGTAACATTCGGCAGCTTTATCAACCCCCTGGATAGCCCATGTTTTCCGGCAGCCTGGTCGCCATCGTCACGCCGATGCGACCGGACGGCAGCCTCGATTTCGAGGCCTGGTCGCGGCTCATCGACTGGCATCTTGCCAATGGCACGAGCGGCATCGTTGTGGGCGGAACAACAGGTGAATCGCCGACGTTGCTAGACCCGGAACTGCGCGAATTGACGCTCCGCGCCGTCGAGCGCGCGCGCGGCCGAGCGGCAGTCATTGTGGGCGCGGGCACTAACAGCACCGCCAGCTCGGTCGAGCGGGCGCGCTGGCTGTCCGCACTCGGCGTCGACGCGTTGCTCGTGGTGACACCGGCATACAACAAGCCGACCCAGGAAGGCTTGTATCGTCACTTCGAAGCGGTATCCCAAGCTTCAGAAGTCCCCGTCGTGCTCTACAACGTGCCGGGACGGACGGCCGTGGACATGTTGCCACCCACCGTGGTGCGCCTGGCTGCCTTGCCCCGGATCGGGGGCCTGAAGGAGGCTGTACCCGAGCCGGCGCGCATCAGGCAGGTGGCGACCGCGTGCCCCGCTGAGTTTGCCGTCCTGAGCGGTGACGATTTGACGGCCCGCGAGGCCGTCACAGCCGGCGCCGCGGGCGTCATTTCCGTCACTGCGAACGTCGCCCCGCGCGCGATGGCCGACATGATCGCTGCCGTGCGGGCCGGCGATCTGACTCGGGCTGCCGAGATCGATGGCCGCCTCGCAGGCTTGCACCGCAATCTTTTCGTCGAAGCCAACCCGATACCCGTGAAGTGGGCGCTCGCGCAGATGGGTATGATGCCGTCTGGCATCCGGCTGCCGCTCACGCCGCTGTCGGCCAACTGGCATGCTGCCGTGACCGACGCGCTGCGCGACGCGGGCATCGAGCTGAACTCCTGAAGGCTAACTGAGTCACTAATCAGCATGAAGAAACTGTCAATGTCCCATGTCCGTATTGGACTCGTCGCGCTCTGCATGACGGCGCTCACAGCGTGCGGTACCTTCAAAGCAACCTGCGCCAAGCCAGATGACTACGCCGGTGCCAAGGAACTGCCGCCGCTCGAAGTGCCCGCGGGGCTCGAGGCGCCGGACACGCGAGCGGCACTCAAAGTGCCAGAGCTGATCGATCCGGAGCGACCGCGGACCGATGAAGACGGTTGTCTCGATCACCCACCCAAATTTGCCCAGCCCAAGACCCCGGCGCCGCAAGCCTGATCGGGCGCTGCAATCCGTGCGCAGCGGTCGGGCGCGCTGGTATCATGCGCGCCGACTCGTAGTCGCGAGAACTGCGTACAGGGTATTTCGAGTATAGTCACTTAACTCTTTGTTTTTGTTTCGCTTTACCGGAGAGATGGCCGAGCGGTCGAAGGCGCTTGATTGGAAGTCAAGTAACATCGCAAGGTGTTCGTGGGTTCGAATCCCACTCTCTCCGCCAAGTTCATCGCTGCCGTTGGCGGATTCGAACCCACGAACAATGAACAATAGGGTTCGAGGAGCCGGCGCGCAGCGGCGGCGACCGACGCCCGCGCGCAGTGCGCGGGCGGTCCCGAGCGTGAGCGAGGGACGCGCGGCGTAGCCGCGAACAATCCTACTCTCGTTCTCTTGTCAGGTGCCGGCACCGAGCTGCGCGAAAGTGCGTTCGACGGGCTGGACTAATAGAACGGCTTCGTCGCTCCGAGGAACGCCATGCCCGCGACCTCCAGGTAGATCACGAATACACCGATCAGTGCGCGATTGACGTATTTCCTGAACAGCCTCTCCCGCTCTGGCGTCGAGCCGAATTGGAGTATCTCGAGGTACGGTATGAACAGCGGTCGATAGGCGATCTCGACCGCCATTGCGGTCCAGAACATCAGTCCGAATAACAGCATCTTCAATGCGAACCAACCCGCGGCCAGCGGCGCGCCGGTCACCAATGACTGCAAGCCAATGGCCACGAAAACGGCACCGATGACCAACTGATAGACTGTTTGCACCATCGTTAGCCGTATCGCTAACGGCTTGCCCTCATTCCTGTAAATCACGAAGATCATCACGATCCAAGTGAGAGTGATCAGCCAGGCGATCGCCAGCATGGTGGGAGTCACAGGATAAAGATCCATACCGCGGGCCAGGTGCATGCCCACGGGAAGGAACAGGGCGAAACTGGTGCGGGGGAACAGATCCAGAAAGCCCCCGAGCTTCATCAAAGTGGCTCGTGCCTCGACGCTGAGGCTGGTGTTCTTCGCATACTGGGACGCTGAAAACACGGCAATATCGGGCCCTAGCGAAAACACGACCAGCATGATGTGGAAGTAGAGCCAGAGGGAGTAGGTGGTCATGTGAATACCATTCGACTCGGGGGGCAGGAAGCGCGCGCTATCTGCAAGGAGGAAATCGATCTTGGGGCGGCAGCGTGAGTTATTGTGCCGCAACACTAACGCGCTGCGGCCGATGGCGAATTGACATGCGTCAAGGCACTGTCCCCGCTAACCGGATACGGTGACGTCCCGAGGTTCGCCGCTCTGCGGCCGAAGGACTTGTTGGATGAACCGACGTGCTTGGACCAAGACCGTCGCGTTTTGCGCAGCCATGCTGACGATCGCCGCTGCCGTCGGGGCGGACCCCAAATCCAACCGCGGTTGGAGCAGCTTCGGCGCCGTGCCCGGTGGCGGCCGTTACTCAGCTCTCGATCAGATCAATCGTGAAACCGTGCAACGACTCGAAGTGGCATGGGTTCATCGCAGTGGCCACAGCGATAGATTCAAAGACGGCGTGAACCCGGCCTCGTACGAGGTAACGCCGATCTTTGCTAACAACCACCTGTATATCTGCACGCCGGTCAATCGTATCCTGGCGCTTGACCCCGAAACGGGGGTCGAGAAATGGGCATTCGACCCGCACGCGCAGCTCATCGCCCAGGAGGTCAATTCTTTTCATTGCCGCGGCGTCAGCTATTGGCAGGCAGACAAGCCCTTGCAGAAAACGGCCTGCCAGAGGCGGATCTTCAACGGTGATCGTGACGGGCGTCTGTTCGCGGTGGATGCGGATTCTGGCAGACCTTGCGCGGACTTCGGTGACGGTGGCTTCGTCAATTTGAAAGAGCCGCGTTACGGTGGCACTGGCGACATTTTCCTGTCTTCTCCTCCGGCAGTGCTCGGCGATGCGATCATCGTAGGCGGTGCCGTCGGCGACAACATCCGCGCCGATTCCGCCGACGGCGTGATACGTGCCCTGGATGCCCGCACAGGCGCGCTGCTGTGGCGGCTCATCACAATTCCCGAACACTTGAGCAACGCGACAGGTGGCGCCGACGTCTGGCCACCCTTCACGGTCGACACCGCGCGCAATATGGTGTTCATGCCGACGGGCAGCCCTAGTGTGGATGTGTATGGGGCGCAGCGCGGTGAGCCGATACCTTACGCCAACGCGCTGCTGGCCATCGACGGGGCGACCGGCAAGGTTGTCTGGCACTATCAGATGGTTCACCACGACCTGTTCGACTACGACCTGCCGGCTCAGCCGATGTTGGTAGATCTGAACCGCGACGGCAAGACCGTGCCGGCGGTGATTCAAATCACCAAGATGGGCACCGTATTCGTGTTCCATCGAGAGACGGGCGAACCGTTGTTTCCAATCGAGGAGCGGCCGGTGCCAGCCTCGGATATTCCCGGCGAAAAGGCCGCCCGCACTCAACCGTTCCCAGTCAAGCCCGCGCCTTTCTCGCACCAGATTCTGCGTGAAGAAGACGTCTTCGGCGTTATCTGGTGGGACCGGGACAAGTGCCGAGAGAGCTTCCGCGCGCTGCGCTACGAGGGCATCTTTACACCGCCGAGCGAGCGCGGGTCGCTGATGCTGCCCTCGCCGGCAGGGGGTGGCAACTGGGGCGGAGCGGCCTTCGACCCGACGCGCAAAGTCTTGATCGTCAAGGCCAACAACGTGGGCATGGTAAGTCGACTGATCGCTGTCGCTGGCACCGCTGCAGAGCAAGCCAAGTACCAGGAGGGCAACTCCGCGTCGGGCTACATGGCAGGAACGCCATACAGACTGGAAATCAGCATGTGGAATTCCCCTTTCGGCGTGCCGTGCAATCCGCCACCGTGGGGTGAGCTGTCAGCGATCAACATGGACACTGGCGAATTCTTGTGGCGGCGGCCCTTGGGCCAAGTATCTTTCGGCCCATTCAATCTTCTGAAAACACCCAAATCCTGGGGCTCTCCCATGGTCGGTGGTCCGATCGTCACCGCCGGGGGGGTGATCTTCATTGCCGCGACCATGGACAGTACCTTGCATGCTCTCGACGTCGACACAGGTGAGGAGCTGTGGTCGGCAGATCTGCCGGTGCCGGGTATGGCGGTGCCCATGACCTACGAGACAGGTGGGCGGCAATACGTGGTCATTGCTGCCGGCGGCAGCACCCTAGTGGGTACAGCATTGAGCGATCAATTGATCGCCTATGCGCTGCCCAAGTAGCAACCAACATCAATACCGAGCGTGTCTGGCGGCGAGTTCCATCGCCGCCATGGCATTGGCGGGCACGCCGTGGTCTGAATATAGATTTGCCGGATACTTGCCGGGCGTCGTTTCGTAGACCGTGGCATAGAGCTCGCTGCGAATGCTCGGTTTTGCGCGGGAGCTGCGGAAGCTGGCGATCGGGATCTTCTCGAAGACAATGGCCTCTCTCGAATCGTGTGCCTCATTGAGTACGCGGCCAAAGAAGTCGACAATCATTGAGCCGCCGCCAAAGCCGTTTTCCGGCGCGCTAATGCCGTTCATTGCCACGCCCGAACCGCCGTTTGAGTAGACGCCATAGAGATTGCTGGACGCGCAGTCAGCGCGGAACTGGAGTTGATACATGCCGCTCTTGTTCAAATGGCCGCCGCCACCGATACAACGGCACAGGATTTCCGCCCCTTTGAACGCGAATGCACGAGCCGTTTCCGGTTGAAAGCCCTCGGCGCAGGTGTAGGTCGCGATATTGCCGATGGGCGTGCGGGCGATCGGCCACAGCGCATCGGCACCATAGCGTTCGATGAACTCGTCCAGCACATCGTGAGTCGTCGTAGCGTACTCGGCACCAGGGCCGGTGCTGTGTGCTTTCCAATGCTTGTGGATCAATTTTCCGCTCGGCCCCATGAGCAGTGAGCAGTTGAAGTAATGTCCCGGCCAGTCCGGCTCTTTGATGTGCGAGGCGAAAGCGACGTAGATGTTCAGCTCTTTGGCCTTTGCGCCGATCGCCCGAATCTCTTCCCCGTCCAGGTCCAGCGCGACGTCAAGGAAATCCTTGGTCTGCCAGATGAAATCGTATCCGGTTATGGCGAACTCAGGAAAGACCACCAGGTTCACTTTGCCGTTTGGCCACGCCATTGACGCCGCATGCGCCTGATCGCACAGATACAGCAACTGCTGCAGGTTGGCGCGTTTGCCCATGGCGGGGCTTTTCGCATCGACGATTACCGGATTCATTTGCGCGGCGGCGACACCGATCTCATCGAATTCCAGAGATTGCGTTTCATAATCAGCCATGGCAATTCCTCGCGGGTGCATTCTGGGGACAAGCTACTGTTAGCTCTTGAAGTCGTATGCCAATTCGTAGCGCCGATCATGAGTGTAGGCGTTGATAGCATGACGTGTCTTGATTCGAGTGAACTTGTAGGTAGAAATACATACCGCATGACTGACCATCTTATCGACACGTCCATTGACCATGTCTGCCTCGCGGTGCCAGTGGCACACACACGGCGCCCCAGGGTTTTCCGCTGCTACACTTCGCAGTTGCAAGCTTGGGGATGTTGAATGTACATGAATGTATTTCCCGGGGTCAGTTCACGCCATGCGTTCGCTAGCTTATTGCTTGTCGCATTGACCGTCAGCGGCTGTGTTGACAGCCGCCGCATCTCGGCAACGGCGGATAGTCAGTACTGGCAAGACTGCGAGACCTGTCCGCAGCTCGTGCGGATCGAGCCGGGCGCTTTTCGCATGGGGTCTGCAGATGATGAAACAATTGTGGGCAACGTGCCGCGGGAACGAATTCTCGAGGAGCGTCCGGCGCACGACGTGCGTATCGCGTACCCCTTCGCCATCGGCCGTTACGAGCTCACGGTCGCGCAGTTCAGCGAGTTCGCTGATGCCACGGGCTATCAAACCGCGGGGTGTTTTGTGCTGCGTGGCACGGCATGGGAATTCAAACCTGATGCCAGTTGGCGTGCGCCGGGCTTTCCGGTGGATGATAATTACCCGGCGACCTGCCTCAGCTCCAACGACTTCAGTGCGTATCTTCAGTGGCTCAGTCGGAAGACGGGACACCAGTACCGCATTCCGACGGAAGCTGAGTGGGAGTACGTGGCTCGACTTGGTCAGGGCGACGTTCCAACACCTGAACTGTTAGGTGCAACGGCTTGCGAGCGCGTGAACGGAGCCGATGCGGCATTTGGGCGGACCTATGCTGCGCAATGGAAGCCCGGTTTGTTCGATTGCGACGACGGCTATGCGGCTGCTGCGCCGGTCGGTAGTTTCCAGCCGAACAAACTGGGTATGTACGACGTGCTCGGGAATCTGTCCGAATGGACCCAGGACTGCGCCGGTGGCACGCATGCGGGTGCACCGAGCGACGGTAGCGTGCATATTGTCGAGACCTGCACCAGTCACGTCCTGAAAGGCGGCTCGTGGAGCGGCGGCCCGGGGTTCTTGCGCCCCGCCATTCGGGGCGGCTTCCCGATCGAATTGCGCGGCGATGGCCACGGCCTGCGAGTCTTGCGGGAATTGCAGCGCTAGTACCGCGTGCGATGGCCTAGGCGATACCGCTCAAAATGGCATAAACTTTCGCCTGATCCGGAGTTTGCCGCAAGCCGTGGCGTCGGGGCGGTGCTTTGCTGGCTGATTTTGGTCATTTCGGAATTCACAGTTGATCGATATCCATGTGAATTCAAACGGTTAGAGACGGATGAACATCCCATTCTCCCGCCCATGCACGAGGACGATGGCAGTCCGTATCGGTTCCTTCGCGACGACCAACCGTGAACCCCGTCAGGCCCGGAAGGGAGCAGCGGCAGCGGCGATGTCGGGTGCCGAAGTTCGGCTGGTGCGGGCTGCCTCCTACCCATGAGTTACACTGCTCTCGCTCGCACCTGGCGGCCGCGCAACTTCGCCGAGATGGTCGGCCAGGAGCACGTGCTGCGTGCACTGTCGAACGCACTCGACAACGATCGTGTGCATCATGCGTTCCTGTTCACGGGTACTCGCGGCGTCGGCAAGACCACGGTTGCGCGCATCCTGGCCAAGAGCCTCAATTGCGAGCAAGGTGTCACGGCCACGCCGTGCGGCACCTGCTCGGCCTGTCGCGAAATCGACGACGGGCGCTTCGTCGATCTGATCGAGGTGGACGCCGCGTCGCGAACCAAGGTGGACGATACGCGCGAGCTGCTCGACAACGTGCAGTACCTGCCGTCGCGTGGGCGTTACAAGGTCTATCTGATCGACGAAGTGCACATGCTGTCGGGGCATTCTTTCAACGCGTTGCTGAAGACGCTGGAAGAGCCGCCGCCGCACGTCAAGTTCCTGTTGGCAACGACCGATCCGCACAAATTGCCGGTCACGGTCCTGTCGCGCTGCCTGCAGTTCAATCTCAAGCGATTGTCCGTGCCGTTGATCAGTGGTCGGATCCAGCGCATTCTCGAGGCGGAGAAGATCGCATTCGAACCGGCTGCACTCAGGTTGCTTGCGCAGGCGGCGGACGGCAGCATGCGAGATGGCCTGTCGTTGCTCGACCAGTTGATCGCATTTGGGGGTGGCAAGGTTGAGACCGAGGCTGCTCGTGCCATGCTCGGTGCGATTGATCGCGAGCAGGTCGCCAAAATCGCGCGTGCGTTGGCTGCCGGCGAGATGGCGGGCTTGTTGCAAGCGGCGCGCAAGCTAGAAGAGTTCTCGCCGGACTATCCCGCGGTGTTGGGCGAACTGGCGTCGCTGCTGCAGCAGGTGGCTTTGCACCAGGTCGTGCCTGACATGGCGCAGGACGACGACGTGGACCCTGAGCTGATCGGCGAGCTGGCCCAGGCGATGTCGCGCGAAGACGTGCAGCTCTACTATCAGATCGCGATTCTCGGGCGACGTGATCTGGCACTGGCGCCCGCGCCGCGCGTGGGTTTCGAAATGACGTTGATTCGTTTGCTGGCCTTTCGACCGGTCGATGGCATTGAATCGGTTGCACCGCCGCCGACCCCGGCTGCCAGTAGCGCCGTGTCCGCACGGACGGCTGCAGGCGCCAGGCATGCGCCCGTGGCATCGAATGCCACGGCGTCTGCCGTGCCGGCGAGGTCGACACCAGATTCGTGGCCGCAGATCCTGGCAGCTCTCAACCTGAGCGGCGCCGCGCGGCAGCTCGCTGCCAACTGCGCGTTGGCTGGGCGTAGCGGGGCTGTGGTCGCGCTGTCGATCGATCCACGGCATGCCGCCATGGCGACGCCAGCTCAGCGCGAACGACTGAGCAAGGCGCTGTCTGACTACTACGGCTCGCCCGTCAAGATCGAGTGGCGCGAAGGCGCTGCGGAGGTCGAAACGCCGGCGCAGGCGCGCGAGCGGGAAGAGGCCGAGCGACTGGCCGAGGCCCGCCGCTCGCTGCAGGAAGACCCGACCGTCAAGGCATTGCAGGAACGCTTTGGCGCAACCTTGCACACCGACACGGTGCGCCCGGCAAAGCGCTGACGGACGGACCGAACAACTCGAAGGAGAGACGATGCGAGGCAATATGATGAAGCAGGCCGCTGCGCTGCAGGCGAACATGCAGAAGGCGCAGGCGGAGATCGCCAATCTAGAAGTGACCGGCGAAGCGGGTGCCGGCATGGTCAAGGTAACCATGACTGGCCGCCACGAAGTCCGGCGGGTTCAGATCGAGCCACAAGTGATCGGCGAAGATCGCGAGATGCTCGAAGATCTCATCGCGGCGGCGATCAACGATGCCGTGCACAAGGTGGAGTCGGAGACGCAGGCCAAGATGTCGGGCGTCATGTCCGGTATGCAGCTGCCGCCAGGATTCAAGCTGCCGTTTTGATGAAGCACGCACCTGCTCTCACGCAGCTGATCGATGCGCTGCGGACGCTGCCCGGCGTAGGGCCAAAAAGTGCGCAGCGCATGGCGTTCCATTTGCTGCAGGACGGTCGGGCCGGCGCTCGTGCGCTGGCCGAGTCGTTGACGCAAGCGCTGCAGTTGGTCGGGCGGTGCAAGCGCTGTCGAATGCTGACACAGGGCGAGCTGTGCTTCGTGTGCGCGAGCAACCAGCGCGACATCACGCAGGTGTGTGTGGTGGAGTCGCCGGCGGATTTCGTCGCAATCGAGCAGTCCGGCAGTTTCCGGGGGCGTTATTTCGTTCTGATGGGACATCTCTCGCCGCTCGATGGCGTGGGCCCGGAGCAGCTTGGTATCCGCGAGCTCGAGGTGATACTCGACAGTGGTGAAGTGAGCGAACTGATACTCGCCACCAATTCCACCGTCGAGGGCGAGGCCACCGCGCATTTCCTCAGCGATCTCGCGCATCGCCGGGCGATCCGCTCGAGCCGCATCGCGCATGGCGTGCCGATGGGCGGCGAGCTGGAGTATGTCGACGGCGGTACGCTCGCGCGGGCCCTGACTGGCAGGCACACGCTTAGTTAGCCGCCGTTTCGGTTTTGTCGCCCGCGCGGCGCACGTGCCGCAGCAAAGTCGTCGTGCAGGCGCCGCAGTCGCCGATAACTCTCGTAGCGCCGCGCATTGAGTTCGCCTGCAGCGACGGCAGCTTGCACCGCGCAGTCGGGTTCTCGCAGGTGTCTGCAATCCTGGAATCGACACGCCGGCGCCAGCTGTGCGATCTCCAGGAAACCGAGCGTCGTTTGTTCAAGATTGTCGAGCGCCGGCGCGTAGTCTCGCACGCCTGGCGAATCGATCAGCCAACTGTCGGCGGCCAATTCGTAGACGCGGGACGCGGTCGTCGTATGCCGGCCTTCGGCAGTGCGGGTGAGATCACCGATGGCGACCTCCTTGTGCGGGAGCAGGGCGGCCACGAGTGATGACTTGCCGACCCCGGACTGTCCGACGAACGCGCTGGTTTCAGCGTGCAGCAGTTGCCGCAAGTGCTCGACACCCTCGCCGGTTGCGGCTGAACACGCCGTGATGCTGTAGCCGGCAGCCGCGAATGCCTGCGCGTCTGGTGACGATATTGCGACGCCGGGCAGATCCGACTTATTGACGATGACGCTGCCGCGCATACCTGCGGATGTCGCGGCGCACAGGTAACGATCAAGAATGAACAAGTCGGGCACCGGCTGTGGTGCGACGACGACCAGCAGCTGCGACAAATTGGCGGCGACGGGCTCACTGTCGCCGCGTAAGTTGGCCCGCGCGAGCAGCGTCGAGCGCGGCAATACGGCGATGATTGCCGTCTCGCCATGTGTGGGGTCGTGCCGACAGCTGACGCTATCACCGCAAACGATCGACATCTTTCGCCCCACGGGTCGCGCCTCGAGTCGTCGGCCCGTTGTATCGCGAACCTCGAACCGCCGCCCGAACGCGGCCACGACGCGGGCATCGAACTCGGCTGGATTGCTTGGATCGGGGCGAGAGTCGGGCATGGGCCTCTGGCAAGGGTAGTCAGTGACGGTCTGTTAGAATGCCACTTTGCCAGAAGGACGGCGGCTCTGCGTCGCTCATGTGTCATGCCCAGCCGAGAACTGTTGATCTGGATCGATCTCGAGATGACGGGGCTGCAGCCCGAGACCGACGTCATCATCGAGATCGCGACGCTGGTTACGGATGCGAACCTGGCGGTAGTCGCCGAGGGGCCCGTGCTGGCAATACACCAACCCGCCGAGCGACTGGCGGCGATGGACGACTGGAACAAGAAGACCCATGCGGCTACCGGCCTGATCCAGCGCATTCAGGTGAGCGGCGTGAGCACTGCCGTCGCCGAAGCACGAACTTTGGCGTTCCTCGAACAGCACGTCGCGGCGGGTGTCTCGCCGATGTGTGGCAACAGCATTTGCCAGGATCGGCGCTTCCTCGCGCGTCAGATGCCTGAACTCGAGCGGTACTTCCATTATCGCAATCTCGACGTCAGCACGCTGAAAGAGCTGGCGCGTCGCTGGGCGCCGGCTGTGCTCGAGGGCGTCGTGAAAGAAGGCCGGCATGTGGCGCTCGATGATATACGCGATTCGATCGCCGAGCTGCGCCACTATCGACGCTATTTGTTCGCCCCGGCATACGCTGGCGCGGCAGGCGGATCTTGAGCACAGCGGCGGCGCTGCCGGATTTCGACGCGGTGGTGGCCGCCGCCGGTCGACTCGGTACGCGTGTGCGCCGCACGCCAGTGGTTAGCTCGAGCGAGTTCGATCGGCGCGTCGGTCTGCAAGTGTTTTTCAAGTGCGAGAACCTGCAGATCGGGGGTTCCTTCAAGTACCGCGGTGCGACCAATGCCGTGCTGCAGCTCGATCCTGCCAACACGTCGGTGGTGGCCACGCACTCCTCGGGGAATCACGGTACGGCGATCGCACTCGCAGCCCGCGACCGGGGCCTGCGTGCTGTCATCGTGATGCCGCGGGATTCGGCGGAGTCGAAACTGGCGGCAGTGGCCGCTGCGGGTGCCGAGATCGTGCTGTGTGAGCCGGGGACGACGGCGCGCGAGGCGACTCTGGCAGAGCTGCTGGAGCGCGAGCCGGCGGCTGTTGTGCATCCATTCGACGATGAGCGCGTGATCGCCGGCCAGGGTACCGCGGCGCTCGAGTTGTTAGCCGAAGTGCCCGGGATAGACTGTATCGTGGCGCCGGTGGGCGGCGGCGGTCTGATCGGTGGTACCGCACTGGCAGCGAAGGGGGTCGGGTCTGCCATACGAGTGATTGGCGCCGAGCCCGCGTTGGCGGATGACGCGTACCGATCGTTCAAGACCGGCGCGCGGCAGAGTGCGGGCGTGCCGAATACGATCGCTGACGGGTTGCGCGGCTCGATCGGGGTCCGGAACTTCGCCCTGTTGCAGCGCTACGTCGATGACATGGTGACGGTGAGCGAAGCGGCCATCGTCGCGGCGATGCGCACGGTGCTCGAGGACCTGAAACTGCTCATCGAACCATCGTCGGCAGTGGCCGTCGCCGGCCTGTTGGGCGCGCAGCTGGGAGCCGGCGCAACGCGTATCGGCGTGATCCTGTCGGGCGGCAACGTCGATATCGATCGTTGCCCGTTCCTGCGCGGCGAGCGCGTCGGCTAGCGCGTCTTCTGGTTCGCCAGGAACAACCAGGTCTCCACCACCGTGTCGGGGTTGAGCGAAATGCTGTCGATTCCCTGCTCCAACAACCAGCGCGCCAGATCCGGGTGATCGGACGGCCCCTGGCCGCAGATGCCGATATATTTGCCGTGCTTCTTGCATGCCTTGATAGCCATCGAGAGCAGGGCTTTGACGGCCTCGTCGCGTTCGTCGAACAGCTTGGCCACGATGCCGGAATCGCGATCGAGCCCGAGCGTCAGCTGGGTCATGTCGTTGGACCCGATCGACATGCCGTCGAAGTACACCAGGTATTGCTCAGCGAGCAACGCGTTGGTCGGCAATTCGCACATCATGATGACTTTCAGACCATTGTCGCCGCGCTCGAGGCCATTCTCGGTGAGCAGTTCGGTCACCTTGCGGGCCTCTTCCACGGTGCGTACGAAAGGCACCATCACCTGAACATTGGTGAGGCCCATCTCTTCGCGCACCCGCTTGAGGGCGCGGCATTCGAGCTCGAAACACGGTCGAAAGGTCTCATCGATGTAACGCGCTGCACCGCGAAAGCCGAGCATCGGATTCTCTTCGGAAGGCTCGTACAGGCGCCCGCCGATCAAATTGGCATACTCGTTGGATTTGAAGTCAGACAGGCGTACGATCACCGGCTGCGGTGCGAACGCGACGGCGATCTGCGAGATGCCTTCGGCCAGCTTGTCGACATAGAAGCCGACTGGATCGGAGTAGCCAGCCATCTGCACACGGATCTGTTCTTTCGTGTCCGCGTCGATCCGGTCGAACTCGAGCAAGGCGCGCGGGTGCACGCCGATCATGCGATTGATGATGAACTCGAGCCGCGCGAGTCCGACGCCGCTGTGCGGTATGCCGGCGAAATCGAAGGCGCGGTCGGGATTGCCGACGTTCATCATGATCTTCACCGGAATCGGTGGCAGCGAGTCGAGCTCGATCTGCTTCTGCTCGAACTCGAGCGCGCCCTGATAGACATAGCCAGTGTCGCCCTCGGCGCAGGACACAGTGACTTCCTGGCCTTCCTTGATGGCGGTCGTGGCATCGCCGCAGCCGACCACCGCTGGAATGCCTAGTTCCCGCGCAATGATCGCAGCGTGGCAGGTGCGTCCGCCGCGATTGGTGACGATCGCCGCGGCACGCTTCATGACAGGCTCCCAGTCGGGGTCGGTCATGTCGGCAACGAGTACGTCACCGCTCTGCACGCGCGCCATCTGTTCGATGTCCTTGATGACGCGCGCCGGGCCCGCACCAATGCGCTGGCCGATGCTGCGGCCCGTCGTCAGGATCGTGGAGCGCTTCTTCAGCGTATAGCGCTGAATCGTGCGCCCGACGCGGCTTTGTACCGTCTCGGGCCGTGCCTGCAGGATGTAGATCTCGCCCGTCGTGCCGTCCTTGCCCCATTCGATATCCATGGGTTGCTTGTAGTGCTCTTCGATGATCAGCGCCTGGCGCGCAAGTGCCAGCAGATCCTTGTCATCGATGCAGAAGCGTGCGCGATCGGCCGGCGCGACGTCCACCGTGCGCACGCGCTCGGTGCTACCAGCTTCGGCGTGCACCATCTTGATCGCTTTGGTGCCGAGATTGCGTCGCACCACGCATGACTTGCCGGCGCGTAGCCCGGCCTTATAGACATAGAACTCATCCGGGTTCACGGCGCCCTGCACGACGGTTTCACCGAGGCCGTAAGATGCCGTGACGAACACGACCTCGCGAAAACCCGAATCCGTGTCGAGTGTGAACATCACGCCACTCGCGCCAATGTCCGAGCGCACCATGTGCTGCACGCCGGCCGACAAGGCCACCGCGTTGTGATCGAAGTTCTGATGCACCCGGTAGGCGATGGCGCGATCATTGAAGAGCGAGGCGAAAACATCGTGCATCGCCTTCAGGACGTTGTCTTTGCCTTTGACGTTGAGGAAGGTTTCCTGTTGGCCCGCGAACGAGGCTTCCGGCAAATCTTCGGCCGTAGCCGACGAGCGCACGGCAACGGCGATATCGCGGCCGTCGCACATGCGATCGAACGATTCGATGACGGCGCGCTCGAGTTCGGGCGGAAACGGCGTCTGCAAGATCCACTGACGTATCTGCGCGCCGGTGGCGGCGAGCTTGGTGACATCGTCGACATCGAGGTCGGACAGCACTTTCTTGATCCGCTCGTCGAGACCCTGCTGTTGCAGGAAGTCCCGATAGGCTGCGGCGGTGGTCGCAAACCCCCCAGGCACCTGTACGCCGAGTCGGGTGAGCTGCCCGATCATTTCGCCGATCGACGCATTCTTGCCGCCGACGACCTCGACATCGCGCATTGTGACGCTCTCGAGAGGCAGCACGTAAGTGTTCAAATCGACTCCTTGTCAACGCATCATCTGGTCAAAATCCGCTGGCTCTTGCCGGGCGAGTGGCGCTTTGAAACACTGACGGCAGCTCGGCGAGCTGATCAACAAGCAACAAAGGCGGCAGTAGTGGGCAGACGAACTGTATTTTTCGTATCCGATCAAACCGGTGTGACGGCCGAAACCATGGGCCATACGCTGCTGACGCAGTTCGAGGGCCTGCAGATTCGGGCCGAAACTGTGCCATTTGTGTCCGCTCCTGACAAGGCGGAAGAAGCCGTAGCGCGCATCAATAGGGCAGGGCGTGACGAAGGTGTGAGGCCGGTCGTCTTCAGCACGCTGGTGCAGGATGATCTACGGGCCATCATTGCCAGATCGGAGGCGCTGGTGCTTGACTTCTTCGACGCCTTCGTCGGTCCGCTGGAGCAGGAGTTCGGTGTGCGCTCCACCCATCGGACCGGCCGTGCCCATGGCATCACCGATCTGGCGTCCTACACCGCCCGGATCAGTGCCACGAACTTCGCGCTGAGCAACGATGACGGCTCGGATCGCGATTACGGCAACGCTGATCTCATACTGGTCGGCGTGTCGCGCGTCGGCAAGACACCCACCTGCCTCTACATGGCCATGCACTACGGGATTTTTGCCGCGAATTATCCGCTGACCGAGGATGATCTCGAGTCTGGTCGTCTGCCCGACGCACTCAACCAACATCGCCGCAAGATCTTCGGTTTGACGATACGGTCCGATCGATTGCAGCAGATCCGTCACGAACGACGGCCAGACAGCAACTATTCTTCACTGAAGCAAGTGCAATACGAGCTGCGCAGCGCCCAGGCACTGTTCGACAAGTATGCGATTCCAACGCTCGATACGACTGAGTGCTCCATCGAAGAAATAGCAAGTCGAATTTTGGCGAAAACTGGCGTCGAACGGCGCGTGCACGCCTGATCGCTTCGCGAACTGGCCCAGGATTTGCGTATTGCGCGGGGCGCGCGGTGGGCTATAGTCGGGCGGGTGAGTTACGTAGAAGGCAATGACACTCTGACGCTGGTTTCATGGCGCTCGCGGCCGTGCAGCTTCGTCGCTTTGATGTCGCTCTACGAAAGCAACTACGCGCGCCTCGTGCGTCTGGCAGGGCCGCTCGCCAACCTGCGCGGTGAGTACACGTCGCATGTCACCGCCGATTGTGATCTGCGTCTCACTGTCCTCGAGCGAGCGGCGTACACGGTTACCTGTGAGTTCACCTATCTCCTTGGCAGCGAGCCCAGCCGTACTTATCCGGATCTGACGTTGCGCGTGTATCTCGACGCCAACTTGGCGGAGGCACAGTCCTGGGCTCCCCAGCACGAGCATGCCGGGCTCCGCCATCTGCGCGCCGCTGCGGAGCGTGAACTGGATCAGAGATGGGCGCGCAACATGATGCTAAATAAGTGGCTCGAGTACTGCATGGATCGGGGACACTCGTTTCGCCTCAGGTAGGCAGCGGCCCGCGGCCCTTGCGTCACTGCGCCAAGGTCACGGATGAAACTCGCACAATTCGCGTTCCGCAAAGAGGAAGCTTCGCCCGCACCGGCCGAGGATGGCCGGGTTGTCGAGCTGTTCCGTAGCCGTTCCGAGCTGCGCAAGCAGCACGAGGATCTGCGCGCTGATCTCGATAGGCAACGAGACCGTCTGAAACAGCAGGAAGCGGCGACGCAGCGCGTACGCGACTTGCTGGAAGCACTCGAACGCCGCCTCGGCCAGGCCGACACAGGCTTTCCAGCGCTGGCCTTCTATCACTTGCGCGCACTATGGGCGGACGGTCGCGAACTGATTCAGGCGTTCGTCACCGACCTGGCTAACAAGCAGGCCGAGCGCGAGCGCAAGGTGCACGACCTGGGTGGCAACAAGCGCCAGTTCGAACAGCGCAAGACCGTCGAGGCTCGGCTGCATGGCGCGCAGCTTGCGCTGGTCGATGCTCGCCAGGCTGTGCAGGCTATCGAAGCCGAATTACAAACGTTGACACGCTGGTGGCACAAGAAGCGTCGCGCCGAAATCGCGGTACGGCTGCCGGTGGCGACTGAAGCTGCGCTCGAAGCTGAACGAAGCCTTGAGCAGGCCCATGCGGACGTCGCCGCGCTCGACGCCCGCAAGGACTCCGATTTTCCCGGACTCGCAGTGGGCTCTCGGCGCGCGATCAATCTGGCGGCGATCGCCTATGCCGAGGTTCTGTGCCTGCGCCTGATACGTACGCCGCTGCTGCAGATGGCGCGCGTCGCAGTGGCGCGCCGGGAAGTCATCGACGACTACGGTTCGCCCGAGGAATGCCAGGCGCTGATGGCTGATGTCGTGCAGGCACGCCGGGTACTGGCTGTGCGTGCCGGCCTCGCGAAACACGTGGCGCCCCGCGTCGAACGACTGAAGAAGTCCGCCAAATACCGCAGCAGTCTCGAAGTGATTCCGGTCGCCGAATCGGTCAATGTGGCCGAGGGAGATGTGCTAGCGCTCAAGGCGGTGGGCGCCAATGCCAATCGACTGCCCAACGTCGTGGCAGAGGACACCTGGGACTTGTTCAGCGTATTGCTCAAATAGTCCGCCGCACTTGGGCGGGGGCGCGATTGAATAGCGCCCACAGGATGCACAAGCCCACCAGGAACGCGCCCGTGAGCGCGGCAATCTGTACCGGTTCGCCAACTCCACTCGTTCTGTTGTAGATGCCGATCGCGGCCCAGACGAAGACCGCGCAATACACCCCGTCACGGGTCACGGCGCCCATCCAGACATAGACGGCAGTCGCGGCACAAACGGTGACCAACGCCCACTGATCCATCGTGAGATCGAGCGGGTACCACTGCAGATCGAAGCACAGGGCACCAAAGTTGGCGAGCGTCGCGGTCGTGATCCAGCCGAAATAAAGACTGAAAGGCCCATCGACCGAGAGGAACTGCGGCCATGTCGGCCGTGGCATTTTGCGGAGGCGCCAGAAGATCAATATCAACGTGGCGAGAATCACCAGCATGATGCCGAAGCTCCATGCTACCTGCCGAAAGTGCCACGCGAATATCCAGGCGGCATTGGCTGCCGCGTTGACGATGAAGGGACCTTGCAGACGCGCAACACGCGCCTGAGTGTCCGGGCCGCTACGCAGCGCTGCCACGCCGAATACGATCAGACCCAGGTAAATCAAACTCCAGATCCCGAACACATAGCCTGACGGCGTGAATCCCGTTGGATACATGGCCGACAATTCGCCGGTATTGAAGCCATTGATCGGCACGATGTTCGCCGCCGCATTGACCGCAATTACGATGAGCGTGGCGAGCAGGGGAATGTAGCGGCGTTGCATGGGCGGTCTCCAACAGATCTGTCTGTAAGCGCTTGCTACATCCTACCGATGATTGCGTCTCGCCGCGGTTTTAGTCTAGCGATGGCGCTGCGTCCACTGCGGCTCTGACAGCCGTACTGGCGAAATAACGTTTGCTCGCCGCGACGGCATCATCGATCCAGACATAGAACGCGGGCACCGCAAATAGGGATACCAACGCGCCAAATGCAAGCCCGCCCATGATCGCGCGTGCCATCGGGGCGTACGATGGGCCGCCAATGCCGACGGCGAGCTGCGCGTCGCCCACTGCCAGCGGCGATAGCCCCAGCACAGTGGTTAGGGTGGTCATCAGGATCGGTCGCAGTCGGTCGCGGCCGGCCTGCACGATTGCCTCGAATCGATCCAGGCCCGCCTGCCGCAGGTCATTGATGTGCGCGACCAGGACGATGCCGATGTTGACGATCACGCCCATCAGTATCTGCACGCCGATGAGTGCCATGAACGTCAGGGTCGTGCGCGTGAGAAAGAGCGTCCAGATGACACCGATCACCGCCAGGAAGATCGAAACGACGATCGACACGGGCATCAAGGTCGACTCGAACAGCGCCGCCATCACGAAGTAGATCATCGCCAGTGCGAACAGCAGATTGATGAGCATCGCCTGCTGGGTTTCATCGTCATTCTGGATGCCGCGTCCGAACTGCCAGGTGTAGCCGGCTGGCAATCGATAGTTCGCCAGCAGTTCTTCCACCTTGTCCCGTACCGCTCCCAAGGTCGCATCACTGGCAACATTGGCTTCGACGACGCTGGTCGTCATGCGGTTGACGCGCTTGATGGCACGCGGCGCACGCGCCAGGCTGAACGTGGCCACGGCACCCAGGTCGAGGCGCTGGCCCCCGGGCAGATACAGGGGCAGGCGAGCCAGATCCTCGAGAGTCTGGCGATCGTCGGCGCGAAAGGCGAGGCGCATGATGATCTCGCGCTCCGGCCCGCGAAACTCCCGCAGCCGATCGCCGCGCATCGCGGCAGCCACGGTCGTGGCAACATCGCGTGGCGTCAGGCCGAGCGCCGCGGCGCGACCTCGATCGACGACGATCTGCACTTCCTCTTCGCCATTGCTGTTGTCGGTGCGCACCGACTCGAGTCCTGAGACGCTGGTCAGCACGCGCGCGACGTCCGCGGCGATCTCCGTCAGTCGCTCGGTCGATTCGCCGCGCAGCAGCAGTCCGAAACCCTCGGACACGCTGCCACCGTCGTCGTCGAAGTTGAAGCTGGGTTTGCCGATGATGATGTCGGGCATGTCGGCCGCCACGAGTTCGCTGATGCGCGTCGATTTCAGAGTCGCGGCCGCGCCCGATTGCAGATTCAAGACGCTCCGCGCGCTATCGGTCTCGTAGATCGAATAGATGCTCTCGATGTTGAAGCGTTCGCGATTGTCATCCAGATAGCGTTCGATACGCCGGACCGCGGCTTCGACCCGCTCGATCGGATGGGTGCCTTCGATGCCGTAGTCGATCACCAGCTGGCGTCCGGCGTCCTGCGGCCACATGTCTACCTTCAGGAACCGATCCGGCCACTGTGTGGAAGCGGCCAACAATGCGCCCGTCACGAGCACGAGCCCGACGAGCGCGGCAGCCGTACGACGTGGCTTCAGCAGCGATGTCCTGAGTGCATTCGTGTAGCGCGATTGCAGCGCATCGATCCAGCCGCCAGACGACTGTCGCGGTGGCGCCGGAAAGCGCGAAGTCAGCATCGGAATCAGCGTTTGCGCAATGATCAGCGACGCCAGCATGGCGACCACGATCGGGATGGCCACGTGCGCGAGAAATATCGACATCTGATTTTTTTCGCCGAAAATGATCGGCACGAAAACGATCACCGACGTCAGCGTCCCCGCCAAGGTCGCGATACCAACCTCGCGGACACCGGTCAGCGTCGCTTCGACCGGCTGCTCAGGCTGTTGCTGGCGGTGTCGGTAGACGCTCTCGGTAACGACCACGCCATTGTCCACCAGCATGCCGATCGCCAGCATCATCCCCATCATCGACATGACATTGATCGTGAGTCCGGTGAAATACATGACGGCCAAGGTCACGAGCAGTGACAGCGGCACCGCGAGACTGACGAACAGCGTCGTCGGCCAGTGGCGCAGGAACGCATACAGCACCAGGATCGCGAACAACCCACCTATCAGACCCGACTGGCCGACGGAGGCGAGCGAACTTCTGATGGACTCGGCCTGATTGTCGATCACGAAAATCGTGATGCCCTGCATCTGCGGCAGGCCGCGGGCGTGGTCGACGACCTCGAGCACCCGATCGGCGACGTCGATGACGTTCGCCTGCGTAGACTTGTAGACGTCGAGACCCACGGCTGGTTGCAGGTTGAGATTGCGCCGTACGGTGAGCTCGGGACTGATCAATTCCACGCTGGCAACATCGCGCAACCGCACGTTACCCTCGATCACCAGATTGCGCAGCTGCTCGATCGATGTGAGCTCGCCGACCGGCCGTACCGCCAGCCGCTGGCCCGCACTCGTGACCTGTCCTGCGCTGACGGAGAAATTGCTGCGCTCCAACAGCCGCACCAGGCGCTGCACATCGATGCCATGGGCGGCAATCCGGCCTGAATCAACAAGTATGCGAATCTCACGCGGCTCGACGCCGGCCAGCTGCACGCGCGCGACACCATCGAGCCGCTCGACAGGCCGCTTCAGAAAGCGGTCCAGCACGTCGTACTGGGTGGACAGGTCCTGGTCGGCGGATATCCGAATGGTGAGAATCGACTGATCTCCGGAAGAGGCGCGAAACATCAAGATGCGATTGGCGGCCGCCGGCAATTGCCGCCGGATGGCATCCAATTTGGTGCGCACTTCGAAAGTGGCCGCGTCTAGATCCATGCCCCAGTCGAACAGTATCTGCACCTGCGCCCGGTCGCTGGCGGAGGTGGAACGGATCTCGTGGATGCCGGGCAAGGTCGCAAGTGCCTCTTCGATCGGCTTGGTGACGAGATCTTCGACTTCTTCGGGCGTCGATCCAGGGTAGGGGATCTCGAGGCCCATGAACGGAAACTTGACGTCCGGAAACTGCTCGAGCGGCAGCAAGCGCGTGGCCATCAAGCCGATGACGGCCACTGCGGCGAACAGCATCGCGATGGACACCGGTCGGCGCAGCGCAAAGCGCGTGTGCATCACGGCGGCGATTCCGTGGCCGGCGCGAGCGCGACGCTCGAACGCGCGCGTCGATCGAGGGTCGCATACAGAACGGGAATCAGGAACAGCGTCAGTATCGTCGCTAACAACATGCCGCCGATCACGGTGATGGCCATCGGGCGGCGGATTTCTGCGCCTTCACCCAGCCCGAGCACCATCGGTGCCAGGCCCAGGATGGTGCTGATGCTGGTGATGAGTATCGGTCGCAGGCGTTTGGCGCCGGCCGCGACAATCGCATCTATTATTTCCATGCCGCTGTCGCGGGCCTGATTGATGGCATCAACCAGTACGATGGCATTGTTCACGACGATGCCCGCCAGCAGTATCATGCCGATCATCGCGACCGCATTGATGGTCGTACCCGTGAGCCACAGCGCCCAGATCGCGCCGATCAGGCCCATCGGGACGGTGAACAGGATTACGAGCGGATGCAGCAGCGATTCGAATTGCATGGCCATCACGATGTAGACGAGGAACGCTGCCAGCCCCAGTGCCAGCAGCATGGCGCGAAAGCTCTGCTGCATATCTTCGCTCTGGCCAGCGACACTCGCCGTGACGCCGGCCGGCAGCGGTGTCGCGTCCAGTATGGCCTGCGCGACGAGCGTGGCAGCGCCGAGGTCATTGCCGGCGGGACTAGCTGACAATATGGCGACCCGCTCCTGATTGGCACGGCGGATTTCCGCCGGACCGAGCGCGAGCTGGACGTCGGCAACCGCGGCCAACGGCACCGGTCGCTCAGCGCCGGGATTCACCACGAGGCTGCGTATCTCCTCGATCGATGCGGCGCGAGTGTCAACGCTACGCACGAGGACGTCGATCTTCTTGTCGCGCCAGCGATAGCGCGTCGCGACGTCGCCACGTACACTGGCGACCACACGATCGGCCACGTCGCGCACGGTGAGACCGAGCTGCGAGGCGCGATCCTGATCGAAAACGATCTGGATTTCGGGATTGCCGCCCTCGACGCTCGAGCGGATGTCGCGAAAACTGTCGCTCGACTCCATCGCAGCGCGGACGCGGGCCGCGGTCGCGGCCAGCGGCTCTATTTCGTAACCAGCCAGCACGACTTCGAGCGGCGTCGACAAGGAGAACAGCGTCGGACGGGTGAACTCGTACTGCACGCCGGGCAGCTTCGCGAACTCCGCCCGCAATGCCTCGACAGCCGCAGCTTCCTGCAGCTCGCCGGCGGGTTTGCGCAGTACGATCGCAAGCTCACCGGTATTTTCGCCGGCATCGACCGGGTTGGCATCGAGGCGGTTGCCGGTGCCTGACATCGAATATGCGCGTTCCAGATTGGGCAGTTTGTTGGCGGCAAGCTGCGCGCGACGCACCATCTGGTCCGTGACCTCGAGCGGCGTACCGGGTGCGAGACGCAACTTGGCCGTGAACTCGCCCTGCGAGAGCTGCGGAATCAGTTCGGTGCCGAGCCGCGGCAGCAGCAGTGCGGTGCCTGCGAGTAGCAACAGCGCTGCGACGATGACGAGCGTGCGATGGGCAAGTACCGCGCGCAGTGCGCGAGGATAACGTTGTTCAAATGCGGTGTAGGTGGTTTGCGTCGCTGCGACGGCTGGTGCCAGCAGCAGCCCCAGTAGCTCACCCAGCAGACTGGCGACCACGCGTCCAACTGACAGCAGCAGGAACGCGACTAGCTCGATGAGCGCGATGGGCAGCCAGATGCCCAACGAAAGTTGGTACAGCGGTGCGGGCCAGCGTGCGGCCCAGCCGCTACGATAGGCCGGTCGCAGTGCGGGCGCACGTCGAACTGCCGCCGGCAGTGCGCCAACCAATGCCACCAGAGTGCGTGAGCGCTGTGCGAGATCGGTGTGCAACCTCGGTTTGGTGCGGCGCTCGATCGCGGTGCCATTGGTATCCGCGCGCCATGCAGCGAGCATCGGTACCAGCGTCAGGCTGACGATCAGCGAGAGCAACTGCGCAAAGGTGACCGTGAGGGCCTGGTCCCGAAACAGCTGGCCGGCGATGCCGCTGACGAACACCATCGGGAAGAACACGGCCACGGTCGTCAGGGTCGACGCCGTGACCGCCATGGCCACCTCGCTCGTGCCCTCGAGCGCCGCGGCGCGGGCGCCGAGGCCCGCCTCGCGTTTGCGGGCAATGGCTTCGAGAATCACGACGGAATTGTCGATCAGCATACCGACCGACAACGCAATGCCGCCCAGCGACATGATATTGAGAGTCAGATCGAAGCCGAACATGAGGACGAAAATGCCGATCACCGTGACCGGTATGACGATGCCTGCTACCAGCGTGGCGCGCGCGTCGCGCAGGAACAGGTACATGACGATGATGGCCAGTAGTCCGCCCCACAGTGCCGCTGTCTTGACCTCATCGACCGCACTCGCGATGAAGCGTGACTGATCGTAGACCGTGTGCAGTTCCGTTCCGGGCGGCAAATTCTTGCGTACTGTCTCGAGCGTCTTGGCGATCGACTCCGCCAGTTGCACGGTATTGGCATCGCCTTCCTTGTAGATCGCGAGCTCGATGCACTCGCGTCCACCGAGACGCGCGATCGCGGCGCGTTCCTTGTAGCCACGTTCGACGCGCGCCACGTCCTTGAGATAGACGGGCCGATTGTCGATCGTCGCGATCACCGAGTCGGCCATGTCATCGAGCGAAGTAAATTCGTTGACCGTGCGAACCAGAAAGCGCTGCGTACCTTGCTCGAGTCGGCCGCCGGACAGATTGACGTTCTCTGCGCCGAGTCGCGCAGCTACTTGTGCCACGCCGAGGCCCAGCTGTGACAGCCGGTCCTGATCGACGTACACCTGGATCTCGTCTTCGAAGCCGCCACTGACCTTGACGGCGGCGGAGCCTTCGAGCGCTTCAAGGTCGGGTTTGAGCCGGTCGTCGGCGTAGCGACGCAGCGCTCGCAACTGGTCCCCTGCCGAAACGCCCGGCAGGTCGATGGTACGGACGAGCGCCAGCCGCAGCACCGGTTCAGTACTGGGATCGAACCGCAAAATGAGCGGACGGACAGCTTCGTCCGGCAGTTGCAGCAGGTCGAGACGTTCGCGCACATCGATACCGGCAAAGTCCATGTCGGTGCCCCAGACGAATTCGAGCACGACGTCCGACTGTCCGGCGCGCGAGACCGAACGCACCACGCGCACATTGCGGATGACACCAGCGGCCTCCTCGATCGGCCGCGTCACGAGATTTTCCACTTCGAGCGGTGCCGCGCCCGGCAGCTCGGTGCGCACTGTCAGCGTGGGGTAAGACAGGTCCGGCAGCAGATTCACTTTCAGTCTGCCGAGCGAGACCCAGCCGAACAGCGCGATGGCCAGAGTCACCATCGCGATCGTCACGCGCCGACGGATCGCGAAGTCAACCAGTCGCATGACCTAACGACTCGCGCTGGATTCGAGTGAGACGATACGGACGCTGGCGCCGTCCTTCAGACCGTTTTGCCCGACGGCGACGACTTGCTCGCCTCCGCTCAGGCCGGCCAGCACTTCGATGTCGCCGCCGTTGGTCAGGCCGGTGGTTAGCGCACGCTGGCGTGCTTTGCCCGCCTCGATGACGAATACGGCCCGCACGTCGTCGTTCTCGACGAGGGCAGAGCGCGGGATCGTCAGCGCACCGGTGCGTCGATCGAACACGATTCCCACCCGCGCGAACATGCCGGGCTTCAATTCGCCGCCCGCATCATCGACTTCCAGCGTCACTTTGAAAGTGGCCGTTGCTGCATCGACGATCGGCGCGACCAGCGTCACCGTCGCAGGGAATTGTTTGCCCGCCAGGGCATCGATTTGAACGCCGGCGCGCTGGCCGATCTGCAGGCGCGCGAGTTCGCGTTCCGGTACGAAAACGCTCGCCTTGAGCGGGGTTGGGTCGGTAACCCGCAGCATACTGGCGCCCGCTTGTACCGTTTGACCGACACGTATGTGACGCTGGGTGATGATGCCGGCGAACGGCGCACGGATTTCGGTGTGCGACAATGACAGGCGAGCGAGGTCGTGGGCCGCCTGCAGATTGTCGAGATCGAATTTCAGTCCTTCGAATGCGCCGCGGGCCACCAATCCTTTGTCATGCAGCTCGACCTGACGCGCATAGTCGCGCTGTGCCTTGGCGAGTGTTGCGCGTGCCTGTGCCGCCTGGAGCCGAAGCTGCCGGTCATCCAGTCTGGCGAGCAGTTGGTTGTTCTTGACCCGGTCGCCTTCCTCTACCAGGACCGACAGAACTTCGCCGCCAACCTTGGCAATTATGTCTGCGTCGGCCTCGGCTTCGAGTGTCGCTGTGCCAGTGTAGGTCGCCAGCATATCGCGGCGTGCCGGCGCAACGACCTCCACGGGGATCGAACTGCCATCCTCGACCGCCGGCTGGGTGGCGTTGGGAGCCGCCTCGCCTTGCTGCGCACAGCCGGTGGCGAACGTCACGGCGGCCAGCGCCGTGGCCAGAACAAGTCCATAGGCTGAATTCATCGGCATCCCTCGGGTCCCGCATCGTAGAGGCGCCTCGGGCGCCAATGGTTTACTACGGCGAGGACCGGAAGTAGCTTATCTCAGCATGGTGTTATAGTCAACTACTACACCAAATAAGCAGGTGCTACTCTGCCTTGGGAGTTGGGGCGTCAGCTGGCTGTCGCTTCACGGTTCGGGTTGCGGGCGGGGCGGGACGGACGCCAGCCACCATGTCCCCCATGATTTCGGTCGCCTGCTCGAGTACCGAATCGGGCACTGTGCCGCCCTCGAACTCTTCGACCGTTTTCAGCAGTGGCAGGTTCTGCGCCGCGCGTCGCACGTTCTCCCGCGCTAGGCGCTCGCGATCCAGACGCTCACGCTCGGCTCGACGTTCCTCGAGATTGAGCGAGACCGACGTTTGTTTGCGGATCGATTCGAGCGCGGCGAGATCTGAGACCAGCCAGCGGTAGTTAGGGTCCTGGTCGGCGCGCGCGCGCTCCTCGAGCGCGAGTGTCGCGATCGACGTCTTTGGCATCCGCGCCTCGAGCCGAAATGGCACGCCGGCGATTCGATCCCAGGGCAGTGCACCAGGCAGGGCGCTTTCCCCGATTTGCTCGACGTCGATCGGCGAGGGCAGCGGCACATCGGGCTCGACCCCACGGTGCTGGGTGCTTTCGCCGGTGACGCGATAGAACTTGCCAATGGTGACCGTCAGCTGACCGCTCGTCGGTTTCGACGACCAGCGATCGAGCGGTACGAGATTCTGCACTGTTCCTTTGCCAAACGTACGCTGGCCCAGCACCAGGCCGCGTCGGTAGTCCTGGATCGCGCCGGCAAAAATCTCGGACGCCGACGCACTGAATCGATCGACCAACACCGCCAGCGGTCCGCCGTAGGCGATACCAGGATCAGGATCGTCCTGCACTTCAAGTTCGCCGGTGGTCACCTTCAGTTGTACGACCGGACCCTTCTCGACGAACAAACCGGTGAGTGCCGTGGCTTCCGGCAGGTAGCCGCCACCGTTGCCGCGCAGATCGAGCACGACACCATCGACTTCTTCCGCCTTGGCTTCGTCGAGCAGCCTGCGTACGTCGCGAGTGGTACTGCGGAAGTCCTTTTCGCCCGCATTCTGCGCCTGCACGTCCTGATAGAAGCCTGGCACGGTAATTACCGCCACTTTCAGTTCGCGCTCACCGCGGTCGATGGTGCGAATCTCTTTCTTGGCCGCTTGCGCTTCCAGGGTCACCTTGTTGCGTGTGAACTCCAGGGTTTTCTCGGGCGAGCCCGGCGCGGCGCCTGACGGCAGCACCTGCAGGCGTACCTGCGTGCCGGCCTTGCCGCGAATCAGCTGTACGACGTCATCCAGTCGCCAGCCGATGACATCGGTGACCGGCCCCTCACGACCCTGGCCGACGCCAGTGATGCGATCGTTGGTCTGCAGGCTGCCCGCCACCGCGGCCGGGCCGCCTTCGATCACATTCATGATCGTCACATAATCGTCGATGAGCTGCAGCGATGCGCCGATGCCATCGTAGTTGAGGCTCATCTGGATCCGGTATTCCTCCGAGCTACGCGGTGAGAAATAACTCGAATGCGGGTCGTACGCGCGCGCGTAACCATTCATGAGCGCTTCGAAGACATCATCGGTGCTCACCTGGTCCACCCGCTTGAGCGAGCGCTGGTAGCGCTTGCGCAGGATGTCGCTGGCCTCGGTCCAGGACTTGCCAGTCAGCAGCAGCGAGAGGGCATCGTTCTTCACCCGCTTGCGCCAAATTTCATTCAGTTCCGCCACTGACTGGGGCCACGGCGCTGCCTCGCGATCGAATTCGAACGATTCCTTCGCAGTCCAGTCCGGCTCCTTTGCCAGGACGTCGATCGCGAATTGCACGCGTTCCCGATTGCGTTGCTGATAACGGGCGAAAATCGCGAATGCCGGATCCACATTGCCAGTGCGAGCCATATCGTCGAACAGCAGTCGATACTGCTCGAACTCCTGCACATCGCTCGCCAACAAATTGGAGCGCTGCCGATCGAGCGTATCCAGGTATCGATCGAGCACCACGCTCGAAATACGATCGTCCAGCTTGGCACCGGTGAAGTGCATGCCTTCGAGCATCGATGTAACGCGTCGCGCAATCGCGCGCTGTTTCTCGGTTGGTGCGATCGAGCCCGGCGGCAGTAGCGTCGTGCTGGCGGGCGCCGGCGCGGACCCGCCGATCACTACCAGAGCGGCCGTGAGCGCCGTGATGGCGAGGAGGCTGAAGGGGCTGGGTCGACGGTGAATCATGCAACTCCGGGCCGCTGCAACGGCAAGTCTCTGAAACTAGTACAATGCAAGGCTAAGGCCCTAAGGCACACGCCCACAAGCACCACGTTATCGTATATCGCGCGCCCGCATGAAACCGTTGACAGTTCTGATCGGAATCGTGATGGGATCGCTGGTATCGACCTCAGTGGCCCTGTGTTTGACTCTGGCCGTATTCCTGCTGCTGCCGGAATTCCGGGAACGGGCCGCGCACGAGCAGGGACCGTTGCTCGTGGCCTGTGCACTGATCCTGGCTGCTGCGGTGTCGTCCGGTTACAGCTTCTACGGCGAGCTGCGGGCTCGCGCATGGCGCTGGTGGGCCCATTTTGGGCTGCTCCTGATGCTCGTGGCGATCGGCGCAGCGTACTGGCCGCGCGAATGATGCGAGCGCCGATCACCTGCCTGCCAATGTCTGATGGGGATTGAACATGTTGCGATTGGAGTGTCTTGGAGGCCTTACAGTTCCCGCCTGCGCCGCCTTGCTGCTGGTTGTCGGTTGCGCCACATCCGCGCCGGGTCCGCTGCCAACGCCCGTATCGATGGCGACCTATCGTGCGCATGTGGCGACGTTGGCTTCCGATGACTTCGGCGGTCGCAAGCCAGGTTCCTCGGGCGAGCAAAAGACCCTCGACTATCTGGTCGCTGAGTTTCAACGGTTGGGCCTCGAGCCTGGCAATGGCGACAGCTTTCTGCAGCCCGTGCCGATGGTCGAGATCACGGCTGCGTCGGACGCTGCGCTGCAGTTCACCACCGGCAAGACGACCACCGTGCTCGAATACGGCAAGGACATGGTGATCTGGACCAAGCGTGTACGCGAGCGCGAGGGGATCGAATCGAGTCCGCTGGTGTTCGTCGGTTATGGGATCACCGCGCCCGAGTACGGCTGGGATGACTACGCCGGGCTCGACGTGCGGGGCAAGACGGTGGTGATGTTCGTCAACGACCCAGGCTTTGCCACTGGCGACCCTAAGTTGTTTCGCGGTCGCACGATGACGTACTACGGCCGCTGGACGTACAAGTACGAAGAGGCTGCCAAGCATGGCGCCGCGGCCGCGATCATCGTGCACGAGACGGAGCCGGCGGCCTACGGCTGGGAGACGGTGGTCAACAGCTGGACCGGGCCGCAGCTGGATATGGCCTCGACCGACGGCAATGCGGGGCGCGTGGCGATCGAAGGCTGGATTACCGAGGCGGCGGCCGAACATTTGTTCATGGCCAACGGCGGGAGCCTCGCTGCCGCCAAGGAGCGCGCCAAGACGCGCGGCTTCAGACCGCAGGCGCTGCAAACCCAGGCGACTGCCGCGGTCCGTAATTCGGTACGGCGTGCGAACTCGCAGAATGTCGTGGCGCGACTGCCTGGCAGTGAACGACCGGACGAGCATGTGCTGTACATGGCGCACTGGGATCATCTTGGACAGATGATCGGGCGCGGAGGCGATGCAATCTTCAACGGTGCGGTCGACAATGCAACCGGTACCGCCGGCTTGCTGGCGTTGGCGGAAGCTTTCAGCAAGGCTCCGGCGCGGCCCAAGCGGTCATTGTTGTTTTTGGCCGTGACGCTGGAGGAGTCTGGCTTGTTAGGCTCGGCGTACTATGTCGACAATCCAGTCGCGCCGCTCGCGAGCACGGTCGCCGTGATCAATATGGATGCGATGCCGTTCGGCGGACCGACGCGCGATGTCACGGTCATCGGCGCCGGCGCCTCCGAGCTGGAGGATGTGCTGGCGCTGTACGCCAAGCGCCAGGACCGTGTGCTGCGCAACGAACCGACGCCTGAGAAGGGCTTCTTCTACCGCTCGGATCACTTCAATTTCGCCAAGCGAGGCGTGCCAGCATTGTATGTGAAGCTCGGCATCGACGACCGCGAGCGCGGCGAAGCGTGGGGCATCGCGCAGGCGGCCGAGTACATCGAACAGCGTTACCACAAAGTGGGTGATGAATACCGGCCGGACACCGACTTACGCGGCACTTGGGAAGATCTCAACCTCCTGTACGCGGTAGGCGCGGAGCTGGCGGCCGACAGCCGCTATCCCAACTGGTATCCGGACAACGAATTCCGGGCGATACGCGATCGCAGTCGCGCAACCATGAGTCAGTGAGCAGCAGGCGCCGGACGGCGCAAGTGGCTGTCAGCGGCGATCTTCGCGGCGTTGCCAGGCGACGCGGTTGGTCTTGCCACCCGAGCTGTTATAGGGATCGAAACCGGGGGTGTCGTTAGAGAGCGCGATTTCGCCGACCAGCTTCACCTTGAGCTCGTTCACGCCCTTGCGTTTGGTCGCTGGTTCGCTCGTCTGCAATGCTGCGGCGGGAGAACCGGACTGCGTCGGCTCACTCATTCTATGCCCCTAACTGTTATATTCGTTGTCGAAGGAACCCAGACGAATGCTGCCAGTTAGCGACGCAAATTATTGTGCCCCAATGCCAATTGGTGACCAGCGTCACACTTATGGACTTGCAATTTTACCTAACGGCTCGCCGTTTTCCCGCTAGGCGGTACGGCGCCAGATCAGCGCGAACAAGCGCGCCAGCAGCAGGAAGCCGTAGGGGCCCACGACGGCGATCCAGGCACTCGCATGCCCCGCCGCCAGCGCGCGAAAGAAATCGCCGAACAGTGCCCACGGGCCACCGTTGGCATAGGAACCCAACGTGGTCCGGCCAGCCGCGTAGATCAGCAACGGTAGGATGATGAGTCCGAATCCGAGCGCGATCGCGAGCATCGACAGTTCGAACCGCAGTGGCGGCTGCCCTCGAAAGGACTGCCAGGTGCGAGACAACCATGCAAACAAAAATGCCACTCCCTCTGCGGGCCGGGCCAGGCTGTACCTGATCCAGCGGCTGCGAAGCGCGCATAATAACGCATGAATACGATTCGTACCGCCGTGATCGGCGTTGGTTATTTGGGCCGCTTCCATGCGCAGAAATACGCGCAGAACCCCGCCAGCACTCTCGTCGCCGTGGTGGATCGTGATGCCGGTGCGCGCGAACGTGTGGCTGGGGAGCTAGCTACTCAAGCGCTGGCCGACTATCGTCCATTGCTGGGCAAGGTGGACGCGGTCAGCGTCGCTACGCCCACGCCGGCACACTTCGAGATCGCTGCAGCATTCCTGCGGGCTGGCGCTCACGTGTTGGTGGAAAAACCCATCACAGAGCTGCCGGCTGAGGCACGCGACCTCGTGGCATTGGCGCGGACCAACGGGCGTGTGCTGCAGGTAGGCCACCTCGAGCGCTTCAACCCGGCATTGCGTGCCGCGGAACCGCATCTCACAACCCCACGCTTCATCGAGTCGCAGCGTCTGGCGCCATACAAAGAGCGCGGCACAGACGTGAACGTGGTGCTCGACTTGATGATTCACGACATCGACCTCATTCAGAGTATCACGCGCAGCGAGATACTCTCGGTCGAAGCGATCGGTAGCCCGGTGTTCTCCGATGCGATCGATATCGCCAACGCCAGGATCACGTTCCGTAACGGTTGTGTGGCCAACACCACCGCCAGTCGCGTGAGTCTGAAGAGCGAGCGCAAGCTGCGCATTTTCGAAGACGCTGCCTATCTGTCGCTCGATCTGCAGCAGAAGATCCTGACGCTGATCCGCAAGCGACGCGGTGCGCCAGAGCCAGGCCAACTGCCGGTTACGATCGAGGAAGCGAGCTTCGAGCAGGGCGATGCGCTGGCGAGCGAAATCGAAGCATTCCTGGCCGCTGTCATGAATGGTACCGCGCCGCTCGTGAGCGGTGAGGATGGCCTGCGGGCGCTCGAGACGGCGTTGCAGATCACCGCACAAGTAAATGCCGGGCTGGCAGCGCGCCGCGGCGACCCTTGAATTCCTGCCTGATGCGCCCATTTCTCGGGTATGACAGAGCTTATTCCGTATATTTCGGCACCGCGCAGGACGTTCGATATCGATCTGGTCGCGGACTTCACTTGCCCCTGGTCATGGCTCGGGATGGCGCAGGTAGGCCGCGCACTGGGCAATCTGCAGGGCAGCATTGCACCCGAGGTGCGCTGGCATCCGTTTCGTCTGCGCCCGGCGAGCGCGGCAGTGGCGCGCGCAGATTCCCAGTCCGATTTGCAGTCCACGGCACCGCCGGACGGCGATCGGACGTCGGCACCGTTTCGTCAGTATCTCGAGCAACGGTTGCCCAACGGCATCACTGTCGACTTCGCTGAGCGCACCTTGCGCGAGGCGGGTCGAGAACTCGGCCTGCGCTTCAATTTCGACCAGATCGAGACCGTGCCTGATACAACGGAGGCGCATCGGTTGACGTTCCTCGCCGCGAACGAGGGCCTGCAGGCGCACGTTGCCGCGGCAATTTTTCGCGCCTACTTCGAGTCGGGCCGTGATATCGGCAACAAGGACGTGCTGTCGAGCATCGGCGCGGACGCCGGCATGTCGGCGGACACACTGCGGCAATTCCGCGAGTCCAATGCCGGCAGCGAGGACCTCGTCAAGGCTGAGGAGCGATTGCGTGGTTTCGGTGTTCGCGGTGTCCCCAATCTGTTGTTCAACGGACGTGTGTTCGTGCCGGGTGCGGTCGACGTCAACACCTATATTCTGGCGCTCGATCAGGCGCTGTTTCCTGCCAGTGAGCCCGGGCCAGCGGGTGAGTCAGACGCGGCGCAGTCGGCCACGCGGATCCTGCACTGACCTAAGCAAGATTGGTCGGGCGGCAGACTTTGCGCCGCAAGCCTCGCACGCGTTAACGTAGCAGGCATGTTGGCGCCCGATTTCATCAGCGATCTACGACGTGTCGTCGGCGAGCCGGGCTTGCTGCTCGGCGATCAGGTTCGAGCGCGAGCAGTTGCTAGCTGGGTAGGTCCGATTGACGCTACTGCCCTGGTACGGCCGGCCGATACCGAGCAGGTAGCCAGCGTTCTGGCATTGTGCCACGCACGCTCACAGCCAGTGGTCGCTCATGGCGGTCTCACCGGGTTGGTTCATGGCGCGATTGCGGCTGCCGACGAACTCGTGCTGTCGCTCGAGCGTCTGACGGCCATCGAGCATATCGATGTGCCGGGTCGCACGTTGCGCGCACAAGCGGGCGTTCCCTTGCAACGTGTACAGGAAGCCGCGGAGCTGCACGAGCTGTCATTCCCGCTCGATCTCGGCGCGCGTGGTAGTGCCACCATCGGCGGCAATATCGCCACCAACGCCGGCGGTACACGCGTGGTGCGCTACGGGATGATGCGTGGCCTGGTGCTCGGTCTCGAAGCCGTGCTCGCCGACGGCACGGTCCTCACGTCGCTCAATCGTGTGCTGAAGAACAATGCGGGATACGACCTGAAGCAGCTGTTCATCGGTAGCGAGGGGACGCTCGGGATCGTGACGCGTGCGGAATTGCGGCTGGTCGCCAGGCCTCGCAGCCACGACACGGCACTGGTGGCGGTAGAGGATTTCGCAGCGCTCGTGCGTGTATTGCAGCATCTCGACGTCGGGCTGGGCGGGCATTTGAGCGCCTTCGAGGCGTTGTGGGGCGACTTCTACGATATCAACACGGCAGCTCCCGCCATGCATACCGCGCCCGTGGCACGTGGCGCCGCCTACTACGCGCTGATCGAGTCGTTAGGCACTGAACCGGTGGCGGATCAGGCGCGGCTCGAGACATTGCTGGGCGAACTGCTGCAGCGGGGCGTCGTCACGGATGCGGCACTCGCCAAGTCGGACCAGGAGCGCCGCGCGATGTGGGCGATCCGCGAAGACGTATTCGCCGTCGGACGGATTGGCAAAGCACAAGTCTTCGATGTCAGCCTGCCGATCGAAGCCATGGAATCCTATACGACGCAGGTCTGCACGTCACTCGGTCGGATGATCGGCCCTGGTCGCACGTTCATCTTCGGGCATATGGCCGACGGCAATCTGCATCTGGTCATCGCCAGCGGCGAGGATGCCGCCGTGCGGCGACGAGTCGAGGAAACGGTCTATCGGCCGCTCGCGACAATTGGCGGCTCGATATCCGCCGAACACGGCATTGGCACCGAGCGCGTCGACTATCTGTCATTGTCGCGGACGCCCGCCGAAATTGCGACGATGCGCGTGCTCAAGCAGGCTCTGGACTCACGCGGTATCTTGAATCCCGGTAAAGTATTGGCCTAACACGCGAGAGCAACGATGACCACCCGTGCCGAACTGCCCCATCTGGAACGCCGCGAACGCAAGGTAACGGTAGCGGCCACGCAATTTGCCTGCGACTGGGACATCGACGCCAACATTGCGCGCGGTGAACGACTGGTGCGCGAGGCTGCTGGCCGCGGTGCCGAGATCATTCTATTGCAGGAGTTGTTCGAGACGCCGTATTTCTGCATCGAGCAGGATTCGCGACATCTCAAGCTGGCGACCACTGTCGCTGACAATCGCGCGATCCGGCATTTCAGCGTGGTCGCGCGCGAACTGGGCGTGGTCCTGCCGATCAGTTTTTTCGAGCGCGACAATCGCGCCTTCTTCAATTCCATCGCGATATTGGACGCGGACGGTAGCAACTTGGGCGTCTACCGCAAGGCACATATCCCCAATGGCCCCGGCTATCAGGAGAAGAACTATTTTTCCCTGGGCGATACCGGGTTCAAGGTCTGGAATACTCGTTTTGGGCGCATCGGTGTCGGGATATGCTGGGACCAATGGTTTCCCGAGTGCGCGCGGGCGATGGCACTGATGGGCGCTGAGCTGTTGTTATACCCGACAGCAATTGGCAGCGAACCCCCGCCGGCAATGCCGGTCAACTCCCGCGACCACTGGCAACGCACTCAACAGGGCCACGCCGCAGCCAACCTCACGCCAGTGATCGTCTCGAACCGCTACGGGCTGGAGCGCTCGCTGCAGGACCCGGACGGGCTCTACATCAACTTCTATGGCTCGTCGTTCATCGCGGACGCGACCGGCGCCAAGATCGCCGAAGCAGGTGAGGAAGGCGAGGCCGTGCTCACAGCCAGCTTCGATCTGGCCGCCCTGGACGAGCAACGCAACAACTGGTTCGTCTTCCGCGATCGACGACCAGAGCTATACGGCGCACTGACGACGTTCGACGGGCATACGCGTCACCCCGTGTGACAACTCACCGAGTGCTATCGCAGCGGCGTTACAGCGTACGTACGTCGCGAAGTGTCGTACCGCGTTCTATCCTCAGTTCTTTGCTGACGCCACTGGCCAGTTCCCAGGTAGCGTGAGCGCCGCGCGCGGCGCCGAAGCGCCAGGGTCGTAACGATTCGAGCACGCATACGACTCGCGCGTCCCGATCCACGAACACCACGTCGATCGCATAGCGCATGCCGAGCATGTGGACGGCGCTGCAGGGTTCGATCAGCAGTGCCTGGTGGCGGGCGAGCGGTGGTCGCAGCAGCAGCCCGCGAGCGCGCTCGAAGAATGACTCGCAGACCAGTACTTCGAGCGGCAATTCGCGGCTATCGAGCAGCGCGCGAGTCGTTCTCATCTCAGACGCTGCGCCGAACGAACCACTGGGCCAGCGCCGCGATGATGGTCACGATTGCGGCGGCACCGAGAGCGCCGACGATCGTCCAGTGTGTCGCGACCGCACCCCACAGAATGCTGCCGGCCGTCAACGCAACCATCAATGCCATGAGTGAAATCGACAGGCCGCGTGCCAACAAATGCTTCGGCAATATCAACTGCGCTTCGATGTTGATGGATGTCAGCGCTACGGCCCAGGCCATGCCGGCAGCCAGCATCGCGATGCTCATGCTCGCCGAACTCATGCCGTAGACGATCGCCAGCATCGCAATGCCGCTGGCGAGCGTGCCGATGAGGATGAGCTGGTCGCGGCTCCAGCGTCTCGAGAAACGCGCGATATTGAGCGAACCGAGCACCGAGCCGACGCCATAACAACTGAGGAACCAGCCCAAATGGCGCGCGCCAGCGGCACCGACATCGTCGAAGCGCTGCGCGACCAGGCTCGGCAGCAGGCCGAGCAGCGCGCTGATACCGACGAAGCACGCGAGCGTGCGCACGAGCAGGCGGCGGAAGTTCTGGTCGGTCAGGGCGAATCGCAATCCGTCGCGCACGGCCGTGGCGATCGACGGGCGTTGGGCAGCAGGCGCGTTGACGATCAGCGAATGACTTAGGGTGGCGATTACCAACCACAAGCCCGCGAACGCCAATACGTTGCTGACCAGCGTGGCGCCAGCGCCGATGACACTGATCAACACGCCGGCGAATGCCGGTCCGACCGAGCGCGACGCGCTGGATGTCATCCCGTTCAAGGTCACGGCACTCGCCAACGCGGCTCGATTGACGAGATCGGGGATAGTCGATTGCATGGCCGGCGTCATGAGCGAGGACGCAGCGCCGAATACGAACGTCAACGCCAGCAGGATAGGTGGCGTGAGCAGCCCGGCAATCGCCAGTACGCCAATGCTGGCGGTTGCCAGCATCAGGCCACTGAGGGATCCCAGCATGATATAGCGGCGATCGTACAGATCAGCTACCGCGCCAGCTGGCAGCGCTGCCAGCACGACGGACAGGCTCATGATTCCTTGCACCATGCTCACGTCGAGCGGCGTGCCGCCCAGATCGACCATCAACCAGGCGGCCCCGACGTTTTGTAGCGACGCACCGATGAACGCGAAAAACGAAAAGATCCAGAAGCGCCGGAACAATTTGTGTTCCAGCGCTGTCCAGGTTCCGGCCGGTTGGCCCCCGCCATCTGTAGCGCGCGCAGCCTGGGGCCCGGAACTATTGCCCAGCTCGGGTGGTTCGACTGAGGACAAGTGTGCTACCCGCGGGCCATCTTGCCAGCAGGGGAGATCCGCCGCGTCGTCGCGCGCGCGATGATCCGGCCAGGCAGCACGATGCGTCTCGGCCTCTCGACCCCGTCATCGGCGAACATGTCGTCGAGAGCGGCGTCGATCATCCCGTCGAGCGGCAGCGCTACGGTTGTCAGCTCGTTCGCAGCCCAGGAGGCAGCGGGTATGTCACCGAATCCTACCACTGCGATATCAGCAGGCACATTCACACCGAGATCGATTCGCAGTCCGTCGAGCACGCCAATGGCGGTCAGATCGGAGGAGCAGACCACCGCGTCCGGGCGCTTGCCGGAGTTGATGAAGTTGCAGATGAACTCACGGCCGGCGGCGTAGCCCACGAGGTCTGTGCCGTCACCCAATATCTCAGCCAGGCCACTCGCACGGATGGCGTCCCGGAAGCCTTCCTGACGCTCCACGCCAGCGCGCAAATGGGTGCGTCCGCGTACCGTCACGAATTGTCGGTAGCCCGCCTGCAACAGCAGGCTTGCCACGTCCCGACCGATGGCAGCGTTGTCGAGTACGACGCTGGTGGCAGGCAACCCCTGACGGTCGCGATTGAGCAAGACGAGCCGCACACCGGCGCGCGCACATTCGGCGGCAAGTTCCTCGCTCGGCGTAGTTGAGACGAGCACGATTCCATCCACCTGGTACTGGCGCAACATGCGGACCGAGTCGTCCACGTCCTTCTCGGAGTTCCCGGCCAGCAACATCACACGGTAGTCGCGCGCCTGCAGTTTTTCACTGAACTGGCGCAGCATCGCTGTGTAGAACGGGTTCTCCCATTCGCCCATGATCAGTCCAATGAGACGCGAACGTCGCGTTATCAGACTGCGCGCGATGACATTTGGTTGGTAGCCCAATTGCGCAGCTGCGCGCATGACTTTCTGCCGCGTTTCATCCGAGACACTGGCATCAGGCGTGAATGTGCGCGAGACGGCCGAACGAGACACGCCCGCCAGTGCGGCCACTTCATGCGAAGTGATCAGCTCACGCCCACCCTCGCGACCGCCGACACGCGCTTTGCGGGCACCTCGACGGCGGCTCTGCGGTTTCTTCGCGGGCATGTCGGACACTCGCTCCGGCAGACCGGTCAGGCGTCAGGCTGCAAACGCGAAAAGAAGCTGGCCCAGTCGACGGTCGCGCCTTTTTCGCCAGCGATGATCTCGAATGTCTTGTCGCGCGACGCGGGGTCACGCAAGGCCTTGACGCAGACCATTGCAACGTCAGCGCGGGTAATCTGGCCCGTTACCACCGTGTCACCCTGCGTTACCTGGATACCGGCTTCACCGCCGGGCGTGTCCTGCAGGCCGCCAGCACGAACGAGCGTGTAGGGCACGCCACTGGCACGCAGCGCTTCTTCGCCCTTCGCCTTCCACTCCATCACTCGCCCAAAGCGGTTGAGCGGATGCTCTTTGGCGCGCGAGACACCGAGCGACGAGACCTGTACGAACTGCGCCACGCCGGCTTTCTTGGCCGCCTGCGCCAGATTGCGCACGCCTTCGTAGTCGACGAACTCAGGGCTGTTGGTCGGGTCGTTGAACGTGTTGGACCCCAGCGCTGAAATGATGTACGTGACACCAACCATTGCTCTGTCGAGGCTCGCGGCGTCACGTACATCCGCCTGCACCAGCTCAATGCCGTCACCGAGCTGTGCTTTGGCTTTCTCGACGTCGCGCACCAGCGCCCGGATGTTGGTATAGCCTTCCTGCTTCAAGGCAGCCAGCATCGCGGGGCCGCTGCGGCCGGTGGCGCCCACGACCAGGACCACGCCGCTGTGCGCTGGGGTCGCGGTTGCTTTGCCAGGCGATGCGGTTGCCGGGTGCGCCGCAGCGAGTAGCCCGCTCGCCAGCATCGCGACCGTCAAAACATGTCGAAATTTCATATTGAGATCCCCTCTGTCAAAACCTAGCGGCCGGTCAGCATGCGAGAAAACACACCGTCCTTCAGCCACAACCAGTGGCGCAAGGCGCCGATCAGATGCAACGCCAGCGCGGCGAATAGCACGGTATTCAAGCCCAGATGCACGAGTTTCATACGCGCCAGCAGCGCCTCATCCGCGGCGACGATCACTGGCAGATCGAACAAGCCGAACCAGCTAACCACCGTACCGGCAGACTGCGACATCGCCAAGCCCGATAGCGGCAGCAGCAGCAATAGTCCGTACAGCAGGTACTGGTTGAAGCGCGCGAGCGCGCGGGAGGCGGCATGCATAGTGTCAGGCAGCGGCGGCACGTCGTTGGCCCAGCGCCAGCCCAGTCGCACCACCATCAGGACGAATATCGTCAAGCCCAGGGATCGATGCTGAAACAACAGGGCGTATTTGTCGTCGCCGGCCGGTAGTCGCCACGCGCGCAGCGCGATCACGATCTGCGCGACGACCAGCAGGGCGATGCCCCAGTGCAGCAGCCGCGCGGGGGCGCGATAGCCGCGCTGATACCGGTGTTCGTTCAAGACACTTGCTCCAGGCTGGGCTCGGTAGCCAGGCGGCGTGCAACCAGGTCTTCCATAGTGCGCGCGTGGCTTTCGCGGGTGATGCGGTAGAAGGAGAACACGTAGACGCTCAATACACCGAACAGAAAGACCCCAGGTCCGTAGACCCAGCCGAGATGATTGAGCACATCCTGCTCCACCTCGCCGGGGCGCACTTCGCGACCGGTCGGGAAAGAAATCAGCGACAGCGCCACGCCGGCCACCAGGTGTCCAACACCCGAGGTCGCCTTGTTGGCGAAATTGAAAAAGCCGAACAACGCGCCCTCCTGACGTTTGCCAGTCCGCCACTCGTGATCGTCGGCGATGTCGGCGACGATCGCACCGGTGGTGACGACCAGCAGGCCTACGCACAGGCCTGCGAAGAACTGCGCCGCGAGCAGCAACGGCAGGCACAGTGGATCGTCATTCTCGGGAAACAGTCCTAACAATCTCAACGACGTCGGCAGAACGAACGCCGTCAGCAGCAGCGTCAGCCCCAGGTACATCGAACGCTTTTTGTCGAGCCAATCGATCATGTACTTGGCGAAAGGGATGCAGACGACGGTGCCGCCAAACAGCGCGTACAGCATGAACTGAATATTCTTGGTGCTGAGCTCCCAGAAGTACGTGTTCATATGCAATGCCAGCGTACGCTGCGTGCCCAGAATGATGAAGAACATGATCGAGACGAGAAAGAACGCGAGGAACGACGGGTTCTTGAGCATGCCTACCAACTGCGCGACGTAGGCCCTTACATCCGTGACGCGTGCACCCGTGCCGACCGGATGTAGGTAGGGGATCTGGCTCTGGGTGCCGCGCGCGCAAATCAGGATAACAAGCATGCCGGCAATGCCGAAGGCAATGGCGAACGGTGGATAAGCGGCGGGATTCAACTGGCCTTGGGGGAAATCCGCGGATGCCTTGAAGAAAATCTGAAAAGCCGCGGCAGTGACCGCGATCGAACCCAGGAACGAGAACATGTTGCGGTACGCGACAATGGCCGAACGTTCGCGCTGGTTGTCCGTCAGCTCCGCACCCAGTGCGTAATAGGGGACGATGAAAAACGTCATCACCGTACGCACGCCGATCGCGAAGAAAGTCAGCCAGGCAAACAGCATCCAGTCCGACAGGCCTGAGGGTGGCGAGAACAACAACCACAGGCCGATGGCAAAGGGCACGGCCGCTGCATAGATATATGGATGGCGCCGACCCCACCGGGTACGGGCGCCATCCGAGATGCTGCCTAACAATGGATCCGTTACCGCGTCGACGACCAGCGCCAGGAACAAAGCGAGGCCCGCCTTGGCCGGCTCGAGGTGCAACACCTGCACATAGTAGAACAGCAGGAAAAACTCGAACGAGTTCGATTTGATCGACTCGGCGATCTGACCTACGCCGTAGGCCAGTTTCGTCGGCACTCCTAGTACACGATTTCGCATCCGATGAACGTCCCCGAGGGGCGCTTACATCGGCGCAGTGGTGTGCTGCGCCTTGTCGCCGCCGTAGCGGGAGTAAAGTCGGCCGTAGATGCGCGAGATCATTGCCTGCCGCTCTGCGGCAAGCTTCTCCTGCAGTTCATCGGATGGGCGACCGGAGTCGAGCTTGTCGAGCACCTTGACGCCACTGTCGCGCAGCAGTTCTTCCATGTAAGCCATCCGATCGCGCAGTGTCCACAGTTCACCGCCCAGCTCGAGTACGATGCCGATCAGGTGGTCGATGGCTTCCTGCTCGAAGTAGACCGGATTATTGGGTTTGAAACCCGGCAGATCGCGTACATAGTCGAATTCGTTAGCACCGTTCTTGGCCATGTTGTTTGCTCCCTAGTCCTATTGTTGTAGTGGCTTGACGCAGACGCGGCCGGTACGCAGGCTGTTCTTCGGATCGTAGGGCTCCATCTTGAAGCCCACCTCGGCGATCATCTTCTCGATGTTGGAGCGCACGAACAGTGGCAGGTACGGCTCGCCGTTGTCCTTCGAATCCATCTCTGCAAACCACATGTTGTAGACATCGCGATCGCCGACGCTGGTGAAGTCCAGAATCGTCAGTGCACCACCAGGGCGCAGCACGCGGAACGTCTCTTCGAGCACGCGGCGGCTCGCTTCCGGCGGCAGCTCATGGAACAGCAGCATCGCCAGCGCGGCATCGAAGTGATTGTTCGGGAATGCCATCTTTTCGGCATTCATCTGCTTGAAGTGTACGTCGATGTTCTGTTCCACGGCGCGCAGATGCGCGTAGCGCACCATCGGCGCTGCGATATCGATGCCCGTGACCTCGGCGCCGGGATGCGTCTGCTTGAGCGCCGTGGTGGTAGCGCCGGCACTGCAGCCCAGGTCGAGAATTCGGGCCGCTTTGCCATCCGCCGGCATGCGCGTGATACGCGCCACCATCTTCGGCAGGTTGTCGTTGTCGGCGGCACCGCCCATGAACACCTTGAGGCCGTAGTCGTACAACAGTCCGGCGAGTTCTTCGTTGCCATAGCCACCCGGCTGCAGATGGATCTGCGCGTGGCTGTATTCCGGGATCGGCATGCCAGGGTCGAGGGTGAGGGTGCCCGGGCCGACCGCGGCGGCGGCGTCCATCGCCGCAATAATCTCATCACGGCGCGCGTTGAACGAGCCGCGGATGCCGTTCCAGAACGACTCCTGCAGGCTGCGTTTGACGCGGTAGTAGATCTTCAGCGCCGGGTCCTGCATGAGGATATTGGTGGCGGCATCGCAAGAGACTTTGTCTGGCGTGAAACTCGCGCCAGCCTTCTTCAGCAGGTCGCGGCTATAAGCGGCGATGGGACTCTGCTGGCCATGCAGCAGCGCGTTGCGCGCGTCCTCGACGAACTGGACATAGGCCTCGTCGCGCCGCGTGGTGAGGGAAGGATAGACGCCGGCGATCTTGCCGCGGACGTAGAGAGGGTCGCTGATGCTCATGAGGGACTCCCGAGTAAGATTCCGAGGTGACGCCAAGGCCCCGTTCGATCCCCGGCACGACACTTTGCACACGTGAGCATAGTGCAAGGCTCGGCGGCGTGTCTATCGCAGAATTGGCTGTGCGCCACGCGTTGCAAACGTGTGCAACTTGGTTTACATTCCAGCCCGAGGTCTCGATTCAACTTGCCGATCGGCTAGGGGGCATAGTGGCAGCAAAGTTCGCACGATTATCGATTCTGGCACTCGCTTGCGCAGTTTCTGGCGCGTATGCGCAGGACGCGAAGTCACAGGAAGCGTCCGCAGGCATCAACGAAATCGTCGTCACGGCGCGCCGTGTCGAGGAGCGGCTGCAGGATGCGCCCGTATCGATCGCCGCGTTTTCAGCGGAAACGTTGGAGCGTGCTGCTATCCAGAACATCAATGATTTGACCAATTTCACCTCGAATATGACCTTCAGTTCGGGCGAAACAGGTCGCATCGCGGCCCCGGTTCTGCGCGGCATCGGCATCATCGACACGCGTGGTTTCGACAACAGCGTCGGTATCTTCATCGATGGCGCGTTCGTGTCGGGTCGTGCGGTACAAAACGTGGGCATGCTTGATCTCGAGCGTGTCGAAGTCATCAAGGGTCCGCAGAGCGCACTCTATGGCCGCAATACGTTCGCCGGCGCGATCAACTACATTACGCGTAAGCCGAGCAAGGAGTTGTCGGGCCGCCTGGAGGGCACGCTGGGCAGCGACGATCTGCGGCGCGCGCTGGCAATCATCAGCGGTCCTTTCAGTGATCGGGTGTCGGGTCGACTCGCCATCGCTTATGACGACAACAACGGCACCTACCGCAACGCGGGGCCCCTGGCAGCCGGCGAGCCAATAGGTGGTTCTGTCGACAAGAGCGTCCTGGCCACTTTGCGTTTTGAGCCCAGCGACACGAGTTCGATCACGTTGACGGGCTACTTCAACGACACGTTTGGGCAGAATCGTGCCAATTCAGTCGTACCTAACAACTGTGGCTTCATCGAAGGAGGTCCAGGCTACTATTGCGGCGAAATACCCGCAGTCGCGTCCGACGGCATCATCGCCGTATCGCCTGACGCGTACGGTTGGGACGGCGAGTCCAAGCGTGGGACGCTTGACATGCAGTGGGACTTCGATCGCTTCAGCATCCAATCCCTCAGTTCTTACACCCAGACCAAGAATCTTTCCAAGACTGACCTCGATCGCGGCCAGACGGGTGAGGGGGGGTATGGCTTCGCGCCGTTGGCCGTCTACCAGGCGTTCGGCTCGCCAAGTTTCATTTGCTCGGGATTCATACCCGCTGGTCCCTGTTCCCCAGCCGCCATGGGTGGTACGGCGCCGCTTTTCAATCAGATTAGGCCGGGTACTTTCAATACCTATATCGGTGGTACAGGTCTCGATTCAAGCTACTGGTCGACGGAACTGCGGTTTTCGTCACCGCGCGATCAGCGCTTCCGTTGGTTGGCCGGCCTGTTCTACTTTGAGTCCGAGAACAACGATACGACGCAGTTCGCCGTCGACGCATCGTCCGCAGTCACGGCACTCAATGGTTTGCCGACGAACCAGATTCAGTTCTTCCTGCTGCAGCCGTTCGCGGCCATTCCAGGGCTGGCTCCTATGGGCATCGCCATACCGTCACCGGCGCTGCCGAATCAGGCCTACGTGAATGGTACGGCGATGCAAACACTCACCGCCAATACGCTGGAAGACAAGCAGGCAGCCTTGTTCGTGTCTGCGGACTTCGATTTCACCAACCAGCTCACGGGTACCGCGGAGTTGCGCTACACCACCGAGAAGCAGGTACTGGACAATTATCTGGATATTTTCTTCTTTTCGCCTGCTGTCAAATATGACGACAAGTCAACCTTCGTCGATCCGCGCTTCATTCTCCGCTACAAGCCAACAGAGAACCTGATGTTCTACGGGTCTGCGGCTAAGGGTTCGCGCTCCGGTGGTCTGAATCCGGCAGTCTCGGACCCGTCGGCGCAGAGCTATGATCCGGAGAAGAACAACACCTTCGAGATCGGCACCAAGACGAGCTGGCTGAACAATCGACTGACGTTCAATGCGGCAGTGTTCTACATCGATTGGACCGACGCTCAGTTTCGCCAGAACGTGCCCGGCAACGCGACTCTAACGGTGACGCGCAATGCGGGTGACATCGAAAGCAAGGGGTTCGAACTGGAGCTGATGGCGCAGCTGGGCGACGATTGGAGCGCGTCGTTAGGTTACGGCTACGCCGATTCGTCTTTCGGCGATGGTGCGCTGTCGATTGGCGATCGTGCCTTGTGCACGGCGACGCCACCGGCGGGTTCACCAATTCCGGCGATCCCGCTCAATTGCGTGCAGTTTGGGGTCAATCCGAGCACCCAGGCGCCGTTGTTGGCGCCTGACATCAGCGGTCTGCAGCTGCGGCGCACATCCAAGCACACCGCAACGGCAACGTTGCAGTACTCGCGCCCCGCTTTCGGCGATTGGGACTTCACGGGCCGTTTCGATGCGGGCTATCGCTCAAAGCAATACCATGACTTCCTGAACAATCAGTATTCGCCCGGGCGTGTCCTGGCGAATCTGCGTTTCGGTCTCGAGTCAGACAGCTACGATGTCACACTCTGGATGGAGAACTTGACCAACGAGGATTCTATCGACAGCACGCAGACTTTTTCATCCAACCTGAACTCGCGCAGTCTGGTGACGACCGCTGTCAATATCCCGCAGCGTCGCTATGGTCTGACGGCCCGCTATCGGTTTTAAGCGGGCTTCTGTCGCTCGGACCTGACTAGTTCGGGTCCAGTGTTCGGATACTGAGGGCGCCAACGCCGTTATTGCGGCGGCGCCCTTTTTTTCGATTAAGCTTTGGACAAGCCATGACGAAACGCATCGTAGTCTTTGGAGCCACCGGTAAGGCGGGGCAGGCCATCGTCTCCCAAGCGCTCGATCGAGGCTGGACGGTGCGCGCAATGGTGCGCGATCCGACCAAGCTAGGGATCACCCATGCGCGCTTCGAATCGGTGTCGGGCGACATTGCGGATCCAGTCGCGATACGTGCAGCACTCGCCGGCCAATGGGACGCCGTCGTCTCAGCGCTCGGTATCTATAGCAAGCATCAGTCGACGGTCTTGTCCGATGGAACGCGGCGGATCGTGGCTGAAATGCGTGGCGCCAAGCTTGCGCGCATTGTCATCGTTTCTTCTCTGGGTGTGGGCGACAGCAATGGCCAGGGCACGTTCATGGTGCGCATGATCCAGCGCTACATACTGCGCGAAACACTGCGGGACAAAACGCGGCAGGAAGAAGTCCTGCGGTCGAGCGATCTCGAATGGACCTCGCTGCGCCCGCCTCAGCTGACCGAAGACCCTCGAGTCCGAGACGATCTGGTTGCCTGGACCGGCCAAGCTCCCGCGGGACGCTCGCTCACCTGGAAAGTCTCGCGTGCCACGCTGGCGAAGTATGTGCTGGATGCCGTCGAGCGGCGGCTCTGGGTGCGTGAGTCCGTCAATCTATCGGAGCCACGATGAGCACTAACCACACGCCTGGAATGTTGTCGCGCCTGCTCAATCGATTGGGCCAGGTGGAGCCGAGTGAGAGTCGCGCAGTGGTCACTGCGTTCCTGTTGTTCTTCTTCGTCCTGGGTGGTTACTTCGCCGTGCGGCCTGTCCGCGAGACGTTCGCGACCGTCATAGGTCGGGACGCCGTTGCCGATCTGTGGATCATCACCTCGATTGGCGCAGTAGCCATCGTGCCAGTCTATGGGGCGTTGGTAGCGTGGGTCCGTCGTGCGATCCTGCTGCCGAGCATTTACGCGTTCGTCGCGTTGTCACTGTTCGCGCTGGCGTGGTTCTTCCGCGCCAATCCCGAGAGCGCGTTCGCGGCCAAATTCTTTTACGTCTACATCAGTGTTCTCAACTTGATGCTCGTCTCCGTGTTCTGGAGTTTCTTGCTGGAGTTGTTCGATAGCGGCCAGACCAAACGTCTGTTCGGTGTGATCGCGGCAGGTGGTACTGCCGGTGCACTGGTCGGGCCGTTGCTGACCGACCTGACAGTCGAGACGATCGGCACGTCGGGTGTATTGGCGCTGGGTGGCGCGATGTTCGTTGCGGCGATCGTGTGCCAGCAGGTGCTGTTGAATATCTGGGGGACACGCGTTGGGGCGCCGGCCGCTAAGACTGTGCGGGGGCTCGGCGGCAATCCGTTTGCGGGGTTCGCACTGCTGTTCAAGTCGCGCTACTTGCTTGGCATCGCCTTGTTCGTGGTGTTCGTTTCGACGATCAACACGCTGCTGTATTTCGAACAACTGCGCCTGGTTGAAGAACGCTACGCTGACCTGGCCGACCGCACTCAGGTGTTCGCACGCCTGGACTATGTCGTGCAGACGCTGACGATCCTGTCGCAGGTCTTCCTGACCGGACGCATCGCGACCAAGCTGGGACTCGGCGTATTGCTGACCAGCGTGCCGCTCGCCATGGTGCTGGTGTTCATCGGCTTGGGCCTGACGGGCGGTTTCTGGGTCCTGGTCGTGGCGATCGTGGCGCGACGCTGGGGCGAATATGCATTCCTGCGCCCGGGGCGTGAGATGCTGTTCGGCCGGCTCGATACCGAGACCAAGTACAAGGCCAAGAACACCATCGACGTACCGGTTTATCGCGGTGCCGATCTGGTAGTTGCGCAGCTCAACAAAGCGCTCAACAACGCTGGCATGTCTGCCGCTGGCATCGCATTCCTGGGCGCCGGCGCAGCTGCGCTGTGGGCGGTGAACGCCTGGTGGTTGGGTCGCGAGCATAACCGCCAGAAAGAGCCGGATCAGCCAGCGCATTGAGCACATCGCAAGGCGCCGGGCAACGAATTCTTGAGGGGCACGGTCAGATGATCAGAGTTGCAGCTGCAGTTCTGCTGGTGCTGACAATGTCTGCGTGTTCAGCTGCTGGTCCACGATACTTCCGGGACTGCCCGACTTGTCCGGAGCTGGTAGTCATTGAGCCGGGCTCGTTTGTCATGGGTTCTGATGCCACGGAGGCGACAGCGGCGGGGCTGCGTGAGGATCGCGCCAGCGCCGAGCGACCGACCGTGCCGGTGACGATTGGCTACGCCTTTGCAATCGGCCGCTACGAGGTGACCATCGCGGATTTCTAGGCGTTCGTCAGCGACGCAGGATTCGAGGCCGGCAAGGGCTGCTTCGCTGCATCGAGTTCAACCTGGGCCCTGGAAGAAGAGTCGGATTTCGCCTCGCCAGGATTCGTCGTTACCGATCGCCATCCTGCGATCTGTGTGAATGTGATCGAGTTTCATGCCTACCTGGATTGGCTGTCGAAGAAGACAGGCCAGAAATACCGCTTTCCCAGTGAGGCGGAGTGGGAGTATGTGGCGCGACTTGGAGCGGACGGTGTGCGTATCTTTACGGCGGATTCGGCTGTGGCTGGCAATGCGGCCGAAGTGATGGGTGATTGTTATATGCCGACGCACGCAGGCGCGCCGACCGACGGCTCTGCCGTGCTCACACCCGACTGCGGCATACGCGTCGCCAAGGGTGGCTCATTTGCGGGCGAGCCACCGTTCTTTCGCGCCGCTACGCGCGTCTCGGTCACCGACCCGGTGCGTGGCACCGGGTTCGGCCTGCGGGTGGTGCGCGAGATGCCTGTCAAGGATCGCTAACTAGCCGAATGGGACTGCCAGCCCTGTCGGTCGCAGTGGCAGCCGGCGCAGTCGCTGGCCGGTCGCTGCGAAGATCGCATTGGCGAACGCCGGTGCGGCCGCAGGCACACTGGTTTCACCGACACCGCCAGGCGGCAGGTCGGTAGCGACGCGATGCAGGTCGATCCGTGGCATGGTGTTGATCCGCAACGCTGGATAGTCGTGGAAGTTGCTCTGCTTGATCGAGCCCCGCTCGATCTCGAGCGCCGTTGTGAGCGCGCCACTGATGCCATAAACGATGCCGCCTTCGATCTGCGCGTCGACCGTGCTGGGGTCGATGATGGAGCCGCAGTCGTAAGCGCAGGTGACCCGGCGCAAATGCAGCTCGGTGCCGCTCACCTCGACCTCAGCCACCTGGGCGCAGATGGAACCGAAACCTTGGGTTATCGCGATGCCGCGCCCACGACCACGGGGCAGAGTGGAGCCCCAGCCCGCTGCGCTCGCCGCCTGGTCGAGAACTGCCAGCATCCGTGGCTGGCGCGCCAACAATTGGCGGCGGTACTGATAGGGGTCCTGGCCCGCGAAATGCGCCAGTTCATCGATGAAGCTCTCGGCAAAAAAGCCATTGTGGGACAGCGCCACCGAGCGCCAGAAGCCTACTGGCACCGGCAGATCGAGCACGGCCAGATCGCCGTACCGGTCCCCCAGCGCGTACTCGTTAGGTATCAATCCGCCCGTGACGGTAGGATCGGGGATGTTGGGCGGGAGCATGCGCTTATAACCCAGCAAGGATTGACCGGCGATACGTCCATGGACGGCCGTGACAGCACCGGACCCGTCCAGCGCCGCCCGATAGCGTGCTTTGTACGCAGGTCGATAGAAATCGTGCTGCACATCCTGCTCGCGCGTCCCGACCATGCGTACCGGCCGGCCGGGGACGGCCTTGGCGACCTGCAGGCATTGCAGCAACGCGTCGAGCTCCCACTTGCGGCCGAAGCCGCCGCCGGCGAAGGTCAGATTGAGACGGATCTTCTCCATTGGCAGACCTAACAGCTCAGCCGCTTTCTTGTGCGCAGTGTCGGGGTTTTGATGCGGCGCCCAGATCTCGGCTCCATCGGCGTCGACGCGTGCCATGCAAACCTGCGGCTCCATGGTCGTGTGCGCGAGATAGGGCACTTCGTAGGTTGCTTCGACCGTACGTTTGCCAGCCGCGGCGAGTGCCGCGTCGACTTTGACACGATCCCCCGGCGTCATCTTGGGTGGCTTGTGCGTGAAATCTATGAAGGGAAACGGCTTCGCGCCCGCATCGTCGGCGATCGCCTTGCTCAGCATGGCGCGGATGCTGGCAGTGTCGAGCCCGGCAACGGCGTCCGTGTTGAATTCGACGTCGAGCGCGTCGGCCGCCGACTTCGCCGCAAAATAGCCGCTGGCCACGACGGCCACCGCATCCTCGAGCGGGACCACCGCGACGACGCCGCGGCGGCGGCTGATGCTCGCGGCATCGAACCGTTGCAGTTTGCCTTGCAGCGCGGTCGTACGGCGCAGCACGGCGGTCAACGTGCCAGGCAGCTTGACGTCGGCGCCGAACAGGGCGGAGCCGTCGATCTTCGCTGGGACGTCCTTCCGCGCCAGGCGTTTACCAATGAGTTTGAACTCGGCTGGGGGCTTGAGCGTGGCGGTATCGGGGATCGGCAGCGTCGCCGCGGCAAGGGCGAGCTCGCCGTAGGGCAGGGCTCGGTTGCTGCTCGGATGGATGACGCGGCTCTCGCTAGCCTTACATTCGCCAGGCGGAACATTCCAGCGGATCGCCGCGGCACTGATGAGAAGTTCGCGCACGATCGCACCCGCTTGCCTGAGTGGCTCGTAGTAGGAGATGACAGACTCGCTGTTACCCACGCGCTGCCGCTTGCTGATCGGGCTGACGAACGCTGCATCGGCGTAGGGATTGACCACCGTGACGCGTGACCAATCTGCCTCGAGCTCTTCAGCGACCAGACGGGCGAGCGAATCGAACACACCCTGGCCGATATCGGTCTGCGGACAAACGATCGTGATCGCACCACTTGGCGCAATGCCGACATATGCCGTGAGTTGGGTCGGCACTACGCTGGCGGCTCCAATAGGCGCCGCAGCCAACTTGTCGGCCGACGTCGCGCTTGGCGCTACGCAGGCCGTGAGCCACAGACCGGCGGATCCGACCCCCAGCTGCTTAAGTGCCCGACGTCGTTCCGGATCCTCGATCGACATCAGGGGGGGCGAACGGCCGCGATCCGGTGCATTCTCGGACATGCTGGGTAACTCCTTGGGGTCAGCAGACCGAGTATGATGCCCGGTCGAATACCGCTGCAACCGAGTTGCCGCGAATGCGTTCTACAGGCGGCGCAGCCAGAACGGTGCGGCCAGCAAGCCGGCTGCGATGAGCGCCATCGACAACAGCCAGTCGCCAGGATGCAGGATCAGCAGCCCGACGCCGATCAACAGCCCGTAGATGCTGCAAGCCGCGGCCGCCACCGACAGCAATCCGCGGCGCAATTCACGCCGTGAGTCCCGCGGATCTTCGCCTGCTGCTGTCGCTGTCTCCTGCCAGAAACCGGGCGGGCGCACTCGCTCGAAGAAGCGGATCAGCTGCGTGCGATCGGTGGGCGGCGCCCAATAGGCGGTGATGACCACCGTTGCCGTGGATGCCAGCACCATCACTAATAACTGCATCCAGAATGCGTCGACGGTCGCCAGCAGAATAGGGGCCAGAACAATCGAAACGAGCATCGCGGCGACTTCGCAATAGAGATTGATCCGCTCCCACACCCAGCGCAGCACGAGGACGCCACCGATGCCGGCGCCGAACAGCAGCGAAATCTGCCAGGCTCGTTGGATCGAATCGAGGTGCACCATGATGTAGAGCGCCAGTGAGATGATGACGACGTTCGACAAGCGCGCGACCAGTACTAGTTCGCGCGGCTTAGCGATGCGTCGCTGCCATCTTTCCACCCACAAGGCTTTGTAGAGGTCGTTGCTCCAATAGCTCGCGCCCCAGTTGAGGTGCGTGTCGAGCGTCGACGCCAGTGCCGCCAGCATGCCCGTCAGCATCAGGCCGCGTGCGCCAGCCGGCAGCAGATCGTTGATGCCTTGCACGAAAGTGATTTCACGCGCCGCTGCAAGACCTTGAGCGGGCGCGGTGGCGTCGAATGGATAGATCACCAGCAAGGCGATGGCGATCGGCAACCAGAGCAGGCTGCGCACGAGCACCTGGGCGGTCGTAAAGACAATGGCGGCGACGCGTGCATCGCGATCCGAGACGCACGCCATGACCCGTTGTGCCAGATAGCCCGTGCCGTCGCTGTTCACCTGGAACAGCCACTGCAGCGACAGAATGATCAGGAACGGCACCAGCGCTTCGGCGGCGGGTGGCGTGAAGCTCAACATCCGAGCAGCGCGCTCCTCGCCATACTGGGTCACCAGCCCGTCGAGCATCGCTTGCGTTCCACCGGCGGCAGCGACGGCATACCAGGCGTAGATCGCCGTTCCGACCATCATCAGCGCAAATTGCATGACATCGGTTGTGATGACACTGCGCAGTCCGCCGGTGGCGGAGTAGAGCGCGACGAAGCCAAGCACCAGGGTGATACTGAGTGCCGTATTGGTAGTTGCTATATCGCCGCCCAAGCCAAGCAGCACACGGTAGAAGGCGGCGGGCAGCCAATCGTGCCAGGGCAGGAAGATCTCGAAGATCCGTGTCGCCGCGAGCAGAACAAATGCCATGACGACGCAATTGATGAGCGTGCCGTAGTAGACCGCTTTGGTGACTCGTAGCCCGAGCACGCCGCGCCCGCTGTAGCGCTCCGTCGTCAGCTCCGCGTCCGTCAATACTGCAGCGCGGCGCCATGCCGCACCCAAGACGAACCCGAGTAGCAAGAACGCAAGTCCATACACCCAGAGTTGCCACAAGGAGAATACGCCGCCGACGGCGACGAGACCCGCCACCAGCAGCGGCGTGTCCGCCGCATACTGGGTCGCCGCCATGCTGACGCCTGCCCGCCAGCCCTTGATCGTCCGACCACCGAGAAAGTATTCGTCTAGGTTGCGCGAAGCGCGACGGCGCGCGGCGAAGCCGGCAAGTACACTCACGGCCACGAATGCCAGCACGATCGCGAGATCTAAGTATTGGAGGGAGTTGAGCATTGCTTGCGAGACACCTTAGAACCTGGGCGCTGTCTCGACAACCCGATAGGTAGAGATCCCGGTGAACGACGGCAGCAGAATCGGGCATGCTGTCCGCCTCACGCTGGCACTGGTGGAGGAAAGACTGATGCAGCAGGTTGGAAAATCGGCGGCGCCCGCCCGCGCCATCGCGGTGATCATCGCGATGTTGGCCGCGACCGCTTACGGTCAGGAGCAACATCAACACGGAGGAATGGCGGCGCTCGAGCTGAACGAGGGCGCGAAATGGACGACGGACGAGCCGCTGCGCAACGGGATGGAGCGTATTAGAGCTGCTATTGCGCCACCAATCGCATCTCTCGCGGCCGGGCAATCGGTCGAGCGTGCGACTGAGCTGGCCTCGACAATACGCCAGCAGGTCGATTACCTAATCGAGAACTGCAAGCTCGAGCCGCAAGCTGACGCCATGCTACACCTGCTCATTGCCGAGATCCTGGAGGGTGCCAGCGAAATCGAACACGCCGACACCGTGGCCGCTGGGTTGGCTCGGGTCCAACAGGCGATGGCACGCTATCCGCAGTACTTCGAGCATCCTGGCTGGGTGGCAAATGGTTTGGCCGAGCCCGCAAGCCTGGCGGCGGAATTCCAGCGATTGCTGGCTGACAAGCTGCAGATTGCGATGCGCTCGGGCGGTGCGGTCGCGGCGGTATCGGTGTGCAAGGACGAAGCGCCTGCGATTGCCAGTCGATTGTCGCGAGAGAGCGGCTGGCAGGTGAAGCGCGTCGGCACGCGCGTCCGCAATCCGCTGACGGGACTGCCGGATGCCTGGGAGCAACAAGAGCTGCAACGCCTGGAGCAGCGGCTACACAAGGGTGAGCCACCGGCCGCACTCGAGCGGCTCGCAATCGTCGATGGGCCCCAGGGGCAAGTGGTCCGTTACGTCAAAGCGATAGTCGTAGCGCAGCAGTGCCTTGTTTGCCACGGCGCGCGCTCCGCGCAGCCCTCCGCGCTGCGCGCGGCGCTCGACCAGAACTATCCTCACGATGCCGCGACGGGCTATGTGTCCGGTGAGCTCCGCGGTGCTTTTTCTTTGCAGCGCGTGCTGCCAACGCCGTCCAAGAGCGAGCAGTAGCGCGGGTCATCCTTCGACCCGCGCTACCTACTTGCTCACGTCGTTAGTTGTTGGCCTTGCCGGGCAGTGATAGATCTCCCGATGCGACTTTGAATACATCGACGACGCACAACAACGGCGCGTGTACGCTCTCGTTGACACGTAACGCGGCTGTCACGCCATCGAACTGCGCGGAGCCAACCGCGGCAATGTCATCGAACGGCACCCGCACTTCCAGCGTGTCGCCAGTGAAGACGGGGCTCCAGCCGGGGCTGTCGATCAATATCGGCAAGCCGGGCCAGGTCTTGGGCAGGCGTGGTTTCGTGCCCTCGGGTATGTCGACCACCTTCAAGGCGCCCTTGCCGCAGGCGTCGTCTGGCGTCAGTACAACCCAGTGCGAGTGCCAGACGTTGCCGTCGTTGCCCAGGTTGCCATCGCCGTTCTCATCGAACAGCGGCGTATCGTCGAAGTCGGGATGCGCCGTCACGGCGAATGCGAGGATGCCGCTCTTTGGTTCGAATCCTACGGTGCTGGGGTCGAGCGACGTGGGCCAGACATAGGAGAAGACTGAGCTGCCGGCGAGCTTGCCGGTCTTGCTCGGCTTCAGGGCGCCGGCTTTGCCCGAAACGGCCACGTGAAAAGTGGCTGTGTTGCCCGCGGTCGTAATCTTGGTGTGCACCATGTCGAAGGGCGCGCGCACGGCCTTGGCCGGCTCCGTTTTGATGCCGCCCTGGTGTGAGTGGTTAGCATCCGCGAATGCGCTGGTCGCCAGTGCGAGCCCCAGCACGGTCGTGAGGAAGGGTGTCTTGCGCAGCATCGTGATCTCCTGTTGCATGAAAAATAGGAATCCTAAATAATGTCTTGGAAAAAAATCGGATCAGGCGGACTTGAGTTCTTGCCAGTTCTGACGGACCGCGGACGGACTGCCCGGACGATGATCGGCGCAGTCGAGGCGCAAGAGCGCCGGTGACAGCGGGGCGTCGACCAGACGGCAATGGTGGGGTGCCTGGGGCCTGCGATGAGCGTTCGGGGCGAAGTGCACGCAGGTGACGCAGGCTCGCAGCTCACCGAAGCGATCGTTGCGTTGCAATTCGCCGATGACGGCTAACAGGGCGGTGAACAAACACTGCTGTGTAGAGGCTGGCAGCTGCTCGATTGCGGCGACGGCAAAACCGCTGGCAGCACCGATATTGTCGGCCAATGCGCGGCCGGCAGCCGTCAACTGCAGCGCGATCGCGCGGCGATCATCGAGTGCCGGACGCTTATGGACCAGACCCTTCCCGACCAGTGCGGTGACGGAATCGCTGACCGTGGCCGCACTGATCTGGAGCTGCTGTGCGAGCCAGGCCAGACGAACGCCTGCCTTGCGTGAGTGCAGTATTTCCAGAATTTCGACCTGCGTACGATTGAGGCCCTTCGCGGTGGCGAATTCCCAGGCGCCAGCGCGCAGCGCAGTGCCGATGCGACTTATCGCACTCACGATGCGCTCGCTCGTAGCTGGAGTTTGGCGCCAGGCCGTAGGGATTCTGTCTGCCATACGAGCAGGTTGCCACAGGCATGCGTAAAACACAAGGAGTCCTAAGTAATGCAGCGAGGCTGGTGTCGGACGTTCCTGGATCCCGTGGTTTTCCAACCGGCAAAGTGTGGTGCTACGCTATTGCGCATCACCCGCGGCCTTGGCGGAGTCGTTATGCAGATCACCGGCCGATGGAACTCGTCGGTCACTATAGTGTGTTGCTTATGCGCGATCGTGACGGGTTGCGAGCGCCGGCCATCTGGGCAAGGTCAGGCTGATCAGTTGCGGTCGGCGTTGCTCGCGAAGGCCGATGCGGACTCCCTGGCGGCAGCCGCGCTATTGCCGGACGTGGCGGAAACGGCAACGAGTAGTGAGCGCCTGCAATGGATCGCAAGAGCACGCTCGATCGAGCCGGAGCGAGCGGATCTCACTTGGCTGCACATCGAGCTGTGTGCACGCGTGCGGGACTGTGATCCTGCGCCGCTCGAGGCAGTGCTGCGCGAGATCGATCCCGACAATGCGGCGGGCTGGTACGGCGAGCTGGTGCGTGCAACAGGGCGCAATGACAGGACTGCGGTGGAGGCGGGGCTGGTAGGTATGGCAGCGGCGGAGCAATTCGACGTGTACTGGAATCGACTGCTCGTTGCACTGACGGGGGCGCTGGTTCGCAGTGGACGGGCGGAGCTAAGCGAGGCATACGTCAATGTGAACGGCTGGCTGGCAGCGACTGCGACCCCAGCGCTCGCACCGACGGTTGCTGCTTGTGAGGGCAATTCGCTCGTGAGTGCGCGCCGGCTTGCTGCCTGTCGCGGTGTGGCGCGAGCGATGATGCGAGGCGATGGCACGGTGGTGGAAATGATCGGCGCAGCTATCGCCGTCAGAGTCTGGCCCAAGGATTCTTCTGAGTGGCTGGCGGCCATCGAAGCTCGTCGCGCGGCGGACTACCGGCTGGCGTACCTGCGCCGTGAGGTGAATGCAAGCGGTGCGGCTTTGGCAAACTCCCTGTCCAGTGATGCAGTTCGGGCAGACATGCGTCGCGCCACTCTACATAGGCGCGAGCAGGATGCGCTGCGCGCACGAATGATCGACGCAGGCGAAAACCCCGAACCACCCGCGGGCTGGAGCAGCGAGGCGTCGGAGCAGCTGCGCGCGAACGGTCTGCCAGAAAGCTAACGACTGGAGCGGCCAACCAGTGGCCAACGCTTGCGGGTAGCCGTAAGCTAGGGCGCACTACGTGCTGAAATCTGTGCAATGAGCTCAAAGGGGTCAATCGATGACGCGATCACCTTCGATCCACGTCGCCTGGCTGGCTTTGCTTGGTGTGGCCGCTACCTCGCTGGCAGTCGCGCAGATTGCACCCAAAGCAGGCGAGGTGTTCCGTGATTGCGCGGAGTGCCCGCAGATGGTGGTCGTGCCCCCGGGTGAGTTCATCATGGGCGAGACCGAAGATCCGGAACCCGAGAGACTGGAAGGGCCCAAACGTGCGGTGCGGATTGACTACTCGTTCGCGGTCGGGAAGTTCGAGCTAACCAACGGCGAGTATCGTCGTTTCGTCGAGGCGACTGGGCACAAGACGGCTGGCACAGGTTGCAACGTGTTCCTGGTCGACAAGGTCATCGCGACGCCTGGTACCAGTTGGGCAGATCCCGACTACGGTCGGCCAATACGCGACGACGAACCCGTGGCCTGTATTCGCTGGAGCGATGCGAAATCGTACGTCTCGTGGTTGGCGGGACATACGGGCAAGAAGTACCGTTTGCTGACTGAAGCAGAATGGGAGTATGCGGCGCGCGCGGGTACCCAGGGCCGTTATGTCTGGGATACGGCCCAAACTGGCGCGCCGTGCCGTGTTGCCAACACGCATGACAAGTCGGGCGCCAAGGCCGCGCCGACGTTGCCGTCGCTCGCAGCGGATTGCGATGACGGCTACGCGGGTGTCGCGCCAGTGGGGCAGTTTGCGCCGAATGCGTTTGGCCTATACGACATGATCGGCAACGTATGGGAGTGGATCGAGGATTGCTATGAAATGCCCTACGGCGCGACCCCGGTCGATGGGTCTGCGCAGCTCGCGGTGGGTTGCGATCGCCGCGGCTCGCGCGGCGGCTCGTGGCGCACCGATCTCAAACGTCAACGGCCGGCGTTCCGCGGTCGTGACCCGGAGGCCCTGACCAGTCAGATTTTCGGCACGCGCGTGGCGCGCGATCTCTAAGGAGTGGCCGTCAGGTCTACCGGCATGACAATCAAGCAATCCACGCTCAAGCCGTTCGCGGACGGCGACCTCTTCCTCGGCTGCACGTACTTGATGAACGTGGCAAACGATGATCACGCGGGCGAGGGGCGCATTCTGCAGTTCGATCGACACATGGTGCCCAAGGGCACGCTCTATACCGAAGGCACGACTCATCTCGTCGTTAACCTTCGATTCGCACCAGACGGTGTGTTGTGGGCATTCGATCCCTTCGCTCGCGCAGTCGTCAGGGTCAGTCCGTCGGGTGAGCAATTGCCAGCTATCGACTTCGGCGAGCGCGCCTGGGGCAGCGTCTGTTTCGGCCACGACGGCAGCGTCTTCCTGTGCGAGTACCTGAAGGGCAACAAGCCCTATCAGGGTGGGGCGATGCGTACGCTGCCGGGCACTGATGTCGTGGGCTATGGTCGGATCGCACAGTTCGACGCGCGTTACCGGCCCGTGCGTGAGTTCGCGAACGAAACGGCCGAATCTGTGACTGGTTTTCACGGCGTCACGCACTCCGTGATGCATCCCACGAACGGCGTTATCACCTATCTCACGGATCTCGGCATGCGTGTCATGCGCTACGACGTGAACCGGGACCGGCAGTTGCCCGACCTCGTCGCCTATCCGGGTGGTGAGGACTACGTGCGCAAGTGGACGACCGGCGTGGCGTATCGCAAGGATGGTACGTTGTTGTTGCTGCGCGGCAGCTTCATCGATCTGCTGGATGGCAACGGCAACTCGTTGCGCACGCTGCCTCTCGACGCTTACGGCTACGCGATGATTACCGCCTCGACGGATGAGCGTCACGCATGCTGTGCCAATATCTTCACAGGTGTGATGTCGAAGGTGGATCTGGAGTCCGGCGCGATCGTTGGACAGATCGATACTGGCTTGACGAAACCGCAACGCAGTCTGGCAGGCGTGGCCGAGTTCCGGGCGCCGGATCGACGTGCTAAGTAGGGAATGACAGGATTTCGCGCCCAAGCAAACGGCCAAAGGCCAGCGCCGGCGTGACCGCCATGCCGCCGCAGATCGAGCGGCCCATCAGTTGCCCCATTCCTAATAACTCGCCTGCGGCATACAGGTTGCGAATGACCGTGCCATTGCCGCGTATGACTTGCAGTCGATTGTTGACGGCAATACCGGCATAGGCCGTCAGGTTCCAGCTCTGCAGCTGAATCGCATAGTAGGGCGGCTTGTCGATCGGCATCGGCAGGTGCTTGCGCCCCAGCGAGTCCTGGCCACTCGCCTGGCCTCGGTTGAAGTCCGTTACCGTGCTTGCCAGGCCCGCGGCATCGATTCCTGCCGCAGCCGCCAGTGCGGCCACCGACTCGGCCCTGAAAAACATCGGCGTGCCATTCTCGAACGCAGCAGCAGTGTTCTCCGGCGGCCAGAACGCATTGATGCCGCTGGTGGCCAACGGCGGCGCGGCACGTAAGATCGCGTCATCGAAGACCACCCAACAGCGTTCCTCGGTCTGCGCACCGAGGCCGCGCTCGTACGCTGTGTGACTCGGTATGTCCTCGCGCACGAAGCGCTTGCCGGCGGCATTGACGTAGATTTCGAACGGCGGCCGATCGGGCGGGAAGTGCCGGACGAGCGCGCGCATGGGTGCCGGGTAGTCCGAATCGGCAGCGACGGCGCCGAACAAGGGCGTGTGTTTGTCACCGCCGCGCACATAACCACCTGCGGCGAGCCCGAGTTCGATGCCCGCGCCCAGACTGTGTGGGTAGGTGGCACGCGAGTATGTCTTGGCGCCTTCAAGACGCTCGTACATGCCAGGATTGTTAGTATAGCCACCGCAGGTAAGCACGGTCTGGTGCGCGAGATACCGTTGCCGATCGCCGCTCGCGCTCGCCGCGACGACACCGGTCACGGTACCGTCGCCTTGTTGCAGCAGTTCAGTGACTTTGGTCTGCGTCAGTATCTTGACGCGACCATTTGCCAGCAGCGGTGCGAGCTGGGCGCTGAGCACGTTCAGTATCGAGCGCCCACCCTCGGGGCCCCAGGCATAGCGGGCGTGCGAGTAGGGATCGTGCGTCGTGCCTGTTACCGGGTGTCCAGGCAGTACTGCAAATCCGTGGTCGGTCAGCCAGTCGAACACGGGTGCAGCATGGTCTACCGCCAGTCTGACGAGTTCGGGGTCGGCGGAGTTGTCGCTGATCCGCATGATGTCGTCGTAATGCGATTGGGGCGTGTCTGTTATCCCGCGTGCGCGCTGCAGCTTGGTGCCGGCCGCGCTCATCTGACCAGTCGACAGGAACAAGGTGCCGCCGATCTGGCCGGCGGCTTCGATGATGAGTACACGCGCACCGCGCTGGGCTGCGAATATTGCAGTTGGCAGTCCCGCATTGCCGCCGCCAACGACGATGACGTCCCATGCATCGCTACTCGCCGCGGCGCGTACGCGGGTAGCCAAGCCGATCGCCGCAGCCGCACCCGCGGCCTGCAGAAAGTGTCGCTTGGAGACATCCGTCGAATCGGTGTCTGTTTGCATGGTCTCCCCTCGGTCAGGATCACGCTATTCTAGTCGCAGCGCATACGATTGAAGGCGGGGACTTGCAGCGATGGCCAAAATCCATGCGACTGTGCCATTGAGATTCGAGGAGCGGCCGATGACGAACATGCATCGGCGTGCGCAGCAATTTGCTGCCGAACTGCAGCGGCGTCGCAGCGTGCGCGATTTCGATGCTCGGCCGGTGGATCGCGAGATCATTGCGGCCTGTCTGCGGGCAGCGGCCTCGGCGCCATCGGGCGCGAATCAGCAGCCTTGGCGGTTCGTCGCGGTGTCCGACCCGGCCGTCAAGCGGCGCATCCGTGAGGCGGCCGAGATGGAGGAGCACGAGTTCTACAGCCACCGGGCGCCGGAAGAATGGCTCGAGGCCATCGCGCCGATGGGTACCGACGAGCAGAAGCCTTTCCTCGAGAAGGCGCCATGGTTGATTGCGATCTTCGTGGAGCGCCACGGCGTCGACGAGCAGGGCGAGAAACAGAAGCGCTACTACCCAGACGAATCGGTCGGCATTGCAACCGGTATGCTGATCGCAGCCTTGCATCACGCGGGTCTGGCAACCCTCACTCACACGCCCAGCCCGATGAAATTCCTCAACGAGATTCTCGGTCGGCCGAAGGATCGCGAGCGACCATTTCTGTTGTTAGTTGTTGGCTATCCAGCAGTTGATTGCCAAGTCCCGGCGATCGAGCGACTGCCATTCGAATCGATCGCGCAGTTCGTTTAGTCCACACGCCGCATGCCAGAGCCCGCTAACGTGAAACACATCGCTCTGATTGGTACCGGCCTGGTTGGAGCGAGCTGGGCCATCGTGTTTGCACGCGCGGGATTGCGCGTTGCGGCCTACGACGCGAATGCGGCGAACACGGCTGCCGCAGCGGCGTTCGTCGACAAGGGGTTGAGTGCACTCGACGCAGACGGCCTACTGGCCATGCCGCGCGAGGCTGCGCTGCACAACATTATTTGGCAGGATAGTGCGGAAGACGCGCTGACGGATGCCGACTACGTGCAGGAGTCGGTGGGCGAGCAGTTGGTTCTCAAACGCGAGGTCTTCTCGATGCTCGATCGCGTGGCACCCGCTGGTGCGATTCTGGCGAGCTCTACATCGACGTTTCCGGTCAGCGAGTTCGCCGCCGAACTGCCGGGTAGAGGTCGCTGTGTCGTCGCTCATCCGGTAAATCCGCCGCACCTGATTCCGTTCGTTGAAGTCTGCGGCGCGCCGTTCACCTCGGCTGCGACGATCGAGCGCACGATGCAGGTCATGCGCTTGGTCGGACAGTCGCCGATGCGGGTTCGTCAGGAGATAGATGGCTTCGTGCTCAACCGGCTGCAATGGACCTTGTTAGCGGAGGCTGTGCGGCTGATCGCCGACGGCGTCGCGACTCCGGAGGACATCGACCGGGCGATCCGCGATGGTCTCGGCAGACGTTGGGCGTTGATGGGGCCGCTCGAAGTCGGCGATCTCAATGCGCCAGGGGGTGTCGGCGACTATCTGACCCGCTTTGGTCCGGCGATCGAGCGGATCGCCACGTCCCGCGGCGCGAGTCAGTTGCCACTGGACGCGAGACTGATCGACGAGCTCGCCCGCTTCGGGCGCACGGCTTGGCCGGCGAGCATGCGCACGGTCAGCGACCAAAGACGTGAACGGTTTCTGCTGGCGTTGCAGAAACTATTGCAGGACTTCGAGAGGGATCCATGACACAGCAAATGAAGGCACGCAATCCGCTGACGGGCGTCGAGGACTACACATTCGAGGTCGCGGATGACGCCGCGGTTCGCGCGGCGTGTGAGACAGTCCGGCACGCCGCCCCAGCGTGGCAGCAACTGGGTGTGGCAGGGCGCTCGGCAGCGCTGCGGGAGCTGTGCGTTGCGTTCGCTACTCATCGCGCCGAATTGCAGCGCGCGCTCGAGCAAGACACCGGTCGTCACCGTATCGCAGCAATAGAGATCGCTGCAGTCGACGGCATGATTCAGGCCGCGATCGCCAACGCCGTCGAGGTATTCGGGCACGGTGCGGAGCGGCCCTCCATGATCCCGGGCATCGCCGGCCGGACGCAGCTCGTGCCGTATCCGGTCGTGGGCGTCATCGCGCCGTGGAATTTTCCGATCGTGCTGTCGATGATCGATCTGATCCCAGCTTTGGCTGCCGGCTGTGGCGTCGTCCTCAAGCCCAGCGAGGTGACGCCGCGCTATGTCGAGCCACTGCGCAAGCTCATTGCGGCCGTACCGGCGTTGCGCGATGTCGTGCTCATCGTGCTGGGCCCCGGCAGTACCGGCGCAAGTCTCATCGACCATGTCGATGCCGTGGTTTGTACGGGCAGCGTGCGCACGGGCCGTCTGGTTGCCGAACACGCAGCCAAGCGTTTCATTCCGGCGTTTCTCGAGTTGGGCGGCAAGGACCCCGCGATCGTGACAGCGGGTGCCGATCTGGATCGAGCCGCGACGGCCGTCGTGCGGGCCTCGCTGCTGGCGACGGGGCAAGCGTGTCAGTCGCTGGAACGAGTGTATGTCGATCGCCGCGTGCACGATGAGCTACTGACCCGGATCCTTGCGCAGGCGCGGACCGTGAAGCTCACGTGTGACGACCCCGCAGGCCAGGTCGGCCCCTTCATCATGGCCCGCCAGGCGGACATCGTGCGCGAGCACATCGACGATGCAATCGCACGCGGTGCCAAGCTCGAGCTGGGTGGTCATATCGTCGAACGCGGCGGTCGTTGGTGCGAGCCGACAGTCTTGTCGGGTGTCGACCACAGCATGCGTGTGATGCATGAAGAGACCTTCGGCCCCGTGATTCCGACAATGGCCTATGACCGCGTCGAACAGGCGATCGAGCTGGCTAACGACAGCGAGTATGGTTTGTCGGCGAACGTGTTCGCTGGCAGCGAAGCCGAGGCGCAGCGGATCGCCGAACGGCTCGACGCGGGTATGGTCAGTATCGGTGACGCGTCGCTCTCCAGCTTCGTGATGGACTACGAATGGGAAGGGCTCAAGCTGTCGGGTCTCGGCCGCGCGCGGCTCGGCACCGCGGGTCTGGCTCGTTACCTGCGCGTCAAGGCGATCGTGTCGCAGCGTGGCCCGGTGACTGCGATCACCTCAGGTGCTGATCGCTGAGAGCTGATGGTTGGTGTGGCCGAACAGTATTGCGTCGCAGGTTTGGCCAGCAGTAATCATCTGGAGGTCTGCGCGTCGCTCAAACGTCTGGCGGCGATTGACGACTGCGGCCAGAATACGGTTGCGCGAATCCAGACCAGTCGGTTGTTGCAGCGACTGTCCGAGCGGCTGCGGGCCGCTGGCTGCAGCCATGATTGCTGTGGTTTGAGTGCTTTGCACGGGCCCGTTGATCCGTACCTTGAGGCACTATGCTGATTTTGCCGATGTTCACCGATCGCGCCCACCCAGGTTTCCGCCAGGAAGTGATCGATCGATGTGGCAACCATAAGTTGTCGAGATTTACTACTGGTTGTGCTTCGCTGACCTCAAGATTGGCACGCGACGCCCACTGCTCGCCTATGTTGGTAGGCGCCTGTTGCAGCTTGAGTGGTGATCAACGATGGGCTTACCGGGAGAAGGACATTGATCGATCGACGCGATCTGTTGCAAGGTATGGGCGCACTGGGCGCCGCCAGTGCCATGACGGCGGCGGCCCAGTCGCAACAGGCGAGAGCGGCTGCAGGTTCTGCGCTCACCAGCTCTGCACTGCAAGGCCCATACCTCGATCTTACAACCGGTGCGGGTAACAAGGTCGCTTGGGCGCGACTACATTCTGATATAGATCCAACGAAGCAAAAGCACAGCTGGTTCAGAGGCTACGTCATGGCGGCACGCCCCGGTGAGTCGCTACAGGATCTTTTTGGCTTTGAGGGCCTCAGCACCGCCAGAATCCAGATCCAGAAGGACGGCTCCTATCTCAAGCTCTTGCGTGAGGTGGGGCTTTATACGGACCTCAAGACCGGTGAAGTCCTGGAGACATGGCGCAACCCATTTCTCGATGAAGACGTGAAAGTAGTACCGATCGCCAACGACCCCTTCAATTTCGTGATCACAGAATTCGGTCAAGGCGATCCGATGAACGCCGGCCGCGGCGGTGACATGAAGCCGTTTCACCTTCCTTGGCGCCAGCGCGGTACTTGGCTCGATCTGGAAGACCACGTCCACCTGCGCTACCCCAACAGTCTTACGCCAGACAAATGGGTGAGGGAATCCTCTGGCCCCGAGGTCATTGCGAGCGAAATGACTGTCTACCATGTGCAGGCGGCGGACATGCAGAACAAGAGCATTACGGGGCTTAGCTGGTTCGGCACCTGGGGTCGCCGGACGCCGTGGTTGCCATGGATGTTGATGGGCACGGCGCCGGGGTTTTGCCTGTACTCCGCGATGGTTGGCTCGGGCGACGATCTCGAGCAGGTGCATTCGCGCAAAATGCTCGACTATGTCGAGAAGCACTATGCAAAATTTCTACAGGCGCCTACCGAATGGGACGGCAAACCCAATCGTTCCAGCCTGGAGAACTACGCGGTCCAGCAGCTGCCGGCAGCGGCAAAGAAGAAATGAACTGCCGATGACAGGATCATGCCGATAGACCCTTCGAGCCCCGGGCCAAGCGTTTTGCCACGACACGCAGCGTCCTGACAAATGCGCTCACGGCAGGGGATTGCATCGAGTTGTGCCGATAGAATAGCGCCATCGGTCGCGACCAAGTTACTGCTGTATTGATTTTGGCGAGCCGGCCGGCGTCGAGGTCGGGCTGCACGAGATCGACGGGCAGTACGGAAAGATAGTCCGTCCCCGCCAGCAGGCCACAAGCGAAAGGCAAGGAATCGGTTTTGACGCTTGGCACTGGTGGTTTCAGTCCTGCGGCAACGAAGCTGCTCCGGACCAGGTCGCCCCAGTGGTCCATACCGGCACCACCCAGCCAGGGAAACCGCAGCGTGTCGGTCAGGCTGACGCGGCTCCGACTAACCAGCGGGTGTTCAGCGCGGCCAACCAACATGGTGGGCTCTCGATAGAGCACCTCGCACCGTAGTTGCGGATCGGGGTTACGTTCGGCCAGTACGCTGACAAGGACGTCGATTTCACCGCGCTTGAGTTGCGGCGTCATGCTGCGCGTGGTGCCAGCGGAAACTGCGATACGGATTTCCGGCCGATCGTCCAGCAGGCGTTGCACTGCCTCGGCCACCAGGCGCCGTGCAGCGGTCGGGCCCGCGCCAATCTGCAGCTCACCGGGAGTAGTGCCTAACAGCTCGCCCAGATGTCGCTGGAATCGATGACTCTCGGCATCGATCATCTGCGCGTGCTCGGCGAGCATCTGGCCGGCGGCCGTGGGCTTGATCTGGCGCCCGTCTCGCAGGAACAGCTTCGTGCCGAGCTCCTGCTCCAGGCGACTGATGCTCTTGCTGATCGCCTGCTGCGTCAGTCGATGTTTGACCGCGGCACGGGAAAAGCTGCCCTCGTCGAGCGTCGTCAGGAAGTAGCGCAATTGATGAAGTTCCATGACGGTATTACGCAACTGAAAGTTGTGTAAGTTTATTACTATTTGTGATTCTGTGTCGGCAGCATGACCGGTCAACGAGCGATAGTCTCGTCCAAAGCCCCCCGGGGGAGGCTGGCTTCTGTGCTCGACCCATATTTTCTGCTGGTGACGCTCCACGTCGTGCTGTTCGCCTACTGGCTCGGCGGCGATTTCGGCGTGTTCGTGACGTCGCGCTACATCGCACGTCCGGACCTGCCTGTCGCTGAGCGCGAACGATTCCTGCAGGCGCTCCTGGCGATCGATATCTTGCCGCGCACGGCAATCGTGTTGCTGCCCGTGGTAGGCCTGCACCTTGCGGTTCTGCGCGGCGCGCTGGATCTCCCGCCATGGGCTCCCACAGCCATCTGGCTGTTAGGCGCCCTCTGGCTCGCGGTTGTCTGGATGGCCTACCTAACGGTCAGGTCGCCGAACGGGATCGTCTGGCAACGGATCGACATCAGCTGGCGGGTGATACTCATAACCGTGCTGATAGTCACGGGCGTCGTGTCCTTGACCCAAGGCGCGCCGGTCACGAGCCATTGGGTCGCGACCAAACTGTGTGTGTACGCTGCGCTGCTCATCGTCGGGCTGTATCTCAGAACCAGCATTCGCGGTTGGCGCATAGGGTTCGGCCGCCTCAAGGCAGGCGAGTCGGGACCGCAAATTGATGCGTTGTTCGTCGATGGTCGGCGCCGTGCAAAATATGCGGCGTTCGTGTTCTGGAGCCTGATCATCCTGATGGCCTGGCTAGGCATCGCACAGCCGTTTTGATTGTGTACTAGAGTCCCGACGCAACCTATCCGGAGATCGCGACGAAATGCTGATTGTGTTCTTGCTGGCAACCCATATCGCGGTACTCGGCTATTGGCTGGGCTCCGAGCTCGTCATCAACAGCACCTATCGCTATGTGTCCTATCACGGCGAGATGCGTTTTGCCGATCGCAAGAAACTCATGGATCACGTCATGGATGTGGACCAGCACGTTCGTTACGCCCTGGTGCTGCAGGCGGGGCTCGGCAGCATACTCGGGCTCTTGTTAGGCTACTTCCCGGGCGGCGAGCGCCTCGCTGTGGTGGCTGCGGTCGTGGCCGTGATCTGGCTTGTATTCGTCGAAGTCATCCATCGCTCGCAGAAGTTGCCGCGCGGCGCTCGCCTGGCCACCATCGACCGCGCCATCCGTTACGTCCTGCTGCTCGTGCTGGTTGGCATCTGGCTCGGAATGATCAGCAACCAGCTCGAGCTGCAGCCCTGGCTCGGCTGGAAGCTGCTGTGTTTCGCCGGTGTGATCGCGAGTGGTATCGGTATCCGGTTGCAGCTGCTGCACTTTTTCGAACTATGGCCGGTGATCGAACGCGAAGGCAGCACGCCCGAGCGGGAAGCGCGGATCCAGCAGATATATGTGCGCGCAACCTCCGTGCTGGTCGTGCTGTGGATCTTCATTGCAGCGATTGTCTATCTCAGCATCTGGAAGCCGGCGTGACGCGCGAGTGATGCTGCACTATCAACTTCTGGGAGTACCGAGAATCATGGTTAAGTTAGTAGGTATATTGCTCGTGCTGAGCCTGGCGGTTGCGGCGCCCGTCCGGGCCGTCGACAAGCCCGTTACGGAAGGTCCGCAGACAGACATTGACGCGATTGTTGCTGTCTTTGGCGAGTGGGGCAAGGCCCGCGACGCCGGCGACATCGACGGGATCGTGGCGGTACACCACCCCGAGATGAAGATCATCACCCGCAACAAGGCGCTCTACGCCGGCCATGCCGGTGTGCGTCGCTTCTACTCCGATCACTACGATCGGGATTCCAAGCGCCAGCTGTTCTCGAATGTGGAAGAAATCCGGGTGTTCGGCAAGGTAGCCTTCGTGATTGGCCGATTTCTCGCGCTCGATGTCGCCAAGGACATCGTGGATCCGGGCTATTACCTGATCGTGTTGCGCAGGAACGATGCCGGTGATTGGTTGATCTATCGCGACATCGATACACCGAGCCCCGACGGGCTGGCGCTCAAGCCGCGGCATTGAGCCACACACCGTTCGAGGGAGAGCCAACTCATGAACTCAATCAATAGACGTCAGGTCGTCGCCGGTCTGGGTGCTTTGTCAGTTGTTGCGCCACGTCTCAGGGCCGCGGAACCGCATTGGGATGTGGTCATCGTGGGTGCCGGCGTGTCGGGCCTGCGCACTGCGCTGGAGCTGGAAGGCCAGGGCTTGAAAGTCAAGGTGTTGGAAGCACGCAATCGCATCGGCGGCCGACTCTACACCCTCGATGATGTGCCCGGCGCCCCGGAAGCCGGCGGCAGCGTGATCGGTGCACTCTACGCGCGGGTCCTGGATACGGTGACGCGCTTCGGTTTGACCCTCGAGCCGATGCGAGCCCGCGAGCCGGTGGAATACGGCAAAGATGGTTTGGGCGAACGGGTTGCCTTCCACCTCAATGGCAGGTACGTCACAGTCGATGAGTGGCCGACGTACCAAGGCAATCCGTTTCCGGCGCCACTGAGAGCAACACTGCCATGGAGCTTCGCGCTGGAAGCGCTGGCGCCTAACAATCCACTCAAAGAACTGGATGACTGGCTCAAGCCGGCAGCGCAGGCTTACGATAAGCCGCTCGACGCGATGCTCCGGCAGGCAGGAATTTCCGCCGCTGCCATCAAGTTCGGCGTGGGCGAGAATCAGGCGTACGGGCAGGCGCCGGACCGGGTGTCAGCATTGCACCACTTGCAACTCATCACGTGGGCGACTCACATGAGTAGACGCGAGGGGTTGTTTCATATCGTCGGCGGCAATCAACGCATGCCCGAGGCGATGGCTGCTGCGCTCAAGGAACCCGTGAAGTTGGGCACGCCCGTGTCTGCTGTGCACGACCGTGGCGATTCGGTGGTCATCGAGACTCCCGACGGCAGCTTCGAAGCAAAGCGCGCGCTCATCACCCTGCCTGCCCCCGCGTTGCGGCGCATCAAGCTCACGCCGGAACTGCCGCCCGCGCAGCGGCGGGGTATCGACGAACTCACGTACAGTACGACCACTCAGGTGTTGTTTCGTATTGACGAGCCCTATTGGGAGCAGGACGGCCTACCACCGACGCTATGGACCGACACCGAGATCGGCCAGCTGCTGGCTTTTCCCTACGGTCCAGGCGGCGCCACGCAGTCCGCTGCCGTCTGGTTGATGGGCGTCGACGCACTCGAGGCCGACAAGCTGACGTCGGCGGCACTGGTAGAGCGCAGCATGACAGTTCTAAGACGTATACGCCCCAAAGCCGCCAAAGCACTCACGCCAATCAAGGTTTTCTCCTGGCAGAAGGAGCGTTACACCGGCGGTACGTGGGCTTCCTGGGCGCCGGGCCAGATCGGTGCCTTTGCCAATCAAATTGGCCAACGCCACGGACGTATCCACTTCTGTGGCGAGCACACGGCGCGGCTCGATCGCGGTATGGAGGGTGCGATGGAGTCGGCGGACAGAGTGATACTCGAGATTCTGGAGCGGATGCTCTGAGCACGAACTTGTCGCATCGCGGCGATCGTCCTGGCGGGGTCGGGACTGCGGCTGCACATCATTGGTAGACGTCACTTGGAGTAACAGATCATGTATCAACGGCTCGTTGTCACGTTCTTGACAGTGTGCGCTATTGCCGCCGGCGCGCTGCTCGCCGATCGGGTATCCGCGGATGAGCTGGGCCGCGGCATTTCTGTCGACGACTGGCAGGGCTTTGGCGTCCTCAAAGGCGGCAAGGGTTACGTGCGGACACCGATGGGCCAGTTGCACTATCGTGATGTCGGGCCGCGCGACTACAAGTACCCGCTCGTGTTGCTCCATCAATCGCCGATGTCGATGATCCAATGGGCGGGTGTGCAGAACGAGCTAGCCAAGATGGGCATCCGCAGCATCATCGTCGACACGCCGGGATACGGTTTGTCGGATCCGCCAGCGAGGCAGCCGAGCATCCGCGACTACGCGGACAACATCGTGCCGTTGCTCGATTTCTTGAAACTGGAGAAGATTGTTATTGGCGGCCATCACACGGGTGCGCATATCTCCGTGTCGTTTGCGGCAAACCACAGCGATCGCGTCGTCGGCCTGGTGTTGCACGGCGCGGCGCAATTGACTGCTGCGGAAGCCAAAGCTTACCTGGACAACCCCAACCGACAGCCTCGAACGCCGGTGCCTGACGGCTCGCATCTGACGCGCGGATTCAACCCCGCTAAACCCGAGCGACAGGCAATCCTCGATGGGCAAACCTGGACGACGATTGGCGCCTTCATGCAGGGACCCGATATCGGGCATTGGGCCGCATTCCACTACGATATGTTGCCTGATATCGCCAAAATCCACGTGCCAACAATCCTGCTGACTGACACCAAGGACCCGGTTAACGTGATGGACAAGCGACTCGCGGGCCTGCGACCGGATTTCGAGTACGTCGAATTCTCCAATGGCGACCTGCTCGAATTCATGGCTGACCCGCAACGCTGGGCAAAGGTTGTTGCCGACTGGAAGGCCACTAACGTCAAGTAGTCACTACAACATCGCGTCGCAAAACGCTTGCGCTATGCGCCTGCGGCGTCAGTCTGCCGCTTGGGTATGGGTCAACCCATCGCCGCGAATCTGGCGCGAATTGGTGGAGGCGGCGGGAATTGAACCCGCGTCCGCAAGCCCTAGACGTGAATATCTACGTACATAGCTCTCTCTTTGGTTCTTACTCAGCGCTACCCGAGGAGCAGGGAAGACGCCGAGCCAGCTACAGTGACTCTTAACGGCACCGCCCGTAGCACGCGGTGCCGCGATCCTATGAACGCGTCCCCTGATTCAGCTGCATAGGCACAGACTGGTCAGGGGGCAGCTGCGAATTAAGCAGCTAGTGCGTAGTTGTCGTCGTTTGCAACTATATTTTGCACAGTGTTTTACGAGGGCCATGCGCCTCGGTACGCCACTCACGGTTCGCAACCCACGTCGAAACCGGTCGCCCCCGTAAAAGGTTGTCTACATCCTAGTCTTAGATGGGCGCAAATGCGAGAAGTTCAAGTGCTGCGGGCCTGGCGCGGCGCTAACCGCGTCGCAGAATCCGCGCTTTGTCACGTTGCCAGTCGCGGTCCTTCTCCGTGGCGCGCTTGTCGTGCTGCTGTTTGCCCTTGGCCAGCCCTAGCTGCAACTTCGCCCGACCGTGACTCCAGTGTAGGTCGAGCGGCACGAGGGTGTAGCCCTTGCGTTCGACGCTGCCCACGAGGCGCGCCAGTTCCGAGCGTTTCAGCAGCAGCTTGCGCGTGCGGATGGGGTCGGCGGTCACGTGCGTGGAGGTGGTCTTGAGAGGCGCGATGTGGGCCCCGAACAGGAACGCCTCGGCATTCTTCAGGTACACATAGGCTTCGGTGATCTGCGCCTTGCCGGCGCGCAGAGCTTTGACCTCCCAGCCCTCGAGCGCGATGCCGGCTTCGATGCGCTCCTCGATGAAATAGTCATAGCGGGCCTTACGGTTCTCGGCAATCAGCCGTTGGCCGTCCTTCGGCTGCTGCTGCTTGTCCTTCTTCTGTGCCATGGCGTCACTATTGTACCGCTTGCAGTTGTGAGGAGCGGCTCGCTCCGCGACAATCTCTGGATGCGTGAAGTCAAACGCTCAGCGCTCGTTGCCGCCTCGCCGACGCGCATGTACGAGCTGATCAACGACGTGGAGCAATACCCGGCGTTCGTACCATGGTGCGAGTGGGCCCGGGTGGAATCGGCGACCGATAGCGAGATCGTCGCGACCCTCGGCGTCAAGCGCGGGCCGCTGCAGTTCGAATTCACCACTCGCAACGTGCTGTTTCCCTGCCAGCGCATCGAGCTGCAGCTGGACCAGGGGCCGTTTCGCTCGCTCAGTGGCGGTTGGCTGATCAGTGCAGTAGGGAAGTCCGGCAGCCGTATCGAACTCACACTGCGGTTCGAATTCGCCAGTATTCTTTCCGCTGCCATGTTCGAGCCCATGTTCGTCGAGACTGCGGCGTCGTTGGTCGATGCATTCGTGGCGCGGGCGCGTGCTGACAGCAAATGACGGGCAGTAAGCAAGTTACGCTCGCTTACGCGACGTCGGAGCACCAGTTTCTCTGTCAGCTGACGGTGCCGGAATCCGCCACGATTCAGGAGTTGTTAGTGATGGCGGCGAGCAGATGCGCAGCCGAAGATATTCCTTGGGCCACGGCGGACGTCGGTATCTTCGGCGACTTGTGCGACCGCGACGTACGGCCGCGCGATGGCGATCGCGTCGAGCTCTATCGGCCGCTCGCGATAGATCCTAAGGAGTCGAGGCGGAGCCGGGCCCGCCGACGGGGTCGGGATTCGGGTTAGCCGGCTCGGGTTTGTCGGGCACGGGGCTCGGCGGCGCGTCCGGATCGGTGACGGGCCCGACGACCGGCTCCGCGTCGCCCCGCCCAGTAAGACGGCGCCAGAGACTGGCTTTCGGCCTTTGCGTGGCGCCGATGCTGGCGGCGCGGGGCAGGATGCCATCGTTCTCGAAGCGCACCACTTTGTCGTCCGTGAAATAGACGATCAATTGCCGCCGCTCAGGCTTCTTGAGCCGGCCGCGCTGCATCGTGTAGAGATAATCCCACCGATCATCGTCGAACGCATCCGGCACCATCGGTGTGCCGAGCAGGAACCGCACCTGGCTGCGCGTCATGCCTACTTTCAGCTGATCGGTGGTTTCCGTGGTCAGGAAGTTGCCCTGCTGAATATTGACCCGGTAGACGCACGCCGTCGCGCCGAGAGCGAGCGCGGCGATCAGAAGTGTACGTAGTGCAAGCTGCTTCATGGTGGCGCATCATACCGCAGCCAACATTTTGCAGCCGGGAGACCTACTGTTGGAGAGTCAGGATTTACGTAAGGCGGGGCTCAAAGTCACCACGCCCAGACTCAGAATCCTCGAGATTCTGGAGGGTGGCGGTGCCGACAACGAGGATGGCCCCGCGCGTCGGCACCTGTCGGCCGAGGAGATCTACAAGCGCCTGCTCGATGCCAACCTGGATATCGGGCTCGCGACCGTCTATCGCGTGCTCACCCAGTTCGAGGCCGCTGGGCTCGTGTCGCGCCATCATTTCGACAGCGGCCTCGGTGTATTCGAGCTCAATCAAGGTGCGCATCACGACCATATCGTCTGTGTCGATTGCGGCCGCGTCGAGGAATTCGTCGATCGGGCGATTGAAGAAAAACAGATGGCGATCGCCGGGCGCGCCGGGTTCGAGTTGCGCGATCACGCGATGATTCTGTACGGCCAGTGCAAGCGCCCCAATTGTCCGGATCGCAAGGCACGTCAGAAGGACTGAGCCGCGCCGACCCAGCGTCTTTCGTCCTCAGGATTTAGAGCGCGTCCGGCCGCTCGCCGTGCCGGCGGCTTTACCGTCTGCCGCAGCACCCAACTGCAGCATCTCGCGGGCATGCTCGCGCGCCTTGCCGGTCACTTCCAGACCACCCAGCATGCGCGCCAGCTCCTCCGCGCGTTCATCCATCGTCAGTTCCGCCACTGCGGTGCGTGTCGTCTTGCCATCGGTGAGCTTGGCGACACGCAGGTGATGGTGGCCCTGGCTCGCTACCTGCGGCAGGTGTGTGACGCACAAAGCCTGACCGCGATGGCCGAACGCCTTCAGTTCGCGCCCCACGATTTCAGCAACCGCGCCCCCGACGCCGGCGTCGACTTCGTCGAACACCATGCAGCGCGATTCCTCCGCCGCGCACGAGACCTGCACCGCCAGCGACAGCCGCGAGAGCTCGCCGCCGGAGGCAACTTTGGCTAACGATCGCAGCGGTTGACCTGGGTTGGCGGTGACACGGAATTCCAGACTATCGAGCCCGTGTGCGCTGGGCTCGCCACTCGCCGAGGGCGACACGTCGATCAGAAAGCGACCGCCCGCCATGCCCAGGGTCTGCATGCGCGACGTGATGTCCTTCGACAGGCTGCGCGCTGCCGTCACGCGACAGGCGGTCAGCTGTTGCGCCAGCTTGCGATACGATTCGAGCGCAGCAGTTTGCTCTTTGCGCAGCGACGCCAGGTTCGAGTCGGCTCGCTCGAGCTCGGCGAGTTCCGCCTGCACCAAGGCTGCGCGACCTGGCAGGTCGGCTGCCGGTACGCGATGCTTGCGCGACAACTCCTCGACTGCCGCGAGCCGCTTCTCGATTGCATCCTGGCGTGCTGGGTCGAGCTCCAGTGTTTCCAGATAACGGGACAGCTCGCGCGCCGCTTCTTGAATCTGGATCAACCCGCTGTCGATCATCGGTATGACTGCGCCCAGACGCTCGTCGATGTTCGCGAGCGTCTTCAGGCCAGTGAGGGCCCGGCTCGCTGCCGCATGTGCGCTGCCTTCCTCGGCGTCATACAACAGGCTAACCGCCGCCTGGGCCGCTGCCGCGAGTCGTCCCCGATTGGAATGTCGTGTGCGTTCGTCCAGCAGTTGCGGCAACTCGTCGGGCTGCAGATCGAGAGCCTGCAGCTCGCCCACCTGATAGCGCAACAGCTCGAGGCGTGCGTCGCGATCACGTGCCCGGCCTTCCAGTTCGGCGGTGCGATTGACGAGATCGAGCCAGCTCGCATGCGCCGCCGCTACTTTTTCCGCCAACTCGAGGTTGCCGCCGTATTCGTCGAGGAGCTCGCGCTGCGCTGTTGCACGCGTTAATGACTGGAACTCGTGCTGGCCGTGGATATCGATCAGATGTCCGCCGACAGTCTTCAATAGCTGGATGGGTACCGAGACACCATTGACATAGGCGCGTGAGCGGCCGTCACTGGCGATTACCCGTCGCACCGACAGCTCGTCGTCCAGCTCCACCGACTGTTCCGCTAGCAGCGCCCGCAAGGCCTTGGCCGCTTTCGGTACCTGGAATGTCGCCGCGAGTTCCGCCCGCTCACTGCCGGCGCGCACCACCTCGGCGCCGCCCTTGCCACCGGCGAGCAAGGCGAGTGCATCGACCATGATGGATTTGCCGGCACCCGTCTCGCCCGTGAGCACGGTTAGCCCCGCGCGCAATTCGAGTTCCACCTGGTCGATGATGGCGAAATCGCGAATCTGTAGATGAGTGAGCATAGGTAACTACTCGTGCTTGCCGTAACTGCCGCGGCCCCAGTGCAGCTTGGAGCGCAGTAGACGGTAATACTCGAAACCGGCCGGATGCAGCAGGCGTATTTTGCGGCCAGAACAATGAATTTCGAGCCGATCGCCAGGCAGGAATTCGCCCATGACCACGCCGTCGCAGGTGATCTGCGCGCGCGCGTCGAAGCGTTCTACGAGCGTGACCGCCACCACCGATCGGGATGACACCACGATCGGCCGGTCCGACAGGGTGTGCGGACAGATCGGTGCCACGACCACGACCTCCAGATGGGGCGACACGATCGGTCCGCCGCACGACAATGCATAGGCGGTCGAGCCGGTCGCGCTCGCTACGACCAGACCATCGCCGCCGTGACTGTTGACATAGCTGCCGTCGATCCAGGTCTCGAAATCGAGCATGCGGCCGGTTGCCACCTTCTGAACGACCACGTCATTCAAGGCCAGCACGCGGCAGGCGCGACCGTCGACCGACATCAGCCTAGCTTCCAGCAGCGGTCGTTCGTCGACCTCGCAACTGCCTTGCACGACCGCGTCAACCGAAGCGAGCATGTCCTGGGGCAAGACGTCAGTCAGGAAACCCAGTCGTCCGCGGTTGATTCCGAGCAGCGGGATGTTCTTTTCGGCCACCAGCCGCGCGGCATAGAGCAGGGTGCCATCGCCGCCGATCGCCACCATCAGGTCGGCACCATCGGCGAGTTGTTCTTCCGGCATGCGCTCGACGTAATGTTGGTCTGTCAGTGCCAGTTCAGCGTCGCGCGCGATGCGCACGCGGATCGACCGGCTGTTCAGGTGCTCGATCAGCAGCCGCGCCGTTTCGGCGACGCGCTCGTCGGCGAAACGGCCAACGATCGCCCAATGTTTTTCTATGATCATGCTGCTTTGTAGCATGCGCCCGGTCCGCGGGGAACGCACCGGGTACCACTCCCGACAATGCAGCCATTTCCTTGACGGCACGGCGCAGCCTTCTGTAGCTTGCGACCAGTACTCCGGCCGCCAGGGACCATGACGAACGAGGCTGCAGACGAGCTGAACGAGCGCGAGCAGTACCTGCTGCGGGTGCTGGTGGAGAGCTATATTCGCGATGGCCAGCCGGTGGGCTCGCGCGCGCTGACGCGCGACTCGGGTTTGCAGCTGTCCTCGGCCACGGTCCGCAATATCGTCGCCGATCTCGAGCAGCTGGGTTTCGTCACCTCGCCGCACACATCCGCTGGTCGGGTGCCGACTGACAAGGGGTACCGGTTCTTCGTCGATTCGATCCTCAGGTCAGGCCAAACGCTCTCCGACGACGATGTCGATCAGCTGCGTGCGCGCTTCGGCGCAGGTGGCGAGGATTCCAAAGCGCTCGTGGCAGCCGCGTCCAATCTGCTGTCGAGCGTCACGCGACTGGCTGGAGTCGTGACGTTGCCGCGGGCGCGCCAGTCGTCCATTACCCACATCGAATTCGTCGCGTTGTCGGAAAACCGCGCACTCGTGGTGCTGGTGTTCGATGACCGCGAGGTGCAGAACCGAATCATTCAACTGGAACGCTACTTCTCGCCAGATGAATTCCGTAGTGCGGCGAACTTCCTCAATGAACAGGTTCGCGGTCGCACGCTGACACAGGTGCGCCAGGAGATCCTGCGCCAGATGCATGAAGCGCGCGAGACGATGAACGCTTTGATGAAGGATGCCATCACGGTTGCCGATCAGGTGTTCAATGACAGCAGCAAGCGCGAGCTCGAGTACGTCATGGCTGGTGAAACCAATCTGATGGGCGTCGGCGAGCTCGCCTCGGTCGAGAAGCTGCGGCGCCTGTTCGAGGCGTTTACCGAGAAGCGCGACATTCTGCACCTGCTCGATCACAGCTTGCGTGCTGACGGCGTACATATCTTCATCGGCCAGGAGTCGGGCTACCAGATTCTGGACGACTGCAGTGTCGTCACCGCGCCATATAGCTCAGACACGGAAGTACTTGGCGTGCTGGGTGTGATCGGCCCGACGCGCATGGCTTACGAGCGGGTCATCCCGATCGTCGATCTGTCCGCCAAGCTCCTCGGCGCGGCGTTGTCGCGGCGCCCTTGAATCACGCCAGTTCGTCCCCATCACTCGCCGTAGCGCTGCGTGCAAGCGCTGGAATACTTTCAATTCAGATTGCAAGTATCTGATTAATATAACTTAAGGCGAGGTAAACGGGTGAGCACATCCGGAACAGAGGCGGATGACGACAAGACCGCTGTACTGCCCGAGACGGCTGCCGAACTGGTCGAGCACGAGCAGTTGAAAGCGGAGTTGGCAGCCTCGGAGGAGCGTGCCAAGAGTCATTGGGATCAGTATCTGCGTTCGCTGGCCGAGATCGAGAACGTCCGCAAGCGGGCGGCGCGCGATCTCGATTCCGCGCGGCAATTTGCCATCGAGCGCTTTGCCCAGGAGCTGCTGGCCGTGAAGGACAGTCTCGAACTGGCCATGCAGAACGCTGACAAAGCCGATGCGGCCAGTCTGATCGAGGGCCAAAGTGCCACCTTGCGGCTGCTCGAAAAAGCCTTCGAGAAGAGCCAGATCGAGGTGATCGATCCGGTGGGTAAGCCGTTTGATCCGGAGTTGCACGAAGCCATGCTGACGCAGCCGTCGGCGGATGCGGCGCCAGGAACCGTGCTGGCGGTCGTGCAGCGCGGCTATCAACTGAATGGGCGCTTGCTGCGGCCCGCTCGCGTCGTGGTCGCGCAGGAGTAGTCAGGTGCGCGGCCCGCTTGAAAGACGCAGGCGCAGGACACACATAGAGCAGCAGGTAGATTGCCAGCTGTGGAACGACGGTCTGCTGCAAACAGTTTTTTTGGAGATTGAAACGTCATGGGCAAAGTAATCGGGATCGATCTGGGCACCACGAATTCGTGTGTCGCGATCATGGAAGGCGGCAAGCCGCGCGTCGTCGAGAACAGCGAGGGAGATCGCACAACGCCGTCGATCGTCGCGTTCACCAAGGACAACGAGGTGCTGGTGGGCCAGTCGGCCAAGCGCCAGGCCGTCACCAATCCGCACAACACGCTGTATGCGGTCAAACGACTGATCGGCCGCAAGTACGAAGACGAAGTGGTGCAGAAAGACGCCAAGATGGTGCCGTACACGATCGTCAAGAACGACAACGGTGACGCATGGGTGGAGGCGCAGGGTAAGCGCATGGCGCCGCCCGAGGTGTCGGCACGCGTGCTTATGAAAATGAAGAAGACGGCCGAGGATTTCCTCGGCGAAGAAGTCACCGAGGCCGTGATAACCGTGCCGGCGTACTTCAACGACTCGCAGCGTCAGGCGACCAAGGACGCCGGCCGCATCGCCGGTCTCAACGTCAAGCGCATCATCAACGAGCCGACTGCCGCAGCGCTGGCGTATGGCCTCGATAAGGCGGGCAAGGACCGCAAGATTGTCGTCTATGACCTCGGCGGCGGCACCTTCGACGTGTCGATCATCGAAATCGCCGATGTCGACGGCGAGCGGCAGTTCGAAGTGCTGGCGACCAACGGCGATACCTTCCTCGGTGGCGAGGACTTCGATCTCAAGATCATCAATTTCCTCGGCGAGGAATTCCTGAAGGAATCCGGCGTCGACGTGCGCAAGGATCCGCTCGCCATGCAGCGCCTGAAAGAGGCTGCCGAGAAGGCGAAGATCGAGCTGTCATCGAGTCAGCAGACCGACATCAATCTGCCGTACATCACGGCGGATGCGTCCGGCCCGAAACACCTCAATATCAAGCTGACGCGCGCCAAGCTCGAGTCGCTGGTGGAATCGCTGGTGCAGCGCACGATGGAGCCGTGCCGAATCGCTCTCAAGGACGCTGGGCTCGGCACACAGGATATCGCCGAGGTCATACTCGTCGGTGGGCAGACCCGTATGCCGCTGGTGCAGAAGCACGTCAAGGAGTTCTTTGGCCAGGAGCCGCGCAAGGACGTGAATCCGGATGAGGCAGTCGCCGTTGGAGCCGCGATCCAGGCGGGCGTGCTCGCCGGCGATGTCAAGGATGTGCTGCTGCTCGACGTCACGCCGCTGTCGCTCGGTATCGAGACGCTGGGCGGTATCATGACGAAACTGATCGAGAAGAACACCACTATCCCGACCAAGGCATCGCAGACTTTTTCGACTGCCGAGGACAATCAGACGGCGGTGACGATTCACGTGCTGCAGGGCGAGCGCGAGCGTGCTGCCGACAACAAGTTGTTAGGAAAGTTCGATCTGGCGGATATCCCGCCGGCGCCGCGCGGCATGCCGCAGGTCGAGGTCACCTTCGATATCGATGCCAACGGCATCATGCATGTCTCGGCCAAGGACAAGGCGACCGGCAAGGAACAGAAGATCGTCATCAAGGCGTCGTCTGGTCTGAGCGAAGACGAGATCAAGCGCATGGTGAGCGACGCCGAGGCGCACGCCGAAGAGGACAAGAAGTTCCGCGAACTGGTCGATAGCCGCAATCGTGCTGATCAGTTGTTGCACAGTGTCGAGAAATCACTCAAGGACCTGGGCGATAAGGTCGACGGTGGCGAACGGGCCAAGGTGGAGTCGGCATTGTCGGATCTGCGCACGGCGATGAAGGGTGACGACAAGGCTGCGATCGACAAGAAGTTCGAGGCGCTGACCCAGGCGTCGGCCAGCATTGCGCAGCAGGCCTATGCTGGAACCGCGGAGGGCGCCGCGGGCGCCGGGCCGGCAGCCGGCGGCGGCGCCGCAGACGGTGAGCGCGGCGGTGGCCAGGACGACAACGTCGTGGATGCGGAATTCGAAGAAGTGAAGGACGACAAGAAAGCGTCTTGAGGTAAGGGAGCAGGGCGCACGAACGTCGCCCTGCCAGTCAACTGCCGGCAAGCCGTGGGGCGCGACAGCGCCCCCCGGCTTTGCGCTGTCTTGAGCAAGCATGAGCAAACGCGACTACTACAAAATTCTGGATCTGCCGCGTACCGCATCCGAAGCGGACATCAAGAAGGCGTATCGCCGGCTTGCCATGAAGTTTCATCCCGATCGAAATCCGGACGACGCCGAGGCAGAAAGCAAGTTCAAGGAGGCGAAAGAAGCCTACGAAGTGCTGTCGGAGCCGGGCACGCGCGCCGCCTATGACCAACATGGTCATGCGGGCGTGGACGCGTCGCGACGCCAGGGCGGCTTTGGCGGCGGCGCGGATGCGTTCAGCGACATCTTCGGTGACGTGTTCGGCGACATCTTCGGTGGCCAGCGGCGTGGCGGCGGTGGCCGCTCGCAGGTGTTTCGCGGCGCTGATCTCAAGTACGATCTGGAGCTCGATCTCGACAAAGCGGTGTTCGGCGCCAGCGTCGAGATTCAGGTGCAGAAGTTGTTCGAGTGCGACACCTGTGGCGGCAGCGGTGCGGCCAAGGGTCACAAGTCGGAGACCTGCGAAACCTGCGGCGGCAATGGCCAGGTGCGCATTTCGCAGGGGTTCTTTCAGCTGCAGCAAACCTGTCCGCGGTGCCGTGGTCTCGGCACCGTCATCAAGAATCCGTGCGATACCTGTCTCGGGCAGGGTCGTATCCGGCGCAGCAAGCAACTGGCGGTCAAGGTGCCAGCCGGCGTCGACACTGGCGATCGCATTCGTCTGAGCGGCGAGGGCGAGGCCGGACGAAATGGTGGGCCACCAGGTGACCTGTACGTCGAAATCCATGTTCGTGAGCACGACATCTTCGAACGCGACGGTGAGCATCTGTCCTGCGAAGTGCCGATCAGTTTTGCCACCGCAGTGCTGGGGGGCAGCGTCGAGGTGCCCACCCTCGATGGCAAAGTGTCATTGAAGGTACCCGCGGAGACGCAATCGGGCCGGGTCTTCCGTCTGCGCGACAAGGGTGTCAAGCCGGTGCGGGGCGGAGCGCGCGGCGATCTGTTCTGTCGTGTAGTCGTGGAGACGCCCGTCAAGCTCTCAGCCGAGCAGCGCGAGATGCTGCGCAAGTTCGACCAGTCGCTGTCGGCAGACGGCCAGAGTCATGCACCGCGCGAGGCGAGCTTCTTCGAAGGCGTCAAGCGCTTCTTCACCGGCGGCGTAAGTTAGTCCGTTGGTGCATCCGGCTCGATCAGGGCCATGCTGAGGCGCTGCAGTTCGATCTGCTGCTGTTGACCAGCTACGAAACGTATTTGCTGCTGCGGTGATAGCACCTGCGCCGTGCGATCCGCGATGCGCTTGTTGAGTTCTTCCTGCCAGTCGAGCATGCGCTTGGCGTAGGCACGTTGGTCATCGGCGGTTATTTCGACGGGCGCAGCATTGCTGATCGGGTTGGGCAGCGCGCTCGGTGAGACCGGCGCGTTCTCACGCATCGCGGCATTCTCCTGTTGCAGAATGCGCGCCAGCTCATCGACCTGACTGGGCTTGAGCGGCATGCCAGCGAGATCGAGTTCCTGCACCAACGGGGTCAGCATCGAGCGTTCCTGCAGCGTGGCGCGGTAGTTGGCGAAGCGCGCGGCTTTGTCAGCTCCTAGCAGCGCATTGATGTCGCTGGCTTCGGCATTGTCGAGTTCTTCGGTCAGTCGGCGCAACGTCGCCGGATCGGCGGTTTGTACGCCGAGATTGCGCCCGAGCATGGCCATTTGCCGCTGCGCCAGGATCTCGAGCAGCGAATCCGTCTCGGCCGGGGTGAGCTCCAGGCGCTTGATGAGCTCGCCGTACTGCAGACGTGCGATCATCCGGTGTTGCGCCATGTAGGCTTCACGACGCGCTGGGTTGGTCAGGATGTCCGCTACGAAGCGGCGTTCAGCTGCCGCCGCGTCCGGTTCCTTGCTGGCGCGTACTGGCGGTGGCATCAGTTGCGGTGAGTTGTTAGGAGTGGGTGGTGGCAGCGACGCTGGCGCCGGCCAGGACTGCAACGATTCTTCCAGCTGCCGCAGTCGCTGCTCGAGTCGTTCGCGCTGCGCACGTTCAGCCGTCAGCCGGGCCTCTGCGCCACGTAACGCCTGCCGGCTTTGCCAGGAAAATCCGCCGAGCGCAACGGCGGCGATCGCGAGCAGTACCAGCACGGATTTCATGGGCGGCAGTCTAAACGTTCAGGTCCTGTTTGTGCGACCAGCCACGGGTGCGCTCGACGGCACGCGTCCATTCGGCCCGTCGAGACGCGGCAATGCCCGGCGCCATCTGTGGTACGAAGCGGCGCTCACACCGCCACACGTCGGCGAGCATGGCCAGCGACGGCCAGAACCCGACCCCAAGGCCCGCGAGGTAGGCGGCGCCCAGCGCGGTGGTCTCGGCGTAGCGAGGCCGAACGACGGGGATGCCCAGAACGTCGGCCTGAAACTGCATCAGCAGGTTGTTAGCAGACGCGCCGCCGTCCACGCGCAGTTCAGTGATCGGCGCGCCGCCATCGGCCTGCATGGCTGTGAGCAGGTCGGCACTCTGGAAGGCGATGCTTTCGAGCGCCGCCCGTGCGAGATGGCCGCGCGTCGTGCCACGCGTCAGGCCGAAGAACGCGCCGCGGGCATAGGGGTCCCAGTGCGGACTGCCGAGGCCGGTGAAGGCTGGGACGCAATAGACGCCATCGCTGTCAGGAACGCTCGCCGCCAGCTGTTCGACCTCGGTCGCGTCGCGGATGAATCCGAGCCCGTCCCGCAGCCATTGCACGACGGCACCGCCGATGAACACGCTGCCCTCGAGCGCGTAGCGCCGCTCATCCGCCAGTTGCCAGGCTACGGTACTGAGCAACCGGTGCGACGAACGCCGCGGCACCGCCCCGGTGTTTGCCAACAGGAAACACCCGGTGCCGTAGGTGTTCTTGGCCATGCCCGACTCGAAGCAGGTCTGGCCGAACAGGGCGGCATGTTGATCGCCCGCGATTCCAGTGAGCGGCACGCCGTGACCCGCGATGTTGGCCACCAGCTGCGTATCTGCACACGCGGTTGGTACGATGCGCGGCAGGCATTCGCTTGGGATGCGCAACAGCTCGAGCATGTGCGGATCCCACTCGCCGGTCGCAAGATTGGCGAGCAGCGTGCGACTGGCGTTGGTGGCATCGGTCACGTGATGCTGGTGGCCAGTCAACTTGTAGACCAGCCAGGAGTCGACGGTGCCGAAAGCAAGCTCGCCGCGTTGCGCACGCTGCCGCGCGCCGGGCACCTTGTCGAGCAGCCACGCAAGCTTCGTCCCGGAGAAATACGGATCGAGCAGCAGACCCGTGCGCTCGACGACGGCCGCTTCCGCGCCAGCTGCTCGTAACTCGTCGCAGTGGGTGGCGGTGCGTCGATCCTGCCAAACGATTGCCGGCGCAACGGGGTGACCGCTGACACGATCCCACAGCACGGTTGTTTCCCGCTGATTGGCGACGCCTACCGCCGCCAGCTGCTGCGGTCGTACGTCCGCCTGGGCGAGCACGGCGGCGATCGTTGCGACCTGGGACGACAAAATCTCGTGGGGATCGTGTTCCACCCAGCCGGCACGCGGAAAATGCTGTGTTAGCTCGGCTTGCGCGGACGCGACTATATGACCACCACGATCCACGAGCAGTGAGCGTGAACTCGTCGTGCCCTGATCGAGTGCCAGTACATACGGCGTATCGGTTGCCATGCGGACATCATGCGTCGGGCGGCGGCGCGCGTAAACCACGGCCGCAGCGCATGTGCTTTCAGTTAGAGTGCCACCGATGTCGGAGTTTCTCGCGCAGCCACCCGTACCAGCCACGATCGATCTTTTGGTGGTGGGCGGCGGCATCAACGGGGCGGGCATCGCGCGCGACGCCGCTGGCCGCAAGCTGAGTGTGGTGCTGGTGGAACAGGACGACCTGGCCGCACATACGTCCTCAGCCAGTACCAAGCTGATCCACGGCGGTTTGCGCTACCTCGAACAGTACCGGTTCAAGCTGGTGCGCAAATCCTTGCGCGAACGTGCCGTCCTGCTGCGGGTCGCGCCACACATCATCTGGCCGATGCGGTTCGTGCTGCCGCACGACGCACATCTGCATCCCGCCTGGTTCATACGCCTCGGGCTGTTTCTCTACGATCATCTGGCACCCCGTGGCGCACTACCCGCGTCGCGCCTCATCCGTCTTGTGCGTCATCCGGCTGGCGCGCCGCTGCAGTCGAGTTATCGGCTGGCATTCGAATATTCGGACGCCTGGGTCGACGACGCGCGACTGGTCGTGCTCAATGCGGTCGACGCGGCCGAACGGGGTGCGCACGTGCTGACGCGCACGCGCTGCGTCAGTGCCCGAAGGCAGCCGGGCGGCTGGCAGGTAGTGCTCGAGGGTGTCGACGGCCAACAGACGACGCTGACGGCGCGGGCGCTCGTCAACGCGACAGGACCATGGGCCGGTCAGTTCCTACGCCATGCCGTCGGGAGTACGGACGCACCGCAGACGCGACTGATCCGGGGCAGCCACATCATCGTGGCGCGCCAGTTCGAGCACGAATTCGCCTACATTTTTCAGACGACCGACGATCGCATCGTGTTCGCGATCCCGTATGAACAGGATTACACGCTGATCGGCACGACGGAGGTGGATGTCGGTGCGGAACCGGTGCCCGCCGCGATCTCGACCGCGGAAGTTGCTTATCTATGTACACTGGCCAATCGCTATTTCGCCAAGAGTCTGGCGCCCCGCGACGTGTTGGCGACCTACTCCGGTCTGCGACCGCTGCTCGCTAACCACACGACCGACGCTTCCAAAGTGACGCGCGACTATTCGCTCGTGGTGAACGCGGAGGGTGCGCCGTTGCTGTCGGTTTTCAGTGGCAAGATCACGACGTACCGGCGGCTGGCGGAAGAGGCGGTCGACCGGCTGCAAGCGGCGCTCGGTACGAAGATCGACGGCTTGGGGTCCGGCTGGACACGAGATCAACCGCTGCCTGGGGGCGATATGCCGCAAGCAGATTTCGCGCGCTACTCGGCAGCCGCTCGGCAGCAGCATGGCTGGCTACCCGAGGACCTGTGTCTGCGCTACGTGCGGGCCTATGGTACTCGTGTGGCGGTCTTGTTAGGTGACGCCAGTTCGGTCGAGCAATTGGGCGCCGAGGTGTTGCCAGGCTTGTACGAGCGCGAGATCAGATATCTGTTGCAGCATGAATTCGCGCGCAGTGCTGCCGATATCCTTTGGCGTCGCAGCAAACTTGGCTTGCCCCTGGGTGCGGAAGCAGCCGTGCTGCTCGAAGCGTGGCTGCGTGAGCACACGGGTGGGCGGCCGGCGCCCGGCTAGCGTTACACTGCGAAGCATGGCTAGTGCAGGTGTGAAAGTGGCGATCATCGGTGCGGCGGGGCGCATGGGCCGCAGTATCATCGCCAATGCACGTGACGATACGTCGGTGGAGATCGTCGCGGCCGTCGTTTCTGCAAACAGTGAGGCGCTGGGCCGCGACGCGGGCGAGATAGCCGGCGGCGTGCCGATCGGGGTGCCGTGCCGCGCCGATCTGGCGGCAGCACTGCGGCACGCCAGCGTCGCGATCGATGTCACGCGCGCCGATCAGGTCGAGGCAAACGCACGAGCATGCGTGGCGGCCCAAGTGCCACTGGTGATCTGTACGACCGGCCTGTCCGCAGCGTCGCAAGTGCAGCTGGAGGAGCACAGCAATCGTGGCGCACTGCTCATCGCAGCCAATACGAGTATCGGCGTTGCAGTGCTGCGAGCGCTCGTGCGCCGGGCTGCGGAGTTATTACCGGAAGATTTCGATATCGAGATAGTCGAGGCGCACCACAAGCACAAGCGAGATGCGCCCTCAGGCACTGCAATCGCGCTCGGCCAGGCAGCAGCGGCCGGCCGGGGTGTGCGCTTCGACGATGTGTGCGTAACCGACAGAACGTCCCGTGGCGACCGCGTTTCGGGGGAGATCGGGTTGGCGTCGCTGCGCGCCGGGGACCTGGTCGGCCGACACACGGTTTGGCTCGCCGGTCAAGGCGAACTTGTCACAATCGGGCACGAAGCAACCGATCGCAGCGTATTTGCCCGCGGGGCGTTGCGTGCGGCTGCCTGGCTGGCGGGGAAGGGCTCGGGTCGATACGGTATGGATGATGTAATTGGCTTGTAAAACAACTGGTTAATGGATTTATATCAGAAAGGAAATGAGTATTGAGTCGTAACGTCGCACTGGTTTCGCAGACCGGCGATTGTTGCAAAAACGAGTTGGAATTCGCATGGACACCCCCCGTCGCGGTTCGTAAAATTACCGCCTAATCCGAAACGGGTTAGTCCAAAACAGGGCGGGAGGATGTTCGCGAGAACTCCTCCCGCTTTGTCCATGTAACTCCCGCGCAAGGTCACTCGACAGCCCGCGAGGCTGCAGCGCGATACCCTACGGTGTCGTGCGCGTACTGCGCACGCCTGCGCTCTGGTGCCGGTCGTGCGACAGTCGGGCCGCTTGGCCGACGGATTGGAATTCAAGACAACGCGCTGGCGCCGTTCGCCGCGTGGGGGAGTTAGGGGTGACGACAGCTGCAGTTCTGGCACTCGCGGATGGTTCGATCTTCCGCGGCCGATCCATCGGGGCCAAAGGCAACACGACCGGCGAAGTCGTTTTCAACACGGCGATGACGGGCTATCAGGAAATACTCACTGACCCCTCGTATGCGCGTCAGCTCGTCACCCTCACTTATCCGCATATCGGCAACACCGGCACGACACCCGAGGACATGGAGTCACCACAGGCTTACGCGGCGGGACTCATCATCCGTGACTTGCCCTTGCTCGCCAGCAATTGGCGCATGAACGAATCGCTGCCAGAATTTCTGACACGCCACAAGACGGTCGCGATCGCTGACATCGACACACGTCGACTGACCCGCATCCTGCGGGAAAAGGGCGCGCAGGCGGGTTGCATCATGACCGGCGACAAGATGGACGACGCCGCCGCGGTGCGCGCCGCGAAGAAGTTCCCGGGCCTGCAGGGCATGGATCTCGCCAAGGTCGTGAGCGTCAAGCAGCGCTACCAATGGAACGAAGGCAGCCTGTGGCAGCCGGAGCAGCGGCCGCTCATTCGCGCGCACCAGCGGATGCACGTCGTGGCTTACGACTTCGGCGTGAAGCGCAATATCCTGCGAATGCTGGGTGACCGCGGTTGCCGTGTCACGGTCGTGCCGGCCGAAACCAGTTCTGCCGACGTGCTGGCACTCGATCCCGACGGCGTGCTGTTGTCCAACGGCCCGGGCGATCCGGAGCCTTGCAAGTACGCGATCACTGCGATCCGCGAATTGCTGTCGGCCGAGCTACCGATCTTCGGTATCTGCCTGGGGCATCAGTTGTTAGGTCTGGCGGCCGGTGCCAAGAGCGTCAAAATGAAGTTTGGCCATCATGGTGCAAACCATCCGGTGCAGGATGTGGACAGCGGCCGGGTGTTCATCACCAGCCAGAATCATGGTTTTGCGCTCGATGAGCAGAGCCTGCCGGCCAATGTCCGTGCAACCCACCGTTCCCTGTTCGACGGTTCGCTGCAGGGCATACAACTGACCGACCGGCCCGCGTTCGCCTTTCAGGGGCATCCGGAGGCGAGTCCCGGGCCGCACGACATCGGCGTCCTGTTCGATCGTTTCATGGAGCTGATGCTGCGCCGTCTGCAGGACCGGTTGCGAGTGCAGAACAGTGGACGGCGCGCCGGCGCCGGTCCGGTCTGAGGGCGCCGAGATGCCGAAACGTACCGACATAGAAAGCATTCTGATCATCGGCGCCGGTCCGATCATCATCGGCCAGGCCTGCGAGTTTGATTATTCCGGTGCACAAGCGTGCAAAGCGCTGCGTGAAGAGGGCTACCGGGTCATCCTGGTCAATTCCAACCCTGCCACGATCATGACCGACCCGGACATGGCCGACGCTATTTACATCGAGCCGGTCAACTGGCGCACGGTCGCGAGCATCATCGAGAAGGAACGGCCCGATGCCTTGCTGCCTACCATGGGTGGTCAGACCGCGCTCAATACGGCGCTCGATCTGGTGCGTGAAGGGGTGCTGGAGAAGTTCGACGTCGAGATGATCGCAGCCTCGCGCGAAGCGATCGATACGGCGGAAGACCGCGGCCTGTTCCGCAACGCGATGCGCGAGATCGGCCTCGAATGCGCGCGCGCGGAGATCGCCCACACGCTCGAAGAAGCGTTCGAGATCCAGGCAATGGTGGGCTTCCCCTGCGTCGTGCGGCCGTCGTTCACGCTCGGCGGTTCGGGCGGTGGTATTGCCTACAACCGCGAGGAATTCGAATCGATCGTGACGCGCGGCCTCGAGATTTCGCCGACTACGGAAGTGCTGGTGGAGGAGTCCGTCATTGGCTGGAAGGAATTCGAGATGGAGGTGGTGCGCGATTGCAACGACAATTGCATCATCGTCTGCTCGATCGAAAATCTGGATCCGATGGGGGTGCATACCGGCGATTCGATCACCGTCGCGCCCGCCCAGACACTCACCGACAAGGAGTATCAGCGGATGCGCGATGCATCGATCGCGGTGCTGCGACGGATCGGCGTGGAGACGGGCGGCTCCAATGTGCAGTTCGCGGTCAATCCCAAAGACGGCCGCTTGCTGGTGATCGAGATGAATCCGCGGGTGTCACGATCTTCGGCGCTGGCATCCAAGGCCACCGGCTTTCCGATCGCGAAAATCGCCGCCAAGCTGGCGGTGGGCTATACGCTCGACGAGCTGCGCAACGACATCACCGGCGGCGCCACCCCGGCGTCGTTCGAGCCATCGATCGACTATGTCGTCACCAAGATTCCACGCTTCACCTTCGAGAAGTTCCCGGCCGCCAATGCGCGTCTGACGACCCAGATGAAGTCGGTCGGCGAAGCGATGGCGATCGGACGGACTTTCCAGGAGTCGCTGCACAAGGCGTTGCGCAGTCTCGAGACCGGCCTCGACGGTCTCGATGAGCAGATGACCCTGCCGCTGACCGAGGAAACGCAGGAGAAGCTCGCGTATGAATTGCGCGCGCCCGGCGCGAACCGGCTGCTGTATGTCGCTGACGCATTCCGCGCCGGATGGTCACGCGAGCACATCGGCGAGCTGAGCTACATCGACGACTGGTTCCTGGCGCAGATCGAAGATCTGGTGGAGACCGAGAGGCAGGTGCGGGCGGGCGGCGCAGCGGCGCTCGATGGCGATCGCTTGCGGGCACTCAAGCGCAAGGGCTTCTCGGATCGGCGCTTGGCGCTGCTCACCCAGCAATCCGAGCAGACGGTGCGTCAGCAGCGCGCCAAGTTCGGTGTGCGCCCTGTCTACAAGCGCGTCGACACGTGCGCGGCAGAGTTCGCCACGTCGACTGCGTATATGTACTCGACCTACGAAGAGGAGTGCGAGGCCCTGCCAACCAAGGCTCGCAAGATCATGATCCTGGGCGGCGGTCCCAATCGTATCGGCCAGGGCATCGAGTTCGACTATTGCTGTGTGCACGCCGCGCTGGCGCTGCGCGACGACGGCTTCGAGACCATCATGGTCAACTGCAATCCGGAGACGGTTTCCACCGACTACGACACCTCCGATCGGCTGTACTTCGAACCGTTGACACTCGAGGACGTGCTCGAAATCATCGAGACGGAAAAGCCCGAGGGTGTGATCGTGCAGTACGGCGGCCAGACGCCGCTCAAGCTGGCGCGCGCGCTGGAAGCGGCGGGCGCGCCGATCATCGGCACGTCGCCCGATTCCATCGACATCGCCGAAGATCGCGAACGCTTCCAGATCCTCGTGCAGAACCTCGGTCTCAAGCAACCTGCGAACGCGACTGCCCGCAACGAAGAGCAGGCAGTCAAGCTCGCGCGCGAAGTGGGTTATCCACTCGTGGTCAGGCCGTCGTACGTGCTCGGCGGACGCGCGATGGAGATCGTCTTCAGTGAGGACGATCTGCGCGGCTATATGACCGACGCTGTGAAGGTCTCCAACGACAGCCCTGTCCTGCTCGATCGCTTTCTCGACGTCGCTATCGAGGTGGATGTGGATGCTGTCTGCGACGGTGAGCACGTCCTGATCGGCGGCATCATGGAGCACGTCGAACAGGCCGGTGTGCATTCCGGCGACTCAGGCTGTTCGTTGCCGCCCAACAGTCTGCCGGAAGAACTGCAAAGCGAGATTCGCGCGCAGACGCGCAAACTCGCCAAGGCGCTGAACGTTGTCGGTTTGATGAATATCCAGTTCGCAATCCAGAACGGCGTGATCTATGTGCTGGAGGTCAATCCACGCGCGTCGCGGACGGCACCGTTCGTCTCCAAGGCGACTGGTCGTCAGCTGGCCAAGATTGGCGCGCGCGTGATGACTGGCAAGAAGCTGGCGGCGCAAGGGGCGCTGGAGGAGTGGGTACCGCCTTACTACTCGGTCAAGGAAGCGGTGTTTCCATTCGCCAAGTTCCCGGAGGCCGATCCCATACTCGGGCCTGAGATGAAGAGCACCGGTGAAGTGATGGGCACCGGCCGTACTTTCGGTGAGGCCTATGCCAAAGCACAGGCGGCGTCCGGCATCGGTTTGCCGAGCGAAGGCCTGGCGTTGATCAGCGTGCGCGAGCGCGACAAACCGGGCGCGATCGTATTGGCTCGCAAGCTGATCGAGCGGGGGTTCACCATCGTGGCCACCGCGGGTACGGCCAAAGTCATCAGCGACGCCGGGCTCGAGTGTCGCGTGGCCAACAAGGTGCGCGAAGGGCGGCCGCATATCGTCGACATGATCAAGAACGATGAAATCGCACTGATCGTGAATACGACCGAGGGCAAGCGTGCGGTCCGCGAGTCCAATTCCATCCGCCGCGAAGCGGTGCATCGGCGACTCACGTACTTTACTACCCTCGCCGGCGCGCTCGCGACGTGCGAAGCTCTCGATCACTTGCAGGACATCTCGGTCAATCGTTTGCAGGATCTGCATGCTGAGGCACGTCAATGAAACGCAACCCAATGACGTTGAAAGGCGCGGAAGCCTTGCGCGCCGAGCTCAAGAAGCTGAAGAGTGAAGCGCGCCCGAATGTGATCAAGGCAATCGCCGAGGCGCGCAGTCACGGCGATTTGTCGGAGAACGCCGAATACCACGCGGCACGTGAGCAGCAGGGCTTTATCGAAGGGCGCATCGGCGATATCGAGAACAAGCTGTCGACGGCGGAGATCATCGATACCGCCTCGCTCACCAACAACGGCAAGGTGATCTTCGGCGCGACGGTCGATCTCGAAGAGGAAGAGAGCGGCAAGGCGATCACCTATCAGATCGTCGGCGAGGACGAGGCGGATATCCGTGAGGGCCGTGTGTCGGTGACGTCGCCGATCGCGCGGGCGTTGATCGGCAAGAGCGAGGGCGATGTGGCGGATGTAGCAGCGCCTGGTGGCACGCGCAGTTACGAGATCATCAAGGTGCGTTACGTCTAGGTTTTGCCGTGTTTGCGCGCCCCCGCCCATGGCGTTGGGGTGCGAACGCGGGTCGAGCGCGCTTCGCCAATCGCTGCGCGATTGACGGCGGTCCCGCGTCCGGACGCGGGGCGCATCTTCCCCCGTACGAAGCAGTTAGGCTGATAGCGGAACAGGAGCGCCCCGCGCCCGGAACGCGGCGCTCTCCACGCGTTCGCACCCCAACGCCATGGCCAGGGGCGCCCAAGAGCGGTTGCCCTCGCGTAGACGACGTTGCCGAACTCGTCGCTGCGCGGGTGGTGGCGGAGTTTGAGCGGCTCATCAACGGTCAGGTCCCGGCCGACTTCGATGTGAGCGACGCGCCTGTGTCGGCGGCGCCCTCGAGAAATTAACCACGGGTAATCGTGGCACGACGGTCATTGAGGGCTATGGCGGCGACGACTGCCCTGACCTCAACCAGGCGGAGCTGCGTCGGATATTTGAGGATGCAGACGCAATCGATGCTGCTGTTGTCAGTTGACCGGAATCTCGTGCCAGCCAGAAATATCGAGTTGGAGTTTTCGACTCGCGGAGATCGGGTCGATCTATACTTTCGTCAATGATGTGCGTTTACTTGGCAAATCGGAGAATGGCCGTGCGAAGCAGCAGCCGACCTATGCAGTTCTTGTGTTTTCTTGCTGCGCTGCAGCTTTTCTTGGGTGTCGCTTGTGGCAGCGAATTGGACATGCCTTCGTTGATCCGTGCGGATTCGCAGCGCGAAATTGAGCAACTTAGCGTGTCGATACCCAAAGACTGCGCGCATTGTCTATTCATGTATGTTTTTGATCGTTTTGTTCGGCTGCCAAATCGATACGTGGTTAGGGGCAAGAAAACGAACGGTTGTACGTCGCTGATCAGTCCAGTACGCGATTGGTCTGGAGATCTTTCTCGGCCGGCTCCGCCATTCGAAAAGCGACCAGGACGCGTGTTTTTCTGTGAAGACGGGCAGCTAGATGTGCCTGCGAATGGACTAATAGATGTGAGTCAAGCTGTTCAGGTGCTGCAACGCGACCGCTTCGAAGTTCTAGTGTGGGCCCCTGTTACGGAGCCAAAGGGATTTCCGCCCCTATATGCCGCGTTGATTCGGACGCAAGAGCAAGGTCTCTATATTGAGGATCCTAATCCGTTGCTTTGGGAGCACGTTTTGGGACAGTTAATTCGCCGGCAGCGCTGATATCTTGGCAGAACGATGCACGCAGATGGACCATACAGGTCGTTCTCGTGGCTTCGGACACGACATGAGGGCAAGTTCGTGCGTGCGGGCCAATAGCAGACAACGCGCTGTGGGATACGCAGCCGGCGCCGCCTGTGTCGAGAGTCTTTGCGGCAACACCACTTGAGTTGACGGTGGCGCGTGCCGCGCCTGCAAGTGCGCCGGCGAAATGTACGGCGCGGGCGAGGTGTGTCGCCCAGGATTTGACTCACATCGAGCGGCTTGCAGCTGACTGCGTGGTTGGCGAGCGAGACCACCGCGCGGAGGACTCGAACGGCCGCTCTCGAGCACCCCTGCCCATGGTGTCGGGGTGCGAACGCGTGGAGAGCGCCGCGTTCCGGGCGCGGGGCGCTCCTGTTCTGCTATCAGCCTAACTGCTTCGTAAGGGGGAAGATGCGCCCCGCGCCCGGACGCGGGACCGCCGTCAATCGCGCAGCGATTGGCGAAGCGCGCTCGACCCGCGTTCGCACCCCGACACCATGGGCAGGGGTGCCGAGTGGGCGAACTCATCGATGCGTTGGTCAACCGAACAGCTTCACAACCGTTGGAGCTACAGTGCATACAGGCTGGGAGACTGCGGTGCGTGCTCCGTTCTTTGTCGGTTGGCTGCTGGCGCTCGCCGCCTGCGGTGGTGGCGAATCCGTTCCAACGGTTCCGCCGTTGCCAGCACCCAGCGCGCTGAGTTATGCCAGCCCGCAGGTGTACACAGTTGGCGTGCTGATCATGCCGAGCAGACCAAGTGTCACGGGCACGGTCACGAGTTACGGTGTGGCGCCAGCGTTGCCGGCTGGGCTGTCGCTCAACACGACGACGGGCGAGATCACCGGCACGCCGACGACTGCGGCGGCCAGCGCGAGCTATACGATCACCGCGCAGAACACCGGCGGTTCGACGAGCTTCGCCTTGTCGATCACCGTGAATCCGGCGACGCAGGTGGCGCTCGAGCCGACGGGCGCGACGACGCTCGGGGTCGGCCAGCTGATGAACGTCTATTTCGTACAGCGCGTGGGCGGTGCCGTGTTCCCAGCCTACGTCGATCCCACGCTCGTCACCTGGTCGTCTGACAATCCGAGCATCGTCGCGATCGACGCCCGCGGCGTCCTGGCCGGCATGCGGGAAGGCAGCGCCACGATCACCGCCCAATACCAGGCGTTCACGTCGCAGTTGAACGTACTCGTCGCAGGTGCTTTCCTCGCCAACACGGTCAACGTGCCGGGGCAGGGCATCCGGCGCTATGCGGTCTATGTGCCATCCACTGGCACTATGAATACTCGATCCTTGCTCGTTTCCATGCACGGCGGTGGCGGTACGGGACAACTGCAAGCCGCGATGACACAACTGGTGCGCTTGGCGCAACAGCAGCAGTTCCTGATTGCCTTTCCGGAAGGCACTGGCCTGATACAGACTTTCAATGCTGGCGCTTGTTGTGGCAGCGCCCAGACGCAGGATATCGACGACTTCTCCTTTGTGCGTGCCGTGATCGACGACATGCAGACGCGCTATGCCGTCGACTCAGGGCGCGTATTCGCAACCGGGTTTTCCAACGGCGGCATGATGGCGCATCGGCTGGCCTGCCAGTTGGCCGATCGGATTGCCGGCATCGCTGCCGTTGGCGGTGCCTCGGGACAGTTCGATCGCGGTGGCACACAGTATTATCCCTGCAATCCCACGCGGCCAATTCCCGTGCTCCATATTCACGGCACTAACGACCGCAACTATCCTTTCGCGGGCGGCACTGGCAACGGTATTTCGGCCACTGACTTTTACCCGGTCGAGGCAACGATCGACGACTGGTTGGTCCGCAACAATCTGAACAATCAAGCCACCACCGAACAGGTCAGCGCGACAACCTCATGCCGTCAGTATGCAACACCAGCCGATCCCAGCCGCGCGAGTGCCAAGGTCACGCTATGTAGTGTCGATCCGCCCGACGTGTACGACGCCGCCAATGAGGTTGTCTATGGCGGTGGCCATTCCTGGCCCGGCGGGCTGCGTTCCCCCAGTGCCAAGAGCGACTCGCCGGTCACCGACTTCAACGCCAGCGACTGCCTCTGGAACTTCTTCGTGAGGTGAGCCACGCGCCTGGCGCTGCGTTTCGCGCGAGCGCTGCTATCTCGCCAGCCATCCGTGGAGAGCGCCGCGATCCGAGCGCGAGGCGCTCCTGTTCTGCTATCAGTCTGACCGCTTCGCACGGGGGAAGATGCGCCCCGCGTCCGGACGCGGGACCGCCGTCAATCGCGCAGCGATTGGCGAAGCGCGCTCGACCCGGATGGCTGGCGAGATAGCAGCGCTCGCGAGAGCCACACAAGAGGCGCTCAAACCAACTCAAGTCGCCTGTTTGGCTGCGTCGACTCGAACTGCATATGGCGCAGCAAATCGAAGGTGTTGTCCGCCGGCATGGGCTTGGCGAAGTAGTAACCCTGGCCCAGGTTACAGCCGAGCGCCAGCAGCTGCGATGCCTGTTCGCGCGACTCGATACCCTCGGCGACCGTCGCTAGATTGAGGCTCGCCGCCATGCCGATGATCGCGCGGACGATGGCCGCATCGTTGTTGTCGATGTTCATGTCGCGCACGAACGAACGGTCGATCTTCAGCGTATCGATCGGTAGATTGCGCAGATACGACAGGCTCGAATAGCCCGTGCCGAAATCGTCGACCGACACGCGCATGCCGAGATCTCGCAGGGCATGCAGCTTGGCGACGTGCTGTGCCGAATCATGCATCGCCACGCTCTCGGTGAGCTCGACACCGATCAACGATGGGTGTACATCGAAGTCTTTGGCGATAGCCAGAATTCGCTCGGGCAGATCCGAGAGCTGCAATTGCTTCGCGGATACGTTGGCGGCAATCGGTACTGGCGTGAGACCCGCCTCCTGCCACTGGGCAATCAAACGTGCGGCGGCGCGCAGAATATTTTCGCCCAGCTGCACGATGAGATCACTCGCCTCGGCGACGGGAATGAAAGACAGCGGTGGCACGGGGCCGTGCACGCGATGGTGCCAACGCGCGAGTGCCTCGAAGCTGACGATACGGCCGCTGCGCATGTCGAACAGGGGCTGCAGGTGGATGCCGATCGCGTCCTGCTCGACGGCGAGGCGCAGATCCTGCTCGAGTGACAGTCGCGCATGGACGCGCTTGTGCATCGCGTCGTCGAAGTGCTGATAGCGATCGCGGCCGCGTGACTTGGCTTCGTACAGTGCGATATCGGCGGCGCGCAGCAAGTCGGTCATGTTGTTGGCGTCGCGCGGGAACGCGCTGATGCCAATGCTCGCCGTCATCGAGTAGGTGGCATTGCCGAGCTGCGTGGGTTCTTTGAGTCTGGCACTCAAGCGGGCGGCGATGGAATCTGTGGCGGGTTCGCTCGTGGGTTGGCGCGTAACGATCAGGAACTCGTCGCCACCCATTCTGACGACGAGATCGGTCGAGGCCAGCGTGCCGCGTATGCGGCGCGCTACCGAGCGCAGATATTCGTCGCCAAGATGATGGCCGCGGGTGTCGTTGATGTTCTTGAAATGATCGCAGTCGACATAGAACACGGCTAGCGAGCCGCCGCGCCGCCCGACCTCATCGATCAGCGGCGGTAAGTGCTCTTCTAGGTAGGCGCGATTGGGCAGCCCAGTCAGCGTGTCGTGCGTGGCCTGGTGCTGCAGCATCTGACGATGCTCCTGCGCGCGTCGCTCAGCTTCGCGGCGGTGTGAGATGTCGCGCATGATCATGGCGCGCACGTTGTCTGACAAGGGTTCGATCTCGACCACCGCATACTCGACGTCGAGCGGCGCGCCGTCGCCCCGAGCAATCTGGGCGACCAGATAGCTGTCCTCAGAATTGGCTCCCTCTGGCGTGGCGGCGGTCTCGATTGCACTGTCGAACAACGACGTGATGCGATGCTGCTGCAACAGCGGCAGTGGCGCACCAAACATTCGTTGGGCACCGCTATTGGCATCCAGAATGATCTGGGATTGATGATTGAACAGCACGACGCCCGTTGGTGTGCGTTCGAAGACTGCACGATAGCGGGCCTGGTTCACGCGCGCCACGGCGCTCGATGCGCGCAAACGGCGGCTGTACACGTGCCAGGCGAACAGGGCCGCTGCAATAAGCAAGGCAACGATGCCGACCAGATAGTTGGCGCCTCGCAAGCCGTTTTGCATGACTTCCCGATCGCGATGAGTAGCGATGACTGCGAGTGCCTTGCCGTCGATGCCGCTCAAGCGCGTAGCACCTTCCATGCGTTGCTCGGATGCGCCGAGCATGAGTGCGCCCGGCCCCTCAACATCTGCCAGCAGGCGGATGGCGAGTTGCGGTACGTCCGGCAGGACATTGTTCTGAATCGTCTCCGCCAGCAGCAGCCGTGCAGGTGATTGCGCCGCCGTGGCGATCTCCTGCATTTCTGCGGATCTGATGGCGCGGGTAAACACCAATGTGCCAGCTGGCGGGCCGGTGCGATCTGAGTGCAGAATTGAATGCGCTGCCACGACATGCAGCATCCCGTCGATCTCGAGCAAACGGAGGTTGCCCTGCTGATCGGTAATGCGCCCGATCGCAGGCGTCAGACTGGCGAGGAATCGGGCCATTTCCGGCCGCACCGGGTGATCGTAGCGGTCGCCCGCGGTGTCGTTCTGGAATGTCGAGACGATCCGCCCCTGTGGGTCGAGTAGCCAGACGAGTTCGACGTTGGCCTCGTCCAGCCCCTGCTGCGAGAAGTTGTCACTCTCGAATTCAGGATCGAGTGATGTCACATAGGAGTACATGTCGTCCCAGCGCGCATAGTCGCGCGACAGAGTTTCGACTGCGGTGTTCTGCGCGAGCAATGACTTGCGCAGCACGGCGAGCGTCTGCGCCATGTCGCGCTGCTCGATGCGTTCGAAACGCTGTACGACCAGATAGCGCGACGCTACCAGCGTGCCGAGAACCACGAGCAATGCACTCGTGTATACGACCAACGCTTCGCGCAGTTGAGTTCGGTCCCAGAATCGATACATGCCAGTGGCGGGGCGGCCATGAGCCCCAGGGGCTGCGCCGCTTTGCCGGTCTCCTCGTCTCCGACTTTTGTCGGCTCTCGAGGTGGGTGTCGGCTTGGCAGCACTCATCTTGAGGCTGGTCGCTTGTTATGCGGCCGGGATCACAATTCCCGGTTTGTCGGTGCGTGGGCGGTACAGGACCGCCACGTGCCCGATCCGGTGCACCAGGCTGCTGGTCGTACGTTGGGTCAAAGTCAGTAGAGTTGCCTCACGAGCCGGGCGGTCGGCGGCGCGCACCTTGACCTTGATCAGTTCATGGTCGCGCAGCGCCCGGTCCGTCTCCGCGACCACGCCATCCGTCAGTCCGGGATTGCCGATCCATATGACCGGTTCCAGCGGATGCGCGAGGCCACGCAGAAACTTGCGCTGCTTTTCCGACAGTTCAATGGCGCGCGACTCACTCACGTCGACATTGTAGCTGGGCTGCCTTGAATTCGGGCGACGTTGCCCACATCTATAGCGGCATAGATGCCGTATTTGTCCCTATCCCCTAGTCTCTAGCCCTCATTTCGGCCCCCCGGTTCGCGTGCTACTTGCTGGCGAGCCGCTGGCGGATGGTGTAGCTTGATCGAGCGGTGATCGTAAGTACGCAGAGGAAACTGCCTTGAATGATCTGACCAAGAACATCCTGCTGTGGGGCGTGATCGTCCTGGTGATGTTTGTCGTGTTTAGTCGCTATATGCCGACAGCCGGGCAAGCAGAGCCAGTGCCGTATTCGCAGGTGCTCGATGATCTCAACAACAATCGCCTGCAGTCGGTTACGTTGCAGGGCAACGAGATCATTGGCGTGCGCAAGGACAAGTCGCAATTCACCGCTTTCAATCCTGAAACCGACTATTCCGCGCTGATCGGTTCGCTCAACAAGGCCGGTGTGCTGATTCGCGGCAAGCCGCCGAAGGAGCCCAATTTCCTGGCGCAGCTGTTGCTGCAGCTGGCACCGGCACTGCTGCTGATCCTGGTGTTCGTCTACATGCTGCGGCAGATGCAGGGTTCCGCCGGCGGCCGCGGCGCCATGTCTTTCGGCAAGAGCCGCGCCCGATTGCTCGGCGAGGATCAGGTGAATGTCACCTTCGCCGATGTTGCGGGTGTGGACGAAGCGAAGCAGGAAGTTGGCGAGATCGTCGACTTTCTCAAGGATCCATCGAAGTTCCAGAAGCTCGGCGGCAAGATACCAAAAGGCGTCTTGATGGTCGGCTCCCCCGGCACCGGCAAGACTCTGCTGGCGCGTGCCATCGCTGGTGAAGCCAAGGTGCCGTTCTTCACGATTTCCGGTTCGGATTTCGTCGAGATGTTCGTGGGCGTGGGTGCATCCCGTGTTCGCGACATGTTCGAGCAGGCGAAGAAGCACGCACCGTGCATCATTTTCATCGACGAGATCGATGCGGTCGGCCGGCATCGTGGGGCCGGACTTGGTGGCGGTCATGACGAGCGCGAGCAAACGCTCAATCAGCTGCTCGTCGAGATGGACGGTTTCGAGGGTAGTGAGGGCATCATTGTCATCGCGGCTACCAACCGTCCGGATGTTCTCGATCCGGCGCTGTTGCGTCCGGGTCGTTTCGACCGCCAGGTAGTCGTGCCACTGCCGGACGTGCGCGGGCGTGAACAGATCTTGCGCGTGCACATGCGCAAAGTGCCGCTGGGCGATGACGTCAAACCCGCACTCATCGCGCGTGGCACTCCGGGATTCTCGGGGGCGGACCTGGCAAACCTGGTCAATGAAGCGGCGCTATTCGCAGCGCGCGCCAATCGTCGCACCGTTTCGATGGACGAGTTCGAGCGCGCCAAGGACAAGATCATCATGGGCGCTGAGCGTCGGTCGATGGTGATGACCGAGGAAGAGAAAAAGATGACGGCCTATCACGAGGCAGGACACGCAATCGTGGGCATCAGCGTGCCGGAGCACGATCCGGTGTACAAAGTGACGATCATTCCACGCGGCCGCGCGCTGGGTGTCACGCAGTTCCTGCCTGAGCAGGACCGCTATAGTCTGTCGAAGCGCCGCATCGAGAGTACGATCGCGACGTTGTTTGGCGGGCGGATCGCTGAGGAAATCATCTTTGGCCGTGACGCCGTGACCACGGGTGCGTCCAACGACATCGAGCGTGCGACGGATCTGGCGCGCAACATGGTGACCAAGTGGGGCCTGTCGGACCGGCTCGGACCGCTCACGTATTCGGAGGAGAGCGGCGAAGTGTTTCTCGGCCGATCGGTCACCCAGCACAAACAGGTGTCCGATGGAACTGCGCTCGTGATCGATGAAGAAGTACGCAAAGTCATCGAATCGAATTACAAACGCGCGCAGGAGATTCTGGAAACGAATCTCGACAAGCTGCACGCGATGGCCGGCGCCTTGATCAAGTACGAGACGATCAACGACGATCAGATCTCCGACATTATGGCGGGCCGTGACCCGCGGCCACCAACTGACTGGGACGATTCGATTTCGAGCCCGCCGCCGCGGCGCGGTCCGGAGGGTGAAGCGGGCGGTTCACTCGGAACACCCGCCAGTCAGCACTGACAGCGCACGTAGCGCCGGTGGTTAATCGCGCCGGAGCAACTGCTGGCATGCGGCTCGCCTGCGGCTCGCGGCTGCTCGACCTGTCGGTGCCCGTGGTGATGGGTATCGTCAATGTCACACCGGATTCGTTTTCCGACGGCGGCCGCTTCCACGCTCCCGATGCGGCGCTTCGGCACGCCGAACAACTGATCGCCGAGGGCGCGGCCATCGTCGATATTGGCGGTGAGTCCACCCGTCCCGGTGCCGCAGAGGTCAGCGAGGCGGAAGAAATCGATCGAGTCGTGCCGGTGATCGAGCGGTTGTCCGGATCCGATGTCGTCATTTCGGTCGATACCAGTAAGCCTGGCGTGATGCGCGCCGCAGTGGCGGCCGGCGCCGCCTTCATCAACGATATCCGGGGGTTGCGTACAGCCGAGGCGCTGGCAGCAGCGTGCGCCTTGCCGGCGGCGGTCAGCATCATGCACATGCAGGGTGAGCCTGCCACTATGCAGCGGAACCCGCGCTACAACGATGTTGTGAGCGAGGTCCGGGACTTTCTGTCAAATCGGGCGCAGGCTTGTTTGGCCGCCGGCACGGATTGCGAGCGGATTGTGATCGATCCCGGTTTCGGATTCGGCAAGGATCTCAGCCACAACCTGCAGCTGCTGCGCGCCTTGCCGCAATTCGTCGCGCTCGGGTTTCCAGTGTTGGTCGGGTTGTCGCGTAAGTCTATGCTCGGCCAGCTGACTGGACGGCCCGTGGATCAGCGTCTGGCCGGTAGCGTGGCGCTGGCCACGGTGGCGGTGCTGCGCGGCGCACATATCCTGCGCGCACATGACGTGGCGGCCACTGTCGACGCGATCAAAGTAGCGGCGCCGTTGACAGACTAGGATTCGGAATGAGGGAGTAGAGACAAATGGCGAGGAAGTACTTTGGCACCGATGGAGTTCGGGGCCATGTCGGCACGCATCCCATGACGGTCGATTTTACGCTGCGTCTCGCCAGTGCGGCGGCGCGCGTGCTGGCACCGGACGGCGGCACCGTATTGATCGGCAAAGACACGCGTCTGTCGGGGTACATGTTCGAAGCGGCGCTGGAAGCTGGCTTCGTTGCCGCCGGCGTGAACGTCATGTTGATCGGGCCGTTGCCGACACCGGGCGTCGCTTATCTCACGCGCAAATTCGAGTGCAAGTTCGGCGCGGTGATCAGCGCTTCCCACAACAAGTACGACGACAACGGCATCAAGTTCTTCGACAGCGAGGGCGGCAAGCTCTCCGACGAGCTCGAAGAGCAGATCGAGACCGAAATCGACAAGGAGCCGATTACGCGCGACTCGATGAACCTGGGCCGGGCGTCCCGGGTCGACAAATCTCGCCGCTTCTATCAGGAGTTCTGCGCGTCGACGTTGCCTCCGGGCACGAATCTCGATGGTATGAAGCTGGTAGTCGATGCCGCCAATGGTGCCGGTTACAAGGTGGCGCCGCGCACTTTGGCGGACCTTGGCGCACAGATCATCCCGATCGGCTCATCGCCGAATGGCCGTAACATCAATGACGGCTGCGGCTCGACTTCCCCCGGCCTGCTGCAACTCACGGTGCCAGGCGTTCGCGCTACTGCGGGCATTGCGTTGGATGGTGACGGCGATCGCCTGGTAATGGTCGATGAGTTCGGTTGCATCGTCGATGGCGATCAGCTGCTCTACATTCTTGCGACCGCTCGACATCGCGCGGGACAATTGCCAGGTGCTGTCGTCGGTACAGTGATGAGCAATCTGGGACTCGAACTCGCACTGCGTGATGCGGGTATTCCGTTTCGGCGCGCGCAGGTCGGCGATCGCTACGTGCTGGCGATGCTACGTGAGAGCGGTGGGGTCATCGGTGGCGAGACCTCAGGACATATACTCACGCTCGACAAGACGACGACCGGCGATGCCCTGATTGCGGCGTTGCAGGTACTGGCCGTGATGCGGGAGACTGGCAAGAGCCTGGCGGAGCTGGCGGCTGGCATGACGCGTTATCCGCAGACACTGATCAACGTGCGCGTCGCGAAGCGCTTCGATCCGAACGAGATGCCGGAGGTCAGTGCGGCAGTGCGCGGCGCCGAGTCTCGTCTGCGCGGCGATGGCCGCATCGTGCTGCGGGCATCCGGCACGGAGCCGCTGATCCGCGTGATGGTGGAGGCGCGCGACCAGGCGGCTGCGCAATCGAATGCCGAAGATATTGCGGCTGCGGTCAAGCGCGCGGCCTTGGGGTGACATGATCCGGGCCGGCGCGTTGCGCATGCCAGGCCGGATCGTTATCATCGCGCCCCTTTTTCTATAGTGCGTTCCTGCGAGCTGGCAGCCCGCCAGCCCGATCGAGGCCGCCATAGTGAGTTCACATGCGTCGACCCATCGTTGCTGGCAATTGGAAGATGCATGGAAGCGTCGCGGAGAACTCGGCACTGGTAAATGCGCTGCTGCAGGGCTATCCCGCTGATTCGCCGGCAGATTGCTATGTCTGCCCGCCGTTCGTGTACCTGCGAGGTGTCGCACGCCAACTGGAGGGCTCGGCGATACGGGTTGGCGCGCAGGATGCGAGCGCCGAGACGCATGGCGCCTACACGGGGGAAGTCGCTGCCAGCATGCTGGCTGACGTCGGCTGCCGTGCCGTTATCGTTGGCCATTCGGAGCGCCGCAGCTTGTTCGGCGAGAGCGATCAGTTAGTAGCGCGCAAGTTCATGGCGGCCCAGGCTGCTGGCCTCACCCCGGTTCTGTGTGTCGGCGAGCAGCTGGCGGAGCGCGAGGCAGGCCAGACCGAACGGGTGGTAGCGCGGCAGCTGGATGCGGTGCTCGACCTTGCAGGCGTGGCGGCGCTGAAGCAGGCAATTCTGGCGTATGAGCCCGTTTGGGCCATCGGCACCGGTCGGACGGCGACCCCGCAGCAGGCGGACGACGTCCACAGCTTCATACGCGCGCGGATCGCCGGGCTCGATGGTAAGATCGCCGGCTTGGTGCCGGTCCTGTATGGCGGCAGCGTCAAAGCTGCCAATGCCGGCGAATTGTTTGCGATGCCGAACGTCGACGGTGGGCTGATCGGCGGCGCATCGCTCAAAGCCGAGGAATTTCTCGCGATTCTGCACGCCGCCCGCGGCTAGCAGCGGGCCGAGGGTGGCTGGATCGAGGCAAGAGGTTTAAAGATGCTGCAGACAGCGTTGACAGTGGTGCAGGTGTTTTCCGCGGTTGCGATCGTCGCGTTGGTGCTGATACAGCGCGGTAAGGGTGCCGACGCCGGCGCCGGCTTCGGTGCGGGTGCATCGGGCACCATGTTTGGTGCGCGAGGCGCGACTACTGGCTTGTCGCGAGCCACTGCAGTATTCGCCGCCGTCTTCATGTTCAACAGCCTGTTGCTGACGTATGCCTTCAAGGAAGGTCTGAAGCAAGAGTCCATTCTCGATGCGGTCCCGGTCCCGACTGCGCCGGCTGCCGGCAGCAGCACGTCGAGTGAGACCGCCGTGCCGGCCCCGTTGACGCTCGATGCGCCAGTGCCGGCACCCGTTGAGTCGCGGGGCGTGCCCCTCGTGGCACCACCGCCGGGTGAGACTCAGCCGCAACCGTGACACATGCCGACGTGGTGGAATTGGTAGACACACTAGCTTGAGGGGCTAGCGGAGCAATCCGTGGGAGTTCGAGTCTCCCCGTCGGCACCAGCACGAATCTCCTGATATAATTCCGTCAGTTGTTTCCGGGGGCATCTGACTCTTGCTAGGCAGGAGGTGGCTGTCCCCTTTTTGTGATACTTGCGCATGCTGGCTAACTACCTTCCAGTCCTGATCTTTCTGGCCGTAGCCACCGGGCTCGCTGTCGTGCTGCTGTCGCTCGGCACAGTGATCGGCCGCTCCCAGGCGCGCTTTGGCGACGACCGCGAAAAGCTGTCGCCGTACGAATGCGGCTTCGAAGCATTCGAGGACACGCGCGCGCGCTTCGATGTTCGGTACTACCTCGTCGCTATCCTGTTCATCGTGTTCGATCTCGAAATCGCCTTCCTGTTTCCGTGGGCGGTGGCGCTCGCGGACATCGGTACGTTTGGTCTGGTGTCGATGGGATTGTTCCTGTTCATCCTGGTAGTGGGTTTCATCTACGAATGGAAGAAGGGAGCGCTCGAGTGGGACTAGACACCGAGAACCCGGAGGCCGCGCAACAAGGCTTTGCAGAACGCGGCTTCCTTACCACGAGCGTCGACAATCTGATGAACTGGGCGCGCACGGGTTCGCTCTGGCCGATGACTTTCGGGCTCGCCTGCTGCGCGGTCGAAATGATGCAGGCGGGTGCTTCGCGCTACGACCTGGACCGCTTCGGCATCGTCTTTCGGCCCAGCCCCCGACAGTCGGATGTGATGATCGTGGCCGGCACGCTAGTGAACAAGATGGCGCCGGCGCTGCGCAAGGTCTATGACCAGATGCCGGAACCGCGCTGGGTGATCTCCATGGGCTCCTGCGCGAATGGCGGTGGCTACTATCACTACTCGTACGCGGTCGTGCGGGGCTGCGATCGGATCGTACCGGTGGATGTATACGTGCCTGGATGTCCGCCGAGTGCCGAGGCGCTGATCTACGGCATCATTCAGTTGCAGAAGAAGATCGCGCGCACGAGCACGATTGCGCGATGACCACGGTACAACGCATCCCATGACGCAGCGTATGACGAATCTGGCTGAGGCGATCGAGGCGCAACTCGCCGACAAGCTGCTGCGGGTCGAGTCGCTGCCGGACGAGCTGTGTTATGAGGTACAACCGGAGCACATTCTGGCGGTGTGCCAGGCGCTCCGTGATGCTCCCGCGCTGCGCTTCGAGATGTTGATCGACCTTTGTGGGATCGACTATCTCGACTACGGCCTCGACGAATGGAAGACGGCATCCGCGACCCGCTCGGGTTTCAGTCGCGGCGTGGAGCGCGGCCGACCACGCGCGCCGCACGACGGTGCCCGGTTCGCCATTGCGTATCAGCTGCTGTCGATCACTCACAACGTGCGGTTGCGTCTGCGCGCACGCTGCGTGGACGCTGAGGATCCGATCATCGATTCGGTGGTGGGTATCTGGCCGTCGGCCAACTGGTTCGAGCGCGAGGCCTTCGACCTGTTCGGTATCCTTTTCAGTGGTCACCCGGATTTGCGGCGCATCCTCACCGACTACGGCTTCATCGGCCATCCTTTCCGCAAGGACTTCCCGCTGATCGGCAATGTCGAGGTCCGGTACGATCCGGCGCAGGGCCGCGTCATCTACGAGCCGGTGAGCATCGAGCCGCGCACGCTGGTGCCGAAGGTCATCCGGCATGACAGTCGCTACGACCCGGCGCTGACGGCGGCGGCATCCGCTGCGACCAAGAGTTAGGCGGGCAGCAGGCATGGCAGAGATCCGCAATTTCACCATGAACTTCGGTCCGCAGCATCCGGCCGCACACGGCGTGCTGCGGCTGGTGCTCGAGATGGACGGCGAGGTGATCCAGAAGGCCGATCCGCACGTCGGCCTGCTGCACCGGGGTACCGAGAAGCTGGCTGAGTCCAAGCCCTTCAATCAGTCGATCGGCTACATGGATCGGCTCGATTACGTGTCGATGATGTGCAACGAGCACGCGTATGTGCTGGCAGTCGAGCGCTTGTTGGGTATCGAGCCGCCGATCCGCGCGCAGTACATCCGTGTGCTGTTCGACGAGATCACCCGGGTGCTCAATCATCTGATGTGGCTCGGTGCGCACGGGCTCGACATTGGCGCGATGACGGTGTTCCTGCTGGCATTCAAGGAACGCGAAGACCTGATGGACTGCTATGAGGCTGTCTCGGGCACGCGGATGCACGCGACTTACTATCGGCCGGGTGGTGTGCATCGCGATCTGCCTGACACGATGCCCAAATATCAGGCGTCGAGGTGGCGTTCCGAGAAGGATGCGGCGCGGCTCAATGAGGCACGGTCCGGTTCGTTGCTCGATTTCATCGACGAGTTCGTGGGCCGGTTCCCGGCGGCGATCGATGAGTATGAGACCCTGCTCACCGACAATCGCATCTGGAAGCAGCGCACGGTCAACATTGCGGTCGTCAGCCCGGAGCGGGCGATGGCGCTGGGTTTTTCCGGCCCGATGCTGCGCGGCTCCGGCGTGGAATGGGATCTGCGCAAGAAGCAGCCCTACGAGGCGTACGATCAGCTCGATTTCGACATTCCTGTCGGCGTCGGCGGCGACTGTTATGCGCGCTACCTGGTGCGGATCGAAGAAATGCGCCAGAGTAACCGCATCATCAAGCAGTGTGTCGATTGGCTGCGTGCTCACCCTGGTCCTGTGATGATCGACGACCGCAAAGTGCGGCCGCCGCGTCGTGCCGAGATGAAAGGCGACATGGAATCGCTGATCCATCACTTCAAGCTGTTCACCGAGGGCTACATCGTGCCCGCGGGAGAAACCTATGCAGCGGTAGAGGCGCCGAAGGGTGAGTTCGGGATCTATATCATTTCAGATGGTGCCAACAAGCCGTACCGACTGAAGTGCCGCGCGCCGGGTTTTCCGCATCTGGCGGCGCTCGAGGAGATGACGCAGGGCCACATGCTGGCCGACGTGGTAGCAGTGATCGGCACGCAGGACATTGTTTTCGGGGAGATCGATCGCTGATGAGCCACGTGGTGACGACTGCTGATGGCGGGAAGTTTGCGCCAGTGCTGGGCGAGAAATCGCGGCGGCTGAACGAACACACCCGGCATGAAATCGACGGCTGGATCAGCCGCTTTCCGACCGGCCGCCAGCGCTCGGCCGTGTTGTCGGCCTTGCGATTCACGCAGGAGCAAAACCACGGCTTTCTCACGCCAGAGCTAATGGACGGTGTGGCGGAGTATCTCGATCTGCCGCCCATTCAGGTCTACGAGGTGGCCACCTTCTATTCGATGTTCGAGACCAAGCCCTGTGGCCGACATCACGTCAGTATCTGCACGAATATCAGTTGCATGCTGCTCGGTGCCGAAGACTTGGTAGCTCATTGCGAGCGCAAGCTGGGGATCAAGCTGGGAGAGAGCACGCCAGATGGCCGAATCTTCCTCAAGCGCGAAGAAGAATGCCTGGCGGCCTGCACGGGCGCACCCATGATGATGGTGGATCATCATTTCCATGAGCATCTGACGCCGGAGAAGGTGGATCAGATTCTGGATGCGCTGAAGTGAGGTTGCTGCGATGACTACTGCCGCCCTGCGCTGGGCAGACAAGATGAACCTCACGCTGTTCGAGTCACTGCAGTATCCGGAGCCTTGGACGCTCGCCACCTATCAGAAGATCGGCGGCTATGACGCATGGAAGAAGCTCCTGGCGGAGAAGCGGCCGCGCGAAGATGTCATCGAGGCCGTGAAGGCCTCCGGCTTGCGGGGCCGAGGCGGCGCCGGCTTCCCGACCGGTACCAAATGGAGCTTCATGCCGCGCAATGCGCCAATGCAGAAATACGTGGTGTGCAATTCCGACGAGAGTGAGCCCGGCACCTGCCACGATCGCGACATCCTGCGCTTCAACCCCCATGCGCTGATCGAGGGGATGGCGATCGGTGGTTATGCGATGAACGCCACGGTTGGCTACAACTATATCCGCGGCGAGTTCCTCGGCGAACCTGTGCCGCGCTTCGATGCGGCCCTCGCCGAGGCCTACGCGGCGGGACTGTTAGGCAAGAACATTCTCGGCTCGGGCGTCGATTTCGATCTGTACACTGCCGTTGGCGCCGGCGCTTATATCTGTGGCGAAGAAACGGCGCTCCTCGATTCGCTCGAGGGCAAGCAGGGCAAGCCACGTTTCAAGCCGCCGTTTCCAGCTGCCTTCGGTCTGTACGGTGCGCCGACGACGATCAACAACACGCAGAGCTTCGCCTCCGTGCCGACCATCTTGCGAAAAGGGCCGGACTGGTTCGCCAAGGTGGGCGTGCCGAACGCGGGCGGTACGGCCATCTTTTCCGTGTCGGGTCACGTCAACAAGCCCGGCAATTTCGAACTGCCGATGGGTATACCGTTCGCCGACCTGCTCGAGATCGCGGGCGGCGTGCGGGGTGGGCGCAAGTTGAAGGCAGTGATCCCCGGCGGGTCTTCCGTCTACGTCCTGCCGGCGGAGAAGATCATGGCGGCGAACATGGACTACGATTCGTTGCGGGCGGCTGGCTCGTCGGTCGGTTCGGCCGCCGTTATCGTGATGGACGAGACCACCTGCATGGTCAAGACGTTGGAGCGCCTGTCGCGTTTCTATATGTCAGAGTCCTGCGGTCAATGCACGCCGTGCCGCGAAGGCACCGGCTGGCTCGTGCGAGTGCTCAGGCGCATATTGGCCGGCGAGGGACGACGCGCCGATCTCGACTTGTTGGTAGACGTGGCGAGCCGGATCGAAGGCCATACGATTTGTGCCCTGGGCGACGCGGCAGCATGGCCGGTGCAGAGCTTCATCAAGCATTTTCGCTATGAGTTCGAGTACATGATCGAGCACGGCGGACAGAGCATCGTTGCCGACGCGGGACGACGCGCCGCATGAGCACGCCCAATCCCACCGTCGCGCCCCCATCGGACGAGGTCACTGTCGAGGTCGATGGTCGCGCGGTGAAGGCCAGGAAAGGCGCGATGATCATTCACGTGACCGATGCAGAGGACGCCTACGTGCCGCGTTTCTGCTACCACGACAAATTGCCGATCGCGGCGAACTGCCGCATGTGTCTGGTCGAAGTCGAGAAGGCGCCCAAGCCGCTGCCGGCCTGCGCCACGCCCGTTGCCGAAGGCATGAAGATCTTCACCAAGTCGCCCAAGGCCATCGCGGCCCAGAAAGCGACCATGGAGTTCCTGCTGATCAATCATCCGCTCGACTGCCCGATCTGTGATCAGGGCGGTGAGTGTGAGCTGCAGGATCTGGCGATGGGCTTTGGCCGCGACATCTCGCGCTTCAACGAGCGCAAGCGGGTCGTGAAGGACAAGGATATCGGTCCGCTTGTTTCCACCGACATGACGCGCTGCATCCATTGCACGCGCTGTGTCCGCTTTGGCAAGGACATCGCAGGGATCCAGGAGCTGGGTACCACCGGCCGCGGCGAAAACATGGAGATCGGTACGTACGTCGAGCGCGCGGTCACACACGAGCTGTCCGGCAACATCATCGACCTGTGCCCGGTCGGAGCACTCAATTCCAAGCCGTTCCGTTATCGTGCCCGCTCCTGGGAGATGACACAGCAGCCGCTGGTCGCGCCGCACGACGGCATGGGCGCCAACATCTTCGCGCATGTCCTGCGCGGGCGTGTCATGCGTGTGGTACCTCGGCCTAACGACTCGATCAACGAGACCTGGATCGCCGATCGTGACCGCTTCAGCTATGAGGGCTTGCTGAGTGATGATCGGCTGCAGAAGCCCATGGTGCGCGCTGCCGATGGCTGGCGCGAGGTGAGCTGGGAGCAGGCACTCGAGGCCGCCGCGACGGGCCTCAAGCACGCTGGCGCGGCCCTCGGCACACTCGTCAGCCCGAGTGCGACGCTCGAAGAGCTGTATCTGGCGCAAGCCCTGACCCGCGGCCTGGGTGCCAGCAACATCGACCATCGTTTGCGGCAAGCGGACTTTCGTGATCAGGCCGCCGATCCACTGCACCCGGGGCTCGGTGGCCTGGCCATGGCAAACGTCGATGCACTCGACTCGCTGCTGGTGGTGGGTTCGAATCTGCGCCGCGAGCTGCCCCTGCTGGCCCATCGTGTGCGCACGGCCGCAACGCGCGGTGCCAAAGTCGCCTTCCTGAACCCCGCACGGTTCGAGCTGCTGTTTCCGGTGGCGGGTTACATCGAGTCATCGCCGGCGCGCCAGGTGGGCGATCTGGCAGCGATCTACGCGGCCTGCCTGGACGGCGCAGCACCGGCCGCGTCACTGCGATCGTTGGTGCAGGGCGCGACGGTGAACGTCGCTCATCGCGCCGTCGCCGCGGCGTTACAGTCAGGCGAGCGGCGCGCGATCTGGTTAGGTGCCCTGGCGATGCGGCACCCGGCGTACGCCGATCTGCGGGCCGTCGCTGCGGCGCTGGCCGAGCTGTCAGGCGCAACGCTCGGCTTGCTCGCTGAGGGTGGCAACGCTGCCGGTGCTTATCTCGCCGGCGCAGTCCCGCATCGCGGACCAGGCGGCGCGACGATCGCAGCGCCAGGACGTACCGCGCGAGAAATGTTGAGCCACCCGCAGGCGGGCTACCTGCTCGTCGGCGCGCTGGAGCCATGGCGTGATAGTGCCTATGCGACGGCTGCAGCCACGCTCGCCGCCGCGCCGTTCGTGGTAGCCGCCGCGCCCTACGCGTCAGCGGAACTGCAGGCGGTGGCACACGTGCTGCTGCCGATCGGCACGTTCACGGAGACGTCCGGCAGTTACGTCAATCTCGCCGGCACGTTGCAGAGCGTGGCAGGCGCCGTCAAGCCGCTGGGGGAGGCGCGCCCCGGCTGGAAGGTGCTGCGCGTGCTCGGCAATCTGGTGGGGCTGCAAGGCTTCGAATACACGAGCTCCGAAGAAGTGCGCGACGAGCTCATGCGTAGCTGCAGCGCGACTGGCCTGCAGCCGTTCCGCACGTCACATGCAGCCAGCGCGGTGGCGGGTGATATACGGGTGCCGGACGTGCCGATGTACACCGTCGATCCGATCGTGCGGCGCGCACACTCTTTGCAACAGACACCAGAAGGTCGTCTCGAGACCACGGTCTATGCGGGGATGGATCGTTAGCCATGGACTGGATACTGACAACCTGGGCCGCGCTACCAGCGTTCGCGCAATCCACCTTCTGGATTCTGGTGGTCACTGTCGTGCTGATCCTGTCGGTGGCTTTCACGACGCTGCTGGAGCGCAAGGTGATCGGCGCGATGCAGTTGCGCAAGGGTCCGAATCGCGTCGGCAGCATCTTCGGGCTTCTGCCAGGCATCTTTCAGCCGTTCGCGGACGTCTTCAAGCTGCTGTTCAAGGAAATCGTCATCCCGGCGAATTCCAACAAATTCCTGTTCCGCATCGCGCCCGCGATTACGCTGATTCCGGCATTCGCCATCTGGGCGGTGATCCCGCTCGATCCGAATCTCGTCATCGCGGATGTCGATGCCGGCTTGCTGTATGTCTTGGCGATGACCTCGGTCGGCGTCTACGGTGTGATACTGGCCGGCTGGGCGTCGAACTCGAAATACGCGTTCCTGGGCGCGATGCGCTCGGCGGCGCAGATCGTGGCGTATGAAATCGCCATGGGTTTCGCGCTGGTCGGTGTGATCATGGCGGCAGGCAGTCTCAAGCTGGGCGCCATTATCGAGGCGCAGCAGGGCGGCTGGTTCGCCTGGAACTGGTTCTGGCTGTTCCCGCTGTTCGTGGTCTATCTGATCGCCGGTGTCGCAGAAACCAACCGCGCGCCCTTCGACGTGGCCGAAGGCGAGTCGGAAATCGTCGCGGGTTTCCACGTCGAATACTCGGGCATGGCCTTCGCGCTGTTCTTCCTGGCCGAATACGCCAACATGATCTTGATCTCGGCGCTCGTCGCCGTGCTGTTCTTCGGCGGCTGGCTGAGCCCGTTCGACGGGCATATCGCCGCCGACAGTGCGCTGCGCGACATGCCGCTCGTGGGCTTCGTGATCGGCGATGGTTTTCACTGGTTGTTCCTCAAACTCTTCATCGTGCTGTTCAGCTTCCTGTGGTTTCGCGCCACTTTCCCGCGTTATCGCTACGACCAGATCATGCGCCTGGGCTGGAAGGTGCTGATACCCGTGACGATCGTCTGGATCGTGGTCGAAGGCGTGATGGCGTACTACGGCGTCGGTCCCTGGCAGACTTGAAGCGAGCTCATTCATGGCACAAGTGAATCCATTCAAGACTTTCCTGCTTACCGAACTGCTCGCTGGGCTGTCGGTGACGGCGCGTACGTTCTTCCGCCGCAAGGTTACGATCAACTATCCGGAAGAGAAGACGCCGCAGTCGCCCCGCTATCGTGGCTTGCATGCGCTGCGACGCTATCCGAACGGTGAGGAACGCTGCATCGCCTGCAAGTTGTGCGAGGCAGTCTGTCCGGCGCTCGCGATCACGATCGACTCGGACGTTGCGCCGAATGGCACGCGGCGTACGACGCGGTACGATATCGACCTGTTCAAGTGCATCTACTGCGGGTTCTGTGAGGAGGCGTGTCCGGTCGATGCGATCGTCGAGACGCGCATTCATGAGTATCACATGGAGCATCGCGGCGAGAACATCATGAACAAGGACAAGCTGCTGGCCGTTGGCGATCGCTACGAAGCGATGATCGCGGCGGACAAGGCGGCCGATGCGCCGTATCGTTAGGGGCTACGAGTGTTAGTCGAAGGTCTCTTCTACTTCTTTGCGACTGTTCTGGTGGCGTCTGCCATCGGGCTCATCGTCGTGCGCAACCCGGTCTACTCGGCACTGCTGCTCGTGCTGTGCTTCTTTACCAGCGCATCCATCTGGCTGCTGATCGAGGCGGAGTTCCTCGCGGTGGTGCTGGTGCTGGTTTACGTCGGCGCGGTGATGGTGTTGTTCCTGTTCGTCGTCATGATGCTCGACATCAATGTCGAGGAGATGCGCCGTGGTTTCGCTCGCTATGCCTGGCTGGGCTGGATCACCGCGTTTGTCGTCATCGTGCAGATCGTCGGCGTGGTGGCGGCGCGCCGTCTGGGTGTCGACGTCACACAAGGAGCGGCGCCGCTGCCTGCCGACTACAGCAATACCGCTGAGCTGGGTCGCGTGCTGTACACGGAGTATGTTTATGCTTTCGAACTCGCGGCCATACTCCTGCTGGTCGCGATCATTGGTGCCATTTCGCTCACGATGCGCAAGCGCCCCGGCCTCAAGCTGCAGAATGTAGCGCGTCAGGTGGCGACGACACGTGACGAGCGTGTGCGCGTCGTCAAGATGGCGGCCGAACGGCCGGTGCGACCGCGAGAGGAGCGCCAACTGTGATTACCCTGGCGCATCTGCTCACACTGTCCGGCATTCTGTTTTCCATCGCGGTGGCCGGTGTGTTCCTCAACCGCAAGAACATCATCCTGCTGCTGATGTGCATCGAGTTGATGCTGCTGGCCGTCAATTTCAATTTCGTCGCCTTCTCACGCTTCCTCAATGATATCGACGGGCAGATCTTCGTCTTCTTCGTCCTGACGGTGGCGGCGGCCGAGTCCGCCATTGGGCTCGCGATCCTGGTCGTCCTGTTCCGCAACCGGCGCGATATCAATGTTGAAGCCTTGAACACCTTGAAAGGCTGATGGCGCGCGCATGAACCCAACACTGTTAGTCGCCGTGCCACTGCTGCCGCTGCTCGCGGCCCTGCTCGCCGGATTGTTCGGGCGCACCATCGGGCGCCAGGGCGCTGCGGCGGTCACGATCCTGGCGGTCGGCGCCTCGTTTGTCATGTCCGCATGGGTGGCCAAGCTCGTCTTCATCGATGAGGTACCGGTCTTCAACGAGTCGGTCTATACGTGGCTGGTCAGCGACGGCATTCGTATGGAAGTCGGATTCCTGATCGATCAGCTGAGCGCCCTGATGATGTGCGTCGTCACGCTCGTATCGTTGTGCGTGCACGTATACACCATCGGTTACATGGCTGACGACCCAGGCTATCAACGCTTCTTCAGTTATATCTCGCTGTTCACGTTCGCGATGCTGATGCTCGTGATGTCGAACAATTTCATGCAGCTGTTCTTTGGCTGGGAGGCGGTCGGGCTGGTCTCGTATCTGCTGATCGGCTTCTGGTACACGCGTCCGTCGGCCGTGTTCGCGAACATGAAGGCCTTCCTCGTGAACCGAGTGGGCGACTTCGGTTTCGTGTTGGGAATCGCCGCATTGGCCTATTACACCGGGTCGCTCGATTATCGCGATGCCTTCGCGATGGCACCGGATATAGCTGCCAAGACTTACGCGATCACCCCGGACTGGACCGTGTCCGCGATCACGATGGTCTGCATCTTTCTGTTCATCGGTGCGATGGGCAAGTCGGCGCAGGTACCGCTGCACGTGTGGCTGCCGGATTCGATGGAAGGTCCGACGCCGATCTCGGCGCTGATCCATGCCGCGACGATGGTCACGGCGGGTATCTTCATGGTGGCGCGCATGTCGCCGCTGTTCGAATATTCCGAGACGGCCCTGTCGTTCGTCCTGGTGATCGGGGCGATCACGGCGCTCTTCATGGGTTTCCTCGGCGTCATCAACAACGACATCAAAAGGGTGGTGGCGTATTCCACGCTTTCGCAGCTGGGCTACATGACCGTCGCGCTGGGTGTATCGGCGTACAGCGCGGCGATGTTCCATCTGATGACCCATGCGTTTTTCAAGGCACTGCTGTTCCTCGCCGCCGGGTCGGTGATCATCGGCATGCATCACGAGCAGGACATGCGCAAGATGGGCGGACTCGCCAAGTACATGCCGGTCACGGCTTTCACATGCTGGATCGGCGCACTGGCACTGATCGGCACACCATTATTTTCGGGCTTCTATTCCAAAGACGTGATCATCGAAGCAGTGCACGAATCGGACCGCTGGGGCGCACACTTCGCCTACTGGTGTGTGCTGATCGGCGTATTCGTGACGGCGTTGTACACGTTCCGGATGATCTTCATGACCTTCCACGGCAAGCCGCGCTTCGATACGGCTGCGGCGCACGCGCATGATCACGAGGCTGGACATGCTCACGACCCAGGCCATGATCATGGTCACCACGGTGGCGCACCACACGAGAGCCCCTGGGTCGTCACGGCGCCGCTCGTGGTACTGGCAGTCTTCTCCGTCATCATTGGCGGCCTCACGATTGCGCCGCTGCTGTTCGGTGGTGGCTTTCAGGAGTCGATCTTCGTGTTGGGCGCCAATGACGTCGTCGCCAGAGTCGGCGAGGAGTTCCACGGTGCCGTCGCATTCGCGCTGCATGGCATGACCCAGCCGCCGTTCTGGCTAGCCGTCGCGGGCGTCGTCACTGCGTGGCTGTTCTTCCTCGCGAAGCCCGCCATGGCCAACGCCTTGCATGAACGGCTCGCCTGGCTGCGCAGACTGCTCGAGAACAAGTACTACTTCGACTGGTTCAATGAGCATGTTCTAGCAGCAGGCAGCCGCGGACTCGGCAGGCTGTTCTGGCGCGGCGGCGACCAAGCGATCATCGACAATGGCCTGATCAACGGTTCTGCGGCGCTGGTGGGCTGGCTTGCCGGCGTCACACGTCGTGTGCAAAGCGGTTTCCTGTATTCCTACGCGTTCTGGATGATCGTCGGTCTGGCCGCGATCCTGGGCTGGTTCCTGTTTCGTGCCTATTGATTGAATGACGACTAACTGATGCCACACCTGGGTTTACTCTCGCTGCTCATCTGGTTGCCCATTGTCGGTGGCACGCTCGTGCTGCTATTGGGCGACAGGAATATTGCGGCTGGTCGTTGGGTCGCACTCGCGACCGCGCTGATCGTATTCGGCCTCTCGATCCCGCTCTACACGGGCTTCGACACGAGCACCGCGGCGATGCAGTTCGTCGAGCGTGCGCCGTGGATCGCCACCTTCAACGCGGACTATGCGGTCGGCGTCGACGGCATCGCCTTGCCGCTCATTCTGCTGACCACTTTCATGACGATTCCCGTGATCGTCGCTGGCTGGACAGTGATCGAAGCTCGTCCGGCACAGTACTTCGCGGCATTTCTCGTGATGGAAGGACTGATGATCGGCGTGTTCTCTGCGCTCGATTCCCTGCTGTTCTACTTTTTCTGGGAAGCGATGCTGATCCCGATGTTCCTGATCATCGGTGTCTGGGGTGGCCCGCGACGCGTCTACGCGACGATCAAGTTCTTCCTGTATACGTTCTTCGGCTCGGTGTTCATGCTGGTCGCGCTGATCTACATGTACACCAAGTCCGGTGACTACAGCATCGCCGCCTTCCAGGCGCTGCCGCTCACCCTCACTGAGCAGACGTGGATCTTCATCGCGTTCCTGCTGGCTTTCGCCGTCAAGATCCCGATGGTGCCGGTGCACACCTGGTTGCCGGACGCGCACGTGGAAGCACCCACCGGCGGTTCGGTCGTGCTGGCGGCCATCATGCTGAAAATGGGTGGCTACGGCTTCCTGCGCTTCAGTCTGCCGATCACGCCGGACGCCAGTCGTGAGCTCGACTGGATCATCATCGGGCTGTCGTTGTTCGCTGTGGTCTATATCGGTTTCGTCGCGTTAGTGCAGAGCGACATGAAGAAGCTCATCGCGTATTCATCGATCGCGCACATGGGCTTCGTGACGCTCGGCGCCTTTCTCGCGTTCGATATTCTCGCCGCCAACGGCAGCGTGCGCGGCGCCGCGATGGGAATCGATGGCGCGATGGTGCAGATGGTCTCCCACGGGCTCGTCTCGGGCGCGATGTTCCTCTGTGTCGGTGTGATGTACGACCGACTGCACAGTCGCGAGATCAGTTCCTACGGCGGCGTGATCAACACGATGCCGCGCTTTGCCGCGTTCATGGTGTTGTTCGCAATGGCCAATGCAGGCTTGCCCGGCACCTCGGGCTTCGTCGGTGAGTTCCTGGTGATCCTCGCCAGTTTCAAGGCCAATCTTTGGTATGCGCTGCTGGCGGCAACGACGCTGGTACTCGGTGCGGCTTACACCCTGTGGTTGGTGAAGCGCGTCATCTTTGGACCGATCGCCAACGAGAATGTCGCTGCGCTGCAGGACCTCAACTCCCGTGAATTCATCGTGCTCGGCATGCTGGCCATTGCAGTGCTGGTGGTCGGACTCTGGCCCGCACCGCTGCTCGAAGTGATGCAGGTGAGCGTACGCAATCTGGTCGAGCACATCGTCGTCAGCAAGGTGCCGCTGTGATCGATCCAGGTTTCAATGCGGCGAACATCGCGCGTGCCATCCCCGAGATGTACCTGGCTGGCGCCGTTTGCGTCATATTGCTGATAGATGTGTTCTTCGGCGAGAAGCGGCGCGGCCTCACGCCCACGTTGACCTTGCTGGCGCTGGCGATCGGTGCCGCGCTCACGCTGCTGTACGCGAATGTGCCGGGACGGGAGTTGTTGTTCCACGGGCTCTACGTCAGCGATCCACTGGCAGTGATGCTCAAGATGTTCGGCTTTCTGGTCGCAGCCGTGGGGCTCTTGTATTCGCGCGACTATCTGCAGCGGCGTGACATGGACCGCGGCGAATACTACGTGCTGATACTTACAGCTTTGCTCGGTATCTTCGTGATTGTGTCGGCGAACAGCCTGCTGACGGTCTACATCGGCGTCGAGTTGTTGGCGCTGTCGGTGTACGCCATCGTCGCCTTCGACCGCGAGTCGGGGATTGCAGCCGAAGCAGCCATGAAGTATTTCGTGCTAGGCGCCATGGCATCGGGTGTGCTGCTGTACGGCATGTCGATGATCTATGGCCTCACGGGGACGCTGGCGCTCGACGAACTGGCGCAATTGGCGGCCGGCACGCCAAGCCTCGGCATCACGTTTGGTCTCGTTTTCATCGTGGTCGCCGTGGCATTCAAATTCGGCGCCGCGCCGTTTCACATGTGGCTGCCGGACGTCTATCACGGTGCGCCGACAGCCGTGACGACGTTCATCAGCACCGTACCGCAGATCGCGTATTTCGCGCTGGCATTCCGGTTGTTGTCTTATGGCTTGAGCGGCGTGGCGGATGCCTGGCAGGACATGCTCGCGATCGTGGCCGTGCTGTCGCTGGTGCTCGGCAATCTGGTAGCGATTGCCCAGACCAACATCAAGCGCATGCTGGCGTATTCCACCATTGGCAACGTCGGCTTCATTCTGCTCGGCTTCGTTGCCGGCAACCTGCAGGGCCATGAGGCAGCGCTGTACTACACCGTCGCCTACGTGATCATGGCACTGGGCTCATTCGGCGTCGTACTGCTGATGAGCCGCGCCGGTTTCGAGGCGGACGAGCTGGATCACTTCCGCGGCCTGCATGCTCGCGATCCGCTGCTCGCAGCGGTCATGGCCATGCTGATGTTTTCGACTGCAGGTATCCCGCCGTTCATCGGCTTCTGGGCGAAGTTCAACATTCTGCAGGCCCTGTGGCTCGACGGACACATCGCGCTGATCATCGTGGCCGCCTCGGTTTCGATCATCGGTCTGTTCTATTACCTGCGGGTGGTCAAACTGATGTATTTCGATGCCCCAGACGGCTTGCCGGCGAGGCAAGGCGGGCAGGGTGGGGTGCGGCTCACGCTGGCGCTGAACGCGCTGGCAGTCCTGGCACTCGGGATCACGCCCAATCTGCTGCTGCAGCTCGTGGCACGGGTGATCGGCTAGGCGCAGCGATCAGCGTTAAGTCGCTTTTTTCCATACCGTGTTCTATAATTGGCGGCTCGGTTGCGGGGTGGAGCAGTCTGGCAGCTCGTCGGGCTCATAACCCGAAGGTCGTAGGTTCAAATCCTACCCCCGCTACCAACTCCTGCCGCTCGTTCACTGCTCCAGCGGGCGCCTGATCCCAGCCACCGAACCGACGGCTGATATGATCATGACAGTGCAGGTATCAGGTGCTCGCCGATGATGCGTAAGCCTTCTTCAGGCGCATCGTGTAGCCGCAGTGCGATTTCATCGAGTCCGGCGGCGTGCAGTTCGTGAATATGTTGCGCAATCCGATCTATCGTCGCGAGGTCGCCAGTTAGGGTCAGATTGTCGATGAGCGCATCGACTATTGCAGTCGGCACTCCCTCAATCCGGTCGGATCGCTCGAGAAATGCCTGCAGAAATGCAGGGCGCATGGCTTCGACCAATGCGACCTCTTTCGCCTCGAGAAATGTGCTCGTAAACCACGGCAGCAGAAATCCCCGCCAGACAATCTCGCGGCGCGCTTCCGCTCGGGCAGTTGCCAGATCGGACTTAACATGCCAGGCCATGAAATTGTTGATTCGAAACACTGACCGAGTCCGGCCGCTGGCGCCGAGCCCGGCGTCGATAGATTGGAGCACTTCTGGTAGCCGCGACAGCGGTGCATCCGACAGCATGGTTCCGTCCGCGATGGCACTCGCCATGCGCAGCATCTGTGGTTGTGTCGCGCCGGCATACACGTGCGGTGGCGGGCGGGTCGGATTGCTTTCCGAGTTCGGTGGATCGTAGTTGCAGATACTGAATAATTCGCCCTGGTAGTTGGCCGGTCCGCCCGCGGTGGCTTGCTTCACGATCTGTAGTGCATCGCGAACAGCAGTCACCCTTCGCCGAGGTTCGAGCCCGGTGACACGCGCGACGGAGTGCCCGAGCCCGCCGATAAGCACACTTGAGCGCCCGGCAGAGTGCTCGTTCAGGGTGCGCAGCTGATCGGCGATCCGCAGTGGGTGCACTTCGTAAGGACTGACCGGCAGCGTTCCCAGGCGCAGGCGCTGCGTTACCTGAGCTGCGAGCACGAGGGCGGGCACGGGGTCGCGCTTTGCCGGGAAGCTCGAGACCCATAGGGTCTGGATGGCATATCGATCAGCTTGGGCCGCGAGCGCCTGTACCTGAGCCGGTGGCAAACCAGCTTCCAGGATCACGTCGACCTTGACGACTGCGGCGTTCAAGGCGACACGCTGACCAACATGGAGATCCAGCCGGCCGTTATCCTACAGCGCCGTACACATACCATTGCCAGTCCCGCCAGTTGCCTACCCCATTCACGATGCCGTTGAGCGCTGAGCGTATTCGCGACAGTAGATCCGCTTCCTAACCGTGCCGGCATCCGGTGATTTCAGCTCGCTCTCGCTCAGCGCACTTCTCATGTCATGAAATGTCGTAGCTGCACGGCTGGTGGGCGAAGGTTTGGCGCCGTGCGCACACTCTGTCAATACTGATCGACCAAGTAGCGAATCAAATCCGTGGTGGTAACGATTCCGACTACGTCGCCACTGTCCTCGACCACTGGCAGGCTGTCAAAATCGCCTTTCGCTAACAATTCTGCTGCATGTCGAATCGTGTCACTACTCTTAATCGTAGCCACACTCGTCTTCATGATGCCAGCGATTGTGAACGAATTGTCTAGTACCGCGTCGGTCGAGCGCGTGTCTGTGTTCTTCGCGTCGAATGTGACCCTAAGCAGATCGCGGGAGCTCAGCATCCCGACGAGCTTCTTGCCGGACAAGACCGGCAAGTGATCGAATGGATTGTCGGCCAGCAGGCGCCGCGCATCGCTAACCTTCTGCTCGACGTGGACACTCTTGAGTTCGGTAGACATGATCTTGGCAACGGGTTCGTTCTGTTTCACGATGACGATTGACTCCATGCGGCGAGGTTGCCGTATGAGGGAACATACCACGCGCGGGCGTATACGCAGCAGGTTGCGGGAACTATTCCGTGGGCTATCGAACAACTGGTTATCTATTCAATGCCGTTGGCGGCGAGTTCGGCGCAAGAGACTCGCGCGGCTCGCGCCGGCAGGACCCAAACTAGTGCGTTCTTGCGCTTTCGCCTCCGTCGACCGCTATCACCGCGCCCGTAATGAACGCTGACTGCGGGCCTAACAACGACGGTACGGGGCTGGCGATATCGTTGCCCGTCCCCGCATGGCCCTGCGGGATTCCGGCGAGTCGCGCGTCGATCGTGGCTCGATACTGCTCGCGGGCTTGCTCGAAGCGCTCGGTGGCGATCAGTCCCCACTTGGCGGCGCAATAGTCCTGAATACCAGCGAAGCCGCGCGTGCCGCCGATGGAACTGATGTTGACGATGGCACCGCCGGCGCCTTGCATCATCAGCGTGATCTCGTGCTGCAGGCAGCGAAAGGTGCCCATCAGATTGACAGCCAGGGTTCTGGCGAATCGCTCAGGTGGCGTTTCATGGGTGTTCGACTGGCCGAACGTTGCGCCGACATCGTTGACAGCCAAGTCCAGTCGCCCGAAGTGTTGCTCGAGCAACTCGAACAGCGTTGCCAACGAGACCGCGTCGATGACGTCTACCGGCAGTGCGCGAGCCACACCGCCGCCGGCCTGGATGTGATCGGCGGTTGCCTGGCAATCTTCCCGGCTGCGGGCGCCCACAATCACGGTAGCGCCGGCTACGCCGAGTGTGCAGGCGACCGCCCGACCCATGCCGCTGGAGCCGCCTTGTACCAGCGCCACCCTAGTCCTTGAAGTAGTCCTGCATTTCGCCTCCCGGCCAGTTTGCTGCCAACATAGCGCATGGGTAGCGTTGAGGACGATAGACTCATGCGAGCGATGGCAGGATGTGTCGGGAGAGCTGCGTGACAGGTTGCAAGCGCGCCTTGGGGATGTTGGCGACGTTGGTGGCTGCCGGGCTGTGCGCTTGGCCAGCTGCGGCGGCGGACAAGGCCGCTTCAGTGGCTGCGGCCAGTTTCCAGGATTGCCCCGACTGCCCGGTGATGGTGGTCGTGCCGGCGGGTTCGGTGACTATTGGTGCGGGTCCTGATGCTTTCGATCGCAAGGCGAATGAGCGCATCCGCACGACGGCCACGATCGCGCGCCCGTTCGCGCTGGCCGAGACCGAAGTGAGCCGCGCGCAATTCGCGGCGTTCATCGCCGACTCGGGGTATCCAATGCCGCGTGGCGAGCTCGATGGCAAGCCGGGGCCAATGGGTTGCAACTTCTGGAACGGCGTTTACGGCTATGTGAGCGCGCATGACTGGCGCAATCCGGGCTTCATCCAGCGAGACGATGAGCCGGTGCTGTGCGTGAGCTATGAGGACGCTGCGGCCTATGCGGGCTGGCTCAGCATGAGGACTGGCCGCGCGTATCGCGTGCCGTCGTCGGTGGAATTCGAGTACGCGGCGCGCGCGGGCAGCGATGCGGCCTGGCATTGGGGTAACAACTCCGAAGAAGCGTGTCGGTACGCCAATATCGCTGACAACACCTTCAAACGACGGTTTCCGGAGCGGCAGGAGTTCAACTGCAACGACGGATTCGAATACACCTCGCGCGGCAAGCAATTCAAGCCGAACGCGTTTGGGCTGTACGACATGGTGGGCAACGCCTGGGAGTGGACGGCAGACTGCTGGCACGACGATCTCACCGACGCACCATTGGACGGTAGCGCGTGGCTGGCGGCCGACGGGGGCGTGTGTGCGCGCCGCACGCCGATGGGCGGCGGCTGGATCAGTGGTCCAGGCTGGGCGCGTGCCTCGGTGCGATCCACCGACCCCGCCAGTTATCGCAGCTTCATGCTTGGATTCCGGGTGGCAGCTGATACCGAGCGGGCGGACAAGTCGGCTCGCTGACACCTTCGATCTATAGTTACTTCGTCAGTTAGCGAGAGGATGCTGCAAATGCCACGACTGGAACCCGCAACACTCGATTCCCTGCCAGAAGATCTGGTCGCAGTCGTCAAAGACGCCGAGGCCTATATGGGCTTCATCGCCAATGACGCATTGGCCATGGCGCACAAACCGGAGTATCTGCGGGTCGCAGGGCCCTTCATGCGCGCCATCTACGGCGAGGGAGACGTGAGTTTCGAGCTGAAACGGTTGCTGGGCATGATGTCGAGCTGGGCAGCGGGCTGTCAGTATTGTGTCGCGCATACGGCGCATGGTGCGGCGAAGCTCGGGACTGCCGAGGCGAAGATCGCGGCATTGCCCTCGTTCGAGACCAGCCCGCTGTTCGATGCAGCTGAGCGTGCGGCGCTGCGCGTTGCACGGGGTGCGGGCCAGACACCGAACGGCGTCACCGATGCGGAATTCGCAGCGCTCAAGGAGCATTACTCGGTGCCACAAGTGGTGGAGATCGTTGCGGTCATCGCACTGTTTGGCTTTCTCAACCGCTGGAACGCCACGCTGGCGACGGAGCTGGAAGCGTCGCCGCTGCAGTTTGCACAACGTACGCTTGCGGGGACCGGTTGGCAGGCTGGCGTACACGCCGCTAGCGGCGAGTCCAGAAGCGCTCCATTTCCAGGTATAGAAACGACGCGGACCAGGTGAGCAAAATGAAGCCGATCAGCGCTTCGGTGCCCGCAACAAATCGGATTGGGCCGACCGGCGAGATGTCGCCGAAACCGACAGTCGTGTAGGTAGTCGCCGAGAGATAGACGAAGTCGAAGATGTGCCCATGCGCGAGCCCCTCGATCGTGCCGGTCTCGGGCATGGCCAACAGCGCCCAGTACGCTATGCCAAACAGCCAGATTTCGATCACGTGCAAGCAGATAACGGCATAGACCCCGTACAGCACTTTGCGCCGTTTGGCACTGCCAAACTTCTGCAGGGCACCGGAGAGCCATTGCAGGCCCTCGTAGTGTATCGAGACGCACATGGCCACTGACAGGACCGTCACGACGACGACGAGAATATTGATGGGCCAATTGTCGTACACAGCTTAGGATCATGCCTCGATCAGACGATCGGCCACAAGGCGCGCGCGTGCTACAGTCGGTGTCGAGTGGCGTCGGATTATCCAGGGAGGATCCGCAATGCGTGCAGTCACGGCTATCGTGTTAGTGGGATTGGTATCGCTCGGCGTTGGGCACGCGCGGGCACAGTCCGCGTTTTCGGCGGCACGGCCGACGGAGCAGCGCGTAATCTGTGAGTCGCGCGGGCTGGCACGGCAACAATGTGGCGCCGATCTGCGCGGCTACGTATTTTCCCGCGTGATCGACGGCGCGGGGTCGCGTTGTGAGGTCGGCCGCAATTTCGGCTATGACGATGCGGCCTTGTGGACCGAACAGGGCTGCGGCGGCTCGTTCTATTTCTCGCTGCGCAACGATGCGCCAGCGGCCCTGGGCGCAGGTGGTAACAACAAGAGGCTGCGCTGCGAGTCGCAGGATGGGCGGCGCGGCAGTTGCCCGGCGGACCTGTCCGCTTACGCGCTGCAAGATGTCCGGCAGTTATCGCGCACCCTGTGCATCGATGGCCAGAACTGGAGCTGGGACGATCGGGGCGTCTACGTCGAGCAGGGCTGTCGTGCCGATTTCGTGTTTGCACCGCGCACCGATCAGCAGCTCGCGGGCGGCACCGCGCCGCGGACGATGACCTGCGCATCGCGCGATGGTCGGCGCGCAGACTGTCCCCTGGACTTGAGCGGCTACGCCATGCGCAGTTTTCGCCAGGTGTCGCGCAGCGCTTGCGAATCTGGCCGAACCTTCGGCGTGACCGAACGCGGCGTTTGGGCCGACCAGGGCTGTCGCGTCGAGATCGTGCTCGATTACGTCGGCAATCGTGGCCGCGGCTATGCAGCTTCCACGACCACCGGTTCGTTGCCCGCGATTCAATCGGCGCCGGTGGCCAGTGTTCCCACCACGATTCGTTGCGAGTCCGTGGACAACGCGCGCAGCTATTGCGACGCAGCTCTTGCGCAGCGCGCACGCGTGCAGCAGCAATTGAGCCGTTCCGCTTGTACCGAGGGCGTCAGCTGGGGTCTCGACGGTCGCGGTCTGTGGGTCGACCGTGGCTGCCGCGCCGAGTTTTTGCGCCTTTCACCGTGATGCCGTACAATGCGCGGCCGCGGTGGGTAGACGGTTGGTCCGGATACTCCGTTGAGCATGAGAAATCTTGCTCAAGTGCTTGATTAAAGAAGCCCCCGCGGGGGCTTTTTTTGTTTGGATCCCTGGCCGGGATCACCGCAAGCCGAGGTGTAGCTGCCTCGGGCGTGTGGCAGAAGAACGATTGGATCAGGGCCTCGAGGCCCTTTTTTATTGGCCGGGCTCTCGTGGTGCCGGTGCTTGGAGGCGTAGGTAGCAGCGCATGGCGACGGACATCCGTGAACGTGTCACCGCGCTGCTCGAGCCAGTGATCGAGCAGCTGGGCTACGAACTGATCGAAGTGGAGTTCGTCCCCGGCCGTGGCGGCGGCACGCTGCGGCTGTATATAGACGGCGGCGAGGGGATCGGCATTGCGGATTGCGAGCAGGTGAGTCGCGCCGTGGCGGCTGTGCTCGATGAAGACGACCCGATCCCGAGCGCGTATTCGCTCGAGGTGTCGTCGCCGGGTTTCGATCGCCTGTTGGTGAAGCCGGCGCATTTTGCGCGCTTTGCGCGCTTTGCGCGCTTTGCGGGGGCGCGGGTGAAGGTTGAATTGGTAAGTCCGCGGGCCGGGCGCAAGCGCTATACGGGCGCGCTGCTGGCGGCGGACGAGTTGGGCATCGAGCTCGAAGTCGATGGTGAGCAGGTCAAGATCGCGTATGCCGACATTTGTCGGGCGCGAATGGTGCCGGAGTGATTCGCGTGCGGATCCGCGGTGTGCGCTGGGGTGTTGAGGTGTTAGCAGCATGAACAAGGAAATCCTGATGGTGGTCGATGCCGTCTCGAACGAGAAGGGCGTCGACAAGGAGATCATCTTCGAGGCGCTCGAGGCGGCGCTCGCGGCTGCCACCCGCAAGAAGCACAACGAGGAATGGGACGTGCGCGTCGCGATCGATCGCAAGACTGGCGACTACGACACGTTCCGTCGCTGGAAAGTCTTTGCGGACGACTCGACCGAGCTCGAGACGCCAGATCGGGAGCTGCGGCTGGAGGATGCACTCGATATGGATCCCAAGGCGGTAACCGAGGGCTATGTCGAGGAATCGATGGAATCCGTGGCGTTCGGGCGCATCGCCGCCCAGCAGGCCAAGCAGGTGATCGTGCAGAAGGTGCGCGAGGCTGAACGTGCGCAGGTCGTCGAAGCCTATCAAGATCGCGTCAGCACACTCGTATCGGGCGTCGTGAAGCGTGTCGATCGCAATGGTGTGTACGTCGATCTCGGCGGCAACGCGGAAGGCTTCATACCGCGCTCGGACATGATTCCGCGCGAAATCGTCAAAAGCCAGGATCGCATCAAGGCGTTCTTGCGCGAAGTGCGCCCGGAGCCGCGCGGCCCCCAGCTGTTCCTGACACGCACCGCGCGCGAATTCCTCATTGAGCTCTTCAAGCTCGAAGTCCCGGAAGTCGGGCAAGGCCTGATCCAGATACTGGGCGCGGCCCGCGATCCTGGGGTACGCGCCAAGATCGCCGTGAAGAGCCTCGAGGCCCGGGTCGATCCGGTCGGCGCCTGTGTCGGCATGCGTGGCTCGCGCGTGCAGGCTGTGTCGAACGAAATTGCCGGCGAGCGCGTCGATATCATTCCCTACGATGCCAACCCGGCGCAGTTCGTCATCAATGCGATGTCGCCGGCCGAAGTGCAGTCGATCGTGGTCGACGAGGAATCGCACAGCATGGACATCGCGGTGGCCGAGGACAAGCTCTCGCAGGCCATCGGCCGCGGTGGCCAGAATATTCGGCTCGCCAGCCAGCTGACCGGCTGGGAACTTAACGTCATGACCGAGTCTGACGCCGAGGCCAAGAGCGAGACGGAATCCAAGGCGCTGGTCGAGAACTTCAAGAAGCTGCTGGACGTGGATGAGAACTTGGCCGCGATTCTCGTGCAGGAAGGTTTCTCGACCGTGGAAGAAGTCGCCTATGTGCCGCAGTCTGAACTCATGTCGATCGAAGAGTTCGACGAAGAGATGGTCAAGGAACTGCGCAACCGCGCGCGCGACGTGCTGTTGACCCAGGCGATCGCGAGCGAGGAGACGCTCGACAGCAACATGCCCGCGGAAGATTTGTTGCTGCTCGAGGGTATGAAGCCAGACCTCGCCTTGGCGCTGGCACGCCGTGGCGTGCGCACGCGCGAAGAGCTGGCTGAGCAGGCGGTCGATGATCTCGAGGACATAACAGATCTGTCGCCCGAAGAGGCCGGCAAACTGATCATGAAAGCGCGCGAAATCTGGTTCGAGGGCGAGGCGAGCTGAGTTCGGCCCGCGGGACCACGAATTCAGAGAGTTTGAGGAAGTAGTTATATGTCGGACGTAACGGTTTCACAATTCGCCGAGGTGCTGAAGGTCCCGGTCGATCGGCTGCTGGTGCAGCTGGAATCCGCCGGCATCACGGTGACCGGCCCTAATGACCTGATCAGCGACGAGGCCAAGCTCGAGCTTCTGAGTCATCTGCGACGTTCGCATGGCGAAAAGGATAGCGGTGGCAGCGGGGCAGGGGCTGCGGCGCCACCCAAGATCACACTGAAGCGCAAGATGACCAGCGAGCTGAAGCTCGCGGGCATGCAGGGCCGTGCTCGTACAGTCAATGTCGAAGTGCGCAAGAAGCGCACCTACGTCAAACGTGACGTGCTCGAGGAGCAGGCGCGTCAGCAGCACGAGGATACCGGCGGCAAGCAGCGCGAGCTCGAGGAGCAGCAGCGGCTGGAACGCGAGCGGCAGGAGGCCGCGCGGCTCGAAAGCGAGCGCATCGAGCTCGAGAACCGTAAGCGCATTGAAGACGAAGCGGCGCGCAAGAAGGCTGCAGAAGAAACGCGACGCGCGCAGGAAGAGCAGCGCGCGCGCGACGAATTCGACAAGTCTCGACGACCCGCCGAGGTGCCTGTGGTCATCGAGCGGCCAGCGAGATCGTCCAGTGACACACCCGCACGCGGTGATCGCGGCACCCGCTACGGCAGGCAGGAACTACATGTCGTCGGCGACGCGTCGAAACGCAAGAAGAAAAAGCGGGTCCGTGAGCGCACGACGGGTTCCGGCATGGCGGTCGAAGCGCGCCACGCGTTCGAAATGCCGACCGCACCCGTGAAACGCGAAGTGAGCATTGGCGAGACGATCACGGCGCAGGAGATTGCGCAGAAGATGGCGGTCAAGGCCACGGAAGTCATCAAGACGATGATGAACATGGGTGTCATGGCCACCATCAATCAGCCGATCGACCAGGACACGGCTGTGCTGGTGGTCGAAGAAATGGGACATGTTGCCAAAGTCCTGAAGGACGATCAGATCGAGATCGACTTGCAGGGCGCAGCCGCGCCGGACGACGATCAACCGCGGCCGCCCGTGGTAACCGTGATGGGCCATGTCGATCATGGCAAGACGTCGCTGCTCGATCATATCCGGCGCGCCAAGGTGGCCGCAGGCGAGGCGGGCGGCATTACGCAGCACATCGGCGCCTATCACGTCGAGACGCCGAAAGGCATCGTCACCTTCCTCGATACGCCGGGTCACGCGGCCTTTACGGCGATGCGCGCGCGCGGCGCCAAGGCGACGGATATCGTGGTGCTGGTGGTGGCCGCTGACGATGGCGTGATGCCGCAGACCATCGAGGCCGTGCAACATGCGCGCGCGGCGGGCGTGCCAATCGTCGTGGCAGTGAACAAGATCGACAAGCCCGATGCAGACATGGAGCGCGTCCGCACGGAGCTCGCGAAACACGAGGTCATTCCCGAAGACTGGGGCGGCGAGAATATCTTCGTGCCGGTGTCCGCCAAGACGGGCCAGGGTATCGACCAATTGCTCGATTCGATCCTGTTGCAGTCAGAAGTCCTCGAGCTCAAGGCGCCGGTGAACGGTCTGGCAACTGGCATCGTGATCGAATCTTCGATCGAGAAGGGTCGCGGCGCAGTGGCGACGGTGCTCGTCAAGAAAGGGACGCTGAAAGCCGGCGATCCGATCATCGCGGGGGCCGAGTTTGGCCGTGTGCGCGCCATGTTCGACGAAACCGGCAAGGCCGTGCAGTCAGCCGGTCCGTCATTTCCGGTGCAGGTGCTGGGCCTTTCAGGTGCGCCCAATGCCGGGGAAGAACTGTTGGCGGTGGAGAGCGAACGCAAATCCCGCGAGGTGGCCCTCTATCGTCAGGGCAAGTATCGCGACGTCAAGCTCGCCAAGCAGGCCTCGTCGATCCAGGATGTGTTCGCGACCATGGGTGAGCAGCAGGCAGGCGTAATCGCCGTCATGCTGAAGACCGATGTGCAGGGCAGTGCGGAAGCGCTGCGCGATTCGCTGGCCAAACTCTCGACCGATGAAGTGCAGGTGAAGATCATCGCCAGTGGTGTCGGCGGCATCACAGTGTCCGACGTGCAGCTGGCAGCGGCATCCAAAGCGCTGATCATTGGTTTCAACGTCCGCGCCGATGCTGGCGCGCGCGATGCACTCAAGGACAGCGACGTCGATCTGCGCTATTACAGCGTAATCTACGAAGCGATCGACGACGTCAAACAGATGATGAGCGGCATGCTCGCGCCCGAGATCAAGGAAACGATCCTGGGAACGGCGACGGTACGGGAGGTGTTCCGTTCCAGCAAGTTTGGCGTAGTAGCGGGTTGCCTGGTCACCGAAGGCGTGGTGAAGCGCAACAATCCGATCCGGGTACTGCGTGACAATGTGGTGATCTTCGAAGGCGCACTGGAGTCGTTGCGTCGCTTCAAGGATGAGGCGAATGAAGTGCGCGCGGGAACGGAGTGCGGCATTGGCGTGAAGAACTACCAGGACATCCGTGTCGACGATCAGATCGAGTGCTATTCGCGCGTCGAAGTCGCGCGCACGCTGCAGTGATCAGGTGTTAGTGTGACACCAGACAGGAATCAGCGGCGCTCGCGCGTCGGCAGCGAATTGCAGCGCGTGCTGGCGGCGCTGATCGCGCGCGAGGTCAAGGACCCGCGCGTCGGCAATATCACTGTTACCGAAGTTCAGGTGACCCCGGATCTGAGCGAAGCAAAGATCTACTTCGTGCCGTTTGGCGGCGGGCGCAGCGCCGCCGAACTCGATGAGATTCAGCAGGGCCTGGCGCACGCTGCCGGATTCTTGCGCGGGGCTGTCGGCCGGTCGCTGGGCCTGCGGCACGCGCCACGCCTGCAGTTCGTCGTCGACGAGCAGATCGACCGCGCCGCAAACTTGTCGCGGCTGATCGACCAGGCGGTCGAGACGGATCGTCAGGTGCACGACGAAGACGACAGCAAGCCGGCCTGACGGCCTGCTGCCGCCCAGCAACTGCCGGATGCCGACCGGAATCCTGTTGCTCGACAAGCCGCTCGGCCTGTCTTCGAACCGCGCCTTGCAGACTGTCCGGCGGGCGTTGGGTGCGCGCAAGGCGGGCCATCTCGGTACCCTCGATCCACTTGCAACCGGCATGTTGCCGATCTGCCTCGACGAAGCAACCAAGGTAATCGCGCTGATCGAGGGTGGACGCAAGGCCTACCGTTTCGGCATCGCACTTGGAACACGTACGACCACTGGCGATACGGAAGGCACGGTGGCCGAGACGCGGCTGGTGCCGAGCTTGGAAGCCGGCGCAATCAAAGCGCAGTTGGCGAGTTTGCGTGGCGAGCAGTGGCAGGTTCCGCCGATGTACTCGGCTCTCAAGCGCGATGGCGAGCCGCTGTATCGCCTGGCTCGTGCTGGCATCGAAGTGGAGCGCAAGCCGCGTCGCGTCGAGCTCTATCGACTCGAACTGCTGGCGCAGGGCGACGCGCGGCTGGTGCTGGAGTGCGAGTGCTCGAAGGGCACTTACGTCCGGGTGCTGGCCGAGCAGATTGCCACGGCCCTCGGCACCTGTGGCCACGTCGACGAGCTACGTCGGCTATCGGTGGAGCCCTTCGAGGCGCAAACGATGGTGAGCCTGGAGGAGCTGCTGGCGGACCCGGCGCAGGCGGTGGTGGCGCACCTCAAGCGGGCAGACAGCGCGGTGCAGTCGTTGCCGGCACTGGCGTTTGCGCCGCACGACGTGAGCGCTTTGCGCCAAGGTCGCTCGGTCGCGCTGGCAGTGGCGACTGTGCCGCAGAACGTCCCCGGTGGGCCGTCAGTCGCGGCGCGGGGGCGCGCGCCGGGCCAGGACACGCTGCGGGTGCGGCTCTATGCGCTGGCAGCACCAGGGGAGTTTCTGGGTCTGGGTGAAATCGTCGGTGAGGTAGTGCTGCCGCGTCGCCTGTTCGTGCCACTGGACTCGACGTAAGTGCCTGTTGCGCCTTGTTTACCGCAACCCCTATAGGTACACTTCGCAGCCGAAATTACGGGTATGTATCTCAAGCATCAGAGGTTTTGATTCGCATGGCTCTTACACCTGAGCAAACGCGCGGCGTCATCAGCGACTACCGCCGCGATCCCAAGGACACCGGATCGCCAGAAGTACAGATCGCGCTGCTGTCTCAGCGCATCAGCGGCTTGGGGGAGCATTTCGGCGCCCACAAGGCCGATCACAGTTCCCGACGCGGTCTGGTCAAGATGGTCAATCAGCGTCGCAAGCTCCTCGATTATCTCAAGGCCACCAGGCCGGCGAAGTATCAGGAAGTGGTCGAGCGCCTCGGCTTGCGCCGCTAGTCCAAGTTTTCACGCACGGGCCGCGTTTATTCGCGGCCCTTGTGCATTCCATTACTAACAATCGTTCTTAGCAGGACTCGGGGCATGGGGCCTCGATAGGGAGTCCATCGTGACCGCATACAAAACTTCATTCGCCTTTGGCGCCCAGACCGTAACGCTCGAAACGGGCGAGCTCGCGCGCCAGGCCGACGCGTCCGTATACGTAACGATGGGCGATACCGTCGTTCTCGTGACCGCTGTCGCGAGAAAGGAGCCGACCCCGGGGCGCGACTTCTTTCCGCTGACCGTCAATTACATCGAGAAGACTTACGCCGCTGGTCGTATCCCCGGCGGCTTCTTCAAGCGCGAAGGCCGCCCATCGGAGAAGGAAACCCTCAATTCGCGCCTGATAGATCGGCCGATACGGCCGTTGTTCCCTGACGGCTTCTACAACGACATCCAGGTGGTAGCCACCGTGGTCTCGCTGGATCCGGAAATCGATGCCGACATTCCGGCACTGCTGGGTGCCTCGGCTGCCTTGGCGCTGTCCGGCGTGCCGTTCAGTGGTCCGATCGGCGCCGCGCGTGTCGGCTACAAGGATGGCAAGTATTTGTTGAATCCAGCGGCAACCGAGCTGAAGGCGTCGCAGCTGCATCTGATCGTCGCCGGCACCGAGAAGTCCGTGCTGATGGTCGAGTCGGAGGCGAGCGGTCTCAGTGAAGAGGTGATGCTCGGCGCGGTGGTGTTTGGTCACGAGCAGATGCAAGTGGCGATCCGCGCGATCAACGAGATGGTGAAGGCCGCTGGCAAGCCGCGCTGGCAGTTTGCGCCGTCGGCAACCAGTGCCGAGCTGGACAAGGCCATAGCGACCCAGTCCCGCGCCGATCTCGAGGCTGCGTACAAAATCACCGAGAAGCAAAAGCGCTACGAGCGGGTTGCTGAAATCAAGGCGGCTGCCATTGCGACGCTGGCCTCCGGGGATGCGCCCAAGTTCACCGAGGACGACGTCGACACCGCGTTGCACAAGCTCGAGAGCAACATCGTGCGGCAGCGCATCCTGAATGGTGAGCCCCGGATCGACGGCCGCGACGCCGTGACAGTGCGGCCGATTACCATCAAGGCGGGCGTGCTGCCACGTACCCACGGTTCGGCGCTGTTCACCCGCGGCGAGACGCAGGCGCTGGTCGTGACGACCCTCGGTACGGGCCGCGATGCGCAAATGATCGACGCGCTGGAAGGCGAGCGCCGCGAGCCGTTCATGTTCCACTACAACTTTCCTCCCTTCTCGGTCGGCGAGACGGGGATGATGGGTTCGCCCAAGCGTCGCGAAATCGGTCACGGCAATCTGGCGCGCCGTGGCGTGCTGGCCGTGATGCCCGACATGGAGAAATTCCCTTACGTCATCCGCGTCGTCTCTGAGATCCTGGAGTCGAACGGTTCCTCGTCGATGGCCTCCGTTTGCGGTGCCTCGCTCTCCATGATGGACGCGGGCGTGCCTTTGAAGGCGCCGGTCGCCGGTGTCGCCATGGGCCTGGTGCTCGAAGGCGAGCGCTTCAAGGTGATCACCGACATCCTCGGCGACGAAGATCACTTGGGCGACATGGACTTCAAGGTTGCCGGTACGCAGGATGGCGTGACAGCGCTGCAGATGGACATCAAGGTCGAGGGCATTTCGCCCGAGATCATGAAGGTGGCGCTCGCGCAGGCGCGCACGGGTCGACTGCACATCCTCGGCGAAATGAACAAGGTGCTGCCGAGCACGCGCGAGAAGATGTCCGACTGGGCGCCCTCGATCATTACGCTGAAGATCGATCCGGAGAAGATTCGCGATGTGATCGGCAAGGGCGGAGCGGTGATCCGCCAGATTACCGAAGAGACGGGCACGACGATCGATATCGACAATGACGGTACGGTGCGGATTGCGAGCGTCTCCGGCGCCGCGGGCCGCGAAGCCCAGGCACGTATCGAGCTGATCACAGCCGACGTCGAAGTCGGTCGGGTCTACGAGGGCAAGGTGGCACGCCTGATGGATTTCGGCGCGTTCGTCACTATTCTGCCTGGCCGGGATGGTCTCGTGCATATCTCCCAGATCAGCGAGGAGCGCGTCGAGCGCGTGTCCGACAAGCTGAACGAGGGCGATGTGGTGCGGGTCAAGGTACTCGAGGTCGACCGCCAGGGCCGCGTCCGCCTATCGATGCGGGGCGTGGACGAATAGTACGCGGGCAAACGCCGCCTGGTGTCAGGCGACGTTGCTGGAACGTTGTTCGTCGTCCGCTAGAATGGGGCTGTCCGGTGCTTTGTCCTCGCCCGACACGCGACCGCCAGCAGCATTGGCGTTCATCAGCGTGCGCAGAATTTCATCCTGCACCAACCGCCAGCGCTGGTAGTTGCGCTGCGCGACGCCGGCAATGGTGTCGACCGGATCGATTTCCACCACATTGCGTACCCGGTCGCGCAGATCCCGTTGCTGTGCGGCAAACAGCTTGAGGCTCTGCTCGAGATAGCTGCCGAGGACGCCCTGGGTGGCGCCGCCATAGGAGCGAATGATCTGCGCGAGGAAGTCGCGACTCATCACCGGGCCGACACCATTTTCCTGCTCGGCAATCACCTGCAGCAGAATCGTGCGCGTGATGTCCTGCTGGGTTTTCTTGTCCACGACCATGAACTCGATGCGTTCGACTACCAACTTGCGTACGTCGGCCAGGGTGATGTAACGACTTTCGACCGTATCGTAGAGTCTGCGATTGGGGTACTTCTTGATGATGCGCGGGTCGCTCATGGATCACCCTGATGGTTGCTGCGGTCAGTTCCGCTCGACGAACAGCAACGATAGTACATTCGCGCAAAGCCGCGTACAGATATGTTGCGAGCCGCCTAAAAACTGTCGCTGTGTGGTGACAGGTAGACGGCAGCGCGGCCCTGAATGCGCGCCGGTTGCCAGTGTGCTCTGGCCCACTGCCAGATCTCCGCGATACTGGCGCGCCGCAATTCGGCCGGCGGTTGCTGGGCGAGCAGACGCAACGCCTCGTGCAGCAGCGCCGGCGCGTGGGCAACGTCCAGCGCGATGGCATGCCGCGATTTCGCCAGCTTGGCGCCATCCGCCTCGAGTACGAGGGGCAGATGGCCATAGTGCAGCTGCGGCAAACGCAGGCTGCGCTGCAGCCAGATCTGCCAGGGTGTGCTCGACAGCAGGTCATGTCCTCGTACGACATGCGTGATTCCTTGCCAGGCATCATCCACGACCACCGCCAGTTGGTAGCTCGGTACGTCATCGCGGCGCCTAACGATTACGTCTCCGAGGTCGCGTAGCGCGATGCGCTGCTGGCCCTGGAAAAAGTCGTGGAAAGCGACGACTGCAGTATCGTCGGCCCGCAGGCGGGTGGCCGTCACGCCTGGGGCGGTTGGCCCATTGCGGCAGGTGCCTGGATAGCGCTGGGTATCGGTTTCGGCCAAGGTCTTGCGTGAGCAGCTGCATTCGAACGTGCGCTGTTCGGCGCGCAGCTGGGCGAGCGTATGGCGATAGGCGTCGAGACGGTCACTCTGATACAGGACCTCGCCATCCCACTCGAAGCCGAAAGCAGCGAGCGTTGCCAGCATGGTGGCAGCGCACCCAGGAATGACACGTGTCGTATCAAGGTCTTCGATCCTGACGAGCCAGCGAGCGCCGCGCGCGGCTGCGTCGAGAGAACTGCCGACAGCCGCGACCAGCGAGCCGAGATGCAATGGGCCGGTCGGCGAGGGCGCGAACCGCCCGATCGAAACCGGCGCGGGAACAGGTCTAGCGGTAACGATCGTCGCGATCGCCGTACTGGCGCTCGCGGCGCTCGCGGCGCTCCTGGGCTTCGATGCTGAGCGTGGCTACCGGCCGGGCCTCGAGCCGCTTGACGCCGATTTCCTCACCAGTCTCGAGGCAATAGCCGTACGAGCCGTCGTCGATACGCTTCAGCGCTTCGTCGATCTTGCGGATCAGCTTGCGTTCGCGATCGCGGGTGCGCAACTCGAGGCTAAATTCCTCTTCCTGAGTCGCGCGATCGTTCGGGTCCGGAAAATTGGCGGCTTCGTCTTTCATGTGCGAGACAGTGCGATCGACTTCTTCCATCAGATCACGCTTCCAGCTGGTCAGGATCGTGCGGAAGTGGTCCAGCTGCTCCTTGCTCATGTACTGCTCGCCACGCTTGGCGATGTACGGCTGCACGTTCCTTGGGCCGGCCAGCAGACTACCGGTATCGTCGCCGTCGTCGGCATCCTGATTCTGCACGGCCAGGTTGTGCCGCGCGGCTGCCGAATTGGGGCGAGTAACGACGCCGACTGCGACCACACCGCCATTGCCCGACGACGACCGCTGGGGTGGGCTCGACGGTTTGGCCGTCGTAACGACTGGCTTGTCCGCGACGCTCTCGGTCGACTTGACGGGTGCACGCGGAGACTTTGCGGCTGCGGCAGCCTTACGTACTGGCGAGCGCTTCGTAGCGGGGGTTTTCTTGGCGCTCGATTTGCGAGCAGCGGATTTTGCGGGCACAGCCTTCCTCTCAACCTTCCTGGTCTTTGATTTCGCGGCGGACCTGACAGGTTTCGCGGCTTTCTTGGTTGCCATCTGGCCTCCTGCGCCGGCAGGACCGGCTAAAAGGACGCGCGATTATACCGGCGCAACGTCGCACGTCCAGCGCTGGCGTCAGCGTTCAGCTTACGGCTGTTTACCCTGTCGGCGAGTGGCGACGCTTGCGTTTGGCTCAGGGCAAGGCCACTGCAACGGGTGCGACCCAACCCGGCTGCCGCCGCTCGACGACCACCGTGGTATAGATACCGCCACGTACATTGAAAGTGCCGCAGAGGCGCAGGAACCGCGGCTGGCAGGCCTGGGCCAGCGCATCGGCAATCTCATTGGTCACTGCTTCGTGAAAAGCGCCGCGCTCGCGGAACGACCAAAGATACAGCTTCAGCGATTTCAATTCTATGCAGAGTTTGTCAGGGACGAATTCGAGCTCGAACGTCGCGAAGTCAGGCTGACCGGTCTTCGGGCACAGGCAGGTGAACTCCGGCATTGTCATGCGGATCGTGTAATCCACTGCAACGTTGGGATTCGCAAAAGTCTCGATGGTCGTGGTGGCTTGGGTCGTCATGGCGCGTGTTCGAGTGCATCGAAAGGTTCGACCGTTTACTCTACACTAGCGCCCGCGCGAGTACGCGCCCGACCGAACCGTCCCGATTGCAGTTGGAATATCGATGCGCCTCACCAAGATTAAGCTCGCGGGTTTCAAATCGTTCGTCGACCCAACTGCGGTGTCGTTCCCCAACAATCTGACGGGTGTGGTCGGACCGAACGGCTGCGGCAAGTCCAATGTCATCGACGCGGTGCGCTGGGTGATGGGCGAATTGTCTGCGAAACATCTGCGCGGCGACAGTATGGCGGATGTCATTTTCAATGGCAGCGGCACGCGCAAGCCGGTGGGCGGCGCGTCCGTGGAACTGATCTTCGATAATTCCGACGGCAAGCTCGCCGGGCCGTATGCCGACTACAACGAGGTCTCGCTCAAGCGCACCGTGTCGCGCGACGGCACCTCCGCCTATTTTCTGAACGGCTCGCGCTGCCGACGCAAGGACATCACGCAACTTTTCCTCGGCACGGGTCTCGGCTCGCGCAGCTACGCGATCATCGAACAGGGCATGATCTCGCGCGTCATCGAGGCGAAAGCAGACGACATGCGGATGTTCGTCGAGGAAGCCGCGGGCATCTCGCGATACAAGGAGCGGCGCAAAGAGACGGAAGGCCGTATTGCCGAGACTCGCGAGAATCTCGAACGTCTGCAGGACGTGCGCGACGAGGTTGACAAGCAGATCCGGCATCTGCAGCGACAGGCTGCCACTGCGCGACGTTATCAGGCTCTGAAGGAAACCGAGCGGCGGCTTACGGCCGAATTGCTGGCCTTGCGGCTGCGGGAGCTCGACAGCGGCGTCGAAGTCCACGACAGCACGGTGCGGGAGCGCGATCTTGCCATGCAGAGCGCGCTGGCCGATCAGCGCTCTGCAGAGGCGGCGATCGAAACGCAGCGCACGTTTCATGCTGAGCAAGGCGAACTGGTCGCGCGCGTCCAGGGCCGCTACTACGAAATCGGCGCTGAGATCACGCGCACCGAGCAGACCATTCAGCACACGCGCGAGCTGCGCCAACGGCAAGCCAACGAGCTATCGCAGGCGCGTGCAAGCGTCAGCGATCTGGGTTCGCATATCGAACGCGACACGCGCGAGCTGGAGCAGCTGCGGAGCGAGCTGGAATCGCTGCGTCCGGATCTGGAGGCTGCGCAGGCGGTCGAAGCCGCGGTGCAGGAAGACCTGGCGGCGGCGGAGCAGGCGCTCGCCGACTGGCAGCATCGCTGGGAAGAATTCAATCGCGACGCGGGTGCAGCCCATCAGACCACGCAGGTGGAGCGGGCGCGCATCGAACAGCTCGAGAACCAGCTGCGGCGCATCGCAGCGCAACTGGACCGACTGGAAGTCGAGCGTGAGACGATCGGGTCGCAAGAGTCGAGCGACCTGTTATCCGGCCTGACGACGCAGGAATCCAGCGCGCGTGAGTTGGCGGACGAACTGGCGCGTTCGCTCAAGCAGGCCCTCGACCGGACACAGCAGCTCCGCGCGTCGCAGTTTGCACTCGAGAAGCAGCTCGAGTCAGCGCGCGTCGAGCGTGACCGGGTGCGTGCCGAAACGGTTTCCGTCGAAGCGCTGCAGCGCGCTGCGCTGGGTCGCGGCGAGGCACGCACCTCGGAATGGCTGAGCGCCGCCGGCCTCGATCAGCGTTCGCGTGTCGCTGAACAGGTGACAGTCGACGCAGGTTGGGAGCGCGCAGTTGAAACCGCGCTCGGCGACTATCTCGAAGCGCTGTGTGTCGAGGAGCTCGATCAGGTCGCCGGCCAGATCGAACGGCTCGATGCCGGTCGCGTCATGATGCTCGAGGGACAACTCAGTGCCACGCGCGGTGCCGACGACACACTGGCAGCGCGCGTCACCGGTCCGGCGGCCGTGGTGGGCATTTTGAGCGTCGTGCGCGTGGCTGACAGCTTGGGCGCCGCGCTCGCGATGCGTCGTGGACTGGCAGCTGGCGAGTCAGTGATCACGACTGCGGGCGAGTGGGTTGGCCGCGATTGGCTGCGGGTCAATCGGGCACAGGATCCGCACGCAGGCGTGCTCGAGCGCGAGCAGCGGCTCAAGCGTTTGCGCCACGACCGCGCACAGGCAGAGTTGCAGGTGCAGGCGCGCGAGCAGGAGCTGCAGGAATTGCGCGCGCAGCTGGCCGCGGCAGAAGCCGCCCGCGACACCACGCAGAGTCGCATCCAGGGTGCACATCGTGAACACGCTGATTTGTTAGGCCAGCTCGAGGGCGTGCGCGTACGCGCACATGAATCGACGCTGCGACGCGAGCGGCTCGAGCTCGAGTGCGGCGAGCAACGGCGTGAGTTGGGCGCGACCCAGGATGCGCTGGCGCGTGCGCGCGCCGAGCTCGACCGCGGGTTGGTGACGGTCGATGCACTCGACTCGCGCCGACCGACGCTTGAGGCGGAGCGCGAGGAACGTCGCGAGGCAGTCGTTGCCGAGCGCAGTAAAGCGCAGAGTGCGCAGCTCGCGGCGCGTGACTTGCTGATCCGTATCGAGTCGCGGCGTTCCAGTATCGCGTCCATGGGCGTCGGACTGCAGCGCATGCAGGAGCAGCGCGAGCAGAGCGCCCTGCGCTGCACCGAGCTGGAAACGGCATTGGCGAGCGGTGATCAGCCGATCGTCGAGCTGCAAAATGCGCTGGCGGATTTCCTCTCGAAGAGGCTCGAGGTGGAGACTGAGCTGGCGAGCGCGCGGCGCGCGCTCGAAGAGGCAGATGCTGAGTTGCGCGCACTCGACGAGAGGCGGTTGGCAGCAACGCAGCGAGTGGACGATGCCAGGCAGGCGATGGAGCAGGCGCGCCTCGCGGCACAGGAATCCCGGGTTCGTCGCGAAGGACTGCTGGAGCAGTTTGCCGCCACGCGCTTCAATCTGGAGGAGATCAGCCAGGGACTGGCGCCCGAAGCCAACGTGCTGGGCTGGGAAGAAAACCTGCTCGCCACCCGCGCCGACATCGAAAAGCTCGGCCAAGTGAATCTCGCAGCGATCGATGAGCTCAAGGAATCGAGCGAGCGCAAAGAGTATCTCGACCGACAGCATGCCGACGTGACTGCGGCGCTCGACACACTCGAGCAGGCAATGCGCAAGATCGAGAAAGAGACTCGCTCGCGTTTCGAAGACACCTTCAATCGCATCAACGCCGGTCTCAAGGAAAAGTTTCCGCGCTTGTTTGGTGGTGGACACGCCTATCTGGAACTGACCGGTGACGACATCCTCGATGCCGGCGTGGCGGTCATGGCACGCCCGCCCGGCAAGCGCAACAGTTCGATTTCGCAGCTCTCGGGCGGCGAGAAAGCTCTGACCGCCGTGGCGCTGGTATTCTCGATCTTCGATCTCAATCCGGCGCCTTTTTGTCTGCTCGACGAGGTGGACGCGCCTCTCGATGAATACAACGTAGGGCGCTTCTGCGAAATCGTGCGCGAGATGTCGAGTCGCGTGCAGTTCATCTTCATCACCCACAACAAAGTCACCATGGAGCTCGCGTCGTCGTTGCTCGGCGTGACCATGAACGAGCCGGGCTGCTCGCGGCTCGTCGCAGTCGACGTCGATGAAGCGGTGCGGATGGCGAGTGCCTGATCCACTCTATGTCTGAGCTGCGCTGGATACTGCTCGCACTGGGGATCTTGTTGATCGGCGCAATCGTGATTTGGGAACGCCGCCGTACCGGTAGTTTGCCGCGTACCAGTCATGGCAACGATCCGCGCACTGCTGCGGAATCGAGTTCGCCGCTCGAGGCACGCACGCCGCCGCCGGCACGCGCTGCGCGACGTGCGCTGCCGGTAATCGAATTCGACGATCAGCCGGCAGACAGTGACGCCGAGACCGGTCCGGGCAAGCGCGCGGGTGTGGCGGTCGTGCGAGAGCACGCCGTCGACGTGCCGGGTAGCGCGCGCAGTGCTCCGGAGGTCGACGCGACCGCTACGACGATCGTTGACGACACGCTGCTCGCAGTCGATGACATGGAGACTGCCGTCCGGCCCGCGAGGATGGTGCTGGATTGGCCGCCCGAGAAGGAGCGCCGTCTGGTCAGCGTCAGACTGGTGGCGCGTGCGCAAGCTGATGGTGATGACGCCCGGTTCTCGGGCCATCTGCTGCGGCAGGCGCTTGCGAGTGAGGGCTTCTGGCACGGCAAGTTCGACATCTTTCACCTGCCGCTGCCGGACGGTCGAGTCGTACTGAGCGCGGCGGGACTCACGCAGCCGGGCACCTTCGACCTCGCCACCATGGATTCGCAGCGCTTCGTTGGGCTGAGCATTTTTGGCGTGCTGCCTGGCCCGTTGCCCGACAGCGTGACGTTCGAAGAATTGGTGACTGTGGCCCGGCAGCTCGCCGAGCGACTCGGCGGCGACCTCCAGGATTCCCGTGGCGCGCCGTTGACCAGCGCGCGCGTGATCGATCTGCGCGCGACGTTTGCGACGACCGATTCCCCAGCCTCCATGGGCGGAGCAAGCTGAGGCCGTGGCGCGACCGCCAGCGCGCCGCATAGCGGAATTGCGGCAGTCGATTGCAGAGCACGATTATCGCTATTACGTCCTCGACGAACCGTCGGTCCCAGACGTCGAGTACGATCGATTGATGACCGAGTTGCGCGCACTCGAGGCCGCGCATCCCGAACTCGTCACGGCGGATTCGCCGACCCAACGTGTCAGTGGTCAAGTTGCGGCCGAGTTCGCCGAGGTCAAGCATGAAGTGCCGATGTTGTCACTCGACAACGCGTTCGCCGAGGCGGACATCGTCGCCTTCGACCGTCGTGTACGCGAACGTCTGGGCCGGCCTGCAGTCGACTCCGATCCGATCGAGTACGCCGTCGAGCCGAAGCTCGATGGGCTCGCTGTCTCGCTGCTGTATGTCAATGGGATCTATCAGCGCGCAGCCACGCGCGGCGACGGTGCGACCGGCGAGGATGTCACTGCCAATGTCCGCACTATCCGCAGCGTCCCGCAACGCCTGCAGGGGCGCGTACCGGCGCGAGTTGAAGTGCGCGGTGAAGTATTCATGCCGTTCGCCGGTTTCGAACAGGTCAACCGCGAGGCTGTCGCGCGGGGCGAGAAGACCTACGTCAATCCGCGCAATCTGGCAGCTGGGTCCCTGCGCCAACTCGACGCGCGCGTAACAGCGGCGCGACCGCTCGAGATTTTCTTCTACGCTGTCGGGCTATGCGAGGGAGTTGCGCCGCCGACAACGCAGACCAGGTTGTTGGCACAATTGCGTGCCTGGGGGTTGCGTACCTGCCCTGAGAACTCGCTCGTGCAAGGTGTCGAAGGCTGTCTGGCCTATTACGAGCGTATCGGTGCGCGGCGCGGCGCGCTGCCGTACCAGATCGATGGCGTCGTCTACAAAGTCGACGCGCGTGACGACCAGCAGTTGCTCGGCTACGTATCGCGCGCGCCCCGCTGGGCGATTGCGCACAAGTTTCCGGCGGACGAAGAGCTAACTACCTTGACGGGAGTCGAGTTCCAGATCGGCAGGACCGGTGCACTGACGCCCGTGGCCAGGCTCGCGCCCGTGTTCGTAGGCGGGGTGACTGTCAGCAATGCGACGCTGCACAATATGGATGAAGTGGCGCGCAAAGACGTGCGGATTGGCGACACAGTGGTCGTGCGGCGGGCCGGCGATGTCATACCGGAGGTCGTGCGGGTGATGCCGGAGCGCCGTCCAGCCGATGCCAAGCCCATCGTGCTGCCGAGCCTTTGTCCAGTGTGTGGTTCGGCCGTGGTCCGCGCGGCGGACGAGGCGGTGGCGCGTTGCGCCGGTGGCTGGCAGCAGTGCGTCGCCCAGCGCAAGGAATGGCTCAAACATTTCGCGAGTCGTCGGGCCATGGATATCGAGGGGCTGGGCGATAAGTTGATCGAACAATTGGTAGACGCCGGGCTGGTGCACACGCCGGCCGATTTCTATCGACTGGACGCAGGGCAGCTGGCCGGACTGGAGCGCATGGGTGAGCGGTCGGCAGCCAACGTGCTGGCGGCGCTCGAGCGCAGCAAGTCCACGACGCTGGCGCGGTTTCTGTTCGCACTGGGCATTTCCGACGTGGGCGAGACGACCGCCCGTACCCTGGCGGAGCAATTCGGCAGCCTCGAGGCGCTGGCCGGCGCTCGCATCGAAGCGATTTTGGAGACCCCGGACGTCGGACCAGTGAGCGCCGGTGCGGTCGGGCGCTTCTTCGCGGACCCGGACAACATCGCGATGATCGCGGCGTTGCGGCAATCAGGTGTCCACTGGCCTGATGTCGAGCGTCGTGGCTCCGATCTGCCGTTGTCAGGCTTGACGTTCGTGCTGACCGGTACCTTGTCGAGTTGCAAGCGGGAGGAGGCGGAGGAGGCGCTGCGCGCACTAGGCGCACGGACGTCGGGTAGCGTGTCGAAGCGCACCAGCTATCTGGTCGCAGGCACCGATGCGGGCTCGAAGCTGGCCAAGGCGGAGTCGTTAGGCGTGCCGATCCTGACGGAATCGGAATTGCAGGCCATCCTGAAAAACAAACAGCCGCCGCAGGCCTGAGGACCCGCGGCGGCTGTCGAATCGAATCCGACCGCGAACGCCTCAGGGCGCCATGGGCGATTCGGTGGCCGGAGTGGCAGAGGCAGTCGCAGGCGTTGACTCCGCAGCCTTCAGCGGCGGGTCGACTTTGGCTGCCGCCAGCAATTCGTCAGAGTACTTCTGTAGCTTCTTGCGTTGCACTATCTGTGCTAACTGCTCTTTGGCCTGGTCGAAGGAGGGCGGCGAGGCCTCGCGGACATCGTCCAGACGGATCACGTGAAAGCCGAACTGCGTCTGCACGGGCGCTTGGGTGTACTGGCCCTTCTTCAACTGCATCAATGCGTCGGAGAACGGCTTGACCATGGCATTGGGCGAAAACCAGCCAAGGTCGCCGCCGTTGTCTTTCGAGCCGTCGATCGAGAGACTCTTCGCGAGCTTGCCGAAATCGGCACCGCCCTTCAGTTGCGCGATCACTTTTTCCGCCAATGCGGGGCTCTGTACCAGGATATGCCGGGCGCGGAACTCCTGCTGCGGCGTGTCCGCAATCTGTGTTTCGTATTCGGCGCGCAGTTCCTGCTCAGTCGGCGTCTTGTCCTTGAGATAGTGCTGGGCGGCGGCAGCCTGCACCACTGACAGACGCGACAGCTCCAGGCGACTGGCGGTCTCGGGATCCTTCAGTGCGCCGTCTTTCTCGGCTGCCTGTGTCAGCGCATAGATGCGAGCGAGGCTGTCGAGCGCGCGCGTGCGCTCTTCGGCGGTCAACTCCGCGGCCGGCTTGCCGGCGACGTTCTTGACGTAGAAGTCGAAGAACTCCTCGGATACGGGCGTGCCGTTGACAGTCAGCAACGGCTTGGCGGCCGTTGTAGCGGTAGTCGCCGCTGTATCGGAGGCCGGTGCGGGGCCCTGTTGGCAACCGGCGAGCACCGCAAGTGCGGCTGTCAAGGCGAATGGGATCAGTTTCATGTTGAATCTCAATAAGTTGGGTGTGAATGTTGAGAAGGATTAGAAGCGAGAAGCGCTGAGTTTAGCGGTTGTCAGCGCGGTACGCGCGCATCGATCGAGAGGGCGTGGATGCCAGCGCCCATCAGGTCTGCCACGGCGGCGTAGACCAAGCGATGGCGCTCGCGCACCGGCATGCCGGCAAACCGCTCTGACACAATTCGGACACGAAAGTGCCCGCCTTCGCGCGCCCCGGCATGCCCTGCGTGCTGCGCGCTGTCGTCCTGAATGTCGAGTTCCAGCGGCGCCAACGCGGCGACCAGCAGGGCTCGCAACCGCTCCTGTCGCTGCGGCCCGGCGGGCTTTCCAGTAGGATCGTGGCTGACGCCATTCATAGAGTGGTTACGAAAGACTGTCTGACAAAGATAACTATATGATAACGGATTGGCTGCCACCCGCGCGCGCCTGGCCTCTGCCTCCGTGACACAGTATTTCGAGATTCATCCCGTCGACCCGCAGCCGCGCCTGATTGGTCAGGCGGTAGAGATCGTGCGCGCCGGCGGCCTGATAGCCTATCCGACCGACTCCTGCTACGCGCTCGGCTGCCATATCGGCGATAAGGAAGCGCTCGAGCGGATCCGGCGCATCCGCCAGACCGACCGGCATCATCATTTCACCTTGGTCTGTGAGGGCCTGGCGCAGGTAGCGCGGTTCGCTCGGGTCGGCAATGCCGAGTTCCGCCTGCTCAAGTCGACGACCCCCGGTCCGTATACTTTTCTGCTGCCCGCCACCCGTGAGACGCCACGGCGCGTACAGCACGACCGGCGGCGGACGATCGGTGTGCGGGTACCCGATCACCCTGTCGCGCTGGCGCTGTTGTCGAAGCTGGGTGAGCCCTTGATGAGTTCGACGTTGTTGATGCCAGGCGACGATCTGCCACTGACAGATGGTGCTGCAATTCGCGAGCGGCTCGATCGAAAGGTCGACGCGATCCTCGACGCGGGCCATTGCGGCATTGAGCCGACGACAGTCATTGATCTGGCCGTATCGCCGCCCGTCGTTGTGCGCGAGGGACGTGGCAGTCTTGTCCCACTCGGGCTCGCTGCAGCTACTGTATAATTTTGACGCTTCCATGAGTGCCAATCCGCAAACCAAGCGCGTCCTCTCCGGGATGCGTCCCACCGGCCAGCTGCATCTCGGCAATTTCCACGGGGCGCTCAAGAACTGGACCGAGCTGCAGTACCAGTACGAGTGCTATTTCTTCGTGGCAGATTGGCACGCGCTCACCACGGGCTACGACGACACCCGCCAACTACCCAAGTTCACGCACGAGATGCTGATCGATTGGCTCGCCGCCGGTCTCAATCCCACGGTCAGCACGATCTTCGTGCAATCGCTGGTGCCCGAGCATGCAGAGCTGCATCTGCTGCTGTCGATGATCACGCCGCTCGGTTGGCTCGAGCGCGTGCCGACCTACAAGGATCAACAGAGCGAACTGGCGGACAAGGACCTCACCACCTACGGCTTCCTGGGATATCCCCTGCTGCAGAGCGCGGACATCCTGCTGTACCGGCCGGCTTTCGTGCCGGTGGGCGAGGATCAGGTGGCGCACGTCGAAATCACTCGCGAAATTGCGCGACGCTTCAATCATCTGTTTGGTCGCGAGCCGGACTTCGCGGAGAAGGCCGAGAACGCAGTCACGGGGCTGGGGGGGCGCAACAGCTCCATGTATCGGCAGCTGCGCAAGAAGTACCAGGAGAATGGCGACGTGCTGGCGCTCGAGAAAGGCCGTAGTCTGGTGGAGAGCAACAGCCGCCTGACCGTCGCCGATCGGGAGCGGTTGTTAGGCTATCTCGAGGGCTCGAGTGTCTCGATACTGCCCGAACCGCAGGTGCTGCTCACGGCGGCGCCCCGGGTGCCGGGTATCGACGGCCGGAAGATGTCGAAATCCTACGGCAACACGATCGGCCTGCGGGAGGCGCCGGATTCGGTCGTGAAGAAACTGAAGACAATGACCACCGACCCGGCCCGTGTGCGTCGCACCGACCCCGGCGATCCGGACAAATGTCCCGTTTGGGATTTGCACAAGATCTATTCGGATGAGGCCACGCATGCCTGGGTACAATCTGGCTGCCGGTCGGCGAGCATCGGTTGTCTCGAATGCAAACAGCCGGTGATCGACAAGGTAGTTGCCGAGATCGCGGGCATGCGCGAGCGTGCGCGCGAATTCGAGGACAATCCGGATCTCGTGCGCAATATCGTGTCCGAGGGCTGTGAGAGGGCACGCGACTCCGCGCGCGCCACGCTCGACGAAGTGCGGCGCGCCATGCACTTGCGGCTGGAATGACCAAGGATATCCGCGTGGCTAAACCTGAGCTGAAGATCGTCGCATCGAATCCGCCTGAGGCGGTTGCGGCTGCGGCTGCGCCCGAGCAGGTGGAGATGCCATTCGCCATGGTCAATGGCGAACCGCTGACGCAGTTGCCGAAGGATCTGTACATCCCGCCGCAGGCGCTCGAAGTGTTCCTCGAGGCGTTCGAGGGGCCGCTCGATCTGCTGCTGTACATGATCCGGCGGCAAGGCCTGAATATTCTCGATATTCCGATCGCCGATATCACGCGGCAATACATGGATTACATCGGGCTGATGCAGGAACTGCAGCTCGAGTTGGCCGGCGAGTATCTTGTGATGGCGGCAACGCTGGCGGAAATCAAGTCGCGAATGTTGTTGCCGCGAGCTGCAGATCCTGCCAATGCGGATGAGTCAGATCCGCGTGCGGAGCTAGTGCGCCGATTGCAGCAGTACGAACGCTTCAAGCGCGCGGCCGAGAATATCGATCGTTTGCCACGGCTCGAACGCGACACCTGGACTGCCACCATCGATTTCAGTGCACGCAAGGCCGCCCGCCCGGTGCCGCAGGTTGCGCTGCAGGAGATGTTGCTGGCATTTCGCGACGTCGTGCAGCGCGCCGAGTTGTTCGCGCATCATCACATCCAGCGTGAACGTCTGTCCGTGCGCGAACGGATGTCGAGTATCCTGGCGGCGCTCGAGCAATCGAGTTTCGTCGAGTTCGCGCAGCTGTTCAAACCAGAAGAGGGCAGGATGGGTGTCACGATCACATTCGTGGCAATACTGGAGATGATGCGCGAAGGCCTGATAGATATCGTCCAGTCGGAGCCGTATGCTCCGCTGCACGTACGGGCGGCTACCGCCGAACGCGGCCTGCGACTCGTGAAGGATATCGATGAAATAGACGTGTCGTCGGTCGATGAGGCGGTCGATCAGGACAATGACAGCGTGCAAGATGGGGGCGAAGGATGAGTGATTCGTACGTCAGAAATGTAGTCGAAGCGGCCCTGCTGGCGGCCCAACGCCCGGTCACACTGCCAGAGCTCGTGCAGTTGTTCGAGGAGTCGAGCCGACCTGACAGCAAGACGGTGCGCGCCGCACTCGACGTGCTGGCTAACGACTACCGGGGCCGCGGCATCGAAGTACGTGAGACCGCAAGTGGTTTCCGCGTGCAGGTCCGCAATGAGTTTGCCGCCGAGATCGCCCGGCTGTGGCCAGAGCGGCCGCAGCGCTACACTCGCGCGCTGCTCGAGACGCTGGCGTTGATCGCCTATCGACAGCCCATCACGCGTGCCGAGATCGAGCAGGTACGCGGTGTCGCCGTGAATTCCAATATCGTTGCCACGTTGATGGAGCGTGGCTGGATCCGGGTGGTGGGTCATCGCGACGTGCCTGGACATCCGGAAGTACTGGGGACGACCAAGGAATTCCTGGATTACTTCAGCTTGAAGTCGATCGACGAGTTGCCGCCACTGGCGGAACTCAAAGAGATTGCCGAACTCAACCTGCAGCTCGACCTGTCAGGCGTTGGTGATTCAGCCGAAGTGCCGGCGTCGACGGCGACCGCTCGGCCGCCAGCCAGCAACCCCGGACTCGACGCGGCGGGTGATGACGTGGGCTATGGCGACGCAGCTGTAGGCGATGAAGACCTGGCCGACGACGATGACGCCCCAGCGGAAGCGCGCACGGCGTCCGGTCTGGTCGCTGCGCCACCCACTCACGACGATTAGCTGGCCGCGGCCGCACTGCTATATTGGCAGGGAATTGACGTTGGCCTCGCAGCGAAACTTGGTGAGCGAGTGAGCAGTCGTCCGGATAGCGCCCAAGGCGGTGAGCGACTCCAGAAAGCGTTGGCGCAGTTGGGGTTAGGCTCGCGGCGCGAAATCGAAACCTGGATCCGAGCTGGTCGACTCACGATCAACGGCACCGTGGCGACCTTGGGTGCGCGGGTCGAACCGGCCGATGACGTGCGTCTCGATGGCCGTGCCATTCGTCGGCGGCATGCGGCGCCACAGCAGGTGTATCTGTGTCACCGCTCGCCCGGAGATGAATCGTTCGTCGATCGCCTGCCGAAGCGCGCGGGTCGACGTTTCATGGCGATCAGTCCGATGCCGCGCATCGATGGGGGGCTTGAGCTGCTGACTGCCGATGGCGCCTTGGCGCTCGAGTTGCAGCGCTCGGTGAAGGAGCAAGTCTCGGAATTCAGCGCGCGGGTCAATGGCGTCCTAACCGCGACGCAACTCGCGGCGATCGAGCTCGGGCAACTGGATGGCGCGCGACAGGTCGAAGTACAGTCGATCGAAGCCGTCGAGGTCGAAGAAGAATCGACTGCCGCCAACCGTTGGTATCTGCTGCGGACGCGCGGGGCTAGCGGCAAGGACGTACGGCAGCTGCTGGAGCGACAAGGCGCGATCATCAGCCGGATCCTGCGCACGCATTTTGGTCCGCTCCCCCTCGAGCGATCTCTGGCGCGCGGTCAGTTCCGCCCACTCACGGCCGCGGAACTTGCAGCGCTATTGCCAGGCCGGCAGGCAGCCGCACCGCGGCCGCGAGCAGTCAGGTCCGCTGGGCGTCGAAAGCGCAACCCGTCACGCCGTGACTAGCTGGTCCTAACAAGGCGAGGTAGGGCGTGGTGATCGATTCCGGCGAGGGCAGTGTCGCGATGTCTTCGGACGGATAGGCGGCCCGTCGCATCGCCGTGCGTGTCCGCCCCGGGTTGATCGTGTTGACCGTGATCTTGCTCGAGCCTTCCAGCTCGTGCGCCAGCACCTGCGACAGGCCCTCGAGCGCAAATTTCGAGACGGCGTACGCCCCCCAATAGGCACGGCCGCGTCGGCCGACGCTGCTGGAGGTGAACAGAATGCGCGCGTCAGGGGACTGCTTGAGCGCCGGCAGAAGCACCTGCGTCAGCGCAAAGGCTGCCGTCACATTGACGTGCAGCACGCGGGCGAACAGCGGCACGTCATAGTCTGCGATCGGGCTCAGGGTCCCGAGTATGCCGGCGTTGTGCAGTAGCCCGTCGAGACGGCCGTAACGATCCAGCACTGCATCGGCCAGCGTGTCGTAATCCCTTGCGACGGCTCGTTCGAGATCCAATTGTGCAATGCTAGCCTCGCCGGCGTCGAGCGCTGCGATCTCCGCATGTACGCTTTCCAGCTTCTTGAGCGTCCGACCGACCAGCACGACTGTCGCGTGCGCCTGCGCGCAGGCGAGCGCGACCGCGCGACCGATGCCACTGCCGGCGCCGGTGATCAGAATGGTGCGACCGGCGAGCGCCTGCGACGATGGTCGATAATCACGCGGCTCGAAGTTGGTTGGTTGGTTCACATCAGGGCTCGGTTAGACGGAAAGCGCGGGTATTGGCCCGAACAGCGTGACGCCACGCGCGCAGGTTGACGCGCAACAGCGACCAGCGACGGGCGCTCGTGTGCTCGTCGCGCGCTGCTGCATCATAACTGCATCCGAGCCAGACCAGAACGGGGCGCAACGCCGGCTGTCGCGTGCGCGGCAGCTCTGCGACGGCCGCTTGCGCGGCGGCGGCGATCTCGGTCCGCAGACTGGTAGCGTGATCGACAGGCATCCTTTGGAATATCCGCACGAGGCCAAGTGCCATGCCGGCGTTGCGCGCGAAATGCTCGAGATCGGCTGCCTGCGTCGCACAGTCTTCGCTGGCAACTAACGACTGAACCAGTGGCTCGAACAGCCCGCCTGACCATGCCGCTGCATGGTACTGTCGTTCGGCGCTCGATGGCAGTGGTGCTGCGGCCAGGTCCCATTGCAACGTGGCTATCAGCGCTCGCAGATCGAGCGTTGGCAAGATCTGTTGCCGGCATGCAAGCTGCAGCGCCTGGGTGAGCGGGTGCCGCGCTGTGCCGGCCAGCAGCTGCTCGGCCTCTGTTGCCCACCAGCTCAGCCTGGCATGCGCCACCGAGTGATCGATGCCCGCGCGCACACTGGCGCAAAGTTCCTGCTCGAGCGCCAACAGCAATTCCAGCAGCGGACGTTGTGCGACCGAAGCGTAGAGCCACGCGAAATAGCGCGGCGAGCCGGCAGGGGTGGCCGCGGCAAATGCCTCGCGCGCGGCCGGGATCACTCGTCGCTAATCTCTTTGCCGATCGCAACGCTCGATTCGGGCGCAGGACCATCCCCGGCGTCGCTGCCCGTGGGCGTGCGGAGCAGACGGTCGATGGGTTCGATGATCGGCAGGGGTGCATCGGCGGTGACACCGAGTTCCGGAAAGCGACGCGCCTGTGGCATGACGTTGCGCTCCAACGAACCCACCGCCGCGTTGTAGTTGTCCACCGCGCCCGACAGCGACTTGCCTAACCTGCCGAGATGATTGGCGAAAGTGCTCAGACGGTCGTGCAGATCCTGGCCGAGTTGCCGGATCGTGGCGGCGTTCTCTGCTACCTGCGATTGTCGCCACGTGTAGGCCACCACTTTCAGCACCGCCATCAGGGTAGACGGCGTCGCGATGATGACGCTGCGTTTCAGGGCCTGGTCGACTATCTCCGGACTCTCGGCGAGAGCCGCCGACAGGAACTGATCGCCCGGCAGAAACAGGATGGCGAAATCGGGGCTGCGCTCGAACTGCGACCAGTAGCTCTTGTTGGACAGTTCACGCACGCGCGTTTCGACCTGGCGAGCGTGGCGGACGAGTGCGCCGCGTCGTGTGGGTTCGTCTTCGGCGTCGATGGCCTCGAGAAAGGCATCGAATGGCGTCTTGGCGTCAACTACCAGATCACGATGATCGGGTAGGTGGACGACCAGATCCGGCCGTTGCGTGCGGTCGGTGCCTTCGACATGGAACTGTTCGGTGAAGTCGCAATGCTCGGACAGGCCGGCAAGTTCGACGACGCGCCGCAAGGTGATCTCGCCCCAGCGGCCGCGCACTTCGGGCCGGCGCAGCGCGGTCACCAGATTGCGGGTCTCGCGCGCCAACTGCGCCTGGCCAAGACCGAGATTCTCGATATGACCGCGTAACGCGCCAAATGTCTCCAGGCGCTCCCGCTCGAGTGCCTGTACCTGCTGTTCGGACTTGGCGAGCGCGACACGAATGGGTTCCAGCATTTGGCTGATGGCGGTCTCGCGCTCCTTGAGGCTGGCGTGCGCAGTGACTTGCTCACGGCTGAGCGACTCGCGTGCCAGGCGCAGAAAGGTTTCGCTGTTGTTGCGCAAGGAGTTGTCCGCCAGTTCATCGAAGGCTGCCCGCAAGCGTGCCTCACTCTGCTCGAGCAGTGCGCCAGCATGCGCCAGCTGTTTTTCGTCCGATTGCAGGCGAGCCTCAGCCGCCGCGAGCTCGACACGCAGTTGCGCGGACTGGCGTCCCGCGCGCAGCGCTGCGATCAGGTAGCCGAGCAGGACGCCGAGCGCCAAGCCGCCGATCAGCAACATGATCTCCACCGCAGTCATCCGCGACGCCTCATAAGTAAGCGAGCAGGTCGCATGGCCGATCGATCGCGCCGTATTGTGGCCAGGCGGCAAAATCATCACCTGGGCCGAGATAGCCATAGCGCGCCACGACGGCACGCATGCCGGCTGCGGCCGCCGCCTGCATATCGCGCTCGGCATCGCCAACATACAGACAGCGAGCGGGAGTGATACCGATGACGTCCGCCGCATGCAGCAGCGGCCGAGGATGAGGCTTGCGTTCCGCGAGCGTGTCGCCACTGACCACACATGCAGCGCGCCGATCGAGGCCCAGCGACGCCAGCAACGGCTCAGTGAGCCAGCCGGGTTTGTTAGTAACGATGCCCCAGGGTCGACCACTGCTTTCCAGTGCCGCAAGCACGACTTCGATCCCCTCGAACGGCGCCGTGGCGCTGCGCAGGCAGTCCGAATAGAGCGCGAGAAAGCGGAGCCGCCGCCGTTCGAACTCGCTGCCTGCGTCGCCGTCGCGCACGCCGAAGCCGAGGGTCACGAGCGCCTTGGCGCCGTGGGACACGTGTGGCCGAATGACCGCCGCCGGCAGCGCACGCTGGCCTTCTTCCTGCAGCAAGGCGTTGAGCGCTGCGCCCATGTCTGGTGCGGTGTCGAGCAAGGTGCCGTCGAGGTCGAACAGGACGGCGTCGATCGGCAGCGTCGGTTCGCTCACGTCTGGTTGCCGACCGGCGCCGGCTCGATTGGCAGGTTCAGCTGCATGATGTAGTTGACTTCAGGGTCGGAGTCCAGCGTGCAGGTGGCAGTGAAAGGGTCGTACTGCAGCCCGCCGATATCGCGCACCTCGAGCCCCGCTGCGCGTCCGTAACGCGCCAGCTCCGCGGGGCGAATGAAGCGTTCGTAATCGTGCGTGCCACGGGCGACCAAGCGCGTCAAATACTCAGCGCCCACGATTGCCAGGGCAAACGCCTTGAGGGTGCGGTTGATGGTCGATACGAACAATGCGCCACCGGGCCGCAGCACCGCCGCCAGGGAGCGCACCGTCGCGGCTGGGTCGGGTACGTGTTCGAGCATTTCCATGCACGTGACGACATCGTAGCGCTGCTCTGCGGCGGCCAGTTCTTCGATGCTCGTTAGTCGATAGTCGATTTCGAGCCCGGCTTCCATCGCATGTAACCGCGCTGTCTCGATCATGCCGGGCGCGAGATCGATCGCGGTGACCTGGGCACCCGCGCGGCTCAAGGACTCGGCGAGCAGGCCGCCGCCGCAGCCGACATCCAGCACCGCTCTGCCGGTCAATGGCGCACGCTCGGCCACGAATCGCAACCGGACCGGATTGAGTTGGTGCAGCGGTTTGAATTCACCGTCCGGGTCCCAGAACCGATGCGCGCTGGCGTCGAAGCGCGCAATTTCCACCGGGTCGGCAGACACCTGCCGCGCGGGCGTATCCGACTTGTGGTTGGCGTGCTGCATAAGGGCGCAAATCAGTCACGGACTGGGGTCTTCAGTATACCGGTTCCGGGCGTGCGAAAGGCGTGGTTCGCAGGCTCGTTGTGTTAGAATTCTGCTTGCATTTGTAGCTGCCGAATACCCACCCGATGATCTGTCCAAGACCCTGCTCGTGTTCGCAAGCCTGCGACCCGTTCCCATGACTGACATCGCGCGCGAAATACTGCCCGTCAACCTCGAGGACGAGATGCGCAAGTCGTATCTCGACTATGCGATGAGCGTCATCGTGGGCCGTGCGCTGCCAGACGTGCGCGACGGGCTCAAGCCGGTGCATCGCCGCATCCTGTTCGCGATGCGTGAACTCGGCAATGACTACAACAAGGCATACAAGAAGTCTGCGCGTGTCGTTGGCGACGTCATCGGCAAGTACCATCCGCATGGCGACAGCGCTGTCTACGATGCGCTCGTGCGTATGGCGCAACCCTTCTCGATGCGCCATCTGCTGGTGGACGGCCAGGGAAACTTCGGCTCGGTCGATGGTGACGCGCCGGCGGCCATGCGTTACACGGAAGTGCGCATGTCGAAGCTCGCCGGTGAGCTGCTGGCCGATATCGACAAGCAGACCGTCGATTTCGTGCCGAACTACGATGAGTCCGAGACCGAGCCGTCCGTGCTGCCGGCGCGCGTGCCGAATCTGCTGATCAATGGCTCGGCAGGTATTGCGGTCGGCATGGCTACCAATATTCCGCCGCACAATCTGACCGAGATCGTCAACGCCTGCCTCGCCGTGCTCGACGACCCGGCGATCTCGCTGGCTGGCTTGATGCAACATGTGCCGGGCCCCGACTTTCCGACGGCCGGGATCATCAACGGCGCGCAGGAAATTGGCACGGCTTACAAGACCGGCCGCGGCCGCTTGTCGATCCGTGGTCGGACGCAGATCGAGGACATGGGTCGAGGCGACCGCCAGGCCATCATCATCACCGAGCTGCCATATCAGGTGAACAAAGCGCGGCTGATCGAGCGGATCGCCGACCTGGTTCGCAACAAGCAGATCGAAGGCATCTCTGCGGATGGCTTGCGCGACGAATCCGACAAGGACGGCATGCGGATCGTGATCGAGCTGAAGCGTGGCGAGAATGCCGAGGTGCTGCTCAACAATCTCTATGCGCAGACGCCGCTCGAGACCGTATTTGGCATCAACATGGTCGCGTTGGTCGACGGCCAGCCCCGGTTGTTGTCGCTCAAGGAGATGCTCGATGCATTCCTGCGGCATCGGCGCGAAGTGGTCACGCGCCGGACGGTGTTCGAGCTCGCCAAGGCGCGCGACCGCGCGCACATACTCGAAGGGCTCGCAGTCGCGCTCGCGAACATCGATGAGGTGATCGCGCTCATCAAGGCGTCGCCCGCACCGGCGGAAGCCAAAGCAGCATTGCTCGCGCGCGGTTGGGGTCCGGGCGCCGTGCCGGCAATGCTGCAGCGCGCCGGTACGATCTCGACCCGACCACTCGGCTTGCCGGACGAACTTGGCCTCACGGCCGATGCCACTGGTTATCGCCTGTCGGATGCGCAAGCGCAAGCGATACTCGACATGCGCCTCAATCGGCTCACGGGACTCGAGCAGGACAAGATCCTGGCCGAATACAAGGAGCTGCTGGAGCGCATCGTCGATCTGTCCGATATCCTGGCGCGCGCCGAGCGGCTCACCCAGGTCGTTCGCGATGAGCTGATCGCCGTGCGCGACGAATACGGTGAGGCGCGGCGTACCGAAATAAATATCGCGGCCTCTGATCTAACGACCGAGGACCTGATCGAGCCGCAGGACGTTGTCGTCACGCTGTCGCACGCCGGCTACGCCAAGTCGCAGCCGCTGACGGAGTATCAGACCCAGCGGCGCGGCGGCCGCGGTAAGGCGGCCACGGCAGTCAAGGACGAGGATTTCGTCGAGACGCTGTTCGTCGCGCACACGCACGATACGATTCTGTGCTTCTCCAATCGCGGCAAGGTTTACTGGTTGCGTGTGTTCACGCTGCCCCAGGCGGGGCGCAATGCGCGCGGCAAGCCGATGGTGAATCTGTTGCCCTTGGAAGATGGTGAGCGCATCAATGCCATCCTGCCCATCAAGCAGTTCGACGACGAGCACTTCGTCTTCATGGCCACAGCATTCGGTACGGTCAAGAAGACGCCGCTGTCGGCGTTCTCGCGACCGCGCACCAGCGGCATCATCGCGCTCTCGCTCGAAGAAGGCGACCGGCTCGTCGGTGTCGCGCTCACTGACGGTGCCCGCGACATCATCCTGGCTACGAGCGGCGGCAAGGCCATTCGGTTTCACGAGGAAGCCGTGCGAGCAATGGGTCGTGAAGCGGCCGGCGTGCGCGGGATCCGACTGGGTGAAACTGCGGGCGAACCGCACCGACTGATCTCGCTGATCGTCGTGAGCGAAGGCTATGTGCTCACCGCCTCGGACAATGGTTATGGCAAGCTGACGCCGCTGGAAGACTTCCCCTCGCAAGGCCGTGGCGGGCAGGGCGTCATCGCCATGCAGACGACCGACCGCAATGGCGCGATGGTGGGCGCCTTGCTCGTGTCGCAGAACCAGGAGCTGATGCTGATCAGTTCGAGTGGCACACTGGTGCGCACGCCGGTCAGCGATATTTCGATCGTGGGGCGTAATACCCAGGGCGTCCGACTGATTCGTCTGGACGAGGGCGAGCGGCTGGTCGGCATCGAGCGTATCGAGAACCTCGGCGATGATGGCGAGACGAGCGACGAGGTGGACGGCTCGTCCGACAGCCTGCCGCCGGGATCACCCGCCTGAAGCGGCCGCCATGCGCCGTGCAAAGTCATTATTGTTAGTTTGAGGATAATTCGTGCGCGTATTCAATTTCGCTGCGGGCCCCGCCACGCTGCCACTGGAAGTGCTGGAGGAAGCACAGTCGCAGCTGCTCGACTGGCAGTCCTCGGGCATGTCGGTGATGGAAGTCAGTCATCGCAGCAAGGCATTCGTAGCGGTTGCGCAGCAGGCCGAGTCGGATCTGCGTGAACTGCTGGCGGTGCCCGCCAATTACAAGGTGCTGTTCCTGCAAGGCGGCGCCACGGGCATGTTTGCCGGCATTCCGCTCAATCTCACGGCGTCCGACAGCACCGTCGACTACGTGAACACGGGCCAGTGGTCCAAGAAGGCCATCAGCGAGGCCAAGCGTTTCAGTCAGGTCAAAGTCGTGGCCGACATGGCAGCGTCCAACTATTCCACGGTGCCGGCGGCAGCTGACGTGCGGCCAACGCCAGGTTCGGCCTATCTGCACTACACCCCCAACGAGACCATTGGCGGTGTCGAGTTCGACTACGTGCCCGACGCCGGCGCCACTCCGCTGGTGGGTGATTTCTCCTCGACCATCTTGTCGCGACCGCTCGACGTGGCGAAGTTTGGCGTCATCTATGCGGGCGCCCAGAAGAATATTGGTCCGGCCGGTATCTGCATCGTGATCGTGCGTGACGATCTCATCGGCAAGGCGCGCCCCGGCACACCGCTGGTGTGGGATTTCAAGGCGATGGCCGACGACAACTCGATGCTCAATACACCGCCCACGTTCGGCTGGTACATGGCGGGTCTGGTGTTCAAGTGGCTGAAGCGTCAGGGCGGGCTCGCCGCAGTCGCGGCGCGCAATCGTACCAAGGCTGAGTTGTTATACGGCTCGATCGACGCGTCCGGTTATTACCGCAATCCGGTCGCGAAGCATTGCCGCTCGTGGATGAACGTTCCTTTTACTATTCCCAATCCCGAGCTCGAGAAGACTTTCGTTGCCGAGGCGGCGGCGGCCGGATTGAAGAATCTCGAAGGTCACCGCTCGGTCGGGGGCATGCGCGCGAGTATTTACAACGCGATGCCGCTTGCGGGCGTGCAGGCGCTGGTCGACTTCATGCAGGACTTCGCAAAACGCCATGGCTGATCGTTTTCGCATACTACAGCTCAACAACATCAGCGTCCGGGGGCTGGAGCGCCTGCCGCGTGATCGTTACGAGATTGCATCCGACATCAATCGCCCGCACGCCATCCTGGTGCGCTCGGCGGACATGCACGCCATGCCCATTCCGGAGTCCGTGCTGGGGGTTGGCAGGGCGGGCGCGGGTGTCAACAATATTCCGGTGGCCGAGTTGTCCAAACGCGGCGTGCCGGTGTTCAATGCGCCCGGCGCGAACGCCAACGCCGTGAAGGAACTGGTCATCGCCGCGATGTTTCTCGCTGCCCGCAATATCTGTCAGGCATGGCAGTTCGCGCGCGCCCAGTCCGGTGACGACCGGGCCATCGACGTTGCTGTCGAGAAGGGCAAGAAGAATTTCGCCGGTTTCGAGTTGCCTGGCCGAACACTCGGTGTCATCGGTCTCGGCGCGATCGGCGTTGAGGTGGCCAACAGCGCGTTGAGTCTCGGCATGAAGGTGCTGGGCTACGATCCACAGATCACCGTGCAGCGCGCCTGGCAGTTGTCGTCGAACGTCGAGCAGGCACTGTCGCTCGACGATCTGTTTGCGCGTAGCGATCTCATCACGGTACATGTGCCACTGAACGACCATACCCGTGGTGTCGTCAACGCTGCGCGATTGCAGCTGCTGCGCAAGGGCGGCGCGGTGCTGAATTTCTCACGCGCGCCGATCGTCGACGAGCAGGCCATATTGGCGGCGCTCGACACAGGCCATGTGCATGCCTACGTCTGTGACTTCCCGAGCAATGCGCTCAAGGATCATCCACGAGTCGTAACGTTGCCGCACTTGGGCGCTTCCACTGCAGAAGCCGAGGACAACTGCGCCGTGATGGTGGCTGAAACCCTGCGCGACTATCTGGAAAACGGCAACATCCGGCACAGCGTCAATTTCCCGGAATCTGTGCTGCCGCGTGTGCCGAACACCATGCGAATTGCGGTCGCCAATCGCAACGTGCCGAACATGGTGGGTCAGATCTCGACCGCGCTGGCTTCGCGCAAGATGAACATCGCCGAGTTGCTCAACAAGTCGCGCGGCGACTACGCGTACACGTTGATCGACACCGATGGTTCGGTGGACGACGCCGTGCTCACGCAGCTGCGTGGAATCGACGGTGTCTTGACGGCACGGCTGGTTTGAGCGCCATGACCAAGAAAACCCCACGGGCCAAATCCAAGCGCGGCAGCGCTCGCGCTGGCGGGCGCGCCAAGATGGAAATTGCGCCGCTCGAGTCATTGCGCGGTGAAATCGACAGCGTCGATCGGCAGATTCACGAGCTGCTGAATGCACGCGCCGCGCTCGCACGGCGAGTGGCCGATTCGAAACACGGTCTGGTAGGTAGTCCGATAGAGTTCTATCGCCCGGAGCGCGAAGCCCAAGTGCTACGCATGGCGAAGGAGCGGAACAAGGGCCCGTTGCGCGACGAAGAAGTGTTGCGTCTATTCCGCGAAATCATGTCCGCCTGCCTGGCACAGGAAGAGCCGCTCAAGGTGGCGTTCCTGGGGCCGGAAGGCACCTTCACCCAGACCGCAGTTCTAAAGCATTTCGGTCATTCGGTGCGCGCACTGCCGCTTGCGTCCATCGATGAGGTGTTCCAGGAAGTCGAGGCTGGGCACGCCGATTTCGGTGTCGTACCCATCGAGAACTCGACCGAGGGCACCGTCAATCACACGCTCGATCGATTCGTGTCTTCGCCACTCAAGATCTGCGGTGAAGTAGAGTTGCGGGTACATCAGTTCCTGATGGGACGCATGGGGTCGCTCGTCGGGATCAAACGTATCTGCTCGCATAGCCAGTCGTTAGCCCAATGTCGCAACTGGCTCGAGGAACATTTGCCGACCGTCGAAAGGGTGTCAGTGTCTAGTAATGCCGAAGGCGCGCGTCGCGCCCGCGACGAGGACGGCACGGCGGCGATAGCCGGTGAGACAGCGGCCGAGGTTTACGGCCTGAACGTGCTGGCGGCCGAGATTGAGGACCGGCCAGACAACACGACGCGCTTCTTAGTACTGGGCCGCAAACTGTTTCGTGCCAGTGGCCAGGACAAGACGACGCTGCTGTGCTCGGCGCGACACACTGGCAGCCATGGCGCGCTGTTCAGACTGCTGGAGCCGTTCGCGCAGCATGCGATCAACATGACGCGCATTGAGTCGCGACCGTCGAAGCGACAGAAGTGGGACTATGTTTTCTTCCTCGATATCGAGGGGCATGCCGAAGACCCTGCGATCAAGCGGGCGCTCGCCGAGCTGAAGAAGCGTGCCTCCCTGTTTCGCGTGCTGGGCTCTTACCCTCGCGCGATACTCTGATGGCACGTTCGAGCCCGGGTTTACGCGCGCTCGCCACACCCGCGGTGCAGGCATTGGCGCCGTACCAGCCAGGCAAGCCGATCGATGAGCTGGAACGGGAACTCGGAATCCACAACATCGTCAAGCTGGCCTCCAACGAGAATCCTTTCGGTGCCAGTCCGAGAGCAGTCGAGGCTGCGCGTGAAGCGCTCGATACTGTGGGCAGCTATCCGGACGGCAGCGGTCATGTGCTCAAACAGAAGCTGGCGAACTTGCACGGCGTCGGTATCGACCAGATCACTCTAGGTAACGGTTCGAACGATGCGCTGGTCTTGCTGGCGGAAGCCTTCCTGGCGCCTGGGCTCGAGGCGGTGTACTCGCAGTATGCATTCGCCGTCTATCCAATCGCGGTGCAGGCGACCGGTGCCACGTGCCGGCAGGTGGCGGCGCTGCCGGTCGGTCAGCAAATGGCTTATGGTCACGATCTCGTTGCGATGCGCGCCGCAATCGGTCCGCTGACCCGCCTGGTGTTCATCGCCAATCCTAATAACCCGACCGGCACGTACATCGAGCCGCCGGAGTTGCTGGCGTTCGTGCGGTCGGTGCCCAGTACTGCGCTGGTCGTGCTCGACGAGGCCTACTTCGAATACGCACGTTCGGTGCCGTTGCAGAACGGCATCGAATGGCTGGCAGCCTGCTCCAACCTGGTCGTCGTGCGCACCTTCGCCAAAGCTTACGGCCTGGCCGGGCTGAGAATCGGCTATGCGGTGAGTCATCCCGAAGTCGCTGATATTCTCAATCGTATCCGGCAGCCTTTCAACGTGTCGTCCGTAGCGTTGGCGGCCGCGGCAGCCGCGCTCGATGATCCGGCACACGTGGAACGTGCGGTGGCGGTCGCGGTCTCCGAAAGAGCGCGTGTGGCGGAGGTGTTGCGCCAGCGCGGACTGGAGGTTGTGCCGTCGGCCGGTAATTTCCTGCTGGTGCGAATCGGCCCGGCGGCGGCCGAGGTTTATCGGCGGTTGCTGCACACAGGTATCATAGTGCGGCCGGTCGGCAATTACGGTTTGGCGGAGCATCTGCGACTGACGATGGGCAGGGTCGAGGAGAACGAGCGTTTGCTGGCGGCACTACCTGCGGCGCTCGAGGCCGCGATAGCGTGAGCAATTCCAACTACTCGCTGACGCCCGCGGTCGAGGTCGGTGGCGACATTGTCGTGCCAGGCGACAAGTCCATCTCGCATCGTGCATTGTTGTTAGGCAGTATCGCCAAGGGCGTGACGACGGCCACCGGGTTCCTCGCCAGCGAAGACTGCCTGGCCACATTGAGCGCGCTGCAGCTGCTGGGGGTCGTGATCGACCGTCCGGAAGCGACGGAGATCATGGTGCACGGCGTCGGCCCGGACGGGCTCCAGCCGCCGCCGCACGAGCTCGACATGGGCAATGCCGGTACGGCAATGCGTCTATTCATGGGGCTGTTGGCAGGGCAGCGCTTCGACAGCACCCTGATAGGCGATCGTTCCTTGATGCGCCGTCCCATGGAACGGGTCGCCGTGCCGTTGCGGTCGATGGGTGCGCGCATCGATACGCACGCGGGCAAGCCGCCGGTTGTCATGCACGGCGGCGCCGACTTGCGGGCCATCGACTATGCGCTGCCGGTGGCTAGCGCGCAGGTGAAGTCGGCTGTGTTGTTAGCCGGACTGTACGCGACTGGCACGACGCGCATCACCGAACCTGCACCTACGCGCGATCACACCGAGCGCATGCTGCGCGCGCTGGGCGCGCAGGTCGAGCAGGATGGTCCGCGCATCACGATGGCCGGATCGCAGCAGTTGCGCGGCGCGCAGCTCAGCGTGCCGGGCGACATCTCATCGGCGGCGTTCTTTCTCGTGGCGGGCGCACTGGCTGCGCCGCGCGGCTTGACGATCCGTAACGTCGGCATGAACGCCACGCGGACCGGCATCGTTGCACTGTTGCAGGCCATGGGCGCGCAGCTGACTGTCACGCCGCGCGCCGCGGCGGGGTCCGAGCCCACAGCCGATCTGACAGTTCACGCCAGTCGGCTGCGAGGCATCGACGTACCGCCGGAGATCGTGCCGCTGGCGATCGACGAGTTTCCGGTATTCTTCATCGCCGCTGCCTGCGCCGAAGGCACGACGACGTTGCGCGGCGCTGCAGAGCTGCGTGTCAAGGAGAGCGATCGGCTGGCTGTGATGAGTGCCGGGCTCACGACGCTGGGGGTTGCGCACGCGCTGCTGCCCGATGGCATCCGGATCGCAGGCGGCAAACGACTGCGAGGCGGCAGCATCGACAGTCATGGCGACCATCGCATCGCGATGGCTTTTGCAATCGCGAGTTTACTGGCCGACGAACCACTCGAGATTCGCGATACGGCTAATGTCGCCACTTCGTTCCCCGGCTTCGAGCGGCTGGCCCAATCGGTAGGGCTCAAGCTCACGGTGAAACCGGAGGTCGCGTGATCGCCGCCTCGGCCGTACCGGTTATCACGATCGACGGACCCACGAGTTCCGGCAAGGGCACGATTTCGAGGTCCGTCGCCCGGGCGCTGGGCTGGAAACTGCTCGACAGCGGGGCGCTCTACCGACTAGTGGCGCTGGCCGGCCAATTGGCCCACCTGGATCCGGACGATGTCGACGGGCACGTCAGCATCGCCCGCCGGATGCAGGTTGAGTTTCAGGCAGATGACACCGGCGAAGAACGGGTCCTGCTCGAAGGCGAGGACGTGACGGGCGCCGTGCGCGCCGAAACGACCGGGCAGGGGGCTTCCCGCGTCGCCGTGTGGCCGGCCGTGCGCGATGCACTGGTGGCGCGCCAGCGGGCATTTGCAGAACCTCCCGGGCTAGTGGCCGACGGACGGGACATGGGAACCGTGATCTTTCCAGCGGCCGAGCTCAAGGTCTTTCTGACCGCGAGCGCCGAAGAAAGGGCCGCGCGGCGCCATAAGCAGTTGATCTCAAAGGGTTCTACTGCTAATCTTGCCGATCTTTCGCGCGAGATCGCCGAGCGAGACCAGCGGGATTCGTCCCGGGCAGTCGCGCCCCTCAAGCCCGCGTCAGATGCCGTGCTGCTCGATTCCACTGGCCTCGCCATCCAGCAGGTAGTGGCGCGCGTCCTGGCATTGGGTCGTGAGCGCGGTCTTTGGAAAGTATAGGGCGCCCCGCATGGATGCGGTGGCATTAGTTAGCTACCTCGACGCGTCAGGACGGGCGCTGCGAGCTTGAGACACGGCTTCCGGCCGTGCCAGAGAATTCAAGATACACACATGACAGAAAGTTTCGCGCAGTTATTCGAACAGAGTCTCGCCAATCAGCGGATTCGCCCCGGCATGATCCTCACCGGGTTGGTCGTCGACGTCGGCTCCGATATGGTCGTCGTCAACGTAGGCCTGAAATCCGAAGCCGTCATCCCGATCGAACAGTTCAAGAACGAGCTCGGTGAAGTCGAGGTCGTCGCGGGTGATAGCGTAGAGGTCGCGCTCGATTCGGTTGAGGACGGTACGGGCGAGACCCGCCTGTCACGCGAGAAAGCCAAGCGCGCACGCACGTGGACGCGTCTCGAAGAGGCGTTCAATAATTCCGAAATCGTGGGCGGTGTGATTACCGGTCGCGTCAAGGGTGGTTTTACGGTCGAAATCGACAATGTCCGCGCGTTCCTGCCGGGCTCGTTGGTCGACGTGCGCCCGGTCCGCGATACCGCGTATCTCGAGGGCAAGCCGCTCGAGTTCAAGGTCATCAAGCTCGACCAGAAGCGCAACAACGTCGTGGTCTCACGGCGCGCCGTCGTGGAGCAGGAATTCTCGGCCGAACGGTCGGCATTGATGGACAACCTGCAGGAAGGTGCGGTCGTCAAGGGTGCGGTCAAGAATCTCACCGATTACGGTGCCTTCGTCGACTTAGGCGGCATAGACGGCCTGCTGCATATCACGGACATGGCATGGAAGCGCGTCAAGCACCCGTCGGAAGTCGTCAAAGTCGGCGACGAAGTCGAGGTACGCATCCTCAAGTTCGACCGCGAGCGTTCGCGCGTCAGCCTCGGCCTCAAGCAGCTGGGAGCGGATCCATGGGAGAACATCGCCCGGCGCTATCCGCCCAACACCCGTGTCTTCGGCAAGGTCACCAACATCGCTGACTATGGCGCGTTCGTCGAAATCGAAGACGGCGTCGAAGGTTTGGTGCACGTCTCGGAAATGGATTGGACCAACAAGAACGTCAATCCGTCGAAGGTCGTGCATTCCGGTCAGGAAGTCGAAGTCATGGTCCTCGACGTCGACGAAGAGCGTCGGCGTATTTCGCTCGGTCTCAAGCAGTGCCAGCAGAATCCCTGGAAAGAGTTCGCCGAGAACTACAACCGTGGCGATCGCGTCTCGGGCCAGATCAAGTCGATCACCGATTTCGGTGTCTTTATAGGTTTGCCGGGCAATATCGACGGCCTCGTGCATCTCTCGGATCTCTCCTGGGATGCGCCGGGCGAGGAAGCGGTGCGTAATTACCAGAAAGGCCAGCAGCTCGACGCCACCGTGTTGTCTATCGATCCTGAGCGTGAGCGCATTTCGCTGGGCGTGAAGCAGCTCGCGCAGGACCCGTTCTCCAACTACATCGCCGAGAATCCCAAGGGAACCATCGTCAAGGGTGTGGTCAAGGAAGTGGACGCGCGCGGCGCCGTCATCGATCTGGGCAACGGTATCGAGGGCCAACTGCGGGCATCCGAGCTGGCGCGTGACCGGGTCGAAGACGCTCGAACCGTGCTCAAGGTAGGCGAGGAAATCGACGCGCGATTCACCGGCGTCGATCGCAAGACCCGCACGATCACCTTGTCCGTCAAGGCCAAGGAGATGTACGAAGAACAGGAAGCGGTGTCTAACTACCGGTCGGAGCAGCCGTCCTCGGGCACCAGCCTGGGCGATCTACTCAAAGAGCAGATCGGCGATCGATCGTAGCAACAGCAGCCTGGGCGGCTTGAGGCCGCCCAGGCGCTATGTTTGGTGGGCGCAAGGTCGGCATGACGAAGTCCGAACTGATCGAAATCATCACGGCGAAGCAGAAGCATCTGCCCGCCAAGGATGTCGAGTTGGCGCTCAAGCAGATCCTGGAGATCATGAGCGACACGCTGTCAGTAGGCGATCGCATCGAGATCCGCGGTTTCGGCAGTTTCTCGTTGCATTTTCGTCCGCCGCGGCAAGGCCGCAACCCCAAGACCGGCGAAGCAGTTGCCCTGTCTGGCAAGTACGTGCCGCATTTCAAGCCGGGCAAGGATCTGCGCGAGCGAGTCAACGATGGCGCGGATCTGCCCATTCGTGACTGAACGACGGCGCAACTGACGAGATGGCGACCGGGGCGGTGCGCACGTGACCGAATTGCCGCCCCTGCTGCTGTTGTTGTTAGCCTTCGTCGCTGTAGGCACCACCGCCTGGTTCCTTGGGCGGCGCTCCGTTCCGGTGCGCCGCGTGCGTTTGCCGCGCGACTATCTGTCGGCGCTCGATCATTTGGTGAACGAGCGTTTCGACCTGGCCACCGAAGTAATAGAACGACTGGCGGCAACCCGTTCCGAGCAGGCCGACATCCAGTTTGCGTTGGGCAGTTTGTTCCGACGGCGCGGGGAAGTGGCACGTGCCAGCGCAGTGCACGAGCGCTTGCGCGAGTCGTCGGTGGCGGCGGTGCGGGAGCAGGCTACCTTCGAATTGGCGCTCGACTATCTCGCGGCAGGCTTGCTCGATCGCGCCGAGCGGTATTTGGAGGAGTGCGCGGCGTCCAAAGCCCATCGCGAGCGCGCGCTCGATCGGCTCGCCTGGGTCTACGAGCAACAGCGCGACTTCTCCGGCGCATTGCGTATCTGGCACGAGATGCCGGGCGAGATGCGCGCGGCTCGCGCCGGCACCGCTGCTCACTATTTGTGCGAACTGGCGGAACAAGCGCTGTTGCAGGGTGAGCTCGACCGAGTTCGCACGTTGTTGGCCGAGGCCCGTTCGCACGACCCCGACTCGGCCCGTGCCAGCCTGCTCGCGGCACGCGTTGCTCGCCGCACCGGTACGCCAGACGAGGCGCGCATGGCGTGGCGGCAGGTCTTTCTGGCCAGACCCATGCTGCAGGCCGTTTTCATGGACGAGGCGCTGGCGGGTGCGGACGCGCAGCAGCGCCGCGAATTCCTGGCCGCCGTTTCTGGGCCACACGCGTTGCGACGCGCAGCAGACACTGTAGCTGGCCGATTTCGATGCGGCAGCTGCGGACTGGAAAGTGTGGCTTGGCAATGGCGCTGTCCCAGTTGTCGCAACTGGGACACGCTGGCGATCGCGGGCGTATCCGAACAGCGAGTTTCTGGCTAAACACCTGGGTTTCATCGGCTGCACGAATGCCCAATGCCGCCTAAGCTGCCTGCTTCAATGGTTAGTTGTTCCATGGAGGCTGTCGTGAATGCTGTTCGTCGTTCGATATTGTCCTGCTCCCTGATTTTCATGTCGTTGTGTGGTGCAGTGGAGCCGCTGCGGGCCCAGGCGATCAACATCAACCAGGCTGATGCAGCGGCGCTCGACCAGGCGTTGGTGGGCGTCGGTGCGGAAAAGGCCAAGGCGATCGTCGCGTTCCGCCAGCAGCACGGGCCATTCAAGTCCGTAGACGAGCTGGCACTGGTGAAGGGTATCGGGCCGAAGTTGATCGAGCGCAACCGCGCGAATATCCGCGTCGACGCTGGGCGGCCAACATCGCCGCCTGCCAAGGGTGCCGTCGTCCCGAAACCAACGTCGAACTCGGGCAAGCCCCCGCGTTGACCGGGACGCGGCAGACTTGGTCGCCGGAAAGGGCGCCAACCGCGCAAGCGTTGGCGCGCCATTCCCGCCAAAGCGGACCTGTGTCACTCCTGCACTTGGCCTGCCCCTAAGGGGTTAGCAGTTCCGTGTTATCGTTCGCGTTCCGCAGCACACGGACGACGAAATGCAACGGCATGGTATCGAAACAGCGGTTTTCCCAGTCGCAGGGCGCGGCACACGATTCCTGCCTGCGACCAAGGCCAGCCCCAAGGAAATGCTGCCGATCGTCGACAAACCACTCATACAGTATGCGGTGGAAGAAGCCTTGGCGGCCGGCGCGCGACGCCTGGTATTCATCACGGGCGCGTCCAAGCGCGCGATCGAAGACCACTTCGATTCCGACGCCGAACTCGAGAAGCTCCTGCTGAAGCAAGGCAAGTCGCGGCTCGCGCAGAGCCTGCGAAGCGTCCTGCCATCGTATGCCACGTGCATCTACATCCGGCAGTCGGCGCCGCTCGGACTGGGCCACGCGGTATTGTGCGCCAAGCCAGCGGTGGGTCAGGAACCGTTCTTCGTACATCTCGCCGACGACTTGATCGAAGCCGAGGTGCCCTGTCTCGAGCAGATGGCGCAGCGGTACCTCGGCTACAGCATCATTGGTGTGCAGACAGTGCCGAAATCCGATTCGGACAAGTATGGCATCGTCAAAACGGCTGCGGCCGCTGGCGATCTGTTTCGTATCGAGAAAATCGTGGAGAAGCCAAAACCTGCCCAGGCACCGTCGCGCCTCGGGGTCGTCGGGCGGTACTTACTAACACCCAGGATTTTTCATCACCTGGAGCGCATCGGTGAGGGTGCCGGCGGCGAGATTCAGCTGACAGACGGCATAGCTCGCTTGATGAATGATGAGTCGGTGTACGCCTACAAGTTCGAAGGCAAGCGCTTCGATTGCGGCAGCAAGCTCGGCTATCTACAGGCCACGGTAGAGTTCGCGTTGGCGCATCCCGAGCTGGCCAAACCGTTTCGGCAATACCTGCGCGCACTGGGGAAGAGAGCGCCGTAAAGCCGCCGATATCGTCCCCGATCCGGCTGCCGGTTGCAGCTGGTGGTCATCGGCGCGCTGCGACCGCGCTGCTGCGGCTTTGTCGATACACTAGCGGTCTCACGCATTCGACGCGGCGGACAGCCGCCTGGGACTTATGGAAATCGACATCATTCTCGAGCCGGACCTCGCGCCGCGGCAGGTGGCGGAACTGGGCGTAGTGGCTGAGCGGTATGGCGCGCGCGCAGTCTGGAGTTCCAACTTCTTCGCGCATTGGGACTGCTTTCTCTCGCTGGTGCCCCTGCTGCAGGCGACGCAGCGATTGCTCGTCGGGCCACTGGCGGTCAGTCCGTTCGAAATGCATCCGCTCAAGATCGCCAACAGCTTGCTGTCGCTCAACGAAATGAGCGCGGGGCGCGCCGTGATCGCGATGGGCGCGGGCGAGGGCAACATCGATGCGATGAACCTGCCGCGCCCACCCAAGATCGTGCGCGCCGTGCGCGAGGCCATCGAGATCGTGCGGGGTGCCGGTCGTGGTGAGCTCGCCAAGGGCTACAAAGGCGAGGATTTTCAGGTGAACTATCCCTGCGCCTACCAGTGGATCAAGAGTACGCCGCCACTGGTTTACGGCACGGCCTATCGCGGCATGATGATGCGGATGGAGGCGCGGGTGTCCGATGGGGTCTACATCGGTTGCACGCCGCCGGAAGTGATGGCCGAGGCCATGGCCGAGGTCAACGAGGGCGCCCAGAAGCGTGCTGCCGGGATGGCACCACTCAGGACCAATACGTTCTGGGCCTGGCACCTCAAGCGCGATCGCAAGGAGGGCTATCGCGAGTCACGCCGCGAGCTGGCATGGCGCGCGCGCAAGCTCGAGGCGGAGCTGCTCGCCCAAGTGCTCAATCCGGATGAAGTGCGGCTGGTGCGTGACAACTACGACAAGTGCGTTGCGGCGTGGTTCGATCGCTCGGGCAACATCCAAGGCATGCCGGAAAGCATTCCCAATCGATTGTGTGAGTATTTTACATCGACCGGTGGACTCGAGGACATCGATCGCGAGATCGAGCGTTTTCGAATGTTCGGGCGAGCGGGTCTCACGGAGGTTGCGCTGCGGTTGCACGACGATCCGATGGAATCCCTGCAGATCATTGGCGAGCGCGTCATTCCGGCACTGCGAGCCTGAGTCATGCGGACGACGGCAGCGGTAGCGATACTCGGCGGCACGGGCGATCTCGGAGGCGGGCTGGCACGCTTCCTGCTGCGGCAGGGGGTCGCAGTGATCATCGGCTCGCGCGATGCAGAGCGGGCACGGCACGCGGCCGCCGAGCTCAAAGTGCATTTCAAGAATGTCGACGTGCGGGGTGAGTCGTTAGTCGATGCGGCCGCTGCTGCCGGAATCGTGGCGATCACCGTGCCGTACTCGGCACATCAGGCGACACTGGCGGTCGTGCGCGACGTCGTGCAAGGCAAGTTGGTGTTCGATACCACGGTGCCCTTGCGGCCGCCCAAGGTGCTGCGTGTGCAGTTGCCCGCGGCGGGATGTGCCGCGCTCGAGGCGCAACAGATCCTGGGTGACGGTGTGCGCGTAGTCGCCGGGCTGCACAATATCGCCGCCGCGCATCTGACGGCGGGCACGGCACCCGATTGCGATGTACTCGTCACCGGCGACAAAGAGGCTGATCGACAGGTGATCATCGACCTGTTGCAGGCCGGCGGACTGCGCGCGTGGCATGCTGGGCCGTTGGCCAATTCCGCCGCGTCCGAGGCGTTGACGTCGATACTGATCGGCATCAACAAGCGCTACGGCATTCACGGCGCGGGCATTCGTATCACCGGCGAGCCGCGGGCTGCTTGATCAATCGTTACTGCGGTGGATAGCAAGACGCCTCGAACGCTCACGCTGACGGCTCTCGAGTCGTTGCCACTGGTTCGTGCGGGCGATGATCTGGCTGCTTTGATCGTCGCGGCGCTTACCGAGGAGCAGCACGCGTTGACGGCGCAGCATGTGATAGTCGTCGCGCAAAAGGTCGTCTCCAAAGCTGAGGGGCGGGCCGTTGCATTGGCGACCGTCAAACCGTCGCGGCGGGCCGCCCTACTGGCGGAACGCACTGGCAAGGATCCACGCCTGATCCAGTTGATACTGCGGGAGGCCAAGCAGGTGCTGCGTGTTGGTCGAGAGGTACTGATCGTGGAGCACCGCAACGGCTTCATCATGGCAAATGCGGGCATCGATCAGTCGAACGTTCAGTCGGACGATCCGGAGAATCACGCGCTGCTATTGCCGGAAGACTGCGATCGGTCGGCGCGCCGATTGCGCGCCGCCTTGCGCCAGCGTACCGGCGCGGCCCCCGGGGTCCTGATCATCGACAGCATCGGGCGAGCGTGGCGCCGCGGGACGATCGGACAGGCACTGGGCGCTGCTGGTCTCACGTCGCTGGCCGATTTGCGTGGTCAGCCCGATCTGTTTGGCCGTGTGCTGCGCTCGACCGATGTGGGCTGTGTCGACGAGTTGGCTGCCGCAGCGTCCATCGTGATGGGTCAGGCTGCGGAACGACGGCCGGTGGTGCTGGTAGCAGGTTTCCCGGTGCTGGCAGAAGATGGCGCCGGCGCTGTCGAGCTGCAGCGTCCGCGCAGTGAGGACATGTTCCGTTGAACAGTGAGCACGGGCAGCCGCGCATCGTTGCCTTGTCCGGCGGCGTTGGCGGCGCCAAGCTGGTGCGCGGTCTCACGCGGCAATTCCCGGCCGACGAGCTCGTCGTCGTGTGCAATACCGGCGACGATTTCGAGCATCTGGGGCTCACGATCTGCCCCGATATCGATTCGGTCATCTATGCGGTCGCTGGCTTGGCAGACGAGGCGCGAGGCTGGGGTCGGGCAGAGGAGTCGTGGAACTTTCTCGACTCCCTGCGCGCCATGGATGGCGAGAGCTGGTTCCGCCTGGGCGATCGTGACCTGGCCCAACACGTGCAGCGCAGCGCCTGGTTGCGCGACGGGTTGCCGCTTGGCGAGGTGACAGCGAGACTGTGCCGTGCGCATGGGGTGCGCCACTTGATCACACCGATGAGCGATGCGCCCGTACGGACCATGTTGAGGACTGCGGACGGCTGGCTCGATTTCCAGGACTATTTCGTACGGCAACGAGCGGCGCCCGTCGTCGAGGAGTTGCGCTACCAAGGCGCCGAGTCAGCGGCGGCTTGTTTGGCGTGGGCGAGTCTCGAGCAAACGCTCGAGGCCATCATCATCTGTCCATCGAATCCGTATCTTAGTATCGATCCGATTTTGGCGATCGCCGCATGGCGGCACCGGTTGCGCGAGCGCAGGGTACCCGTAGTCGCGGTGTCGCCGATCGTGGGTGGCGACGCCTTGAAGGGCTGCGCGGCGAAGCTGCTGCGCGAGTTCGGTCTGCCGGTGACACCCGTCAGCATCGCGCGGCACTATGGTGGATTGCTGGATGGCATCGTCATCGACGACCAGGACGCGGCGTTCGCGCCGGAGATCGAGCGACTTGGTATTGTGGTGCGCGTCGCGCCGACCGTTATGCGCGACGACCGTGACCGCGATGGCCTCGCGCAGTTGGTCGTGCAGTTTGCCGGCCAGTTGCCGCGTCGCGCTGGCAACGACCGCCGGAAACAAGCGTGACTGAGGCAGCCAGCAGCGGACCTGCCGGTACGCTTTATGCGTTAGTGCCGGCCAAGCGCTTCGTGAGTGCGAAGTCGCGCCTGGCTGAGGCGCTGTCGCCGGCCGAACGGCAGGCGCTTGCACAGACCTTGTTAGCGCGAGCACTCGAATCCTGTCTCGGCTGCGCGGCGTTCGACCGCGTGTATCTGCTGACCTCGGATTCGTCGGGCCCCGAATGGGCCGCCCGCTACGGTGTGCGCTGGCTGCCAGATGGTGCCGCGACCTCCTTCGATGCCGTCGTCACGGCCGCGCTCGATACGCTGACGGCGGACGGTGCGGCATCGGTCTGTTACGTCGCCAGCGACCTGCCCCAGGTCGACGCTGAGTCGCTGAGCGAACTGGTCGCCGGGCCGGCTGAGGCGTCGGCTTTCGCGCCTGCGCGGCGCGACGGTGGCACGAATGCCTTCTATATGCCGCTGCCGCGACGTATCGAGATCGCCTTCGGTCCCGGCAGTGCTGCCGCGCATGTGGCTCGCATGCTGGCCACTGGTTTGCCGGCGCGAATAGCGCCGATCGCCGCGCTGGCGCTGGATGTGGACGTCCCGCAGGACCTGGAGGGATTGCCGACTCGCGCTGCGCTCGGCACTCTAGCGTCATGAACGACCTGCTCTCGATGCCCTTGGCAGAGCTGCTGGCAGCGGCGCGCGCCAGGCGCGACGACGCTCACGGCGCCCTGATCACCTACTCGCCCAAGGTCTTCATACCGCTGACCCGGCTGTGCCGCGATGTCTGTCATTACTGCACCTTCGCCACGACGCCGTCGCAGCTCGCGCGCCCGTATCTCGAGCTGGATGAAGTTGTCGCCATTGCCAAAGCGGGCGAAGGCTCTGCTTGCCGTGAAGCCTTGTTCACGCTCGGCGATCGGCCCGAAAGTCGTTATCGCGTGGCCCGCGAATGGCTCGCTGCCCGAGGTTACACGTCGACGATCGACTATGTCGCCGCCGCCGCACGCGCGGTGCGTGCAGCGACCTGTCTGTTGCCCCACGTCAATGCCGGTGTGTTGAGCGAACAGGAGTACCGCATGCTGCGCCCCGTCGCGGCATCGATGGGCCTGATGCTCGAATCTGGCGCGTCTCGCCTGTGCGAGCGCGGTGGACCGCACTTCGGCTCGCCCGACAAATTGCCTGCCGTCCGTCTCGCGTCGCTGGCTGCGGCTGGTCGTGCCCGTGTTCCAACGACGACCGGATTGTTGGTAGGTCTCGGCGATACGCGCGCCGAGCGCCTCCAGGCATTGTGCCAGCTGCGCCAGCTGCAGGCCGAACACGGGCATCTCCAGGAACTGATCATTCAGAACTTCTTGCCCAAGGCGGACACGATCATGCGCGCGGTCGCGCCCGCTCAACTCACCGAGCTGCAGTGGACGATTGCCGCCGCGCGCCTGGTTTTCGATCGGGATGTCAGCATCCAGGCGCCACCCAATCTCAACGCGGGTCAGATCGAGGCGTTGCTCGCCGCGGGCATCAATGATCTGGGCGGGATCTCGCCGGTCACGCCCGATCATGTCAATCCGGAAGCGCCGTGGCCGGATTTGCCACCGCTGGCGCGCGAGCTGGAGTCGCTCGGGTATTCGTTAGTGCCTAGACTGACGGTGTACCCGAAGTACATCGCAGCGCGCGCTGAGTGGCTCGATTCTGCCGTGACGCCAGCGGTGCTCGCGCTGGCTGATGCGGACGGTTATGCCCGACCCGACGACTGGACGGCCGGGGAAACGGCGATGCCGCCTCCCAGGCGCGCCTGGCGAGGCGTCGAGTGTGGCGATACTCGCGCGCTCGTGCCGCGCTCGACGCGCGTTCGACGTAAGCGCAGTGCCGTGCAGCGGATCGTCGAGCGAGCAAGTGATGGCCACCCGCCGTCTGCTGACGAGATTGCACGCTTGTTCGCGTCGCGAGGCCCCGAAGTTACGGAGGTCGTGCGCGCTGCCGATCGGCTGCGCCGTGCCGCCTGTGACGATGTGGTGACCTACGCGATCAATCGTAATATCAACTACACCAATATCTGCACGCTGCGCTGCGGCTTCTGTGCCTTCTCCAAAGGTCGCGCCGCCAAATCGCTGCGCGGCCCTGCCTACCAACTCGATCCGGCGCAGGTGGCGGAACGGGCGCTCGAGGCCTGGAATCGCGGCGCAACCGAAGTGTGCATGCAGGGCGGCATTCATCCGAGCTATACCGGCGACACCTATCTCGAGCTGCTGCGGGCGGTGAAACGCGCGGTTCCGGACATCCACGTACATGCCTTCTCACCGCTCGAAGTGCAGCAGGGCGCTCGGTCGTTGGGCCTCGAGGTGACCGAGTACCTGCAGCGGCTGCGCGCTGAGGGTTTGGGCAGTCTGCCCGGCACGGCGGCCGAGATACTGGACGATGCCGTGCGTGCGCAGATCTGCCCAGACAAGCTCACCAGCGCGGAGTGGCTCGGCGTGGTGGAGGCGGCACATCGCGTGGGACTCAAGACCACGGCGACGATCATGTTTGGTCACCTGGAGCAACCCCGCGACTGGGCCACGCATCTCGTGGCGCTGCGCGAGTTGCAGGGCCGCACCGGTGGGATCACGGAGTTCGTGCCATTGCCATTCGTCTATCGGGAGGCGCCGATGGCGCGACGCGGACGCACGCGCCCGGGGCCGACCTGGCGTGAATCCCTGCTGATGCACGCGGTAGCGCGCATCGCGCTGTATCCAGCGATTCGCAACGTGCAAGCCTCGTGGGTCAAGTTGGGGCCGGCCGGTGCTGCCGCCATGCTCGATGCGGGCGTGAACGATCTGGGTGGGGTGCTCATGGACGAATCGATTTCGCGTGCGGCGGGCGCCACTCATGGGCAACTGTTGGCGGAGACCGACCTGCGCGCGCTCATTACACGGCGCCGCCGGATCGCGCGACAGCGGACCACGTTGTACGCGACGCCGAGCTGGCTGTGGACCGAGGACCAGTCGCCGGGACGATTTGACGTTGCCACACGTTAGCGACCACCCCTATGATCACGTGTGCAACGGTCGTGTTTTCGATGGCACGCAAGTGGGGGATCAGCAATGCGCGCAATGTGGCGTCTGACCAAGTGGCTGCTGGGGCTGCTGGTGCTGTTTGTGGTGGGGTATACGCTGGCCATGAGCGGCTACCACACGCCCGCGGACAAGACGATCGCGAATCTCGCGCCTGATGCCACGCCCCGAACGGTATTCGTCGCCGGCGCCACCGGCGGAGCCGGCGTGGAACTCGTGCGCGAGCTGCGCGCACGGGGCGACAAGGTGGTAGCAATGGTGCGCACTTCATCAAATACGGCAGCGATCGATGCGCTGGGTGTCGACAAGGTAGTTGCCGACGCACTCGACGCAGAGCAGGTGCGAGCTGCGCTGGCTGCCCAGCCCGTCGACGCCGTCGTTTCATTGCTGGGCACCTCGTCCAGCGATTTGCCTGAACGAACCAATCCGATCGCGGGCATGATCAAGGGGCCACCGCCAATGGATCCTAACAAGCGGCCGGATTTCGTCGGCAACCGCAACCTCATCGATGCCGCGCGCGCCAACAATATCGAGCGTTTCGTGCTGGTCACGGTAATCGGTGCCGGCGATTCTGCGGCGGCGATTCCGCTGGCGGCGCGCAAGGGCCACAGTGCCGTCGTGCCGCTCAAGTCGCAGGCCGAAGATCACCTGCGCGCGAGCGGCCTCAAGTTCACGATCGTCCGTCCGGGCGGGCTCGGCAGGCAGCCACGCGCCGAAACGGCGGTCTTGACCGATGATCCGCTGGCATTCAGTTTTATGTCGCGCGCCGATCTCGCCCGTTTGACCGTGGATGCAGCCCACGACGCTGCCACCATCGGAAAGACATACACCGCCTATGATCCGGATCGCCGCATGTTGTGGAAGCTCTTCACCGCCGATTAGTCGGTCACTTTAGTATTGCAGGAGAACGCGATGCAGCTCTCAACCAACCACTTTGCTCACGCGTGCCTGGCGGGCATGCTCGCCGCCGTCCTGGTGGGCTGTGCGACGACCGAGACGCCGACCGTTGTCGATACGGCCGCCAATGAGGCAGCCATTCGGGCAGCCGTCGACAATCCTGAACGGACGACCAAGGATCGGGAGAAAGATGCCGATCGTCGACCGTTCGACGTCCTGAAGTTCGCCGGTGTCGCCCCCGGTCAGAAAGTAATCGATATATTCAGCGCGGGCGGTTGGTACGCGGAGTTGTTAGCACGCACGGTGGGACCGACCGGCCAGGTTTATATGCAGAACCCGTCCAACGCCCGCATGGCGGAAAAAGCCGCTGCCGAGCGGCTGGCCGACAACCGGCTGCCGAACGTCGTGCGCTGGGACAAGCTGTTGAACGAGCTCGCATTGCCGCCGGCATATTTCGATGGCGCGATGCTGAATCTGGTCTATCACGATTTCTATACGCTCTCGGATGACGTCGATGACGTACTGACTGATCTCTATGCAGGACTCAAGCCCGGCGCTTGGGTGGTGGTGGTCGATCACTCGGCGCCTGCGGGCACGGGCAAGTCCTTTGCCACCGATCCACGCGGCGCGCACCGGATCGACGAAACCTTCGTCAAGGAGTCGTTCGCCAAAGCAGGCTTCGTGCTCGAGGCCGAGAGCGATCTGCTGCGCAATCCTGACGACGATCGTCAGAAAGCCTTTTTCGCGCCTGAAATGAAGGGCAAGGCGACCGACAAATTCATCCTGCGATTTCGCAAGCCCCGCTGAACTCAGCCAGGCTTGCCGTCGACGCGCGGGCGCCAGAACATCGGGCCGTAAATGGCGAGATACAGCAGGAATGCGGTCGTCCACAGCGCAGCGGCAGCGTCGAGCGTCGTGGCGTAGTGTGCGGGCCACAACGATGGGCCGACGATGCGCGTAACGGCGGCGGCTGCGATCAGCAGATAGGCCACGGCGATGGCCGGGCGTACCACGAGCGGCCGCCCGGTATGCCCCAGCGTCGCGCGCGTCGTCACCGCGAGGATCATCAGCGCGAACACGCCAATACCGAACGCGTGTTGCCACCACTGCGACCAGGCGGCGCCACTCCATAGGTTCGCCGCCTTCAGCGCAAGGCCGATCGGGAGCCAGGCGTAGGCGAGGTGCAGGACCCACAGGATCGGCCGGCCAGTCACCCGCAGACTGCGCCAGCCGGACAAACGTAGCGCGTGCAGGACGGCTGCTGCGGCCGCCACAGTCAGCGCGACTATCCCGCCTGGCGCCAGTACATCGATCAGGACTATCGCCAGCATCGTGGCAGGCAGCAATCGCTCGAGCCACGCATAGCTGCGAATACTGACCGGCTGGCTGAGCTGGCGTAGCGCATTCGCCGTGAACGCCGGCACGATCCGTCCGCCAATGATCGTTACCAGCAACAAGACAACGTTGATGGCGACAGTCAGCGCTTGCGATGCCAGCAGTGGATTGCGCCAGTGCATGGCGAGCAGGAACACGGCGTCCGTGAGCCACAGCAACGTCAGCACGAGCAGCATGGCCGCGTTGCGATTGCGTTCGCGCAAGATCGGCGGCGCGATGAGCGTCGCGATGACAGGCAGGAACAGCAGTTCCGCAACGGCGACTACGGGGAGCGGCAGCCACGACGCGCCGGCGAACGCCAAGCGTCCGAGCAACCATGCCAGCGTCGCGAAGATGAGTGGCCGGCCGGCAAATCCACGACTACCGGTCCAGCTCGGCACTGCGGTCAACAGAAAGCCGCCGATCGCTGCCGCGACGAATCCGAACAGCATTTCATGACCGTGCCATAGTTGCGGTGGCAGGTCGCCGAGCGGCGCGAGATCGGCGCGCAAGATCAAGATCCAGGTGGGGATGGCGACAGCCGCGAAGATGCCCGCGAGCAGGAAGAACGGCCGAAAACCGTAGGAAAAAACTGGTGCGCGCGCGAGTGTGCTCATTTTGCCAGAGTGAATTGCGTGTGCTGCCTGCGGCGATACGTATTTGTCACAGTGTCGCCGTCGGAATGGGCTGACAGCCTGATTGGGCAGCTCGGCATCTGTACGTTGCGTGTAAAATTTGGCTACCTATGGAGTTCAAGGACTACTACAAGATACTAGGCGTGGAGCGCGGCGCCTCGGCCGATGAGCTGAAGCGCGCCTATCGCAAATTGGCCCGACAGTATCACCCGGATGTCAGCAAGGCAGCGGACGCCGAGGCACGATTCAAGGAAATGAAGGAAGCCTACGAGGTGCTCAAAGATCCGGAAAAACGTGCTGCCTACGACCAGTACGGCAAGGACTGGCAGAGCGGGCAGGATTTTCGTCCACCACCCGGCGATGCGCGCGGCTTTGGCAATCGGGACAGCGGTTTCGGTGAGCGCGTCGATCCCGGCGAGTTCAGCGAGTTTTTCGAAGCGATGTTCGGTCGCGCGCGCGGTGGCGGCGATCCTCGCGCGCATGCCGGTCGCGGCGCTTTTCGTGCGGCTGGCCAACCGATCGACGCGCGCATCAGGATTCCGCTCACGGATGCCTACCACGGCGCGACGCGGCAGCTATCGCTGGATATTCCGCGGCTGGGGGACGATGGTCGGATGCGCACCGAACGTCGGAGTCTCAACGTCAAGATTCCGCGCGGCGTCACCGCCGGACAACGTATCCGGCTCGAAGGGCAGGGTGCGCCCGGTATCGGTGGCGGTGCTGCCGGCGATCTGTTCCTGCAGGTGGAATTCGAGCCGCATCCGGTCTTTCGGGCTCAGGGCCGTGATATCCATGTTCGCCTGCCGATTGCGCCGTGGGAAGCGGCTTTGGGCCGTACGGTGCAAGCGCCCACATTGGGTGGCTGGGTGGAGCTGAAGATCCCAACCGGCCCGGCAGGGCGCAAATCGTTGCGGCTCAAAGGCCGCGGCCTGCCCGGCAAGGTCGCGGGTGATCAGTTCGTCGAGCTGGAGGTCGTGGTGCCGAGCGCTTCTGGCGCGGCGCGCTCGCTCTATGAGCAGCTCGAGAAAGATTCGTCGATCGATGTCCGAGCGGACATCAAGGATCTGGTGAAATGACTTCGCCGCGCAGTATTGAGGCCGTCCTGCTCGACGAGGACCTGACGTTCACACTAGTGGAGATCTCGGAGTTGTGCGAGGTGCCGGAGACCGTCGTGCTAGAGATGGTCCACGAGGGGGTGGTGGATCCGATCGGCCCGTCGCCTGCCGAGTGGCGCTTCCATGGTGAAGCGTTGACGCGCGCGCGGCGCGCCGTCAGGCTGGTGCGCGACCTGGAATTGAACTGGGCCGGCACCGCATTGGTGCTCGATCTGCTGGACGAACTCGAGCGGCGTTCTGGCGCGGTGTGATGACAGTCGCGGAAATGCTAACGACTTGATCGGCTGCCTGGCTTCGTGCCACGGTCGACACACCGCAGCGGCGCGATCAGTACTTCTTCCGCCAAAATGGGCCAGTCATAGCAATAGATATCCGGTGGCTTGCCGCTAACGCCGCTGTCCTGCACAACGTCCGTGACGCGCTGACCACCGTAGCGCCGTTCTGGCTCCAGCTGGGCCGCGCTGCCACGCTTGCGGCCGGACACGCTTTTCGCTCGAGTTGCCATGCTGCACCTCTCGTCGTTTGAGCCCTGCGGAACACAATATACGACGATCGTCGCGCGTGCGCATCGGGACTTGTGCGCATGCCGCGCCCGTAAACGCTTGTACGAATGGAGGAAGTGCAACACCTGTCGCGCGCCTACATGCGCGTGCGGGCCGAACTCGTTGATTCGTCAGCAGATCAATGTTATTAAAAAAAGCGTACTAACCGTCGCGCGAGCGCAGCCATCAAACTCCAAGCCGTCCCATCGAGCGCCGAACCCACCACCGTCTCGGCTGCACTCGCGCATTTCCGTCGCACCCGTGCGACAACCGTGCGGTTGTGCGCGCCTCTCGAGACCGAAGACTACGTCGTGCAATCGATGCCCGATGCGAGCCCCACCAAGTGGCATCTCGCGCACACCGCGTGGTTCTTCGAGGAATTCATTCTGTCGCAGTACCAGCCGCGCTATCAGCGCTTGCACGAACGATACGGACTGCTGTTCAATTCCTATTACATGGGCGTAGGCAGTGCGTTCACGCGCGCCGAGCGCGGGCTGCTGTCTCGCCCGACCGTTGCGGAGGTGCTGCGATATCGCGTCCATGTCGACGCCGCCATGGACGACTTGCTAGCGCGCGGCGACAGCAGTGCGGAGGTTCTGCGGCTGGTGGAACTCGGCTGCCATCACGAGCAGCAACATCAGGAACTGTTGCTGACCGACCTGCAGCATGCGCTGTCACTCAATCCATTGCAGCCCGCGTATCGACCAGCGCAGGTGATACGGGCGACGTCGACAGTAAGTGCATTGCGTTACCTGACGTTCGACGGCGGGATCAAGTCGATTGGCCACGCGCGGGACGGCTTCGCATTCGACAATGAGACGCCACGTCATGACGTGTTGCTGCGGCCATTCCGATTGGCTGACCGCTTGATCACTAACTCGGAGTACCGCGAGTTCGTCGAGTCCGGTGGTTACCGTGACCCCGCCCACTGGTTGTCTGATGGCTGGGCGACTGTTGCGAGCGAGGGCTGGGCAAGGCCGCTATATTGGTCCGACGATAATCTGTCCGAATTCACACTGACAGGTGTGCAAGACATCGATCCCGCGGCACCGGTGAGTCATCTGAGTTTCTATGAAGCCGATGCCTATGCGCGCGCCGTCGGCGCGCGCTTGCCCACTGAGCACGAGTGGGAAACCGCGGCTGCCGACCAGCCAGTCGAGGGCAATTTGCTCGAGTGTGACAACTTGCAGCCGGTGCCCGTGCGAGCGTCGCGTCAGGGCATGGCGCAGTTGTTCGGCGATGTATGGGAATGGACGCAATCGCCATATAGCCCGTATCCCGGCTTCAAGCCCTGGAGTGGCCGGATCGCCGAGTACAACGGCAAGTTCATGGCGAATCAATTCGTCCTGCGCGGCGGCTCGTGTGTCACGTCGACAAGTCACGTTCGTGCTACCTATCGCAACTTCTTCCCACCCACGGCGCGCTGGCAGTTCGCCGGCGTGCGTCTTGCAAAGGACTGCTGAAGCGTCATGACCCAATTAGCCCGACAGGAAACAACCTCCCAGGCGACTGCCGCGATCATCCGGGGTCTGCAAGCGACGCCGAAACAACTCTCGCCGGCCCTGTTCTACGACAAACGGGGCTCGGAGCTGTTCGATCAGATCTGCGAACTGCCGGAATATTACGTGACGCGTGTTGAGACGGACATTCTGCGTGCCAACGCGCAGGCCATCGCGCAGGCGATTGGCGAGCAGACCTTGTTGGTGGAACTGGGCAGCGGCTCCAGCATCAAGACACGTCTGCTGCTCGACGCTCTGGCATCGATCGCGGCGTACGTGCCGGTGGACATCTCGCGCGAGCATTTGCTCGAGACGGCGGCGTCATTGGCCGCCGACTACCCGGCCATCGATGTGCTGCCGCTGTGCGCCGATTTCCTACAACCATTCATTGTGCCGCGCACCAAGCGTCCGGTTGAACGGGTGGTGTTCTTCTTCCCAGGTTCGACGATCGGCAACCTCGACACCGCGAACGCCAAGAAGCTGCTGACGCGCCTGCGAACGATGGCGGGCCACAAGGGCGGTCTGGTGATCGGTGTTGATCTGGTGAAGGATCCCGCGATCCTGCGTGCGGCCTATAACGATGCCGCTGGTGTCACCGCCGACTTCAATCTCAATGTGCTGCAGCATCTCAACCGTGAACATGATGCGGACTTCGACCTGAGCGCGTTCGAGCATCTGGCAGTTTGGGACGAAGCGCAACGTCGCATCGAGATGCGCCTGATCAGCAAGCGGGTGCAATCCGTGCGTGTAGCGGACACTCAGCTGGCGTTTGCCGCCGGCGAGTACATCGTGACCGAGCGCTGCCACAAGTACACCTTGGCAGGCTTCGCGGCCCTGGCGCTGGCGTGTGGCTGGTCGTCAGACAAGGTCTGGACAGACAGCGACGATCAATTCAGCGTGCAATACCTGCGCGCGATCTGATGCAGTCGTCCGCCCGCATGCGGGACTATTTCCAGCGCCGCTTGTCAGCCAGATAGCGCGCCGAATCCATGCCATCGGCCGGCCGGTAGGCGGAGAACAGATTGGGCGCGTAGGCTTCCTGGTAGTTTGCGTACAGTTGCCGATAGAGCGACGTGTGAATATTGGGGATGCTGCGACCGGCACGAAATGCCTTGATCGGGATACGTGCCAGCACCGGTCCTTCATTGACACTATTGGCTCGCGCGAGCACCAAGCCATCTGGCCCGTAGATTGCGCTGCCGCCCGACCGCACGTCGTCGAACGAACCGGGGTTGCCCGGCGAGATCGATTGGTTGACGATCGCCGTGTACATCGAGTTGTAGCGCGCATTGGCCTGAATGTCGAACTCGTCGAAGCCGCCGGACGCCGTGCGCAACATGATTTCGCCGCCACGCAATGCAAATGCCCGAATGATCTCCGGTTCCAGTTGTGTCGACGTGGTGCAGATGTTGCCGATGGGTGTGCGGGTTACCGGGGTCACTTCTTCGGCGCCGTAGCGGTCGATGTATTCATCCAGTACGTCGTAGATGGTCGTTGTGAACACCTCGAATTTGCCGCCGAACAGTCCCTTGATGTTGCGGGCTTTCCAGTGGCGGCCGATGACTTCGCCTTGCGGGTTGATGATCGTGGTGATCGACAGAATGTGCTCGGGCCAGTCCGGATCGCGCGCATACGAGCCAAAGACGACGTAACAACCATAGCGTTTGGCGCGCGCGCCGATCGCTTCGGTCTCGGGGCCGGGGATCTCGATCGCCACTTTCAGCAGATCGGCGCGGCGCCAGCGCGGATCGAACCCAGTGAGCGGAAACTCATGGAAGAACACGATGTCTTTCGGGCCGAGCCAACCGTTGGCGGCATCGATCAACCCCAGCAGATGATCGAGGTTTTCCTTGACGGCCGTATCGCGCCGCGACACGTCGACCGCGCGGATGCGCGACTGCACGACGCACAACGAGATCATGTCTTTGGCTAGTGGCACGCAATCGTAGGTGCCATCGGTATGCACGAGTTCGGCCTGCGTCATCGAGGTTTCTCCAGATGGTTCGAGTCATTCATTAAACAGGTGGGCAGGATATATTGGCGCCTGACGGTGACCGGCGTCCGCCTGTCGGGTCACTTACGAATGGGAGTACAGCGCAGTTGAGCAATGCAGTTCTGGGTCGGCACATCGGCGGGGCGTCGTTGGTGATCGGCTGCGCCTTGGCTGGCACCTGGCTGGCGTCGTTCATCGGCAGCTCGGTGCTGGGTTTTGCCAAGAGCCCTGTGAGCGGCGTAATGGTGGCCATCCTGCTCGGGGTCCTGATCGCGCAGCTCGCGCAGCGGCCGGTCGCTGGCCTAGCGCCGACCTTGCGTTTTTTTACCACCACCGTGCTGCGCACCGGCATCGTGCTACTGGGGGCGCGACTGAGCCTGGTCGCCGTGTCCGAGCTGGGGCTCAAAGCTCTGCCGGTCGTGCTGATCTGCATCGCAGTGGCGCTGATCGTGGTGCTGCTCGTCGGCCGTGCCATGAAGCTGCCGACCGAACTCGCCATGCTGATCGCGGTCGGCACGAGCATCTGCGGGGTGACGGCCATTGCCGCCACGGCGCCCTTGATCCGGGCGCGGGCACTCGAGGTCAGTTACGCCACGGGCTGCATCACGCTGTTCGGCATGCTGGCTTTGCTCGTTCACCCCTTCATTGCACATGCGCTGTTCGCCGGCCGGCCGGACCTGGCGGGCATCTTCCTCGGTACAGCCGTGCACGATACCGCGCAGGTGGCCGGGGCCGCGATGCTGTATCAGCAGCAGTACACGGCGCCACTGGCGCTGGAAGCCGCGACCGTGACCAAGCTGCTGCGCAATCTCTTCATGGCGCTGGTGATCCCGCTCGCGGCCGTGCTCGCAGCGCACAGTTCCGCAGCATCCGTCGCTGCCGGCGCGAACGTCCCGCGGCCGCCGCTGGTGCCGCTGTTCGTCCTTGGCTTCATCGGAATGTGTGTACTGCGTACGGTAGGGGATCTCGGCGCGGCACCGTTCGGCGTGCTGTCGCAAACTGACTGGCAGTCCATGTTGACGTTGATGCAGACCTTGTCCGAGTGGTGCCTCATTGCCGCCATGGCAGCGGTAGGTCTGCAGACCCGGTTGGACAGTTTCGCGACACTCGGCTTGCGGCCATTGTTGTTAGGACTGATCGCAGCAGCATTGGTAGGTGCAGTGAGCGCCGCCGCCCTCGCGCTGGGTGCTGCTTTGTTCTGACGTCCGATTGCAGTTAGTCGACCGACGCGGCACGCAGCACGATATCGCACTGCAGCGCGGTGCTCGCCAAATCGCTTGAAAAATAGTGTTTCGGGAGCGTCGGGATTCTTTACACTGCAGCACGAACAGCGCACCAGTTCGCGACAGTGCCGCCCAGTGCGGCCTATTTTGTCAAAAATACAACAATGCGGATCTGCGCCACTACATAAGATATTCCCCTAGGACGTTTGACCGACAGAGAGGAAGGAACACTCTAATGCGACACACAGCAATTGCCGCTATCGCCGCCACTGCGGTTCTCGGGTTTGCAGGGATTGCCAACGCCGGCTTCGTCATCATTGATACCAATGGTGCACCCCGGACGACAGTTAGCCCGATACCCACTAACAACGACTTTCGGGCCGAACTGGTGGCCGCGGGTATCTCGCGGTTCGAGCTCGGCACCAGTCTCTCGGTGACGCCGGGACCAGCCGGCGCGTCGGAGTATTTCATCGACATCGAGGCGTTCGGTTCGGAAGCTGGCTACACCAATCGCTTCACGATGGGTACCACGTCGTTCACGTCGCCGGGCAACCTCTCATGGGGTCCTCGGTTCGTCGGCACTGTCCCGGGTGGCAGCGGCGTGATGGACTTCGAATTCTGCGCGCTGACCATCTCGGCATGCATTTCGAACGTCCAGAATGACAACACGGGCATGGAAAGCGCGCAGTCGATCGGCATGTGGGTGTCCGAAGACGGCAATACGGCTTGGCTGCTGTGGGACGATTCAGGTGCACGCCAGGACGACAACCATGATGACTTGATCATCCGTCTGACCTACCGTGTGCCGGAGCCCGCCACGCTCGGCTTGCTCGGCCTAGGGCTGCTGGGACTGGGTGTGGTGCGCCGCAAGCGTGCTGTCGCCTGATAGGGCGACTCGTCCAGAAACGAAAACGGCGCCCGCAGGCGCCGTTTTTTTTGGCGCTAGAAGTCGACCGATTTGCCCGGCGTCGCGAGGCGACGCATCACATAGACGCCGCCCATGCTGCCAAAGTTGATGCGCATGTCCTCATCGCAATAGACGACGTCGGAATGCAGCTTCGGGGGCTTCAGGTCCTGCTTGAGGGCAAGATCGGGCGCTAGCCCGAACTGCTGGCGGAACTGCGCAGGCGTCACACCGGCGGGCGGCACGAGTTCGCAGGCGTAGAAGCTCACCCGATACCGCTGCGGCTCCTCAGGCAGCAACTCGTAGCGGCCCCAGACGATGATCTGGCCCGCGTGCCGGCCATCGAGCGTCGTGATCGAGATCACGTTGTTGTAGTGGTTGCCCGCGACCCGGATTTCCTGGTTGATGTCATCCACCCGGACATCGAGGGCTGGGAAGCGGTTGAAGCTCTGCAGGCTCAGTTTGCTCTGATGACGGATCGGCTTGCCCGCCGTGTGGCGCATGCCGAATTGCGCAAACCTCGACCCCCACGGCGACTGCACGAATTCCTGCGAATCGATCGGGCGTGGGGTCGGCGAGAGTGGCACTAGCGCTTCGATGCACGCATGAATGCGCTCGAAGGTGGCATCGTCGTAGAGCCCATCGGGGCCCGCCTGGTCGATCGCCTTATTGAGTTCAGCCTTCAGACTGCTGGTGCCACTCATCGCTGCTCGACCGCTAGCGCATCATCTTCGTGGCCATCCCCAGGATGTCATCCAGCGGATTGCCATTGCCGTTCAGGTCGAGCAGCGAGCCCATGCCAGGGGCGGCCGCCTGCGAGCCGCGACCACCGCCCAGGAGACTGCCCAGGACACCGCCCAAGCCGCCGCCGGGCTGCGCGTCGATTTGTGCCGTGCGGCCCGTGCCGGACTTCGCCATGTACCCCGCCACCAGCATTGCCAATATTGGCAGCATCTTTTTCAGCACGGTTGGATCGAGGCCCGACTGCGACGCCGCGTTCTGCGCCACCGCGCGGCTGACGTCCTTGGAGCCAAAGATCTGCCCAAGCACATCGTTGCCCTGCGACACATTCGTCGCTTGTGGCGCGAGCACGTTCTCGAGCAGACCACCACCGCCGAGCTTGCCCAGCACCCCCGCTAGTCCCTCGAGACCCGACGGCTGCGCCTGCGCCTGCTTCGTGAAACCACCGAGAATCGCCGGCAGCAGCGCCGCCGCGCCGCTCGATGCCTGAGATTCGCTGACGCCGAGTTCGCGTGCCATCGACTGCAGGCCGCCCAACTGATTCAGAACGTCCATGATCTGCATTTTTTCGTCCCCTGAGCTGGTATTGATGATCGATCTATAACTTTACACCAGTTGCCGCGCAGCGGCTCGGGCGCGCCCGGATTCAGGGGCTATCGGCACTCACAACGGCACCGCCAAGTGTTTTCGCAACACGGCCCCGAACACTGGCGGCCAGCCAAAGGGAGGGCGGAATCCGGCACTTGCTGGGCGCGAACGCGCGCTTGCGTTGCCGCGCTACAATGGGTCTTCGATCCACTTGATGCATCTTCAGCAGCGGGTATTTCCCTTATGCCGGACCAACTGGCGCCAGTCGACCGTACTAACAGACGGATCGAGACCATTGAGGAGAAACTCGCGCACATCGAACGCACCGTGCAGGAATTGAGCGACTTGCTATACAAGCAGCAGCGCGAGCTCGATGCGGTCACGCGGCGGCATCAACTTTTGCTGCAACAGTTGGACACGATGGTGGCACCGAGTGTGGACGGGAGCGATGATCCGTTATCTCGGCTCGAGAAGCCGCCGCATTACTGAGTCTGCACGCTAGGCGCGCAAACCTGGGCTGGGCCCGTAGGAAGTGGCTCCCCTGCGTGAACACGTATCGAGCTGTATGTCAGGCGCCGAAGCTTGAATTTCGCGCAGTTTTGCCGGCCGCCGCGGTCAGTCGTCATCTCCGGCATTCGCTCATCGGCCGATGGTTTCGATCCCGCCTAACAATTTCGCCAATAGGCGTGCAAGTTCATCGCGCTCGTTCCGACTGAGCGGCGATAGCATCCCAAGCTCAATATTCATGTCGTCCCGAAACGCTTTGTCAATCAGCGCCAGTCCTTTGGGTGTCAGCTTGACGAGCAGACTGCGTCCGTCGTGGGGGCTTGGCGTACGCGCGATCAGACCGCTCTTGTCAAGCCTGTTCAGCCTGTCCGTAAGACCGCCCGAGGAAATCATCAGCGTTTCATAAAGCTCGGTCGGGCGCAGCGTATACGGCGGGCCGGCGCGCTGCAGCGTCGCGAGGACGTCGAATTCGCCGGTGTCGATCCCGTGGCGTTTGAAAGCCGCCTCAATTGCCGGGCGGGACAAGAGATCGAGCCGGCGCGCTCGCGCCAGAATTTCCATGCCGTCGAGGGGAACATTTGGCGATACCCGCCGGCGCTGTTCGATCAGGCGGGAGACGTGATCGGCTGGCGAAAATCCGGATTTTCTCGTCATGGTGCGACAATACCAAGAATATATCTTGACGTCGAGATATATTGTGATATCTTGATATCAAGATAAATGGAGAAGCTTATGATCAACGCGACAAAACCGGTCCACGCTGCGGATTTGCCCTGGATGCCCCTAGGTGAAGGGGTCTGGGCGCGGCCGTTGCGTTTTGACGGAAACGAGCGGTCGCTGCAGCTTAAAGTGGCGCCAGGCGTGACCATCGATCGCCATCGCCATGCGGGCGAGGTTCATGCCTTGAACCTGTCCGGGAGCAGGCGGCTTGAGACCGGCGAAATCGTCCGCCCTGGTGGCTACGTCTACGAGCCGCCTGGCAACGAGGATTCGTGGCGATGCGTCGGCGAAGAGCCCTGCATCGTGTATATCGTCATGTCAGGACGCCTTACCTATGTCGGCGAGAACGGCGAAGCGTTCGATTATATGGATACGCCAAAATTGCGTGCGCTCTATCTCGAGTGGTGCCGCGAGAATGACCACGAGCCGAATGCAATTGGCGCGCTCGACTAGAAGAAATGGCATTGCCGATTCTCGTGGGGCCTTGCGCTTTTGTTTACGGAGCAGGCGCAAGTCGTTGCGTCGACGACCGACGACATCGTCGATGTAGCCGTTGTCGATTTCGACGGCGCGCTGACCTCGAATGGAAGCATCAATTCCTATGAAACGGCGATCCTATTGCTCGCGCAGCCGACCAGTGAAGTGCTGCCCGGCGAAGTGGCACATCATCTTCAGTTAGCGCGGGTCGCTACCTCGACCTCGCCGCCGCCTTCGCCATCAACCAGCGTGCGATCATCGCACGCGGTGCCGAGTCATTCATCATGTTGCATTGGCGCGATGCGCGCCGACCCAAGGGCGCACTTCTGTCCGGTGACGCGCCGTAGGTCTTCGCAAACCGCAAACACGTATCTTTCGTGTATTCATGTCCGAACGCCATTCCAAAGCGCCCGGAAGTTGCTCCCCATATTCGCGCTGTTCTGGATAGCGACAGGTTCGATGAGATATACGGCTACACCTGCCGGCGGAAAATCGTCAGCGGTGCCCGAGACGCAGCCGATGCTTCATTTCGAACGTCTTTCGAGACGGTGCGGCGTAAGGATTTGGAAAAAGTGGAATCGGAGTAACGCGGAGAATATCGATCGAACTCCCTCGCTAGGCGAACGCATGTCCTGAGCACATACCGGACGATACGCCTTGCCACTCTTTCAAGCTTGCTTGATCAAACAACCGGGCAACCGTTATGGGTGAGACCCGCACTGCAAGTTTCCGCCGATTTCTCGGGCCCGGCTGGCCTTGCGCCGATCGTTCGAAACAAGAATCGAGGTGAGCCTTCGGCGTGTTAGTTATTGAATATATTGCAGAAAGTGGCTCCCTGGGTTGGACTCGAATCGCTGGCGAAAACCCCGACAATTTCAGCGTCAAGCAGCGACATTCACATAGAAATACCCTCAGTCGTACCCGCACAATGGGCTCGCTGTAGTCGGCTGTTACCGGCGCCCAACGGAGACAAGACTTCTCGGACGATTTAATCTCTCGGCGTTTTCGCAGTTGGCTCGCTGAAAGGGAGTTTGCATGCGTCGGAAGTCGGTTGCGTTCTTGATTGTGGCCATGGTCGCTGCGCCAGCCATGGCGGCGCTATTTGGTCCTGGCAAGTTTAAAGTCGTTGAGGCTGATACTCGATTCACGGAATCGGGAAATCCGGTTTTTCGAAGCGAGAACAATCGAATCTCGCGAAAGTCAGTGGTCGGCGGCATCCACCTCAACGCTGACGGAGTCTATGTTAATCCGATCGCCACTCGCTCCAAGGCGTCCGGCGAGGTTCTGGCTATTGGCTTGACCGTGCTCAACAAAACCGATTTTGACACGATGTACGGCGGACCGAATCAGCTGGGCGTGCTGCGCGAAATCGCATTCTTGCTGGACGATTCAATACCATTGGTGCTGCCAATCGAGAACGGTCGAGTTGATTGGGCTGATACTTCAACTTACAACTCGATTACGCGATCTGCATCGGCACAGGTGGCAGAGACAGGAATTGCCCGCATTTCCATTGAGCAGTACCGGCGGGTGCTTTCAGCCAAATCGATTGCAGTGCGCATCGAGGGGTCGAAGCGAAGCGTGACTTACGAGGTGAAGGATATAGCGCCAACTTTTCGCGAGAATCTTCAGGCGTTTTACGAGTCCGCGCTGAAGTAGACTTCCTGCACGATCCGCACTCGCATACCGACCTTTGCGTTGTCTGCGCCAGCCAAGGAGTATTTAGCCATGCATCGATAGGCCGCAACTGGGTCCAAAAGAAAAATGCAGTCGCGAAGGAAATTGCCTTCCGAATGATTGTCTGGCGAGTGTAGTGCGCTTGTCGACGGGCGCTGCGGCAAGCGTTGCTCAGCACGCTCGTTCGAGTGTGCTTCATTTATCGGGCAGGTGAACGAGCGGAGAGTTGATGATAAAGATGTCAACAGTCGTCGTCCTCGGCGCAGGTGCAAGCGTGCCGTATGGCTTCCCAACGGGCAGAGAGCTCCTTGGACTAGCAAGGCAATACGGAGACCAAGAACTCAAGAAGCTGATCTTTGACCGTGGCTACCACCGGGGGCTCCACCAAGCGCTTCACCACACCGGGAACGCATCTATCGATGCAATGTTGGAATACAACAGCGACCTAGTTCCGGCTGGGAAATGTCTAATAGCGGCGCTTCTACTTAAGAGCGAGCACGAGATGCACCTAAGGCGCCATCCGCGCCTCGAGAATTGCTCCGAGCAGGAGAAAAAGCGCATTGCGAGCGAGTGGTTTGAAATTCTGTTCGAGGAGATGGGAGCGCCGAAGCTGTGTGAATTCAAGGAAAACCAAGTTACATTTGTGACATACAACTATGATCGAGTTCTCGAGTACAAACTCCAACTGGCGCTGCAAGTGAAATACTCCCCTGCTAGCGTAAAGGCAGATGACTATCGCGACGCACTTGGCGGTACGGAAATCATTCATCTACATGGCCAGCTCGGTTTTCTCCGGACATGGACCGATGACGAGTCTAAGGTTGTAGGTTTCGGGGCTGGAGTGGTGGATCCTGCTAACGACATCTTTGACAAAGACAAAGTGTTCGCGGCAGCTGACGCAATAAAAATCATGCACGAGTCCGAGGAGACTTCAGAAGAGCTTGAACGTGCAAGGCAGAGAATTAGCGAAGCGGATCGAGTCGTCTTCCTTGGGTTTGGTTATGCCGAGCAGAATTTAAAGCGCCTGCAACTCCAGGGCACGCTAAAGGACAACGCTGCGCTCTACCTGTGCAGACTTGGTATGACAGACAGCCAATTCGAGCATCAAGTTGCGCCTTTCCTCCAAGACAGAGCGTCGAATCTGCGGATCGGGAAATCGGATGAAGACATAGTTGGATTCTTGGTAACCGTCCGGTCTGGGCACGTTGATACGGGATTTCCGAGGTGTTAGGCGGCGAGCTGTTCTGGTTTGGTGGCGAGGGTTGCCGCGACGTTCCACGGCAAGAGCTCGTGCATGGCGTTGATCGGATGCTCAGCGATGTGGCTCAGGACATGACGCAGATAGGCTTCGGGATCGAGGCCGTTGAGCTTGGCGCTGCCGAGGAGCGAGTAGATGGCGGCGGCGCGTTCGCCGCCGCTGTCCGAGCCGGCAAACAACCAGTTCTTTCGCCCCAGGGCCACCGCGCGCAACGCGCGCTCGGCGGCGTTGTTATCGATTTCGATCGCACCGTCATCGCGATAGCGGGTGAGCGCGCGCCAGCGTGACAGTGCGTAGCGGATGGCACCGGCCAGTTCGGACTTCTTCGCCAGGGAGGCGAGCGTGGCGTGCAGCCAGCGGTGCAGGAGATCTAACAACGGGCCGGCCCGCGCCTCGCGCACGGCTCGCCGTTCATCGGGGGATCGTCCGCGGATATCGGCTTCTATCGCATACAGCGCCCCGATCTGCTGCAGCGCGGCGAGCGCGAGCGGCGACTGGGTGGCTTGATGCACGTCGTAGAACTTGCGCCGCGCGTGCGCCCAACAGGCCGCTTCGATCAGGGGATGATCGACTCGATCGTACAGACCGTGGAAGCCGGCGTAGCCATCGGCTTGCAGGACGCCGCGGAAGTCTTGCAGATGCGCCAGCGCGTGCTTCGCTTTGCGATCCGGGGTGTAGGCGAACCACACCGCGGGCGGGTGGTCGCTGCCGGCGGGTCGCTGATCGCGCACATACGTCCACAAGCGCCCCGTCTTGGTCGTCCCGCGCCCCGGGCACAGCACCGGCACGGGCGTATCGTCGGCGTGCAGCGTGGCGCCGGCTAGCACCTGGCGCCTGAGCGCGCTGACCAGGGGTGCTAACAAGACGCTCGCGCTGCCCACCCAGTCGGCGAGCGTCGAGCGATCCAGTTCGAGTCCCGCGCGCGCATACATCTCGGCCTGGCGGTACAGCGGCAGATGATCGGCGTACTTGGACACCAGCACGTGGGCCAACAAGCCGGGACCGGCCAGACCGCGTGCGATCGGTCGTGCGGGCGCCGGCACTTGCACCAGCGTCTGGCAATGATCGCAAGCGAACTTGGGTCGCACGTGGCGGATGACCTTGAAGGTACTCGGTACGTACTCGAGGATTTCACCCACGTCCTCGCCCGCGGCGCGCAGTGCCTCGCCACAGTCGGGGCAGTGACACGCAGGCGTGTGGGTGAGCGTCTCGCGGGGCAGATGCGCCGGCAGCGCCCGCCGCACCGGTGTCGCTCGCGCCGGGGCATGCGCGGGCTCGGCGCCCGCGAGCGGCTCCGCGCACGCACTCGCCTCGAGATCCTCCAGCGTCAACTCCAACTGCGCGATCTCAGCCTCGAGCGGCTCGGCCGAGCGCCCGAACCGCCAGCGCTTCAGCCGCAAGAGCTCCGTGCGCAGCTTCTCGATCAGCAGATCGTTGCAGAGGAGTGTCGCCTGCAGCCGCTCGAGCTCGGCGCGCTGCGCCCGCACGAGCTGGTTCAAGCTCTCGATGTCGGTCGGCAGCGGCGCGTGACGGGACATGGCGGGATCATACGCCTTGTTAGGCTGCGTGTGAAGAGCCTGGCTGTGCAATGGCTAACAACCAGCATGCGCTCCCGGTCGCTCACCTCACCCGGCGAGCGTCGGTGCGGTGGTGCGCCGCACGCGCCGCCAATCGATTCCTTCGAGCAGCATCGACAGCTGGGCACTCGTCACGGCGCAGCTCCCGTCGCTCGCCTGCGGCCACACAAAGCGGCCACTCTCGAGACGCTTGGCCAACAGACACAGCCCATCCCCATCCCACCACAACAGCTTCACCCGATCGCCGCGTCGGCCGCGGAACACAAACACCTGGCCCGAGAACGGGTTGTCGGCCAGCTGGCTCTGCACCCGTGCCGCCAGGCCATCGAAGCCGTTGCGCAAGTCCGTCACCCCGCAGGCGATCCAGATGCGCGTGCCCGCCGGCGGCCCGAGCATCGCCCGTTATCGACTCGCCGCGAGCGCTGCGCGCAGCATCGCGCCATCGACGATCCCGCGCACCCGCACGCAGCCACTCGCCAGGTCAATCTCGATCACCCCAGCCGGTTCGACGCGGTCGACCGTGGCCGCTGCCGCCACGCTCACCGGCACAAAGCGTGGCGCACCCGCCGGCGGGCTCACCGCTAACACTCCCGCCTGCGCCCGCCAGTACGACAGCAAGTTCGGCCGCACGCCGTGGCGTTCGGCCACCGTGCGCACCGTCGCCCCCGGCGCGACGCTGTCACTTACAATCCGCGCACGCTGCTCGGCCGTGAATTTGCGCATCGCGCGCCGTGCCTTGCCAACTACCGGGCTCGCCGCCAACTCCGCTTCTGACATCGTCGCTCTCCCGCACGCCTAACCCCGTGCGCGAGCCTCCGCTAACAATCCATCACCTGTCTACGTGCCCAGGCCGGACGGTTACGATTCTTGACAAATAACGTCGATGCATTGCGGGAACCTGTTCGCAGGACGGTGGCTTCGAGCCTTGCCGATCGCCGGCAAGCGCCAAAGCGAAACGAAACCCTCGGGCGCGAAAAAACCTAGCGGTATTCCGCGCCGCCACTGGCACCCGCTCGGAATGCGCCGGGAAGTACCTTGAACAATTGATCGAGACAAGCCAGCCAAACGTCTGGTTTGGGTCGTGGGCAACCGCAAGTAAGGCGGCAGCAAACCGGGAGTTCGCAGGCCGAGTGCCCGACCGCACCGGTGAATGGTCGTTCCGATCCGAGCACGACTGCCCAACCAAACTTCTGGCTTGAATCGTGGCCAACCAAGGCATCGGATGCCCTGCAACCCCCATCTGGCTCCCTGGGTTGGACTCGAACCAACGACCAACGGATTAACAGTCCGACGCTCTACCGACTGAGCTACCAGGGAACGGTGGGAGGCCGGGAATTCTTAACGTTGCGGCGCGTGCCGTCAAGCGAACGGGCCCAAAACGGCGCAAAAAGCCCGGCGAAAAAAAGGCGGCACAGGGTTGCCCCTGCGCCGCCGATCGACCTGTGCCGTTATTTGAAGTTGAACTGCGCGGTCAGCCCGACGGTGCGACGATCGCCCAAGCTCGCAACGTAGCCGTTCGAGAAGCCGAGGAACAGCGAGTTCGACACATATTTCTTGTCGAGCAGGTTTTTGGCCCACACGGCCACTTCCCACGCGCCATCGCCACCTGTGAAGCCCGCGCGCGCGTTGAATAGTGTGCGGTCCGGCACCCAGCCGACGTTCAGCAGTTCCATGTACTGTTTCGACTGGTAGGTCATATCGCCACGCACGTAGTAGCCGTTGCCGCCGTCGGCATTGCTGTTCCACTGTGCGCCGAGCACGCCTTGCAGCTTCGGCACGCGATTGAGCGTGTTGCCCCCGATGTCGGCATTGACGGGGCAGACGACCCCATCGCACCAGTTGTCCAACGCCGCTTCGATGTAGATCGTGCCATCGTCGAAGGTCGGGTCGTTGTACGAGAGACTGAGGTTGACTCGCAGCGAGTCGATGGGACGCCAGACGGACTCGAACTCGGCACCGTAGGTGGTCGCGCCACCCAGGTTGTCGATCTGCACGGGGTCTTGGGGACCGCCGCCGATGGCCGTTGTATTGATCTGCAAGTCGGTCCAGTCGATGAAATAGACCGACAGGTTGGCCAGTAAGCGACCATCTAGGAACGTGTTCTTGCTGCCGATTTCGTAGGTCCAGTTGCTTTCCTCATCGTAGGTCGCCTGCGACGGATCGATCGGCCGTCCGGTATTGGAAAGAATCGGGCTGTTGAAGCCGCCGGCCTTGATGCCCTTGGCGAAGGAGCCGTAAATCAGGTGTCCGGGCGACAGCGTGTAGTCGATCGTCAGGCGCGGCGTGAACGCCGTGAACGTGGCGGACGCCGCCGTGTTGACGATCCCAACCGTTTCGACGGCCTTGTCATCCTCGGAATAGCGCCCTTCGAGATTGAACTTGAGGCGGCCGTCCAGCAGCTTGAGCCCGACCTGCGCGAATAGTGCGTCGGTCTTGTCCTCGAACAGGTCCGGGTTGGGATCGCTATTCGGCAGATCCGTCAACGGAATCGAACCAAGGGGCGCGAGCTGATAGCCGATCGCCTCGTAGGTGTCCTCGGACTTGTAGCGGAAATAGCCGATCGAGGCGTCGAACATGCCCTGCGGGTCGTACACGAGGCGAATTTCGTGCGAGTCGGAGGTGAGGCCACCGTTGGGCTGCGAATCGAAAATGACGAGCCCCGGGGCGAAATTCAGCAAGGACATCGGATTGCCGGAACCGAGGATCGCATCCGGAATCGACTGACCACCGGAGCGAATGCGCGACTTGGCCTTGCCGTATTGGTAGGTGACGCTCGTCGTCTCGCTGATTTCCCAAGCAGCTTTGGCGCTCAGGACTTCGTTGACACCGCGTTGGCCGAATGAGCGTGGATCGCGAATGAGTTTGTCACCGCTGCCGCTGGCGGCGGGCAAATCGGTGGTCAGCTCACCGCACCACAGCGCGTTGTTGGCGCCGAGAAAGCCGAGCATGGGCTGCGTTGTGCGCGAACAGTTCAAGGTATTCTCGCGCCCGAAGCCGAAGAACGAAATACCATCGCGTCCCATGCGCGCGAAACTGGCGCGCGATTCCTGGTTGATCTCGTTGCGGTAGTAAGCAAGATCGAGGGTCACGGAATCGGACGGCAGGAAGCGCAGCGCCCCTGCGAACGTCTGATTGTCGTAACCGCCCAGATTGCCATCGGTGCCTGGGTTGATGTTGTCGTCCGCGAGCGGATGGCCGTTCTCCCAGGTGCCGTCGAACGATTCCTTGCCGAAGGTCGCGAGACCTAACAGCTTCTCGCCGATGATCGGCCCGCTGAACGTGGCCTTGCCGCCGAATAGCTTGTCTGACCCGAGGCTCACGGACACGTCAGCTTCAAAGTCAGCTGTGGGCTTCTTCGTGACGTAATTGATCGCGCCGCCGAACGAGTTCTGACCGTAGGTGGCCGACTGCGGACCCTTCACGACTTCGATTCGTTCGAGCGACACGACGCCAACGTCGATCATGTACGAGCGCTGCAGATAGACGCCGTCGAGGAATGTGGAAACGTTCTGCACTGGATTATTAAGTCGGACCTGGTTCTGGCCGCGAATGACGGGGGCTTCTAGCGCGCCGCCGTAGTCTTCGAATGACAATCCCGGCGTATACGCTGCGATATCGCCCATGCTGGCGATACCCAGGCGGTCGAGATCCCTGGAACTGAACGCAGTGACCGCGACCGGCACTTCTTGCAGGTTCTCGTCGCGCTTACGCGCAGAAACAATGATCTCTTCGAGCTGCAGCTGTTGTGCCAGCGATGGGGGCGTGCCCGTGGCGCCAACCGCGAGCGCGCTAATGAGAATCAGTGACGTCGAACGCTTAACCATAATCTTGTAGCTCCCCTAAGCCAGTTGGACGGGCTGAGCGTAGCACAGCCGCCACGCCCAGACGTGGCCGTCCTGCGACAAATGCTATGCATGCCGATTATGGGGCGGAAATCTCCGTTGCAGTAAAGCTACAACAGGATGGCCGTGGTGCCGGCTGCTGGGTCTAGCCAGCCTTGGCCACCGTGCCGCGCTGCAGCGTGCTGCGGATTCGATCAACAGCCTTCTCCAGCGTCTCCATGCTGCAGGCAAACGAAATGCGTATGTGCCCCGGCGCGCCAAAGCCAGAACCAGCGACCACGGCCACGCCGCAATCGTTGATCAGCTGTTCGACGAATGCGTTGTCGTCACGGCAGCCCAGCGCCGCCATCGCGCCACTGACATCTGCCCAGGCGTAGAACGCGCCAGAGGCTGGCAGGCAGGAGACGCCCGGCAGCGTGTTGAGCGCGCCGACGATGTAGTCATGCCGCTTCTTGAATTGCGTGTTCATCTCGGCCACGCACTGCTGATCACCATTCAACGCGGCTACCGCCGCCTTTTGCGAGATGCTGGACGCATTGGAAGTCGACTGACCCTGGATGGTCGTCATCGCGTTGACGATCTCCCTGGGACCGCCGCAATAGCCGATACGCCAACCGGTCATCGCATAGGCCTTGGACACGCCATTGATGGTGACGGTGCGATCGTAGAGTTCGGGCACGACGGTGAGCAGACTCGCGAACGGTTCGTCACCCCAGTAGATGTGCTCGTACATGTCATCGGTGCCGATGACGATCCGCGGGTGCTCGAGCAGCACATCCCCGAGGGCGCGCCACTCGGCGCGCGTATAAGCGGCGCCCGTGGGATTGCAAGGACTGTTGATCAGCAGCAGGCGGGTTTGCGGCGTGATCGCCGCTTCGAGCTGCCGCGGGGTGAGCTTGTAGCCCTGCTTGGCGCTGCAATCGGGTGTGACCGGCAAACCGTCGGCCAGCATCACCATATCCGGGTAGGACACCCAATACGGCGCCGGGATGATGGCCTCATCGCCTGGATCGAGCACTGCCATGCACAGGTTGTAGAGCGTCTGCTTGGCGCCCGAGGACACCAGGATCTGCGAACGTTCATAGCTGATCTGATTGTCGCGCTGGAACTTCGCGATGATCGCGTCCTTCAGTTCCGGAATGCCGTCAACCGTCGTGTATCGGGTGAAGCCCTGGTTGATGGCGTCGATGGCCGCCGCTGCAATGTGCGCGGGCGTATTGAAATCAGGCTCACCAGCACCCAGGCTGATGATGTCCTTGCCTTCGGCTTTCAGCTTGGCGGCACGCGCAGTGACCGCGAGGGTAGGAGAGGGCTTGACGCGTTGTACGCGTCGCGACAGAGCTACTGGCACGAGTGATCTTCCGGCTGTGGGGACGCGCTATGATACGCGATTGACACCCCGCTACGCATCCACGCTACATCGCCGTACTAGTTCATGGAACAACCGCTCTTCCAGTTGCAGTCCGAGTATTCGCCGGCCGGTGACCAGCCTGCGGCGATCACTGGCCTGGTACAGGGCTTGCGCGACGGACTGGCGCATCAAACACTGTTGGGCGTCACCGGTTCCGGCAAGACCTACACCATCGCCAATGTCATTCAGCAGGTGCAGCGCCCCACGATGGTGCTGGCGCATAACAAGACGCTCGCGGCGCAGCTCTATGGCGAGTTCCGAGAGTTCTTCCCGAGCAACGCCGTCGAGTACTTCGTGTCGTACTACGACTACTATCAGCCGGAAGCGTATGTGCCATCGAGCGATACGTTCATCGAGAAGGACGCGTCGATCAATCAGCACATCGAGCAGATGCGTCTGTCGGCTACCAAGGCGCTGCTGGAGCGACCGGATTCGATCATCGTAGCCACCGTCTCGTCGATCTATGGCCTCGGCGATCCGGCGGCCTACCTCGCCATGGTGCTGCACCTGGTGCGCGGCGACCGCATGGACCAGCGTCGACTGCTGCGACGTCTAGCGGATATGCAATACACGCGCAACGAACTGGACCTGACTCAGGGTACGTATCGCGTCCGCGGTGATGTAATCGATATCTTTCCGGCCGAATCCGAGCGCGAGGCGGTGCGCGTAGAGCTGTTCGACGAAACGATCGACTCGCTGGTCGTATTCGATCCGCTCACGGGCGCCATCGCGCGCAAAGTGCCGCGCTTTACGGTGTACCCTGGTTCGCACTACGTCACGCCCAAAGAACGACTGATCGGTGCCATCGATCAGATCCGCGCGGAATTGCGCGAGCGGCTGACGGAGCTGCGGGCGGCCGACAAATTGGTGGAAGCGCAGCGCCTCGAACAGCGCACTATGTTCGACATGGAAATGATGCGGGAGGTGGGCTACTGCGCCGGCATCGAGAACTATTCGCGCTATCTGTCTGGGCGCGAGCCCGGCGAGCCGCCGCCTTGTCTGTTCGACTATTTGCCGCGCAATGCGCTGCTCGTGATCGATGAGAGCCATCAGACCATCCCGCAGCTCGGCGCCATGTACAAGGGCGACCGGTCGCGCAAAGAGACCCTGGTGCAGTACGGGTTTCGTTTGCCGTCGGCGCTCGACAACCGGCCGCTCAAGTTCGAGGAATGGGAAGCGCTCGCGCCGCAGATGATTTTTGTGTCGGCCACGCCGCGGGACTATGAGGCGCAGCACTCGGGGCAAGTGGTGGAGCAGGTGGTACGGCCCACCGGCCTCGTCGACCCGGAGGTGGAAGTGCGGCCAGTGCGCACGCAGGTCGACGACTTGTTGTCCGAGATCATGCTGGCAGTGGCGCGCGACGAGCGCGTACTCGTCACGACGCTCACCAAGCGTATGGCCGAGGATCTCACCGAATACCTGCACGAGCACAGCGTGCGCGTGCGGTATCTGCACTCGGATGTGGAGACCGTAGAACGCGTGGAGATTATTCGCGATCTGCGGCTCGGCAAGTTCGATGTGCTGGTCGGCATCAACCTGCTGCGCGAGGGTCTCGACATGCCGGAGGTATCGTTGGTTGCGATACTCGATGCGGACAAGGAAGGCTTCCTGCGCTCTGACAACTCGCTCATTCAGACGATGGGACGGGCGGCACGCCATGTCCGGGGCCGGGCGATCCTTTACGCCGACAAGGTTACAGGTTCCATGCAGCGCGCCATGGATGAGACCGAGCGGCGCCGTCGCAAGCAGATCGAATTCAACGCTGTGCATGGAATCGTGCCACGCGGCATTCGCAAGACTGTGACGGATGTCATGGAGGGTGCGCGCTCCGCGTCCGATTCGGGCATTGCCGGTAGCCGTGGCAAGTCGGGTGCGACCCGGGGCCGGCCACGCGCAATGATCGAGGCTGAGGAACTGAACGTCGTCGGGCTGGGCCCGGCGCAGATCGTGCGTGAGATCAAGCGTCTCGAGGCCGATATGTTCAAGCACGCGCGCAACTTGGAGTTCGAAGAGGCGGCCCGATTGCGTGACCGGATCGAACGTTTGAAGCGCACGGAGTTGGGAATATCCGACGTTCTGGCCGGTTAGCGACCTGGCGGCTTGCTGGGCGCGTTCAGCTCTTGTATCTTCCTCGCCCTTCTGCAGGCGCGTAGCTCAGTGGTAGAGCACCACCTTGACATGGTGGTGGTCGGTGGTTCGATCCCACTCGCGCCTACCAATTCCCGTCAGGTCATGAACGGTTGCGGCGCGCCCGACATCCTTCCCTGTACGTAGTCGAGGCCAATCTCGCAGAGACAGCTGTAGACGGTCTCGTCATCCACCTGCTTTGCGATCGTCTTGAGCGACAAGACTTGGGCGAGCCGCTGGATTGCTTCGATCATCGCCCGATCACTGCGTTGCGTAACGATTCCGCGGCACAGTTCGGGATCCAGTTTCAGGTAGTGGACGGGCAGGTTCTTCAGATAGGCAAAGGACGATTCCGAGCCGCCGACGTCAGTCAGCGCGATCTGGCAGCCGAGTTGGCGCAGGCCGGCGAACAGGCGCGTCGCGAACAACGCGTTGGCGAGCGCGGTCGTCTCCGCGATATCGAAGCAGATCCGTTGCGGCGCCACGCCGCTCTCCAATACGCGACGCCGCAGGAAAGCGAGCATCGCCGGCTCCGCGAGCGATGCCGCGGACAGGCGAACGGCGACGATCGAATCAGCCGTTACCCCGCCGTTAGTGGTTAGAGCGGGCAGGCGCGCGAGCGTCGTACTCACGATCCAGCGGTCGAGCGTGGAGAGCAGCTGAAAACGATCGGCGGCGGCGAGCAGCCGATGAGACGGAATCTCGACCCCTTCGTGGTCGCACAGTCGCGCGGACACTTCGTGGATGATCGGCCGCTCGTCACGGTCGCGAATTGGGGTCACCGGCTGCATCACGAGTTCGACTGTGTCGTCGTCGAGTGCCCGAGAGAGAGCCGCCATCCAGCCAATCTCCTCACGGCGTCGCCGCAAGGTGGTGCTCGCACTGCGCAAGACGCAAACCTGCTGCGTGAGATCCTCGCGCGCCTGCTGGCTCGCATCGAAAGCCTCTTGCAGCAAGGTGTGAGCATCCAGTGTGGCAGTTGGCACCGCGACGATCCCGATGTAGAGCGTACGCGTGGGCAGGTCGGGCGCTTGCGTGGCGCAGTAGGCGCCGAATTCACGCAGCAAGGTGCGTGCGCGACTCTCGGCTTGATCCAGCGTTGTATCGTGCAGGAGCAGGACGAATTCATCCGCTAGCAAACGCGCGACCAGATCGTGGTGGTGTTGTTCGCTCTTGAGCAGCTTGCATAGTTCGAGCACCGTCTCGTCCGCCAGCGCACGACGCGCGCGGCGGTTAACGGCGCGCGGCGGCTGCGAGGCGACATACAGCAGTGCATGGGTGCGCTCATTCGGCAGCTCGGGGCTGAGCAAATCGCTCAACGCCTGCAGAAACTCGGCCTTGCCCATGAAAGCGGGCGCGTCGCTTGACTGCCAGAGCTGTGTGCGCCACTCGTCGAAGGTAGGCTCAAGCACGAACAGCCAGCCGGCGAGTTCGTCGCGATCCGCCACTCGCTGGCATTTGACATGTACCGCGATACGCCGGCCGGACGCGTGGCGCAGCAACACGGGTAGATCGCGCTGGATGCCGTCCGGCTCCGACAGTCGCAGCCTGAGGCCGGGGCGCTCGCCTTCCATGGAACTGATCGGCAGCAGCTCGTCGATCTGCATGCCGGTTTCGCGCTGGTCCAGCCAGCCGCCGAGGGTCCGCGCGCGCCGGTTGGCGGTGATCACTGCAAAGTGGACATCCACGTGAATCACCGCATCCCGCGTGAGCTGACAGAGCGCTTCAAATGGCTCGACGACGCTTTCGTGTCGGGCAGCAGCGGCGTTGCACTCCGCGGACGTACGCGTCAGTGCCATAATGCCAGCCCAGACAGTCCATTTCGCATACCCAATTATTCGGGTTGGGCAGGGGCAGACTGGCAACGATAGTCAGGAGACTGTCAAGAATGATCAACGACGTCTGCTGGTAGCTGGAACTGGCCGATGCTTGTCGCTAGTGAGGGAGTCAGGATGCGCCTAGCAATGCTCGAGGATGATCCGGACCAGGCTGCTTGGCTCGAGCAGGTGCTGACCCGCGCAGGCCATACGGTGCACGGGTTCAGCAATGGCCAACGTTTGCTGGGTGAGCTGCGTCGCGAGACCTACGATGTGCTGCTGCTCGACTGGGAGTTGCCGGGACTGACTGGCATGGATGTGTTGCGTAGCGTGCGCCAGGAGCAGTCACTCACTACCCCGGTCTTGTTCTTGACGCATCGCAATACCGAGCAGGATATCGTGATGGCGCTCGAGGCCGGTGCAGATGACTACGTCGTAAAGCCGCCGCGCGAGCGCGAGCTGATTGCGCGGGTCGCTGCACTGGGTCGGCGCGGACAGTCGATCGCAGCGAACGACGTCATGTTAGTTGGCCCGTACCGCATCGATGAACAGGCACGTCGTGTCACGCTCCGGGACAATGAGGTGACGCTGACACAGCGCGAGTTCGATCTGGCGCTGTTCCTCTTCAAGCATCTGGGAGCGCTAGTGTCGCGGTCCCATATCATGGAAACGGTCTGGGGGCGCAGTTTCGGTGCGACCACGCGCACGATCGATACGCATGTCAGCAAACTGCGAAGTGCCCTCGCGCTGTCCCCGGAGAATGGCGTGCGGCTGGTGCCGGTGTACGGCTATGGCTATCGGCTGGAGTCGGTGGCCGATGCGCCGGCTGAGCGTGCTTCATGAATGCACTGCGTGCGGGGATGTTTGCGCTGTTGCTGCAGACCGCGCTCGTGTGGAGTGGCGCGAGTTTGGCCCAGGGGACTGTCGCGGAACCAGTTGCGGCGCCTGATTTCATCTATCGAACGCAGCCCGGCGACACGTTGATCGGTTTTGCGCGGCGCGCGCTCATCGAGCCGCAGCGTTGGCGGGATTTGCAGCAGCTCAACGGCATTGCCAATGCTCGCCGCATTCCCATCGGCACGCCGCTCAGGGTGCCGGTAGCGTGGTTGCGCCAGACGGCGGTCGACGTCGAAGTGATCGACGTAATCGGCGAGGTTGCGATCGGTGGCCGGCCGGTACGGGTTGGCGATCGTTTGGCGGAAGGGACAGCGCTCGATACTGGTCAGAACGGGTTTCTCAGTCTGCGCACGGCTGAGGGTGCGATCGTGGTCGTGCAGTCCGGCACGCGCGTGACGCTGCAACGCTTGCGACGCTATGACGGCGCCGGTGGACACGATACCCGGATCGATTTGGAAGCCGGCCGCGCTGAGTCGGAGGTGCCCAAAGGCAATGCGGGGCGCTTCGAAATCGTGACTCCGGTGGCGGTCGGTGCCGTGCGTGGGACCGAGTTTCGCGTCGCCTTCGATGGCGCCGATCGCAGCGCGCGCAGCGAGGTGGTGACGGGCGTGGTGGCGGTCGCAGGATCGGGCGCGGCACCCGGCGCTGATACCGAGCTGCCCGCGGGCTTCGGTGCCCGCACGGATGCCGCGGGGCGCACGTCGCCGCCGGTCAAGCTGCTGCCGGCACCCGTGCTGAAAACGCCGACCACCCGATTCGAAGTTGCGACCGCGAGCTTCGAAATCGAGCCGATCCCGCTCGCCGCGAGTTATCGCGTGCAGGTCGCCACCGATGCGGCGGGACGGCTGGTAGTGGCCGAGCAGTCCGCCGCGACGACGCGGATCGAGATTGCGGCGCTGGATGACGGCGATTACTGGCTGCGCCTGCGGGCGGTCGACGCGAACGGCCTCCAAGGTGCCGATACGACGCAACGCTTTGAAGTTCGCGCACGGCCATTGCCGCCGCAACTCGACCAGCCTGCCGCGGGCGGCAAACTGTCGGCGGCTGCGGCAACGTTTCGCTGGCAGGCGAGCGCGGCAGACTCGCTGCATCGCTTGCAGCTGGCGCGCGACAGCGATTTCTCAGCGGTCGTTGCAGATCGGGACCAGCTTGCTGGCAGCGAGACCGCCTTGACGGGGCTCGCGCCAGGCGGCTATTTCTGGCGCGTCGCTGCGTTGCGGCCGGACGGTAGCGCTGGCCCCTGGAGTGCCGCGCGTGCGGTCACTGTGAAAGCCGTGTCGGCGCAGCCCGAGCCCGTCACGTTTGCCGGCAAGTCGGCGGTCGTCAGTTGGTCTGCCGAGGCAGACCAGGCGCATCAACTGCAGGTTGCCCGCGCTGCCACATTCGAGAAACCACTGCGCGACGAGCAAGTGGCAGAGCTGACCTGGCAGTTTGAACCGCCCGGTCCCGGCGAGTATTTCGTCCGCGTGCGAGCCACCGATCCCGACGGCTATGTTGGCCCGTGGAGCGAGGCACGCAGCTTCGAAGTGCCGGCGCCCCGCTGGCTACGCTGGATGTCGGTGGTTTCGTTCCTGCCGCTCTTGCTGTGACCTCGGCGAGGCCCGTCCGGTATGCGGTTCTCCGTCAGTGGGCGCTGTTGTTCATTGCGCTCGGGCTGCTTGTTAGCCTCGCGATCTGGTCCGATGCGCTGTGGCGCGCCAACTCGGTGGCCTACGATCTGAGCGTGCCGCGGGGCGCCAGCCCGGACGACATGGTCATTGTCGCGATCGATGATGCGAGTGTCGCGGAGTTGGGCCGCTGGCCGTGGCGCCGCGCCGTCTTGGCGTTGGGCCTCGAGCGCATCGCGAGGGCGCGACCGCGCGCCGTGCTGCTCGACGTGCTGTTTCTCGAACCTGACGACAAGGGCCGCGATGACGACGCCGCGTTGGCGACGGCAATCGCCAAGTCGACGCCAACGGTATTGCCGCTGGCGCTGGGGCTGCGGTCGGGCGGTGTGCTGCATGAACTATTGCCGGTGGAACCGCTGCGTAGCGCAGCGGCCGGCCTGGGACATGCGCATCTCGAGCTCGATCGGGATGGCATCGCGCGCAGTGTCTTCCTGCGCGAAGGATTACATGAGGCGCATTGGCCGCATGTCGCGTTGGCGATGGTCGAACAACTGGGCGAAAACTATGCCCTCGAGTATCGCGCCGAACGTAAGCCAGCGAGCGGCGGTGGTAGCGCTGCGTGGAGCCGCGACTACCGCGTACTGATTCCCTTCCTGGGGCCGCCGGGAACCGTCAGACGCATTTCCTTCGTGGAGCTGCTGCGCGGCACCGTGGCGCCAGAGCAGTTGGCTGATCGCATCGTCCTGATTGGTGCCACGGCGCAGGGCCTGGGCGACGCCTATCCGACGGCGCAGTCGGGCGAGGGGCGCGCGATGCCGGGCGTGGAGATCAGTGCCAATGTCCTTGCCATGCTGCGCACAGGCGGCGCGATGCAACGAGTGCCGCCGCTGGTCGAGCACGTGCTCGCCTGGCTTGCGTTGCTGATCGTGTTTCTCGGCTTTCTGCGACTCACGCCGCGCGGCTCGTTGTTGCTGGTGGCGGCGATGCTGGTGCTGCCGCCGCTCGCGGCCGCGCTCGGCCTGCGCATGAGTGGGTGGTGGTGGCCGACGACGCCGGCGCTGGCCGCCTTGTTAGGTGCCTATCCTTTGTGGAGCTGGCGACGCCTCGAGGCGACGCAGCGGTATTTGCAGGAGGAATTTGCGCGGCTCGAGCAGTCGCCCGCAGTTCTGCCGATGATGCGTCCGCAACGCGCGTCCGCGCCGCAGCACGAGCGTTTTGGCGATGTCATCCAGCAGCGCATCGATATGGCGCGCGATACGGTGGCGGAAATGCGTCGCCTGCGCCGCTTCCTGGCAGGCACTATCGCAAGCTTGCCGGACGCGACGATGGTAGTGACCGCCACGGGCGAGATCCTGTTGGCCAACGCCCGGGCTGCGGATTTGTTTGGCGCCACGGCGGCCAGCGAGTTGCAGGGGCTCGATGCCGCTCCATTCGCCGCCGCTCGATTGGCAGGACAACCGGCAACGCTCGGCGAGTTGCTCGCCCGCGCACCGTGCGCCGTCGAGACGCACGATGACGACGGCCGGGAGTTCTTGGTGCGTATCGCACCGCTGTTCGACGCCGACGGTGCTACCAGTGCATCGATCGTCGAGTTCGCGGACGTATCGATTTTGAAGCGCGCCTTGCGAGAGCGCGAGGATCTGGTTCGCTTCATCTCGCATGATTTGCGCAGTCCGGCATCTTCGCTGGTGGCACTCGCCAAGCTGCAACGCGATGCCACACGTGCGCTCGAGCCGCAGGCATTCGTCGCGCGCACCGAGGCGTTGGCGCACCGATCGTTGGCGCTTGCTGAGGGTTTTCTGGCCCTGGCGCGCGCGGAAGCAATCGCGGCAGAGACGTTCACGGTGTTCGAACTGGTCGAAGCGGTGCGGGATGCCCGCGATGAGGTGTGGGCATTGGCGATCGAGCGGGACGTGCGACTCGAACTCTCCGAGCCGGAATTCGCTACCTGGGTGCGCGGGTCGCGCGAGCTGCTGGGTCGCGCGATCACCAACCTGTTGACCAATGCAGTCAAGTATTCACCGCGGCGCCAGTCGGTCACGATCCGAGTGCGCCGCATCGATGATGGGTTTGAAGTGCGCGTGTCCGACAGCGGCCCCGGTATCGAGCCTGCCGTGCAGACCATGTTATTCCAGCGTTTCCAACGGTTGGTGCGGGCGCGGGGGCAGGATCCGGGCGGCATCGGTCTGGGTCTCGCGTTCGTCAAGCTGGTGGCAACGCGCCATGCGGGCGCGGTGGGCGTGGACAGCACACCGGGGCAGGGCAGCGAGTTCTGGTTGCGTGTGCCGCTCGCGCCGGCACCCGACGAACCTGCAGGGGCGGACCAGGCGCGCTAGAATAGCCGGACAGTCAAGGCGTCGCGACGCTCGCGTCCGGCGCCTTGTTAGTTCATACCGCTGGGCGTGTGCCCGGTGGCAGCCATTGAGAGAAGCCGACGCGATGCCTGCGATCACCCTGCCGGACGGCAGCACCAGACAGTACGACGAACCCGTGACGGTGGCGGCGGTGGCCGCCAGCATCGGTGCGGGACTTGCCAAAGCGGCGCTTGCGGGCCGCGTCGATGGCGAGCTTGTGGATACGTCTTACGTTATCGCGAGGGACGCGCGCCTCGAGATCGTGACCGACAAGGATTCGGCGGCGCTCGAGATCATTCGTCATTCCACCGCCCATCTACTAGCGCAGGCAGTTCAGTCGCTGTTTCCGGACGCGCAAGTGACTATCGGCCCCGTCATCGAAGACGGCTTCTACTATGATTTCGCTTACAAGCGGCCCTTCACCCCCGAGGACGTCGCCGCGATCGAAACCAGGATGCGCGAGCTGGCGGCCGCCAATCTGCCGGTTGCGCGGCGCGAGCTGCCGCGCGACGAGGCAGTCGCGCTGTTCAGGAGCATGGGCGAGCATTACAAGGCGGAAATCATCGCCAGCATCCCGTCGAACGAGCCGATTTCGCTCTACGGGCAGGGCGAGTGGTTCGACCTGTGTCGCGGGCCACACGTGCCGGCGACGGGCAAGTTGAAGTCGTTCAAGCTCATGAAAGTGGCGGGCGCCTACTGGCGTGGCGATTCGCGCAACGAAATGCTGCAGCGGATCTACGGCACGGCCTGGCTCCACGACAAGGATCTCAAAGACTATTTGCATCGGCTCGAAGAAGCCGAGAAGCGCGATCATCGTCGCATCGGCCGTGAGCTCGATCTGTTTCATTTCCAGGAGGAAGCGCCGGGCGCGGTGTTCTGGCATCCCAAAGGCTGGCGCGTGTTTCAGACGCTCATCGGTTACATGCGTGATCGTCAAGCGGCGGCGGGCTACGACGAAGTGAACGCCCCGGAGATCATGGAGTCGTCGCTCTGGCAGCAATCGGGACATCTGGAGAAATTCGGCGAGAACATGTTTCTCACCAAGACGCCCGATGAGCGCACCTTTGCCATCAAACCGATGAACTGTCCGGGTCACGTACAGATCTTCAAGCAGGGCATCCGCAGCTACCGGGATTTGCCGGTGCGGTTCGCCGAGTTCGGCAAGGTCCATCGCTACGAGCCGTCGGGCGCGCTGCATGGCCTGATGCGAGTGCGGGCGTTCACCCAGGACGATGCCCATGTGTTCATCACGGAAGAGCAGATCACCGCCGAATCGGTGCGAATGATCGAGCTGCTGCTGTCGATCTACCGGGACTTCGGTTTCGATGATGTGCAGGTGAAGTTCGCCGATCGCCCGCCGCTCAGGGTGGGCTCCGACGAAATCTGGGAGCGCTCGGAGCAAGCGCTCAAGGCGGCGGCCGAAGCCGCGGGCGTGCAGTGCGCCTATAACCCGGGCGAGGGGGCCTTCTATGGGCCGAAGCTCGAATTCCACCTGCGGGATGCGATTGGTCGTACCTGGCAGTGCGGGACGTTGCAGGTCGACCTGAACATGCCGGGCCGCCTGGGCGCCTACTATATTGATGAGCACAGCCAGAAAAAGACGCCGGTGATGCTCCACCGGGCCATATTCGGCTCGCTGGAGCGCTTCCTGGGGATCCTGCTCGAACACTACGCCGGCCGGCTGCCGCCCTGGCTGGCACCAACTCAGGCCGTGGTCATGGGCATTACCGACCGCCAGCACGACTATGTCGCTGCGGTCACGGAAATGCTTAAAAATCAGGGGGTTCGGGCTACGAGCGACTTGCGTAACGAAAAGCTGGGCTTTAAGATTCGCGAACACACGCTGCAGCGCGTGCCCTATCTATTGGTGGCAGGCGACAAGGAAGTGGCAGCGAATCTGCTTTCCGTGCGTACTTTGAGCGGCAAGGATCTCGGCACCCTGACTGTAACGGCATTCGTCAGCCGCTTGCAGGCGGATGTCGAACGCCGCGGGCGCACAGTTTTGGAGGAATGACGCATCGCTACAGCATCGAAGCGCGTACGGCGCAATGAAGAGATTACATCGCCCTCGGTCAGAGTGATCGGGGAGGACGGTTCCCAGGTCGGGGTGCTAACAAGATTTGAAGCACTCGATCTCGCGCAATCAGCGGGGCTCGATCTGGTTGAGGTATCGCCGCAGGCAGAACCGCCAGTCGTACGTGTGATGGATTTCGGCAAGTTTCTGTTCGAACAGAACAAGAAAACACATGCCGCGAAGCGCAAGCAGAAGCAGATACAGATAAAGGAAATCAAGTTTCGTCCCGGTACGGATGAGAACGACTACCAGATCAAACTGCGTAATATCGTTCGCTTCCTCACCGATGGCGACAAGGCCAAGGTAACCCTGCGTTTCCGCGGCCGTGAGATGGCGCATACCGAGATTGGCCGCAAGCTGCTCGAACGTTTGGTGGGGGATCTGGCGGAAACCGCCCAGATCGAACAACACCCACTGATGGAAGGGCGGCAGATGGTCATGATGTTTGCGCCAAAAAAGAAGTAACCCGTAGCCTAACAACTACGGTTTCGCCTGCAGCGAGAGGCTCCGGCATAGTCGGAGCCACTTTGCGAACAGGGCTATAAAACAGGAGTTGATCGATATGCCCAAGTTGAAGACCAACCGGGCAGCGGCCAAGCGTTTTCGCAAGACGGCGAACAGCTTCAAGAGCTATTCGTCGGGCCGCCGCCACAATCTCGGCCACAAATCTCGCAAGGTGAAGCGCAAGCTGCGCTCCGGTGGTTCGTCGCTCATCGACAAGAGTGACGTGTCACGAGTCGAGCAGCTGCTCCCCAATTGCTAGTCGTCGCAACCGAGGTTTAATCACATGGCACGTGTAAAGCGTGGCGTCGCCGCTGGGCGCCGCCACAAAAAAGTTCTGGGTAAGGCGAAGGGCTACTACAACGCTCGTCGCAAGGTTTTCCGCGCTGCGAAGCAGGCGGTCATCAAGGCAGGCCAGTACGCCTACCGCGATCGCCGGCAGAAGAAGCGCGAGTTTCGTGCGCTCTGGATCACGCGCATCAATGCCGCTGCGCGCGACTTCGGTCTGTCGTACAGCCGCATGATCAATGGCCTCGATCTGGCGGGCGTCGAGGTGGATCGTAAGATGCTCGCCGACCTGGCCGTCAATCAGCCGCAAGCGTTCGCGGAGATTGCGAAGCAGGCCAAAGCGGCACTCGAGAAGGCCTGACGAGTCCGCCCGGCGGTGGAGCGAGCTGGGTGCCGGCCTGCGCCGGCGCCATGCTGATCACTTGCCGGGCGACGGAGCGATCGTGTCCAACGTCGAGCAACTCACCAGCCAGGCACTGGTCGACATCGCGGCCTGCGAAGATCTCGCGGCGCTCGATGACGTGCGCGTGCGGTTGCTTGGCAAGAAGGGCGCACTCACAGAGCAATTGAAAGCATTGGGCGCCTTGCCTGCGTCGGAGCGGCGCGTCGCAGGTGCTGTGATCAATGCCGGCAAGGAGCGCGTGCAGGCGGCCATCGAGGCGCGGCGTCTGGCACTCGAGACGGCGGCTATCGGGGCGCGACTCACCGCCGAGCGGATCGATGTCACGTTGCCGGGTCGCGGCGAAGTACGCGGTGGCCTGCACCCGGTGACACAGGTCAGGCAGCGCATCGAGTCCCTGTTTCGGCGTGCCGGCTTCGATGTAGCCACCGGCCCCGAAATCGAAGACGACTTCCACAATTTCGAGGCCTTGAACATTCCCGCCGATCACCCGGCGCGGGCGATGCACGACACGTTCTACTTTGCGGATGGTTCGCTGCTGCGGACCCACACGTCGCCGGTGCAGATCCGGGCGATGCTGCGCGACAAGCCGCCATTGGCGGTCATTTCGCCCGGTCGCGTGTATCGCTGCGACTACGATCTGACCCACACGCCGATGTTCCATCAGGTGGAAGGCTTGTTAGTTGATGAAGGCGTGAGTTTCGCCAATCTCAAGGCGACGCTGCACCAGTTCATGGAAGCGTTCTTCGAGCGCGACCTCGCGATGCGCCTGCGGCCGTCGTACTTCCCGTTCACCGAGCCGTCTGCCGAGGTGGACATTTCCTGCGTGTTCTGTGGCGGCGACGGTTGCCGCGTATGCAAGCACACGGGCTGGCTCGAAGTGGCAGGTTGCGGCATGGTTCATCCCAACGTATTTCGGGCCTGCGGCATCGATAGCGAGCGCTACACGGGCTATGCATTCGGATTCGGCATCGAGCGGTTGACGATGTTGCGGTATGGCGTCAACGATCTGCGCCTGTTCTTCGACAACGATCTGCGTTTCCTGGCGCAGTTTCGAGCTGGTTAGCATGGTGCGCGCATGAAAGTCTCTTTGGACTGGCTCGCAGAGTTCGTCCCGGTTCCTTGGAGCGCGCCCGAGCTCGGTTCACGGTTGACGATGAGCGGCTTCGAACTCGAGAGCCTGCAGTCCGCCGCGCCAGAGTTTGCGCATGTCGTGGTAGCAGAGATCGTCAGTGCTACGCCCCATCCGGAGGCCGCCAAGCTGCAAGTGTGTCGCGTCGTGACCGACGCCAGCGAGCCCGGCGCCGGCACCCAGATCGTGTGCGGTGCTGCCAATGCGCGCGTGGGACTCAAGACCGCGTTCGCGCAGGTGGGGGCGCGATTGCCAGGCGGCCTCACGATCAAGGCTGCCACGCTGCGCGGAATCGAATCCAATGGCATGTTGTGCTCAGCGAAAGAGTTGGGTCTGGCAGAAGCCGCCGACGGCATCCTCGAGCTGCCCGGCGATGCGCCACTCGGTGTGCCCATTCGAGACTACTTGGCGCTCGACGATCAGGTGCTCGAACTGAACATCACACCCAATCGCGGCGATGCGATGTCGATGCTCGGCGTGGCGCGCGAAGTGGCAGCGCTGCAGGGCACATCGGCCGTGAAGTTTGATGTTGGCAAGGTGGCGCCCACGATTGCCGATACCTGGCCGGTAACACGTGCGGCGCCGGCGGCCTGCCCGCGCTTTGTCAGCCGCGTCATCCGCGGCATCGACAATCGGGGCGCCACGCCAATCGAAGTCCGCGAACGACTGCGCCGCGCTGGCCTGCGTTCGATCAGTCCGGTGGTGGATATCACCAATTATGTGTTGCTGGAGACTGGCCAACCGATGCATGCCTATGATCGCGCGCACCTGCGTGGCGGCATCGCAGTACGGTTGGCCCGCGCCGGCGAGCCGCTGCAGCTGCTCGACGGCTCCGACGTCACGCTCGCCGCTGACATGCTGGTGATCGCAGACGAGGCGGGCCCAATGGGCTTGGCGGGCGTGATGGGTGGTGCGCGTACTGCGGTGTCGGCCGAGACGGTCGACGTGGTGCTGGAAGTGGCCTGGTTTGCGCCGCAAGCGATCGCGGGTCGCGGGCGGCGGCTGGGCTTGGTCACCGACGCCGGGCAACGGTTCGAGCGTGGAGTCGACCCAGCCGGACAGGTGCGCGCGATGGAGCGTGCCACCTCGTTGCTGCTGTCGATGACGGGCGGCGAGGCCGGTCCGCTGACCGTGGATGAGAGCCCAGAGATTGTTCTCGCGCGTGCTGGCATTGCGCTGCGCCGCGCGCGCCTGGCAAAGTTGTTAGGTCAGCCGATCGATGATGCAGTTGTGCTCCAGGCGCTCACGTCCCTGGGTATGGCGGTCACCGCCCAGCAGGATGGTTGGCAGGTGGAGCCGCCCAGCTGGCGCTTCGATCTGGCGATCGAAGCGGATCTGATCGAGGAGGTCGCACGCGTGGTCGGCTACGACCAGTTTGCCGCAGTGAGCCCGCAAGGCGCGCGTGCGCTCGGGCATCGCCCGGAGTCAGCGCCGCAACAGCGGGATGCCTTGCAGTTGCTGGCGGCGCGCGGCTATCAGGAAGTCATTACGTTCGCATTCGTCGACCCCGCTTTGCAGGCGCAGGTCTTTCCCGACCGTGCCGCGCCGGTACTGGCGAATCCGATCGCCAGCGATCTCGCCGTGATGCGTGCGTCGCTGTGGCCGGGCTTGCTGCAGGTAGCGCGTGAAAACCAGCGGCGGCAGCAGGACCGAATGCGGCTCGTCGAGCTGGGCGCTGGCTTCGCGACGGTCGGCGGTGAGCGGCCGTTCGAAACCGAGCTGCTGAGTGGTCTTGCGTTGGGTTCGCGTCTGCCGGAGCAGTGGGGTACAACGGACCGATCGACTGTCGATTTTTTTGACACCAAGCAGGACGTCGAAGCGTTGCTTGCCAGTACCGGTGAGCTGGACGCATTCACGTTTCAGTCGACGGTAATCGATTGTCTGCACCCCGGACGCTCAGCGGAAATCTTGCGCGGCGGCAGCCGCGTTGGTCTGATTGGTGAATTGCACCCGCGCCTGGTGCGCGATCTCGATTTCAACGGCACGCCTGTGCTGTTCGAACTGCAATGGTGCGCCGCTCTGGCGCGCCGCTTGGCGGCGTTCGAGGGGATTTCCCGCTACCCGAGCGTGCGTCGCGACCTCGCCGTCATCGTGGACGAAAACGTGGCTTTAAGCGCGCTGCGCGAACGTGTAGTCTTGGCCGCGTCGAGTCTATTGCGCGAGTTCCGGGTGTTCGATCTGTATCGAGGACCGGGGATAGAAACAGGTAGAAAAAGCATCGCTTTAGGCTTGATTTTTCAGGAAAAAACTCGCACTCTGACTGACGCAGATGCCGACAATGCAATGGCGGCGATTCGTGCGGATTTGAGTGCGACGCTGGGAGCGGCTTTTCGAGAATAAGACCATGGCCTTAACGAAAGCGGAGATGGCCGAGGCGTTGTTCAATCAGCTCGGTCTCAACAAAAGAGAAGCGCGTGAGTTGGTCGACCTGTTCTTCGAAGAAGTGCGTGCGGCACTCTCGAACGGTGAACAGGTGAAGCTCTCGGGCTTCGGAAATTTCGATTTGCGTGATAAAAACCAACGTCCCGGAAGGAATCCGAAAACCGGGGAAGAAATACCGATCACTGCGCGGCGAGTGGTCACGTTTCGACCGGGACAAAAATTGAAGGCGCGCGTCGAGGCATATGCTGGAACCAAAGAATAACGATGAACTCCCGGCGATTCCGGGCAAGCGCTACTTCACGATCGGCGAGGTGAGCGAGCTGTGTGGTGTCAAGCCACATGTGCTGCGCTATTGGGAGCAGGAGTTCCCGCAGCTGAAGCCTGTCAAGCGCCGCGGCAATCGTCGCTACTATCAGCGCCAGGACGTCATCGTCATTCGCCAGATCCGTAGCCTGTTGTACGAGCAGGGTTTCACGATCGGTGGTGCGCGCAACAAGCTCGGTGGCGAAGAGGCCAAAAGCGATGTGAGCCAGAGCCAGCAGATCGTCAAGCAGATGCGGCTCGAGCTCGAGGAACTGCTGAAGATCCTGCGTCGCTGACGCGCGGTCGGTGCGCAGGTGCGCGCGACCGGGTATCATGATGGATCGAGTTATCCCCACTCGATGAGCCGCAGCGCGGCTCCTGCAACAGCAATAGTCGGGACGTGGCGCAGCCTGGTAGCGCACTTGCATGGGGTGCAAGGGGTCGCGAGTTCGAATCTCGCCGTCCCGACCACTCGTGAGCAAGACCTATGGCCAGTGGCTGGGCGCGCGAAGGCGCAGTTCAAGAACAGATCGACGCGACCGTCAAGGACGCCATCGAACGCGCAAGAAGCCGCTTGCCTGGCGGCGTCAGCCGCGAGCACTGCCTGGAGTGTGGGCAGAACATCCCGTCAGCGCGCCGCGCCGCGGTGCCCGGTGTGCAATTGTGCTTGTCCTGTCAGCAAACAGCCGACCGCGGCAATGCGGCGAGCAGTGGCTACAACCGTCGTGGCAGCAAGGATAGCCAGCTGCGCTAGCTGGGTTGCAACGCAGGAATGGCTTCGCTAGCAGGCAAGACCGCGATCGTTACGGGCGCATCCCGCGGCATCGGCCGGGCCATTGCGCTCGAATTCGCTGGGGCCGGCGCGCAGCTCGTGTTGGTAGCCAAGTCAGCGGACCTGTTAGCGGAATCCCGCATAGCTGTGGCGGCGACGTGTTCACCCTCGTGCAAGCCGCCGATCGATGTGGCCGTCGATCTGCGCGTACCGATGTCCGCCCCACTCGTACGCCAACGTGCGATCGAGACGTTCGGCCATATCGATATCCTGGTGAACTGTGCCGGCGCCACCAGAGTCGGCGATTTCCTGACGTTCACCGAAGAAGACTGGGAAGACGGCTTTGCGCTCAAGTTTTCGGCCGCGCGCCGGCTGGCCACGGTGTGCTGGGACGATTTACAGGCAACCGACGGAACGATCCTCAACATCGTTGGCAGTGCCGGGCGTACACCTGGCGCTGAGTACGCAATTGGTGGTGCAGTCAACGCGGCGATGCTCGCATTGACCAAAGCCCTGGCAGCGCGGGGTATGGCGACTGGCGTGCGGGTCAACGCGATTAATCCGGGGCCGGTGCGTACCGACCGTCTCGCCGGCATGATCAAGCGAATCGCTGCCGAGCAGGATATCGAACTCGAGCAGGCGGAAGTGCGCTTGCAACGGTCTCTGGGCGTCACACGCTTTGGCGAGCCGGAAGACATCGCAGCGCTGGCATTGTTTGTCGTATCGCCGCGCGGCAAGCTCCTGCAAGGCGCTTTGCTCGACAGCGACGGCGGGCTGACGAAGTCGATCTGACGATCGGTCAGAAGCTCAGCAAAGCCCGCACCGGCACGCCTTGGCCCGCAAGACGCGCCGTGCCGCCGAGCTCGGGCAGCTTTATCACGAACGCTCCGGCCACGACCACGGCACCCACGCCCTTCAACAACTGCGCCGCAGCGCTGGCCGAGCCACCTGTTGCGATCAGATCGTCGATCAGCAGCACTCGTTCACCTTCCCGGAGCGCATCGGTGTGCATCTCAATTTCATCGATACCGTATTCGAGTGAGTAGGCCACGCCGACGGTCGTATGCGGTAGCTTGCCCTTCTTGCGTATCGGCACGAAACCTGCGTTCAGTTGGTGCGCCACTGCGCCACCCAGGATGAAACCGCGGGCTTCGATCCCCGCTACTTTCTCTATGCCGGCATGCAGCCACGGCTCCGTCAGGCATTTGATGGCCACCGCAAATGCCACCCGATCGTTGAGCAGGGTCGTGATGTCACGGAACTGGACTCCCGGCCTGGGGTAATCGGGTATGACTCGAACTGCGCGCTCGAGCAGGTTGCGGTCGGTCTCATCCATCACACAAAGTGTAGGGACTATCGCAAATTATGCCTAGAATGCAGGTCTCGCTATTGATGGTACAGAGGTATTCGATGCGCGCTCGGGCCGTAACTTCTTGCTGGGTGTCTGCGCTACTGCTAGCGAGCTACGGCCATGCGGCTCAGTTCGAGCTTACCGACGACAACGCCGTCATGTTCGGCGCCGTCGAGCGGATCGTCGCCAAGTTCGAGGATTCGCTCCCCGATCTCGCGCGCACCCATAGTCTGGGATACGAAGAGATTCAGCGTGCCAATCCGGGCGTCGACGTCTGGTTGCCAGGCCCCGGCGTCGAAATCGTACTACCGGGGCAACGCGTGCTGCCGCCAGGGCCGCGCGAGGGGATCGTCATCAATCTGCCGGAGCATCGCCTTTATTATTTTCCAAAGGTCAGGAAGGGCAAGCCGCAGATCGTCTACACCTATCCCGTCAGTATCGGCAAGATGGATTGGCAGACACCGCTGGGCACTACCAGGATTGTCAGCAAGCGCGCCAATCCCATTTGGTATCCGCCGGACTCCGTGCGCAAGGAGCACGCACAGCGGGGCGATCCTTTGCCCCGAGCGGTACCAGCGGGCCCCGACAATCCGCTCGGTGCATATGCGATGCGGCTTGGCATTCCCGGGGGTGCCTATCTCCTGCACGGCACTAACAATCCGCTCGCGGTGGGTATGGCGGTGACCCACGGCTGCATCCGCATGTATCCGGAGGATATCGAAGCGCTGTATCCGAAAGTGCCAGTCGGCACGCCCGTGCGGTTGATCAACGAACCAGTAAAGGTGGCGCATATCGATGGCCAGGTGTGGGTGGAAGTCCACCCGCCGGTGGATGCCGAAGGCCAGTCGGTGACCCCGCATCTGCCTACGTTCGAAGCGCGGTTGAGCGAAGTGCTGGGTGAAGAAACGGAGGCGGTCATCAACTGGGACATTGCGCAGGCAGCGCTGCAGGCTGCGCGTGGGATTCCCGAGATGGTGGGACTCGAGCTGCTGCCGGAATCCACCTTGCAAGAGGCTGCGGCCGCAGCAGCGGACGGCAATACGCAGCCGGTCGACGGCACTACAACGGAAGCGTCTGAGCCGGACAGCGCAGCTGCGCCTGCGTCGAGCGAAAGTTGAGCGAGCCGCCGACTGCGGCGCGCCTGCGGCCGCTGCCGCTCTCCATTGGACCAGCGGTTTTCGCGGTCAGTGCGCTAACGACTGAACCGGCCGGCTTCAGTGCAGCGGCGTGGCCCGTCGCAGGACTGGCGGCGTGGATGGCGATCTGGTGGGCGACCGAAGCGGTGCCGTTGGCAGCTACTTCGTTGCTGCCGCTCATTTTCATTCCGCTGATCGGCGTGCCGGCACCAGGCGAGGCGATTGCGGAGTACGCCAGCAGTTCGGTGTTCCTGATTCTCGGCGGATTTCTGCTGGCGCTGGCGATGGAGCGGTGGAATCTGCACAAGCGCATCGCCTACAACATCGTGCTGGTGGTCGGCCGTGAGCCGCGTCGACTGGTGCTCGGCATGTTGATCGCCTGCGCCGCACTCAGCATGTGGGTCTCCAACACCTCGACCGCCTTGATGATGCTGCCCGTCGCTCTGTCGATCGCTTTGATCGTGACGCGCGACGGCGAGCCAGCCAATATCGACGAGCGCAACTTTGTCGCCTGCCTCCTGTTGGCTGTGGCTTACGGCGCGACGATTGGTGGGCTCGGCTCGTTGATCGGAACGCCGACCAATGCGCTGGTGCAGGGCTACATGAAGAGTCAGTTCGATTTCGACCTGTCATTCGTCGACTGGTTGAAGTTCGGGGTACCGACCGTACTTTTGCTGGTGCCGCTGGCCTGGTTGGCAATGGTACGGTTCGCGCTGCCGTTTCGGCTGCCTGCAGGGACTGATGCACATGGCGCCGTCCGCGACGCTCTGGCAGCGCTTGGGCCGATGCGGCGCGAGGAATACTGCATCGCGGTCGTGTTCGGCACGGCGGCCGGCGCCTGGGTATTTCGCCCGTGGCTGAATGAATTTGGGCCGCTCGAGAAGCTCTCGGACATGGGTATTGCGGTGGCCGCTGGTCTCAGCATGTTCCTGATCCCGGCCAAGCCACCGGCGGGTGGGGCGCTGCTGCAGGCTCACGACCTGGCCCGGGTACCGTGGGACGTGCTGCTGTTGTTCGGTGGCGGGCTGGCGCTGGCTGCGGCGATCCAGTCGAGCACCCTGGGCGATACACTGGGCGGCTACATGCAGGTATTCGGCGTGCTGCCGTTGATCCTGCTAACCACTGTCATCGTGCTTATCCTGGTGTTCTGGACCGAGCTCAACAGCAACGTCGCGACCGCCGCAACTTTCATGCCGGTCCTCGCGGCGCTCGCCGCCGGCACCGACCACTCGGTGCTGGAGATTCTGGCGCCCGCCGCAATGGCATCCTCGGCCGGTTTCATGTTGCCCGTCGGCACCCCGCCGAGCGCCATTGTCTTTGCCACGCGCAAGGTGGCGCTCAAGCAAATGCTCCGCGCCGGGCTGCTGATCGACCTGATCGCAGTTGTCGTGATCGTACTGGTGGGCTATTTCACCGTGCCGCTGATCGTGCACCGCTGAGCCGAGCCAGGGACTGTCGTGTTACACCAATGCGACCAAATGCGCCCCGTCTACCGGCAGTACCACGCCGTTGATGTAAGATCCCGCGTCACTCGCCAGCAGCAGCACGGGACCTAACAACTCGTGCAGTTCGCCGGTGCGCCCGGCTGGCGAGCGGGCGGCCAGTGCCTTACCGGCGTCCGATGCGAAGAAGGCATCATTCATCTCGGTGACGAACCAACCCGGCGCAATGGCATTCACGCGAATGCCGCTGCGTCCCAGCTCGAGGGCGAGTACGCGCGTCAGCTGGATGACCGCGGCTTTGGACGCCGAATACGACGCATACCCGACCCCGGCGCCGATGCCGAGGATGGACGCAACGTTGATGATGCTGCCGGAGCGCTTGCGCGCCAGCAGCCGCTTCGCCACCTCCTGAGTCAGGTTCCAGACGCCATCGAAATTCGTGGCCATGACATGATCACGCGAACCCGCGTTCGTCGTCACGAAGCGGCTGGGTTCCGCCACGCCGGCGTTGTTGACCAGGATATCGACTGGGCCAGCCAGCGACTCGGCACGATCCAATGCGCCACGGACGGACGCCGGATCAGTAACATCGAGCGCCACGGCGTGCGCTCGGCCGCCCGCTGCGGTTATGCCGCTGACCACCCTCTGCAGCCGCTCAACGCGGCGTGCGGCGGCGATAACCGTCGCGCCGCACTGCGCGAGCCCGAGCGCGAGCGCCGCGCCGATGCCGCTCGAGGCGCCAGACACCAGCGCAACTTTGTCATCGAGACGGAAGCGATCCATTGGCAGCATGTCTACAATCCTGTGATCATCATTGTGGCCACGCGAGGATCGCATGAACGATACGGAAAAGGCACTCCGGGACCAGCTGATCGGCTCGTGGTTGCTCGAACGCTGGGAGATCGACTATGGCGATGGTCGTGTCACGCTGCCGTTCGGCGCTGATGCCGAGGGTGTCATCATCTACGCGGCGGACGGCTGGATGAGTGCCGCGATGTCGTCGGCCAAACGAACGGCGCTCGATGCGGCGACGCCCGCGTCGGCCAGCCTCGCGAGCCGCGCGGCCGTGTACGCGGAATACCTCGCCTATGGCGGTCGGTGGTCCCTGGCCGGGGACACGGTCGTGCATCAGGTCACGCACTCAGTCAATCCGGTGCTGATCGGCACCGAGCAGCGTCGCCACGCCTACACGTCGGGTCATTCGTTGTTGCTGCAGGCCATGGAGCCGACGCCGCGGCCACGCACGCATCGGATCCGTTGGCGACGTGCTTCGAGCGCTACTCAGTAGGTGCCGGGGAGCAGCCGTTGTTCGAAGGACGGTTTGGCGGGCATGGCCGGCAGACCCAGTTCATCCCGCAGGGGTTTGCTGACGAGCGGCGTCGCCGTCGCGCTGACAGGGCAGACGCCATCGTTGAGCCAAGCGATGGCAGTAGCGGTCATGGCCTCCGCAGAGTCGTCTTGGGGTCGCGTCAAATCGTCGCTGGCAGCGCAGAAGGTATCGTTGTAGTTGGCATCCGGCATGCCGCCGAAGTAGTCACCCGTGCCGTCCCGATTGAGATTCTGAAAAGTCACGAGGCGCAGACGCAGATCGCAGCTCGACGCTAGATCGAACGCAAACTGCCCGACGGGCTTGCCGAATGTCGGCGCGCCAATGATGGCGACGTCGGCGTAGGGAGCCAGTGAGTTGATCACGAGCTCGCTGGCCGAAGCGCTGCTGCCAGTGGTCAGGAAGGCGATGCGCAGCGCCGGAATCGCTTCGGCGCGATTGCGGAAGGCGACATCGATCTGTTCGCTACTCTTGGCTGGGTTGAGGCGGGTGCGATACTGCAGTTGTCCGGCCTTGCCGTCGGCCAGCAGGTCACTCAGCAGTTCGGCGGTGGCTACCAGGCCACCACCGTTGTACCGCAGGTCCAGGACCACGTCGCGTACGTTGTTGGCGCGCAAAGTGGCGAAGGCACTGCGCAACTGTGCATCGGCAGTGGAGACGAACGTACGCAACTGCACGTAGCCGAGCGGCGACAGACCGCTGCGCGCGATCAGTCGGTTGGCGGGCACCGGATTGAGCGAGTAGCTGCGCTTCGTCACGCTGCGCTCCACCGTGGTGCCACTCAGCGTTCGCACGCGGAAGACTCGGGTGATGCCGGCTTCTGCCGGGCCGACCGCATCGCTGAAGCCGTTCGGGCGCGCCAGCAGCGTGCTCATCTGTTCCAATGTACTGCTCGAGGTGCCGAGTGCGAGCACTTCGTCGCCGCGTGCAAAGCCGGCGCTGGCGGCGGCAGAATTTTCGAAAACCTGGGTGATGAACAGGCGCGTGTTGCTGTCGCGTATGATCGTGCCGATGCCAAAGCCGACTGACTCGCCTGCCGTGAAGAAGCGCTGCTCGTCTGCAATGGACGTGAGGTAGCTGAAGAAGCGGTCGCGATTCTGGGCGCGGGCAGTGGCGGTGAGCGCATCCAGCAAGTCATCCGCCGAGCTGTACTGCGACAGCTGCACGGTCGTGGGCAAGGTGTTGACGAACAGGTACCACTCGCGTGCGCGATCCAGTACGAACTGCTTCTGGCTCTGCGTGCCGCAGACGCCGCTCACGTTGCCGCCAGGCGAGCCTGGGCCAGGCGCGTCGCCCCCGCCGCCACAGCTCGCAACGAGCATCGACGTGAGCAGCAGAATCGTCGTTCGACGCATGTCACACTCCGAGCCGAGTCAGCCCCACGCCCAACTGCGTCCGCACCTGCTCGATACGTGCCTGGTTCGCACCGGGTTGCCGCTCCACCAGGCGTAGCAACTCCAGCACGTTCTCGACGTCGCGACGCGCGTCACCGCGCTCCGCGAGCGGTCGGGTGCTGGCGAGTGCGATGACAGTGCGGCCGTAGACCCATACGGATTCGATGAGCACGTCCGGACGTTCGGCGGCCAGCGCACTGCGTGCCCGCAGGGCATACAACCCAAGGCCCGGGGTCACCACCGCAAGCCGATCAACGAGTGCCAGCGCCTCGTCGCCCAGCTGTCGCTTGCGACCAGGCGTCGTGACGCGGCTGCGCCAGTCGGCGCGCAACTGGGTTGCTTCGACGTACCACGGATCGGTCCAGCGTGCCTGCGCCAGTGTCTGGTCCATGGCTGCCAGTGCGGCCCAGTCGTTAGCAGCGGCGAGCTGGGTGCCGCGCACGACAGCAGCGGCCGTACCCGTGAGCTTGCTGGCATCGATCAGGAAATCGGCACTGGGGCGGCCGGCGGCGATCTTGCCGAGATTCTGCCGCACCAGCTCGTACCGCAGCAGCTCGCTGTCGTCGCGCAAAAACGCAGCTTCGCGTATGGCTTGCATGCCGGCTTCATTGCGGCCGGCCACGGAAATCGCCAACGCTCGCACGTAGTCACCTTGAGCCGTGGATCCGAGGATGTTGCCCATGCGCTTGATGCGGTCGGCCAGGCTGGCATCGAGCGGCATGAACGTTGCCATCCGGCGTGCGATGTAGTCGAATGCCAGCGCGTTGCTGAGCTCGCGATAGACGAAACTATCTGGGCGCTGCAACGGATCGTAGGGCGCGAGAATGCGTCCCGTCGCATCCGGCGACATACCGCGTCCAAGTTCGTAGACGCTGGAAGTCGCCATGCGATTGTTGTTGTCGGTGATCAAGGGTGCACCGGCAGCCAGCTCTTGCGCACCTGTTTGGTCGAGTACCAGCGCCGTCACCAAGTCCTCGACGGAATTGATCCCGACCCGGGCGAAGTGCAGGGGTGTGCGACGCAACGGCAGACCAGTGGCGGCTACACCTCGTTCGATATCGAGCGCCTCGCTCGACGCGACGAAGACGAGCGTCGCTGGATCGGGGCGATACACGCGCAACTGACCGAACACATCGAGCAATGTGGCCGAGAGCGAGCGTAGCAGTCGCTCGTCCAGGAAGGCCACGTTCATCCACTGGACGAAGATGCCGTCTTCGTTGAGATGTTCGCGCGCGAGCTGCATGAATTCCCGCGTGTACAGATGCGATGCTCCTGCGGTCCAGGGATGCGACGGCTGCGACACGATGGCGTCGTAGCGCTTGTTGGTCAGCGACATCGACCCGCGTGCGTCGTTCGAAATGATAGTGAGCCTCGGGTCAGTGAGCGGGTCGCGCTTGCGCAGCTCGCGGGTAGCCCGATTGGCTGCGATGACCTTGGGTTCCAGTTCGATCACATCGATGGAGCGAAACGAGGGCGGCACACCCTCCACGACGACGCCGCCGCCGTAGCCGACTATCAGCATGCTTTGCGCATCGGGCCTGGCGAACGAGGTTATTGGTGACAGCCAGAATTCGCCGCTGAAGCGTGGCAAGGAGCCCGGCATTTCCATGAGCGCCTCTGGCAAGCCGTTGGTGCGCATGGCGAGCCCGCCGTCCTGTTCGAGCACGATGACGCTGGCGCTTCGACCTACGTCGTAGAACAGCACTTTGCCGGAAGAATCGATTTGCAGCGGCGACGTAACTAACAACTTGGTCGGCGAGCTGGGCTGAAACAGGACGACGACGAGCGCGGCTGCTACGGTGCCTAACCCGGCAATGACGCGGCGGGGACGCACCAGGAGCCACAACGCCAGCACGCCGAGCAATGCGCCCACGATCACAGCGAGACGAATGGCCCCTTCATAGCGCAACGCCGGAATCAGCCAGAAGCCGGCCGCGAGCGAGCCGAGGATGGCGCCGACCGTATTCCAGGCGTACACGCGCGCACTCGCCGGGGCCGCATCGTTGGCAGTGGTTGCCAGTATCCGCACGGCCAGCGGATAGGTGGCGCCAATGCAAATCGTCATCGGCAACAGCAGGCCGCCGGCAAACAGCGTATTCAGCGGGATCTGTACGCCCAATACACTCGTGACGTTCTGCAATAAGCCAGTGCTCGTTGGTATCAATCGCTCGAGCATCAAAAATGCACCAGCGGCGGCGATTGCCGCCAGGATCAGAGCGATGCCCAAGGCCATGGCCGCACGTTCGCGCGTTCGCGCCAGACCGGCGCCGAGCGCGCCGCCCAGGGCGATGCCCGTGAGAAAACTGGCCACCATGACGCCGAAGGCATAGATGCTGCTGCCGAGAACATGACTCAGCATTCGGCTCCACAAGACCTCATGGAAGAATGCGACTGCGCCGGCCAACAACATCAGGGGCAGTACCCAGGTCCCATCGGGTGCGGTCCGGAATCTGAACCGAACGCGTTCGAGCGTCGCTGCGTCAGCTGCCATCGGGCTCGATCCTCTGGCCAGGAACACGGCCAACAGGAACACGAGGGCGTTCAGCGCTGCAGCGGTCCACACGGTCAGATTCAAACCGAGCAAAGGCAACAGGATGAATGCCGTCAGCAAGGCGCCACCGACGGCACCGGCCGTATTGGCGGCGTACAGCAGGCCGATCCGGCGACCAATCTGCCGTTCGTCCTGCACGGCATGGCGTGCCAGCAGCGGCAGCGTTGCGCCCATGAGCGTGGTCGGCAAGACCAGCGCGGCGAATGCGCCCAGCAGATAGAAGAGCGATGTACCTACCTGATCACTGGATGGCGGCGCGGGTTGTCCGCCGAAAAACGCCTGTAACAACGTGTTGCTCAGCCAGATGCACAGCGGCACTAACAAGACGGCGCTGATCGCAATGCCGAGCTCGAGGATTGCATAGGTCAGGACGGGACGCCGCACACGCGGCAGCCAGCGTTCGACTAGCGCCGCACCCAGAGCGAGACCGGCCATGTAAGCTGCCAGTACCGTCGCTACGGCCAGCTCGGACGTGCCGAACACCAGGGCGAACTGGCGTGTCCAGGCGGTCTGGTAGACGAGCGCCGCGAGGCCGCTCAGCACGAAGCACAGCGTCAGCAGGAGTAGCGAGCTGACGGGCAGTTCACGGTCGGCGGCTGCCACGCCCTGATTGACAGGGGGATTCGATACGGACATGGTCGCGCAGTCTAGCTGCTCGCACGAGCTACGTGTGAGTGCTCGCCGACCTGAGAGTGAGTACGATCCATGGCCAATTTCGAACCAGCCGGCATCATCACCATCACCACCGATTTTGGACATAAGGGGCCATTCGTCGGCGTCATGAAGGGGCGCATGCTCGCCCGTCTGCCGTCCGTGCAGATCGTCGACCTGACGCACGAGATCCTGGTCCACTGGCCCGCTGAAGCGGGGTTTTGGTTAGTGCGGTCGTTCACCTATTTCCCGGCTGGGACCGTGCATGTGGCGGTAGTCGATCCTGGCGTTGGCACGACGCGCGACATCATCGTCATGATTGCGCACGGTCATGTTCTGCTGGCGCCTGACAATGGCCTGTTGGCGCCAGTTGCAAGTCGCTACCCGGATGCCACCATCGTGCGTGTCGAAGCCGCGAAACTGCTCGCTTTCGGCATCTCGCGTCCGAGTGCCACCTTTCATGGCCGGGACATCTTCGCGCCACTCGCCGCCGAGCTGGCGGCCGGTCGCTGCACGCCCGCTGAGCTCGGCACACCGACCAGGTCGCTGGTGCCGGCGTGGGTCGACGAGCCCGAGGTCGAATCCGGCTGCGTGCGCGGCGTTGTCATTACGCTGGATCATTTTGGCAATCTCATCACCAACATCGATCGCGAGCTGGTGAGCGGCTTCAGGAATCCGGTCGTCAGGACCGGCGGGCACGAGTTCTCGCTGCGACGGACCTATGGCGACGTCCGGCCTGGGGAGTACCTGGCGCTGATCAATTCCTTCGAGGTGGTCGAAATCGCGCGTGCTGAGCAGAACGCGGCTGAGGGGCTGGGGGTCGGGCGCGGCGCTCCAGTCAGCGTTCTGGAGGCTGATCGCGGCGTCCTCAAGGCCCGAGGATGATCGCTAGGTGTTGAACCCAGCGGCGAATCGGCTATAGTTCGCAGCCGCCAAGCAGAGCGGGTGTTCTCATAAGCTACTGTTTATATTTGGATTTTTAGTAGAAAACGATGAGCGAACGCGACAACGAAAGCTTCGATATCGACGGTGACTTCCTGGCAGAAGCCGAAGAAAGCACCGATTTCGACGGCATGCTCGACAAAGTAGAACGGCGCGCGAAACCGCAGCCAGGGGCGAAACGCGGTAAAGCCGCCTGGAGCCGTCTCGAGGAGGTGCTCGCCGAGCGGCGCCTCGAGCGGCAGTTACGCGAGGTCTTCGACGACGAAGGCTGAGCCTCGCCGTCAGCGTGCCCGTCGTCGGAGTGCAATAGTACCTGTCCCCCGCAGCGGGGCGCAGTGAGGTCTTCGAGTTATGTCTCCCCGCGTCAGCTCTGACTGGATCGTCGTCAAGTTTGGCGGCACCAGCGTTTCCTCGTTGGTCAATTGGCGCAATATCGCAGCCGTGGTCAAAGAACGGCTCGCGGGTGGCGCGCGCGTTCTGATCGTGCACTCCGCTGTCACCGGCATGACCGATCAGCTCGAGAAGCTGCTGGCCAGCGCCGTGGCTGGCGACCCTGACGAGGTGCTGCAGGCGATCGAAGCACGTCATCGGACGTTGGCCGACGAACTTGGTGTTGAACAAGGTCCGCAAGTCGAACAACTGTTGGCTGACCTGCGCAAGATCGCCGCTGGCATAGCCGTGGTGGGCGAAGCGAGCGACCGTACGCGTGCGCTGGTGCTGGCCAGCGGCGAATTACTCGCCACAATGCTCGGCTTGCGGTATCTGGCAACGCGGGACGTGCCGATTACGTGGGTCGATGCGCGCACGATGCTGCTGGCCGAGCAGCGACCGAACGCGTCAGCGAAGGCAGCCGTGCTGTCTGCCACCTGCGATTTCTCGCCCGACCACGCGCTCGAGCAGCGCCTGGCGGCAACCACGGCAGCCGTCATCACTCAGGGCTTCATTGCGAGCGACGCGGAAGGCAATACGGTGTTGCTCGGCCGCGGTGGATCGGATACGTCGGCGGCCTATTTTGCGGCCAAGCTGCGCGCGCGGCAGCTCGAGATCTGGACGGATGTGCCGGGCATGTTCAGTGCGAATCCACGTTCGACACCGACGGCGCGATTGCTGCAAGCCTTGCACTACGACGAGGCACAGGAGATCGCATCGAACGGTGCAAAAGTCCTGCATCCGCGCTGCATTCTGCCGGTGCGCCAGCATCGAATCCCGCTGTTCGTATTCGCCACGCAAACGCCGACCTTGCGCGGCACATTGATATCGGCGGAGGCCGGCAACGGCGCGGCGCAGGTCAAGGCCATCTGTATCAAGAAGGGCATCACACTGGTGTCGCTCGAGAGCCCCGGCATGTGGCACCAGGTGGGTTTTCTGGCCGACGCATTTCAGGTGTTCAAGCAGCACGGCATGTCCGTCGATCTCGTGTCGACGTCTGAAACCAACGTTACCGTGTCGCTCGACCCGGCGGCCAATACGCTCGATGACCATTTATTGGACGGATTGCTGGTGGATTTGAGCAGCTTGTGCCGCGCCAAGGTGATCGGACCTTGTGCCTCAGTGTCGCTGGTGGGCCGCAATATCCGTGCGATCCTGCATCGGCTCGGCGACGCCTTCGAGCTGTTCGAGGAGCAGAAGATCTACCTCGTATCGCAAGCGGCCAACGACCTCAACTTCACTTTCGTCGTCGATGAGCGGCAGGGTGATCGCCTGGTGAACCAGCTGCACGATCTGCTGATCCACGCCACACCCGATGATCCCGTGATGGGCCCGACGTGGCAGCAGTTGTTTGCAGGCCCAGCCGCCAAGTTGGCGCCGGGCCCGGCGCCCTGGTGGCGCGTCAAGCACGCTGAGTTGCTGGCGCTGATGCAGGCACGAGATGCGGCCTACGTCTACGATGCCGCGACTGTGCGGGATGCGGCCCAGCAACTAACGAGTCTGCGGTCACTCGACCGCGTGCTCTATGCCATGAAGGCCAATCCCCACGCCGAAATCGTGCGACTGGCGGCAGCCGAAGGTCTGGGGTTCGAATGCGTCTCACTCGGTGAAGTGGAGCACGTGCTGGCAACCTTGCCGGACATCGACCGCAAGCGCATCCTGTACACGCCCAACTTCGCGCCACGCGCCGAATACATGCGCGCGTTCGAGCTCGGCGTGCATGTGACGCTAGACAACCGCTATCCGATCGACGCCTGGGCAGATCTGCTGCGCGGGCGGGAGGTGTTGCTGCGCATCGATACCGGCGTCGGGCGCGGTCATCATCATCACGTACGTACCGCCGGTGTCGACGCGAAGTTCGGCATTCCGATGGAACACCTGGACGACGTGGTCCGCTTGACGAAGGCGGCCGACATTCGCGTGATAGGCTTGCACGCCCACGCTGGCAGTGGTGTGTTCGACGTGGGCAACTGGCGCGAAATTGGTCAGTTGTTAGCAGAGCTCGCAGCGCGCTTCCCGGCGGTGCGGATCCTCGATGTCGGCGGTGGCCTGGGGGTGCCCGAGAGGCACGGTGCGCCGCCGCTCGATCTCCCGGCCCTCGATGCGGCGCTGGGCGAGGTCAAGCGCGCGCTCGGTGACATCGCGCTGTGGGCGGAGCCCGGTCGCTATCTCGTCGCCGCAGCGGGTGTGCTGCTCGCCAAAGTGACGCAGACCAAACAAAAAGGTTCGATTCGTTATGTCGGCGTCGCCACCGGCATGAATTCGTTGCTGCGACCGGCCCTCTACGGTGCGCACCACGACATCGTCAATTTATCGCGTCTCGATGCGCCGGCCGATCAACTGGTCCACGTTGTCGGACCGATATGCGAGAGCGCCGACTTCCTTGGCCACGATCGCCTGTTGCCGTTGACTTGCGAGAACGACGTGCTGGCCATCGCGACGGCAGGCGCTTACGGACATGCAATGTCGTCGCACTACAACTTGCGCGAGCCTGCCGAAGAGATCGTCATCTGAACGGGGCCGGCGCGGTGAATCGCTTGCTGCCGCGCACGGTCTGGACTTTCGCGCTGGTCTCATTGCTGAACGATGCGGCGAGCGAGATGATTGCGCCGCTCCTGCCGCTGTTCCTGACTGCCGCATTGGGCGCAGGGCCTGCCGTGGTCGCGCTCATCGAGGCGCTGGGCGAGGCGGTCAGCAGCGTGCTCAAGCTGCTGGCCGGACGCTGGCATGATCGGGGTACGAGCGGCCGAGCGCTCATTATCGGTGGCTACGGATTGGCGAACCTGGTGCGGCCGCTGCTGGCGTTTGCAGGTTCTTGGGGCATGGTGCTGACGCTGCGTACGCTGGATCGCGTTGGCAAGGGCTTGCGGACTGCGCCGCGCGACGCCTTGCTGAGTCGCAGTGTGCCTGCCGAACTGCGTGGTCGTGCGTTCGGCCTGCATCGCGGCTTTGATCACGCCGGCGCGATGATCGGACCGATCGTCGCCACTGTGTTGCTGGTGAGTGGAGTGGGGCTGCGCACCGTGTTCATGCTCGCGGGCGTATTCGGCCTGACTGTCATGGCGACGCTGGTGTTCGGCTTGTCGTCGCAAGAGGTGGCCAGACTTGATTCCAGTGTTGGTGCCAGAACGACCGCCGCGTCGCCGCGTCTGCGCTGGCGTTCACTCGACCCCAGCGCGCGCGCATTGCTCGTCACCGTCACGGTCCTCGCTGCCGCTGTCGTGCCGGAGGTCATGGTCGTGTTGTGGGCGGTCGATCGCGGCCTCAGCATGGTCTGGGTGCCCTTGCTGTGGGCGGCTGCTCACGGGCTCAAGTCCGTGGTCGCGTGGCGGTGCGGGCATTGGGTGGACCGGTTCAGCGCACGCAGCGTGTTGCAGGTGGGCTGGCCACTGCGCGTGCTGGCCCTCGTCGTGTTAGCGTTTGTCGACGCGAGCGGTGTGGGTGTTTGGTTAGGCTTTGCACTGTATTCGATCGCGCTTGCCTCGACCGAGGCCGCCGAGCGCGCGTTGCTGGCCGCCACGGTGCCACCGGAGAGTCGGGGCACTGCCTATGGCTTGTTCAATCTCAGCACTGGCCTCGCGGCGCTGCCGGGTGCAGCGCTGCTCGGCGGTCTGTGGCAGGCCTACGGCTCGCGGCCGGCGCTGGCGACTGCGGCTGCCGTGTCTGCGCTGGCTTGCGTCATTGCGGTCAGGCTCGCGCGGCGTGCCGTGCGCTGAGCTCGTCGAGTACGGCCGCCAGCGGGATGTTGCGGCTCTTCAACAGTAACAGCGTGTGAAAGAACAAATCTGCGGCTTCGGCGACGACCGCTTCGTCGGCTTCCGTAGCACCCGCCAGCGCGAGTTCCACGCCTTCTTCGCCGACTTTCTGCGCGATACGTTTCGCGCCCTTGGCAAACAGCGCGGCGGTGTAGCTGCCCTCGGGCCGTTCAGCTATTCGGCGCTGCAGGATAGCCTCGAGCTCGGCCAGGAATGCGAGCTTCTCCGCTGGTGTTCGCAGTTGATCGCCGAAGCAGGTCCGCGTGCCGCGATGGCAGGCCGGGCCACGCGGTTGCGCCAGCACCAAGAGACAATCCTGATCGCAATCGATGGCCAGATCGACGACGTCGAGGCAGTTGCCGGAAGTCTCGCCCTTTTCCCATAGACGTTGTTTGCTGCGGCTGAAGAACACCGCGCGCTGCCGCTCGATAGTCGCTACCACGGCAGCCTTGTCCATGTGAGCCACCATCAGAACCGCACCCGTCACCGCGTGTTGCACGACCGCGGTGATCAGACCGCCGCCTTTGTCGAAGTCGATCGATTCGAGATCCAGCATGTCAGTTTGCTCTTGCCGATGCGAAGTTCAGACCGGGCGGACCGCAACGCCATGCGACGCCAGGTCTTGCTTGAGCGCGCTAATCGCGATTTCGCCCGAATGGAATACGGTTGCCGCCAGCGCTGCGTCCACCCGCGCTCGTACGAACACTTCCCGGAAATGCGCGATCGCACCCGCGCCGCCGGACGCAACCAGGGGAACGCTGCAGATCTCGCGAATAGCAGCGAGCTGGGTGAGATCGTAGCCCTGTCGCACACCGTCGCTCGCCATGCAATTGAGCACGATCTCGCCGGCACCGCGCTGCTGCACTTCAGCTACCCACTGCAACGTGTCGCGGCCAGCATCGCCACTCTGGTCAGGGTCGCCAGTGAACTGGTGCACACGATAGCCTTCAGGACGTGTCTGGCTGTCGATGCCAACGACCACGCACTGCGACCCGAATCGTGCAGCCAGGCGATCGATCAGTGCCGGATCCGCGAGCGCTGGCGTGTTGACCGAGATCTTCTCGGCACCGGCATTCAGGATCGCTTCGGCGTCGGCGACCGAGCGGATTCCTCCGGCGACGCAGAATGGGATGTCGAGTACTGCAGTCACGCGTCGCACCCAGGCACGGTCGACCGAACGGCCCTCCGGACTGGCAGTGATGTCATAGAACACCAGCTCGTCCGCACCTTCGTCGCGATAGCGGGTGGCCAGCTCCAGAATGTCGCCAACGATGCGATGATCGCGAAAGCGCACGCCCTTGACGACTTGGCCGTCGCGAACATCGAGACAGGGAATTATGCGTTTGGCAAGAATGGCCGTAGCTCCTCGATCGGGATGCGCTCCTCGAGCAACGCCTTGCCGCTGATGGCTGCTGCAACGCCCGTGGCATCCAGCGCGTGCAGGTCCGCCGCGCTGCGTACGCCGCCCGATGCCTGCCACTGGATGGCGGGTGCGCGACTGACGAGTTCCGCGTACAGGTCCACGGCAGGCCCGGCCAGCGCACCATCGCGTTCGATGTCGGTGCACAGCACATGCTGCAACCCTGACGCCAGAAATGGCTCGAGCACGGTGTACAAGGACAAACGACTGTTCCTGGTCCAGCCGCGCGTCAGGACGATCGGCGTGCCCGCGTCGTCGCGTCGCACGTCGAGCGCCAGTCCAATCTTGTCACGGCCGAAGCGTTCGACCCAGCCCGCAACCGCTTTGGGATCCTCGACGGCTGCGCTACCGACGATCACGCGGTCCACGCCGTGGCGCAGCAGGTCGTCCAGCACTTCGATCGAGCGGACGCCGCCACCTACCTGCAGATTGAGCGCGCGCTGCGAAGCCAGACGTTTGATGACATTGCGATTGGCCAGCACGCCGTCACGGGCGCCGTCGAGGTCCACGATATGCAGCCAGGTGGCGCCCATATCGCGGTAGCGCACTAACAGCTCGTGCGGTTCGAGGTCATAACGGGTCTCGGCGTCGAAATCGCCCTGCAGCAGGCGCACGCAGCGTCCGCCACGCAGGTCGATCGATGGAATCAGCAGCATGCTCATACCTCGAGGAAATTTGCCAGAATTCTTGCGCCGACAGAACCGGAGCGCTCTGGATGAAACTGTGTGCCCCAGTAGTTGGCGCGCCGTACGACAGCAGCCAACGGCACGCCGTACGCGGTCGTGGCAAGTGTGTGGAGTGCAGGCGCCGCGGCGTAACTGTGAACGAAATACACGTAGTCACCGTTGGCGACACCGCGCAGCAATGGATCGGGTGCGGCGATCTCGAGCTGATTCCAGCCCATGTGCGGCACCGGCAATCCGTCGATCGGCTCGATCCGCCGTACGACACCGGGCAGTATTCCAAGACAATGCCGCGCACCTTCGGCGGTGCGCTCGAACAGCAGCTGCATGCCGAGGCAGATGCCGAGCACGGGCTGCGTGAGCTGCGAGATGACGGGCAGCAGTCCGGTCTCGTGCAGGCGTTCCATGGCAGCGGCGGCGGAGCCTACGCCCGGCAGCAACACACGGGTGGCAGCCTGAATCTGCGCAGCATCGTTCGTCACGACGGGCTGCGTGCCAAGGCGCTGCAGTGCCAGCTCGAGCGAGGCGAGGTTGGCGCCACCGCTGTCGACGATGGCGACCCCGAGCGGCGTCACAGCGAACCCTTGGTCGTGGGCAGGTCGTTACCCTGGCGGCGCAGAGCCTGGCGCAGCGCGCGGCCGACGCCCTTGAACGACGCCTCGATCATGTGGTGCGCGTTCTCGCCGCGCACAGTCACGTGAATGGCGGCACCGAGGCTATCTGCCAGCGAGCGATAGAAATGCGATACCAGTTCAGTCGGCAAGCCGCCCACCGATTCACGCGTGAACTTGCCCTCGAACAGACAATACGCACGGCCGGACAGGTCGATGGCGACTTGCGCTTCCGCTTCATCCATGGCGAGCAGAAAACCATAGCGTCCGATTCCGAGCTTGGCGCCCAGAGCGCGCTTCAAGCCGTCGCCCAGCGCCAGCGCGCAATCCTCGACCGTGTGATGCTCGTCGATCTGCAGATCGCCCGTGCAGCTGAGCTGCAGGGAAAAGCCGCCATGTTTGGCCAACTGCTCCAGCATGTGATCGAAAAACCCGATGCCGGTCGTGATCGCGATCGGCGCAGTGGTGTCCAGATTGATGTGGCCAGTGATGCGCGTTTCCCTGGTCGTGCGCTCGATCGTGCTTTTGCGAGCCGTCAGTTCCTCGACCAGCGCGGGCCAGCCCGAGCCATCCGAGTCGCGCGTCGAAAAAAAGCAAGCGCGCATACCGAGCGCGCGGGCTGCAGCCAGTGCCTGGGGATGCGTTGTGACCAGCGCGATCTCCGCGGGCTGGCAACTCGACTCCTGCAGATACTTGGTGAGTGCCTGCTGCACGGATAGTGCGTGATCGGGCTCGAGTGATTCGGTCAGCAAACCCTGCGATGCGCATAGCTGTTGGACAAAACCGGCGCTGGCGCCAGATCGCTCTGCTGCTGGCCCAGTGCCGAGCAAAACCAGCCGCAAGCCGAGTTGCTGCAGGTCGAGCAGGCTTGGCAGCACCGCAGGCACGATGCGCAGTGCTGTCGCGGCTGCTCCAACCTCTGGTAGCGGCCGCTGCAGCACGGCTCCGTCCCAACCGATCAAGACTGCTTTGATGGTGTCACTCATTTTTTCCGACCCTGCAGGCTGGCCAGCAGTTTGTCATTCTGCTCCGGGCTGCCGATCGTAATGCGTAAGGCTGCGGCCAACCCCGGTGTCGAGCGAAAATCACGCACGATCAGCCCGGCCGCCCGAATCGCGGCCAGAGCCTGCTCAGGTGCCGCGAACTCCACCAGCAGGAAGTTGGCATCGCTGGGCCAAACCTTGTCGACCGCGGGGCACTCCGCCAGTCGGTGCGTCATGCGGGTGCGTTCGGCTTGCAGCGCCATGACACGACTGCGGGTCAATGCCAGCGCCGCCGGGCTGAGTGCCCTCAAGGCAGCTTCAATCGTCAGCTGCGACATCGCATAGGGCGGAATGATCTTGCGCAACAGCTGGACGATGGCGGGTTGCGCGAGCACGGTGCCAACGCGTGCGCCGGCCAATCCGTGGGCTTTCGATAGCGTGCGCAGGATCACGAGGTGCGGGTTTAGCGCCAGTTCAGCCGCACGACCGAGGTCACCTGAGAACTCGGCATAGGCCTCATCCAATACCACCAGCGCACGGCCGGCCGCAGCGTGCAGCACTTGATCGACAGCCGCTCTCGCGAGACCATTACCGGTCGGGTTGTTAGGCGAGCAGAGGTAGATCAGCTTGACCGCAGGCGTGATCGAGCGTTCGAGCGCGTCGACATCCAGTTGGTAACCCAGGTTCGCGCGCAGCGGCACTTCGACAACCCCAGCGCTTTGTATTCTGGCCGCCACCGTGTACATGCCGAAGGTCGGTGGGCAGACGAGAATCGAGTCGACGCCGGCACGGCAGAAAGCGCGGGTCAGCAGATCGATGCCTTCATCGCTGCCGCGACCGACCAGGACTTGCTCCGGCCGCACTTGATACAGCTCCGCCAGGGCGGCAATCAGCTCGGCCGGTTGCGGCTCCGGATAGCGATTGAGTCCTGCGATCGATTGGTCCGGCATCGGTCGCCATGGCAATTCGTTGGCGTGCAGGCGTTCGAGCTGCGGATCCCAGGCCGCATGTTGGTAGGGGCGCAATGCGACGATCTCAGGACGCGCCAACGCGAGGACGTCGCTCATGTTCGCTGTGCCGCGAGGCGTATGTCGACGGCGGCAGCATGTGCATCCAGCCCTTCGAGTCGCGCCAATGTAGCCGCCGTTGGGCCGAGCCGTGCGAGTCCGGCCTCGGTCAATTCCTGTACTGTTATTCGTTTCTGGAACTCGAACAGCGATACACCGCTGTAGGCCCGCGCATAACCGAAGGTGGGCAACACATGATTGGTGCCGGAACAGTAGTCACCGAGTGGCTCGGGCGACCAGGCGCCGAGAAATACCGAGCCGGCATTGCGGACTTGTTCGAGGAGCTGGCGAGGTTCGGCGGTTTCGATGATCAGGTGTTCCGGCGCATAGTCGTTGCTGATGGCGATTGCGGTGGCGAGGTCCGACACGACCAGACACCGGCTCGAGGCCATCGACTGGCGCAGGATCGACTGTCGTGACAGCTGCTGCAGCTGCTGGCTCAAGGCGGTTACGACGCGTGCCGCAAGAGCCTGCGACGTCGTGATCAGGATCGCCTGCGACAGTGCGTCGTGTTCGGCCTGTGCCAGCAGATCGGCGGCCACGAATTCCGCGCGTGCGCTGTCGTCCGCGATCACCAGTACTTCGGACGGTCCCGCCGGCATGTCGATCGCGGCGCCGGCAGGGTCACTGGCAACGAGTTGTTTGGCCGCAGTTACCCAGGCATTGCCCGGGCCCAGAATCTTGTCGACTTTCGCGACAGTCTCGGTGCCGTAAGCGAGCGCTGCGATCGCCTGTGCGCCGCCGGCCTTCAGGACCGTGTCGATGCCGCAAAGATCGGCTGCGACCAGCACGGCGGCATTGATGCGGCCGTCCTTGCCTGGCGGGCTGGCGAGTATCCGCCGTGGCACGGCCGCGATCCTGGCGGGTACCGCCAGCATGATCACGGCCGAGGGCAGTGGTGCGGAACCTGCCGGCACATACAGCCCGACCGCGTCGATCGGGCGAGTGATTCGCTCGCAGCGGACGCCAGGTTCCGTCTCCATGCTGAGCGGTGCCAAGCGTTGCGCCGCGTGAAAACGGCTGACGTTGTCGATTGCGCGCGCCATTGCTGCGGAGTCCGTACCGCTCAGTTGACTGCGAGCCGCGGCGAATTCAGCCGGCGTAACGAACAACTCCTCGACGGCCACGCCATCGAATTCCGCCGTGTAGCGTCGCAGGGCCTTGTCGCCCCCGGCGCGAACCGAGGCGACGATCTCGGCAACTGTAGCGGCTATGCCGGCACGCGTCCCTGGCGCTGGGCGCGCCAACGCCGTGTGCCGTGCCGCGGCATCGAGTGATTGCCAGTCGAGTATGTCCATCATGGAGAAACCCGCTCAGGCGAGCATCTTTTCCACCGGCAGTACCAGTACCGAGCTTGCGCCTGCCTTCTTGAGACTCTCGAGCGTTTCCCAGAAGATGTTCTCGCGACACACCGCATGGACCGCAACCTTGTCCTGCGTGCCTTCGAGCGGCAGTATGGTTGGATACTCGCTGCCAGGTAACAACTTGCGGATTTCTGCCAGCGCGCTGCGCGGCGCGTGCAGCATGATGTATTTGCTCTCCTTGACCTGCTGCACACCGTCGATGCGCAGCAGCAGTCGCTCTATCCAGTCTTCTTTCGTCTGCGGGAGCTCGAGTGGCGTTCGTATCAGCACGGCATGACTCTCGAGGACGGTCTCGACTTCGCGCAAATGATTGGCTTGCAGCGTCGAGCCGGTCGAGACGAGGTCGCAGATGAAATCCGCACGCCCGATGCGCGGTGCTATTTCCACTGAGCCGGAGAGCGTGACGATCTCCGCCTTGATATTGCGTTCTTGCAGGAAACGCTGGAGCATGCGTGGATAGGTAGTCGCGATGCGTTTGCCTTGCAGGGAGCGCGCATTGGCATACGCGCTGCCATCCGGTACTGCAATCGACAAACGGCATCGACCGAAGTCCAGCTCGCGCAATGTCTCGAACCGCGCTGTAGTGCCACTGGCAGCCAGCTCCAGTCGGGTTTCTTCGAGGACATTGTGGCCTACCAGGCCGAGGTCGCAGACATCCTGCTGCACCAAGTCCGGAATGTCATCATCGCGCACGAATAGCACGTCGAGCGGCAAATTCTCGCCATAGCCCATCAATTGATCGCGGCCGCGAGAGAGCTTCAGACCACAGCGCGCGAGCAAGTCGAGGCACGGGTCGGTCAAGCGCCCAGATTTCTGCACGGCGAGTTTGAGCCGCGGTTCCTTGTCCATGTTTCTTCTTTCCTGCCACCGGGCAGATGGCCGGTTATTGGTGCTGATGTAGTCGTCGCGCGGCGATCTCATAGCCGCCATTGCCGTCCGCCAGGAAGCGGGCCACGCGGCCAATCGTCGTGACACTCACGCCCGTAATGCGGTGAATCTCGCGATAGGGGACGCCTTTCTGCAGCCACTCGACTACCGCCCACCGATCTGCCAACGCCTGCAGTTCAGCCGGCGTGCACAGATCGCGAAAGAAGGCCCGGCATTCGTCGACTGACTTGAGCGTCAGAACGGCCGCAAACAGGCCGCGCTCGGACAGCGCTTCCTGGCGGGAGCTGACATTGCGATGCTGTTTCATGTCCTGATATAATGTATTAACGCGCTAGTACGATATCACGGAACTCACGGCGTTGCAAACAAACTGGCCGGCGCAGGCAATGCCGTCTTGACGGGTGTCGGCAGCGCTGTCTAGACTGCCGCCACTCATCGAGACCGGCAGAGGGAATAGGCCCGACGAAGCCGGGGCAACCGTCAAGTCTAACCAGCTTGGAATGGTGCTAACTCCTGCAGTGCGAGCGGCCGGCTTGAGTGGCGGCTGCAGCGGCACTGGCAGATGAGCAACCGGTGTGGCCGGGCGAATGCGCCCCGATGGTCACTGGTAGCCCGCAAGTGCGGGTGCTCGTTCGAGTGCCGATGAGTCGCGCCCAGAGAACGAGACCATGACAGCATTCGATCCATCCCAAACACCCACGGCACCGACGCCGCTCCATCCGGCCACGGCTGCCGGCACTGCTCGCGAAGGCATCCTCGAGGTGCCCGGCGAGATGCGCTTGCATCACGGCGGCGCACTGACGGGCGTCAGCGTCGCCTGGCGACTCGTGGGCCCGGCAAATGCGCCGATCGCGGTGGCGTTGGGCGGCATTTCTGCCACTCGACGCGTCTGTGTGTTCGAGCAACCGCGCGCGGGCTGGTGGGGTGAGGTAGTTGGGCCCGGGCTCGCGCTCGATGTCGATCGTTACCGGGTACTCAGCTTCGACTATCTCGGTGGCAGCGCCGAGTCGACCGGGCCGCAGTCGGGCAGCGCGTTTCCGAGCGTATCGACTTATGATCAGGCCGAACTCCTCCTGCGGCTGCTGAATCATCTCGGCATCAAGGCGCTCAAGGCCATTGTCGGCGCATCGTATGGCGGCATGGTGGCGCTCGCATTCGGCGAGCGTTATCCGGAGCGAGTCGAGCGACTGCTGATCATCAGCGCTGCCGATCGAACCCATCCGATGGCCAGTGCCTGGCGCTGTGTGCAGCGACGCATCGTGCGATTCGCCGCAGAATCCGGCCGCGCATCGGCAGGGCTCGAACTGGCGCGCGCACTGGCGATGGCTACCTACCGCAGTCCGGAGGAGTTTGCAGCGCGATTTGGCGGGGCGCCGCGCCGCGATGACAACGGGCAGTTCATGCTACCCGTCGAGGAGTATCTGTTTGCGCGTGGCAGCGACTATGCGCGCCGCTATCTGCCGGAGTCTTTTGTTTGTCTGTCCGAGTCGATCGATCTGCACCGGATCGATGCGACACGCGTGTTCGTACCCACCACCGCTGTAGCTGTCGCCGAGGACCAGCTCGTGCCGGTGACGGATGTTCGCGCCATGGTTGCGCGGCTGGCCAATGCCGAGCTGCACGAGATCTCGTCTGTGTACGGCCACGACGCGTTCCTGAAGGAGAACCGCAAACTCGCCCGCATTTTCGCACACACACTGGACGGTGCTGCTTGAGCAACCAGACCGACGATCGGACGCGGGCGGTTCGCGCGGGCCTCGAGACAGATGAACTCACCGGCGCAGTCGTGCCGCCGCTGCATCTCAGCTCGACGTTCGCCTTTCGTGGATTTGGCGACAAGCGCAAATATGATTACAGTCGCTCCGGCAATCCCACGCGCGACTTGTTGGCCGATGCGCTCACTGACCTCGAGCGGGGCGCCGGCGGCGTAGTGACCAGCACGGGAATGGCGGCGATCGCGCTGATCGGCAGTCTCTTGCCGGTCGGCGCGCGCCTGGTCGTGCCACATGACTGCTATGGCGGCACTTTCCGCTTGTTCGCAGCGTGGCAAAAGCGCGGCGAGTTCCGCGTCGAGTTCGTCGACTTCGGCGATCAGAGCGCACTCAATGCAGCACTGACGCGCGATACGGCGCTCGTCTGGATTGAGACGCCCAGCAATCCGTTGCTGCGGATCACCGATATTGCCGCGGTCGCGGCGAGCGCCAAGCGTTCCGGTGCCCTGGTCGTTGCAGACAACACCTTTTTGTCGCCAGTGTGGCAGCAGCCACTCGAGTTGGGCGCGGACATCGTCGTGCATTCGACTACCAAGTACATCAATGGACACAGTGATATCGTCGGTGGCGCCGCGATCGCCAAGACGACCGACCATGCCGAGCAACTCGCTTGGTGGGCGAACTGCACGGGTGTCACGGGCTCTCCGTTCGACAGCTTTCTGACCCTGCGTGGCTTGCGTACACTGCATGTGCGGCTCGCTGCGCATGGCAGCAACGCCCAGGCGCTGGCCGAGTGGCTGCAAGCACAGCCGGCAGTGCGGCACGTCTATTATCCGGGGCTCGCCGCGCATTCCGGGCACGCCGTCGCCAAGCGTCAGCAGCGTGGCTTCGGTGCCATGATCGCCATCGAACTGGCAGGCGGGCTCGCTGCGGCGCGACGCTTTACCGAGGCGCTCGAGCTGTTTTCGCTGGCCGAGTCATTGGGCGGCGTCGAGAGTCTGGTGGCGCACCCAGCAACCATGACGCATGCCGCGATGGAGCCTGCGGCGCGCCAGGCCGCGGGCCTGGTTGATGGTCTGTTGCGACTGTCGATCGGCATCGAAGCGCTGGCGGATCTGAAGGCCGACCTGGCGCACGCGTTGCAGCAGGCCGCGGCGGCAAATTGATGGCGCTGGGAAGGGCGTCAGCGCATTGCGGCCAGCACTGCGTCACCCATCTGCCGCGTCGTTAGCGGCGTCGTACCGGCGGTGGCAATGTCCGCCGTGCGCGCGCCGCGTGTGATGGCGCTGGCAACTGCATGCTCGAGTGCGCGCGCCTCGGCCAGCCAGCCGAGCGAATGCTCGAGCAGCATCGCGGCAGACAGGATCGTGCCGATGGGGTTGGCGATGCCACGCCCTGCGATGTCGGGCGCGGACCCGTGAATCGGCTCGTACAAACCCCGTTTGCCGTCGCCCAGCGAGGCTGATGGCAGTACGCCGAGCGAACTCGCCAGCATCGCCGCCTCGTCCGTCAGAATATCGCCGAACATGTTCTCGGTCAGCAGCACGTCGAAGTCCCGCGGCCGCTTGATCAGATGCATGGCCGCCGCATCGACCAGCATGTGTTCGAGCGTGACGCCTGGAAATTCTTGGCCGAGCACCCGCTCGGCAACCTCACGCCAGAGACGCGAAGTCTCGAGCACGTTGGACTTGTCGATTGAGGTGACATGCCCGCGGCGTGCTGTCGCCAGACGGCCGGCCACCCGCGTGATGCGCTCGATCTCGGCCACGGTGTAGGTGCAGACGTCGGTTGCCGCGGTCGCCGTGCGGGATTTCTCGCCGAAGTAGATGCCGCCGGTGAGCTCACGCGCAAAGATCAGGTCGACGTCGACCAGCAGCTCCGGCTTGATCACCGATGCATCGCGCAATTGCGGATGCAGTTTGATGGGGCGCAGGTTGGCGTATACGCCCAGTTCGCGCCGCAGTCGCAGCAGTCCCGGCTCAGGTCGAACACTGGCGGTTGGTCCCCACTTGGGGCCGCCGATCGCTCCCAGCAATACGCCGTCGGCGGTGAGGCAAGCGGCGAGGGTTGCCGGCGGCAGCGGGTCGCCAAACTTGTCGATCGCCGCCCCGCCGAAAGCCTGCGGATCGAATTCGATCGTATGACTGAACTGCGATGCGATCTCGGCGAGGCAACGCACTGCTTCGGCGATCACCTCGGGCCCGATACCATCGCCGCCCAGGACGGCTATCCGCGCCTTCATGTACGCAGCGTGCGTGCTTCGTAGGCGGTGATCGCGGCGTCCTGCTGCAACAGGAAGCCCAACTCGTCAACGCCATTCAGCAGGCAATAGCGCGCGAATGCTTCAATATTGAAGGTGACGTGCTTGCCGTTGGGCAGGCACAGCGTGTTGCTCTCGAGATCGATCGTTACCTTGGCGCCTGGATTGGCCAATAGCCAGCTATGTGGTTCCGCGTCGATCACGATCGGCAGCAAGCCGTTCTTGAGCGAGTTGTTTCTGAAGATATCGGCGATCTCGGTGCTGATCACGGCTTGAAAACCATAATCGAGCAGCGCCCACGGCGCATGCTCGCGCGAGGAGCCGCAACCAAAGTTGCGCCCGGCGACCAGCACGCGACAGCCCTTGGCCGCCGCCGTGTTGAGAATGAAGTCCGGAATCGGCTTGCCGCTGCTGTCATAGCGCCAGTCCGCAAACAACTGTTCCCCGAGCCCCTGTTTGGTGGTCGTCGTCAGAAAACGACCGGGAATGATCTGGTCGGTGTCGATGTTCGTGGCTGGCATGACCACAGTGCACGAACTAATAGTCTTGATTGGCTGCATGATAGTTAGCTCAGGAGCTGGCGCGGATCAGTGACGCGACCCCGAATCGCGGACGCCGCAGCGGTCTCAGGACTTGCGAGCAGGGTGCGTGCGCCGATGCCCTGCCGACCTTCGAAATTGCGGTTGCTGGTGCTGACGGAGTACTGGCCCTTCGGTACCGTGTCGCCATTCATCCCTAAGCACATCGAACAGCCGCTCTCGCGCCAGTCGGCTCCCGCATCGATGAATATCCGATGCAGACCCTCGGCCTCGGCTGCCTTCTTCACTTGCTGCGAACCGGGAACGATCAGCATGTGTACGCCCTTGGCCACCTTGTGTCCCTTCAGGACCTTGGCAGCCTGCCGCAGATCCGACAACCGACCATTGGTACAACTACCCACGAACACCACGTTGACCGGCACGTCGGCGATCGGCTCACCAGCGCGCAGCCCCATATAAGCGAGCGCCTTGTCGAATACTGGGTCGCCCGATCGCATTGGCACGCTGCCCGAGACGGGCGCCACCATGCCAGGGTTAGTGCCATAGGTAACCATTGGCTCGAGTGCCGCCGCGTCGATCTCGACGGATTTCGAGAACGCAGCACCGGCGTCCGTTGGCAGCGTGCTCCAGCGTTCGACGGCCGCCAGCCAGGCATCACCCTTGGGTGCGCGCGGTTTGTCGCGCAGGTAGTCGTAAGTCGTCTGATCCGGCGCAATCATGCCGGACCGAGCGCCGGCTTCGATGGACATGTTGCAGATCGTCATTCTTTCTTCCATCGAGAGCGCCGTGATCGCAGCTCCGCGGTACTCCAAGACATGACCTGTGCCGCCGGACACGCCGACTTGGCCGATGATTGCCAAGATCAGATCTTTGGCGGTGACGCCCGTTGGCAGGCGATTGATCACGTCGATAGCGAACGTCTTGGGTTTGCGTTGCAGCACACACTGCGTCGCGAATACGTGACCGACTTCGGTCGTACCGATGCCGAAGGCGAGGGCGCCGAATGCCCCATGCGTCGACGTATGGCTGTCGCCGCAGACGATGGTCTTGCCCGGCTGTGTCACGCCGAGCTCCGGCCCGATGATATGCACGATGCCGCGCAGTTCGTGCTGCAGGCCTAACAGCTCCATGTCGAACGCTTTAGCGTTGCGCTCGAGTTGCGCCACTTGCTTGGCCGCCGAATCGATCGAAATCGGCACGCCACCGAACACCTGTTCAGTACGAGTTGGCGTGGAGTGATCCAGGGTTGCGAGCGTGAGGTCCGTGCGACGCAACTTGAGGCCACGTGATTCGAGCTCGGCAAATGCTTGCGGGGAGGTCACTTCATGTGTCAGATGCAAGTCGATGTAGAGTACGGCAGGCGTCTCAGCGGTCTCCGGCACCACTTCGTGTGCCTCCCAGACCTTCTCGAACATTGTCTTGGCGGATTTCTTCACTTCATTTCCAGTAGCTGTTCAGACGGTCTTGGTCGTGATCGGCATCTTCATGTCGACCAGATCGAGCCACTGCCACTTGTCGTTGGTCTTGCCGGAAAACAGCCCGAAAAAGGCTGCCTGCAGTTGCGCAGTAATTGGGCCGCGTTTGCCATTGCCGACCGTCAGGCCGTCGACCGAACGGATCGGTGCGATTTCGGTCGCGGTGCCCGTGAAGAACAGCTCGTCGGCGAGATACAGCATTTCGCGCGGCACGGCCGATTCGCGCACCTCGAGCCCGTGCTCCTTGGCCAGCATCATCACGGTATCCCGCGTCAGGCCGCCCAGCACGGAATGCGCCAGCGACGGCGTCAGCAGAACGCCGTTCTTCACGATGAATAAGTTCTCGCCCGCGCCCTCGCTGACCGTGCCGTCGGGCGCGAGCCCGATGCCTTCCGCGAAACCAAGACGCTTCGCTTCCATGCCGATCAGTTGGCTGGAGAGATAATTGCCGCCGGCCTTGGCGAGCGCCGGAATGGTATTCGGTGCAACGCGATTCCACGAGGAGACGCACACATCGACACCTTCTTCCTCGCTGGCGTGTCCGAGGTACTTGCCCCATTCCCAGGCTGCGATGGCCACTTCCGTGGGCGGCGCCACTGTCGGCACGACGCCAATCTCGCCGTAACCGCGCATGGCGACGGGCCGAAGGTACGCGCCCTTGGCGAGCCCGTTGATCGCAATCACCTCGCGGCAGGCATTGTTGATTTCATCCGGCGTGAACGGCATCGGGATGCGGTAGATCTTGGCTGACTCGAACAGCCGGCGGGTATGGTCCAGCAGACGAAAGATCGCAGGACCACGCGGCGTTGCATACGCGCGGACACCCTCGAAGATCGAGGAACCGTAGTGAATGGCATGCGACAGCACGTGTACCGTCGCCTTTTCCCACGGCACGAGCTTGCCGTTGAACCAGATGTACTTGGTAGCTGGAATAGGCATCCGATGACTCCTTCAGACCGCCGCCTGTGCGACGCGCGCGGCGCCCGTGCGTTCGTCCTGCGCTTTCGCAAGACTGGCTTGGGCGAGCTCGATACGATTGATCACTTCGAGAAACGCTTCCGCGGCCGATTCGACGATGTTCGTGCTGACGCTCGAGCCGCGATAGGTGCGCTTATTGTACTCGACATACACCAGCGCTTCGCCCTGGGCGTCTTCGCCGACGGACACGCTGCGCAGCTCGAATTTCTTCAGTACCGCGTCGATGCCGGTTGCACGCTCAATGGCCGTAAATGCCGCATCGACCGGACCGTCGCCGGAGGCGGTCATTTCAACTCTGCGGCCATCGCTGTTTTGCAACGTTACGATCGCCTCCGCTGACTGCTCGCTCTCGGCTACGGTGCGCAGTTTAGTCAGTGTCCACGGACCCGCAGCGCTGTTTTCGGCCTGCAGCACCAACGCTTCGATATCGCCGTCGAACAGTTCTTTCTTCTTGTCCGCCAGCGCCTTGAATTCTTCGAACACGCGCGCAAACTCGAGATCGTCGACCTCGAACCCGAGCTCCTTGATCCGCTCGCGCAGGGCGTGGCGACCACTGTGCTTGCCCAGTACCAGCGACGAGCGAGTGAGACCGACGTCCTGCGGGCGCATGATCTCATAAGTGGAATGATGCTTGAGCATGCCGTGCTGATGGATGCCCGATTCATGCGCGAACGCGTTCTCGCCAACGATCGCCTTGTTGCGTGGAATGGGCATGGCAACGATATTGGCCAGCATACGCGACGTCGGATAAAGGCGATTCGTCTTGATGCGCGTTTCGAGATTGAAGAACGCTTCGCGTGTCTGCAAGGCCATGACGACTTCTTCCAATGAACAGTTGCCGGCACGTTCGCCGATACCATTGATCGTGCACTCGATCTGCCGGGCGCCGGCCACGACTGCGGTCAAGCTGTTGGCAACGGCCATGCCGAGATCGTCATGACAGTGCACCGACAGTCGAATTTTGTCGATCCCGCGCACGTTCTTCCGCAGATAACGGAACAGCTCGGCGAACTCATCGGGCACCGTGTACCCGACCGTGTCGGGGATGTTGACCGTCGTGGCGCCGGCCTCGATTACCGCTTCGACCACTTGGGCGAGGAACTCCAGTTCCGTCCGCGACGCATCCTCGGGCGAGAACTCGACGTCCTCCACCAGCTCGCGCGCCGCTTTCACGCCTTCCGCGGCAGTGCGAATGATCTCCTCGCGCGCCATGTTGAGTTTGTACTCGCGATGGATCGCGCTGGTGGCGAGGAACACGTGCACGCGCCGATTGGTCGCGGGTGCCACGGCTTCCGCCGCCAGTCTGATGTCGTCTGGATTGCAGCGCGCGAGGCCGCAGATGATCGGTCCTTGCACCTCGCGCGCTACGGCATTGACACTGTCCCAGTCGCCGCGGGACGCAGCCGGAAACCCAGCTTCGATGACATCCACGCCGAGTTCCGCCAGCGCTCGCGCAATCCTGAGCTTTTCGGGCTGCGTCATGCTGCAGCCGGGCGACTGTTCGCCGTCGCGCAGTGTCGTGTCGAAAATCATCACTCGGTCGCGGTTTGGGGACATGGTGTTCTCCTGTTGTCAATCTCGGCGGGGTAGCGTAGTTAGTTTCGACCCTGCTCCAGCCACGGCATGCGCGCGCGCAGCTTGATGCCGACTTTCTCGATCGGATGGTTCAAATCTGCCTGCAGCAGCTTGCGATACTTCTTGTTGCCGCTCTTGTTCTCGGCGATCCATTGGCGCGCAAACTTGCCTTCCTGGATCTCCGTGAGGATCTTGCGCATCTCTTTCTTGGTGGCCTTGTTGACGACGCGCGGGCCGCGCGTCAGGTCGCCATACTTGGCTGTATCGGAAATGAACTGGTGCATCTTGGTGATCCCGCCCTCGTGCAGCAGATCGACGATCAGCTTCAGTTCATGCAGGCACTCGTAGTAGGCGACTTCCGGTTGGTAGCCCGCCTCGACCAGCGTCTCGAAGCCCTTGACGACCAGTTCGGTCGCGCCGCCGCAGAGCACCGCCTGCTCACCAAACAGATCTGTCTCGGTTTCTTCCGCGAACGTCGTCGTCAGCACGCCACCGCGGGTCCCGCCGATGCCATGTGCATAGGCCAGGGCCTTGTCGAAAGCCTTGCGGCCACCGGAGGCGGCCTGCTGCACGGCCAGCAGACACGGCACGCCACGGCCCTGCTGATACTGCCGCCGCACCAGGTCGCCTGGTCCCTTGGGTGCGATGAGCACGACGTCGAGATCTTTGCGTGGCTTGATCTGCTTGAAATGGACGTTGAAACCGTGGGCGAAAAGCAGCGTCGCGCCGCGTTTCAGATTGCCCTTCACGGCTTCATACAGGTCTTTTTGCGCCAGATCGGGCACCAGGAATGCGATCAATTCCGCGTCCTTCACCGCTGCGGCGGGCTCGGCCACCTTCAGACCATCGCGCTTGGCCTTGGTCCAACTGGCGCCACCCTTGCGTACGCCGACGATGACGTCGTGACCGCTGTCCTTGAGATTGAGCGCATGCGCGCGCCCCTGGCTCCCATACCCCAGCACCGCAATGCTGGCGCCTTGCAGGGCTTTCTTATTGACGTCTTTTTGTCCGTAGATTCTCATCATGTGCTCCAGGTCAGGTGTCTCGATCGGGGCGGCAACAAGAAAAACCCCGCAGCGGCTCTGGGCCGGTGCGGGGTTTTTGTGTCATCGCTCGCTTGTGTTTAGTACTTCAAGCAGGCGTCCCGCACCGGCACTCCGCTAAGGAGCGGCAGTACGAGAGCGAGGACAAGGCCGAACGCCACGGACGAGCCGCGACCCACGGGGTCGTGCAGCTCGTCTGTCGCGTTTGTCAGGCTCGAATGCATGATTAGTCGAAGATAGCACCACAAAACGCGCGCCATTGTCAACGCAATGGCTAGCGGTGCACGCTGTTCAGATGCCGACAGTCCGTACAGAAGACCTGCGCAATCGCTTAACATTCACCGGTGTTGAGCGAATTCCTTTCCCCTGACCGCGCCGGCGCGGCGCGCCCACTCTGGCTATTGGCTGAGGCCTCTCTCGAGCCATGGCTGGCCGAACAGCCGCCGGCGGTTCAGGCCTGGGTCCGTCAAAATGGCTTCCGCGCCGAGCGCTCGCGGGTATTACCGCTGCCATCGGCAGCGGGTGGCGTCAGCGGCGCAGTTGTCGGCTTGGGGCCACTCCTGTCACTCGATCAGTTGACGATCTGGCACGCAGCGGGTCTACCCGCGAAGCTTGGTCCAGGCGCCTATGCACTCGCCGAACCCTTGCCGGTGCATGCTGCCACCCAGTTCGCACTCGGCTGGCAACTCGGCAGTTACCGTTACGCGCGCTATCGTTCGCCAGCCGCCGTGCCGTCAGAGTCGGCGCAGTTGGTGGCACCGCAGGGGGCAGACGTGGCTTATGCAATGCTGGCCGCGGCCGCCTGTACTCATGCACGTGACTGGATCAATTCGCCGGCCAACGATTTCGGCCCCGCGGAACTCGCGGACGCCGCGGCGCAGCTCGCGCTGCGGTTCGATGCGGAGTGTCAGATCACGGTCGGTGATGACCTGCGTGCCGCGGGTTATCCGCTCGTCTACGAAGTCGGCAAGGCCAGCGTGCGCCAACCTCGGCTGATCGACTTGCGGGCCGGAGCGGCCAACGCGCCGCGCGTCACGATCGTTGGCAAAGGCGTCTGCTTCGACAGCGGCGGCCTGGACCTGAAGCCCTCGGCGGCCATGCTGCTGATGAAAAAGGACATGGGCGGTGCCGCCTGTGCCCTGGCGCTCGCCGAGATGCTGCTGGCGGGCGGTGCGTCCATTCGATTGCGTGTGCTGATACCTGCGGTCGAGAATGCCGTAGGGGGCCGCGCATTTCGTCCGGGCGATGTGTTGCGCTCGCGCAAAGGCTGCACGGTGGAGATCGGCAATACCGATGCGGAGGGCAGGCTGATCCTGGCTGACGCACTTGCGGCGGCCGAAGAAGACGACCCTGCGCTCCTGATCGACCTCGCGACGCTCACCGGTGCTGCGCGCGTTGCACTCGGGCCGGAATTGCCGGCGGTCTACTCGCAGCCGGAGTCGTTAGCCGAGCAATTGCGGGACGTTGGTCAGCGGGAGTGCGATCCAGTCTGGCCGATGCCGCTGTGGGCTGGCTATGAAGATGACCTGGCGAGCAAGCTGGCCGACTGCAACAACGTGTCGAGTTCTACTTTCGCAGGTTCGATTATCGGCGCGCTGTTCCTGCGCAAGTTCGTCAGCCCCGCACGCAACTGGTTGCATGTCGATCTCTACGGCTGGAATGCCAAAGACCGACCCGGGCGACCGGTCGGTGCGGAGGCGCAGTGCGTCCGCGCGCTCTATCAGCTCATTCGCCACCGCTACGGATGAGGCTCGCCGGCCGCGACCTGCTGCTCGTTCTGTTCATCACGACGATCTGGGGGCTGAATCTGATCGTCAGCCGTATCGGCCTCACCGAAATACCGCCGTTCACGTTCACCGCCTTGCGCTTTGCGGCCCTCGCCGTTCTGCTGTTGCCGTTCCTGCGGCTGCCACGCGGGCAAGCACGGCCGCTGGTCGGTGCGATGCTGCTGTCCGGCGCGGTCCCTTTCGGGCTGATGTTCTGGGGGTTGTCGCTGGCCGAAAACGTCTCGGCAGTGGCTATTGCATCGCAACTGGGCGTTCCGTTCACGACTCTCCTGTCAATCTGGCTGCTGGGCGAAGTGGTCCGATGGCGACGCTGGACCGGGATCATCCTGTCGTTCGCGGGGGTGCTCGTGATGGGATTCGATCCGCAGGTGTTTGGCTATTGGCAAAGCCTGCTGCTGGTCATCGGCTCCGCATTGGCGGGGTCTTTCGGCCTGCTGGCCGTCAAGCGCCTCTCGGGTTTCGCGCCATTGCAGCTGCAGGGCTGGATGGGACTCGTCAGTGTGGTGCCAGTGACGCTCTGTGCCTGGCTGCTGGAGCGGGACCAATGGTCGCTGCTGAGCGAGGTCTCCTGGCGGGGTTGGGGCGCCCTGGCGTACGCCACACTACTGGCAAGCCTCGTCGCTTACAGCGTCTTCTATCATCTCGTGCAGCGCTACCCGGTCACGAGCGTCGCGCCGCTGACCACGCTGTCGCCGGTCTTCTCGGTGATCTTCGCTGTGACACTCCTGGGGGATGAGCTGACTGCCAAGATCGCAGTGGGTGGCGTGCTCACCTTGCTCGGCGTCTTCATCATTACACTGCGCGAGCGCCGCTTGACCGATATCGGTACCTGACGTCGCGCTAGCGTTTAGTTTCTGGCGGCTGCGCAGTAAGCTGCGCGACTCATTTGCAGGAGACAGTGGCAATGCGTAAGAAAAAGTCCGGCGTCGATCCGCGCGCCTATTCGCGGCTGGTCGTCGACGGCGCCAAACAGACACCATCGCGCGCGATGCTGCGTGCCGTTGGCTTCGACGATGCCGATTTCGCCAAACCACAGATCGGCGTCGCTTCGACCTGGGCCAATCTCACGCCGTGCAACATGCATATCAATGAGCTCGCGCAGGAAGCTGTCGCCGGCGCGGATGCCGCCGGTGGCAAGGGCGTGCTGTTCAACACGATCACTGTTTCCGACGGCATCTCGATGGGCTCGCCCGGTATGCGCTATTCGCTCGTGTCCCGCGAAGTGATCGCCGACTCGATCGAAACCGTGGTCGCGGCGGAGGGATTCGATGGTTTCGTCGCCATCGGCGGTTGCGACAAGAACATGCCGGGTTGCGCAATCGCCATGGCGCGTTTGAATCGACCGTCAATCTTCGTCTACGGCGGCACGATCCGCCCGGGCGCCAAACGGCGTGACATTGTCGCAGTGTTCGAGGCGGTCGGTGGCCATGCTGCCGGCACGGTCTCCGACGCGCAGTTGTTAGAGGTCGAGCGCACGGCTATCCCCGGTCCCGGCAGCTGCGGTGGCATGTATACGGCCAACACCATGGCCTCGGCGATCGAAGCGCTCGGCCTCAGCCTGCCCGACAGTTCTGCGCAGGAGGCCGTCAGTGGCCAGAAGCGCGGTGACTCGCGCCGGGCCGGTGAGGCGGTGGTCGAGCTGGTCAAGGCGGGCTTGCGCCCGCGTGACATCCTCACCAGGAAAGCATTCGAGAACGCCATCACGATGACCATCGCTTTGAGCGGCTCGACCAACGCGGTCCTACATCTGCTCGCGATCGCGCATGCCGCGCGCGTGAAACTGACGCTGGCGGATTTCACGCGCATCGGCAAACGGGTGCCAGTGCTGGCGGATCTGCGACCGAGCGGCAAGTTCCTCATGTCCGAGCTGATTGCGATCGGCGGCATCCAGCCACTGATGAAACGTCTGCTGACCCGCGGCTTGTTGCATGGCGATTGCCTCACCGTGACCGGCAAGACGCTGGCGCAGAATCTGTCGGATGTGGCCGACTATCCTCCGGATCAGGAAATTGTCCGGACATTTGAAGATCCGGTTAAGAAAGACAGTCATCTCGTTGTTTTGCGTGGGAATCTTGCTGCCGAGGGATCCATCGCAAAGATTTCCGGCAAGGAGGGCCTGCGGTTCGAGGGCGCCGCGCGCGTGTTCGACGGCGAAGAACGTGCGACGGCCGCGATCCTCGCGGGACAAGTCAAAGCAGGGGACGTCGTGGTGATTCGCTACGAAGGGCCGAAGGGCGGGCCTGGCATGCGCGAAATGCTGAGTCCGACAGGCGCCATCATGGGGCGTGGTCTCGGCGATACAGTCGCGTTGATCACGGACGGGCGTTTTTCAGGCGGAAGCCATGGATTTGTCGTTGGACATATCGCCCCGGAAGCGGCCGTAGGCGGTGCGATCGGGCTGTTGCGTAACGGCGATCGAATCCGAATCGATGCGGTTGACCGAACAATTGACGTTGCCTTGAGCGCGACGGAACTAAAGCGTCGGCGCGCTGCCTGGCGTACTCCAAAGCCTTATGCAACCCGTGGCGTGCTGGCGAAATACGCGCACACTGTCAGCAGCGCCTCGCTCGGCGCCGTGACCGATTGACGTTGCACGTGCTGGTTGTCAGGCACGCGGCATACGGTTACAGTTCTGAAAATCATGGCTCGGGCCAGCAGCGCTGCAGTTCGGGTCGATGTTCAGGGAAACGAATTCAGTTTGAGACCCCGGGGCTGGGCTCGAACGTTAAAGCAATTGAAGTCATCGCATCGACATGTGTGATGGCGGGGGATAGGACGGCCAGCAACGAGAATGTGTTGCGCAGTTGAGCGAACATAGCTTAAGTTGCGCCGCAGATTTTCCGCACCGTCCTATTTGGTTTCGATTAACTAAGACCTCGAGACACAATGGCTGCTTACGCACAACAAACGAATTACTTCACGAGCCGTTCGCTTGTGCTGTTCATCATCGTCGGCTTGCATTTCTTGCTCGGCTGGGCCCTGGTGAGTGGTTTGGCCAAGAACATCGTGCAGGTGATCACCCAGCCAATCGAGACGGCGTTGATCGAAGACATACAGACAAAGGACGAGCCGCCGCCGCCACCGCCGCCCGAGATGGAGCGACCACCGGTCGAGGTGCCGCCGCCCGATATCGCTATCGACCTGCCGATGGAAACGTCGACCAGCACCGCTATCACCGACGTCACCGACAAACCCGTGCCGCCGCGTCCGCCGCCGCCGCCACCAGTCGTACGAGAGCCGGTGCGAGTCGCGCCCAAACTGGACGTTCGTCGTTCGCCGTCGACCGCTGACTACTATCCGCCGAGCAGTCGTCGCAATGGTGAAGAAGGGGTGGTGACCGTGCGCGCCTGCGTGGACACCGGCGGCCGTACCACCGGCAACCCCACGGTCACGAAATCTTCTGGTTTCGACAAGCTGGATGAAGCTGCGGTCAAGTGGGCGAGCCGCGCGCGCTGGAGTGCCGGCACGGTCGATGGCGCACCGGCTGAAAGCTGCAACCAGTTCAATGTTCGTTTCAAGTTGACCGATTGACAGGTTTTTTTGGGAGAGGGGCGGTCGTCTGCCCTTCATTAGCATTCACAGTCGAGGACTTCCATGGACAACGCTATTACCGTCGAAAATCCGTATGGGCTCGAGGCCCTATGGCAGCAGGGCGACTTCGTCGCGCGAGGCACGCTGATCATTCTCGTGCTGATGTCGCTCGCCTCCTGGTACATCATTCTGACCAAGCTGTGGGACCAGCGACGTCTCACCAAGTCAGCGATCAACGTCGGCAAGAACTTTTGGACCTCGGGATCCGTCAAAGAAGCGGTCGAGCGGCTGCCAAAGGGTGACGATTTCCGCTCGATCGCCGAAGATGGTCTGCGTGCCGTGTCGCACCACGATGGTCGCTTGACGGATCGCATCGATCTGCACGAGTGGATCATGATGACGCTGCAGCGCTCGATGGATGCCATCAATCACAAGCTGACCGGTGGTCTATCGTTCCTGGCGAGCGTCGGCTCGACTGCGCCGTTCGTCGGTCTGTTCGGTACGGTATGGGGTATCTATCACGCGCTCGTCGCCATCGGCGTCAGCGGTCAGGCCAGCATCGACAAGGTCGCGGGGCCTGTGGGTGAGGCGCTGATCATGACAGCAATCGGCCTGTTCGTCGCGGTGCCAGCGGTGCTGGGTTACAACTGGCTGATCCGCCGCAACAAGAGCTGCGTCGAAGGTCTCAGGAACTTCACCTCGGATCTGCATGCCTATCTGGTGAGCGGCTCGCGCGTTGCCACGGGCAACCCGGCAGCGCCTGCTGCTGCGATCAAGAAGTAAGCTTGTCTGCCGGCGCCATTGGCAACTGAAGGAAGCAAGTCATGGGTATGAACGTAGGCTCCTCGTCCGACGACGGCGAAGAGCAAACCATGTCGGCCATCAACACGACGCCGCTGGTCGACGTCATGTTGGTGCTGTTGATCATCTTCCTGATCACCGTCCCGGTGATCACCAAGACGGTCAAGGTCGAGCTGCCCAAGGCGGTGAATATTCCAACAGTGACCAAGCCGGAGAACATCACGGTGGCAGTCGATGCGGCGGGAAACGTCTACTGGAACGACGGTAGGATAGGCGACAAGACCGCGTTGCTCGACAAGATCAAGGCTGCTGCGGTCGTCCAGCCGCAGCCCGAGATTCACATCCGTGCCGACAAGCAGACGCGCTGGGAGGATGTAGGTCGCGTGATCTACAACATCCAGCGTGGCGGTATCGTCAAGGTGTCCTTCGTCACCGAGCCGGACCGTGGCGTCCGCGGCTTCCGCTAAGGGGTTATTGCTATGGGCATGAGTGTAGGCTCGGGTGGTGGTTCAGACGAGCCGATGGTGGAGATGAACACCACGCCATTGATCGACGTGTTGCTGGTGCTGCTGATCATGCTGATCATCACGATCCCCATCATGACGCACGGCACCAAGCTCGACATGCCGCGTCCCACCGACGCGCCGCCCCCGGATTCGAGACCGGAGGTGGTGGATCTGGAGATCGACTTCGACGGTACGATCGTCTGGAACGGCACGGTGGTCAGCGGTATCCCACAGCTGGAGAGCTACTTTGCGCAGGAGGCTCAGAAGCCTGTGCAACCTGAATTGCATCTGCGCCCGGACCGGCGTGCCAAGTACGAGACCGTTGCGCTCGTGCTGGCGGCCGCTCAGCGCCGTGGCATGCAGAAGATGGGCTTCGTCAATACCGCAGAGTTCCGGGATTAGTCTCGGTTTCCTGGGGTCTGTTGACCTATTTGTTTGTGATCGCCCGGCGCAACCTTTTCCGCCCGGGCTGTCTCGTATATTACTGATGCAAGGCAGTTTTTGCCGCTAGCCTCGCCCTTCAGGCTGGGTTCGGGTTATCTGCCGTATCCTGTTCAGCACCGACAGTTTCGTTGTTTGAGGAATCGCCATGAGCTTGAGGAAGATCTCGCCCCGACTGGTCACCGCCTTTGCGATGGCCGCACTCGTCCTGGCCGGCAGCATCGCCAGCGCTCCGGTTTACGCCCAGAAGGCCAAGGGACCGACCATCAGCAAAGCGGTTGCCAAAGAAATGAAGGCCGCTCAGGATGCACTCAATGCGAAGCAGTGGGACACCGCGCTGGCGAAATTGAGCGAGGCCAGCAGCAAGTCTGGCAAGACGCCGTTCGATCAGCACATGATCAATGAATTCCAGGGCTTTGCGTATGTTCGCAAGGGCAACTACGCCGAGGCGGCACGGGAGCTGGAAGCTGGCTTGAACTCAGGATTCCTGGCATCCGGCGAAGTTGGTACGCGCGTCAAGGCGCTCTCGCAGCTCAACTATCAGACCAAGAACTACTCCAAGGCGGTCGAGTACGGGCAACGTGCCATCAGCAATGGCTGGGCAGATGAGGACATCTACACACTCGTCGCGCAGGCCAAGTACGTTACCAACGATTACAAGGGCACGTACAAGTTCGTCAATGACTGGGTCACGGCGCAGCAGAAGCGCGGCCAGACTCCCAAGGAGCAGTCGCTGCAATTGATGCTGAGTTCCTGTATCAAGCTGGACGACAGCGACTGCACGAGCAATTCGCTGGAGAAGCTGGTTACGTACTACCCGAAAACCGAGTACTGGCAAAACCTCGTCACGACCATGATGCGTGATCGTGGCAATAGCGAACGCCAGACGCTCAACGTATTCCGGTTGGCGCAGGAAGTGGACGCCATCCGCAGCGGTGACGATTACGTCGAGATGGCACAGCTCGCGATCGAGCAGGGGCTGCCCGGCGAAGCACAGTCTGTGTTGGAGACTGCAATGAGCAAGAAGCTGTTCACGGAACAGCGGGAGATTGACCGCGCGCAGCGCTTGCTGGATTCTGCCAAGAAGCAGGCGAATGACGACCGCGGCACCTTGGCGAGCCAGGCGAAGACAGCTTCGGCCAACAAGGCAGGCGATGCGGACGTGCGGCTTGGCTACGCGTACATGAGCTACGGCATGAACGCCGAGGCCATCGCAGCCATCGAACGGGGCCTTGCCAAGGGCGACGTCAAGAACCTCGATGAGGCTAAGTTGATGTTGGGCGTCGCCAATCTCAAGGCGGGCAACAAGGATGCGGCCAAGAAGGCCTTTGCCGAGGTCAAGGCGGACCCGAAGCTCAGCCGGCTGGCGTCGCTCTGGCGCCTGCACGCAGCGAGCATCTGACCCGGCAGCAGCACTGGATCGCGAAAAGGCCGGGCATTGTCCCGGCCTTTTTTGTTGCGCGAGCCTGCGAGACTGGATACTGCTACCTGTCGGTGTGCAGTCAGGGACCCCCGACTGCACACCCGCAGCTTACACTTGGTTGATCATGGTTACCCGCACGACCAATGTCTCGATCATAGTGCTCGCGTGCGTGGGGAACGTGGCGACCGTACTTTGGCTACAGTTGCGTCCAGTATTGATTTCCGAGGCCGTCGGCGTCGCCTCGGCTTGGGGCTTCGCGGCCATCCTTGCCGGACTTTCATTGTGGCGACTGCTACCTTACCTCGTGTGCTTATGGATCGCACTTCGGACGCAACATCAAGCTGCCGTGTTCGTATCAGTCGCCGCAATCGCGGCCACAGATCTGGCCTTCTATTGGGAATCGATCGTGGCAGCACGCCCGTCGGAGGCGCAAGCCTGGGCGTTTATGCTGCTGCCACTATGGCATTTTGGGATCTACATCGCGGCATGGTGGACTGCGTTTCTGCTGGTTCGAAGACTGCGGAGCGCGAAGTCGTGAACACCTTACTCAGCGTCTCCCGATCGCGCTCGGCATACGTCGGCAAGCAAACCCGCGATGCAACCGGTCCAGACGCGCGAGGTATCCTTGACGGCACACCTACTGCGACTGCAAGCGTTCTGCGGCCGTGTGCATGCCAGTCATCAGTCGCTCACCACAATCGATCGCACTGCAGGAGCTTCGATGGATAACAACGACCCCGCGCGCAGCCGCCGCGGCTTCCTGCAAACCGCCACCGCTGCCGCTGCTTGGCGCGCGCTTGGTCTGGCCGTACCGTACGCGCGCTTCCTGCCCGCCGGGCTCATGCCAGTCGTTGCGCTGGCGGAGGGCAGCGACATCCTCGCGAGCCTCGGCAAGGCCGGGCTCAAGCTGTTGGGCGATCGGCCGATCAATGCCGAGACACCTGCACATCTGCTGGACGATGCCGTGACGCCCGCCAATCGCATGTTCGTGCGCAATAACGGTGTGCCGCCCGAACCCGTGGCCGACCCTGACGCGTGGCAACTGCGAGTCGAGGGTGAGTCATGCGTCAGGCCCCAGACCTTCACGCTCGCCGAACTCAAACGCCAGTTTCGCCCCGTCACGCTGCAGCTGCAGCTCGAGTGCGCGGGCAATGGCCGCGCCGAATTCCGCCCTCGCACGAGCGGCAATCAATGGACCACGGGCGCCATCGCTTGCCCGGAGTGGACCGGCGTGCGCTTGGCCGATGTCCTCACGCGTTGCGGCGTCGCCAGCAACGCCGTGTATGTTGCTTACCGTGGAGCCGATACGCACCTCTCCGGCGATCCGCAGAAGGATCCCATTTCCCGCGGTGCACCCGTGGCCAAGGCAATGGAACACGAGTCGATGCTGGCGTTCGCCATGAACGGCGCACCGCTGCCGCCCATCCATGGTGCGCCGCTGCGGATGATCATGGGCGGCTGGCCGGCGTCGGTCAGCGGCAAGTGGCTCAAGCAGGTGTTAGTGCGCGACCGCGTGCACGATGGCGAGAAGATGAACGAGGATGCCTATCGCATGCCCTGCAAGCCGGTGGCACCGGGCACCCAGGTACCCGATGACCAGATGTGCATCATCGGCTCCATGCCCGTCAAGTCGCTGATCACGTTTCCCGAGTCCGGCAGCCACGTGCCGCGGACCGAAGCCATGGCGCTGCGCGGCCATGCGTGGGCCGGTGATCGGGCCGTGACACGCGTCGATGTGAGCATCGACTTTGGCGCCACCTGGCAGAAGACACGTCTCAAGGCACCCGCGAACCGCCTCGCCTGGCAGCATTTCGATACCACGCTCAAATTCTCCCAACCCGGGTACTACGAAGTGTGGGCGCGCGCCACCGACACGGCGGGCCAGGCACAGCCGATGCTGGTATCGGGTTGGAACCCGAAGGGATATCTCAACAATGCCTGCCACCGAATCGCCGTGCAGGTGGTGTGATGCGCGCTGCCGCTGCGCTGCTGCTGACACTTGTCCTCGTGCCAACCGCGCACGCCGACGACAACATCGACCCCGAGACCGGGCTCAAGATCGCGCCTGACTGGGAACTGGCGGCCGCGCAATGTGGTGGCTGCCACTCACACAAGCTCGTGACCTCGCAGCGCGGCGACCGGGAATACTGGCTGGGACTCATCCGCTGGATGCAGCGCACCCAGAATCTGTGGGAGATCCCGCCCGAGATCGAAAACCCGCTGCTCGAGTATCTGGCCACTAACTACAACGAAACGGATTGGGGCAGGCGGCCGCCATTGCCAGCCAACTTGATGCCGGCGGGGCGCAGCGACTAGGTAGAGGGGCCGTGGTCGGCAAGGGCGGGGCGCCCTTTCGTTGCCTGACGTCTCGATCATCAACGCTCGTTACCAGTCTGCTAGCTCTCAACCGCTGCGATCACCTCTTGGAGCGGCGGCGCTTCGGCCCGCCCCGCGAGTTCTTCAAGCTCTGCCGACACAGCCCGCAGGACGCGGTCGATGTAAACGGCACGGCGCTGCTCGCGCAGCGCCTCGGTCTTGTCATCCGGTCGATAGTGCTCGACGTCGCTGACCTTCAGCACGCGCCGTTTCTCCAGCAGTCGCTCGACGGTGTCGAGGCGATCGCGGGTGACCGACAGTTCTTCGCATAGTGTCAGGGTGATCCAGAGGATCTTGTCGATCGCCGGGTCACTGAAGTACTGCGGCCGTTTGCCTTTGGCAACGCGTGCAAGCCGCGGCGCGGTGGCGTTCGCTTCGGGTGCGCTCTTTGGTCGTTTGCCGGTCGTCTTGCGTGCCTTCGTGGTCTGGCTGCTTGCTGTGGCCTTGCCCTTGGATCTCGTTTTCATGGTGGGAATCTCAATGATGAAGTAGTGCCTGCGCTCAGCGCTGGGCCGTGAGAACGTTCCAGACGGTCTCGCTCGAATAGAGTTGTTGCTCCGGCGCGCGCTCGATCCGATGCTTGATCACAGCCGGCGCGTCGAAGCCGGCACGTCGTGCGATGGCCGGCAAATCGACCTCGGTCATGTGGGCACCGAAAGTCTCGTTGTTGTTATAGGCTTCCCAGTTGAACAGGAACTTCTCGAGCGGCGTCGAGCCGCGCGGTATCTCGAGGTGCAACATCAGGCCGCCGGGTGTGAGCAGGCGGTGACATTCCGACAGAATGTTGCCGAGTGCGCTTTTCGAGGTCTCGTGCAACATGATATGCGACACGATGAGATCGAAGCTGCCCGTTCGATAGTGTGTACGTTCGGCGTTCTGCTGCGAGAAATGCACCGGCACGCCGAACTCGCACGCCCGCGCATGCGCGTAACGCAGCACCGGCGCACCGACATCGATTGCATGGACCTCGGCCGCTGGGAAAGCCTCGGCCCAGGGCAGGGTGCTGTTGCCGATGGCGCAGCCCATGTCGAGGATGCGGCGTGGCGCGCGCTGCGGCCAACGGTCGCGAAAAAATCCGAGCAGTGTCTCGCCCATCAATGCGTTGCGAGGACCGAGCGCGCCGTTTAGATAGATATTGAGCGCCCGATCATAGATGGCACCGGCCGCCACGTCGTCAGCGCCGAAGTCAGTGTGATAGCCGCCCGGTTGCAGATGGATATCAACGGCGGTGTGATAGCGGGGCACCTCGAGTGTCGGGTCCAGCTCCAGGGAGCCGCTGCTGCCAGCGCGCGACGTGTTGCTTGCTCGCGCGCGATTGACCAGTTGTGTCCAGTTCCGCTCGGTCGGATCAATGACGGCTTCCCACATCAGCTCCTGGCTGCGCCGCTGCATGGCACTCCAGAACTGGTAGTAGGGATCGGCCTCCAGCGCGCGGCGAACGTCATGTTGATCGCGAGGCTCGCGCCCATGCTGGCTGGCGAACAGCGGCCGCGCGCGCCGCTCGTACACAGGCTTGGCGCCCGGCGCGACTTTGGCGGCCAGGTGGCCGCGAAAACTGGTGACGAACGCCTGGCGTGCCTGCTCGTCGTGCGTCGGCTGCGGCAGCATCCCGTGTTGCAGCAGGCGACGGCTCGCCGCGCTGGTCATTTCTCACCAACCAGAATCTTCCAGATGAAACTTTCCGAGTAGTTGGTCTTGGCCACGTCGTAGCCGGGTGAGTAATGATCGACGCGTGTCTTGGCAGGAACGAAGCCGCCCTTGACGGCAACCGCCTTCAGATCCAGCCCCGTCATGTAGCGCGCAAACGTCTCGTTGTTGTTGTAGCTCTCCCAGTTGTGCATGAACTGCTCCATGAGATCGTCGCCCCGCGGTATCTCGAGGTGCAGCATCAGACCATTTGGTGCGAGCAGGCGCAGCGATTCGCGCATCACATTCACGATCGCTGACTTGGACGTTTCGTGCAGCATGATGTGGGAAATGATCAGATCGAAACTGCCGGCGGGCAGCTTGGTGTCTTCGGCATTGGCTTGGCGGAAATGCACTGGCACGTTCATGCTCTCAGCGCGCGCATGCGCATACCGCAGCACCGGCGCACCGACATCGATGCCATGCACCTCTGCTTGCGGGAAGGCCCGCGCCCACACTACGGTGCTGTTGCCGATCGCGCAGCCCATGTCGAGAATTCGCTTCGGTTGGCGCGCCGGGTATTTCTCGCGAAAATACGTGACGAGCAGATCGCCCATCGCGTTGTTCTCTGGGCCCAATGCGCCGCCCATGTAGAGATTGATGCCCTTGTCGTAGACGACGCCGGCCGCTACGTCGTCGGCCACGAAATCGGTGTGATAACCGCCGGGCTGCAGATGGATGTCTGCGGCGGCGTGGTAGCGCGGCACCGCAACGTCGGGATCGAGATGCAGGCTGCCCGCTTGGCCTTTGCCGCGTTTTCGGTCTGCCAGTTGTTTGGCGCGCTGGATCAATTCCGGCAACTGCCGCTCGGTCGGATCGATGACTGATTCCCACAGCATCTCCTGGCTGCGCCGCTGCATGGCACTCCAGAATTGGTAGTAGGGATCCTGCGTCATGACGGCGCGCAGTTCGCGCTCGTCCTCCGGTGGGCGCCCATGCTGGGCTTGAAATCTCGGAACGACTCGCTTCTGGAACACCTGGTAGTTGCCGGGCATGACCTTGCCGGACAGATGGGCACGGAAGGTCTTGACGAAGGACTGGCGCGCGCGTTCATCGTGCGTAACTTGCGGCACCATCCCATGTTGGGTGAAATCGCTCATGCCTGCCCTCGTTTGCGACTGAACAGGTTCTCACGATAATCGACAAATGGCTTCAGCACGCGATCAACGAGTGCCGCGCGTTGCACAGTACGTTCTGCTTCGGCTGATGCATCGGGCTGGAATGTCTCGATCGCCGCACGCCGCAAATGGCCCGATTGCTCCAGCAGTCGCTCCAGCGTGTCGATACGCTCACGTGCCACCGACAGTTCCTGGGTAACTGCCAGCAGTGCGGTATGCAACTGATCGATGGCAGGGTCATCGAAGAAGTAGGGACGGTGGCCTTTCGGCGGCGGGTAAGGGCTGGGATCGCTCATTGTGGTGTATCCAGGAGTTGGAAGAATTCGAGTAGTGCGCCATCCGGTGTCCGCACAGCCAGCGCGCGCACCCGGCCATAAGGCTGCAGTGTAACGACTTGCGGCGCAATGGCGGGCGCCGTCTGCTGCGCGCGCAGACGATCGATGAGACCCTGCAAATCACCGACCGGGTAGCGCAGACTGACTATGCCGCGATTCGGTGGCGTGGCAATGGCATCCAGCCGGCGGCCCTCGGCGCCCACGAGCTCCACCGTTTCGACGGCCGTAGGGGTGTCTTTGCGCGGGGCGAAAATTCCATAGCGCAGCGGGTACTCCGCCACGATATTGGCAGGCATGCCAAAGTTGTTAGGACCCGGTACCGGATTGAAATACTCGCCAGCATTGACGATCTCGAAACCCAGCACTTCGACGTAGAAGGCGCGCGTGCGGTCGATGTCCCGTACCGTCTGCATTGCATTGAACGGCCGGCGCAGTCGGCGCAGATCCAGCTCGTCCGGTAGCCGCGGTGAGAGACGCTCATAGACCGAGACGTTGACGCCATCCGGCCCGCGCAGGATGACGTTTCGCAACTCGATCGTGCCAAAGGTGAACGCGACGGGTTCGTTGTAGCCTGTCCAGCCGAGCGCCTGGGCTGCGCGCCACACCGCTGGCGTGTCGTTAGAACGTGTCATGAGACTGAAGAAGCCGCCCGTGTCCCAGGCTTGCGCGCTGGCCCGAATCGCGACGGCATCGGCATCGGCGGCGGCGAAGTCGATCAGTCGGATCAGCCCGGGTCGACCGTCGGCATCGCCAATCAGGACTTCCGGATAATCGGCGGCGGGCAAGCCATAGAACGCGCTGACGGATCGATCGGCCCGTCCTCGCCACAGCACTCGGTAGCCGGCCACTTCAACAAAGAACTGCTCGAGTGCCGCGCCCCAGCGCGTACTGACGACTGCTTCATGCCAACCGGCATCGCGGGCTGCAGCCAAGGACTGTGCTGTGAGGGCAGGCGGCGGATCGGCCGCCCAAGCGGCCGGTACGAACACGGCCATCAGCAGCGCCGTGATCGTACCGGTTCTCATCGCTCGATCAACTCGATCCATTCACCCGCAGCACCGACGCAAACGCGCGAGCGTCGCCCATGGTAGGGCGGCATCGCGAGTGTCTGAGCGGGTGCGAGCCAGGTGTCGATCGACTTCGGCAGTTTCTCGACGCCAAATGACACCATCGCAATGGCGGGCGGCAGCTCGGCGTCGGATCTGCGCGGTAACGTCCCCTGCGGCATTTCATCAGCCTCGATGAACGACTGGCCAGACAAGGTGAGCGCAGCCAGCTTGTGCTGCGTGTCGTGTGGCAGGCCATGGGCCGCTGAGATTACCGAGATGACGCCAGGCACGGCCGGCGCTTTGGCAACACCGAAGTGCTGCGTGTAGAAGCCGTTGGTCGCGTCGATGCTCTTGCCACCGACGATTACGATGAACGTGCGATCGATGAAGTACTTCGGCTCCGGCGTATCGAACTCGGGCAGGCGCTCCTTGAAGCTCGTCAGGTACAGTGACTCTTTGGCCGGCCCTAAAACCTGCATGGCGCGGATCTTGTCGCTGAACGAGAGGTCAGCTGGCGGTCCGATAATCTGGAACGCGGAGTCGGCGAGTTGTTCGGCCACCTTGTCGGTGTTCTGCACCATCATTTCAGCGGCGTTCCACCCGAAGTGTCGAAATGCCACATAGGATGGATCCGGGTTGCTCTCCACGAAACGAATGTACGTTTGGCCATCCCCGCCAGGCAGCATTAAGGCGAATCGCCGGCCAGCGAGCAAAGGCCGGTTCCACAAGGCGGCTTCAGCAACAGAAATTCTGCCGGTATCCACCAACCCGTAACCAAGATACAGCCGATACGCGTCGACCAGCGGTTGCACCTGCGGGACGGCAATCGTCACGCAAGCGATCGGACCCAGTGTTGTCATGGTGCGCGTACCTCCGATAGGTAGTCGCGCGTGCGCGCGAGGGAGACGACTTCGGCGTACTTGGCCTGCAGATCGAACAGATTCGCTTCGTGCGGCCCGGTCGCACGGTCGCCAACGGCATCCCGCACCACCACCGGTATGAAGCCGTGCTGCACGCAGTCGACTGCACTGGCGCGTATGCAGCCGCTCGTGGACAGTCCTGCGATCAGTACCGTATCCACACGTAGGGCCGTCAAGGTCGACGCCAACGTGGTGCCGAAGAAGGCGCTGGCGTACTGCTTGGTGATCACGGTCTCGCCGGCGACCGGCTCCAGACCCTCGCCAAAGGCGGCAAGTTCGGGGTGGGCGCCGGCCTCGAAGCACTTGAGCGCCGGGACTTTACGGAAGAACACGCCGCCATCGCGACCGCCAGGCTGGAAACTGACGTTCGTGTGCAGCACTGGGATTTTCGCCCGGCGCGCAAGCTGCAGCAGTTCGCGGCAGGCAAGATGTGCATCCTCCACGCCAGCGTACAGTGGCGAGTCCTTGACGAGATACGCTCGCACGAAATCGATCACCAGCAACGCCGGGCGCGCGCCGAACTGCAATGACTGACCGAAGCCGCCACGCTGATAGTTGTCTTCGAGTGATTCGGTCATGCTCAGATGACCTTCGCAGCGGTGAGCTCCGCTAGCCGCGCGTCGGACAGCCCTAACAACTTGCCGTAGATCTCCGCATTGTGCTGGCCGAGCTCCGGCGATGGCGCGCGGATACCACCTGGTGTAGCCGAGAGCTTGGGCGCGACGTTCTGCATCTTGAGCTTGCCGAAATGCGGATGATCCGTGGTCACGATGGCGTCACGCGCCTTGAAGTGCGGGTCGTCCAGCATGTCGGGCGCACGATAGATGAGCCCGGCCGGAACGCCGGCCTTGTCCATGGCGGCCAGTACCTCCTTCGTCGTCAAGGTAGCCGTCCATTCACCTACCTTGGCGTCGAGTTCGACCTGGTTCGCGCCGCGAGCCTGGTGATTGTTGTAGCGCTCGTCCTTCGCCATCTCAGGCTTGCCCATGGCGTCGCACAGACGACCGAACACCGTATCCTGGTTGGCAGCAATCAACACCAACCCATCCTTGGTCGGGTAGACGTTCGATGGCGCTACGTTTGGCAGAATGGCACCAGTGCGTTCGCGAATGTAGTTGGTCTTGTCGTATTCCGTGATCAGCGACTCCATCATGTTCAGCACCGCCTCGTAGATGGCCGAATCGACGATCTGCCCCCGGCCGGTCTTCTCGCGGTAGTGGAGGGCGGACAGTGCGCCGAGTGCGGCGTGCACGGCAGCGAGCTCGTCGCCGATGCTGATACCCATGCGCGACGGTGGCGTGGACGGGTCACCGACCACGTAGCGCAAGCCACCCATCGCTTCCCCGATGGCGCCGAAGCCCGCCTGGCGCGAGTAGGGTCCGGTCTGCCCGAAACCCGACACCCGGATCATGATGAGCCCGGGATTGATCGCCGAAAGCGCGTCGTAGCCGCAGCCCCATTTTTCCATGGTCCCCGGTCTGAAATTCTCAAGCACAAAGTCAGCTTTCTTCACCAACTCCTTGAGTAGACTCTGGCCTTCAGCCTGCCGCATATCCAGCGTGATGGCCTTCTTGTTACGCGCCACGACCGGCCACCAGAGCGACGGCTCGCCCTGTTTCTGTCGACCCCAGGTGCGCATCGGGTCGCCCTGGTTCGGCGGCTCGATTTTGATGACTTCGGCGCCCATGTCACCCAGCAGCTGGCCACAAAAGGGGCCAGCCAGCAGCGTGCCGAGTTCGAGCACGCGCAGGTCGGAGAGGGGGCCATTCTTGAACTTGGGGTCGGCGGACATGCGCATTCCTTCGGCAGAAGTGAAAAATGAGAGGCGGCTGCCGCTGCGGCAGCCGTGGGCAGGTTTTGTACCGGTCATGCCGGCCTGTGGTCAAGGATCGTCGCATGTTCTGGCCGCAAGCGAGTGCCGCAAATCGCCGCGCCACTTGCTAAGATGAGAGCTGCAGTTTGAACTCATTTGTCCGGACAGGTGAACGCCATGCAGCGCAGTGTCGAGATTGTTGAAGTGGGCCCGCGCGACGGCCTGCAGAGCGAGCCGGGGGTCATGCCCACCGCCACCAAGGTGCAATTCATCAACCGTCTCATCGGTGCCGGTATACGGCGCCTCGAGGTGACGAGCTTCGTGCATCCAAAAAAGGTGCCGCAGATGGCCGATGCCGAGGACGTACTCGCGCAAATCGAGAAGCGCCCGGACGTCTATTACGTTGGGCTCGTACTCAATCGCCGTGGCTTCGATCGGGCGCAGGCAGCCGGCTGCAATGAAATTGGCATGGCGGTCGTCGCCTCGGACACGTTCAATCGGCGCAACCAGGGTGTGGGGACCGAGGAATCCATCGCAGCCTGGCTCGAGATTGCGGCGGCCGCGCACGCGGCTGGCATTCGGCCACAGGTCACGGTGTCGGCCGCTTTCGGGTGTCCGTTCGAGGGCGAGGTACCGGTGGCCAAAGTGGTGGAAATCGCCAAGCGTGTAGCCGCGGGGCGGCCGCACGAAATTGCGCTGGCCGACACGATCGGCGTCGGCGTGCCAGGGCAAGTGAGCGAAATCGTCGCGCGGGTGCGCGAAGCCTTGCCCGGTATGCGGATACGCTGTCATTTCCACAACACACGCAATACGGGCATCGCCAATGCGTATGCCGCGATTGCGGCGGGTGTGGACTCGCTGGACGCAAGCACCGGGGGGATCGGCGGCTGTCCGTTCGCGCCGGCCGCCACCGGCAATATTCCGACCGAAGACCTGGTGTACATGCTGCATCGCATGAACATAAGCACCGGGATCGATCTCGATGCGCTGATCGCGACGGGCGAGTGGCTGCAGGGCGTATTGGGTCGTCCGGTACCCAGCATGCTCGTAAAGGCCGGCACCTTCCCGCGGCCTGCGCAACAGGCGGCGTAACTGTCACGTTGCATTGCGCCGCAGCGCGCAAACTCGGATACTGCGGGACGCTTGTGCAACAGCGGTTGCGCTAACAAAGCGACGGGATTCGGTCCTGGAGTCGCCGGCAGCTTGGCTGCTGCGGTGGCTGCGGGGCAGGGGCTTCAATTCGATCGTTAGGAGTTGGCATGTCATATCGACTGGGTGTTGATGTCGGCGGCACGTTCACGGACTTGCTGCTGGTCAACGATAAGAACGGGCGGACTTGGTCTGCCAAAGTACCAAGCACACCTGCCGATCAGTCGATCGGCGTCTTGAACGGCATCTCGCGCATCTGTGGACTCGCGGGTATCGAGCCGTCAGGCATCGAGCACGTGATGCACGGAACCACCGTCGCTACCAATACGGTGTTGACCGGTACGGGTGCCAAGTGCGGTCTCGTGACGACCAAGGGCTACCGGCAGGTGCTGCAGATTGCACGTTCCTACGTGCCGGGTGGTCTCGGCGGTTGGGTTATCTATAACAAGTCACTGCCCATGGCCGGGCTCGCATCCACAATCGAAGCAGACGAGCGCGTCAGCGCACGCGGTGAGGTTGTGCATAAGCTCGATGAGGCCAAGTTGCGCAAGGATCTGCAGGCGCTCAAGAAGCAGAACATCGAAGCATTGACGGTTTGTCTGATCAACTCGTTCGCCAACGACAAGCACGAGAAGCGCATCAAAGCGATTGCAGCGGAGGAAATGCCGGACATTCCGGTGTCGCTGTCATCGGAAGTCGTGCCGGAAATGCAGGAGTACGAGCGCACGGTCACAACGGTTGCCAACTCTTATGTACGCCCGCGTGTCGCACGCTATGTCAAGAACCTGAAAGCGAAGATCGAGCAGCAGTCCGGCAAGATCAAACTGCATATTTTACGCTCCGACGGCGGTCTTGCATCGGCCGCGTCCTCAGAGGAGTTCCCGGTCAACATGCTGATGTCTGGTCCAGCAGGCGGCGTCACGGGTGCGGTGTGGGTTGCCCAGCAAGCCGGCTTTCCGAACCTTCTGACGGCAGACATGGGTGGCACTTCTACCGACGTCGCGCTCATCCAGAATGGCCAAGCGCGCCTGCGTCGCGAAACCACTGTCGGCGATGTCACGGTGCGCGCCTCGTCGGTCGATATTCGCACAGTGGGTGCCGGTGGCGGCTCGATCGCACACGTGCCTGAGCTAACCAAAGCATTGCGCGTTGGCCCGCAATCGGCGGGCGCCGATCCGGGCCCGGCAGCTTACGGCCGCGGCGGTACCGAACCGACGGTGGCGGACGCCAACGTGGTGTTGGGCTACATCCCCGACATGCAGAAGCTGGGCGGCGACATGGTGCTCGATCGCGAGCTCGCGACCCAAGCCGTGCAAAAAGTGGCCGATGCGCTTGGCATGTCGCTGAAGGATTCCGCGCTGGGTATCTATAACATCGTCAACGAGAACATGGTTGGCGCACTGCGCATGGTCTCGGTCGAGCAGGGTTATGATCCGCGCGACTATGCTCTGATCGCCTTCGGTGGCGCCGGCCCGATTCACGCCAACGCGCTGTCGCGGTTGTTAGGCTCCTGGCCGTCCATCATCCCGCCGGGCCCTGGTGTGCTATGCGCGCTCGGCGACGCCACCACGGCGGTGCGCGACGAGCGTGCGCGCACCTATGTACGCAAGTTCTCGGAAATCTCTGCCAAAGAGGTCAAGTCGCTGCTGCAGGAACTGCAACGCGAGGCGGCGAAGGCGCTCGAAGCAGAAGGTGTGCCCAAGGCGGAGATGCGCAACAGTTTCGAAGTCGATTTGCGCTATCACGGCCAAGGTTTGCGATTGGCAGTGCAGGTCGATATGAAGGATCTTGAGAAGCGTGGCTTGAAGTCACTGTCGGATCAGTTCGATGCCGAACATAAGCGGCTGTTCACTTTTGCACTCAATTTGCCGCACGAACTGGTGAGTTTGCGAGCGGCGGTGCTGGGTAAGGGCATTTCGATCAAGCGCCCCGAGTTGCCGAAGGGCGGCCCGGACCCGAAGGCAGCCGCAGTTGGCAAACAGGCTTCTTACATGGATGGCAAGAGTGTTACCGCAACGGTTTACGATCGAGCCAAATTGAAGGCGGGTAACAAAATAAAGGGTCCGGCGATCGTGATGGAGATGGACTCCACCACAGTGATCCTGCCCAAGTACCATGGCGTCGTGGACAAGGTGGGTTGCATTCTCATCTATCCGGACGGCTACAAAGCCGCTAAGTCCACCGTCAAGAAGCGTAAGTAAGCGCGTACCTACTTAGAGGACATTCAGATGCCAGCAACAATTGTTCAACGTAACCAGAAGCCCTTCAAGAAGGTAAAAGTCGATACGGTCACCATCGACATCATCGAGAGCGCGCTGCGTAACGCCCGCTACGAGATGGATACCGTGCTGTTTCGCACCGCGATGTCGCCTGGCATCCGTGAGCAACACGACGAATTCCCGATGATCGCCAATGTCGAAGGCAAGATGGTCGTCGGCCAGTTCGGCTCGTTCATCTGGGGTTTCATGCAAGGTTATGATGGTACGGTCGAGGAAGGCGATATCTTTCTCACTAACGACCCGTACTCCGTCAACGGCGCGATCAGTCACGCGAACGACTACCTGATGCTGATGCCGATCTTCCGTGGCGGGCGCATTATCGCCTGGTCGGCAATGTTCGGTCATATGACCGATGTGGGTGGCAAGGTTCCGGGCTCGCTACCAACCGACGCACGGCAGATCTATGAAGAAGGCGTGATCTGTCCGCCCATCAAGATTTTTCAGGGCGACGGCAAAGGCGGCGCCAAGCTACAGGAAGACGTGCTCAAGATCCTGTTGCACAACTGCCGACTGCCGCACTGGAACCTCTCGGACTTCAACGCCATCGTTGCGGCCTTGCGTACCGCGGGCATCCGTTGCATTGAAATCGCGGAGCGTTTCGGTGATGACATTTTCTACAGCGCGATGGGCGCGATGCTCGAGCGCAACAAGCGCGCGATGCGCGAGCTCATCAAACGCAACGTGCCCGAGAAGAAGCAGTTCTTCGAGGACTACATCTGCGACGACGGCCTCGGCATGGGGCCATATCGGCTGAAGTGCGCCATGTGGCGCGAAGGTGACAAGTGTATCTTCGATTTCGCGGGCACCGATCCGCAGTCGATCTCGTCGATCAACTTCCTGTTGAACGAAGAGATGTTCAAGATGTTCGCGGGCGTCTACATGATCATGGTGTTCGACCCGCAGATCCTCTTCAACGACGGCTTCTACGATCTGATGGAGGTGCGCATCCCGGCAGGCACGTTACTCAAGCCGATCAAACCCGCTGCGCTCTCCTGTCGTACGCACGCGCTGGGTCGCATTTTCGACGTCCTGGGCGGCTTGTTGGGCCAGGGCAACCCCGACTTCATGTGCGGCGCAGGCTTTTCGGATTCGCCACACTTCATGTATTCGGGCTACGACAGCAAGGGCGACTGGTATCAGCTATACCAGATCACCTTTGGCGGCATCCCCGGCAAACCATTCGGTGATGGTCCGGACGGGCACTCGCTGTGGCCCTCGTTCACCAACGTGCCTAACGAGTTCCTGGAGAGCTACTTCCCGCTGCGCATCGATATCTACGAGACGATCATCGACACCGGCGGCGCCGGCAAGAACCGCGGCGGCAACGGCCTCAGGATCGGCTACCGCTTCCTCGAGCCAGGCGAGATCTCGATCCACGACGATCGCTGGCTGACCTATCCGTGGGGTGCAAACGGTGGCGAACCTGGGGCGCGCAGCCGCAAGCTCCTGCAGCGAGCGGATGGCACGGAAGAAATCCTGCCATCGAAGATCGATCATGTGAAGGTCGAGGCCGGCGATCTCCTGCTGGCGGACACCTGGGGCGGCGGCGGCTGGGGGGATCCTCTGGAGCGCGATCCCAAGCAGGTAGCATTTGACGTTGCCGCGGGTCTCGTTTCGATCGACGGTGCGCGTCGTTACGGCGTCGTGATCAAGAGCGACCACAGCGTCGATCAGAATGCGACTGGAAGTCTGCGCAAAGAGATGGCCGCGAAGCGGGGGCCGACGCGGGTCTTCAATCGAGGCTTTGAGAATATCGAGGAGCTCAAGGCACGTTGCAAAGCCGAGACGGGCCTCGAGCCACCGGCGCAGCCGCAGTTCACCAAGTGGGCCAAGAAGGCTGCCGAGCTGATGGAGCAGAAGTCGATGATCAAGGGGCGTGGCGCTGCGGCGCGTGTCGCGTAAGCACACCGACGAGTGCGCTAGTCGGATCGCCGACATCGCTGCTAGACCAATTGGCCGAGGTGGGCGACCCCCTCGGCCATTTTTTTCGTATCTGAGTGACTTGCGATCTAACGGCTGGTTTGGAGCGAGACATGAGTGACAAGTATTCCCAAGTCGGCTACGGCGGTATCGCGGTGGAAGCCGGCAAACGACCGGCCATACTGGTGGTCGATCTGCAGACGGCGTTCACGGACCCGCAATACGCACTCGGTGGTTTGCCTATGATTCACGCCGCCACCGATCGCACTGCCGAGCTCCTGCGGGTGGCGCGCAGCCACAAGATCCCCGTGGCCAAGTGTTACACGGCCTACGAGAGTGAGCAGGACATGCCGCTGTGGAAGATCCCCGCGGTACGCGAGGAATTCCGTTATGGCCATCCCTGCACAGCCATCGATCCACGCGTCCACGAGCCGGACTATGATTTCACTTTCTGCAAGACGGGTCCGTCGATCTTCTTTCAGACACCCCTCACCACTTTTCTGCATCGGCAGGGCGTCGATACGGTGATCGTCACGGGCTGCACCACGAGCGGCTGCGTGCGCGCTTCGATTGTCGATGCGTTCTCCTGGGGCTACCGCGTGCTCGTGCCGGAGGACTGCTGCGGCGACGCGGATGAAGGACCACACCGGGACAATCTGCGTGACGTCGGACGGCGCTATGCCGAGGTGATGAGCGCCGCCGCAGTCGAGCAATACCTGAGCAGCGTCGACTGACGATGTACACTATGAAGTATGCACTATAATATGTTGATTTATATAGATATATAGTGGCTATTCCTGAGCATGATTGGACCCGATTGCGGGCCGACTACGAGCGCCGGGGCGCGGTGCTGGTGCCACACGCTTTTGCGACCGACTGGCTCGATACCTTCACTGCCGAGCTCGATCGTGTGATCAGCGATATACGGGCCGGGCGGCGCGCAGCGCAATCCGCCAGTCGCGACACCTCCGGCGCAGGGTCAGCGAAGATACCGGTGTGTGAGGATCACGATGGCTATCTGCGCCTGCTGAATGTGCTGGCTTGCGAGCCGCGGCTGCGCCAATTGGTGCTGGCCTCGCGAGCGCCGCAGATCGTCGCGCGGCTCACGGGGGCACGCACACTGCGCCTGTGGATGGACGGTACCTTCCTGAAGGAGGGCCAGGCGCCAGAGACTGCGACGCCGTGGCACAATGACGAGTGCACCTACAGTCTGGTCGGCGAGCAGTGCCCGTCGCTGTGGATCGCGTTGACCGATGTGGACGCGGACAACTCGCCGCTGACGACCCTCGATGGCTCGAATCGCGACGCCTGGCGCTATCACTCGACGTTCTCGCCCCAGGATGTCGAGCGACCGAGTGACTATCGCCCGTGGTCAGAGCTGTTAGACCGTGTGGCGGCACCGGATGCACCGATCAGCGTGTGGCCGGCCAAGCGCGGCGATGCGATTCTGCTGCATCCGAAAACCATACATGGTGCTCTGCCGCGCAGCTCGTCGCAGACCGGCCGTCGGCTGGGTTTTTCCGTGCGCTGGATGGGAGATGACGTCGTCTGGCGCCCCAACGTGCTGACACGTTTGTCGCACTATGATCACGGGCATCCGGAGTTTCGCGAGAACGCGCCCCCACCTGAGTCGGTTTTCCCAATCGTCTGGCGAGCAGCCGCGTCGTGAGTGCGCCACTGCGCTACGGTTACGTCGATACCGCGCACGGACAAATGCACTACCGTGCCGCCGGAGTCGGAGAACCCTTGACGCGCACGGTCGTGCTGCTGCATTGGACGCCTGGCAGTGGCGCACAGTACGACCCGGTGCTGCACGAGCTGGCACGGCGCGGCTTTCGCGCCTTCGCGCCCGATCTCGCCGGCTACGGCGCGTCGCCCGGCGGTGCACGCGACTGGTTGATAACAGACTTCGCCCGCAACGTGCTCGAGATCGCCCAGGTGCTGGCGCCGGCGCCATTCGCCTTGCTGGGTGGTCATGTCTCGGCAGAGATCGCGGCGCAGGCCGCGGTGCTGGCGCCGGAGCGCGTCTCGCATCTGATCCTCGATGGCAGCCCGACCTGGGACCGCGCCTTCCGACACAAGCTACTGGCCGACATCAAGCCAACGGCACCAGTGCCGGTCGAGGACGGCTCGCACCTGGTGAAATGGTGGCAGCACATCTTGTGGGAGATGCGCATGTGGCAGCCGGATTTCAAGCTGGACGAAGTCGGTAGCGCCCAGGCGATGCGCGTACTGCTGAGTGATCTGCAGAGCCGCTTCGATTTCTCCGGTCTCAGGGCCTTGGCAGAGTTCGAGATGGCGGACTGTCTGCGGCAGATCAAGCAGCCTACCTTGGCCCTGACTGCTGCCACCGATCCGCTGCGTGACCAGCATGACAACGTGTTGTCGCTGGTGGCTGGAGCGCGGGGACACGAGTTCGCGGGCGCGCATCCCATCCATCATCCCGGGCGCGCTGCTGAGTATGCCGACGTCATTACCGATTTCCTGCACACATGACCAGTTCCCTGACTACCGACGTGTTGGTGATCGGCGCCGGTACAGCCGGACTCAACGCCATTCGGGAAATCGAAGCTGCCGGCAAGCGTTGGCTGCTGGTGGAGAACGGCCCGTACGGAACCACTTGTGCACGCGTCGGTTGCATGCCGTCGAAGCTGCTGATCGCCGCGGCTGACCGGGCCCATGCGGTGGCGACCGCGACCGACTTCGGTATCACCGTGACCGGCTCGAGTATCGATGTGCCGGCGGTGTTTGCGCGAGTCCGTACAGAGCGCGACCGATTCGTCGCCGGCGCAGTCGCAGCGACCGAGAAGCTCGATCCTGAGCGTCGTCTGTCCGGTACAGCACGGTTCATGAGTCCGACCCGCGTGATCGTCGAGGATCCTGAGTCCGGCACCGCTCGCCAGATCGATGCGCAGGCCGTCGTGATCGCCACCGGCAGTTCGGCGAACGTGCCGGCGCCGTTCGATTCCGTTGCGGACGCGATTCTGACCAGCGACCAGGTCTTCGAGCTCACCGCGCTGCCTGCGAGTCTCGCGGTGATCGGTACGGGCGTCATTGGTCTCGAGTTGGGGCAAGCGCTGGCGCGGCTCGGTGTAGCGGTGACGTTCTTTTCGAATGGTTCGCGGATCGGTCCGCTGCGTGATCCGGCGGTGCAAGCGGCGGTCCGCAACTCGTTCACGCAGCGCCATAGCTTTCATCTGAACGCCCGGATTACTGCCGTGGAGCAGTCTGGCGACAGCTTCACCATCGAGTGGCACACGAAGGCGGGCGAGCAGCGCCGCGAGAGCTTTGCGCAAGTGCTGTTGGCTACTGGACGCCGTCCGCAACTCGCTGCGCTCAATCTTGCAGCCACCGGGCTCGAGCTAGACGAGCGCGGGCATCCGCCCTGGCATCCGCTTACCACCCAATGTGGTGACGCGCCGATCTTCCTGGCAGGCGATGCAAGCGGTCATCGTGCCATCCTGCATGAGGCGGCCGATGAAGGTCGGATCGCGGGCCAAAACGCTGTGCTGTTCCCGCAAGTCCGTGAGCATGAACGGCGGGCGCCGCTCGCGATCGTGTTCACTCATCCGCAAATGGCCAGCGCCGGCTGCGCTCTCGGTGACCTCGACGAATCCGGCGTCGCGATCGGCGAGGTGTCGTTCGAGAAGCAGGGGCGTGCCCGCGTGCTCAATCGCAACGAAGGCGTATTGCGCCTATATGCCGATCGCAGTTGTGCCAGGCTCGTCGGCGCCGAGCTGTTCGGTCCGGACGTCGAGCACCTCGCGCATCTGCTCGCCTGGGCCGTACAGCGGCACATGACGGTGCCGGAAATGCTGCGTCTGCCGTTCTATCATCCGGTCATCGAGGAAAGCGTGCGCACCGGACTGCGGCGTCTGGCCAAACAATTGCAGGTCGAATTCGACTGCGAGCGCGAGGACTTCGCGCTTGCGCCCGGGTTGTGAGGCGGGCGCGCGCTACAGGACCTCGAGAATGGGATTGAGAAATGCGCCATCGTCGAAATCGTTGCGAATCTTGCCGAATCGCACGACCACTGCCTGGCGCGATGGAATGACGTAGACGCGTTGTCCGCCGCGCCCACCGGCATAGTAGACGTCCGGCGCGCTGAATGGCGTGGCGACGGGCGGTGCTCCGCTCGCTGCCACGGAGCGCGGGGTCAAGGGGATGGCCTCGAGCATCCAATAACCGCCGTATGCGGGGTTCAGTGGCGACGGTGTCAGCAGCTGTCGGATCCAGTCCGCGGGGATCACCTGTCGGTTTCCCACGCGTCCGCCGTTCAGCATCACCAGACCGACCCGCGCCCAGTCGCGCGCGGTCGCGCTGATGCAGCAGAAGGTGCGCGTCGTGCCCCGCGGTCGATCGAGCCGTACGAAGGCATCCTGCGCGCCGATCGGTCGCCAGATGTTACGGGACAGGAAGTCGGCATACGGCTGGCGCGTCGCCCGCTCGAGGATCAACCCCAGTAACTGAGCATCGAGCGCCGAGCCGCGAAAGACGCGGCCGGGTGCCGACTGCGGTTGCTGTGCCAGCAGCAACGCTTCAAGCTGGGTCCCGATGAAGAGCTGCATGCCCGGTGAATCAGCCGCGAATTGGTAGGGTGGGTCGACGAAACCAGACTGATGGTAGAGGAGATCCCGCAGGGTAATCCTGCTGCGCGAGTCGGCGCGCCATTCCGGCAAGAAGTCCGCGACACTGGCGTCCAGTGAGTTTAGCGCGCCGGACTCGAGTGCTGCACCGAACACGAGCGCCAGCAGAGCGCGATGCATCGATTGGGAGTCGAATCGGAACGTCGGACCGCCCGGCTCCTCATAGTGCTCGAACGCGATTCGACCATTCTCGAGCACTACGAGCGCGAGCGAATCCCACTTCCTCGCCACCGCGAGCAGCGCGCTGGAACGTGCAGCAATTCCGTCGTGGTCCGTAGCGATCGAGCGCTCGGTGGGGCTGCGGTCGACGGCCGAGCCACCGGCAACGCGCATCACTGGCCGATACCAATCGGCAGCGGCGATCACATCGTCTTGCGCCGGCATGGCGCGAAAACGGCTGGCCGCTGAGTAGTCTGCGCAGCCGGCGACTGTCGACAGCAGCAAGCCGAGGAGCGCGCGGCACGTACAGTGGCCGGAATGAGTCATACTGGTTGCGTCGATCTATCGGTCGGAACAAGCTGGAAGATAGCAGTAAATTGAACCACAGGTTGTGAGGGGGCGTGCCATGACTGAATCCACGATATCGCGGCGCAATGCGCTGAAACACTCAGTATTGCTGGGTGGCGCCTTGGCGGGCGTGACGAGCGGCGCCATGGGTTTGTTGGTGCCGACGAGCGCCCTGGGTGCCAGCGCGAATGCCGTGAGCTCGCTCAACCTGGAAGACCCGGTCGAGCGCACACGCGTGCTCGCCAAGATCCGCGGTTCGATCGCGGAGGAAACGGTCTACACGTTCTGCAGGCTGCATCTTTATCTGTATCTCAATGACGGCAATCTGCTGCCGATGTTGACCATGCAGAATCTCAATGCGGCGCGCTGGCGGCCGCTGCCGAATGGTCACTATGCCGGCAAGGTGTACGAGGTCGGCGTGTATACTAAATTCGACACCGACGAAGTCGTCGATACCTGGCGCAATCCGGTCACGGGTGAGGATCGCAAGATCTGGCAGTTTTTTGGCGGGCCGCTGTCCGTCGAGATCGGCCCGGATGGCATCGTCACGGGACCCGAAGCCACCTTGAAGCCCAAGGAAATGCGCATCGATGTCCTTGGCGCAACTGTGATCACGCCGAATCACTCGGCCTTCTCGTTCCCGAATCCGTTCAAGGAGGACAAGTGGCCGAAGGAAGCGGGCGGGCCGACGTTCTTCTGGGACTCGCATTACTTTCACGCGGCGAGTCTTGCCGACGTCCTCAACCCCGACCTCAGCCGCGTGATTTCGGTGACCCAGTTCCAGAACATGGTCAGCTTCCATCCTTGGCTCGGGATGGGCAAGACGCCGGGACGGACCTACGGCAAGGGACTGGGCTCGAAACTGCGGTCGCTGGACGATGTGCCGGCCGCTGCGCGTGCGGTGCTGGAGCAGCGCGCCCCAGAGATCTTCGAACTCGACAAATGGACCAAGCCCAGGATCGACTTCATGGAGTATATGCAGGAGCGCGCGCCAGGCTAGAGCGGGTTGGGTGAGGTTCGGCTGGCGCTGGTATCGCAGCAATGCGATCGCCGTACGCGCTACCCAGATACAGCGTGCCCCCTGCGAGTAGCGCAACCGACGCGCCAGGCGTCGATTCGCCAGGGTCGCGGTAGACGATGGCGGCTGTTGGCGCGTCTGCATCGAGTTGCGCCACGGCAAACGGAAAGCCGCAGGCACTAGTCGTCATTGTTCGACACGGGTCGATGCCGGTTACAGGCATCGCCAGTGTGACTGGCGACCATGAACCCCACTGCGCCCGCTGGCGTGACATTGTCTGGCTGCAGCCCAACGTCCAAGTGGCGGGACGCGCCGCTCAGTCGTTCGATCAGTAGCACCGCTTGGTCAAAGGTACCTGCCGCTGCGAGCCACTTGCCGTCGCGGGATACCGCGATGCCATTCGCGAACGACAGATCAGTGCCGGGCATTCTCGACCATGGTCTCGCGGCACTCCAGCGTACGACGTAACCGGTAGGTCGTGCAGCGACTAAGTCGGCGCGCAGTCGGTCCGCTTCCATTGCCGACTGTGGCGGCGTAACCATGTGCGTGGCAAACAACTCGCGCTCGGCGGTGAGCGCGACGTCGTCGAGTGCGAAATTCGACGGGAGCATACTGCAGTCCCGCCAAACGACTCGCGGCATGGGCTCAACCGCCACGACGTGAAACAACTCAATGCGCTGTTGAGTGGAGCGATTGATGACGGCAATCCAGGTTTGGTTGCCAATGCGCTGCGCGTCGAGGCCTGCAAACTTGCGGGTCTGTGGCGGTCCGGGGCAATCGCTAGCTGGCGCGAAACCAGCCGTCCGTTTCGATGGCGAATACTCCGCGGTCACTCGTCTGTTAGTGACTGGATCGAACAGCTGCAGTAGCGCGGTCTCGGATGCCTGACTGACGATCAGCCAGCGTGATCCGGGGAGTGTCGCCAGATCTTCCGGCCGATGGAAGTCGCAGGATGTTGGGCCGGGTGTCCTGGGGCATAAGGCATTTGTCGAAGGTCAATCCGAGTGTGAGACTTGCGAGGTCCTGGGTATTGCGAATGCCGCGTCGCTGACTCGCTTCGGCGGTGAGTGCGGTTGCGTGATCGGTAGAGCCTGCAGCGAATCCTCGCGAGGCAACTCCGATCAGTAGATGGTATGGCTGAACCTGCTAGTTTGCTGAGGAGTTCAATCCATCTGCAGGTGGTGTGTCTCGCGCAGCAGAAATAGGCACAGCACGAAACACGTTGCGGTGACAGTGATCGGATACACAAGGCCGGCGAAGATGTCGCCGCTCCGTGCCACGAGCCAGGTGGCTGTCAGCGGCATGAAGCCGCCGAACCAGGCGCTCGTCAGATGGTAGGGGAACGACAGTGACGTGTAGCGGACCCGGGTCGGAAAAGACTCTGCCAGCAACGCGGCGCCCGGCCCGCAGGTGAGCGCGGCGCCGGCGATCATCGACAAGATGAGGCCCAGCAGCAGCCAATGGCTGCGATCGAGATCGAAGGGACTGGTGATGACCCGCAGGCTAGGCGCTGTCGGAAAGCCTGTATTCGCCAGCGCGGCCAATAGCGCGGGCCGATCGAATCCCGCTAATTCCTGTGCGCCAATTCGAACCACGAGAGGCGCACCAGCGAGCGGTGGTTCGTTGCTATAGGAGATGCCGCGTTGCGCAAAGAAATCCCTGGCCGCGGCCGCGGCATCTGGTGGTGCGGTCGAAAAGGGCGAGAACTGCGCCGGAGCCGCGTGTACGACGATCGTCGTGGCGGCGGCCGATTGCGCCATGGCCGGATGTCCGATCGCTTGCAGACCGCGGTAGGCAGGCATCACCACGAGCGTGGATAACAACATGCCGGCCAGGATCACGGGTTTCCGACCGATGCGATCCGACAACGCACCGGCCCCAACGAACATCGGGATGCCGATCGTCATCGCCAGTCCCGCCAGCATTGCCGCCGTGCTGAAATCGAACTGCAAGGCAGTCTGCATGAACACGAGACTGTAGAACTGCGCGGTGTACCAGGTGAGAGCCATTGCGGCGGCGACCACGATCGCGCTGATGAAGCTGCGGCGGTGGGTTCCGGTGAGGAAGCTCTCGCTGATCGGCGCATTGGACAGGTCGCCGCGTGCCTTCGCCTGCACGAACATGGGAGATTCCTGCAATCTGGCACGCACGTAGAGCGACAGGCCTAACAGCAGGATCGACACCAGGAATGGGATCCGCCAGCCCCACTCGCGGAATGCGGCGTCGTCGAGCCACGCGCGGCACAACAGCACGACCACGAGTGACGCCACGAGGCCCATCGTGCCGGTCGTCTGGATCCAGGAGGTGTAGTACCCGCGCCGGTTGGCGGGGCAGTGCTCGGCAATATAGATTGCAGCACCGCCAAATTCGCCGCCTAGCGCGAGACCCTGCACCAGTCGCAGCGTCACCAGCAGGATTGGTGCTCCCCAGCCAATCTGCTCGAACGTCGGCAGTAGTCCCATCAAGGCCGTCGATAGACCCATCAACGTGATGGTGATCAGGAAGGTGCGTTTGCGGCCGACCCGATCGCCCAGCCGACCAAACAGCAGCGCGCCGATCGGCCGTATGGCGAAGCCCGCGCCGAAGGTTGCGAGGCTACCGAGGAGAGCGGCGGTCGTGTTGCCGGGTGGAAAGAACAGGGTGCCGAAGAAGCCCGCCAGGCTACCGTACAGCATGAAATCGTAGTACTCGAATACCGTGCCGAGTGATGCTGCGATGACAACTCGCGACATGGGCGTACGCGCCTCTGCCGTAGCGGTTGGATTGGCCAAATTGACTACCCCCTGGTCCCGACGCACTGACTTGGCATTCTCGCATGCGGACAAATTCATGCACGCCCATTGCGCGCCGGGCTCCAACCTGTGATCTTGCGCGAGAAGTGCGCGCGAGTGGGGGGGCGATTGAACGACGTTTCAAACCAGGCCCGTCTGGCAGATCCTGTCAGCACGGTGACGCGTTGGTCATGGGGGCTGGGGTCGTTTGGCACCATCACCTACATCAACACAGTCACCGCGCTGGTGCTCGTGTACCTGACCACGATCGTCAAGATCGATCCGTTGCTGGCCGGCGCGCTGGTCACCGGCGCGCGCGTGTTCGACGCGTTCACCGATCCGTTCATGGGCTACATCACCGAGCGGACGCGTACCCGCATCGGTCGGCGGCGGCCCTACCTGTTGCTCGGCGCCTTCATCTGTGGCGTAGCGCTGCCATTGGTCTACCACATCCCTCTGGGTGGCGATGAGTCCACCCGCATAGCGTGGGTGATCGGTGCGTTGCTGCTGTACTCGATCGGCTTCACGGTCTTCAACGTGCCCTATCTCACCATGCCGGTCGAGATGACCAACGATCCGCAGGAACGCGTGTCGATCATTTCGAGTCGCGTGCTGTTCCTGACGCTCGGCAGTTTCGCCGGCGGCGCGTTCGCGCCTGCTGCACTCGAGCGCCTGGGAAGGGATGAGAGTGGATTCGCGCAAATGGGGCTCATTTTCGGCGCGCTCGTGTTCGCCACCATGCTGATCACCTTCTTCGGCGCGCGCGCGGCGCGCACGCGGGAATTCGTGGCTCACCATGTGTCCCTGGCCGAACAGTGGCGCACCGCGTTGCAGAATTGACCGTTCATCATTCTGATGGGTGTGACAGTGCTGCAGTTCATCGGCATCGCCGCGCACGCCAGCACGCTGGCGTATTTCGTCACGACGGTAATGAAGCGCGACTTCGATTTCATGACGATCTACGGTGTGGCAGTGTGCGCCTCGACGCTGGCGAGTTTGGCGGTCTGGCGCACGTTTTCACGGCGCATTTCCAAGCGTGCTGGGTTCATGGTCGGCGTATTGGGCTAGGTGCTCGTCACGTTGACGTGGGTATTCGCCGGTGAGGGTGAATCGACCTGGTTGTTCGTGCTGCGGCCCATCGTGATGGGCATGTTCTCCTCAGCGGTACTGCTGTTCGGCCAAGTCGTCTGGATCGATGCGGTCGATTACGACTATCGTCGGACTGGGCTGCGCCGCGAGGGCACGTTCACGTCGGTCTATGTTTTCATCGAGAGGCTTGGCTACTCACTCGCGCCCGTCATCCTGGGCGCCCTGTTGCAAGGCATGGGCTTCGACAAGAACCTGCCGCTCGAGGCCCAATCGAAAAGCGCTGAGCTCGCCGTCATGATTGCGATGGTTGGCATTCCCGCGCTCACCTTCGGTCTGTCGTTGCTTTTGTTGAAGTTCTACGATTTGGCGGACGAGAAATTGGCGGCGACGATGCCGCCGGCCGGGCGGCGATTAGGCCTGAGTGCTGCAGTCAGGACCGCCTTCCGCGGCCCACTGTGCACGCACGTTGCGCGGCATGATATGGCGCTGGACCTTCCGTCGGAAGAGCCGGGATCGAGTCAGCCAGACGAGACGCGCGCCGGCGCCCTGCGCGTGCAGTCCGGCGGGCACTACCCTGCAGGCGATCGCAGTGCCGACCAGGTTGGTCGTGAGCATATGGCGGAGGGACTCGTCTGGCAGGTCGGTAAATTTGCCGCCGCCCCCTGCGTAGCCCGCGTTGTTGATCCAGACAGTGACGTTGCCCAGGCGAGTCGGTAGCGCCTTCCAGAACGCGGCCATGTCCGCGGCTGATTCGATGTCGGCGCACACGCCGCAGATTCGGTCGCCCAAGCCACGGATCTGCACCTCGGCCAATATCTCCTCGATGCGCTCTTGACGTCGCGCACAGAAGCTGACGGCATACTCACGCGCCAGAAACGCGTCGATCAGCGCGCGTCCCAGGCCTTGTGAGGCACCGGTGACGACCGCATGCTTGCGAGCAGCTCCGTGTATCGCAGCCCCGGCCATCTCTCGGCGTCAGTTCTGCGCGAGCCAGTCGAACAGCGTATTGGCGAACCGGATCTTTTGCTCTTTGCCTGCCACGACGTGCGCGACGTCCTCCCACAACAGGCCGTGCGCACCCGGGATCGCCTTCTCGATCGGGATCGTGGTGCGCGGACTCGTGACCACATCGAGGCCGGCATGGATGATCAGGCTCGGGCAGCGCACCGTCGCCAGCCGATCCTTGGCGTCGTAGCTGACACATGCGTCCACCAATCGGGAGTGTGTGACGAAATTGCCGTTCAGTTCTTTCCACCCGCCCTGCGGGCCCAGCAGCTTCGACTTGTTGGCATTGTAGTATTCAGGCGTGAATGACAGCAGTGTCACGGCTTGCTGGAACTCGTAGAAGCCGCAACGCTCGTGAATCCATCGGAACATCTCCAGCTGATCACGCAGGAAATCGTCGACCTCGCACCAGGCGCCCATGTTCAACATGCTGCGTGCCAGATCCGGACGTTGCATCGCGATTTCCTGGCACACGCAGGCGCCGATGCCCACGAGCCCCATCAGATGTACGTTCTTGAGCTGCAAGTGATCGAGCAGGGCGATGGCATCCGCGGCGTGCAGTCGCATGGTTCCCGGAATCGACAGGTCATCGGATGAATCGCAAATGCCGCGGTAGTCGAACAGGATCACCTGATAGCGGTCGGTCAGGCCGCGGGCGAGATGGTGGTGATTGTCGTGCGCGAAGGTACCCCAGCCGCCCATGCAGAGCACCGGATCGCCTTGGCCCAGTACTTCGTAGTACATGGCGTGATTGTTGAGATGTGCAATTGGCATACTGTGTTTCGTTCCGCAATCAGAAAGGTTTGGTAACGCCCAGAAAGGCGATGATCACCAGCAGCGCGTACAGACCCAGGACATAGGCGATCGCACCATTGACGCCACGGCCGATGGCCGCCTCGATGTCAGGCTTGGAGCCCTCGGTCGCCAAGCGCATGAATGCGGGTCCCACTGGCCGAAAGGCGTAGTCGATGCCGATGCCCATCGAAAAGATCAGTCCAAACAGCAGCACCTTGGCGGCCAGCCAGCCACCCAAGAAGGGTCCCTCGCCAAGGAGTGACCACAATCCCAGGGCACCCACGATCAGCAGCATCACTGCCTGGAACAGCAGATGGATCCGATTGAGCGTCGCGCCGAGTGGCGTACCTTGTTGCTTGCCCGTCGCGAGTAGCAGCACGATCCATGCGATCGCCACCAGCCAGGACACGATCAGCCAGACGGTCTGCACCTCGATGAATCCGCCGGTGCGACAGATTTGCAGTCCGACCGGGAACATCACAGCAAAGCAGATGCGCGGCGTGACGTCGATCAGGAGCGCCATCTTCAGCGCAAATGCACGCTCGGCAAACGAGAGTTTCGCCTGCGTGGCGGCGCGTGCCAGCAAGAGTACGCCCAGATCGCCGCCCAGCCAGTAGACGAACAGCAGGATATGCACGAATACCCACAGGTTGTGCTCGGTCATCGGCGGTCTGCCTCACAAAGGGTGATCGAGTGTAATCAAATGTCCGGACAAAGTCCGCAATGGACGACCGGCGCGTGGTCGGTTCGCCGCGGGAGTAGCCAGCGGACCGCTGAGCATCTAGCCTAATGCATCAAACGGGGAGTGGCGAGTAGCGATGTTCGAGACTTATTTCCTGTGGAAGCTGGCACACATTCTGCTGTTCGTCTATTGGCTGGGTGGTGACATCGGCGTGTTCCATGCCGCCAGCCACGTCCGCAACGCCTCGTTGTCGCGCGACGCGCGTGCGATGGCGCTCAAGATCCTGGCGTGGATCGACATGATCCCCCGGTACTGTCTGGTGCTCATGCTGCCGGTCGGCTATACATTGGCGCGGGCACTCGGAGTGGTTAGCGTGTCGGACGGTGTGGCCGTGGGTATGTGGGTCATCGCCCTGCTGTGGCTGGCACTGGTGTACGCCGTACACCGCCTCCAGGGCACGCCGCTGGGCCAGCGCTTGCGCACGATCGATCTGGTCTGGCGGATACTGCTGGTGGCAGGGTTGAGCTGGGACGCCTGGCAAGGATTCCGCGGCACGGGCCACATCTTCGCACACTGGTTATCAGCCAAATTCTTGATATTTGCCTTCCTCATTTTCTGCGGAATCATGATACGCGTGCGTGGAGCACCTCTGGCGCCGGCGTTGCGCGAAGTCTTGGTCAATGGCTCGACACCGGGATTGGAGGCGACCATCAAACGGAGCTTCGGCCGTACCCGGCCGTTTGTGCTCGCCATTTGGGTGGGCCTCGTGGTTGCCGCTTACATTGGGATATCCAAACCGTCATTCGGAGGCTGAGCACGCCATGCTCGATGCACCTGTGTTTACTCTCGTGAAGTTCCCCACTACCGGCCCAGCGCTATCGCGCACTGCGTTGGCCGATCTGCTGCAACGTACCAGTGCACGCTATCAGTCAATTCCCGGGCTGCGCCGCAAACTGTTCTTGAGCAGTGAGGGCGTGGGGGGCGGCTGGTACGAATGGGCCTCAAGGCGCCAGGCCGAGGCTTTCTACGACGATGCCTGGCGTAGCGCAATGCGGCAGACTTATGGCGTCGAGCCGGTAGTCGAGTACTTTGCGGCCCCGTGTATCGTCGACAACGACCGCGGCAGCATCGATTACTATCTGGACTGATCCAGTTAGTGCCCGTGCTATGCCGGGATCTGCATGCCGCGCCTGACGGCGGGCCGCGTCTCGAGCTCGGCTGCCCAGCGCGCCATTTGCGGATGCGCATCGAGAGTGCCGGGAAAGCGCCGCGCGGAGACGGCCGCAACGGGATAGGCGATGATGTCTGCGATGCTGTAGTCCTCGCCCGCCAGATATCGCGACCGACTCAATTGCTGTTCGATTGGTTGCAGGAGCCTGAGGCACAACTTGTTGTAGAAGTTGATTGCCCAGGGTTGTTTCTCGGGCGCGATCACGTTGAAGACGAACTGGCCGGAGTAGGCCGGGCCGACGTCGCTCGCAATGATGCCCAGCCATTCGATGATTTTGGCGCGAGCGGCGCCTGACTGCGGCAGTAGCTTGCCGGACTTCTCGGCCAGGTACATCAGGATTGCGAGGCTGCCGTAGACCGACAGGGGTGAGCCGTCGAATTCGACTTCATGGTCGACGATCGCCGGCAGCCGACCGACCGGATTGAGCGCGAGAAATGCTGGTGCAAAGTTCTCGCCTTTGACAAGATCGTAACTCGTCACGCGGTACGGCAGTGCCAGTTCTTCCAGCATGATGGAGACCTTGTACCCATTCGCGGTCGCGACCGTATGCAGATCAATCATGTGTCGCACTCTTCCACGGCAGTGGATCAATCAGGGGAAGTCACTATGCAGCAACGCAACGCACCCGCACAGATCGACCGCGCATTTGTTCGCATTGCGGAAGGGCAGGTGCATTACCGCCGAGCCGTTGCTGCCGGTAGTCACACCGCCAGTTTGCCACTGTGGATGATTCACGCCTCACCGGCCTCGTCGGCCAGCCTCGTCGGGCTAGTGGGCGAGTTGGGTCGCTCTCGCGTGGTCATTGCTCCCGACACGCTCGGCAATGGGGACTCGGCGCCACCCGCCGTGGCAGCACCCGATATGGCCTATTACGCTGCTGCGAGCTTGCGTGCGATGGATGCTCTGAGTGTCGACCGGATCGATTTGTATGGCAGCCATACGGGTGCCCACATCGCGGTCGAAATGGCGATAGCGGCACCCGAGCGGGTGCGTCGCGTGGTACTCGATGGCATCGGTATGTTCTCACCCGCTGAGAAACAGGAAATGCTGGCCAACTATGCGCCTGCGATCACGCCTGACTTCTTTGGCAGCCAGTTCCATTGGGCCTGGCACTTCGTACGCGATCAGGCCTGGTTCTTTCCCTGGTTCAAGCGCGATCAGGCGCATCTGCGAGGTCTTGACGCGCCCTCGGCGGATGTCCTGCATACGATCACGGTCGAAGTGCTGAAAGCGATCCGTACCTACCATCTTGGCTATCGAGCCGCGTTTGCGCATGACGACTATGGCCGCCTGCCACTGGTCAAGGCCCATACACTCGTCATGGCGGACGAAAGCGATCCGCTCAAAAAGGGCGTCGACGACGCTGCCGCTTTGTTGCCGTCAGCGATGAAGCGCTTCCTCGATGTCGACTGGTCACCCGCCGGGCAGGCTGCCAAGGCCGAGATCATCGCGCGGTTCCTGGACGCTACTTGAGCAAACTCAGGTAGCGCGCGCCGTAGAACGCCGTGAGATTGTCATCGCGCCAGCCGCGCACACGCGTGGCGACCAAACGACGACTGACCATGAAATACAAGGGGATCACTGCGTCGTCGGCAACAATCTGCTGCTCGGCCTGACGCAGCAGCTTGCCGCGTACACGTAGATCTGCAGTGCGCTGCGCGCGACTCAGGAGCTCGTCAACCGCTGCGCTGGCGTACGCGCTGATGTTTTGCGGGCTATTGCCACGCAAAAAACCCAGCAGGCCAACCGGATCGTCGTAAGGCGAGAACCACGCGGCACGCGTGATCTCATAATTGCCATTACGCGCCGCCACCTCGGCGACCTGTCGCTCGGCATTGCGCAGCACCGTGCGCACCCCGATAGCCTGCCACATGCTGGCGACGGCCACGGCGATTTTCTTGTGCTCGTCGCTCGTGTGGTAGAGCAACTCAACTTCGAGTGGCTTGCTCGACGAGTACCCCGCGGCGGCGAGCAGCTCACGGGCGCGCTTGCGTGCCTGTGCGCCGCGGATACCGCTCGCTGCAGCCAGCGGTGGAAAATAATTGGGCAGACCACCTGGCACGATGCCGTAGGCCGGCGAGTCACCGGTACGAATGATCTTGCTAGTGAGTGCTTCCCTATCGATGCTGATCGACAAAGCCCTCCGTATGCGCGGATCCTGGAACTTCGGCAGCCGGTGATTGAACACATACAGGACCAGGCCGAGCGAGGGCGCCAGGTGCAGCGTGCGCGGCATTTCGCGCTGCAGAAAATCGAGCCGTTCTGGCGGGAAGTTGGTCAGCGTGTCGAGCTCGCCGGTCTGAACGAGTCTCAGGCCCGCGTTCAGATCGGCAATCGGTCGGTACACGACGCTGTCGATCGATACATGCTCGGCCGCATGGAAGTGCGGGTTGCGCGCAACCCGCACGTGGCTGTTAGGCGTCCACTCGGTCAGCCGATAGGCGCCGTTCGAGATGAGGTTCTCCGGTCGTGTCCAGGCGCTGCCAAAACGTTCTATCTGATGGCGCGGCAAAGGCGCGAATGGCGGCAGGGCAAGTACGGTCAGCGCATAGGGAGCGGGATCTGTGAGCTCGACGCGCACGGTCGCGGCATCCGGCGCGGACACGCCCAATGCGGCGGGCGGCAGCGCGCCAGCCAACACCGCGCCGCCGTTCTTGATCAGATCGGTGTAAGCGGCGAGGCCGGCGCTGCCGGTCTTTGGGTCTGCGAGGCGGCGGAATGAGTATAGGAAGTCATCTGCGGTGAGTAGTCTGCCATCGGACCAGCGCAAGTCGGCGCGCAGCTTGAAAGTGTAGACCCTGCCGTCTGCACTCAGCGTAAAACTCTGCGCGGCGCCTGGCACCGGCTTGCCGCGTGCATCGAGGGTCATGAGGCCTTCGAACAGGTCGTTGAGTACGATCAGCGCCGGCGCCGAGACGGCACGCTGCGGATCGAGCGAGTCTGGCTCGCCCGCTGTACCGCGGCGCAACTCATTGCCAGGACCCGCCGCCGCAGTCACGCCGACGTACAGCGCCGTCACGACGGCGACCCACGCCATTCGCGCGCGCATCAGCGGCAGCGTCATCACTCCTGCGAACCAACCCGCCCGGCGGCTGCATGCTCGCCGCTGGCTGGTGCCGTCAGCACGCCCGCCGCCTGCATTCTGGCGATAACATCGGCTTCCACTGTTCGATTATCGGCAATGCTCGTCATCGGCGTGTCGGCCCAGTGGTTGGTGGGCCAGCACTCTGCCGCAGCGAAAATTGGCGCGTGGATCTGCGGCGACAGCTCCGCGAGGAAATTGAGACTGGCGCGCGCTCGGCGGCGCCGCAGCGCTTCGATGTCGATCTCGGCCGTGATGATGGTCTCGCCCGCGGATTCCGCCATATTGAGCACGCGACCATTGAAATCGATAATCTGCGAATGGCCATGTGAGAAGTCCGCCGGTGCGTCGGTTTCGATCGCCGGACCGCAATTGGACATGGCCAGATAAGCGATATTTTCGTAGGCACGCGTGCGGCGTGCACTCTCCCAGCCGCCGTCCGGCAGGTGATAGCTGCTGCGGCCCTCACTGGAGATGTGCAGGAAGATTTCTGCGCCGCGCAGCGCGAGGCAGCGTGTGACTTCCGGAAAATTGATGTCGTAGCACACCAAGCAGCCGAGGTTTCCGTAGGGGGTCCGCAGTACCGGAAACAGCGACTCCGGTCCGCCAAACTGCCGCTTGTACTGGTCGTACACGTCGCCTGGTCGTGTCTTGCCGGTCATTGCATAGAGTTTGTGATAGCGCAGCGCGACCTTGCCCTTGGGGTCGATAATGAACGCTGTGTTCCAGAAGCGTCCGGGGAACTCCGGCATCACCTCGTAAGTCATGCCGGCGACGTAGCATTTCGCCTGCCGTGCCACCTTGGCCAGCTGGTCGGTCTCAGGCCCCGGCACTCGGACGCTCGCACCGATCCAGTCGTCGTTGCTCCGACCCATCTGAAAGCCGTGCAGAAAGAACTCCGGGAAGACGACGATGCGACTGCGAAAATACTTTGCCGCCGTCAACACGTGCTCGCAGGCACGCGCCAGATTGTCCCGCAGGGCCGCGCGGTGGAAGGGCGCATCACCGCGGAACACCGGCCGCACCGCGGGCTGCACGACAGAGATGTTGAACGCTTCGATCATGATCAACCTCGCTCGCTTTGCTCGTTACGCTGCGTCAATCGCCCGGGCCCAGTCGCCGAATCGGTCCGGCAGTTTCAGCACGGTGCCAGCAGGTAACAACTGCTGCGCCTCTGACAGCCGATCGCGCAGAGGTTCCCAGGCAGCGCTGGCGAACACAACCTGGCAGCGCGCGCCGGGCAATCGTTCCCGAACGGGATACTCGAATTCTGCCGCGTAGGCACGCCTGTACCGATCGCCCATCTTCATCAATTCGACCACTCGTTTGTGGATGAATTCCGGATCGAGATTGGGTTCCGCCTGTAACGCCGCCGCGCGCGTACGGCTGTAATAGGGAAACCACAGCGCCTGATCGCGCATCATGTACCAGGCTGCGACGAGATGGGTACCGTCGGCACGCGGTGCCACGGACGGGGCGTAGTGAGCTTGCATGTCGCTGAGTTCGGCAGCCGTGAAGATCGGCACACCGAGAAAGCTGAGGCGCTGTACCGCCCCGTGCCTCAGCCGGTCCATCTCGAGTCCTACCAAGGCGCCGAGATAACGACCTGCAACATCGAAATGCGGGTAGCCGAGTGCATCCATCGCCTCGAGCGCCACCGCAGCATAGCTCTCGACGGAAATATCCGCATCAGCCAACAGGGCATCCGACTCGCCGCTGCCGGGCAAGTCGAGCGCGATGACTGGCCGTCGCCCAATCCAACCCTGCGCGATTGGCTCAACGAGCGCAGCTGACGCGGTCGGGCTGTGCAGCAGCAGCACCGGCTGACCGCTACCCTGCGAGTTGACGCGCGCGTGCAGCGAGCCACCGCGCACAGGTATTAGTCTGGAATGCAAGCGGCTGACGATCGGTGCGGCCTCGGGAATGGGCGGGGCGGCGTCACCCTTGTAGTGCATCGCAATATAATCCGCTATTCCGGTAGCACGTTCGGCCATGGTTTCACCGAGCGGCAGCACGTTGTAGTTAGCCGGCAGACTTGCGGCGATCAGCGCGTCCGTGATGGCGAGCGCAATACTGCCGGCCCATCGGGTGAGTACCGCTGGCACGGTCACGCCTTGCGCGCGCTCGGCACGCTCGTTGTAGAAGGCGGGCCGATAGGCCCAGTCATAGCGGGTACCGGCGCGAAAATAATCCAGTAGAAATTGCTGCATCAGCGCGGCCGGCGGTACATCGCGCGGCACCCGATTCGCGGCCCGCGTGACTGACCAGGGGAAGAACACATTGAGATCGCGGACCATGTGCCAATAGGTCATCAAGTGTCTGCCGTCGGACTTGGGCCTGACACTCGGGAAATATTCCCGGACAATCGTCTCGCATTCCTCGGCGCTGATATGGCCAGCCGTATCAAGCACCAGCAGGCTGACGCGTTCGGGGTAGCGGCGCGCAAACTCGATTGCCAGCTGAGCACCAGTTGCGGCGCCATACAGGCAAATCTTCGTCAGGCCGAGCGCGTCCAGCGCACCGGCGATAATTGGCAAGTAGTCATCGAGCGACTCAGGCTTATAGGGAGGCGGATCTGAGAGACCGTAGCCGGGCGTGTCGAGCGCGTAGACTCGATTCCGGCGCGCGACCTGTTCGGCGACCGGCAGGACCATGGTGCTCGATAGCGGTGAGGGGTGCAGCATGACGACGGGCGCGCCATCACCTGCAATGCGGTAATGGATCTGCCGGCCGTCGAAATTGACAAAAGCTCGCCGCATCGGATTCCTCTGACTATGATGCCCGGATCGCCGCATGGTATCGGATTCTGACAATCAATCAGGAGACCTTGGCTTGAACAACACCAGTCCACGGCCGCGCGGGGTCGAGTCCTCGGCCGTAACACCACTCAAACGAACCGCGATCATAGTGCGGGACATGGATCGCTCCCTCGAGTTCTATCGTGACGTACTCAGGATGAACGTGTGGGTAGAAGGAGCCGCGGGCGCCGAGCTGCCGGCGCTCTACCAGCTCCTGGGTATGCCGCCGTGCAACGTACGCTGGGTGATCCTGCAATCAGGTGACGTCGACTTCGGCATGGTCGGGCTGTTCGAGCTGACCGATCCCGCGCCCGACGACGATACGCATCGCAACGTCGATCGTGCCAATCGCGGCGAGGCCTGCCTGGTGTTTCATACCGCCGATGTCGATGGCATCTACCAACGCTCGCGCGCGATCGGGTTGACGGTGCTCTGTCCGCCCACCGTGCTGACTCTCGAACAGCACGGCGTCTCGTCGAAAGAAATGACGCTACGCGATCCGAACGGGGTGCTTTGCAACTTCATCCAGAACCTGCAGAGCGGTTCGTTGGGTCTGTCGAACGAATTCCCGTGGGTGCGCAAAAGACCTGCGACCTCGCCAGCGAACAAGCGTCGTGCAGCGAAGCGCAACAAACCGGTTGCAAAGTAACGCTCCGCTCGCTAGTTGCTCGAGTTAACCGCCGTATTTCGGCAGCACCGGTGGGTCGATCGGGATGATGGTCGACTTCAGTTCGGTGAAGAATTCGAGACTGGCCTGCGGCCCGTCGCGACCGATGCCGGACTCACGGTAGCCGCCGAAAGGTGCGCGGAGCTCGCGCATCATTGGCGTGTTCACCCACACCGTGCCGGCGCGGATTTCACGCGAGCAGCGCATGACAGTGTGCAGATCCTCGGACCAGACGTAGCTCACCAAGCCGAACTTGGAGCTGTTCGCGATCGAAATTGCTTCATCGAGTGAGCCGAACGTCAGGAAGGTGGCGAATGGTCCGAAGATCTCTTCCTGGCAGACACGCGAATCGTTAGCTGGCGCCAGGACGGCAGTCGGCTCCATGAAATAGCCGCGGCCAAAATCCGCCGCTCGTTTGCCACCGACCAGCAGCTTGGCGCCGTCAGCCCTGGCGACATCCACATAACTCAATACTCGATCGAGGTGCGCCTTGAAAGCGAGTGGGCCCACTTCAGTGGTGGCGTCCAGTGGATCGCCCAAGCGAATTTTCTGCGCCCGTTCGACAAAGCGTTCGACGAATTGCTTGGCGATCTTCTCGTGCACCAGAATGCGAGAACCGGCCAGACACTGCTGCCCGTTGTTGCCGAATATGCCAGCCAGCGCGCCGTCGAGTGCCCTGTCGATGCTGGCCGAATCGAAGATCATATTGGCAGATTTGCCACCGAGTTCGAGCGCCACGGGCTTCAGGTTCTTGCCGGCGGTCGCTGCGATCGAGCGGGCGGTGGTAGTGCCGCCGGTGAAACCGATCATGTCGACGTCCGGATGGCTGATCAGTGCATTGCCAGTTACCGGTCCGCGCCCATTGACCAGGTTCACGACACCCGGCGGTAAGCCGGCTTCGTGGAATATCTCGACCATCCTGTGGATCGACAGCGGCGTGTATTCGGAGGGCTTCAGCACGCAGGTGTTGCCCCACGGAATGCAGGTGGCCACCCGCATCGAGGCAAGTGCAAGGGGTGCATTCCACGGTGCGATGACTGCCGCGACACCCTTCGGTTCGCGCGTTACGTAGGTCAGGTAGCCCTTGGACTGTGTGTAGGTCTCGCCATGCACACTGCTGGCAACCTCGGCAAAGAACTCGAAATTGCGAGCCATTCTTTGCACGTGGCCGCGCACGCTCTGCAGCGGCAAACCGACGTTCACGCACTCCAAGTAGGCCAGTTCCTCGCTGTGCTTGCGCAGGTGATCGCGGATCGAGTACAGAACGTCCTTGCGTTCGTTGATATCCATATGCGGCCAGGGGCCGTTGTCGAATGCGCGGCGCGCCGAGCGCACCGCGAGGTCGACCTCGGCCGTGTCCGCCTCGCGCAATCGACTGATGCACTCCTCGGTGGTCGGATTGATGACGTCGATGTCCTCGCCCTTGCTGCGGGCCGATACGCTGACGCCATCGATGATGCTCGTGACATGCGGGTTGATCGATCGGGATTTTGGCAGGATGGCAGCATTCATGGTTTGGTGATCACCGTGACGAACCAGGGCAGGCTTTGGGTGGCGGCAGGCAGATTGCCGACATACACGTGTTCGTCCGGAATTCCCGCGCCGCGCGCGTCGGCGCCCAGATCCGCCGAGGCATAGACTTCCCAGTAGGGCTCGTTGTTGTTGAGCGTATCCCAGGAGAGCTCGAACTTCTGGAACTCGCTTAGGCCCGCGAACTGCAGCGGCACGTCCTGATGAACCGCGACACCGCCCGGCGCCAGCATGCGCCAGGTTTCGCGCAGCATGCCGCGGCGCGTGCTGTCGGGAATTTCGTGCATCATGTTGTGCGAGACGATCAAATCGAAGTGCTCGTCCGGAAACCCGGTATCGGCCGCATCGCGCTGATGGAAGTGCACCGCCGCACCTAACGACTCTGCCCGGGCATGGGCATAGCGCAGCATACCCGGCGCGACGTCGATCGCATGCACTTCAGCGCCTGGGAACTCGAGTGCGTAGGGCACGCTGGCGGAACCGGCCGAACATCCCATATCGAGAATACGCTTGGGTTGCAGAGCGGGAAACTTGTCTGCGAGAAAGCGCTGCACATGCGCGGCCTTGCTGTCGTTCTTGCCCAGCCCCTGGCCAAACGCATAGAGATTGCCGCCGACTTCATACAGCACGCCGGCGGCGACGTCTTCCGGATTGCGATCCAGCATGTAGCCGCCAGTTTGCAGATGGATGTCCAGATTGGCGACGCCGCGTGGCGCCTGGACAGTGGAGTCGAGTTCGAGGCTACCGCGCTGTTTCGCCGGCCTGGTTAGACGCGCGGCTTGTTGTTGCAGTCGGTCGCTGTCACGCGCCACCACGTCGGCCACCGAACGCCACATTAGCTCCTGCGCCGAACGGTGCAGCGTGGACCAGCTGCGATAGGCCGGGTGCGAATACATCGCCGTCCGGATGCTGTCGCGGTCGTTCGGTACCGCACCCGTGCGCGCCTCGGCGTCCGGCGCCACCACCTCCTCGAACAGGCGCTTGTTGGTCGCGCGGATGCTGCGGTTGAGGCCTTGCTTGAGTGCGATGACGAATTGCTGGCGTGCCACGTCGTCGTGGGCGGATTGAGGCAACATATCGTGTCTGACGCTGCGGACCATGACCGGCTCCTCGGGAAAAGGCGGACAGGAATCGTGTATCGAGCGCCGGCTGCCGTCAATGCCGGTCGGTCGCTCGCATCAGGGCAGTCTACTGTACGATCGCCCCGACTTCCTTCCCGGTTGTCATGTCCCTATGATGTCTGAATGCATGGACGTCTCAATGCGTGACCTGCGGTCATTCCTGAACAACCATCCGAACGAGGTCTGGGAGCTGCCGGCCGGGATTTCTGCACGGCATGAATTGACGGCATTGCAGCACCTGCTGGACGAGCAGCAGCGGTTTCCGATACTGCTGGCACGCGCCATGAGCGGCCTGTCCGGTGCGACGGCGTCGATGCCGCTGGTAACCAACCTCACGGCCAGCCGCGTCCTGACGGCAGCAGCACTCGGGATCAAGGACCACAGGCAGACCGCGCAGTGGTTTGCCTCACGCACGGCCACCGGGATCGCCCCGCAAGTCGTGCGCGCAGCCGATGCTCCGGTACAGCAGATAGTACTGCGGGACGAGGACATCAATTTGCTCGACCTGCCCCTCACCGTCCAACATGAGTTCGAGCCCGGTCCGTATCTGACCGCCGCCCATGCCACCACCTGCGATCCGGATACCGGCATCGACAATACGGCGATTCAACGCTGCTGGGTCAAGTCCGCGCGGCGCATGACTTACTTCCCGTATCCCACCACCCACAATGCCCGCAACCTGAACAAGTACTGGGCACGGGGCCAGGCGGCACCGGTCGCCTTTTGGATCGGACATCATCCGGCCGTATTGTTAGGGACGCAGGCTAAACTCAAGTATCCCGAGAGCCACTGGGCAGCGGCCGGCGGGGTATTGGGCGAGCCACTCCGGGTCGTGCCCTCGGTAACGCATGGCGAGAAAATCATGATACCGGCCGATGCCGAACTCGTCATCGAAGGCTGGGTGCCGCCCGGACAGCTGACGGCCGATGGGCCGTTTGGCGAATACACTGGTTATCTCGGCGCGCAGGTGCAAGCGCCGATCTGCGAAATCACGTGCCTCACGCGTCGTCGCGATGCCATTTACCATGACTACGCCTCCGGCCTGACTGACATGCTCGTGCCGGACAACATGGCGATGGAAGGCAAGGTCTACAGCATCGTCAAAGCTATCGCACCATCACTGCAGAATGTGTACGTGCCCGCCTCGGGACGGCGTTTTCATGCCTGGCTGCAATTCAAGAACCCGGCGCGCGGAGAGGTTCGCGATGCATTGACGGCCGCGCTTGCCTACCGCCGTCTGAAGACCGTCGTGGCACTCGATGAAGACATCGATCTGTTCGACAGCGAGTCGGTTCTCTGGGCGTTGGCCACGCGCGTACAGTGGGCGCGTGATGCGATCATCATCGATGGCCTGTCAGGATCGAATCTGGATCCATCGATGCAAGCTGGCTCGCAAACCGTATCCAAGATCGGGATAGATGCAACGTTGCCGCCAGCCGCCAGACAGGGGGCGCCGCGCCCAGTTGCACCAGTAGCAACCGTGCCCGCCGCGGCGCGCGCGCGGGCGTTGCAATTGTTGCAAGGCGTCGATCCGGGCCCTTGGCCGCGACAATGAAGGCTGCCTGACCTATGCCAACTACCATTCGGGACACGCCCGGTCCTGCTCACGAGAAGCGCGGCAACGCGATCTGGGTGGAATGCAGCGCCTGCAAGACCTGGTTTCCGGTCAGCGCTATGATGCAACGGCCTGACGCTGCGCCGACCTGTTGCCCAATTTGTCATCACGAAGAGCCACTAGTAGCTGGGAGTTAGATCATGTCAACCGACCATCCAGGATCGAAGTTTTCCAAGGCCCTCGAGGCTGCGCGCCAGCCGCAGCACGGCGGCGGTCACCCGTTCAGCCGCGCCTGGGCGGCCGGCGAGCTGTCGCGAGCGCAGCTGGGCGAATGGGCCATCCAGCATTTCTACTACATCGATCCGATCCCGCAGCAGTTCGCACAGCTTTATGCGCGCTTGCCGGATCTCGATGCCCGCCAACACCTGCTCGAGAATCTGCTCGGCGAGGAAATGCCGGGCAAGCCAGGCAAGCGCCATCCAGATCTGTTGCGCAAATTCGGGCGCGCGTGTGGCGTGTCGGACGAGCGCATGCACAAGGCCGAGGAGAACAACGAAATACTGCCGACGACGCGGGCGATGCGCGCGTGGATCTGGGAACTGTCAGGTATCCGACATCTCTCGGAAGCCTGTGCCGGCATCATGGTGGCACTCGAAGGGCAGCTCCCGACGCTCTATCCCAAGTACGTTGAGTCCATGCGAAAGATGGGCTTCAGCGAGGACGATCTGGAATTCTTTCACGTACACATCGAAGGCGACACGGAGCACGCCCATGTCGGCCTCGAGCTGACCGAGCGCTATGCCACGTCGCCCGAGCTGCAGGAACGCGCCATTGCGGCGGTGCGCGCGTCGGCCGCGATGCGCTACGCGATGCTCGACGGCATCCACGCGAAACTAGTCCGGAAGCATGCCGCCTGACGCGACCGCCACGCCGGTCGCGTTCGTTACCGGTGCCGCCGGCGGGATCGGCAAGGCAGTCGTAGCTCGCTTGCGGCAGCGCGGCATGCGGGTGTACGCGACCGATCTCGCATTGTCTGCCATTCCGTGTACCGAGTCCGACTTCGCCGCAGCGAGTCTCGATGTCACGGACGAGCGCGCAGTCACCGAGGCAGTGCAAGCGTGCGCCCGCCAGTTCGGCCAGCTCGACCACGTCGTGCATCTGGCTGGGCGAGGCGGGACCGGGCCCTTGACCGACGTATCGTTCTCCGAATGGCGTAACTTGTTAGCCGTCAATCTGGATTCTGCGTTTCTGCTTGCCAAGGCTGCAGCGTCCGCCTTGAGCGCTCGCCACGGTACGTTGACTTTGATGGCGTCCACCAATGCGCTGAACGGCGGCAGCGCCTTGTCCGGGCCGGCTTACGCGGTGGCCAAGGCGGGCATCATCAATTTGACGCGCTATTTGGCGAAGGAATGGGCACCGCAGGGTGTCCGCGTGAATTGCCTCGCGCCGGGCCCGATCGATACGCCAATGGTGGGGCGCTTCGCCGCAGAGATCCGCGCGCGGCTGATTCAGTCCGTACCACTGCAACGTCTGGGGAAGCCTGACGAAGTAGCCGCGGCGATAGACTACTTGACCGGCGACGGCGGGGCGTTCATCACCGGCACCGTGATGAATATTAGCGGCGGCGTGGTGCTGGATTGAGGATGCGAAACATGGCGTCGGGCAAGCAAGCAGTGCGGGTACGGCAACCGGGGCCGCGAACCAGACCTGCGGGCGCGAAACCCGGCAAGGTAGCACCGGCGTCGCGTGCGTCGGCGACGCCACGTTATCATCAGGTGTACGTCGGCGTCCGTGCCTGGGTGCGCGATGGCACCTATCGACCGGGGCAGCAAATACCCACGGAAGCTGAGCTGTGTGATGCCTTCAAGGTGTCGCGGATCACGGTCCGTAAAGCAGTGGATGAGTTGGTGCGCGAAGGCTGGTTGGTACGCGAGCAAGGCCGCGGCACCTTCGTCGCCATGATTGCGGCGCGCGCCGCGGCTTCCGTCGACCTCAATGAGGCGCTGCACTATGTGGCGGACCTGGGGGCACTTACCCAGGTACGCAACGTGCGCAGCAAGCAGGTCGTGCCGGATGAGGAAACGCGCGCGGCGCTCGGGCTTGCCGATGGCGAGCTCGTACAGCGTGAGTCGCACGTGCGCCTGCTACGTGGCGCGCCGCTCGGCAGGATTCACACGTTTGTGCCACTCGATATCGCGGCGCGAGTCGAACGGCTGTCCGACTCCGGTGTGCCGATGTTCGAGCTATTGCGGCGCGCCGGCGTGAAAGTGGGTGAGGCGGAGCAGTGGATCGGTGCGACACTCGCCGGCATGGAGACCGCCAAGGCACTGGGTATCGACGTGGGGGCCCCGGTGCTCAAGCTCGTGCGTGTCGTGCTGGATACCCGCGGTCGCGCGGTGGAGCGTGTGGTGGCCGAATACCGTGCCGAGGCCTACGTGTATCGTATGCACTTGGCGCCGACTTCGGCGCCGGCCAGGAACGACAAATCGGGGAGTCAGAAATGAAGTCTGCCGTTGCGCCAATCTTTGTTGCATTGTTCGCCGCCGCACTGGCGGCTTGCGGCAAGCCGAAGCTCGAGGAAGCGATCGAGAAGAATGATCGCGCGGCTGTTGCAGCCGCTCTCGCAGAAGGGGCGGATGCCAACGAGGTCGACACGAGCGGTGATACGCCGCTCCTCGCTGCGACCAGAGCAGGTCAGGCCAGTTCGGCGCAAGCCCTCATTGAAGGCGGCGCGGACCTCGACGCCCGCGATGCGGCCGGCTACACAGCGCTACACCACGCCGCCGCGCAGGGATTGACCGGTATCGTCAACTTGTTAGTGTCGCGCGACCAGAAGATCGACGAGCGAACACCCGACGGACTGACGGCGTTGCATCTCGCGGTGCGCAACGCCCGCCAGGAGACCGCGAAATTCCTTGTGCGTCACGGCGCGGACCTCGACGCCAAGAATGCAGCCGGTGTGTCGGCACTCGAACTGGTCGAGCGCAATGGCGATGCCCGGTTCGTCGCCATGCTGAAGAGTGCGGCCGCGCCAACGGCCGCTGCGGGAGAAACGCCGTGACAATGTCGATGCGCTTGCATACGCTGGTGCTGCTGTGCGCGGGCACCGCGGCTTCGCTCGCGGCCAATGCCGAGACGCCGAGCCTCGACTTGTCCGATCCGAAAACTCAGCTCGAGTCATACGTGCGCGTGGTCGGCGACACCAGCGGCAAGCCCTATGTGGCCTATGCAGAGGGCACCGTATTTGCGGTGATCCCAGGCGCCAAGGCCAGACCAGTTTTCGGCGTTCGCGTCGTCGGCGTGGGGCGTTACGAACGGATCGAGGGCGGCTATCAACGGCTGTCGCGCGAAATTGGTTTTTACACGGATCTCAACACGGGCGAGATACTTGATCATTGGCAGAATCCGTTCATCGAACGTCTGGTCAAGGTAGTGCCAATCCAGAACGACCCCGTGAACCGCAAGTTCATTGCCGGTCAGGGCACGCCGATACGCCAGCTGGTGCAGGGCGACAACGTGATCTTCTATCGCGAGATACCCCTGCGGTATCCGAACCCACTCGATCGCGCTACCTATCCGCTTTATTCCAGCGGCGATTACTATGAGGCAGTGGAGCTGTTCAACGACTACGCGAAAATGAGCGATCTCGCCAACCGCAAGCTGACCTCGGTGCCAAGCACAGGGTCCTGGTCCAGAGTCGGCCCCTGGTTGCCGTGGATGGAAATGGGACAGCATCAGGGCTACTTGCTTTACCACGCTCGGGGGATAAAGCTTATCAATGGTTTAGAAGATATACCTGCTAAACTACATGATCACATACGCCGCGTGGCGCCAAAGTTCCTGAGTGCGCCGCGAAGCATCGAGGGGCCCGACGAGACCAGCTGGACGGTCTTCAAGAAGTCGTTGGCAGAACGGCGCCAGTCGCCCGCTGGGCAAACTGCACCACACACGGAACGCACCGATAAGTGAGTAGCGGGCGCTCACGACTCGCGGCGCTGTTGTCAGCTATTCGGCGCGCCGAGATTTTCATTACCACGGCTGCGTTCGTCGTGCTGATCGTGGTGATCTTCGCCGATGTGATCGTGCGGCGTGTCTCGGGCAGCGGCCTGATCTGGGCGCGCGAAGTCGGCGTGTTCGCCAATATCGTGCTGACGATGGTGGGGATCGGCGTAGCGTCTGCGAGCGGCGCTCATTTGCGGCCGCGTTTCGTGGACCGCTGGTTTCCGGCGAGTTGGGATTTCACGCTGACGCGTATCCAGGAATTGCTAACCGCCATCGCATTTGGCGTTCTCACGTATCTCTCCATCAAGGTGCTGCTCGAGACTATCGCCCTGGCCGATACCTCCACAGTACTGCGCATAGCGGTGTGGCCGATTCAGCTCTGTCTGCCACTCGCGTTCGGCCTCGGCACGCTGCGACACGGCCTATATTCGCTCGTACCGGAGCTGCGTCCCGCCGAACGGAGCGAGGCTGACGTTGATATTCGGGTGTCAGCAGATACGACGATGCCGGCAGCATCGGCGGGTCGGGACCGATGAGCGGTTCGATGGCCGGTCTGATCCTGGGCGGCGCAGTGGTGTCGTTGTTGTTGCTGCGCCAGTACCTGCTGGTCGTGCTGTTCGTGGTCGCCGGATTCGCCTGGTATGTGTGGGGCGATGGCCGACTCGACAATGTCGTGCTCGACGGCTGGGACGCGCTCAACCAGGACGTGCTGCTGCCGATCCCACTGTATTTGCTGGCCGGCGCGATCATGGCAGAGGGCGGCATCGCCAGTCGCCTGATCCGCGTGATGCGCGCCATCGTCGGGCCGATTCCGGGCGGTCTCGCTGTGGCGACGGCTCTGTCCTGCGGCTTGTTCTCGGCGATCGTAGGGTCTTCCACGGTTACCTTGCTCGCGATCGGCTCAGTCATGTATCCGGCGCTGCTCGCGGCCGGCTACAAGCGCAGCTTTGCATTGGGACTGATCTGCGCAGGTTCGACGCTCGGGATCATCATCCCGCCGTCGATCCCCCTGATCCTCTATGGCGTGATGACGCAGACATCGATCGCCGACCTGTTCCTGGCGGGTGTCGGGCCGGGGCTACTCTTGTTAGGTTTTTTCACCGCGTACTCGGTGGCGATGAACTGGCGCCTGCGGCTGGGATCCTGGTCTGGCACGGAGTTTTTCGACAGTCTGAAGGATGGCATCTGGGCGTTGCTCATGCCAGTGATCATCCTGGGCGGAATTTATTCTGGTCAGTTCACGGCAACCGAGTCGGCAGCCGTCGCGGTGGTCTACGCGATCGTCATCGAATTGTTCGTGTACCGGCAGCTCGACCTCAGAGGCATGGTGAGAGTGGGCACGGACACGACGCGCTTGTTAGGCGGTTTGTTTCCAGTCCTGCTGATGGCCCTGTCGCTCAACAAATTCCTGGCGTTCCAACAGGTGCCGGGCATGATGGTGGCGCTGCTGGGCGATGTCATCACGACCAAAACCTCCTTCATTCTGATCACGAACGCGCTGCTGCTCGTGGTGGGCCTCCTGATGGACATCGGGTCGGCTATCCTCATTCTGTCGCCCATCCTGCAGCCATTGGCGCAGGCGCAGGGAATCGACCCGGTGCATTTCGGCATAATGATGACGGTCAATCTCGAGATCGGCTATCTGACGCCCCCAATGGGGCTCAATATCATCGTCGCGATGACCGCATTTCGTGAGAGCTTCGGCTTCGTGTGCCGCGCCGTCGTGCCGTTTCTGGCGTTGATGGTCGTGGCGCTCGCCATCGTGGCGTTCTGGCCGTCGCTGTCGTTGTTTCTATTGCAATAGTCCAAGGGTCCCACTATGCCAACTCCCCGCTATGATCTCGTCATCAAGAACGTGACGCTGGTGCGTCCCAAGAAATCCGCGACGCCGAAGATGGACATAGGCATCAGGCACGGCAGGATCGCCAAGGTGGCTGCCAACATACCGGCGGCGGCGGGCAACAGCCTGCTGGATGCCAAAATGATGCTGGCGTTCCCCGGCCTCGTCGATCCGCATATGCACTGCGGCATCTATGCGCCGCTGGCCGAGGATGCCGTGACCGAGAGCAAGGCGGCGGCGCAGGGCGGCGTTACCTCGAGCCTCAACTACATGCGCACCGGTCAGTACTACATGCAGCGCGGCGGACCGTACGCTGAGGTGTTTCCGGAGGTACTCGACGCATCGAAAGACAACTTCTATGTGGACTATGCGTACCACCTCGCGCCGCTCGATCGGACGCATATCGGCGAAATCGACATGCTGATCGAACGCTACGGTGTTACCTCGTTCAAGATCTTCATGTTCTACGGGGGCTACGGCTTGCACGGCGCGTCGAACTCGCAGCGTGATTTCTTGATGGTTGGCGAGAACGAAAAATACGACATCGCGCATTTCGAGTTCGTCATGCGCGGCATCCAGCGCGCGATGCAGAAGTATCCGCATCTGCAGGAATCCATCTCACTCAGCCTACATTGCGAACTGGCCGATATTCTCAACGCCTACACCAAGATGGTGGAAGGCGGCGCCAAGATTACGGACCTCGATACCTACCTGCATGGCAAGACCTTCGATCCGAGCTGCGTCGATTGTGCGCCGCTGACGGGGCTGCGCGCCTACAGCGCTGCGCGGCCACCGCATAGCGAGGGGCTCGCGATCTCGATAGCGTCCTATCTCGCCAACGAGACCAACTGCGTCAATATCAATTTGCTGCACCTGACGTCGCGCAAGGCGGTCGACGCAGCGCTCACGATGGCCAAGGCGTTCCCGCATGTCAATTTCCGGCGCGAGGTCACGATCGGCCATCTGTGTCTCGACTATGACACGCCGGCCAAGAGCTGGGCCAAGGTAAATCCCCCGATCCGCTCGCGCGAGGATGTCGAGTACCTCTGGGAGCAACTGCTCGCTGGCAAGCTCGACTGGGTCTGTTCGGATCACGCTTGCTGCAAGGCAGAGTCCAAGACCCACAATAGCGGGCAGGGCGCTGATACGCCGATCTTCATGTCGAAGTCAGGCTTCGGTGGCACCGAGTACCTCCTGCCTGCACTGCTAACCGAGGGCCGCAAGCGTGGTCTGAGCCTGAACAAGGTTGCCGAGTTGACTTCCTACAACGCGGCGCGGCGCTTTGGCCTCGTGTCCAAGGGCGACATCGCTGTGGGCTACGATGCCGACATCGTGCTCGTGGATCCGAACAAGGGCTTCGTGGCAAGCGGCGAACTGTCCGAATCGTCGCAGGGATATTCTGTTTTCGAAGGTATGGAGATGTCCGCCAGCGTGGTCAGTACGTTCTTGAGAGGCAATCTCATTTACAATCAGGGCAAGGTTGTCGGCGAGCCGCTGGGCCAGTACCTCGCGCGGCCGTACGGCAATCTGTCCCCCGTTTAGACTTCGGAGATAGACATATGACGATCAAAGCTGGCGACAAGATGCCCTCGGGCACGCTCAAGCACATGACGAAGGATGGTCCCAAGGACATCAGTACCGACGAATTGTTCAAGGGCAAGACCGTGGTGTTGTTTTCAGTGCCCGGCGCATTCACGCCGACCTGTGATGCCAAGCATTTGCCGGGCTTCGTGCAACACGCCGACAAATTCAAGGCCAAGGGCGTCGATACGATCGCCTGCATGGCGGTGAACGACGTTTTCGTAATGAACGCCTGGGGCAAGTCGAGCAACGTCGGCGACAAGGTGCTGATGCTGGCGGACGGCAACGGCGACTATGCGAAGGCACTTGGATTGTCGCTCGATGCCAGCGGCTTCGGCATGGGTACGCGCGGCCAGCGTTTCGAAATCACGGTCAAGGACGGTGTCGCGACGAAGGTGAATATCGAAGCCCCTGGCAAGTTCGAAGTATCCTCGGCCGAGCACGTGCTCGGTCAGCTTTGAAGAATGACGAGTAGTGAGCAAAACTAATCAGCGGATAACGTTCGCCCGCAGTCCTCAGGGGTTACCTACCCCTGAGGATTTCGGCGCGGACACGGTCGCAATTCCCAAGCCGACGGAAGGGCAGTTCCTGTCGCGGACCATCTATCTCTCGCTCGATCCTTACTATCGCAACGTGATGAAGAACAGCCAGATCTACCAGGATCGGCTGGCGCCAGGCGATGTGATGGTTGGTGAGACCGTCGCGCAGATCGTGGAGTCCAGGCACGCGGACTTCAAGTCTGGCGATTACGTCGCCGTTCGCAACGGCTGGCAGCAGTATGCGTTATCCAGCGGGCAAGGCGTGCGCAAGCTGGATGCCTCGGTCGCGCCGATTTCCACCGCTTTGGGTGTGCTCGGCATGCCCGGACTCACCGGCTTTGCTGGCACGGTGTCGTTAGGTGAGCCGAAGCCGGGCGATACCTTCGTGGTCTCGGCTGCCACCGGGCCCGTGGGCAGTACCGCCGGGCAGACGGCGCGTCTGATGGGCGCGCGCGTTGTTGGTATCGCTGGTTCGAAAGAAAAATGTGACTACGCGGTGCGAGAGCTCGGCTTCGCAGCTTGTGTGAATTACAAGGTAGGTGACCTCGCGACTAACCTCAAGGCTGCGTGCCCCAATGGCATCGATGTCTATTTCGACAACGTCGCGGGCGACACTTTGGTGGCCGTGCTGCGTAATCTCGCGATGGGCGCGCGCATCGTGCTGTGTGGCATGATCGAGGCGTACAGCATGGACAAGCCACCGGCGGGACCTTTCCTGGGGCCGGTCGTGGGCGCACGGGCGACGATGAAGGGACTGGTCGTGTACGACCATCTAGCCATGCAGCCGCGACTCACAACTGTGGTCGGTGGCTGGATCAAGAGCGGTCAATTCAAGTACCGCGAAGACATAACAGAAGGACTGGCGCAGGCGCCGCAAGCCTTCTGCGATCTGATGCGTGGCAAGAATTTCGGCAAGGCACTCGTGCGGGTCGGGCCGGAGAAACTCTGACAGCGCGCGACTTCAAGCCGCTGCCGACGGAGGCCAAAGTTGCCCTGGGGGAGGGCCGCGCGATTGCAGCCCTCAAGATCATCCGTGAGCGCGAAGGGCTGGATCTCGCGCAGGCGAAGCAGCGGCTCGACGACGCACTCGAGGTGGACCCGCAACTCGCGGCGCTGTTCCGTGAGCGCGCCAAAGTGACCCGCAAGAAGCTGATCCGCTGGATAGTCATCGTCGATGCGATCGTGTTCGCGGCGATCCTGTACTACTTTTTTGGCAGAGGTTAGGGCGGACTCATGAAGGATTCAACGACTCGTCGCGTCTTGTTGGGAGCCGCCTTGGTAGCCGTGCCGTTGAGTGCCGTACTGAGTTCAGCCGAGACGAGGGCCAACATGCCGGCTACTGCGCGTAAACGTGGCTATGTCGACGGGCCGTTCGGACTCGTGCACTACTACGACACCGGGCCCACCGGTCGGCCCTTGGTGCTCTTCCACCAGGCACCGATGTCGGCGCGTCAGTTCGACGCGGTCTATTTGCCGCTCGCGAGGCGCGGTATCCGCGCCATTGGTGTCGACCTGCCCGGATTCGGGATGTCTGATCCGACCGACTTCGTGCCCAAGGTCGAGGACTGGGCCCGCATCGTGCCGCCGTTGCTCGACGCGCTCGGCATCGAACAGGCGGATCTACTGGGCCACCACACGGGCGCGCTGCTGGCTACCGAGGTTGCGCTGCAGTTTCCGGATCGTATCCGCAATCTGATCGTCAACGGTCCATTTCCGATCACGGCGGCACGGCGCGCGGAATTGCTGCAGAAACTGCAGGTCGACGAGATCGATTTCGAGTACAAGGCCGATGGCAGTCATCTGGCAGAGAGTTTCCGGCGCCGCTTTGAGATGTACGGCCCGGGAGCGGATCCTAAGCTGACGACTCGCGTCGTCGTGGAAAAATTCCAGGGCCTGGGTCCGTTCTGGTACGGTCACAATGCTGCCTATCGATACGATCATGCGGCGGCGTTGGCGAAGCTGCGGCACCGAACGCTGATATTGACCAACACGACCGATATGATCTACGACTTGGCGCAGCGCGCGCGTGAGTTGCGTCCCGATTTCGCCTACGCCGAACTCGAGGGCGGCGGCGTCGACATCATGGATCAGCAGCCGGAAGCGTGGTCGGAGACCGTGGCGAGATTCCTGGGTACGGTGCCCGCTATCGCGCAATGAGCCGACCTTTGACGATGCCCGTCCGACTACCAACCACCGCCACCGCCACCACCACCACCGCCTCCAGACGAGCCGCCTCCACCCCCGCCCGAGCTCGATCCCGGTGGGCTCGACGCCGCTGAGATCGCGTTGGTGAACGACGAGCCAAACGACACGGCGAAATCTGCGCGTCCGACACCTCGCCACGAGTCGCCGCTGTACCAGGCAGGGCTATCCTCTACTGGCCGCATCGAGAACACTTGTGCGAACCGTTCCGCCCAACGTTGTTCGACGCCGAGCGCGAGCGCCGCGGGAAGATTGAGTTCGAACAGTTCATTGGTCAACGGCGGTGTGTCAACGAGTTTCAACGCGTCGCCTTCGGCCACGCTGAGATACATCTTGTACCCTTCGATCTGATCAAGCACCGGACGTCCCGTCAAGGTCGGTGCGCGCAGCAATTTACCGAACACCGCCGCGGCTACGACGCCTGCCACCAGCATCGCGAGCGTTGCCCAGCCCGCCGGTTGGCTGAACAGCCAGGACAGGTTGAATCCCTGCGCTTGTCCCGCCATCAATGCGACAACAGCGAACAGGATCGCGATGACCAGCCCAAGCGCATACCAGAGCGTATTGAGATTGAACAAGCGTCCCTTGTACTGAGCTTGCAGGCTGGCTTCATGTGCGCTCCGAGCCGCCCGCAGCGTCGCATGGTTTTCTTGCTGGAGAACCAAGCTTGAGCGCGTGCCGATCAGCGTATCGAACAACGCAAGTTCATCTTTGGTCAGCGCTGCATTCAGTGGTGAGCGCTCGGTTCGATGCAGCACAAACAGCTTCTTCAGTCCGAACAGGCCAGTTTCGGTCTCAGCGATACTGATGACCCCTTTCACAGCGAGACTCAAGATGCCGGTGGCGAAACAACGTTGGTCGTATGCCATCCGCCTGACGTAACGCATAGCGGCTGCAGAATGGCCCGCAGGACCTTGGTAGTGCGGCACTGTGACGCGAGCCGGCGGATCTCGCCCGACGCGACTCCAGGCGTAGAGGTAGTAGGCGAGCAGCGTAAGGAGCCCGGCGCCGACCAGGAATGCGAGCCACGAGTCGCGCAACATATAGCGCAAGCGCATGCCGCGGGTTGGAGGAGAGACCACGCCCTTGGGCCAGCTCACCGCTATCGTTAGCCCCTCACCGAGCGCGAGCGAACGAGTGCTGCGGAAACTTGGACCGCGTTCGGTCAGGCTTACCGCGAGATCGCTGCCCGTCGCACCTTGAACACCTGTGTAGCCCACGGCGGTGATCAGGTCAAGGTCGATACCGCGCGGCAATCGCACCTCCGCACTGACGGTTTCGATCGGGAATGCCCAGCCATTGCCCGTTACGTTCCAATACAACTCATCGTGGTCCGCAAAAAATCCGAGCTGCCTATCAGTTCGATAGGCGATCACGTACGTATGGATCCCTGGTGGAATCAAGCGCTCGGGATCTCCGATGTAGACTCGTCTGCCGTTGGCGATCGACTCTAGCCTGAATTTCTCGATCGCTCCATTGCGTTGTACGTATAGGATTTCGAATCCCACCACGACTCGCTCGCCATTCGCGCGCCGGTAGCGCGTGGGAAAGTCGCGATAGATGCCGCGTCTGATGTTCTCGCCGCGCGCCTCTACCACGATTGCCTCGCGCACCTCGAGCTCACTGTCGCTGCGAACCTCTATCACGCTGTCGAACGCGATGATCCGCTCCGCAGCGAATGCGAGACCCTGAGCGGCCAGCAACGCCAGCAATCCGACTACTCGGGCTGCATGTGCCCGTCTCATTGCATGATCACCGGCGGAACGGCAGCCTGCGATTCCGTATCGAGATCGAAAAACTCTGCAGGCCGGAATCGCATGCTCCGCGCGACGAGCAAGTCGGGGACGCTATCTATGCGAGTGTTGTAGAGATTCACCGCACCGTTGTAGTAGCGTCGTGCGAATTGAATCTGATCTTCCGTCTCGGACAACTCCCGCTGTAGGGCGAGGAAATTGTCACTCGCCTTGAGCTCGGGATAAGCTTCGCCGATCACGATCATGCGGTGCAGGTTGGCGGCGAGATCAGACTCCACTGGTGTGAGTGCAGCAGGTGATGTCAGGCGGCGGGCGACGTTGCGCATCTCGGCAACACTCTCGAGTAAGGCGCGCTCGAAACTGGCGTAGCCCTTGGTGACTTCGACCAGCCGCGGCACGAGGTCGTGTCGTCGACGCAGTTGCACAGCGACGTCACTCCAGGACTGGGCGACGCGATTCCGGTCGCGGATCAACCGGTTGTAGATGCGCACAACCCAGGCAGCGACACCGAGCAGCACCACGGCAGCTAAGGCAATCGAACTCAAGCTTGGTCTCCCGGATGAGAAGTACCGCAAACTTACCCAGACTCAACGCTGCCCGCGAATTCACCCAATATGAGTTGCGAGCGTGCCGCGGCACGTCGTTCGACCACGGGCAGGTGCAGCGTCTACCGCGTTGCCGCGAGCACCGCATGCGACGGGTAGTGAATGGGGAATCCACCGATTGAGTCCGATTCAAGGGCAATTGGCCAAGTGGCGCCAGGCCAGTGCATTTGCAATGAGCCCTCGGCGACGGAATACACTGCGGTGTAAAGAGTGCCGAAACCGCGATCGAAGGCCAAAGAATAGACCGGCGGACGCAAGAAGGCGGCGATGAACTCTTCTTTTGTTGGGCGGCCGCGAGCAAGCTCATTGAGCAGGAAGCGCTCACGCTCAACCGATGCGGTAGCGGCCGCGTGAGTTGCCCAGTCGACACGCTCCTGGTGGTTGGTCGCAACCGCAGCGCGAGACACAAAGGCCTTGCGGTCCGGCCCGAGGTAGACCGTCGCCCAATTGCCGGCCGCATCCAGCACAGTGACATTGTAGGCCATGTGGCAGGGCACTCGTGTTAGCACGGCCGCCGCCTCCGCAACCGTCTCGCACGTTTCGAGTACGTACCGCAAGATGATCGGCACGCCAAACCCCTTCCCGACTACTCGACGTCCGCCAAACGTCAAGGTCACTGCGAGGCCGCAATCATTGATGCCGTCGAGCAGACCCGTGATGCAGTCCGACATGCCCAGCACCCGACGACCCAGCCAGCGGCTACGCAGCAGCACAGCATCGAAAGCCTGCGGGCTATAGTCGTAATTGCGCACCAGCAGCGGCGGCGATCCCTGCCAAACGGCCTGCGAGCAAGCGCTCAGATAAGCCGGTGGGCAGTACAGACTCAGGAATCGCGATTCCAGATCGCCACCACCGGCGAGTTCACAGAGTTCGCGATACAGTGGCAGAAACTCGGGCAAGTACTTGCCGACAGCACGCCGGCACTCCAGAAACGTCGGCCTGTCGCGCAACGATTCGCTCAAATACCAGGCACGATGGTGCGGCCAAAGCTGGCGAAACAACGCCAGCCATTCAGCCGCCGGCCGATCCTCCGAGATCAGTCTGAAATTCAGTTGCACCTGTCGGCGACTCGTCCTATCCGCTCACATGATCTTGAAATGCGGTTCCGGCGGTGGCGCTGCTGCAGCGAGCGGCGCGCCACGGTAATAACCGCGTATGCCACTGATCCAGCGCCGAGCCCGTTCCGTCAACTCGAACTTTGAGTTCATCACCCGTCCCCGCACCACCAGGATGCCGAGATCAGCGCCTTCATAGCGATACTCACCCGGTTTGAGAATACGCAGGAAGAACGCTTCGCGTTCGGACTCGACGGCGCGTCGATGGTAGTCGAAGCGGTTGTAGTCTACGCCGCCATCCTCTCGCATCCGCCAAATGCCAGTCTGTGGCGCATTTGTCAAAACGTCGACCGTGTTCTCTGTATGTTTGATTACGATCTGAGACCATACATCGATGTTTTCGCGCGCAGCCCAGCGCCCATTCAGCTCATCAATGTCGAGTTCAAACGGCACATTGGAGAATTCGAGCAGGTGGAATAGAAACAACGGCGCATCTGCGTGCGCAAAAGCCGCGTGGTTGGTCATCGAGCTGGCGCCTGTAATTCGGGGGTTCAGTTCCCCAAGGTAGAGCTCACCTGACTTGAGATCACTCAAGAAATCCAGCTCGAAGTAGCCGCGAAAGCCATCTTTGCGCAGCTGTTCGCCAAACTTGAAGGTGTAGTCGCGTGCCTTGTTGCGGATCTTCTGCGTGAACGCATCCGGAAATATCTCATTGCCACACCAGCCGCCGCGGTATGGAGTCAGCTCGGGAAAGCCCACCAGTTCGGTCATCAAGGGACCAACGATCGTGCCGTTTTTCGTAGCGCAAGCTTCAATGGCTGCGCCGCGACAGTTGATCCGCTTCATGATCTTGATCTCGCCATGATCGATGATCTCGCTGGCGTGCGCGCGGAAATCATCCTCCGACTTGATGAAGAAGGTCGTGTGGCCACTGTCACCGTAGGCGGACTGCAATACCAGATCACGACCCAAGCCAGCGTCGGTCGCAATTTTGCCGAGTTGCTTGTAATCCTTCAGTTTCGCAAGCGTGTTAGGGACGCTCGGGACGCCGGCCTTGTTGCCGATACGCACCGTTTCTATCTTGTTGTCGATTCGATTTCGTAGCTTCGCCTTTGGGAACCAGATCTGGGCGCCGATTTCCTGAGCAAGTTTCTCGGTTCGCTCGTCGAACATGAGGAACGTCAGTTTCGGTTTGCCGCCGCGTTTTTCAATGAGATCGACGACGCTCTTGTGCTGCAGCAAGTAATTGTTGATGTCCTCGATGGATTCGAACTCGGCGTGCGGCATCTCTGGTGGGCAAAAGACGTTCGGGTGCTTGCCGTCATAGCAATCGATATAGTTGATGTATTTGAAGTTTCTAACCCACTCGTCAACGCCCAACAGGTTGAAGTTGGTCGCGCTGACGAAATAGATCGGTGTCTCGTTACGATGGAAATACCGCCGAATCTCGGAGATATTTCGAAGTTTCTTCGCTGCAGGCATCTATAGCTCCTGTTGTTACTGTCCCACAGACCCAGGCTTTATCGCTTGCTCGTCCAGCGCTGCCTGACTAAAGACGCGCAGGCCGAGTTCGGGTTCGTAACCATGGATCTCTTTGACATCGAGTGCGCGCATGAACGCGACAATCTCACGCGAAATGATCTGGCCAGGCACCAGAATCGGGAAGCCGGGTGGGTAGGGAATGATGAATGAGGTGGAAACCAGCTCGCGACCATCTTGCATGGCCTGTTCCAGGCTGTCGTCCTCCAGCATGTAATATTCGCAATGACTTTCGTCATATGCGAGAAAGAACGCTGAGCGAATGTCGCCCTCGATCGTGGTGCTGCCATCGTTGGCGCGAAAGGCATCGTGAAACCGACTGAAGTCGGGCAGGGGCGGCAGCTCTTGCATCAGCGACCTAACCTTGTGGTCGAATGATCGCCGTTCCATGCCGCCGGCGTCGTCGAGGCGCTCGTCCAACTCGCGGGCTATATCGACCAACACCTCGATCAGATATGCAACTGACGACCGTGTCGTGCCAATATTCGTCATCAACAACACGGTGTTGCGCGACGTCTTGTTGACCTGAATGCCGTGCCGATCCATCAGCACCGCATTCTTGAAGGTATCGCCGTCGTACCCCGTGGCACCGACCGCCAGAGTGATGCGGGACGGGTCGATCGCAAACTCATCCTCAGACCACGCATCCCACATTTCGCTCCACGCCCCCTCGTTGTCGAGGTAAGAGTCGACGCCTGAAGGACGATACTTGGCGGGCACCATGTCGCTCACATTGAGCACGCGAAAGTACTTACTGATCAGTGGATGGGTGTTCACGGCCTTGCGGATCGCCATCGCTGTCTCGACTTGTTTCTGAATCAGCTCCAGCCCCTCCAGCTCGACCTGACGTCGGCCCAAATCAAGTGACGCCAGGATCTGGTAATTGGGCGAAGTCGAAGTATGCGTCATATAAGCCTCGTGAAAGGCCTGCGCTACTTCTCCTTTGAAATCTTGGTCGCGCACGTGAATCATCGACCCTTGGCGCAGCGAGGTGAGCGTCTTGTGCGTCGACTGGGTGGCATAGACACGAATCCGCACCTTGTCGGGATCTGGCAGCAAACGCTCGGTGAGCAACGCAGCGCTATCAGCGTCGCGCAGCGCAGCCTGCTGCGCTTGCCAGCGCTCGCGATACTCGGGGGTCCGATACCGATCACGCAAAGTCTCGGCACAATACATCGCGGTCCGCTGCCTGTAGATGGTGCCGAAGCGCGCGAACGCGAACCAGGCTTCATCCCAGAGAAAAACGAGATCGGGCTTGATCGCCAGACACTCTTCCATGACACGTTCGACGTTGTAGACGACACCGTCGAATGTGCAGTTCGTCAGCAACAGCATTCGCACGCGATTGAGCTTGCCCGCGGCTTTCAGCTCGAGGAGCCGGTGCTTGATGTCCTTGAGTGGCACAGCGCCATACATTGAGTATTCGTTCAGGGGGTAGCTATCCAGGTACACGACCTGAGCTCCGGCCAGTACCATGCCGTAATGGTGGGACTTGTGACAGTCGCGATCGACCAGCACGATATCGCCCGGCCGCACCACCGCTTGGACCACGATCTTGTTACACGTCGACGTGCCGTTGGTCGCGAAATAGGTACGCTCAGCGCCGAATGCTCGTGCCGCGTACTCCTGCGCCAGCTTCAGCGAGCCGGTAGGCGCCAGCAGCGAATCGAGCCCGCCGGAAGTTGCCGAGGTTTCGGCCATGAAGACGTTGATGCCGTAGAAATCGATCATGTCGCCGATCCAGTGAGAGCGGACGATCGACTTGCCGCGACTGATCGGCAGAGCGTGAAAAACACCTGTTGGCCGACGCGAGTACTGCTTGAGGGCATTGAAGAACGGCGTCTCGTAGCGCGCGTCTACCCCGCGCTGTATGTTGACATGCAGCTCCAGGAAATCGTCCTGGTTGTAGAACACGCGCCGACAGCCGCGTAATTCTAGTCCGGCGATGACCTCGACCGACTCGTCGGTAACGAGATAGATGTCGATCTCCGGACGGATCTCGTGCAACAACCGCGACAGCTCGAACTGCCAAACTTCGGCATCGTAGCTCGCCAACTCGCGCCCGCCGATGCGGCGGATGTAGCGACGCAGGAACTCGATCTGATTGCGTGACTTGCCGGTAAGCCCTGGCCGAATCACGACGCTTTGGATATTGAAGTTGAACAGCGCCGCTATCAGCGCATCTTCGAAACTCGGCACGAAGACGGGCTCATAGATGAAACTGTCGTCGGAGCGACGCGCCCTCTGCAATGCATGCCGCTGCTTGTCTTGCTGAGCTGGCGTCAGCGAGTCAACGATCAGAACCTCGAAGTAGGGCGGCACCTTGGTGCGCTCGTCGGTCTGGTCGTCGCGCAAGTCTTCTTCCAGTGCCGCAAGATCATCATCCAGTTCGGAACCCTGCCGGGTACGGCGACGATAAGACCCACTTACGAGCGCACGTACGATCAGCGATACGTTGCGTGACAATTCCTCGAATTGCCCACGTTCCAGCAGCTGCCACAGAGCCTTCCAGGCACTCTCACTGGGAAACGCCCAATAGAATTCGATTGGTTCGAGGGAAATCAGCAGATTGCGGACTCGTCGCTCGAGCGGGCCGCGATCGGCAGCGCCGGCGAGTCGTGTGCAGGCTGACTTCAGATTGATCCAGCGATCGCTGCGCAATTGCGAAGCGCTGTAGTACTCTGTCAAAGATGCAACTGCGTCGCCAGAATCCGACGCCGGCGTTGTGTTTCTGTTCGTCATGAAGGCATTCCTGGGGCGCGCAGCTTCTAGGATTGGCCCGGCATTTCCAGCGCGCCGAGCGTATTGAGATAGGCCGCCGTATCACTTGAGCGATCGTAAACGGGCAATTCGAACTCGCGATCACGAAAGCTCTTCAGTGGTTGACCGAGGCCGCCATGAATACCCCGGATCCGCCGCCGACGCACCAATTCGAGATCGATCTCTATCGGGATCGTCTCGTCGCCGCCGCCGGCCTGGTGAAGAACTGTGCCCGATGGGTCCACGACCAGCGAGCGACCAAAGCCACCCGGGCCCAGGCCATTGATATCGAAAACGTAACACTGAAACTGCGCTGCGGTCGCTTGCGCGATCGCCAGCTCAACGGAGCGATCGATCGTACCTGTTAGCACAGGATGCAACAGAACTTCCGCGCCCATCGCGGTCAGTGAACGCGATGTCTCCGGTAACCACATATCGTAACAAATCGACAGACCGAAACGCCCGACGGAAGGCACGTCGAAGACACAGAAATCGCTGCCAGCGGTTACGCCCGTCTCGTACGGCCGGAACGGCACCATTTTGCGGTACCGAGCGACGACGCTGCCGTCCGGCGCAATGACCGGTGCGGTGTTGTAGATCAGGCCGTCTGTCGCGAGCTCGAAAATCGATCCCGGTATGAGCCATATGCCGTGTTTGGCAGCGGCCCGTTGCAATGTCTGCTCTTCGGGGCCCGGCAATGCGACTGGCTGACTATGGACCGGGCCGCACAGCGCCAGCTCGCTGAACAACACCATGTTGACCCACGGAAAACGTGCCACCACTATGTCGAGGCGGTGCACAACGGCATCGAGATTTGAACGCAGCGCAGGTACGTGCATTTGCACGCCTGCAATCGAGAACGGCACCATAAGGGTCTTTCGTCTTGTGCGCCGCGAACTTCGCGGCTGCTCCATTATACGCTATAATGGTAGTTAATTGAAGCGCAAATAACTAACAACTTGTTGCAAGGGTGGCGGTAGAGCGGCCGACGATACCGCGCAGTGATCCGGATCGCTCAAGCGACGTATGCGGGGGAATGATTCCATGGACGACATGAGTTTGGGCGAGTCCATCATGAGCACCGCGCGCAGCCTCCTGGCGACAGTGCTGGAACATGTTCCGGCCGTCATCGGTGCGATACTGCTCCTGCTAGTGGGATGGCTGGTCGCGAGGCTGATGCGCGCACTGGCAGGTCGAAGCTTCCAGGTTGTCGAGACGTTGGTCGAGCGCGCCACGGGCAGCCCCGCAAGAGAAGGCGTGCGGCGCTCGGCCGGTGCGTTTAGCACGCTGGTGTTTTGGGCGGTGATGTTGTTCTTCATCACTGCTGCAACGCACGTACTTGGCTTGGTCACTTTTACCGAGTGGCTGGCGAGGTTGCTGCAGTACTTGCCAACGCTCGCCGCGGGCCTCCTTATTGCGGCGGCCGGTTTTCTGTTGGCGCGTTTTGTTGGCGATCTCGTGCATTCGGCGGCCAAACGACTCGAGGCGCCGCAGCGCGCGGCTCTAGCTCGACTGGCGCAGGGCGCCACGCTCATTGCTGCGCTGCTGGTTGGGGCAGACCAGGTCGGCATACGTGTCACTTGGCTCGCGGTGCTCGTCGTCATCGTGCTTGCCACGGTGTTGGGCGGGGTTGCGCTCGCGGTTAGTTTGGGAGCCCGTGGCTACGTAGCGAACCTCATCGGGTCCCACTATCTGCGCCAGGCGTTCCGGATCGGCGAGACAGTGCGTGTCGCTGGCTTCGAGGGTCGAATCCTCGATCTCACAGCGACGTCACTGGTGCTTGATACTGCCGACGGGCGCGTGGTCATTCCGGCGCGCGTGTTCAACGACGAACCGATGACACTCGTCACAGGCGCAGATCATGAGTAACACACAGGCATTGACCATCGCCTTCATGCGATCCCATGCAGCGGAAGCCGCTCAGGTTCTCGAGTCCGCCGCGCCGGCGACACTGGCAGAACTGTTTGCGGCCGTGCCGGTGCGCGTCGGCGGCCCCGTGCTCGCAGAGCTGCAGCCGCGCGCCGCCGCTGCGGTATTGAGCGCACTACCGATCGAACGAGCGGCGGCTCTCATCGAGAAGTTGGGGCAGCAGCCGTCCGTGGTCATCTTGCGACATGTGGACGAACCATTGCGCGTGCAGCTGCTCGCGCAGCTGCCGGCGGCAACGGCGTTCGCAACCAGACTGCTGCTGGGATATCCCGACGACTCTGTTGGCGCATGCGTCAATCCCAATGTAGTAGCGGTGCTCGCCGTGACACTCGTTGGTGATCTGCTGGAAAAAGTCCGCAATCTGGATGCGGCGGTGGACGAAGTATTCGTTGTCGATACCGAGCGCCGATTGCTGGGCTGGGTTCGTCTGGATTCGGTGCTGCGCGCCTCTGAGTCGACTGCTGTCGGGTCATTGCTGCTGGCAGCACCCGCTGTGTTGCCGGCAAGGATGCCACTCGCGGGCGCACTGGCGCATCCTGGGTGGCAAGGAGGGTCTGCGCTGCCCGTAGTCGAGCGAGGTGATCGGCTGCTTGGCGTTTTGACGCGCGATGCGCTGATTCGCGCCCTCGCGCGGGCTCGTCGGCTGGCGCGCGACGACGACGCGGCCGAGACACTAGTAAGTGTACTCGCTGGCAGCTACTGGCAAAGTCTGTCTGGCATCATTGAGACCCTGACTGCCACGTTGCCCACGATCAGGCCGGTGGCTGGGGAACGTAGTGAGCACTGAAACGGCGCAGGTAGTTGCCGCGCTGAACGAGCGGTACTTGTTCGATTTTCCACGTGAGGCGGCGCGCGAGCTCGAGTCGATGCCGTTACAGGAGGCGGCACAGATGCTGGCTCCGCAGGCCGAGCGTGCAATCGTGCGCGTGTGGGAAGTCCTCGCGCCAGATGTGGCAAACGCCGTGCTCGAAGAGATGCCGCGCGAACTTGCTTCAAGGGTGTTGGCGGAATCGGATCCGCTTGCGAGTGTCGCGGCGTTGTTGCAATTCGATCCCCAGGCGCGCGAAGCGTGGCTTGCATCACTCGACCAACAAGTGACCCAAGAGCTGCGCCAGCTGATGGCCTATCCGGATGGTACCGCTGGCAGGCTGATGGATCCACGGGTAGGGCCATTGCGAGCGGACATGACAGTCGCGGAGGCAATCGAAAGGCTGCGCAGCATTCGCCGTCGGGGACTGCGCGAATTGTTCGTCGTGGATGAGCAGGGACGACTGACCGGCCGAGTCGAAGCAGAAGACCTCGCGCTGACAGCGCCGGAGCAGCCCCTACGCACGATTCTCCGCGGCGTGATCGCGGCAGCAACGGATCTCGATCCGCGCGAAGACGTGGTGGAGATACTGCACACGCACCCGCTCAGCGTCCTGCCGGTCGTTAGTCAGGCCGGCCGCTATGTAGGAGTTATTCGTCAGGCAGAGTTGATGAGCGCTATCCAGGAGGAGACCAGTATCGACCTGCAGACGATGGTCGGTGCCAGCGCCGATGAGCGCGCGCTCTCACCGACCCTGTTCGCCGTGCGCAAGCGACTGCCATGGCTGCAGATCAATTTGTTGACCGCATTCTTGGCGGCAGCCGTGGTCGGGATGTTCGAGGGTATCATTGCAAAGTTCACCGCGCTGGCGGTGCTGTTGCCAGTCGTCGCCGGGCAGTCCGGCAATTCCGGCGCGCAGGCTCTGGCTGTGACCATGCGCGGCCTCGTCCTGCGCGAGGTTAGTCTGCGCCACTGGCCGCAAATCGTCGGCAAGGAAGCCATGGTGGGGCTCGTAAATGGGCTGGCGGTGGCCGCGACAACCGCTCTCGGGGTGTATATCTGGAGCCGCTCGATGGGACTCGTGCTCGTGATCGTATTCGCCATGGTCATTTCGATGGTGGCGGCTGGTCTGGCCGGAGCGTTGGTGCCGATACTTCTGCGGCGATTTGGTCAAGACCCGGCCACGGCCTCGTCGATAATCCTGACTACCGTGACAGATGTCGTTGGCTTCTTTTCGTTCCTTGGTATTGCGACGCTGCTCGCGTCTTCCTTGGCGGCATGATCGGTCGCCGTGAAATGATTGTCGCTGGTGCGCTCGCCGGAGCGCTAATGCCGCTGGTCCGCGCCCAGTCATCGCGGTCGGCAGGGTCGAGCACTAACCACTTCGACTACCTGATCGTCGGCGCGGGCTCCGCAGGCTGCGTCCTCGCACGTCGTTTGACCGAGGGCGGCGCTCGGGTTCTGGTGCTGGAGGCCGGTGGACCAGATGCGGCGCCGGAAATCCATGATCCGTTGGCGTGGCCCGGACTCCAGGGTACGACCGTCGACTGGCAATACCGGACGGTCGCGCAGGCGGGGACTGGCGATCGCATTCATGCTTGGGCGCGCGGCAAGGTGCTGGGCGGTTCCAGCAGCATCAATGCGATGGGCCACCAGCGGGGCCATCCCAGCGTGTTCGCTGAGTGGGTGCGTGGCGGAGCCAAGGGCTGGAGCTACCCGGAACTTCTGCCGTATTTCAAGCGCCAGGAGACTTTCGCTGGCGGAGCGTCCGAGTATCACGGTGGCGAAGGTCCGGTGTTCATCGATGTACCGACGGGCGCGCGCCGCAGTCCCGTCGCCCGTGATTTCATCGCTGCGGGTATCGCGGCCGGCTACGCACCGACCGACGATCTGAATGGGGCCAGCATGGAGGGGCCGGCCTGGAATCACCTTGCGATACGCGCTGGCCGGCGACAAAGCGCCGCCGGGTGCTACTTGCAGCCGGCGCTAGCGAGCCGCAATCCACCGACGGTGTTGATCAACGCGAGCGTCACACAACTGTTGTTCGCTGGCACCCGCTGCACTGGCGTGGAGTACCTGCACGATGGCAAGCGACAAACGGTCCGTGCGGCTGCCGAAGTACTGTTGACGGCCGGTAGCATCGAATCACCGAAGTTGTTACTGCTGGCTGGAATCGGGCCACCCGATGCGCTGGCGCGACATGACATAGCCATACGCAGTGCGTTGCCGGGTGTCGGCCAGAACTTGCAAGACCATCTGTTAGGCGCTGGGGTTGTCTATGAATGTGTTCAGTCGATACCTCTGTCTCATTACCAACATGGTGAGGCGATGCATTTCCTGCGCATCGCGCCACAGATCGACGCGCCGGATGTGCTGCTGATGTGCGTCACGGTGCCATTCGCATCGGCTGCATTCCCGCCACCGCCCGGCAACGCTTACACCATCCTGCCTTGCCTCATGCAGCCTCGTAGTCGCGGCTCAGTTGCACTTCGGAGCCGTGATCCGCTGGCGTCGCCGCTGATCGATCCTAACTATTTGTCGGTCGACGCAGAGGTTGCGACTCTGTTGCGGGGTTACGAGGTCGCACGGGACATCGGCGCGCGCCCGGCGCTCAAGGCATGGCGCCGCGCCGAGATTTATCCGGGCCCACGCTGGCGCAGCGCGGCTGACCGAGAGCGATTCGTGCGCGACTCGGTCAACACGTTTTTTCACCCGGTCGGCACTTGCGCGATGGGCTCGAGCGAGCAAGCCGTGGTGGATTCGTCGCTTCGCGTGCGCGGCGTGGAGAATCTGCGCGTGATCGATGCTTCGGTGATGCCCCTCATTCCGAATGCGATGCCGCACGCTGCTGTGCTGGCCATCGCTGAGCGCGCGGCCGACTTGATCATACGCGCGGCGCGCTAGCGCGGTGCGCCGGCAGAGCCGGCTGTTGCCGGGTGCCAATCTTGCGATATTCTGGCATTGTTCACCCAATTGCTCACGGCTGGAGATCGACTGATGGCGTTGAAACTGACAAGCGAGAGTTTTCAGGACGGCGAGCTGCTCAAGATGGAGCATGTACTGGCCAAGGATTTCGGTTTCGGCTGCGATGGTGGCAACAAGTCGCCGCAGCTCAGTTGGAGCGGCGCACCGGTCGGCACTGCCAGCTATGCTGTCACTTGTTACGATCCGGACGCACCGACGGGCAGTGGCTTTTGGCACTGGGTCGTGGTCAATATTCCGGCGAATGTGACCTCGCTAGCGCTGGGAGCGGGCAATCCCGCGGGCGGCAAACTTCCGGCGGGCGCATTGCAGGTCCGCACGGATTTCGGCAAGCCAGGATATGGCGGCCCGTGCCCGCCGCCTGGCGCCAACGTTCACCGCTACATTTTTACCGTCTTTGCCGTAGGCGCCAAAGAACTGCAGGTGACCGCTGATACGTCTTGCGCGATCGTTGGGTTCCAACTAGGCATGAACACGCTGGAGAAGGCGCAATTGATCGGGCTGTTCCGACGTTGATCAGCTCGGCCAGCAACACGCCGTGAGCAACTTCGCGGTAGCGGGCACGGCCATCCTGGCGTGTGCCTGGGTCGTTAGCTCTGTCGTAGCAGAGAGTGCGCCGCGTCACGCCAAAGACGCCGGGCTTGTCCTAGGTCCTGGCCCCGCAGGCTGGTGGGATTCGGAGCGCGTTTCCTGTCCGCGCGTGTTGCGTGAGACGGATGGTAGCTGGCGCATGTGGTACTACGGCCGCGATGCGGCGTTCGACCGCAACATAATTTTGCCGACCGGACGCGTGGGTGTTGCCGAGTCAGTGGACGGCATACATTGGCGACGTGTGCGCGGCCCACTCACGATGGGGGCCGTATTCGAACCGCACCCGGATCCCGCGCGATTCGATTCGGGGCATGTCGGCATCAGCGATATTCAACGCCGTGACGGCCTGTATTGGATGTGGTACCTGGGCGGCAGCAGTGTCGCTCCCGCCGGTGGTCGGAAAGGCTTTCCCATATTGCCGGGCATCGCGATCTCGGGCGACGGGCTCCACTGGACGCGACTGGAAGGGCCCTACCAAGGCGCAATGCTGGCCGCCGGTGCGCCAGGTGAGTTCGACGCGATCATGGCTTCCTGGCCGCAGATGCTGCGGCTCGAGGACGGTAGCTGGCGACTTTACTACCACACGCTCACTACGCAGGGCGACTACGTCGTGGCTTTGGCGGAGTCGGCTGACGGACTCATCTGGCGCAAACGCGGCCCGATCATGGGGCCGGGCCCGAACGGCCGATTCGACGATCGTGGTGTGGCCACGCGGCAAGTCATTCGCCACGATGGCCGCTGGGTGATGTTCTACGAAGGCGTGCAGGACATTGGCCAGGGCTTCGTCGTTGGTCGACAATTGGGTGTCGCAGTTTCGGCTGACGGCATTGAGTGGCAACGACTGGACGGCGCGGACACGGGCGGCACGATCGTCGCGCAGTCGCCATCGGGATCCGGCCGCTGGGACTATCGGCTCGGGTGTCCGTGGGTCGTGCCGATGGCAGACGGCTCGCTGCGCCTGTACTACATCGGTTCCAACGAACGAGCCGATGCCAGCGGCGGCGAGCTGCAGTCGGTGCATCAGGTCGGCTTGGCGATCAGCGATGGCGATATCACGCGCTGGCGCCGTTGGTTAGAGGAGCCCGCCAAGTCGGCATCCACAGGCACTAACGACTAGTAGACCCCGGTTCACGCAGTGCCTCCAGCAGCGCTGCCGCACCCGGACCGGCACTACGGATCAAGCGCGAGCCAGGCAGCAGTCGTGCAGCTTTGCCGGTGGTTCGATAGCGCGGGTCGTCGGACACGTCCAGGATGATGGTCGTGCAGGCTAGGCGTTGCAGCGCTTCAGCCAATGGATACTCGATCGCCGCGAGACATGCATCGCGATAGTGTGCGGGCTGCTTGACGAGGTCGGTCACGAGCTGATGCAGCGTTGCGGCGTCCACGGGCAAGTCGCGCCGACGAATGGCATCGACGCCACGCGCGAACCAAGGCCAGTTGAGTTCGCGGTCCCGGAGCATGTGCCACAGCACCACCAAATGCGTACCGTCCCAGCGGGGCATGATGGCCGGACAGTAGTCTTTCCAGAGTTGCCGCTGCTCTTTCTTGCCGAGTATGTGTGGACCGTCGAGCACCAGCGTTCGAATCAACGCCGGCGCCTGTAGCGCGCAGTCGACCGCGATGGGTGCGGCGAGATGCTGCGCATAGAGATCCGCCCGACTGATATTCAGATCGGCTAAAACACCCAGTATTGTCGCTGCATAGTGATGGCAGTCCGGGCTGGCAAGCGGGTCTGACTCGGCTTCGCCCGGCAAATCGAGGCTAATTACCCTGCGATCCGCTGCCAGCGTCGACGCCACTGATTGCAGCGCCTGAACGGAACCCGGCAGATCGTGGAGCAGTACCAGCGGCACGCCGGTCGATGGCCCCTGCACCTGGACACGAACTTGGCCGTGTGGCAGCGAGACGTACGTTTGGCCGGTAATGGTCGATGGCGGCACACGACGATACGGCGGGAATCCCGTATTGGCATTGGCGAACAACTTGCGCAGTGTGTCTAACCACTCGACCCGGTCGCCGCTCAGCCGTAGTACTCGGGCATTGCGCGGCAGATGCTGCTCGACCGTATCGAGATAGGAATAAAGGGGGTCCGTCTTGCGGCACATGAACACGGCGTCGGCGGTGAGGGCGGCGAGGCGCGGCAGCGCCAGGTAGCGCATGGCGGCCGAGTAGGCGCTGGAGTAGTCCGCACCGGCCATCAGCAGATCGAGTGTATAGGCATGCAGCTGCAGAGGATCGGGGAACTCCATTGGCAGGCGCGCCTTGGCGCTGGTATCGAACCATGGAAAGAAGCGGTGCAGATCGCGCGCGCGGCTCCAGGCGGTGGTCAGATGGCTACCGTCCTCACTGACTTCGAACGGCTTCATGTAGCGCGCAATGAACTCCTCACCGGGGCCGCCCGGCGGCAGATTGAGACCATCCATGACGGCAAGGCTCACGTGTTTCGGGTGACGTACCGCGAACTCGAGCGCAATCTTGGAGCTGGTGTGAAAGCCGTACACTGGGCAGCGTTCGATCCCCAGCGCAGTGAGGGTCTCTGCCAATGAGTCGGCGAATTCGCCGATTTCAGGCTGCGGTTCGCGTGGCAGCGGCGTGGAGTTCCCATAGCCAGGGGTATCGAGCGCGATCACTGTGAACTCATCGGCGAAGTGCTCGAGCTGCGGTAGATGCAGCACCGATGAGCGCGGCGAGTCGTGTAACAAGACGATCGGCGGGCCAACACCCGCAATCCGACAATGAATCTGGCGACCGGCCACCTGGAGGAACTCGCGACTAATCACTTCAATCTCCTGCCGTCGACGTGGCAGGGAAGCCTGGGTCGACCTGTTGCTCGTACAACGTACGCATATAGACAATAGGGGCCAATGGCGCCTCGATGTACTGTGCGAAGCGCCAGCCGACAGCGGTGCGACGGAACAGCGCGTACACGCGCACATCGCCGCCTACGGGCGCCTGCGTGTCCGGTGTCTGAAAATTCCAGTGCATGTAGTAGAAGCTGCTGATCAGATCCGCGGCGAGCCGGCGGTACGTGACGTGCTCGATACGAATCGATACCGCGCGGGATGCCGTACGGGTTGCGGCCCAGTAGCCATCGAGATCCTGCCAGCTGAAACACGGCGCGCGCGCCTCCTCGGCGAGATACCAGGGCTCGACGCTCGTGTCCCAGAGTTGTTTCAGCGCCGTAAAGTCGCTCTTGCACCAGGCGTGCTCTGCGGCTGTTAGCAGAGAATCGATCGCACGTTCATCTGGATCGTGGGGCACGGGCCTGGGCATATCTACACTCCTCACTCGAGTCTTGCGGAAATGTCAGCGGGTCGGTCGCGTGTAGCGACAAGGGCGGCGAGCCACGAAAGGAACGTGCCGAGTGCGAGAATCCAGGCGATGCTGGCTGCCGAGCCGTCGAACGCATACCCCGTTGCAATCGCAAACAGCATGGAAATGAGCATCGCCAGGGCGCTGGACAGACCGGAGGCAGTGCCGGCGATCTCAGGATGATCGTTGACCGCGCCGGCCAGGGCCAATGGTGAGGTCAAGCCATTGCCCAGCGTGAGCAGTACGAGCGCAGTCGTATAGCCAGCGAGGCTGGCAGTGTGGGTGAAAGCCAGCAGGCAGAAGAGCACGCCGCCCACCAGTGACAAGGCAGTGCCCTGCACGAGTACGCGCCGCGCACCCAATCGACGCGTCGCAAAGCCGGCGGCGCTGGCGCCCAGCGTGTAGGCGCCCGCGAGCACTGCCCAGAACATGCCAAACACGGCGGCTGACATCTGAAACAGTTTGTTGAACAACTCCGCGCCGCAGGTAATGAAGGCGAAGGATGCACTGCTCATGAAACAATAGACGAGCGTATGAGTTGTGAAGCTGCGGTCGCGCAGCAGCGTTGTGAAGGCGCCCAGCGTGCTGCCTAATCCTAGCACTCGGGTACTTGCTGGGCGGGTCTCCGCGAGGCTGACCTGCATCCAGACTATCAGGATCATAGCCATCGCAAAATGCAGGATGAAAAGTGCGCGCCAGTCGAACAACTGCACCACCACGCCCCCGGCGAGTGGCGCGATGACTGGCGCGACACCCATGACGGCAGTGATGAACGCCAGCGCGGCAGCGGCGGAATCCGCGTCGTGGCGATCTCTCACCATGGCACGTGACGCGACAGTGGCAACACTGACGCCGATCGCCTGCGCAAATCGTCCGACGACCAGGGCTGTCAGGGACGTCGCGATACTCGCCAGCAAGCTGGCGGCAGCAAACACCGCGAAGCCAATCAACAAGACCGGTCGCCGCCCGAATCGGTCGCACAACCAACCTTGCACTGGCTGCGCTAGGCCCAAGCCTAACAAATAGGCTGAGACGACCCACTGGAGGTGGGAGTAGTCGGTCTTGAATGTGGCCGCGAGCAGCGGCAGCGACGGTACGACGCTCGCCATCCCAAATGCGGACAGACCGCTGGCGATGCCGAGGAGCGCGATCCACGAGCGGGCAGGTCGTCCTGACGGGAGCGAGGCGCGCGCTGAAGCCACCACGCCGGACTACTTGGCGGAAATCTGTTTCTCGAGCTCTGGCACGATTGTGAACAGATCGCCCACCAAGCCCAGGTCCGCGACCTCGAAAATGGGCGCTTCGGGATCCTTGTTGATCGCAACGATGGTTTTGGCGTCCTTGATACCGGTCAAGTGTTGAATCGCGCCAGAGATGCCGATCGCCATGTAGAGTTCTGGCGCGATGATCTTGCCCGTCTGACCGACCTGCATGTCGTTCGGAGCGTAGCCCGCATCGACTGCAGCACGCGACGCGCCGACGCCCGCGCCGATCTTCTGGGCCAGGCTGTAAATGATCTTGAACGCATCGGCACTACCGAGCGCCCGGCCGCCAGAGATGACGCGTGCTGCGGTCTGCAGGTCAGGCCTGTCCGACTTGGCAGTACTCACCCCAACGAAACGCGTATGGCTCGGCAGCTCGACGCTGGGGCTGACGGCCTCGATGGGCGCAGCGGCAGTAGCAGCCGACGCAGCTTCGAACGAAGCACTGCGTATAGTCGCCACGACCTTGGAATCCGACTCGACTTCCACCGTCGTAATGGCATTGCTGGCGTAGGTAGGTCGCACGAACCGTGTCGCGCTCTCAACCGCCATGACGTCCGACAACTGCGGCGCATCTATGAGCGCAGCGACCCGCGGCATCAGGTCTTTGCCGAAGGTGGTCGAGGGCCCGAATACGTGCGAGTAGGGCGCCGCGAGTGCCGCGACTTGCGGCGCCAGGACGGCCGCAAGCGCATGCTCGTTAGCAGGATTGTCCACCTGCAGGACCTTGGTGACACCCTGCAATGCCGCAGCCTGCGCCGCCACAGTGGCACCATTGCTTGCGAACACTGCAACAGTGATATTGGCACCGTCGATCTTGCTGGCGGCCAGTACGCATTTCGCGGTGGCCGGATTCAGTTTGCCGTCGGCATGCTCGGCAACGATCAATATGTCAGTCATCAGACCAATCCTTTCTGGCGCAGGGCCGCTACCAACTCACTCACATCCTTGACTATGTGGCCTTTCTGGCGCGCGGCGGGTGGCTCCGTCTTCAGTACTTTGATGCGGGATTTCAGCTCGACGCCCAGCTCTGCGACTTTGAGCGTATCGAGTGGCTTTTTCTTGGCCTTCATGATGTCCGGCAGCTTCACGTAGCGCGGTTCGTTGAGACGCAGATCCGTGGTGATGACCGCCGGCAAATCGACTTCGAGCGTCTCGAGGCCCGCATCGACTTCACGCGTAACCTTGGCAGCCGTGCCGGTCAAATCGACTTTCGAGGCGAACGTCGCTTGCGGGCGATTCCACAACTGCGCCAGCATCTGTCCTGTCTGGCTGTTGTCGCCGTCGATCGACTGCTTGCCGAGAATGACCAGGAATGGTTGCTCCCGCTCGACGATCTTGAGCAACAAGCGCGCGCCGGTAAGCGGCTCGATCGGCTCGGTCGATTCGATGTGCAGCGCGCGATCGGCACCCATCGCGAGCGCGGTCCTGAGCTGCTGCTGACAATCGGGCGGGCCCATGGTCACGACGACCACTTCTTCGGCGTCGCCCCGTTCCTTGATGCGCAGCGCCTCTTCGAGCGCGATCTCATCGAACGGGTTGATACTCATCTTGACGCCATCGAGCATGACGCCCGAGCCATCGGGCTTTACCCGTACACGAACGTTGTAGTCGACGACGCGTTTGATTCCAACCAGTATTCGCTTCATTCACAATCTCCGGGCATGACACGCCTGATGCCGCCGGGACCGTTCAGGCCAACTGGCAGGAACGCGCACGGAGGCCCTCGTTGCTTGGCAAGGCGGGCCGAAAATTATACCAGAACGGTGCACGCCACCCGCGAGTGGCGTGGCCCCCCGCTACGCGCGCCGTACGAGCCAACAAAGGTCAGCGATCGTGCCGTCACAGACCCAGCGCGCCCGGATTCAGACGCCGATCGGGATCGAGCAAGCCCTTGATGTCGCGTATCAACTTGGCCGATTGGGGATCCCGGCCGCGCATGTAAGGGTAGAACTTGCCGATCTGCATGTGCGCCGCGCCGTGCTTTTGAAACAGATCGGCGATGCCACGTTTCATTTCGTCGACCAACTTCCGGCCTTCCGGGTTGTCCGCATACTTGGGCAAGGTAGCTAGGTAATCCGCCGGGATCATGCGCTGGTGATTGATTGTCTGCAGGTCATGCCAGTAGAACACCGGCTCGTACAGGAACGCGTTGGTACTAACGGTCATGAACATTGCGCCGTAGGTGACATGGTGTTTGACCATGCGCTCGGCGTTGGCGGCATAATAGGCGAGCAAGTCCTTGCGGAAGTCCAGCACCCGCGAGAACGGCAACACACCGTGCACGGGAACCCAGCGTTCGCCCTTGGGGCCGCGCACGTTGTAGAGCGGCATGAACGGCATCGCGTTCGCGATGGTCGGCACCGTGGCGGCTACTTCAGCGCCATGCGGTTGCAAAACTTCGCGCAAGCGGGCTGCGGCGGAACGTGCTGCTCGATCATCGACGCCATCGACTAACCAGTGCGCGGAGAACATCGCGCCTTTGAGGAAGCTGCGCCCGGCGAAACCCAGCTTGGCGACCTGCACGAGACCGTCGACCAAGCCGCGTGATGAGCGGAATACAGCAGTGGCCGCCTGCATCGCCGTCGCTACATCGGCTTTGCCCAACTGACCCTGTTGCAATGCCGGGTCGAGACCGAAGTTGGTCAGATTGACGCCTTCACGCGCTGCGGCCTCCATCCCGGCTGCCATGCTCTCGAAATCCCTGAAGCCAAACGATAGCCCTAACACGTGGGCTCGACGCGGCATCAGTCGCAGCGCAATCGTGGTCTTGACGCCGAGCGCACCGGCATCGGACATGAATAGACCGGTGAGATCTGGGCCGTACAGACGCACGAACGGCACGCTGTTAGCCGCACCCCACGAGCCGGTGCGTACGACGTCGCCATTGCTCAGGACCACTTCGATACCCAGCACGTTCTCGCCGGAGATTCCAAAGACGCCCGTACCCCACGTGACCGCGCCCTGCGAGAGGGCCCCGCCGATAGTGGCCGCGATCCCCGAGAACGGCCCGTAGAAAGGTGTGCGCAGGCCTTTCGCCAGCAGCGCGTCGTGCAGTGCGGCCCAGGTGACGCCCGCTTGCACGATCACGTACATGTCGCGTTCGTTGATCTCAACAATCTGATTCAGGCGAGAAGTGTCGAGCAGGATCGAGTTTTCTTCCGCTGGCACGTAGCCGTCGGTGTACGACGCACCGCCGCCGCGCGGTACGAGCGGCAAGTCGTGCTCGCGTGCGAGTTGCACGATCTGTGCAACATCTGCCGTTGATCCTGGGCGCACCACCACCAAAGCGGTCTTATCGGCGTTATAGATGTCGGTCGAGTAGAACTCACGATCGGCGGCGTCCAGTACGACATGCTCCCGGCCCAACAGTGCTTGCAGCCGCGCGACCACAGGATGATTGGCAGGGCTAACTTCGGCGTGCATATCTCATTACCTCACTATCGGACTAGCGAACCTGCGCCGGGCGGTGGTGCAGGTGCGGTGGGTCGCGCTGCTGCTCGCTGAACGACTGCCTGATCTTCTGCGCGGACTCGCGCAGCTTCGGGAGAAACCGTTCGATCGCCAGTTTGAGCGGCACGGCTGCGCCCGAAAACCGGATCGTGACCGCCGCCAGCACTCGCTCGTCAATCATGATCGGAACGGCCATGCTGATTTCATCCGATACACGCCGTGGCCGGACCGCGGTCGCATAGCCCTGCGTCCGCGCATCGGTGAGTATCTTGCTCACCTCAGCCTTGTTCTTTGCCAGCTTGTCTTCGTCCTTGGCGGAGCGTGCGAGGATCTCCAGCAGCGAATCACGCTGGACCGCAGGGCAAAACGCGAGGTAGATGCGTCCCGAAGCGGAGGTCAGCATCGGTACGCGAAACCCGGCCGAAAAACGCTCGACCGCGAGCGGGCTACGATGGTCGGTCGTCTCGCGCACCATCATTGTGGTACCGGACAGTGATGCGATCGCCACCGGCCAAACGATTTCCTTGCCCAGTTCATTGATATGCGGTCGGGCGATCTGCGTTACCCAGGCCTCGTCGTCGAAGCCGTCGGACAGGCCGCGCACCATGATCGTCAATCGATAGCGATCATCGTTCTGGTCGCGGTAGACATAGCCGGCATGAGCGAGCGTTTCCAGGATTCGGTAGGTAGTCGTGCGCGGCAACTTGATCTCCGCCGCGACTTCGGACACGGTAGCGCCGTTGCGAAGATTGAGTACCGTCAACGCATCGAGGCCCCTAATGAGGGCACGTATCGGTCTGGTAGATTCCATACTGTGTGCAGATTCCTGTGGCATGCTGATCTATGGGTCAGCTCCCTGCAGTTTAGGAAGGCCGCAGGCTGATGTCCACCATGCGGTCGGGGGCCTGGCGCTGACCTGTTTCCTTAGCATTGAGAGCGAACGATGACGGATTCACTGGGCTGGCGCCGCAAGTTCGGGGTCGTCGCGCCCTCGACCAATACCAGTGTGCAGCCGGAATACGATGATATGCGGCCTCGCGGCGTCACCAACCATTTTGCGCGCATCACGATTCCCGATACTGCGGTGCGCTCCGATGAAGAATTTCTGGCGATGATGGAAAACATCCGCGGTGCGACCGAAACGGCCATCGATTCGGTCATGACCTGTTCGCCAGATTACGTAATCATGGGCATGTCGGCCGAGACGTTCTGGGACGGAGCAGAGGGCGCCGATGTACTGCACCAGCGGATGGAGCAACGCGCCGGTGTCGGCGTAGCACTGGGATCTCATGCCGTTCTGGCGGCGCTGCGAGCGTACGGCGAAGACATTCGACGCATTGCAGTGATCACACCATACATGCCAGTGGGCGATGCGATGGTCCACAAGTTCTTTACCGACAATGGGTTCGAGATTGCCCAACTCGTCGGGCTCAAGTGTGCCAGTCCCATGCTGATTGCGCACGAGTCGCCGACACGGTTGCGCCAGGCGATCCGCGATGTGGATGCTGCGGACGTGCAGGCTGTCGTTCAGGTGGGCACCAATCTGGCATGCGCCGCGGTTGCTGCCGAAGCTGAGCGCTGGCTGGACAAGCCTGTAATCGCGATCAATACCGCTACCTACTGGTACGCTCTGCGACAAAACGGCATCAAAGATCGGCTCGACGGATTTGGCAGTCTGCTACTGGAGCACTGAGCATGCACTATGACTACGTTCCGATCACGCACCGCCAGCCACTGAAATGGCCGGGTGGCAAACGGGTGGCCTTGATCGTGACGATCAATCTCGAGACCTGGGATCTCGTCAAGGATACCGACAAACCTTACTACGCCGGTGGGCCGCCGATCCTGCCGGATGTCTTGCCCGGAAATATAGCCGATTTCCCTAACTACACCTGGCGCGAGTACGGGCAGCGCGTGGGTGCATTTCGGTTGTTCGACCTGTTCGACGAAATGCGCGTCAAGCCATCGTGCACGATCAACGCCGTTACCGCACTGCGACGCCGCGCGCTGCTGGATGCGGCGCTCAGCCGCGGCTGCGAGATCGTCGCCCACAACTATGAGCAGGGTGAACTGCTGACCGAATTCGCCCAAGACCCGGCGCGCGAACGCGACGTCATCAAGCGTACTCTCGATGTTTACGAACAGGCTGTCGGCCGCAAGGCGCAAGGCTGGCTGTCGTCCTCGCTGCGGGGCACTGTCAATACGCCCGAAATCCTGGCCGAGCATGGTCTCAAGTTCTACTGCGACTTGATGAATGACGACCAGCCCTATTTGATCCATACCGCGCACGGACCGATTGTCTCCACGCCCTACACCAACGAGATCAACGATTTCACATTGCTGACACGGCGCAATCACACGACTGACGAGTTTCGGGACGTTCTGATCGATGAGTTGAAAGAGCTGTACGCGGAGGGCGCCAAGACGGGCCGGATCATGAACGTCGGATTGCACCCGCATGTCAGTGGCCGGGCCTACCGGATACGTGGGTTACGGGAGTTTCTCGCGTATGCCAAGAAGCTGAAGGGCGTGTGGTGGACCACGCGCGAGGCGATCGCCAACTGGTACCTCGAGAACCATGCCAGTCACATACCGCCAAACGGGGACGCGTCGCCTGTCGCCCGGCGCAAGGGGAAGAAGCCATGACAATTGCTGTTGCCAGAATCGCGCCGCAGACTGCTGGCGCCCAGTCGTTCCTCGCCAGGCAGCACTGCAAAATGCTGATTGGCGAGCAGTGGGTGAATGCGGCCTCGGGCAAGACCATCGACTCTGTCAACCCTGCCACGGGTGAGGTGTTGGCAACGATACCCGCCGGCGAGCGTGCTGATGTAGAGCGTGCCGTGCAAGCCGCGCGCGCCTCGTTCGAGTCTGGCGTGTGGCGTGACATGCCGGGTGCATTGAAGGCGCGTGTCCTGTGGAAGATGGCCGATCTGATGGAAGCAAATCTCGATGAGCTCGCCGAACTCGAGACCCTGGATCAGGGCAAGCCCATTTGGGTCGGCAAGCATGCCGAGATCCCGGGCGGTATCGAGCAGTTCCGATATTTCGCCGGCCAGGCGACCAAGATCGAGGGCACGACAATCCCGACGTCTATCAACTATCAACCGCCCGGCAAGAAGATTTTCGCGTATACGCTGAAACAGCCAATTGGTGTGGTAGCCGCGATCGTGCCTTGGAACTCGCCGATCGTACTCACCGCCATGAAGCTTGCGCCTGCGCTGGCCGCGGGTTGCTCGATCGTCCTGAAACCTGCGGAAGACACGTCGCTAACGGCGCTACGCCTGGGCGAGCTGTTGCTAGAGGCCGGTCTACCGCCCGGGGTGCTCAACATCGTCACCGGTTTGGGTGAGCAGGCAGGTGCGGCTCTGGCCGAACACACGGATGTCGACAAAGTGGCATTTACCGGCTCCACCGAAGTGGGCAAGTTGATCGTCAACGCGGCGCGCAGCAATCTAAAGAAAGTCACGATCGAGCTGGGTGGCAAGTCGCCGGCCATCATACTGGACGATGCAGATCTCGAACTGGCGATACCCGGTGCCGCCAATGCGATCTTTTTCAATTCCGGTCAGGTCTGTGTGGCCGGCTCGCGGCTATACGTGCATCACAAGCTGTATGACAAAGTGTTGGCTGGCGTGGTCGATTACGCGCGCAAGCTGAAACTCGGCAACGGCCTCGATCCCAGTGTGCAACTGGGACCGGTCGTGAGCGCGAAACATGCAGATCGTGTGATGTCCTACATCGACGCAGGCGTGCAGCAGGGCGCGGAGGCGATCGTTGGTGGCAAACGCGCGGCGGGCACGACGACATTCATCGAGCCCACCGTCTTGGCCAGGGTGAATGCCAAGATGAGTGTGGTACGTGAGGAGATCTTCGGCCCGGTGGTCGTGGCGGCGCCGTTCAAGGATGTCAGCGAGATTCCGGCGATCGCCAATGATTCTGTCTATGGCCTGGGTGCAAGCGTGTGGACAAACAACCTGTCTGCAGCCCATCGCCTGGCGGCCGATATCCGCGCCGGTTCGGTCTGGATCAACTGTCATCCGATGTATGACGCCAGCCTGCCGATAGGCGGCGTGAAGCAGTCGGGGTGGGGTCGCGACAGCGGTCATCAAGCGGTCGAAAACTACCTCGAAACCAAAACCGTCTGCGCGGTGATCTAGTCTTCGCGTCATGACCACGAGCTCGGGGGGGCCGCCGCTCACAGCGGCAAGACTGATTGCGTACGCGTTGCCGACGCTCGCACTGCAGTCGATGATGGTGCCGCTGCTGCTCTATTTGCCGCCGGCGTACGCCTCAGTCACCGTCGGCATGGCATTGTCGACAGTCGCGGCTATGTTCCTTGTGGGGCGCATATTCGAACTCGTCTCCGATCCGCTGATCGGTGCACTCTCGGATCGCACGCGCAGTCGGTTCGGACGGCGGCGCCTATGGATGGCGATCGGCACGCCGATAGCGATGCTCGCGGGCTGGTTTCTCGTAGCACCGCCCGCCGGCGTAACTGGGCTGTATCTCGGCGGCTGGTTGATTCTGTTCTATCTGGGCTGGACGATGGTCTACATCCCGCATCAGAGCTGGGGCGGCGAGATCACTAACGACTATGAGGAGCGGACGCGCATCGCCGGCTACCGCGAAACCGGTACCTTCGTCGGCTACCTGCTGGCATCGCTGGCGCCCTTGGTATACTGGAAGCTCGTCATGGGCGTCGAGGCACCGAGCTTCGAGCAGATCGTGCAGGTCGTCGGGATATTTTTCCTCATCGCCTTGCCGATCGGCGTGCTTTGCTGCTTCCTGCTCGTGCCGCCGAGTGCGGTGGAGAGTGACCACAAGCCGCCTTCATGGCGTGAGCTATACTCGATTCTGGTGCGCAATCGGCCGTTCTTGCGACTCGGTAGCTCCTATCTGTTCGATCGTCTGGCAATGGGTACCTACTTCGCCGCCCAGCCATTCTTCGTGGGCATGGTGCTCGATCTGCAGAAGGACATCCTCACGGTGGCGATCACGAATACTGTCGTCGCGGCGGCATTGGCGCCGTTGTGGGTGGGCATTGCGAAGCGACTCGGCAAGCACCGTACGTACGTGCTGGCGAACGCGATCACCGCAGCGTCGTATCTGTTGCTGTTCTTCGTGCCCGTCGGTGCGCTCGGACTCGTCATGGTAGCGCAGGTGCTGATGGGCTTTGGCAATGGCGGCACGATGATCACGCCACCCGCGATGACTGCCGATACTGTGGATCACGATGAACTGCAGTCCGGCGCGAGGCAGATGGGTGGACACATGGCGTTTCTCGCCATTGTGTACAAAGGCGGTATTATGTTGGGTGCGCCACTGACACTCGGGCTCATCGCAGTGTTCGGCTTCGAGGGTGGCACTGGCGTACTCGATGACCCGGCTGCGATGGGCATCAGGATATGTGCGTCGTTGTTGCCGGCAGTCATGTTGCTCCTGCCGATGATCGTCATGTGGCGTTTTCCGATCGATGCTGCTCGCCACGCCGAGATCCGCGCGGCGCTGGATCAGCGGCGGGCCGCGTAATGCAGGTGCTGCGTTGGGTCGGCAAGGCGGTGCTGGCGATCATGCTGTTGCTGCTGGTCGTTCTCATTGGTTTTTACGCCGCAGATCCAGCGGTCATCAGACGGCTCGTCACCGGACCGGCGATGGGCGTCGTGGATCAGACCTCGCGCAACCAGCCGCAGGAAGCGGTACCGGGCCTCGCGGCGCCGATTCCATCCGCGCCACAAATGACGATCGAGCCTGCTGCCATTGCCGCCGCCGAGGCCTATGCCAACGAGACGCAATCGGTTGCGCTGCTGATCTGGCACCGCGGCGCGCTGCGCTACGAGAAGTACTGGCCTGGATACGATCAGGATACACGCACCGATCCGTTCTCTGCTCACAAGTCAGTCATGGGTTTGTTGGTTGGCGCCGCGATCGCGGATGGCGTGATCAAGTCAGTGGATGAGCCCGCGGCCAACTATTTACCGGAATGGCGCAATGACGCCCGCAAAGACATCACGATTCAGGATCTCCTGCAGATGTCCTCAGGCCTCGACATCGTATCGTTCGGCAGCTGGAAGGGCCTGCGGCTAACCCTGGGCAGCGATCTGACCGAGGTCGCGCTCTCCGTGCCGGCCGAGCGGCCCCCTGGCAGCGAATTCCAGTACCTCAATCTGAACTCCCAGCTGCTCGGCATCATCCTGCAACGTGCAACCGGCAAGCGCTACGCGCAGTATCTGTCCGAGCGTCTCTGGAGCCGCATCGGCGCACCCACTGCCTACCTGTGGCTGGATCGCGACGGCGGCATGCCACGAACCTTTTGCTGTCTCTACACCACGGCACGCGGCTGGTTGCAGGTTGGGTTGTTGATCAAGAACCGCGGACGTTTCGAGGACGATCAGGTGGTGCCTGCGCAGTGGATTGCGGACATGACGACACCCGCAGCCACCAATGCCAACTACGGTTACCAGATCTGGCTCGGGTCACCTTCCGGCCAGGAGCGGCGCTACAACGACAAGACGGTCAAGGCTTACCACTCAGAACCGTTCGAGGCGGAGGACGTGATTTTCATCGACGGCTTTGGCGGACAACGCGTCTATGTCGTCCCGTCGCAGGATCTGGTCATCGTGCGTACTGGCCGTGTGGTTGCGGATCTCAACACGTTCGAGAACAACTGGGACGACGCGCGGATTCCCAACGCGATTCTGCGTGGTATTGCGCGTGCGCCAAAGACGACCACCGACACGGACTAGTGACGTTGCGTGGCCGCTGATCGCCCGGCCACCCGGCCGAGCGTGATCGCCATGCAGAGCCCCATCGCCGGTAGGTAGCCCGTTACTTCTGGCCCTGAGATGCTGCGTGCAGCGCCACCACCAGCGAAAACATTGGGCAGCGCGGTGCCATCCTCCCGCAGGACGCGCGCATTCTCATCCACCATGAGGCCGCCTTGAGTATGGAAGATAGCGCCCGTGACCCGGATTGCGCAGAACGGCGCTGCAAGCGGCGCCAGACTCGCAAAAGAGCGGCCATAGTGATCCTGCGCGCCGGTGGCCTTGTTGCTGGCCACGGCGGCGAGCGTCCCGCACAGCGCCTCCGCCGGCACATCGATTACTGTCGCGAGCTCAGCCAGCGTCGTTGCTTGCTTGACAGCCCCTAAGTCCAGCAATTGCTGCAACTCCACCGAATGCTGCAATGAGATCTGCAGCAGGCGCTCGTCGAACAGCACCCAGGCGATACCGCCGGGCTGCGCCAGCACCGGGACACACATGCCGGAGATATTGTCGAGTTCGTGGATGAATCGTTCGCCGCGCGCATTGACCAACACTCCGCCATCGATCAGCAGGGTGTGCGGCACGATGATCGACTGGGGTTCTGCCAGTGTGCCGAGTCCCTGATAGGCACTCATGTCGGCCACCGCGGCACCCAGCTCATGCCCCCAGTTGATGCCATCGCCGCGGTTACCTTCGTGACCGAAGTAGCGCGCACTTGCCATCTCCGGGATGTACTCGGCGATCATCGCGTGATTGCCGCCGAATCCACAGGTGGCGAGAACGATCGCGTCACAGCCCAATTCCTCATGCGAGCCATCGGGGCGCGCGATACGTACGCCGGTCACCCGATTCTCGTCGTCAGCATAGAGATCAGTCACCAACGCCTCAGTGACCAGACTAACACCGGCGCGCTCGGCGGCCTGAGACAGCAGCACCAGCAATTGTTCGCCTGTTCGGCCGGGCGGCACATGCAGCCGGGGTCGAGAGTGCCCGAGACCGGTCCATGCGAAATCGAGTTTCAGCGGCACAGCGTGGCGCTCTGCCAGCCAGTCGACCGCAGCGCCGGACTCGCGCCCGACGAGTTCGGCAAGCTTCCGGTCGGCCCGCCCCGCCGTCTTGGCCATCACGTCGGCGACGAATGCGTCGACCGAGTCAGTTACACCCTGAGCGCGCTGTTCGGCAGAGTCGACGGCGCAGACAGCGCCAATAGACATGCCGGTGCTGCCCCAGGGTCGTTTGTCACGCTCCAGCACCACGACATCGACACCGCGCTCGGCCGCGGCCAGCGCTGCAGTCAAGCCGCAGGCACCGGCGCCAACCACGATGACCGGTACGGAATCGACGAAACTACGGTCTCTACTGCGGATGATTGCCACGGCACTCATGCTCGATCCTGACGCGCGAGTCCGCAGCTTAGCAGTGCCGGCGCTTGCGAACCGCGCCGCTTGCAGGCATGGTCACTGCGTAGCCACGCTGCTGGAGCGATCATGACAAGCGAATTTCCGCGGCGCGCCTTGTTCGCCGGTATGGCGGGGCTCGGCGCAACGCTGGCGACCCACGCAGCGCGCGCCATGGTGGGTGAGACATCATCCGGTCGTGCCAGTTCGGCAATCGGATTCGATTCGGCTCAGCAGCAACTCGACGCGTTTGCGCGGGTGATGGGCGACACCAGTGGTGAGCCGGCGCCCTGGTGGTATACGGGCCATATTTATGGCGTGGTGCCAGGCGAGGAGCCGCGACCGCTGGTGCATTTCGAAGGCTCGGAGACCAATGTGTTCCGGCGGCAACCCGATGGTTCGTACACCTCCAGCAGTCGCACGACCACGTTCTATCAGTCGTTAGACACGCATGCAGTCCTGCAGCAATTCCGCAATCCGTATACGGGGAAATCGCAGACCGTCAGACCCAATGTCCTGGGTCAGGGTGTGTCGACATCGTGGTCCACGGCGGGGGTCCAGCTACTGTGGCCTGGCTTGCCCGCAACTGCGCGTGTGCCCCTCAAGGTCTCTTGGACGGGATTCGGCGAACTGGTCTGGATGCGTCACGATCGCGTTTTGCCACCGGGGCTGCCGCAGCCGATATTCGAAGCCAGTACCAGCGTCGCACAACGTGTCGATCTCGACGACATCCATCAGTCGGCCTGCCCGGCACAATTCTCCTCTACGTACATCGCTCGTTGGCCAGCTTGGATGGAAATGGGAGAATTGCCGGGCCACGTAGTCTGGCATGCGGACGGCGTCAAGGTGAGTTCGCTAGACAGTCTGCCGCAGGATTACCTGCAACGAGTTCGAAACCAGTTTCCCGAGCAACTAGAATTCAGCTAATCAGAGGTCGATCAACCATGTCCCAAGCCGTTCGCGCCATGCCTGCTCAAGTCGATAGGACCGTCGCTGACCTGCGGCAAGCGCTGGGCGTTGCCCATGTCCTTACCGATGACGCCGACCGACGCTTTTATTCGCAGGATGTGTATCGATCCGGGGAGCTACCGGCCGCCGTCATCCAGCCCGGCACGGTCGAGGAGTTGGCAGTGGCACTACGCATCGTCGCGGCCGCTGGTCTGGCGGTCGTGCCGCGCGGTGGCGGCATGTCCTATACCGACGGCTATTTGCCGTCCCGGCCGGATTCGATCACGGTCGACTTGCTGCGATTGAATCGAGTCGTCGAGATTAATCCTGACGACTGCTACGTCACCGTGGAATGCGGCGCGACCTGGAAAGATCTCCTCGATGCGCTCGCACCGCGCGGCGTGCGGACACCGTATTGGGGACCTTTGTCCGGCGTCAAGTCCAGCATCGGTGGCGCGTTATCGCAAGGCAGTATCTTTCTCGGTTCCGGTCGTTATGGCACGGCAGCAGACAGTGTGTTGGGACTCGACGTTGTGCTGGTCGACGGCACACTGATGCACCTGGGCTCGCATGCCAACGGGCGCGGTCAGCCCTTCCTGCGCCAGTTTGGTCCCGATAGCATGGGCATGTTTCTGTCTGATTGCGGCGCGCTCGGCATCAAGACACGCGCCACCTTTCGTCTCGTGCGGATTCCGGCGGAAACGCGCCATGTGTCATTCGCCTTCGATACCGCCGATGCGATGTTCCACGCGCTCGCCGAAGTCGCGCGCAATGAAATCGTTTCCGAGAGTTTCGGCTTCGACCCGGGATTGCAGGCACAGCGCATGAAGCGCACCAGCTTCAAATCGGACGTCAAGGCGCTTGGCAACGTGATGAAGGCCGCGGGCGGCAAGCTGGCGGGTTTGAAAGAGGGCGCCAAGGTCGTGCTGGCAGGTAGAAGCTTCCTCGACGACGCGAAGTTCTCAGCGCATCTGTCATTCGATGGTCGGGATGCGGTTGATGTCGATTCGAAGGTCGCTGTGGCGCGTCGCATCCTGAGTCGTGGCGGCAACGAAGTCGAGAACACCGTGCCGAAAGTCATGCGCGCCAATCCCTTTGCTGAAGTGACCAGCATGCTGGGACCGAATGGCGAGCGTTGGGTGCCTGTGCATGGCACGGTGCCGTTCAGCAAGGCGCCGGCAATGTTCGCCGCACTCGACAGCGTATTTGCCAAGCATGGTGCGACACTCGAGCAATACGATATCGACCATGGCTACCTGTTCGCCACCGTGGGTATCGTGGGCACACTGATCGAGCCCGTGATGTTCTGGCCCGACGAGCGCCTCGGCTTTCATGAACGCGTGCTCGATGCGGACTATCTGGCCAAGCTGCCGAAGTATCCGCAGAATCTGCCGGCACGTGCTGCCGTCATGCGAGTGCGTGACGAGCTGGCGCAGTGCTTCATGGAGCACGGCGCGGTGAGCTTTCAGCTCGGCAAGTTCTACAAGTATCAGCAAGGCCTCGAGCCCTCAGCGGCGACCTTCCTGCAACAGCTCAAGCGCCTGGTGGACCCTCAGGGCCGCATGAACCCCGACACGCTGGGGCTGTCATGAGCGGCACAGGACCGGTCAAACGCATTACACTATGGGTGCGCGATGCTGAGGCGTCGCTCGCGATCTACCGCGATGTGTTGGGCCTGCAGGTGCTCGAAGACAAGACAATCGCCGGACCAGCGATCGGTCAGATGATCGGACTCGAGGAGACGCAGTTGCGCATCGTGCATCTGGCGCCCGCCGGTGCCACGCACGGCTGGATCGGGCTCTACCAACTGACTAATCCGAAGCCGCAGATCGCTGCGCTGCCGGCTCCGCCTGCCGACCGTCCCGCCTATGGCCAGGCCACGATCGTCCTGACAACTGACAAGGGCCCGGAGATCCTGGCGAAGCTCCGTGCGCGGAACGTCCGCTTCATGACGACGCCGCGCGAGTACACCAAGGAAACACCCAGCGATGTCACACCAGCAGGGCACTACACGGAGGTCATCTTTTTCGATCCAGACAACATCCCAGTCAGTCTGATCGGCTACCAACCGCTGTAGATTTACAACTCAGCGTTGCGATCGCACACCGTGGTGGGTGCCAAACTCACCCGCCGAACGACCACCATCGACACAGATCTCCGCGCCGGTAATGTGGCAGGCTGCATCGCTCGCGAGAAATGCGACCGCCGTACCGATATCACGCGGATGGCCCAGACGGCCGAGCGGCACGGTAGCGATATTGGACCGTACGAACGCTTCGGCTCCGGCTTGGCCGTAGAGGGCCACGGCCCCGGGTGAAGGCTTGTCGCCGTCGCGAAACAGCACGCCCGGATGCACGGCATTGACTCGAATACGTCGCGCACCGAGTCGACCTTCGATGGCAGCAGCCCGCGCCAGCTGTGTCGTACCGCCCTTCGCCAGTGCGTAGGCAGTCGAATTCGGCGAGCCGCGCAACGCATTGAGCGCGGAGATATTGACGATCGATCCGCGCCCGCCACTGTGAGTGTCCATATGATGGAAAGCGTGTCGAATCCCCAGATACATGCCTGTCACGTTCACAGCTAACAGGAATTCGACATCGTCGACTGACAAGTCGGCGATCGGTTTGAGCCGCGCAGCTCCGGCATTGTTAATCAGAATATCGAGCCTGCCATAGTCGTCGACTACGCGGTCCATCACGCGCTGCCAGTCGGCATCGACAGTCGTGTCCTGGGGCAGAAAGGCAGCCGCTGCATTGACGTCCTCGAGTTCGGCGAGTGTCTGCTCCGCGCCGGCCACATTGCGCCCGGTGAAGATGACCGTCGCGCCGGCGGCGGCCAGTACCAGCACTGTTTCCCGGCCGAGTCCGGCAGTACCACCCGTCACCAGTGCAATCTTGCCGGTAAGATCGAAGCTCGGCCCCTGCTGTTGCCTGCTCATCACTGTGCCAGCCAGCCGCCGTCCACCGGTAGTTCTACGCCGGTCATGTACGCTGCCCCGTCGCTGGCGAGAAACAGCACCGCCGCTGCGACGTCCTCGGCCGTCACGATCGGCGCAGCCGACAATAGACGCCCGTTGGGGAAATGCGCCGGATCACCTTCAATGCGACCCGCCAACACTGCGTTGACGATGATGCCAAGTCTGTCACGCGCACATTCGAGCGCCGCGGACTTGGTAGTCATCAATACACCTCGCGCGGCTGCGCTGTAAGCTGCGCAATGGGCAATGCCTGCACGGGCCAGCACGCTGGTTACATTGATTATCACGCCGCCGCCCGTTTGTCGCATGGCGGCAATGGCGTGCTTCTGAGCCAGCCAGACACTCAACGCATTGCACTGCAATTGGCGATGAAATTCCGCGCCGCTCACCGATTCGATTGCGCCCGGGTGGCACAGCTGAGCAGCGTTGACCAGGATCCTGAGCGGCGCACTCTGCAGGCATGTACCCCGCACGCGCTGCCAGTCGGCATCGGCAGCCGGATCGAGGCCCACCGCAGTCGCAAGCCGGGTTGCACGGCGCAACCGATCCGCCAACTGCTCAGCCTGCTGCAATGACTCGTCAGCGAGCACCAGCTCTGCGCCGGCGTCAGCCAGCATTACAGCGGTTGCACGTCCGATGCAGTTGCCGACACCGGTGACGAGGGCCAACTGGCCCTGCAATGGTTTGCCTCGCAGGATTTTGTCAGGGTGCATGCCAGCGATCCGCCTCGTGTGCCAGCTTGGCATAGGCCCGACGCGCGCTCACGAGCGCAGCGACGCCGAGCGTGCCCACGACCGCTGCGACGCACAGCATCGACCAGCGCAGAGCGGTCGGGTGACCAAATACTTTGTCGGTCAGCAAGGCGACCGACGTGGGACCCAAGAACAGTCCCGCAACACTGATCACCAAAAGGTGCATCGCCGAGATCTTGGACCGGTACTGCGCCGGTGCGACATGAATGACGGCTGCCGTCGAGGTGGCCGAGCCTGCGGCGAGTCCGAACATCGCCGGCGCCAGCATCGCAATCGAAGCGCCCGCCGTTGGCATCAGCGCGACGGCGACCGTGAACGGCACGGCGCCACCCAACACGAACAGCAACACGCGAAACGGGGCGTCACTCACACCGCGTGCATACAAGCGGCTCGACCACTGTGAACCGAAGATGACACCCGCTGGCCCGGTGGTGGCCAGGATGGTGCCGTACCAGATGCCGGCGGTGGCCGGCTCCATGCTCCAGGTGCGCGCGAACATGCTCGGCAACCAGAAGAACGAATAACCAATGATGGTGATTGCGGAATTGCCGGCCATGAGTGCCGCGAAGGGCCGCCAATGGCCGCGCATGAAGCTGAGCGCGGCGCTCAGGCTGGTTGCTTGCTCCGTCCGGACAGTCTTGGTCGCCCCAAGGTAGCCGCGGCGCACCGGCTCGCGGGCCGTTAGCAGCAGCAGTGCCACGAGCAGTCCCGGCAAGCCCACCAGCACGAAGGTGACCTGCCAGGGTGCAAGTTGACTCACGAGCGGCCAGTCCAGTCGTTGCGACGCGGTCATCCACAGGATCACTTGCCCACCTAACAAGAATGCCAGACCAGCGCCCACCGACTGTCCCATATTGAACAGGCCGACGGCTCGCAACGCACGGTCTCGCGGGAAGTAGTCGGAAATCATCGACAACGCCGCAGGTGCGAGCGTTGCCTCACCGATCCCGACCATGACCCGCGCCGCGAATAGTTCGGCGAAACCATCGGCAAACCCGCACGCGGCCGTGGCTAACGACCATAGCACCACGCCGGACAGGATGATGTTGCGACGACTGTAGCGGTCAGCCAAGATACCAATTGGCACGCCGAGCGTCACGTAGAAGACCCCGAATGCGGGGCCCATCAGCCAGCTCATCTGCGTGTCCGTGAGTGCTAGATCCGCCTTGATGGGTTCGATCAGCAACGCGAGGATCCCGCGATCGATGAATGCTACGACGTAGCCGACGATCAGCAATGCGACCACATACCATGCATACGCAGCGCGCGGGTAGGGCGTTTGAATCATGCTGGGTCAGGCCTTCTTGACCGGATTCTGTCGTGATGACAGTCTACTGCCAATTGGGGCGTAGAGGACGCTCGATGGTCAGAATAGCAGCCAGAGCGAGTGCAGCGAGCCGGCAGCCCGCGGACGTATTCCAGCGCATCGTGAACGAGGTGTTTCAACTTCAGGCGGCGATCCTGCGTTACGGCGACACGGTTGGCAGCAATCACGGCGTGTCGGCGAGTCGCTGGCAGGTGCTGGCGGTGCTGGCACGTACGCCATTTTCAGTGGCGGCGATCGCGCGCCGGCTCGGACTCAAAAGGCAGAGCGTCCAACGGACGACCGACTTGCTAGTGGACGAAGGGCTGGTCGAAATGATCGCCAACCCGGATCACAGCCGGGCGAAGCTGGGACGTTTGACGCCAGCGGGTGCGCGCGTGCACGCCGCGCTGGCCGAGCGTCAGCAACAGTTCTGCCTGGACTGTGCGCGCGGCATATCGTTGGGCGATCTGCTGCGGTTCGAGCGTATGCTGGGCGTACTGCGCGATCGCATTGATCACGCCGATGCGCAGCCGCGCATTGAGCGGCATGTGGCTCGCGCAACGCGCGGCAGCAAGGGAGGGTCGAAGAAATGAACGAAGTCTCAGATACAGTGGGCTACTCACTCGCGTTTGCGCGCGACATGGTGCCTGCCAAGATGGCCGCTTACTCGGCAGCGCTACCCCCAATCTATCAGAAGTTCGCCGGTCAGTACCTCGCGATCGGCGGCCCCGCTCGCGGCGTCGAACGACTGGCCGGCGATTGGGGCGACCGATCGGTGATGCTGGGTGTCTTTCCGGACTACGCGGCGGTGGGCGAGTTCTGGACGAGCCCGGAGTATCGGGCGGCCGCCAAGCTGCGCGCGGGAGCCGTGAAGGTGGATGCGTGTCGCTTGCCGGGCCGTCGCGCACCCGACGAACATCAGGCGGTGCTGTTGTTGGCGGTCAAGGGCGCGGACGATCTGCCGGCGCTGCTCGAGTCCGCCACCAACGTCGCGTCCGCTGCCCGCGTATTGGCGCCGTTGGCGGTCGGCGGTTTCGAAGCACTGGAAGGGGATCTTCACGGGCACGAGATCGGACTGCTGTCGTTTCCTGATCTCGGCGCGTTACAAGCTGTCTGGGCCGAGCTGCAGCCGAGACTGATGACTAACAACACGAGCGTGCAAGCTTACGCGGTGAATCGAGCGCCGCGTCCCTGATCTGTTACACCCTGGAGTACACGATGCCCGAGAATCAGACGGCCCCGGTCAAGCGGACCACTGTGGTGGTGGCCAACCTCGAGAGATCGCTCTCCTTCTATCGCGATTTGCTGGGGATGGATGTTTTTTTCCAGGGCGACATTGGCAATCCGGGCGCCTCCGGCGTCACGGCAGTCGATTGCACGGGGCTGCGGATGGTGGTGCTGTCAGTGGCCGGCTCCGAGCTCGGCATGGTGGGCTTGATGGAAATCAACGGCGCCAAGCCGCCGCTGGAAGCCACGCGCTGGGATACGCGGCTGAAGACGGGCGAGGCCATCCTCGTCATCCCTACCGATAACATGCGGTCATTGCACGAGAAGATGGTCGCCGCCGGGGTATGCGTCGTGACAGCGCCGATACGTATCGTCGTGCCAGACCGTCCAGAGATTCATGAAATGATGGTGCGCGATCCGGACGGCATGGTCGTCAACCTGACACAGCGCGGCCCATTGCGATGATGGTGGACACGGGCCCGGCGCGGCCCACCGAGAACCAGCAGTGGACGCTCGCTGCCAGGCCAGTGGGTCGCGAAGTGCGCAAATCGGATTTTGCACTGGTGACGCGTCCGATTCCGACGCTGGCCGATGGCCAGATCCTGGTTCGCACGTTGTATCTGTCAGTTGCGCCCGTGATGCGAGATTACATGCTGGACGGCGCGGGGTTCGAAAAGCCGCTGGCGATCGGCGAGGTGATGCGCGGACGCGGCGTTGGTATCGTGGTCGAATCGAGCAACCCGGGCTACTCACCTGGCGATATCGTGCAGGGCAAACTCGGTTGGCAGAGCTACTCGATCTCTGACGGCAGCCCTTACTACATGATGTACAAGATTCGACAGCGTATCGCGCCGCTGTCGACGGGGATCGGCGTACTGGGGATCACGGGTTTCACGTCGTATCTCGGGCTCGTCGATATCGGTCGGATGCAGCCTGGCGATGTGGTGCTGGTGTCGGGGGCCGCGGGCGGTGTCGGCTCGAGCGTCGGCCAGATCGCCCGCAGTCTTGGTGCCGCGCAGGTCATCGGAATCGCTGGTAGCGCCGAGAAGTGTCAGCTGCTGGTGGAACGGCTGGGCTACGACGCAGCGATCAACTACCGCACTGACAATCTCGAGCAGCGGTTGCGGGAGCTCCTGCCCAATGGCTTCGATGTGTTCTTCGACAACGTCGGTGGCAAGACGCTCGATACTGCGCTGAAGCATATGAACAAGCACGCTCGCATCTCATTGTGCGGACGCATCTCCGAGTACATCGGTAACGCCGAGCAGCCTTATGCCCTGACCAACTACCAGTACATCCACAAACGGTATGCGACGCTGCAAGCGTTTTTCATCTACCTCATGGAAAAGGACTTCCCACGCGCCGAAGCGGCGCTGGCCAGGATGATCGCTCAGGGTGAGCTGACCTGGACCGAGGACGTGCTGGACGGACTCGAGCGCATGCCCGAGGCGCTCATCCGGTTGTACGACGGCAGTAACCGCGGCAAGCAGATCGTCCGGATCGACCCGGACGCCGAATCGTACCGCAGCAACAACCGCTGGGTACAATCCGCGAGTTGACAGCAGCCTGTCAATCTCGCAGGATTCTGCGCCAGACGGATAGCACTGTGAGCGACTGTGTCGATTGACCTACGAGGCGGCGTGACGCACACGCATGCAGTTGGCGGCGCGTTCGACGCCTGCATCGGCGTGCCGGATCTCATCGCGGCGATCGGCTACTGGGAGTTGTTCGGCTATCGGGTCGGCGACATCGGTGCCCTCGACGCGGTTGCCGCCAAGCAGCTCTACGGGGTCGACAGCGACGCGCGTATGGTGCGTCTGTGGCACCAAGTTGCGGACCACGGGCTGATCCGGCTGATTCAATGGGAGCAACCGACCGGCCCCGGCCTTGGTCTTGCGCCATTCAAGACCGTAGGCAGTCGCTGGACTGCGGCCGAGGTCACGCAGCTGGGTCGAATCGTGGCGCACGCCAAGTATCGCCGCGATCGCGGCGATCCGATCGGGATATTCCACCCCGATGTCGTGCCCGCGCCCGGTACGGCGCGTGAGCCATTTCGTCGCATCCTGAGCGTCGCAATGGAAATGGCCATCCTGCAGCCACATTATCGTCAGGTCCTGTTCGAACGAGTGGATTTCCCCAGTCCGCTGTACGGCAAGGTCAATCCAGGTTCGATGCTCCAGGGTAGTCAGTTCACCCATTGCTGCGTTGTCACGCGTGGCGTGCCGGCGGACGCTTTCGACTTCTACGACCAGGTGCTCGGCCTGGTGAAATCGGGTGATTTCGATCTACCGCATGGCGAGATCGGGTCGTCCGGCAAGGACATTTTTCAGCTTGCCGACGGCGAAGGTTTTCACATGCATCGCTTCGATGATCCGCGCGGCGGCGAAGGGCTAGGCAAGCGCTCCGGTCGGGTGATTTTTTTCAATTTTCGCGACAGCGTCGAGATGCCGGATCAGCGCCACGCATCGCGCCCCGGCGCACTCGGGCTTTGCCTCTATTGCTGGCGGGTGAAGAACATCGAGCAGGTGCGCGAAGTCGTGCTCCGGGCGGGCGCCACACAAGTGAGCGACGTCCTGCGCAACGAGTTTGGTGAGCGGGCAGTGACTCTCACCGCGCCCGATGGCACGCCCTGGATGCTGATCGACGCGGCCGACACCATGGCCGTGGCAGCCTGACCAAGGTTGCCGCTCCGGCAACCATACTCAGGTGCCGCAAAAGGTCTCGCGAACGCGCTCTTCGGGGCGGGGCGGCAGTAGTAGATCCTGGGTCGCCGCTGCGATCTCGTATGGATCGCGCAGCGCGTCGGCCAGGCGCCGAAATGGCTGCAAGTCTCCCTTGAGTTCCGCTGCGGCGATTGCCTGCTCAACCCGATGATTGCGCGCGATGAATACCGGATTGGCACGTCGCATGCGCCCGACGTCCAGCGCAGCGCCCGTGCGTAGTGTGCGCCAATGCGCGAGCCATTCGTGCAGCCCCTGACGGCGCCGCGATTCGCCGGCGGCATCACCGGCATCAACCGAAGCTTGCTGTGTCAGAAATTGCTCAGGATTGTCATCCGCGGCGACGCGCGTAAGGCGGTCGAAGAACAGTGTGAAATCCAGACTCTGCTCAGAGAGTAGCTGTAGCGTGGTATCGCCGAAAGCGTCGCTGGCGTCCGACCGGGCCGCAAAGCCGAGCTTGGCACCGAGACCCTCATGGAACGCTGCGTCGAACTGCGGCGCGAACGCTGCCAGTCGTTGCTCGGCTATGGTGACGGCCTGTTCGGAGGCGGGGGCGAGCAGCGGCAAGAGTGCCTCGGCCAAGCGAGTCAGATTCCAGTGCGCAATCGCAGGTTGCTGCTGCCAAGCGTAGCGGCCCCGGCGGTCGATCGAGCTGAACACCTTGGCCGGGTGGAACTCGTCCATGAAGGCGCATGGTCCGTAATCGATCGTCTCGCCCACGATCGACATGTTGTCAGTATTCATGACGCCGTGGATGAATCCGACCAGCATCCAACTTGCGATCATGCGCGCCTGGCGCGTGATCACACTCTCGAGTAGGCGGGCATACTGGTCAGGCTCGGATTGCAGGTTCTCGAAATGATGCGCGATAACGTGGTCGGCCAGCGCTCGCACTGCGTCGGGACCGTGATTCACGGCCGCATGCTGGAAGGTGCCGACTCGCACGTGACTGCGTGCCGTCCGCGCGAGCACGGCGCCGGGGTGGATGCGGTCGCGGGTTACCGGATCGCCAGTCGCCAGCACTGCAAGCGAACGTGTGGTGGGAATGCTTAGCCCCGCCATGGCCTCACTAACCAGATACTCCCGCAACACCGAGCCGAGCGTCGCGCGTCCGTCGCCGCCGCGCGAGTAACGCGTACGACCGGAACCTTTCAACTGCACATCGATGCGGCCTCCGTCGTAAGTGCGCAGCTGGCCGAGCATTGAGGCGCGTCCATCGCCCAGCAGGGGCACCCAATGCCCGAACTGATGTCCCGCGTAAGCGAGCGCGACCGGCGGGTTGCTCACGTTGATCCGATGGCCAGTGAGAATGGCCGCGGCTGCCGGCGTACGAAACCAGGATTCATCGACACCGTAGTCGGCGAGCAGCCTCACATTGAGTTCGAGCAGCGCCGGGGCACGGTTGGGGGAGGGGACAACTTCGGTGTAGAAACCGTCCGGCAATTCGCGATAGATCTGCGAGTCGATCGGATTTGGCGCAGCCGTCACTTTGCAACCGGTAACGCGGCCAGCTGTGAGACCACGCGCAGTGCATCGCTCGTGGCGGCCCAGAGCCCGCGCGGCGCGACGCAGTCACCGACCGCCAGCCCATCCTCCGGAACCGCGCGAGCTGCGGTGCCCGTGGCGAGGATCACCAGCTCGAAAGGACTTGAAGTATCATTGTTTATGACATACTTATTATTAATAATATCAATATTGTGTACTACTTTTAAAGAAGAAACATTAAGCCTATCTCGGCCCTTGGCCAGGAGCGATTGGAGCACGCTCGATTCGAACGTGGTTGCCGTTGCGCTGCTGCCCCAGACGCGCTCCGGACTGCAGACGGTGATACGGGAGACCGTCGGCGTCGCTAACAACTTGGCCACGAGTGTCAGCGACGGCCAGCCACCTTCTTCGTCGACCACGGCGACATGGCCCTGGGCGCACACCTCGCCGCTCAAGACCGCGCGTGCTGGTACGCAATCCGCGCTGCCGGGGATGCCGTCACGCAACCAGGGACGCAGACGCCAGACAGCCGTCTGCGCCGACGCACTGCCGATCGCCCAGATTACGTGTGTCGCCGCCGGCGGCTGGCCCAGTTCGATCGACTCACCCAGCCGAATAGTCACGCCCAAGCGAGTGAGTTCCGCTTGCCACCACTCGATTGCCAGACCGAGTTCGGCACGTTCGTCGACGGCCGCCGCCAGGCGCCATTGCCCGCCAATTTCGTGGCTCGCTTCATGAATGGTCACCGCAAATCCGTGTTCGGCAGCGAGCCGTGCGACCTCCAGTCCGGCCGGGCCGGCACCGATGACCGCGACACTCGACGCGTCTTGGCCGCCCGCGATCCGCACGGGAGCAGAGATCGAATGCTCCTGACCGGCTCGCGGATTGATTACGCAGGTACCGGGAATGCCGCGGAACACGTGCCCGACACAGCCTTGATTGCAGGAAAAGCACGGCCGCATCTGCGCCTCACGACCGGCCGCGATCTTGTTGAGCCAATCGGGTTCGGCGATCCAGGTACGCGCCATGGCGAGCGCATCGGCCTGACCGTGGGCCAGGATTGATTCGGCCTCGGCGCCAGTGCGGATTCGTCCCGTGACGAACACGGGCACCGGTAGTGCACGTTTGAAGCGCGCTGCATCGTCGGCCAAGGGCATGCGTGGGTAGTCGACAGTCGGGATGGACGCACCCTCGGCCCATGCGGAGCCCGCCGTCAGACTCACGTAGTCAACCAGCCCGCGCTCAGCCAACAGCGACATCGCGGCGAGCGACTCTTCGATCGTGTAGTCGACCGACGCGTTGGGGATCGCATGTCGTACCGAAGTCCGTACGCCAACTGCGATGGCAGGCCCAGCCGCGTCACGCACCGCGCTCAGAACTTCCACGACGATGCGCGTGCGATTCTCCAGCGAGCCACCATAGGCATCGCCCCGATGGTTGAGCGCCGGCGAGAGGAACGAGCCGAGCAGGTAGTCAGTCGAAGTCTGCACCTCCAGACAATCGAGGCCGGCCGTGCGACAGCGTTTGGCAGCCGAACCATAACCGCGCACGATGTCGGCGATCTCACGACGAGTCAGTTGGCGCGGCACCTCGCCCATCATGTTCGGGATCGGTGAGGGCGCGACGGTATACGGCATGCGCAAGGGCGTATCCTTGTGCCCGCCATGCCAAAGCGTGATGGCGAGCAGCGCGCCGGTTGCGTGCACGTCATCGGCGAGCCTGGCCAGACTCGGGATCACGACATCCCGGTCGAGCCTCACAACCAGACTGCGACTGACCGTCGTCGCATGGACGGGTGAGGATTCGATGCCGACCATCGCGGCGCCACCCGCTGCGCGCGTGACCAGATAAGCGCGATAGCGATCGCTCACGCCGACGACGCCGTCGCCCAGACCCATACCGTGCGCGGACATCAGCGCGCGGTTCTTGAGCTGCAGCGGACCGATCGCGAGCGGACTCAGCAGCAGCGGATAGGGATTGTCGCGGGGAGTCATCACCATCCCAGCGCAGGTTTGGTAACGCCAAAAAACGCCGTCAGTGCCACTAACAACCAGAGCAGCAACGCGAGACGGGTAGCTCGGTGATGAGCCGAATCTATCAGCTGATTGCCGGCGGCCTCGGTTGCCGGGGCGCGTAGTTGAGCGAATCCGGTCACCCAGTCGCGGATTACCGAGCGCAGCAGCACGCCCAGAACGACCGCGCCGCCAAACGCAATGAATTTCGCGGCGAGCCAGCGCGCCTCGATCAGCCCTTCGCGGGCAAATGCTGCGGCGCCCAGCCCGATGAAAATGGTCGCCACACACCAGCGGATCCAGGTATCGAGCTGCACGAATGGTTTGGCGCGTGGATCGCGTGCATGTGCAAAGCACCACCACGCGAGTGCGAGCCAGGCGAGGGCGAGAATCCAGACGAGCCACAGCCAGCCGGAGAGCCACGGCACGACGCCGAGATTGACCGCCAGTGTGCTGCCAACCGGCACCATCAGGATCAGCGCAGTGCGCGGACCAATATCAATGCGCAGGGTGAGTTCGAGGAACCGCAGGCGTTCCGCGAGCGACAGATCGGCGCGTGCCACATAGCGCGAGGCCATGAAGACGCCGAGATCGGCGCCCAACCAGTAAACGAACAGGACGATGTGAACGTACTGCCAGAGTGCGTATTCGGAAACCATGACGCCAGCGCGGCTCCACACAGGAGTGACGGCATTTCAGTATGCCAGAGTATCCAGGCAGATCTGTCCGCCACGCAGCAAAGCGCTGGCTTACAATCGTCGTGCAATGAGCGAGAATGATGGCATTCGGCGTATTCAGCTGCCGCTGCGAGACCCAACGCCGGCAGCGCTGCAACCCTACGGCGTCAGGGTTGGCGCAGACGCGAGTGCCCCGCGCCACAGCGCCTTTTATGGTGAGAGCGTGGAATTGTGGTCACCCGGGCGTTTCCGGTCCGACTCCGATACTTGTTTGTCCGTTGCGCGCGTCCATCCCCGGCAGAACGAAGTGACCTGGATGGAGCGGCACTTCAAGCATACGCAGGCATTCATTCCGATGGGCGGCGCGCCCTTCGTGGTCGTGCTCGGTGCGCCGACCGATACCAACGTGCCGCATCCGGACTCAGTGCGTGCATTTCACTTCGATGGCAGTTGCGGCTTGCTGCTGCACATCGGGACTTGGCACGAGTTCCCGTTCGCCACGACGCAGGCCGTCGACATGGTTGTCGTGTTGCGCAACGAGACCAACCGCGACCTGGAAGTCAAAGAGAATGACGAGGCTGTCGGAGGCGATCTGGAAAAACGCAATGTCCGCGCTCGTCTGGGCCTGACGTTCGCGTTCTAGTCACCCGTTTCCATCGGCATCGCCGGATCCCGGGCCCATTCGCTCAGCGAGCCGTCATAGATTTGCACATCGTCACGGCCGAGCAGGTGCAGCGCAAAGGCGTTGGTTGTCGCTGAAATGCCGCCGCCACAGTAGGCAATCACTGGTTTGTCGGTTAACAACCCCGCTGCGCCCAGCTTGGCACGCAGTTCATTCCGCGCCAGGAAACGTTTGCTCGCGGGATCGACGAGGTCCATAGCGTAAACATTGCAACTGCCTGGAATCCGACCGGGCCGCATATACGTGCCGGCGGTGCCAGCGAACACGGCGGGCGACAGCGCATTGACGAGGGCAGCGCTATCGGCGTCAACCGCTGCCTTCACGTCAGCCTTGTCGACGAACACTTTGCGACGCCGGCCCGCGGGGAAGCTGGCGGGCGGGTACGATCGAACGCCGGTCTCGAGCGGCTTATCGGCAGCTCGCCAGGCGTCCAACCCGCCGTCCAGCACGCAAGCCGCATCGAAGCCGAACTCGCGCAACATGAACCACATGCGCGTGGCCCACCAGGTCGGGCCGGCGTTATAGAGCACGACCTGGCTCTGCGCGCTGATACCGGCGGCGCCGGCGGCCCGAGCGAACGCCGCCGCCGTCGGGAGCGTGAACACCAAGGGCGGATTATCGGCGGAAAAATCGTCGAGCAGATCGAGGAACGCCGCGCCGGGAATATGTCCGTCCGCATATTTCTCTCGACCGCTGGCAATTTCATAGCCACCGCCCGGCTTGATCTGCATGTCCACCGTGACATCGTAGAGGCGCAGCGACGGATCGGCCAGGCGACGCTCCAGCTCGTCGCAGGAGAGCAGCGGCGTGTCTTGATCCATGTCCGTCATTGGTTCGCCTCCTCGGGGCTGCGCAAGAACCTGCCGAATCAACATTGACGCGGTGGCTGCTAACTTCCTAGACTGCCCTGAGTGCTGCTGCACGACAACCCCTGCAGTTTACATCGGGAATCCCATGGCCACTGACGTGACAACGGTAATCGTTCTGTTCAATCTCAAGCCTGGCGCGAGCGTGGTCGACTATGAACGGTTCGCGCGCGAAACGGATCTGCCGATCGTCAACAAACTGCCGTCTGTGGAGCGGTTCGAGGTTTTGAAGTCAGCCGGCCTGCTGGGCGGCGGCGACGCCCCGTATCAGTACGTCGAGGTGCTGCGTGTGAAGAACCTCGAGGGGCTGGGGCGGGATGTCGCCACGGAGACCATGAAGAAGGTGGCGACTGAGTTCAGGACTTTCGCCGATAATCCCCAGTTCATCGTGACCGTTGCGCTGTGAGTGGCACGCGGGCCCAGACGGGCTGGCAGTACTACGGCTGGTGGGGCATCGTTCTCGCCACGTTCATCATCATCTGGACCACCAATGGCCTGACCGTCGGCGCGATCACCGCCTTCGACACGTCGCTGCTCGCGCTGCTGAAGGTCAATCGAGGCGACCTCAAGTTTGGCGACACGGTGATGTTGCTAACAACCGCCGTGATTACGCCACTGACGGGCTGGATTGCTGACCGTTGGGGCGTGCGGCCCGTCATGGCGGTGGGAGTCATCGCCCTGGCTGCCGCGTTCTTCGGCCTGAGCTCGGTCGAGACGTTGAACGGCATGTACGCGCTGCGCTTCCTGATGGGCATCAGTCTGTCGTGCGCGGGCCTCGCGATCTGCGTCGTCATTGTTTCGCGTTGGTTCGAGGCGCGTCGCGGGCTCGCCATCGGTCTGACCCTCGCCGGCACCAGTCTGGCCAATGCGTTCTTTCCAGATCTGACGACGCTCTTCATCGAGCGCGAAGGCTGGCGTGGCGCCGCCTATTACGTCAGCATCATGCCCTTGCTGTTGCTGCCGCTGATTCTGTTCGCGCTGAAAGAATGGCCGAGCAAGCTTGGCCTGGAACCTTATGGGTCGGCTGCGCAGCCGGCGGGTATGCGTGCGCCCGCCGCGCCAGAGCTGAGTTATGCAGACATTCTTGCCAAACCCGCATTCTGGTTCATCGGGATTGCGGCATTCGCCACGTTCTACTCGATCCTCGCCATCAGTTACAACCTGTTCCTGCACACCAAGGATCTGGGCATCGATCCGCGTGAGGCGGCCAAGTATTTCGTGCCACTGTTCATCGGTGGCCTGGTCGGCAAATTACTGTCCGGATTTCTGTCGGACTTGTTTGGACGCAAGCTGACGTGGCTGATCTTTCTTGGCCTGATGCTCACCGGTGCCTTGTTCCTGCTTACCAACAGTGAGCAGTGGTTATATGCGTCGGTCGCCTGTTTTGGCCTCGGATGGGGCGGCAACTACACGTTGCTGCAAGCAGTCACCGCAGACGCGTTCGGCACTCGTTCGCTCGGCCGGGTCATGGGGGCCATTACCGTGCTGGATGCCAGTGGTGGGGCCATCGGGCCGTGGATCACCGGCATGCTGTACGATCGGTACGGCAGCTACATCAGCGCGTTCTGGGCAATCGCAGTGCTCATCGCGCTCGCGATCGTGATGGCCTTGTTGGTGCCGACCCGTAGTCCTACGCAGGCGGCCGGAGCGGAGTTCAAGGCCTGATGCTGCGCTATGCATTGCAGCGTATCAGCGGTGTCATACCCACGTTGTTCGTCATCATCACCGCGTCGTTCTTCATCATCCGCCTGGCTCCTGGTGGCCCATTCGATGAAGAGCAGACGCTGCCGCCGGAGATCAAGGCAAATCTCGAGGCTGCGTACGGACTGGATCAACCGCTGTTGGTGCAATACGGTCGTTATATGCGCGGCCTGCTGGTCGGGGATTTCGGGCCGTCGTTCAAATTCAAGGATTTCAGTGTCACGGAACTGATCGCGCAAGGCCTGCCAATCAGCCTCACCATTGGTTTGTCGGCCGTGTTGTTGGCGATGGTGATTGGCATACCGCTCGGCGCGCTCGCCGCATTGCGGCGTAACTCCGCCAGCGACTACGGCATCATGGGCTTTGCCGTGCTGGGGATAGCCTTACCTAGCTTCGTGATCGGACCACTGTTCGCACTTATATTCGGACTGTATCTTGGCATCTTGCCGGTGGCAGGTTACGAGTCTGGTCAGCCGCAGTATCTGGTGTTGCCGATCGTCACACTGGCGCTGCCGGTGATCGCCTATATTGCACGCCTGACGCGCGGTAGTCTGCTCGAGGTCTTGCGCTCCAACTACGTGCGCACCGCGCGCGCCAAGGGCCTGTCACCACTACGCGTGTTGTTTCGACACGCGCTGCGGCCGGCGCTGCTGCCAGTCATCAGCTACCTGGGGCCCGCGACCGCGTTCGTCGTCACCGGCTCGTTGGTGGTCGAGAGCGTGTTCGGTCTGCCCGGTACCGGTCGCTACCTGGTGCAGGGCGCCATCAATCGCGACTACACGCTGGTGATGGGCATGATCGTCGTGTACGGCGCCATCACATTGCTCTGCAATTTGATCGCCGACTTGCTGTATGGCTGGCTCGACCCGCGCGTGCGCTATGACTAGCGCTACGGCCGCTACCTTGCCCGCGGGCAAGGTGACCGAGCGCGGTTTGTGGAGCGACGCCTGGCGACGTCTACGACGTAATCGCGCGGCCATGGTGGCGCTCATCTGGATACTGCTGGTAGCGGTGCTCGCGATCGTCGGGCCGTATTTCTCGCCGCATCCCTTCGACGAACTCGACTGGGACCACATGGGCGTACCGCCCCAAATGGAGGCGGCACATTGGTTGGGCACTGACCGGCTCGGCCGCGACCTGTTCGTGCGCACGATGTATGGCGTTCGTATTTCCTTGCAGATCGGCTTGCTGGCGACCTTCGTCAGTCTGCTCATCGGGGTGGTTTGGGGCGCGACGGCCGGATATCTCGGCGGACGCATCGATCACTGGATGATGCGGTTCGTCGATGTACTGTACGCATTGCCCTATATCTTCATCGTGATCATCCTCTCCACCTTGTTCGAGCGCGGCAACATATTCGTGCTGTTCTTCGCGATTGGCGCCGTCGGCTGGCTGACCATGGCCCGTATCGTCCGCGGTCAGGCACTGTCGCTCAAGCGGCGCGAGTTCATCGAGGCGGCGCTCGCGAGCGGTGTCTCGACGCCTGCCATACTGGCGCGCCACATTGTGCCCAACCTGATCGGGCCGGTGATCATCTACGTCACGCTGACGATTCCACAGATGATCTTGTTCGAGAGCTTTCTCAGTTTTCTGGGTTTGGGTGTACAGGAGCCGCTGGCGAGTCTCGGTAGCCTGATAAACGAGGGCGCGCAGGAAATGGAGTCGGCGGTGTGGATGCTGCTCGTGCCAGCCACTTTTCTCGTGACGCTCCTGATGAGTTTCAATTTTCTCGGCGACGGGCTGCGTGATGCGCTCGATCCGCGCGACGCCTGAGCCATGAGCAGCGTGCTTGCCATCCAGTCGCTCTCGGTGCGATACGACACTCCGGATGGACAGGTGAATGCGGTCAACGACCTGTCACTCGAAATAGCCACGGGCGAATGCGTGGGTGTCGTCGGTGAATCTGGCGCCGGCAAGAGTCAGGCATTCCTGGCCGTAATGGGCTTGTTAGCGCCCAATGCGGCGGTCGCCGGCGAAGCCCGCCTCAATGGCCGCGAGCTCCTCGGCGCCGATCCACGCGCGCTGCGCGATCTGCGGGGTGCAGAGCTCGCGATGATCTTTCAGGATCCGATGACATCGCTGGCCCCGCACATCAAGGTGGGGGATCAGATTGCCGAGGTGCTGGTCGTCCACAAACGCATGAGCTGGCGTGACGCGCGTGCCAGCGCACTGCAACTGCTGGAGCAGGCGCAGGTGACCGATGCCGCACGGCGGCTCACGCAATATCCTCATGAGCTTTCCGGTGGTATGCGCCAGCGAGTGATGATCGCAATCGCCCTGGCTTGCAATCCCGTGATGCTGATTGCAGACGAGCCGACGACGGCGCTCGACGTCTCGGTACAAGCGCAGATTCTGTCCTTGCTGAAGCGTTTGATGCGCGAACGCGGTATGGCGCTGGCGCTGATCACGCACGATCTCGGCGTGGTCGCGGGCCTCGCTGACCGCGTGGTCGTGCTGTATGCAGGGCGTGTCGTCGAGTCCGGTAGCGTCGGCAAATTGCTCAGGACACCGTCGCATCCGTACACCGCGGCGTTGTTGCGCTCGATGCCGCGGATCGATGCGCCCGTGTCCGAACCTTTGATCGCCATTCGCGGTCAGCCGCCCGGCCCACGCGAGCGGATTGCGGGCTGTCCGTTTCATCCGCGTTGTGATCTCGCACGAGCGAACTGCGCCACCGAGCGACCGGAGCCCCGCCACGTCGCGGGCTCGCTGGTCGCTTGTCACTATCCACTCGCGCCGGCGGTGAACCCGTCATGAGCAGCTCGTTCCTGACACTCGACGCGCTGCGAGTCTATTTCTCAGTCTCCGGCGGCTGGCTCAAGCCGGCGCGCAAATTGAAAGCAGTCGACGGCGTGTCACTCGAGATCGCGCCGGGCGAGGCGTTGGGTATCGTGGGCGAGTCGGGCTGTGGCAAATCCACCTTGGCACGTGCCATCCTGCAGCTGGTCGATGTGACGAGCGGGCAGGTCGTCTGGCTCGGGCGACCGATCGAGTCCCTGTCCGTTCGCCAGATGCGGCCGCTGCGGGATGCCATGCAGATCGTGTTTCAGGACCCGCTCGCCAGTCTCGATCCGCGCATGACGGTAGGCGAGATCGTGGCCGAGCCATTGCGCGTCCATCGCACGGACCTCAGTCGCGAGCAGCGGCAGACGGAAGTGGCGCAAATGCTGGAGCGCGTCGGACTGTCGCGCGATCAGATCAACCGCTATCCGCACGAATTCAGTGGCGGACAGTGTCAGCGCATCGGTATTGCGCGAGCGATGATATTGAAGCCGAAATTGCTGGTTTGCGACGAGCCGGTGAGCGCACTCGACGTGTCCATTCAGGCCCAGATCATCAATCTGCTCGAAGACCTCAAGCGGGAATCCGGCACCAGCATCCTGTTCGTCAGCCACAATCTCGCGGTCGTCAGACGGCTATGCGAACGAGTCCTGGTGCTGTATCTCGGCAAAACAATGGAAGTGGCGCCGAGCGAGCAGTTGTTCAGTGCGCCGTTGCATCCCTACACCCGCGGGCTGCTGGCGTCGGTACCGATACCAGACCCTGATCTGCAGCCGGCGCGGCTCGAAGCTTCCCTCACAGGCGAGCTGCCGTCGCCACTGTCGCCGCCCTCTGGTTGTGTTTTTCGGACCCGCTGCGCGTTCGCGATCGAGCGCTGCGCCGCGGAAATCCCTCCACTTGAAGAGGCAGGCGATCGACGGCAAATTGCCTGTCACCGCTGGCAAGAACTCAGCACGAAAGCAGCAACATGACGCGACTCATCGGCAAGGTAGCACTCGTGACCGGGGCAGGTAGACATGGCGGTCTCGGCGAAGCGATCTGCTCCCGGCTCGGCGCAGAGGGCGCGCAGGTAGTAGTCACGGACCTCGGACAACCGCAACCCAATATGCCGGCGGACAGAATTGGTACGACCCAGGAGCTGGCGTCGGTCGTGGCTCGGTTGCGGGCAACGGGAGTAGATGCCATCGGGCAAGCACTCGATGTGCAGGAAGAACAGCAAGTCGAGCAAGCGGTCGCACTCGCGGTTTCCCACTACGGCCGACTCGACATTCTCATCAACAACGCAGGCATCGGCTATCTGCAGACACCGCTCCTCGACGGCACGCCCGAGATGTGGCGTGACGTTCTGGGTGTCAATCTGATTGGCGCCTTCCTGTGCATCAAGCACGCCGCGAAACAGATGGTGGCGCAAGGCGAGGGTGGGCGCATCGTGAGTGTCGCGAGTCAGGCCGCGAAAGTCGGCAGCGTACATCTCGCGCCCTATGTGTCGTCGAAGCATGGCCTGGTGGGTCTCACCCGCTCGGCAGCCATGGAACTGGCGCCGCATGGGATTACCGTCAATGCCGTCTGCCCGAACCACGTCACGACCGGTCTCGGCAAGGTGCAGAACGAATATCGCGCCAAGATGCTGGGGCAGACGATCGAGGAATACTTGCGCAATATGATCGCGCGGATTCCGCTCGGCAGAGTAGGATTGCCAGAAGATACCGCCAAGGCGTGTGCGTTCCTGTGTAGTGACGATGCGGCCTATATCACCGGTGAAGCGATGAATGTCAGCGGTGGCGCGGCCATGCATTGATGGAGGACCCTCGAGATGGCAACGGCGCGCAAGAAGAAAACCTCTGACAAAGCTCGCAGCAAACCGGGGCAGCGCGCCAAGTCGCCGCGCACAACTGCGGCGGACTTCAAGCTGCCGCGCAGGGCCAAGGGCAAGCGCGCACAATTCTATGATGACCCGGCCATCGATGAGTTGATGGCGATCGTCATCTCCATCACGGCGGAACTGTCAGTGGCGTTCGAGCGCATCACGACGCTCGAACGCATCCTGGCGCGGCGCGGCCAGATCGAACTCGACGAAGTCGAGGACTACGAGCCGGACGATGAGGAGAGCGCGGAGCGCGCCATGCAGCGCGAAGCGCTGATCGCGCGCGTGTTTCAGGTGTTGGAAGTGATTGGCGCGCAAGCCGATGGCGACCGCTGACCGTACCGGGTCGTCGGGGGCGGCGCCGCTACCGCGGCAGATCCCCTACATCATCGGCAACGAAGCCTGTGAGCGCTTCAGCTTCTACGGGATGCGCAACATCCTGGTGCCATTTCTGGTCAGTAGTCTGTTGCTCGCCTATTTGCCCGAGAGCGAACGCCAGGGTGCAGCGAAGGATGTCTTTCACACCTTTGTCATCGGCGTGTATTTCTTTCCGCTCCTGGGCGGCTGGATTTCCGACCGGTTCTTCGGCAAGTACAACACGGTCCTGTGGCTGTCGCTGGTGTACTGCGCCGGCCATGCCTGTCTGGCGCTGTTCGAGGACCATCGCACTGGGTTCTACACCGGCCTGTTCCTGATTGCGCTGGGTTCCGGTGGCATCAAGCCGCTGGTATCGGCATTCGTCGGCGATCAGTTCGATCAAACCAACAAGTCGCGCGCCAAGGTCGTCTATGACGCGTTCTACTGGACGATCAACTTCGGCTCGTTCTTCGCGTCGTTGTTGATGCCGATTTTTCTGCGCAGCTATGGCCCAGCGGTCGCGTTCGGCATCCCGGGCGTGCTGATGGGCAGTGCGACCTTGATCTTCTGGCTCGGCCGGCACAAATACGTGCACGTCCCGCCGGCACCGCCCGATCCGCATTCCTTTCTACGCGTAGCGCGCACAGCGCTGCTGGCACGACGCAGCGGAGAGTCACGCCCTGGGCTCAGCATTGCCGCTGTCGGCGGGCTGCTGGCCCTGGGTGCGCTGTGGTTGATACCGCAGCTCGGTTTCGTCATTGCCGCGGTGTCCGCGCTTGGGCTCGTGATCGCCCTCGGTGGCATCGGGACTTCCTTGCAGCTCGAGCGCGCGCGTGGCGTCCATCCGGACGCCGCGGTGGACGGCGTGCGTGCGCTGTTGCGGTTGCTGATCATTTTCGCGCTCGTGACACCGTTCTGGTCGTTGTTCGACCAAAAGGCCTCCACGTGGGTGTTGCAGGGCGATCTGATGAGCAAGCCGGACTGGTTTCAGCCCGCCCAGATGCAGGCGCTCAATCCGATGCTGGTCATGCTGCTGATCCCGTTCAACAACCTGGCTCTATACCCGCTACTGCGGCGATTAGGCTTCGAACCCACGGCACTGCGGCGCATGGGCTACGGCATCGCCTTTTCGGGCCTCGCGTGGGTCGCCGCCGGGCTCATCCAGCTCGCCATCGACGGCGGCGATGCGGTGTCCATCACCTGGCAGATCCTGCCCTATGCGCTGCTGACCTTCGGCGAGGTGCTGGTCTCTGCGACGGGTCTCGAGTTTGCCTACAGCCAGGCGCCGCCGTCGCTCAAGGGCACGATCATGAGTTTCTGGCTGCTGTCAGTCACCTTCGGCAACCTGTGGGTCCTGATGACCAATGCGGCCGTGCGCAACGATGCGGTGATTCAACAGATCGCGCATTCCGGGCTCAGCGAGACCGCGTTCCTGATGTTCTTCTTTGCGCTGTTCGCATTTGCGGCCGCGGCCTTGTTCGCGCTCTATGCGCGCCGCTATCCGTTGCAGGATCACTACCGTGTTGCCTGAGGGCGCCAGCTTGGTAGCTGGCGCCCCGTAGCACACGAGGTGTGGACTCAGAACGTGTAGGTGGCCTTCACGCCGAAGTAGCGTGAACGCTGCGGTGCTACGTTAATGCCCTGATTGGTCGTGAACGCGAAGTTGCCCGGAATGGAGAAGTCCGAGAACCTGGAGGCAGATGCATACGCGTCCTCGTCCGTCAGGTTGTAACCAAACAACTCAAGTCGCATGTTGTCGTTCTTGACGCCAATGCGTGCATTGAGCAGCGTCTGCGCCGGAGCGGTGGCGAGGTTGCTCTCATCGACGAAATACTCGCCGAAGTAGAGCAGATCGCCACGAGTGAACCACTCCCAACCGGCTTGCGCGAGCGGCGCAGTGTAGTTCACTGCCAAGTTGCCTTTGAACTCAGGATAGCGCGGGCTCGTGTTGCCCTTCATTTCCCGGGTACCCGCCAACGCCTCGACGAAGTTGAAGGTGAAGGCCGTGTACTTGTTGTTGGTGTACTCGAGACCCGCCTGCAGCGAGAGATTGTCAGTGGCAAACCAGTTGCCTTCGAACTCGATTCCCTTCAACTCGGAACTGCCGGGCACCGATATCTGCACCGTGCGCGGCGTATCGTTGCAGAGCAGGTCCGTCGCCTGGCGTACTGTGCAGGTTGCTGCGTCGCGTACGTACGGCGCGTTGGTATTGCCGTTGAAGTCGACGATGCCCGCCGACACGCGGCCCTTTTGGTTCTCCCACTCCATGTAGTAGAACGCCATGTTGGTCTGCAAACGACCGTTCAGCCACTGCTGCTTCCAGCCCAGCTCGAAGCTGTCGAGCTTCTCGCGATCGATGAAGTCGGCGGCTTCGGCGATGCCTGGCGTGCCGTCGGGAAATCCCACTTGCGGATAGGGGGCAGCGCCATTGACGGTCTGGTCACGCGCCGACGCGATCTGCTCATCGCTGCGCATGTTGTCAGGACCATAGATGAACTCCGCATTGATGTCGCCCGGCAGTACGCCTTTGGAATAGCTCGCGTATAGATTCGTCTCGGGCGTCGGTTGCCACTGCAGGATGGCGCGTGGCAGCAAATCCTTCCATTCCGCCTTGGCAATGGGGCGATTGACCTGCGCTGCGATAGTTTGGCCTTTCGCGATCTCATCGATCTGATAGCGCGCCTCGAGCGAGGCCGACCACTGATCGGTGAATTTGTAGGTGAGGCCGCCAAAGAACGCGCTGTAGGTTTGCTCGACGTTGTTGACCAGGCTGTTACGGAAGGTGGATGGCACGATCACGCCCATGCCGATCGGGATGGCCGTCAGCGCCGTGCCGCCGTTGCCACTCTGCGTATACGCCATTTCGTAATAGGACACGCCGGCCACCCACGAGAACTTGCCGTCCTGCGCGGATGTCAGTCGCAGCTCGTAGGTATCGTCATCCAGGCTCTGCGGGTCCATCGACCACCAGCTCTCGGTATCCGTAAAATCGAAATCGCGGATCCAGTTGGCCCGCATCTCGTTGTGCCCGAATACGCCGGACAAGGTCCAGTCGTTCGGCAGCTCCCAGTCAGCCGTGGCGCCGACGTAGAACATGTTGCGCTTTAACCCGAAAGTGTCGATCCCCAGCGCGTCGGCGATCGCCGGATCGTTGGCGCCATTGTTGATCAGCTGCGTGAACAGATAATTCGGGTTCATCGGAAAGGACGCGGGCGACAGCGACGTGTTGTAGCTGATCAGATTGCCGTTCGCATTGACCGTGTTGGCCGCATCGATCCCCGGAATCGTGCCGCAGATGTACCGGCCGCGTGGCGTGCCGTTGGCGCTCGTGGTGCCTGTGCAGGTGTCGTTGAGATTGCCTGAGATGAAGCCAGCACCCGGCGGGCCATCGCGATCCTCGGCGTACTGGCCGCGCACGCGCAGTGTGAAGGCATCGTTCGGCGTGAAGACCAGCTTCGCCGCGACCGAGCGTGTCTTCTGCTCTCCCAGCTCCGTGCCATCGTTCGTGGTGCCGTAGATGCCGCCACGATCGTAGTAACGACTCGACAGCCGAAACGCGAGCTTGTCGGCGATGATCGGGCCTTCGAAGCTGCCGGTCACCTCGATGTCATCGTCCTCCGCAAAACTGCCGGTGACCTTGCCGCCCCAGTCGTTACCCGGGTCTTTGGTGACGTAGTTGACCGCGCCACCGAAAGTATTGCGCCCGAAATAAACGGCCTGCGGTCCCTTGACCACTTCGATTCGTGCCAGATCCTCGGCACCCAGGCTGTTGCAGCCCGAGGCAACGTAGATACCATCGATGAACAACGAGCCGAGCTGTGCGACCGGCTGTTCGGAATTCACGTTCATGCCGCGAAAGCGAATGGAGCAGTTGAAGCGCCCGGGAATCTGCCCGGCCTGTTCGCTGAACTGCAGGCCAGGTGTACGCAGCGCGATGTCCTCGAGGCCCTTCACGCCGATCGACGCGATGGCATTCTCCGAGAACGCCGTCACCGCGATCGGCACTTCCTGCAGCGACTCCTCGCGCTTACGGGCGGTGACGACGACTTCTTCCAGCACGCCAGCAGATTCCTGCGACTGCGCGCCAATTGGCATGTAAAAAATGGGAAGGACGGCCGCCGTCAAGAGCGACACGGTCAAGTTGCGGGAACGAGTCATGTAGTAGAACTCCAATCCAAAAGCCCAAGAACCAAAAGACCGGCGCAGTCTATGTTTGTCAGCTGTTGCGCCATTTAGACATCATGACCTTAGTACAATATGAGAACCCGCGCAATGGCAGTCGCCCGGTTGTTGCGAGTGAGCAACGCTTGTCGCACGGGTCGGCACCGTCAGGCGATCAGATAGGCCGCCACGGCAATACCCACCATCGTGAAAGCCAGCGCCAGTTTGGCCAGCGTACCGATCAGCAGACCTATCCATGTGCCAAAGCCCACGCGCGCCGCGTCGTCGAGCCGTTGGCGCGTCACGAATTCCCCGATCACCGCGCCGATGAACGGGCCAGCCACGAGGCCCAAGAAACCGAAAGGCAAGCCGAATAGGGTGCCCAGTGCCGCACCGACCAGCGCCAGCCTGCTCGCGCCGACACGTTTTGCGCCAAGCATCGCGGCGATGATATCGACGACGAAGGCCAGCGCCGTCAGCACCGCCAGCACCACCAGCGTCCAGACGCCGATACGCTCGAAACCATCGATCCAGGCGATCAGAAAAACGCCGCCGAAGATGGCAACCACGCCAGGCAGCGCCGGCAGCAACGTGCCGACGACGCCGATGACGATCAAGCCGATACCGAGCGCCCACAGCAGGACCGGCGACAGTGCGATAGGATCCATCGGGCTATCATGACTGCAAATGAACGAAGTTGAAACGCAATGATGCAACTGCTCTACACGCCGATTGCGGGCTACGTGCACACGGTCGAAGCGGTGATCCACTATGTCGGCGTGCGCGATCGAGTCGAGCTCGTACCGGCGCGGCCGTATGACGCCGACACGCCGTTGCCCAACATCAATCCGCTCGGCAAGGTACCGGTCCTGGTCCTCGAGAATGGTGAGTACCTCGCCGGCGGACCTGTAATCTACGAATACCTCGATTCGCTGCATCGCCGCCGGCGCCTGTATCCGAGCAAGGGTCCGCAGCGTTGGACGACACTGAGACAAGCCTGGATGGCGGACGGCCTGTTCGACACGCTGGTGCTGTTGATCGTTGAGGCCTGGTTACCCCGCGAGGTGCAGCGCGCCGACTATCTGCAGCGGTGCTGGGGCAAGGTCACGCGTATCCTCGATCAGATCGAACGCGATGTACCGACCTACGCTCGCCTCGATATCGGCCAGATGCGCACGGTTGGTGCGCTGCAGTTCATGCAGTTCAAGATGCCGCAGATCGGCGCCGCCGGCGTCGGACTAGACCGGCACTACGATTTCACGGCCGGCCGGCCGGCCTTGACGGCGTGGTTCAAGCCCATGGCTCGGAAGAAGCTGTTTCGTGAGCCGCTGGCTGCAGTCGCAGCTTGACCACTGTTAGTTAACACGGGAGTTTTCGATGGCAACACCACACAAATTTTTTCGCGGCAAGATTCACTACACCAGCGACAAGCCTGGTCACGAAGGCCAGGAACGCGGCCGTGAATTTTTCAGCTTGACGGTGCACCCGGACGGCCGGCGTACACTGCAATCGCATTGTGAGATCGACGACGCACCCGCCGTCCTGCGCGACGTCACGCTGTCGTTCGACCCGGCTTTCCAGCCGACCGATTGTTTCGTGCGCATTGCCGTGAATGATCAGTTCGTCGGTTCGAGCTGGTTTCGATTCACGGCCAATCAAATCGAATGCGAAGGCTACACGGTGGGAGAAGGGCGGCTCTCGCAACGGGTCGACGTAGATGGCCCCGTGCGTGTGTTCGGCACGCACCCCATCGCAGCGGATGCGATGATGTGCAAAATCGCGGACTTGAGTAAAGGTGAGCACTGGCAGGTATACCCGGACCTCTACCTGTGTTCACTCGATCATCGCGGCGCCACCGGGCCCTACATCATGCGTCACCCGATCGGCCTGCGGCTGGGATTCGTCAAGCGCGAGAAGATCACCGTCGGCGCGGGCACGTTCGATGCGCTGCATTTCCGGATTGGCGAGAACAATGAGAGCGCCAACCGCGAGACGCGCAACGAACCGGGCAAACACCCGCCGTACGAGATGTGGACCACGGCCGACGGCAACTACATCATGTTGAAGGCCTGGGTGTCGGGCTACATGATGACACGCTATGAACTGGTGAGCCTCGAGACAGCATGAAACTGCGCGGCTGGACGCTGGCCACGCTGGTCGGCTTGTTAGCCGCGTGCTGGACGGTGCCGGGCGTTGCGGAGAACATCCTGCGACGCTCGGCCATCGGCGATGTGCGCACACTCGACCCGCAGCTATGGGTGTATGGCCAGGATGGCAATATCGCACAGGATCTGTTTCATGGCCTGACCACGCTCGATGCAGCGGCGGAGGTTCAGCCAGGCTCCGCCGCGAGCTGGACCATCTCGCCAGATGGGAAGCTGTACACCTTCAAGCTGCGAGCAGGTCTGCAGTGGTCCGACGGCAAGCCGATCACGAGCGCCGATTTCCTGTATTCCTTCTACCGACTGTTCGACCCGAACACGGCAGCACCGTCGGCCTCGCTGCTCTATGCGATCGCAAACGGGCGTGCCGTGAACACCGGCAAACTACCGTTGCGCAGCCTGGGCGTCAGCGCGCCGGACCCGGCGACGTTGGTCATCGAGCTGGATCATCCCGCGCCGTATTTCCTCGATCTGATCGTGCACCGCGCCTTCCCGGTGCCGCGCCATGTTTTGGACAAGTGGGGCGACCAATGGACACGGCCTGAGCATATCGTCTCGAACGGGCCATTCGTGCTGACGGAACGTCGTCCGAACGCCTACATCAAGCTCGAGCGGAATCCGCGCTTCTATGCCGCCCGTGACGTCCAACTCGACGGCGTGCTGCATATCCCGATCGAGGATCCGCGCACGGCGCTGGCGCGCTATCGTGCTGGCGAGCTGGACGTGGCAGTGACGCTGCCTTCCGATCAGATCGATGAGCTGCGCAAGACGTTCGGGTCGCAGTTGCATCTGGTGCAGCAGATAGGGCTGGAGTACTACGCCTTCAATACGCAGCGCGCACCGTTCAACGATCCGCGCGTACGCCGGGCATTGTCGATGGCGATCGAGCGCGAAGCGCTCAGCCGGTCGGTACTCCGTGCCGGCGAGCCCGCCGCATATTGCCTGGTTCCGCCGGGCGTGCAGAACTACCCGCGCGGTGGTTGCGCAGATTTCGCGAGCTTCGATGCGACGCGGCGCCTGACGGAAGCTCGGACGCTGCTCGCTGCTGCAGGTTACGGCCCCGACAAGCCGCTCGAGCTCAGGTTGCGATTCAACAACGGCGACACACAACGCAAGGTCGCTATTGCGGTTGCCGCGATGTGGAAGCGACTGGGCGTGCAAACGGAATTGGTAGGCGCGGAACTACGCTCGCATCAACAGGCGGTGCAGACCGGTGATTTCGATGTGGCGCGCGCCAGTTGGTATGCCGAAGATCGCGACCCGGCATCCTTTCTCGAATTGGTCGCATCGCGCGCGATGGGTATCAATGTCTCGCAATTCGCCGACAACGAGTACGACGCACTGATTGCGCGCGCCGAGAACAGCGCCAACCTGTCAGCCAGAGCGGAGTTATTGCGGCAGGCAGAAGCGCGCGCCATGCAATCGCAGCCGGTGGCGCCCCTTTACTATTACGTCAGTAGGCGCCTGATCTCGCCGCGCGTCAAAGGCTGGGTGGACAACGTGCGCGGCATTCACCTGCAGCGCTATCTCTCACTCGCCGATTGAGAGAACTACCTCTACCAGCTCGCCTGCGCCGCCACGCAACAGACCTACCCGGTGACCGTCGTAGGGCTTGCCCTCGCGTACGGTGGGTTCAACCACCCAAGGTAGTTGCTTGCCCGCCGCGGCGCTGGCAGTGAACGTCACCATCGCCATGCCAGGCGGCAGATCACCCGTGCGCCGTGGCCGCGGGCGCGTGGTCTTGGGATACTCGTCGAGCTCGATCAGAAAACTCTTCGGCAGCTGCACGATACCCAGTGGAATCGAAAAATCTTGCGGCAAACCGTTGGCGTCGTTGACGACATTGACCACTGCCGGACTGGCCGGTGTCGTCTTCATACCGAGCAGGTCACCGTAGAACGCCTGCATGGCGGCCATGTCAGGACCACCCAGCACCACGATGAACGTACGATCCACGAACGACTTGGCACTGCCGAGATCGAAGATCGAGCCACCCGGGGGAATCCGCGTGAGATACGACAACTCATTGGCGGGGCCGATGACTTGCATGGCTTTGACTTTCGGGTTCATGGTGAGCGGACGCGGCTCGCCGATGATCTTGAAGGGCGATTCGCGCAGCTGTTCCGCCAGCTTGTCCGGGTCTTCCACCAGGATCTCGTTGGCATTCCAGCCGTGCGTCTGCAGCGGCTCATAGCCAGGCGTTACCGGTGACTGCACGATCCGCAAGTACACCGGCTCGCCGCTCGCCGGTTGCATCAGCAGGTATGACCGGCCGGCGACGGCAGGCGCATCCCAGCCGCGTGCGAGTTCAGCCGAGACCACGCCGCGTTCCACGGTGTGATAGCCCAGATAGCGCGCATACGCTTGTTCGACCGCCATCAGGTCAGGAGCCGTCAATGTGACCGCAACAATCGCGACAAGCATGGGAGTAACTCCGGCAGGTATGATTGCGGCCCATCATAACGATGCCTGAGCGTGATTTGTAGGAACCGCATGATAGACCTGTATTACTGGCCAACCCCCAACGGACACAAGATCCCGATCATGTTGGAGGAGGCGAAGCTCGAATATCGGGTCAAGCCAATCAACATGTTGAGGGGCGAGCAGTTCCGGCCCGCGTTCCTAAAAATCAGCCCTAACAACAAAATCCCAGCGATCGTGGATCAGGACGGGCCAGGCGGCGAACCCTTGGCATTGTTCGAATCCGGCGCCATCCTGCAGTACCTCGCCGAGAAGGCGGGCAAATTCATGCCTCGGGACAGGCGTCGCCGCTACACCGTGATCCAGTGGCTCACTTTTCAGACTGCCAATGTCGGACCGATGTTCGGTCAATGCGGTCATTTCCTCGGCTACGCACCGCGCAAGATTGCCTACGCGATCGAGCGCTACCGCAACGAGACACTACGGCTGTACGGCGTCATGGATCGGCGCCTGGCCCACGCCGAGTTCCTGGCGGATGATTATTCGATCGCCGATATGGCCACCTGGCCGTGGGTGCACGTGCGCTGGCTGCACAAGATCGATCTGGATGAGTTCCCGCACGTGCGTCGCTGGTATGACACGCTGGCCGCGCGACCTGCGGTGCAGCGCGGCATTGCACTGCTCGCGGATCGCATGAAGATCGGCAATCCCGACAAACAGGCACGGGCCGCGCTGTTCGGCCGCCAGCAGCTGAGCCGGGGCAAACCGGCGAAACGCGCTGCGCGGCGCTGAGCGCCATGGCCGACCTGTATCCATCTCTATTTGCGCCGCTCAACCACGGCCGGCTGCGGTTCAAGAACCGCATCGTGCACGCGTCGATGTCCACGCGGATGACGCTCGAGCAGCGCGCCACGGCGCGGCAGATCCAGTACTCGGCCAATCGCGCTCGTGGCGGCTGCGCGGCGATCGTCACCGAGCCATTGAACGTGGCGCGCAATCAGACGCAGAGCCATAAGGTCCGAGTCTGGGACGATCATGCGCTCGACAGCCTCAAGCAGTGGGCAGAGGCGGTCGAATCGCACGATTGCCGCTTGTTAGGGCAAGTGCAGGATCCCGGGCGAGGGCGGCATGAGCGTGGGCGCAATCCATCGGCTTTCGGCCCGTCTGCCTTGCCGGATGATCTCAGCTGGACCGTGCCGCGCGCGTTGAGTGTCGACGAGATCCGGATCATGATAGAGGATTTCGCGAACTCGGCCGCGCGTCTCGAGCGCTGTGGCTGGAGCGGTGTCGAGATCTCGGCCGGACATGGCCATCTCTTCCATCAGTTCCTGTCGCCGCTGTCGAACGATCGCACTGACGATTACGGCGGCACGCCGGAGAATCGTGCGCGGTTTCTGCTCGAGACGATTGCAGCCATTCGGGCGAGCTGCAGCAACCAGCTCCTGCTGGCGCTGAAATTGCCAGGTGACGACGGCATGCCGGGCGGCATAGGTCCTGAAGCAGCGGCCGAGATCACGCAGCGGGTCGCGGATCCGGCCGTCATCGACTACATCTGCTACACCTGGGGCACGCACTCGCATACGCTGGACCTGCATATTCCCGACATGCATTTCCCGCGCGCTACTTTCGTCAGCATCACGCGCGCATTGCAACGCTCTGCGCGGGGCATTCCGGTAATGGCCGTGGGCCTGATCACCGACCCCGCCGAAGCCAACGGCATCATCGAGCGCGGCGATGCCATGCTGGTTGGACTCGGCCGGCCGTTGGTCACCGATCCCGCCTTTCCGAACAAGGCACGCGCGGGTCGTGAGGCCGAGATACGTTATTGCGTTTCCTGCAATACCTGCTGGGGCACGATCGTCGAACACAAGCCACTGTTGTGCGACAACAATCCGCGCGTGGCCTCGCCAGACGAAGTGGATTTCTGGCCGCAGCGCACTAACAAGCGCAAGCGCATCGTCGTCGTGGGCGCGGGTATCGCGGGCATGGAAGCCGCCTGGCTGCTGGCAGCTCGCGGCCATGATGTTACGGTTTTCGGCGCAGCCAGCGAGATCGGCGGCAAGACGCGGCTGCACGCCCTGCTGCCGGGCGGCGAGCACCTGTCGAGTGTCTACGATTATCAGCAGCTAGCCGCCAAGCGCGGCGGTGCGACACTCGAGCTCGGCGTGCACGCAACGCTCGCAGACATCGTTACGCTGGCACCGGACGAGGTGGTGCTGGCCACGGGCGCGTCGATGAACTGGCCGTCGTCGCTGCCGCGCATGTTGGCGGACGATGGCGCTATCGTGGACCTGCGCGCGGTGGTCAGTGGGCTGCACGAACTGGTGGGACACCAGGGCGGCACAGCAGTTCTGTTCGACATGGATTCCACGGAAGGCACTTACAACGCCGCCGAGTGGTTAGCGCTCAAGTTCGATCGGGTGATCATCGTCACGCCGCGGGATCGCGTGGCAGACGATGTGCCGCTGGTCACGCGACTGGGCGTGCTACGCCGGCTGAATCAAAAGCGAATCCACGTTTATCCGCTGCATGAGATTGCCGGCGATTCCGCTTTCGAAGACGGCCAGGTGTCGCTGCGCAACGTCTACAACGGTGATCGAACTGCCATAGCCGACGTCGCGCTGGTCACTTATTCTACGCCGCGTCGGCCGCAGCTCGAACTGCAGGCACCACTCCGTGACCACGGCGTGAACGTCCACCTGATTGGCGATGCTCGACTGCCACGCACAGTGCTGGCCGCTACCTCCGAAGGACATGCGCTGGGGAATGCGCTGTGATCGACCGGCGAGGGCTGACTGCGCTGTGCGGGCTGCTGCTCTGCACCGCATTACCGGGCGTCGCGATCACCGCAGAACGCGTCTTGCACCGTGCGGGTACGGACGACCCGACGACCATCGATCCTCACAAGTTTGCCTACCCTGGCGAGAGCACCATCGTGTCGGACTTGTTCGTGGGACTCGCCGCGCTCGATGCCGAAGCCAAGGCCGTGCCGGGGTGCGCCGAATCCTGGCGGATCAGCGCGGATGGCAAGAGCTGGACGTTCAAGCTGCGTCCCGGTCTCAAATGGTCGGACGGCACTGCGATGCAAGCAGCCGATTTCACCTGGTCGATGCGACGCGCGCTCGATCCGGCGACCGCTTTTCCGTTCGCCGGCCGGATGTTCGCCATCAAGAATGCGCGCGCGGTGGCGACGGGCGCCCAACCGGTGGCCGAGCTCGGCGTGAGTGCACCGGATGCCCGCACGGTTGTGATCGAGCTCGAACACCCGACGCCGTATCTGGCGGAAGTTCTCGCCACCTTCGGTTTGCCGGCGCCGCGAGCGCGCGTCGAGAAATATGGTAGCGACTGGATCCGGCCGGAGAATTTCGCCAGCAATGGTCCGTTCATAGTAGAGCGCTGGTCGCCGAATAGCAGCATGCGGTTGAAGAAGAATCCGCATTTTTTCGATGCTGCCAACGTCAAGCTCGATGCCGTGATTCACTACCCGGTTTCGCAACCCATGACGGCGATGCGCAGATTCGCCGCAGGCGAATTCGATTTCACGCTCGCCGTACCGCCGGATCAGCTCGATTGGGCGCGACGCAACGTACCCAAAGCCCTGCGTGTCAGCCAGGGCCTGGGGGTCGAGGTGCTGGCGTTCAACTTGCGCGCTGGCCCGACCCGTGACGTGCGCGTGCGACGCGCGCTGTCCATGGCGCTCGACCGGGAGGCGTTGGCGCGCAGCATCCTGGGGGACGTGCGGCTTGCGGCCTGGAATTACGTACCGCCTGTCACGAGCAACTACGGCCCGGGGGCATTGCCAGAATTTCATGACTGGCCCCTCGTTCGGCGGCGCGCCGAGGCGCGACGGCTGCTGGAGGAAGCTGGCTATGGTCCCGGCAAGCCGCTGACGTTGCGACTGGCTTTTCCGGCCAACGAGTTCAACAAACGGATTGCTGTCGTGCTCGATGCGATGTGGCGTCAGATCGGCGTCCGTGCGTCACTCGAAATGAAAGAACAACGCTCGCTCGCCGCGTCAATCGTGTCTGGGGATTTCGATTCCGTCCGGCAACTGTGGCTGGGCGGCTATTCCGACGCGCTGGCATTCCTCGACCGGCTTGACGGCGCGGCCGTCGGCACCGCCGTCAATGCGGCCGGCTATGCCAATCCACGTCTGGACGCTTTGCTACGCCGCGCGGAGCAGGAAATCGACATAAAGAAGCGTGCGGCACTACTGCGGGAGGCCGAGACACTCGCCGTCGCCGACCAGCCGGTGATGCCCATCTATTTCTTCGTCAGCCGCAGGTTGGTCTCACCGCAGCTCACTGGGTGGACAGACAATCCACGGGGCATCCATGTTTCGCGTTACATGAGCGTTCCGGCGCGCTAACACCTAGGCGGCGATCACCGATTGCTTTACGCTCGGCGCCATGGATCCTCTCATTCTGTCGTTCAGTGCCGCCGGCATAGCCATCCTGCACACCGCGCTCGGTCCGGATCACTATCTGCCCTTTGCAGCGCTTGGCACCGCCCGGCGCTGGAGCATGGCGCGTACTTTGACGATAACTGCGATTTGCGGGATGGGACATGTCATTGCGTCCCTGGTGTTGGCGGCACTCGCGCTGGGCGTGGGCTCGGTCGCCATGCGCCTCACAGGCATCACTGCGGTTCGCGGTGACATTGCCGCATGGCTGATGGTGGCATTCGGTCTGGCATATGCACTCTATGGCCTCAAGTTCATCCTGCGCGAGATCACAGCGCATTCGCACGCCCATGCGCACGTCGATGGCACCCAGCACGCCCATGGCCACAGCCATCATGCGGGCCACGTGCATGCGCATGTCGATATCGCTGGCTTGGCGAACCGCAAGCAGAGCATGGTTGCGGTAGGCTGGGCGCTGTTCGTCATTTTCCTGTTCGGCCCCTGTGAGCCGCTCATTCCCTTGGTCATGGCGCCGGCGTCGCAGGGCGCGTGGTTCGCGGTGGCCGCGGTGGTGGGCGTTTTTGCGGTGGCCACGATTGGCACGATGCTCACGATCGTGTGGTTGCTGACATCCGGTCTCGCGCGTGTACCGGCGCTGCGCGCCGGCGCATACGTACATTCCACCGCTGGTGTAACGGTCGCTGCCTGCGGCGCGGCGATGCTGCTCGGCCTGTGATCACGACGCAAGCCACGTCTTTTGCGGCGCCTGCGCCTGGTGTATAAGTAACGCATGACGTTGACCGTCACGGGACGTCGATCCGAAACCTGAGGGACAGACGATGAAGTTGATTCCGCATACACGCAGCCGCGAAGTCGAAGCCTGGCTCAAGCGCGAGATCAAGGAGCAGAAGGCACGCTACGCCGAAATAGTACGCGAGCAGGATGCGCTGTCCCCCAAGCGCGATAAATGGATTGCAGAGTTCCTGGAGCGCATCCAGACGCGCGGTGTCCATGTTCACTACGACCAGATGCGCAAGGTTCGGCCGGAAGAAGTTCCGGTGAAGCCGAAGCGCAAATTCAAAGTCGTATTCTAACGAGCGAGAGCAACCAAGATGGCACGCCCACATATCGAACCCTTCGTCGACCGCGACGTTTCCTTCAAGAAGATGACGCTGCCCGGTTTCCCGAAGGGCATGCAGTACAAGATGCTCTCCATGGATACGGACGACGGCTCCTGTTCCATGACGGTGGCATTCATGCCCGGCTACAAACAGCCGCCCGGCATGAGCTATTCGGAATACGAGTTGTTCATTCAGTCCGGTTCCATCAAGGTCGGCGACAAGGTCTGGGGCCCGGGCAGCTATTTCTATGTTCCGGCCGGCGTCTCGCTCGAAGAGATGTCCTCGCCGCGTGGTGCTACAGGTCTGTTGTTCTACAACTATGGCGAGCCGTCATTCGTCGAATCCGATGCCGATCATTCGAAGGCCGAGCGCCATCGCTTCGCGGCCGTCGATTCGTACGAGAACATGCAGTGGACCTCGACCAATTTCTTCCCAGCGACCGCGCCGGGCTGTCTGGTCAAGATCCTGCGCTTCGATCCGCGCACACAGGGCTTCACGTTCCTCTATTGCATGACGCCGAACTTCTGGCAGGACAACATCAGCTACCACGATTGCTCGGAAGAGGCCTATCACATCTGGGGGACCTCCTGGATGATGCAGTTCGGTGATCTGCCCACTGGCGGCTATTTCTATCGGCCGCCGTATATCAACCATGGCGCGTTCGCCAGCAAGCTCGGCATCCTCGCCATCGGTCGCACGGACACGCAGCTCTACAACCATTTCCACTTCAATCCGTGGACTAACGTTGAAGAGAACCGCGAGCGCGCGGCGAACCGCATCTTGCAGTGGAAGCCTGAGCTGTATCAGTGGATCAACATGCACGGCCACAATCACCCGGTCGACTTCGAGTACGACCATGGCCACGCACATGGCGATGCCGCCCATCACCACGGTGATGGCCAGGTGGAGCACAAGCACAAGAAGAAAACGCGGCGCAAGAAATAGCCCGCAGCATCTGATCAAGCTCCTGCGGCGCGATCAGGTATTCTCGGAAGGGTCGCTCAGGCGGCCCTTCTGCGTTTTGGCAGCAGGAAGTGCGAGGAGCTAACGATGTCATTCACAATGGTCGGACTCGGCAAGATGGGTGGCAACATGGTCCGTCGGCTTGCCCGGCACGGGTATCAGGCACTCGTGTTCGATCGCGACGCCGCAGTTGGCGCGGCGCTGGCGCAGGACACAGGCGCGCGCAACTATCCCTCATTGGAGCGAGCGGTCGCGGCGGCCGTTACTCCAAGGATCGTCTGGTTGATGCTGCCGGCTGGCGAACCCACCCAATCGACCTTCACGGCACTGCTGCCAATGTTAGCCGCGGGCGACGTTGTCGTTGATGGCGCGAACGCCTGGTATCGGGATTCCGCCACACGCGCCGCGACCGCTGCTGAGCGGGACGTTCATTTCGTCGATGTCGGTGTGTCTGGCGGCATCTGGGGGTTGGAGGAGGGTTACGGCTTGATGATCGGCGGCTCGAAAACCGCCGTCGGCATCCTGCAACCTTACCTCGAGGCCCTGGCGCCCGCGCCGGATCATGGCTGGTTGCACTGCGGGCCGGCGAGTGCCGGCCACTTCGTCAAGATGGTTCACAACGGCATCGAGTACGGCCTGATGCAGGCCTATGCCGAGGGCTTGGCGCTGATGCAGGCGAAAACAGATTTTCAGCTCGATGTCGCGGCGATTGCCGAGAGCTGGCGACACGGTACGGTCATCCGTTCCTGGCTGCTCGACCTGACGGCCGAGTTCCTGGCCACCGATCGTTCAATGGCTGACATCGCACCGCTCGTGGCGGACTCGGGGGAGGGCCGCTGGACTGCGATCGAGGGTATCGAGCTGGGAGTACCGACGCCTGTGATGACTGCTGCACTGCTGGAGCGGTTCGGTAGTCAGGGTCGTGGCGACTATAGCCGCAAGATACTGGCGCGCATGCGTCAGGCTTTCGGCGGTCACGCGGTGAAGTCTGCCGGCAAGTCCTGAGCAGCCGCTGCGTCAGCGATGACAGTAGCGCGCTCGCGTGAAATGCCCAGGGATGGCATGGCAGCATAATCATCGGTGGTGCCGCCCTGGGCCAGCAGGGCCGTCAGCACCGCCGACTTGCTGCTACCAGTGATCAGCCAGAGAATCCGGCGGGCGCGATTGATCGCCGGGTAGGTGAGCGTCATGCGACGCGTGCCAAAATATTCGCGAGTCACCACGACATCCCGCTCGCGCTCATCGAGGACCGGGTCGTTAGGAACCAACGATGCGGTGTGACCATCGTCGCCGAGCCCGAGCTGCACGAGATCCAGCCACAGCCGCCCGCCACACAGCAACGCGAGGCGCTCTCCATAGCGACCCGCGGCGTTGTCCAGCTCCGATTCGGCGACGTCGACTGGCATCGTGTGCAGGTGCTCATCGAGCACAGCACCTTCCGCCACGAAAATTTTCTGCATCAGTTTGGCATTGCGTCGGTCGTCATCGGCCGGCACGACGCGTTCGTCCACCTGCGCGAGATGGGTCGATTCCCACGGCAGCTTGCGTTTGGCCAGTTCAGCAAACGTGCGCCACGGCGTGCGCCCTCCGCTCAATGCCACGATCGCCCGGCCACGCTCGGCGATGTCATCGGCGATGGCCGCAGCCATCCAGTCGGCGGCGCGCGTGGCGACCGATGTGGCGTCGGCTTCAACGATCAAGTGCATGGCGGATCTCGCTCGGGATGAGGGTTGTACCAACCCCCGTGCCGTTCCACAAGCCGGTCGGCGGTGGCTGGACCCCAGCTGCCGGGTGCATAGAACTCGACGGAAGGTGCCCGCGCCAGCAGATGATCGACGAATTCCCATGCCGCCTCGACGGCGTCCTGGCGCGCGAACAACCGCTGGTCGCCACGCATCGCATCGGCGATCAGGCGTTCATAAGGACTCATTTCTTGCGTCTCGGCGTTGCTGGCAAACAACTCCACCGTGCGGCCTTCCATGGCTTCGCCCGCAGACTTGACACGTGCGCCCAGCGCAATCGCGACTCGATCCGGACCGAGCCGGAAGCGCAGATAGTTGATGCGATCGGCGGACGGCTCGTCGAACAATTGCTGCGGCGGTCGATTGAAGGTGACCATGACTTCGGTCGAGGTTTGTTCGAGCGCCTTGCCCGTGCGGATGAAGAACGGCACTCCCGACCAGCGCCAGGATTCGATCCCGAACCGAAAGGCAGCATAGGTTTCCACGTCGGAATTGGCGGCGACGCCGGACTCCTGACGGTAGCCCTCGTATTGCCCACGCACCACGGAGCGATCACCGTGCACGGCCAAAGCGCGGAGGATCTTGATCTTTTCGTCGCGCAGGGCCTCGCTGTCCATCGATGTGGGCGGTTCCATCGCAAGAATTGCCAGCACCTGCAGCAAATGATTCTGCACGACATCGCGGATGGCACCCAGTTCTTCGTACAGCTTGCCACGGCCCTGCACATCGAATTGCTCTGCCATGGTGATCTGCACCTGCTCGATGTGGTTGCGATTCCACAGTGGCTCGAAGGTGGCGTTGGCGAAGCGGAAATAGAGCAGATTCTGCACGGGCTCCTTGCCGAGATAGTGATCTATCCGGAAGATTGCCTGCTCGTCGAAATGACGATGCAGCTCGCGATTGATCGTGCGTGCCGAGTCGAGATCGCGACCGAGCGGCTTCTCGACCATGACGCGCGCGCCAGCCGCAGCACCCGCGTCGCCCAGTTGGCTCACGACGGTACGAAACAGACTGGGCGGAATTGCCAGATAGTGCAACGGATGCGAGGCTGTGCCCAGCTCTCGCTTCAGCGCCCGAAACGTGGCGGCGTTCTGGTAGTCGCCGTCGACGTAGTTCACCTGTGCGCACAGTTTCCGCAGGGCCGACTGGTCGACGGACTCGACGTCGCGCGCCACGCTTTCGCGGATACGCTCGCGGAGTGCGTCTAGCCCAAAGCCGCCGCGCGCCACACCGATGATCGGCACCTCGAGCCGACCACGCAGCGTCAATTGATAGAGCGCCGGAAAAATCTTCTTGTACGCAAGATCACCGGTGATGCCAAACACGACCAGTGCATCGGTCGTCAAAGGTGCCATGCCTTACTTCACGCCGCCAAAGATGAACCAGCTGGCGCCGTTACCATGGGGCGGGGCCGGCTTGTCGCCGCGTGCCACGGCCGCGAACTCGGCGTCCGGTACGGTGGTGTAGTTAGGTATGCGCGTCTTGAAGCATTGGCCGGGCGGGAACCCAGCGCGCGCGCACTCCAACAACGGACTCGCGGCGCGAAACCCCGCATAGTGCGGCTCGTTGTTGTAGTAGGCGTCCCAGTCCAGATAGAAGTTGTAATAGTCGTCGCACTCTTCGGCAGGCGGCAACTCCATATGCACCATGACCCCGCCTGGCTTCAGTACCCGATAAATCTCCTTCAAAATGGCGCGGTTGGCGCTCTCTGACTGTTCATGCAGGAAGAAGCTCGACACGACCAGATCGAAGTGGTCGTTCGGGTAGGTCATGCGTCGCGCGTCCATCTGCGCATAGTGCGCGTTGTAGCCTTGTGAGCGCGCCAGCGCATGCCCATAACGCAACATCGGCGCCCCGACGTCGATTCCATGGCCTTCGGTCATCGGGAAAACGTCGAGATACGGCAGCAGGTTCTTGCCGTCGGTCGTGCCAATGTCGAGAATTCTCTGCGGCTGCAGATCGGGGAACCGGATGCGCAGCCACTCGGCGATCGATTTGCCGACGCCGCCGCCCTTGATCCTGAGTTTGAGGCCAGCGCTGAACACCTGGGTGCCATGTGCATACAGGGCGCCGAGCGTCGCATCGTTCGGCACGTACTCAGTGTGAAAGCAGCCGGGCATCAGGTGTATGTCCATGGCCGACACATCGCGCGGAATGACGAGCTTCGGATCGAGGCGCAACGAACCAGCGCCGGTTGATTGCGCCACCGCGCGCGCCACGGCATTGATACGCGCGGCATTGCGCTCGACCTGCGGCTGGACGCTCCACCAGGTTTGCTCCTGGGCGACATAGCGCAGGGTGCTCCAGGCGCGAAAATAGCGATTGGCCAGCATTGCTCGGCGGATCTCACGGCCGTCACGTGGCGTACGCCGGTGCCGTGCCTTGAACTCTGGTAGCACCACCTGGTGATAGATTGCGCGCAGGCGCTGTGCCATATCCACCATCACTCGTTTGCGCAAACTGGAGACGAATCGCTGGCGGGCGCGCTCATCATGGGTTGGGCGCGCGACTCGATCGATCGGGGTGAGCGGACCGCTGAGATTTCCGTCCATAAAACGCCTCTGTCCTCGTCGATAGATTCGACGTGTGCTCAGAATAGCATCAGAAATGCTGCAGATTCCGCAGCCGCACGGTACTGTACAAGGCGGGCTTGAGCCCGCCTTTTTTGACTACCGATTGACACAGGTTATGACCCAGGAAGCACCGATCCGTTCCAGCGACGCGCTGCGCAATGTGAAGTACGAAATCCGCGGCCGACTCGCACATCGGGCCCAGGAGCTCGAGCGCATGGGCCACGAGATCATTTCACTCAACATCGGCAATCCGGGTGCCTTCGGGTTCCGAACGCCAGAAACCATGCGTCTGGCGATGATCGAAAACCTGTCGGTCGCCGAGGGTTATTGCCACCAGAAAGGCATTTTCCCAGCGCGCGAAGCGATCGTGATGCAGCAGCAGGCGCGCGGCGTGTTTGGTGTCAGTGCTGACGAAGTGTTCATCGGCAATGGTGTCAGCGAGCTGATCGATCTGACGATGCGCGCCCTGCTCAATGACGGCGATGAAGTGCTGATCCCGAGTCCGGACTACCCGTTGTGGACCGCGGCGGTAACACTGAATCGTGGCCGCGCCGTGCATTATCCATGCAAGCCCGAGAACGATTTTCAGCCGGCCGTCGAGGACCTGGCGACGCTCATCACGCCTCGAACGCGCGCCATCGTCGTCATCAATCCCAATAACCCCACGGGCGCCGTCTATTCCACGGAGCTCCTGCGAGCCATCGCGCAGTTGGCGGAGCGTCACAAGCTCGTCGTCTTCGCCGATGAAATCTATGACCAGATGGTCTACGACGACGCCACGTTCGTGCCGCTGGCGACGCTCGTGCACGACACGCTTTGCGTGACGATGTCGGGACTATCCAAGGTGTATCGCGCCTGCGGCTACCGGGTAGGGTGGGCGGTGCTTTCGGGTCACACACGCATCGCGCCAGACTATTTGGCTGCTTTGGAATTGCTGTCGTCGCTGCGCCTGTGCAGCAACGTGCCGGCGCAGTGGTCCGTGCAGACGGCGCTCGGTGGTTATCAGAGCATCAAGGAACTGATCGTGCCGGGCGGGCGGCTGTACGAATCGCGACGCGCCATCGTCGACGCCACTCGTGCCAGCCGGCATCTCACGCTGGCGCCACCACGCGGCGCCATGTATGCGTTCGTCCGAGTGCGAACCGACGAGCTGCCGGACTTCGATGATCACGCCTTTGCCCTGGACTTACTGGAACGCAAGCACGTGCTGGTCGCCCCCGGCGTGAGTTTCAACGTACCTTACCGTGATCATTTCCGAGTAACTACCTTGCCGGACGCCCAGCTGTTGCAGAAGGTGTTCGGTCGGATCGAGGATCTATTGACGGAGTATGCATCCCAGCCGCGCGCCGTCCGTAGCCGCGTGGTCGAGGCGCAGACGCGTTTCAAGTAGTTTCTATATTTATATTGTAGATAGCTGTTCTTGAAAAGATTTTCTCCTGATCTTCAGACGATATTCGAAGATGGCCGTCCGTTGATCGTCGGCACCGCGCAGCGGGCCGCCGCCGTGCGCAGCGCCTATGCCGATGAGCAAATCGCCGCCGGCAACGAGGTCTGGGCGACGCCAATCGTCCAAACGTTCGAGCAGTGGGCGCTGGACGCTTACCGGGACGGGCAGCGGCGTGAGTCGAACAGCGATTCGCGACTGTTGACAGCTCGGGAAGAATGGGCACTGTTCCGATCGATCAGCGCCGGGCTGGTGCCAGAGCATGACTACCTAACGCGCCGCGCACTGGCGAAGCAGTTGCGAGTCGCGGTCCGGCTCATGGACGAATGGCAACTCGATCGAACGTCGATGCAGCGCACGATTTCTCCTGAAACAGCGTTGCTCACGGACGCGCTGCAGCGGTTCGAGCAGCGCTGCCTGCAGCTCAATGCATCGCCATTGCGACGGCAGCTGGCCGGGCTGTCCATGCGCGCGACGCCACCCGCGGCACCCGCCACGCTGGCGCTACCCGGCGCACTGCGCTCGACGCTGCAACAGCACCGCTGCACGTTCGTTACGAATTCCGCAGCCGCCGTAGCATCGCGCTTCGTCGGTCCTGCGTCAGTGGAGGAGGAGTGCGTTGAGGCGGTACGCTGGTGCGAGCAGCAGTTGCGCTCGGATCCGCGGCGCCGACTACTGCTGGTGGCACCAGATCTGCATGGCCGACGCGACCTTCTGGAACGCACGCTCTCGCAGGTGCTGGAGCCGACCCGCTGGCTGCAGGCGAGCGACCATTCACGCGCCTACGCCATTGAGGGCGGCCGCATGCTCGTCGAATTCCCTATGCTGCGGCAGGCGTTACAAACTTTGCGATTGTTGAGTCGGCCGCTGCAATTTACGGAGCTCAGCGCTTGGCTTCAGGCTCCGTATGGTCGGACCGTCGATGCAGACCAACGAGCGTTGTTGGACCGGTGGCTGCGCAAGCAAGGGCAGCTTGAACTGAACGCGCAGTCACTGGCCGGCAGCATGGCGCGCGCACCCAAAGCTTTGCGACTTGCGGGCGCACAGCTGGCGCAGCAACTCCGCGGCGCCGTTGAGGCATTGCCGCGCCGCAGGGGGTCGAGCAGCCACTGGGCACAGGCCTTCACCGCAGCCCTGCACGCGAGCGGCTGGCCGGGCGAGCGCGCGCTCAACAGCGCCGAGCAGCAGACGCTACACCGCTGGCAGGAATTGCTGGTCGAATTCGCGAGCCTTGGGTTCACCGCAGGTGACCTCGATCTGAGTGCCGCCGTCGATTGCCTGGCTGACCTGGCCGCCGACACGCCCTTCGAGGCGGCCAGTCGCGATGTTCCCGTGATCGTCACCGACTCGCTGGGCCCGCCGGTCGCGCGCTACGACGGCATCTGGGTCATGGGGCTAAACGCGGACCAGTGGCCGCCGCCGCCTGCGCCACACGCCTTGCTGCCCACCCGCGTGCAGATCGACGCGGGTATCGAGACGGCGAACGCCATCGGCCAACGCGCGCGCGCGGGCCGCGCGCTGCAGGATTGGTCACAATCGACTGAATTGTTAGTTTATTCGGCACCGCTGGTACGCGACCAAGCCGAAACCATTCCGAGCGTGCTGGTACGACCCGCAAACTGGCGGCCGGCCAGCTCGTCAGCACACCGGGGTCCGACAGCAGGTCCGACATCGCTCGCTGTGACACTGGCCGGTGACCTGACCGATACCTCACGTTTCGAGTTGCTCCCGGATACGCAAGGTACCGCCTGGAATCCATCGCAACCGGTGACGCATGGGGTTACCGTCTTCGATCTGCAGACCCGCTGTCCATTCCGCGCCTATGCCGAACTGCGGCTCGATGCCGACAGGCTCGAGCTGCCAGAACCCGGGATCGATCCGCGCGACCGGGGGCTTTGGCTGCACAAAGCACTGGAGCTGTTCTGGCAGTGCGTCGAGACTCAAGCTCGGTTGATGGATCTGTCGCGAGCCGAACAGATCGATCTGATCGAGGAGGTCGTCGGCAAATCGCGGACGGCGGTGTTCCCGCATGGTGAGCCGGAACATCTGCGCCAGTCCTTGCGCCGCGAGCAGCAGCGTCTGTCCGATCTGTTGCTGCGCTCAGTAGACGCCGATGCAACGCGGCCGCCGTTCGCGGTACGAGAGCGGGAAAGCAAGCGCAATGCGGTCATCGGCGGCGGACAATTCCGCTTTGCGATCGATCGGATCGACCATTTGGACGGGCCGACTGGTGCGGTGGCGATCATCGACTACAAATCCGGCCGGGACAAAGCCTTGGGCTGGCTGCGCGAGCGGCTCCTCGATCCGCAGCTGCTGGTGTACGCCAAAGTGCTGGTCGAGGAGGGTGTTGACGTTCGCACGCTGGCGCGGCTGTATCTGACACGCGGCGTCGCGAAGTACGTCGGCCGCAGCGCGACAGCCGGCACCATTCCCGGCGTCAGCAGCTTCTCCAGGGAGAACAAACCGAGGGGAGCCAGTCGGCACGCCCCGCTGGTGTTGGCCGGTGAGACGGAGACTGAGCGCTGGCGGTCGGCGATCGGGCAGTGGCAAGCAATGGTCGACTCGTTGGCGCGCGAGTATCTCGCGGGGCACGCCGCTGTCGATCCCTACGACTACAACCAATGCAAGACCTGTCATCTCACCACGCTCTGTCGGCGCGCTGAACTGCCGCTGGAAGTTGACGAGACCGACGAGAACGACCAGGCGGCGCATGACAGCTGAGCGAACGGCGGGCAACGCGCACGCTGCCGACGAGCACGCGCGCGCTGAGGCGCTCGACATCCGGCGATCGATACTGCTGCAGGCACCGGCGGGTTCCGGCAAGACAACAGTCTTGAGCCAGCGCTACCTGAAGCTGCTCGGTGCGGTGGCGGAACCAGAGTCGATCCTGGCGATTACCTTTACACGCAAGGCTGCCGGTGAATTGCGCGCGCGCGTCCTACAGGCACTCGCCGGTCTGACGACAGCGGATACCGCTGCAGCTCGCACGACGGCCGAGCTCGCGGCGGCAGCCTGCCGTCGACATCCCGATCTGCTCGAGAACGCCTCGCGCCTCAAGATCATGACCATCGACGCCTGGAACATGTCGCTCGCCAGTCGGCTGCCGATCACTGCGCGCAGCAACGTGTCCCTGCAGTTGGTCGACAACCCACTCGAGCTTTATCAGCGTGCGGCGCGGGAGACGCTGCGGGCTGCGGAGCAGGACGTGGCGGTGCGGAACGCGTTCGATCGATTGCTGGCACATCTCGACAACGACTGGCGACGACTCGAGCGGCTGATCGCTGAGATGCTCGCTACCCGCAACCACTGGTTGCCGCACATTGCAAGCAGCAGCGGGACGGAACTCGCCACAGGCCTGCAAGCGAGCCTGGTCAACGTCATCGAGGAGACGCTGGCGCGGGCGATGCATGTACTGGGACCTGATCTCTGTGCAGAAGCCGCGCAATTGCTGCCCACCTGCGCACGGGTCGTACGGGACAACGACCAGAGTACGGTGCGCGGCTATCAGCCGTGGCTCACCAACACCGGGATGCTCACCGCTGCAGCGACCGACGTAGAACGATGGTGGGGGCTCACCTCGCTGGTGCTGTACGCCGATTATGGCGGCTTCGTGAACAGGGTGAACGTCACCAAGGGTATCCACAAGGACGATCACGCTTTCAAGCAACGCTTCCAGTCCTGGTTCGCAGATCTCAAACAGGCCGACGGTGCCCTGGACGCACTGGTCGACGTGGCATATCTGCCTGCTGCGACGATCGATGACGGCACACGCCAGTCGTTGGTCGACCTGAGTCAGGTACTCACGTACGCCGCCCAGATGCTGCATGTCATGTTCACCGAGACGGGCGAATGCGATCACGTCGCGATTGCCGGCGCTGCCCGCCAGGCGCTGATCGAGAACGGCCAGCCAACCGATCTCGCCGAACGGCTCGATCTGCGACTGCAGCACATTCTCGTGGACGAGTTCCAGGACACGTCCCACGATCAGTTCGCGTTGCTCGAGACTTTGGTGGCGGGCTGGTCCCCGGGGGACGGCCGCACGCTGTTTCTGGTGGGCGACCCGATGCAGTCGATCTACCAATTCCGCAATGCCGAGGTGGGCCTGTTCATCCGCGCGCGCGAGCAAGGTATCGGCGACATCCGCCTCGAGCAACTGGCGTTGTTGCGCAATTTCCGCTCGGCTCACGAGCTCGTGGACCAGGCGAATATTTGGTTCGGCGGCATATTTCCGCAGCAGGACGATCGGCGCTTCGGCGCGGTGCGCCATCTTCCCAGCCTGTCTGCGGCCCGTGACCGCGGAATAGGTCGAGTAGCGGTGCAGGCGGTGGCCGCTGGCGGGCGCGCGGCCGAGGCTGTCGATATCGTGCGGCACATTGGCGCGTTGCGGGCGCGGGCACCTGGCGAAACCATCGCGGTGCTGGCAAGCAGTCGAGCCCACACCTATCTCATCAGCGAACAACTGCGTGCTCAGCAGATACCGTTCTCGGGCGTCAAGCTGACACCGCTGATGGAGGTGCCCGTGGTGCGCGATCTCGAGGCCCTCACTCGCGCGCTGCTCTCACTCGGCGACTATACGGCCTGGCTAGCCAGTCTGCGTGCGCCCTGGTGCGGGCTCACGCTGGCCGACCTCCTGACGGTAGTGGATGCCGGCAAGGCGACCGAGCCCGCCGGCGAGCAGACCATGCTGCAGCGGCTACGGCTCACGGTCGAGCAGGGTCTTCTGGACGCGGCGACGCATGTTAGGGCCGAAGGATTCGCGCAGGTCATCACCGAATGTCTGCTCGAGCGCGGTCGTCGTTCGCTGGCCGAATGGGTGGAATCCACCTGGTTGCGGCTTGACGGCCCAGCGACTTGCCAGACACCGGACGACCTCGCAAGTAGTGAGGCCTTCTTTGCAGCGCTGCAAACGCTGGAGCGGCAGGGCAATACCTTGCAAGGCAGCGATATCGAAGCTTTGCTGGAGGATCTGCACGCGCCAGGTGGCACCACCAGCCCGGACGCGGTGGTCGTGACCACCATCTTCCAGGCCAAGGGGCTCGAGTACGATCATGTGATCGTGCCAGGCATCGGTCGCCGGCCGCAGCGTGATAAGGATCCGCTGCTGCGCTGGCTGGAACTGCCCCGAGCAGCCGGCGAGGAAGCGCTCACGCAGAGCGACCTGCTGCTGGCGCCGATCAAGTGTCCAAACGAGCCGGACGGTGAGCTGCACAAACTCATCAAACGATTCAAGGCGCGTCGCGCGGCGTTCGAGCGCGCGCGAGTGTTGTACGTGGCACTGACGCGTGCCAAACGCTCACTGCAGCTCTACGTTCATCCGCAGTCGGACAAAGACCGCGTGTTGCAGGCCGCTCGCGGAACATTGCTCGAGCCGCTCTGGCCATCCGTCAGCGCACCGTGCAACGCGCTGACGATGCTGGGCGCCGAGACGGCGGCTGCCCCGGTTGCACCACGTAGCAATCTCCTGCGGCGGCTGTCAACTGATTGGCGTCGACCAGGTGTGCCACCAGACCCGGTGCGCACGCCGCTCGAAATTGGCTCACTCGATGAGGCACTCGAATACCGCTGGGCGGGCGAAACCGCGCGCCACATTGGCACGGCGGTGCATGCCGCGCTCGAAACGATAGCGGTGACGGGCGCCGTGGCGGATGCGGCGCGCGTCGCAATCATTCGCTCGCACCTGCGTGCTGACCTCGCCGCATTGGGCGTCCCAGTCGATGAACTAGAAGATGCCACTAGCGTCGCTGAGAGCGCGATCGACCGGACCTTGTCGGACACTCGTGGCCGCTGGATTCTGAGTGATCAGCATGAGGACGCAGCCAGCGAACTCGCTCTGACCGGGCTCGAGAACCAGCGCGTTGTCAGTGTGGTCATAGACCGCACGTTCGTCGATGAATCGGGCGTCCGCTGGGTCGTCGATTTCAAGACCAGCCCGCACGAGGGCGGATCGATCGAGGAATTCCTGCGCGAACAGACCAAGCGTTACCGACCGCAGCTCAGTCGTTATGTGCGCCTATTGGGGAAACTGAAGCAATGCGAGGTGCGCGCCGGACTTTACTTTCCGTTGTTGGCGATCTGGCAGGAATGTTCGCTCGCTACGCAGCCCGAGACCGAGTGACAGGACCTAGAAAGTCCCTTCGAGCGCAAATTGCCGTTGACCGTTGCCATCAGGCGGGCCGAGCATCTCCAGCTGGCGCTGCAAGTGTGCGGCCGCCTCGGCACGCGCACTGACGACCCCTCGCAGTAGATAGCCGGGTTCAGGTGTCAACTGCAGCGTCGCCCGAACAGACAGCGGACCCCCGCGATCCATGAGCTCGCCGGTCAAAGAGCCGTCGGCCGCAATGTCACCATCGAAAGTCACTGCATAGTCGCCCAGCGGCATCGCCGCGCTACCCACGTCCCGTAGTTCACTCGTCTCGACGACGCCAGTCAGCGCCGCGAGCTTACCGTTGCGCAATTCGAGTCGGCGGATGTCGGCGCTCGCCACGCCGCGGATGTTGGCCGGCACTGCCGAGACGATCGCCGGATCGAGCGGCAAACGCAGCCGCAGGTTGCTGATCTCGCCGTCGCCTGAAAATCGCAGCGCGAGGCTAGCACTCGCCGCCAAATCGCGTCCCGCCAGACTCACCGTACCAACGGCTCTGGCGATGACAATCCGCCACGGTGAGATGTTCCACGCAAGTGTGCCCAACGGCGGGCCGCCGCCGATAGAAAACGCCGCGCACTCACCGCGCCATACAGTACCGGCAAGATCACCACAACCAACCGAGGTGGGCAGCCAGCGGCGGATCCAATTGGCCGGCAAGTTGAACAGCAATACGAATACGAAGACTGCGAGCGATGCCGCAACGGTGAGACCGACACGCTTCATTCGGCTGCTCGGCTTCAGCGTGTGCGCAAGACGAGTCCAGCGTTGACGATGCCAGGTTCGCCGCCGCCTTCGATTTCGGCCGATTCAACCCTCACACCATGCTGCTCCGACAACCGCGCCAGCCAGCCGACCAGCAAGTCGAACGATGCGCGATCGAGCCGCAGTCGCAGCGACTTGTCACCATTCGGCTGCGTACTGCTGAGTGACGCGCCCAGGCCCGACTCACGCGCCGATCGATCGATCAGCACGACTAACGACTCAGTCGTCGCGCCGCCGCCGCCGAGCGGCCCGGCCGCCGCCACTTCCGGCGCAACACTCTCGATGAAAGCGAGATCGCTCTGCTTCTTCTCGACCCGTGAAGTCGCACCGGCCACCGCCAGATTGAGTGGCAGCACGACGGCCAGCAACAGCAATACGACAGCGATCACGCCACCGACGGTGACCATCAGCCGCTCACGCTCACTCAGGCCGTTCAGCCAGCGCGTCAATGCGTTCATGATGCGCCTCCGGCACCCGGCGACTTCACCTGGATGCGACCCTGATAGGCTGCGCCCGCAGCGTTGCCAGAGAGCAGCTGTGCTCGCCAGCCGTTGGCATTGAACTGCTGTGCAACCGCGTCGAGACTGGCGGCATCCGGTGCCGTGATCCGAAGTTCCATGGTGCCGTCGCGGAAAGTGAAGCCCTTGACCGACGCTGCAGGCACGCTGCCTTGCGCATTCGCGAGCGCGCCCAACGCGCCTAGCATGCTACCGGCGGCGCCACCGGAACCGCGCACGGCCAACAATCGCTGTTCAACCCGCTGGCGCGCGTTGCGCAGACTGGGATCGTCCGGCATCGCAAGGCGGACCGCGTCAGCAAGCGATTGGTCGAGCGCCGTCTCGGCCTTCTTCAACCGCAGCAATTCATACGAGCGGGCACCGACGTGCACGACGAACAAGATCCCGGCCAGCAGTGCGGCCCACCGCCAGGCGCGCCAGTCGGCCGACGATTCATGCTGCGGTGCATATGAGCCTTGCAGGAGATTGATCGCATCGGCGCTCCCCAGCTGCTGCGCGAGCAGCGCAGCCGGGCCATTGGGCAACAGTTGCACTTTGATATTCGTGAAGCGCGCGCTGTTGGTCTCGAACTCGGTCTGCCGCGACTGCCAATCGTCGCTGGCCGCGTACAGCAACAAGCCCATCGGCGGGGGCTCGAGGCCGGGCAGGGTGTCGGTGCGCTGGGAATCGAGAAATTCGAACGCCGCTTCCAGCGGCTCGGACGGGACGACCACCGGTGCCGCACCCGCAAGACGCAGCGTGATATTTGGCCCATCGAGCACCGCGGTCACCTGGCCGGGCGTGCTCGGCACGAGGCTGGCCTCAGCGTACATCGCGTTCGGCGTGATGCCAGCCGACTGCAACTCGCTTAGCCACGCCGCGAGCGTGGCGCGCGCGACGACCGCTACTGGTGTTCGGCCCGAATCGGGCCTGGCACCGACCGCGAAATGCAAATCGTCGATGTCCTCCGCGAGTTGTTCTTCGAGAGCATAGGGCACCATCTGTAACAACTTGGCGCCGCTTTTCGCCGGCAATTGCGCGTCTGTCAGCAGCACCTGATCGCTAGGCACCAGCAGGGCTACTCGACGTGCGGCAGCGAGCGGACTGGCCTGATCGAGCATACCGCGTTGTGGCGGCAGCACGATCTGGCCGGCGTCGTTGCACGCCAGCCATGTAGCTTCGCCAGTACTGGTGCCTGAGAGGCGGATCAAGAGCCAATCGGCCATGAGTCACTCGCTGCCAAAGGTGCGCTGGAGTGCCCGGACCTGGCCACTCTGCTCGCGAAACAAAACACTGTACAGAACGAACTCGGTAGTGCCAATACGCACGGTACTGGTCAGCAGGAAATAGCTGCTGTTCTCGTCGATGCGGCTGTCGACCCGCGCTTTATCCTGCGGGTCAGCACTGCGCAGGCCGGAGAGAAACGCCGTGCGTTCCGGAAAACAGTTGCGGTCGCGATTTGGCGTCGGGTCATTGGACTTAAATTCATCCTGACCATCGGCGCGCACCGCATCGAGCACCACGCCCCAGGCTGTACAGATGTTCACTTTGCTGTCGTTAGGCAGCGCCGTGACGAATGGCGCGAGCTTGGCGTAACGTTCAGGCCCGAAGCCAGGCAGTGCCAGGAGCTCGCTGCTGCTGGTGATGAAGGTGTTAGGTGGGCGATAGGCCGGCGTCTGGGTGAGATAGAGCGAGTCCTCGCCGCCGTCGGGACCATTGGGGGCGATGTCGGTGTCGATCCAGTCGACGATCAGGTTGGCCCACTTCGCCTCGAGATCGAGTGACTGCAGCAATTGCTGGAACTCCTTCATGGTACCCGGATCGGCGACGAACGCATTGGCGGCCTGATCGAAAACCACCAACGAATTGAGGTTGAAGCGACTCTGCAGGTCTTCCAGCTGGCCCGCGACCCACACACCAGTATCCTCGATTTCCACCGGCCCGAATGTCTGGGCCCAAGGCTGCGTAGGTAGTGTCTGCGAGGAGTTGTTCTTGGCGGAGGTCTCGAGCGCCAGCGACGCGAGCGCTTCGGCCGCAAGCCCTGCCTGCAACGCCTGATCGAGTGCGAATGTCGCCGCGGCGCGGCGCGCCGCCATCGCCTTGTTGTAGGTGATCGTCGCAGCGAGCACCGTGGCGATCGCAAACAGCACGATCGCTGTCAGCAACGCAATACCGCGTTGATGCGTGGCTGGCGCCGGAGCTTGCCTCACGTCGGCACCTCGAAAATACGACTGATGCGCCCCCAATCTTCGAGGTCCAGTGTCACTTCGACTGCCGCAGGGCGGGTTTGCACTGCGAGACCGGCGTTCGCTGGACTGACAATTCCGACGGTGGTAGTGGCCGGCCAGTCGCTGCGCCACGCGCGGTCCACGGGATTGAGGTAGCGAAATTCGACGGCACGCACCCCATTCAGCAGGATCCGACGGCGCGGTTCGGCGTTGAGCGCAGGATCGAGCGACAACCAGTACTCCCGCACCAGTTCACCATTGGAGAAGACGTAGCGTACGCGCTGTTGCGTCGCGCGTTGCGCGCCGGCCGGATTCGACCAGCCGCCGCGCGAAAACGCCACTAGATAGTCGCTGGTGCGACCGCTCACGATGGCCGGCTGCAGGTCGCCATTGCCAGCCAGATCGCGCGCCGGCCGCGGCACGACCTGCGCAAAGTCCTGTGACAGTATGCGCATGGCACGCTGCAGCGAGGTCAGGCGATTCTGCGCCGCTTCGAGGCCTTCGCGATCGCGCAAAGCCTGATTGATGCCTGCGTAGCCGATCGCGAACATGATGGCCGCGATCGCCACCGCAACCAGGATCTCGATCAGTGTGAAGCCGCGGTGACGCATCGTACTCACGTCGTCGGTGGGCCGCCCGGCGGCGGCGCGCCAGGTTGGCCGGGGTTGCCAGCAGGATTGCCGCCGGGCGGCCCACCCGGTGCGTTGGCGGGTTGCAGACTGCCCCAGCTCGGGCCCAGCGGCGTATTGGAAATATGCACGGACGTGCCCATCACGCCGATGACCGTAGCAGTCCAGACGGTCGCCTCGTTCTCGGCACTCGAAGCGCTCGCGACGCCGCCGGCGGGCAGCGGCCGGGCGGCTACCTCGACCTTGAACAAGCCACTGAAGGGCAGCGATGACACCGTCTGGCGCCAGGCGTAGCGCCGACCCGCGTAGTCCACTTCGCCACTCGTCGTGCCGCGACTCGGAACGTTGCCGCTGACGCGCGTCGTCGTGAGCTGATTGAGAGCCACCCAATCCGCGAATGTGCGTTCACGCAGGTAGTCGGTATTGCTGGCAGAGGAGGTGACCGCACCTAACAAGGCGCCGATCGACAACACGACGATCGCCAAAGCCACGATCACCTCGATCAATGTAAAACCGGACTGACGTGAGTGCTTCACGATGCCGGCACACCCGGATGATCCACCCTGATCAGACCATTCTCATCACTCCAGACACGGCCCTTGGCCCCTTCCCCTTCGCGCTGCAGTTGATAGTCGAACGAGCTCAGATCGCCGTTGCCAAAGACGATGACCTGCGGCGCGAAATCCTCGATCTCCTTGCGCGCATCGAGCACCGCCTTGCGCCCCTCGACTACCAGGGTCGGCTCGAGTCCGGCGGGCAATTCGCGGCGGGTGAGTGCGTCGTCTTCCTCGACCGCGCGCCAGCTCTTGGACCGCGGGTCGAACGTCACGAACTGATAGCCCGCCGCATCCGCGCGCAGCCCGAATTCACGGGTCTGCAGCTCCGCCTGATCGCGAACGTAGTCGAGGAGGGCATAGACACGGTCGGTCTCGCGCTCCAGCTGTCGGTCACGTGTCTCGCCAGTGAAAGCGATGAGCGCGCCCGCTGAAATGAGCCCGATGATCACGACGACCACCAGTACCTCGACCAGCGTGAAGCCGGCCGAGCGCGCGCCGCAGCGCCGCCCAGACGGTCTACTCCAGATTCCAGTTACCGATGTCGGCATTGACACCTTCGCCGCCTTCCTGGTTGTCAGCGCCCAGCGAGAAGATATCGACCTCGCCGCCACGCGTACCGGGATAGACGTATTGATAGTCGTTGCCCCATGGATCCTTGTTGACGCGCTTGAGATACCCGCCCTCGCGCCAATTGCGCACCGTCGGGTCGCCCGGATTCTTCGCGAGAGCTTCCAGACCCTGCTCGGTGGTCGGATACTTGAAGTTATCGAGCCGGTACATGGTGAGCGCAGTCTCCATTGCCTGGATGTCCTGCCGCGCCTTGGCAACCCGGGCATCATCGACGCGGCCCATGAACTGCGGCACGATGACCGCAGCAAGGAGTCCGATGATGATCACCACCACCATGATTTCGATCAGCGTAAAGCCGCGCTCAAGCCGTGGGGCACGCGCCAGGGCAGCAGTCAGCCGCATAGTCATTCCAATCTCCAACAAGCTGCGCGGATCATAGCAAATGAACGCCGCTCCTCCCGTGACAGGGTTTGCAGGGATACTAAAGTCGCTCAACGGCGACGGCCGGTATGGCGTCACGTTGCTGGTACTGGCGGCGCTGCTGCTGTTGCCCGAGCTGGGGGGCGAGACAGTGCGGCTCACACTGCGATATGACCGCGCTGGCCTCGAGTCGTTCCAGATATATCGGCTGCTGACCGCTCATATCGTCCATTTGGATCTTGAACATGCCGTTCTGAACGCGCTGGGCCTGGTACTGATGTGGGCCTTGTTCGCACGGGATTTCAGCCCCGGTCGATGGCTGCTGATCTGGCTGGCCGCCTCCCTGACCGTCAGCGCCGGCCTGTGGTGGCTATCCCCGCAGATTGACTGGTACGTCGGCGCTTCCGGCGCGCTGCATGGCGTGCTGGCGGCTGGTACCTTGGCGCATCTGCGCCGCCGCGATCTGGACGGCTGGATCCTGGCGGCGTTTCTGGTCGCCAAACTGAGCTATGAGCAATGGCAGGGCGCGATGCCGTTCGAAGCCAGCGGCTTGACGCTCAGCATCGCGCATCTCTATGGCGCCCTTGGTGGACTCGCGGCTGCGCTGTTAGTGCGCTCGCGGCGTGAGCCGCTATAATCTTCACGCATGTCTATTGCATTTGTGTTTCCGGGGCAGGGCTCCCAGTCCGTGGGCATGCTGACGGAACTTGCCGCCGAAAGCCCGCTGGTCGCAGCAACGTTCACCGAAGCCTCGGTCGTGCTGGGCTACGATCTGTGGGAACTGACCCAGCGCGGCCCAGCAGACGCACTCAACGCCACCGAACGTACGCAGCCGGCGATGCTGGCCGCGGGTATCGCTTGCTGGCGCGTCTGGCTGGAGCGCGGGGGCGCCAGGCCGACGATCGTTACCGGCCACAGTCTCGGGGAGTTCACCGCTTTGGTGGCGGCAGAGGCTATCGGCTTCGAGCAATGCCTGCGCTTGGTTGCGTTTCGCGGGCGAGCCATGCAGGACGCCGTCCCACCCGGCACTGGCGCCATGGCTGCTTTGTTAGGTCTGGATGACGCGGCAGTCGGCGCCGCCTGCGACGCGGCGATGCAGGCTGGCGGAGTCGCCGAAGCAGTCAATTTCAATTCACCGGGGCAGGTGGTAATCGCCGGCGATACAGCCGCCGTGCAGCGTGCCATCGAGTTCGCCAAGACCGGCGGCGCCAAGCGCGCTGTGTTATTGCCAGTCAGCGTGCCTTCCCACAGCCGACTGATGCAGCCAGCTGCCAACCGCCTCGCCGAGGATTTGAGGTCCGTCGAGATCCGCACGCCACAGATCGAATTCCGCAGCGCGGTGGATGGCAATCGGTACGCCGAACCGGCGAGCATACGGGATCTGCTGGCCCGCCAGCTGGTCAGCCCAGTGCGCTGGACCGACGCCGTGCAAGGCCTGCTGGCAAGTGGCATCGGCAAAATTTACGAATGCGGGCCCGGCAAAGTGCTCGCGAGTCTCTGCCAGCGCATCGCTCGCGGTTCCCCGACCAATTGCGCCAGTCTCGACACGCCGGCGGCGTTCGCTGCTGCCCTAACGACCCAGACAGATTGAGAGGCTCGGCATGCTAGAGAACGAAATCGCACTCGTCACGGGTGCCTCACGCGGTATTGGCCGCGCGATTGCCCAAACGCTGGCCGCGAATGGCGCGCAAGTGATCGGCACCGCAACGACTACAAGTGGCGCAGCGGAGATCAGTGCGGCGCTGTCGTCCGGCGGTGGCCGTGGGCGTGGCGCGGTGTTGAACGTGACGGATCCCGACTCGATCGATGCGCTGCTCGCCGACCTCGAGCAGCACGCGGAATTGCCGACGATACTGGTGAACAACGCCGCAGTTACCCGCGACACGTTGCTGTTGCGCATGAAGCCGGACGACTGGGATGCGGTCATTGCAACCAATCTGACGGGCGTGTTCCGGCTCAGCAAGGCCTGTCTAAAACGCATGCTCAAGGAACGGCGCGGCCGGATCGTGTCAGTGACATCGATCGTCGGCCTGACGGGCAATGCGGGTCAGACGAATTATGCGGCTGCGAAGGCGGGGCTGATCGGGTTTTCCAAGTCACTGGCCAAAGAAGTCGCGTCGCGCGGCATCACGGTCAACACAGTGGCGCCTGGCTTCATCGACACAGACATGACACGCGCGCTGTCAGATGAGCAACGTGAGACGCTGGCCAAGCAGATTCCGATGGCGCGGCTCGGCTCGCCAGAGGATGTCGCGGCCACGGTCGCGTTTTTATGCTCGCCGCAGGCCGGCTACATCACCGGTGAAACCCTGCACGTCAATGGTGGAATGTACATGCCTTGAGTGCGGCTCTACAGTCGTGGTCAAGGGCCAAATCGCTGCTAAATGGTTGAAAATGCGGCAAACTGGTCCATCGGGGTTGGGAACGTAGCCCTTGTCATGGCCTTCCCCTACAATACCGACCCCGTGGGCACCCGGGCCATAACCGGCAGCCCGCACGAGCATCCCGTCACTTGAGGACAGACAACAAATGAGTACTGTGGAACAGCAGGTCAAGGCGATCGTGGCCGAGCAGCTGGGCGTCAAAGCCGAGCAGGTCGTTAGCGAAGCTTCTTTCGTCGATGATCTTGGTGCTGACTCGCTCGATACCGTCGAGTTGGTGATGGCTCTCGAAGAAGAATTTGAGATCGAGATTCCGGACGAAGACGCTGAGAAGATCACGACCGTCCAGCAAGCCATCACGTACATCGCGGATCGTCGCAAGACCTGAGTCGGCGACGCGTTCCAGAGCGGGATAGCTCCTCCGGCAGTGCGGCCGAGGCAGCTATCCGGTCCTCGCAACCCACCCTTGGGGGCACACCGTGTCCAAGCGCCGCGTTGTCGTAACCGGTCTCGGTATAGTCTCGCCACTCGGATCGGCCATCGCGCCGGTCTGGGAAGCAGTACTCGCGGGCCGCAGCGGCATTACGCCGATCACGGCGTTCGATGCCGCTGCATTCAACACTCGCTTCGCCGGCGGCGTGCAGGGCTTCGACGTGACGGAGTACCTGTCCGCTAAAGAGGCACGCCGCATGGATCCGTTCATGCACTACGGCATGGGCGCCGGCGTGCAGGCGGTAACGGATTCGGGTCTGGATTTTGGCAAATCCGATCCCGAGCGCTGCGGCGCGGTGATGGGATCCGGTATCGGTGGCCTGGCCGGCATCGAGGCCGAGGTAACCACCTGGAACGAGACTCGCAATCCCAAGAAGATCTCGCCGTTCTACATTCCAAGCACCATCATCAACATGGTGTCGGGCCATTTGTCGATTCGATACGGTCTCAAGGGACCGAATCTCGCGGTGGTCACGGCCTGCACTACTTCCACGCACGCCATCGGCATCGCGCATCGATGTATCCAGTACGGCGATGCGGACATCATGATCGCGGGCGGGTCGGAGATGGCCAGCACGCCGACCGCGCTGGGTGGCTTCAGTCAGGCGCGAGCGCTATCGGAACGCAATGACGCGCCGACGGAGGCCAGCCGACCGTGGGACAAGGATCGCGATGGCTTCGTCATGGGCGACGGCGGCGGTGCACTGGTGCTGGAAGAGCTCGGGCATGCCAAGGCGCGCGGCGCCCGCATCTACGCCGAGCTCGTCGGTTTCGGCATGAGCGGCGATGCGCACCACATCACCGCACCGCTGGAAGATGGCGATGGTGCCAGATTGTCCATGCTCGCCGCACTGCGCGATGCGCAGCTCAATCCGGTGGATGTCCAGCACGTCAACGCCCATGCCACCTCCACGCCCTTGGGCGACAAGGCGGAAACGATCGCGATCAAGCGCGCGTTCGGTGACCATGCCTACCAAATGGCGATCAGCGGCACCAAATCTATGACTGGTCACTTGTTAGGGGCAGCGGGGGCAGTCGAAGCCATTTTCTCGGTGCTCGCTCTACGCGATCAGGTTGTGCCGCCTACCATCAACCTCGACCACCCGGACCCAGACTGCGACCTCGACTTCGTGCCAAAGACAGCACGTCCGCTCGTGATCGATGCGGTGCTCTCCAACTCCTTCGGTTTCGGCGGCACCAACGGTACGCTGGTTTTCCGACGCTACCACGACTGAGCGCCGATGACCGCACGCTTGGCGGGCGGTACGCCACTCGTTAGCGAAGTCGCCGCGCCGCAGTCGGTGCTGCGCACGCTGGCGGGACGATGGCCCGATCGCTATCCAGCCTTGCTCGAAAGTGTGGCGGCGGGCGAACTCGGACGCTACACCATCCTGTTCGGTCCCCCCGTGCAGACGCTATCGCGGCAGCCGGGCGGCGCGGTGCAGCTGACGAACGACGAGCCCTCGCGCGCGACCCATTTCCTCGATGCGCTGGCCGCAGCCTGGGCGAACACCGCGCGCAGTGTCAGCGCGCGGCTCGACGACGGCACGGAACTGCCGTTTTGCGGCGGCTGGCTGGTGCTGTTGGGCTACGAGGTGGCGGCCGAAGTCGAGCCCAGCCTGAGCTTGCCGGCGAGCGACCTGCCGTTCGATGCGCTGGCGCTGCGCATCGACAGCGCGCTCATTTTCGATTCGCACTCGCAGCGGCTCTATGCCGTGGCGGAAGCCGGTCGCGACGTCGCCTTGCGGCAGCGCGTTGACGACGCGCTGTCCTGCCACACCGGGCCGGTGGCAGGTCGAGTGACCGCGCTGCGGATCAGCGAAGAACCAGCGGACCTTTATCTGCGGCGCATCGCACGCGCACAAGCCTACGTCGCCGCCGGCGACGTGTATCAGGCCAATCTGTCGCGCCGCTGGCGGGCGGAGCTCGAGCCCGGATGGCGCCCATTGGCGCTCTACGAGCAACTCTGTGCGGCCAATCCCGCACCTTTTGCTGCGTTGCTGCAGTGGCAGGGCGTGACCGTTGCGTCGTCATCGCCCGAGCGATTGCTGCAGGTCAAAGGGCGGGCCATCAGCACGCGCCCAATCGCTGGCACGCGACCTAGAACGCACGCGCCAAATGCCGACCAGCGTGAAGCGTTGGCGCTCGTCGCCCATCCCAAGGAACGCGCTGAGCACGTGATGCTGATCGATCTGGAACGCAATGATCTGGGCCGTGTCTGCGAGGCAGGTAGTGTGACGGTGGACGAGTTCATGGTGACCGAAACCTATGCCCACGTGCATCACATCGTATCGAGCGTGCGTGGCAGTCTGCGCCGCGACGTCACAGTGATCGATGCACTCCGCGCCTTGTTCCCCGGTGGCACGATTACCGGCTGTCCCAAAGTACGTTGCATGGAGATCATTGCCGAACTGGAAGGCGAAGCGCGCGGCTTCTACACCGGCTCGCTGGGTTATTTCAGCTGCGAAGGTGGCGCTGATTTCAACATTCTCATTCGCACCCTGACGGCCTGCGGAGATCGAGTGGAACTACGGGCAGGCGCTGGTATCGTGGCCGATTCCAATGCCGCGCGCGAGCTCGAGGAAACCCGGGCCAAGGCGCGCGGTTTGCTCCTGGCACTCGACACTGCGGATCCCACGACCTCGTCATGATCACACCACTCGCAACCTGGATCGACGGCCAACCAGCATCCATGCTGTCAGCTCACGACCGCGGCCTGCAATATGGCGATGGGGTATTCGAAACGATCGCGTGTCGTGCCGGACGGATGCGCTTTCTGGCACTGCATCTCGAGCGTCTGCAGCGGGGGTTGCGGCAGTTGCAGATTCGCTTTGGCGCGCTCGAAGACCTGCGCGCGGAGCTCGAACGCGCAGCGGCGCAGGCGCCGTCATGCGCGCTGGTCAAGGTCATCGTCACACGCGGGGACGCCGCCGCGCGCGGTTATGCCCCAGCTGGCACAGAACGCGCACGACGCGTCGTGACGTTGTGGGCCGATAGCGCACCCGAGCCGGCGGTCCGTGAGCGCGGTGTTGCCGTTCGCTACGCCACGTTGCGACTTGGTCGCAACCCGGCACTGGCCGGTATCAAGCATCTCAATCGGCTGGAGGTCGTGCTGGCCCGCGCGGAGTGGACCGACCCAGCGATCTTTGAAGCACTGCTGACGGATAGCGCAGGTCATATCGTTTCGGGCACCATGAGCAACGTGTTCATCGTACGAGAGCAAACCCTGCTGACGCCGCCGGTCGATCAGTGCGGCGTGGCGGGCGTCATCCGCTCGGTCGTGCTGCGCGAGGCGGCGGCCAGCGGTCTGCGCCCGCAGGTGACAGCGCTTGCACCGCGGGATCTGCAGACAGCGGAGGAGGCCTTTCTGACCAATAGTCGTATCGGTTTGCTGCCGATCAGCCAGCTCGGTGCACGCGCATTGCCGGTGGGCCATCAGACACTCGCGCTAGCGGCACGCGTGGAGCAACTGGATGCGTAAGGCGTTCATCGCTGTCGGCGCGATGCTGTTGCTTGGCTTGGTCGCCGGGCTGCTGTGGCAGCGCTATGCCGATTCGGTGATGCACGCGGACGGCCCGCATTCCGCTGCGATCGTGCTGGATGTCCGCCCCGGCATGGGCGTGCGCGCTGTGCTGGCCGAACTGGAAGAACTCGGTGCGTTGCGGGACGCGCGCGCCGTCGCCCTCGAACTGCGTCGCACCGGCGCACCTACTATCAAGGCCGGGCGCTATGAAATCCCGCCGCGCGCTACTGCGGCGGAGATTATCGAACAACTCGCAACCGGCCGCGTGGTGCTGGAGTCGCTGACCATCGTCGAAGGCTGGACCTTTGCGGAAATGCGCGCCGCGCTGGCTGCCCATGCAGCGGTGGAGCAGACCTTGCGCGGTCTGAGCGACCCGGAGATCATGCGCGCGATTGGCCATCCCAACGAGCACCCCGAGGGTCGGTTTTTTCCCGACACGTATCGCTTCGCGGCAGGGACCACCGACAAGGTCATCCTGACGCTCGCCTACGACCGCTTGCAGACGATCTTGCAGGATGCCTGGTCCAAGCGTGCTGAAGACCTGCCGCTGCAGTCTCCGTATGAAGCGCTGATCCTTGCCTCGATCATCGAAAAAGAAACCGGCCTCGCCAGCGAGCGTCCGCAGATTGCCGGCGTGTTCGTGAGCCGCCTGCGCAAAGGTATGCGCTTACAGACCGACCCCACGGTGATCTATGGCCTGGCGGAGCGCTACGACGGCAATATCCGCGAACGCGATCTGCGCAGCGATACGCCGTACAACACGTACACGCGCTCGGGTTTGCCGCCAACGCCCATCGCGCTGGCCGGTGCAGACTCCATCCGGGCAGCGACCCAGCCGCTCGAGACGGGCCACCTGTTCTTCGTTGCAACCGGTCTGGGTGACGGCTCCCATGCATTCTCGCGTACCTACGAAGAGCACAACCAGGCCCTCCGTAGGTACCTCGCACGCCTGCGGTCGAATTCGATGGACGCAGGGACCGGCGGCGAGCAATGACGGCCGCCAACGCTGCAGGCAAGTTCGTGACGCTCGAAGGCATCGAAGGAGCGGGCAAGTCGTCGCTCGTCACGGCAATCGTGGGCGCGCTGGAGCGGGCGGGCCACGTTGTCTGCGCCACGCGCGAGCCCGGTGGCACGACACTCGCCGAGCGCGTGCGCCAGATCGTGTTAGAGCCCGGTCCGGAAACCATTTCGGCCACTACCGAAACGCTGCTGATGTTTGCCGCGCGCGGTATACATCTCGACAACCGTATTCGCCCCGCACTCGCGGCCGGCGAGTGGGTGGTATGTGACCGCTTCACTGACGCGACCCGAGCGTACCAGGGCGCGGGTCGTGGTGTGAGCCACGGGCTGATCGAGGCCCTGGCCAGCTCGATTCACGGCGACTTACAACCCGATCTGACATTGTTAGTGGATGTGCCGGTGGAGCTCGGGCTGGCGCGTGCGCGGCAACGCCAACAGGTCGCCGATCGTATCGAGGCGCAAACCGTGGCATTCTTCACCCGGGTGCGCAGCTGTTACCTGGCGCTCGCGGCAGCCGATGCCAAGCGCTATCGGGTCCTGGACGGCACGCAATCGCTCGAACAGGTGCGCGCAGCCGCAGAGCGCGCGGTGCTCGAACTGGCAGCCACGCAGCGCGGGCTGCCGACATGAAGTCATTGCCATGGTTGGCGCCAGCTCAGCACACCCTGCGGGCCTCACTGGCTGCGGACCGCGTACCGCATGCGCTCTTGGTCCATGAGGACCCAGGCGCTGGCGGTCTCGAACTCGCGCATTGGACCAGTCAATTGTTGCTATGCCGCGATCGCGACAGGGCGCCCTGCGGCGCGTGCCCTGATTGCCGCTGGGTGGAGGACCGCCAGCATCCAGACTGCCTCCTCGTGCACTCGGAGAGCAAGTCGGGCCAGATCGTCGTCGATCAGATTCGGGCGGCGGTAGCGGAGCTGCGACTCACCGGACATTCCGGCCGCGCCAAGATCGCGATAATGGCGCCGGCCGAGGCTATCAACGCCAATGGCGCGAACGCGCTGCTGAAAACACTGGAAGAGCCGACGCCCAGTACCTTGTTGATGCTGGTCACCTCGCAGCCATCGCGCCTTTTGCCCACCATTCGTAGTCGTTGTCTCAGCCTGCGGGTCGCAGCGCCGAGTCGTGCCGCGGCTGCCGACTGGCTGGCCAGCGCTTGCGGACCCGGGCCATGGGAGGAGGCGCTGGCGGCCGTGAACATAGGTCCCCTTGCGTTGACCGACACCGATCCAGCAGCCATTGCGGCCACCCGGCGCGAAGTCGTGCAGCAGCTGGCCGAGTTAGCACAGCAGACGCTTGCGCCGCCGGCGATTGCAGAGCATTGGGCCAAGGATGCACTCGAACTGCGCCTCGCTTGTACTGAGAGCTGGGTCACAGATCAGATACTCGCGGCGGCGGCTGGCGCCACCGATGCAACAGAAGTGCGGCATCGACCCTACTTGCCATCGGGCGCCAAGGCTTTGAATATGGGGCATCTGCTTGAGTTTCACAGCGCGATACGCCAATTGCGGGCGCTCGTGCATACTGCGATCAACAAGTCGCTCGCAGTGGAGGATTTATTGTGGCGTTGGGCACAGGTTAGGACGAGATGAACGAACGAGTAGCCCGCACAGGCGCCAACAAGCCCGGCTTGCTGACCCTCACGATCAAGGACAAGAGCGCCTTATACCTTGCCTATATGCCGTTCGTACGCAATGGTGGCCTCTTCATTCCGACCAACAGCAATTATCGGCTGGGGGATGAAGTCTTCATGCTGCTAAACCTGATGGGCGAAGATGAGAAGCTGCCAGTCGCAGGACGCGTTATCTGGGTGACGCCGAAGGGTGCGCAGGGCAAACGAACGGCGGGTATCGGCGTGCAGTTCTCGGATCAGGATCGCGGCCAGACACAGAAAAAGATCGAGACGTATCTCGCTGGCGCACTTGCCGGCGACAAGACCACTCACACGATGTAACGCGCGCCGCAGCGCAACCGCGCCGAGGCTCGCTAGCTATTGCCGCGGCGCAGCGGCACGTTGGCTTTCGTCAGCCCGTTGCGCAGCACGTAGGCCTCGAAGCCACGCTCGACGAGTATGAACGCACCCGCCGAACTGCGACGCGCCGTGTCGCACACGACGACGTAGGGCGTGTTCTTGTCGAGCGTATTCAATTTCAATCGAATGAAGTAGAGCGGCACGTTGATCGACGCTTCGATCGCGAGATTCTGGAATTCCGAGGGCAGGCGTACGTCGAGCCACTTGCCGCCCTTGGCAACGATTTCCTTGGCCTCAGCATCGTCCACCCACTGCAGCAGTGGCTCATTCATCAGCTCACGGAAGTCATCCTTCTTGAGCCGCATCAGCACGCCGTCCGTCAGCATGGTTACCGTGGCATTGCGCTTCGCTTCGGCGATCAGCGCTTCCTCGCCAAACGTCTCGCCGACAGACAACTCAGCCAACTTGATGCCGGCCTTGTTGAGCGGTGTCTCGCGCGTGACCTGACAGCGGCCTTTGACGATGGCGTAGAAATAGTCGCCATCGTCACCCTGTTTGATCACTACTTCGCCGGCACGGTACTGCGTCTGCTGCATGCGCATGAAAATCGCCTGCAGGTTGGCCGGGGGGATGCGATGAAAAGCCTTGGTCTGCAGCAGCGTAGTCATCCAGTCGCCGGCATCCGCGCCAGCACTCAGCTCCGCCTGCAAGTCGCCGACCTCGTATGACCCGGTCTGATCCCAGGTGATCATGACGTCGAGCAGCTCGCTGTCGATCGACAGGTAGTTGATTTCTTCGGCGGCCCTGGCCGTGTACTTGCGGGGCTGACCCGGCACCAGGGGCGAGCGCGCATCGTTGCTGCCACCCTTGATCATGCCGACCGTTTTGCCGTCCTGACTGAGCTCGACCAGCCCGCCGATGACCCATACGGTGCGCTTGTCGTTCTCGCCTTCCTTGAACAGGAGGCGGCCCGAGGCCATCTGCTGGATAGTCACCTTGCGGGCGAGCGCATGCAGGTTCTCGCGCTTCATGCCCTCGAGCGGCGCAAGCGAACGCAGCAGCTCGAGACTTACCTCACTGTCTTCGGACATGCAATGTGATCTTGATCAAAAAAAGCCTTTGACATGCTAACACTGCGCGCTCGCCTGATGTTGGAGCCGGTGCTCACTTATCGACCATCAGGCTCAGGTCCTGCCTGCGGGCGAGGCACCGGCGTCGGCGACCTGCGACCAGCCTGCGTCGGGTGCGAAGCGCTTGCCGTAGCGAGCCTCGAACTCGCGCAGGCGAGCGACGATCTGTTCGACGCCGCGTGCCCGCGCGTATTGCAGCGGGCCGCCGCGAAAGGGGGCGAAGCCGGCGCCGAATATCGCTCCGGCATCGAGCAGGTCGGCGTCCCCGACGATCCCTTCGCGCAGCACCGCGACACATTCATTGAGCAGGGCGAGCAGTAGCCGATCCTGTAGGTCGTTCGGCGCGGCGCCGCTCGCTGCGCCTGACTTCTGCGCCTTGCCGTCGCGCCATACATAGAATCCCTCGCCGCTCTTGCGACCGAGCTTCTTGGCCGCGATCAGTTCGTTCAGGCGTGCGAGCGGCGGCGGCTCGCGTCCGATCGCCTGGGTGACAATCTCGCCCACGTGATGCGCGACATCCAGACCGACGACATCAGCCAGCTCGACTGGTCCCATCGGCATACCGAAGCTCATTGCCGCCTCGTCGATCACCTCGAGCGGGATGCCATCGGCGGCAGCGAACATTGCCTCGTGCATGTAAGGCACGAGGACCCGATTTACCACGAATCCCGGGGCGCTCCTGCAAGGCAACGGCAGCTTGTCGATCTTGCGTGTGAAGGCGATCGTTTTTTGCACCACGTCGTCGTCGGCACGATCGCTACGGACTATCTCCACCAACGGCATCTGCGCGACCGGATTGAAGAAATGCAGGCCTACCAGCCGCTCGGGCCGGGCGAGTTTCTCGGCGAGCGGCTCCAACATGATCGACGAAGTGTTAGTAGCGAGCAAGGCATCCGGCTTCATGCGTGGCTCGAGCCGGGCATACAACTCCTGCTTGGCCGCGAGATTCTCGTAGATCGCCTCGATCACCACATCGGCACGCTCGACACCGGCGCCCTCGACGTCAGCGCTGAGCCGTTGCATGACGGCAGCGACCTTGGCCGGATCTTTCAGCCGTTTGCTGAAGGTCTCGGCCGCACGTTGCAAAGCTGGCTCGATGTACTTCAGCTCACGATCCTGCAGGGTCACGGTGAGACCGCGATTCGCGCACCATGCGGCAATGTCACCCCCCATCACGCCTGCGCCCACCACGTGCACGTGCGCAAAGTCGTGGCGAGCTTTGCCGGCGAGTCCTTTGAGGCGGTCTTGCAGCAAGAACACCCGTACGAGATTGCGTGAGGTGGCGCCGCACATCAGTTCCGCGATCGACCTGGCCTCAGCCTCGTAGGCAGCCGGCCCTTGCGCGCCGTGCGCCGCCCACAGGTCGATGATGGCATAGGGCGCAGGGTAGTGATCACGCCGCGCCTTGCCCGCCACCTGCGCCACGATCCGCGGCTTGACGAAACCCCGCACCACCGGCCAGGAGAGCATGCGTTGCATCAAGGTCGGCCGTCGAGGTGCCGGGGGCTGCGCAATGAGTTCGCGCGCCGCATCGTCCAGGCGCTCTGGCGGTACCAGTCGATCGACTAGTCCGAGGCGCAGCGCCTTGTCGGCGCGCACCGGCTTGCCTGTCAGCATCATCGGCATCGCAGCCGTGACGCCGATAAGCCGCACGGTGCGCACGGTGCCGCCGAAACCCGGATGGATGCCGAGCATCACCTCGGGCAAGCCCAGACTGGTTCGATCTCCCTCGAGCGCAATACGGTACTTGCACGCCAGCGCCAGCTCGAGCCCACCGCCCAGAGCAAAGCCGTTGATGAGTGCGACCGACGGGCAGGGCAGGTCCTCGAGATGATCGAGCACCTGCTGACCGTTGCGGATCAGCGCATAGGCCTCCTCAGGCGTGGCCAGCTGCGTAAATTCCTTGATGTCTGCGCCGGCGATGAAGCCGCTTTTCTTGGCAGAGCGTACCACGACGCCCTTGGGCGGGCGGCCCGCGAGTGTCTGCAAATGTCCGTCCAGTTCGATCAGCACATCCCGCGACAGGACGTTGGCCGATGAGTCGGGTTTGTCGAGCGTCAGCCAGGCTATATCCGCCGCGTCCCGCTCCAATGTCCACGCCTTGCCGGTCACCATACCTAACAACCTCGCTCGCCAGAAGAATACCGGTGCGCGGCGCTCGCATCGCCACGCCGCCGGGCCCGCTCAGGGTCAGGAGGTTAGCTTACGCGGCTGATTGCCGCGAGTCTGCAGCAACGGTGCTGCGCACGACATTGAAATCGCAGATGACAGGCCGATGGTCGGAGAACCGTACATCCGGCACGCGGAAGTCGGTGACTTCGATGCTGTCACTCACCAGCACGAAATCGAGCTCGATCCGAGGTGTGCGCGAGGGGAAGGATGGCAGGCCGTGTGCGTTGGCGCTGCGCAGCTTGGCGGCACGCATGAACAGGTAGATCTCGTGTGTTCCCCAGAACGTATTGAAGTCGCCCGCGATGATTACTGGCTTGGTCGACTTGGCGATCAGATCGTGCAGATAGCGCAGCTGATACTGGCGTTGCCGATATTTCAGCGACAGGTGCACGAGGAAGATGCACACGTCGTCCAGCTCGAGCTCGATGATCAGCCGCTTGATACCCGTATCGAAGTAGTGGAATCGCTCGCCCGTGACGCCCGGCGCCGCCAGGAAGGCATTCGCCTGCTTGCGCAGAATTGGCACGAAAGTGTTGAAAGAGGCCGCACCGTACTTGCACTCGTAAGTGGTGTAATGCCCCAGCGCCGTGGCAATGTGCTCCGCCTGGTTACGCATCCCGCTGCGGACCGAACCGGTGTCGACCTCGATCAAGCCGACTATGTCGGGTTCTTCCGCCCGCACGAAGCTGGTAATGCCGTCCAGCACCCGCTTACTGCTGCGCAGATAGCCCGCCCCGGGCAGCGGCAGGTGGAAGGTAGGGCCCGTGCCGGTCGCATAGCGAATGTTATAGATCAGTAGGCGCAACTCAACATCCTGCTGGTGCAGTGCACAAAGGCGCACTGGTCGGGCGCAAGCCTCGGTTTCTAAAGTACACTTTCGGGATGCCGAGGTTCGATTGCCATGTCACAGAATAACCCGATCCGCGTGTTCGTAACGCATTCGTGGGAGGTGTCCGACGACTACCTGAGAGTCTTCGAGTACCTGGAAAGTGCCCGAAGTTTTTTTTATTCGAACCTGTCACTGCCCGACCAAGCAAGGCCAGCCGGCAAAGAGGCTGAACGCGAGCAACTGCGGCGTGAGATGGCGCAGGCGGAGGTTGTGATCGGCTTGCCGGCGTTGTACGCCAAGCACAGTGAATTGATCGTATTCGAGCTGACGTTCGCGAAATCCGCCAACAAGCCGGTGGTCCTGCTGCGCAATTTTGGCAACGCTGCGGCGCTGCCCACCGCGCTCACGTCACTGGCAGATGAAGTCGTGGATTGGGATGAACGGGCATTGGTCGACGCCCTGCGGCGTCAGGCACGGCACGAAGAATCGAATCGTTGGGATACGATCGAATTCAAGATGGACTAGTCCCGACTGTGCCACACAGCCGAGCGAGCGTGCGCTCAGGCTTCGGCCGCGGCCCGATAGTGGCGCAACAGATCGTCCGACTGAACTGGCCCAGCTTGCTTGCCGTTGGTGGAAAGCGCGACGCCGTTGGTCTGCGTGCCATTCAGAATATTGCTGACCGCCAACGCTGGTCGCGACTGCGCGGCCCCCACGTGGCGCGCCAGAGCACCAAACAGCCTGACGACGGTTTCGGCATGCCGATCTGCTTCCTCACTCGACATCTTGCGGATCGTGGCGCGCAGTTTGTCTTCGCTGCGCGAAGCTGGGCGCACGCTCTGGATTGAACTGCAAAACTGCGTGAATTCATCGCGCAATTCGCGCGGCAGTTCCGCCGCGTCGATGGCACTGAGACACTGCCGGTAAGCGGCATCGAGCCGTTCTTTGATATGTCCAGAGCGGACCAGCAGATTGGTAGCAGCAGCGAATTTCTCGACGGTCGCGGACATGGCGGTGGCCCCTACAGTGTTCACGCAGGCGGTACCAGTCTAGCGAGTGCGACTAGCACACAAACCTCAGGTAACACTTTAATGTAATTGTTATGAAGAACCCTGATTCATCAATGAGGTACACCCACAATATAGCGCGGTCTGTGATAAATACAAATGGGGGTTTTCCGGTGCCCCAGCGGCTGTGGCGCTACCGCAAGTACCGCAAATCCCTGGGTGTCACACACCTCCGCCCTAATTGGCGAGTCGGTGAACAGCTAGAACTAGGATCATGAATAGCAGCTAAGTATCTATTAGATAATGGGATCTCGTAGCATCGCCAGAAATGGTCTGCGACTCGACAGCGGGTGGCCACCAACACCGATTCGGGGCACGTCGCATCCCTGTGCGGATTGCTTCAAGTAGCTGCCAAACAGCCAGTCCCACCAAGGCAGATTGAAGCCGAAGTTGTGTTGTTGCTCAGCGTGCAGGATCGAGTGGTGCACGCGGTGCATGGCGGGCGTCACCACACCCAGCCTGAGCGCGCAATCGAACCGTGCTGGCAGCTGCAGATTGCTGTGGTTGAACAACGCGGTGCCGTTCAGCACGGTCTCGAACACCAGTACTGCGACGGCTGGCGCGCCGAGCGCAACGATCACGAGCCATCGCCAACAGGCTGACAACACAATCTCGACCGGATGAAAGCGCAGGGCGGAGGTGAAATCGAGATGCGTCTCGGTGTGATGCACGCGGTGCAGTCGCCACAGCAGGGGCACCGCATGACTCGCACGATGTTGCGCGTAGATGGCGAGGTCCAGGCCGAGAAAACCGACGACGGCGGCAAGCCACAACGGCCAGTCGAATACCTGCGCGAGGCCAATGCCGCGCGACTCCGCCGTCAGTGCCGCGGCGACGCCAGCCCAAGGCAGCAACAGCCGCACGCCGACGGCGCCCACCGCACCGAGCGCAACATTGGCAATGCCAATACGCGCGCGACCCGGCGGTACCGCATGCCAACGGCGTAGCCGCTCGGCGATAAACAGGACAGCCACGATTGCCAGGAAAACCGCGACCCGAAGCAGCGCATCGCTCATCGCCGCATAGTACCCCGTCGCAAACTGTCGCCGAGCACTCGCGCGAGCGCGGCGGCTAGTCGACAATACCGCCATGACGACAATACGAATCCACGTTGTCGCCGGCTGCACACTGGCACTGGCCTGCGCCGCTCTCGGAATCCAGCGGGCAGACGCGGCTGAAGTGCTGCCCCCAACGGTCGCATCGGCGTTGCAGCAGGCCAAGCTGCCCTCGAATGCCGCAGCCGTCGTCGTCACGTCTGTGGACGGCCAGGGAAGCGTGCGCGTGAACTGGAATGGCTCGGTCGGCATGAATCCGGCCAGTACGATGAAGCTGGTCACGACGTACGGTGCGCTCAACCTGCTGGGGCCCGCCTACAGCTGGAAGACGCAAGTGTTTGCTGATGGTCCATTGGAGCGCGACGTGCTGGCCGGCAACGTAGCGATTCGCGGCGGCGGCGATCCCAAGATTGTCGTGGAAGACCTGTGGTTGCTCGCGTATCGGATGCGTGCCTATGGGATCCGCGAGATTCGAGGCGACATTGTGCTCGACAAGAGTCTGTTCGCCCGGTTCGTCGATGATCCCGATGCCTTCGATGGCGCGGGCGATCGCGCCTATAACGTCGGGCCGGATGCGCTACTGCTCAACTTCAAGGCGCTGGCGTTTCATTTCGTGCCCGACCCGACTAGCAATGCAGCACGCGTGATCGTAGTGCCGCCAGTGGCGGGTATGCGGCTTGCACCAACTGTTGGTGGTGCAGGCGGTGGCTGCGGCGACTGGCGAGGCAAATTGCGCGCAGACTTCTCAGCCCCGCTGGCACCGCGCTTCAGCGGCAGCTATCCATTGGCCTGCGGCGAGCGCGTCTGGTATCTCGGGGCGCTCGATCATGAGCAATATTTCGCCGCGGTGTTTCGTGGTTTATGGGAGTCGATCGGTGGCTCCTGGCGCGGCGCCGCCAAGCTGGGCCCGGTGCCGGCGAGCGCGCGACTGATTGCGGAGCACGAGTCGCAGCCCTTGGCACTCATGGTCCGGGACATCAACAAATTCAGTAACAACGTGATGGCGCGGCACCTGCTGCTGACCATCGGCTCCCGCAGCGATGTTGGCGGACCGAGACCGGCGACGCCGGAGCAGGGCGGCGTGGCGCTGCGCGGCTGGCTCGGGCGTATGGGGCTCGATAGCCCGGAGATCGTGCTCGACAACGGCGCCGGGCTGTCGCGCACGGCGCGCATCTCCGCCGACACGCTGGCCCGCCTGTTAGTGCACGCTTATCGGAGCCCGGTGATGCCCGAGTTCGTCGCGTCGCTACCCATCTCCGGCGTCGATGGCACCATGAAAGACAGACCCGTGGCCCGCGGCTGGGCGCACTTGAAGACCGGCTCGCTCAATAACGTGCGCGCGATCGCCGGCTACGTGACGGCGCGCAGCGGCAAGACTTACGCACTGGTATGCTTCTTCAATCACGGCAACGCCGACAAGCGCGCGGCACAGAATGCCCAAGACGAACTCGTAGACTGGCTTTTCAACAACGGCTGATTCTCATGAGAGCTCTTCGACTAACGATAGTCTTGTTACTCGCCTCGATCCCCATCGTCACCGACGCATCTCCAGTTGGCAAAGTGCTGTTCGTCGTTTCCAATGTCACCGACATGGGTGATGCGGAGCGACACGATGCACGCAACAATCTATGGGAGTACGCGCCTCCGTACCACGTGTTCTTGATGCACGGCTACGACGTTGAATTCGTCTCGCCGCAGGGTGGCGCAGTGGAATTTTCAATGGATCCAGTCGGCATCAGCAGCTATGCGATCAAGTATCAGAACTTTCTCGGCAAGGCCAACGCAACGCTCGACCCGTCCGCCGTTCGAGGCAACGAGTATGTTGCCGCCTTCGTCGGGGGTGGCTACGGCACTTTGTTCGATGCGGCATCGGATCCCGCCTTGTTGCAGTTGGTAGGCGAGATCTACGAACGGGGCGGTGTGGTCGGCGCCTGCGGCCACGGGCCCGGCGTGCTGGCCAATGTAAAGCTGCCCGACGGCACTTTTCTGGTTGACGGCAAGCGAGTGGCCGGGTTTCCCAACAGCACCGAGCGCGAGAAGTCGTGGGCCAAGCAGGGCACGTTGCTGCCGTTTCTGGTCGAGGATCAGCTGCGCGAGAACGGTGCCCTCGTGCAAAACAAGGACAACCTGGCTGACAAGGAGGCGGTCGTCATCGACCAGCGGGTTGTGACGACGATGTTTCTGCCGTCGGCAACCTGGGTGGCCGAAGAGATGGTGCGACTGCTGCGGTCGCCCCGGCCTTGACGCAGCCCAGGAGCTTAGAGCCGACATTTTGACCAAACTCAGTTGGACCAATGCACAGTGAGCGTGTTCTACAGAGAATTCGCATCTCGATGGGCAACCCTGGCGGCGCAGCCTGCCCGCATCAATGGCTCCGGTATCCCTGAATGAGTAGTAGTTAGATTATGTGGCGCGCACTACTGCTGCCCGCGGGCTTAGTCATCGTGGGTTACGCTGCCTTGTGCGGCGTGTTCTTCGTCAAGCAGCGCAGCTACCTATATTATCCGACCCCGCGCGCGCCGAGCACGGCCGAAACACTGCGGCTGCCAATCGACGGCGGCGATGTGCTGGTCACGACGCGCCCGCACGTCGGGCCGGATGCGGTGCTGTACTTTGGCGGCAACGCGGAAGCCGTCGCGGACAGTCTGCCGGATCTGGCGGCAGCGTTTCCCCAGCATGCCTTGTACCTGATGCACTACCGTGGCTACAGCGGCAGTTCGGGCACACCCTCGGAGGCGGCGTTGGTCGCAGATGCCCTGGCACTGTACGAGCACGTGCAGCGTGAGCACTCGCACATTGTCGTGATCGGACGGAGTCTGGGAAGCGGAGTGGCGATCCAAGTAGCAAGCGCGCGACCGGTGACCCGGCTGGTGCTGGTAACGCCGTTCGAGAGCGTGCAGTCGCTGGCTGCGAAGATGCTGCCATATCTGCCGGTGCGCTGGCTCCTGCGGGACCGGTACGAATCGGGTCGCCATGCACCGCAGGTTCGCGCGCCGACGTTGGTATTGGCCGCCGAGAATGATGAGGTGATTCCGCGCTGGAGCACCGATGCGCTGGTGCAGCAGTTTGCGCCCGGCATCGTTAGCTATCGCGTGATCGCGGGTGTCGGTCACAATACGATTTCGGCCAGTGCCGACTACGTGCCGGCATTGGCTGCGCAGTAGCGAGAGAGTTGGTTCCAGACAGTTATCTTAGTTCGCATAATGTATATTATGACCAATATTTGACACGATCAGATACTGCGAGCTAGTCCTGCTGATCCTTTTGGTACGTCACCCCGCGCGCTGTATAGTCGGTCAAGTCCTACATATCCCCTGCACGTGTGCCTGGAAGACAAACTCACGACTCGATGAAACCCTAGTGCTGCCATTCCTGGTGATCGCCACGGCGCTGGTCGTATGCTCGATGACATACGTTTATCGGTATCGCGGCACGTTGCGTTACGCCAGCTTGCGCGAATACATGCGCAAGGCTTGGCCAGTGTTCGCGCCGTTCAATTGCTTGCTGTATATCTTCACGAAGCCGCGAGCACGCCGCGTTTTCATGGATCTGCACGACTTCCCCGAACTCAGCCACCTGCAGGAAAGCTGGCCGGTCATTCGCGCCGAAGTACTGCAGCTGCATGAGCAGGGTTATTTCAGCAAGACCTGTGATCCGAACAGCCCGGCATCCTTCGATATCGGATTTCGTACCTTCTTCAAGTACGGGTGGAGCAAATTCTATTTGCGCTGGTACGGACACACTCACAACTCGGCCATAGCGCTGTGCCCGAATACGGTGGCGCTACTGCAAGGCATGAAATCGGTCAACGGCGCGATGTTTTCGGTTCTGGCGCCCGGCGCCAAGTTGACCCGCCACCTCGACCCGCTCGCGGTATCGTTACGCTACCACCTTGGGCTCGCAACGCCCAACTCCGATGCGTGTTTCATCGAGGTCGATGGTCAGCGTCATTCCTGGCGCGATGGCCAAGCCGCCCTGTTCGACATCACGTATTTGCATCACGCGCGCAACGACACCAACGAGCCGCGCCTCATACTCATGTGTGACATCGAACGACCCATGAATATCTTCGGCCGGATCATCAATTTCTTCTACAAGGGTCTCGCGCGCCTGACTGTCGTGCCCAACATCGAAGGCGACAAGCAGGGCTTTGCCAATCGCGTATTCTCGAGCGTTGCGCCAGCATTTGCGCGCAGCAAAGCACTGAAAACGACCAACCGCAAGCTCTACACGGTGATCAAGTACGCCTTCAACACCAGCCTGCTCGCGTTGTTCGCACTGTCGATCGCGGGTTTGAGCTGGTTGATCAACAGATCGATCTGAGCGACCCGCAATGAGCGGGCGCCGGTGAAGAAGGGATCGGTACATTTCCCGATGGCCGCTGCGGCGCCCTCCTCGCATACTAACTAAACTTCCGATGCGATTCTCGCCAGATCATATGCGCGCCATGCGATTACACGCGGCAACGCAACTACTGCGCGCGGAACTGCTGGACTGTCGGCAGCCGCGGGCACGCGAGCTCCTGCTGCGCGTCAGCGCCTGCGGCGTCTGTCGCACGGATCTGCATATAGTCGATGCCGAACTGCCGATCACGCGGCGACCGCTGACGCCAGGCCACGAGATCGTGGGTACGATCGTGGCCCACGGTCCCGCTTGCCAGCGATTTCCCATCGGCGCACGCGTCGGAGTGCCATGGCTCGGCTACGCTTGCGGCGCTTGCCCTTTCTGTCTAAGTGGCCGCGAGAACCTGTGCGATCAAGCGCAATTCACGGGTTATCACCGCGACGGAGGCTATGCAGACTTCGCGCTCGCGGATGAACGATTCTGCTTTGCAATTCCGGACGCCTACACTGACGCCGAGGCTGCACCGCTGTTGTGCGCCGGTCTGATCGGCTATCGCGCGTTACGCGCCGCCGGCGAGGCGCGGCGCATCGGCATCTACGGCTTCGGCGCAGCTGCACATATCATCGCGCAAGTGGCCAAGTACGAAGGCCGTGAGATCTATGCGTTCACACGGCCGGGTGATCGCGCAGCCCAGCAGTTCGCGCTCGGACTCGGCGCCATCTGGGCCGGCGACTCCGACCGCCCTGCTCCTGAGCTGCTCGATGCCGCGATCATCTTTGCACCGATTGGCGGACTCGTGGTCGCCGCATTGCAGGCCACCAACAAGGGCGCGACCGTCGTGTGCGCCGGCATTCATATGAGTGACATCCCCGCGTTCGCCTATCGTCATCTGTGGGGCGAGCGGGCCATTCGCTCCATCGCCAATCTGACACGACAGGACGGCGAGGAATTCCTTGCCCTCGCGCCGCGTGCACACGTGGCGACGACGGTACAAACCTATGACTTGGACGCAGCCAACCGCGCGCTGGCAGACTTGCGTGCGGGGCGCGTAATAGGCGCAGCGGTGCTGATCCCGTAAGCCGACGCTACCCCAGGGCTCGCTCGAACAACGCCAGCATTCTGCTCCAGGCCTTCTCAGCCTGCGCCTCGTTGTAAACCTTGGAGTCGGGCGGACACCAGCCATGCTGCGCGCCCGCATAGACCTCGATCTCCGCAGGCAACTTCGCCGCGGCAAATGCGTCGCGCAACAGATCCTTGGTTTGGGGATCGCGCTGATCGTCGTTCTCCGCGATCGCGATCAGAAACTGGGCCCGCATCTGCGACACTAACAAGTGCGGACTGTCGGGCTTGTCCGTCGCCAGGCCACCGCCGTGAAAAGATGCGGCGGCCCCGATTCTTTGTGGCACTGCTGCCGCTGTTCGCATGATCAGCGGGCCGCCCATGCAGTAGCCTGCAGTTCCTGCCTTGCGCTTGCTATCGACGGCAGGCTGTCCATCGAGCCACCCGATGAATGCTTTGGCATCCGTCACAGCCGTGTCCGCTGTCAGTGACCCGGCCATGGACATCAGTGTGGCGCGTGTCGCAGGGTCCTGGAAATCGGCGCCGGGCTGTGAAGTCGGTGCTCTTTGTTTGCGGTAGAACGGATTGACCACCAACACCGCATAACCAGACTCGGCCAGCCGATTTCCCATCTGGCGAAACGCGGGGCGCAAACCAAAGATGTCCGGCCATATCAGCGCGGCAGGATGAGTGCCTTTGGCAGGATGCACGAAATAGGCGTCCGCGTTGCCGTCGGGAGTGTCGAATGAAACTTCCGACTCGACGACTTCGGCGGCGTTCGCCGCCCGCGGCAGCAGTGACAGCACACTCGCGCCGACTCCAAGCGCCGCGAACTGACGCCGCGACAACTGCATGCCCCGCACGTCATAGTCGGTCATCACATCAAAATCATGGTCGTCACACATGTCGATACTTCCAGTCGAGCCCTACTGAACGACTACTTGCACATCCCAGCCATTCGCGCACGTGCATCGGCCATCATTTTCTCGCACATCGCCTTGCCTTCCCCGGCGTTCTTGCAGGCTTTGGCGGGGTCCATCTCACCCATCTGTGCCTGCATCTGTTTGCACATTTCGGAATCCTTGGCACCCGAAACAATGCTGTCAGACGCCGAGCAGGCGCCCAGATAAGTCATACGCATCTTGTTCGTCTCGGTCTTACCGCGCTCGGTAGTCTCGGTGAGCACGTCGATCGACTTCGGCGTCGTCCGCGTCACCGTCACCCGAGTGGTCGAGGCCTTGTCACAGCGCGATTCCGTGACCATGCGCTGGTTGGAATTCTCGATCACCTTCGTGTCGCACCGGTCGGCCGTCTGTTTCGGCTCAGAGGCGGAATTCGACAAGTCTTTGGCCATTGCTTTGGCCGCGGTGGTACACACCTTCATGCCCTGCGGGAACGTCTTGCGCATCTCCGCGGCCTGCGGTCCGTCCAGCATTTCCATCTGCCAGGAACCATCGCCCACCGGCAGCCCCGACATCACCTTGGGGACAACCGGAAACTCAGCGCTGTGGGCCGAAATTGAAAGAGCGAGACAGAGCGCTGCAGCGAACAGCGCGGCGGCAATGCGGAACATCACGACGCTTCCCCTGCAAACGATCAGGCCAACTGCGCATGCAGCAAGCGTAGACGCTTCGCCTGCAACTTGAGGCCATATTCGATCTCGCGCAGCTGCGCGCGGAAGTTCGATTCTTCCGCCTCGAGCCGGTGCAGCAAGGCACGCTTCTTACTCTCGTACCAGGCGTCCTTGACTCGCGACCACTCTGCGAGGGCAGCCTTGAACGATTCATATTCGTGCGCCAGCCGCGCACGCAACTCGTCGATGTGCGCAAGTGCCGGGCCGGCGGCTCGCGCAGTAGCGAGACGCGCTTCGGCCTGCTTGAATTGCATCTCCATCACAGCCCGCTGGATCTGGACGCGCGGCACGCGCTTCAGATTCCGTGCCAGCTTGATGCTGCCCAACGCTGCAATCAGCCACTTGGTCGGGTCCCATTGCCACCAACGCACGCCGTTGCGGTAGTCGTGCGCGAAATAATGATGGAAATTGTGATAGCCCTCACCGAAGGTGAAGAACGCGATGACTGGATTGTCGCGCGCCGTGTTGCCGTCGGTGTACGGCCGTGAGCCCCACATGTGCGCCAGCGAATTGATGAAGAACGTGAAGTGATGGCTGACCACCAACCGCAACACGCCAGCGACCATCATCGTGCCCCAGAAATCACCGATCGCCACACCAACGATGGCCGGCAACAGCACGTTCGTGCCGACCGCCAGCTTGAGATAGTGGCGCGCCTGAAATGCCAGCATCGGATCGCGCGTCAGGTCGTTGATGTTCGCGTAGTCGTAGATGCCACTGGGGTACTTGCGCACCATCCAACCCATGTGCGAGAACCAGAAGCCCCGTTTGGCTGAGTACGGGTCGAGTTCGACATCGTCAACGTTGATGTGATGCTTGCGATGACCGGCTGCCCACTCGAACACGGTGTTCTGCAGTGCCATCGAACCGAAGATCATGTAAATGAAACGCACGGACCAGTGTGCGCTGTAAGTGCGATGCGCCCAGAGCCGGTGATAACCCGCCGTGATCGACAGCTCATTCAAGCTCAGGAACACCGCTGCGGCGATCCAGGCGCCAGCACTGACCTCGAACGTGAATGCATACCAGGGCACGAGCGTGACCGCGGCCAGGGCCGTGAGAGCGAACATCAGCGTTGCCGGCCAGTTGACTGGCGGCAGCACAGTGGGGCGCATCGATTGAGTCATGTGCGGGAACTCCGGCATCACATTGAAATCTCTGGGACTTTACCTTAATTCAGCCGGCCCTGTCGCGCGATTTGTGCCCTGATTCGAGCGCGTAAACCGCGATTCCGCCAAAGCTGCGACTCGTGCCCATGGCGGCAAGGTAATCGCTCATCAGGCGGTCGATGACGGCTCGGCCCCGCTGTGACGAGGCGTGGCGATACATAAGGCCCGCGGGCGTCCGGACCGCAAAGCCGAGGTGAGAAATACTGAGCCGCGACCCGACATTGCCAAACATGCTGGTCATCGGCCGGACGATGAAAACGATCGCGCCATTGGGAATTCGATCCAGCAGCGCCTGATCCATCAATGCGGCCTTCGGAATGAATTGCAAGTCGACTGTCTCGACTTCGGGCGCAGCGGCTGCGATGCGCTCGATCTCCTGCGCGGCCTCGCGCGAACCGCGCAAGTAGTCATTGCGGGCCTGCGTCGGATTGCCTGGCAAGGCGCGCAGCCAGGCCCGTCGCGTGATGCGGCTCGTGATGTGTGCGAGCGAATGCTGGCCGGCAACCGCTGCACTGACATCCCGAATGACACCGCGTGCAACATTGACCGGAATCCAGTCGAGCTCAGGAAAGTGTAACCGGTGCTCGAAGCTGACTACCGAGTCGCGGTAGCGAATTGCAAGCAGCTCCGCAAGTATGTCGTGCGGCTCGACTGTGCGTGCGATTGCCAGTACGGTCTCGACATAGGTTTGACAGTCGAAAGCCTGCAGGTTCACGAGCGGATCCTGATCGATCGGTGCGCCGGGCCCCTCGCCCGCCGGATCGAGCAGATACGGCGTACGCAGCAGTTGCCGACTGACGACAGCTACGCGCTCGTCCAGCGACGCACCTGCGGCTAGCGCGTGCAATGCCGCGAGCCTCTGGTCCAACGAAGTATGCGACGATGCCAGGCCGGCTGACGTGGTCACGGGAACCATCAATGCACAACACACTCGAATCACGACATGTTTAAAAGCCTTCCACCGGTCACGCGCTGGCTGCTGTTCGCCAATGTCGGTGTGTTCCTGCTCGGCATGCTGGGCCTCGAACCGCTGCTCGTCAGCCTGTTCGCGCTTTGGCCGCTGCAGGGGCCGTTCCGGCCGTGGCAAATCGTGACGTATGCGTTCCTGCATGGCAGCTACCTGCATCTCTTCTTCAATATGTTTGGCGTCTATATGTTTGGCAGCGAAATCGAACGCGCGCTGGGTGCGCGGCGCTTCGTCGAGGTATACGTGTCGAGCGTCGTGATAGCGGCCGTAGCGCAACTGATCGTGACCACTTACGTGTTCCCAGCGCCCTATCCAACGCTGGGCGCATCCGGGGGGCTGTTTGGCATTCTGCTGGCGTTCGGCCTGATGTTTCCGCAGCGGCGCATCATGCTTCTTATCCCACCCATACCGATGAAAGCGTGGGTGTTCGTCACACTTTATGGATTGATCGAACTGGGCCTTGGATTCTCGCGCGCACAGACCGGCGTCGCGCACTTTGCCCACCTGGGCGGCATGCTGGGCGGGTTTCTGGCGCTACGAAATCAGGGTCGTCGCCGACCGTTCAGTTGATACGCATGCCGCGCCAGCGGCCGGACCGCCAGCGCAGCAGCAAGATCGTTCCCAGTAGCGTGGCGTACGACATCAATGCATACCAGGCGCCGATGGCACCGAAACCCAGCTGCGGCAGACCGTCGATCCAGCCCTGCCCAGGCGCAAAGATGAGTGTGTGTGCGAGCGGGACGTAGAACAACCATGACAGTAACAACGCAGCCAGCGCGGGCACGCGCGTGTCGCCGGCACCGCGCAGGCTGAAACTCGAGCCGAAGTACAGACCGTCGAAAATTTGATAGGCCGCCGCCGGCCATAGCAACGTCAATGCAAGTGCTGCCGCCTCGCCGCTCGCCTCATCGGTCGCACTCAGGAACTGCGGCACTAACCACTCACCCGTCAGTAGCAACAACAGCGCAACGCCACCCATCATGCACGCGCAGAGTGCGATCGTGACATTGCCGAGCCGCCCCGCCCAGGCCCTGTCACCCGCGCCGATCGATTGGCCTACCAACGTCGTGCCCGCGGTTGCGATGCCCAGCGTTGGCATGTAGACGAGTGACGTCAGCATCATGACCACCTGCGTGGCCGCCGCACCGACGGCAGTGGCCTGCACTACCATCAACTGCGCCAGCGCGACACCGATGACGTCTGCGCCGTACATGATGCCAATCGGGATACCCAACGCCAGCTGTGATCGTATGATGGACCACCGCGGTCGCCACATCAGCGGCGTGCGGAACCGGCGCGCCATCTTCGGCCCCAGAAAAATCATCCCCGCGACCAGCAAGCCGCAGAGCTGGGCGATGTTGGTGCCCCACGCAGCACCCGCCATCCCCATGTCCAGCCGGAAGATCAGCACTTCGTTGGCTGGCAGATTGGCCAGCGTCATGATGACAACGACCAGCACGGTATAACGTGTCGCACTGATGCCATTGAAAAAGCCCATCAGCGCCCACGCGGCCGCACCAATGGCCGCACCGCCCATCCGTGGCTGCCAGTAATCCAAGGCCAGCTGTTCGATCTCCGGGTCGAGTCCGAAGGGCCGCAGCAGCCAACGGCCGGCAAATGCCAGAGCGATGAACGCCGGCCAAGTCGCGAGCGTCGCCCAGAGCGCGCACCAAGTAGCCAGTGCGGCGCGCGGGCGCCGGCGCGATCCAACCGCCTGCGAGACAAATGTCTGCACGGCGAGGCCTACGCCACCCAAGACCAGTATTGCCGCCATCATGATCCAGTAAATGGAACTGATGGCGGCCACGGCCTGAGTCGAAATGCGGCCAATGAACCAGGTGTCGGTGAGATTGATCACCGCCTGCACAGCGTTGCTGGCCATCAGCGGCGCCGCCAGCTGAAACATGGCCCGCAGATCGACGTGTGCCCGACCGTGCCGATCCAGTCGCTGCGCAGGCCGTGACGAGCCTGCCGCTACCGCCGCCCCTGCGGTCATGCTTGCGCCGAGGCTCGGGCAGCAGGCGTGGGAGCAGGTTCGGCCTGCTGCGAGCGTTGCTCGAACGCGCCCGCCAACGAACGTGTCGCCTGCACCAGCAACAGGGAGATACCAGCGCATACCCAGGCGATGCCGGCCAGTCCGAGACCTGCAATCGCGGTATAGAGCCATTGCGATGCCGCATCTGCGCCGCGCTGCAAGACCGTATCGATCAAGCTCTTGCTCTTGAATTTGCTTTCGGGTGCCAACACGGTGAAGAGCACTTCGCGCGGTGGCTTGCCGAGTCCGTAGTCCGCAGCGCGGCGAATCACCTGGGTGACGAGCAGGACGGCGCCGAGCGGAAACAGCGCGAGCAGCACGAAGGTCGCACCAATGAGTATCGGCATGGCGGACAACGACGTGCGCAAACTACCGATCCGTGTCAACCAACCTACCACGACTACCTGAAAGAACAACGCCAGCAGACTAACAGCGATTTCCATGCGCGAGAACAATGCGGCGCGCTCGGCCAGCGATGCATACGCGGACTCGACGTACCGCGCCTGCTCACTGTACATGAAGGCGCCGATGGTTTGCCCGGCGATGATCAGCGCGGCGATGCCGAGCATGTAAGGTGTCCGGATGAGGCGCCGCATATCGTCGATTGCGCGTCCGCCAACCACTTCGCTGCGATCCGGCACCCGGTCTTGCGGATGGCCCGTGCGTAGCGTCAAGCGAACGGCTCCTACCAGCAGTATCGTCAAAAGTATGAAACCGCAAGCGAGCAGGATCAGAGGAGTCGGCCCAGTCATCTCGATCGACGCGTTGACCAACAGCGGGCCTAACAACGCCCCGGCGCTGCCGCCTCCTGCTACGTAACCGAACAGGCGCTTGGCGGCCTCCGGTCGCCAGACATCCGCCATCGAGCTCCAGAAGACCGAGATCAGAAATAGATTGAAGCTCGACAATGTAACGAAATAGACGAATGCGAGTGCCTTGGCGCCTGGATTCAGTGTGAGACCGGCGGCCAGACCGGCGAATAGAACCGTAAAAGGCAGATAAACAATGGTCAACAGCCAGCGTCGCGGAATGCGTGCCACGACCCACCAGTAGAGCGGCAGGATTGCGCTCGATACCAGCAGCACTGCGGTGAAGAGGATCTGAATACGCTCGCGCCCCACCTCGAGCGCCATTGCCTCGCGTATTGGCCGCAGCATGTAGTAGCCACACATCAGGCAAAAGAAACCGGCAGCCGCCAACCAGACGGCACGGCCCTCTGCGCGATCGACCGGGGTAGGCAGTGGCGACCGCATACCTGCCGTGTTCAACCTAGCCGGTGCAGCGTGCCGGCCAAATGGGCTTTATTCGCGTGAGCATCACGCAACGATAGACCATAACCCTCGGCGCGCTGCCAGTGCTGCAGCAGCACCCACGCTGGCAGAAAGATCGGCGTCTTGAACTCGACCGACAATTCGCAAGGCGACGCCAACAGGTCACGCTCGAGCTCAGCGGCACAGCGCGCCAGCGACCACATCCCATGCGCAATCGCACGCCGGAAGCCGAACAGCTTCGCGCTCAGCTTTCCGAGATGAATGGGATTGTAGTCGCCCGACACTCTGGCGTAGCGACGGCCAATGCTGGCATATACCCGAAAGCTGCTGCTCTTCGACGGGCCCTCGGGATCCACCGGCAACTTTGCGCTGCTCTTGTCCGGTACCGCGCGCCGCAGCGATTCGTCCGCCGGCGTACGCGAGCGCCGCGCGAGATAGACGCTAGTCTCGTCCCACACCACGTCGTCGCCGATGCGAAACTCCGTGTGAAAGTCGAACTCCTGGCCCTTGGCCACTTCGCGATGGCCCGCGACCCAGACCCGCGCACCACCTACGGCATCGACCTCGATCGCTCGCCGTTGCGCGATGCGATTTCGCAAATGGATCAAACCCAGCGCGCGCACGGGGAAAGCCTCGGCACCGAGAATGGCGAGGTGCAGCGGTGCCGCAAGCATGTGAGGATAGGCAATCGGTAAGTGCGTCGCCGTATCGCGGATACTGCACACCTCACTGTAGGCGTCGAGGTGCGCACGCGAGATCGCAACCCGTGGCAGGACCGCCTCGATATGCGGCACTTGCACGCCATCCGGCACGACAGCGGGCTTGCGTGACACGGCGAGGCGCGGATAGAGCGCCCAGACAGACGGCGCGCGATCGTAATGCAGTCGATGGATCGCCCGCATGTCAGGGTGTCAACTGATCGATCACGAGCTCTGCCAGGCCGTCTTTGCCGACCTGATAGCGTACGCTGCCGACAGGATCGCCACTCACTGCCGTCGGGCTGCCACCGCGCGCAATGCGCGCAGTGACCTCCACCGTCTGGCCAACGGCAAATGTTCTGTCAGCCAGCATCGCATCGGCCGCTGACAAAGTGATCTCCACCGGAAATGCGCTCGCCAGCCGTTTGACCGCCAGCGGTGGCCCGGCCGCGCCCGGCTCGCGCACGAACACGAACAGCGGCGCTCCGCCCCAGTCGGCCGCGCGCAGTTCGTCAGAGAGTGTCACCCGCACGGCCACCGCCGCCGCAGTGCTCGCGCCGTCGGCTGCCGGTCCAGCCGTTTGTGCGCCCAGCCGCTGATCGAGCGCCGCGAGCTGCTGCTCAAGAATAGGCCTGACATTCTCCGGCGGGTCGAGCGCTAATAACTTCGCGAAACGCTCGCGGGCCAGCGCCAACTCGCCGCGACGTAGCGCCGCAGCACCGCTGAAAAACAGTGCCTTGCCTGCCGTTGGATCGATGGCCAAGGCTTGTTCGAACAGCTGGCCCGCTCGTCCATCGAGCTGATTGGGATCGCGCATGGCCAGAGCCTCCGCCAGACCAGAAAGCGCCTCGGCGTTGCGCCCCTGCGCCAACTGGTCGGCGCGCTGGTAGGCGCGTACCGCCAGTGGAAACTGCTCCAGCACCGCGTACGAACGGCCCAATTGCAACCAGCCGTCGAGATCGTCTGGACTGCGCTCCAGTCGACGCGCCAATCGCGAGACCATTGCTTCTGGCGAATCGCTGCGCGTCGTGGCCTGTTGCCAATCGTAGCTACTGAGTGCTGCATAGAGGGCGCCAGCGCCGCCTAACAATAGCAGTGAAACGGCGGCAGCCTGATACGGCATGGCCGCTCGGCCATCGATGCGCTTTGCCACGAGCGGAACGCTCACCCACACCAGCATCGCCAGCGCGAGCAGCGCGGCGAATAACACGAAGGCCGTGGTCATTGCAGTCGCGGCCCGTCTTCGACCTCGCTCGTATCGGCGGCGACCAGCCTCGTGCGCTGGCGAATGACCCGATAGGCTACCCAAGCGCCGATCAACAACGCCACCAACGGCGCCAACCACAACCAGGCGGTGCGCACATTGAATTGCGGCCGAAACAAGATGAAGGCACCGTAGCGTTCGACCATGTAGTCGCGGATTTCGGCGTCCGACTTGCCCGCCTCGAGCAGTTCGCGCACTTGTCGGCGCAGATCGCCGGCCAACCCAACTGGCGAATCCGCAATGGTCTGATTCTGGCATTGCATGCATCGCAGTTCATGCGTCAATGCACGATAGCGTGACTGCAGGGCCGGATCCGCCATTTCGGTCGTATCGACCGCCTGCGCCACACTGACAAATCCTGTCGACAGCACCGCGATCGCCAGTAGCCACGCGAGACGAATCATGAAGCACTCGGTGGCAGGCGCGCCAGGAATTCACGCTCCCACACTTCGCGCGTCAACGCACCCACATGACGATGCACCACGATGCCGTTCGCGTCGATGAGAAAAGTCTCGGGCGCCCCATAGACGCCGAAGTCGATCGCTGTCCGTCCATCGCTATCGACCGCGATCGCCTGGTACGGGTTGCCGAGCTGCGCCAGCCAGGCGAGAGCTGCGGCATTGTCGTCTTTCCAGTTGAGGCCGACGAATGGCACGCGCTGCTCGGCCGACGCCTGCATCAGCATCGTGTGTTCGACGCGACACTCGCCGCACCAGGTTCCCCACACGTTGAGCACGTACGGCCGCCCGGCGAACTCGCGAGAATTTACTGTGCGCACCGGGTCGGTCAGGCTCGGCAGAGCGAATTGCGGCGCAGGCTTGCCGAGCAACGCGGACTGGATCGTGCTCTTCTCAGGCGAGCGTTTCACGCCCACGCCGAGCACCACCGCGAGCAACGCAAACAACGCCAAAGGCAGCAGGAACTTCGCTTTCACGAGGCCGCGCCTTCGATCGCGGGTCCGGCGCTGGCGGTGTCCTGCTCGGTCCGAATCGCCAGCCGATAGCGACGGTCAGAGGCCGCGATCGCCCCACCGAAAGCCATCAGAAAGGCGGCCAGCCACACATAGTCGATCAGCGGACGGATCTGGGCACGAATGCTCCAGCTACCGGCGCCCAGGTCCTCACCCAGTGCCGCGAAGATGTTCTTGTTCCAGCGCGTGTCGATGTCAGCCTCGGTCATCACCTGGCCCTGCACCCAGTAGTTGCGCTTCTCAGGAAACAGCTGACCTACTTCCTTGCCATCGCGAAACACTGTGACTGCACCACGCACGCCGTCATAGTTAGGCCCTTCCACTGGCTTGATGCCGTCGAACCGATAGGCGTAGCGTCCTAACTGCAGCGATTCACCAGGCCGCAGCGCCGCATCCCGCTCGATCGTGTACGACTCCACGACCGTCAGCGACAGCACGAACACACCCAAGGCGATGTGCGCGATCGTCATACCGACGATCGAGCGCGACAAACTCATCTTGCGCCGCCAGCGATCGATGGGATCGACCAGCGATGACAGGATGATCCAGATGCCCAGTGTCGCACCGATCGGCGTCAGCCACTTGCCACTGCCGTAGGCGCCATAAACCAGCGCCAATGCGAGCACCAGCGCGATCACGAAGGTCTGTGCGAGCACCCGCCTCTTCTCGCCGATGCGGCCGCGCTTCCAGTTGGAATGAATACCCACTGACACGAGTGCCAGCAGTGGCAGGATCGGCAAGAGAAAGGTGGGATTGAAATACTGTGTGCCGACCGACAGGGTGCCGAGGCCCAGTGCGTCGGAAATGAGCGGCGCCAGTGTGCCGCCGAACACCACGGTGGCCGCGATGATCAGCAGAATGTTGTTGAACAGCAGAAATGATTCCCGCGCCGTCAGCTCGAAGCCGGCCTGCGAGCGCAGCAGCGGCGCCCGCCAGGCATACAGGCCCAGCGCGCCCCCGATCATGGTGACCAGGAATGCCAGAATGAACATGCCGCGCGACGGATCTGCCGCAAACGAGTGCACTGAGACCAGCACGCCCGAGCGCACCAGGAAGGTGCCGAGCAGGCTCAGGCTGAAAGCCAGAATTGCCAACAACAACGTCCAGCTCTTGAACAACCCGCGCTTGTCGGTTACAGCCAGCGAATGAATGAGTGCTGTGCCGACGAGCCACGGCATGAACGACGCGTTTTCGACCGGGTCCCAGAACCAGTATCCGCCCCAACCCAGCTCGTAGTAGGCCCACCAGCTACCGAGCGCGATGCCAATGGTGAGAAACGCCCAGGCGGCGGTTGTCCAGGGACGCGTCCAGCGTGCCCAAGTTTGATCGAGCTTGCCCTCCAGCATGGCTGCGCAGGCGAACGCAAAGGCAACTGCAAAACCGACGTAGCCGGTGTACAGCAGCGGCGGATGCACGGCGAGCGCCGGATCCTGCAGCACTGGATTCAGATCCCGGCCGTCGAAGGCTGGCGGCAGCAAGCGCTCGAACGGATTCGACGTGACGAGCGTGAACAAATGAAAACCCAAACTGACAATCCCGAGCACACCGAGCACACGCGCGGCAAACGAGACTGGCAAGCGACCGGACAACAACGCAACCGCGAGCGTCCAGAGCGCGAGGATCCACTGCCACAGCACGAGCGAGCCTTCATGTGCGCCCCAGACCGCTGATACACGGTAAAACGTAGGCAACGCGGAATTGGAGTTCGCCGCCACGTACAGGACCGAGAAATCGTGCGTCACGAAGGCATAGATGAGCGCGCCGAGCGCCGCGCTGATCAGCACGAACTGCGCCGCGGCCGCTGGCCTCACAACTGCCATCCAGCGTTCGTTGCGCCAGTGCGCACCGGCGATTCCAAAGAAACTCTGCAGCGCCGCGATCAACAGCGCCAGGATCATCGCAAAGTGTCCGAGTTCGACGATCATGAGTCGCTCGCCGCCGCGACTCCGGCAGGTGGCGTTGGCTGTTCTGGTGCTGCACTGGTTGTTTGGGTCGGCATCTTGCCGCCGTGCTTCTCCTTCAAGGAGCGTTCGACTTCTGGCGGCATGTAATTCTCATCGTGCTTGGCGAGTACCTCGTCGGCCACGAACACGCCATTGGTTAGACGGCCATGCGCCACCACGCCTTGGCCCTCGCGAAACAGATCCGGCAACACTTTGTTGTAACTCACCGGAATCGTATGCTTGAAATCCGTGACGGCGAACTTGACTTCGAGACTGCCCGGCGCACGTACGACGCTGCCGGCTTCGACCATGCCACCCAGGCGAAAGCGCTTGTCGATGGGCGCTTCGCCGGCCACGATCTGACTGGGATCGAAGAAGAACATCACGTTTTCCTTGAATGCCTGCGTGGCCAGCGCGGCTGCCAGGCCAACGCCTGCGAGAATGCCGAGGACCAGTATCAATCTACGTCTGCGAGGAGTCATGTAATTCCCTCAGACACCGCAGCAGCAGGCCGCTGTGTCAGCTCGGATGTTGCGGCGAGCCGCCGCTTAGCCTGTTGCCGCGCGTTTGCCAGCGAGCGCCGCGCCAGATAGACGTTCAACACGATGATAGCCAAGGTAAGCGCCAGCGACGACCAGACATACTGACCATAACCACTCATGGCGAAGAACTCGCTCATGCCAGCACCTCCGCGCGGAGCCAGCTCGCGGCGCGCTCGCGCCGCAGGATTTCCGCACGCAGCCTGATCAATACGAGCGCGGCGAACAGCAGCGTGAAGCCAACGAACATCACCAGCAGCGGAATCAACATCTCCGGCACGATATCGGGCTTGCCCATCTTCATCACCGACGCCGATTGATGCAACGAGTTCCACCATTCCACTGAATATTTCACGATCGGGACATTGATGACGCCGACGATCGCCAGCACCGCGCTCGCACGGTCGGCACGTTGCGTGTCTTCGATGCCCGCGCGCAGGCCCATGTAGCCCATGTACAGGAACAACAGCACCAGCTCCGCGGTCAGCCGCGGATCCCAGGCCCAATAGGCCCCCCACATCGGCTTGCCCCACAGCATTCCCGTGCCGAGTGCTGCAACCGTGAACCATGCGCCGATAGGCGCACAGGCCGCAGCCAGGGCGTGCGCTACCTTCATACGCCAGATCAACCCGATGGCAGCGCTCACCGCCATGGTCGTATAGATCATCAGCGACAGCCACGCACTCGGGGCATGTACGTAGATGATGCGATACGCATCCTTCTGCTGATAATCAGTGGGCGCCAACACGACGCCGCCGATGAGCCCATAGGTGATCAGCAGCGCGGCCGACCACGCAAACCACGGCGTCAGCGTGCCGGCCAACTTGTATATATGTGGCGGCGATCCGAGTCGATGAAACCATGTCCAATTCACGAGACCATCACTCCAGGCCGATGCGTACCGCGGCCGCCGCACCTAGCGGTGCCAGCGTCAGCCCAAGGACTGCCAGAGCCGCTAACAGATAGAGCGGTGCGCCGTACGGCTCGCGATAGATCGCAAGCTCCGTGGCGCGCGCGCCGAAGATGAGTATCGGCACCGCCAACGGCAAAGTCAGCAATGACAGCAGCACCCCACCCCGTTGTACACCGAGCGTGAGGCCGGCGCCGATCGCGCCGATGAGACTCAAGCCGAAGCTGCCGAGTGCGAGCGACGCGATCACACCTGGCATGGCACCGAAGTCGACACCCAACGCACCGGCTGAAATCGGCGCGACAATCGCGAGCGGCAACCCAGTCAACAACCAGTGTGAGAATGTCTTGGCGAACAACAACCATGTGAGCGACTGTCCCGACAGCGCAAATTGCTCGAGGGTTCCGTCCTGTGCGTCGTCGCGAAACAGAAACTCGAGTGCGAGTAGTGAGGATAGCAACGCCGCCACCCAAAGGACACCCGGCGCTACGTCGCGCAAGCGCGACAGCTCCGGTGATAATGCCAGCGGAAACATCGTGGTCACGATCACGAAGAACAGGACAGGCTGCACGAGTTGCGCTGGTCGTCGAAAAGCGAGACGCAGGTCACGTTCTATGACCAGTCGCGCAGATCGCCATGACGACACCGCCGTCACGTGAGCTCCAGCCTGGTGGTCAGATGCGCATCGAGCGCGAGCGGATGATGGATGGCCGCGACCGCGATCCCACCGCCTGCGAGATGCGCTGCGAGCAGCGTCGTCACCAATTCCTGGCCGGACGCATCGAGGTTGGTCGTGGGCTCATCGAGCAGCCACAGTGTTGCACTTGTTAGCAAAACACCAGCCAAAGCGATACGGCGACGCTGGCCGGCGGACAAAGTGCGCACAGGGCGATCAGCGAAATCGTTGGCGATGGTTCGGCCGAGCGCAGCGCGCATGTCGGCCACGGAAAACCGGCGCCGCACACCGACGCCGAAGTGCAGGTTCTCGGCGCCCGTCAGGTCGCCCTTGAGGGGCGCGTCATGGCCAAGATAGGCCATTTCGCCATGGAAGCCGGCGCGGTCGCGGGCAGTCGACTCGCCGCGCCAGTAAACATGGCCTTCCTCCGGCTGCAAAATGCCGGCGATCGTGCGTATCAGACTGGTCTTCCCCGCCCCGTTGCGACCGGTGACCAGCAGGCACTGCCCGGCACGAGCCGCAAAGCCAACCCCACGCAAGACGTGCTGTTCGCCTCGCCAGAGATGCAGATTGTCGGCGCGTAATTCAGCTGTCATGGTGCCCCGGGCCGGACTCGAACCGGCACGCCCTTTCGGACAACGGATTTTAAGTCCGTTGCGTCTACCGATTCCGCCACCGGGGCGCGCGCCGAATCAACGGAGAAATGGAGGCTAGGGTCGGAATCGAACCGGCGTCCACGGCTTTGCAGGCCGCTGCATGACCACTCTGCCACCTAGCCCCTTACACACGTCGGTACACGTGCCGATTATGCACGAGGCGCGGAAGGAAAATGGAGCGGGAAACGAGACTCGAACTCGCGACCCCGACCTTGGCAAGGTCGTGCTCTACCAACTGAGCTATTCCCGCATCACAAGAAACCTGCGCCGACCCGCTGGTACCCCAGAGTGCCGACGATCGAGAGGGCCGCAATTGTAGGGGGACGTAAGCCCAAGTCAAGGAAACCGCTCAATCCGGCCACAGAACGTCGAGGGCCGCGTCGACCGTCGAACAGGACCGCAGCAGCGCACGCGACCGTTCATCGACGAATCCAGCCTGCCGGGCTTGGTCCACCAGCGCGAGCAACGGGTCGAAATAGTGCTCAATATTGATCACGGCGATCGGATTGGCGTGTATGCCCAATTGCGCCCAGGTCAGTGCCTCGAACAGCTCATCGAAGGTGCCCATGCCACCCGGCAGTGCCAGAAAGCCCTGCGCAAGTTCCACCATCCTGGCTTTGCGGGCGTGCATGGAGTCCACGACGTGCAACTGCGTGAGCCCGGTGTGACCCAACTCGCGCTCGAGCAAGGCGCGAGGAATCACACCGATCGCCCGGCCGCCAGCCTGCAGGCAGCCGTCCGCGACCGCACCCATGAGCCCCACCCGACCGCCACCGAATATCAGCGTCACATCAGCGCCCGCCAGCATCGCACCCAGCTGTCGGGCCGCTAGCGCAAACCCGGGCCGGATGCCGCTGTGCGAACCACAGAACACGCAGACCGCGCGTAGCGGCATCAACTGCGTCCTCGCAGGTCGGGCCAGGCTGCGCGCAGGTAGGCGATCATCGTGAAAAGAGTCAACGCCGCCGCGATCGCACTCAGCCAGAAGCCTAGTTGGTAGATCGGCAGGAAGAACAGATCCCAGCGATACAGCATCATGGCGAGGCCGACCATCTGCAGGATCGTTTTGTACTTGCCGAGCTTGGAAACCGCTACTTTGGTGCGTTGGCCGATCACGGCCATCCACTCGCGCAACGCGGAGATCGCGATCTCACGGCCGATGACCACGATCGCGATCAGCACGACTGGCGCCCGCGGGTCCTTGGCGACGATCAACACCAGCGCCACGGCGACGATCAGTTTGTCTGCCACGGGATCGAGAAACGCACCCAGCCGCGACGTCTGACCGAGTCGGCGCGCCAGATACCCATCGAGCGTATCGGTGATCGCCGCCGCGGCGAACAACAGACCCGCTGCAGGACTCGCCCAGTGATAGGGCAGATAGAACAGCACGACCAGCAGCGGGATCGCGAAGATCCGCAGCCAGGTTAAAGTGTTAGGTAGATTCCAGACCATCACGCACCGGGATGCAGGTGATCGTACAGCGTCCGCGCCAAACTTGCACCGATACCCGGCACCCGCTCGAAGTCTGCTACGCCCGCGCGCAACACACCCTGGAGACCGCCGAAGTGGGTCAGTAGGGCACGTCGCTTGGCGGGGCCCATCCCCGGCACCGTTTCGAGTATCGACTCATTGTGGCGACGAGCCCGCTTGCGCCGATGCCCGGTGACCGCAAAGCGGTGCGCTTCGTCGCGCAAGCGCTGCACCAGCCTGAGGGCCGCCGACTCGGGCCCGGGAATCAGCGGCTGCTCGCGACCGAACACGTGCAGTCGCTCCTGCCCCGGCTTGCGGTCCGCGCCTTTGGCTACCCCCACTAACAACTGCGCCCCGCATCCCAGCGCGGCGAGCACTGCATGCACCTCGCTGATCTGACCCTTGCCACCGTCGATGAACAGCACATCGGGAGCCGGAATCTCGCCCGATTGGATGCGCGCATAGCGACGCTGTAGTGCCTGGGCCAGCGCCGCATAGTCGTCACCGGGAGCTACGCCTTCGATATTGAAGCGCCGATAGTCCTTCTTCAGCGGGCCTTCTGGCCCGAACACGACGCAGGATGCGATCGTACCCTCGCCGCCCGTGTGGCTGATGTCGAAACACTCGATGCGCCGCGGCGGCTCGGGTAGATCCAACAGCGCGGTGAGCTCGTCGAACATGGCATCGAGACTCTGACGGCGCGCGCGCCGCATTCTGAGCGCATGCTCGGCGTTTTCGCGCACCATCTCGACCCACTTGAGTGGCAGACCGCGACTGGGTCGCCGTACCGAGACAGCCCGCTCTGCACGCTGCGCCAATGCTTCGCCGAGCGCCGCGCCACCCGGTAGCTCGATATTGAGCAGGATCTCGGGTGCGGGCTCCTGCTCGGCGTAGAACTGCATAAGAAACGAGGCGAGTGCTTCGTCTGGATCCGCGAGCGATCCCTTGGGGAAGTAGCCTGTGGCACCCAGACTACGACCGCCGCGCACCAGCATCACCGTCACCGCGTAGTCGCCGGGTTCGCCGACGATCGCCACCACGTCGACGTCCCGATCGCCTTCCGCCGCCACGACCTGCTGCGCCTGCACGAGTTTCAGCGCCGCCAGCTGATCGCGCAGCTGGGCAGCTTGCTCGAACTGCAGCTGCGCCGCGGCCTCAGTCATGCGGCGAGCCAGCTCTGCATTGACCTCGGAGTCGCGGCCTTCCAGCACTTTGACCGCGGCTGCGACGTTGGCCGCATAGTCCGCCTGGGATATCAGATCAACGCAGGGTGCTGTGCAGCGACCAATCTGATGTTGCAGACACGGCCGACTGCGATTGGCGAAAAAACTGTCGCGGCAATTGCGGATGCCGAACACCTTCTGCAGATGGTGCAAGGTCTCACGTACCGCACCAGGATCCGGGAACGGTCCAAAGTAGCGGCCAGGCTGCTGGCGGGAGCCGCGGTAATAGACCAGTCGCGGATAGTCGTGCGCGGTTGCCAGATGAATATAGGGAAAACTCTTGTCGTCGCGCAGCACCACGTTGAACGGCGGCTTGTGCTCCTTGATGAGGTTGTACTCGAGCAGCAGCGCCTCCGTCTCGGAACTCGTGACGGTTACTTCGATATGCGCGATGCGTCCGACGAGGAGCTGCACCTTCGGATTGACATTGCTCGCGACAAAGTAACTGCCAAGTCGGTCGCGCAGGTTGCGAGCCTTGCCCACGTACAACAGCTCGCCACCTGCGCCATACATCCGGTAGACGCCAGGTCTGCGGGGCGCATTGGCGACGAACTCGCGGGCGTCGAACCTGGGTGGCGACTGCACTGCAGGCTTCACGGCCCGCTAACCCGCAAGCCGGCATGCAGTGCGGCATGTCGCAGTACGTCGCGAAACATGTCCGGCGTCAAGCGTCGTGTCTGCGTGTTGTAGCGGCTGCAGTGATAGGAATCGATCAGCGTCTGGCCGTTGCCGAGCTCATGTACGCGCGCATGTCCGAACAAGGCGCTGGAGCGCGGCCGACCGAGTGCTAACAGCACGCCGTCGTGCGCAACCCGACCGAGCGCCAGAATTGCACGCACGCTGGTCAGTTGGCGCAGCTCGGTCGCGAGGTACCGGTTGCAGCTGCGGATCTCGGCCGGCAACGGCTTGTTCTGCGGCGGCACGCACTTGACTGTGTTGGTGATCCGCGTGCCGAACAACTCGAGGCCGTCATCGGCGGCAGCGGACGTGGCACGGGTCGCCAAGCCCAGCTCAAACAGGGTTTCGTACAGTAACAACCCAGCAAAATCGCCGGTAAACGGCCGCCCCGTCTGATTCGCGCCATGCAACCCTGGCGCCAGACCGACGATTAGCAACCGGGGTCTTGCCACCCCAAACGGTGGTACCGGGGCGTTGTGATAGGCAGGCAGCTTCACCCGGTTGGCACGCAGGAAATCGGCCAGCCGTGGGCAGCGCGTGCAACCTGGATCGAAGGCACTACCTTGCTCGGCTGCAGCGCGAGGCGCAGACGACCGTGGAGCTGCCGGCTTACTCATGGCGCGCTTGCGTCGATGGCAACCCCGCTCAACCTGGCATGTGCCGGATGACCGCCTCGCCGAATCCGGAACAGGTCATCAGCTTGGCGCCGGGAATCAGACGTTGGATGTCCTCCTCGACGTTTTTCCGTCCGGCCAGCTCGCGCTTTGGCGCACGAATCGCCTCACGCAATCGCGCCAGATCATACGTCAGCTCTTTCGCCGCAATCGTATTGGCAACTCCCTTGATGATCAGATCGGCAGCTTCACTCCAGCCCATGTAACGCAGCATCATCTCCGCCGAGAGAATCAGCGAGCCGGGGTTGACGCGATTCTTACCCGCGAAGCCTGGCGCCGTACCGTGCGTGGCCTCGAACACTGCCACACCTTCGCCAATGTTGCCGCCCGGCGCGATCCCGATACCGCCGACCTGCGCAGCAAGCGCGTCCGAAATATAGTCGCCGTTGAGATTCAGCGTGGCGATCACGTCGTACTCTTCCGGTCGCAACAACACCTGTTGCAGGAAGTTGTCGGCAATAACGTCCTTCACCACGATATCCGTGCCGGTGATCGGGTTCTTGAAGCTGAGCCATGGACCACCGCCCACCTCCTTGGCGCCGAACTCGTCCTGGGCCAGTTGGTAGCCCCAATTGCGGAAGGCACCTTCCGTGAATTTCATGATGTTGCCCTTGTGCACCAGTGTCACCGAGACGCGATCGTTGTCGATCGCGTACTTGATGGCTTTGCGCACCAATCGCTGACTGCCCTCTTTCGAGACTGGCTTGATGCCGATGCCGGAGCTGGCTGGAAAACGAATGCCAGTCGCACCCAGTTCCTTCTGCAGGAAATTGATCAGCTTCTGCACTTCCTGCGAGCCGGTGGCGTACTCGATGCCCGCGTAGATGTCCTCGGTGTTTTCGCGGAACACAACCATGTCGGTCAGGCTCGCGTCGGCCATCGGCGACGACACACCGGGGAAGTAACGGATGGGCCGCACGCAGGCATACAAATCCAGTTGCTGGCGCATCGCGACGTTGAGCGAGCGAATGCCGCCTCCGATTGGTGTCGTCAGCGGCCCTTTGATGGAAACCACGAAATCCCGCAGTGCATGCAGGGTTTCGTCCGGGAACCAGGAGCCATACAGGCTGTTCGCTTTTTCACCGGCGAAGATCTCGGTCCAGATGATCTGGCGGCGCCCACCGTAAGCCTTGGCAACCGCTGTATCGACCACCTTCAACATCACTGGCGTGACATCGATGCCGATACCGTCGCCCTCGATGTAGGCCACGTAGGGCTTGTCGGGCACCTGCAGCGTGGCATCCGGATTGATGATGATTTTCTGGCCGCCGGGCGGCACCGCGATCCGTTCGTACTTCATACTCGACCTGCGCAAGCGGCAAACAAGCCGCGGATGGGCGCGCAGTTTACCCTGTACGCGCTCGGGGAACCTGTGATCGGCATCCCCGGCTGCGCAGGCGGCCGTTCAAGCCCGCTTGAACTGCTGTTCCTCGGTCGAGCCCTTCATCGCCGTCACCGACGATTGGCCACCCGTCACGGCCTGCGTTACCTCGTCGAAGTAGCCGGCGCCGACTTCCCGCTGATGCTTGGTCGCGGTGTAGCCCAAGGACTCCGCGGCGAACTCCGCCTCCTGCAAGCGAACATAGGCGGACATCTGACTTGCCTTGTAGCCACGTGCCAGCTCGAACATCGAAAAATTGAGCGCGTGAAAACCAGCCAGCGTGATGAACTGGAACTTGTAACCCATCGCACCGAGCTCACGCTGGAACTTGGCGATCGTGGCGTCGTCGAGCTTCTTCTTCCAATTGAAGCTGGGAGAGCAGTTGTAAGCGAGCATTTTGCCCGGGAACTTGGCGTGGATACCTTCGGCGAACTGCCTGGCCTCGGCCAGATCAGGATGCCCCGTCTCACACCAGATGAGGTCGGCATACGGCGCGTAAGCAAGACCTCGCTCGATCGCGAGCGGCAGACCATTGTTGAGGCGGAAGAAGCCCTCCGAAGTTCGCAACTCCTTGCGGTTGACGAACGGCTGGTCGCGCGGATCGATGTCGGCCGTCAGTAGCGTCGCCGACTCGGCGTCTGTTCTGGCGATCAGCAAGGTCGGTACACCGCACACATCCGCCGCCAGGCGCGCAGCGGTCAGCTTGCTGATGGCCTCTTCGGTTGGAACGAGCACCTTGCCGCCCATGTGGCCGCACTTCTTGGCCGATGACAGCTGATCCTCGAAATGTACGCCGGCCGCGCCGGCCGCGATCATCTGCTTCATCAACTCGAATGCATTGAGCACGCCGCCGAAGCCGGCCTCGGCATCTGCGACAATTGGCTTGAACCAGTCGATCGAATCGTCACTCTCAGCGTGATGGATCTCATCTGCACGCTGCAAGGTGTTGTTGATCCGCCGTACCACCGCCGGGACGGAGTCCGCAGGATATAGTGACTGATCTGGATACATCTCACCCGCCAAGTTGGCGTCACCTGCCACCTGCCATCCCGAGAGATAGATTGCATCGAGGCCGGCTTTGACCTGCTGCATGGCTTGATTGCCAGTCAGCGCCCCGAGTGCATTGACGAACGGCTTCTCGGCCAGGTAGCGCCATAGCTTCTCAGAGGTATGCCGAGCGATCGAGTGTTCGATTGGCAACGTACCGCGCAAGCGCACGACATCCGCCGCCGAGTAGCGCCGCTCTATGCCCCGCCAGCGTGGCTCAGTCTGCCATTCCAGTTCGAGTTCCGCGGCGGTCTTGTTAGGCATGTCGGTGGCTCCGGGTTGAGTCAGTCAGGCAAGCTCGCGATAAGCGGCAAGCGTCAGGAATTCGGAGAAATCGGGCGCGGTCGTGATTGCATCGAACAACTCGGCGGCACGCGGAAAATTGCCTGCCGCGAACGCTGCGGCGCCGAGCGACTCACGCAGCGAGGCAAGTTCCTCGCGCAGCGTCTGACGGAACAACTCGACCGTGACACGCCGTCCGTCGTCGAGCACCCCGCCCGGGTGTTTGATCCACTGCCAGATCTGCGCGCGCGAAATCTCGGCGGTCGCCGCATCTTCCATCAGATCGTTGATCGGCACGCAGCCATTGCCCGACAGCCAGGCCGCCAGGTACTGCAAGCCGACACTGACGTTGTTGCGCAAGCCAGCGGCCGTGATCGTCCCCTTGGGTATCGCCAGCAAGTCCGCGGCAGTGACCTCGACGTCATCGCGTTGCCGCTGCACCTGATTTGGTGCCGGCATCAGTCGATCGAATACCTCACGGGCGATCGGCACCAGGCCGGGATGTGCCACCCAGGTGCCATCATGGCCGTCGCCGGCCTCGCGCTCCTTGTCCGCGCGCACTTTGCCGAGTGCGGCCTCGTTGGCCACCGGGTCGTGCTTGATCGGAATCTGCGCGGCCATACCACCCATCGCAAACGCGCCGCGTCGGTGACAAGTCTTGATGCAAAGCAGCGAGTAGGACCGCAGAAAATGCGTGGTCATCGTCACCTGCGCCCGATCAGGCAGAATGAAGTCCGGGCGACGGGAGAATTTCTTGATGAAGCTGAATATGTAGTCCCAACGACCGCAGTTGAGTGCCACGATGTAGTCCCGCAGCTCATAGAGAATTTCGTCCATCTCGAACGCTGCCAGGATCGTTTCGATCAACACCGTACACTTGATGCTGCCGTGCGCGAGTCCCAGCGCTTGCTCGGCTGCGGTGAAGACCTCGGCCCAAAGCCGCGCCTCGAGATGGCTTTCCAACTTGGGTAGGTAGAAGTAAGGCCCGGTCCCGCGCCGCGCGAGCTCGGCATGGTTGTGAAACAGGTAGAGTCCGAAGTCCACCAGCGCCCCGGGAACTGGTTCACCACGCAGCGTCAGATGCTTCTCGTCGAGGTGCCAGCCGCGCGGTCGCACGATCAAGGTAGCGATCTGCGGATTGAGTAGGTATTCCTTGCCATCCGGGTTCGTAAAGCTGATCGAACGGCGCACAGCATCACGCAAATTCAGCTGGCCATCGATGACGTTCGACCAGGTGGGGGCGAGCGAGTCCTCGCAGTCCGCCATGAACACCTTGGCGCCCGAATTCAACGCATTGATGATCATTTTTCGATCGGTCGGCCCGGTGATTTCGACGCGCCGATCACTGAGATCGACCGGCACCGTGGCAGTCCGCCACTCGCTCGCGCGGATGTTCTCGGTCTCGGGCAGGAAGTCCGGCAACACCCCGGCATCGAGCTCGCGCTGACGCGCCTGACGAGCCGCTCGCAAACTGGCCACACGGGGCGCGAAAGTCGCTATCAGCTGCGCCAGAAACTGGCGCGCGGCGGGGGTCAGAATCTCAGCTGCACTGGGACTGATAGACCCCTGTAGCGCGAGATCGGCGGCTGCGGAAACGTTGCTGGCATTTGGCATGGGAGCAGTCTATCCTTCTCACTCTGTCATTTACACAATAGAAAGTTTACACCGTGAATTTCACAACCTCGAAAGCTAGTGCTGGCGCTACCGTCACACCGGCGATCCGACACGGCCAGTTGCTGGGGTCGCGACTGCGAGGCCTGCGCAAGCGTAACGGATTGACACTCGAGGAACTTGCATCGCGTTGCTCGCAGCTCGATCCGTCACGGGCACCGTCGGTGTCCTACCTGAGCATGCTCGAGACCGGCAAGCGCACGCCCTCACCCACCGTACTGGCAATCATTGCGCAGGTCTTTGGTCGGGATCCTGGCTGGTTCCTCGACGCCGGTGCCGACGCAGCAACTTCTGGCACGACAGTTTCAGCAGCGGAAGTCACCTCCGCTTTCGAACCAGCGTTTTTGTTCACACCGGAGCTGCTGCGGGCCGCCCTGCCCGAGCTGCTGTTTCAAACCGGCACCTCGGGACGCAGCTTCGCGCAATTGCTGATTCGCGTCTGGCAGGAAACGCATCAGAACGATTTTCCCGACATCGAGCGCGCCGCCGACGCCGCCGGCGAACGGGCAATGCCGCTATCCGTCGAGGAGTTACTGGCGATCTGTAAACGCTATGGCCTCGAGGTCCGCTGGATCGACGACGACCGTAGCAGGTTGAACCGTGGCCTGGCGCGCGCGCATTTCGAGACGCCAGGCACGATTGTCGTGAGCCGTCGATTGCGGAAATTGGCGGCGCGACTGAAGTACGAGCTGGCATTCTTTTTGGGCCATCAGATCCTGCACCACGGCGACGGCGCCATCGGTGCGTCGGGGGCTGACCTCGACCTGGAGAACCACGTCGCGCCCGAATCCTCGCCAGGACTCGCGCAGCGCGATGCGTTGATCGCCTGGCGCGAGTTCGAATGCAGCTTCTTCGCCGGCGCGCTCTTGTGTCCGCGCACGCCGTTCCGGCAGCTCTTACTGCGCGAACAGCACGCGGTAGGCATCCATCGTATGCTCGGCATCGGCCCGGCGGTTGCGATGCGACGCATGACTGCCGTATCCAACTATCGCCACTGGCATTTCTTCGACGCCTATCGACCCGGCATTCTGCGCACGGTCTACCGGGGCAACGGTATCTCGCTGCCGTGGGGAAATCTCAGCGTGGTCCCCGATCCATGTCCGCATTGGGCCGTGTTTCGGCTGCTGCGCGAGCAGGCGGCAGCCACCGTGACACCGGATACGCCGACTTCGCAACTGAGCGTCATGCTTCTGAACGGCGAACCGCGGCTGTACGCCTGCCACTCGTTGATGACACGCGACGCCGCCAATGCTGATCGCGTCTTGTCGGTCGGCGTGGATCTCGGGCCCGCGCTGCTCGCTCAGGGCCACGATGCCAAACGCCTGACCACCGACCTATGGGAAGCATGTCAGCGCAGCAACGGAGCAGCCGTGGTAACAGATCAGGCCGCGGAACAGATCCGCAACGTCGGCCACGTGCTGCGTATTGGATGGATCTCGGCTGCTCTCAGCGGCAAAGCACGCATCATCTGCTCGCGCAGCGCCGCCTGTCCGCGCGACCGCAGCTGCAACAGCCGCGCGCCCTAACGATTGCCGCCAGTGGGCTTACCGAGATTGCCGATCAGCATCGCGAGCTCGAGCGACTGTTCGTAGTTGAGCCGCGGATCGACTGTCGAGCGATAGGCGCGCTGCAAATCGCCGTCTGTGAGACCACGCGCTCCGCCAGTGCATTCGGTCACGTCTTCGCCGGTCAGCTCGATATGCACGCCACCCAGATACGAACCTTCGGACTGATGGATCTGAAACGCCAGCTCCAGTTCTCGCAGGATGTTCTCGAACCGCCGTGTTTTCAGGCCGCCAGAGCTCGTCTCGGTATTGCCATGCATCGGATCACAGATCCACAGCACCTGCTGGCCAGTTTCGCGCACGGCGCGGATGGCCCGCGGCAGCGCCTTCTCGATGTCCTTGACGCCAAAGCGGTGGATCAACCCCAGGCGACCCGGCTGGTTCTGCGGATTGAGCGTCGTGACCAGGCCTTGCAACCAACCATCGTCCATCGCTGCGCCCACCTTGACGCCCACAGGATTGGCGACGCCACGGAAGAACTCGACATGCGCGCCATCGAGTTGCGCGGTGCGCATCCCGATCCACGGCATGTGGGTCGACAGGTTGTACCACCGCTGCTGCCGCGGAATGTAACGAGTCTGGGCCTGCTCGTACAGCAAGTGCAGCCCTTCATGGCTGGCGAAGAAGTCGACCGCGGTCACCTCGTGCGGGGCGCGTCCGCCACTCACTCGCTCGAAGAACTCCAATGACTCGGCGATCGAATCGACGATTTGCTGGTATTGCGCTTTGAGGGGCGAATGATGCAGAAAGCCTAGATCCCAGTACTGCGGATGATGCAGATCTGCAAAGCCGCCATCGGACAGTGCCCGCACGAAATTGAGCGTGAGAGCGGCGCGCTCATAGCCGCGCAGTAACAACTCAGGGTCGGCCACCCGCGCATCGGGCACGAACTCCGGACGATTGACCAGCGCACCGCGAAAGGATGGCAAAGTGACGCCGTCGATGGTTTCGGTGTCCGCCGAGCGTGGTTTGGCGTACTGCCCCGCCATGCGCCCGACTCGAACGATTGGCTTCTTCAGACCGTGCAGCAGCACGAGGCTCATCTGCAACAAGATCTTGAGCTTGGTGGCGATCTTGTCGGACTCGCAGTCCTCGAAGGTCTCGGCACAGTCGCCGCCCATCAGCAGAAAGGCGTTGCCCCGTTGCGCGTTGGCGAGCCGCTCGCGCAACGCCTCAATCTCCCACGAAACCACGATTGGTGGCAAACGTGACAATTGCGCGATCACGTGTGCCAGCTCGGCGCCATCGTCGTAGCGGGGCTGCTGTTGAGCCGTGCGTGTGGTCCAGCTGGTCGGCTGCCAGGAGATAGTATCGGTGGTGCGCATGGCGATATAGTACAAGTGCCTGACAGTTGACACAAAATCGACGCAATCGAGGCCACTATGCACAAAGTATTGGTATTGGGCGCCGGCAAGATCGGCGCGCTGATATCCGGCCTGCTGGCCGAATCCGGCGATTATGCCGTCGCACTCGGCGACGTTGACGGCGCTGCAGCAATAGCCGTCGCCAAGGCACACGGTTCGAGCGCCGTCGAAGCCCACGCACTCGACGCCACCCGCCGGCAGGACCTCGATGCTTTCCTCGCGGCGCACGAGATCGACGCCGTCGTGTCGAGCCTGCCCTACTACTGCAACCCGGACGTCGCCGCCGCTGCGCGCAAGTCCGGGAGCCACTACTTCGATCTGACCGAAGATGTCGAGGTTACCCGTGCCGTGCGACGCATCGCCCGCGGTGCGCGGTGCGCCTTCGTACCGCAATGCGGCCTGGCTCCTGGCTTCATCAGCATCGCGGCCAACGAGCTGACTACCCACTTCGACGAGCCACGTACGATCAAGCTGCGGGTCGGCGCCCTGCCGCAGCATCCCAACAATGTCCTGAAATACTCCCTGACATGGTCGACCGAGGGCCTGATCAATGAATACGGCAATCCTTGCCAGGCTGTGGTGGACGGCAAACTGATCGACGTCGCGCCCCTCGAAGGTCTCGAGGAAATCGAGATCGATGGCACTTTGTACGAAGCCTTCAATACATCGGGAGGTCTTGGATCGTTGGCCGAGACTCGCGGCAAAGGCTGCGAGCAAATCAACTACAAGACGATGCGGTATCCCGGTCACTGCCAGCAGATGCGACTGCTGATGAACGATCTGAAGCTGAACCACGATAGAGTCACGCTCAAACGTATTCTGGAAAACGCGGTGCCGCAGACGCTGCAGGATGTTGTCATTGTTTATGCCGCGGTCGCCGGCTTGCAGGAGGGCGAGCTGCGCGAGGAAAACTACGTCAACAAGATCTATCCGCAGGTGATCGGCGGGCGCCTGTGGTCCGCTATTCAGGTGTCGACGGCCGCGGGCATCACTGCAGTGCTGGACCTGGTGTTGACTCGCCCACGCAAGTACCGCGGCTTCGTCGCGCAGGAACAGTTCAGCTTGCCGGAGATTCTGGAGAACCGCTTTGGCAGGCACTATGTCTCGAGTGGCTCGAAGGATGTATCCGGTCAGGTCGTGGTCGCGGGCAATGTCGGACGACAGCGCAAACTGACGACGCCACCGCGCGACGCCAAGACGGGACGCAAACGAGGCAAGAAGAAATGACGGAGTCGAAACCATGACCGACGCACGCGCGATCCTGCAACAACTCGGGGTCGCAGCCGAGAATTCGGGCACCTGGGCAGGCGACGGCGGCTGGCTCGCGCAATCTCGAGGCGCGCTGATCGAGGTCGTGAATCCGGCCAGCGGTGCGCGCCTGGCAACTGTCCGAGCCAGTGACGCCACGGGTTACGAACGCGTCATGCAATCGGCGCACACCGCAGCGCAGTCCTGGCGCGCCGTACCAGCACCGCGGCGCGGCGATGCGATCCGCCATTTCGCGGCGTTGTTACGCGAGTTCAAGGAACCGCTCGGATTGTTAGTGTCACTCGAGAACGGCAAGATCCGCGCCGAAGGACTGGGCGAAGTGCAGGAGATGATCGATATCGCCGATCTCGCCGTCGGCCAATCGAGAATGCTCTACGGCCTGACGATGCACTCGGAGCGGCCGCAGCATCGGATGTACGAGCAATGGCATCCGCTTGGGGTCGTCGGCATCATCTCTGCCTTCAATTTCCCGGTTGCGGTCTGGGCCTGGAATGCCTTTCTGGCAGCCGTTTGCGGCAACGTTTCGGTGTGGAAGCCGTCGCCCAAAACACCGTTGACGGCCATCGCGGTGCAGAAACTGGCCGAGCGCGTGATGCTGGAGCGCGATCTGCCGCCGATTTTTCAGCTCTTCATCGATGCGGGCACCGAGCTCGCCACTCGCTTCGTCGACGACCCGCGCGTTGCACTAGTGTCTTTCACGGGCTCCACGCGGGTCGGTCGGGAGGTCGGCATGCGGGTCGCGTCGCGCCTCGGCAAGAGCCTGCTGGAACTCGGTGGCAACAATGCGATCATCGTCGATGAATCGGCGGATCTGTCGCTAGTGGTGCCGGCCATCGTCTTTGGCGCGGTCGGTACGGCGGGCCAGCGCTGCACCAGCACACGCCGCGTCTTCGTACAGCGCGCGCTGCTGAGTGAGGTCGAACGACGGCTGGTCAAGGCGTACTCACAGGTGCGCATAGGCGATCCGACGGACGCCAACACACTGATGGGCCCGTTGATCGATGCGCGGGCGGTTGCGGCATATAGCCAAGCAATCGAGCGAGCTCGGGCAGCTGGCGGTGTGGTGCTGTGTGGTGACCAGGTATTGGAGCGCGCCGGGCACTTCGTCGCGCCGACGATCATCCGCGCACAGAACGACTGGGAGATCGTCCAGACCGAGACCTTCGGCCCGATTCTCTACCTGATCCCGTTCGACACGCTCGATGCAGCGATCGAGATGCACAATGCGGCGGCACATGGCCTGTCTTCTGCGCTGTTCACGGAGAAACTTCGACATGCCGAGCTGTTTCTCTCCCACGCCGGTAGCGACTGCGGTATCGCCAACATCAACATCGGCACGTCCGGTGCCGAGATCGGTGGCGCTTTTGGCGGCGAGAAGGACACTGGCGGCGGGCGCGAATCGGGCTCGGATGCCTGGAAAGCCTATATGCGCCGCCAGACGAACACCATCAACTATTCCAGTGCGCTGCCGTTGGCGCAGGGCATCAAGTTCGATCTTTAAGTACCGCTGCTGCGCACGCCAGGCAGGATCAGCTCGAGCCGCGCGCCGCCCCATTCCGAGACGCCGATGACGAGCGAGCCTCCGTACAAGGCTGCGGTCTCCTGCACCATCGCGAGCCCGAGTCCATGGCCGGGCACGGTCTCGTCTAGGCGACCGCCGCGCGTCAGCACACGCTCGCGATTTTCGGGCGAGATACCAGCACCATCGTCTTCCACGACGATCGATAGCGCACGACGCGAGTCCGCTTCCGGCAGAATCTCAGCGACGACCCGCACCCGCTCGACGCACCAGGTACAGGCGTTGTCGAGCAGGTTGCCGAGCGACTCGGTCAGATCGGCACGGTCACCGACGAAATGCACCGCCGGATCCACGCGCACCGCGATCGACAGATCCTTGGCTCCGTGCACCTTCAGCAGCGCCGTGCGCAACTCCGTTGCGATCGCCAGTACGCTGCAGGGCGCTTGGCCTAACAACTGACCACCACTGGTAGCAGCCCGCCGCATCTGATGCTCGATGATGGCGCTCATCCGGTCTATCTCGGTCCTGAGAGCAAGCGGCGACGGCGCCACCGACGTTCTCTCGAGCGCACTGCGCATCACGGCAAGAGGCGTTTTCAAGCTGTGCGCGAGATTGCCCAGCGTGTCGCGGTAGCGCTTGATGCGGATGCGCTCTGCTTCCAGCAGCGCATTCAGATTGGTGGTGACCGGCGCGAGCTCGCGGGGCCAGCCGGCACCCAACTGTTCGCGCCGCCCGCTTTCGACCTCTTTGATCTCCGTCTCCAAGCGGCGTATGGGGGCTAGTACCCAGCGCATCAGCAGGGCGAGCGTCAGCACTAGCAGTACTGCGAGCCCCGCGAACCAGCCGATGATCTGCTGACGAAAACGGCGCAACTGCGCTTCATACGGGCGGAGATCCGATGCCACACTGAATGTGAAGCGTCTGGGCGAGCCCTCCAGCACCTCCCAACTGATGCCGCGCGTCGCGATCGCCAACCGGCCACGCTCGCCATCAGCCACGACCTCGAAATGCCGCTCGCCCGGTTGTGCCAGACGTCGCCAGGCGACGCCCGAACCTGCCATCGAAGGCGAGCGCCACACTGACTCCCCAGTGGCATCACGAATTTCCGCGTACAGACCGGACCCCGGCGTTTCCAGCCGCGATTCGAGCGTGGCGGCAGCGCGCATCACGCCAACTTCCTCGGGCTCTGCCGCCGAGATCAATGCCACCATCTGTGCATCGAGCAATTCGCGCAGACTGCGCTCTGACAGGTCGCGAAACACCGTATCGAGCAACAGGATAGTGAGGCCGAAGAACAGCACCAGCGCCACGAACAGCGACAGCAACAGTCGCCGTGTGAGCGACGCACGCGATTTCATTGGCTCAGCCGGGCGCCGGCGTATTCGTGCGCGGCAACGCAAACCGATAGCCGCGACCGCGCAGGGTCTCGATCGGATTCCAGCGCTCCTCGGGGTCCAGTTTGCGCCGCAGGCGCCCGATGAAGACTTCGATCACATTGCTGTCGCGATCGTAGTCCTGATCGTAGAGACGCTCGGTCAGTTCCGTCTTGGAGATGACCTCGCCGGCACGCAGCATCAGGTGCTCGAGAATCCGATACTCGAAGGTCGTCAGCTCAACCACCGCGCCGTCGACCGTCACGGTCTGCGCACGCGTATCGAGCACGATGGGGCCGCATTCGAGCAGTGGGCTGGCCCAACCGCCGGCGCGGCGCAACAATGCCTGCAATCGCGCTAACAGCTCTTCGAAATGAAAGGGTTTGGTAACGTAGTCGTCGGCGCCGGCCTGCAGCCCCTCTACCTTGTCCTCCCAGCGCGCCCGCGCGGTGAGCACGATGATCGGGTAGGTCTTGCCAGCGGCGCGCAGCTTGCGGATCAATTCGAGCCCGGGAACTTTCGGCAGACCCAAGTCGATCACCGCCACATCGAGTGCGTACTCTTGGCCAGCGAACAGACCTTCCTCACCGTCGATCGCCACGTCGACCGTGAAGCCAGCTGCCTGCAGTTTCGCGCGTACGTCTTCCCGCAAACTCGCTTCATCTTCGACCAACAGTGCACGCATTGCCTGGCCTGACTAGAGAAACGCGCCATTGCTGGCGGCAATCCGCACGACGAACACGCGCCCATCGTCGGACAGCATGCGCAGCACATAGATCTGCCTGCCGTCGCGCTCGATCGTCTCGGCGCGGACCACGCGGGCGCCGTAGCGCCGTTCCGCGCGACTGACCGCTTCGTCGATTGAGATGCCATCGGCTAACGCAACATGCAGGGGCGCCCGCTGGGTCGGACCGAACTGGGAACCTGCGGACTTCGCCATCGCGTTGCCGGCCGCCCACAGCTGCAGGGCCGGCAGCAAGCTGCAGGCCAGCACGGAAACGAGGCGTTTGCGGCAAAGTGTCATAACACGATGGATTCTACGTCAGATGGCAAGCCAAAAACTGCGCGGGCGTTCACCGCCCGCGCAGTCGCCGCGCTGTTCAGCGCGTCGAATTGGCCAGATTGCGTCAACGCACCGGCCGGACATCGACACGCACACGGACGCGCTCGCCCGGATCATATGGCAGCCGCGTAGTCTGACGCATGCCATTGTATTCGTAGGTGACACGATAGCCGTCGATGCGCTCTTCCCAGTCGTCGCGGTAGCGCGTCTCGCAGCGCTCGACTGCGTACTCGCGGCCGCGGTAATCGTCACGCCCGCGAGCGTAGCTCTGGCGTGCATCGCGTCGTGCTGCGGCGTCATGCCCGACTGCCGAGCCGATGATGGCGCCCGCCACCGTGGCAGCGCGCCGCCCGTCGCCACTACCTATCTGGTTGCCGACCGCGGCGCCAATGATGCCACCTAGAATCATCGAACCCGCCGACTGCGGCGCGCGACCACCAGCGTAGCGACTGTCGCCGTAGCTGTAGCCATAGCCGTCGTCATAGCCTCGATCGTCGTAGCGGGTCTCCTGCCAGCACTCGCGCTGCGGCGTACGTACACGGACCCGCGTGCGGATCGGATCGACATCGATTACGCGGGCGTAGTCGTAACCGTCGTATCGACCGTTGCCGTAGCGGTCGTCCACTGCATTGCGGCCATCGCCGGCCAGAACTGAGCTGGCGCCCAGGGCCAGCGCAACGGCGGCCGCTGCCACCGACAGGGTTGCTTGCGAACGTTTGCTGAACATGACTGCCTCACTTGGCAGGTCGTCGCACCACCATAGGTGCTATATCGACCATGGAGACAGCCTAAAGCCGCGACGATGAATGACTACTGAACCCACAGGCACGAGCGCTCATGTCGTGCGCTTGGCAGCCGCCCAGAGCCGCTCCAGCCCATCCGGATCGAGCTCACCGAGCGCCATCGACCGCTCGGCTGCCAACTTCTCCATTTGACGAAATCGCCGCTCGAACTTGGCATTGGCCAGCCGCAGGGACTCCTCCGGGTCAACGCCCAGATGACGCGCCCAGTTCGCCACGGTGAACAGCAGATCCCCAATTTCCTCCGCGATGCCGGCGGCATCCTGTGCGCTGTCAACCTCACGCAACTCCTCATCTACCTTGGCGCGTACACCACCCGCATCAGGCCAGTCGAAACGGACGCGTGCAGCGCGCTTGCCGAGCTTGGCGGCGCGCGCCAGCGCGGGCAAGGCGAGCGGCACATCATCCAGCAAACCTGCGTTGCCGCGTGAACTCCGCTCGCGCGCCTTGTGCGCATCCCAGGCCCGCGACTGGTCGGCAGCGGTCTGGATATCCTCATCCCCGAAGACATGCGGATGACGTCGTTCGAGCTTGTCGCAGATCGCGCTCGCCACCGCGTCGAAATCGAACCAGTCGCGTTCCTCGGCCAGCCTGGCGTGGAAAACCACCTGAAACAACAAATCGCCCAGCTCGTCGCGCAAGGCCGCAGGCTCGTTGCGCGCGATCGCGTCGGCGACCTCATATGCTTCTTCGATGGTAAACGGCGCAATCGTCGCGAATGTCTGCTCGCGATCCCAGGGACAACCGCGCGCGGGATCGCGCAGCCGCGCCATGATGACGCGCAGACGCACGATCGGTGGCCCGCGCCCAGACAAATCAGTCGCCTTCAACTAACACCCTATACAGCGACAACAACATGCCGGCAGTGGCGCCCCAGATGTGGTGCTGACCGAAAGGAATGTCGTAGATCTCGACTTCATCGCCATTGTCGAAACGACGGCGGCGTGACAGATGGTTGGCGGGATCAAATATATGCTCGACCGGCACTTCGAAAGTTTCGATTACCTCAAGCGGATTGAGCGCCAGCTGATGCTGCGGATCGACCAGGCCCAGTACGGGCGTAACACGATAACCGCTAACGACCAGATGGTCCGGGAGGTAGCCGATGACCTCGACCAGGGACGGCGCCAGGCCGATTTCTTCCTGCGCTTCGCGCAAGGCGGCTGCCCGCGGTCCATCGTCGCCCGGATCGACGCGTCCGCCGGGAAAGCTGACTTGTGCCGCGTGATTCTTCAGCCCATGAGCCCGCACGGTCAGCAGTACAGTCATGCCTTGCGGGCGATCGATCAACGGCACCAGCACCGCAGCGTGGACTGGATCAGGCGGAAAATGCTGCAGGAACCGTTGGCTATGCGCGGCGCTCATGCCAGACAGGCACCATTGCGTCTCATCATGGAGCGGTGTCGACTGGCAAAAACAAGCCACGAATCTGTCGCGCCACGGGGTCATTCGTGTCGGTCCCAATGTGCCAGCCCACCACGCGTGAGCGCCAGCGGGTCGAGCAGCTTTTCCAGCACTTCGCGGCTGAGGCCTGACTCCTCGATCGCCACCTCGAGCACCGACCGCCCTTCAGCGTGGGCTCGTTTGGCGATCAACACCGCTTTGTCGTACCCGATCAGGGGATTCAGCGCGGTGGCGAGCATGGGATTGCGCGCCAACTGTTCCGCGACATGCGCCTCGCGCACGACCAGACCGGCCACCGCCTGCGTCGCAAGCGCGCTGGCTGATGCGGCACATAGTCGAGTTCCGCAGATCAGATTGTTGGCGATCAAGGGCAGCATGACGTTGAGCTGGAAATTGCCTGATTGGCCAGCGATCGTGATGGCACTGTCCCAGCCGATCACCTGCGCCGCCGCCATGGCGACAGCCTCAGGTATCACTGGGTTTACCTTGCCAGGCATGATGCTGCTGCCAGGCTGCAGTTTCGGCAACTCGATCTCACCGAGGCCGGCGAGCGGTCCGCTCGCCATCCAGCGTAGGTCATTGCAAATCTTGAGGAACACCAGCGCCAGGCCACGCATGTGTGCGGACCACTCGACACTCGTGTCCTGCGAGGCCAGCGCGGCAAAGTAGTTAGGTGCGGGCACGAACGACAGCCCGGTGAGCCGGCTGAGCTCCGCACAGAAGCGGGCCGGAAACTCGGCATGACAATTGACGCCCGTGCCGACCGCAGTGCCACCTTGCGCCAGTTGCAGCACGCGCGGCAATGCGCCAGCGAAACGCGCGGCAGCGGCTTCAACCTGTGCACGCCAGCCGGAAAGCTCCTGCGCGAAAGTGACCGGCATCGCATCCATCAAGTGCGTGCGCCCCGTCTTGGTGACAGCCGCCAGGTCGCGCTCGCGCTGCTCGATGCTCGTCGCCAGCTGCGTGAGCGCCGGAGCGAGCGCCTGCCGCCACTGCAGCGCGACGCTCACATGGATGGCAGTAGGCACCACGTCGTTGCTGCTCTGCCCGAGATTGACGTGATCATTCGGATGCACCGGACTGCCGAGCTGCGAACTCGCCAATGCGGCGATCACCTCGTTGGCGTTCATGTTCGAGCTGGTGCCGCTGCCGGTCTGAAAAATATCGACCGGGAATGCCGGATCGTGTTGACCGGCCGCTACCGCCGCCGCAGCGGTTGCGATCGCCGCGCCCATCGGTGGCGACAATAGGCCAAGCGACTGGTTAGCCAACGCCGCGGCCTGCTTGACGAGTCCGAGTGCGGCGATGAACTCGCGCGGCATGGCGCCGCCTTGCAATCTGAAATTCTCGACGGCCCGCTGAGTCTGCGCCCCCCACAGCGCAGCCGCCGGCACGGCCAGCTCGCCCATGCTATCGCGCTCTATTCTGGTCTCGGTATTCGGCATAAGTCCTGGCAGGCACTGGTCGGGCGGAACTGACAGCAATCCGCGCGAGCCGCGTCATGCGCTATCATGGGCGATTCTAGCAAAGCGATTTACCACGATGGACCTCGATTCCCTCACAGCCTTGTCACCGGTTGACGGTCGCTACGGGCGTGCTGTCGATACGCTGCGCGACCACCTAAGTGAAAGCGGGCTGATTCGCGAACGAATCCGCGTCGAGGCGGCCTGGCTGCTCGCGCTAACGAGCGAGGTGCCCCAGATTCTGCGTGAGCCGCTGTCGCCCGCGGTTCATGCCAGCGCCAATTCACTGGCCGCACAACCTGCAGCCACCGCCGCAGCGGAGGTCAAGGCGATCGAACAACGCATCAACCACGACGTGAAAGCGGTGGAATACTACGTGCGCGACCAGCTGCAAGTCGTTGGCGCGAACGCCGCAACGCTCGAGTTGGTCCACTTCGGCTGCACCTCGGAGGACATCAACAACCTGGCGTATGCACGTATGCTGCAGCGCGCCCGCGTCCACATGCTGACGCATCTCGATGGGCTGATCGCAACACTGCGCGCCCTGGCGCATGACAACGCGGCGCTCGCGATGCTGGCCCGCACGCATGGCCAGCCGGCGAGTCCAACGACACTCGGCAAAGAGTTCGCCAACGTGGTCGCACGCTTGGTAAGGGCACGGCGGCGCTGGCATGCCGTGGAAATACTCGGCAAATGGAATGGCGCGGTGGGAAACTACAACGCGCACGTTGCTGCGCTGCCCACGGTGGACTGGCCGGGTGTCAGCCGGCGATTCGTCGAATCACTCGACCTCACGTGGAATGAATACACGACACAGATCGAACCGCATGACTGGATCGCCGAGTATGCGGATGCTGTGGCTGCTACGAACGTAATACTGATCGACCTGGCGCGCGATATCTGGGGCTATGTGTCGCTTGGCTACCTGCGCCAACGTGCGGCTGCGGGTGAAGTTGGCTCGTCGACCATGCCGCACAAGGTCAACCCGATCGATTTCGAGAATGCCGAGGGCAACCTGGGGCTCGCCAATACGTTGCTGCGGCACTTCTCGGACAAGTTGCCGGTCTCGCGCTGGCAGCGGGACCTGACGGACTCGACTGTGCTACGCAACGTTGGTGTCGCGCTGGCACACAGCCAGATCGCCTGGCATTCACTGGCGCGTGGTCTCGGCAAGATCGAAGCAGACCCGGCGCGTATCGCCGCGGAACTCGGCGCAGCGCACGAGGTGCTAGGCGAAGCGATTCAAACCGTGCTGCGCGCGGCTGGCGTACCGCACGGCTATGAAACGCTGAAAGACTTCACGCGCGGACAACGCATCGATCAGCCCATGTTGGCGGAATTCATCGCCAGCCTGCCATTGGTGCCTGCCGAGCGAGCCCGCCTGCTCGCCATCCAACCGGCAGATTATGTCGGACTGGCGGCGCAACTGGCTCGCAAAGCCTGACCTACGGCGGCTCTACACTGCGACTCATCACTCGTTTCTGGCGGCAGCGCACCGCAGCAGACTGCTTTTCGTGATGCAGCGCGCATCCCTGCAACCAGCTACCCGTTTATGTTGCGTGCCGCGCGGGGGATACCGCGCACTCGGCACAGGGATCTATTCGCCACGATGGCCAGCGGGGAATTCGAACTTGGGATTTTGACGCAGGGAGTGGGGGCTGCCGCGGGCCCGCCGCTGGCCAGCCTCACTCGCGAACGCGTCGACGGCTCGGTCGAGGTGGTCAGCTCGCTCGGCGAATTGCGGACATCGGTCAATCGGGTCGCAACGTCGGCACGCCGACTGCTGTCGATCTACACCCCCGACCTCGAACCCGATCTGTACGATCAGACGGAGTTCCTCGAAATCGTGAAACGCTTCGTATTGGCGCGTCGTTTCGCCAAGGTACGGGTTCTGGTAGGCCACAATCCTGACTATGGCCGGGATCAGCATCGCTTCCTGGCGATGAGTCGGCGCTTGACCAGTTACATCGAGATGCGCGCTGCACTCACCCCGTTCACCGGGAATGCTGCCGCGTATGTCATCGCCGACGATCGTGCGATCGTCTACCGCGTGCACGCCGACAGTTGGGATGGCGTCGCCGACTACGACAACGGGCCGGTGGCCAGAATGCATCTGGCGGAATTCGATGCGGCGTGGATCAGCAGCGATCTCGAATCGCCATTGCAAAGCGCTGCTCGTTAGTCGTCAGCCAGTCCTGGATGCCAAGCTGGTGAACAATCGACCCGCCGTCACCGTCGCCGCCATCGCCGAACGCGACGGCAGGTACTTGTTGATCGAAGAACGCATCCGCGGCCGGCTGGTCATCACCCAGCCCGGCGGCCATGTCGAAGACCGTGAGACGCTCCTCGATGCCGTGGTGCGCGAGACACTGGAGGAAAGCGCCTGCAGTTTCACGCCCACGAGCCTCGTCGGCACGTATCTGTGGCGCAATCCGCTGACGGAACACACCAGTCTGCGCTTTACGTTCGCCGGCACGGTCGAAGGTCCCGATTCCGGACGCACACTCGATCGAGGCATTGAACGCGCGCTGTGGCTGTCGGGCACCGAGCTGCGTCGCTGGCAGTCCCGTCTGCGTTCGCCTCTGGTACTGCGTTGCATCGATGATTATGAAGCGGGCCGGTGCGCCCCTCTGGAAAGTGTGCAGTACCTTGATCTCGAATCGGCGTGCCACGTGCGCGCGGTCGTGAATCTGTAGCGATTCTGCTGGCTGATTGCCTCACGGCGCTACAATTGCGCCATGACTGCAACGAGCACTCAGCGCGTCCTGGTCGGCTTGTCGGGCGGTGTCGATTCGGCCGTCGCCGCTTTGCTATTGAAGCGTGCGGGCCATGCCGTGCATGGCCTATACATGAGCAACTGGGACGAGGACGACGACGGCTATTGTACCAACGCGCGCGACCTGCAGGATGCGCGCGCAGTCGCAGCCGAACTGTCGATCCCGCTGCACGTAGTCAGTTTTGCACACCAGTACCGGCAGCGCGTATTCGACTATTTTCTCGCCGAGCACCGTGCCGGCCGGACGCCGAATCCCGATGTGCTCTGCAACCGCGAGATCAAGTTTGGTGTTTGCCTGCAGCACGCCGAGCGACTCGGGGCGGAGTTGTTTGCCACCGGTCACTATGCGCGACTCGAGCGCCGCGGCAATGCCGTGCACCTGCTCAAGGGCGTGGATTCAGCGAAAGACCAATCGTACTTCCTGCATGCAGTCGCACCGGAACACTTCGAGCGCGTACGTTTTCCACTCGGTGCACTGACCAAGACCGAAGTGCGCGCCGTCGCGCGCGCTGCCGGCCTACCCGTCTTCGACAAACCCGACAGCACCGGCATTTGCTTCATCGGCGAGCGGCCCTTTCGGGAATTTCTGGCCCGCTATCTGCCGGAGTCTCCCGGCCCCATACTGTCGGACGCCGATGAGTGCTTGGGAACGCATCGCGGGTTGGCGTTCTACACACTCGGCCAGCGCGGCGGCCTCGCAATTGGCGGTCAGCCCGGCCGTGCGGAACAACCCTGGTTCGTCGCTGCCAAAGACGCTGCTCGCAATGCACTGATCGTTGTGCAAGGTCACGATCATCCACGCCTCGCCAGCACAGCACTCGAGGCGGCAGATTTTCACTGGCTCGCCACGCCGCCAGGCAAACAGTTCGCGGCCGCCGCCAAGGTTCGCTACCGTCAGGCTGACCAGCCATGCAACGTAACGGTACTGGATCGCGGCCGCGTGCAGCTCGAGTTCACAGCGACGCAACGTGCTGTCACACCCGGCCAGTTTGCAGTGCTCTACGACGGCGAGCGCTGCCTCGGTGGCGGTGTGATCGAATCCATCTGCCAGAGCTGAGCGGCGAAAGATTGGTCGGCGCCGCGCGCACGGCTATAATTGCAGGCTTGCTGCAAGCGGCGCCTTTCGCTGGTCGCCGTGCAGCCATTACCCGGGAGGAATCATGACGGACAGCTTCAAGGCGCGCTCCACGCTCAACGTTGGTGGCAAATCCTATGACTACTGGAGCCTCGCCGCGTTGCCCGCGGAGAAGGTCGCCCGGCTGCCCTATTCGCTCAAGATCCTGCTCGAGAATTTGCTGCGTTTCGAGGACGGCGTCAACGTCACGCGCAAAGACATCGATGCGGTGCTCAATTGGGACGCCAAAGCGGCGCCCTCGTACGAGATTTCCTTTACGCCGGCGCGTGTGATCATGCAGGACTTCACGGGTGTGCCGTGTGTCGTCGACCTCGCCGCCATGCGAGAGGCGGTGCAGAAGTTGGGCGGCGATGCCGAGCGCGTCAATCCGCTGGCACCCGCCGAACTCGTGATCGACCATTCCGTGCAAGTGGATGAATATGGAACAGCCCAATCACTCGCCACCAATAACCGGATCGAATTCGAGCGCAACAGCGAGCGCTACGCATTCCTGCGCTGGGGCCAGACAGCGTTCCGCAATTTCAAGGTCGTGCCGCCCAACACCGGCATCGTGCACCAGGTCAACCTCGAGTACTTGGGTCGCGTCGTGTTCCACAATGACATGGCAGGCAAGAACGAGCTGTATCCCGACACATTGGTGGGCACCGATTCGCACACGACGATGATAAACGGGCTCGGCATTCTGGGTTGGGGCGTCGGTGGTATCGAAGCCGAGGCAGCTATGCTCGGGCAACCCGTCACGATGCTGATCCCGCAAGTGATCGGCTTCAAGATGACCGGCCAGCTGCGGCCCGGCGCCACGGCGACCGACCTGGTACTCACCGTCACCGAGATCCTGCGCAAGCGCGGTGTCGTCGACAAGTTCGTCGAGTATTTTGGCGACGGCCTCGCCAATCTGCCGCTCGCCGACCGCGCCACCCTCGCCAACATGGCGCCCGAGTACGGCAGCACCTGCGGCATTTTCCCGATCGACGAGGAAACGCTGCGCTACCTCGACCTGTCCGGACGCACAGCCGAACAGATAGCACTCATCGAAGCCTATGCCAAGGCGCAGGGCATGTGGCGCGCCAAGGGCGCTGCTCCTGCTAACTACACAGACGTGCTGGAACTGGACCTCGCCACCGTCGAACCCAGTCTGGCCGGACCGAAGCGTCCGCAGGACCGTATTGCGTTGGCCTCCGCCAAGACCGCCTATCGGGCGGCGCACAAAGCCATGGCAGAGGAGCGCGCCAAGAAGAACCCTGCAGCTGCCGGCAAAGCGGCCGTCACTCTGGGTAACAACAAGTTCGAGCTGCGAGACGGCGCCGTGTTGATCGCGGCAATCACCAGCTGCACCAATACTTCGAATCCAAGCGTAATGCTGGCGGCTGCCCTGCTGGCGCGCAACGCGACCAAGTTGGGATTGACCGCCAAGCCATGGGTCAAGACCAGCCTCGCTCCGGGCTCCAAAGTGGTCACGGACTATTTGCTCAAGGCCGGACTGCTCGACGACATGCGCGCCGCAGGCTTCTTCGTCGTGGGTTACGGCTGCACTACTTGCATCGGCAATTCCGGCCCGTTGAAGCCAGAGATCTCCGCGGGCGTAAAAGCCGGCGACATCATTGCAACGTCGGTGCTCTCCGGCAATCGCAACTTCGAAGGACGCGTGCATCCGGAAGTAAAGATGAACTTTCTGGCCTCACCACCGCTCGTGGTGGCCTACGCACTCGCTGGCACGATGGATATCGACCTGCAGAACGAGCCACTCGGCACATCGAGCGGCGGCACTCCCGTTTATCTGCGCGACATCTGGCCTTCAGACAAAGAAGTGGCGGACGTGGTACGCAGCTCGCTCGACTCGGCGATGTTCCGCAAGAGCTACGACGATGTCTTCAAAGGTGACGAGCTCTGGTCTTCCATCAAGGTGCCGGCCGGCAAGATCTATGCGTGGGATGAAAATTCCACCTACGTCCGCAATCCGCCCTACTTCGATGGCCTCACCATGACGCCGGCGCCAGTAACTGACGTGCGCGGCGCGCGCGCGCTGGCTGTGCTCGGCGATTCGGTGACGACGGATCACATCTCGCCCGCAGGCAACATCGCGAAGAACGGCCCGGCCGCTCAATACCTGATGGAGAAGGGCGTGCAGCCGGCCGACTTCAATTCCTTCGGTGCGCGACGCGGCAATCACGAGGTGATGATGCGCGGCACCTTCGCCAACATCCGACTGCGCAATCTCATGGTACCGGGCGTCGAAGGCGGCGTGGCCATCCATGTACCAAGTGGCGAGCAGCTGTCGATCTATGACGTCGCCATGCGCTACAAGGCCGAGAAGACGCCGCTCGTCGTGCTGGCGGGCAAGGAATACGGCACGGGTTCATCACGCGACTGGGCTGCCAAGGGAACGATGCTGTTAGGCGTCAGGGCCGTCATTGCCGAGAGCTTCGAGCGCATCCATCGTTCCAACTTGATCGGCATGGGTGTGTTGCCCCTGCAATTCCCAGATGGACAGAACGCACAATCACTAGGTCTCACGGGCACCGAGGTTTTCGACATCAAGGGCATCGCGAAAGCGGACTCGAAGACGGTCGAGGTCACCGCCACCCCGCCGGGTGGCGGCACCGCGATCCGTTTCCAGGCACGCGTACGCATCGATACGCCCAAGGAGCGCGACTACTACCAACATGGCGGCATCCTGCAGTACGTGCTGCGGCAGATCGCCGGCCAGGGTCGCCGCGCGTAGCAGTTCTCGCGAGGGTGACGGTCGGGCGCTCAGGCAGCGTCCGACCGTTTACCGACTGACGACCAGTCGAAGCGGCGGGTCGTCAGCATGACCGCGGCGAGCACGCAGAACAGCAGCGTTGCCCCCATCAGTAGCGCATAGTCTTCGGAGATCAGGATCAGATACAGCGTGGCATACAGCCCGCCAAGGCCTGCACCCGCAGCGGCCGCCTTGCTGACATCACCGACAACACCAGCCAGATATGCGGTGACCAAGCTGACCAGGGCCGCCGCGGCGAGCAGATACGCCAGTCCGAACGCCAGATGCTCGGATAGCGCGAGCAGCACGACATAGAACACCGCCAACGCCAGACCGACGAACAAGTAGTGCATACCATGCAACGGCATCCGGCCAGCATGCTCCCACATGAAGAAGGCCAGCAACGTGAGAGCAATGACCAGCACGGCGTAGTGGACGGCACGATGGTTGCGCTGATAGACATCGACCGGCAGGTATTGCTCCACACCTATCGCTGCATCGCCGAACGCCGTCGCAGCGTCACTGCCATTGTCGACCGAATGGCCGTACCAGAACTGGCCGAAGCTGCGACTGAGGCCGAGCGTCGACCAACTGGCCGTGAACCCGCTCGCTGTCGTTGCCTCCTGCATTGGGCTCTGGCCTCCAAGGAATTTCGGATGCGGCCAGTCGGATTCGAGCCGGGTCTCAGCCGTACGGGCCAGCGGCAGGACCATCAGAGCGGAGCTGCCCACTAGTTCCAACTGCGCGGTAAAGGGAATTGTGCTCGCGCTCTTCAGTAGGCCCGGTGCCACTCTCACGGCTGGCCCGGTATAGCCCGCGTAGCTGCCGTTCTGCAAGTCGAGGACCTGACCCGCAATCCTGAAGTCGCGCACAGTCCGCAGTGTGCGGGCTTCGGAGCCCAGCAAGGCGAGCGTCCCCTCATCGAAGAGCACCTGCCGGCTGGCCTCGACGCGCCGCAGCTCCACGAGATCTCGCGCCGCGAACTCGCCGGATATCGTGACCAGCGCTGAATAGGTTGGCACACGGTAGAGCCCAGAGCGCTTTGGCTGCACCGTCAACTTGACCTGTACATTGAGCGTGTCCGGCAGGACGTGCAGCACGCTGCGCACATTCTCCACCCGGCGTTCCTTGACCGTGCGTTCGTCCTGGAAGTCGTCCCTCACCTTGACGCGCTGCTCGACCACTCGCTGGGTGACAACCGGGACGCTCAACAGGACCCCGCCGGTGGTCTGCGCACCGCCGACCGAACGCTCGACGTTGGCGACTGCATCTGCGCGCGCTTGCAAGCGCTCGCCGATCAAGCCACTGACCATTGAGAGTGCGATCAGCAGCAGCACCATGACCGCACCAACCACCAGACCCTTGCGCACCAGCGGCGGCAGCCAGCGTGACTTCTTCACCAATCCAGCGGACATCTGCCTCTCCCAACTACGAATTGCGACCGTCGCAGTTTGTCGAACGAACGTGGCAACACGCCGGTGCGGTTTGTGGCAAATTGTGGCGTCATCAGGCCCTGACCATGCGCATCGCCCTATTCGACCTCGACGGCACCATCACATATCGCGACACGCTGCTGCCGTTCGTGCTCGGCAAGCTCGCGCAGCGGCCCTGGCAACTGCTACGACTGCTGGGTACGTTGCCGGCCATCGTTCGCTACGGCGTCGACCGCGACCGGGGCGCACTCAAGGGCGCATTGCTGCATGCCACGATGCGTGGCCAATCAAGGTCCGCCATCGAACAGTGGGCGACTGAATTCGCCGCCAAGACGGTTGCAACGCAAGTCATGCCGGGCGCGCGCGCCGCCATCGAGCGACATCGGGCAGCCGGAGATCGTCTGATCCTCATGTCCGCCAGCGTCGATCTGTACGTGCCACGTCTCGGCGCACTGCTCGGTTTCGATGCAGTCATCTGCACGCAAGTTCGCTGGTTCGGGGATGAACTCGACGGGCGGCTCGCGTCCGCCAACTGCCGCGGACCGGAAAAGGTCAGTCAATTGCAGCAGCTCATGAGCCAGCATCCCGGCATACCGGTGACCGCCTACGGCAACTCCATCTCGGACGTGCCGCACCTGCAGCTCGCCGATACTGGTGTATTCGTCAATGCACCGCCACGCGCACGTGCAGCCTTAGAAAGACAGGGCTTGGCGTGCGAGAACTGGCGTTAACGAGCGAGGCTCGTTAGCATGGTTGCCAATCGATCTTCCATTCCAACTTTGCAGAGGCGCTGCTCATGACCAAACCGTTCGGCCCGGACCATCTCGCTCGCCGTGACTTCCTCAGTTTGGCGGGTGCGGCGGGTGCTGCTGCCACACTGGCGCCGGCAGTCGGCGTCGCTGCAGCCAGCAAAACAGCCGGTTTTGTCACCAAGATGGATTTCAAGGACCCCAAGTGGAACCGGGATGCCTTTGCGCGTTTGCAAGGGAGCCTGGATCCCACCCAGACGCACTATGGCCATTATTTCGGTACCGTGCTCGGCGTGACCCCCAACGAGCGCGTCCAGGAGCTGTGCGGCTTCGAAGGCTTCAGCGCCACGCGCCTCCTGCACTTGGAAGACGGCAGCTACCGCAAACTGCTGCGGGAAACGGTGTTCTACCGTGACCCAGCCAGCGGCAAACTGCTCGATCATTGGCAGAATCCGTGGACCGGGGAGGTGGTCAAGGTAGTCAATGTCGCCAACGACCCGTTCAATCTCACGATCGGCGAGTTCTATCCCGATCCGCCGAGCTACGGCGGCCTCAATCAGGACAAACCACCGAAACGGCCGCTGCTCCTCAACTGGCGGCTCATTGGCGACAATACGCTCGGCCTCACCACCGACATCCACCTGTACTACCCGAACGCCCTGCAGCCCGACAAGTGGCCGCGCGAGTCGAGCGGCAAGATGGCGCAGGTGTCGGAAATGTTCCGCTATGTCATCCGGCTCGAGGACATGCAGAATCCCGCGCTGATGTCCGTGCCGTACAACGGCACGTGGAACCGCGTCACACCCTGGCTGCCGTGGATGTTGTTGGGCGACAAGCCGGGCAACGTACTGTACGTCGGCAACATGACGGCCTACGACTCGCTCAAGTACATTCCAGATGACATCATCAAATACACCGAGCAGCACCTGCCGAAGTTCCTTCAGGCACCCGACAAGGATTATGGTCCGTCGTTGTCGTCACTCGAGAACTACGCGCGCGAGCAGCAGCCAGCTCCTCTGCCACCGAAGCCCTAGTCAGTCATGACCCTCGATGCCGTGCCGGTAACCCGGACGGCGTCGAGGCACTGATTACATCGAAGTGCGTGCCTGCCAGAGCTCAGGAAAGAACTTCAGCTCGAGTGCCTTTGCGAGATAGGAAACGCCGCTGGTCCCGGCGGTGCCGGATTTGTAGCCAATGACGCGTTCCACCGTCTTCAGATGATGGAAACGCCATAGCTGAAACTTGTGGTCCAGGGTCACCAGGCACTCGGCCAGTTCGTACAAGTCCCAGTCCTTCTCGGCGTTGTGGTAGACGCTGAGCCACGCAGCAGTGACCTGCTTCGATGGACTATACGGCTCGGCGAAGTCACGGGTCAGGATGGCAGCATCGATCTCGTAGCCGCGCTGAGACAGCAACCGCAGGACCTCGTCATAGAGCGACGGCGCCTGCAGTGTCTGCTCCAGCCGCCGATAAGCGACTGCGTCACGCTTGTGTACCGCGGTCATGTCGCGGTTCTTGTTGCCGAGGACGAATTCGAGCTCCCGATACTGCGCGGACTGGAACCCCGACGAGCGACCGAGTGTATTGCGAAAAGCAGAATACTCGAATGGCGTCAGCGAGGAAAGCACCCGCCAGACGCCTAACAACTCTTCCTGGATACGGGAGATGCGTTCGAGGCTCTTGAAGCTCGGATCGAGATCGTGGCGCCGGACCGCAGTCAACACCGCACTGATCTCGTGCAGCATCAATCGCATCCACAACTCCGACACCTGATGCACGATGATGAACAGCATCTCATCATGCTCGGTGGAATTGGGCTGCTGCGCGGACAGGAGCTTGCCCAACTGCAAGTAATCGCCGTACGACTGCGACGCACCCAGATCCCAGTGCACCTTCTCATCGGTCAGATCGACCCGACCTCCGCCCCGCTCATTGCTCATCTAGGTAAACACCCAGGACGGCACGCGACGCCAACCGTCGAGCAGCTGCCGGTCGAGGGCCCGCCAATCGGCGCAGCGCGCTTCAACCGCACGCCAGAAACGCGGCGAATGATTCATGTGTTCCAAGTGTGTCAGTTCGTGGATCATCAGGTAGCGTACGACGGACGGCGCCTGGAACACCAGACAGGCATTCAAACTGATGACGCCCCGACTGGAGCAACTGCCCCAGCGGGAGCGCTGCCGGCGCACCGTGAGGTCCTCATGAGCGAGCGAGAACTCGGCTGCCACCGCCTGCAAGCGGGGCTCGAGCACCGTGCGGGCGCGCCGCAGCAACCAGCGCCGTAGTTGCAATCGAATGCTCGCTCCATCCGCTGCCCCGCTGATCTGCAGGATGCCAGGCGTGCGCTCGCACAGCGTCGGGCGCCCAGCGCCACCGCCGAGATGTAAACGCCAGCTGGAATCATCGAGGCCAAAGTGCACCGCGGGCGGCGGAAAGACCTCCGGGAGCGGTGTAGAGGCAAGGGCCAGCGCGCGCTTTTGCAGCGCCCAGTCGCGATGCTGCACGATGAACTGCTCGACCAATGCCCGCGGCGTCCGCCGGGGCACCACTACCTCGATCAGCCCGGCTCGCGACACCCGCATGCCCAGACGTCGCGCCCGTGCACTCGTCCGCACTGAGATCTCTGCGGCTGCAGGCGCGTGCAGGACAACGCCGAGCGGCCACATATCAGACTGGGACATTGTCGCGTTCATCAGTGGATACTAGCCGCCAGCTCGGTCGCTTCGCGTATGGCTCGCTCGGCGTCGAGCTCCGCCGCCAGCTTGGCACCACCAATCACGTGCGCCGGCCGTGCCAGTGCTTGTAACTCAGCTGCCAGGCTGACTACCGACGTCTGCCCGGCACAGATGATGATCGAATCCACGGGTAACAACTCGACCGAATCGCCCGTTCGAATATGCAGCCCATGATCGTCGATACGTTCGTAACTGACGCCGCTCAACATCTTGACACCACGATGCTTGAGCTCGGTGCGGTGTATCCAGCCCGTCGTTCGACCCAACCCGGCACCAGGCCGCGTGCTCTTCCGCTGCAGCAGCCAGACCTGGCGCTGCCCGACTTGAGCCGTCGGCTCCGCCAAGCCGCCGGCGTTCGCCAAGCTGCGATCAATACCCCACTCCTGCAGGAACGCGTCGACCGCGTCGCGCGTAGCGGCCCGCGGACTGACAGTCAGATAGGTAGCCACGTCGAAGCCAATACCGCCGGCGCCAATAATGGCAACGCGCTTGCCCGCGACGCGACGGCCCGACAGCAGATCCGGGTACGAGATGACTTTGGGATGGTCGATGCCATCTATGGCTGGCTGACGCGCGACGACCCCCGTCGCCAGCACGATTTCCTCGAACCCCGCGGTCACCAGTTGCGCCGCGGTGGCGCGCTCGCCCAACCGGACCTCGACAGACAGTTGCTGCAGCGCTTGGCGAAAATAACGCAGCGTCTCGTGGAAGTCCTCTTTGCCTGGCACCTCTCGCGCAAAGCGAAACTGCCCGCCTAGCTCTGCCTCAGCCTCGAAAAGCGTGACGCGATGGCCGCGGCGCGCCAACGACGTTGCGCACGCGAGGCCAGCCGGCCCGCCGCCGACCACCGCGATGCGCTTGGCCTCGACCACGGGCGGCAACAACAATTCAGTCTCGTAGGCTGCCAGCGGATTGACCAGGCAGGTGGCTCGCTTACCGACGAAGATCCGATCGAGACAGGCTTGATTGCAGGCAATACAGGTGTTGATCGTGGCCGACTGACCGGTGCGCGCCTTGTTGGGAAATTCCGAATCGGCGAGCAGCGGCCGCGCCATCGACACGAGGTCCGCCGCGCCAGCGGCCAGAATCGACTCGGCGGTCTCAGGCATATTGATCCGGTTGGTCGCAATCACCGGTAGCACCGTATTGCGCTTGATGCGCTCCGATACCCACCCAAACGCACCGCGCGGCACCATCCCGGCGATGGTCGGCACACGCGCCTCGTGCCAGCCGATGCCAGTATTGAGCAACGTTGCACCCGCCCCGGCCAGTTGCGCTACGAACCAGTCCGTTTCTGCGCCGGTCGCGCCGCCTTCGACCAGGTCCAGCCCAGAGACGCGGAAGACGATGATGAAGTCACGACCCACTGCGGCACGGGTGCGACGCAGGATCTCGAGCGGAAACCGCGCCCGGTTCTCGAGCGAACCACCCCACTCGTCGCGGCGCTTGTTAGTCCGTGTTACGAGGAACTGATTGAGCAGGTAGCCCTCGGATCCCATGATCTCGACACCATCGTAGCCCGCTTCACGCGCCAACGACGCACAGCGCACGAAGTCAGCTATTTGCCGCTCGATTCCACTTGGCGACAACTGCCGCGGGCGGAACTTATTGATCGGCGCGCGTATCGGCGACGGGGCAACCAGCAGTGGATGGAAGGCGTAGCGCCCAGCGTGCAGGATCTGCATACAGATCTTGCCGCCTTCGCCGTGCACTGCCGCCGTCACGAGGCGATGGCGATCGAGTTCGCCGCGCGCGGTCAGCTTGCTGGAGAATGGCGCCAGCCATCCGACACGATTGGGCGCAATCCCGCCAGTGATCAGCAAGCCAGCGCCCCCCCGAGCGCGCGCCGCAAAATAGGCCGCAAGCTTCGGATAGTCGCGTGCACGGTCTTCGAGGCCAGTGTGCATGGAGCCCATCACAATCCGATTGCTGAGTTGCACGAACCCCAGGTCGAGCGGCGCGAACAAGCGCGGATACGGCGTGCCGGCAGTCTCGACGACCCTCATCGACTGCCAGGCCCACTGACGACGCGCTCCATCAGCTCGCGTGCAGCGACAAAATCCGGTGCTAACAACAGTGCCCGCTCGAGCGCCGAGCGCGCCGCCACTGCGTCGCCGTCTGCCAGCAGCACCTGACCCAGATACCAATACACCTCTGCATGGCCCCAGCTAGGCACGCCCACTGTATCGCGACGCTCCAGCTCGAATAACGCAGCGACTTGCTCGAGATCCTCCTGCAGCCGCTGGCGCGCCTCACTGTCGTCGATTTCGCGCGCGAAATTCACGGTAGCCGCAATCAATCTGACGCGCGGATTGCGTGCATCGGCGAGCGCGGCGCTACGCAGTTGGCTGGCACTGCGCGCATTGGCGAGCGGGGCCGACAGCAGCGACGCGCGACCAAGCAGCGCCGAACAGGCAGCCTGCAGCCCCAGAATTTCTGGCATCTTGACGCCGGGTCGCGGCGCTTGCTCGAGTGCATCCAGACACGCGCGCCCATGGCGTGCGGCAGCCGAGTTGTCCGGCGAACTGCGCGCCGCGGACTGCCTGTCCACGGGCTCCCGTAGCGCCAACTGAGCCTGTCGAAAGCGTGCCAATGCCAACAGGTACGACTGTGCGCCGCCCGCTTCGGACTGCCCACCAAGCGTCTGTTCGAGACTCGCGGCCACCTGCTCGAGCGCACGTGAATCATTCGTGTAGTAGGCGTATTGCACCCGAGCTTCGACGTCCGAATCGTTGAGTGTTGCAGCAAGCGCCAGTCGTGCGTCAGCCAGGATGGCTATGCAGAGCGTCAACTGCAAGGCAACACGTCGCACAGCGCGCATCACTCCGCGTGCCTCATGCAGCGCACCTCATCGGGCCAATCTCATGTACAAAACCAATTGGGCTAGAATGCGTTCGCCAACGACCGCCTACAGATTATCACGGTGTGACCTCTTCCAAACTCGAGCTGATCGATATCGGCATCAACCTCGCGCACGACAGCTTTGTTGCGGATCGGGACGCGGTCGTGCAGCGTGCACTGCTGGCGGGCGTGACACAGCTGATCGTCACAGGCTCGACGCTGGCCAGTACAACTGACGCGATCGAACTCGCGCGGGCCGCCCCGGCAGGCCGGCTGTTCGCGACGGCGGGGGTGCACCCTCATCATGCCGAAACTTTGCAGCCGGCTGATCGCGACACACTGGCACGGTTGGCCGGTCATACCAATATCGTGGCGGTGGGAGAATGCGGTCTCGACTACTACCGCGATTATTCCCCGCGTGCCGTGCAGCGCCGTGCGTTCGAGTGGCAGCTGGAACTCGCAACCCGGGTAGGCAAACCGGTGTTCCTCCACCAACGCGACGCGCATGACGATTTCGTCACCATACTGCGCGAGCACCGGCCGGCGCTGGTCGGCGCGGTGGCACATTGTTTCACCGGCGACCGAGCTCAATTGGACGCGTATCTAGAACTTGACCTCGCAATCGGCATCACCGGCTGGATTTGCGACGAACGACGCGGCCTGCATCTGCGGCAGATCGTCCCGCATATTCCCGCTGCGCAGCTGCTGCTGGAAACCGACGGCCCCTACCTACTACCACGGGATCTACAGCCTGCACCCCGCTCGCGGCGCAACGAGCCCATGTATCTGCCGCACATCGCGGCAACTGTCGCCAAGGCACGGCAGGAGTCGACAGCACAATTGGCAGCGACCTCGACGGCCGCAGCGCGGCGTCTGTTTGGACTCACTCCAGCCCCCTCATCACAGGGTACCTAATCACTGCGCGGCGGTGCTATGCTGCGGCCGTGAGCCGACACCCCGCGTCCTCTCTTTGTACCCCCGCACTCTGCCTGCTGCTCGCGCCACTGACGCTGTCGGCAGCCGACACGCGCGGCGCCACAACGGAGCTCGCGCAGGTACTCGACGCACTGATGAGCTGGCTGCCTGGCGAGTATTCCAACGCCGCGCAAGTCGCCATCGAAGCTGTGGAAGGCGCGCCACCGTCCGGACCGCACGAATCACAGTTTCGGATTTTTGCGAGGATCGATGCGCCCCAACTCGGCGAGCACGTGATCTATACCCAGATCCGTATTGGTGGCAGCGACGGACCGCTGTTCTCGGGCCAGCAGGTCGTGTTCGTCGTCTCGATCGACCGCGAACGGCGTGCGGTCAAGGTGTCGGGGCGGCGCATCAAGGATCCCGAGCAATTCATCGACGCGCACGAACACCCGCAGCTTTGGCCCAAGCTCGCACCGGATCCGGATTTCGGCGGCAACTGCGACCTGCTGTGGCGTCGGCACGGCAAACAACTCGTGGCGCGTACGGCCGACGCAACGCACGATGATTCGTGCACCATGGTCTCCAGGCGCTCCGGCACTCGCCTGCGCTGGGAGGCCGAGTGGGTGCTGAACCCAGAGGAGTTATGGATACACGACAACGGCTACCGCGACACGGGTGAGCTGTTCACGGGCCGGGCCGATGGCGCACACCTGCGCTTTACCAAGACCCGCGAGTACGAATGTTTGCTGGGCTACCGACCCGCAGTGGGCGAACCGCAGTTCGTCAACGGCCAACACATGCACGATGGCGGCGACACATTCGTCTACCAGCTCAAGGACTCGCCGCCGCGCCAGGTGTACTACCAACTGCTGCGCGGCCGCTTGCCGGATGTGCCGGATGGCAATGGCGCCGAAGTCCTGCGACTGAGCCTCTACGAGGGCACACCCGATGGCGACGAGCCGCACCAACTGCTCGGCTACGGCTGGGCCAACGCCACGAGCGACCGCGCGGCCTTTGGCACACGCCAGTACAGTGGCCGCTGCAAGCTGTTCGATCCGTCCATGCCACCGCCGAAGACGCAGTGATCGCGCGCTTGCTATCCCGTTCGATTGCAAGCCGGTACCTGACGGTAGCACTTGCTTGCGTTTTGCCGACAGTTGGTAGCGCGACGAACTCGCCGATCGAATTGCGTACTCAGGCAGAACTGCTGCTGACGCGCCTCAATGGTGAGTTCGACAGCTACCCACAGCAGTTCTTCGAACAAGAGTACAAGACGCCGCCAGAACTCGTGCACCGGCGGGTCTACCGATCCTTTGCTCGGGTAGACATGCCGGCATTAGGCCCAGAGGTACTACTGGCCACAGTCCGCTATGGCGGCAAGGACGGCCAACTCGACCCGACCGAAACACTGCTGTGGGTCGTGACGGTGGACCAGGAGCGCAAAGCGATCCGCATGTCACCGCGAGCGCCGCGCGATCCGCGCGCGGCCGTCGAGGCACTGAACGACCCCGCACGACTTTCGCAACTCGAAATTGCCGCGAGCGAGCCGTCGGGCGGCCCCGCCGGCTGCGACGTGTGGTGGCGCTTGCAAGGCGTGCAGTTGGTCGGCATGACCGATGCGACCGCTTGCACCAGTGTCGCCAAGAATACCGGCGGCGTGCTCGCCTGGTCCTGGCATTGGGTCCTGACGGACGACGAACTGTGGATCAACTTCGCTGGACGCACGCCTGAGGGCGACATTGCGGTCGGCCGGCCTGACCAGACGCATTGGCGTCTGGGCAAGGCGCGCGAATTCATTTGTCAGCTGAGCTACCAACCTGCGGTGGGCGCCGCAGTGGTCACGGGCCCGATCCACGTGCACGACCGGGGTGGGCTCTATCGCTGGCAGATGCCGGCCAGGCCGCGACCGACACCGGTCTTCCTGCAGCTCGCGCGCGGCATGTGGCCGTCGAACTCTGGCCGCAACTATCTCGAGCTGTTGCGATTGGAAGTGTACGAAGGACGCCCCGAAGACCCGCCGGACTCCTGGGTCGCCATCGGCAACTCATTTGCGAGCGGCGCGAGCGATCGGGTCGGCTTTGTGTCGCCCGAACTGAGCGGCCACTGTCAACGACCGACCTGACTGCACTTCGGTTATCGTTTCTTTTCAGCAACAAGTGGCGGCCCGCGCTGCAGCACTTCCACAGCAGTGGGCATGGGCGTATTCTCCCGACTGGAATGTAGGCCTCAATCGTGGGCTTTTTAGGGAGAAATCGACGTGTACAAGCTTGCCGCTCCTGCGGTGATTTCCGGCGTTGCGGCCTTCGCACTGGGGGCCCCGCTAGTTGCTGATGTTGCGTCAGCGCAAAGCCAGACTGCCGACGGGCCCATCGAGATCGAGGAAGTACTGGTGACCGCGCGCAAGCGTGAAGAGTCATTGCAGGACGTACCGCTGTCGGTCACCGCGCTCTCCGCCGGACGCATCGAGGAACTGCGGATCCTGAGTCCGGACGATATCGCACGCTTTACGCCCGGCTTCTCTTATACGTCGTCCTTCGGCCGCTCCGGCGGCGAGCGCCCGACGATCCGCGGACAAACCAACATCATTGGCGCGGCCAACGCGTCGTTCTTCGTCGACGGCGTGTACGTCAGCGGCACTTCGCTGTCCACCGAGACGAGCAACCTGGAACGTATCGAAGTGATCAAAGGCCCGCAGGCAGCGCTCTATGGGCGCGCTACCTTCGCCGGTGCCATCAACTACATCACCAAGCGGCCGACTAACGAGTTGACCGGCAGGATCTCGCTGACGGCAGCCCAGCACGGCGAAACCGAGGCCAGCGGGTTCGTGAGCGGGCCGATCGTCGAAGACAAGTTGCGTTACTACGTGGGTGTACGGCTGTGGAAGTACGACGGCGACTACACCAACGAATTCGATCAGACCGACGCCGCGCAGCAGAAAACCAACTCGGGCACTGCCAAACTGCTGTGGACGCCCACGGAGAATTTCGAGGCGACGGTGCTCGCGACCATTGCCAAGGACGATGATCCGGGCGCACTCGCGCTCGGCCTGCAAGGCCGGGAATTCAACAACTGCCGGTTGCGCGTCGTCAATGGCACTGCTGCTAACAACTTTGCCGGGACTATCCTGCCGCGTTCGCCGGGTTATCAGTGCGGCGAAGTACTGAGCGCGGGCGATCTGCGCATCAATCAACGCAGCGACGTATTCCCGGATCAGGGCAGTCGACGGGACGACCAGCGCTTCGCACTCACCACCAAGACGTCGTTCGGCGGCGGCTACGAACTGACGACGGTCACGGGCTATCACGAAGAGGACGGAGCGTCACAGAGTGATCAGTCTTACGACGCTTACGATGCGTTCACGAACCTGTTCGGTGCGTCGCAGGTCGGCGCCTTCTGGGGCGGCAGCTCGTACGAACGCGAGGATTTCCAACAGGAAATCAGACTCGACTCACCGCAGCAATCGCGCTTGCGGTGGCGAGTCGGTGCTTATTATTTCAAGGGCAATCGCGACGACTTGACCAACAAAAAGTACATTCCGCCAAACACCGCCGTACTGCCCACCAACTGCGTGCGGCTCAGTTCCGGCCACATCGAATGCCCGCAGTCGACGGTGGAGCCGCTCGCCGAGACTACGCTTGAGAATCGCGCGCTGTTCGGCGAAGTCGATTTCGATATCACCGACAAATTCACCGTGACGGCCGAGGTGCGTCGTGCCAAGGAAGAGTCCGAGCAGATCAATGGTCAGGCCATTCCGCGCACCACGTCCTGCTTCATCACAACCAACACAGGTGCGTCGATCGACACCTGTCGATTCGCAGGCGAGTGGACCAGCACCACGCCGCGCTTCACCTTCCGCTACGAAGCAACGCCGGACGCCACCTACTATCTCAATGCCGCGAAGGGCACCAAGCCGGGTGGCTTCAACACCGCCAATGCGGTGCAGGTAGGCATCAATACCAATGTGCCCGTCAAGGCGGTGTACGACGAGGAGGAGTCGAAAGCCTACGAACTGGGCGCCAAGTTCAATCTGCTGGATCGACGCGCCAATCTCAATGTCGCTGCATTTTGGACGAAGCTGACCGGCCAGCAGCTCACGTCGAACATCGTCGGGGTCTTGAACGGCGCAGCCGCAGTCAATTCTTTCATCGCCAACGTCGGCGAAACGGAAATTAAGGGCCTGGAGCTCGACGGCAATCTGCTCATCACCGACCGCTGGGATGCGCAGGCGACCTTCTCGTACGTCGACTCCAAATTGAAGAGCTTCTTCGACAACAATCAGGTGAACCTCACCAGTCCGACCGGCACGATCACGACAGCCGCGGGATCGACGACCGGCCCGGTCCTCACCTGCACAAACGGTCCCGCAACGTCTAGCATGCCCAATTGCGCCGCGGCAATTGCGGCGGATCTGGCGCAGTACGGCAGCGTAGCGGGCAACTACTCACCGCGCACGCCGAAGATCCAGGCCTCGCTCTCGTCGAGCTATAAGGGCGCGTTCAGCAATGGCCTGAGCTGGCGGCTGAGCGGCGATGTCAGTTACGAAGGCTCGAAGTACGGCCAGGTTGACAATCTCAACAAGACGCCGGCGCACACCTACCTGGGGCTGCGCTACACACTGTCCACCGAGAACTGGGACGTGACCCTGTGGGGCAAGAACCTGACGGACGACGACGGCACACTGGACATCCTGCGCTATGTGGATACCCGCGGGATCACCCCGGCCACCTACGGCACGCCACAATTCGGGCGCATCACGCCGCGTGGCTTTGTGTTGACCCTGCCCCGCAGCCGCCAGATCGGCGTGACAGCCGCTTACCGATTCTAGGAGACCGTCTCGCCCCGCCGACGTTCAGATTGAGCGTCGGCGGAGCCATGGTCAGGCAACCGCACGCGCCTTGTGCAACGAGCTCGGCTGCGCCGCTTGCTTCAGCGCACCCCAGGCTTCCAGATAGCGCTCCGTGGCAGTCTCGACGGCAGAGCGCTCCAGCGGCGGAAACTCGGACAGCATCGCGTCGAGCTTGACCGTCCACTTCGGGAGCCCCTTCGGAAACTGCGCGCGGCGCGAGAAGACGATGCGTCCCTCCACCGGAACATCCTTGACGATCAACTTGACGGCGGCGATCCGGTCGTAGAGCGGGTTGAGAGGATTGGGGAACGTAAACCGCTCGCCGCCGTTCATCACGGTCCACTCGGTCATCTGATCGCCACCGAAGACGTTGCCGCGCAGATCGCGCCAGTCGATGACAATGACACCACGGGCATTCAGCAGTAGAAAATCGACGTGGTAGGAACCACCGCTGCCATCCGGCACCAGCACGTTCTCCAGAAAGTCCACCGCACCACCCGTTAGCAGATCGACCTTCTGGCGTCGAATCTGCCGCTCGCGCACGGCGCGGACGACAAACCATGCGACGATACCCACCAGCACGGCCGCAAGCGCCACGATGGCAAGCTCCAGAATCTGATTGTCGCTGGCGGCGTTCATTGCGTAGCTCAATCTACCAGCGCGGCCTTGAGTGCGACGAGACTGCCGCTGAGATCCTCGACCTGCGTCGCGCGTGCGAACAACCTCGCGAGCGTATTGGGCACCGGCACCGCTATCCCGAGCAAAGGCTCGACGATCTCGCGGAACTTCGCCGGATGCGCGGTGGCGACGAGAATCCACTGCCTGTCGCGCCGTTCACCCGCGGGCAGGCGCGCATAGAGCTCGGCAGCCGTGGCGGTATGCGGACACCAGATCTGCCCGTACGCCTGATAGTCGGACTTGATTCGCGCCTCGATCGATGCGTCGGCCACGCTGGCTGCCCGCAGTGCCGCCTGCATCGAAGCGAGCTCCGGAAACAGTGCGTGCAGGCGCTCCATGTTGCTGGGATTGCCGACGTCCATGGCCGATGCCAACGTGGCAAGGCTAGCGCGCGGCCGCCAATCGCCGGTGTCGAGATAATCCGGCACGGTGCGATTGGCATTGTGCGCCAGAACGATCTCGCCGATCGGCAAGCCCACGTGGCGAGCCCAGACGCAGGCCACCGCATTGCCAAGATTGCCGGCCGGAATGATGAGCGACGGCGCAACGCCGTTTTGACGGAATGACGCAAGACTGGCGGCCGCATAGTAGACCATCTGCGGCAACAGTCGCCCCACGTTGATGCTGTTGGCGGATGACAAATCGAACTGGCGCCGCAACTCGGTATCGACGAATGCTTCCTTCACCAGGCGCTGGCAATCATCGAAGGTACCAGCAACCCGAAACGTGCGGACATTGTCACCCCAGCAGGTGAGCTGCTGCTCCTGGGTCGGGGACACCAGACCACGCGGATAGAGCACCGAAACGCGCACGGCATCCTTGCGGTGGAACGCGGCGGCGACCGCGCCGCCCGTGTCACCAGAAGTTGCCACGAGAATATTGAGTGGTCGTTCGACATTCGTGCGCAGGCGCGTGAGACTAGCGGCTAGAAAGCGTGCGCCAAAATCTTTGAAGGCAGCCGTCGGACCGTGGAACAACTCGAGCACCGACAGCGCTTGCCCCGCACCAACTTCGACTTGTGGCGCGGGAAAATCGAACGCCTCACGGCAAATGGCAGCCAGGTCATCTTCCAACGGGTCGCCGGCGAGAAATGGTGTCAGCAGATTTACCGCGACATCTGCCAGACTAACTACTTGGTCGAAATCCTCGAGGGACAACTTTGGCCAACTGGCGGGCACGTACAGGCCACCGTCCGGCGCCAGCCCTCGTTCGAGGGCGGTCGAAAAAGTGACGTGTTCGCCCGCGACCGACCGTGTACTGACAAACTTCATCGGGATGTGCGCCACGCGTTCGACCGGCGATCGAGCCGCAACACTCATGAGTCGACGAGTCTGGCGCCAACCGGCTCGATCGGCACGATCCAGGTATCGGCATCGATGCCCGCGCGGCGAAACTCTCGTAACATGCCGTCACGCACCGCCTCTGCCTCGAGCACCATGCTCCAGGCGAACACCGTGGGGCCTGCACCTGAAATCGAGCAGCCCACTGCGCCGGCGGCCAGCGCTGCATTGCGCACCGCCTCGAAGCCCGGAATCAGCTTTTGTCGCTGCGGCTGGATCACGACGTCTTCGAACGAGGCGCCGATCAGGTCGAGATCATCGGTATAACAACCGGAGATGAATCCCGCCAGGTTGGCGGTCTGCCAGACGAAATCCGACATTTCGACGGAGCCTTTCAGGATTCCGCGTGCATCCCGAGTCGACATGAACATGTCGGGATGCGCGAGCACCGCTCGAATACCGGCCGGCACGGGCACCTGCTTGACGCGGGGCTGATCGATGCCGACCGTGAGTACCAGTCCGCCGAACAGCGACGGCGCGATGTTGTCAACATGCAGCGACCCACTCGAGACAGCCTCCCCTTGCATCGCAAATTTGAGCAGGTCGATCTTGGCCAAAGGCTCCGGCAACAACGCATTGGCAGCGACCACGGCCGCGACCGCGGAGGCCGCCGAACCACCCAGGCCCGATCCAAGCGGAATGCCCTTCTCGAGCTGTAATTCCACCCCGAAACCAGGGTCGAGCTGCTCGAGCATGGCCAGCAAGGCGCGGCCGGCTGTGTTCTTCTCTGGATCGCGCGGTATGTCCGTCACCACGCCAGTCGCTCCCGTGATGACAACACCGGGAGCCGCCTTGCGGGTCACGGTCGCGCGGTCGCCGAGCGCATCCACCGAAAACCCCAGAATATCGAATCCAATGGCGACGTTGCCCACCGAGGCCGGCGCAAAGGCGGTCGCGGTCTGGCGCGCGGTCACAGTCTGGCTCCCAGGTAGGCTGCCAGACGCAGCAAATCGGCGAATACGCCACCCGCGGTAACCTCGGGGCCGGCACCCGGCCCCTGAACGATCAGCGGATTGTCGTTATAGCGCGTGGTCGCAAAGCGCACGACATTGTCGGTCAGGGCGATGTTGGCGAACGCATGATTCGTGTCGATCTCGGCGACTCCAACTGTCGCTTTGCCGTCGGCGCTCAGTCGCCCGACATAGCGCAGCACCTTGCCACGTGCCTTCGCATCATCGTACCGCTGACGCATCGCGCCATCCTCCCGCGCGAGCTGCTCGAGGAATGCGTCGATTGACAGCGATTCCAGCCCCGGTGGCACCAAACTCTCGACCGAAACGTCCTGCAGTTCGAGCTTGAGACCCATCTCGCGGCCAAGAATGATCATCTTGCGCGCGAAATCCGTGCCGGACAGATCGTCGCGTGGATCGGGCTCGGTGTAGCCGCGCTGCTTGGCATCCCGAACGATGGCCGAGAACGGCGTACTACCGTCGTATATGTTAAATAAGTAGGCGAGAGTGCCGGAGAAGATTCCCTCGATGCTGCTGATGCCGTCGCCGGTTTCGCGCAGATCGCGAACGGTCTGGATCACTGGCAAGCCCGCGCCGACCGTCGCTTCATACAAGTAGTGACTGCTGCCCGCGCGGCGTGCCTCGCGCAGTGACTCGAAATAAGGCAGCGGGCCACTGTTGGCCTTCTTGTTGGGCGTCACGACGTGGATGCCCGCCGCGAGCCAGCCGGCATAGCGCTGCGCCACGTCCTGGTCAGCGGTACAGTCGATGATCACGGTGTGCGGCAGATAGTCCACCTTGACGTGCTCGACGAACTTGTCGATGTCGGCAGCGACGCTGTCCGCCGTGATCGCCGACCGCCAGTCCTGCATCGCCACGCCCGGCTCTGCGAGCAACATTCGGCGTGACGAGAGGATGCCGCGTACACGCAGATCGATTTGAAAATCCTCGCGCAGCCGGGCACTCTCGGCGGCCAGCTGGTCGAGCAGCACACTACCTACCGTGCCAGGGCCGATCACGCCGATCGACAGCGTATGGGGCGATAGGTAGAAGCTGGAATGCACGGCACGCAGGGCGCGCGTCGCATCCTTACCACTGACGACCACGGAGATATTGCGCTCCGATGCACCCTGTGCAATGGCGCGCACGTTGACTGCTGCCGAACCGAGCGCGCTGAAGACCTTCCCAGACACGCCCGGCAGTCCGGCCATGCCATCGCCGACGACGGCCAGAATGGCGAGCTCACGGTCGACTTCGACGCTCTGGATCTGCCCGTCGGCCAGCTCGCGCTCGAATGCGGCCCGCACGACGCGTGCGGCGCGCTCCGCCTCGATCTCCGGGATGGCGCAACAGATCGAATGCTCCGAGCTGCCCTGCGAGATCAGAATGACCGAGATCCCCTCTTCTCGCAACGCACCGAACAGACGGTGCGCCGTGCCGGGGACACCGATCATGCCCGCGCCTTCCAGATTCACGAGTGCGATCTTCTCGATACTCGTGATGCCCTTGACCGGCAGCGACGACTTCGGCTCCGCGCAGATCAGTGAACCCGGCTTTTCCGGTGCGAATGTATTGCGGATCCAGATCGGAATACCGCGCGCGATCGCCGGCGCCATGGTCTGCGGATGGATGACCTTGGCACCGAAGTACGCCAGTTCCATCGCCTCGTTGTAAGACAGCGAATCGATCACCTTGGCGTGTGGCACCCGACGCGGATCAGCGGACAGCACGCCATCGACATCGGTCCAGATCTGAATCTCGCTCGCATCGAGCAACGCGCCGAAGATCGACGCCGAGAAGTCGCTACCGTTGCGGCCCAGCGTCGTCTGCACACCGCGCTTGTCTGCGGCAATGTAGCCAGTGATCACCAGCGTACCCGTGACATTGGAGCCGGCCACGCGATGCATGCGGGCTCGCGACTCGTCCCAATCTACCAAGGGTCCGAGTGGGCCCCACTCCACCACGATAACGTCGCGGGCGTCCACCCATTGCGCAACGCCGGCGCGCTTGCCACGCTGGTCCAGCAACTCGCGAAACAGGCGCGTCGACCAGATTTCACCGTATCCGGCGATCAGATCCCGCACGTTCTGCGCCGCTGAACGGGTCAGCTTGACCGTATGCAGCACGCCCTCGATATCGTGGCGGTCACGATCGAACGCGGCCAGGTATAGCCGTGCCGCATCGTTGTGGAGCACGCTCTCGGCGATATCGGCGTGCCGCGCGCGCAAGCGGTCCAGCTCGGCTCGATAGCTGTCGTCCTGCGCTTCGGCCAGCTCGACGAGGCCAAGGAGTGCATCCGTGACGCCGCGGCAAGCCGAGAGAACAACGGCGACACGGGGATTCGGAAACGCTTCGACGATTGTCGCAACGCGCCGGAAACAGTCCGCGTCCGCAACCGAAGATCCGCCAAATTTATGCACGACCCAAGCGGCCGGGTCTACGGCAGGCATTGCAACTCGAAATTAGGGAATGAAGGTGGGAAAACCCCGCGACTCTACTGATCGGCCGTGCCCCGCGCAAGCAATCGCAGTGTAAATGGCATACTTCCTTGATGACGACCACGCCTATACACCGCCTGTTGCCGTTATTGGAACGCTGCCGGCTGCGCAATGAGGCCACAGTGCTCGCTACCGTCCTGCAAACGGCTGGCTCGACCTATGCCAAACCAGGCGAGCACATGCTCATTGCACCCAGTGGCGAGTACGCCGGATTACTGTCCGGCGGCTGCCTCGAGGGCGACCTGCGCGAGCGCGCCGTCGGCGTGCGCACAACCGGTTTGGCCACGATAGTGAGCTATGACATGCGTTCCTCGGACGACCAGCTATTCGGGCTCGGCTCGGGTTGCGAGGGGGCAATGGATATTTTGCTGACCCGAGTGGGCCCGCAGGAGAATTGGGAGCCACTCGGATCATTGGCGCGCGCCTATCGAGCGGAACTGCCCGCAGTGACGGCGTTCGTCACCGAGTCTGACGACCCGTCGGTGCCCCTCGGCTGGCATGCGCTCGAGATGCCGGCGGCCAGTCCCATGCTGGCGAATGGCCAGGAACTCGCTCCCTGGTCGATTGCGCTGCGCGCGGCCATGCGCGCGGCAACCACCGTCACGAGGCGGCAAGCCTCGGCGACGTGGTTCCAGCACGAGCAGCCGCGGCTGCGCGCCCTGCTGGTACCGCTGCAGCTACCACCTCGGTTGTTAGTCGCCGGTGCCGGTCCGGACACCAGACCGGTGGTGGAGCTGGCGGCCTTTCTCGCGTGGCGCGTTTCGGTCGTCGACCATCGCGCGGCCTACGCGGACCCGGCACGGTTTGCGCTTGGCGCGGAAGTCATCGAACTGCGGCCAGAAGAGCTCGCTAGCCGCATGCAGCTCGATCGCTTCGACGCTGCGGTGATCATGAGTCATCATCTCGACGCGGACCGTACCTACTTGGCCGCGCTGGCCGGAACACGTGTGCCGTACATCGGGCTGCTGGGCCCGCCCTCGCGGCGGGCGCGCCTGCTGCGGGATATTGGTTCCGCGGCAGATCTGCTCGCGACCCGCCTGCGCGCACCGGTCGGCCTGGATCTGGGTGGGCGGGCGCCGGAGTCCATCGCGCTGGCCATCATCGCCGAGATTCACGCGGCGCTCGCCGAGCGCGATGCGCGACCGTACGCACGTGACCTAGACGCCCCCTAGCTGTGGCTGCAGCGGTAGTTGTCTGAGCCGCCGACCGCTGGCGGCGAAGATCGCGTTGGCCAGCGCCGGTGCAATTACCGGTGTCGACGGCTCACCGCAACCGCCTGGTGACGCCCTGCTCGCCATGATTCGCACCTCAATCGGCGGCGACTCATGGATTCCTAACAACCGATAGTCGTGCAGATTGGATTGGGCCACGGCCCCCTGCGCGATCGTGATCGCACCACGCAGCGCCGCCGTCAGGCCGAAGATGATGCCGCTGTGCATCTGCTGCTCGATGATATTGGGATTGACGACCTGCCCACAGTCGACAGCACAAACAACACGTTCGATCTCGAGACCCGCGGCGGTCATCGCAACGTCGACGACCTGTGCCACGTAGGTGCCATAGCTCTTGGCACAGGCGAGACCCTGGCCGCGCCCCGCGGAGCGCTGCTCGCCCGCATACCGACCCCAGTTGGCGGCCTCGGCTGCAGCTTCGAGCACACCGCGCATCCGCGGTTCGCCGGCCAGCATGTTCAATCGATAGGTCAGCGGATCGACCCCGGCGCGCTGCGCCAGCTCATCGATGAAGCTCTCCAGAACGAATACGTTGCTGGAATGGCCTACCGAGCGCCAGTAGCCGACCGGCACACCCAACTCGACCTCGTGGTAGTCGATGCGCTGATTGCCGATCGAGTACAGATGATCGAACAGACCCTCGACCAACGATTGATCGACCCCGCGCTCGAGCGCTGCGGGGCTGCGCCGCCTATTGATCGATGGCGCGGCAACCCGTCCTGCGAACCACTCGATTCGACCATCTGCCGCCAGCCCAGCGGCCAGCCGCGTAGCATTCGCCGGACGATAGAAGTCATGCTGCATATCGTCTTCGCGCGTCCACATGAGCTTGATCGGCACAGCCAGACGCTGCGATAGCTCGATCGCCTCGAGGTAGTAGTCCCATTCGCCGCGCCGGCCGAATGCACCGCCGATAGTGTGCGTGTGCACGATGATCCGATCTTCCGACAGCCCCGTCAGCTTGGCGCCCCACTGTTGCACCCGACTCGGCGACTGCGTCCCTACCCAGACTTCACAGCGATCGGCCTGTACGTGCGCGGTGGCCGCGAGCGGCTCGAGCGCGGCATGCGCGAGAAACGGCAGCCGGTACTCGGCGAAGACGGGATCGGACGCCTGGTTGGTAGTGGCAGCAGCGAACAATTGGCCGTCCGGGACCTGCCCCTCGGCACGGGCCAGCTTGCCAGGCTTGGACAACGCCGCGTCCAGCTCGGCGGCGTGCGTCGCACTCGATCGATCGCCGTTCGCACCGCGTTGCCACGCGATTGCGAGCGCATCACGTCCGCGCTTGGCGGACCAGAAGTCCCGCGCGACGACCGCAACGCCGCTCTGCAATGGCACGACTTTCTCTACGCCCGGCATTGCAAGCGCAGCGGCATCGTCGAAACTCTGGTAGCTGCCTCCAAACGTCGGTGGACGCGCCAGGACGGCGACCCGCGCACCCGGGACCCGAACGTCTATGCCGAACTGCGCCGAGCCGTCGACTTTGTTGCCGGTATCGACACGTGGCAAGGCTCGGCCTAACAGTCGATAGTCGGCTGGCGCTGTCAGTCGCGGCGCCGCTGGGATGGGCAGCATGGACGCAAACTCCAGCAAGTCGGCGAACGGGACAGCGCGGCCAGTGGCGTCGTCCACGACCGTGCGTCCGCGCACCCTGAGCGCGGTCGGCACGACTCCCAAGCGTTGCGCCGCTGCAATGATCAACATCTCCCGAGCGGCAGCGCCCATCGCTCGCAACGGCAGAAAACTGCTCGACACGCTGCTTGAATAGCCGGTGATCTGCCCGCCCCGGGCGTCACGGAACGCCGCGGCCCCCGGCGCAAGTTCGACGCGCACATCGGCCAGCTCGACACCAAGTTCTTCGGCAACCAGCATCGGCAGCGACGTCAGCACCCCCTGCCCCATCTCCGACTTCGCTACTCGCACGACGATGTCGTTAGTCGGCAGAATGTCGAGCATCGCGAATGGCAGACGCGCTGCGCGCTGCGCGCCGTCCGCACCACGCTGCAGGGCAGTGGTAGCGGCCGCGACCAGTGTCGTACGCGCGAGACCAGCGCCGAGCGCCAGCGCTGCGCTGCCCGACAACAGGACGAACTCACGCCGCAGCATATGCAGTGCCCCGCCATGAGATGCCGCTCGAAGTCCGCAATTGAGTACACTCCGCCACTTGTAATTGTCACTAGTTTAACCGCAATGACGACCTCCATTCTGCAGGGCTTGCGCATCATCGAAGGCTCGGCGTTCGTGGCCGCGCCATTGGGCGGCATGACGCTCGCGCAGCTCGGCGCCGAAGTGATCCGCTTCGATCCGATCGGCGGCGGGCTCGATGCAGCGCGCTGGCCCGTCACCGCCGGCGGAACGAGCTTGTTCTGGGCTGGCATGAACAAAGGCAAGAAGTCGGTGGCGATCGACCTGCGCAAGCCAGAGGGCCAGGAACTGATTGCGACAATGATCGCCGCGCCCGGCCCCGACGCCGGGATCTTGCTGACGAACTTCCCCGCTCGAGGCTGGCTTGGCTATGAGACGCTGCGAGCGCGCCGTGCAGATCTGATCTATGTTCACGTCACGGGCGATCGACACGGCGGCTCGGCCGTCGACTATACCGTCAATCCACGCGTCGGTTTTCCATCACTGACGGGCCCAAGTTCGGACTCTGAGCCCGTCAATCATGTGCTGCCGGCGTGGGACCACATCACGGGGCAGATGGCTGCCGTCGCATTGTTAGCAGCCGAGCGGCATCGGCGCATCACGGGCGCTGGCCAGTATGCGCGCGTCGCATTGCTCGATGTCGCGCTGGCAACACTCGGCCATCTGGGCTTCATCAGTGAAGTGGAGGTCAACGACAACGATCGGGCACGGTATGGCAACTATCTCTACGGTGCTTTCGGCCGTGACTTCGTCAGCCGCGATCAGCGACGCTTGATGATCGTGGGCCTCACGCAGCGGCAGTGGCTGAACTTGTGCAAAGCTACCGGACTGACCGAGGCGTTTGCGACGGCCGTTGCCGCCTATCATCCGACGCTGGATCTGACGCGGGAAGGCGATCGATTTCAGGCTCGAGAGGTACTCGCGAACGTGCTGGCGCCATGAATTGCCGCGCGCGACTCCGACACGATCGAACAGACGCTGCGCGCAGCCGACGTCTCTTTCGGTCCGTACCAGACCGTGCGCGAGCTGCTCGCGAACGATCCGGAGGCCCAACTCAGCAACCCCCTGTTCACGGCACAGGATCAGCCCGGTGTTGGCCGCTATCGTATGCCGGGCTCGCCGATATTCTTTTCCAGCAGTCTGCATCTCGAGGCTGTACCGGCGCCTCGACTGGGCGAGCACACGGACGAGATCCTCGCAACAGTAGCTGGCCTGTCGGCCGCTCAAATTGGCGCGTTGCATGATCGCGGTATCGTCGCCGGTCCCCCATAATCCCAGCATGACAGATACGCGGCCGCCTGAGTCCCCAACCAAAGCGCTTGCTCCGATCCCCGTGACCGGGCCCCATTTCGAAGACTTTCGCATTGGGCAGCAGTACGACGCGCCGGCGGTCACGCTCACGAGCGGACATGCGGCGCTCTATCAGGCCATCACCGGCGATCGGCTGCGGTTGCCGCTCGACCACCATCTGTCGCGCCGACTCACGGGTCTGGACCGACCGTTGGCCCATCCCATGCTCGTGATCAACCTCGCCATCGGCCAAACCACCTGGGCATCGCAGCGTGTCAAAGCCAATCTGTTCTATCGCGGCCTGATCCTCAGGCGACCGGTGTTGTTAGATGACACCTTGCACACGACGAGTCGTGTCGTCGCATTGAAGCAAAACACGATCAAACCAGGACGTCCTGCAACCGGAATCGTCGCGCTCGAAATGGTCAGCCGCAACCAGCACGACGAAGAAGTACTGCACTTCTGGCGCTGCCCGATGATCCCCTGCCGCTCGCCGGACGCCGCAACCGGTCATGGCGACGACCTCACCCGGGTGGGTACTCAGCCGGATGTCGAAACGCTGCGGCAGGCCGCTCCGACCAACTGGCAGCTCGAGGCCTTGCGCAGCCGACTACCGACCGAGCTGCCCAAGATCGAGGCGGGGATGCGCCTCGCGGTCGAAGCGCGCGATACGGTCACCAGCGCTCCGGAACTCGTGCGGGCAACACTCAACATGGCGATGGCGCACACCGACGCCAAGTTGTCCTATCTGGGCGAACGGTTGGTATATGGCGGTCATACCGTTTCGATCGCATTCGCGCAGATCACGCGCGCCATTCCCTCTCTCATCACACTGCTGGCCTGGGAGTCGTGCGACCACGTGGCGCCGGTGATCGAGAACGATCGGCTGCGGTCAGAAGTGTTCGTGACGGCGATCGAACAGCTTGCGTCCGGTCGCTTGTTGCGCTTGCGTGTCGAGACCTTCGCGGCCCGCGGCAATCACGAGGAAGAAAGCAAAGTGCTCGATTGGCGACTCGTGGCATGGGCACTCTGATCGCCCGCGAGCATCACACAGCGCGGCTGAGCAAATCGCGCGCGATCACTTTGAGCGCCAGAGTTTCCTCGGCGCCTTCGAATATCGACAGCACGCGCGCGTCGACGAACAGGCGGCTCGCCACGCTCTCCTCCGCGTAGCCCATGCCGCCATGGATTTGCATGACATCGCGCGTGAGCCACTCCGCCGTCCGGCAGGCGAAAAACTTCACTAGACTCGCTTCGCGACCGTCGCCACCAGCGTCCAGGCGGCGCGCGACCGCGTAACTGAACTGACGTGACGCGGTCAGCCAGCCGGCCATGCGTGCGAACTGCGCGCCGGTCAGCGGATAGTCCGCCACCGGTTTACCGAAAACCCGCCGTGACGTAGCGTACTGCACACCTTGCTCGAATGCGGCGTGCATGACGCCATTGGCGCGCGCCGCCGTCTGCAACCGACCGCCAGACATCCCTGTCATCGTGAGGTAGAAGCCGCGCCCCTCGCCCGCAGCCTCGCCGATCAAGGCGTCGTGCGGCACCACGAACTGTTCGAAGAACAGCTCGAAAGAATGCATGCCGCGATAGCCGAGCGTACGAATCGCTTTGCCCGTGATCCGTCCGCCCAGCGGCGATCGATAGTCGAACTCATAGCCGGGAAATGGCGGCTTCTCCACCAACAGCACTGACAGCCCCTTGTGCCCCAGCGTCATGTCAGGATCAGTGCGGGTCACGACGAACAACACGTCGGCGCGACCGGCAAACGTGCACCAGGTCTTGGCGCCGTCGAGCTGCCAACCTGCCGGCACGCGTGTGCCGCGGAACGTCAGACTCGCCACATCGGAGCCATGATCAGGCTCGGTGATGGAAATCGCACACAACCGCTCGCCGCTCGCAAGGGCCGGCAGCCAGCGGGAGCGCTGCGCATCCGTGCCGCCCTCGAGCAGCGCGCGTGCCATGATCTCAGGGCGCGTGATCAGGCTTCCCGCTGCACCCAATGAAGCGTGCGACAGGGCCTCGGTCACCACCAGCATCGCGATGGTATCAGGATGGGTGTCCGGTTGCAGGCCACCATAGCGCTCAGGAATCGACACGCCAAACAAACCGAGCGCCGCTGCGTCAGTCAACAGTTCCAGCGGGATATCGAGATCATCGCGGTGGATAGCCTGCGCCAACGGCGCGACTGTTTCGCGTGCGAACTTCGCAAACGAGTCGCGCATCATTTCGTGCTCCTGATCGAGCAGTGCCGGCGGCAGTACGCCCTGCCGTGCCACGAGCGCATGGCCGAGTGCCGCGAGCGACTTGCTGGAACCCGCCGCCTCAAGCACCGGGTCGTTAGCCGGTGCCTGTGCCAGGACAGCGTCGAGTCTGAGTCCGAACTCAGCCGGTCGGGCGCTCCAGCGCGCCACGCAACGCTGTAGCACCTCGGCAGCGAACGCATTCGCCAGCGGCGCACTCAGATCATCGCCAGTCGCTCGGGCGGCGTATGCGTGCACCGCATCGGCCGCCGCGAGTTCAGCGGCGCACCACGCAAGGTCGTAGCAGGGAACCTGCACGGCATCCAGCCTGGCAGCATCGAGCTGCCCATCGTGCAGAGCTGCACGACGCAAATGCGACGCGCTCCGCTGCAGCAGCTCACGTGCCGCAGCCAGTCGAGTTTGTACGGCACTCATTTTCCCGCGAGCTCGCGCGCTACATCCTCGGCACTCGGCTCGTCAGCTCGGCGTCGCAGCGATTCTACTTCCTGCTGCAGGCTCCGCAGAACCCGCGCCAGATACTCGATGTGCCATTGACCACGCGCCTGCGCCTCAGCAGGAGTGGGACGAAACGCGTCGATTTCGTCCCGAGTAAATGACGTGTGCCGCTCCAGCAGGCGTTCGACCGTATCGAGGCGCTCGCGCGTGACGGCTAGCTCGGCAGTGACCGCCATCACGATCGACAACAAACGATCAACATCAGGCTGAGTAAAGAAATACGGCCGCTTGCCCTGTGCAGCAGCGTTCGCAAGTTTGATGATCTCCAGGTGATCCATGCTCCGATCCTGCAGCTCGTCAGACCGCTCGTTCCGCGCCAAATGCATACCACAAACCCCCGCGACCGAAGTCCTCGACTTCTTCGTCGACTTTCGGCATCTGCAAATCCACCAGCGCGTGTATCTCGTCCTCGAACAGCTGGTCGTGGGCGAAGCCGCACTGCTGCATCACGATCAACATCCGGGTGTCGTGCACGGTCGTCCAGAATGGCTCATTGTTGTAGTAACAATCCCAGTCACGCAGGAATTGCTCGAACGTATCCATGCCGTGATAAGGCGGCTGCTCCAGATGCAAATGAATGCCACCCGGCGCCAGTAGCCGCGAAGCCTCTCGCAGTATGGCGCGCAAGGCCTGGTACGAAGTCTCGTGGAAGAACATCGTGCTGAAGATCAAGTCGTAGGCGGAATCGGCATCCGGCAGTGACTCGACGTTGCCCTGTCGGAACTCGATGTTGCGAATGCCCATGCCCGTGGCGCGCGCATGGCCGTAGCGCAGCATTGGCGCCGCGAGATCGACGGCCACGACACGACTGTCGGGAAATGCTTGGGCAATCGGCACTGTGTTGTGACCCAGGCCGCAACCCAGATCGAGGATGCGCGCGGGCACCCATCCGGGACGACGCCGTGCCAGCCAGTCGATTACACCGCGCCCTGCGCCATCCAGATAACGTCCGAAAAGCCCGGTCGTCGTCGCGAACATGCCGACGTCATAGTTTGCGGCGGCGGATACATCGTCGTCGATGTACTCTGCGTAGTAGCTGCCCGGCATGCAATGATTGTCGATCGCGGCCTGATAGCGCGGCACGAGCGTATCGGCGTTGAGCTGGAGCGTGACGGCATTCCTGTTGAGGGCGCGCGCCCGATCCCGGAGCTGCTCCGCCTGACGCAAGACGAGCGCTCGGCCGGCCTGCTGGCGCATCTCCATAGCATTGCGCCGCAATGCACTCCACATCTGGTAGTAAGGGTCGGTGCTCATGGCGGCGCGGATTTCCCGCCGATCACCCGGCACATGACCATGTTGGCGTTCATACGCGACCCTGGCGCGCGACTGGTAGGCAACCTGGTTGCCCGCCACGACCACGTTCGCCATGTACTTGTTGAGATTGGCGAGAAAATTGAAGCGTGCGATCTCATCGTGTGTAGCGGTCGGCGACATCGCGTGTACACCCGCGTCGGTCCAGGGTGGCGCGCAGTCGACTGCTGGCGTGATCTGTTGCATCGCGGTCTCGAAGAGCCTCCAGCCGGGAATCGATACGTGGTCGCGACAGACTACACCACGAGCGGTCGGTATCGAGAGCCGCTAGGCGGTCGCGAGTCGGGCGGCGAGCGGTTGCCGGCGCACCCTTGCTAGCATCCCATCATGGCGCGCAGCGCACCTGACACGGTCACAGCCCAACTGGTCGAGCGGATCGCCGCTGCTCGCTACGAGCAGTTGCCGGAAAAATCGGTTGCGGCCGCCAAGGTGTTCGTACTCGACTCTTTCGGCGTGGCATTGTCGGGCACACGCGTGCCGCTGGTGCGGGAGCTGCAGGGTCTGGCGGCAACCTGGGGGCGCGGTGAAGCCGCGCGTATCTGGGGCACGGGCGAGCGCGTCCCCACTGGCACCGCCGCATTCATCAACGGTTACCAGATCCACAACCAGGAGTGGGACTGCCTGCATGAACCCGCCGTGGTGCATCCAATGGCCGTCGTGCTGTCGACGCTCGTTGCCTGGGCCGAGGCTGCGGGCGCAACACGGCCAGTGAGCGGGCGCGAGCTGCTGCTCGGCTGTGCAGTCGCCGTCGATGTCGCCGCGACCATCGGGCAGTCGGTGCGCAATCGGATGCAGTTCTTTCGACCTGCAATGTGCGGCGCACTGGGAGCAACGGCTGGCATCGCCGCCATCTTGCGGCTCGACGCCGCCACGACACGCAGCGCGCTCGGTAGTTGTTATAGCCAGTTGAGCGGCACCATGCAGGCGCACGTCGAGGGCTCGCCTGTCCTGCCGCTGCAGATCGGATTCAACACGCGCGCAGCCCTCAATTCGGTCGAGCTGGCAACACGCGGGGTGCAGGGTCCTCGCGACTGGCTGGAGGGTCCGTTCGGCTATTTCGCGCTCATCGATCCTGACTGGACAGCTGAGCCCTTCCGCCAGCTTACGCTTGGCAAGCGCATTGCGGAGCTGTCCCACAAGCCTTTCCCATCGGGCCGCGCCACCCACGGCGGCGCCGATGGGGTCTTGACGCTGCAACGAGCACATGGATTTGCGGCTAACGAGGTCAGTGCTGTTCGGGTACTGGCCCCGCCGCTGGTGCGGCAGTTGGTAGATCGGCCAGCGAGCGCCGACATGGCGCCCTCGTATGCGCGACTTTGCCTGCCATATGTCGCGGCGACTGCCTTGTTGACTGGCACGGTGGTCGTCGGCGACTTCGATCCTGCGAGCATCGCGCTGTGCGAACGTCAGGCCTTGGCCGCGCGCATCCAGGTGCTGCCCGATAACAATCGATCGCTCAACGCGCTGGCACCGCAGCGCATCGAGATCGACCTCGCCGACGGCGCGCGACATGCCATCGATCTGCCGGCGGTGCTCGGCGCGCCTGGCCGACCGCTGACGCACGAACAGCATCTGGCCAAATTCCAGCGCGCTGTAGCGAGCGGCGCGCATCCGCTGCCAGCCGAAGGCGCCGCCAGTCTGATTGCGGCTGTCGAGTCGCTCGAGTCGCTCGCAGATGTGCGCGCGCTGGTCGACCGCCTGCTGTTCTCGTGCCCGACGCCGTGAGCTATCCGACCTACCTGCAATCGATCGATGCCGCTGCCCTGCTGCGAGACCATCCACTCGGCAGCCAGTTCGCGGCCAAGTTCGCCAAACTAACTACCGATGCACGCTACCGGATTCAGGAGGAGCGCTTCCTGAGCTGCGTCGCACGCGCCTGGGAAATCCCGTTCTACCGGCGGCTGTGGCGCGGCGCGGGACTCGAGGCGGCAGATGTGCGAGGTCTCGCCGACATCCACAAGCTGCCGATCTTTGGCAAGGCTGATCTGATGCAGAGCCTGGCCGAGCAGCCGCCCTACGGTGACTACCATGGCATGGAGCGCTGGCCAATCGCCGAGCGGCCGCCGGTCATCGTGCATACTACCAGCGGCACTACGGGTCGACCGCAGGTCGTGTACTTCAGTCCGAAGGCGCGTGAAGTGCAGGCGCTGTTAGTGGCGCGCTCGTGGCAACTGCACGGCGTCATGCCGGGCGATGTCATCCATTCTGTCTACGGCCATGGCATGATCAACGGTGGTCATTTCGTGCGCGAGGCCGCAACCCATTACACTAACTGCCTGTTTCTCTCTGCCGGCACCGGCAAGGAAACCCGCTCCACGACGCAGGTTGAGTTGATGCGGGACATGCGTGTTACCGTCGTCGTCGGCTTCGTCGACTACATCCGCAAGCTCGCCGAAACGGCGCGCCAGCTTGGACTCGAACCGGGTCGGGACCTGCCCGTACGCCTGATTTCCGGTCAGGTAGGCCGCGAATCACGCGCTGCACTGTCGTCGGCCTGGGGTGGCGCCGAAATCTACGACTGGTACGGGGTCGCCGACACCGGGCCAATCGCTGCGGAAGGACCGGACCAGGACGGGCTCTATGTCTACGAGGATGCGCACTACCTCGAACTCATCGATCCCACGACTGGCAAAGCCTCGGCCGCCGGACAGCCGGGCGACATGGTGGTCACGTCGCTCTACCGGGACGACATCTATCCTCTGCTTCGTTTCAATACCCACGATGTCACCAATTGGGTCGGGGGCCAGTCATCGTTGGGCTGGACGCTGCCGCGGATCGCAGGCGTGCTGGGCCGCAGCGACAACATGGTCAAGCTGCGCGGGATCAATGTCTATCCGTTGGCGCTCAGTGGCATTCTGAGTGAAATCCCTGAGTTCGTGGGTGAATACGTGTGCCGCGCCACGCGCGATGCGCATGGTCGCGACGAGCTGACGGTATTGATCGAAGTGCGGGCAGGCACCGAATCGCAGGCCGAGTTGTCGGGACGTTGTCAGGACCTGCTGTCGCGGCGGCTGGGCGTGGCGGTAGACGTGCAGTTGGTAGCACCCGGTGCCACGGCGGTTCATACCGAGATCGACAGCCGCCAGAAACCGAAACGACTGCTCGATGAGCGCGCCATTGGTTGAGCTGGATAGGCTCGCACTCGACGCGACCGCGACCGCCGAGGCGCTTGCGTACGGGCACTTCAGCGCACGAGAACTGGTCGCCACTCTGCTGGCGCGGGTCGACGCGCAGAACCCGCAACTGCATGCCTACACGCACGTCTACCCCGAGATGGCACTGGCGAGCGCGACACAATCGGACGCGCGGCGCGCCCGCGGCGGATCACTCGGGCCTTTGGACGGCATGCCGATTGCGATCAAAGGCAACATCGCGGTGAGCGGCTGGCCGCAACACGCCGGCCTGCGTTTCCGGCATGACAGCCTCGCCCGTGAGGACGCATTCGTCGTCGACAAACTGCGCGCGGCGGGTGCGATCGTGGTGGGGCTCACCAATATGGACGAAGGCGCGCTCGGCGCGGCCGGCCGCAATCCGTTCTATGGCGATGTCGTCAATCCGATCGCCGCCGGCCTGTCGACGGGTGGCTCGAGCGCTGGTGCCGCGGCGGCGCTCGCCGCGCATCTCGCCACCGTCGCACTGGGAACCGACACGATAGGTTCGGTGCGAATCCCGGCGGCCTGGTGCGGCGTCACGGCGCTCAAACCGACGTTCGGCGCCATTTCTACCCGCGGCGTGATCCCTACTCACCACCGTTTCGATCACGTTGGACCGATGGCGAGGTCCGCACGTGATCTCGAGCTGCTGCTCGGAACGCTAGTCGGCTGGGATCGCGCCTGCCGCGTATCGTTTCCACTCACGTTGCGTGCTGCGCCATCGGCATTGCGCTCGATGCGCATCGGTTTTGTCAGCGGTTTCGATGCGTTGGCACCCGACGATGCATCGATCGCAGGCTACAATCTCGCGATTCAGGCGCTCACGGGCGCCGGCCATACACTGCAACACATCGATGTCACCGGCTGGCAGCTGGCACGTGCGTATCGCGCGTTGTTCGCCCTGTGCGAGATCGAAATGGCGCGCGCGCACGCGGCCCGCTTCGCCAGCTCGCCGCAGGATTTCTCGTCGCAACTACAGAGACTGCTCGATTTCGGTGGCCGGCAGACCGGGGCCGACGTCGCGCAATACGAATCTCGACTGGCGGCGCTCGTGGCGCGCGTGCTCGGCCTCTTCGAGACCATCGACGTGCTACTAACACCTACCACACCCACTTCCGCGCTGACGCCCGACTCGCCACGACTAGCCGAATGCGCGACGTTCACGGGCATCGCGAGTGCGACGGGCCGGCCGGCGGTAGCACTGCCCGTGAAGCTGGTCGACCGCGCCGCCCCAACATCAGTGCAGTTGATCGGACAACCCGGGGACGACTATGTGGTACTCAGACTGGCGCAGTCGCTCGAAGCGGCGATGTCCTGACGCGTCGCGATCCAGACGTCGCCCGCGGCAGCCACGTGGCGCAGGAACTTCTCATAGACCACGATACGTCCCGGCCGTCCGATGATGCGGAGATGTACGCCTAACGACATCATCAGTCGTTCCCGTCGCGCGCCTTCGGAATACAACCAGTCGAAACTTGCTCTGGCGTATTCGAACCACGCGTCCGGCGTCAGCGCCGGAGCGGACCACAGCTTCATGTCGTTCGAATCTAGCGCATAAGGCAACACGAGCAGCGGCGGCTTCACGCTCCGATCGACCCAGGGTTCGTCGCGACTGAAGTCGTCCATGTGATAACGAAAGCCAGCCTCGGCCAGCAATTGCCGCGTGTTCTCGGTATGCAGATAGCGGGACAACCAGCCAACCGGCCGTTGTCCGCAAGTCTGAGTGATGCTGCGCACGGCCGCCGCGATGAACTCCCGCTCGGTATCGATGCTCATGCCGAGCTGGGCCTGCCAACGGTAACCATGCGCACACACCTCATGTCCGTCGGCGACTATCCGCTCGGCGAGCTGCGGCGCCCGCTCGAGCGCCATGGCCGACGCCGTAAAGGTCGCACGCATCTGATACTTGGCCAACAGATCGAGCACCCGCGGCCCTCCTTCGCGAATGCCATACTCGTAGTTGCTCTCGTTGCCGAAGTTGCGGACCGGCGTCTTCAGCACGATGCCGAGCTCATCGACCGGATCTGGTCCGCGGTCGCCGTCGCGAATGTTCTGCTCCGCACCCTCTTCCACGTTGACGACCAGTGACAGGGCAAGCCGCGCGCCGTTGCTCCAACCAGCCCTGGAAAGTGCGCTCAATGGTATTCCTCGCCGCCAGATACGTTCATAGCCTCGCCGGTGATGTAGTTAGCCTGCGCCGACGCCAGGAACGCGCAGGCTTTGGCGATATCCTCCTGCAGGCCGGGCCGGCCGAGGGGGATGCGTGCACGCATGTCGGCCAGATACTGCGCTTCAGAACGGCCCGTCGCCGCGCTGAAGAACTCATTCTGCCAGGCACCGAGCCCCGTGGTGACGTGGTTCGGACAGATGGTGTTGACGGTGATCTTGTGCGGACCCAGCTCGATCGCTGCGGTGCGCGTCAGACCCACGACGCCATGTTTGGAAGACACATAGGCCGCCGCAAACGGAAAGCCGGATTTCGACGCCTGGCTGCCGATATTGATGATCCGTCCGCCATGACCCTGCTCGATCATCTGCAGCGCGGCCTGCTTGATGCCGAGAAACACGCCACGCAGATTGACGCCCAGGACGGCGTCCCAGCTGGACTGTTCGGTCTCGATGATAGGTTTCATCAGATAGCCGATACCAGCGTTGTTCACCATGATGTCGAGTTGCCCATAGTGTTTGGCGGTGGCTGCCACCAGCGCCGCAACCTCAGCCTCCTGCAGCACGTTACAGACCACCGCATGCGCCTCACCGCCGGACGCGCGAATGTCGGCCACGATCTCATCGAGCTCCGAGCGCGTGCCGATCGCGGTTGCGGGCATCTCCGGCCCCTGCGCCGCCCCGAGATCGCTCAGTACCACCTTGCAACCCTCCGCCGCGAGTCGCCGTGCCATGGCCTCACCCAGCCCCTTGCGCCGCCCGGCACCCGTCACGATCGCCACTTTGCCTTCGAGGTCTGGATACATGATGATTCACTCGTTGAAATGCTGGCGCGAGGATCGCAGAGTTGCATGAATGAGATCAAATTCGAGCGAGCGCCGCCGCTCGCGTGGGTGACATTCAACCGGCCGGCGCAACACAACGCGATCTCGAGCGCCATGTGGCAGGAGCTGGCCAGACTCGCCGCGTCGATTGCAGCGGACGCCGCAATCCGAGTGACGCTGATTCGCGGTGCCGGTACCGACGCGTTCAGCGCTGGCGCAGACATCGGCGAAATGCAGCGTAGCCTCACCGATCCGGCTGCCATGCGCGCCATGCAGGCCGCGGTGCAGATCGGGCAGCGCGATTGGAGCCAGATGCCCCAACCAACGATCGCCGTGATCGATGGTGTGTGCGCAGGTGGCGGCTGCGGTATCGCGCTCGCCTGCGACCTGCGACTGGCGACACCCCGTAGTTATTTCATGATTCCGCCCGCAAAACTGGGCCTGGTCTACAGCCTGGCCGACACGCTGCGCCTCGTCGCGGTCGTCGGTCCTGCCCGCGCCAAGGAACTGCTGTTCACAGGTCGGCGCGTGGCGGCCGACGAAGCGCTCGCCGTGGGTCTTATCAACGCGGTCGTGCCGGCGGACGACCTATTGGCACGGGCGACGAGTCTTGCGCTCGACATCGCCGGGAACGCGCAGACCTCGGTCCGCGCGGCCAAGCAGATCGTCGACCTGATCAGCGCCGGCGAGCATCGCGAGACGCCCGTGTCGCACAAGCTGTACGACGATGCCTTCTCGAGCGCGGATTTCCGGGAAGGAGCGCGGGCGTTTCTCGCGAAACGCCCGCCCCGATTCTCCGACTGACTGCTGACTGACCCCGGAACTAACTACTGTGCGAAGCGATAGTTGAAGCGCACGCCGATGATGCGCGGATCCGGCAGGGCCACACCGATCTGATCGGCCGGCGAGAAGTTAGTCGGGTCGCCCAGCTCCTGCGCCACGTCACCTGGATAGGCATTGGCCGTCAGCACAGTATCGTCATCGGTCACGTTATCGACGTACAGCAACGCATCCCACTTGTCAGTCGTCAGACCCAGACGCAGGTTGCCGCGCGTGTAGCTGGGCAGCTGCACGGTGTTCCAGATATCGACTTCGCGCTCGCTCTGGGATTGCACGTCGCCCTCGACATAGAACTTCATGCTGCCGCTGCCGACCGGCACCGTATAACGGCCGAGCAGGACGACCGACTGCTTCGGTGCCCGCTCCAGCTTGTTGCCTTTGAGATTGATGAAGCACTGCCGCAGATCTGCCGTTGAACCCGTGCTGCGCGGGCAGTCGCCAAAACGCGCTGCGTCGGTCGGCGACGTGGACGTGAACGGGAAATCCGTGAACTCACCGTCGAGGTAAGCGTAGTTCAGCTTGAAGAACCAGTTGTCGTTGGGTGCCAACTCGGCATCGATCTCGAGGCCCTTGACCTCGGCCTTACCAGCGTTCAACAGTCGGCCCGTCTGGATGCCGGACGGCGTCACGAGCTGCGCGCCCACCTGCTTGTCCTTGTAATCGATGAAGAAGATCGCTGGATTCAGTCGCAGGCGCCCGTTCCAGAATTGTGTTTTCGCACCGAGTTCGTATTCCGTTACGGTCTCGTCCTTGAACGTCGCCTCGGCATAGGAGCCGTCATAGTCGGCGTCCTGCCAGGCACCGGACGTGACGGTGGAAATGCCACCCGGCTTCACGCCCTTGGCCCAGGTGAGATACACCAGCGAGTTGTCAGTCGGCTTCATCTCCAGCGTGGCTCGCGGCGCGAACGAGGTGTGCTCGGACTGCAGCCTGACCGGTACGCCCGGCGCCTGGGTCACGCCGACAGCGGGCGGATACGGTGGCGGCACACCGAAAAACTGCAGCGTGTTGAAAAACGGATAGAGCAAGTTGATGGACGGACCGAACACCTGGAACCCGGCCAAGCTCGGATCGTTGCAGGGAATGGGGAATGGTCCGGCGATACCGGCCGGCAAAGTTGGCAGACCGCAGTCGACACCGCGGACGGTTTCCGTCTCGTCCGAGTAACGACCTTCCAGCGACAGCTTCCAGGTATCCGCGAAGCGCCACTCGAGCTGCCCGAATACCGACTTGTGATCGATCTCGCGCGCGTTCAAGCGCGGGATCGCCGTCATCTGGCCCAGCACCTGGTTGGCGGTGAAGTTGCCGCAACTCGCCGGCAACGGCAGCGGATTGCCAAAAGCGAACGGCGGCACCGGCCCCAGACAGAAGATGTTGATAGAGCGGGAAATCTGTTCGACGTCCTCGTTCCAATAGAGCCCGCCGAAAGTGAAGTTCAACGGACCGTCGAGATCCGACCGATAACGCAACTCCTGGCTGATCTGTTTCGTGTCGTTGTCGTAGTCGAAGCGTGCTGCGCGACCCGACCGGTCCGGCCCACCATTGCGAATGCCGGAGTCGAAATCGCCGTCCTCGTCGAAACTGAAAGTGGCATCGGTATAGCCCGTGAGCGAAGTTAGCGTGCCGGGTCCCAGGTTCCAATTGACGACGACCGAACCGCGTGCGATCTGCCGATCCGTACCGTTGTAGTCGCTCCCCGTGAGCGGATTGCGATCGAACCGCACCGCGAGATCGCCCGCATCCGGAATCTCGCCACGATTGGCGTAGACGTGGTTACTGGACGGGAAGATGCCGAACGGCGACGTCGGCGCATATACCCGGGCGCTGCCACTGGGGCAGGCACCCATGACTGTCGCAACCGGTGCACCAGCGCCCGTCAGGCAGGTGGAACCCGCAGTCGGCCGCGCCAATACCGCATTGATCGGCATCAGCGCGATCGGCGACGGCCCGTAATGATCGTCGGTGAATTCGAGCCGCGCCTTGATGTCGACTGTAGTGGACGGCGTCCATTTGCCCGTCAGCGCAGCGCCCCAGCCATCGCCGTCGCCCACTTTGGCGCCCGTGACTTCGTTCTTGTAAATGCCGTCCTGATTCCAGTAGGCCGCGTTGAATCGCAAACCGAACGTGTCCGTGACAGCGTCGCTGTAACTTGTCGTTACCTCGTAACGGCCATAATCCGAATAACTGGCACGGACGGAACCCTCTGGCTCGGTCGATGGATCCTTAGTCACGTATTGCACCGCACCGGCAAATGCCGATCGACCATACAACGCCGACTGCGGTCCCTTGGCGATTTCGACTGCGTGCAAGTCCATCAGCCGATTGGTAGCGAGCAGCGAACCGCCGCCGAACTGAATGCTTTCACTGGATACGTCGATACCATCGACCAGCACTGCGACCGTGACTCGCCCGCGGGTCGGCGACAAACCGCGTATCGAGATGCGATTGTCGGTCGCTGAATAACCCTTGTCGTAGATCAGCGATGCGTCGAGCCGCGAAACATCGGCAATATTACTGAGCCCGAGCTTCTCGATCTCCTGACTGGAGATCGCCGTGATCGACATCGACACGTCCTGGAGATTCTCTTCGCGCTTACGCGCGGTGACCACCACCTCTTCGAGACCCACGACCGTGTTCTGTGCCATCGACGGTAGGCCAGTCAAACCGCCGCCGGTCGTGACCACGACTAGCGCAGCAACACGAATCGACCGCTTGCAATCGTAAACAGCTTTCATAACGAGACATCCCCCTCAAAAGGCGCCCAAAAGGCAGCGATTGGGCAAAACGAGACTATCAGAAGCGGTAGTTGAAGCGAACGCCGACCGTGCGCGGGTCGGGCAGCGACGCAAACACCGAAGTTGGAATAGCGAGCCCGAAAGGCGCGACTGGCGTACGGAAATTGGCCGGCGTGCCACTCACGCTCAGCTGGCCGAGAATGATGGCCTGCCGCAGATCGGCCTGTGCATTGGCCGGCCCCGTGCCGGCGGACTTGATCGTATCGTCGTCAAGCAGGTTGTCGACGTACAGCTGCGCCGACCAGCGCTCGCTGTCGATCCCGACGCGCAGATTGGCGAGCGCATAGGAGTCGAGCAGGATCGAGTTGTCATCCTCGGCGAAGCGCTTGTCGACCCAGTTCGTGTCCAGGTCCGCGAACCAGTGCTTCGAGCCGTCGCCGAATGGCGCCCGATAGCCGAGATTCAGGGCGACCGCCGTCTCGGGCGTATCTTCCAGATGATTGCCGGTACGCGACAGCTGGCACACAGTCTGCGCCTGATTGACCGGCGTACCCATCACGGTGGCCACCACGACCGTGGTGATCGGCGTGCAATTGCCGACGCGCGCGATCTCGGCCGCGCCCGTGCTCAAGGTTTCGAAATCAGTGTACTCATACTTGAGGAAGTGTGTGACGCCGAGGCCGACAGAGATTCGCTCGGTAGGTAGCCACTGCGCCGAGAACTCGAGACCTTGCAGTTCCGCACCGCTCGCATTGCTGACCCGGGTGCCGAGCGTCGAGCCGATGATCACCTGCGTGGAGATCTGCTTGTCCGTGAAGTCCTGGTAGAAGGCATCGGCATTGATGCGCATGCGCCGATCCGCCGAAACCCACTTGGCGCCCAGTTCGTACACCTTGATCTTCTCGGACTCGAACTCCACCGTATCGCGCGGTGGCAGACCGAAGGCGCCGATCGTCACCGTGGCAAACCCGCCCGGCTTGCGGCCTTCGGAGTATGAGCCATAGATATTGAGGTTTTCGTTGGGGCGCCACTGCAGCGTCGCCTTGGGTGTCACGTAACTCTCGTTGCGCGAGTAGCCGGCGATCGGCAATTGCGTGGGGCCCGCGAAAGTCGGCGGGAATCCTGGCTGTGCCGGGAACGGGATGGCCGCCGTATTCGTGCAGGGCCCCGTGGCACCGCAGAGAATGGCGCTGCCTGGCCCCTGACTACCTGCGGTCGGCGCAGCTGCGACTTCGTTGTCCTCGTCGACATAGCGTGCTTCGCCGATCAGCGTCAGCGAATCGACGATCGACCACTCGAACTCGAAATAGGCCGACTGGTGATCGACCAGCCGCCGCGTGAGCGAGGGCACCCGAGCCGCGGCCACTTCGGCCATGTACTGCGACACGTCGATGCTGCTGAACCCGAGCGGAGTGGTCGGTCCACCCGCGCAGATACCCATCGGCGTCGGGAACGGAATTACCGCCACCATGACGCAGCCGGTGCCCGCGCCAAACACGGTGTTGTTGCGGTCAGATTGATCCGCACGTTCGGTCCACAACTGTAAGCCGCCGATCAACTGCAACGGTCCGTTGAAGTCCGACGTGAAACGCAGCTCCTGGCTGAATTGCTCGGTGGTGTTGTCGGTCTTGAGGTTCTGCTGAACGGTCAGATTGGCGATTTTGTCGAAATCCTGACTGGTCGAGACCTTCGCGAGTGTGTAGCCGGTCAGCGAGGTGATCGAGCCAAAGCGGAAATCGACCCCTTGCACCGCCGAGAGGCGCAGCACTTGCCGATCAGTCCCCGAGAACTCCGGCGCAGTCAATCCATTGTCGGTTGAAAGTGTGTAGTCCGGATTGTAGGCCACGCTCAGGGTGCTGCCGTCCGGCAACACGCCGCGATAGGAGGGCACATCCATATCGTCGTAAGCACCGGTGTTGCCCGTGGCGTTCTCCAACAACCGGACCGGGTTGAACACCGGTGTAAACACTGGCGCGCCGGCGGTCGAGCGGAAGTTGGGGTTGGCATCGAGATTGACGCAGGAGGCGTCCAGGATCGGCCCGGTACCGACCAGCTGCGGCGCCAAGGCAGTACTTGGAGATGCGCCACCGGGATTGGCGATCGAATACGTGCGACAACTGGAGGCCACTGCCGGTACCCTCGACGTACCGTTGAAGGGCACAGCCGCCTGAGCGGGCTGGTCGAAATTGTCATCGGAGTACTCAGTGCGGAATTTCAACGAATAAACATCGTTGGGGACCCACTTCAGCGTCAGCGAGCCACCGAGTCCATCGCCGCCGCCAACATCGGCGCTGGTAATCGTGTTCTTGTAGAAGCCGGCATCGTCGAAAAAATAACCGTTGAGTCGGATACCGAGCGTGTCGCCGAGCGGCATGGACAGAGCCGCCTTTACCTCGTTCTGGTTCTCGTGATTCAGGTCTACCGAAACATTGCCGCCGAGTTGTTTCGCGGGGTCGGCCGTGATGTAACTGATGGCGCCGGCAAAGGCACTGCGCCCGTAGAGCGCGCTTTGCGGCCCTTTGACGATCTCGATGCGCTCGATGTCGACCAACCGTGGATTGATCAACAACGAACCACCCGCAACGCCGATCGCTTCACTCGACACGTCGATACCGTCGACCAACGTCGCCACATTGGGGCGTCCCCGCGTTGGTGGGAGGCCGCGAATGACGATGCGCGTGTCGTAAGGTGCAATGCCCAGATCGAAACTCAAGCTTGGATCGCGAGCGATGACGTCTTCGACCGACTGAATACCCTCGCGCGCGATCTGGTCCGCGGATATGGCCGTGACGGCCAGCGGCACGTCCTGCAGGTTTTCCTCGCGTTTGCGCGCGGTAACGACGATCTCGTCCATGCGCACGTCGCTCCCGCCGGCTGCCTGCCCCAGACTATTGCCTGGCGCGATGCTCGCCAACGCCAGCGCTGCCGAACTGATCATCAAGCTCGAAGATCTGACCATGTTGCCCCCCCCAGGACGAATGTTGCTTCCTGCACGCGCCGGACTATGCCGGCACCGGCCGCGTAACGACCAGTCGATATTTGTGGCCAAAACACCACAGTTGGATCACTGTCCAGTACTTTTTGAGCCTAGCAAGTTGCACACTGTGCACAATCAGGAGATCGTTGACTAGTCCGTAGAGTGGTCAGACGCCCGTCGGAAGCTGCAAACACCGCTGGTCGCGCGGCTAAATGCCAGCAGTCATCCAGGCCGCTCCATGCTCCCGGCGCTCGCTGAACCTTCTATTAAGGGAATCGAATCATGTACATCAATTTCTGGTATCCGGTAGTTCGCTCGATGGACTTGAGCAACACTCCACAGCGGGCGCGTATTTTGATGCACGATTTCGTTGCCTATCGCGACCCGTCCGGCAAGGCTGTCGTGCTCTCCGATACCTGCATCCACCGCGGCGGGTCGTTGGCGGGCGGCAAATGCAAGGACGACGGCACGGTGCAATGCCCCTATCACGGCTGGCGATTCAATGACCGCGGAGAATGCACGCGCATCCCCTCCATTGGCATCAATGCCAAAATTCCGCCCCGCGCGCGAGTGGACAGTTACCCGGTGGTCGAGAAGTACGGCCTCGTCTTCGCGTTTCTGGGTGATTTACCCGAAGCGGAACGCCCGCCGATCCTGCCGATCGAGGAGGAGAACGATCCCAATTGGCGTTCGACGGTTGTCACCTTCGATGTGAAGTACTATTACGAACGGTCGATCGAGAATGGCCTCGATCCGGCACACAATGAGTACGTGCACACGACCCACGGCTATCAGGGCGAGCGAGAATCCGAGTACCGGATGGATCAGCTCGAGCCGCATCTCAACAATCCATGGGGTTACGGCTTCCTGGCAACTTTCGATGCACCGCCACTCAAGAATCCGATCATGCGTTTCGCCCGCAAGGAAGGCGGCAAGATGCAGGCTGGCTCTGGCACCTACGGTCCTAACCACATGTGGACGTTCATCCACTTCTCAGCCACCAAGGCCATGCACCAATACATGTTCGAAGCGCCGATCGATCAGGACAATACGCGGGTGTTCCTGGTGAATTTCCGCAATGTGCTGTTTGCCAAGAAAGGGATGTTCACGGTCTTCAACAACTGGCTGGACAAGAAGGTGAACGAGCGCAACATGTTCGTGGCTGCACAAGACATCAAGGTGATGAACAAGCTGCAACCCACACTCACGCCACCCTCCACTGCCAAAGAGCTGCTGATGCCACATGACAAGTGCATCGTTCAATACCGCGAGAAACTGAAGGAGTGGGAGAGTCGCGGCTGGAAAATCGACGTCGAGGCATTGAAAGTTGCGCGTGAACGCCGTGACACGATGTATGCGATCCCCTCGCCTATCCGTCACGAAACCAAAGCCTGGGTGCTCGATCCCGTGCCACTCGTGAAGCCTGCGTCGGCAGCCCCGCAAACGCAGCAAGCCGCCGGCTAGCGCTATCGACGCGTTCGAGTCTCACGTCCTGGTATTGGCGGCCGGCGCCTCGGTGCGTTTCGGCTCGCCCAAACAACTGGTTCGGTTCAATGGCCGGCCATTGCTGCACGCCGCCGTCACACGCGCGGTAGAAGCCGCTGGACACGCGGTCACTGTCGTGCTCGGCGCCAACGCTGCGGAACTGACGCCGCTGTTGCGGCATACGCCGGCCTCGATTGCCATCAACCGCGAGTGGTCGGAAGGCTTGGCCAGTTCGATCCGAACTGGCATGGCGCACACGCCAGGTACGGTCGACACAGTGTTGATCATGTTGGCAGACCAGCCACTCGTGACAGCCGAGGATTTGCGTCGTCTACTCAGTACGGCGCGCCGCAACCCATCGTCTATCGTTGCAGCCATGTACGACGGTATTGTGGGTGTGCCCGCAACCTTCCCGCGCTGGTGCTTCCGCGAGTTGATCGAGCTGCGCGGCGATCAAGGTGCCCGCGCCCTGCTACATCGACATGCTGACCGCATCGTACGACTGCCGATGCCGGATGCGGCGGTCGATATTGACACGCCCGAGGATTTGCTGCACCTCGAGAGCTGACCGCAGCCTGTCTCACAAGCCGAGCGCCGCGCGTCGGGGCGTTGAATGCATAGGCACGATTGCCCGCGCTGTCATTGGAATCCTCCGCTCAGCATAACAACCGAGCGCGAGTGCGTCCCGAGCGCTGACGGCGAGTAGCGCTGGAATCACCCGATCCACGAGCGGCACGATCAGTCGCGCGCAATAAGTGACCCGCACGCTGAGTGTATTGGCGTCGAGCAAGGTCTGTCGCGACTGTGTTCCCATGCGGTGCGACGGTTCGTAGGCCCCATCCGGTATCTCGCGGATGCCGGATCGCGTGCGCTCGAAATCCACGAACGACTGCGCGGTGGGATTCAGGACGGTGATACGGGTGAGGTCGGGCCGCAGAACCTCAGCCAGCGCGACCGCTCTTGCGGTTGCGACGGGCATCACGGCATTCGCCTGCGCCATCGCCTGCTTGTCCCCGAACATCGGCGCCAGACCGCGCGCCAGCTCGCGGCGCAACGTCGCCATGCTGCCATGTTCCAGCGCAGCCGCACGTACCGCGAGCTGCGTAGCCAGGTTCAATTGGTGGCGATCGACCGTCAGCAGCGCCAGCTGCAAGGTACCCAGTGCGAGCGGCAGCAGCACGCCCACTACGCCGACCAGGAACTCGATCAACGTCGCACCGTGCGCGCGCTTGATCGGACCTGTCATTCGGAAAACTGCCGGCTGAGCTGCATGGCGACGGGAAACCCGAGCACGATGAAGGTGCACGGGAAGATGCAGAGAACCAACGGTCCCAGCATCTTCACCGGCGCTTCCATTGCCAGTTTTTCGGCGCGCGCGAAACGCTCGGCGTTGCGCTGCGCCGCCTGCGCACGCAGAACTTGCCCCACACTGGCCCCGGTCTGCTCGGCGTTGACAAGTGCCGTCACCAGGGACGTGACCGCCGGCATGTCCAGACGATGCTCGAATGCGCGTAGTGCCTCGATGCGTGTGCGGCCCGCACGAACCTCTCGCAGCACCCGTGTCAGGCCACGATGCAACGGACTGTCGTTGTTCTTGTCGATGCACCAACCGAGGGCCACGGTCAGACTGGCGCCGGCTTCCACCGCGAGGGTGAGCACGTCCAGATAGACTGGCAGATCGCGGATCACGCGCCGTTGCAGCGCGCCGCGCCGCCGTGACAGCCACTGACCGGTGTACCACCACAGCGCCACACTGCCACATACGCTGACCCAGAACACGCCGGCGCCCATATGACTCGCCGCAAGTGCTGACACGCTGGCCCCCAACAACGCCCCTAACAGCCGCGTGGCCAGCCATTCGTGCGGCAGGAACAGATGATCAAGCTCGCAGCCCTGGATCTGCCGCAGCGTGCGCTGCCGCCATCGCACGCTGAGCCGCGGACCGAGATAGTAGGCGACTACGCGCACGAGTGGCCAAAGACACCGCAGCAATCGCGGCATAGCGCGCTGTGCGCCACGGGTCGCGGACCGCACCGGTCGGGTGACCCGGAACGCGAGGACCGCTGCAGACATCACACTAACAGCCGCAAGCAATCCAATCAGCAGTGTGTCCCCGTTCATCGCATTGCCCCGCGCTGCCGCAACTAGACATCTATCCGCACGATGCGCCGGATCAGCAGATAGCCAGTGCACTCGAGCACGATGATTGCGCCGAGCGTTGCCCAACCGGCGACACTGGTGAACAGCAGACGCATGCTTTCTGGCTGCATCCACAGCAGCACGGCCAGCAACGCCAACGGCAACAGCGCCACGATGATGCCCTGGATGCGACCTTGCGCAGTCAATGCTCGAATCTTGCCTTCGAGCGCAAGTTTGCGACGTACGGTGTCGGCAAGGCGATCGAGAGATTCGGCCAGCGTGCCACCGGATTCATGGGCGATGCGGATCGTCGCGCTCAGCATCGCGATCTCATCGAGCGGGACCCGGTGCGCGAATCTCTGCAAGGTCTCGTCGAGCGTGAGCCCCAGCCGCTGTCCGCGACTGACCAGTGCAATCTCCTGCGACAACGGCGCTGGTTGCTGCTCAGCCAGGACACTGAGCGACTGGTTCAATCCTAAGCCGGAGCGTAACGCCATCGCCAGCGCGTCGATACCATCCGGCAACTGTTGCGCGATCTTCCTCAACCGCTGCTTGCGCATCGCGCTGACCATCGCACCCGGCACTGCCCAAGTCAGCAGCGCAACCATTGTTGCGAGCAAGATGCTGCCGGAGAACGTCCACGTGGTCAGCAGGATGAGTACGAATGCCGCCCCACTCCATCTGACGAGCACAGCGGGTTCGATGAACAAGAACAGATCAGCGAGGTCGCGGGCCGAGAGCTTGGCAAGCCGGTTTTCATGCCGAACCGCCTGCCAGCGCGCACCTCGGCCCAACGCGTGGACGACAAGCATCGCCGCCAGCGCCGCAAGGGCGGACCAGACTAGCATTGCGAGCGCCTATCGTCGGCGATGGCGAATAGCGAGCGGTCCAGCGGCAAGCCACCACTCTCGAGCGCGTCGTAGAAGGCGGGTATATTGCCGCAGCCCGAAAAATAGCCGCTGGTTCGACCATGTTCGTTCAACCCGGTTGGCACGAATCGGAACAAGTCCTGAGTCTGGATGCGGCCGCCCTCGATGCCAGTGACCTCGACGATGTGGGTGATGCGACGCGCCCCGCAGGCGAAGCGAGTCTGCTGCACGATGACATTGACCGCTGCAGCGATCTGCTCGCGTATCGCCGCGATCGGCAGATCCATCCCCGCCATGAGCACCATCACCTCGAGACGTGAGAGCGCGTCGCGCGGGCTATTGGCATGTACAGTCGTAAGGGAGCCGTCGTGGCCGGTATTCATTGCCTGCAGCATGTCGAGCGCCTCGCCACCACGACATTCGCCGACGACGATTCGGTCGGGCCGCATCCTGAGCGCATTGCGCACGAGATCGCGAATCGTCACGAGCCCGCGGCCCTCGGCATTGTGCGGTCGGGCCTCGAGGGTGACCAGATTGGCTTGCAACAGCTGCAACTCGGCGGCGTCTTCGATGGTAACGACTCGCTCGTGGGCAGGAATGAGGCCGGACAACACGTTCAGAAGCGTCGTCTTGCCGGTTCCGGTGCCACCAGCCACGACGATATTGCGCCGTTGCTCGACACATAACGCCAGGAAATCCATCATTGACTCGACGAGGGACTGCGCCGCAATCAGCTCTGTCGGACCCAGGCGCTGGCGGGCGAATTTACGTATGGTGATGGCCGGACCGCGCAGCGCGATGGGTGGAATGGCCACGTTGACGCGCGAGCCGTCCGGCAGGCGCGCATCGACCATCGGCGAGGCATCGTCAACCCGACGGCCGACACGCGCCACAATTCTCTCGATGGCGCCGTACAGCGCGTTCTCGCTGCTGAAAGCGGCAGCTACCCGCTCCAGCCTGCCCGCCTTCTCGACGTAGATCTCTGCGGCATGATTGACCATGATCTCAGTTACTGCATCGTCGACTAACAACGCCTCCAATGGACCTAGACCCAGCATTTCATCGAGCACAAATTTCTTGAACGTAGCCGGGTCGGAAACGTCGGCCAGCCAATCCGCGTGCATGATCTCGTCGAGGACTTTGCTAGCTGCTGCCCGCAACTCTGTTTCGGCCATTGCCGCGATATCTCGCCTGCGCAGATCGAGGCGCTCGATCAATTCCTCCTGCACGCGAGCCGCCAGGCGACTCGATTGAAGCGGCGCAGGCGCCGCCGCTTGCGCTGGCCCAACATCGGCCCGCTCGACGGCGCTTGCCGTGCCGGCCCTGCCCCAGCGACGGTGCCGCAACCCTGGTGGACGTGCCGTCGCTGTAGGTATGAGCCGCAGGCGGTAGCCGCCGATTCGTACCTGATCGCGCTCCTCCAGCGGTCCGTAGCACACGATGCGCTCGTCGTTTACCCAGGTGCCATCGGCAGTACCGAGGTCCTGCAGCCAGTAGCAACCGCTGCTGTCGTCGCGCAGCAATTCAGCGTGACAGCGCGCGACGCCGGCGCCGGTGAGTACGAGGGACGCATCCGTCGCGCTGCCGACCGTGATGCACCTGGCGCCCAGCGGCAGACTACGCGTACCCGTTGGTCCGTCGATCGACAGCGCATCGATCTTCATGGCGCACGCATGCGGTCACGAGCCCGCTGCAGCTTGTCCGCCAGAGCCGCAGCGGCGACAGCGGCGGAGTCGGCCGGTGCCGCCTCCGGCGTCAGCAGATGTGGCGTCAGAAAGATGACGAGCTCGCTGACCTCGTGTCGCCGCGCGCTCGAGCGAAATGCCCGCCCGACCGCCGGCGCGCGCCGTAGCCCCGGTATCCCCGTCGTGTTGTCCGATCGCTGCCGGTTGACGAGCCCTGCTATGACCAGGGTCTCGCCATCGCGCAGCGTAACGTCGGTTGCGCTGCGCCGCTTGAGAAACCCTGGCACACCTAACACTCGCTGCGCGTCGTCGACCTGACTCACCTCGGTATCCACGCGCGCGACAATGCCACCGCTGGCGTCCACTACCGGCCGGACGTCGAGGATGACGCCGTATTCCTTGAACTCGACGTCTGCGCCACCCAGCTTGTCGATGACGGGAATCGGCACTTCACCACCCGATACGAAGCGCGCGCTGCCGCCGCTGCGACAACTGAGCGTCGGCTCAGCCACGACCGTTGCATCACCGTCTTCTTCCAGCAGTCGAATGCGGGATTCCAGAGCCGTGGCAATACCGAAGAATGCCCGCACCGGCCGCGTGCGCAGAGCCGCATTGCTGGCGACGTCCGCGGTGAGACTGGCCGTCGGTCCGGCGATATCCGTATTCCAGCGAATACCGAGCTCGCGCAGACGAGACTGCCGAAACTCGACGATCCGCACGTCGAAATGGATCATTCTGTCGACGCCAGCTGTCGCCACGAGATTCAGAACTGTGCCCGGATAAAGTCCAGCCACTGTCTCGGCACGCGCGGCGGAAGGTTCGTCGGCTGCCGCCGCATCGATCACGACGCGCTGGCCGGCAATCCGGGCGCGCAATGCAGGCACACCCGCAATCAGTTCGTTGACGCTCCTGAGCGTATGCTCGAGATCGGCCGGCACTACCCGCACCGTGAGGCGCTGCTGCGTGCCGTCCCGCAGCCAGAGCTGCACAATGGTCGTGCCGGCACCCTCGCCCATCAACAGCACACTGTCAGTCGACACAGTCGTGACAGACAATACTTTGCCGTTCGCTACGGCGACACGTCGTACGCTGACTCCTAACACCCGGCTATCGCCCACGAACATTTCGAGCTGTTCGGGCACCGACTCGGCCGCGAGCAACCCGCCCGGACCCAACAGACCAACGCAAACCAACAGAGCAAGTGCCAGACGCATGGGTGTACCTCTAGATGCCAGCTGGAGCTATCGGCACACGGCGGATGGACGCCGCCGCACCACCTTGACCGCCTACGATGAGTTCGACCGACGGCCCGACGAAACGGCGGCGCTGCTCGACAGTGCGCGCCTTAAGGTCGGGGTCGAGCATTGTCAGCCAATCGAGCGTAGCGAGCTGCAGCGGCGCGGCATCACCACGGTTGCGCAGCGCCGCAACGACCTCACCACTGCGTTGCGCCAGCGTAACGATCTGCGCCTGTTGCGGCGTCACACGCAAGGTCACAGTGCTGTAGTCGGTGTCGAGATCACGCAGCCCCCCGTCGGCCATCCGTACGGGCGTGGTACGAGTTGCCTTGCCGGTCGCCAGCACGGCAGCATCTGCCAACAACAGGCGGACGGCAGCACGTGCGCTCGGGTCAGCCGCACTGCCGAGCGGTCGGTCATAGCTGTAGAGCAGATCGATGCGATCGCCCGGCTCGATGAGACCACCCACCGCGCTTATTTCGTCGACGGGCACTGTGATCGCGCGCTCGCCGGCTGCTACCTGCGTCGAGAACGGCAACGCCTCCCGCGCAACGACAGTAGCGAGCGTCAGCGGATCGCCGGCTCGCAAGCTACGTGCCAGAGTTGCGCCCATGATGCGTTGCCGATCGACCGGATCGAGCACATCGCTGGCGGCGAATGCCCGCGGCATCTGCCGAACGGCGATCGCATCTGCCGCAATAACCGTACCGGCAGCGAGATCGCGCGCGGCCACCAGCACCGCACGCGGTACGTAGCGACTCGCGAGCGCCCGCTGAGTCATCGCAACGCGCTGCTCCACGTGGCGGTTGATACCCCAGAATGTGGCGCCGCCCAACAGCAGTGCTGCAATCAATAGCAGGGCGTTGATCGAACCGGTAAGACTGCGAAAATTCATGGCCTCAGCACCTCACAGCAGCGCTACCAGACGCGCGAACGATTGCCAGTAACTGTGCAATGCAGCGGCGAGCTGCTCTGCGGCCGAGGTCTGACGACCGAACCGCCCGAACAAGGCACCAACCAAGATCGCAGTGACGAGCAAGTACTCGATCATGGCCTGGCCGCGTACTGCAGCCGATCGCGTCACGGCGTCACCTGCTGCAACACGATGATGTCGGTAGCACCGGCAACGCGCTGCGCGCTCACAACCCGCTCGATGCCGCGACGGTGCCAATTGGCACGGATGCGACTGGCCGCCGCGTCGACATGCTGCGTACTCTGCTGCCAGCCCTCGCGACGCCAGATCGCAGCCAGCCACGACATCACACGCGACGGCGATGCGGGACTCTCGAGCCAGCACTGTTCGGTGGTCAGCGTACGCCCGGCGGCGAGCTGCGGCGAGCGGACTGCCGAGCGCAGCTGTATGCCCCGCGGCAAGGAGAGTTCGCAGCCGGCGGCCAACGCCGAATTGGAAAGATCGAGGCGCGAGAACACGATGCGCGTGGCGCCGGTAGGCAGACTGCGCACAACGGCGGTGTCCTGCCATGGCGCGCGGCGGCGCGCCACAACTACACTGGCACCGAGCTGATGCACCGCGTAGTCAGCGCCGAAGCCACTCCACTGCTCGCGCAGGTGCTGCTCCCAGGCAGTGCTTGGCAAGGATGAATGCGCGGCGACGATCTCGAGCGCTATCCCGTTGACGATGGTGGGTGTCGGCAGAGGCTCGATGATCGTATCGGGTAACAACTCCGGTAGCCACGCGAAGGCGTCGGTCGTCGGCCGTCCCAGCGCCGGGGCAACACAGCCAGCGCCCGCGACACCGAGCAGGATTGCAATGCATCCGAAGCGCCGCGTCACGGACATCGCGACCTCCAGCTCCCCGACCCTGCCGTGGCATCCTGCAATAGCCGGTCTGGCGCGACGATTTCGGGATTGACCGCGCCTACGCACAATTGACGAAGGGCCGGCTCGAGTATGGACGCGAGCCACACAATGGGTTGCAGGTATTCGAACACGGCGCCCACGCCGCTCGCCGGATGCAGCGCCTCGACCCGAGCTACGGTCTGCTCGACGGACGTTGCGGCCCAGGCGTTGGTCAGCAGTGCTACCTCGGCGCGCAACTGCAGACCCAGCGAATCGAGCGGTGCTGGCAACCCGTGTGCCGGCGCTACGTTGATTGCGGCGCGTGCCGTCAGTACCCCGTCGTTCGCCAGGTCGAAGCGACCGCGACCTAACAAAGATGCCGTCCGCGTGACTGTCAGGGCCGTGTCGAGTGCTGCGCCACGCGCCCCGGCCAAGCGCCCCTCGGTGACGCTGACGCTAACGTCGCGTGCTGCTCGAATCAGCCGCCGCTGGTTCGTGGGCACCACCCACAAGGAATCGTACTGCGCCGCGAGTCTGGCATCATCCCAACGATCGTCGGCTGTCAAGGCGCGATCAGACGGCGCGACGATGCGCGCTGCCACCCGGCCATTGTCTGCGGTCAGCATTTCCGACGCGACGCGCTCGCCGGCGGCAAAAGCAGCATAACGACTAGCGGCAACCGTACGCGCGTCAATGTCGTGCAATCGCCCGACGTACAACACGCCAATGAGTACGGCTAGCAACAGTGGCATCGCGACCAGCGTCTCGACGAGTGCCTGGCCGACTTGGTCACCCGGGTGCGGCGTTCGCATCACCGCGCATCCACGAACGGATCGACGATGCCGTTGGCCGCCGCGGCCGCAGCACGGCTAGCGCTACGCACCGGTGCCAGGCGTGCCCGCCAATACGGGTTGTAGAGACTGGCGAGCTCCCGACGCCCGTCGACGCGCGGCTCGGGTCGCTCGAAAAACACACGCGCCTCGGCGATCGCGCGGAGCTGGTCGCGGGGCATGGACCCAGCAAAGGTCAGCCGACGATCGGCAGTCGGTACCGCGACCGTTGTATTGCGCAGAACAGTGTCCGCCAATCGCAGCGAGCGCCGATCGCGCGCCACTTCGACAGCAATCCTGAGTTCGGCAGTCGAGCTGCGCGGCCCGACGACCACGTCACGGAGCGCCGGGATGCCCCGATAGCCGGACCGGTTGGCCGTGGCGTTCTGTGCGCGGCGGGACGTGCGCGGATTGACACGCCAGGAGCCACCGTGATCACCGCGTCGCCACGTACGCGATCCGTTCTGCGCACCACCCCAGCCGATCGACGAAGCCTCCCGCCAGGAACCGATGAGCCCGCCGCGGCGGCGATGCAATGCCAATGTATCCATGGCACGCCATTCATCCAGGCCCAGCAGATCGGTACCACCGCGCTTGCGCAGCGCCAGTGGAATGCTGGCGTTTTCGATTGCTGGCTCCCAGCTGCGGCTGCGTGTAAAACCATCGCGGGAGCGCAGCGCGAGATCTGCCTGGCGAGTGCGCTGCACGCCGTCGTAGGTGCGCGTCAAGGATCGGTAGGCCCGCAGATTCGTTGCCAGCAGCACAGCCCCGCCGCGCGTCAATTGATTGTCTGCCGCGTTGCGCGCCAGGACCTCGCGGACGACAGGTACCGTGCCAGCGAGCGCCGCCGCGTGCATGCCCTCTGCCGCCATGGCATAGACCCGATCAAGCTCACTGATGCCGTGTTCCGCCGCGACCAACACCGGCTGCAGGACCGCATCGAGTCGCTCCCAGATGCGCGAGAGCGTCCGGGTAACCTGGCCGACGTAGGGAATGAACTGACCGACAGTGTTGATGTTGTCGAGCGTGACGTTCATATAGCCAGACCACGACCGCAAGCTGACCGATTGCGCGATTGCGGCTTCATTGGCGACGACCGCCCGATTCAGGTACGCCTGATAATTGAGTGAGCGCGCCTGCCAGACCGCGGCGCTATAGGCTGCCGCGTCGGCCGAGGCCAGCAGACGGTGCTTGGCATTGGCCAGTTGGCCGACGTTGAACACGAGCAGCAGCGCCGCCGCCAGCGCGGCACTCAGCGCGAGTGTCATGATCAATGCCTGTCCGTGTTCGCGCATCATGAACTGCTCCTCTGGTTGTCGGCCCGAAGCGGGGCGGACGCGCAGCCGCAACGCTGCACATCCGCCTGCCTCGAACTAGTCACCCGCATCCTCGGCGAAGTCGGATAGGTCGCGCGCCGCGCTACCCGTTTGGTTGCTGCGCCCTTGCGCTGCATCGACCAGACCTCTCGCTCCGCCGGACTCGTTGCCCGCTAGGGACGACGCTGCGATCGAGGTCTGCCCGCGCACGATGTCGCCGAACGCCTGGTAGATACCGATGGCGGCGATCGCGATCAGCGCCACGATGATGATGTATTCGGTCATGCCCTGACCGCGCTGCCGATGGTTGAACGTATTCATGAAGTCCTCCTTGCCACGACGACGGGTCGCAGGAGGATTTCAGCAGCGAAGCGACTAACAGGCCAGGCCTCTATGTTGCGCGAACGTGCAGATACTGCCGTTCGTCCGGGCGCCTATTTCATCGTCGGTATCGAGAAATCGACGCCATCCCCATCGTCGGCCCAGCGCTGTGTCACCGTCTTCAGACGGGTATAGAAGCGGACGCCCTCCGGACCATGCATCGCGTGGTCGCCGAACATCGACCGACGCCAACCACCGAAGCTGAAGAACGCCATCGGCACCGGGATCGGTACATTGACGCCGACCATCCCGACCTCCACACGACGTGCGAAGTTGCGGGCCGCAGCACCATCCCGCGTGAATACGGCGGTGCCGTTGGCGTACGGATGCGAGTTGACGAGTTGTAAGGCACTGTTCGAATCCGGCACTCTGACAACCACAAGGACCGGCCCAAAGATCTCTTCACGGTAGATGCGCATCGTGGCAGTCACCCGATCGAACAGACTGCCGCCCAGGAAGAAGCCGCCGCGCAACACTCCCGGCACCGATTCTCGCCCGTCCACTAACAGCTCCGCACCTTCGGCGACACCTGACGCAATGAGATCGAGGACACGTGTGCGATGGGCCGCGGTCACCAAAGGCCCCATATCGACATCGCTCGCCTCACTGACGCCCAGTCGCAGCTTGCGCACACGACTCGCCAACTTGGCCACCAGTCGGTCGGCGTTGTCATCGCCAACGGCGACCACCACCGAAACCGCCATGCAGCGCTCGCCAGCCGAACCGTAGGCGGCTCCCAGCAACCCATCGGCGGCAGCGTCGAGGTCCGCATCCGGCAACACGACCAGATGATTCTTGGCACCGCCGAGCGCCTGCACTCGTTTGCCATGCGCAACACCCTGACGTTGTACGTACTCGGCGACTGGCGTCGAGCCGACGAAACTCACCGCCGCAACGTCCGGATGCTCCAACAGCCTATCCACCGCCACCTTGTCGCCCTGCAGCACATTGAAGCAGCCCGCCGGCAGCCCGGCATCAGCTAACCACTCGGCCAGCAGCAACGACGCGCCCGGATCGCGTTCCGAGGGTTTGAGCACGAAGGTATTGCCGCACACGAGCGCAACGGGGAACATCCACATCGGCACCATCGCCGGGAAATTGAAGGGTGTGATACCCACGACCACACCCAGCGGCTGACGCCAGCTGAACACGTCGACGCCGGTACCGACATTGTCCGCCATTTCGCCTTTCAACAAGCTCGGCGCGCCACAGGCGAATTCCACGACTTCGAGCCCGCGGGTAATTTCACCGTCGGCGTCACTCAGAATCTTGCCGTGCTCGGCCGAGATCCGCCGCGCGAGCGCGGCACGATTCTGCTCCACCAGTTGCTTGAAGCGGAACAGCACGCGTGCTCGCCGCAACGGCGGAGTCTCCGACCAGGCGGCGAACGCCGCGCGTGCAGAAACTACGGCCCGATCGACGTCAGCGCGCGCAGCGAGGGCAACCCGGGATGCGACTACGCCGCGCGACGGATCGAATACTTCCGCAAAGCTGGCAGCCGGATCTACGGCCGCGAGGGCATTATCTAGCCAGTGTCGATAGGTCTGCATCGGCGCAGTTTAGGCGCCACGGACAGCGCCACGCCAGTCACTGCCCGGCGAGCACTGCTTCAAGCACGGCTGCCTCGACTGCGTCGAGACCGGCGTAGCGAGGTCCTGCGAGCGGTGGTTCATCCGCATAGCCGGTAATGAAGTAGACCAGCACCTCACCCCGGCGGCGATCGACCAGCGCCGCACCCTTGAGCCCGTAGGCCTCTGCAAAGTGGCCACACCATTCCCGACCGTCCAGACGCTTGGGCTGAGCCCCGTAGCCAAACTGGCCGAACAGCCCGCGCTGTGTTTCGCCCTGCATGCGACCGCCACGGGTATCCACGACGGGCCGACAAAGCGCCAGCCTTGAGTGCGGCGTCAGCACGGCTACCTCGTCCGCGCGTGGCAGGAACACGCGTCGCAGAAAGCGCGCAAGGTCGCGCGGCGATATCCGCAGCCCGCCGTGTGGCGAGAACAGAGTGGGATTGCTGCCAGGGATATAGTCTGCCGCGACGAGCGGCGGTACCGGACTTCCTTCCAGCGCATCGACCTGCGCGACCCACGGTCCATCGGGCTCCCATTGCTCACCGTCGATCGCACGCCGACGGTACAGAGTGGCCGTCAAGTCGACGGGCAACGCGTGCAAGCCCTGCCAGTTGAATCCTGCGATGATGTTGGCCGGCCGTAGCAGATCGTCCGCTACGAACTGATCGAACCGCGACTGCGTGAGGCGTTCCACCACTGCGGCCAACACACTGTAATTGATGTTGGCATAGGCGAATCGGCTGCCGGGCGCGCGCCGATCGAAACGTCCCGGGTCGGCCAGCAGCTCGCGCAGCGTACCAGGCGCGGGGATCCAGTATCTCTCGGCGTCGCGCAGTGACGACGTGTGCGACAGCAACTGACCAATCGTGATCTGCTGCTGCGGGAACCCTTGGTTGCGCAACGGGTGACCTAGGAGGCCGGACGCATCGGCGTCCAGTGTCAGCCGATGCGCATCGATCAGGCGATGAATCGCGACGGCCGTGAACAGCTTGGAGACCGATGCCACTCGCAGCAGTTGCTCCGCGGCGAGGCGCCGGTTGCAAGACCGACCGTCAACTGCGAAGCGCGCGCAGCCCACCGCAACGGATTGCTCATCGTCCAGCGCATCGGTGCGCACTACAACTATACCTGCCATCTCGACGCCAGCGCCACCATTCACTAACGACTCGAGCCGTGCCTCGAGGTGAGACGCGGTGCGGGCCTGCTGCGCAGACACGGTATCGCCTGCAGGACTCGTGCCTGGGAACGACGCACTCACGACGAGCAGTACAACGCTCAATCCGTCCTTTGGTCGCATTCGCAAGCGGCGTTCTCGCAATGCCATGTCGGAACGACGATTATGGCTGGGTCGTGCCCAACTTCGGCTAGACTTTCAGTCATGCAAATCAAAAAACCCATCATCATTGCCGGCGCTGGCCCGGTAGGTTGCGTGGCCGCGCTGTACCTCGCTCAGCGTGGCATTCCGGTGACGCTGCTCGAAAGCGGCACAGAGCTGCCGAAAACACTGCGCGCATCCACCTGGCACCCGCCCACCATGGACATGATGGAAGAGCTGGGCATCGCGCAAGCCATCATCGATCTCGGCCTCATAGCCGAGCGCTATCAGTATCGTGACCGCCGAACTGGCGCGATTGCCGAGTTCAATCTGGCAGCGCTCAAAGGCGACACGCGCCATCCGTATCGAGTGCAGACCGAGCAATGGCGAGTCACGCAGTTGATCTGGAACAAGCTGCAGCGCGAATACAAGCACGCCAAGTGTCTGTTCGATCACTCGGTCAAGGGCGTACACCAGACCGTTGACGGTGTCGAGGTGCTGGTCTGGACATCGCAGGGGGAGCGCGTACACGAGGGCTCGTTCCTACTCGGCTGCGATGGGGCCGACTCGAATGTGCGCAAAGCCACCGCCATCAGCTTCGAAGGCTTCACCTATCCAGAGAAATTCCTGGTCGCTTCGACGCCGTTCCCGCTCGAGACCAAGTTCGATCGTCTGGCGCTCGTCAACTATGTGTCCGATCCAGACGAATGGCTCGTATTGCTGAAGACCACCAGCCTCTGGCGGGTGTTGATCCCCACCGATCCCAACAATCCCGATGATTCGCTGTTCCTGTCGGACGCGTGGATCCAGGACCGGCTGCAACACATGGCACCGCACTCGGAGCCGTACGAGATCGGCCATCGGACGCTCTATCGGGTGCATCAGCGGGTGGCGAAGACCTACCGACGCGGACGCGTTCTGATTGCCGGCGATGCCGCGCACATCAACAATCCGCTCGGCGGCATGGGCATGAACGGTGGCATCCACGACGCCATCAACCTCGCGGGGCGTCTGACGCGCATCAACGAGGGTGCCGATCTCGATGAAGAACTGAATCTATACGACAAACAGCGCCGCCTCATCTGCATGAACGTCGTGCAGGAACATACGATCAACAACAAGAAACTGCTCGAGGCCAGAGATCCGGATGTGCAGCGCAAGCGGCAGGAGGAGTTCATGCGTACCGCAGCGGATCCGCAACTGGCACGGCAGTTCCTGCTGAAGACCTCCATGATCCAGTCGCTCAGGGATGCTGCCAAGATTTCTTAGGTGGCACGACGCCGATTGACAGCCTGCAGAGCCCGCAGGATGTCGGCCCGCTCGAAGATCTTTTCGAGCGGCAATGGCAGCTTGCGACGCCAGTTGGGATACTCGCCGCTGGTTCCCGGCACGTTCACCGGTTCCGTCATGCCCAACAGGTCTTCGATCTGGACGGCGACCAGTTCAGCGTTGCTGGCAGCGAGAAACTCATGCACGGCACGGGCGAGCTCATCGCTGTACGGATCATCGCCGTGACGCGGCTTTACCGGCTGCAATTGCACCGACTCCAGCGCAACCAAGAGCTGCTCGCGGTCGCGCCGCCGGTCTTCCGCTATTTGCCACGCAACCTCGTCGGCAGGATAGAGTGCGAGTCGTTCGCGCAGCGCGATATCGTCCCCCTGCCACCAGGCGCGCAAGGTTGGCAGATCGTGGGTCGTCGCAGTCGCGATCGCACGCCTCGCGTACTGGTCCGGTGCTCGAAAGCGTTCGCCCTCTTTTTCGAACAGCAGCACCTTGTAGTGATACACGCCGTAGTCGTGCATGGCGCGACCAACTTCGTCCGGCACGACACCGAGGTCTTCACCGACAACGATCACCTGCTGCGCGACGCTTTCGAGCGCGAGTATCGACAGCAGCACATCGAGGGGAAAGTGTACGTACGCCCCATCGATGGACTCGACGCCGCGCGGCACCCACCACTGCCTGAACAACGCCATCACGTGATCGAACCGGATCGCCCCGCAGGACTGCAGCGTGGCACGCAGCAAGCGTTTGTAAGGCTCGAAACCGCGGGCCTCGAGCCGCTGTGGATCGTACGGCGGCAAGCCCCAATCCTGCCCCTTGAGTGCCAGGCGATCCGGCGGCGCACCGATCGAAGCCCCCAGCGCGAAGCTGTCGGGGTCCGACCACACCTCCGCACCGCCCGCGTTCACACCCACGGCGAGATCGGCATAGAGCCCAACGCTCATGCCCAGCTCGCGAGCACGTTGTTGCGCACTAGCTAACTGCTCGGCTGCGACCCATTGCAGCCAAACGTGGAACTGCACGCGCTCGGCATACTCCACGGCGAATGCCTGTGCCGCGGGTCCGTCGACGCGACGATACTCCGCCGGCCAGTTCTGCCAGCCCGACACCGAACCGTAGCGCTGCTGCAGGTACTCATCGAGCGCTTCGAACAGGCCATGTCGATGCAGGGCCTCGCCGCGCGCGGCGACGAACGCCCCGAACGCCTGGCCGCGCGTCGTGTCCAGCTCCAGGTGGCGGCTGCGAAAATGGCCAAACAACAACTCCAGAACTTCGCGCTTGAGAGCGGCGACACTCGAGTAGTCGACGTGCGCGGCGGCGCGGACCGCCTGCAACCGCAGCTGGAACGCAGCACTGGCGAACACCGCTTGGGCGGTGACGCATTCGGCCAGCTCTGGTAACCATTCCGGTTGTATGTAGAGTGTATTCAGAGCCAGCCGACTCGAAGCGCTGTAGGGGCTGCAATGTGCCGGGTTGGCGCCGAACTGCGCATGCAGCGGATTGAGACCGACGAAGCTGGCGCCGAGTGGCGCGAGCCGCTGCACGACCGCATCGAGATCACGGAAGTCACCTATGCCCCAGTCCTTGGCCGACCGCAAGGCGTAGAGCTGCACGGCCACACCCCAGCCACGACATCCGGCGGCGGACTGCGCGTACTGCTGACATTGTGGCGACGCAACGATCAGCTGCGCGGAGACAACGGCATGATCGCCGACGCGCAGGTCCAACTGGTGATAGCCGGGCGGCAGACCGGCCGGCAGCGGCAACTCGCGCCGAACATAGAGCACATCATCGACCGTGAATCTCTCTATCTCGCCGAGCGCGCGAATCAGTGCCGCACCCTCGGCAGTGCCGCCAGGCGCCAATCGGATCTCGAACGTCAACGTAATCCAGTCTTGATCCGCGCGCGTAACGATCGCAACCTTGGCGGCCTCCGGACGAATCGCGACGACCGGTCGGATGACGCTACCAGCGCACGCGCGCCTTGCCGCCGCGACTTCAGCCTCGAGCATTATCGGATCATCGACCGCCACGCCCATGGCCCGCAGCAGCTCGGTCTTGGTCGCCAAGGAGAATCGCCGCAGCTCGCCCCGATAGTCATGGAATGCATCGCCGATGCCACGCAATCGCGCCAGCTCCGTCAGCCACTCAGCCTTCAAACGACAACCTGCTCGAATGCCACGACGCAACGGGATGGTACGACGTAACTACGCTCGGCGACGAGTTGCGAGGCGAACGGTCTTGCGAGGCTACTATCGAGCAACTGCCGCCAGCGCAGATCGCCCACTGGCATGGGCAACTGGAACTCACAACTGTCGCCGGTCGGGTTCAGCAGCAAAAGCAAATCATGATTCGAGCCGCTGGAGCCGATGCCGATCGCGAGTGTACGCAGATAGGGATCGTGCCAGTCCGACCCGGTCAGTTCCTGGCCGCGCGGGTGCCACCACAGCACGTCACGCGAATGACTGGCCAGCACCGAGCCCTTGAGAAACGTGTCACGCCGCAGCTCGCCGCGCTCGCGCCGCAGCCTGGCCAGCTCTGCCACGAACTCGACCATGGCCGCATTGTCACGCGCCAGCGTCCAGTCCACCCAGCTGATTTCGTTGTCCTGACAGTAGGCGTTGTTGTTGCCGCGTTGGGTGCGACCGAATTCGTCGCCTGCCAGCAGCATCGGCACGCCCTGCGAAAAGAACAAAGTGGCGAGCATGTTGCGGACCTGACGGTCGCGCAAACCGAGGACGGCCACATCATCGGTAGCACCTTCCACGCCGCAGTTCCAACTCAGGTTGTCCATATGTCCGTCGTGATTGTCCTCGAGATTGGCTTCGTTGTGCTTGTGGTCGTAGGAGACGACATCGCGCAAGGTAAAGCCATCGTGAGCCGCCAGGTAATTGATGCTGGCCGTCGGTTTGCGGCCGGCCTGGCGGAACAGGTCACTGGAACCGGAAAAACGTTCTGCCAGCGAGCCAAGCAAGCGTCCGTCGCCTCGCCAGTATGCGCGCACCGTGTCCCGATAACGGTCGTTCCATTCCGACCAGCCGCTCGGAAAATTGCCGAGTTGGTAGCCACCGAATCCGATGTCCCACGGCTCGGCGATCAGCTTGACATAGGCCAGCACGGGGTCGGCACGCAAGGCGGCGAAGAACGGCGCATTGGGATTGAAGCCCCCCGAATCACGCGCCAGCACGGGCGCGAGATCGAACCGAAAGCCGTCGACATGCATCTCCTCGGCCCAATAGCGGAGACTCGTGAGCACGAGATCGAGTGCGGCCGGTTGATCGATGGCCACGGTGTTACCAGTGCCCGTCACGTTCTCGAAATGACGACGGTCGGTATGCAGCAGCCGGTAGTAGCTGCGATTGTCAAGGCCGCGCCAGCTCAGCGTTGCGCCGTTGTCGCCACCCTCTGCCGTGTGGTTGTAGACCACGTCCAGGATCACCTCGATCCCAGCCCGATGCAGTGCTCGCACCATGTCGCGGAATTCGCGCACCGGATCGGCCACCGCATAACGCTGGTCAGGGGCACTCCAGCCGAGCGGATTGTAGCCCCAATAGTTAGTTAGTCCGCGCTCGAGCAGAAACTGCTCACTCGCGAACGCCTGCACCGGCAGCAGCTCCACCGTCGTGACGCCCAGCCGTTGCAAATATTCGAGCACCGCCGGTACCGTGAGACCCAGATACTTGCCACGCCATTCTGGCGGCACATCTGGATGCAGCTGCGTGAATCCTTTGACGTGCAGTTCGTAGATGAACGTGTCACGCCAGGGCGTCGCTGGCGGGCGATCGCCTTGCCAATCGTACGAGCTCTCGACCACCCGACAACGCGGCACGAATGGCGCGCTATCGAGTTCGTGCGCGCCATCTTGTGTGCCTGGACCGGTGTCGAGCACCGCAGGTTGCCAGACGACACGGCCGTCGATCTGCAGCGCGGCCGGATCGAGCAACAGTTTGTTAGCGTTGTAGCGATGTCCCAGCTCGGGTTGGTAGGGTCCGCTCGCACGCAGACCGTACAGCATTCCCGCAGTCGCATCGGCGGCGGGGATCACGCCGTGCCAGATGTTGCCGGTGCGCCCAGTTAACGCATAGCGCACAGTCTCCCGTGTACCAGTGGCGTCATAGATGCATACAAACATGCGCTCCGCATGTTGTGCGTGCACGGCGAAGTTGACGCCCGCACGCGTGACCGACGCCCCCAGAGGCCGCGCAACACCAGGTAGCGCTTCCCGTTCCGCTATCTCAGTCATCGCCAGCTTCCAGCAGCAATGCCGCCAACGGTGGCATGTCGACCTTCAGAGCATGCTTGAAACCGTGACAGGGACGCTCGATCGTGCTGACATCGACCTGCGGGCGGTAACCGGAGCCACCGTATATGGCGGCGTCCGAGTCGATGAGCACTCGATAGCTGCCAGGGCGCGGTACGCCCACCCAGTAGTCGTCGCGTGGCACCGGCGTGGCATTGAACAGGCACACGATCGGGAGCCCAGCGTCTCCATGTGTCGCGAGGCGCAGGAACGCGAACATACTCTCCGCTGAATTGTGCAGATCGATCCAGCGGAAACCCTCGCCGTCTGCATCCGAGCCATGCAGCTGGGCACGATGAGCGTAAACGCGATTGAGGTCCCTGACCAGCCGCTGCAAACCGCGATGCCCGGCATGCTCCAGCAGATGCCAGTCCAGGCTGCGCGCCTCACTCCACTCAGCCCACTGACCCCACTCCTGGCCCATGAACAACAGCTTCTTGCCTGGGTGTGCCGTCATGAAGGCCATCAGCAGGCGGTGGTTAGCGCGCTTCTGCCACTCGTCACCCGGCATCTTGTCGAGCAGTGAGCGCTTACCATGCACGACCTCGTCGTGCGAGATCGGCAGGATGAAGTTCTCCGACCACGCATACATGAACGAGAACGTTATCAGGCCATGCTCGAAGGATCGATGCACCGGATCCTTCGCAAAGTAGCGCAGAGTGTCGTTCATCCAGCCCATGTTCCACTTGAAATTGAAACCCAGCCCACCCAGATGTACGGGAGTTGTTACGCCTGGAAACGCCGTGGACTCCTCGGCAATGGTGAGCAGCCCGGGATACTGACCATGCGCGACGGTGTTGAACTCTCGCAAGAAATCGATAGCCTCGAGATTCTCACGACCCCCGTGGCGGTTCGGCAACCAGTCGCCATGCTCCCGGCTGTAATCGAGATACAGCATCGACGCCACAGCATCCACACGCAAGCCATCGACGTGGTAATGCTCCAGCCAATACAGCGCATTGGCAATCAGGAAGTTCCGCACCTCATGACGACCATAATTGAAGATCTTGGTGCCCCAGTCGCGGTGTTCGCCCTGGCGCGGATCGGCATGCTCATACAGGGCCGTCCCGTCGAATGCGGCCAGACCATGCGCATCGCGCGGAAAATGGGCGGGAACCCAATCCAGCAGCACGCCGATCCCCGCCAGGTGACACTGATCCACGAAATACATGAAGTCCTGCGGCGTGCCGTAGCGCGACGTGGGCGCGAAATAGCCAATCACCTGATAGCCCCAGGAAGCATCGAGCGGGTGCTCGGCAACGCCTATCAATTCTATGTGCGTGTAGCCCTGCTCCCGCACATAGGGAATCACTTGCTGTGCGGCTTCGCGCCAACTGAGGAACGGCGGATGTCGATCTGACACATGCAGCCAGGAGCCGAGATGCAACTCATAGATGCTGAGCGGCTCGCGCAGCGGTTTGCTGTGCGCTCGCTTGCTCAGCCAGGCATCATCGGACCACCGATAGCCCGCGAGCTCCGCGACGACCGAGCAGTTGCCGGGTCGCAGTTGCATCGCAAAGCCGACCGGATCTGCCTTGAGCAGCAGCTCACCGTGCCGGGTCTTGATCTCGTACTTGTAGATATCACCCGGCCCGACGCCGGGCACGAACAGTTCCCACACACCGGAAGTACCGCGCGACTCGAGCGGATGCTGCCGACCATCCCAGGCATTGAACGGACCGACCACGCTGACAGCGGTTGCATTCGGCGCCCAGACTGCAAAGCGGGTACCGCGCACGCCGCTCTCGTCGCCACAGTGTGCACCGAACTTCTCGTACAGCGCGTAGTGCTTGCCCTCGTTGAACAGATGCAGATCGAAATCAGTCAACCGTGCCTGCAAACCTCGCGCTCCTGCCATCAGATGACCGGCCGGATGTTCCAGATCCGCTCGGCATACTCGCGGATACTGCGATCCGAGGAGAACGGCCCCATCCTCAGACAGTTCAGTATCGCACGGCGGCTCCATTCGTCCGGATCACGATACAACGCGTCCACCTTGTCCTGCGCTCGGCAATAGGCCGCGAAATCGGCCAACACCAGATAGGGTTCGTTGTCGCCCGTCAGACGATCGACGATCGGCTGCGCCGCATCTGGTTGCTGCGGACTGAAGTGGCCACTGGCAATCAACCCAATCGTCTGCTGCAACTCCCGGTTGGTTGCAAGATAGTCGCGCGGTCTGTAGCCGCGCGACTTGAGCGCTGCAACCTCGCTGGCAGTCAGTCCGAAAATGAAAATGTTATCTGCCCCTACCGCATCGCCGATCTCGATATTGGCACCGTCCAGCGTGCCGATGGTCAGCGCGCCATTGAGCGACAGCTTCATGTTACCGGTGCCGGACGCCTCCATCCCGGCGGTCGAGATCTGCTCCGACAGATCCGCGGCGGGCATGATCTTCTGCGCCAGCGATACGTCATAGTCCGGCAGGAACACGCAAGCGAGTTTGCCGTGCGTCACCGGGTCCTGGTTGATCACCGTAGCCACATTGTTGATGAGGCGAATGATCGCCTTGGCCAGAAAATAGCCCGGCGCGGCCTTGCCGGCGAATATGAACGTGCGCGGCACAATGTCGATCTGCGGGTTGGCGCGTATCCGCTGGTAGCGCGTCACCACGTACAGCAGATTGAGGAGTTGGCGCTTGTACTCATGAATGCGTTTCACCTGAACGTCGAACAGCGAATTGGCCGACACGTCGAGCCCGGTGCGCGCATCGATCTCGGCGATCAGCCGGCGCTTGTTGGCCAGCTTGATGTCGCGGAACCGCGCCCGGAACTCTCGGTCCTCTGCGGCGTCGACCAGACGCTGCAGCTCGTCGAGATCGTTCTCCCATGCGGCACCGAGTCGCTCCGTCAACAATTGCGACAGCCCGGGGTTGGACTGTTTCAGCCAGCGCCTTACCGCGATGCCGTTGGTCACGTTCGTAAAGCGCTCCGGATACATCGCAGCGAAGCCCGCGAAGACCGTCTTGCGCACCAGTTCCGAGTGCAGCTTCGCCACACCATTGACCTTGTGACTACCGACGACAGCCAGGTGCGCCATTCGCACGCGCCTGCCGTAACCCTCAGCGATCAGCGACAGGGCGCTCTTCGCGGCGTCGTCACCGGGCCAGCGCTGGTCGACCGCCAGCAGGAACTCGCTGTTGATGCGATAGATGATCTCGAGATGGCGCGGCAGCAACCGCTCGAAGAACGCCACAGGCCAGGTTTCCAGCGCCTCCGGCAGCAGCGTATGGTTGGTGTAAGCAAACAACCTGCGGCTGATTTCCCAAGCTTGACTCCACTCGAGATCATGCACGTCGATCAGCAGCCGGAGCAACTCCGGTATGGCGAGCGCCGGATGAGTGTCGTTGAGCTGCAACGCGACCGACTCCGGCAGCTCCGCTAGCTGGCGCCCCTCGGCGATATGCGTGGCCAACAGATCTTGGACACTGGCACTGACGAAGAAGTACTGCTGTTTGAAACGCAGCTCCTTGCCCTGCGGCGTAGAGTCGTCGGGATACAGTACGCGCGAGACGTTCTTCGCCGCCACCTGATCTTCGACCGCGGCCGCATGGTTGCCGGCGTTGAAATCCTCGATGTGAAACGGCGTGATCGCGCGGCCCGACCAAAGCCGCAAATGATTGACGGTCGGGCTACGATTGCCGGGTACTAACTGGTCGAAGCCCACCGCCAGTATGTCCTTGGTTTCGACCCACACACGACGCTCGTTGCCTTCGGGATCGCGTTGCGCGGCCACACGACCGCCGAAGCGCACGACGTAGCGCGCGTCCGAGCGCGGTGTTTCCCAGACATTGCGTAGTCGCAGCCAGGTGCTCGCCTGTTCATGCTGGGTGCCATCGGGCCCGATCGTCTGCGTGAAGATGCCGTAGTCGTAACGGATACCATAGCCAACGGCCGCGTACTGCAGCGTGGCGAGCGAATCGAGGAAACAGGCTGCGAGCCGTCCCAGACCACCATTGCCCAGCCCCGGATCGATTTCCAGCGCGACGAGTTCGTCGAACTCGTGCCCCATCGTCGCGACTGCAGCGCGCGCTTCCGCCACGAAATCGGCGTCGAGGCTGGAGAGCGCATTGGTCAGCGCACGGCCCGGCAAGAACTCCACCGACAGATAGCAAACTCGCTTGACCTGCGCGCGTGCGACACGCCGCTGTGTCGCCAGCCAACGGGCTGTCAGTTCTTCGGATACGCACAGCGACAATGCATCGTACACATCGCGCGGCGTCGCCGTATCAGGGTCTTTGCCGAGTGATCGCGTGAGCCGTTCGAGCATGGCCGAGCGCAGCGTTCCGGGCCGCAACGCTGCATGCGCCGTGAGCGCCGGATCGGAGAAACTGCCCTGCTCACCCAGTATTGCACCCATCGTCCCGCCTGCTTTCCGCCAACTATGCCCGATCAGCCGGGTATGATAGGCAATCGCAAGGCATCGCGGGCAATCGACGCGGTGATCCGAACAGTTCTTTGCAAGCCTGTGGACGGAATCGATGAATCGTCACGCAATCGGTATTGACATTGGCGGATCGTCGATCAAGTGCGCTCTCGTAGATCTTGACAAGGGCCAGCTTGCCGGCGAACGGCGTACGACGTCGACGCCCGCGATGTCCGCGGCGCAGGACATGTACGCAGCGATCGCCAGCGTACTCCCGCCGGATACTGGCGCACTTGCGGCGGGCCTGGCCTTTCCGGGCGTAATCAAGGCCGGCGTGGTGAAGACAGCTGCGCACATCGCCAAGTCCTGGCTCGATCACCCGCTGACCAAGACCGCAGCCGCACACCTCGATCGCGATGTCGTGGCACTCAATGATGCCGACGCCGCCGGCCTCGCAGAGATGCGCTACGGTGCAGGGCGCGATGCGGGCGGCACTGCGCTGGTGTTGACGCTCGGCACGGGCATCGGCAGTGCACTGTTCGTCGACGGACACCTCGTCCCCAATACTGAGCTCGGTCATCTGGAGGTCGATGGCATCGAGGCGGAGCTGCGCGCAGCAGCTCGTATCCGCGTCGAGCAAGAGCTCGACTGGAGCAGCTGGCTGCGGGCATTGGAGCTGGTGATCAACCGCATGCATTCCCTGCTGTGGCCCGACCTGGTGGTGTTATGTGGCGGGATTACGTCGGATCATCCGCAACTCGCGCGCGAACTGGCATGCCACTGCCCCATCAAGGTCGGCGAGCTGCGCGCGGATGCAGGGCTGGTCGGCGCGGCGCTGGCGACGACTTTTTCACGTGGTGCATGGCTACGGCCACAAGTCGCCCAGCCCTAACTACTTAAGCTGTCGAGCGCCGCAACCAGAAGCCGCTGGTCACCGACCGCCAACACGCGACCGTCGCTGATCAAACTCAATGGCTGTCCACGCCAGTCGGTCAGCGAGCCACCCGCGCCCTCGATGACAGGCACGAGTGCAGCGAAATCATAAGTCTTCAGGCCCTGCTCGATGACCACGTCCAACCAACCGCAGGCAAGCGCCCCGTAGAGCGTGCAGTCGCCGCCGTATAGTCGACTCGCTGTGCGCTGTTGCAGCGCCTGCCAGACCGGTTCGGCATCGCCGGCAAACAACTCCGGCGTGGTCGTACCGAGCACGGCTGCAGACAATACGGCGCAGCGTCGGGTCGATGCCACCCCGCCATTGAAGCGTGTCGGCTGGCCAGCGACACCCACCCAGCGATCCCGCACGATCGGCTGATCGATGACGCCCAGTACTGGCCGACCCTCATATGCCGCCGCTATCAAGGTACCGAATGTCGGGCGACCCGCCATGAACGCCCGTGTCCCGTCGATCGGATCGATGATCCACTGCCAGGGGGCTTGCGGACGCTCTGGCCCGTACTCTTCACCGATCACGCCATCCTGAGGGCGGTGGGCTGTCACGCGCTCGCGGCAAGCGGCCTCGACCAGCCGATCGACTTCGGTCACCGGCGACGCGTCCGCCTTGCTCTCAACGGTGAACGGCTGGCGAAAGCGTGCCCGGACGATCTCCGCCGCAACGTCGGCCAGATGCAATGCAAAGGCCACTTGTTCTTCACTGACTGGAGCCGGCACTCTGCTAACTACTCCGGCAGCGCGAAGGCGACCAGGCTGTCACCGAGCCTGGTACCGACCCGCGCGTTGCCACCCGCCGCGATCAGCACGAACTGCCGTCCGCCAGCGCGGTAGGTGATCGGCACTGCCATGCCCGGTGCCGGGATAGCGGCTTCCCACAACTTGCGGCCGGTCAGCGTATCGAAGGCGCGAATCTTGCTATCCATGGTAGCCGCCATGAATGTCACGCCACCAGCCGTGGTGATCGGGCCGCCGACATTCGGTGATCCCCAGCCCAGTGACTCCGGCACGGTGACACCGGCACGCGTGACCTGGCCCACCGGCTGCTGCCAGCGGAGCTTGCCCGTATCCATGTCGATGGCCGCGAGCGTACCCCACGGTGGTGGCGTGCAGGGTGCGCCGAGCGGTGACGTAAAAAGTTCGCCCTCGATGCGGTACGGCGTACCTTGCAGCGGTCGCGTCAGATAATCCTTGGGCAGCTCAGCGTCTTCGGCAGCGACATCAGCCTTGCGCACGATGCGTAGCCGGGTTGCCAGGTTCTCCGCTTTGATCACCAGCAGATTCCGCCCGGGATCATAGGCAGCGCCGCCCCAGTTGCCGCCACCCAGCGCGGAAGGAAACAAGAGAGAGCCGCGCTCCGAGGGGGGCGTGTACAGGCCATCGTAGCGCATCTTGTCGAACTCACGCTGGCACCAGGCGCGATCGATCGGCGTGAAGCCGAACAACTCCTCGCGCGTCAGAGTCTGCCGTGCGAACGGCGCGATACCGGCCGGCACCGGCTGCGTAGCTGCGCTCACCTCGCCAGGCACATCGCTCTTGGGCGCCACCATCTCACGTATCGGCCATAGCGGCACACCCGTCAGTCGGTTGAAGACGAACAGCCAGCCCATCTTGGTCTGCAGAATTGCGGCAGGAACACGTTTGCCGTCTTTAGTGATGTCGACCAGCAACGGATGCCCGACCAGGTCGTAGTCGAACAGATCGTGGCGGATGGTCTGAAACGACCAGACTACCTTACCAGTGTCGGCTCGCAGCGCCACGATCGAATCCGCGAACGGAACGTCGAACGTCCGACCCCCACCATAGTAGTCGGTCGACGGACTGGTAGTCGGCAGGAAGATGAGCCCGTTGACCGGGTCGGCACTCAAGGTCGACCAGACGTTGGCGGCACCCGTGCGAGTGCGCTGCGCTGACGGAATCGGGTTGAACTCCCACCGCATTGCGCCCGTTCGCACATCGAAGGCGCGCACCATGCCGTCGGCCGCGTTCTGCAGGCCGTCGTTGGTACCGATCGCACTGATTATCAGATCTCCAACGACGAGCGGCGGAGCACCGGAGCCGAACACCGCCTCGCCATGATTCTCGTAGTCGCGGTGCGAGACGAAGCCGGCGTGCCCCTGCGCAGCACCGAAGTCGGCACACAGCCGACCGGTATTCGCGTCGATCGCAAATATGCGTGCCAGCCGGTCGTGCCGGAAGACCCTGCGAGCACAGGGCTGCGCGTCGGGTGATTGTGACTGCCAATAGGCGACACCGCGGCAATTGCCAGCCTGCTTCTTCTCGTCGATCAGCGGCTTGTTAGTGCCTGGCTGCGAGGCGTGCGGATCGAAGCTCCAGCGCTCCGCCCCGGTGGCGGGATCGAGCGCCAGCACCCGATTGAGCGGCGTGCAGTAATAGATCATCCCGTTGACGTGGATGGGTACCGCCTGCAGCGAGGTGCCGAAAGGTGGCGGCTTGTCGATCACGTCGCCTGAGCGATGTACCCAGGCTTGCTGCAACTTGCCGACGTTCGTCGTGTCGATCGCACGCAGCGGCGAATGCTGGCTGCCCCCGACGTCCTGGCCGAACGCGGCCCAATCAGCCTCAACGGACGCTGCCGTCGCAACGCCTCCGAGTAGTGTCACGGCTGTCGCCAGCAGCGTGTGCCGCGATGCAAACTGTAGCGCTCTGTTCATAAGCACTGCGAGCCTACCGGGGTGTGGCGCGCAGTGCGAGCGGCATCGGCTCCAGCGTTCAGGAACGATGCGCGACGGTCTGTTCTAGAATGCCGCTATTGAGCCCACCCACAGCCATGCAAACCGACTCGGAACCGTTGCCGGCGACGCACGGCGGCAGCACTTTGCCGCGGCGGCTGAAGCGCTATGCGCTGGCGACCCGCCCGGCATTCTTCGCCGCGTCCCTCGCGCCAGTGATCGTCGGTACCGCAGCGGGCGGTCGATCGCGCGGCCGGATCGACTGGCTGCCCGCGATCCTGGCCCTACTCGCCACGCTATTCGTACATGCGGCCGCGAACGTATTGAACGATGTGGCCGATGAGCGCTCCGGGAGTGATCGGCGCAATGTCGACCGCATCTATCCCTACACCGGCGGTTCGCGCTTCATTCAGAACGACGTGCTGACCGCCTCCCAGATGCGCAACTGGGGCCTGATGTTGCAGACAGTTGCGATCGCGATCGGGCTCGGCCTGGCCCTGATGAGTGGCCCGTGGGTCATTGCGCTGGGCATGGCAGGCGTTGCGCTTGGCGCCTGCTACTCACTACCCCCTGTGCAACTTGCGTCGCGCGGACTCGGCGAATTGACGATCGCAGTTACCTTCGGGATGTTGCCATTCTGCGGTGCGGCGTGGTTACAGGCGGGTGCAGTGGATGGCCTGATGATCCTGCTGTCTGTACCGCTGACCGGCTGGGTGACGGCGATACTGTTGCTCAACGAGGTGCCGGACATGGCCGCGGACCGCGCTGCTCACAAGTACACCTTGCCCGTCATGCTGGGGCTGCGCCGCACACGCTGGATCTTTGTCGGCCTGCAGTTGGTATCGAGCGCGGCAATTGTGCTGGCGGCTTATTTGCACGCACTGCACCCGCTCGCGATTGCAGGTGCTGCGTTGCTCCTGTTGCCGGGCATGCGTGCCGCCGCCAGGATCGACCACATTGATCGACACCGGCTCCGCCGCGCCATCGAAGCCACCTTGCAAATTCACACGCTCGGTAGCATTTTTTTGTTCGCCGGTGTCTGGTTCGCTGGCAATACGGTGGGTTCCGGATAGACACGTCCTGCGATCTGCGCTAAACGGTCATGCATGAACAATAAGCTCGCTGCCTGGAGTCTCGCGCTCACCTTGCTCACAACTGCAGCACACGCTGCCGACCCGCGACCAGAGGAGGTCGTACTGGCCTTCAACCAGGCGATCACCGCGCGAAAACTCGATGCTGCGCTTGCGCTGCTGGCCAAGGGCTCGGTGCAATACACCTTGCGTGCCGCGCATGCCGGCGTGACGACCGATGCGGCCAGTATCACCAGCGATCTGACGAATCACTGGCGCACCATTGGCCCGGTGCTGTTTGGCGTCACGCAGCGCTACGAACGCGTCGCCAGCATCGAGCAGACGCGTGTCGATGGGGATCTGGCGACGGTCTGGGCGATGGTCACTAGCCGGACAGTCGAGCGCAATGGCAAACAGCGCGATGACAAATTCACCGAGGTCTATCTGTTGGTGCGTGCCAAAGACGCCTGGCAGATTGCGGGCATGGCAGACAACCGTGGCACCGACAAACTGACCATTGACAGGCCGCGCACGCCCTAGGCACAACGCCGACTCACGAGGTAGCAATCCTATCGTGGACCCTACGTACCTGCCACGGGCATGTCCGGACGCATAGCGGTCCACAAACTGCTGGAATACCAACAGTCATTGGGAGGATCCGCATGCTGTTGGAAGTTGCTGGCGATCTGTTGTTGTCGAAGGCCGCGGCGATCGCCCATGGCGTTGCGCCAAACGATCCATTTTCGCAAGGCTTGGCGCTGAGCCTGCGCGAGCGGTGGCCAGCACTCTACAAAGATTTCCGGCACTATTGCCAGACCTATCACCCCAAGCCCGGCGAGTTGTGGACTTGGATGGGCGCCGACGGCACCATCGTCGTCAACCTCTTCACCCAGGAAGGTGTCGACGGCCATCACGGCGGCAAGCCGGGTCGCGCGTCCCTAACCCATGTCAGCCACGCACTGAAGGCGCTGCACAAACTCGCGGAACAGGAGAAGTTCGCGAGTCTCGCGCTGCCGCGTCTGGCAACCGGCGTCGGCGGCCTGAAGTGGGAGGACGTGAAGCCGCTAATCACTCAGCACCTGGACTCGCTCGCCATTCCCGTGCAGGTCTACGCAACCTACCGCAAAGGCGTCGCAGTCAGCTAACCAACCTTAATAAGGTTTTCTAAACTATTGATAAAAAACGAAAAATGGTGGGCCCTGTGCGATTCGAACGCACGACCAACTAGTTAAAAGCCAGCTGCTCTACCGACTGAGCTAAGGGCCCGGGACCGGGGGTGGCGTCGGCCCGATGGCACAGACTGTGCGGGGGCGTCGCCATTTGAGGAACGCGATCTTACAGCAAGCTCTCGCCGCTGTCCCCAGTCGGTGAGGCGTCGTCAGTGACGACCCGCCCCAGCGTCGGTAGCGGCGTCGACGCGCGCATAGCGTTCCTCGACCCGCACGGCTTGGCAGCCGCCCGAGATACCGTAGCCACCGCGTACGACCGGCACGCCCTCCGCATAGACTGTCGCCTGCCCATCGAAGTCGATCGGCAGAATGTCGCCGGCCTGCAAATTCAGTAGTCGCTCGAGCGTTATCTCGGTCTGGCCGAGCACGGAACGCAGTTCCACGCGCGCATGTTCGATCTCTTCGCGCAACGTGCGATACCAGCGATCGTCGTTCTCGGCGCGATCACCTTGAATGCCCGAATCGAGCTGGTCGCGCAACGGCTCGATCATCGAGTAAGGCATCGTGATATGCAGATCACCACCGCCGCCCTCGAGGTTCAGATGGAAGGAGCTGACAACGATCACCTCGCTCGGCGCGACGATATTGGCGAAGTGCGGGTTCATTTCGGTGGACAGGTACTCCACCTCGATCGGCGCCACCTGCGCCCATGCTTCCTGCATGTCCTTGAACAGGCTTCCAAGGATCAGCTGGATAATCCGCGACTCCGTCACAGTGAAGTCGCGCGGCTCCTGCTCGACATGCTTGCCGGTGCCGCCAAAGAAGTTGTCGACCACCGAGAACACCAGCTTGGGTTCGAGCACGATCAACGCGGTGCCTCGCAGCGGATTGACGCGTACGAGATTGAGGCTGGTCGGCATCTCGAGCGTGCCCATGTAGTCGGCGAACTTGCGGGTTTGCACCGGTTCGACCGTGATGTCTGAGGAGCGTCGCAACATGTTGTAGACGCTGTTGCGGAACAGCCTCGCAAAGCGCTCGTTGATCATCTCGAGCGTCGGCATGCGGCCGCGTACGATGCGCATCTCGCGACTGAAATCGTAGCTCCGCACCACGCCTGGCTCGTCTGCCGGGCTACTCGTACTCACCTGTCCGTCGTCTACGCCCTTCAACAGCGCATCGACTTCTTCCTGCTCGAGAACGTTGCCCTCACTCATTCTTAGCTCCCGATGGGTCGACCGCCTGCATCAGACGAACGACTCACCGCCTTTGTTGCCCAGCATGATGGTGCCCGCCTCGGCCATCCGTCGCACGACCACCAGAATCTCCTTCTGCGCCGCTTCTACGTCACTCAATCTGACCGGCCCTTTCGACTCGAGGTCGTCTTTGAGAATGTCGGCAGCACGCTGCGACATGTTCTTGAAGAACTTCTCCTTCAGCGTTTCGTCAGCTGCCTTCAAGGCAAGCACCAGCTGATCACCCTGCACTTCACGCAGCAACTCCTGCAAGCCCCGATCGTCCAGGTCGATCAGATCGCCGAACGTGAAGATCAGGTCGTTCAGTTTGGCCGCCAGCGCCTCATCGACCGAACCGATATGCTCCATCACAGTCGATTCGACACTCGCTTCCAGGTTGTTGATGATGTTGGCTGCCACTTTCGGTCCGCCAAACACCGATGCCTTCGAGTTGGCGTTGCCGGCGAACATCTTTTCCATCACACCGTCGAGCTCGTTGAGTGCCATCGGCTGCACGCCGTCGAGCACCGCAATGCGCATCAGGATGTCGGACTTCGCGGCGTCCGGCAGCTGTGAAAGAATCGCCGCAGCATGCTCGGGCTCGAGGTACGCCAGTACGATCGCCACGATCTGCGGATGCTCGTTGCGCATCATCTCCGAGACCGCCTTCGGGTCCATCCACTTCACGGCGTCGAGTCCGCGGCTCGACCGCCCGCCGAGTATGCGATCCATTACGCCCGCCGCCCGATCTTCGCCGAGCGCGTTCGCCAGTACTTTGCGCAGATAGTCGTCGGTCCCGACACCAAGTGAAGTATGACGCTCGGTCGCATCGGAGAATTCGTTGAGCACGCGGCTCACGTCATCGCGCGACACGCTGGCGAGCGCGGCCATGGCGGCACCCACTTTCTGTACGTCGCGCGGACTCATGTGCTTCAGCACCGCCGACGCTTCCTGCTCGCCGAGCGCCAGCAACAGAATCGCAGCGCGATCCGTCCCACGTCCGGCACTGCTAACAGCTGTCATGGTGGGCCTCGGCGTTCATAGAGCCGGGCGCCGCAGGAGCGGCACCGCGGCAGCGGATCTGGCGATTGATCAACATGGACTTGCTACGCGAACCAGTGGGCACTAGTCGGATTTCAGCAACTTTCATGCCACGTCACTGCGCAGGACGGAATGCGACCTGCAGCGCTGTTAGCCTCGACACCGTCAATTTTTTGACGGCTTGAGCCGTGTCGGGCGACTGCTGGCGCCCCTCAGAAATAGCGCGTGGGATCGTTGACGCCGGCCGCCCGGAAGCCCGCGCGGCGCAGGCGGCAGGCATCGCAGCGGCCACAGGCATGTCCAGCCTGATCCGGCTGGTAGCACGACACGGTCACAGCGTAGTCAACGCCCAGGGCCATGCCGCGCGCGATGATCTCGGCCTTGGAGAGTGCAATGAGCGGCGCTCGCACCTCGACGCCCCCGCGCTCGACGCCAACCTTGGTTGCCAGTCGTGCAAGGCGCTCGAACGCGGCGATGAACTCTGGCCGACAATCCGGATACCCTGAATAGTCCACCGCGTTGACGCCCACGTAGATCGCGTCTGCCGCCAACACCTCGGCCCATGCCAGCGCCAATGCCAGCATGACAGTATTGCGCGCCGGTACATAGGTGTTCGGAATGCCGTCACTAGCGATCGTCGGCACGTCGATCGCACGATCGGTCAAGGATGAGCCACCGATATTGGCAAAATCGACCGACATGATACGGTGCTCACGCGCACCGAGCGACTCGGCGACCCGCCGTGCGGCGGGCAGCTCCACTGCGTGTCGCTGACCGTAGTCGATCGACAAGGCAAAGCAATCGAACTCGGCGGCCCGCGCTAGCGCCAGCACTGTTGCGGAATCCAGCCCGCCCGACAGTAAGACCACTGCTTTGCCGCCCATGCGACGGTGCTGCGGTCAGCGCGACGAGGCTGCCGGGATACGCTGCAGTCGCTCGCTCGCGAGCCTGGCAGCCTCCGTTCCCGGAAACCGCTGCACAACCGAATTCAGAGTGTTGCGCGCGGCATCGTAGCGCTTCTGTTCAAACTGCGTGAACCCGAGCTTGACGAGTGCATCTGGTACTTTGCGCGACGTCGGCCAGAGTTCGGCAGTCCGCTGGAAGGCGGCCGCCGCGTTCCCATAGTCGCGCGTCACGTAGTACGCCTCTCCCAACCAGTACTGGGCATTGCTGGCCGATGCACCGCCAGGATATCGGGCGAGATACTGCTTGAAGCCTTCGATAGCGGCGGCGTAATTGGCGGACTTCAGCGCGTCGAACGCCTGGTCATACGCGAGTTGCTCACCGCTGGCCGTATCTGGTTGAGCACCGTTTGCTAACGACCCGGCTGCGCTGCCGAGACTAGTCGTACCACCCTCGAGCGCAGTCAGCCGCCGCTCGAGATCGCCGTACAGATCACGCTGCTGCTTGCGCGTGCCGTCAGACTGGTTCTCCAACTGTTCGACCATGCCGCGCAGACTGCGAACCTCCGCTTGTAGGGAATCGATACGTTTCGCCATGTCCAGCAGACTGTCATTGGTCAACACTCGTTCGACGCGTACTACCCGACCATCCAGATCATTGAGACGAATCATGACGGGATCTTCGTCCGGCGCCACCGCGCAGCCGCCCAGCAGCAACAGGACGCCGGCTACGCCGACACCCAGGAATCTCGCACACCGTTCCATACAAGAGCTCAACGAATGTAGATGATTTCGACCCGACGATTCTGCGCGTAGGCATCCTCATCACTGCCGGCCACCGCGGGGCGTTCCTCGCCGTAACTGACAGTGCCGAGCTGCGACTCAGCGACGCCTTGCAGCAACAGCATGCGCCTCACCGCCTGCGCACGTCGCTCGCCCAGACCAATGTTGTACTCACGTGAGCCGCGTTCGTCTGCGTGTCCTTCGAGCCGCACCCGCGTGGCCGCATTGTTGGCGAGATAGCGCGCATGCGCCGCCACGATCTGCTGCGAGTCGGCCCGGATCTCGGCACTGTCATAGTCGAAATAGATGATTCGCCGGGACAACATCTCACCGGTTGGTCCTTCTGCATCCTCGCCACTGCCCACCATTCCAGCGCTCGTTACGGTATCGTCACCGGCGCCGCTCGCAGCGGCAGCACTCGAGTCCACGGCACCTGCGCCTGCGTCGGCCCGTGTGCCTTTCTTGCCAAGCGAGCAGCCTGACAGAACGAGCACTGTCAGACATGTCACGACGACCAATAGCTGCTTCATACGTCCAACTCCAACAATAATTCAGACTCGTGCACTCGACTTCACCGGTGCGAGTTGTAACACACTTGCAACATGCCGAGCAGCGTGTCGCGTTTCGGGAACCTGCGGCGCGATCAATCCTGACTGGGGGTCGTGAAGGGCCCCCATACCGGTTCACGTACTTCACCTGCATCGGCTTTCAGCCGCTGCGACGTTGCGCCGTCGACCGATACGTTGGCGAGCACTCCCTGACCACGTTCGCGGCCCGCATAAATCAAACTGGCGCCATTCGGGGCGAAGCTGGGCGACTCATCCTGCCGACCGCGGGACAGCACACGCAGCGTGCCACTCGCCAGATCCTGCACGGCTACGCGATACGCGCCCGCGTCGAGTGTCGTCATCGCCAGCAGCTTGCCATCCGGCGAGACTCGCGGCCGCGAATTGTAGCCACCGGAGAACGTGACGCGTTTCGGCCGGTCCTGCGCACCAATGGCGAGACGATACACCTGTGGATTGCCGGAGCGATCCGAGGTGAAGAGCAGCTCCTTGCCGTCGGGCGAGAAGACCGCCTCAGTATCGATGGCCGGATCGGTAGTCACGCGGCGCAAGGACTGCGTCGCCAGGTCGAGCAGATAGACATCGAGATTGCCAGACGTGCCCGACAACGTGACTGCCAGCGTTTTGCCGTCCGGTGACCAGGCCGGCGAACCATTCACGCCGGCACGCGATGACACCATGCTGCGCTTGCCTGTCCTGACCTGCTGCACATAGATCGCCGACACCCGCCGCTCGAAAGACACATAGGCCAGCCACTCGCCGTCAGCCGACCAGGTCGGCGACATCAGAGGTTGTTTGGATTCGAGGATCACGCGGGCGTTCTCACCGTCCGCGTCCGCCACGAGCAACTGATAGCGCTGCGCCGGCGGCCGACCGTCGACCGAAACATAAGCGATGCGCGTGGCGAACGCACCGCGGACGCCGAGGATCTTCTCGTAGATCGCATCGCTCAGGCGATGCGCAACCGCCCGCATGTTGCGGCTGGGCGTGGCGAAGCGCTCCGCAAATAACCGCTGCCCGTTGAGAACATTGACGAGTTCGGCCTCGACGACACTCTGACCGCCGACTTCAGTCACCCGGCCGACGACGACGAAGTCGTTACGCTGCTGGCGCCAGGCGGCCAGATCGATGTCGGCACTGCGAATCGGCTGCGTGAGCATGTCGGCACGCGCCATGGGCTTGAAGCGACCGCTGCGCTCCAGATCCGCCTGCACGACAGCCGCTACGTCCAACCCATCGGTGCCGGCACCCCGGGCAAACTGCACCACGGCGATTGGAATCGGATCGGTGACGCCCGAGGTGATCTCGATCTTCAGTTGCGCCTGACTGGTGGTCGCCATGACCAGCGCGATCAGCGCCAGCCCCGTTGTTCGCATGCAATGTCTATTCATTGGGTCTGAATGTTAGCCTGAGATTGCGTTCAAAGAGAGACGGATCTGGGGGTAGCGGCAACGGCGACGCCCGATAAACCGCCGCTTCCACCGATGAGCGCAGTGCATCATCGCCGCCTGTGCAGCGCTCGACAGTGACGCTCGTGATCTCACCGCCCGGCACCTGCGTCACTGCCACCTCGCATTCGACGCCCGGCCGAGCCGAAGGCGGACGAATCCAGGCTCGCTCAATGCGCGCCCGGATCTGCGCTTTCCATTGGTCGGCCGCGGGACTGGAGCGCAGCGCTGAACCGCGTTCTTCGGCTGCCAGCCGACGCCGCAGCTCCGCTTCACGCTCGCGTTGCAGCGCGAGCGCCGCAGCTTGCTCGCGCGCAAGCTTCGCCTCGGCCACACGTTTTTCCTCAGCTCGACGCTTTTCCTCAGCCAGCCGCTTGGCCTCCGCCTGCCGCTTGGCCTGGGCTTCACGTTCCAGTCTTTGCCGTTCCTCGCGGGCGCGCAGCTCCTCCGCCACGCGCTGCTCAGTGACCTGGCGCTGCAGCTCCGCTTGCCGCTGCTCCGCTAACAACTCGGCCGTCCGGTCGGGTTGCGGCTCTGGCACAGACTCTGGCGCAGGCTCTGGCTCGATCGGCGCCGCCTCCTCTGGGACTGGCTCAGGCGCGGCGTTTGCGGGCTCGGCTGACCGGACCTCGGGCGGCGGTGGCATCCCGTCCAGCTCGCGCGCATCGACGACGGCCGCTTCGATTGCCAAGGTCGCCGACGCAGGCTCAGCGCGCCATTGCCACCAGGCTGCCAGCGCCAGGCCGACGAGCGCAGCGTGGAGCAATATAGAGAGGCTGAGTGCACGCCAGGTTGCACCGGTACGCTGCGCCATGATCGCTCAGCGACTGCCCGCTCGCTGGCGCGCGATCGGCGGCGGCTCGGTCACGAAGCCGACTTTGCGCGCACCCGCCGCCTGCAATGCCGTCATTGCGTCGACCACCTGGCCATAATCCACGCGCCGGTCGCCGCGCACGAGCACCGTAGTATCGGGGGCCCGGCGCAACACAGCCGCTGCGCGTCGCTCGATTTCCGCCAGATCCGCTGGCGCATCCTGATCGATTCCATAGTTCAAAAAGTATTGTCCCGCTGCATCAATCGACAGCACGATCGGCTTCTGGTCTTTGAGCAGCTGCGGATCGAGAGGTTCCGCTGCAGCCTTCGGCAGTTCCACCCGTATGCCCTCGGCCAACAGTGGTGCGGTGATCATGAAAATGATCAACAGGACCAGCATTACGTCGATATATGGCACGACATTGATCTCCGCCATCAGGCGACGTTGACGTTTGCCGGCTGCCATCTCAAGCGGCCTTGTTGTTGCTGCGCCCCGAATAGCGCTGCAGTATGGTGGAGAACTCCTCCATGAAGGCGTCGTAACGCAACTCGAGACGTGATACCTGATCGGCATAGCGGTTGTAGCCCACCACCGCCGGTATCGCCGCGAACAGTCCTGCGGCCGTCGCCACCAGCGCTTCGGCAATGCCGGGCGCCACCATGGCCAGTGTCACTTGCTGTGCCGCGCCGATCGCAACGAACGCGCTCATGATGCCCCACACCGTCCCGAACAGCCCGACGTAGGGACTGATCGAGCCGATGGTCGCAAGATTAGCCAACCCGTCTTCCAGACGATCGAGCTCGCGCAACTGCGCCACTTTCATCGCCCGCCGTGCACCCTCTAACAACTGCTCCGACGAGCCGGGCGATTGCCGCAGACGGGCGAACTCGCGAAACCCGAACTCGAAGATGCTGGCCATGCCCGTCGCGTCGCCCTGCGCCTCGAGCGTGCGATAGAGCGCAGTCAGATCGCCGTCCTTCCAGAAGTTCGCTTCGAACTCATCGGCGCTGGCGCGTGCGCCCTTCAGCACGGAGCGCTTGCGAAAAATGATGGTCCACGACATGAGTGAGGCCAGCACCAACAGCGCCATCACCGCCTGGACGAGCGGGCTGGCATCGAGTACGAGCTTGATGATCGACAGTTCCTGGCCCATCAACGAAACTCCTTGGCAATGAAATCCGGCACTGCGCACGGCCGAAACGTAGCGGCCTGCACGCAGGCCACTCGTACAGCAGCCTCGGCCAGCAACTCGTCGCCGCGCCGGATTTGCTGATCGAACCACACGGTCACGCGTCCCTCGGGTCGGGGCACACAGGTAACTCGCAATTCGTCATCGAGACGCGCCGCCTTGCGATAGCGGATTTCAACATCAACCACCGTGAACAGTACGGCGTGTTCGTTCGCGATCTGCCACTGCGACAGCCCACGCGCCCGCAACCACTCGGTCCGCGCCCGCTCGAGGAACTTGAGGTAGTTTGCGTAGTACACCACCCCACCCGCATCGGTGTCCTCCCAATAGACGCGGGTGAGCCAGGCGAACTCACTCATTTGCCGTCCTCGAACAGCGACAGCGTCGAGAGTGCCTGCTCCGGCGCGCGCAAGCCGAAATGCAGATAGGCGGTGCGCGTCGCCATCCGGCCGCGCGCGGTGCGCAGCAGAAAGCCCTGTTGAATCAGGAACGGCTCGATGACGTCTTCCAGGGTGCCGCGTTCCTCGCCGATCGCCGCGGCCAGGCTCTCGATACCCACTGGTCCACCGTCGAACTTCTCGATGATCGTCAGCAGCATCTTGCGGTCGAGCGAATCGAACCCCTGCGGGTCGACCTCTAACAAGTCGAGCGCAGCCGTCGCCACAGCTTCGGTGATCAAGCCGTTACCCTTGACCTCAGCAAAATCGCGCACCCGTCGTAACAGCCGATTGGCGATACGCGGTGTACCTCGTGACCGCTCGGCAATCCGGCGGGTGCCGGCCGCTTCTGCAGCCACGTTGAGGATGCCCGCGGAGCGCGCGACGATATGCTGCAGATCCTCCACATCATAGAACTCCAATCGCTGCACGATGCCGAAACGATCCCGCAGCGGCGACGTGAGCAGGCCCGCGCGGGTCGTGGCGCCCACCAGCGTGAACGGCGGCAGATTGAGTTTGATGGAACGCGCGGCCGGGCCTTCGCCGATCATGATGTCGAGCTGAAAGTCCTCGAGTGCCGGGTAGAGCACCTCCTCGACCACCGGCGACAGACGATGAATTTCGTCGACGAACAATACATCGCGCGGCTGCAGATTCGTCAACAGCGCCGCGAGATCCCCGGGACGTTCCAGCACTGGCCCCGAGGTCTGGCGCAGACTGACGCCGAGCTCGGTCGCCAGAATATTGGCCAGTGTCGTCTTGCCAAGGCCCGGCGGCCCGAAGATCAGGACATGATCCAGCGCTTCCTGGCGCTGCAAAGCCGCCGCGATGAATATCTCCAGCTGACTCTTGACTGCTCGTTGGCCCACGTAGTCGGCGAGTCGCTTCGGCCGAATTGCCCGATCGACCTTGTCCTCGTCCACCGCCGTGCGGGCAGACACCAATCGTTCGTCCTGACTCATGGATCCGGTGCCGCGCCCTGCAAGGCACGCCGAATCAGCTCTTCGGTCGAGCCGACGCCGCCGGCCTGCTTCAGCAGCCGGCTCGCCTCGGCCGGCTTGTACCCCAACGCGATCAGCGCGCTGAAAGCCTCGGATTCCGGCCCGCCCGCCAGCACCATGGAGCCGCCGCCCGCCGCCGCCACTGCGTCCAGCCGATCACGCATTTCAACTAACAACCGATCCGCGGTCTTGCGGCCGACGCCAGGGATCTTGGTGAGGGCCGCGGAGTCCTGGCTGTGGACGCAGTGCGCAAACCCTTCGACCGTGACGCCCGAGAGGATGGCAAGCGCGATACGTGGGCCAATGCCGGACACCCGCAGCAGACTGCGAAACAGACGTCGCTCCTCCTCGCCCGCAAAACCATAGAGAATGTGTGCATCTTCGCGCACGACGAGATGGGTCACCAGACGCACCTCGGTACCGACCGCCGGCAAGGCATAGAACGTCGACATCGGCGCTTCCAAATCATAGCCTACGCCGCCGACGTCAACTGTGAGCGCCGGCGGCGCCTTGGCTACCAACTTGCCGCGCAGGAAACCGATCATGCCGGCACCGCCGGCAAAGTCACGCTGCCGAGCAGCGCCAGACGGCGATGACTCGCATGACAGATCGCGATGGCGAGTGCGTCGGCTGCATCGGCATTGGGGCGCTGTCCTAGTTGCAGCAGGCTCGTGACCATGTGCTGAACCTGGGCCTTGTCAGCGCCACCCGCCCCGACGATCGCCAGCTTCACGGCGCGTGGCGCGTACTGGTGCACTGCCACAGCGACGGGCACGGCCGCCAGGGCCGCACCGCGCGCCTGTCCCAGCTTGAGCGCACTGTCCACATTGCGACTGACGAATACCCGTTCGATCGCCAGCTCCATCGGTTGGTAGTTTGCAAACACCTGCGCGAGCTCGCCATGTATGCGCCGTAGACGCGTCGCAAATTCGTCCGCCTTGACATCGATGCAACCGTGCGCGACGTGCACCAGTTCCGGACCGCAGGCGTCGACGATCCCGTATCCCGTGCGACGCGAACCCGGATCGAGACCCAGCACGCGCACCCTGGGCGCCGTCACCAGGCGTGCCGCACCGATGACAGTCGCAGGACTCGCTGCATCGGGATCGTAGGCACGCCAACTGCCAACTCGAGCTTTACGCATTGTCCTCGCACAGGCTACCGCGCACACGCTGGCGCGACGTGGTCGTATGATAGCTTGATTCCGCCGCGGAAAGTTCGCGTAGCCAGGACCAGACGCCAGTCTCGAACACATTGTGCAAGCACTCGACGTCACACCCCCGGAGATGCACACAGTCATCGAGCGCACGACGGCTGCGCTGCGTGCGGCGGGCGCCGACGCGGCAGCGCTCGCGACTGGCGCGACGATCGCCGCTATCGTCGGCAGACTGACGCCAGACCCAGCGCTGGTTGCCGCAACCATCGCGCGCGCGGCACTGCCACCGGCGCTGCTCGCCGATCCCGCGACTGATCGATGGCTGGGCGCCGAAGCCAGCGCACTGGCGCGCGAACTGCGGCAGTTCGGCGAACTGGCACGGGCCGGTGCGACACAGGCCGGACGCCGCCTGCTGCCGGCACAGGCCGAGACGCTGCGCAAGATGCTGTTGTCGGTTGTCAGCGACCCGCGCCTGGTGATCGCGCGGCTGGCGCGCCAGCTGGTGGAACTGCGCCAATGCAAGGATGCCGATCCACAGGTGCGCCTAGCCCTGGCATGGGAGACGCGCGAAGTCTTTGCACCACTCGCCAATAGACTCGGACTGTGGCAGCTGAAATGGGAACTGGAGGACCTGGCATTCCGACACCTGGACCCAGACAACTACCAGCGCATTGCAATGGCGCTCAACGAGCGACGGGTCGACCGCGAACGCTACATCACCGCAGTGGTGACAGATCTCACGGCGATGTTGCTGGCTGCCGGCATACGAGCCGAAGTCTACGGACGACCGAAACACATCTACAGCATCTGGCGCAAGATGCAGCGCAAGCACCTCGAGTTCAGTCAGCTCTATGACGTCCGCGCGGTGCGTATCATCGTGCCGAGCGTGGCGGATTGTTACTCGGCACTGGGCGTCGTGCACGCGCGGTTCCCGTACATCCGTAACGAATTCGATGACTACATCGCCACACCCAAGGACAACGACTATCGCTCGATCCACACGGCCGTTATTGGCCCGCAGGCGCAGGCGATCGAAGTGCAGATCAGAACCCAGGAAATGCACGAGCAGTCAGAGCTGGGCGTGGCGGCCCACTGGCGCTACAAGGAAGGGGCGGCACACAACCTGTCGTACGATCGCAAGATCGAGTGGATCCGACGGCTGCTCGATCCGACGCGGTCGGCGACGACCGATCGCGATTTCCTGGAGGAGGTGCGCGCCGAGTTGTTCGAGGACCGCGTTTATGCCCTGACGCCCAAGGGCGAAGTCGTAGACCTGCCACGCGGGGCGACGCCACTGGATTTCGCCTACCACGTTCACACCGATTTGGGCCATCGTTGCCGCGGTGCCCGGGTGAATGGCCGCATCGTGCCACTCACACGCGCGCTCGCCAATGGCGAAGTGGTCGAGATCATCACGAGCAAGACGCTCGCCCCCAGTCGGGACTGGCTGATCCCGAGTCAGGGCATGCTCGCATCGCCTCGCAGCCGCTCGAAGGTGCGCGCGTGGTTTCGCAAACTGGACGGCGACCAAGTTCCTGCCGCGGTGGACGCCGCGGCACCCAGCATGCGCAGCCCGACAGAGAATTCGCGTGAGCGCCCGCCCCCGCGACCACCGTCGCCCGGACCCGGCCGGCGCGCGCTGTCGCCGGTTACGCTGGCCGGTGTCGACGACCTACCGACCCATCTGGCCCGATGCTGCGTGCCAGTGCGACCACAGCCGATCATCGGTTATGTGACGGTCGGCCGCGGCGTTACCGTACACCGCGCGAACTGCCCCGGCGTTCTGCGTATGATCGCCGATCGCCCGGAGCGCACGCTGGAGGCCAGTTGGAGCCGCGAGGCCGCCGCGCTGCCCGTCACTATCCTGCTATTGGCTAACGACCGTCACGGCCTCGTTCGGGACGTGACCGAAGTGCTGGCGGCACTGCAACTCAGTATCCTGGCCATGCAGACCAGCACGGACGCCAAGACAGCCGTGGCTCGCCTCGAACTGCGGATAGCCGTCAATGACATCGATGAGCTCGCGCGAGCGCTCGCTCGACTGCGTGCCGTTGCCGGCGTGAGCATGGCGAAGCGTCTGCGCTAACCGAGCTTGGTAGACCTGCACTTTACGTATTCTGGGAGATGGCCCCAAAAAACGTGACGGAACGCGACGCATCGCACGGGCATCTTGAACTTAAATGTCACCCCACCCGATCCGGAGAATCTCTCCGCACGACTCGGAGGTTCGGGGCCACGCATGCGCGTACTGCTAGTCGATTACGATCCAGCCGCCATGGAGAGTGTGGCGCGGGCTCTGCGAGGAGTCGTGCAGCTCGAATGCGTCCGGACGAAATCCGAGGCCCTGACGCGCGTCAAGCAAAACGACTATGACGTCCTGATCGCATGTGAGCGGGTCGGAGACGGCTCTGGGCTGGATCTGTTGGGCCGCATTGGCAAGTACTTGCCGGAGATGCAGCGCGTCTTCGCGGCTGCCCCCGAGCGGCTGCAACTGCTCGGACCGCGACTGAATCCCTTCAAAGTCGCACACACCATTGCCTATCCCATCGATCTCGAGCAGTTGTGGCTGGCGCTCGCGGCCGTCGCTGGCGGAGTCGACACCAGTATTGAAGAGACCATCGAACACGTCGTACTGGATGAGACCGGCCAGACCCCCGTGGTGCCACAAACGCCGCGCGGCGCAGGTCCCGCAGGCGGCACGGCCACGGCGCGCAAGATCGAGCCAGAGCCAGACGAGCAGGCTGCCACGGCGCCGCTGCGGCCGCCCCGCGCCGCGCCCGCGCGCGCCAACTCCGTCCCGAAACGGCCGGCGCCGGGAACCGCGACGCCGGCACAAGCCAGCGCCGCACCGCCGCCGAGCCAACACAGGCCGGCGGCCGGCGCGACTCCCGCGGCTGCCTGGTCGCCGCGTATCGAGGCCGGCAACACCAGCTCGATGGCTGCGGCCGCCGCCGCCGCCGCGGCACAGGCGATCTACGCAACCAAGATTCCCCCACCCGACGACCAACGCTCACTCGCCACGGCAGCGGCAGTTGCGGGCGGAGCCCTGCTGGTCGCTGCTCTGATGGGATATTTCTTCCTGCACGACGATGACTCCGTCGCCGCCGTCGCCGTGCGGTCGGCCGCGTCCGTCGCTGCCGCCGATGCGGCCGACATGGTGCCTGCAAAGACACTGCCGACCACTCCTGTCGACGGCTTTGACACGTCGGCACCGGAATCATCACAGGTTGCGGATCCGAGAATTCGAACACTGGAAACCAGTGTCGAAGACGCGCTGACACGAGACCGGCCCGCGGATGCGGCTCGCGCCCTCGAACAGCTGGCGACACTCGCACCACAACACCCACGCCTGGCGTTCCTGACTGCCGCCGTTTCGCGCGCCCGCGAATCGCGGCGCCCCCGGTTCGAGGGACGAACGCTGGAAGAGGAGACGAGTGCAATGGTGCCCGCGGCAGAGAGCCGCGGCCCACAGCGAACCATTCCAGCGTCGCCGCCTGCTGTACCAGATACTGCCCCCGCGGAGCCCACCTCATCCGCATCGCGTATCGAGGACATTGGACCCGTCGCGCCGCCGCCCTTGCCCGTAACCGCTGCTGGTGTGGCTAGCGTGGCACCACCGGTTACCTCAGCCGCGACGGCTGGCGACCCATCGACTGGCGCCGTCGCCGAGTTGCGAGAGACCAAGGCCGAGTTGCTTAGTCGTACGGGAACGACTTACCCACCGGAAGCCGCAGAACGCGGCATCGAAGGCTATGCGGTGGTTAGCTTCACCGTGACTGGGGACGGTCAGGTACGTGACCCTCACGTCATCGCCAGTGAACCGCCACATGTATTCGACAGTGCAGCCCGCGATACTGTGCGACGCTGGCGATACCAGCCAGCTACTCGCGATGGCGTGGCGGTTGAGTCGTCGGCACAGACGCGCATCGAATTTCGTCTGCAGGACTGAACAGCCGCGGGGCTGCCAACCGTCACTAACGATTCAAGGAATCGATCGCGCGCTTGTCAGCCGCCAGCGCCGCTTCGTGTAACGCTTCCGACAATGTTGGGTGCGCATGGATCGTGCGCTGCAGATCCTCGCTCGAGGCTGAGTATTCCATCGCCAGCACGGCCTCGGCTATCAACTCACCGGCCATCGGCCCGATGATGTGCACGCCGAGTATCTCGTCGTCGTCCTCGGCTGCGATCAGTTTGACGAAGCCTTGTGCCGCCTCCATCGCCCGTGCCCGACCACTCGCCATGAACGGAAACACGCCGAGCTTGTACGCACGACCACTGGCCTTCACCTGCTCTTCGGTCGCGCCCACCCACGCGATCTCCGGGGCGGTGTAGATAACCGACGGCACCAGGCTATAGTTCATTTCGCCGTACTTACCGGCGATCAGATCAGCCACCATCACGCCCTCTTCCTTGGCCTTGTGAGCGAGCATCGGTCCGCGCACGCAGTCGCCCACGGCCCAGACGTTCTCGACGCCGGTGCGGCAGTGCTCGTCTACCTTGATGAAGCCACGCTCGTCCAGTTCCACGCCGGTCTCGTCCGCCAATAGCCCCTGCGTGAACGGCCGTCGGCCTATGCAGACGATGACTCGATCGACTTCGAGGCTGGCGGTGGCACCTGCCGCATCGGTGTAATCGAGTTGCACGCCGGATTTCTTGACCGCCGCGCCACTCACCTTGGCGCCGAGGCGAATATCGAGGCCCTGCTTCTTGAAATGCTTGAGTGCCTCTTTGGCGAGCTGCTGGTCCGCGATCGGCAGAAAACTCGGCAATGCCTCCAGCACTACCACCTCCGCGCCCAGTCGGCGCCACACACTGCCCAATTCCAGTCCAATGACGCCCGCGCCAATGACTGCCAGGCGTTTCGGAACGGCGTCGAATTCGAGCGCGCCCCAGGAATCCACCACCTGCTTGCCATCGAAGGGTACTGACTTCAGTTCCATCGGCACTGAACCGGAAGCCAGCACTATGTGCTTGGCGACCAATTCCCTGCGCGTGCCATCGTGCGCAACGAACTCCACCCGTCGTCCAGGCAGCAGCTTGCCATGGCCCTGCAGCGCCGTGACACCGGCAGCTTTGAGCAGAGCAGAAATGCCGCCCGTCATGTTCTTGACGATGCCACTCTTGCGTTTCTGCATCGTCACGAGATCGAGCTTGACGCCGCTGGTCTTGATGCCGTGCACGGCGAACTCGGACTGCGCCCGATGATAGAGCTCACTCGATTCGAGCAACACCTTCGACGGAATACAACCGGCATTTAGACAGGTGCCCCCGAACGCCGTCGTCCCATCGTGGTTCTTCCATTCGTCGATGCAGGCGACCTTGAGTTTGTTCTGCCCAGCGCGGATCGCGGCGGGATAACCCGCCGGTCCGCCACCGATGACGATGACGTCGAATTCTTCGGCCATGGCTCGCTCCGTTCGCTTGTTAGATGCCGAGCAGCATGCGGCCCGGGTCTTCTAGGCTGTCCTTGATCGCGACCAGGAACTGCACTGCCTCGCGGCCGTCGATGATACGGTGATCGTACGTCAGCGCGAGATACATCATCGGCCGTGCGACAATCTGCCCGTCGACGACCATCGGTCGCTCCTGGATCTTGTGCATACCGAGAATGGCACTCTGCGGTGCATTGACGATCGGGGTGGACAGCATCGAGCCGAAGACGCCGCCATTGGTGATCGAGAACGTGCCGCCGGTCAACTCTTCGATGGAGATCTTGCCGTCACGCGCACGGCCCGCATAGGCACCGATCTCCTGCTCGAGGTCGGCGACGCTCTTCAGGTCGGCGTCGCGCACCACCGGTACCATCAGGCCGCGATCCGTCGACACCGCCACACCAATGTCGTAGTACTCGTGATAGACGATGTCGCTACCGTCGATCGACGCGTTGACCAACGGAAACTTCTTCAGCGCTTCGATCGCCGCCTTGATGAAGAACGACATGAAGCCAAGCTTGACGCCGTGCGTCTTCTCGAACTGCTCCTTGTAACGGGAACGGAGCGCCATCACCTCGTGCAAGTCAACCTCGTTGAAGGTCGTGAGCAGTGCCTGGGTCGATTGCGCTTCGACCAGCCGTTCGGCAATGCGCTGCCGCAACCGCGTCATCGGCACACGCTGCTCCGACCGCGCACCTGCCACGACGGCGCCTGACGCAGACGAAGCCGCGGGCTGCGATGCCTTGCCATCGAGGAATCCCATCACATCGCCCTTGGTGATGCGGCCGTCCTTGCCGGAAGCCGGGATATTCGCTGGATCGAGCTTGTTCTCCTCGACCAGCCGACGTACCGACGGACTCAGTTTACCGGCGTCATCGGCGCCTGGCTTGGCAGCCGACTTGCCCGCCGATGTCGGCGCAGCCGCCGCGTCCGCGGGCTTGACCGCCGCCTTGGCCGGCGCCGCACCCGGTTCGATCACTGCGAGCAGCTGGCCGCTCGTCACCGTCGTGCCGGGCTCGACCTTCAACTCCTTGATGACACCATTGTTAGGTGCCGGCACTTCGAGGACGACCTTGTCGGTCTCGAGATCCGCGAGGTTCTCGTCGCGCGCCACCGTGTCGCCCGGCTGCTTGTGCCAGGTGACAAGCAGGGCATCTGCCACCGACTCCGGGAGCTGTGGCACTCTAATTTCGATCGTCATGCGCGTTCCTCACAAGAATATAGTTAGCGTGCTTTGGCTGCTTTCGCGGCGGCTGGCGTGGCACTGGCGCCAGCCAGTCGTGCGGTTTCGCGCGGCGCGTCGTTCGCCGCACTCGCCGTCAACGCAGCCGAGATGAGCTCGCGCTGCTCGACTGTATGGATCTTGGCCAGCCCGGTGGCGGGCGCGGCCGCCGGCGCACGACCGGCATATAGGACATCCCGCTCACCCGCCATGGGCTCATTGAGGCGATGGCGGATCTGATACCACGCACCCTGATTCTGCGGCTCTTCCTGACACCAGACGATGTCGCGCGCATGGCGGTACTTCTGCAGCAGTGACGCATACTCCGGCGCCGGAAACGGATAGAGCTGCTCGATTCGCACCAGCGCAACGTTCTTGAGCTTGCGCTCGCGTCGCTCCTTCAACAGATCGAAATACACCTTTCCGGACGACAGCACGACGCGCTGCACGCCGTCGGCCGGCAGATCGTCGATTTCGTCGATTACGGTGGCAAACTTGCCGTGCGACAGATCTTCCAGCGACGACACAGACAGATCGTGCCGCAGCAGACTCTTCGGCGTCATGACGATCAGCGGCTTGCGCAGGCTGCGCAGCATCTGCCGGCGCAACATGTGGAACATCTGCGCCGGCGTCGACGGCACACAGACCTGCATATTGTTCTCGGCGCAGAGTTGCAGGAAGCGCTCGAGGCGAGCCGAGGAATGCTCGGGTCCCTGCCCTTCATAGCCATGCGGCAACAGCAGGACGAGACCACAAAGGCGGCCCCACTTCGCTTCGCCCGAGCTGATGAATTGATCGATGATGACCTGCGCACCGTTGGCGAAATCCCCGAACTGCGCTTCCCAGATAACGAGCGCAGTCGGGTCGGTGGTCGAATAGCCGTATTCGAAGCCCATCACCGCTTCTTCGGAGAGCACCGAATCCGTCACCTGGAAGGTAGGCTGGCGCTCGCCAATGTGTTGCAACGGTATGTACTCGGCGCCAGTGTTCTGTTCGTGCAGCACGGAGTGACGGTGGAAGAACGTGCCGCGCCCCGAGTCCTGACCCGTGAGTCGGATCGAGTAGCCTTCCTCGAGCACCGACGCGTACGCCAGCGTCTCCGCGCAACCCCAGTCTAGCGACAGCTCGCCGGCCAGCATCTTGGCGCGATTGCTCATCACCTGCGCGACGCGCGGATGCAATTCGAAGCCCTCGGGAACGCTCACGATCCGCTCGCCCAACGCCTTGAGTCGCGGCAGCTCGACACCACTCTCGATGTGTTCGGTCCAGTCGCTACCCGTATAGCGACTCCAGTCGACCGTGAACTTGTTGCCGATCATGCCGAGCGAGGCACGCGCCTGCGGGCGCCCGTCATCGAGCCCCTGTCGATATTGATCGATCAGCGCCTCGGCCTCGTCCGCTGCGATTGCATTGGCGGCGATGAGTCGTTCCGCATACAGCTTGCGCGCCGTGGCGTGCTTGCGAATCACGTCGTACATCACCGGCTGCGTTGCCGCCGGTTCGTCAGCCTCATTGTGACCGTGGCGCCGGTAACACACCAGGTCGATCACCACGTCCTTGCGGAATTGCTGACGATAGCGCAACGCCAGTCGCGCCACGTAGACCACCGCTTCAGGATCGTCGGCATTCACATGGAAAATGGGAGCCTCGAGCATCTTGGCGACGTCCGAGCAATACATGGTCGAGCGGGCGTCCTTCGGGTCCGACATCGTGAAGCCGACCTGATTGTTGACGACCACGTGCACCGTGCCACCGGTATAGAAGGCCCGGGCCTGCGACAACTGCAGCGTTTCCATGACTACGCCCTGGCCGGCGAATGCCGCGTCACCATGGATGAGCACGGGGAGCACGCGCTCACCGAGCGCATCGCCGCGGCGTTCCTGGCGCGCGCGCACCGAGCCTTCGACCACCGGATTGACGACTTCGAGGTGTGAGGGATTGAAAGCCAGGGCGACGTGCACATTGCCGCCCGGCGTACGCAGATCCGAAGAGAATCCTTTGTGATACTTGACGTCACCGGATCCCTGCAGATGCGCGGTGTCGTAATTGCCCTCGAACTCCGAGAACAGCACGGAGGGCGACTTACCCAGCACGTTGACGAGTACGTTGAGTCGGCCACGGTGCGCCATACCGATGACGCACTCTTCCAGCCCCTCACTGCCACCGCGCTGAATCATGTCGTTCAGCAGCGGGATCAGCGCATCGCCACCTTCCAGCGAGAAGCGCTTCTGACCAACATACTTGGTATGCAGATAGCGTTCGAGACCATCGGCCGCTGTCAGCTGCCAGAGGAGATTCTTCTGTTCGTCCGTCGACAACTGATGCGTAAGACGACCCGACTGATACTCGTCCTGCAGCCACAGCCGTTCCTCGGTGTTCGAGACATGGGCGAACTCGGCGCCGATCGAATCGCAATAGATGAATTCGAGCTGCGCGATGATGTCGCGCAGCTTCATGCGCGGCGGCACCGCATTGGTGCGAGCGCCGGTGAAGAATTCCGCGTTGAGGTCGGACTGCGACAGCCCGAAATAGCCGAGCTCCAGCACGCGCGGACGCTCACGCTCCATCAGCCCCAGCGGATCGAGTTTGGCGATCAGATGGCCGCGGTTGGCGTAGATCTGGATGAGGCGGGACACGGCGCCCTGTTTGGCGCTCTCGGTCGTGGCCGCCGGCGACCCGGTCGCTACGCCGGACGAGCGGGACTGACGGGCACGCTCGGCAATGCCAGCCACCACCTCTGAGTGCACATGTTCGCGCGTCTCGCGATCACGCAGTTTGCCGAAATAGCTGCGCCAATGCGGCTCGACGCTATTCGGGTCGCGCAAGTACTGTTCGTACAGTGCCTCGACATACGGTGCATTGCCGGCAAAGAGCGGCGTGGTAACGACTTGCTCGCTGAAGCTAGCGCCCATGGGCGGATAAATCCTCGTGGAAGCCGCGGAAACCTCAGGAATTTCCAACGGACTCGATGTGCTGGAACGCGGGAGTACTGGAGGCGTTATGGTAGCTTAACGGCCGACGGCTGGGAAAGCTGAGCGTCAAGTTGTGACGGAAAACCCACGGATGCACTGGCGATCTCGGCCGCGATGCGCTCGAGCAGTGCTAGCTCATAACCGATCAACACCACATAGATCGCCAACACCGCGTACAGGACGTACCCCACGGGTAGCCGGCCGAAGACTCGCAGACGCGCGAGTATCGTCAAGGTGACCACTCCGCCGGCTGTCAGCATCAGCTTCCAGCTGGCGAAGGCGTGGCCGCTGCCGAGCACCAGCGGTCGCATGATCGGATTGACCTCCTCGGCGCCCAGGTGGATCAAGGTCAGCGTCAGGACCGCATCCGCGCACGACAGCAGCAGGATGAGAATCGACACCGCGAGCCATTGAGGATGGTGCCAGTCCACCGAGGTAATGCTGCGATCTTCGTCGCGGCGCGGACCCAGACGACGACGGGCAAAACTGCCGACCCACAACGCCCGCAACGTCGCCTGTCGACGGTCCGCACCAGCCAATCGACGCTCCGGTGGGGTACCGCAACGGTTGACGGGCATGCGATCGATCGGCAGATCCGCACTCGCTTCGAGCAGCTCTTGATTCATGGCGTGGGAATCGGCCTTCACAACCAGAAATTCTAACTTCGCGCCGCGTTGTCACCGCCGCTTTCTCCTTGACGCGCGTCACAGTGCCGCAACGCCGGAAAACCCGTATCGCCAGCCTGCACCAGTAGTGCTTAGCTGCGCGGCCATGCACGCCTTGGACCGCCACCTTCGTCACAGTCTGCCTGACGGCTTTCAGGCAATGACCACTGCCTGCGTCCTGCTGCTCGCGGCGGCTTCTGTCGGCGGTGTTTGGGACGAGTTCAGCAGCTTGGGTTACACCACTTGGACCACGCTGTGCGGCAGCGGCGTGAGCGGCTGGAATGCCGTCCAGCTCTATGTCCAGCTAATGCCAACCTCCGTGCTGACGATGCTTGCCGCGGGTCTCGCCATCGTCAGCCGGAACGCTTGGTCCAGGCGCTCGCGGGAGGCCGCGCACGCCAGCATCGCCGGGCATCTCGGCTGTTTGATCGCCATGCCGCTCGCCTTACTACTCTGCACTTCCGCTGCGACCCGGGACTTCGTGCGGTTGCAGAACGTCTGGGCTATGTTGTTAGTGGACCTGGCGCTGGCAATACTGCTTGCCACGATCGTGCATCGCCTGTTGCGAATCACGGTGGTACCCCCGGCCGGAGTTGAACCGACGACCTACCGCTTAGGAGGCGGTCGCTCTATCCACTGAGCTACGGGGGCGCGTAGGCTCGCGATGATCGTGCCAGACGCGGGAAGTGGTGGAGCGGAGGAGGATCGAACTCCCGACCTTCGCATTGCGAACGCGACGCTCTCCCAGCTGAGCTACCGCCCCATCCCGTCGAAGGGGCGCGATTCTAGCACCGTCGCCACTAGCCGCAACCTGAGAAACGCAGGGGCGTGACTTGGCCGCCGCCCCGTCCTATAGTCCCCATCATTACAGAAGCTTCCGCAACGGCTGAGCGGAGCGCGACAGGGAGTCTTTCTGATGCTGACCGCGGGTGAGCGAGCGCCGGAATTCTCGTTGCCGGATCACACCGGCGAGGAGCTATCGCTGACGTCTCTGCTGAACCGCGGACCGCTGATTCTCTACTTCTACCCTGCGGACTTCACACCCGGGTGCACCAAGGAAGCCTGCCTGGTGCGGGATCTGCATACGGAGATCCTGTCCGTCGGACTCTCGGTCGCAGGTGTCAGCCCGCAGGCGCCCGACACGCACGGCCGCTTTCGTGACAAGTACTCCCTGCCCTTTACACTGCTGTCCGACGAGAAGAAGACCGTCATCAGGATGTACGACGTGGACGGGCCGCTGGGGTTTGGTGTGCGGCGCGCCACTTTTCTGATCGACCAAAGCCGCCTGGTTCGCGATGTCGTGCTGGCGGATTTTCGCATCGCCGAGCACGAAGCCTTCATGCACAAGTGCATCGCGCTGGCGGAAGGCGTAAGGCGCTAGCTGCGCGCCGCGTCAGTAAGTCAGTTTCAGGACGGACGCCTTGCCGAGACTCGGTACTGACACCACGTACATCGTCCCATATTCGTCTTCCTTGATTTCTGGTAATCCATGGATGCCTGCTAACTGCGCGACGATTGTCGGCACGGTATTGGAGTGGCCGATCACCACGACGACTTCGCCATGATGCTCCCGGTCGATTTGCGCGACGATCGCCTGCGGCTCGCCATCGACTACCGTCGGCATCAGGTTCAAGCGGCGGGCCAGCGGTCCGGCGGTTTGTTGTGAGCGGCGAGTGTCGGTCACGTAGATCGCCACCGGCCTGCCGATGGCATCGCCATCGCCCAGCATCGAGGCCAGCAGTTCCGCGCGTCGACCACCGGCCGGCGACAGCGGCGCGTCGGCGATGCTGCCCAGCTCTTTCTCGGCGTGCCGCAGTACCACGACCGTCGTCACCGCGGCGCGCTGGTAACGAATCAATGAACCGGCCAACAGCGCGAAAACGCCAAAACCCAGCGCCGCCAGCAACCAGACTGGTGCCATGAAGGGCCGGCGGTGGCGGGTGACGCTGGGGGAGTTCACCGCCGCATTGTACCGCCCGCAGCGAAACGTCGTACCCGGATGTCCGCCTGCTCTTTGTGCCCCGCAAAACCCTCGAGCGCGCACAGCCGTGAGCAGTACTCGCCAACGTGTGCGGATGCCTCTGCAGTGAGGATCCGCTGGTAGGTGCAGGTCTTGATGAACTTCCCGACCCACAACCCACCCGTATAGCGGGCCGCCCGACGAGTCGGCAAGGTGTGGTTGGTCCCGATGACTTTATCGCCATACGAGACGTTGGTCTCGGGCCCGAGGAACAAGGCGCCGTAATTGGTCATACGCTGCAGGAAAAAGTCCGGCTCGCGCGTCATCACCTGGACGTGCTCCGAAGCGATCGCGTCGGCCACCTGCACCATTTCGTCGTAACTGTCGCAGACGATCACTTGACCGTAATCGCGCCAGGCACGTCCTGCGATATCGCCGGTCGACAGAGTCTTCAGTTGTCGCTCGACCTCCGCCAGCGTGGCATGGGCGAGTTGTTCGGAATTGGTCAACAGGATCGCCGGCGAGTTAGGCCCGTGTTCTGCCTGGCCCAGCAAGTCCGCCGCGCACAGCTCCCCATCGACGCTATCGTCGGCGATCACCAGTGTTTCCGTTGGGCCCGCGAGCAAATCTATGCCGATACGGCCAAACAACTGGCGCTTCGCTTCGGCCACGTAGGCGTTTCCGGGACCTACTATCATGTCGACCGATGCCAGCGATTCCGTACCGATCGCCATCGCGCCAATGGCCTGCACGCCTCCCAGACAATAGATTTCATCCGCGCCGGCCATATCCATCGCCACGATGATCGCGGGCGCCGGCTTGCCCTCGAACGGCGGCGCGGCCGCGACGACTCTTGGCACACCGGCCACCTTGGCTGTAACGACACTCATATGCGCGGAGGCCACCAGCGGGTACTTGCCACCCGGCACATAACAACCAACCGACTGCACCGGAATGTTCTTGTGGCCGAGGATTACGCCAGGCAGTGTTTCAACCTCCACGTCCTGCAATGCCGCGCGCTGGATCTCGGCGAAGCGCCGCACTTGCGTTTGCGCGAAGCGAATATCCTCGATACTTTGCGGATCCAGCGCCTGATAGCACGCGTCGATCGTCGCACGATCGAGCCGCAAGGCAGCCGGACTCCAACGGTCGAACTTCGTGGAATACTCGCGGACGGCCGCGTCGCCGCGCGCCTCGATGTCAGCGAGAATCGACTCGACAGTCTTGCGCACCGCCGCGTCATCGGCCGCCCGTTGCTCGTCGGTACGGCCATTCTTGAGGTAACGGATCAAGGCATGCTCCCTGCGAAATAAGACAATGAAAGGTCAGGCGCGTGCCACCTGCTCGTCACTCTGCGATTCTAAACAAGCCTTACGCTACTTTGTCCGCGGATTCAGCATGACTAGTGCGCGAAATCAACGGCTTGGCAGACTGCTCGACATGCTCGATTTCGGCGCACTCGCCTTTCGCCCGAATCCGGGCGGCGTACCATCTGGCGCCGGGTGCTGCGCTTACGCCATGCAACAGCGCGCTGATCCAGACGGTATTGACAGCCAACATCAAGATCCATTCGCCAAGTTCGCGGTCGATTTGCTCCACGACCAGTAGCGCAAACAACGCCGTTGCGAGACCACGCGGACCGAACCAGCCGAAGAACAGGCGCGTAATCCCGGCTGCGTCCGTGCCGAGCAACGACAACCAGACGGCCAGCGGGCGCACGACGAACAGGCTCGCGAGAATGATCGCGAGCATCGTGCCGTCCATTTGACTCACAGCCTGTGGCACAACGGCGAGCCCCAGCAACAGGAAGGCAGCCCAGGACAACAATTGACCTTCGCTCTCGGTGAATTCATACACGAACGGGCACTGCCCCTGCACAACATGGCCGAAGGACAGGCCCGCGACGAACGCCGCGATGAAGCCATTGCCGCCGACCAGCGTGGCCGCCAAATACGTTCCGCCGGCCAGCGACAGCGCGCCTGCGCCCTCGTAAGCACGAGCGGTCCAGCCACGCTGCTTAACCGCCAGCAATGCCCTGCCGCCGAGGAGACCTGCGACAACGCCCACCACCGGACCCAGAATCAACTGACCGGCGGCAAACAACAACCAGTTGGTAGCGTCCTGCTTCATCACCTGCGCCGTCAGACTGGCGAACAGCAAGACAATCGGCAGTGCGAGCCCGTCATTGAGGCCGCTTTCCACGGTCAGTGCGCGCCGCGAACGAGCTGGCACGATCGCATTCGTCACGACGGCCTGACCCAGCGCGGCGTCGGTTGGCGCCAGGATTGCCGCAATCAACGCCAGGGCGACGAGCGGCCAGGTGGGTAGCAGTGCCCAAGCTGCCAGCGTGCCTAACAAGATAGCCAACGGCAGACCAAGCACCAGCATACGGACCGGCCAGACATGACGCTTGCGCAGCACTTGCAGGTTGATCTGCGCCGCATCCAGAAAGAGCAGCACGATCAGCGCGATCTCGGCCACCAGGTGCAGCGCCGACTCGGCCTGCTCGTGCTGCACGAGTCCCGTAGTGGCCAGCAGCGCGCCTAGCGCGATGAATAGCATCGGCGCCGTGACGATCGTCGATGACAAGCGCTTCGCCACCAATGCGAACGCCAGCGTGCAAAGCGCGATGATGAGTAAACCGACGGTCATGGTTTCACCAGGGAGGATCATGAGTCGTCGTTCAATAGGCGCTCTAATGGCGCGCTATTCAACAACCGATCGCAAACAGCAGTGCAACCAGAATCTTAGGCCTGCTGGAGATACACAGTGTAAGCTATTGAATTATTGGCGGAAGGGGTGGGATTCGAACCCACGGTCCCCGCGAAGGGACGCCGGTTTTCAAGACCGGTGCATTCAACCGCTCTGCCACCCTTCCGGCTTCAGTTCGTCGCGATCCGCTCCAGGCCGCCCAAGTATGAACGGAGCGCAGCCGGCACGGTGATCGACCCGTCGGCATTCTGATAGTTCTCCAGCACCGCGACCAGTGCCCGCCCGACCGCCACCCCGGAACCGTTCAGCGTATGCACAGGCTCGGGCTTGCCGGTCGCAGGATTGCGCCAGCGCGTCTGCATGCGCCGCGCCTGGAAGGCTTCGCAATTGCTGCAGGAGGAAATCTCGCGGTACTTCTGCTGTGACGGCAACCAGACTTCGAGATCGTAGGTCTTGGCACTGGCAAAACCGACATCGCCCGCGCACAGCGCCACAACGCGATATGGCAACTCGAGCTTCTGCAGTATCGCCTCGGCATGTGTCGTGAGCGCTTCGAGCGCCGCATAGGACTCGACGGGCTTCACGATCTGCACCAACTCGACTTTGTCGAACTGGTGCTGGCGAATCATGCCGCGCGTGTCCTTGCCGTGACTGCCCGCTTCGCTGCGAAACGACGGCGTGTGCGCGACGAACTTCAGCGGCAACGCATTCTCATCGACTATCTGCTCACGCACCAGGTTGGTGACCGGCACCTCAGCCGTGGGTATGAGATAGAAGCCCTGCTCGCTTTGCACCTTGAACAGGTCTGCCGCGAACTTGGGCAACTGCCCGGTGCCCTGCAGCGCACTGCCCGACACCAGATACGGCACGTACAACTCGGTGTAACCATGCTCATTCGTATGCACGTCGAGCATGAACTGCGCCAGCGCCCGGTGCAGGCGCGCCAGTGGACCGCGCATGACGACGAATCGAGCGCCAGAAATCCGTGTGGCGGCATCGAAATCCAGACCGCCGAGTTGTTCGCCCAAGGCAACGTGGTCGAGCGGCGCAAAATCGAACGCGCGCGGCGCGCCGTGCCGTCGTACCTCGACGTTGGCGTCCTCATCGCGTCCAGCGGGCACCGTCTCATGCAGGGTGTTAGGCAGTCCCAGCAGCCAAACGTCCACTTCGGTCTGCACGGCAACTAGCTCGGTCTCAGCATTTGCCAGCTCGCGCGTCAGTTCTTCCGCTCGTGCCAGCGCGGCGCTCGCATCCTCGCCCCTGCCCTTGGCTATACCCACAGCCTTGGCATTGGCATTGCGCTCAGCACGCAATCTGTCGGCCTCGATCTGCACGCGCTTGCGCTGCTCTTCGAGCGCGCGAAACGCCTCGACGTCGAGCTGGAATCCCCGTCGCGCGAGATTGCTCGCAACCGCCTCGGGAGCGGTGCGCAGTGCCTTGGAATCTAACAAGAGACCTCCGTCGTTCGACTCAGGACCATGCCGTCGCCAGCGCACGGCCGGCCAGCGCGGCCAATAGACAGCCCGCCACCGTGATGACCGTATAGCCCGCTGCCGACGTCCAGTTGCCACTTACACCCAACAGACTGGTCTCGAGTGCAAACGCCGAGTACGTGGTGAACCCGCCCAGCACGCCGGTCATCCAGAACAGCCGCGCATTCTCAGCGCTGACGCCGCGTGCTGCAACCCAGGGATACAGCAAGCCGATCAGGAAACTCCCCAGGACATTCACGAACAGGGTGCCGATCGCCCAACCGCCAGGCGCGATCGGCGCGACGCGCGCCACGCCATAGCGCAATAGGCCGCCGATCGCACTGCCGAGCGCCACCAGTAGCCAGCTCATGAGCCTTCCTTGTCCGGGTCGCGCGCGGCGGTGGCTGGCGGCACGCCCTCACCACGCAAGCGTGTCAGCGCCTCGGCGATACGGATCTCGAGGCCGCGCGCCACCGGCCGATAGTACCGCCGGTCGGGCAGCTCATCCGGCAGATACCGCTCGCCACGCACGTATGCCCCTGGTGCGTCATGCGCATACTGGTAACCACTGCCGTAACCTAGATTCTTCATCAGCTTGGTCGGCGCATTGCGAAACCGCAACGGTACATCGAGGGTGCCAAACTTCTCCACATCGCCCCGCGCTTCGCCCAAAGCGACGTAGACTGAATTGCTCTTGGGCGCGCAGGCCAGGTAGACCACGGCCATCGCAAGCGCGAGTTCTCCTTCTGGACTGCCTAGGCGCTCGTAGGTGTCCCAGGCATCGCGGGCCACCTGCAAGCCGCGCGGGTCGGCCAGCCCGATATCCTCCATCGCCATGCGCACCACACGCCGCGCGACGTACAGCGGATCGCAACCGCCGTCGAGCATGCGCGCAAACCAGTACAGCGCGGCGTCCGGATCGGTGCCACGCACCGCCTTATGCAATGCCGAAATCTGATCGTAGAACTGCTCGCCGCCTTTGTCGAAGCGGCGACGCACACCGCTCGCCACTTCCTCGGCCTCGCGCATATCGATGTGCCGTTTGCCATCGCGTTCCGGCGCGAGGTCGGCCGCGATCTCCAGCATGCCGAGCGCGCGCCGCGCGTCACCATCGGCCGCCTGTGCGATGAGCTCGAGCGCAGCCGGATCGACCACTAACTGTTCCGCCGCGAGGCCGCGCTGCGGATCGAGCAAGGCGCGCTGCAATACGGCGACGATGTCGTCGACCGCGAGGCTCTTCAGGACGTAGACCCGCGCACGTGACAACAACGCGCTCACCACTTCGAACGACGGGTTCTCGGTGGTGGCACCGATAAAGGTGAGCGTGCCGTCCTCGACGTAAGGCAAGAACGTGTCCTGCTGCGACTTGTTGAAGCGGTGCACTTCGTCCAGGAACAGAACGGTACGCCGCCCGTGTTCCGCACGACCCGACTGCGCGAACTGCACCGCCTCGCGAATATCCTTCACACCTGCCAGTACGGCCGACAGCGCGATGAACTCGGCATCCGCACGCGACGCGATCAAGCGGGCCAGCGTCGTCTTGCCGGTACCGGGTGGCCCCCACAGTATCAGCGAATGCAAGTGACCGGCCTCGAGCGCGCGCCGCAAGGGTTTGCCCGCGCCGACGATATGTTGCTGACCGACGAACTCATCCAGGTGTCGCGGCCGCATGCGATCCGCCAACGGTCGGTGTGCCAGTTCATCAGTGCTGTCACGCAACAGATCGCCCTGGCGCGTCCCTAGCGAGCTCACAAGTGCCTCGCTGGACGTACTAACAGTCGCTCGCACCAGACGGGCCAGCTATCCACACCCAGCGCAGAAATGCCCAACGCCGCAGCGATACCGGCAATGTCGGCGGCGACATCCGGCAGCTCGGCGGTGCGCCCGACCGCCATCCAGCCTTGCAATACCTCGATCAACAGGCCCAGTGCAAACATGGCACCGCAAACAAGAATCCAGCGCCGACGCGGATACAAACCGCAGAACCAGGCGGTCATCGCGAAGAAACCCAGCGCGTGGTTCAGTTTGTCATTGAAGCCCTGGATGGGCAGATCCGCGCCGGGAAGCAAGCTCAGCGTCAGAACCGCCGCGACCAGAATCAGGCCGAGCACCAACCACAGAGTACCTAATCTAAGCTCGCGCACCGTTCAGCGTACCGGAGTGCCGATCACATCCGCGCCCGCCGGTGGCGAAAAGCGCACGTCAGCATCCGGAACGGCAACGTTGCGCGCGCCGTTGGCAAACAACAGCGTCGAAGTCTGGCCAAGCTTGTCCTTCAGGATCATCTGGCGTAATTCGCCGCGCTGGAAACCCAGCCGCGCCTCCTTGAAGTCGGCGTCCGCGCGCAGCGGTGTCACTGCGACCCACTCGATGCCATCACGCTGCACCTGCTCGGCTACCTTGAAGACGCTGCGCAGGTCCCCCGTGCTCGACAGCAGCGTCGCCGGCGTCGCTGTCAGCGCCGACTCCGCCGGGCGCACCGACACCTGTTCGAGATCGCGATCGTAGAACCAGAGGTTCTTGCCGTCGGCGATCATGAGCTGCGTCGCATTGGTGTCCGCCGGCGTCAGTTCCCAGCGAAACCGCCCAGGGCGGACCACGGTCAGCATGCCAGTGGCGCGCTGTGTCTCGCGACCGCGCGCATCCGTGATGGTCTGCTCGAAGCTGACGCGCAGCGTCTGCAACTGGTCGAGGTACTGGTCGAGTAGCGTCTGCCGCCCTGCATTCGTCGCCGCCGCCTGTAGCATGCCGACGCTGAGCAATGCACACAGCAGCAGACTCAACGGCTTAGTCATCATCACCACCTGCACCCGGCGGGGGCGGTGCCAGCACCTCGCGCGAACCGTTCGCCTGCAATTGGCCCACCACGCCCGCGCTCTCCATGCTCTCGAGCAGGCGCGCGGCGCGATTGTAACCAATCTTCAGCCGGCGCTGCACATAGGAGATCGATGGCTTGCGCTCGGTCGTGACGATTCGCACCGCTTCATCATAGAGCGGATCTTCTTCGGCACTGACAGACGCGGCTGTTTGGTTTTCGTCCGGAATCCCGGGAATCGGCGACGATGGGCCGGACAGTATCTCCTCGATATAGTTGGGCGGCGCTGCTTTCTTCAGCGAATCGACCACCCGATGCACCTCGGCGTCGCTGACGAAGGCACCGTGAACACGCGTCGGGATCGAGGTGCCCGACGGCAGATAGACCATGTCGCCATGGCCCAGCAACGACTCGGCGCCCATCTGATCGAGAATCGTGCGCGAATCGACGCGCGCCGACACCTGGAAGGCGATGCGGCAGGGAATGTTCGCCTTGATGAGACCGGTGATTACATCGACCGACGGCCGTTGCGTGGCGAGCACGAGATGGATGCCAGACGCGCGTGCTTTCTGCGCCAGCCGCGCGATCAACTCTTCCACCTTCTTGCCCACGATCATCATCAAATCGGCCAGTTCGTCGATGATCACGACGATATAGGGGAGCGGCGTCAGATCCTGAATCTGCTTCTGGTCGATGCGCGGGTCGTTAGCCGCCAGCTGCAGCATCACGGGATCCTTGATCGGCTTGCCGTCTTCGATGGCGTCCTTCACGCGCCGATTGAAGCCCGCGATATTGCGCACGCCGAGTGCGGACATCAGCGCATACCGACGCTCCATCTCGGCCACGCACCAGCGCAAGGCGTTGGCGGCCTCCTTCATGTCGGTGACCACGGGCGACAGCAGGTGTGGAATACCCTCGTAGACCGACAGCTCCAGCATCTTCGGATCGATCATGATGAGCCGCACGTGCTCGGCCGTACTCTTGTAGAGGAGCGACAACACCATGGCATTGATCGCCACGGACTTGCCCGAACCCGTGGTGCCGGCGATCAAGAGGTGCGGCATCTTCGCGAGATCGGCGCATACCGGCGCGCCGCCGATGTCTTTTCCCAACGCCAACGCCAGCGGCGAGCTGACATCGTCGTAGGCCTTGGACTTGATGATCTCGCCGAGCGTCACGATCTCGCGTTTTTCGTTCGGTATTTCGAGGCCCATGACCGGCTTGCCGGGGATCACCTCGACCACGCGTACGCTGATGGCAGACAAGGCGCGTGCCAGGTCCTTGGCAAGCCCGGTGATCTGACTGACCTTGACGCCAGGCGCCGGCCGCATCTCGAAGCGGGTAATGACCGGACCCGGCAGAACCGCCACCACCTCGACTTCGACGCCGAAGTCCCTGAGCTTGAGCTCCACCAGACGCGACATGGCTTCCAGCGCTTCCTGCGAATAGCCCACTTCGCGCGCACCGGGATCGTCCAGCAACTGCAGCGCCGGCAGTTCACCGGACTTGGGCGCATCGAACATCGGCACCTGCCGTTCCTTCTCGACGCGTTCGCTCTTTTCCACAGCAGCGGGCGGCGCTTCGATACGCGGCTTGGGCCGCGCCGCAGCCTTGGTCTGCTCGGCCTTCACCGTTTCCGTGCGCGCGCGCTTGGCTTCCTGCCCGACAGCGACGTCGCGGGCTGTTGCACGCTGCGCCTTCAGCCGATTGACGCCCGCCCAAGTCCAGGCGCCCAGCCGATCGATCACCGTCAACCACGACACGCCGAAAGCCAAGGACACGCCCGCCATCCACGCCGCCAGCATCAAGAGCGTGGCACCCAGGAAATTCATCGCGCCGGCGAGACTGCTGCCGACCAGGCTGCCGATCACGCCGCCGGCCGTCTGCCGCAACGGCTCGGGTGACCAATGCAAGGTAGCGAGGCCACAGCTGGCCACTAACAACAGCAGGAAGCCGCCGATGCGGATCGCCGTATTGGTGCGCGAGACCGGCTCGGCGTCCGCCCGCTTGCGGAACAAAAAGAAACACGAGACGGCCAGCATGATCGGCAATAGATACGCCGGCCGGCCAAACAGGAAGAACAGCACGTCTGACAACCAGGCACCGAACGGTCCGATCGCGTTGTGGATCTGGTCCGCACCGCCCGTGAACGAGAAGCCGCGGTCGGTAGGGCTGTAAGAGCCGAGTGCGACCAATATCACGAGCGCGACCACCCCGAGCGCGATGATCCCACTCTCGCGCAAACCACGGGCAACCGTGTCGGTCAACTTGGAAGGAACATCACGGGCCGCCAAAACTTCACCTCAAAACTAAGAATATTCTGCAGACCATTGATGTTAAAGGCTCTACGTCAAGCCAGCAACGCCGGATGCACGACCTTGCCGCCTTCCACGTTAATCCCGCGGACGAGCCCGGCGTCATCGCGCCAGCTCTGCTCGGCAAGGCGCGATATATACGGCGCAATCGCGGCTGACAGCGCCTGCGACGAGGTGCGCGGCACCGCCCCCGGCATGTTGGTCACGGTGAAGTGCGTAACACCTTCCCATACATAGGTGGGCTGATCGTAGGTCGTCGGCTTCGTGGTCTCGACGCAGCCGCCCTGATCCACTGAGATATCGACGATCAGACTGCCACGCTGCATCGTTCGCACCATCTCCGCGGTGACGACATGCGGCGCCAGCGCGCCAGTCACCAGCACGGCACCGATGACGACGTCGGCGATGCGCACCGCATCCGCCACGTCCGAAACATGCGGATAGAGCCCGGTGACATTGGCGCCGAACGCACGTGCGGCAACGAGCTTGTCACGATCCGTATCGAACACGATCACCTCGGCACCGAGCGCCGCGGCAACCAATGCCGCATTGCCGCCAGCGACGCCGCCACCCAATACGACCACGCGACCGCGTTTGGCGGCCGGAACACCGCCCAGCAGGATGCCTTTGCCGCCTTGCGGCTGATGCAGCAGCGTCGTCGCGTACTGCATCGACAAACGCCCCGCAATGTCGCTCATCGGCGCCAGCAGCGGCAGGCGTCCGAGGCGATCTTCCACGGTCTCGAAGGCGACGGCCGTCAAGCCAATCTCGCAAAGACGTCGTGTCAGATTCGGCAGCGCGGCCAGATGCAGATAGCAGAACAACAAATGGTCGCGCCGCAGCCTCGCAAGGTCCGCCTCGATCGGCTCCTTCACCTTGACGATCATCTCGCCGCGCTTGAACAGCTCGTCCGCCGATGGCGCGATTTGCACGCCAACGTCGCGATATTGCTGATCCTCATAGCCGCTCTGCTCGCCAGCGCCCTGCTCGAGCCATACCTCGTGTCCGTTGCGAACCAGCTCGACGCAAGCTGACGGGATGAGTCCTACTCTGCCTTCGCGCGCTTTCAGTTCGCGCGGGATTCCGATACGCATGAATCTGTCTCCACCCTCACGCCGGCTGGCGGAGCGGCTCCGGTTTGAATGCGCGACGGGTTATCATGTTGAGCCTGACAACCTCTTGGCGTTATCGCTGCTACACGGCACGGAATTATACATGAGCACCCCCCGGCACAGCCGCCTCGTCATCCTCGGTTCCGGCCCCGCTGGCTACAGCGCTGCGGTCTATGCGGCGCGTGCCAATCGCGAGCCACTCCTCATCACAGGCGTGGAACAAGGCGGGCAGCTCATGACGACCACGGACGTCGACAACTGGCCAGGCGATCCGCACGGGCTGCAGGGCCCAGCCTTGATGCAACGCATGCAGGCGCACGCCGAGCGTTTCCAGACACAGCTCGTCAACGATCAGATCCACACCGTCGACTTCGCCAGCCGGCCCTTGCGCCTGATCGGCGACAACGGCGAGTACACCTGCGACGCGTTGATCATCGCGACTGGTGCGTCGGCCAAGTATCTGGGATTGCCATCGGAGGAAAAATTCCGTGGCAAAGGCGTGTCAGCGTGCGCGACCTGTGACGGATTCTTCTTTCGCGGTCAGCGTGTCGCCGTGATTGGCGGCGGCAATACCGCGGTGGAAGAAGCCCTGTACCTCTCGAATATCGCCGCGCACGTCACGCTCGTGCATCGCCGCGACAAGCTGCGCGCAGAAAAGATCCTGCAGGACCGGCTGTTCGGACTCGAACGCGACGGCAAGGTGGAGATTATCTGGAACCATACGGTCGAAGAAATCCTCGGCGACGAACAAGGCGTCAATGGCGTGCGCTTGCGCCCCGTGGCAGGGGGAGCACCGCGCGATCTCGACGTAACCGGAACGTTCATCGCAATCGGTCACACGCCCAACACCGGTGTTTTCCAAGGCCAACTCGCGATGAAGAATGGCTATATCACCGTGCGGAGCGGCACCGAAGGTGGTGCCACTGCGACCAGCGTACCGGGAGTCTTTGCTGCCGGGGACGTGGCGGACCATGTGTATCGCCAGGCTGTTACGTCCGCAGGGTCTGGCTGCATGGCGGCACTCGATGCCGACAAATATCTCGAGGCACTCGATACCAGCACGTGAGCATCGCTCAGCGTTAGCGCCATGCAAGCCACTGTTCATGCCAGCATAGGAGAACTCGACCGCGACGCGTGGAACTCGCTCGACTCCACTAACAACCCGTTCTTGCGACATGAATTCCTGTTGGCACTGGAGAGCGAGGGTTGCGTGGGACAGGAAAGCGGCTGGACCCCGGCCATCGTTGCCCTGCATGACGACAAGGGCCTCGCCGCCGCCGCGCCCGCCTACGTGAAGGATCACTCCTATGGTGAGTTCGTTTTCGATTTCGCCTGGGCGCAGGCGTACGCGCGCCTGGGCCTGAGCTATTACCCAAAGTTGGTCGTTGGCGTGCCGTTCACGCCGGCGTCGGGCGCGCGACTGTTGCTGCGCGAGCCAGCGTCCGACGAACTGCGGTCTGGCTTGATCGCAGCGCTACAACACGCAGCATTGGCACGCGGCTGGTCCTCGATCCATGCGCTGTTCGCCACCGACTCCGATCAGGCGGCGCTACAGCAAGCGGGCTGGCTCGCGCGACGCGACGTGCAGTTTCATTGGCACAACCGCGGCTACCGGTCGTTCGATGATTATCTCGCCACGTTCACCGCTGACAAACGCAAGAAGGCAAGACGTGAACGGCGCCGGGTGGCCGAAGGTGGCATCGAGTTCGCTACGCTCACGGGACCTGACATCGCGCGCGACATTCTCGATGCGGTCTACGCCCTGCATCGCAATACCTTCCTGCGTCACGGTCATCAGCCGTATCTGTCGCGCGGTTTCTTTCGTGCGATCCCGGCACTGCTCGGCGAGCAGTTCATGCTGAAGCTCGCCACACGTAAGGGTCACCTCGCCGCCGCGGCGGTCTTCTTCTGGCACCAGGACGCGCTGTTCGGTCGTTACTGGGGTGCAGCGGATGAGTTTCACAGCCTGCACTTCGAGACCTGTTACCACCAGGGGATCGAGTTCTGTATCGAGCACGGTATCCAGCGCTTCGAACCGGGCACGCAGGGTGAGCACAAAGTGAGCCGTGGCTTCGAGCCCACGCTCACGCGGTCGGCGCACTGGATCGCAGACCGACGCTTTCGCGATGCTATTGCCGATTATCTCGAACGCGAAAGCACGCACGTAGACGCATATGCGACCGCCGTCCGCGCCCACGTGCCCTATCGCGATGTGCGCAGTGTTGCGCGTGCTCTCGACCCGACTTGCCCCGATTCGGCTAACGAGTAGCCGCCGATGAATCCGGCACCGCGTGCGAAGACGGTCACTTGGCTCGCGCCAGCCGACGACTCCGCCTGGTTCCCGCCGCTCGAGCAGGCGCTCGATGAACCCAATGGCCTGCTGGCGGCCGGTGGCGACTTGTCGCCGCGCAGAGTGCTCGCGGCCTATCGGCGCGGCATTTTCCCCTGGTATTCGCCTGGTCAACCCGTCCTCTGGTGGTCGCCGGATCCGCGGGAAGTGCTCGAACCCCAGCGCTTCCATCACAACCGCAGCCTGGCCAAAGCCATCCGCAAGCGGGGCCTGCAGATTACCTTCGATCGAGCCTTCGAAGCGGTGCTCGACGCCTGCGCCGCACCGCGCCGCTACAGCCCGGGCACCTGGATCACCGCTGAGATGCGCGCGGCTTATCTCGAGCTGCACCGGCTAGGTGCCGCGCATAGCGTGGAAACCTGGCGCAACGGCCAGCTGGTCGGCGGCGTCTATGGCGTACTGCAGGGCGCGCTGTTCTTCGGCGAATCGATGTTCAGTCGCGAACCTGACGGCTCCAAGGCGGCGCTCGCCGGGCTGGCGCGACGCGCGGTGACGACCGGCTGCGCCCTGATCGACTGCCAGCTAGCCTCGCCGCACTTGCGCCGCCTCGGCAGCCGCTCGCTGCCTCGTCGAGAATTCATCGCCCGACTCGATGAGCTCGTGCAGGCACCGACCGCCACGACTTTCGCGAGCGCTTGAGTCACGAGGCTCACCGACTGGCAGGCAGAGTGGCTTGCGGCCGCGTTTTCGTGCAGAATCCGCGACCTTCCCGCGGGTCACGGTTACCGGATGTCGAAAGAAGACGCAATACAAATGGAGGGCGAGGTCGTCGAGACGCTGCCCAATACCACGTTCAGAGTGAAGCTGAAGACCGGCCATGTGGTCACGGCACACATCTCGGGCAAGATGCGCAAGCATTACATCCGTATCCTGACGGGCGACCAGGTCACCGTCGAGATGACACCCTACGACCTCACCAAAGGCCGCATCGTCTACCGCGGCCGTTGATCAACCAGGATCGGTTGCCAGCTCGCGCGGCTCCGGCGCGGGCTCATATTCGAGCTCCAGCGACTCGCCATCGGCCGACAGGTGCACGCGCACGTGGCCGCCGTTGGCGAGCTTGCCGAACAGCAGTTCTTCGGCCAGCGGCCGCTTGATCTGCTCCTGCAGCAGGCGCGCCATCGGACGCGCGCCCATCTTCGGATCATAGCCCCGCTCCGCCAGCCAGCGGCGTGCCTTGTCCTCGAGCGACACCGTCACATTCTTCTTCTCGAGCTGCGCCTCAACCTCCACTAACAACTTGTCCACCACCCGCTCGATGACCGGCATGTCGAGCGGTGCAAAGTTGATCACGGCATCGAGTCGATTGCGGAACTCCGGCGTGAACAGGCGCTTGATGGCCTCGAGACCATCGCTGGCGTTGTCGGAGGCGACGAAGCCGATCGACGGTCGGCTCATTTCATAGGCCCCGGCGTTCGTCGTCATCACGATGATGACGTGACGAAAATCCGCCTTGCGGCCGTTGTTGTCCGTGAGCGTCCCGTGGTCCATCACCTGCAACAGCAGATTGAACACGTCAGGATGCGCTTTTTCGATTTCGTCCAGCAGCAGCACGCAGTGCGGATGCTTGTTGATGGCCTCGGTCATCAGGCCACCTTGATCGAAACCTACATAGCCCGGCGGCGCGCCGATCAGGCGCGACACCGTATGGCGTTCCATATACTCGGACATATCGAAGCGAATGAACTCGATGCCCATGGCGAGCGCCAGCTGCCGGGTGACCTCGGTCTTGCCGACGCCTGTGGGGCCCGCGAACAGGAAGCTGCCGACCGGCTTCTGTTGATCGCCCAATCCTGAGCGCGCCATCTTGATCGCGGCCGCCAGTGTGTCGATTGCTTTGTCCTGACCGAATATCACCAACTTGAGATTGCGCTCGAGATTGCGCAGCACGTCCTTGTCGGACACCGACACACTGGTCGATGGGATGCGTGCCATGCGCGCCACAACATCCTCGATCTGCTTGATGTCGACGACATTGGTGCGACCCTCGGCGGGCCGCAGCCGCAGGCGTGCGCCCGCTTCATCGACCACGTCGATCGCCTTGTCGGGCATGTGGCGCTCGTTGATATGCCGCGCCGCCAGCTCCGCCGCCGCCGCGATCGCCTCATCCGTATAGGAGATACCGTGATGCTCTTCGAAGCGCGACTTCAGACCCTTCAGTATCTCGATCGTCTCGCTGACGCTGGGCTCGACCACGTCGATCTTTTGGAAGCGGCGGGCGAGTGCATGGTCCTTCTCGAAGATACCCCGATATTCCTGGTAGGTAGTCGAGCCGATGCAGCGCAGCTCGCCATTGGTCAGCGTCGGCTTGATCAGATTGGAAGCGTCCATGACGCCACCCGATGCTGCACCGGCGCCGATCACCGTGTGGATCTCATCGATGAACAGGATCGTACCGGGCTGTTTCTTGAGTTCGGCCAACACGGCTTTCAGCCGTTTTTCGAAATCGCCACGATACTTGGTGCCGGCAATCAGCGATCCCATGTCGAGCGAATAGATGGTGCAGTCCGACAACGCATCCGGCACCTTGCCTTCGACGATCAGACGTGCGAGACCTTCGGCAATTGCCGTCTTGCCGACTCCGGCCTCGCCGACATAGAGCGGGTTGTTCTTGCGTCGCCGACACAGGATCTCGATCGTGCGCTCGATCTCGAGCGTGCGGCCGATCAAGGGGTCGATCTTGCCAGCCTCAGCCATCTGGTTGAGGTTGGTCGTGTACTTGTCGAGCGCACTGCCACCGTCGCCCTCGCGCTCGGCTTCCGGTGTCGATTCGTCCTTCGGGCCTTTTTCTTCCGCGATTTTCGACAGTCCATGCGAGACGTAGTTGACGACATCGAGTCGCGTTACTTCAGCGCGATTCAACAGGTGCACCGCGTGGCTCTGTTTCTCCGAGAAGATAGCGACCAGCACGTTGGCCACACCGACTTCCTTCTTGCCTGACGACTGCACATGAAAGACCGCTCGCTGCAGCACACGCTGGAAGCCGAGCGTGGGTTGCACTTCGCGATCATCGTCCTCGGTGAGTCGCGGCGTGGTCGAATCGATGTGCTCGGCCAGCGAGCGCTTGAGTTCCTCGAGATCTGCACCACAGGAACGCAGGATCTCGCGCACCCGCGAAGTTTCCATGATCGCAACGAGCAGATGTTCGACAGTCAGGAACTCGTGCCGCGCGCCGCGCGCCTGCGCGAACGCATCGTTGAGACAGTATTCCAGCTCTTGTGATAACACGGCTTCAGGCCTCTTCCAGAGTACACATCAACGGATGGTGATGATCACGCGCGTAGGTGGTCACCAGCGCCACTTTGGTCTCCGCTATCTCGTACGTAAACACACCGCAGATTCCTTTACCACGAGTATGCACTTCAAGCATCACACGCGTGGCGGTCGGACGGTTCATTCGGAAGAACTTCTCCAGCACGTCGACCACGAACTCCATCGGCGTGTAGTCGTCGTTGAGGAGTATCACCTGATAAAGAGGCGGTTCCTTGGTCTTGGGGCTGGCTTCTTCGACCAGCAGCCCGGCTTCGCCGCGCTCAGGTGGTTCGTTCTCACGGGTTGGCATCGCTACAGTTTATAGGGGTCGCTGATCTGCAACACAAGTGCGACCGAATTCATGTAACTTTACCGAAAGAAAACAATTGCTTGAGCGCCTGTCACAGCAAACCGTAGAATGCATGTGCGGCATCCCTCGCTGCACACCGGAATGAGCTTACCCCGGATGACTGCTACTACGTGGCGACAGAGCATCGGCTCTGCAGCGAATTCGCGCACCGCCCTGCTGGCACGTGCGCCGCAAGTCGTCACCTTCCTGCTGGCGCTGGCGCTGGCAGCACAGTGCGCCATGATCCTGGTGGGGCTGGCGGGCAGCAAGACGCGCGCGACGCAGCCTGCTGTCGCGGTACCTGCCGCCTCGGCGTCCGTGGCAGTCGATGTCGCGTCGATCGTCAATGCGCATCTATTCGGTCAGGCTGCCACACCGTCGGTATCTGGCGACGCCGCGAATGCCCCGAATACGACCATGGCGCTGGTGCTCGCGGGCGTGCTCGCCGCAGACGACCCGCGCGAAGGTTATGCCATCCTCGGCGAGAACGCTGCCAGCGCCAAAGTGGTGGCTGTAGGCGAGGAAATCAGTGGCGGAGCGAAGCTGCATTCGGTTTACGCCGACCGCGCGGTCATCGAGCGCGCCGGCGTGCTCGAATCGGTCTATCTGCCGCAGGGCGCTGGCATGGCGGGCCCGCCGCCGCCGGTGGCCGCTGCCGCACCCAATCAGTCACCGCTGCTCGATCGGATGCGCAGCCTGGTCAACGAGCAACCTGGCGTGTTGACCCAGGTCATCCGTCCCCAGCCGGTGTTCGCCAACGGCAAACTGAAGGGATTCCGGGTCTATCCTGGGCTCAACCGACAGGCATTTTCGCGTCTCGGGCTACGGGCCGGCGACCTCGTCACGGCCATCAATGGCACGCCGCTCGACGATCAGGGGCGGGGCGAGGAGATTTTTGGCACGTTGTCTTCTGCAACCGATGCACGCGTCACAGTCACGCGCAACGGTCGCCAGCAAGATCTGTCACTTAACTTAGCGCAGGTTGCCGCCGAGGCCGAAGCGCTGGTGGGGACGCAAGGCATGGTCCCGGTCGACCAGAGTCAGCCGATGCCCATTCCGAGTGATCCACCATCCATCCCAGGCGATGTATCGTCTGGCAACGAATGAGTCGCGGCACGGGTCGCGCAGTGTTTTTGACGTAGCGGCAGCGCTGCGCGGGGTTCTATGATGAGCAAGGTTTTGCAGTTTCGGCGCTGGATCGGCATGCGGCAGCTAGTCGTCATCGTGCTCTGCGCATTCGCGGCGACCTCGCTGGTCAGCGCCCAGCCGGGCCAGCGCATCACCCCGAACTTCAAGGACGCTGAGATCGGTCAGGTCATCGAGGCCGTTGCCGCCGCCACCGGCAAGACCATCATCCCGGATCCGCGGGTGCGCGCGCAGGTGACGATGCTGTCGTCCACCGCGATGAGTCCGAGCGCCTTCTACGAAGCGTTCCTCGCGCTGCTGTCCGTGCACCAGTTCATCGCCGTGGAAACCGGCGGCATCGTGCGCATTCTGCCGGATGCCAACGCGCGGCAGATGCCTTCCAACGACCTGCCCGGACGCGTCAGCTCCACGTCCGACGAACTCGTCACCCAGATCGTCTCGGTACAGAACGTGAGCGCCGCCCAGTTAGTGCCCGTACTGCGTCCATTGATGCCGCAGGCCGCGCACCTGGCCGCCTACCCCGCCTCCAATATTTTGATCATTTCCGATCGCGCCAACAACGTGAACAGGCTGATGCGGATCGTGCAGCGGATCGATCGGGTGGGCGACACGGATGTCGACGTCGTCAACCTGCAGAACGCTTCGTCCGGCGAAGTGGTGCGCATCGTCAATTCGTTCTTCCAGCAGCAGGCTGCCGCGGAAGGCGGCGGGGCCACCGTGCGCGTGATCGCCGACGAGCGCTCCAACAGCTTGCTAATCGGTGGCGACCAGTCGCAGCGCCTCAAGGTCAAGGCGCTGATCGCACATCTCGATACACCGCTCGATTCCGGTGGTGATACGCAGGTGCGTTATCTGCGCTACGCGGATGCGGAGAAACTGGCCACGCGCCTGAAGGAACAGGTCGGCGCAACGATTGCGATTGCCGGCGGCCCTGGCGCCGCCGGTGCGGCCGGCGCAGCCCCCTCGGCGCCCACCGGCATCACGAGCGATCGCAGTGTGACGATCTGGGCTGAACCTGAAACGAACGCGCTCGTGGTCACCGCCCCGCGCAAGATCATGCAGTCGCTGATGGCTGTGGTGGACAAGATCGATATCCGGCGCGCGCAGGTGCTGGTCGAGGCGCTGATCGTCGAATTGAATGACACCAATGGCGCGAGCCTCGGCGTCAGTTGGGTCATCGACGGCATCAACGAAAACAAAGCGGTGGGCGGTTTCCTGCCAAGTGGCGCCTCCTCGCCGGTCGTGAATCTCGCGGCGATCGCGCAGGACCCGAGCGCGACCAACCTGGCCAATGCGCCGTCCGGTTTCAGTGTCGGTATTGGCCGGCTGGCCAATACGGGCATCAACTTTGCCGCCGTGGTCAACGCCATTCGCTCCAATGCCAAGAACAATGTCATCGCCACACCGTCCACGGTAACGCTCGACAATCAGGAAGCGGAACTGAAGGTGGCACGCGAAGTGCCGTTCCTCACCGGCCAGTTCACCAATACGGGTGCCGCCACTGGCTCCGTCAATCCGTTCCAGACGGTGCAGCGTCAGGAAGTCGGCCTGATACTCAAGGTCACCCCGCAGATCAGCGACGAAAACGTGCTCCTCAAGATCGAGCTCGAAAGCTCCCAACTCGAGGGCGCCACCGCGGGCGGCGTCGCCAATCTCAATCAGATCACCAGCAAGCGCTCCATAAAGACCAGCGTGCTGATCGACGACGGTGGCACCGTGGTGCTCGGCGGCCTGCTGAGCGATTCCCTCACGTCGAGTGAATCGCGCGTGCCGTTCCTCGGTCGCATTCCGATCGTGGGCGAGTTGTTTCGCGATCGCAGCGGCACCAAGGAAAAGCGCAACCTGATGCTGTTCCTGCGCCCGCGTATTCTGCACGACGGCATCGACGCGCAGATCGAAACCAACACCAAGTACAACTACATGCGCGAAGAGCAACGCAAGCAGGGTCGCGGCGAGTACTTCCCGTTGCTGCCGGGTGCGAAGAAGCCCATGCTCCCGCCGGTACCGCCGCCACCCGCCAAGAGCGCGACGCCCAAGGACATCGCGGACGATGCGGCGACTAACAAGACGGAAGCCGCTCCAGCAGCTGCCGAACCAGCTAACGACGAACCGCCGACTCCGTAAACCATTTGGATGCGCGTGTCAGAACTGCCGAGCCCGCCATGAGCCAAGTGCTGACTACTCCGGTCACGGCACCCCGCCGCCTGAGCTTCACGTTCGCCAAGCGTCATGGCGTGGTCGTCCGCCGGGTCACCAATGGCGTGGCAGAGTGCGCCTACAAGCCCTCTGCAACCCCGCTCGCGATAGCCGAGGCCCGGCGCTATCTGCGCATGCCCATGCGGCTCGAGAAGATCTCCGAGCCCGAGTTCGATGCGCTGTTGCGCAGCACCTATGAAAGCGGCTCCGGCGCGATCGAAGCGGCATCCGGCCTTGATGAGACGACGGATCTCGCCTTTCTCGCCCAGGAATTGCCCGAACAGGCAGACCTGCTCGAGAGCGACGATGACGCGCCGATCATTCGACTGATCAATGCGGTGCTGACACAGGCGGTCAAGGAAAACGCTTCCGACATCCATGTTGAGCCGTTCGAAAATCGCTTGGTCGTGCGCTTTCGCGTTGACGGCGTGCTGCGCGAAGTGTTGCAGAGCAAGCGCGCCGTAGCACCCCTGGTCGTGTCGCGCATCAAGGTGATGTCGAAGCTCGACATCGCCGAGAAGCGTCTGCCGCAGGACGGTCGCATCAGCCTCAAGATCGCAGGCCGTGCGGTCGACGTGCGCGTCTCCACCATTCCCTCGGGGCATGGCGAACGGGTGGTGCTGCGTATTCTCGACAAACAGGCTGGCCGGTTGGAGTTGAATGCGCTCGGCATGGATCCCGTCACGGAACAGCGCATCAACGAACTGATCCACAAGCCACATGGCATCTTGCTGGTTACGGGCCCAACGGGCTCGGGCAAGACCACCACGCTGTACGCCAGCCTGGAGCGGCTCAACGACAATACGCGCAACATCATGACCGTGGAAGATCCGATCGAGTACTACATCGACGGCATCGGCCAGACGCAGGTCAACACCAAGGTCGAGATGACCTTTGCCCGCGGTCTGCGCGCCATTCTGCGCCAAGATCCCGACGTCGTGATGGTCGGCGAGATCCGCGACCTCGAAACGGCGCAGATCGCCGTGCAGGCGAGTTTGACCGGCCACCTCGTAATGTCGACGCTGCATACGAATACAGCGGCGGGCGCCATGACACGACTGCGCGACATGGGCATCGAACCCTTCCTGCTGTCATCGAGCCTGGTGGGTGTCGTCGCCCAGCGTCTGGTGCGCACCTTGAATCCCGAGACCAAGCAGGCCTTCGAGGCTGGCGAGTACGAGCGGCGGCTGCTCGGGCTGTCGCCCTCCGACCCCTCGCCCACGCTCTTTCGGCCAGGTCGCGATGCCAATGGTGGTTTTCGGGGCCGCACCGGTATCTACGAGCTGATCATCATCGACGATCAGATGCGCACCATGATCCACGATGGCGCCAGCGAGCACGAGCTGGAGCGCTACGCTCGTACCCTGACGCCTTCGATCCGTGACGACGGCCTGCGCAAGGTGCTGGCGGGCGAAACGACGCTCGAAGAAGTGCTGCGCGTCACGCGCGAAGATTGATACGCTCGGCGCACCATGGGTGCCTTTGAATATGTAGCGCTCGACGCCGGCGGCCGTGAGCAGAAGGGTGTGCTCGAAGGCGACACGCCGCGCCACATCCGCCAGCTGCTGCGCGAGCGCTCGCTGCTGCCCGTCAGTGTGGCGGAAGTCGCGCAGCGCGAGTCCAGGCGGCAACGCAGCAGTCGCTTCGCACTGCGGCGCGGCGTGTCTTCGGGTGATCTGGCACTGCTCACACGCCAGCTCGCCACCCTGGTGCGCGCGGGTCTGCCACTCGAAGAAGGCCTGCTGGCGGTCTCGCAGCAGACTGAGAAGCCACGCATCCAGAGCATTCTGCTCGGCGTACGCTCCAAGGTCATGGAAGGCCATACACTCGCCGACGGCCTCGCTGATTTCCCGCGCGTGTTCCCCGAGATCTACCGCTCGACCGTGTCCGCTGGCGAGCAGTCCGGCCACCTCGACAACGTACTCGAGCGGCTCGCGGACTACACGGAGAGCCGCGAGGGCATGCGCCAGAAGATCATCGGCGCCCTGCTCTACCCGATCGTACTGTCGGTGATTTGCTTCGGCATCGTATCCATGATGCTCGTGTACGTCGTGCCGAAAGTGATCGACGTATTCGAGTCGAGCAAAGCCAAGCTACCGCTGGCCACGCGTATCCTGATCAATACGAGCGATTTCCTGCGCGACTATGGCATCTGGATCCTGATCGCCGCTGCGATCGGCATTATCGTGTTCCTACGCTGGTTGCGCGCACCGGATGCGCGTCGCCGCTTCCATCGTTTCCTGTTGCGCGTCCCGCTTTTCGGGCGGGTCACACGCGGATTCAACACCGCGCGGTTTACGCGCACGTTCAGCATCCTGACCGGCAGCGCCGTGCCGGTGCTCGAAGCGATGCGTATCGCTGGTGATGTCGTCACCAACCTGCCGATGCGCGATGCGGTAGCGGAAGCCGCCGCGCGCGTGCGCGAAGGTGCGCCCATCGGCCGGTCGCTCGGTGTCAGCAAGCTCTATCCTCCGATGACGATCCACCTGATCTCCTCCGGCGAATCGAGCGGCGAGCTCGATTCGATGCTCGAGCGTGCAGCACTCAGCCAGGAGCGCGAACTGGACGGACTGCTGGCAGCGTTGGTCGGACTGCTGGGCCCGCTGCTGATCATCTTCATGGGCCTCTTTGTCATGGGCATTGTTTTTGCGATGCTGTTGCCAATCTTCGAGATGAACAATCTGATTCGGTGACGTCGCGCACGTTTGCGAATCGCGACGGGCAGACGCCGCCCAGGAAATCGCGCGTTGGGTGATTGCACAATGGGTACCGATCGTTTTATAAAGCGCGCCATCGACCACAGTTGCACGAGCAACACGTAACATCGGTGAACATGAGCGAGAAGCCTGAATCGGACGACTTCGACGACGAAGAGGATGACGAGGCCAGCGACGACGGCGACGAGCTGGATGTCGATCGCGCGATCAAGGACCTCGACCTCGCGAAGAAGCGCGGCACCAAGCTGGGCGATCCGGCGTGGCGCCGGCTAGAGCGCCTGCGCGAAGAGAAGCACACGGCGGAACTGACCAGCGACTTCGAAGACTATGACATCGGCGACGGCCAGGCGCGCAAGCAACGGCCGTCTTTGGGTTGAACGCAGCCGCTTACAGCAATCCGGCCTTCTTGATGGCGTTATAGCGGTTCACGAGCTCGACGCCCAGCCGCTGCGGTTCCACGTCCACCAGCAGTGCATCGCGCGCCGCGAGGCGCGCGAACGACTTGCGGCGCGCCTCGGCGTACAGGTGGGCGCTGGCTACCTCGATCGCGGCCTGCCGTGATTTGAGCGGCTGCTCGACCACCTCGCGCACGATCCGCTCGCGCAAGCTCGCGAGCAACACCAGGTGCCGGGAGCGCAACAGCTTGAGCGCATCACCGAGTTCCCCGGCGTCTTCGTCGCGGAAGTTGGTCACCACGATCACGAGCGCACGCTTCGGCTGACGTCGCATGAACTCCTCGGCGGCCAGTTGGTAATCGGAGTGCGTCGGCGTTGGCTGCACGGAATACAGCTCGCCCATCACCGTCTCGACCGTCTGGATGCCCTTGCTGGGCGGGACGTAGCGACCCTCCCCCGGTGGGGTACCGAAAGTCAGCGCGCCAACGGCATCGCCGCGCTTGAGCGCCACGTAGCTCACGAGCATCACGGCATTCAGCACTTGATCGAAGTGTGTGCGTCCGCCCGCGCTCTCCCGGTCGTCCGCACGCATCCGCCGGCCGCCGTCGATCAGCAGCATGACGCGCTGGTCGCGCTCATCCTGGAACTGTCGCACGATCGGCTTTTGCAGCCTGAGCGTCGCCTTCCAGTCGATGTGACGGATCGGGTCGCCCGCCTGGTACTCCGCCAGCTGCTTGAAATCCGTGCCGGCCCCGCGCTGATGAAAGGTCTTGATGCCGATCTCGTTCAGTCGGTGATTGCCTGTTAGCCAGGCGAATCGTGCCACCTCGGCGAAGTCCGGATAGACGCGACGGCGCTCGCGGTCGCCCAGTCGCACCTGCAGATCCAGCAAGCCGCCCAGCGAACGCAGGCGCAGCATCGCCGGTTGAAATTCAACATCGCCGCGACGCTCGGCGCAAACATGGTAACGAACCTCCGTGGCCACCCCGGCCGGGAGCAGCACCTCGATCGGCAGATCCGTACCCCGCAGCGCCGGGTCGATGTGATCGAACAACACCGCGCGCCACGAGTGGGCGCCAGGATTACGTACCCGCACGGGGACCTCCGTCCGTACGCCAACGGCCAGAGCCGCCGGCAATCGCCGCGCAAGCTGCAGATCATCCTGCTGCCAGGCGCGACGCGTCGCGAAATAGTCCAGCCCGATCGCCGCCAACAGCAATGCGACCAGCAGCACCGCAACGACGCTGACGAGCACCAGCGACAACGACAGCATCCAGGCGATGCTCGCGAGCAGCACGAAGCTGAGTGCGACTGCTACCGTGAAGCGCGACGGAATGGCCAGCATGCTAGCGAGCGCTCAAACGCGCGGCGCGGCCACGCTTTCGATCACGGCGGACAATACATCCGCTTCTTTGCGGCCTTCCATCAGCGCGTCCGGCGACAGACCGACGCGATGGCGTAACGCCGGCAGTGCGATGTGCTTGATGTCATCGGGCGTTACGTAGTCACGGCCGTCCATCAGTGCAAGCGCCCGTGCAGTACGCACCAGCGCGATCGCGCCGCGCGAGCCCGCACCGATCGCGAGGCCCGGCCAGTCGCGCGTCGCCCGAACTATCGCTACTGCATACTCGATCACTTTCGCATCGACACGCTGGCGCGCTGCCAGCTGCTGCAACGTAACCACAGCCCGCTCGCTGAGACATGGCTTGACGGCGTCCAGCGTCAACTGGTCGCCGGTCTGATTCACCGTGACGCGCGCAACCGCCGCCACTTCTTCGTCAACGGGCGGATAGTCGATCAGCACTTTCAGGAGGAACCGGTCAAGCTGCGCTTCCGGCAGCGGATAGGTGCCTTCGGTCTCCAGTGGATTCTGCGTCGCCAGCACGATGAATGGCTTGGGTAACGGGATCGTCTGGCCCTCCAGTGTCACCTGATACTCCTGCATCACCTCGAGCAGCGCACTCTGTGTCTTGGCCGGCGCGCGGTTGATTTCGTCGGCAAGCAGAACATTGGCGAAGATCGGTCCACGTACGATCCGCAGTTCACGCGTCGCCGAGTCGAGCACGGCGTGACCGGTGACATCGGACGGCATGAGATCTGGGGTGAACTGGACACGTCCGTAGCGCAACTGGAGCGCTTGCGCCATGGCGCGCACGAGCAATGTCTTGCCGAGCCCTGGCACGCCCTCGATCAGCACGTGGCCCGATGCGACTAGCGACGCAATGATCTGGTCGACCACGGCGACCTGACCAACCAACGCCTTGCCAATCTCGCTACGTAGCTTGCGCAATGCATCGGCTGCGCGACTGGCGTTTGAGCTCTCTGCTTCCATGACTAACTATCCTTTAGAAAGTGCTGGCCTTGGCCAGCTCGGTTTGCCGCCACCAGACGGCGAGTAGATTCCAGACAGGCGATGCTGGGCGCGAGCTCGGTCTTGCGCGCCTGCCGCGGCCAGTCGCGTGCCGCCAGCAAACGTGTCTGCTCGACACCGGTCAGCTTGCTCAATGCAGCTACGCGCTCCGTTTCAGACATGCTCGCCCAGCCCCGGACCTGCCGCTCGGCAACCCGATCGAGGGCCGCGCGCACCGCCGTATAAAGCACTGCTGCACCATTCGTTCGCAGCAGAAACTGGCCCGTGCCGCGAATCTGCTCAACGAGGGAGCGTCGTGCCGTCGGCGGGTCCGCCAGCGGCGGGCCAAACGGCACCACGCCACGCCACAGCGCGAGCACCAAGGCGAACAGGCCGAGCATCACCGCGGGCGCGCCATACTGCCAGATCAGCGCCAGCAGGCTCTGCTCCCGGTCGGCCGACAAGAACACCACCCGATCGCCGCGCGCCAGATTCAAGGCTCGAATCAGCAGGCGCGGATGGTCATGCATCTGCAGACTCCGCCACGTGAAAGGCGTGCCATCGACAATCGTGACACTGCCCTTGCCGGCCGCTACGCGAATTACCTGGATGCCGTCCGTGTCGGCCAGTGCCCACGTAACGTGGTCGTTCGGCCAGAATCGGCCGTAGGGCTCCATGCCGCACAAGTACAAGGACGCTGCGTTGCTGTCGAGTTCACCTGCAGCGCCGCGCTGCTCGTAATCGCGGCAGTCCGCAGGCGCCCTGCTGGTCTCCTCGTCCTCGCCCTCGTCCTCATCCGAGTACTCCGGATACTGGTACTCGATGCCGGCCCAATCGAGCAGTTCGTCGACGCCCAGCAACGAGCTATCCACTACCAACCTGCCGCCCGCCAGCACCCAGTGCTGAATAGCCGTGCGTCGCGGCTCACTGATCGACCAGTGCCAGGCCGTGAGTACGAGCACATCATCGTCCGGCGTCAGCGTCCCCAGAGTCCGTCGCCAGACCGGCTTGCCGTCCAGCTCGGCCGTCAGACGCATCGCCGCGTAAAAAGGATTGATCGCCGCGTCGCCACCCAGGGGTGTCGGGATCGTCTGGTCCTTCCAGGTTGAAATCGACGCGAGATAACCGCCGAGCACCAGTATGCCGACGCCGACGATGAGCGCGACGATCCTGCTGCGACTCATGCAGCGCCTGCGGCCGCGAGCGCGGCGCCGTCCCTGCGCTGCGCCGGCTGATCGAGCGCCGCGGCGAACTCAGCGCACAGCCATTCAATCTCATGCACATCCGGCGTTTGGCCGCCGTATACCGACTGCTGCCACGTGCGTACCAGCCGCAAGACATACTCGGTCCGCGCGGTCGACAAACTGGCACTCGCGAGACGCAGACAATCCCCTTCCGTGCTCGAATCCCGGATCGGCACGTCGTGCAGGTGCACGAGTCGCGACAGCAGGCCGCGATAGAGCATCGAGAGACAGCCGCGTTCATCGCCTGCCCGCCAAAGCGCGCTGGCGGCAGCACCGATGTCTCCCGGCAGGCTTTCCGGGCGAATATCGAGGCTTTGGACGTGCGTCGGCGCCCAGGCCTTGGCTTCCCGCTCCCAGCGACGCGACGTCAAGACCATGCGTGCGATCCAGTACACCAGGGTCGCCAGCAACAGACCGATAACCAGCCAGAAAAGCCAGCGCACCGAAACGGCGAGCCAGGCAAACAACTCGCCCAGCCATTTGAGCCAGCTCTGCTTCTTGCGCGGCGCTTCGTCCTGATCGCGCTGGAAACTGAGCATGCGCACCGTACGCTCCTCGGCCAGGTTGGGATCGCGCGCCAATGCTTCCGCCGCACTGTCGATCTCAGCATCGGATATCGAGCTGGCCGGCACTACCGCAGGCGCAGCGCACCAGGCGGGCGCCGAACAAGTTATCAACGCCAGTGACAGCGCTGCCAGCAGCCGCTCAGGTCGCGAACGCACGGCGAAACTCCTGTTCGATATCCCAGGCCTCCAGCTCGACGCGACGATTGAGATACAGGCCGAAGCCTGCAGCCACATAGAACGGCTCGAGCGCCAGCACGATCAGTGCATAGCCGCAAGCGAATGCCAGACTGAAGAATTCGCCGTACTCGGCACTGAAATAGTCCGCAATGCCAGGTGCGTCACCCGGCGGCGCGAACCACAGCAGCAGTGACAACAGCCCGAGCGTGAGCAAGGTCTCCAGCAGGGAGAATCCGCCTGTCAGCAGCGCTGCAATACCGCCGCCACGCTGGCGAATCAGCCTCAGACGGTCGCGCCGCTCACCAAGCGACAAACCTTCGAGTTGGTAGACCGGTTGGGTGAAGGAGCGCCGAATCGACAATCTGCGCAATGTCAGTGAGTGCAATAGCTGACGCCACAACACCGACGGTCGCACGCGCCATAGATCACGAACAGACGTGGATTGGCCGAACCCGGCGCGCGACAATACGAACAGGATGCTGCGGTCGAACCACGGTTTGAGCCACCAGATCAACAAACCCGGCAGCCAGCTCGCGATCTCGAAGGTCGCGAGCGACAGCGCGATCGCAGGCAACGCCACCGACCAGTAACAACGGTAGACCGAGCGAAACTCCTGCTGACAGAGCCGCACGCCAAGATCAGCGGCTTCCCATGGCGACCGTGCGCGCAATCGAACGGTGAACGCGTCAACGCGCACCGGCACGACCTTGCAACACCAGCCAGGCGATCACCGCCGCCCAGCAGACACTCGCTGCGCTGTACTTGACCCAAGATGGCAATAGCGACGACGACGACCAGAATGCCTCGACCGCGGCGGCAATCAGCAACAGTGCCAGGACACCGTAGATGATCGGCAACACCTCGCGCGCGGCTCGCACCAGCGACTGTGTGCGGGTGCGACGCCGTGGCACGAGCCAGGCATGCCCGATGCGCAGGCCGGCAGCACCGGACAACACGATTGCCGTGAGTTCGAACGACGCATGCGTGGCAATGAACGAATAGAAGGTTTCGCTCAGCCCACGATTGGTGAGATAACCAGCGATCGCTCCGCCGTAGCCGCCGTTGAACGCCAGATAGAATAGACTGCCGACACCCGCGGCCAGGCCGCTCGCAAAACATTGCAACGCCACGGTCATGTTGTTGCGGATGTAGAAGCCGAACATGGCGACATCCGTCTCAGCATCCCGACGTCGACCGATCGATTCGGCCGCCGGCGAGTACATCTGCTCGAATTGCGCCGCCGTATCCGCGCCGACCACCGCCAGGATCAGCTCCGGCTGCCGATACACCAGCCAACCCAGTATCAGCGTCGGCAGCACGAATACCAGGGTCGCTACCCAGACGTAGTTCGCATGCGCCCGCACGGCTTGCGGGAACTTGGTCAGTAGCAATTGCCCCAATGCCTGCAGGCCGTACTCCTGCTTGCGGTAGATCAGTTGATGCGCATCGTGTGTCAGGCTCTCCAGCCGCTCGATCAGGTGTGCCGGAAAGGCCCGCGCGCGCGCCAGCGCCAGTTGTTCGCAGGCGCGCCGATACAACTGCGTGAGACGCTGCCCGGAAACCGCGGGCGGTGCGCCCCGACTGTTCCGTGGCTTGCTGCCGCGCGCCTGCTGCAGGAGTTGGGCGAGTTCCACCCAGTCCGATCCGTGGCGTTGTTCGAATGCCAATGGCGTCATGACGCTCGGCTCAACGACGCCCGATCAGCCACTGCGCGACGGCAATCAGCCGACTGGTGGAGGTCACGCCGGCAGCCGTCCGTGTTCGATCCGTGGCCGCCGCCGCGAGACTCGCGAGCTCGTTGGCGCGCGCGGCAGTTAGCCGAGGCAACCGCGCGGCGAACGCAATGATGGCTGATTGCGTACGTGGTGGCAGCATCATGGCCGGTGGTTGCGCCTCGACTTGTGCGAGTGCCATGGGCGGCGGTGCCACTGGCCGATAGACCACCAACGTGGCGGCCGCCAGATCACCCAGGCGCTTGAAGTCGTGTCGCGAGAGCATGCACGCAATCCCGGCAGCATACGCGAATGGCAGGAAATCTGCGGTACGCAGCAGATTGCGTGTCATCGACGCACCGGGCGTCACCGGCAGACCGTTGTCCATCAGCACAATGAGACCGAGCAGCCTCTTGCCCGGTGTGGCACCGGCCCGCGACAGTTCGAACACCACCGGATAGAACCACTCGAGCAGGAAGAAGACGATCAACATTACGGCCATGCCAAGTCCACCCAACGCCAGCAGCAACATGGCCAGCGCGTACAGAATGGCCCAGCGAATCATCGAATCCAGCATGAATGCATAGAGACGGACCGGCAGACCGGCCGGCCGCAATTCGAGCATCACACCCTCAGGTGTCTCCACCTGAATGACGGTGTCGAGCTCGCGAACCTCGGCAACCGCGCCCAGACGACTCAGGCTCTGACAACGATCGTGTCGGCGACTCGATCATGCAGGCATTGCTGGTTCTCACCGAAGATCATGAGCGAATCGACCAGGGGCACGATCAAGTTGACGAACGGAATCATGCTCGCGATCCAGAAGGGCAGATTGCGGATCGCAAAGATGCGGCCGATCGTGGCCTCGGAACCATCGCTACGTACTACCTTGATTCCTAACAGCTTCTTGGCAATCGTCTGACTATTGCGCTTGACCAGCACATAGTTGATTGCGGCCACCGCAACGGCGCCGATCAGTGCGCCAATGCCGGCCACACCGCTGAATAACGCAAACGGATTGGTCGAGCCGGATTGCGCCGCT
>JAWLAE010000001.1:0-1347747 GCA_041395625.1 Steroidobacteraceae bacterium | reverse complement strand
TCATGTGATCTGCTGACGTTTGTCCGAACTTCATTTCAACGAATTTGTGCGCACGATAAAGCTTGACCAATCCAAAGCACCGACGGAGCCGGCGCTTTTCCTTAGCTGCTGTTGTGCATACTGAAGAGCTGAAACTGGATCATGGGATTTGGCGTACGCTCGATAAAACTGCCCCATCAACCTCGCTGTAGCTGCATCCTCAATTGGCCAGAGAGACGCGACAACGGCCTTCGATCCATTGGCGAGGAAGCTGTGGGTTAGGCCCAAAACACCTTCGCCACTCAACCTACTGCCATCACCAGTAGCGCAAGCACTCAACACGACTAGATCTGCGCGTACTCCGAGACGAACAATGTCATCGGCAGACAGATGGTCTTTTGTTTCGGCTGAACCGTCTTCTTTCACGGCGCTTAGATAGAGAGCAGACAGCCCAGGGCTGTCGGATCTAGCTATCGAGTGCGTCGCAAAGTGCAATACCGCAAGTTGATCGTAAGGCAGCTTCTCAACTCGACTGACACTCGCGTCAAAGCCCTCCAGTCGAATCGCATGCTCAGCGGACATGGCACTTACCACTTCGTCCGCTTCGACCGCGGAGAAGGGCAACCGAACGAAACGTTGGGAGATCTCGCTTCGTAACGCGCGCCCATGATTTGATTCACGCCCTCCGGCAACTCTCATTCGACTGTCGTCCAGTGCGTACACCGGGTCCGCAATGACCGCTACAAGGTTGCGATTTGTTTGTCCCTCACTCGTACGGCGATGTTGAGCAAGCTGCAAAGACGGGCTATACCCAATTTGAAACCGATCCAACCAAAGAGCGCGTTGCCCATCCATGCCCGGCAAGTCCAACGCGACAAACGGCATCGAATGCAGTGGTCCGTCCGGAATAATTGTTAGCCGGGAATCAGATATCTGAAACGCAAGAGAAGCGAGCTTGTTGATGACTTCCCTGTCAGGCTTCGGCATTCCCGCATGCTGTTCGTCGGTGCCTGCCGGCCCAATGGAGCTAACGAATGTCTGTACTGCGGACTCCAGTGCTCTGCGCTCGGGAAGTTCAACATACTTAATCTCTTGCTTCGATATTATCCAAGCAATAGACGACGTTTCACCGACGAAAAAGTAAAGGATGGAAGTATCTGGCGGAAGACGTTCTCCCACTGCAGCATCTGGCGAAACGTCTAAGGCTGGAGTGCCGTCGAAAACATCACGTGATGTTGAAGATTGGAACGCGGCGTCGAGAAGTGCCTTGGTCTCGACGACATCGCGTTGCAGGCGCAAGGCTTGACTATCGCTACTATCGAAAGCCTGTAGTCGCGCCTCGAGACGAAGTTGTTGGGCCGTTAATTGATCACGCAATTCATCTACTTCAAAGTCAGTTGCCGACCTCGCGATGGCCGGCCGAGCCACCAGCGATGTCAGCATACGAGCACGTACGGATTCTGCTGTTGCAAGTGCCGTGCGCACTCCTGCTTCTCCGTTAGACATTCGTAGTAAAGCGGCTATTCGCGCTTCATACGGCGCGTACTGCCCCGAGACAAATCTCGCTTGTAGTTCAGAACTCACCGACCTGAATCGAATTCGACCCACCAACTGTATAGCTCGATCCGCGGCTTCCAGTGCTGCTTGCCACTCGCCCGTAATTAGATAAACACGTGACAAAGCAGTTTGGGTCTCAATACGGGGGTAATCGAGCCCAAGCGACGAGTAGATGTCGTCGGCTTTCTTGAAGTCACGAGTGGCGGCAACTGAATCATTCCGCGCATGCTTCACGAGGCCGCGCGCTACAAGCGCACTCGCAAGTGTGCTGTCGGTAGCCGATTCAATTGCGAGTGCCAATTCCGCTTCAGCCTCGTCCAATTGATTGAGGGCCCGTAGGTCTCCAGCTATTAAGACGCGAGCACGCGCGACCATTCGGGCGTCGATACTCATCGCCAGCAAGTCGCGGTGATAGCCCAAGGCCTTGCGATCGTCACCTGCCAGAGCAGCCGCGGTGCCTGCCAATCCCAAAGCCGAGCGAGTGCCAACAGGATCGTTAGCCTGTTGCAAAAGAGTTAGGCTGGTCTCAAGAGTTTCAAGAGCTCTGGTCGAATTGCCGATGTTGAGATGCAGTTTGCCGATCGCCATCAGCTCCCGAGCGCGCAGCGCGTTGTTACCGCTATCGCTGAACGCCTTCAAAGCGTCATTGTGAAGGCTCAATGCTTGATCGAAGTCACCCAGCAGAATCAGGCACACGCCGTAGTTGCTAACCAATGAAGCATAAAGATCGGGCTGTCGATCACGTTCGACGAGCTGTAACAGTCGCTCGTACTCGGCTGCGGCTGCATGAATATCCGCCCGCTCGTAGTCCAGCCACGCCAGATTGCCGAGCGCGCGCGCTTCCGAAAAGGCGTCGTTGGCTTCGTTAGCCACCTGCACGGCTTTTTCGAAAGCAGCCCGGGCGGGGCCAGCCTCTCGTGCCGTCCATCGGCCAACGCCCTGGAAGGTCAGCGCTGCGGCCAGATCGATAGGCAAGGCAGACTTGGAAAAGATCGTTGCGCTGGACTCCAGCAGGCTGTCTGCCGTCCTCAGTAGTTCGGTGCGCTGGTCGCGCTGCACATCCCCTGCCAACTCGCCGGCCCGCTCGATGCGCGCTGAGGCGATGAGCATGTTCGCTCTGGCAACGGCAACGCGGTCGTCGAGATCAACGGCAACGTCCCTTGCAGCGCGGGCCGAGCGCTCCGCAGCCAGCCAGTCGCCAGCGACGAGATAGGCGAGCCGGCCGCGGGCATACAGCGTAGTTGCCTCAGCGCGAGAATCGTTGGCTTTGCGATAACGATACGCCGCTGCCTCAAGCGCGGCATCCGCGTCCTTGAACGACTGCTCCTTGTCTTTGGCGTAAGCGACGATCGCGTCGCTGTACGCGCTATCGCCCTGTTCTGCGTCGGTGGGGTCGGCATTGATCGCTCGGGTCCAGCGCGCGATCTCGACCACGCTGCCGCCGGACTTCGTCCGGTGATCGGTGCTTTCGACCTCGATCCGAACCGTGGCATCCGCGGGTAGAACGAAATGCGCAATCTGACGGCCGTGGCGTTCGACCGGATCTTCCAGCACGATAGCTCGATCCGCCAACATCAAACTCGTACGCGTGTCGATCTCATCTTCGGCAAGCACGACGGAGTACGCGCCAGCGGCCAGCCCGCGCTCAATGATTGCCGGTGCGTTGGTCGCGATCTCGAAACGTGTCTCCGGCAGAATTATTTCGACGTCACGGCTGGCGTGACCGCAGGCGGCGAGGAGCAAGAGTATCCAGCAGACCGCGAGGACCGCTCCGTGGCGCGCGCGAAAATGGATAATGGGCGAGGAGGTCACTATCGTCTGCGTATGGCTACGGTTCGGCTGTGCACCAAGAAGATGCGCACATAGTTACAGGCGTGGTGCAACATCGCAATCAGGGAGACTGCGTGAAATGACTAAGGGAGCGGATATTGGCGCAAATCTAAGCATCGCCAATCCGAATTTCCTGGTTGGGTGAGAGAATCGTCCGCTAGCGGACACTAGTCAAAAATGCCCTTCAGTTTCGTGCCGGAACCTGCGCGTGTGCTGCCCCACCGCCCGGTCTGAAGTCTGCCTGTCATCCCGAGCCGCATGCATCAATGGGCGCGTCGGGTTGTTAGGTGGATCACGCTGTTGCCTGCCAGCGCTCGGTAAGTTGTTAGTGGCAGTCGTTGTCGATCACGTCGCCCGGTAGTGAAAGTGCCGGGCCTCCGTCTGACATATTGCCGCCATGACAGGCGGCTCGCCGTGCCGCAGAGCCTCGCCTGCGGGTCTGGGGCCTTTCGGGTTCAGCTGTGGGGCCGGCTCAGGTATTCTGTCGAAAACGCGAGCGGAATCCTGTGGCAGAACAACACAATATCGAATCGGCCCTCATCGAGAAGCGGGTGTTCGCACCGCCGGCGGACTTTGCCAGCCGCGCGCGGCTCAATGCGACCGAGCTTGCGGCGCTCCAGAGCCGTGCAGCCGCCGACAATGTCGGCTTCTGGGCGGAGCTTGCGCGGCAGCATCTGCAGTGGCACAAGCCGTTCACGCAGGCGCTGGATGCCAGCCGCGCGCCGAACTACCGCTGGTTTACCGATGGCGAGCTTAACGTCTCGGCCAATTGCATCGATCGGCATCTGGCCGAGCGCGGCGACAAGCCGGCCATTCTGTTCGAAGGCGAGCCGGGGGATACGCGCCAGCTGTCGTATCGCGAGCTGCACGCGGAAGTGGGGCGGCTGGCGAACGCACTGCAGTCGCTTGGCCTGAAAGTTGGCGATCGCGTGGTCATCTACATGCCGCTCGTGCCGGAAGCGATCATCGCCATGCACGCCTGTGCACGCATCGGTGCGGTTCACTCGGTTGTATTCGGTGGCTTCTCGGCGTTGTCGCTCAAAGATCGGATCGTGGATGCCGGCGCCCGATTGCTGATCACGGCTGATGGCGGCTGGCGTGGTGGGCAGATCGTCGAACTCAAAAGCGCCGCGGACAAGGCCTTGTCGATGGGTTGCCCGACGATCGAACGCCTGCTCGTGTTGCGCCGCACGGGCCAACAAGTGCCGATGCAAACGGGTCGCGATCTATGGTGGCACGACACGGTGCCGGGGCAGTCGCCGGTCTGCGCGGCGGTGCCCGTCGATGCCGAGCACCCGCTGTTTCTCCTCTACACGTCCGGCTCGACCGGCAAGCCGAAAGGGATTCAGCACGCCAGCGCGGGCTATCTGCTCAATGCGAAGCTGACGAGCGAATGGGTGTTCGATCTGCGCGATGACGACGTGTTCTGGTGCACTGCCGATGTCGGCTGGGTAACGGGGCACAGCTACGTCGCGTATGGGCCGCTGGCGGCCGGCGCGACGCTCGTGATGTATGAAGGCGCGCCGACGTTTCCCGATGGCGGGCGATTCTGGCAAACCTGCGAGCGGCACGGGGTCACGATCTTCTACACCGCGCCGACCGCGATCCGCGCGCTGATGAAATTGGGCGAGGCCATTCCGCAGCAGTACGATCTCAGCAAGATCAGGTTGTTAGGAACGGTGGGCGAGCCGATCAATCCCGAGGCGTGGATCTGGTATCATCGCGTGATTGGCCGCGAGCGCTGCCCGGTCGTCGATACTTGGTGGCAGACCGAAACGGGTGCCATCATGATCTCGCCACTGCCGGGAACGACTGCGACCAAGCCCGGGTCGTGCACGCGCCCGCTGCCAGGCATCGAGGTCGATATCGTCGACGATGATGGCGTCTCGGTGACGCAGCCCGACGCGGGCGGCTACCTGGTCGTCAAGAAGCCCTGGCCGTCGATGTTGCGAACCATCTGGGGCGACAACGATCGTTACCTCAGCACCTACTGGGAGAAGTTCCAGAATCGCTTCTACGTGGCCGGGGACAGCGCGCACCGCGATGCCGACGGCTATTTCTGGATCATGGGCCGTATTGACGACGTTCTGAACGTCGCCGGTCATCGGCTCGGCACCATGGAGATCGAATCAGCGTTGGTTGCGCATCCCAAGGTGGCGGAAGCAGCGGTGGTGGGTAGACAGCACGACATCAAGGGCGAGGCGGTGTTCGCCTACGTGGTGTTGAACGGCGCGCGCCCTGCTGGTGCCGATGCCGTGGCACTGACCGATGAACTGCGTCGCTGGGTCGCCGAGCAGTTAGGTGCGATCGCCAAGCCGGATACGATCCGTTTTGCCGACAATCTGCCCAAGACTCGTTCCGGCAAGATCATGCGGCGGCTGTTGCGCAGCATCGCTCGCGATGAGCCGATCAGTCAGGATCTGTCGACGCTCGAGAACCCGGCAATCATCGAGCAATTGAAGGGCGAGTCGCAAGGCGGCGCATGATGAACGCCAGCCCCACCGCAGTAGAGTCGTTCGTCGAGCGTGCCCGCGCCGCGCTGCCGAATGAACAGATCGATCGTTACAAGATACGCAGTTATGGCAGCTCGCGTGCCATCGGCGATGCGATCATCGCGCTGGTGCTGAGTGGCGAGAAGACGGGCACGTTCTCACTGGCCAGCGATTTCGACGGGCAGCCGGAGCAGGCGCCCTCTGTAGGGGACTACTACGTCGTTACCAACTTCGCTGGCGAGCCGGCGCTGCTGTTTCGCATCACCGCAGTCGAGCAGGTCCCGTTCCGCGGCATCAATGCGGAGCACGTACTGGTGGAGGGCCCGGCGGCGCGCACGGTGCCGGTCTGGCGCAAGATCCACTGGGACTACTGGGGCGCACTGTTGCGCGCCCGGGGCAGCGAGCCGAACGAAGACATGCCGGTGATCTTCCAGCGCTTCGAGCTGCTGTTTCCGCAGCGCTGAGCCTCGACGGCGGCCAGCACGCGCTCGCCAGCCCGCTACATTGCCCCTGCTAAGGGGGATGCGGCGCACCCTGCGTTGGGCGTATAAGCAATTGCATTGGGCCGCGCTGTCCGGCCGCACCAGGGGATTCTCATGCGCATTGCGACTCTATTCGCCGCAGCTTTGATCATGTTCGTGAGCGTTGCGGCAGTACCTGCCAATTCGGACCGCGGCAATGGCAATAGTGGCGCCGCGAGCGGGTCTCGCACGACAGTTGTGCGGGTGCCGGGCCTCGGTCGGTTGGGGACGGTGTTCCGGGACCATGACGGCATGCCACACATCGTGGCATTGAACGAGCGCGATGCGCTGTTCATCCAGGGCTGGATGCATGCGGAGGATCGCATTTTCCAGCTCGACGTATTGCGCCGCCAGGCCAGCGGCACGCTGGCCGAGTTGTTAGGAGCCGCGGCACTCTCCTCGGACGTGGAACTGCGCACGATCGGCCTGCGTCGCGCGGCCGAGCGTAGCTGGGAAGCGCTGTCGCCGGCTGCGCGCACCGGCTTGGAGGCGTATGCGGCGGGCGTCAACGCATGGATCGCCGCCCATCCGTTGCCGGCCGAGTATGGCGCGCTGGAAGTGTCGCAGTTCGCTCCGTGGACGCCAGTCGACAGCGTGGTGGTCGGCAAAGCCCTAGCGTTCAGTCTGTCGTTCGATCTGGATATCGATCCGACCATCGACTTTCTCACCTACCAGGCGACGGGCGCGGCGCTCGGCTTCGATGGCAGCGCGCTGTTCTTCGAGGATGTGTTCCGCAGCGCACCGTTCGATCCGGCGGCGAGTATGCCGGACGCCACGGGCGGTCGGACGCCGTTCATCGCGCTGCCGGCGATCGCAGCAACGGCAAGCCGCGCGGTCGCTGACCCTACGGCTGCCACGACGGCCGTATCTGCCGATGAAGGCAGGCCCATTGCGACGGGCGTCAACCAGGCGCTACTCGATCTCGCGCGGGCTTACCGCGCGCGCGTCGAGCAGGTACCGCTGCTGCGCACTGCTCTCGAGCGCAGTGCGCGCGTCACGGGCAGCAACGAATGGGCTGTGTCTGGCCGACATACACGCAGTGGTCGACCACTCGTTGCCAACGATCCGCATCTGTCCTTGGGCGCGCCGGCGACTTTCTATCAGAATCATCTGTTCACGCTCGACGGCAAGCTGAATGCGATCGGCTCGTCGGTACCGGGCGTGCCGTGGATCGTACAGGGCCAGAATCGGTACTACACCTGGGGTACGACGACCAACGGAGTGGATGTCACCGATACCTATCAGGAGCGCATCGTTCCCAGCGCCAGCTCCCCCAGTGGCTTGGCAACGATCTACAGGGGTCAGACCGAGGCCGTGATCCCCATCCCGCAGGTGTTCCGCTACAACACGCCGGGTGATGGTCAGGCGGACAATATCTCGGTAGCCGCGCCTAACACGACCGTGGGCGGCGCGAGCATTCCGCCGGTCACGCTGATCGTGCCGCGTCGCAATCAGGGCCCGATCGTCAACCTCGACGCGACCAACGGCACCGCGATCTCGGTGCAGTACACGGGTTTCTCGCCCACGCGCGAGCTCGATTGTTTCCGTGATCTCAACTTCGGTCGCAACCTCGACGACTTCAAGGAGGCGCTGCAGTTTTTCGATTTCGGGTCGCAGAATTTCATTTACGGTGACATCCGCGGCAACATCGGTTACTTCACGACGGCTGAGGTGCCGCTACGTGAGGACTTACAGGCGAACACGGTCAATGGTTCGCCACCGTGGTTCATTCGTGACGGCACTGGCGGCAACGAGTGGTTGCCGGTTGTTACGCCGGAGTTTGGTCAGGCAACGCCGTATGCCGTGCTGCCTTTCGATGAACTGGCGCAGACTGTCAATCCATCTGTGGGCTGGGTCGTCAACGCCAACAACGATCCGGCGGGCGTGACGCTCGACAACAATCCACTCAATCAGCTCCGCAGGGGCGGGCAGGGCATCTACTATCTGGGCTACGCGCTCGATTTCGGGACACGAGCGGGCCGCATCACGCAGGCGCTCAAACAACGACTGGCCCGCGGCAGGGTAAGCATACGCGACATGCAGGCGATCCAGGCTGATGTCGTCATGCTCGATGCGCAGGTGTTCGCACCCTATATCGTGCAGGCGTTTCACAATGCAGCCGCCGCTGATGCGTCACCGATACTGCAAGCAGTGGCGGCGGATCCGCGCGTGATCGAAGCGGTCGGCCGGCTGACTGACTGGGATCACAGTGCGCCAACAGGCGTGCGCGAAGGCTACGATGCCGATGACAGCGATGGACTGCGGCGCTCGCCCACTCGCCGTGAGATTGCCAACAGCATTGCGGCGACGATCTATTCGGTGTGGCGCACGCAGGCGATCAAACGGATTGTCGATGCGCCGTTGCAGGCGCGCCGCCTCGACACGCCTGGTAGCGGTGAGGCAGTCAAGGCGCTGCGCCAGCTGCTGGAGACCTTTCCGGAGCGTCAAGGTCGAGGCGCCTCAGGGATCGATTTCTTCAGCGTGCCCGGCGTTGCAGCGGCCGCGCAGCGGCGCGACATTCTGTTGTTAGGTGCGCTGCAAGCGGCGCTCGATAGATTGGCGGGCAGCGACTATGCGGCGGCCTTCAACGGGTCCACGCAACAGGACGATTATCGATGGGGCCGCCTGCATCGCATAGTCATGCGCAGCGTGGTTGGCGGACCGTTCAATATCCCGCCCGCCGGCGGCACGTTCCCACCGTCCTTCAGTGACCTCGCGGGCCTCTCGGTCGATGGTGGTTTTGGGGTGGTGGATGCGTCGTCGCATTCAGCCCGCGCGGATTCCAGCAACGCATTCATGTTTGGTTCGGGGCCAGTGCGTCGGTACGTTGGCGAGCCCGGTTGGTGGCCGGGTTCGATCAACGGTGACACAGCGCTGCCTGGTGGCGCGAGCGGCGTTCTCGCTGACCCGTTCCAAGTGAACCTGCTCGGACGTTGGTTGACGAACGACTACTATCCGTTGCGCCAGCAGCCGCTTGAATTCTTGCGCGATCTCGACTCGGTCTATCTACTGGTACCGGCGGATTGATCCGCCCTGTGGCCAGGCTGCGCGGCGACTGCTGCTCCGTGACTGAGGGCAGTAACCTTCGCCCGTATGTCCGGACGGAATTGCCGCGCCTCGTTTGCGGGGATGTTGCTCACCGCTGCGCTGGCGGTCGGTGCGGCCGATCGGTCGCGCCAGGACTTTGCGCGCAAATCGATCGTGATACCACGCGCGCCGTCGTCAGTCGTGATCGATGGTCGGCTGGACGATGTCGCCTGGCAGGCCGCGGCGCGTCTCACCGACGCCACGCAGTATTTGCCGCAGGATGGTCTGCCGCCCTCGGAACCGACGGAGTTCTGGCTGATGTACGATGCCGACACGCTCTATGTGGCGGCAAAGTTCGCTGACAGCGAACCCGCCGCCATCAAACGTGCGCAGCTCGTCCAAGGTCAGGCCGTCTTCAACGATGACTATTTCGAGATCCTGCTCGACAGCTATAACAACAAACGCACGGGATACATCTTCTACGTCAACCCTAACGGCGTACAGCGTGACGGGCTCGGTCTCGGCGGGCTCGCATTCAACATGGACTGGGACGGTATTTGGGATGCCGCGGCGCGAGTGGATGAGTCTGGCTGGACGGCCGAGGTAGCCATTCCCTTCAAGACGATCTCATTCAACCGTGGCGCCGATACCTGGGGCATCAATCTGTTGCGGTCGATTCGCCGCAAGAACGAGGAGATCGCCTGGTCGCATCGCGACCGGCAGATCAACTTCGACCTTGCCGGCGAGATCACCGGGCTGCACGGCATGCGCCAAGGGCGCGGCATCGACGTCGTACCTGCTTACGCGCTGACGAGCAGAAGTCGTTTTGCAGACGACGATCAGACTACAGTCTCCAAGCCATCGGTCGACGCGTTCTGGCGCATGACGCCCTCGTTGCGCGCGGCGCTGACTGTCAATACGGACTTCTCCGCCACGGAGGTAGATGATCGGCAGGTGAATCTCACGCGCTTCTCTCAGTTCTTTCCCGAGAAGCGCGATTTCTTTCTCGACGACGCCGAGGTCTTCGAGTTTGCGGCGCTGGCGCAGAATGGCCGACCATTCTTTTCGCGCTCGATCGGCCTGTCGGACGCCGGGCAACCGATCGATCTCGATGTCGGTGCGAAGCTGACAGGGCGAGTGGGTCGCTACGCTGTGGGCGCGCTGGCGGTTCGTCAGGAGGCTTTCGCCGGCATCAAGGCCAAGAACCTGTTAGTGGCGCGTGGCTACGCCAATATTCTCGAACAGTCGACGCTCGGTGCGATCGTCACGTCCGGCGACCCGAACTCGAATGGTGAGAATACGGTCGTCGGGCTCGATTTCACGCTGCGCGATCGGCTGACGAAGAGTGGCGCCATCGTCGAGGCCATCGGTTGGGCGCAACAGTCGAACAGCACCGGGCTAAATGGCGATGATGCAGCGTTCGGCATCACGTTGGCCTTCCCCAACGACCGCTGGAACGCTTCGCTCGGCGCCAGGGAGATTCAGGAGAACTTCCGCCCGGCACTGGGCTTCGTCAATCGCAGCGGAATTCGGCAATACGATTTGCTGGTCAAACATCGTCGGCGCTTCAGCGGCGGGCGCTTGCGCAGTGTTCTCGCGGGCATCAGCGCGCAGGACATCACTGACCGTGACAGTGCGTTGCAGTCGCGCTATGTCACTTTGACGCCCGCGACGCTCGAGACCCGTAGCGGTGATACGCTGACGCTGGAGGGTCTGGCGGAGCGCGAAGTGCTGCGACGCCCGTTCCAGTTGCCGGGCGGGCTGTTCGTGGCGCCTGGTGACTACTCATACGAGCGCTGGCGCATTCAGTACGTCGGCGCGGGCTTCCGGCGGCTGGCGCCGACCGTGGAATTCGAAGGCGGGGATTTTCTCTCGGGAGAGCGCTTCGATACACGGCTCGGCCTGCAGTACCGACCTAACAAGCACTTGTTCTTCAATGCACAGTATCAGACGAATGCACTCGACATGCCGAGCGGCCGCTATACCACCCGTATCTACTCGCTGGCCGCGAACGCCGCGTTCAATGTGAACTGGGCCTGGCTCAACGTAGCGCAATACGACAACGTCACTGGGCGGCTGGGCCTCAATAGCCGGTTGCGCTGGCTGCCGGCGCCGGGGCAGGCCGTGTACCTGGTGCTCAACTATGACTGGCACGAAGGTCTGGACGGCGGCTTCAAGCCGGTCTTCGCCGAAACGACCGTAAAGTTCAATTACACGTTTCGCTTCTAGCTGCCTGTCGTCAATAATCGTCGCAAGTAGTCAGGCGCGATCAGGTGGCAGTAGTGCGTGCCCTTGAAGCGCACGGGCGTGTCCGCAAACCTGGGATCGGTCCAGTCACTGCGCATGCTCTGCGAGCGAATATGCAGGGTGCCCGCCAGATCGACGCTCACCATCTCGAATGGCGCCAACCAGTTCGGTCCGCCAGGCACCATCTGATCGGCTTCGATCAGTACCGCCGTTCCGCCTCGATAGCGCAGCTTCTGGCGCTGTCGCTCACCGAAAGCGGCCAGCACGGCATCCACTGTGCGCCGGTTGAGATAGGCGCAAGATGCGGCTTCGCCCGCAGCCTGTGCGCCGTACTCGGCGCGAATGTGATCGGCGGTCTTGAACTTGCAGGAAATCATTTCCGGCTGCGTCCGCGCAGTATCGCTGTAGCGAATGTATTGCTGGGTCTCCAAGGGTCGCACGCCGGGCTTCGACAGGACGAACGCATCGTAGTCCGTGTGTACAATGTTGGTGACCGGCATCCTGGTACCCGTGAGTGCGCGTTGGCGATCCGCGCAGAAATCGTTCATCGAGGGCAATGCCAGCGATTCGCCCTGCACAATCGGGAGTTCGCCGCCGCAGCTCGCCAGCAGTGCGAACGCAGCAGCGAGACAAGTATTGCGGCACACCGTAAGCTGTTGGCCGAAGGAATTCGGTCTGGTCATGTGTTGCTCACGTACTTTTGTTAAAAAGGGCTCATGGGATTGTGCCGATTGCGCTCATTCTGGTCTGGTGCCGTGCTGTTCGTCGCGTGCACAGTTCTCATGGCAGCCCAAGATAGTGCACGCGCCGACGCTAGGGCGGGCCGATCGGTGACAGGCACACCCATGATTATTGCCCACCGTGGGGCCAGCGGCTATCTGCCGGAGCACACGTTACCGGCGTATTTCGTGGCCATTCAGCAAGGCGCCGACTATGTCGAGCCAGATCTCGTTGTCACGAAAGACGGCGTGCTGGTCGCACGGCACGAGAACGAGATCAGCGGCACCACCGATGTCGCGCAGCATCCCGAGTTCGCCGATCGCCGCACTACCAAGACGATCGATGGCGAGGCGATCACGGGTTGGTTCACCGAGGACTTCACGCTGGCAGAGCTGAAGACGCTGCGGGCACGCGAGCGGCTGCCGCAGTTGCGCCCCGCCAACGCGCGCCTCGACGGCGCTTTTCAGATACCGACGTTCGATGAAGTGCTTGAGCTGGTGCGCGGTGCCGATCGGCAGCGCGCGGCGGCGGCGCGCGCGCGCGGCTTGCCGACGCCAGAGCGGATCGGCGTCTATCCTGAGACCAAGCATCCGAGCTATTTCGCCAGTATCGGCTTGCCGTTCGACGAGCCACTGTTACGTTCACTGTCCCGCCATGATTTCAGGACGGCCGATGATCCGGCCTTCATCCAGTCGTTCGAAGTCGCCAACCTGCAGGCGTTGCGACAACGTACCAAGCTGCGGCTCGTGCAGCTCGTTGCGCCCAACGGTCAGCCGTACGACTTCGCACGGGCCAAGGATCCACGCAGCTATCTCGACATGCTGACGCCAGCGGGTCTGCGGGCTATCGCGGCCTACGCCGATGCGATCGGCCCTCACAAGGAGATGGTCGTCGCGCGTGAGGCAGATGGTTCCGCGGGACGACCGACAGGTCTCGCAGCGCTTGCGCGTGCGGCGGGTCTCGGTGTGCACGTCTGGACCTTGCGCGCGGAGAACGAATTTCTGCCGGTTGATTTGCGGCGCGGTAGTGAGCCGGGCGCGATGGGTGATATGCGTGCGGAGGTGCGCGCGCTACTGAATGCGGGCGTTACCGGCGTGTTCGCCGATCATCCGGATATCGCTGACGCGGCGCGCGCCGACTGGCAACAGCAGCAGCGCTAGGGCAGATCGGGTGCGAGGTATGGCGCGCGCAGGCTTTGCTGCAGTCGCCACGTCCACGACTGTGACAAGGGCTTGCCGTCGGCGCTGCCTTCCACTCGTGCCCGCAGCGTGTCGTCGACGCGCTCGTAGTGGATGCGTTGCGGAAAATCATGCTCTGGGTTTTCGAATAGCGCGCGGCGCGGTGCACTGCTCGTCAGCTTGAACTCGGTGGGGTCCTCGCCACCCGGCGCGGCGATGAGGAAGACGCCGGCGGCGCGTTCCTCGATCCGGAGCTGCTCGAAACTGCGTTTGCCAGCCGCGGTGATGCTGCGATTGACGCCCAGCATCAGTCCAGCATCAGCCGGTAGCCAGAGTTCCTCGTTCGTGGCGCCCTCGCGAGCATAAGTCCAATGCCCAGTCAGCCAAGCCAGGCTTTCGATGGCCGTGTGATCTGCGGCGTCCATCGGTAGTGCCGCCAGCTGTTGCCGCCAGGTCTCTGGCGCGGCGGTCTCGCTATTGAAGAGTGCGAAACTCTTGCCGATCGCCTGCGGATTGCGCAATGCGTCGACGGCGACTCGAGCCACGTCGCCGCGCGATACATTGGCCGCTCGATAGTCGCTGCGCGCGATCGCGACCAAGCCTTGTTGGCGAGCAGGCGTGCCGTACAGACCACCCGGTCCGATGATGGTGTAGTTGAGGCCGCTCGCCTTCAGATGATTTTCAGCCAGCGTCTTCCACAGCAGAACATACGCGAGTCGCGGCGTCTGGCGCGGTTCGCGGTGTGGGCCAGCCGCGCCCGAGGAGATCAGAACGAAATGACTGACACCCGCAGCGACCGCGGCATCCACGGTGTTGACGACCCCCAGATAGTCCACGAACTGCGGTGCATCGGGTCCGTTCAGCGCCGGCGCACCGATCGTGCAGAGGACATACTGCGCGTCATGCATGGCCGTGGCCAGTTGCGCGGGCTTGCGGGCGTCGGCTTCCACCCACGAGAAATCGGGATGCTCTCGTGCTGCCCGCGCTCGATTGCGCGTCATCCCGCGTGGCTGCAGACCTGCGGTGCGCGCGGCGGCCAGCATTTCGAGCCCTGTCTCGCCGCTGGCACCGACCACCAATACGACCGCATCGTCCGCCGCCAGCGCTACCGGTGCAGCTGTCAGCGCTGCGAGTAAGGCACAGGTAAAAAATTGCCGCAGTGCCAACCGCATGGGCTAACGACCCGGCGGGCGCCACTTGCCCACCCACTTGTCCCAGTTGGCTGCCACCTTGTCGAACGATCCCGGTGCCATCTCCTCCAGCATCGCGCGATTGAGCGCTTGATACTCCCGTGGACCGCCTTCCTCCGGCCATTGCCGCGTAGCATCGATCACGATCTTGCTGGTCATGGGCTTGTTGGTGAGCGATGGGTCGAGCGGCATGCCACGCGACTCCGGAATGATGGCCGTGGCGGGCTGCGGTTGCCAGCGTGAGCCGATGGTGTGCATCACCTGCACCCGGTCGAGTGCCTCGATGTCGTCGTCCACCATCACTACCACCTTGGCAATGGGAACGATCTGCGCGATGCGCTTGCCGATCTCGAGTGCTTCGCCCGCCTTCTGCTTCTTGAAACTGACGATCGTGAGCCCCGTGGCCTCGACCGGTGAATGAATCATCTTCACATTCGGTACGAAGCGCTTCATGGTCGTGAGCGACAACTGCTCGAGCGGTGCGGTGGGAAAGCCGCGTGTGACGCCCGTATAGATGTTGACGGTCCAGGGGTTGCGCCGATGCGTGACGCAGTTGACCTGCATCCAGAAGTTCTCGTCCTTCTTCTGGCCCATGTAACCGTACATCTCGCCGAACGGCCCTTCCGGCAGCATCGGCTGATCGAGTGGCACCTCACCTTCGATCACCATCTCGGCATGCGCCGGCACCAACATGTCGATCGTTTCGCACTTCACGAGTTCGATGGGTTTGCCGCGGATCGCACTCACCATGCGGTATTCATCAGTCTTGCCGCGAGCGAGTTTCGAGGACGATACCACCCACATGATGGGATCTTGCCCGAGTACGATCGCCACCTGCGCGGTCTTGTCGCCGCGTTCCTTCTTCTTCATGAACATCCGCCAGCCACTCTGATTGGGCTCCGGATTGACACCCAGCAGGCGCGGTCCTTTGATCTCACAGCGATACGTGCCGAAATTCTTGCCGAGTTCCACGTCTTCGGTATGCACCGAACCGGAATTGATATAACGACCGGAGTCGCCAGGATTCGACCAGACAAACGGAAAGCTGCCGAGATCGATCTCATCGCCCCGCAAAACAACTTGCTTCACGGGCGCCCCGTCTTGTGGCACTTCCGCATAGGGTTGTTCGGGAAACACGCCTTTTTCCAGGATCTGTTCCACCCGCGCCATCGCCTTGTAGTAGGTGGCGAACGGGTCGCGGGCCACCGGATTCATGCCGAACACCAGGCATTCCGTGTCCCAGTGCCCGTAGTGATTGCTTATCACGGGCCCCTTCACCCAATGGCCGTCGATCTTGACGTTCTCCATGTAGAGCGTCGGCGCTTCGTACATCCCGAAGCGATCGACCAGCCGGTACATCAGCGCCGTACCTTCGTAAGTGTCCAGATCCAGACCGCGCACTTTCAGCACGAGACCTCGGCGATCGAGTTCTCGTATGTAGTCACGCAGCGAATCGAACGGACCGACGGTCCAGCCTTCCGGCGCCGGGGCTGCCGCTTGGGCCTCGGCGGGCAGCCCGGCGGCCAGTGCACTGGCGACTGCGGTGCTCGTCAGAAATCCGCGGCGCGTGAGCTTGAATAATGATTCGTCGTACGGCATGGGCGAGCTCCTCGTCTCGAGTAACGGAAAGTGCCAGCTAGTGGCGAGCGGGTAAAGCGATATCGAGCCGCTAGGCGGTTGGGTCCTACTACTTTGCTAGCTTGCAGTGCTACTCTCACAGCATGAAGCACTCACTCAAGATTCCGTTGACAGCACTGCTCGTCGGCTGTGTCACGCTGGCCGCAGCGGCGCCGGTGCCGGAAGCGAATCGAATCCCCGTCGATGTTCGGCGCACGACACTCGTGGTGAGAGATATAGAGAAATCGCTGCCGCTGTATCGCGACGCGCTCGGTTTGCAGGTCATCTACGACGAACTGGTCGGCGGCGGCACGGATGCTGACGGTAAGGCCAAGCAGCCGACTGTGCGTCTGGTGCTGCTGCGCGCCAACGACACTTTCATCGGCGTGCTGGGCTTGATGCAGCGGCTGAACATCCCACCGCCACCCGCGCCGCAGTTCGCCAAAGCCATGCCGGGGCAGCCGATCATCGTGATGAATGTGGCCGATCTCGACCAGCGCTTCGCGACGATCGAAGCGACGCCACATGTCACGGTGGACACGCGACCGGTCACGATCGAGTACCCTGCGCCCGGCGGCGCCGGCAAGATCCCAGTGCTGTTCAGCGCAGTCTGGGATGCCGATGGCAATTACATCGAGCTGAATAAATTGTTAGGTCAGGCGGCGGGAACCGATACGCGCCCGAGAGACGCCAGGGAATTGCTCGACAGAATGCAATAGTCGTTAGGCGTCCGGTCGTGAAGGTGGCATGCGTTTGCGATCGTGTTCGTTCTTCAATACTGCTTTGACGAGCATGTGCACGCTCACCGGCGCTGACATGAACAGGAAGGCCGCGACCAGCACCTCATGCACGCTGATGCCCTCGTCGAAGACAGTGAAATACAGACTCGAGGCGACCAAGGCACTGCCCACACCCATGGTCGTGGCCTTGGCTGGTCCATGCAGTCGCAAATAGAAGTCGCCCAACTTCGCGAGGCCATAGGAGCCGACGAGCGCAAAGCCGGAGCCCACCAGGAGCAGCGCTGCAATCAGGACTTCGGCAATCGTGACGAGCATCTCTATCCCTCAGTCGATGATGTCGCCACGGATCAGGTACTTCGACAGTACGACCGTGCCAACGAAGCCGAGCATGCCAATGATGAGCGCCGTCTCGAAGAACACAGAGTTCTGCAGACGAATGCCCAGCACGATGAGCGTTGCCAGCGCATTGATATAGAGTGTATCCAGCGCAAGTATGCGGTCGGCGATATCCGGGCCACGTAACAGCCGGATGAGGCACAGAACCATCGCGAGCGCGAGCAGCGTCAGTGCAATATTGGCGGTTATCTCGATCACTCGTCTGCCTCCGTTTTGTCGGCATCAGGTGGGCGGGGGAATATAAGGCGCAGCGGCTCTTCGTAACGCTCGCGGATCAGCGCAATCACCGCCTGCTCGTCGTCCACGTCGAAGGCGTGTACGAGCAGATAGCGGCGGTCCTCCGTGACATCCGCCGTGAGCGTGCCGGGCGTCAGCGTGACGATACCCGCCAGCGCCTCGACCGCCAGCGGGTTCGCGAGATCGATCGGCACCCAGATGAAGCGTGGCTCGAGCTCTCGCTCCGGCCCCAGGATGCGGCGGGCCACATCGATGCTGGCAACCACGATGTCGAGCAGTACTCGGGCGACCAGCACGGCGATCACGGCTGGACTGTCGATGCGCCCGGCCGGAGGCCAGAACGCGCGCAGGCTCAGCGGCAATATCACGGCTAACAAGGCGCTCAGCAACACCTGGGCTGGCGCTACCGTACTGTTCAGTAGCAGCCAGAAGACGAGGATCACAAGGCTCATGTAGGGAGTCGGCAGCCAATGCTTCATGGGCGACGCTCCACCGGCGGGACTGTCAGCACGGCGTGGATGTAATCGGTTGGCGACGCCAGGGCTGCCGCTGCTGCCGACATATAGCGCTGCAGCGGTGTGGCCGCGATCGCCAATGCCGCGCCGCAAGCGAGCAGGAAGACGACTGCGGTCGTAGCGCCGGGCGAGGATCGCAATGCTCCGATGGGAGCGGTATTCTCGAGCGGCGGATCGGCTGATGCGAGTTCGAGGTGAGCCGCCGTCAACGGGCGCCAGAAGAACAGGCTGCCGCCGCGGGCCAGCGCAACCAGTGTCAGGGCGCTGCCAGCCAACAGTACCGACCAAAACCAGAAGCCAGATGTCTGCGCCGCACTGGTGGTTAGCAAGCCTAGCTTGGCGATGAAGCCGGATGTGGGGGGCAGGCCGGCGGACATCATGGCGCTGACGAAGAACAGTCCGCCGAGCCAGCCGGCTCGCAGCAATGGGGTTCCGATGGCAAGGTTGTCCTCGTGCTCGGCCCGCGCCAGCCGGATGAGGCCGGCGATCAGAAACAGCGCGGCCCCTGCCATTGTGCTGTGCGCGAGATAGAACAGCGCGGCTGCGGTCGTATCCCGCGCGAAGAACCCGAGGCTCGACAACAACGTACCACTCGAAGCGATGACCAGCGACGCCGCGAGCGCGCGCAAGTCGCGCGCTGCGAATGCGCCGATCGCCCCCAGCATGAGCGTCACTAGACCCAGTGGCAGCAGGTAGCGCGCCGTGATCTCGAGGGCGGCGGGGCTGTCGCTCAGCGTATTGAACACGCGTGCGATGCAATAGACGCCGACTTTCGTGAACACCGCGAACAGCGCGGCGATCGGCGCCGACGCGGCGTGGTACGTACCGGGCAACCAGAAGTAGAGCGGCGCCAAGGCGGCCTTGATGCCAAACACGACCAGCAGCAGCAGCAACGCACTTTGCGCGAGCGGCAGATCGGCGTCTGACAATTGCGGCAGGCGCGCAGCCAGGTCGGCGAGGTTGAGTGTGCCCGTCACGCCATACAGCAGGGCGACCGCGATGAGGAATACGGTGGAACCCACCAGGTTCACCACCAGGTAGTGGGTCGTGGCTGTTACGCGCTCACCGCCGCCGGCGTGCAGCAGCAGCGCATAGGACGAAATCAGCAGCAACTCGAAGAAGACGAACAGATTGAACAGGTCGGCCGTCAGGAATGCACCACACAAGCCCGCGAGCTGCAGGCACAGCAGTGCGTGAAAGTGCGGCCCGCGGGCGTCCTCGCCATCCATCGCGCCGCAGAGGCAGGCCAGTACCGCGATGGTGGCGAGCAGCAGCATCATCACGGTCAGACGATCGACCGCCAGCACGATGCCGAAGGGCGGCAGCCAGTTGCCAGCCACATAGCCGAGGACGGTTCCATCAGCTGTGGCGGTGGCGAGTGCGAGTGTCGCCGCCAGCACCGCCAGCGCGGCCAGGCTGCTGGCGGTCCGATGCACGACCAGTGGCAGCCGCCGCAGGACGATCAGCAACGCGCCGGTCAGCAGTGGTAGCAACACTGGCAGGACGGCCAGGTGTCTCATGCGCGCGGCTCCCGTGAGTCCACCTGGTCGGTGCCGTGATCGGCATAGCCGCGTACTGCCAGGACCAGCAGGACAGCGGTCATCGCAAATCCGATGACGATTGCCGTCAGCACCAGGGCTTGCGGGAGCGGGTCGGCGTAATTGGCGAGTGTCGGACTTACGCCAGTCACGATGAGCGGCGGCTTACCGACGGCGAGTCGGCCAGCGGTGAAGATGAAGAGATTGACCGCATAGGACAGTAGAGTGAGTCCGAGCACGACATCGAACGTCCGCGCGCGCAGCATCAGATAGATCCCCACTGCGGTGAGCAGGCCGATTCCGATCGCCAGCAGCAGCTCCATCAGGTGCCCTCCCGGCTGGGCGCGTGCATCTTGCCGAGCCGCACGAGCGCGAGCATTACGCCACCGACGACAGTCAGGTACACGCCGAGATCGAAGATCATGGCGCTCGCCAACGGGATCTTGCCGAGTATTGGCACGGCAGGCGACCAGTAACTACTTGTCAGGAATGGGTGGCCGAACAGGAAGCTGCCAGCGCCGGTCAGCGCGGCGATCACCAGACCGACGCCAAGGATAGTTTGGTAGTTCAGTGGAATGCGGGATTCCACCACTTTCGAGCCGCTGGCCAGGTACGGCACCAGCAATGCGATGGCCAGGATGAGGCCCGCAATGAAGCCGCCGCCCGGCTGGTTGTGGCCACGTAGAAACATGTAGAACGACACCAGTATCGCGAGCGGCAACAGGACGCGCGCGATGAACTCGAGGAACAGCGATACCGGCGCGTAGGTGCCGGTATCGGGCTGCTCTGGCACGACACGCGGCACGATCGTTCGCAACAAGCCGGCGACGATCAGTGCGGCGATCGCAACTACTGTGACTTCGCCGAGCGTGTCGAGTGCGCGAAAATCCACGAGGATGACATTGACGACATTGGTACCGAAGCCCTCGGGCAACGACTTGGCGAGAAAATACTCCGCGATCGACGCGGACGGCCGGGTGAGCATGGCGTACGTCAGCGCGGCGACACCGGTGCCGGCAATCGCCGCCACGCTGGCGTCGCGCCAACGGGGTGGCGAATTGCGCTCCGGCGGCGACTCGAACGGCAGGTAGTAGAGTGCGAGCAACATCAGGATCACCGTGACGAACTCGACCAGGAGCTGCGTCAATGCCAGATCAGGAGCTGATAGCGTTGCGAATGCGAGGCTGACGATCAGGCCGACCACGCCTATGGTGACCAAGGCGATGAGACGTTTGGCATGCAGGAAAGCCATCGACACGACCGCGGTACAACCGACTGACCAGATGAGTACGGCCGGTAGTGACACGGGCGTCAGCGGCAAGCTGCCGAAGGACAGCGGTGTGGACAGAAAGGGCAGGAACGCCGCGAGCGTGGCGAACAGGAAAATGATGACCAGTGAGCGCTGCAGATGACCGCTTTGCAGACGGCCGGTGATACCGCGTGTCAGCGCGAGCGCGCGGCCGAGCGCTGCGTCGTAGATCTCCTTGCCGCCACGCGGCAGGTGCACGATTTCATGCAATGAGTACAACCGTTGCAGAGCCAGGTAGAAGCCGGTGCCCGCCACCAGGGCCGCAATACTCATGGCGAGCGGCAAGTTGAAGCCGTGCCAGAGCTTGATCGTGAACTCTGGCAGCGGACCGCCGAGTACCGCAGCAGCGCTCAGCGCCAGTATGGGCTCGATCGTGGCGTTCGGCACGATCCCGACGAGCAGGCAAATGAACACGAGCACTGCGACCGGCACCAACATCCACTTGGGCGGGTCGTGCGGTTGGCGTGGCAGGCCGTGCGGTTCGCCATTCCAGAATACGTCGTGGATGAAGCGCATGGAGTAGGTCACGCTGAACGCGGCCGCAAGTGTTGCGAGCGCGGGAACAGCGAACTCCAGCGCCGTATGCCCCTCCAATGCCAGTGTCTCGCCAAAGAACAGCTCCTTCGACAAAAAGCCATTCAGCAACGGCACGCCGGCCATTGCCGCCGAGGCGACGATCGCCAGGACTGCGGTGATCGGCATCAGACGCCACAGACCATTCAGCTTGCGCATGTCGCGGGAGCCAGATTCATGGTCGATGATGCCGGCGGCCATGAACAACGACGCCTTGAACGTGGCGTGATTGAGAATGTGGAAAATGCCGGCAACCGCGGCCATCGGCGAATTGAGGCCGAACAGCAGCGTAATCAGTCCGAGATGACTGATGGTTGAATAGGCCAGCAGGCCTTTGAGATCGTGTTGAAATACGGCCGTGTACGCACCGACCAGCAACGTCAACAAGCCAGCCGCGCTGACGATGAAGAACCACGCCTCGGTGCCGGCCAGCGCGGGATAGAACCGCGCCAGTAGGAACACGCCAGCTTTAACCATCGTGGCCGAGTGTAGGTAGGCCGATACGGGCGTCGGTGCGGCCATTGCATGCGGCAGCCAGAAGTGAAACGGGAACTGTGCGGACTTGGTGAATACGCCCAGCAGTACCAGCAGCAGCGCGGGAATGTACAACGAATTCGCGCGGATCTGATCGCCAGCGGCCAATACCGCATCGAGTGAGTAGTCGCCCACGATCTGTCCAATGATCAGCAAGCCGGCGAGTAGCGCGAGTCCGCCCAATCCCGTGACCGTGAGCGCAAGCCGTGCGCCCTGCCGCGCGTCACTGCGGTATTGCCAGTAACCTATCAGCAGGAACGAACTGAGACTGGTGAGTTCCCAGAACACCGCCAACAGAATGAGGTTGTCGGCCAGCACGACGCCCAGCATCGACCCCATGAACAGCATGAAGAATGCATAGAAACGTGCGATCGGATCGCGGCCCGACAGGTAGTAGCGAGCATAGAGGATGATGAGTGCACCGAGTGCCAGCACCATGCCGGCGAACATCGCGGCCAGGCCATCCAGCCGGAAGCCAAAGCGCGCGCCTGGCAGAGGCAGCCAGTCCCAGCCCTCGGACAGGACTGCGCCAGCCGCGATGCTCGGGATTTGCAGCGCCAACAATACCCCGGCTGCCAGCGTGAACAGGAAGGCGAGCGACGCGGCCAGGTAGCGTGCGCCGTTGGCGATGCCTAACAGAATGGCGCCCGCGATGAATGGCAGAGCGACGATTAGTGGCAGCGTCATGGTGCTGCTGTCCGGTAGTGGCGGTAACTGATTACGGCGATCGTGAGAGTTGTGAGCGGCATGACTACCCAGCTCATCACGAAGCCGAAGGTGTCGATGGCCTCGTGCTGTTGTGCGGCGAGAATCAGATAGGCCGTATAGGCGAAATAATAGGCGACGAATACCGCGCCTTCCCAGCGCGAGATGAGGTTGCCAGTGAAGAAGATCGGCAGGCAGGCGACGGCCACCGCGATCATGACTGGCAGATCGAAGGTGAGCATCGCATCGGTGATACCGATGCCCATCGGCGCCACGATGGCTGACAAACCGAGGCAGCCGAGGATATTGAAGATATTGCTACCGATCACATTCCCGACCGCCATGTCGCGTTCACCCCTGACAGCAGCCAGCAGCGACGTGACGATCTCCGGCAACGAGGTGCCGAACGCAACCACAGTGAGACCGATCACGAGCTCGGAGACGCCCAGCGAGACGGCCACGCGCACGGCGCCCTGTACGAACCAGTCGGCGCCGAGGATCAGCAGTCCCAGCCCGCCCGATACCAGTAACAACTGCGCGGGCAGCTTGTCGTCCCAGCCGCCTTTCGTGAGAGTGGTGATCTCCGAATTCGCTTCGGCGTTGAACTCGGCGTTGGCACGCCGACTCTGCCAAATCAGGAAGCCGGTGTACGCCACCAGTAAGGTCACGAGCAACATGCCGTCGAGGATGCTGATGCTGCGATCGAGTGCCAGTACGAACAGCAATACCGACGCGCCGATCATGAGCGGCACTTCCTGGCGAATGAGCTGCTGCGCGACCAGCAGTGGCGTGACGAGGGCTGAGGCGCCCAGGACGAACAGCACGTTCAAGACATTACTGCCCACGACATTACCGATCGCCAGATCGGTTGCGCCGCGCGTGGCGGCGCCCACCGATACCGCGACTTCCGGTGCACTCGTCCCCATCGCCACGATCGTGAGCCCGACGACGAGTGACGAGATCCCGAAGGACAGCGCCAGCTTGGATGCACCACGCACGAGTGCCTCGGCACCGGCGACGAGGGCGACGAGGCCGGCCAGCAGCAACACAGCGGTCATCGATCCAGGTTCTCTGTAGTGGACAAAGCGAACTCCAGGCGTGCGAGGGCACGCATTGTACGCTGAGTGATCGTGACGCCGCAGTGACCGTCCGTGTGTCTGCAGCTACACTTGCCTGCCGACACCGCGTGGATCGATCGGCCGAGCAGCAGTTGGCAGGAGTAAGGGGTCTCATGCACGATTCGACCGCTATCGCGCTGGCGATGATTCTCTACATGGGCGTCTGTCTGCTGCTCGGCTTCGTGGCCTATCGGCGCACTACCAATCTGGGCGACTTCATTCTCGGTGGTCGCAGCCTGGGCAGCTATGTCACGGCTTTCAGCGCGCAGGCCACGGACATGAGCGGCTGGTTGCTGATGGGATTGCCAGGCCTGGCCTACGCGTCGGGTTTCGATTCGATCTGGATGTTGCTGGGACTCGTCGTTGGGACGTACCTCAACTGGAAACTGGTCGCTGCGCGTTTGCGCGAGGCGACGGAGCGACTCGGTGATTCACTGACGCTGCCCGATTACTTCGAGCACCGCTTCGCCGATCGGTCGGGCCTGCTGCGTACCGCGTCGGCATTGTTCATCCTGGTGTTCTTCGTGTTCTACACGAGCTCAGGGTTCGTAGCGGCCGGCAAATTGTTCGAATCGCTGTTCGGCTTGCCGTACTTGCAGTCGATGTTCTGGGGTAGCGCCGTGATGCTCGCATACACGTTCTTCGGCGGCTTTCTGGCGGTGAGTTGGTCCGATGTCCTGCAAGGGACATTGATGTTCGTCACGCTGGTGGTCGTGGCCGTGCTCGGGGTGATGCTCGCGGGCGGGCCGGTCGATACGATCGCCAGGCTCAATGCGCTGGATGCGCAGTTGTTAGATCCGTTCATCGGTGAGGCCGGCCAGACGATCGGCTGGATCGGAATCGCCTCGCTCGCCGGGTGGGGGCTGGGCTACGCCGGTCAGCCGCACATTCTGGCGCGCTTCATGGCCGCACGATCCGTCGCTGCCATTGCGACGGCGCGCCGTGTGGCGATGGTCTGGGTGGTGGTGGTGTTGGTCGCAGCCGTCGTGGTTGGCGTAACAGGCCTGTTGGTATTGCCGCAGCCGCTCGCTGGAGCTGACAGCGAAAAGGTCTTCATCACGATGGCAACGACATTTCTGCCGCCCGCGCTCGCCGGTATCTGTTTGGCCGGTGTGATGGCGGCGGTCATGAGCACTGCATCGGCGCAGTTGCTGGTGGCTTCCTCGGCATTCGCGCAGGACATCTACCGCGGTTTGCTGCGTCGCGACGCGGGTCAGGCAGAGTTATTGTGGACCGGCAGGGTGGCGGTACTCGCGATCGCAGCGCTCGCTTTCGCGCTGGCGCGCAATCCGGACAGCAAAGTGCTCGATCTGGTGAGCTGGGCCTGGGCAGGCTTCGGCGCGGCGTTCGGCCCGGCGGTGATCCTGTCACTTTACTGGGACCGTATGACACGCGCCGGCGCGTTCGCTGGAATTCTGACTGGCGGCCTGACGGTCGTGCTGTGGCAGCAACTGGCCGGCCGAGGAGGGTTGTTCGGTCTCTACGAGCTGGTGCCGGGATTCGTGCTGTCCTGGTTCGCCATCTGGAGCGTCAGCTGGCTCACGCAGCAGACTAGTGCAGCTGTGGCGCCACGTTAGTGCGCCACACGAGAAACCGCGCATTGTCGCTCGACCCCATCGCTTCGACCGCGCGTTGATTGTCGAACCCAGGCAGTTTTTGCAGATGCGCTAACAAGTCGTTCTGTACCGCGAGACCGTTGGGGACGGCGACGCCCGTGCCATCACCGGCCATCAGCAGGAAATAGACATCCTCGGCGATCGGCCCCGCATCGCTGGTGACGATCCAGATTTCACGCAGTGCGCGCCACTCGATCGCTTCGCTCTTGCCACCGGGCAGGATCCGCTTGACGCCCCAGTCGGTGATCTGCAAGGTTTCCCGACGACGCTTCAATTGCCAAGCCAGCAGATACGGCTCGAGCAGCAACAAGGCGGTGAGTCCGCCGAACACCGCGGGCAGCATCGGACTGCCGCGGCCAGCGACTGCAAGATACAGGCTGATCGTGCAGGCGATCGCACAGATCGCGACCCAGATGCCGCGCATGGTCGGTCCGTCTGCGTTCGGCATCAGATTACGGGGTGGCGCTGACGAGCCGCACCGAGTACTCGACCCGGACCGCGTCCGCTACCCATTCGGTCGAGCGCCACTCACCCTGACCGACGCCAAAGTCCAGCCGCTTGATGGTGGTGCTGCCGCGCAGCTCGGCGGTCTTGTGATCGCCAGAGTCGTGCGTCGTGACAGTGAGCGGGATGGACAGTGCCCGCGTCACGTCGCGAATGGTCAGCTTGCCGCTGGCCAGGTAGCCGCCGGCTTCGCCACGTGTCAGCGAGTTCGCGACGAAGACGGCACTTGGAAATCGGGCCGCGTCGAAAAATTCCTTGCCGCGCAGCGCCGCATCCCGATCCTTGTCACCGGTGTCGAGTGAGCCCGTGTCCACCGTCACCCTGAGCCCACTGCCTGGCAGGTTCTGCTGGTCGAAATGCAGCTCGCTGGTGAAAGATCGGAAGCTGCCCCTGGTTTCCGCTCCAGCCTGCTGGAAGAAGAAGCTCAGTTGACTGCCGACCGCCTGACTCTTGAACTGTGGCAGAACCGATGTCGCCGCCAAGGCGAAGGCGGCGAGCGACACCAGTGCGAGCTGTGCGCGCCGTTTCATCGGGCAGATGCTCCGGGGAGCATTCGCTTGAGAACATCGTCCCGATCGACGAAGTGATGTTTCAAGGCACCCGCGATGTGCAGCAGCGCCGTGGCCGCCAGTACCCAGACTAACGACTCGTGCGTGTCGTGCATGATCTCGAACGTGGCTTCGCTCGGTGCGACGAGATCCGGAAACTGAAACAGATTGAACCAGCTGACCGAAAAATTCTTGGCGGAGGACATCATCCAGCCGCTGAGCGGCAGCAGGAAGATCGTGCCATAGAGCACGCCGTGCGACAGTCGGGCGAGCCGCTGCTGCCACACAGGCATGGACGGGGGCAGCCGAGGCGTCGGATTCAGCCAGCGCCACGTCAGGCGCAGGATCGCCAGCGCGAGGATCGTCATGCCCACGGACTTGTGACGCGCGATCGTGGCCAGCTTTTCCATGCCGAGCGGCAGGTCTTCCGCGTAAGTGATGAGCGCCACCTGTACGAGGATCAATGCCACGATCATCCAGTGCAGCAGCTTGGCTACAGCGCCCCAGCGCTCGGTGGTGTTGCGAATGGCCATGGGCGTAAGCTTAATCCATGTGGACCGAGCGGCGAACCAGAACACTCAGCGGCGCGGCATGCATCGGCGTGCTGGCTCTTTGCCTCACGGCCTGCCCCACGGCCGTACCGCCGGTTGGGTCGGGCGGGGCTACGCCACCCGAACAGGTTGTTGCCGCCGATGGCCGGGAGGGGCGGCTGTACCGCGTGGTGGCCGACCAGTCGCTACTGCAGATTTTCGCCTATCGGGGCGGATCGTTAGCGCGCCTGGGCCACAATCATGTGATCGCTGCGCGTCATCTGCAGGGCAACGCGTGGTTGCCCGACGATCTGCGCCAGGCGCGCTTCGATCTGACCATACCTGTCGCCTTGCTGACGATCGATGAGGTGGAGCTGCGCGCGGCGGCCGGCGCCGATTTCGCGAGCGATGTACCGGACAGTGCACGTGACGCTACGCGCAGGAACTTGTTGAGTGAATCGTTGCTCGATGCCGACCGATTCCCGGGGATTCGGCTGCGCTTGCTCGAGCTGGCACCGGCCGCAGATCGCTATGAAGCGATCGTAGCAGTAACAGTGAAGGACACGCAGACTACGCTGCCAGTGCCACTTCAGCTGACTACGTCTGCGGAGGTGCTGAGAGCGAGTGGTGAACTCGTGGTCAAGCAGAGCCAGTTGGGTCTCAAGCCGTTCGGCGTGATGTTGGGCGCGCTTACTGTAGAGGACGAGCTGCGCATCAAGTTTACCGTCACGGCACGGTCACCGGCCGTGCCGTGACGGTCAGTCAGCGGATACCCAGCTCTTTGGCGAGGGCGCGTGCCTCGTAGACCTTCGACAGCGCCTCGCGGATGATCGTCGTGTCGACCGCGACCGTGCGGTTCAGGTCGGTGTCGAACCAATATGAGCCCGAGATCGAATGGATGTTACCGTCGAACACCAACCCGACTACTTCTCCTTTGGCATTGATCAAAGGACTGCCGGAGTTGCCCCCAACGATATCGTTGTTAGTGGCCAGATCGAAGCGCGTGCCCAGGTCGAGCTTTGGCTTGGCCTGCTCCCAGCTTGCCGGCACCTTGAAGGGTTCCGCGCCCGTCGCGCGCTCGAACAGCCGCGATAGTTGCGTGAACGGTGCTATCTGTTCGCCGTCTTCGCTCCATCCCTGCACAGTGCCATAGTTGAGGCGCAGCGTGAACGTGGCGTCCGGATAGACGCTCGTGCCGAGCGCGGCAAATCGCGCGCGTGCGATCTTCTCGGATGCAGCCTCGAGCGGCGCCTCCACTTCATCGTCATAACGTTGCCGCAGCGCGCGCGCGGCCGGCTCCACCAGTCGTGCGAATGCGATCAGCGGATCGTCGGAGCTGGCGATCGCGGCGGCCCCGCCGTTCCACAGCGTCAGTCTGGCGGCCGGATCTGCCAGCTTGGTTCCGGTCACCAGGCGTCGTGCCAGCTCGTCCGGCGATTCCTTCGACAGGAGCTTGCGCACCATCTCATGGTCGGGTCCTAACCACTCGCGCATGCGTTCGAGACCAAATGTCAGCCTGATGATTTCGATCTCGGGGTACACGGGCACGTTGGCGCCCAACTGCTGCTCGATGCGTGGCAGCGAGGCATCGGTATATTCCCGCAGCCGCTCGGTGTTTGGTTTGGCGCGTTCGTCGGCTGCGCGCACCAGCACGCGTGCGTAGTTCGCCAGTCGGCCGCCCCAGCCGGCGCCATTCTCGATGAACGTCAGCGGCAAGTGTATCGAACGGTAAACCGTCTGCGCCTTGGCAATGTCGGCCCACGGATCACCGATCGCGGCGGCCAGCTTTGGATCGGCGGCTACGCTCGCCCGGAGGGCCTGCTCGGCGGCACGCTTGCTCGTCATCAGGTCATCGTCGAGCAACGCGTCGAGTTGTTTGCGTCGCACCTTGATGCTGTTTTCTAGACCATTGAGCTGGTCTTCAACCGTCCGCGCCGCTTCGTCGCCGGATTTGGCGTACTGGATGTAACGGCCGCGCAGCTCGGCGGCCCGCAGCAGCCAGCGCGGGATCTCGATATCGCGCTGCGTCTCGAGTTCGGCGACGGTGAGCAGGCGATCGGTCGTGCCGGGATGACCGGACACGAACACCAGTTCGCCGGCGGCCGGACCATCGAAATTGACGCGCAGATGGTTAGGTGTGCGCACGGGTTTGCCATTCTCGTACGCCCGCAGCACACCCATGTCCAGGCACCAACGTGGAAACTGGAAATTGTCCGGATCGCCGCCGAACGCGGCGATCGAGCGCTCGGGTGCAAATACCAGTCGGACGTCTGTATAGCGCTTGTAACGATAGAGCCAGTACTGTCCACCGTTGTACAGATTCACGGTCTCGCACTTGAGCGCGCCTGTCTTGCGATCCTGCTTGCTGGCGGTTTCGCACGCCTGCTCGATTTCCGTGAGCGCCTGCTTGCGGGCATCGTTCGCGATCTTGTCGCTCTTGCCCGCGACCGCTGCTTCGACCTGCGCGGTCACGTTGCTCATGCCGACGAGCACATCGGCGATCTGCGTCTCGCAACGCCGCTCGTTCCTGCGATCGGCGGCGATGAAGCCGTTGGCGATCAAGTCGTCTTCCTGAGTGGAGAGCTCGGCCAGACAGCTCTCGATACAATGATGATTGGTGAGAATCAGGCCCTCAGGCGAGACGAACGACGCGGTGCAGTTGGCCAGGCGGATCGAGCCGAGCCGCACCCGATCGAGCCAGGCCTGGTCGATCTTGACGCCGAACTTCTCCGCGACTGCGGCTGACGGAAAATCGTGGTAGGTCCACATGCCCTCGTCAGCCTGGGCCGGCAGGGCGGCCAATGAGACAAGTGCGGCACAAACGGCCGCGACGAACAGGTTTTTCATAGGTAGGTTCCGATGCGAATCTGGATGCCGCTGCGCGGCCGAGGCTGGCATTATCGGCCGAGACAGCGCGAGGCGCCACCCAAGACCACCCGGCTCGACATGCAACTATATCTCCCGATCCTCACCGTCCATGTAGTCTGCGCATTGCTGACGCCCTGGCTGTTCTCGGCCCGCGTCTATCGCGCTGCCCGCGGTCTCAACCCCGCTGTCGGTCCACTGCGCTGGCTGCCCCACACGATCGACACCGTCTTGTTGGTGGCTGGCGTGAGCCTCGCGACACTGCTGCGATTCTCGCCGCTCGAACATCCCTGGCTGGCGGCCAAGCTCGTCGCGCTCCTTGGGTATATCGTGCTGGGACACATCGCGGTGCGCCGCGCTCGCAGCAACTCGCAGCGCCTGGGCTTCTGGCTCGCGGCCATGCTTACCATCAGTTACATCTACTACGTGGCGTTGACGATGGATCCGGTGCCGTTCGACTCGTAAAGCCTGGCGTCTATGGCTATGCTGCGGCACGTCATTCCCGTGCGGTGCAGCCATGAACGAAGTAGTCACCAACAGCCTTGGGCCGATCCGGCTCGCGCCGGGTTATTCGCGCCTCAATGGCGTCACGTTTGTGTACGCCGCGTTCATCACGATCGGACTGTTGGCGTTCATCAGTTTCATCCAGGCTTATCTGCTCAACGTCAATCTGAAGATGCCGGCGGAATTGCAGGGACGCACGGTCGCCATACTGGGCATCGCCAACGAGATCGTGGCGTTGCTGCTGGTCGCGCCGTTCGGCGCGCTGGCCGACAAGATCGGCCGTCGCCTCGTCTACACGTTCGGATTCGCCTGGTTGGCGATCGGCTTCCTGCTCTATCCTGAAGCACGTACCTTCCCGCAATTGCTGGCCTGCGCCTTGTTCTTCTCTGTCGGCGTGGCGGCGGTCGGCACGATGCTGGCGACCGTGCTCGCCGATACGCCGCTCGAGAGCTCGCGGGGCAAGCTGGTGGGGTTCACCGGCTTCTTCCAGGGCCTGGGCGCCATGCTCGCGGTGCTGGGTCTGGGCAAGCTGCCCGAGTTGTTAGCAGCGCGCGGCATGGATGACCAGCGCGCCGGTGAGCTCACGCTGTGGATTGCCGCCGGTATCGCTGCGTTCTCTGCGTTGGCCATATTCACGGGATTGAAGAAGGGCTCGCCGCGCCAGGACGGCGTAGCCGCACCACTGACGGTGATCCTGCGTGAAGGCCTGACGGCGGCACGGGCCAATCCCCGGATCTGGTTTGCCTACATGCTGCAGTTGGTATCGTTCGGTGATCGCATCGTGATCGGCACTTTTTTCTCGCTGCGGTTGCAGCAGACCGCGCTCGAGAATGGCATGGCGATGTCGGCCGCCACGAGTGCCGCCAGCAGGGTATTCGGCATGGTCTCCGGCGCCGCACTCATCGGCGCGGTCGTTTTCGGTGTACTGCTCGATCGGCTGGATCGACTCAAGACAGGCGTGTTCGCCATGGGCCTGGGCGCGATTGCCTACTTCGTCGGTGGCTTCATCGATGACCCCACCGCGATGTCGGTCGTCGCGCCGGTCTGTCTGTTGTTAGGATTTGGTCAGGTTTCGGCGATCATCGCCAGTCAGACGATGTTGGGTCAGGAGGCGCCGGTGGCATGCCGCGGCGCAGTGTTCGGACTGGCCGGAATCTGCGCGTCGGCCGGCATACTCTTCACCAATGGCGTCGGCGGCTGGCTGTACGATCAGATCAGCAAGGGCGGGCCATTTTTTCTGATGGCTGGCACCAGTTTCACCATTATGTTGTTCGGTCTCTGGCTGCTGCGCCGCGCGCCGGTGCCCGCACCCGCCGTTTAGCGGCAGCGCTGCGCGACTGGCGCCGCTGCGGCGGTTGGTCGTCCTGGACAGGCCGCGCTGGTACCGGCACGGGATGTTCGATCGCTATGCCGGTGATCGCACTCAGATTGGCGAGGCAGCGCTGCAGCAACGTGCGCAATTGCTGTCGTTCGGAATCGCTGAGCGACGCTTCCATCTCTCCGATGAATCCTTCAGCGGCACCGACGCCAAGCCCGAACTGTCGGCGACCCTTGTCCGTAACAAACGTCGCGAGAATGCGTCCGTGCCGGGCGTCGGGCCGGCGGGTGATCATCCCCTGCTGCTCCAGCGTGACGAGGATGCTGTTCATCGTTTGTGGCGTAACCGTGGCAGCGCGTGCCAGCTCGGCACCGGATGCGCCAGGAGAGGCCATCAGAGAATGCAGCGTCACGGCGTGCGCGTGGGTCATGTGCAGATCTGCGGCCCGCATGCGCGCCTCGATCCCCAGTCGCATCAAATGGTGTACCTGCTTCAGCAGGAAGCCCAGGCTCTCCTCGGGATGGGCCAGCATATGAGCCAGACGCCCGGATGGCGGTTGCCGCGCCATGGTCGTGTCACGCAATCCTTCACAATTCTAATATCAGGAGGCTGATATAGTATCAGGGCCCTGATATCCTCGCCACCCCAACGCCCGATGATCGGATCTCTGCCGCATGCTGTCACGTCGATTCAATTTACATATCACGGCCACCCTGCTACTCGCGAGCACGTCGCTGCTGCCCGGCTGCAGTGGCACGGACCAGGCTGCATCAGTCGTCAACGACACGCCAGCGCTGACGGTGACGACCGTTACGCCCGTCACCAGACCATTGCCCCGAACGATCACGGCTTCCGGCTCAGTGACTGCCTGGCAGGAAATCAGTCTGGGCGTGGAGCTGTCGAGCGTGCGGGTCGCGCGCGTGCTGGTGGACGTCGGCCAGCGCGTCAAGCAAGGCCAGCGCTTGATCGAAATGGACGCGCGCAGCTTGCAGGTCGATCTGAATTCAGCGCGCGCGCGGCTCGCCGAGGCGGACGCGGCGCTGGTGTTGGCGCGTGCCAATGCGGAGCGTGGTCGCCGGCTCAAGGAGCAGCAGCTGATTTCCGCCGGCAATGCTGATGAGTTGATCGCGGGCGAGGCGCGCGCAGAGGCGCAACGGCAGTCGGCGGTCGCGCAGCTCGAATCGGCACGCCTGCGGCTGAGTTTCGCGACTGTGCGGGCACCGGAGAACGGCGTGATCTCGGCGCGCTCGGTCGATGCGGGTCAAATAGTCTCGCCCAATGCCGAACTGTTGAAGATGATCCGCGAGGGGCGCCTCGAGTGGCGGGGTGAGCTATCAGGCGCAGATCTGGCGCGGGCGCGCGTTGGCACCGAGGTGCGTCTGCACGACCCAACTGGAGCGCAGATTACAGGCAAAGTGCGCAGTGTCGCGCCATCACTCGATCCGCGCTCACGCACCGGCCTGGTCTACGCGGATATTCCGCAACCGGGAGAACTGCGTGCGGGCATGTTTGTCGAGGGCGAGCTGGTGTTGGGTGACGCGCCGGCACTGATCATCCCCCGTCAGTCGGTGGTCGTACGTGACGGCATGTCCTATGTGTTCGTGGTCGGTGAGCGTGAGGGTGACAACGCACGTGTGCGGCAGCAGCGCATTACAACAGGCGCGACGCTCGCGGAGGAAATCGCGGTGCAGGACGGGCTCGATGCGCAAGCGGAGATCGTCTTCCGCGGCGCCGGATTTCTGTCCGATGGCGACTTGGTAGCCATCGCGAAGGAGGGTGCATGAACGTTTCACGCTGGGCGATCGATCGGCCGTTGCCGGCCGCGCTGATATTCGTCGGTCTGTGTATCGCTGGCTTGCTGGGGTTCAACGCCATCCCGGTGGCCAAGTTTCCGGACATTCAATTCCCCACGATCACCGTCACCGTCAATCTGCCGGGCGCTACTCCCTCGCAGCTCGAATCCGACGTGACGCGGCGGGTCGAGGATTCGGTTTCGAGTATCGCCAACATTCGGCAGATCATCTCCAGAGTCAACGAAGGTTCGTCGACGACCAGTATCGTGTTCGAGTTAGGGCACGATCTGGATCAGGCTGTCGACGAGGTACGGGACGCGGTCACCCGGACACGCGCCGACATGCCAGTGGAGATCGAGGAGCCCATCATCTCGCGCCTGACGGTGGTGGGTGGAGCTATGCTCACCTATGCGGTCCAGTCCGATGCGCTGGCGCAAGACGAGCTGTCGTGGTTCATCGATGACACGGTCAAGAAAACGGTGTTTGGCATCCGCGGCATCGGCAGTTTCGTTCGGACCGGCGGCGTCGAGCGCGAGGTCCGGGTAGATCTGGATCCGCGCGCCCTGCAGGCGTACGGCGTCCCCGCTAACACCGTGTCGCAACAACTCGCTCGATTGCAGCTCGAGCGACCGGGCGGCCGGGCTACGCAAGGGGGCCAGGAGCAGTCCATCCGTACGCTCGGTACCGTGGGGACGGCGGCGGATCTCGCTGATTATCCGATCTCGCTGCCGGATGGTCGCACGGTGCGGCTGTCGGCCATTGCGGCTGTGCGCGACGGCAACGCGGATCCGCGTCAGGCGGCGCTGCTCGATGGCGAGACAGCGATCGGTTTTCAGGTTTTTCGCTCGCGCGGTGTCGATGAGCTGGAGGCCGGGCGGGAAGTCCGCGCCCAAATCGCGCGCCTGGCAGCGGAGCATCCGCGTGTCAAGTTCATCGAGGTCGCTTCGAGCCTCGAGGACACCGAGGCATCCTACGAGTCCTCGATGATCATGCTGCTCGAGGGCGGCGTGCTCGCGGTGATCGTGGTGTTCATCTTCCTGCGCGACTGGCGCGCCACGTGGATATCGGCGGCTGCATTGCCGTTGTCGATCATCCCAACGTTCGCGGTGATCCACTGGCTCGGCTTTTCGCTCAATTTCATCGTGCTGCTCGCGCTGGCGGTGGTCGTGGGCCTGCTGGTGGATGACGCTATCGTCGAGGTGGAGAACATCGTACGGCATCGGCGTATGGGTAAGAGCGCGATCGAGGCCGCGCGCGATGCTGCGGATGAGATCGGTGTTGCAGTGATCGCAACCTCGGTGACACTGGCGGCGGTCTTCGTACCGGTGGCGTTCATGCCAGGCGTGCCGGGTCAGTTCTTTCGCGAATTCGGCTGGACAGCCGCCATTGCGGTCATGTTCTCGCTGTTAGTCGCTCGTATGCTGACGCCCATGATGGCGGCCTATCTCATGAAAGGCGACGACAAGCCGCATACCGAGCCGCGCTGGATCGGGTGGTATCTCGGCTGGGTGGACAAGGCCATCCGTCACAAACGAATCACGCTCGGCATTGCGACCGTGCTGTTCGTATTGTCGTTGGGGCTTGCGTCACTCCTGTCACCCAACTTCTTGCCGGAGGAGGATCTCGGTCGCACTGTCGTCAGCCTCGAACTCCCGCCTGGTACACCGTTGCAGGAAACGGTACGTGCAACCGAGATGGCTCGCCAGCGTCTGGCGTCCATACCGGAGCTGAGCAACGTTTTCACGACCGTGGGTGGGGCGGGTGCCGGCGAACATGGCGGTGACAAGTCTCCCGAGGTCCGCCGTGCCAGCGTCACGTTGCGCTGGTCGCCGGCGAACGAACGTGAGCGATCGCAGCAGGAGCTGGAGGTGGTAGTTCGCGAGCGGCTTGCCAATCTTCCCGGGATGCGCGTCTCGTTCGTCTCCGGTGGACCGGGTGGATCCCTGGCGCTGAAGCTGGCGGGCAATAATCCGCAGGCTCTGGTCGACGCCGCACGTATGGTGGAGCGCGGCATGAAGTCCATTCCAGGTCTTGGCAATGTCACCTCGAGCGCAGCCTTGCTGCGTCCCGAGATCGTCGTCGTACCGAATCCGGCGCGGGCTGCTGACCTCGGGGTGTCGACCACTGACATTGCTGATGCGGCGCGTGTGGCCACCAGTGGTGATTACCGGCAGCGGCTCGCCAAGCTCAATCTACCCGAGCGACAGATCCCGATCCGGGTGCAGCTCAAGCCGGAAGCACTCAATGACCCGGCCATGCTGCGCGAGCTGCGTGTGCCGGCGACTGGCGGGTCCGTGCCGCTCGGCGTCGTAGCCGACGTACTGCTCAGTAGCGGTCCCGCGCAAATCGATCGCTTCCAGCGTGAGCGCAATATCGAGCTGAACGCCGAGCTGAACGGGATGCCGCTGGGGGATGCGATGCAGGCGGTGAATGCGCTGCCGGTCATGCAGGCGTTGCCGGCGGGTGTACGAGTGATACCGACCGGCGACAGTGAAGTCTTCATCGATCTGTTCACCGGCTTTGCCATCGCCATGGGGATCGGGTTGTTATGTGTATACGCCGTGCTGTTGCTGCTGTTGAACAGTGCCACGCAGCCCATCACCATCCTGTCGGCTGTGCCGCTCAGCGCGGGCGGCGCCTTCGGCGGCCTGCTGCTGATGGGGCTGGATCTGTCCATGCCTGCCCTCATTGGCCTGATCAGTCTAATCGGCATCGCTACCAAGAATTCCATCCTGCTGATCGACTACGCTGTCATGGCGCAGCGTGATCACGGCCTCAATCTGCATGACGCGCTGATAGACGCCTGCCGCAAGCGGGCTCGCCCGGTGATCATGACCACTGTCGCGATGACAGCCGGCATGATGCCGATCGCTCTCGGGCTGGGTGCGGACGCGGCGTTCCGCAGGCCGTTGGCGATCTCCATTATCGGCGGGCTCGCCAGTTCCACCCTGCTGTCGCTGGTCGTGGTGCCCGCGGCCTACGCGGCGATGGACAGTGTCACGGCGCGCGTGCGCCGATTGTTAGGACGGGACAAGCTCGCTGAGTCAGGTGTGCTCGTGGAGCAGCAGTAGCTGCGTACCCTCAGGAGCGGATAGCAGGGCATTGCTGCTCGGACTCAGGCCACGCGGGAGCTCGCCCGACAGCGGGATATCGAGTTCCCGCAGTCGAGCGATGCGTGCGGGCATGTCCTCGGCCGCGAACACCAGCATCGGTGCGTCGAGTGTGCGCGGCCGGTGCACGCCTAGATTGAGATGATCGCTGGTGATCGAACAATGCAGGTAGGGGGATTCGTTCTCCGCATGAGCGATGAAGCCGAGCTTTTCCCAAAAGCTGCGCACGGCATCGAAGTCGGTCGCCGGCAGGCTGAACTCCACGAAGTCGCCTAACAACGAGGGTGCGCCGCGCTGGCGACCGCCGGGCGAGTAAGTGCGGGCTTCCAGCAATGTCACCATTTGGCCGGACGGGTCGACAAAGCCGAACTCGTTGAACACATCGTCACCGAGGCGTTGCCAGGCGATCTCGACACCGAGCGCCTCGAGCGCGCGCAGCTGCGCGGGAATGTCCTCCTTGACGCAGGTAATGGATGGTGACGGGAACTTGTACTGGTGCAGGCCGAGCGTGATTGCTCCGTCGGTCAGCACGCCGTACGGATGCGCCCAGGTATCGTTGGTCACGCAGTGGCTGAACTCCAGCCGCTCGTAGAACTCCACCGACGCGCGAATGTCGTCGGTGCGAATACTGATTTCGTGGAATCGACCGATCATGGGCGGGTGCAGTGCGTGCAGCGCTCTTCGGGTTCGAGCGCCGGAAACGATACCCAAGGCTGGGTGACGATGCCAGTGCTACGTCGGATCATCCGGCTCGTACTTGCATCTCGGCCTTCGCATCGACGCTCCACCGCAACAGCAGCGCGCGCAGTTGCTCGAGCGTGTACGGCTTGCTCAGATAGTCGTTCATCCCCGCCTCGAGGCAGTTGGCACGCGCCTCGTCCGATGCGTGGGCTGTCAGACCAATGATGGGAATGTCAGCGTTGGGGGAGCGCGACCGACGAACTGCACGAGTGGCGGCCATGCCGTCCATCACGGGGATTTGGGCATCCATCAACACGACGTCGAAGTATTCGGTTGCGAGCTTCGTCACGGCACTCTGACCGTCGCCCACCAGGCTCGCCGCGCAGCCGAGAACCTGCAGCATCCGCTCGGCGACCAGCTGATTCACGGGATTGTCCTCGACTACCAGCACGCGCAAATTGGTGAGCGGGCTGGCGGCGCTGCTGCCTGACGCACTGTGGTCAGGGCCAGACGGAGCGCGCGCCAGACGGCTGTCGCGGATAATTCGGCAGAGCGTCTTGAACGCGACGGGCTTGGTTGCGAAAGCGGGCGGCAAGGCCGCGGTAGCGACACGGTCTGCAGCCAACCTGGCGTCGCGACTGAGCAGGATCCAACTGACGCCCGCGATCGCTGTCAGTTCGGGCTTGAGCACGCCACCGCGATTGAGTCGATCCAGATCGAGCACCACGACATCGCAACTGCCCGGCATCGACAGCAGCGACTGCAGCTCGAAACTCGATTGGGCGCGCAAAGCGATGGCACCCGCCGCCGTGAAGCGCTCCACCAGCGCGTCCTGCTGTGATCGAACCGGCGTCGCGATGACGACTCTGAGACCAGCCACCTCGTGCGCCACCGTTGTCTCGCTGGTTTCATTGGAGCGTGCAAACGGGATCTCGCACCAGAAAGTCGTGCCGAGTCCGGGCTGGCTCTCGACGCCAATCTCGCCGTTCATCAGATCGACCAGGTGCCGACAGATCGACAGGCCCAGGCCTGTGCCGCCGAAGCGCCGCGTGGTGGACTCGTCGGCCTGACTGAAAGCGTCGAAGATGCGCTCGAGCACAGCCGGCTCCATGCCGATGCCCGTATCGCTAACTTCGATACGAATGACGATCTGCTCGGCTGTCGTTTGCACGGGTCTGGCCCGCAGCACGATCTCGCCCTCGTTCGTGAACTTCAGTGCGTTGCCCAACAGGTTCAGGCAGATCTGTCGCAGCCGCAGCGGATCGCCGAGCAGCGCCTGTGGCACATGCGGAGAGATCGCAGTGACGAGTTCCAGGTCCTTCTTGCTGGCGAGCGGTGCTAACAAGCCGACGCAATCATCCGCGATGTCCTCGAGATCGAAGTGGGTGCGTTCGAGTTCCAGTCGCCCGGCCTCGATCTTCGACAGGTCGAGTATGTCATTGATGATCTGCAGCAGGCTCTGCGCTGAACGGGTGATCGTTTGTGAGTAGTGCTGCTGCTGGACGTTCAAGTCCGTCATGTTGAGCAGCTCCGACATGCCGATGATGCCGTTCATGGGCGTGCGAATCTCGTGGCTCATGCGAGCCAGGAAGTTGCTCTTGGCAGCGCTGGCCTCGGCGAGCTGCTGATTGCGCGTGCCGAGTTCGCTGGTTCGCAGAGCAACCTCGGCTTCGAGTCGGCGAGCATAGGCTAGCTGCTCGCGCTGGCGCCGCGCATGCCGGACCAGCACCACCGCGACGAGCAGCAGGAACAGTCCGACGTATGCTGCGTAGGCGACGGGAGTCGCCCATGGCGCAGGGCGGACGACGATCGGCAAGCTGAGGCCATCATTGTTCCAGACCGAATCCGACGAAGCGGCGCGCACGCGCAGCGTGTAATTGCCTGGCGCGAGGTTCGTGAAATCTATCTGTCGGCGGCGACCCAACGAGATCCAGCGGTCGTCGAACCCCGCCAGCTGGTACATGTACGAGTTCTTGAGCGGATCGATGTAGTCCGTGGCTGCGAAGCCGAGCGACAGCAGATTGTCCCGGTGGCCAAGCACGATCTCGGCGGGCAGACGCGCTGTCTTGCGTGTCAGCAGGTCCTGGTTGAGGATCGAGAGATGCGTCAGCACGATGTCCGGCGCGCGTTCGTTCACTTGCAGCAGGCGCGGATCGAAATCGTTATAGCCGTCGGTTCCGCCAAACAGCAGGCGCCCGGTGCGAGTCTGGTGGTGCGCGCCGAAGTTGAATTCTTCGCTCTGCGCGCCGTGCGGCGTGTGAAACGTCTTGATGTCACGGGTTGCGGGAGCGTAGCGAACGAGACCGCCATTGGTGCTCAGCCAGAGCTTGCCCGCGTAATCCTGTTCGATCCCGTAGACCACCGTGCTTGGCATGCCCTCGGCGCTACCCAGATTCTGGAAACGCACCTGATCCGGTTGCAAGGACGAGCCGATCATGCGATCGAGACCGCCGCCACCGGTGCCAACCCAGAGCGTACCGTTCGCGTCGACCAACAGATCGTAGATGGCATTCGAGCTCAAGCTATCGGCTGCCTGGTCGTCTTCCTCGTAGCGGCGAACGAGCCCCCGCGTCGGGTCGACCAGCAGCAAACCCTGGCCGAACGTACCTATCCAGATGTAACCATTGTTATCCTCGACGATGGCTGCCGCCCGGATTCTCGCGAGCCAGGGGTTGGCTCCCGAGCTGTCTGCCAGTCGGCTGAGGGTCCCCAGTTCCGGATCATGGATGCTGACGCCGCCCTCATAGGTGCCGATCCACATGCGGCGTGAATGATCCTCGAACAGACTCATGATGCCGTCGGCGCCGACTTGCCGGGTGGCATCCGGACCTGCGCGGAAGTTGAGCAATCGACCGTCAGGACTCAGGCGAGTGACGCCGCCGGTGAGTGTGCCAATCCAGAGATTGTTAGCACTGTCGTGGCGCAATGCCATCACCTCGGCACCGCCGGGAATGGGTTGTGCATTGCGCGTGAATCGCGTTACTGGCACGGCGGTGCCGCCGCCTGCGGGCACTTGCCACAGACCGCCGCCCATGGTGCCCACCCACAATGCGCCGTTCGACTCGTCGGCGAACGCCGCTATCTGAGCGCCATTGGCAGCCCATTGCGGCCGCTGATGGCCCAGCGACCAGCTGCGCGGATTCCAGCGACTTGCGCCGCCGCTGTAAGTGCCGACCCAGAGCAGGCCACTACTGTCTTGTGCGATCGATTTGACGACGTCATCGGCGAGACTGTGCGGATTGCTGCGATCGTGCCGGTAGCGCTGAAAAAGCCCGGAACTGCGGTCGAGTAGATTGAGACCGGCAGACGTGCCGACCCAAAGCCGTTTCTGATCGTCTTCGTACACGGCATGCACGGTGTCATTGCTGAGCGACCGTGGTTCCCGTGCGTCATTTTGAAAGCGGGTCAGGCGGCGGGTCACGACGTCGAGACGATACAGACCGGCGCCAGAAGTGCCGATCCAGATATCTCCCCGGCTGTCCTGTGTGAGTGCCAGCGCGATGCGGGCCTCACCGGTTGCGCCAGGCAATTCGAAGTGCTCGAACTGATCCGTGATTGGGTCGAGCCGGTCGACGCCCACGCCGGTGCCGACCCAGATATGGCCTGTTCGGTCCTGCAGTAGTGCGTACAGCGAGTTGTCCGCTAACGACTCGATCCGCTTGCTGTCATGCTGATACCTGACGACCTTGCCGGTCGCGGGCTCGAGCCGATTGAGGCCCGTGTGCGTGGTCGCGACCCAGACGGCACCGCTGCGATCGACTAGCAGATTGCGGATCGAGTCGCTCGACAAGCTGGCCGGGTCGGCGGGGTCATGGCGGAATTTGCGAAACGAATCGGTGTCGCGGTCCCATACTGCGACGCCGCCGCCCTCGGTCGCGAGCCACAGATTGCCGGCGCTGTCCTCATCGAGCGCCCAAACCAAGTCGCTGGCGAGACCGTCGGTCCGGCGTCGGTCGCGCGCATACACGCGCACCTCGTAGCCGTCATACCGGTTGAGTCCGTTCTCGGTTGCCAGCCAGATGAACCCGGCCGAGTCCTGCATGACATCCAGCACCGAGGCCTGCGAGAGACCATCCTCGACGCCGAGGTGCGCGAACACCATGGGCGCGGCTTGCGATCGAACGTTGGTCGCGGCGAACAGCAGCGCCAGCAACAGCGTCGAGCCCGAGAATTTTGCGAGGCGACGCATGCCTGTCAGCTTATTCGTGCTCGACCCAGCGATTGATCGACATGGTTTCCGTCAGACCGCGACTGAACAAGCGTCCCTGGATCCACGGCACGCTGTCGGCCCAGTTCTGGCTGCGACTCCACAGCCGCGCGCTCGACCAGATCTCCGTTCGGCTCCACAGTCGGCCATCACTGAACAGTGAGGCTTGGCCGCCGTAACCACCATTCCAGGTAAAGCCGTCGTCCGGCAGGCGCGCGCCGCTACTGTCGGTGAGATAGTACTTGCCCTTGCTGTCGATGTTGGCCGGGCCCTGATAGTGCGTGGTGCCGGCCAGATCCTGCGCGATATTGAGACCGCGATTGGCGCAGTCGGTCTCACCATTGCTGACAGCCGCCAGCGCATTCACTAGGCCCGCGCCCTGTTGGAAGACGCTGTATGCCGCTTTGCCTTTGCTCGTGACAGCAGGCCGAGCCGAAGCCATGAGCCTGCACTTCACCTGGTCCGGGGTCAGCGATGGCTCCTTCTGCAGCATGAGCGCCACAATGCCGCTAACGATCGCGGTTGCCTGTGATGTACCCGACATCTTGAACTGGCGGTCGCTGCCCAGCATGGAACCGGGGTACAGCGAGGCGATATAGCCGTCGAACGGTAGTGAGCCCGCGATGTGGCCACCCGGCGCGACGACCTCGGGCTTGACGAAGCCTTCATAGGTCGGGCCAGTCGAGGAGAAGGAGGCGATCTTGTCGTCGGTTGAATCGATCGGGGTGTAGTTGTCCGTCATCGCACCGACAGTGATGATGTAGGGCACGTTGCCCGGCACACCGATGGTCATCGGCGCGGGACCGGAGTTGCCGGCAGCGGCAACGACGACGATGCCGGCCTGCCAGGCCTTCATCACGGCCTGATTGAGCGGATCGTCCCAATAGTAGGACTGGGGAGTCGCGCTGAACGACAGGTTGAGCACGCGGATGTTGTGCTTGGTCTTGTTCTGCACGACGTAGTCGAGCGCTTCGATCACGTCGATATACGAGCCGCTACCGTCGGCACCGAATGCTCTGAGCGCACCGATATCGGCGCGCGGCGCAATGCCTTCAGCAACCCAGTTGGCCGCAAGGCCATTGCTGGCGATGATGCTGCTGACATGCGTGCCATGACCGTTCGGATCGTCCTCCAGCGGCTTGCTGGTCGTATCGACACGGAACTTCGGCGTCTTGCTCAGTAGCGTATTGGCCTCCCACCACAAGCCGGTATCGATGACAGCAACCGTGACCCCCGTACCATTGGTACCAGCCTTGTGCAGATCGGGGGCGCCGACCGCCAGCGGATGGAAGTAGTCGACACGATCCAGGAAGGCGCGCTGGATCTCGTCCATCTGCAAGGTGCCGTCCGCTGATGAAGTGCGTTCGAACGTGGACGTGGTCGTGCTGGTTGTAGTGCTGCTCTTGCGGCCACTGACCTCCAGCTGTCGATCCGCGAACAGCACGACGCCGCGCTGGTTGCGCAGCGCGGCAGATTGTGGCGCGGAGAGCTCGGCGCCAACCGCGTCGATGATCGTTAGCTCGGCGACCACCCGACCGCCAACAGCACGCACGAGCGCTGCCACATCCTCGCCGTTGCGAGCCTGAACGACATAGCGTGCCGGCAGCAGCGCTGTGGAATGCGCGCTGTCTGTGACTGGCGGTGTAGCACTCGGGAGTCCGAGGCTCAGCAGAATGCCGCACAGAATGGCGCTGGTTCGAAGTTGCAGAGTGTTCATGGTCATCGCCTTGATAGAGCCGGTTTCGATGACGCCATTTCAATATTTCGGACTGCGGACTGCGTCGCGCTAACTGCTTGTGCGCGGCCGAGAAATGTGACTCATGTCTAATAATGCGGGTGTCAAATCCACGCAGGCTCAGCTCGCCGCTGCCTTGCGGGTGGCGGCGGCCAGCGCGAATCGTTCGAACTCGGCGGCGGGCAGTGGCTGGCATATGTGAAAGCCCTGCGCCTGATCGCAACCTTTCGATGCGGCGAGTGCCAGTTCGGTGGCGTTCTCGATCCCCTTGGCAATCAACACCGCATGGCGCACCCGTGCGATCGAGGCGGCGAGATCGTAGATGCCCGAATCGCCCTTGGACTGCAGCTCCCGCAGCAACGCGTGATTCACCTTGAAGCCATCGATACGCAGGCGCCGCAGCGCCGACAACGCCACCCGTCCATGGCCAAAATCGTCCACGATCAGCCCGACGCCAGCGGTACGCAACTCGAGCAGCTGTGCGCTGATCGCGTCATTGACGTCCAGGAAGACTTCGCCGACTTCTAGCTCGAGCAGACCAGGGTCCAGGCTGGCCGCCGCCAGCTGCGCGATCAGGTTGGCGGCAAAATCCGGCTTTGCCAGTTGCTGCGCACTGATGTTGACCGACACTGGCACGCGGGTGGCTCGCTGCTGCGACCATGCGGCAGATTGCGTGATCGCGGCATGCAGTGCCCAGTCCGTCACCCGCGCGGTGAGGCCGGTAAGTTCTGCGACGCGCAACAACTCACGCGCCACCAGCGGGCCGCGCAATGGATGCTGCCAGCGTAGCAGTGCTTCCGCACCCAGCACTTGTCCGGATTGAATGCAGACGCGTGGTTGGTAGTGCAGGCAGATCTGGTGGTGTTCGACCGCTGCGGCCAGTTCTGCGGCCAGATCGGCCCGCAGCTCATCCGGCAAATCCTGATCGCCATCGAAACGCTGATTGCCGAGTGTCACGGCCGGCGATTGCTCGAACGTACGCAGCGTGGCCACCTGCAGCAACGCTTCGAGCGTAGTGCCATCGCGTGGGAAAACCGCGCGCCCGACGAGCGGCGCTGCGGTCCCAGGCCCGATTGGGGGCCACGCTCGAGTCAGGATCTGCGTCACCTCGGCGATAACGTCCGACCGCGCGGCGACAGCGGCGGTGTCATGTACGAGTACCGCGAGATAGCTGCTGTCGATGCAGGCGATAGGCTCGGCCTGCTGCTCCGGCATGTCATGCAGCACAACCGCGCCGATCGCGCGGAGCCGGGCTGCTGCCTGCTCTAGTCCCTGTCGCAGCTGGGATTCGGTTGCAGACGAGCTGTCCACCCGTAGCACCGCGGGCGCTGTACAAAGCAACGTCATCTGCAGGCCGCGCAGTTGCGCCTGTGTCAGCGCTTCAAGGGCAGTCTTTTCCAAAAGATGTCGATTCGGCAGGCCAGTGCGCGGATCCAGGTACGCCAGCTTGAACAGCTCGGCGGCCGTCGCGGCGCGCTGCTCGCCGGTGTCGAGAACGATGGTTGCACGGTCCCGACCCGCCGCCTGCACTTCTGCATCGTAGGCGCCGAAGCTGCAGCGTGCGGGCGCGCGAGTTTTCAGTGCTTTGCGAACACATAACAATAGCTGCTCCGCGAAGGCGGGCTCGAGCAGTTCACTCAGGCCGCCTGCTATTGCCGCAGCACTGGCATTCGCGGAGTCGTGTAGCACAGTGCCATCGCGTGCGACAGTCAGTCGGCGGGGCGCTTGTGCAACAGCGTCACGCTGCGCCACGTGCGTCGCGAGCCAGCCGTTCACCCGATGTTTGAAGACGGTCCAGTTGACGGGCTTGATCAGGTAGTCGCATGCGCCGACCGCAAAGCCGTCGGCGATATCCTCGTCCCGGTCGCAGCTCGTAACAACCACGATGGGTGGTGCGCGGTCGCCAAGCCCGGCACGGATTGCGCGGCAGGCCTCGATGCCCGTGAGCTCAGGCATCTGCACGTCGAGAAATACGATTGCTGGCGCGTTGCTGCGTACCTGTTCGATTGCCGCGGCGCCGTTGTCGACCGCGATCACGCGATAGCCTGCCGCCTGCAATGCTTGCGACATCAGCGTGCGCTGCAGCGGATCGTCGTCTGCCAGTACTGCCAGCGGCATCGAAGTCTGTGCCGGTGGCGACATCATGCGGCTCGCAGTTCCTCACTGAGCGCGCGCCGCGCGACGGCGAAGGCCGCGAGCAGCTCCGCATGGAGCGCCTCGACTCGCTCGAGGGAGTTGTCACGAGCGGCGGCTTCGATTGCTGCGGCCAGTTTGGTGACCGCGATGGCACCTACATTGCCGCTGCTCGACTTGAGTGCGTGTGCTGCACTGCCGGCGGCCCCGGCGTCGGCGCTCGCGAGTGCAGCATCGATCTGTGCCACCAGTTTGGTGGAAGACTCCAGATAGATATCGATCACCTGCCGCAACAAACTGGGTTGTCCGACGCCTTGCAATTGCCGGATTTGGTCGAGTGCGGCGCGATCGAGAACGTCACCATCCTCACCATCTTTGCTGGAGTTGTTACTTGCCGTGGGCCGATTCATCGTTGAGTCCTCTAGGAGTATTTGTCGCGGCCATTTGTCGATTGCCGCGCGCAATTGCGCGATCCCGAAGGGTTTCGCAAGATAGTCATCCATGCCGGCTTCGAGACATCTTTCGCGATCGCCGCTCAATGCGTTGGCGGTGAGCGCAATGATCGGTGTTCGCGTGCTCGATGCTTGCGCTTCCCGCTGCCGGATCACTCTGGTCGCTGTCAGGCCATCCATTTCCGGCATCTGGCAATCCATCAGCACGAGCTCGACGTCGTGCAGTGCGAGCAGTTCGAGTGCCTCGCGACCGTTGTTGGCAGTGAGGACTTCGCAATGTAGTTGGTCGAGCATGCTGCGGGCGACCGCCTGATTGACCGCGTTGTCCTCGACCAGCAACACGCGGCGCCGCGGACCTGTTTCAACCACACTCGACTCTTCGGCGGCGGCAATACGCAGGGCGCGCAAGGCCCCGGTACCGCGCAGCAGTACGTCGAGGCATTCATACAACTGGCGCTGCCGCACCGGTTTCGTCAGTGTGACGCTCACGCCGACGGCCTCCCAGTCCGAGCGTGAGACATCGCCCGTCATCGAACTCAGGATGACGATCGCGACGTCTTCGCCGCCCGGCATCGTCCGGATGCCGCGCGCGGTCGCCAGACCATCGAGTATCGGCATGTGCAGATCGAGCAGAATGACGTCGTAGGGATCATCAGCAGCCCGGCGGATGGCCTCCAGTGCATCGCTGCCGCTGGCAGCCTCGCTGGCGTCCACGCCCCAGTCTTGCAGGTGTCGTTGCAGGATCTCCCGGTTGGTCGCATTGTCGTCGACTATCAGTGCTCGATTGCCCGCCAGCCCGGCGGGTTGCAGGTCTGTAATTGCGTCGATCGCCAGCGGCAACGCGGCCGTGAAATGGAACCGAGAGCCAACGCCGGGCGCGCTATCCACGCCAATTTCACCGCCCATCAGCGTCACGAGCTGACGACTGATAGCGAGACCGAGGCCGGTGCCGCCAAAGCGCCGCGTGATCGAGCCATCTTCCTGCGCGAACGATTCGAAGATCCGCCCATGATTCTCGGGGTGTATTCCGACGCCGGTGTCCACCACTTCGAACTGCAGCGCGGGCTTGTTCGCGAGCGTGCGTTCTGCCACCCGTACGACGATCTCGCCGTGCTCCGTGAACTTGACCGAGTTGCCAATGAGATTGATGAGAACCTGTCGCAAGCGACTGCCGTCGCCAAGGCGGTGGCTGTGAACGTCCGCAGGGATATCGCAGATCAGTTCGAGATTCTTGACCGCCGCACGTGGCGCCAACAACTCGACCGCGTCTTCAACGATCTCACGCACGTTGAACGGCGCACAGTCCAGCTCGAGACGTCCAGCCTCGATCTTGGAGAAGTCCAGTATGTCGTTGATGACACCAAGCAGTGATTCGGCCGAGTGGCGAATCCCGTCGGCATATCGATGCTGCGCCTTGTCGAGGCCGCGTGAGCCGATCAGCAGCTCCGTCATGCCGAGAACGCCATTGAGTGGCGTGCGGATTTCATGGCTCATCCTGGCCAGGAACTCGCTCTTCGCGACATTGGCCGCTTCCGCCCTGTCGCGCGCGCCCCGCAAGTCATCCAGCATGGTCCGTAAGTCTGCGCCGAGCCCGTTGAGCGTCGTCGCGAGGTCGCCGAGCTCGTCGCGGCTGGCCAACGGCACGCGAATGTCGTACTGCCCTTGACCGATCAGTCTGGCGGTTTCGCGCAAGGCCTGCACCGGCCGCAGCACGAAGCTCCGCAACAGCCAGTAGAGCGACAGGTAGATAGCGATCGCACCAGCCAGCGTAACGCCGATAACCGTCCATTCCAGATCACGGCGGATAGCCGCGAGTTGGGTATGCGGAATGGCGGCGACCAGCAGCGAGTTGCCTAACAATGGCAAGGCGCTGAGATAGCTGTGACCGTCATGCAGCTCGGCATCGATGCCGGCGGCCCCACCGCTGATCAGCTGTGCGAGCAAGCTGTTGCTGAGTCGCTGTCCAAGAATCTGTCGGTCTGGAAACCAGGGTTGACCAGTGCTGTCGATGATGGTCACACCTCCGCCAGCACCGAGTTCAATGCCGTCGAGTACTCTGGCAGCGAAGCCGAGATCGACGACGACGATCAGAACCCCCTTGCGCTGCAGACCTGCGGCGAGGCTGACGCGTGCATCCTTGAGCTCGACGGGCACGGCGACGAGTAGCCGTGGTGGACCATTGTCGCGTCGCACGATCTGGAGTGCGGTGCTAGCGGTTCCCCGCGCGAGCGAACGCCCCAACTGCGCCGCAGCTTTGTCGACCTCCGGCTGCACCGGGCCGTCGCTCGTGCGCGTGTCGAGCTCGCCGTTCAGCTGCCGCAGCTCGATCGCTTCGTAGTTGGGGAAGCCGCGCCGGTAAGTGTCGAGAAACTCCAGCAATCCTGGTTCCATCAACGAGTACTTGATCTCGGTATCCGACTCGAGCAGGTAGCGCGCTACGAAAGGTGAGGCGGCGAACAGGCGTGCATGGGTCTCGGTGGTCCGCAGTTCGCTGGCAAGCCGCTCACTGACTGGGCCCATCACATTGCGGACATCCGACAGACGATTCGTAACCGCCACGCTCTCGAGCTGGCTGAAAGCCACCAGACCGAGAACCAGCAGCGGCAATACACAGGCCGGCAGGATCAGCAGACTCAGTTTCCACTGCAAGCGCATGGATCAGCGGCTCACCGCGACGAAGATCCGATTGCGTTGGCGTGTGCTCTGGATGTCCGTGTCCGTGTCGAGCTCGAATTTCTGCAAGCGTACCGCCGACGGCACGATGTCCGGGTTGTCGCGCAATTCCTTGGGCAGACGTTGCGTCACCCGGGAGCTGGCCGAGGCGTATTGCGAGTACTTGGCAAGACGGAGGAGGTTGCGTTCATCGAGCAGGTGATTGATCAGTGCCATCGCATGGCGCGGTTCCCGCGCATGGGCACCGACTACCAGGTAGTCTGCCCACACGATGCCCCCTTCCGTCGGCATGACGTATTTGATCGCTGGCGCCATTTCACGCATGCGCTGGGCGTCGCCGTTGTATGCCATCGCGGCAACGATCGTGCCGGTGACAAGTGGGTCGTCTTCGCTGACACTCACGAAGTCGTACTCGTTCACGCAGGATTTCTGTGCCCGCAGTAGTTGCTCTACTTGGCGGTAGTCGTCCACGCTAGGCGATCGCAACGACGCACCAACCGCCTTGAGGACCGAGCCGATCACGTCACGAGCATCACCGCCCATGTTGATGCGACCGCACAGCTCGGCAGTCGGCTGCAACAACTGCAACCAGGAGGTGATCGGAGTCTTCACAAGATCAGATCGATACGCAATTCCCAACGTTCCCCAGAAGATGGGCGCGGCGTACTCGTTGCTGCTGGTAAAGGCGCCTCGCCATTTCGCGTCGACATTGGTCAGGTTCGGAACCTGGACCGCATCGAGCGGCTGAATCCACCCGCGCCGCCGGTAGCTGTCGATGGCCAGACCATTCACGACGATCAAGTCATAGCCAGCGCCGTCCTGACCAACCAACAGCGTATCGCGCTCGCTATCGCTATTGAAGTAGTAGGGCTCAATCGCGACCCCAGTGCGCCGCGTGAAATCCGCCAGCACTTCCGGGCTGATGTACTCTTCCCAGGTAAGTAGCCGCAAGACTGGCGCCTCACGACTAGCCGCTGTCTGCAGCGGCGTCAGCAGGATTGCCAACGTGAGCAACGACAAGCAGCAGAACGACCGTCGAGAATTACGACTAACTATCATTGTACGTACCTAGGCGTTGCAACGGCACTCGCAGAAATTCCAGCAGCTCCTCCGCTGGCATCGGACGCGCGAACAGATAGCCTTGACCTTCATCGCAGCCGGCCTTCTGCAAGAAGTGTCGTTGCTGCTCGAGCTCGATTCCTTCGGCGACGATCTTCAAACCGAGCTTCTTGCCCATCGCGATGATTGCCGCGCAGATCGCGGCGTCGTCCGCGTCCTGGTGCAGGTCCATGACGAAGCTACGATCGATCTTGAGCGAGTCGATGGGGAATTGTCTGAGATAGCTGAGGGACGAGTAGCCGGTGCCAAAGTCGTCGATCGCCAGGGTGATGCCTGCGTCCTTGAGGGTGTGCAGCATGGCTTTCGCCGTGTTCACATCCCGCATCAAGAGGCTCTCGGTCATCTCCAGTTCGAGGAGCTGTGGCTGTATGCCGTGCTTCCAGACCGAGCGCATGATGAGATCTGCAACGTTGCTGCGAGCCACTTGTTCTGCCGAGATATTGATCGCGAGTCGTTTGCCGCGGAGCGGGCCACTCTGCCAGGTCTGAAGATTGCGGCAGGCTTCATCGATCACCCACTCGCCGAGTGTCATGATCAGGCCGGTTTCCTCTGCGAGCGGAATGAACTGCCCCGGAGAAATCCAGCCGCGCTCCGGGTGACGCCAGCGCAGCAGCGCTTCGGCGCTCGTATATTCGTTGGTGCTTAGGGAATACTTCGGCTGAAAGTACAGCTCGAGCTGCTGACGCTCAATCGCTACCCGCAGCGCATCTTCGAGCTCGAGTCGATCCAGCGCTCGTGCATTCATGGATTTCTCGTAAAATCGCACGGTATTGCGACCCGCGTCCTTGGCCTGATACATCGCTGTGTCGGCATGCATCAGCAGCGTTTCCACGTCGCTGCCGTTCTCCGGGTAGATCGCGACGCCGATACTCGGCGTGATCACGAACTGGCGACCTTCGTAACTGAACGGCGCGGTGAGGGACTGACGGATGCGGTCGACTACCGCGCTCACTTGATCCTGTGCTTCGAGATCGGTCAATAGCGCCACGAATTCGTCGCCGCCGAGCCGCGCGAGCTGGACGGCCATCTGATCGCCAGACGCTGGCTTGGCCACGAAATCGCTGGGACGAATACCTTCCGACAGTCGTTGTGCGACCGACTTCAGCAAGGCATCGCCAACCGTGTGACCCAAGGTGTCGTTGATACGTTTGAAGCGGTCCAGATCGACGTACAGTACGGCGACCAGCCGGTCACGTCGCTTTGCCTGGCGCATCGCGCGACGCAACTCGCGCACGAACAGCTGCCTGTTGGGCAGGCCTGTGACGCCATCGAAATACGCAAGATGGCGTATTCGCTCCTCTGCGAGGTGCCGTTGGCTCACGTCCCGGATGATGGTCAGCACGCTGTCGTTGGGCTGCGCCAGCAGCCGCACTTCATAGGATTTGCGTCCGGCGTCGGTCTGAAACTCGAAGGTCTGCGCCTGAGCTGTCGCGAGCACGACGTGCAGATGCTCGCGAGCGAGGCGCGCGACGTCGGTTGGCAGCATGTCCTCGATGCTTCGACCGGCGCCGAGTGCAAATGATGCTGGGCCGTGCAACTCGCTCCGATTGACTTCTTCTACGAGCATGCCTTTGTCGTCGAGCACGAAAATTCTGTCCGGCATCGCATCGAGCAGAGTCTGTGTGCGCGTACGGCTCACGCGCAGCTCCTCGGTTAACGTCGCGGAGCGCAGCAGATACTGCAATCGATAAGGAAGTGTCGGCCAGCGCATCGGCTTGTTGGCGAAGTCGGTTGCGCCAGCGTCGTAGGCTCGATGCAGCGATTCGACATCCTCCTGACCGGTCAGCACCAGAATTGGAATATGTGCTCGCGCGCTCGCGCGGACATGGCGGCAGACAGACAGACCGTCGGCGCCGGGCATCTCGACATCGACGACGACGCAATCTGGTAGCTGCTGATCGAACGCCGCGATCGCAGCAATGCCATCCGCGACAGCGAATACGCGAAAGCCCGCGCCGGTCAGCGCGTTCGTCGCCAACAGACGAACCGTCGGGTCGTCGTCAGCCAGCAATACGAGTGGTTCGGAATTCGTCTTGGTCACTGTCGTGCGCGCACGGCGCTCCCATCTGTCCTGTCATACGCAGATAGCCGCTGCCAGTATCGGCATACCGCGGCACAACTGCAGGAATTGGGATATCAACTGCGACATGATTCGCATGGGACCGGCAGACGGTTGCCAGATTCAGGCGATCGCCCGAGCCAGAGCGTGAACTCGATCACGATACAGTGGCTAGGCGCTCTCAGGCGAGGACGATGTTGCTCGTTGCAGGAGCAGGGCGGACAGCCACGCGATCGCGGCCACGACGACGCAGAACGTCAACACGGGCACCCAGCTGTCGACTGGCGCGAAGCTCATCAGTTGCAGACAGAGCGCTGATAGGGCGATCTGACCGAACCCCATGACGCTCGATGCGACGCCGGTATAGCCGGGCGCAAGGCTTACGCCGCGCGCCATGATGTTAGGCAGTGCCAGGCCTTGGCCGATACAGAGCGGAAACTGTGCGCCGAAAACGTACAGCGGATCGACGTAGCCCAGCATGACCAGTAGCAGCGCGACGACTGCAAAGGAAAACTGCAGCCCGAGGCCACGCGTCATCATCTGCGCGCCAGTGAGGCTGCCGCGCGCGCGGGAAACGTACATGTTCCCGAGAAAGTATCCGAGCGACAGAAACAGGTAGTAGATACCGAAATCCGAAGGTGGCCTGCCGAGAGAGGTCGCCATGACGAAGGGTGCGACTGAAATGAAGACGAGGAACAGTGCGTACACCATGCCAGCCTGGACGACGTAGGCGAGGAAGACCGGTCGCGAGATGACCGCGAGTGATTCGCGCCACAGTTTGGTGAAGCTGTTGTCCAGTCCGTTTTGGACGCGTGTCTCGGACAGATAGCGCATGATAGCGATGCCGATCAGCAATGACCCGGCGAACAAGAACCAGAAAGCGCTCTGCCAGCCGAGCTGCTCGGCAATCAGTCCGCCGAGGTACGGCGACATCGCGGTTCCAGTGACCATAGCCATGGTCAAGGTTGCGAGTTTGCGCGCCATCTCCGAGCCCTCGAAAACATCGGCGACCGCGGCACGGGCCACTGTCACACCCGTTGCAGCGCCGAGGCCCTGCACCGCGCGCGCAACGATGAACCAAGTGAATCCCGGTGCGACGAGTGCGATAGCCGATGCCAGTGCTGCTACCAGCATGCCGCCAGCCAGCAGCGGCTTACGCCCGTAACGGTCAGCCAGTGGGCCCGACGCCAATACGCCAATCGCGAACGTGATCAGGTAGACCGAGACGGTCAGCTGTGCCTGCGGTGTCGCTACGACATAGGTGAGTGCGATATCGGGCAGTGCCGGCAGCAGCAGAAAATTGCCGATGACACCCGCGGCGCTACAGGCAGCCAGTAGTGGAATCAGCCCGCGCGATCGCGGGTTGACGGTGCTCAATCGATGCCGCCGACACAGACGTACTTCATCTCCGTGAACTCGAGAATGCCGTATTTCGATCCTTCGCGACCGATGCCTGATTCCTTCATGCCACCGAAAGGGGCTACTTCGGTTGAAATGATGCCAGTATTGAGTCCGACGATACCGTACTCCAGCGCTTCGGACACGCGCCACGAGCGCGCCAGATCACGCGTGTAGAGGTAGGCGGCCAGCCCAAATTCCGTGTCATTGGCCAGTTTGATGGCCTCTGCTTCAGTCTTGAAGCGAAACAATGGCGCTACGGGTCCGAATGTCTCCTCTCGTGCGATCGCCATCGTCGCCGTGACATCGGTGAGTATAGTGGGCTCGAAGAAAGTACCGCCCAACGCGTGGCGCTTGCCGCCGAGCGCGATCTTTGCTCCACCGCGCACGGCGTCGGTGATATGTCGTTCCACTTTCTCAACTGCGTTCGAATCGATCAACGGACCTTGATCAGTGGCACCTTGCAGGCCGTCACCGACGCGCAGTTTACCGACCGCGCCCGCGAGCCGCCGGGCGAAGTCATCGTAAACGGCGTCGTGGGCCAGCAGACGATTGGCGCAGACACAAGTCTGACCCGTATTGCGATACTTGCTCGCGATCGCGCCCAGCACGGCCGCGTCGAGATCTGCATCGTCGAAAACGATGAACGGCGCATTGCCGCCGAGTTCCAGCGATACTTTTTTTACCGTTTTCGCGCATTGGGCCATCAACAGTTTTCCCACCTCGGTCGAGCCGGTGAATGACAGCTTGCGGACCAAGGTGCTGCCGGTGAGTTCGCCGCCGATCGCTTTGGAGTCGCCCGTCACCACATTGAATACGCCGGCGGGCACGCCGGCGCGCAACGCAAGCTCACCGAGTGCAAGCGCGGAGTAGGGGGTTTCGAGGGCTGGCTTGCAGACGAAGGTGCAGCCTGCGGCGAGTGCTGGACCAGCCTTGCGGGTGATCATGGCCGCCGGGAAGTTCCAGGGCGTAATCGAAGCCACGACGCCGATCGGTTGGCGCAGAACTAACAAGCGTTTGTCGGCTTGATGGCCCGGAATGACGTCACCATAGACACGTTTGGCTTCTTCGGCAAACCATTCGATGAACGATGCGGCGTAGAGGATCTCGCCTTTCGATTCGGCGAGCGGCTTGCCCTGCTCGGCAGTCATCAAAGTTGCGAGGTCGTCCTGATTGAGCAGCATCAGGTCGTACCAGCGGCGCAGGATCGAAGCGCGCTCCTTGGCAGTCTTCTTGGCCCACGCCGGAAATGCGGCATGAGCAGCTGCAATCGCGCGGCGCGTCTCCGCTGCTCCTGCCATTGGAACGGTACCGATGTTTTTGCCAGTCGCAGGATTGCGAACCGATGCGGTTGCGCCGGAGTCGGCCGGCAGCCAGTCCTTACCGATCAGGCACTCGCGCTTGTGTAGTGAGGCATCTTGCAGTTTCATGGTTGCTGTTTCCCGATGTCGAGGTGCTGGGCGAAGAAGCTGAGTGCGCGTGCGCGTGCGAGGGTGGCGCTCTCGGCGTCGTAGTCTGCACGCTGCGTGCAATTGAAGCCATGGCCAGCCGGATAGAGATGGAAGCTGCCCTCTGGATGCGCCGTCTGCACTTGTGCGATGTTGTCAGGCGGAATGCTGCCGTCGCGTTCGCCATAGTGGTACATCACTGGCACTCGCGGCTTGCGCTCGAGGTAGTCGACGATCCCACGGCCGTAGTAGCAGACGGCGCAGGATACTGGCACCTCGCAGGCTGCTACGTAAGCGACCGTGCCGCCCCAGCAGTAACCCACGATGCCAGTACGGCCCGCGTGCTTGACGACCGCGAGTGCTGCCGACACGTCGGCCAGGAACTGGGCGGGCTTGACCTGCATCATGTAGCCTCGGCCCGTCTGTATTTCGTCCGTGCTGTAACCCAGTTCGATTCCGCGCCGCACGCGATCGAACAGTGCCGGTGCGATGGTGAGATAGCCTGCTGCTGCAAAATCGTCCGTGACTGCGCGAATGTGGCTGTTAACACCGAAGATCTCTTGCACAACGATCACAGCGCCCTTGGCCGCGCCGGCAGGTTTGCTGAGGTAAGAGCTGAACTCGTGGCCGTCGCGCGCCATCAAAGTCATGAAATCGCCCATTGCGCACTCCGTCCACATAGCCGTTGCCAAGGATAGCCCGCCATTGATCCGGCGGCACACTCCAGCGGTACCGGTATGATAGTCGCTGGCAGAAGCTCGAGGTCAACGTGCTGAACGAATACGTGTCGCCCTGGATGGACGATGAACTGCGCGCCTTCCGCGATACGGTCGCGCGCTTCGTCGAGAAGGAAATGCTGCCGCACGATGCGCGCTGGCGCGAGCAGCACCATGTGGATCGCGAGATCTGGCGGCTCGCGGGCACCACGGGCTTGCTGCTGCTGGATGTGCCCACCGAGTATGGCGGCGGCGGCGGCGATTTCCGCCATGAATGCGTGTTGTATGAGGAGTTGGCGCGCCGCGCCATTTCTGGCTTTGGGCAGGGCGTACATAGTATCTGTGCGCACTACGTTCTCAATTACGGCACCGAGGCGCACAAACAACGCTGGCTGCCGCGCATGGCCAGCGGCGATTTGGTCGGCGCAATTGCCATGACCGAGCCCGGTGCGGGTTCTGATCTGCAAGGCATACGTACGCGTGCAGTGCTGGACGGTGATCACTACGTCATCAATGGCTCGAAGATCTTCATTACCAACGGCGGCAGTGCCGATCTGCTGATGCTCGTCGTGCGCACGAACGTCGATGACCGGAAGAAGGGCCTGTCGATTCTCATGGTGGAGACGCAGGGTCTCGCGGGCTATCGGGTCGGTCGCGTGCTGGACAAGATGGGCATGCCCGCGCAGGACACAGCGGAACTGTTCTTCGAGAATGTTCGCGTACCTGTCGATTGTCTGCTCGGCGGGGAAGAAGGTCGCGGGATGTATCAGTTGATGGGTGATTTGCCCTATGAGCGCGCGACTATCGCGGTCTGCGGCGTGGCCGCCATGGAAGGGGCGGTGGCGGAAACGGCGCGCTATGTGAAGGAACGACGGGCGTTTGGCACAACGATCGGCGCGATGCAGAATACGCGCTTCAAATTGGCTGAAATTGCGACGATCACCCGCGTCGCCCGTGTGTTCGTCGATCGCTGCATCCAGCAAGTCGCCGACGGCACGCTGGATACCGAGACCGCGTCAATGGCGAAATGGTGGGTCACCGACATGCAGCAGCAAGTGCTCGACGAGTGCGTCCAGCTGCACGGCGGCTATGGCTACATGAACGAATACCTCGTTTGCCGCATGTTCACGGATGCGCGCGTCCAGCGCATTTATGGCGGCACTAACGAGATCATGAAAGAAGTGATTGCGCGGTCCATTTGAAGGCGCCAGCCGGCGCGCGGGTGGCAGCGCGCAATGCGGCAACGGCGCGCGCGTAGATCGGGCGCGCCTGCGGCGTACCCTCATCCGAGCGCGCGGCGCATCTTCCCCCTGATGAAGCGGTTATTCGGTGAGCGGCACAGGAGCGCCGCGCGCCCGGATATCGGCGCCCTCCATACGCGCACGCCGTCACCGCATCGCGCGCTGCTTCGCGCGGGTTTCACACGACTACTGGCGTCGGCAACCTGCGAGGTCATGGCGACGATCGCGGTGGCACCTGACTCCGAACGCAAGCAAGTCCCTGGCGCAGCGGTTATTCGGTGAGCGGCACAGGAGCGCCGCGCGCCCGGATATCGGCGCCCTCCATACGCGCACGCCGTCACCGCATCACGCGCTGCTTCGCGTCAGTTTCCAGACGACGACCGGCGCCTAACTCCGAAGGTAAGGTCTCGGGACGGTGTGGCGCCGGCGTGTCGGTGGGGAGCAGCTCGTGTGAGGGTGGCGTGGCGACCGTGTTGAGGGTGCCGCAGCAAGAGCTGCGCGCGCTCCTGTGCTGCTAACAGCTTGACCTCAACATAGGGGGAAGATGCGCGCGTAGCTCTTGCCAGGGGACGCCCGCGCAGCGGGCGCACCCGATCCACGGCCGCCACGTCGCCCTCACGCGAGCGGAACACCTCGCCACAGCGTCCTACGCCTTCTCGAGTATCGCCGTCACGCCCATTCCCCCCGCCGTACACACTGAGATCAAACCCCGTTTGGCATTCGGCGTGTGCGCCAGTTGCTTGGCCAGGGTTGCCACGATGCGCGTGCCCGTCGCGGCGAACGGATGACCGATGGCGATACTGCTGCCCTTCTGGTTGAGCTTGCTGCGGTCGATGCTGCCGAGCGCGGCGTCGCGGCCGAGCCGCTCGCGACAGTACTCCGGCGATTCCCAAGCCTTCAAGGTACACAATACCTGCGCGGCGAACGCCTCGTGGATCTCGTACAGGTCGAAGTCCTGCAGTGCGAGCCCGGCATCCCGCAGCATTGCCGATACCGCATACGCAGGCGCCATCAGCAAGCCTTCGTGCCCGGTCGCAAAGTCGACCGCCCACTGCTTGCCATACGTCAGGTAGGCCAGGACGGGCAGCTTGTGTGCCGTCGCCCACTCCGGCGACGCTAACAAGACGGCCGACGCACCGTCGGTGAGAGGTGTCGAATTGCCGGCGGTCAGTGTGCCCTGGCCGCTACTGGTATCGAAGCTCGGCTTCAGCTTGGCAAGCTTGTCGAGCGACGTGTCGGCTCGGATGTTGTTGTCGCGCTCGAGGCCCTGATATTTGATCACGAGATCATCGTAGAAACCCGCTTGCCAGGCAGCAGCAGCATTCATGTGACTGTCGTAGGCCAGCTGGTCCTGCTCTGCGCGCGTCACTTGCCACTTCTTGGCCATCAGTTCGCAGCTTTCGCCCATCGACAGTCCGGTACGCGGTTCATTCACCCCCGGAAACACCGGTTTGAAATGATTGGGACGTAGGCCGAGGAAGGCACCGACCTTTTGTCCCGCGCTGCGGGCGCGATGTGCCCGCATCAGCAGTGACCGGAACTCCTTGCTGAAAACGACAGGCGGGTCGCTGACGGTGTCGACACCGCAGGCAATGCCGACATCCATCTGTCCCAGCGCAATCTTGTTAGCCACCAGTATGGCTGCCTCGAGGCTGGTGCCGCAGGCGCGCTGGACGTCGAGGCCGGGTGTATGCGGATCGAGACCGCTCGACAGCACGCACTCGCGCACCAGATTGAAATCGCGGGAATGCTTGAGCACGGCGCCGCCGATCACGTCTCCCAGGCGCCGGCCGCGCAACTGACATCGGTCGACCAGCCCGGACAGGGCAGCCGTGAGCATCTCGGCATTGCCGACGGCGGCATAGGCGCCATGACCCCGAGCAAAGGGAATCCGGCTGCCGCCAATGATTGCAACTCGTCGCGGCGTGTTTCCGACCAGCATGGCTGCTCCCCAGCAAAGCGGTAGAATGCCACGTTCCGATCCGCAAGACATCCCGCTCGTTCGCGGTGCGATGTCGGTACTCACGAGGCTTCATGTCAGACAAATCCAGGATACGGCGGCAGTCGTTAGCGAGGCGTGCTCGTGGCTTCGGATCTTCGCTGCTCGTGTTGCAGTTCGCGCTGCTCACGGGCTGTGCTGCCGCGCAGCGCGCGGTGCCCCCCACGGAAGCGCTGCCAGCGACGACGCTGGCCGCGTTGGTCGATGAGTATTTCGAGCGTCAGCTGCAGCAGTTTCCGACGATGGCTACGGCAATCGGTGACGCGCGGTACAACGATCGGCTGGAAGCCAGCGCGTCACGCCAGTTCTGGCAGCAGGTGGCGACGATCGAGCAGACGTATCTGGACCGTGTCGAGGCTCTCGACGCAGAGCGCTTGCCCCCCGCCGCCCGCGTCACCCGCGACATCTTCGTCAGCGAGCGCAAGTTGGCGCTCGAACAGCTTGCGTTCCGCGAGTATCTGATGCCCGTCGATCAGATGGGCAGTCTGGCCACGACACTGGCAGTCTATGGATCCGGGTCTGGTCCGCAGCCGTTTAGAAGCACGAGTGACTACGACAATTTCTTGCGACGGGCGCAAGCGCTGCCGGGCTGGGTAGACGATGCCATCGCTGCGATGCGCGTCGGCATCGCAGCGGGCATCACGGTGCCGCGCGCTGCTATGGCGAAAGTTGTTCCGCAGCTGCGGCAGCTCGCCAACGCCGAGGCCGAGTCGAGCATCTTCTGGCAGCCGATCAAGAACATGCCGGACGAGGTGTCGACTACCGACAGGGCGAGGCTCACTGCGCAGTATCGCGCTCTGATCGTCGATGACCTCGCGCCGGCCTATCAGCGCCTCGCAGACTTCATCGCAAACGAATATCTGCCGAACGCTCGCACGAGCGTGGCCTGGTCCGAGCTGCCGAATGGCCAGGCGTGGTATCGGCTGCGGATCCGCGCGGCCACTTCGACCAGCCTGTCGGCCGACGAGATTCATGCCATTGGTCTGGCGGAGGTCGAACGCATCAGGGCCGCCATGGAAGCCGTGCGGCAACAGGTGGGTTTCAAGGGCGATCTGGCGGCGTTCTTCGCGTTCCTGAAGAACGACCCGCGTTTCTACTTCACCGACCCGCAGCAATTGCTGACCGGATATCGTGCCACCAAAGCACGCATCGATGCATTGCTGCCGAAGATGTTCGCTGATTTTCCGCAGGCGGATTACGAAGTACGGCTCGTCGAGCCTTTCCGCGCGGCATCTGCGCCCGGTGCCTTCTATCAACCGCCTTCGGCCGATGGCAAACGGCCAGGCGTCTTCTATGTCAATGCCTTCAATCTCAAGGCACAGCCGATCTTCGGCATGGAAACGCTGTCCTTGCACGAGGCCGCGCCTGGGCATCATTTCCAGATTGCGATCCAGCAGGAACTGACGGATCTACCCCGCTTCCGTCGGTTCAACAACTATGTGGCGTACGCCGAGGGCTGGGCGCTCTATTGTGAGTCGATCGGCAAGGAACTGGGCGTCTTCACCGATCCCTATCAATACTACGGGCGTCTGTCAGATGAGATGCTGCGCGCCATGCGGTTGGTAGTCGATACGGGCTTGCATGCCAAGGGCTGGAGCCGCGACCAGGCGATTCGCTACATGCTGGACAATTCCACCTTGGCGGAGAGCGATGTCGTGGCGGAGGTCGAACGCTACATCGTCTGGCCAGGTCAGGCGCTCGGCTACAAGATCGGCCAGTTGCGGATCAGCGCGCTGCGCGAGCGAGCCGAACGGGCGTTGGGCGAGCGCTTCGATATCAAGGCATTCCACAGCCAGCTGCTGCGCGATGGTGCGGTGCCGCTCGATGTGCTGGAAGCGAAGATCGAGCGCTGGATTCAGCGATACCCGTAGCCCAACGTTTCGATTTCGACCACGATGCCGTCTTCGAAGCGCACGCGGCGCATCAGCTTGCGGGGCCCAAGATTGTACAGCCAGGTTTCGATCGGAATCTCGACGAGACCTTCCCCGACATAGAAAGGTCTGCCGCGATGCCAGATGATCGGCTGGCGCCAGACGGAGCGATGGGAAATATCGGCCGGCTCGCCGCACTTGGCGAGCACCTCGGCGCGCGTGTCGCCCTCGTACACCAGCTTGGTCCCGCAGCGGAACGCATGGGCCGGCGCTGCAGCGAGCAACGCAAGAACCAGCGGTGCGAGTATCCTTGCCATGCGAACACGTTAGCGTGTGCTGGCTAAACGCACAATGAACGGGCCGGCTGCTGGCGCAATACCTGACGCAATATTCGGGGGATCCAGGCGGTCTGTCCGACATATCGCCACTATTGCAGATACTTCTGCAGGCAGGTTGTCTTGTCAGGGAAAAGTCTCTTCGTCGTTCGATTGGTCGCGGTGCTCGGTGTCGTCGCGCTGTTGGTCTGGCTGCTGCCGGTACGGGAATGGCTCAGTGCAGCGCTGGAATGGACCGACGCGAACAGGCGCGTGGCAGCCTTGGCGTTCGTCGCGCTCTATGTCGTCGCGACGGTCGCCTTGCTGCCAGGCTTGTTACTCACTGTCGCGGCCGGTGCGATCTTCGGTCTCGCGATTGGCGTGGTGCTGGTATCGCTCGCAAGTGTGCTCGGTGCGACAGCTGCCTTCTTCGTTGGGCGCACCGTGGCGCGCAACTGGGTCAGCAACAAGATTGCCGGCTGGCCCCGATTCCGTGCGCTCGATAGCGCGTTGGGCGAGCGCGGGTTCCTGATCGTGCTACTCACCCGTCTGTCGCCGTTATTCCCCTTCAATCTGCTGAACTACGCCTATGGCGTGACAGCCGTCAAACCGCACCAGTACATCCTCGGCTCCTGGATCGGCATGTTTCCCGGCACCTTGCTGTATGTCTACGCGGGTTCGGTCGCCGCCAACCTCGCGCAGGTATTGGCCGGCGAAGTCGAGACCGGCACCGCCGGCCAGATATTGTTAGTCGTGGGATTGCTGGCGACGGTGATTGTGACTGCGCTTGTGACCCGCGTCGCGCGGCGTTATCTCGAACGCCAGACGGACGCAGTGGAGAACGCATGACCTACCCCGGCTCCAGCGCCGATGCCACCTGGCGTTCGCTGGTTTTTCCGAGTGACTATCGGAATCCGACACCTGCCGACCGCTACAATCTGGTGGTCATCGGCGCCGGACCCGCCGGTCTCATCATCGCGATCGCGGCTGCTGGGCTCGGCGCCAAGGTGGCGCTCATCGAGAAACACCGCATGGGCGGCGATTGCCTCAATGTCGGTTGCGTGCCGTCGAAGACTCTGTTGGCGGCCGCCAGTGCCGGACTGGGTTTCGAACGTGCGATGGCGCGCGTTCGCGAGGTGCGGGCCGCAATATCTCATCATGACTCGGTCCAGCGCTACACGCAGGCCGGCGTCGATGTGTTTCTCGGCGCGGCAGAATTCGTCGCAGCGGACCGCGTGCGCGTCGGCGACCTAACACTCGCTGCCAGGAAATTCGTGGTTGCCACGGGTGCACGTGCATTCGTGCCGCCGGTTCCCGGGCTCGCAGAGCACGCGAAGACCAACGAGTCGATCTTCGAGTTGCGCGAGCAGCCGCGCCGGCTGGCGGTGCTCGGCGGGGGGCCGATCGGCTGCGAGCTCGCGCAGGCCTTTGCGCGCCTGGGTACCCAAGTCCACCTCATCGAGATGCAAACCCGCTTGCTCCCGATGGAAGATGAGGATGCGTCGCGCGCTGTGCAGCGTGCGCTCGCCGCTGACGGCGTCAAGCTGTACTTGGGCACCAAGGTGACGGCAGTCAGTGCGGTCGGCACTGCGAAACGCCTGGCATACCAGGACGCGGCCGGCGACGAGAAGGTCAATCTGGAAGTCGATGTCGTGTTGGCGGCGGTCGGTCGCAAACGGAATGTCGAGGGACTGGGTCTCGATGCCGCCGGTGTGCGCTTCGATCCGCGCAGCGGCATCGAAGTCGATGCGCACCTGCGCACCTCGCAGCGACACATTTTTGCTGCCGGTGATGTGTGCTCGAAGTATCAGTTCACCCACATGGCGGATGCGCAGGCGCGAATTGTGGTGCGCAACGCACTGTTTTTCGGTCGCGCGCGTGTGGATGAGTTGGTAGTGCCATGGTGCACTTACACCAAGCCGGAAGTGGCGCACGTGGGTGCGACCCGCGGTGAGCTCGCGCAATCACGGGCGGAATACCTGCCGCTGCGGTTCGAGTTCGCAGATCTCGATCGCGGCCGGACCGACGCCAGGCTGGACCCGGCGGGGAAACCCCAGAGCGACGGCTATGGTGATGGCTACGCTGAGTTGCTCGTCGACCGCAAGAGCAGCCGGATTCTCGGTGCAACGATCGTCGGCAAAGACGCGGGTGAGCAGCTCGCGCCCATCATTCTGGCAATGAACACCCACACGGGACTCAAGTCGTTAGGAGCGCTGATCTTGCCGTACCCGACGCGTTCGGAGTATTTGCGACGCCTGGTGGATGCGTGGAACCGTACACGGCTGACCCCGCGCACCGCTGGCCTGCTCGCGTGGTGGCTGCGCCGCACTCGCTGATTGACCCCGATCGGGAGTACAGTAGCGGCCTTACCTTTGGAGCAGCCGATGAGTACATCCGAATTTCCGAGTCTGGCGGGCCGGGCGGTGTGGCCGTTGCGGCTGGCGAGCGCAGCGTTATGGATCATCGGTCTGGGCGTGCTGCTCGTGGCCCTGTCGGGGCCGCTCACGCGCCTGGGCGTGGTCAAGTTCGGGCCGGGCTTGATGACCCTGGCGGGCGGCGGCGCGCTCCTGGCGATCGGGATCCTCACTGGCGCCATCGGCTGGATTGGTGCGGCAGCCAAACGAGTGCCAATCCAGACCGGAGCTGTCGCTGCGGCGCTCGTGGTCGCGCTGCTGCTGTTCGGCTATCTGCTGCTGCAACTCGTGCGTGCTTTTGGCGTGCCGCCGATCCATGAGATCAGCACTGATCTCGCCGACCCGCCAGCGTTCGTAGCCATCCGGGCTATCCGTGCAGAGATACCGGGCGTCAACCCGGTGGAGTACGTGGCCGAGCAGAAGTCCAACAATGAGCGCGGCAGCTTGAACGTGCCGGACGTGCAGCGGCAGTCCTACCCCGACATTCAGCCATTGGTGTTGCAGGCGTCGCCGGCCGAGGCTTTCGCACGAGCTGAACGCGTGGCGCGCGAGCTCGGTTGGGAGATTCAGGAGTCTGCGCCCGCCGAAGGTCGTCTGGAGGCCACCGCGACCACGATTTTCTTTGGCTTCAAGGATGATGTTGTCGTGCGTGTCCGCAGCGCAGGCGCCGGCAGCCGCGTCGACGTACGTTCCAAGTCGCGGGTGGGTCTGGGTGACGCCGGCGCCAATGCCAAGCGAGTACGGGCTTTTCTCGCAGCGATGCAGCAGAACTGACGCGCATCGCATTGCAATGAGCAAGAAGGGATCGGCAATCGATCGCGCGTTCGAGCGCGGTCTGGCGGCGCTCGTCAATAGCGGTGAGCCGGAAGTACTGCAGGGCGGGCGCAAGGGCGTGGAAAAGGAATCCCTGCGGGTCACGCCGGCGGGCAATATCGCCACCACCCCGCATCCGCGTGCACTCGGCTCAGCGCTTACCTCCGGCAATATAACCACTGACTATTCTGAAGCGCTACTCGAGTTCGTCACGCCGACGTTTCGTTCCAGCTGGGAGTTGTTGCAGTATCTGTGCGATCTGCATCAATTCGCTTATCGGCATCTCGATGACGAACTCCTGTGGGCCACGTCGATGCCCTGCGCTTTGCAAGGTGACGACAGCATTCCGATTGCCGAATACGGCAGCTCCAATATCGGCAAGATGAAGACGATCTATCGTCGAGGTCTCGGCATTCGCTACGGTCGTATCATGCAGGCGATTTCGGGCGTGCATTTCAATTATTCGTTTCCGGAACGCTTCTGGGAAGCCTGGCGCACTATCCGCGGCTCGCGTGCCAGCGACCAGGATTTCGTTTCGTCCAACTATTTCCACCTGCTGCGGAACTATCGTCGGCACGGCTGGATCGTGCTGTATCTGTTCGGCGTGTCGCCAGCCGTATGCGAATCGTTCCTGCGCGGCCGTGATTTCAAGTTGCCTGAGTTACAGCCGGGCACGGCATTCGAGCCCTACGCCACGAGTCTGCGCATGAGCGATCTCGGCTATCGCAATCGCAATCAGGCTGGGCTGAAAGTGTCGGTGAACAGTCTGGATGAGTACGTGCGCGATCTGTCGCGGGCCATTTCCACGCCTCATCCAGACTATGAGCAGCTCGGCGTCAAGGTGAATGGCGAGTATCAGCAACTGAACGCCAATGTCCTGCAAATCGAGAATGAATACTACAGCTTCATTCGCCCCAAGCGCGTCGCGCGCTCCGGTGAGCGGCCGACCAAGGCGCTGCAGCGCGCCGGGGTGGAGTACGTCGAAGTTCGCGCGTTGGATGTCAGCGCCTACGACCCGGTCGGCGTCAATCAGAACAAATTGCGGTTTCTCGAAGTCTTTCTCGCGTACTGCGTGCTGCGCGACAGCCCGTTCATCGAGGATGCGGAACAGGCTGCGCTTGACGCTAACCACCTGGCCGTAGCGCATCGCGGTCGCGAGCCCGGCCTGATGTTGACGCGCGACGGTCGTCAGTTGTCGTTGCAGCACTGGGCGCACGAGATTCTGGATTCGATGCAGGGTGTGGCGGAAATCCTGGATCGTGGCGATGACGCGCAACCCTACAGTACGGCAGTCGCGCTGCAGAAGGCCAAGCTGGACGACGTGGCGCTGACTCCGTCCGCACGGCTGTTGGCTGAAATGCGCTCGACCGGGGAGTCTTTCTTCGAGGTTTCCTTACGAATGTCGCGCCTGCACAAGGAGTATTTCCTGGCGCTGTACCCGCCGAACACGGCACGCTTGGCTGAGTTCGCAGCAGGCGCCTCTGACTCGCTTGCGGCGCAACAAGCGTTGGAGGCAACTGACCAGGGCAGCTTCGAGCAGTATCTGGCGGCCTATTTTGCGAGCTGACGTGCCGCCGTCGGGCAGCCGTTTGACATATGCTGCGACGTGTCAATTTTTCACTGCCCTTCGTCGGGATTTAATGTCCATTTCACAATTCCCGGCCTACAATCCCTGATCAAAACGTAGGCAGTAAAGCCTGCAGGTGTGAGTGGGGAAAACGGTGATGATTCCGAAGCATCCTTCCGAGCTGAAGACGCTCGAGTTGCTATCGATGGTGGCAGCGAATGAAGAGGCCTTTGCGCCGCAGGCACGTCGAGATCCATCCGGGGTGGTGACTGACCGCACGCGGCCATTCGGGTGGGATCCGTTCGAGGTCTGGCGCACGCGCGTGAAAGCCGCGCGTGACGAACGGACGACGCCTGTCATTCGCTGAGAGACCGCCACCAGTTGCGTTCGATACAGGGAGAAACGGGCGTCAAGACCCTGCTCGAGTCCGGCAGCTTCAGCCGCCTGGGTTTTCCGGAACCCACCGAATCAGAATTCCGTCACGCACACCGCGAGTCGATGCGGCGCTGGGTGCGGCTTTCCATACTGGTATCCGCCTGTACGGTGCTCGGATTCTCGGTAATCGACAATTACGTGCTTGGCATAGAGCGCACGGCCGTCGGCAACTTAATCCGCTTCGTCGTGCATATTCCGGCGGTGATCGTGATGCTCGTCTTCACGTGGAGCAAGCTCTACCAGCGTGGTTATGACACGATGATCCAGATCGTTGCGCCGGTGTTCGGCGTCGGCACCGTCCTGATGGCGGCCTTCGCACCGGTTGAGCAGCTGCCGCTGATCGGTTCCCGCTTGCTGCTGGTGGCATTCTTCTTCTACTTCATGCTCGGCCTACGGTTCTGGGTTGCTTTGCGCATCAATGCGCTGGTGATGCTTGCATTCCTGGTGCTGGCTGCCACGGGCACGACGCCGGCGCGTGAATCCATCTACATGCTGTTCACACTGTTCTGCGCCAATTTGATCGGTGCGGCCGGCTCGTATGCGCTGGAATTCGCCAATCGGCGCGAATTCCTCGAACGGCGGCTGCTGCACGAGGTTGCGACCCACGATGGTCTGACCGGCTTGCTGAACCGCGCGGCATTCGAGGACGAGATTCGGCGCTTGTGGAATCAGGCGCAGCGCGATCAGCAGCCGATTGCCGTGATCATGGCGGATATCGATTGCTTCAAGGCCTACAACGACAGCTATGGTCATCAGGCCGGTGACGATTGCCTGCGACGTGTCGCGCTGGCAGTGGAGTCTGCGGCGCGCCGGCGCCCTCTCGATTTCGTCGCGCGCTATGGCGGTGAAGAGCTGGTAGCCGTGCTCTATGGCGCCGACCGCGGCTATGCTGAGAGCGTCGCGCGCAACATGATCGAGGCGGTCAGCGATCTGGCCATCCCGCACGCGGCATCGCTCGCTCAGACCCATGTCACGATCAGCGCCGGGCTCGCGAGTGTCGACGCGAGCAACGCGCAGTCGCACGACATCGTCATACAATGGGCTGACAAGGCCTTGTACGTCGCCAAGGACAAAGGCCGCAATCGCTACGTGGTGCTGGATCCGCTCGTCAGTCGCCGTGGCGAGGTCGATCTGCGCGCGGGCAGTAGTTACAAGACAGCCTGAAAGACGGGCGCTACTGGCGATAGATGGCGATTTCGCGGCGACCGTCGGAGCTCTGCGCGCCGCGGAACATGCCTTCGCTGTTGAACTCCAGCACCAGATTGCCTTGGCCGTCGACCGCAATGATGCCGCCATCGCCGCCCAGCGCGCGCAGCTTGCGATTGATGACCTCGTCGGCAGCGGCGGCCAAGCTCAATTTGCGATAGGCGACCAGCGCGCAGACGTCATACGCCACCACCGAGCGGATGAAGAACTCTCCATGGCCCGTTGCCGAAACCGCGCAGCTCGCGTTGTCGGCGTACGTGCCAGCGCCGATGATCGGTGAGTCGCCGACCCGACCCCAACGTTTGGCCGTCATGCCGCCCGTGGAGGTAGCCGCCGCCAGATTGCCCGCACGATCGCGTGCGACGGCCCCGACCGTGCCGAACGCTGACAGATCGTTAGCCACGCGGCGCTGCTGTGCGGTGTCGAGATTGCGGGCCAGCTTGCGTTGCAACTGCTCGCGGCGCGCGTCCGTCCGAAAGTACTCGTTGGGAACCAGTTCGAGCTGCTGCGTCAGCGCGAACTCTTCGGCGCCATCGCCCACCAGCATCACATGCGGTGAGTTCTCCATGACTTTGCGGGCGAGTGCGATGGGGCTCCTGACGTGGCGCACGCCGGCGATCGCGCCCGCGCGTCGGTCCTTGCCGTCCATGATCGATGCGTCGAGCTCCGCCACACCATTTTCGTTGAGCACCGCGCCCTTGCCGGCATTGAATAGTGGGTTGTCTTCCAGCAGTTGCACGGCCGTCGTCACCGCATCGAGACTGCTGCCGCCGCGCTCGAGAACACCGTATCCGGCAGTGAGCGCCGACTCGAGCCCGGCGCGATACTGACCCTCCATTTCGGGTGACATCTCGCTGCGGGGCAATGCGCCGGCGCCGCCGTGAATGGCGATGGATATCATGTTGGCGGACTCCTTGTTCTGGGCCGTGGCGGGCATGGCCGCGATAGCGGTGACCAGCATCGCACCGAGGATGAAAATGAAGATACGAGCGGACACGATTGCGTGCATGCGGCTATCCTTGAGTCTTGCGGGCCTCGACTGGCCCACCATGCCCTATCTTAAGCTGCCGCAGGTCCACAAGTAGCCATGCTGAAGAAGATTCGCCGACTGCTGATTGCCAATCGCGGTGAAATCGCGATCCGCGTAATGCGAGCCGCCAACGAGCTGGCCATACGTACGGTGGCTGTCTATTCGCAGGAGGACCGGTTTTCACTCCACCGCACGAAGGCGGACGAGGCTTACCTGATCGGGCAGGGGAAAGGCCCCATCGATGCCTATCTCGATATCGAAGACATCCTGCGAATTGCGGGCGAGGCCAAGGTCGACGCGATTCATCCGGGCTACGGCTTTCTGTCCGAGAATCCGGAGTTTGCCGAAGCCTGCGAAGCGGCCGGCATTGTGTTCGTCGGCCCGACGCCCAAGATCATGCGCACACTGGGTAACAAAGTCTCGGCGCGCAATCTCGCTGAGTCTGCTGGCGTGCAAGTGATGCCGGCTACCAAGCCGCTGCCAACCGATCTCGCGGCCTGCCGCAAGGCAGCGAAGGCCATCGGTTATCCCGTGATGCTGAAAGCCAGCTGGGGTGGTGGCGGTCGTGGCATGCGGGTGGTCGAAAGTGACGAGCAGTTAGCGGAGATGCTGCCGATGGCGCGGCGCGAGGCGAAGGCTGCGTTTGGCAACGACGAGGTCTATCTCGAGAAGCTGGTGCAACGCGCGCGGCACGTCGAAGTGCAACTCCTCGGGGACAATCACGGCAACCTGGTGCATGTCTATGAGCGCGATTGCACGGTGCAGCGCCGCAATCAGAAAGTGGTCGAGCGCGCGCCGGCAGTCTATCTGACGGATGCGCAGCGCACTGTTCTGACCAAGTCGGCGCTCAAGATCGGTCGCGCAGTGAACTATCGGAACGCCGGCACCGTCGAGTTCCTGCAGGACGCGGACAGCGGCGAGATCTATTTCATAGAGGTGAATCCGCGCATCCAGGTTGAGCACACGGTGACCGAGGCGGTGACCGGCATCGATCTGGTGAAGGCGCAGTTGCGCATCGCGGATGGTGCCGTGATCGGGACACCCGAGAGTGGCGTGCCGCCGCAGAACGAAATCCGCATGACCGCGCATGCTTTGCAGTGCCGCGTGACCACCGAAGATCCCGAGAACAAGTTCATACCGGACTATGGCAAGGTCACAGCGTACCGCAGTCCCGCGGGTTTTGGCTTGCGGCTCGACGCGGGGACGGCCTATTCGGGCGCCATCATCACCCGTTCCTACGACTCGTTGTTAGTGAAGGTGACTGCCTGGGCGCCCACCGCCGAGGAGAGTATCGCGCGCATGCACCGTGCGCTGTGGGAATTCCGCATTCGGGGCGTGGTGACGAATCTGCGTTTTCTCGATCAGGTGATCACTCACCCACAGTTCGCCAAAGGTGACTACACCACACGGTTCATCGACAACACCCCGGAGCTGTTCGATTGGCCGCGCCGGCGCGATCGTGCCACGCGCATCCTGAGCTTCATCGGCGACGTCATCGTCAACGGCAATCCGGAGGTCGCCGGCCGGCGCAAGCCCGAGCGGACCGTGCTGGCGCGACTGCCGAAGATCTCGCTCGCCGACGATCCACCACCCGGCACGAAGCAGCGCCTGGATGGGTTGGGCCCGCAGAAGTTCGCTGCGTGGATGCTGGCGCAGAAACAGGTGTTGCTGACCGACACGACCATGCGCGATGCGCATCAGTCCTTGCTCGCGACGCGCATGCGCAGCCTCGACATGACCGCGATCGCACCGTACTACGCGCGCCTGGTGCCGCAGCTCTTCTCGATGGAGTGCTGGGGCGGCGCCACATTCGATGTGGCGATGCGGTTCCTGAAAGAAGATCCGTGGTCGCGTCTGGCCCAGTTCCGCGAAGCCATGCCCAACGTCCTCCTGCAGATGCTGCTGCGCTCTTCCAATGCGGTCGGCTATACCAACTACCCGGACAATGTCGTGCAGTTCTTCGTGAAGCGCGCGGCGGCCAGCGGCATCGACGTGTTCCGGGTATTCGATTCGCTCAACTGGGTCGAGAACATGCGCGTGGCGATCGATGCGGTGCTCGAGACCGGACGCCTGTGCGAAGCAGCGATGTGTTACACCGGCAATCTGTCGGACCCGGCCGAGAAAAAATACACACTCGACTACTACCTCGAGATGGCCACCCAACTCAAGGCGGCCGGCACCCACGTGCTCGGTATCAAGGACATGGCCGGGCTCTGTCAGCCGGATGCAGCACGTCAGCTCGTCACTGCCTTGAAGCGGGAAATCGGTCTGCCGGTGCACTTCCATACGCACGATACGAGTGGCATTGCCGCCGCTAGCGTGCTCGCAGCCGTCGAAGCCGGCGCCGACGCGGTGGATGGCGCGATCGATTCGATGAGTGGCCTCACGTCGCAGCCGAATCTCGGTTCCATCGCCGAGGCGTTGCGACACGGACCGCGTGATCCCGGTATCGATCCGGCCGCGATGCGCATGCTGTCGGCGTACTGGGAGCAGGTGCGGCGCAACTATGCTGCATTCGAAAGTGATATGCGATCAGGTGCATCAGAGGTGTATGTGCACGGCATGCCAGGCGGTCAGTACACGAACCTGAAGGAGCAGGCGCGCTCGTTGGGTCTCGATGACGCGCGCTGGCCCGAGGTGGCGCAGGCCTATGCCGACGTCAACCAGATGGTCGGCGACATCGTCAAGGTGACGCCGTCCTCCAAAGTCGTGGGCGATATGGCGCTGATGATGGTTACGAGTGGTCTGACACGTGCGCAGGTGGAAGATCCGGCTACGGAGATCGCCTTTCCAGAGTCGTTAGTACAGATGTTGCGCGGTGATCTCGGTCAGCCGCTGGGCGGCTGGCCGAAGGCGCTGCAGAAGAAGGTGCTACAGGGCGCCAAGCCGCTCACCGGCCGGCCCGGCGCGTCGTTGCCACCGGTCGATATCGATGCCGTCCGCCGCGAGTTGCAAGCACAATCCGTGCGCCCAGTAGATGACAACGATGTCGCGTCCTATTTGATGTATCCCAAGGTCTATGCTGATTACGCCGAGGCACGCGCCGCTTTCGGTGACGTCAGCATCCTGCCCACGCCCGTGTACTTCTATGGTCTCGAGCCGGGGCAGGAAATCAGCATCGATCTCGAGCGCGGCAAGACCTTGATCGTGTCGTTCGTCGCTTTGAGCGAGACGCACGACGACGGTACGCGCACGGTGTTCTTCGAACTGAATGGCCAGCCGCGGTCGGTCGTTGTCACCGATCGTTCGCACGTTGCGCTGCGCCCACCACAGCGCAAGGCAGAAACCGGCAACGAACGACAGATCGGTGCGCCGATGCCTGGAACGATCGCCACCGTAGCCGTCAAGGCCGGTCAGAAGGTCTCGAAGGGCGACACATTGCTCACGCTCGAGGCCATGAAAATGGAGACCAGCATCCGTACGGATATCGACGCCACGGTCAAAGAGGTGTTGGCGAAGCCCGGTCTGCAGGTGGATGCAAAAGACCTGCTGGTCGTGCTCGAATGAAGGAGCTCAGGTTCGATCGACGCTTCGTCGTCCTGTCGGTTCTTCTGCTGATACTTGCGATTGGCGGCAATCTGTTCCTGGGTTTCGACGGGCTCCTGCGCAACGCGTTCATCGCGCTCGCGATCGCAACCTTCGTGCTTGCGCCGTTACCGAACGGCACGCGCGGGCTCGTTTTCGCCGTGATGATCGGGCTCGCCACCGGCATCGCTTCCGTCAACCTGTTTGCGGTCCAAATCTTTCAGGCGCCTGTTACGCGCGAGTTCGGTTGGAGCCAGACGCAGTACACTGGTGTCATCCTGGTGGGCACGATCATCACGGTGATCAGCTCGCCACTGATCGGCTGGGTGTTCGACCGGCATGGTGTGCGGCCGTTCGCCATTGGTTCGACGATCCTGTTCGGGCTCGCGCTGATCTCGCTCTATTTCCTGACACCCAACCTGCTGCACTTCTATGGTGTGTTCGCGCTCATTCCGCTGATCGGCGCGGGCACGTCTTCCGTCGCCTATGCGCGTGTCGTGGCCCGCTGGTTCGACGCGCGCAGGGGGCAGGCCTTGGGTGCTGCGCTGGCGGGCATTGGCATCGGCGGCGCGGTCTTGTCCGCCCTTACGCAAGGCCTGATTCAGAGCGTGGGCTGGCGCGGGGCGTACCTCGGCCTCGGCTTGCTGTTGTTACTCGTCACGCTGCCCCTGCTGCTGCTGTTCCTGCGCGACAGCCCGGAGGAAGTCGGGCTCGGCGTGGATGGCGAGGTGGTTGGTACGACGCACGCTCGCGTGGTTAGTACGCCCTACGGTTACTCGATGAGCGAAGTATTCCGACTGCCGCGTTTCTGGGCGATGGTTGCCGCGTTCATGTTGCTGGCGGTGGCCATCGGCGGCGTGATGTTGCAGCTCGTCCCCATCATGCTGGCGCGCGGCGTATCGGCAACCCAGGCGGCTGCGTTTCCCGCGGTGTTGGGGCTGGCACTGATAGTCGGCCGAGCCTTCGCGGGCTTTCTGATGGACCGCTATTTTGCGCCGTACGTGGCCGCGATCATTCTGCTGTTCCCCATCATGGGTGTCGCGCTGCTGGCGAGTGGCGCCGTGGGCGCCAGCGCGTTGGTGGGTGCCGCGTTTCTGGGCCTGGCGGCGGGCGCCGAACTCGATGTAATCGCGTATCTCGTGGCACGCTACTTCGGCACGATTTCCTACGCGCGCATCTATGGCTTTCTCTACGCGGCGTGGACGCTCGGATCCGGTAGCGCGCCGGTCGTCACCTCGCGAGTCTATGACGCAACTGGCTCACACAGCTTGATACTGTGGGTGTACGTTGGCCTATTCGCGCTGTCAGCCGTGATGATCGCGCGGCTCGGCGCCTATCCGCAGTTGCCGGGGGCGCCGTTACCCGAAAGGCGCGACGCCGATCCAGTGCGTGTGTAGGTAGAACGCGAACAGGCCGTACAGCAGTAAACCTCCGACGACAGCGATGGCGTCGTTAAGCTTCGACGGAGGTGCTCCCAGCGTTGGTCCGGGTGCCCGGTGTTTGAGCGAAATCCGATCAACCACGGCCCACGCCAGGAATGCGCCAAACAGCACGACGTCGGCCAGCATGCCATTGGCGAGCAAATGCGCCACTGCCCACAGTTTGACCGCGACCAGCATGGGGTGCTTCAGCGCGGTCTTGATGCGGCCGGGCAGGTAGGCGGCCAACAAGAAGACAAATACCGGCAACATCAGCAGGGCTGCAAGATGGCGCGTCCAGACGGGTGGCACATAGAGCAGCACCGGCTCGATGCGCGCCGCGGCATAGCCCTTGACGATCAGGATGAAGCCGACGACTGCGATGAGTGAGTACAGCGCCTTCCACGGAAGCACGCCGAGACGTGTCATCAGGGCATTGCGACCATTCGTGGCGAAGATCGAAATCGAGTGAATGCCGAGAAAAATCACGAGTCCTAGTACGAGTGTCGACATGATCTCTGGCTCCTGTTCGCGGTCGTCAGACCGTATCACGTAGCGGAATGCTGGGATCGGCCAGTCTGGCACGATCGGGTCGGGCGCGCGCTGCGATCAGTTTGCGGGCCGCCATCTGGTCCTTGGCCTGATTGATACTCTCGATCGCAATCAGCTCACCGGCTTTCAGGTAGCAGGCGCTGAAGCTATCGCTACCAGGCTCGCCGCGCAGGACTATTTCATCGTGACCCTGCGACAGCCCGACAATGATCATCTTGAGATCGTACTGATCCGACCAGAACCACGGTACCTTGTCGTGTACGGTCAGCACGCCGAGCATGTTGAGCGCAGCGGTGTTGGCCTGCTCGAAGGCATTATCGACCGATTCCAGGCGCACGCTCATATCGAAGTGACGATTGTGATGCTGCGTGCAGTCTCCCGCTGCGAAGACTTGTGGATCCGATGTACGGCAAAACTCATCGACGACGATCCCATTGGCACAGGTGAGGCCGGCATCGCGGGCCAGGTCTTCGTTGGGCACGACGCCGACGCCAACGATGACGAGATCAGCTTCGATCTCGCGACCATCTGCACAGCGTACAGCGCCCACTCTGCCCTCGCCGTCACCGACGAATCGCTCGAGTCGTGCTTCCAGCAACAGTTCGACACCGCGCTTGCGATGCACCGCTTCATAGAACCGCGACACCGGCGGACAGACGACGCGGTTCATGACGCGATCGGCCATTTCGAGCACGGTCACCGCGATGCCGAGGTCGCGCAGCGTAGCGGTCGCCTCCAGTCCGATGTAGCCGCCGCCGACGATCACAGCGCGATTTACGCCCTTCAGTTCGGCGCGAATCCGGTCGACATCGTCTATCGTACGTAAGTAGTGCAAGCCGGCGAGGTCGTGTCCCGGGACGTTGAGTCGCCGCGGCCGGCTGCCGGTCGCGAGAAGCAGCGCGTCGTAGGTCAGCGAGGACTCGTTATCCAGCTGCACGGTACGCCGGGCCCGATCGACCGCGACCGCGGTGCGGCCCCAGTGAGTTGCGACGCGGTGATCCTCGTAGAAGGCGTCATGCCGGATCAGCAGGCGATCGCGCGCCAGGAGTCCTGCGAGGTATTTCTTGGACAGGGGTGGGCGTTGATAGGGGGCCACCGGTTCGTCCCCCACGAGCGTCAAGGTGCCGGTGTAACCGCGCTTGCGCAGTATATCGACGGCCTGCGAGGCGGCCTGGCCTGCTCCGACGATGACGATTTGCTCGGGCATGTGCTGCGTGCTCCCCATCCGCTGAGCATAGCGGTACCCGCAGGGATGCACCAAGCGGGGACAGGGTCGGCCTGGTTTTGCGCCAGCTTGGTGCGCGGTCGCAGTGGAATTCGGCAATTGCCTCGCCTGCGCTGCTCACCGATACTGGCACACAAGCTGCAAAGCGTGCGGGACAAGAGACGGGAGACAATCAATGAAGCTAGTCACTGCCATCATCAAGCCCTTCAAGCTCGACGACGTCCGGGCGAGTCTGTCGGAAATCGGCGTGTCCGGGATGACTGTGACCGAAGTCAAAGGTTTTGGTCGGCAGCGGGGCCACACCGAGCTCTACCGCGGGGCTGAGTATGTCGTGGACTTCGTCCCCAAGACCCGCATCGAAGTGGCGGTGCAGAGCGATCTGGTCGATCAAGTGATCGAGGCGATCCTGAAGGCGGCGAAGACGGGCAAAGTCGGCGACGGCAAGATCTTCATCACCGAGATCGAGCGCGTGGTCCGCATCCGCACCGGCGAGACGGACGACTCGGCGCTCTGACCGTGTCCGAGCAGCGCGCGGCGCTCGAGCGCTCGGTCGCGAAGCACCATATCGGCCAGTCCAGCCGCCACATCTTTCTGTGTGTCGGTGGCAAGTGCGCGCCGGAGCCTGAGCAACAGGCATCGTGGCTCTATCTCAAGGATCGTCTGCGTGAACTCGGGTTGCACGATGCCACGCCGAACGTGTATCGCACCAAGGCCGATTGCCTGCGCGTGTGTATCGATGGGCCCATTGCGCTCGTTTACCCCGAAGGCATCTGGTATCGGCAGTGCACGCCCGCTAATCTGGAGCGCATCATCCAGCAGCATCTGATCGGCGGCGTGCCGGTGGCAGATCTGCGCTTCGCCACCGCACCGTTGTTAGCACCCACGGTCGTGGACTGATATACGAGAGGAAACATCATGCCGAGTGCGATCCGACTACACACCACGGGCGGGCCCGAGGTACTGCAACTCGAGTCAGTCGACCCTGGCAAGCCCGCTGCCGGGCAAGTGCTCGTCAAGCAGACCGCGGTGGGTCTCAACTACATCGACGTCTACGACCGCACGGGCCTCTATCCCATACCCATGCCGGGCGGACTGGGGCGTGAAGCCGCCGGATTCGTGCTCGCAGTCGGCCCGAAGGTAAGCGGCTTCAAGAAAGGTGATCGCGTCGCCTATGTTCTGAACGGCACCGGTGCCTATTGTGAAGTCCGCAACGTGCCGGCCGATCGGCTGGTGAAGCTGCCCAAGGGCGTGAGCAACGAGCAGGCCGCAGTACTGATGCTGAAAGGCCTGACGGCGCACTATCTGATTCGCCGCACGCACCGTGTGCAGAAGGGCGACACGATCCTGGTCTATGCGGCGGCGGGTGGGGTCGGGCTCCTGCTGGTCCCGTGGGCACGCTCGCTCGGCGCGCGGGTCATCGGCGTGGTAGGCAATGCGGCGAAAGCGGCCATCGCCAGGAAGGCGGGCTGCCAACACGTCTTGTTGCAGGACAGTGCCGAACTCGCGGCGGCGGTGCGCAAGCTCACCAAAGGCGTGGGCGTCGACGTGGTCTACGACTCGATCGGCAAGGACACGTTTTTCACCTCGCTCGACTGCCTGCGGCCGCGCGGCCTGATGGTGTCTTACGGCAATGCGTCCGGCCCGGTGCCGCCGATCTCCATACTCGAACTGACCAAGCGCGGCTCGCTGTTCCTCACGCGGCCCTCGTTGTTCGGCTATATCGCGGCGCGCGCCGATCTCGAATCGGCCGCGCGTGAGACCTTCGCAGCGCTCAAGGCGAAGCGCTTCAAGGTGCAGATCAATCAACGCTATGCCTTGCGGGATGCGGCCCAAGCCCACCGCGATCTCGAAGCGCGCCAGACCACCGGCGCAACCGTTCTCCTGCCCTGACGACTAACGACCGCAGCGCAGGTTGTAGTATTCGTCCTTTAGCTGGCGGCGTTTGGCGCGCAGCGCTTCGCCCTGGCGGACGGAGTAACCCGCGCGTAGTCTGGAATCCAGGCGATCAATCTGTTGTTGCAGGGCGGCGCAGCGCCGCTTCTTGACAGCGCGCGCATCGGCGTCCACTGCGAGCGGCGCGATGGCTGCAAGCACCATGAGCGCGCCGCTGGCCAGGCGACGAGCCTTGATCGATCTGTCACGCCTGGCCAACCGCGCCATGTTCGCTGTCATCGCACCCACCTCCTCGAGCAATGTAGGGGCTGGGGCCGGGCTGATCCACACGCAATTCAAGTGCATTTGCACCACATATTGCCGGCGCAAAAAAAGCGGGCCCGAAGGCCCGCTGGGTCACGGCTGACACGCCTGGCGTGCCGTGCCGCGACATCAGTTCATGGAATACTCCAGCGACAGTAGCCAGGTGCGAGCTGGCAACGGAATGAAACCGCCCAGTCCGCGGCTGCCCGTGGTGATGATTTCCTTGTTCTGCAGGTTCTTCACCTGGCCGCGCAATGTCCAGACATCGCCGAACGAAACCGAGGCAAAGGCGTTGCCGATATTGTACGGCTCGACCTGGAAGTCGTTGGTCGCGCCGGTGATGTACGAGTCCTGGAAGAACCAGTCCGCACCTAGTTTGACGCGTCCCACCGACGTATCGATGCCGTAATCGAAGCCGATCGTTGCGGTGTAGTCCGGAATCTGCGGTGGCGTCGGCTCGTCGATATTGAACAAGGTGATCGCCTGATTGGGCGCGGCCGACGGTTCGAGCCGCGTGTACTTGCCGGTGAGCAAGGAGCCATTCATGAACAAAGTGAGGTTGTCAGAGGGGACCGCCGTCACTTCGAACTCGAGACCCTGGATGGTCGCGTCGCCGGCGTTCTGCACCGGGAACGAGAACAAGCCAGGTGCCAGCTCAACCGTTGCGTTGAGCGTCAGGTCTTTCGCCTTCTCGTAGAAATAGTTGGCGTTGACACGAACTCGGTTGTCGGCCATGTCCGCCTTGACGCCCACCTCATAGGTCCAGTTGGTCTCCAGACCATAAGGAGTCTGTGCATCGTTGAAGTTGACGATCGCGATGCCGTTGTAACCACCAGACTTGAAGCCTTGGGCGGCCGTCGCATACAGCAACAGGCTGTCGAAGGAACCGCTCGTTGGGACCGTCCAGTCGATGCCCACTTTCGGGGTCGTCTGAGTGTAGGTGTTTGTAAGGTCGACGAACCCCATCACCGGTGTGACCGGCGGCAGCAGGCCGTTGAACGTGAAGTCGAAGTCCTTTTTGTCGCGCGTGTAACGCAGGCCAGCCGTCACCTTCAGGGCATCGGTGAGGTTGTAATCGAGCTGCGTAAACGCCGAATAGGACGTCACCTTGGCTTCGATCAGGCTGGTGGAGAACGGGATTCCCAGGCGCCAGCCGAAGTTCTGCTCGCCCTTCTCCTTGAAGAAATACAAACCCGCAATGTACGACAGGCGGTCGTCCAGTGCTGTGCCCACGAGTTGCAGCTCTTCGGAGAACTGATCGACGTCCAGCCGGTTGGCGCCGATGACGCCGCCGCTGCCACTGAAGTCCGTGCTGAAGAAGTCCTGGGTCTTGACGTAGCCGGTGATTGACTTGAAGGTGCCCCAGCCGAGATCGTAGGACACATTGATCGAGCCGATCGTCTGCTCGGTCTCGCCCTGCGGCTGGCTCGCAACGGGTGGCGGACCACCGCCCGGCACGAGCGGCGTATAAACCTCGAAGGTGCCGAGGTTGACGAACGAAGCCGGGTTCATCGGAATTGCGAATGCGCCGGTGACGATATCGTCCGACGTGAAGCGCTGATTGCTCGGCACATTGGGCGTGATGCCCGGTGTCAGTTGCTGGGCATCGTTCTTGGAGTTGGCGTGCGACAACGAGAACGTGACGTCGAGCTTCTCGAAGCCCATGTAACGCAACTTGGCGCGTGTGGCCCAGTTGCGTTCCAAGCCCGTCTCGCGCAGGTTGCCGGGATTCACGTTCTGGTGTGTGCCGTCCTTGTGGGTGAGTAGCGCCGAGAACGAGCCCGCCCAGTTCGAGTCGCCGAGCATGCCGCCGGCGCTGAAGCTGCCGCGATACTGATCGTAGTTGCCGAGTCCGATGCTGCCTTTCAGCCAGCTGTCCTCGCCTGGCGTGCGCGAAATGAACTTGATCGCGCCGACCAGCGTGTTACGGCCGTACAATGTTCCTTGCGGCCCGCGCAGCACTTCCACTCGCTCGACATCGGCCAGCGTGATGTTGTTGCCGTTCAAACGCGCCAGATAGACGTCATCGACGTAAATGCCGAAAGGCGATTCCGCGACGATCAGCGAGGCGTCCTGTTGCAAGGAGCCGCGCAGCGATGGCGACAGGTTGGTAGGCGAAGTGATGTTGCTGAACATCTTCAGGCTGGGTGTGAAACGCGCGAGATCGCGCGATTCGAGCACCTGCCGGTCGGCCAGCGCTTCTTCATTCAGCGCCGTGACGGCGATCGGCACGGTCTGCAACGATGCTTCGCGACGTTCGGCTGTGACGACGATTTCCTGCAGGCCGCCTTGCTGAGCGGTTTCCTGCGCGAGGGTGGCGGCTGGCGCGAGCGCCAGTGCGATGGCAAAACGCAACATACGATTACTCGACATAAAAGGATCTCCCCCCCGGAGTGTTATGCGGGTCGGTGTGCGAAAAACAGCAGCCAGCGGCTGCCAAGCGGCCCAAATCTAACAGAAATATGGCGCTGTGCACGCTCGGCGCGACGCGCGTCAAGCGTTGCGCGCAAGCCACATCGAAAGTGCGATGGAACCCGATATCGGCTTCACGCAAATTGGACCACTTGGCGCACCGATTCACCCCGAGCCAGGCGGTCAAAAGCCCCGTTAATGTCGTCCAAGGCCAGATGTTCGGACAAGAGACGGTCGACCGGCAGGCGGCCGGCGCGGTACCAATCGATATAGCGTGGGATGTCGCGCCGCGGTACCGCGCTGCCGAGGTAGCTGCCCTTGATGGTGCGCTCTTCGGCCACGATGCCGACGTGCGGAATCGAGAACATCGCACTCGGGTGCGACAGGCCGGCCGTGACCGTGGTGCCACCGCGGCGCGTGATCTGGTAGGCGAGCGCCATCGCCTTGACGCTCCCTGCCATCTCGAAGGCGTACTCGACGCCGCCGCGGGTCGCTTCGCGGACCTGCGCCGCGCAGTCGGGATCTGCGGCATTGAAGACATGCGTTGCGCCGAGTTCTGTGGCCAGGGCGAGCTTCGCAGCCGATAGATCGATTGCGATCAGAACGGCGGACTGTTGTACGCGTGCGCCTAACAACGCTGCCAGGCCGACACCGCCCAGCCCGACGACCGCCACGCTGCGTTCGAGCGGCAATGCGGCCGTATTGATGACGGCGCCGACGCCGGTCATCACGGCGCAGCCGAACACCGCCGCCTCGTCGAACGGCAAGTCTCGAGCTACCTTGACTAACGACTCGCTCGCGACGACGGCGAACTCGGCAAACGCCGAGACGCCGAGATGATGATTGAGTGGCTTGCCCGCAGCGTTCTGCAGGCGCCGCTCACCTGACAGGAGCGTGCCGGCCGTGTTGCTGGTCGCGCCCGGTTCGCACAATGCGGGCCGACCGCCGGCGCACGGCGCGCATTGTCCGCAGCTCGGCACGAAGGCGGTCACCACGTGATCGCCGACGGCGAAATCCCGCACGCCGTCGCCCAATGCTTCGACCACGCCGGCGCCCTCGTGACCCAGCACCATCGGCATCGGTCGCGGGCGATTGCCGTCGATGACGGAGAGATCGGAGTGGCACAGGCCCGCGGCGCGCATCCGCACCAGCACCTCACCCGGACCCGGCGGCGCGAGTTCAATCTCCTCGATTGCCAGGGGTTTGGAAACGGCGTAGGGCGCGGTGGCGCCCATTTGAGTGAGAATGGCGGCTCGAGTTCGCATACAGGCAGTATCGCCAGGACCCAACCGGACGCAAGCCAATGAACGCCACCCGCACCCCGGCGCCGCTACGCGGCGAATTTCCCGTATTCCGCCCGATGCCGACGCGCTGGCTGGACAACGATCACTATGGCCACGTCAACAACGTGATCTATTACTCGTACTTCGATACGGCGGTGAACGGCTATCTCATCGACGCCACCGCCGCCGATATCCGCGACTTGCCAGCGATCGGTCTCGTAGTCGAGACGGGCTGCCAGTACTTCGCGCCGGTGTCGTTTCCGGATCGGCTGGAGGTCGGGCTGGCCTTGGCGCGGCTCGGCACGTCGAGCGTGGAGTATCGACTGGCCGTGTTCGTCAAAGGCCAGGATGCTGCCGCTGCGCTGGGGCGCTTCGTGCACGTGTACGTAGACCAGGTAAGCCGCCGACCGGTGCCGGTTCCGGATACCATCAGGCGCGCTATTGAGCCACTAGCGGTTTAAATTATAGCTAAGAGGGCACTATTGATGCGAAAACCGCTGACTAGCGTACGACCTGCAGGGCGCGCGCATACCGCGCCACACCCAGCGCGCCGCTCCTGACCACGTCCAGAATCTCGCAGCTCTCCCCCAGATCCTCGACGAACTTGCTGACCTCGATCTCGCTCGCCGTCAGTTCGACGACGAACGCTTCCGTCCGCGGATCGAGTACCCGACCGCCCGAGCGCACGACATAGCCGCGCACCGCATCGGTGACCTTGGGGTCCACCTTGAGCTTCAGCAGCACGAGCTCGCGCTCGATATGTTCACCGCGGGTCATATCCTCCACACCCACCACGTCGACCAGCTTCAGTAGCTGGTTGACGATCTGCTGGATCACGGCATCGGAACCCTTGGTCACCAGCGTGACGCGCGAGACCGTCGGATCGTTGGTGGTGGCGACCGAGAGCGACTCGATGTTGTAGCCGCGGGTGGAGAACAGGCCGGTCACCCGGGTGAGGGCGCCCGCTTCGTTCTGCAGGTGGATGGCGATGATATGACGCATACGGCTGAAGTCCTGGTGAAGCCACCAGAATAACCCAACAGTTTGTGTCAGACGACAGTGCTGCTACGCTGCGGCAGTTACCTTCGCCAGACGTTTGCCATACCCGATGAAGAAGTCGCTCGAAACCCCGAAGCCTGGTTCGCATCCACTCGCCGGCAAGACGATGTCCGGCGCGGAAATCGTCGTGCAGGTGCTGGCGGACGAGGGCGTCACGACGATCTTCGGCTACAGCGGTGGCGCGATCCTGCCCACCTACGATGCGGTGTTCCGTTACAACGAGGAGCAAGTGCGCGTCGGTCGGCCGCAGATGCCGTTGATCGTGCCGGCCAACGAACAGGGCGCCGGCTTCATGGCAGCCGGCTACGCGCGGGCCAGCGGCCGCGTGGGCGTCTGCATGGTCACGTCCGGCCCAGGTGCCACTAACACCGTCACGCCGGTGCGTGATTGCATGGCCGACTCGGTACCAGTCGTCGTGATCTGCGGCCAGGTGCCGACCGCGGCCATAGGCAGCGATGCGTTTCAGGAAGCGCCGGTGGCGGCGATCATGGGCTCGGTGGCCAAGCACATATTTCTCGTCACTGACCCTGAGAAGCTTGAGGCTACCGTGCGCTCGGCGTTCGAGATCGCCCGCACTGGCCGCCCGGGCCCGGTGGTGATCGACGTGCCGAAGGACGTGCAGAACTGGCAAGGCGTGTTCGTCGGCGACGGCGTGCTGCCGTTGCCGGGCTATCGCAAGCGTCTCGATGTGATCGCGACCAACACGGTGGACGACCATGAGGCCGCGCAGTTCTTCGAGATGCTGGGCGAGGCCGAGCGGCCGTTGTTATACGTCGGTGGCGGCGCGGTCAATGGCAATGCCGCCGAAGCGCTGCGTGAGTTCGCTACGCAATTCGACATTCCGGTCGTAACGACGTTGATGGGCATCGGCGTGTTCGATACCACGCATCCCCTGTCGATGCGCATGCTCGGCATGCACGGCGCGGCCTTCGCCAACTACGCGGTCGAAGACTGCGACTTCCTGATCACCGTGGGCGCGCGCTTCGACGACCGGGTTGCGGGCGATCCGCCCAATTTTGCGCCTGGCGCCCGGCGCATCGCGCAGCTCGATGTCGATCCGGCCGAGATCAACAAGGTCAAGAAAGTGCATTGGCAGCACGTCGGCTTGTTAGCCGATGGGCTGCGTACGCTGACGGCATTCGGACTACGGCACGAGTTCAAGCGCGATCTCAGCGGCTGGCTCGAGTCACTCGCCGAGTTGCGCCGCGTGCATGCCATGAACTACGACCGGGACAGCGAGTTGATCCAGCCGCACTACGTGATCGAAGAGCTCAACCGGCATACGCGCGGCGAGGCGATCATCGCGACTGGTGTCGGCCAGCATCAGATGTGGGCCGCGCAGTACTTCGACTTTCGTGCGCCCCGCCTGTGGCTCACCTCCGGCAGCATGGGGACGATGGGCTTCGGACTGCCAGCGGCGATCGGCGCGCAGTTCGCCCATCCGGACCGGCTCGTCATCGATATCGATGGCGACGCCAGCGTGCGCATGAATATCGGCGAGCTGGAGACGGTGACCACTTACGAGCTTCCGATCAAGGTGGTCGTGCTCAACAACTGCGGCGACGGCATGGTGAAGCAATGGCAGAAGCTGTTCTTCATGGGCAGGTTGTCAGCCTCCGACAAATCGCTGCACAAGAAAGATTTCATCAAGGCGGCGGAGGCCGATGGTTTTCAATTCGCCGTGCGCCTCGATCACAAAGCGGACGTGCCGCGCGTCATCGAGGAGTTCGTCAAGTACCCGGGCCCGGCGTTCCTCGAGGTGATGATCGATCCGGACGCCGGCGTCTATCCGATGGTCGGGCCTGGCCAGAGTTACGCCGGCATGATCACGGGCGATTTCATACCGGCCCGGCACCAACGCGCCAACAAGCCGCCGGATTCGTCCGAGATGTTCTGACGCGACGTCATGAAGTACCTCCACACCATGGTGCGCGTGACCGATGTCGAGGCATCGCTGCGATTCTATCGGGACGCGCTCGGGCTCGAGCTGCTGTCGCGCAAGGATTATCCGCAAGGGCGTTTCACGCTGATCTTTCTGGCGGCGCCCGGCGACCATGACGCGCAGGTTGAACTGACTCACAACTGGGATCCCGAGAGCTACACGGGGGGCCGCAATTTCGGCCATCTCGCGTACGCGGTCGACGATATCTACGCGGCCTGCGAGCACTTGCAATCAGCCGGCGTCACCATCAATCGTCCGCCACGCGACGGCCGCATGGCCTTCGTGCGCTCACCCGATGGCATTTCGGTCGAGTTGTTACAGCGTGGCGCGGCGCTGGCACCGCGCGAGCCGTGGGCGTCGATGCCGAACAGCGGAGTCTGGTAGTCCATGCTTATTTCCGCTGCGGTCAGTCGCTCGGCTGATCAGCCGCCGACCATCGAGCCGCTGGAGCTGGATGAGCCGCGCGCTGGCGAAGTGGTCGTGCGAGTGGTCGCGAGCGGCGTCTGTCACACGGACCTGTTTGCACCACTGATGTATCCGCTGCCAGCGGTGCTGGGGCACGAAGGCGCGGGCGTGGTGGAGCGCGTGGGCGCAGGCGTCGGCAAAGTGAAGCCTGGCGATCGCGTCGTGATGACGTTCGGGTCCTGCGGCGCTTGCGCACTGTGTGCACAGGGCTCGCCCGCCTACTGCGAACACGGCCACGATCTGCAGTTCAGTGGCGCGCGCGCCGACGGCTCCAAGACACTGCGCCGCGGCGACGAGCGGATTTCCGGGTCGTTCTTTCAGCAGTCGTCGTTCGCGACGCACTCGCTCGCCACCGAACGCAGCGTCGTCAGGATGCACGATGCCATGCCGCTCGAGCTGGCAGCGCCGTTGGGTTGTGGCATCCAGACCGGGGCGGGCGCGATCTTCAACAACCTGCGAGTCGTCGCCGGTTCGAGCGTGGTTGTTTTCGGCACGGGGACAGTGGGCCTGGCCGCGGTCATGGCGGCCCGTATCGCGGGCGCTGCCACCATCGTGGCCGTCGATGTGAACCCTGAGCGACTGGAGCTGGCGCGCTCGTTGGGAGCCACGGCTGCGATCGACGCACGCGAGGGTGATGTCGCCGCTCGCGTTCGCTCGCTGACACGCGGCGGTGCGATGTATTCGTTCGATACCGCGGGCCAGGTGGATAGTATCGCTGCGGCGATCGACTGTCTGCGACGCAAGGGTGTCTGCGCGATCGCCACGGTGCCGAAGATGGGCGAGCCCTATGCGCAGACCCTGCTGCCGCTGCTGGTCGGCGGCAAGACGCTCACGAGTGTGCTGGAAGGCGACAGTGTTCCGGACGTGTTCATTCCGCTGCTGGCCGAGATGTATCTGGCTGGCAAGCTGCCGCTCGATCGTCTAACGACTGACTACCCGTTCACGGACATCGGCCGTGCGCTCGACGATGCGCACCACGCGCGGACGATCAAGCCCGTGTTGCGCATGGAATGAGCCGTTGAGCCAGTCACGACCGGCGCCCCGAACCCCGGTGCAGTTGCTCGGCTTGACCGCTGGGGCGGCGATCTTCGTGCTCATGCTGCTGACAGGGCCGCCCGACGGCGTTGCGGTGGCCGCCTGGCGTTGTGGCGCCGTTGCTGCGCTGATGGTGATCTGGTGGGCTACGGAAGCATTGCCACTGGGTGCGACGTCATTGCTGCCAATCGTGCTGCTGCCGCTCCTCGGCCTCGGCAAGCTCGATCCTGTGACGCGCGAATACGCCAGTCCGATGATGTTTCTGCTGCTGGGCGCCGCGCTGGTAGCACTCGGCGTCGAGCGCTCCGCGCTGCATCGGCGCATCGCGTTCCACGTGCTCGCTGCGGCGGGTGGTGAGCCGCGACGCATCGTGCTGGGCATCATGGTCGCCGCCGCGTTCATCAGCATGTGGGTGTCGAATCTGGCGACCGCTTTGATGATGTTGCCGGTGGCGCTCGGCCTGGCCGCTTGTGCAGAGCGACCCGGTGCCGATGAGCGCGACGTGCGGCATTTCACCTACTGCCTGATACTCGGTGTCGGTTATGCGGCGACGATCGGCGGGATGTCGACAGTCGTCGGCACGCCCACCAATGCGATGGTGGCCGGCATCATTGCGCAACGCACCGGCACGCCCGTGACGTTCGCGTCCTGGGCGAGTTTCGGCGTGCCCATGGCGCTCGTGCTGGTACCAGCCGGCTGGCTGTTACTGACCCGTGGCGTGTTTCGCTTCGAGTTGGGGGCCGACCCCAAGTTACGCGAGGCGATGCTCACCGAGATGCGCCCCGCCGGCCGCATGACGACGGCGGAGAAACGCGTGGCAGCCGTGTTCACCGTGCTCGCGTTTTCCTGGACGCTGGGTCCGCTCTGGCGGGCCTGGCCACCGCTCGCGAGCCTAACCGACGCCGGACTCGCGATCGTCGCCGCCGTGGTGCTGTTCATGATTCCGTCCGGGGGCGGCGAGCGCGGCACGATACTCGGCGCCGCCGACCTGCGGCGCGTGCCATGGGAAGTGCTGCTGCTGTTAGGCGGCAGTCTCGCCTTGTCCGACGCGATGGACAGCAGCGGCCTGTCGCGTTACATCGTCGATAGGCTGCAGATGCTGACCGCCATGCCGTACCCAATGCTCGTCCTGACCATCGTCGCGATCGTCATCGCCTGGACCGAGGTGGCCACCAACGCCAGTGCTGCGGCGACGGTCGCACCCGCATTGATCGCTGTGGCAGCCGCGGCGGGCGTTGCACCGGTGCTGCTGTTGCTACCCGCGGCGCTGGCGGCATCCTGCGGCTATGCATTGCCGATCGGCACGCCCGCCAACACCGCGGTCTATGCCAGCGGCCGGGTGCCGATCGGCGAATTCGTGCGGGCAGGCCTCAGGATGGATGTGATCGCACTCATCGTCATCACACTCGGAGCAGTGCTCATCATGCCGCTGGTTTTCTGACGTCGCGGAACTAAGTTGATCAAAATTGCCATCAACTGAAGAATTTGATAGCATAACGCTATCATAAATCAATGGATGATATCAATGGCAGCCATCACAGTACGAAACTTGCCGGAAGAAACCGCCCGCGCACTCAAGGCGCGCGCGGCAAACGCTGGGCGCAGTACCGAAGCGGAAGTGCGTGAGATTTTGAATGCTGCGGTGCGACCAGACTTCGGTCTCGGCACCGCTCTTGCATCTCTGGGCAAGCGCGTCGGCGGCGTGGACCTTTCACGCGGCCGCAAACGCAGCAAGGCGCGAACGGCGAGCTTTGAATCATGATCGTTCTGGATACCAATGTGGTGTCCGAACCGCTGAAGCCTCGCCCCGATCCAGCGGTGCTGGGCTGGCTAGATCGACAAGGGCCGGTGACGCTCTATCTGACGACAATCAGCCTGGCCGAACTGTTGGCTGGCGTGCAGGCTTTGCCTGCAGGCAAACGCCGCGCCGAACTGCAAGGCGTACTCAGTAATGAACTCGTGTCATTGTTCGCCGGGCGTATTCTCGCCTTTGGCGAGCGCTCAGCGGCGGCCTACGCCGAAGTGGTTAGTTCAGCGAATGCGGCGGGCAATCCGATTCATTTCGCGGATGCGGCGATTGCCGCAATCGCGATGGAGCACAACTTCATGTTGGCTACCCGCAATGCGCGTGACTTCAAAGGTACTTCGATCGAGTTGCTGGACCCTTGGGCCTGATCTCACTGCATGTCAAACCAAGTAGCGAGATGGCAGCGCCTTTGGCTAGCTCAAGGAAGTTCGCCGTACCGATCAGGCATGCTGGAACGACGAGTCTTGCGCCTGCGATCAGCGGTTGCCGAGCTCGCCCAATCCTTCGGCGATCCGCTCGGCGACATAGTCGCCGAGCGCCATCGATGACGTGAGCCCGGGGCTCTCAATGCCTAACAAGTTGATCAGGTTCGGGACGCCGTGGGCGTCCGACTGTTGCACGAGGAAGTCGCCGGCGGGCTCGCCGGGCGCGACGATCTTGGGACGGATACCGGCATAGCCGGGTGTGAGACTGTGGTCCTTGAGCCCGGGCCAATAGCGGCGGATCGCTGCATAGAAGGATTCGCCGCGAGCGGGGCTTACCGTGTAGTCGATCGCGTCGAGCCATTCGACGTCGGGACCGAAGCGCACACGACCGGTCAGGTCGAGGGTGGCGTGTACGCCAAGGCCGCCGTCGACGGGCATGGGGTAGACGAGATGCGTGAAGGGTGCCTTGCCGGCGTAGTCGAAGTAACAACCGCGGGCATAGCGCGTCGCCGGGATCCGGGTAGGGTCGATGCCTTCGACCAGCCGCGCGACCCGCGTGCCGTGTAGTCCGGCGGCGTTGATCACCACGCGACTGCGTACGGCAGTGTCTGTGCCGGCCGTGAACAGCGCGAACGAATCGCGCTCGGGGACGATACGCAGAACTGTCGTATGCAAGGCCAGCAGGCCTCCCAGAGACTCCAGGTCGGCGACGAAGCTGTTCATCAGTGCATGGCTGTCGACGATGCCGGTGATCGGGATCCACAGTGCCGCGGTACACACCACATCCGGTTCGAGCCGCCGCGCGGCCGTCGCGTTGAGCCATTCAGTAGGGCCGATGCCGTTGCGAACGGCGCGCTCGGCGAGTGCGCGCAATGCGGTTTCTTCGGCGGGGGTTGTCGCGACGATCAGTTTGCCGCAGCGTCGGGTGGCGATGCCGCGGGTGTCGCAGTAGTCGTACAGCGCATCGCGGCCCGCGACGCACAGCCGGGCCTTCAGTGAGCCGGTGGGGTAGTAGATGCCGGAGTGGACGACTTCGGAATTGCGCGAGGAGGTTTCCTCGCCGACGCGGCCATGCTGCTCGACGACCAGGGTGCTGTAGCCGCGCTGCGCACAGGCGCGCGCGACGGCGAGCCCGACGACCCCCGCGCCGATGATGATGCAGTCGAAATCCGCTGGCATGGGCCGCGATCCTAACCCAATGGGGCTATCGAAAATGTGGGCGGTTCGCTACCTTGGACGCATGTCACCACCGAACGAGGCCGACCTGCGCCGACGGGAGTTCGCGCGCGGTATGCGGGATATTGCGCCTGCGATGCCAGGCGCGGTGGCGTGGGGCGTGGTCACGGGTGTCGCCATGGTCAAGTTCGGCCTGGCTGTGTCGGCAGCGTTGGGCCTGAGTCTCACGGCCTATGCCGGCTCGGCGCAGCTTGCGGTACTGCCATTGCTGAAAGACGTGACACCCGTGTGGATCATCGCGGCGACCGCCATCATCACCAATCTGCGCTTCGTCATCTACAGCGCGGCGCTACGCAGCTGGTTCCTGGATTACAGTTGGTGGCGTCGTTTGTGGCTCGGCTATCTGAGCGGCGATTTCGTCGTCGTGGCGTTCACCAATCGGGTTGCGACCGAAGGCGCATTCCTCCACCGTGATGCTTATTACTTTGGTATGGCATTGACCAACTGGGTGCTGTGGCACGTCGCATCGATCATCGGCATCGTGGGTGCGGCCTATATTCCTACTCACTGGGGCCTGGAGTTCGCAGGCATTCTGGCGTTGCTGGCGCTGGTCGTACCGCTGTGTCGTGAATGGCCGGCGCTCGCTGGTGCGCTGGCAGCAGCGGTCGTCGCGGTGCTGGCGCACGCTTGGCCGCTGCGCCTGGGCATGCTGGCCGGCGTGATCATCGGCATCACGGTTGCGATGTGGCTCGATGCGCGCAAGCGTTCGCGCAGCGAGATCGCACAGGTGAATCGATGAGCGACGCCTATACGCCGCTCGAGATGGCCTTGGCGATCGCGAGCGTCGCGCTCGCTACGTTCGTGACGCGCTCCACTTTGCTCGTCGTGGGCGAGCGGCTGCGGTTTGCGCCGCGCGTTGAAGCTGCTCTGCGCTATGCTCCCGTCTGTGCACTGGCCGCGCTGGTGGTGCCCGAAATTCTGTTTCGACAGGATGCCCTCGTGCTCGGTCTCGACAATCCCCGCCTGCCGGCCGCGATCGCCGCGAGTCTGTTCCTGTTGTGGAAACGCAGTATCGTCGGTTGTATTGCCGTCGGCATGAGCGTTTATGCGCTGTGGCGTTATTTCGTGATCGGAGCATGATGGACGAGACTGGGGGCGGAATTCTGCGGCCGCACGAGGCCGACTTCAGTGCCAAGGTTGCCGTGCTCATAGTGGGCGGCGGCGGCTGCGGTCTCACGGCAGCGCTCGCTGCCAGCGAAGCGGGTGCGGAGGTGCTGGTGCTGGAGCGCGATTCGTCGGCGCTCGGTACGACCGCCATGTCGACGGGCTTGCTGCCGGCGGCCGGTACGCGCATGCAGCGCGAGCGCGGTATCGAAGACTCTCCCGAGCTGTTCGCACGGGACATTGTGGACAAAGCGCGCGGTGAGACCGATCCCGCCATCGCGCTCGCACTGGCAACAGCATCGGCCAGCACGGTCGAGTGGTTAGTCGATGCTCATGGTGTGCCACTCACCCTGGTCGACAGTTTTCTCTATCCGGGTCATTCGGTGAAGCGGATGCACGGGTCACCCAATCGCACCGGGTCCGAGCTGATGGGCTCGCTGACGGCGGCCGTGGAACGGCGTGGCATCGACGTGCTGACCGACGCGCTGGTTACCCACCTATTTGCCGACGCGCAGTCAGTCGTCAGGGGTGTGCGAATAAAGCGGCCCGACGGCAGCAACGAAGATTTGGCCTGCGATGCTGTGATACTGGCGTGTTGTGGCTTCGCCGGCAATGCCGAGATGGTCGCGCACTACATTCCGGAGATCGTTGGCGCGACGTTCTTCGGTCACCCCGGCAACAAGGGCGATGCGATCCGTTGGGGCTTGGCGCTGGGGGCAGCGGTCCGCGACATCCATTCCTATCAAGGTCACGGTGGGCTCGCCGCGGGCCGTGGCATTCCGATCCTCTGGCCGCTCATCATGGAGGGCGGCTTTCAGGTCAATGCGCTGGGCCAGCGCTTCTCGAATGAAGCCAAAGGCTACTCGGAGCAGGCGGTCGAGGTTGTAGCGCAGCCTGGGCACGTTGCCTGGGACATCTACGATCAGCGCCTGCATCAGTTGATGACGGAATTCGACGACTATCGAGATGCCATCGAGGCTCGCGCGATCGTCACGGCGTCGAGTATCGACGAGCTGGCCGCGACCACGCAGTTGCCGGCCGGCGCACTGGCGCAAACGCTGCGCGACGTGGCGGAGATGGTACTCGGCAAACGAAAGTGTCCATTCGGGCGGGACTTCACCGGCAAGCCGACACTCGCGCCACCGTATTACGCCGTGAAGGTCACGGGTGCGCTGTTTCATACGCAGGGTGGTCTGGCGGTCGACACTGTCGGTCGAGTGCTGCGCGACGATGGTACGCCGCTGCCCAACCTTTATGCCGGCGGGGGAGCCGCGCGCGGCATCTCGGGGCCAGCCAGTTGGGGCTACATGGCCGGCAACGGCTTGCTGACGGCGACGACGTTCGGTCGCCTGGCCGGCGCGGCCGCTGCGAGTCGTTAGGAGATGCCGATGAATCGTCTGTGCACCCTCATGCTGCTGGCTGTTGTCACTGTGGCGATCCTGCCGCACGCGGCGACTGCGACGGAGCCACGCGCGACCGTCGCGGTGCAGTTGTCAGTCGGTAGTCGTTTCCATGACTGTGAGCACTGCCCGGAAATGGTCGTCGTGCCGCCGGGCACGTTCACGATGGGCGCCGAGGGAGGCGAGGAGGGCCGACCGGAAGGTCCACGGCGCACGGTCACCATTCCGCGCGCCTTGGCCGTCGGTCGTTACGAAGTCACCCAGGCGCAGTATGCAGCGTTCGTCGCAGCTACGGCTCACGACTCTGGCCCCGGTTGTGCCGGGTGGAGCGCCGTCAAACACAATTTCGAGATGTTTCCCGCATACAACTGGCGCAATCCGGCGGCTGGCGTCACGACCGCGCCTGACGAGCCGGTGGTCTGTATCAGTTGGCTCGATGCCAGGGCCTACGTCGCCTGGCTCAGTACCGTGACCGGCCACCACTACCGTCTCGCCACGGAAGCAGAATGGGAATATTTTGCGCGCGCCGGTGCCGCGACCGATTTCCCGTGGGGCGACGATCCGGAAGAAGGCTGCCAGTACGCCAATGTGTACGATGCCTCGAGCGCCGACCCGACCAAGAAATTCCCGCCGGCGAAGTGCACGGACAAGCACGCCTCGGTCGCACCCATTGGGCAGTATCCACCCAATGCCTTCGGCCTGTACGACGTCATCGGCAATGTCTGGGAGTGGACGCAGGACTGCTATCAGGGCCCCTATGCCGCGGCGCCCGTGGACGGCAGTGCCTACGAAGTGGCTGGCCAGTGCGAGCTGCGCAGCGTGCGCGGCGGCAGTTGGCGCACGCATATGTTCCGGCAACGGCCCGCCTGGCGTGGCCGCGATCCGGAGACCCGCAAGAGTGACATATTCGGCGTGCGGGTAGTTAGGGATTTGCCTTGAGCGCGGCGCTACCCGATGGGGTAGGATCAGTCACCTGTACTTTCCGGGGGGAATACTGAATGGCCACAGAAGCTGCCGCCGTGCCGGCCACCAGCAATTTCAAGCTGTACCTCGGCTGGGGCGTGGGCACGCTCGGTGCGTCGCTGCTGCTGAATGGCTTCTCGTTCCTGGTGCTCTACTATCTCACCACGGTACTGGGTCTGGGTGCGGCGCTCGCCGGTACGCTGATCGGCGCCAGCAAGATTTGGGACATCGTCACGAATCCCCTCATGGGGGTGTTGAGTGATCGAAGCGAGACTCGCTGGGGACGGCGCCGGCCATTTCTGTTGTTAGGTGCGGCCGTCTCAGGGCTGGCATTCGCCGGTCTGTATTCGCTCGGCACCACGGCGTTCGCCGACTCCCTGCCTGTCATCACGATCCTGCTGATTGCGCTCGGCACCGGATATACGATTTTCAACGTCCCCTACATGGCGATGCCGGCCGAGATGCTGGACGACTACCACGAGCGCACGAAGCTCATGTCCTACCGGGTGTTTTTCATCGGCATCGGCACGTTGGTTGGCGGCGCTGCGGGGCAGCGTATCGTCGAACTCGCCGGCGGCGGTGCCGAGGGTTACGCCTTCATGGGCATGTTGATCGGTGCCGGCATCTTCCTGTTCATGGCGATGGCCTTCTTCGGGACCGCCAAGGCGCGATTCACGCTACGCACCAAGGTTCGTTATCCGTTCATGCAACAGCTGAAGCTGGGCCTGGCCAATCGCCCATTCTCGATGTTGCTCGGCACCAAATTCACACAGTTGTTTGGTCTCGCCAGCAACACCGCCACTGCGGTGTTCGTCATCCGGTTCGTGATGGAGAAAGAGAACCCGGGAGCCTGGCTGTTGTGGTTTGGTGTCGCCAGCATGGCGACCCAGATACTGTCGATCCCACTGTGGTTGCAGGTCACCAAGCTGTTCGAGAAGCGGCGCACCTATATCTTTGCCACGGTGCTGTTCGTGCTGGCGTCGCTGTCATGGCTGCTGGCCAATCCGGCGGAGCCGCTGTGGTTCTTCCTGCTGCGGGCGGCGATCAAGGGGCTGGCTGCGGGCGGCCTGCTCCTGATGGGTCAGTCGATGCTGCCTGACACCATCGAATACGATTACCGCAGCACTGGCTTGCGGCGCGAAGGAATTTATTCAGGCCTCTACAGCATCGTGGAAAAGGCAGCTTTCGCCATCTCGCCAGCGATACTGGGCGTCGCGCTCCAATTCTTGTTCGGCTTCGACTCCAAGACCGCGGCGCAGTCCACCGAAGCCGTGGATGGCATTCGCTATGCCGCAGCATTTCTGCCAGCGCTCTATTTCGCGCTCAGCTTGCCGTTCCTGTTCGCCTACCGGCTTACCGAGGCGCAGTTGCGGGCGATGCCGGATCCGGCTGCTGCCAGGGCCGGCTGATCGCCAGTCCGGTCGCATGAGCCATCGAACGCTGCGCGGCAAGCTCGGCTATTTCCACAATCGGCTGGGGGATATCGGGCGCGAGTGGTTCACGGTCACCGTGATGCCGGACGGCTGCCGCACGTTGCGTGCGCACTGCGAAATGGATGATGACGTCGTGTTGCGTGATGTCACGTACACAGTCGATGCAGGCTGGCGACCGCTCGACGCCTTCATCCGCTTGTCAGTTCAGAATCGCTTCGTCGGTAGTTCGTGGTTTCGCTTTGCGGGGTGCAGCGTCGAGTGCGAAGGCAACACGGCGGCGGAAGGTCGCTTTGCGCAGCGGATCGAATTGCCCGCGCCCGCCGTCCGTTTCGGCACCCATTCACTCATCACGGATGGTTGGCACGGCGCGCTGTGGCGCGCGGATGGACCACCGATCCAGTCGATCCCGCAACAGCCAGCATCGTCGCACGCGGCGAATGGCGCCACCGGCCCGATGATCCTTTTGGGCGACAGCACGCTCAAGCGAGTGGGCGAGGAGCGGCTGCGCGTTCCGGCGGGAGATTTCGCGACCGAACACTTCGAGATCCTGTTGGTCGATTTTCCGTCATTGCACTTCTGGGTGACCGGTCCGGACGTACAATTGGTACGCATCGAGTGGCAGCATCTCGATGCCTACTACGAGCTGCTCGAATACGAGGAGACAGGGAATGCCCACGGATCCTGAATGGGACGTCATCGTCGCTGGTGGAGGTACTGCCGGCATGCCGCTCGCGATATTCGCAGCGCAGCGCGGTGCGCGGGTGCTGGTGCTGGAGCGCAATGACAAGCTAGGCGGCACGCTCCATATGTCGTCCGGGCAATTGTCGGCCGCGGGCACGCGGCTGCAGGCGCAGCGCGCTATCGATGACTCGCCACAGAAACATTTCGAAGACGCCATGCGCATCTCGCATCGCCGCGCGGATGGTGCGTACCTGCGCAAGGTGATCGACAATGCGGCGGACACCTTGCATTGGCTGCTCGACAACGGCTTCGAAGTGATGCCGGATCACCCGATCATCTATCTGGCCCACGAGCCTTACGATCAGCCACGCACCTATTTCGGACCGCGCAAGGCACTCGGTATTCTGGAAGCGATGCTGCCGCTCTATCGGGCGCAGGAACGGGCGGGCCGTATCAGGACGCAGTTGCAGACGACGGTGACCGCAGTGGTGCAGGATCACAACGGTGCGGTTCACGGTCTACGCTATACCGATCAGCAAGGCGTCGGACACGAGGCGACCGGCAGGAATGTCGTGTTAGCACTCGGCGGCTACGCGCGCCATCCCGAGCGGTTCAAGGAATGGACGCACGGTTACCCACTGTACAGCTGGGGTTACGAATATGCTCGCGGCGATGGCCACCAGATTGGTCTCGACGCTGGCGCGGTACTCGAACACGGCCAGAAGTATCTGTGCACCTTCGCGGGCATTCGGAATCCGCAGGATCCAACTCAGGTGAATGTACTCACGGTGCTGACACCGCAACTGCGGCAGCCGTGGGAGATCTATGTGTCGCTCGACGGCAAGCGTTTCCTGCGCGAAGACCATCCGAGCGTCGATGCCCGCGAACGCGCGTTGTTGCCGCTGCCGGAGATGTCATTCTGGGCAATCTACGATCAGGGGATCGTCGATGCCGCGCCCACACCGTTCTTTTTCGGCCTCAAGCCTGAAGAACTGGCCGCTGCGTGGAACGTGCACCCATCGTTCAAACGAGCCGACGGCATCGAGGCGCTGGCCACTGCCGCCGGCCTGAACGCGGCGTCAGTTGCAGATACCATCGCGCGCTATAATGCGGCGGTGGCCGCGGGTGACGATCCGCACTTCGGGCGCGAGCACCTGCCGCGTGAACTGGGCAGTGCGCCATACTATGCGGTACTGCACCACGGCTTGTCTGTCACCGGCTGGGCGGGCCTCGATACCGACGAAGAACTTCGGGTGCTGAGAGCCGATCGCAGTCCGATCCCGAATCTATACGCTGTGGGCGAGCTGCTGGGCTTCGGTCGCGCGAACGGCGATGCCTTCGTCGGCGGCATGGGCTTGCAGCCGGCGTTGACCATGGGGCGGCTCATGGGCCAGCGCATGCTCAAATGGTAGCTGTTACGCGCCGCCGAAGTGCTAACATGTACGACGATTGCTGGCTTTGCACCGGTTCCCTGGAAAGTTTCTGAGGAGTAAATACATGGCAGTTGAAAAGAAACCTGCGGCCGAGGACAACCCGTACGCACAGTACTACACCGTCAAGAAGGGCGACACGTTGTCGAAGATTGCCGAGGAGTTTTACGGGGACAAGATGCTGTACCCGCAGATTTTCGAGGCCAATCGCGACCAGCTGAAAGATCCTAACAAGATCAAGGTCGGCCAGAAGTTACGGATTCCCTAAAGATTCTGATTTTGAAAAGGAGCTGAGCTCATGCGAAAAACCAACCCATGGATTGTGACCCTGGCGGCGGCCGTGCTACTGGCTGCCTGCGCGGGACAGAAAGAACCGGCAACGAAGGCGATTGCCTCGGCCGAGAGTGCGCTGGCCGAAGTCAGTGCCGATGCCGCCCAATATGCCCCTGACGATCTGGCGGGCGTGCAGAGCACACTGACGGGACTCAAGGACAATCTGGCCAAGGGCGATTACAAGGCAGTTCTGGCCGGCGCTGGCGGCCTCACGACAAGCATCGCTGCCCTGAAGGACACCGTTGCTGCCAAGAAGAGCGAGATGGAAGCAGCAATGGCAGCGGCGACGACCGAATGGTCCAGTATGGCGGGCGATCTGCCCAAGATGGTCGAAGCCATTGGTAGCCGTATCGGCGTGCTCTCGAAATCGAAGCGCTTGCCGAAGGGCATCGATCAGGCGTCGTTCGACTCGGCCAAGTCTGGCTATGAGATGATGCAGTCCACCTGGAGCGAGGCGACTGCGGCGGCCGCCAGTGGCAATGTGATGGACGCTGTTGCCAAGGCCAAGATGGTCAAGGACAAGGGTGCCGAGGTCATGCAGATGTTGAACATGTCTGCGGGCTGACCTGCGTCGGATGTCGAGACGGCAAGCCGCTGCACGCGAGTGCAGCGGCTTTTTCGTTCAGGAGGCACTCATGAGTCCGATCACCATCTACCACAATCCTGGCTGCGGTACGTCGCGCAATGTGCTCGAGTTGATCCGCCAGAAAGGCCTCGAGCCGACGGTGATCGAGTATCTGAAGACGCCGCCCGACCGTCAGATGCTCGAGTCGTTACTGTCTCGGATGAAAATCGCGCCGCGTGCATTGTTGCGGGAGAAGGGTACGCCGTACGCAGAGCTTGGTTTGGCCGACGAGCACTGGACCGACGCGCAGCTGATCGATCACATGCTCGCCCATCCCATTCTGATCAATCGACCGATCGTCGTCACCCCGCGCGGTGTGAAGCTTTGCCGGCCAGCGGAGACAGTCCTCGAGATCCTGTAATGGGGTCGGCGTGAGACCGCGCTGCACGCCACCAGTTCATGGAATCCGGATCACTACCTTGCCGATGTTGCGGCCTGCCAACATATGCTCGACCGCATCGGCCACCGACTCGAGCCCAACGAACGGCGTCGGATCCACTTGCGGCTTCAGGTCGCCGCGATAGTAGAGCGCGAGCATCTTGTGTGTCGCGTTGGCCTGGTACTCGGGAAATGCCTGATTCTGAAAAGCACGCACGGAAGCAGACTTCCAGTAGAGCTTGCGGTAGATGCGCGGCTGGGGCACGTCTTCCACCGGCTGATCGAAATCCGATGTATGACCGCTGATGATCACGCGACCGCGCTGCGCGAGGTGATCCACGAACGCGTCGAAAACCTCACCGCCTACAGTGTCGTACGCAATGTCGAGCCCGCGTGGATACTCGGACTCGAGCACGCGGCGCAGACTTTCGTTGCGATAGTCGATGACGCGATCGCAGCCGATACTCTGGAGCATCGCCCGCTTGTTAGCAGATCCGGTGATACCGATTACGTGGCAACCGGCCAGTCTTGCCAGTTGCACTACGATATGACCGATGCCGCCGGCGGCAGCGGAGACTGCCACGGTTTCGCCACCCTGCATGCCAGCGATGTGGTACAGACCCACATATGCGGAAACGCCGGTCGGTACTATCGTTAGTATCTCCGGCGATGCTGCGCGCACCTTGACCAGCCGCTCGATTCCTGCGAGCTGGAATTCCCGGTAGCCGGTACCGAGCTGGACGGTCGCTACGGCATCGCCGATGGCGAAGTCGCCCGAATCCGGTCCCAACGCCACGATCTCGCCGATCGATTCGATGCCCATGTCGTACGGCGGCACGACGTCGACATAGCGAATCTTGTTGCGACAGAGATTCTTGTCGAAGATCGCATTGCATCCGGCATAGCGATTGCGCACCACAGCTTCACCAGGACCGGGCTCCTGCCAGTCGGCGTCGATAACGGTGGTCGAACTGCGAAACTCGCCGGTCAGACGGCTGATGATCAGTTTGCGGTAGGTCTGGTTCACGGTTGGACTGAAACGTGGCATTGCTCGCGTACAATAAGACGCGAAATCTTACGCGAGGAATATCTGCCATGCCGACAGTTCTGGTGACCGGCGCCAACCGCGGCTTGGGGCTCGAGTGGGTGCGCCAGTACGGCGGCGAGGGTTGGTCGGTGATTGCCTGCGCACGCAATCCCGGCGCGGCAGCCGAGTTGCAGGCCATGGTCGCGCAGCACCCGAAGCAGTTTGATGTTCATGCGCTCGACGTCGCCGATTTCGGCGCCATAGCAGATCTCGCCGCCAGGCTCGCCGACCGAGCCATCGACGTCCTGATCAACAATGCGGGCATGATGGGCGCACAGAGTTTTGCGACGAGTGGTCTCGGCGCCGGCAAGTTCGGTGCGTCCGATTTCGAGGAATGGAGCCAGGTGTTCAAGATCAATGCCTTTGCACCGATGAAAATGGCCGAAGCCTTCCTGCCACACGTCATGCGTGGCGAGCAGAAAAAGCTCATCGCGATCTCGAGTATCGTCGGGTCGATGTCGAAGAACAATGTTGGCGGTATGTACGCCTATCGCAGTAGTAAGGCTGCGCTGAACGCCATCATGCGCTCGATGGGTATCGATCTGGCCCGCAAGCATGGTGTGTGTGCCATACCGCTGCATCCGGGCTGGGTTCGGACCGAAATGGGTGGTGACAAGGCAGATATCGATGCGGCCACCAGCGTCGCCGGTATGCGCAAGGTCGTTGCTTCCCTGACGACTGAGCAGTCCGGCAAGTTCTACATGTACGATGGCAGCGAGTTGCCCTGGTAAGACGCTGCGCATCGATTTTTCTAAACTGACATGAGTAGTAGTGCAATGGATGATGCACGCCTCGATGCGGTACTCGCGGCAATCCGTTTGTTGGCGCCGACGCCGTCCGAGTACGCACCAGATACCCCGAGTTCGCTCGATATGGCGGCAGTGCTGCAGACGCACGCTGAGCTGTACCTGTGGCTGGACGCCGACAATGTGGCGCGTCGCTTTCATGTCGGTGAACAAACACCACTGCCGCCGGAGCTGCTGATTGGCAAGCGGCCGGCAGACATACTCGACGCGCAAGCTGGCGCGCAGTTCGATGCCGCTATCGCCCAGGTGCGGCGTGGTCATGAGACCATCGCGATCGAATATTCCTTGCCGATCGGCCGTCAGCCTCGCTGGTACGAGGCCCGGTTGCGTGCACTCCCGCACGACGAGGTGTTGGTCATCGTGCGGGACATCACGCGGCGCCGACTTGCGGAGCGTGAGATCCTGCGCGAGCGAACCCTGATGCAATCGATCATGGTGAGTATGGCCGAAGCGGTGGTAGTCGCCGATGCTCACGGCAAGGTGATACTGGCGAATCCCGCGGCGGCGCGCTTGTTCGATCGCGAACTGGTCGATTGCGATCTGCGCGCCTGGGTGCACGAGGTAGACGCCTGTTCGGCTGACGGCAAGACACCGTTTCCGCTCAACGATTGGCCGTTGCTGCGTGCCACCCGTGGCGAATCCTGTGACGACGTCGAGGTCATGCTACGGCGTGCGCGACGCGATGAGCGCTGGCTGAGCTTGACGGCGCGGCCGCTGCTGGGTGAGGACGGGCAGGTCGACGGAGGTTTCATCGTCGCGCACGACATTTCCGACATGCGCCTCTATCAGCGCGAACTCGAGGCCCACAATTCGCAACTCAAGGTCGAGTCGCTGACCGACTCGCTCACTGGTCTGCCAAATCGACGGGCGTTCGATCGACGGCTGGCCGATGAACTGGCGCGGCCCGCAAGAAGTCGGCGCGTCGCCGTGCTGCTGCTGGACCTGGATACCTTCAAACCCTACAACGACCGTTTCGGGCACGCCGCCGGAGACGATGCGCTGCGCATCACTGCGCGCGTGCTCGAGAAGCAGGTGCGGGATGCCGATCTCATCGCGCGACTCGGCGGCGAGGAGTTCGGTGTTATCCTGGGACGCGCGGGACGCCGTGAGGCACTGGCTATTGCCGAACGCTGCCGTGCGGCGATGGAGAGTGCACCGTGGCCGCTGCGCCAAGTGACCGTCAGTGTAGGTGTGGCAATCCTGGATCCGGCCGCCGATGCCAAGGCGTTGCTGATCGGTGCCGACGAGGCGCTCTATGCGGCCAAGAATGGTGGCCGCAATCAGGTGGCCATGGCGCCCAGTGCCGGCAAGCATGTGAGCCCAAAACTGCAGCGGCCGCGTAAGACGCGGCGCAAGCTCGTCACTCGCGCGAAGAAATAGCGGCTTCAGGTGCTGCGTCCGGTGGCTCATCCGTACGCTCGTGCCAGGCGGCCAATACAGCTGCCTCCTTGTCACGCGCGATACCGGCTTTGAGCGACGCCCGATCGGCCTCCGGCTGTGCCCGGTACCAGTTGAGCGTGTCATCGACCGTGCTCTGCAGCGCACGGATCTTCAGGCCCGCCTTGAGCGCCCGGTCGACCTGGGTCGCGGCGAACGCGATCTGATTGCCCTCCGCCGGCAACCAGACCGGCATGTCACTCCACGGCTCTACACCTTGACTGGCGAGGAAATCGGCTGGCATCCACATCGGCACCGGGGTCTGCGCGGGTTTGACGAACTCCATGGCACTCGAGATCGACGCGTCTACCAACGCGCCGATCGAGAATCTGCCTGGCGGGGAGGTGACGTTGTATGTGCCGACGATCTGTCGTTCGATCGCATCGAGCGTGAAGCGCGCGAGATCGCGGGCGTCGATGAACTGGATGGCATCCCGTGGCGAGCCGGGGGCGATGAACTCGCCGCCCCGTGCAGCGCGCACCGGCCAGTACGTGAAGCGGTCGGTATTGTCGTGCGGCCCCACGATCAGACCGGGGCGCAGCACGGTCGTGCGTCCGGGCATGGCACGCTCGGCGGCCTGTTCGCACAGCGCCTTCAATGGGCCGTAGGTCTCGGCATCGACTTCTTCGACACGCTCGTTGAGCAGCGTCCCGACCGGCGCATCCTCATCGCGTGGTTCCGAGAAGTCCGGATAGACCGACACCGTCGAGACGAAGACATACTGCTTGATCCGTGGCGCTAACAGTTCGGCCGACAGCCGCACGTGCCGAGGCACGTAGCCTGAGTTGTCGATCACCGCATCCCAGTCTCGGTTGCGCAACCCGCCCAGGCGGCCGTTTCGATCCCCCAGGATCCGCTCGACCTCCGGAAACAGTTCCGACTTGGTGCGCCCGCGATTGAAGAACGTGAGTTCGTGACCGCGCGCCAGGGCCAGCTCGGTCATGTGTACGCCAATGAACCGAGTGCCGCCGAGTATCAGAATTCTGAGAGGCTTGCTACGCGCCTCGTCGTCCTGCGCCCAAGCGTTGCTCGACGCTGCGAGAACACCGGCGGCAGACAATCGAAGCAGGTCGCGACGGTTCATTTACCCGGTCCGGGCGGTGCGTACTTCGCCAGCCAGTCCTTCTTGGTCTGATACCAAAAGACTGAGTTCTGCGGCTTCAGTACCCAATGGTTCTCGTCCGGGAAATACACGAACTTCGACGGTACGCCACGCTTCTGCAGCGTATTGAACAGCTCCACGCCGTGATTGACGGGCACCCGCTGATCGAGCTGGCCATGGATCACGAGCGTAGGCGTCTTGAAGTTGCCTGCAGAGGTGTGCGGTGAGTAGCGCGCAAACTCCTCGGGCTTGTCCCAGTACTCGAAGAAGCGATCCGGTTCGGCGCCGTAGTCCGCGCCAATCTGCGTGTAGCTGTTGTAGACTGCCGCGTGCGCAATGAGTGCCTGGAAAGGGTGCTCCCGGCCTAACAAGGTGGCCGCCAGGAAGCCACCATAACTGCCACCGCCCGCCACCATGCGATCGCCGTCGACGTAGGGCTTGCTCTTGAGCCACTCAGCAGCCTTGATCGTATCTTCATACGGCAGCGAAATTCGATCCGGATTGATCGAGTCCGTGAACTCCTGACCAAAGCCACTCGAGCCGTGAAAGTTGTGCCACGTGACGATGTAGCCCCATGCTGCGAATACCTGGGCGTTCCAGCGCCATTGCGTGGCGTCGGTGATGGCATTGTGGGGGCCGCCGTGCAGCAGCATGTACACCGGGTATTTCTTCGTCGCATCGAACCCCGGCGGATAGACTACCCACATCTGGACATCGTCGTTGCGCGCCCCCTTATAGATGATGCTCTCGACGCGGCCCCAGTCCGTACTGGCTACGGCTGCATCGTTGAACGTCGTCAGCTTGGTTGCCGTCCCGGCACGGGGGGGCGCGACGCTGACCAGCGTCGGCGGCTCCGAAAAGCTCTGGCGCAAAGCCACGATCGTGCTGTCTGCAACTGCCAGATTGGAAAAACTCGAGGACTGCGTGATCGCGACGGGGCGCGTAGCGCCCAGATCGAACCGATAGATACGCTGCGTTGCCGCGTCGTCGATCGCGCCGTAGAGAGCGCGCGAGTTCGGCGCCCACACGAGGTTGTTGGCTGACCGGTCCCAGTCAGGGAACAACTCGCGCGCCGACCCGGCTTTGCGATCGTGCAGCATCAGCCGCGTGCGGTCCGCGTAGAAGCCGGGAATCTGCTTGGCGCCGTACGCGAGATATTGACCGTCCGGACTATAGGCCGGCGACGTGTCGTCCGCTTTGTTGGCCTCGGTCACATTGCGCGGTGGCTTGCAGCCACAAGCGGCGATCGTGATGATGTCCTCGTTGGGCATCGTGCCCGGACCGCGGTTGGTGTCGGCCGCGAAGGCCATCTCCTCACCGTCGGGCGCGATGTCGTAGGACGAGCTGTCGTACTCCTGCTTCGAGAGATAGAAACCGGACAGCCGTGTGATGGCGAGCGGTTCACCTCCTTCGACTGCGATCGAGAATAGATGCGGTTCGCGGTCATTGAGAAAGTGATCCCAGTACGCGATCGGTGCACGCTCCCAGATACGCCCACTCATCTTCGATTCATTGCGCTCCTGCATGCGTTTGCCCTGGTCGTCCCACTTGACGAGATCCAGCCAGATCTCTGACACGAAGGCGAGCCGCTTGCCGTCCGGAAACCACTTGGGTGCACCGGCCCCGGTTGGTACGTTGGTCAGGCGACGCGCTTCGCCGCCGTCGACCGGGATCACGTAGATCTGGTTCTCCTTGTCATCGCCGCGCTTCGATACGAACGCGACGTGTTTGCCATCCGGACTAAACACCGGATCCGTGTCGTTGGCTCTGTCACTCGTTAGTTGTCGTGCACTGCCACCGGCAGTCGGTACCAACCACAGGTCGGTGGTAATCTTGTTTTCGGACATGTTGGCCGTCGACACCGGCACGACGGTGAGGCGCCCGTCCGGCGAGAGACTCGGCCCCCCCAGGCGTTGCATCTGCCATGCCGCTTCGATGGTGAGCGGCGTCTTGCTCTGGCCGATGGCGGAGACGTTGAAGGCCGATAAGGCCACCAGGATCGCAATGAGTCGAAGCATGGGTTGCCCTGTTGAAGTGTTGCGCGCGCGAGCGCGGATGAGCCCGATTGTGCCCCTGACGTCAGCTCGCGGCAACGCGCGGCAACGCCGCCAGGAAGCGGTCCGTCTCGGCAGTGGTGCCCACCGTAACGCGACACCAGTCGAGCAACGGCTCGAAGTTGCGACCGACTTCGATCTGGTGGGCGCGCATGCGCTCGCGGAATTGGTCTGTGGGCATCCCGGTCTTGAAGAACACGAAGTTGCCCTGGGCGTCGGCGCACTCGAGTCCCAGTGCACGGCAGGCGTCGCGCATGCGGCGTCGATCGACCGCAATGGCTTTGCCGGTGGTGGCGAGGAACTCTCGATCGCTCAGGCTGGCACGCGCGGCCTCCAGTCCGAGTGTATTCGGGAACACCATCTGCATGCGTCGCAGGCGCGCCATGACTTGCGGATTGCCGATGCCATAGCCGATCCGCAGACCCGCCAACCCATGGATCTTGGAGAATGTCCTCAGTACTACGAGATTGTCGCCCGTGCGTGCCAGATCGACCATGCTCTCGGTCGCGCCGGGTTCGATGAGATCGATATAGGCTTCATCGACGACTACCAGAGTGCGTCCGGCCATCTGCCGGCAGAACTCGCGCAACGCCGGCCCATCTACTACGGTGCCAGTCGGGTTGTTAGGGTTGCACAGGTACAGCAAGCCCGTACTGGGAGTCACCGCCGCGCTGAGTGGGGCGAGATCATGGCGCAGTTGCGAATCGAGCGGTATCTTGCGCACGGTGGCGCCGAGCTTTTCGGCATAGGTCATGATCTGGCCGAAGGTAGGCCAGGCGCTGACCAGCTCGCCCCGGCCGACGAACTCGAGCGCCAGCATGTGCAGCAGCTCGCCTGAGCCCGAGCCGAGCACGATACTGTCGCGCGGCACATCTTCGTGCTTGGCGAGCACGTCGAGCAGCGCATTGTAACTGCCCACGCTGTAGCGACAGGACTCCGACATCGCGGCCGCAATCGCCGCGCGCGCCTTGGGGCCGGGACCATAGGGGTTTTCGTTGCCCGACAGCCGTGCCAGCGGGTTGTCGGCGCGCGGTTCCAGCGCCGCGGTGGGTCGAGTCGCCATCCAGACTCCCGCCGCGGCGGCTGTATTGAGCAATGCTCGTCGACTCAATCGCTGGCTCATCTTCGCTCTCCCTTTGTGCGCGTGGATTAGTGCTTTTACGCCGTCGCGATCGGGGTGACAATCTCACCGCCATAGTCGTCATCGCCGGGGGCCGCCTCATGCAAAGTCTCGAAGAACTCAAACATGCCCTGCGCGCTTTCGCAGCCGAGCGCGACTGGGACCAGTTCCATAGTGCCAAGAACCTCGCCATGGCGATTTCCATCGAGTCAGCCGAGCTGATGGAGCATTTTCAGTGGGCTGCCGAGCAGCAGGATCTGGCGCTCGACGCACGGCGGCGCGAGATGATCAGCGATGAGCTGGCGGACGTGCTGCTGTACACTGTTCGACTGGCTGACAAGTTAGGCGTCGATTTGCTGGCAGCCGCTGCGGCCAAGTTGGTGAAGAATGCTGAGCGCTACCCGGCGGATAAGGTCCGCGGGCAGTCCAGGAAATACACAGAGTATTGAGTGATGACTGCTACGATCGCGTCTGCTACGCAGCCCGGTTTCGACAGCCTCCTGAGCCGTGCGCAGGAGCTTGTGCCGCGCTTGCGCGAACGAGCGCAGGCGGCGGAGCTGGCGCGGCGCGTGCCCGACGAGACAGTGCGTGAGTTGCGCGCGGCGCAACTGTTCAACGTTCAGAAACCGAAGTTGTTTGGCGGCTACGAGTTGGGTTTGGTCGAATTCGTCGAGCTGGTCGCCCTGCTGGGGCGCGGCTGCGGGTCGACCGCGTGGGTTTACGGCGTCACCGCCGAACGTGCCTGGTTGTTAGCCAAGTTCCCGGCGCGCGCGCAGCACGACGTCTGGGACAATGATCCGGACGCGTTGATCACATCGTCGATTACACCAGATGGCAAAGCCATACCGGTCGAGGGAGGCTACCGGGTGACCGGTCATTGGCGGTTTGTCAGCGGCATCGATATCGCTGACTGGGCCGTATTTTGCACCTGGTTGCCAGCGGCGGATGGCGCTGGTGCGCCCGTGGCGACCTATGTCGTCGTGCCAGTGTCCGACTGCGAAATCGTGGACACCTGGCACGTGGCCGGCCTGGCTGCCACCGGGAGTCGCGATGCGAAGCTGACCGACGTGTTCGTGCCCGCGCATCGTCTGGCGCCCACCGCCGAGCTGCGCGACGGCGGCGGCCCTGGGACTGATCTGCACAAGGCGCCGCTGTTTCGGCTGCCGTTGATCGCCATCAACCCTTACGCGATTCTCGCGCCCGCGCTCGGTATGGCCGAAGGCGCGCTCGAGCAGTACATGGAGGCGGCCCGCTCGCGCAATCTGGTGCGCGGCAAAGGTACGCTGGCGCAGCAGCAGGTGGTGCAACTACGAGTCGCAGAAGCGGCCTGTGAAATCGAAGCAGCGCGCGCGCTGATCATGCAGGACTGCCGCGACGCCATGGCGACAGTGGAGCGCGGCGCGCCCGTATCGATCGAGCAGCGTATTCACTGGCGTCGCAATCAGGGCTACGCTACCAAACTGCTGACCAGTGCGATCGATCGCTTGTTCGCTGCATCCGGCGGTCGCGGTATCTATCTCGATCACTACATGCAGCGGTCGTTCCGCGACATGCACGCCGCCGCTTCCCACCTTGGTCTGTCGTGGGATGTGACTGGCATCATGTGGGGCCAGCACGCAATGGGTCTGCCGGTCGACAATCCGAGCTATTGAGAGAACCGTATGGCTGAAAAATTACTGGACCGTCGCACACTCGATCCGCTGGATCTCTACGATGTGCGCAGCATGCTCGCGGAAGACGAGCGCATGGTGCAGGATTCCGTCGGACGTTTTGTCGACGAGGAAGTGCTGCCGATCATCCAGCGTCATTTCGAAGACCATACTTTTCCACGAGACCTGATTCCCGGCCTTGCTGCGCTCGGGCTGTTCGGCTCGTCTCTGCAGGGCTTCGGATGCGCCGGCATGAACGCTGCCAGCTATGGACTGATCTGCCAGGAGCTCGAACGGGGTGATTCCGGCATCCGTAGTTTCGTCTCGGTGCAATCGTCGCTTTGCATGTATCCGATCTATACATTCGGCAGCGACGAACAGAAACAACGGTATCTGCCGGATATGGCCAAGGGCAAGCTGATCGGCTGCTTCGGCCTCACCGAGGCACACGGTGGCTCTGATCCCGTGAACATGAAGACCCACGCGAAAAGACGTGGCGGCGACTGGGTACTGAACGGCTCGAAGATGTGGATCACCAATGCGCCGATCGCCGATCTCGCCGTCGTGTGGGCGATGACCGAAGAAGGCATTCGTGGCTTCATCGTTGAGCGCGGCACGAAGGGCTTCGTGACGCCGGAAATCGAGCGCAAGTTCAGCCTGCGCGCGTCGTCCACTGGTTCGCTGTTCTTCGAAGACGTGGTTGTACCGTCGGCGAACATGCTGCCGAAGTCTACGGTCGGACTCAAAGCACCTCTTTCGTGCCTCACCCAGGCTCGCTTTGGCATCTCCTGGGGCGTGATTGGTGCAGCACAAGCCTGCCTCGCGCAATTGCTCGACTACACTGCATCACGAGTGTTGTTCGGCCGACCGCTGGCGGCCAACCAGGCCATCCAGATTCGATTGGCCGAGATGGCGCGCAAGATCACCATGGCACAGTTGTTAGTTGTGCAACTGGCGCGGATGAAAGACAGCGGCCAGATGACGCCGGCGCAGGTGTCGCTCGCCAAGTGGAACAATTGCCGCATGGCGCTCGATATCGCGCGCGATTGCCGCGACATGCTGGGCGGTGCCGGCATCAGCGCCGAGTACGTGCCGATCCGGCACGCACTCAACCTCGAAAGCGTGATCACCTATGAAGGCACCGAGACTATTCATCAGCTCACGATCGGACGTGAACTGACGGGGATTGGCGCATTTTGACGCCGGGGCTAGCTGGCCGACAAGCCGTTCAGAAACGCCTTGGCGTTCGCCGGTCGTGGCACCACCGCCATCATCACACGGGAAACGCACACCAGTTCACCGCTGTTATTGACGATGTCGACGCCCCAGACCTGAGTATGTTGATCCATGCCGAGCGGACGCGCCGTCCCCTTGATCGTGTCCCCGAACGGAACGGGCTTGAGATGTGCCAGATTGATCTGTTGACCGAGGCAAGCGAAGCGGCTTCTGTCGACTACGCCGTTTGCTGCGAGGCTGGCGAGTGATTCCGCCAGAACAGCCGAGCCACCACCATGCAATGTTCCATCAAGCTGCTGCACAGCGGCTGTTACAGTGAGCATACCCGAGAGAAAATCGTCACCAAGTTCCGTCAATACTAGACCACAGTGTTCGACAGCCGTTGCGCGTTCAACCGCGCTGAATTTTTCGAGAGTGATTTCGTCTTGCCAGATACGCATAGAAGATCAACAGGAATGGTGTTCACCGGATGATAGTTCAGGTTCGAGCACGGCGGGGTGGAAATGCGGCATGGCTGATCTGTCTCGTAGTGGCGGTAGCCTCCGGTTGCGCGAGTTCGCCCGGCGCTGGATCACGATCGCCCGCAAAGCTCGACACGGATCTTGCAGCTATAGTGACCCTGCTGCCCGGCCACTATTCTGGCCCGGCGCCGGCCGATCCTCGTGAGCCGGGTGCACCCGCGGGCAGGCTCTTTCACAAGATCGTGCCGATCACGGCGCCGCAGTTCGGTGCGCAGTACGTCTTCTATCATCAGATATCGCGCGATGGGTTCGATTCCTCGCAGCCGTTTCAGCAGAAGATCTATGCATTCGACCTCGATCCCAAGCGCTCGACCAACCGGATGCGATCGGTCGTATTCTATCCGCAGCAAGGCTATGCCAATCTCGAACAGCACGCGGCGCAGTTGGCATCACTCGATCCGACCGTGCTGATGCAGTTTCCGGAGTCGTGCGCCATTCGATGGTTGGCAGGTGAACGCCCGGGAGTATTCGTGGCCCGCGTCAGTCGCTCGGACTGTCAATACGTCAGCAAGGCGTTCAAGCAAATCATTGCGCCCGATCTGACCTATGTATTGAGCGAGGCCGAGTTCGCTATAGAAGATGTGCTGTACGGGGAGAACGGCCAGCCGCTATTCCCACCTTCTGGCCTGCTGCACGCCACCAGGCTTCGGACCGCTGCCGAACCGTAAACATGTCGCAGGCGGACGCGAGTACGTAGCCGCACTCGCGCCGCCCGCTGGCTGTTACGCTGCCACCTTGATCCGTCGCGGCAACGCTCTGGCCTGCTTCGGAATCGAGATCTCGAGCACGCCGTGGCGATTGCTCGCTGCCACTTTGTCCGCATCCACCGTGTCCGGCAGGATAAAACGGCGGTGGAAATGGCCCGCACCGCGTTCTACCCGCCGCTGCACCATGCCATTGTTCTCTTCGGGGGCCGTGCGTTCGCCACTGATCGTCAGCACGCCATTGTCGAGCGTAATGTCGACCTTGTCCGGATCGACGCCCGGCAAATCGACGAACAGCTGAAACCGATCGTCGAACTCATTGATGTCGACGGTGGGCACCCAGCCGGCCGTGGCCGCACTGCTTTCGGTGTCGTCCCAGCCGGAGAAGAGTCGATTGATCTGCTGCTGCAGCTGGCCCAGGCCGACGGGTTCATATCGCATGATCGCCATGTTGAGTCACCTCCAACGGTTGTCCGGTAGTCTGTTGCCCGCTCAGCAGCGGGCCCTGATAGCAAAAATAGGGGGTGGTTAGCAGTTTTCAAGTGTCGGATGCCGCTACGGTTGCGGTCTTCTGTCATGATTGTGCAGCGCACAGTTGGGCGGGGCACGCACGGGAGCAATGGTGGCGTCCATCTACGATTTCAAGGCTCGTTTTCAGGCTTTGCTGCGACCATTGGTGCGAGCGCTGGCAGGCGCCGGTGTGACAGCCAACCAGGTAACGATCGCCGCGGTGCTGCTCTCTGGCGCCACGGGCGCCTGGCTGACGTGGTCGCAGGGCGCGCGAGCTGCCTTGTTTGGTGTGCCCATCGTGCTGTTCGTCCGTATGGCGCTCAATGCGGTCGATGGCATGCTCGCCCGCGAGCACCAGCAGAAGTCCCGCCTCGGTGCGGTGCTCAATGAGTTGGGGGACGTCGTCGCCGACGCAATGCTGTACCTGCCGTTCGCATCGCTGGTCGGGCTGCCGGCCGGCCTCGTCGTGCTGGTCGTCGTGCTGGCGATCATCAGCGAAATGACAGGCGTCGTCGCCATCCAGATCGGCGCCAGCCGTCGTTATGATGGCCCAATGGGCAAGAGTGACCGCGCCTTTGTCTTCGGCGCGCTGGCGCTGGCCCTTGCGCTCGGCGCACCGCGCGTGCCCTGGACGGATTGGTTGTTCATGGCGGTGGCCGTTTTGTTAGTCATTACAATCTGGAATCGCGCACGGCGTGCGCTCGCAGAAGGAGTGCCGTCGTGATCCGCAGCATTCAACCGCAGGTCCTGTGGACTTTGGGCGGCATTCTGGTCGCACTCATCGTGGCCACGATCATTTCTCAATGGCTCAAGCGCGCCCGCCCCGACAAGGACTACGGCGAGCTCGTGCAGCGCGTGAACTCGTGGTGGTGGATGGCGGGCATCTTCGCCGTGGCAGTCGCGCTCAACGTCAATATCGCCATCGGATTCTTCACGTTTCTCTCCTTCCTTGCCCTGAAAGAGTATCTCTCGCTGATTCCGACGCGCCGCGCCGATCGACGCGTGCTGTTCTGGTGCTATCTCGCCATCCCGATCCACTACTACTGGGTGTACGACCGCTGGTACGAGCTGTTCGTCATCTGGATTCCGGTGTGGATGTTCCTGCTGGTCTCCGCACGCATGGTCGTGATCGGCGATACCAAAGACTTTCTCCGCGCAGTCGGCACGCTGCAGTGGGGTATGTTGACGATGGTCTTTGCGCTCTCGCATCTCGCGTACCTGTTGGTGCTGCCCGAGAGAATCGGCCAGACGGTCGGCGGCGCCGGTCTCGTGCTGTTCGTCGTGCTGTTGACGCAGCTCAACGACGTGATGCAGTACGTGTGGGGCAAGCTGTTCGGTCGTCACAAGATCACGCCGACCGTGAGCCCGAAGAAAACCGCGGAAGGTCTGGTAGGCGGCGTACTGACGACGACGGCTTTGGCCGTTGCATTGGCGCCAGTTCTGACACCGCTCAATATCTGGCACGCCGTCGCCGTCGGGCTGATCATCGGTATCGGCGGTTTCCTGGGCGATGTGACGATCTCGGCACTCAAGCGCGATCTCAACGTGAAGGACTCCGGATCTCTGATTCCCGGGCATGGCGGCATTCTCGACCGGGTGGACAGCCTGACATTCACGGCGCCGCTGTTCTTCCACTTCATGAAGTATTTCTACTACTAAGACCGCCCGGCAGGCGCATGGCGAAGTTGCTGCGTTGGATCTTTTTCGGCGTTATCGCACGGTTCGTGGCGCTGATCGTGCTCGGGCTCAATGTCCGCCATCGTGAGCGCCTGCCGTCGGGCGGGCCCTGTTTGCTGGTCGCCAATCACAACAGTCATCTCGATACGATCACGCTGATGACCCTGCTGCCGCTCAAGCTGCTGCCGCGCGTGCACCCGGTGGCGGCGGCTGATTATTTCTTGCGTAATCGCGTACTCGCCTGGTTCGCCCTCAAAGTGATCGGCATCGTGCCGATCAACCGCGCCCGTTCACGCCCGGACGAGGACTTGTTAGCCCCGGTGAAAGAGTCGCTCGGTCGTGGCGATATCCTGATCTTCTTCCCGGAGGGTTCTCGTGGCGCGCCTGAGGCACTGAGCGAGTTCAAGGGCGGCGTCGCACGCCTCGTCGAGCGGTTTCCCGACGTGCCAGTCGTACCCGTGTTCATGCACGGCCTCGGCAAGGCGTTGCCCAAGGGCGAAGCGATCCTGGTGCCATTCTTCGTCGATGTGTTCGTCGGCGAGCCGTTGCACTACGGTGGCGATCGCGACGACTTTCTGCGCGAACTGCGCCAGCGCATGGATGCGCTGGCAGCGGAGGGAAGTTTTGCGCCGTGGGTATGAGATCTCAATTGCGCGTGAGGTTCAAATGAGTCGCACAGCTGTTCCTGCTCGGCACTCTCGGCGTTCAAGCTGGCTCGTTCTGCTACTTGCTGTATCGGCTGCCGTACCGGCCAAGGAACCTGCGGAAGATCGATATCCTTGGGATACCAGCCCGGCAACTTGTCCGACCGACAGTTCCAGTCGGAAGAGCGCCGAGATATGCATAGTGGACAACTGGCGTACGTTCGATGAAACCGTCGACCGGCTCACCTTGTTGTTCGAACAGGAGAGATTTTCGCTACTCGACCGAGCGTTGGCTGACATCATGGCGTCCGATAAGCGATTTGTCTCAGGTCGACCGGCGAGCAGTGCGGCCTACTGGACTTTCAGGCGGCTGATGTCGGGGGGCGTTACAGCGCCAGTGTTTCAGCGGATGGTTAGCTGGCGACGAACATGTCCGGATTCGTATTTCGCAAAGTTTGTGGAAGCGAGGTCGAAGTATTCGATGGGTTGGAGCGTTCGTGGGGGCGGCTATCGCGATACGGTTGCCGAGGAGTCGTGGAAGCTTTTCGATTCGGCGTTGCGGGGTGCGCAACAGGATTTGCTGGCTGCGCCTCGAGAACTGAAGGAAACGCCGCTTTGGCACAACCTGATGCTGGCGATTGCTCTGGATATCAGAAATCCGCGGCAGAATCCGCAGGAGATCTTTGAAAGTGGGGTGATGCGCTGGCCCCACTACTATGACTTCTATGACTTGATGATCTCGCGACTCGAGCCGAGGTGGGGTGGGAGCTGGGATCAGGTGGACACATTCATTCGGCAATGGACGAGGCGACAGGAAAAGAGCGAGGGAAAATCGTTGTATGCTCGTTTGTATATCAACTTAAAGTTGCTCAATGTCGACCCCGAGCAGACGAGAATCAGCTGGATAATGATGAGATCGAGTTTCCGCGATCTGCTCGCGCGCTACCCCGATCCAGCATTCAAGAATGCGTACGCCAGTTACGCGTGCTTAGCGAAGGATCGTGCCGAGTATGCTCGGGCGATCAAAATGGTGGATGAAGATCGGGTGCTGCGTGGGGAATGGTTGCGAGGCACTTCGTATGAACAGTGTAGTGAATGGGCAGAGCGCGCTACTTGACCCGCACCAGGGTCTTGCCGAAATTTTCGCCGCGCATCAGTTTGCAGAACTGCGCGGCTGCGTTTTCAAGGCCCTCTACCACGTCCTCGCAATACGCGAGCTGCCCTGATTCGAACCACGGGATCACGGCGCGCAGGAATTCCTCGCGCCGGTCTTCATAGTCGTAAACGATCATCGGCAGGATCTTGCCGCGACAGGCCATCAGCGGGCCGAGATTGGGGCCGCGAGGTGCGTCCTCGAGGTTGTACTGCGAGATCAGCCCGCAAAGGATTACGCGGCCGTGCATCGCGAGATGGCGGCCCATCACCACGGTGTCGAGTATGTCGCCGCCAGTGTTGTCGAAATAGATATCCACGCCCTGCGGCGCCAGCTCCCGCAGACGCTCATCCACCGATTCCGCCTTGTAGTTGATACACGCGTCGAAGCGCGCGTGGCGCACCGTCCATTCGCACTTCGCGGCCGTACCGGCGATACCGATCGCACGAGCACCCTTGATCCGTGCGATCTGGCCGACCATCGATCCCACCGGCCCGGAGGCCGCCGACACGAGCACGGTCTCGCCTGCCTTGATCCCCGCAACATCCAGCAGTCCGAAATAGGCGGTCATCCCCGGCATGCCGAGGATGCCGAGCGCGGTCGAGGCAGGCGTGTGTCCGGGATGCAGTGGCCAGGCGTCGTCGGCGTTCGAGACGGCGAATCTCTGCAAGCCAGTCTCGAGCACCAGGCGATCGCCGGTGTTGAACACGCCATGGCGCGAGTCGATCACGCGCGCCACGCTTCTTGCGGGTAGCACGTCACCAACCTGAGGTTGCCGCAGGAAGTGTCGGCCAGACAGCAGTGCGCGCACGTAAGGATCGAGTGACAACCACTCCGTTGCCACCATGAGCTCGCCGGCGCGGAGTGTCGGTTTGTCACAGCGCTCGTAGCGAAAATCGTCCGGTTGTGGCTGGCCGCTGAGGTCTCGCACGAGAACCACGCGCTCGTTGCCTTGGATTGTCATACTCACCTCTTCGCGCTCAGTTCGTACAAGACCACCAAATTGCCGTCGTGATCAACGAAGGCCATTTCGCGAAAACGCGCGCCTTCTGGCGTGGCCGACTCTTGCGGTTCGATGACCTTCAGTCCTGCGGACTTGAGCGCTGCGTAGACAGCGTCGAACTTGCCGATACGGATGACTGGGCAGCTCAAGTGCATCGCCGGCCGCCGCGGCAGCCGTATCCCGGTGACTTCCGTCAACGCCAGCGCGCGCGGCTCGCTCGCCGAATCGAGCGTTGCGAAACGGAGTTTCGCGCGTTGCGGGAAGTTGAAGACGGGATAAGAGTAGGAGGTGGGTGATGAGTTACTGACTTCGAATACCTTGAAGCCGAGGATGTCCCGATACACTTTCAGTGCGCGCTCGAGATCGGCCACCACCAGATTCACGCGCTTCAGATGCAACTGGTCATCGGCGCCATGGGACGGCAAAGCAGTCGTTAGACCGATCAGCAACAGCAGGACGAACGTGGTAGTGCGTGCGACAGGCTTCTTCATTTGACTTCCTCGGGTACGTAAGCGCGGTATGCTGCCGGCAGTATCGGCTCATAGGGCGGATCCCAGTTGAATGGTCGATCGCTGGCTGAGAATTCGGTGGCGTATCGACCACCCTTGCCCCGGCACAGATGTATCGTGCCGCCCACCGTGCCGAATGGGCCATGCGGGACGTTGGCTGGCCGCCAGAAATAGGCGCCCGCGTGCATCACGCCGTTCGGCATGTGGATGTCGCCCGCGATGGCGAACTCTTCCTCGCAGACGGGATGGCGCTCGACCGTGTCGCAGCGCCAGTAGGGCGGCAGGCCCGCGATCCAGGTCTTGTCGAGCGTGAGCGGGTCGTCGAACAGCAATTTGTGTACGGTGCCGCCGTGATTGAATCCCTCGCTCGCCATGTGCCTGCGCGGCCCGGTGTGCGCCTGCATCGCGCGGGTATCGAGTCGCAGCACGAGGCGCGCCGCATCGTGCGCACCTGGCGAACCGCCAACAAGCTGAGGTTCCGAGGAGAAGAAGGTCAACACCTCGGCACCGACACTGCTGCGCATGGCGGCGCGCGCGAACAGGCGCGGCAGATGGGCGTAATCGTGCGCACCGTAAACGACGTCGCCGACCTTGAATGAACCCGATAGCACAAACAGCTCTTCATCAGCGGTCAGGGCGTGGGCGTCGCAGTGGAAACCCGGCGGATAGCGGACGATCAGGCTGCATGCGCCATCGTCAGGGTCGGTGCTGAGCGTGCGCACATCGACATTCTGGCGCAAGCCGCCAGGCAGGCCGCTGGTCCACGGCAACCATTGCGATTGCAGGAATTCGCTATGGGGTCGCATGGCGTGCCGCGAAGTCGCGTTTGCCCTGCAGCATCGTCTCGTAAATCTCGCGTGCCTGCCCGCCAACCTTCTGGATGAGTTTCTCGTGCGATGGCCAGGTGGCTTCGCGCCAGGCAGCACGTTCTTCGGCCGTGGGCTCGTACAGCTTGACGCCCTTCGCGGGCAAGGACTTGAGCAGTCCCTCGACCGAGGCCCGCGCGGCGGTGCGAGTCGCAGCGGCGCCGCCGTAGCCGAGGCGCACGACCTCACGCTCCGCCGGGCTGAGACTATTCATCCAGGTCTTGTTGGCGAGCAGCACGCCCATGTCGTAGCTGTGGCGCGTGAGAACGTAGTTGGGCGCTTCTGTAGTCAGCCCAGAAAGGGAGTACATCGTAACGCTGGTTACGCCGCCGTCTATCAGGCCCGTCTGCAGTGCCGGCAGCACCTCGGAGAACGGCATGGTGATCGTATCGCCGCCGATCTCGGCGATGAACGCCTGCGAAGCGAGCGAGGAGGACGACCGCAGGCGCACGCCGCGTGCGGCCTCCGGGCGATCGATGACGGGTTTGGCGTAGACATTGACCCACCCGATCTCGGTCCAATGCAGCACCTCGAGACCCTTGGCAGCGAACAACTTCTGAAAGGCCGGCAGCATGTATTCGTCCATCACGAAGTCGACTTCCGCGTCGGTATCGAACAGGAACGGCACCGACAACATCGAGATCTCGGGCACCACCGTGGCGACGCCCGCGAAGGACCCGCCGCCGATCTGGATGCGATTGCGGCGCAGGGCGGCGAACAACGCTTCCTCAGGACCGGTCTCGCCGCGGATCACGAGCCGCAGATCCATATCCGGGATGGCCTGCTCGATGCGTTGCTCGAACGCAAGCCACAGCGCTTCATCGACTGATTTCGGCAGCGAGAACCCCGCGGCATAGGCAATGCGTGACCGCCGGCGTGACGCTGACTCGCCACAGCCGACGAGTGCGATAGCGGTAGCGCCCAGAGCGGTCGCGAGGCATCGACGGCGGGTGATGGCGTATGTCATTGGTATATCCTCACCGCAGGAGGCCCCATGACTCAAGCCCGATTGGACCGATATACCGCACTTGCCTTGCAGGTGGACTGCGAATGCGTGCATATGGACAGTAACTCGGCGAGTAGCCGGCCGCGCATGATGGCGGCGATCGCGCGCATCGATGAAAACATCCGCGGTGCCAAGAAGTGGATCGGTGCGAGTCTGCAGCTCGTGGTGCTGCCGGAGTATGTGCTGACGGGCCCGCCGTGGGGCGAGTCGATCCCGGAGTGGGTCGAGAAGGCCACGATCGCGCCCGACGGCCCTGAGGTCGAAGCGCTGGCCCGCATGGCTGAACGCCATGGCGTTTACCTCGCCGTGAATGCCTATGAGTCGGATCGGCATTTCCCGGGTCTGTACTTTCAGGGCAGCTTCGTGCTGGATCCCGCCGGCAAACGCATTCTCTCGTATCGCCGCCTCATCTCCATGTTCGCCCCAACGCCGCACGATGTCTGGGATCGTTACCTCGATATCTATGGGCTCGACGGCGTATTTCCGGTGGCCGATACCCCAATCGGGCGGCTGGCTGCGATCGCCTCCGAAGAGATCCTGTATCCGGAGGTCGCGCGCTGTCATGCGATACGCGGCGCCAACGTCTTGCTTCACAGCAGCAGCGAAGTCGGTGCCGCCACGCTCACGCCGAAGCAGATCGCACGCCGCGCCCGGGCCCTCGAAAATCTCGCGTTCGTCGTCTCGGCTAACAATGCGCGCCTGATCGGCATGGAGATTCCCATCGATTCTGCCAACGGCGGCTCGGACATCATCGATTACCTTGGCCGACAGCTCATCCAGGCGTCGCCGGGCGCGTCCTGCACGGCTGCGACCATGCTCGACATGGCCGGCTTGCGCGCCTACCGCAGCGCCAGCGGCATGGGCAATCTGTTGTCACGGCAGGCGCTGGGGCTGTTCGCTGATTCGTACGCCCAGGCGGACATTCGTCGCCAGAACGGCTTGTGGAAAGATGGCAAAGTCATCGTGCCGGAGCGCAGCTACTTTGCGCAGGCGCAGGCCGACGTGTTGGCGCGTATGGCTGAGCGTGGACTGACCAGCTGATCGGCTCGTGACTGAGTCCGGTTGTCAGTTCCACGGCGCGCAGATTGCGCGGCATACAGCCGGCACGTGGGCGGTTGAATCCTTCGGCCGCGGCGTGTATCTGTTCCGCTGGCACAAGGGCTTCTATCTCAGTCCATTCGTGGTCGCCGCAGAAGGCGTGACGGCTTTCGATCCGATCAGCGCCGCAGCGGCCATCGAATACCGGGCCGCGATCGCCACGGTGACCGATCTACCAGTGACACGCCTCGTCTACAGCCATGACCACCGGGATCATATCGTCGGCGGCGCGCAGCTCGGCACGGGTCTCGAGATCTGTGCGCATCCGCTGGTGGCGCAACGCGTGCGGCAGCGCGGCCACGACGATATCCTCATGCCGAATATTGCCCTGCAGGACGGCGCGGTGATCGCGAGCGGTGCCGCGCGCATCGACGTGCACGATTTCGGGCCTAACCACTCCGATTCGAATCTGCTGTTCGTGCTGCCGACGGACCGTGGCCGGATGCTGGTCTGGGTGGACGGGGTGGAGCCCGACGTGGCGCCCTATCGAAACCTGCCGGACACCGATTTTGCGGGTTATCTGCATGCGCTCGAGTGCGCCACGCGACTCAAGTTCGATTTCGTCGTCGGTGGCCACACCGGTCCGGGCGACCCGCGCTGGGTGGCGGACTATCGGGATTATCTGCTGCGACTACGCGATGCAACCGAGCGCGCGTACCGCGCGAGCGGTGAGCAGACGCCATGGCCCGGTGAAGACGGGGTGGCGATGACCGAGCGGGTGCGCAGCGAGGTCACCGCGCAGGCTGCACGCGCGATCCGCGGGCGCTACGGCCAATGGGCAGGGTTCGAGCAATGGGCGCCCATGACGGCCGACCGCATTCTCAGTTTCATCATTACCGGCAATTGACAGTCAATCGAGCGTGACATGACACGGGCGGCAATCCAGACCGAATATGGCGATCCTGCGAAAGTCTTGCGTGTGGTCGACGTGCCCGCCGAGGTGCCGCAACCAGGCGAGGTCGTGATCACGCTCGAGGCAGCCGCGATGCACATCGCGGACCTGCGTACGATACAGGGCGTGCCCCCCTTTGCCATGCCGTTGCCACGCACGCCGGGTTTCGAAGGCATCGGGCGCATTACACGCGTGGGCGAGGGTGTGCCGCAATCGCGCGTCGGCGAGCGGGTTTTCCCGCCACTCGCCAGCGGTACGTTTCGCGACGAGTTGCGCTGCGCCGCTGCAGCCTGCATTCCCGCGCCCGAGGGGGATGCGATTCAGTTGAGCCTGTTGATGGTCAACGGCGCGACGGCGGCCGTGCTGCTGGAGGACTTCGCGACGTTCAGCCAGGGAGACTGGCTGATCCAGAATGCCGCCAACTCCAGTTGTGGCAGATACCTGATTCGCCTTGCGGGGCGGCGGGGCGTCCGTACCGTCAACGTCGTGCGCCGCGCGGAGCTGGTGGATGAGATCCGCGAATTGGGTGCGGACGTGGTGCTGGTCGATGGCCCTGATTTGGCTGAACGGGTGCAGGCCGCAACCGGTGGGGCGCCGATCAAGCTGGGAATCGACGCCGTGGCAGGCGCCGCGACGCAGCGGCTGGCTGAGTGCCTTGCGCCGGGCAGCACGGTCGTCAGCTATGGTTCGATGACTAACAAGCCCTGCGAGCTCGATTTCTACCTGATGTTCCGCAATGACATCCGGCTCCAGGGACTGAGCTTTGCACGCCAGTTCGAGAAGCTACGTACCCCTGAGCAGGTACGCGCGTTATATCTTGAGCTTGCGCAACTGATGGCGCGCGAGGTACTCGTTGCGAAGATCGCCGGCATCTATCCGCTCGAGCGGATCGTGGCAGCCTGTGCCAGAGCTGCCATGACGGGCGCGGAGCGCGATGGCAAGGTGATCATCAAGATGTCATGAGTACGCAGCGGGCGGCTCACCAGCCGATACCATAGTCCTCGCCATGGTGGCTGGAGCCACCCCACATCGTGCCGTGCTCGCGATCGAACCAGACTGCGTTGATCGGGCCCGAGGTTCGCTCGCTGAACTGCAGTGTATAGCCCATCCGTTTGAGCTCAGCCCGCAGCCAGGGCGGCGTTGCATCGTTGACGAGCATCCGGCCCGGCTGCGACTCGTGGCCACCGAAGGATGCGCGCATCTGAAAGCTGTTGAAGTTGGCGGCTTCGGCTGCTTCCTGGACAGTCATGTCGAACTCCACCACGTTCAGGAAGAACTGCAGCAGGTTCTGGTCCTGCGAGTCGCCACCCTGTACGGCGAAGGCTAACAACGGCCTGCCGTCTTTGAGCGCGAGACTGGGCGTGAGAGTGGCGCGCGGGCGCTTGCCGGGCTCGACCACGTTGAAAGGGTTTTCATCTGGATCGAGCACGAAGCTCTGCATCCGCTGCGACAGGCCGATGCCAGTGTTGCCGGCGATCACGGCAGGCACCCAGCCGCCACTCGGCGTCACGGCGACCAGCCAGCCGGCCTTGTCGGCGGCGATCACGGTCGTCGTGCCGCGCATGAACTGCGCTTCGAGTGCTTCGAGTCGCGACGCGGCCGGCGGTGCTGAGACGCTGTCTGCCGGTACCGTGTGCCATTGTTCGAGGCTCTCTAGATAAGGATTGCGCGCGCCCTGAAAAGGATAGGGATCGCCGGGCCGGATGTCCGGATCGTTGCGGTCCGGCCGAATCAGTTTGGCGCGCTCGCGAGCGTATTCTTTCGACAACAGGCCCTGCACTGGCTCGGCGGGCGGGAAGGCCGGATCGCCGTAGTAGAAGTCGCGATCGGCGAACGCCAGATTCATCGCCTGATAGAGCGTATGGATGTAGCGGGCACTGTTGTAGCCCATGCTTTTGAGGTCGAAACCCTCCAACAGGTTGAGGGTCTGCAGCATCGCCGGCCCCTGTACCCAGGTCGTTAGTTTGTAGACCTCGATTCCTTTGTAGTTCACCTGCACGGGCTCTTCGAGCTTCACTTGCCAGTTGGCGAGATCCGCCCGTGTGAACAGACCGCCGGCGGCGCGCGTCGCGCTGACGATGTCAGCTGCGATATCGCCGCGATAGAAGCGCTCGTACGCCGCGAGGATCGCAGCCTTGCGATCCTTGCCCGCATCGAGTGCGGCACGCTCGGCCGCGACCAGCTTGCGGAGCGTCGCCGCGAGCTCGGGTTGGCGGAATATCTCCCCGGCATGTGGAGCTTCGCGCGCGGTGCCGAGGTGCGGCAGCATCACGCGCCTCGAGTCGGGCCACTGCTTGAGCTGCGCCTTGGCGGCTTCGATGCGATCGGCAGTTTCGGCATCGATAGGGTAGCCGTCGGCCATCTTGATGGCAGGTTCCAACACGTCCGCGAGACTCATCGTGCCGTATTCGGCGAGCATCACCATGATGCCGCCCGGCGTGCCGGGGGTTACGGCTGCGAGCGGACCGTACTCGGGCGGGTACTGCATGCCCTTCGATTTGAAGAACTCCGCGGTTGCGCCAGTTGGTGCGACGCCGAGCGCATTGACGCCGATCACCTTGCCGGTCTCAGGGTTATAGATGAGTGCCTGCGTCTCACCACCCCACGACAGCACGTCCCACATCGTCGAGGTGGCCGCAATCATCGCGCAGGCAGCGTCGACCGCGTTGCCGCCGCGCTCGAATATCCGGGCGCCCGCCGTGGCAGCCAATGGTTTGCCGGTGATCGCCAGCCACTCCTCAGCATAGAGCGGCGGCTTGGCGGTGCGGGCGCCAACGATGGGCGCAAGACCAAGTAGTCCGAGCACGAGCGCGAGTCGGATTTCGTTTCGATATCGCATGCCAGTTCTCCGGGAGCGGTGGCGCCATTCTAGCGCCTCCGGATTCAGCTGCGATTGCTCAGGTCGTGATTTCTACTCGAGACTCGCGCGAAGAGTCCTTGCCGCGGGTCCATTACCTAGCGCCTCATACAGCTCAGCGACGCGCTCGAGGGCGGCGCGTCGGGTTGGGGCGTCAGCACTTTGCGCGAGTTGCAGAGTCTTCCAGCTGGCCAGCAAATGCGGCTCAGCCCTTGCCAACTCTCCGGACTTCAGTAGCGTCGCGCCAAAGATGCTTTCCGCCGCCGCGGTGCGCCAGTGCCCTGCCGGCAATCGCGTACGCAATACCTCGAAGGCGTGCTCCGCATGCTGCCGCGCTTCTTCGATCTGCCCACGTGCCAACAATGCCTTCGCAAGATTGGCATCCAACAACGCAGCGTTCGGATGCTCGGCGCCGAGCAGCGCCTCTATGCTGTCGTGAGCCTGGATGAACAGCGGTAACGCTTCATCGGCACGGCCCGTTTCCAGCAACAGCGTTGCGAGATTATTGCGCCCGTAGGCCACCGAGGCATGGTCCGTGCCGAAAATCGCTTCGTGTCGTTGCACAGATTCGCGCAGCATTGGCTCGGCGCGAACGTAGTCGCCTGAGCTGAACAGTAACGCCGACAAATTGTGCAAGCTGTGCGCTGTCTGTGGGTGGGCATCGCCGAGCATTGCCATGCGAATGGACAATGCGCGGCGTTGCAGCGGCTCTGCTTCCTCGAAGCGCCCTGCCTCCGTCAATAACAGCCCCAGATTGGTGAGACTGACCGCAACTTCTGGGTGGTTTGCCCCGAGAGTCGCCTCCTGCACGGCAAGCGCTCGTCGATAGGCGCGCTCTGCCTCCGGCCATTGTCCGCTCTGGCGCAACACGCCCGCGAGATTCTGCCAGCTGGTAGCAGCGTCAGCGCTGTTCGTCCCAAACACTGCGGTTCGGATTGCAAGCGCTCGTCGATGTAGTGCCTCGGCTGCGGGAAAATTGCCAAGTGCGACCTCGAGCTCGCCAAGGTTATTGAGCGTCTGCGCCAGCGTCGGTCTGCCGGCATCGCCCTCGCGCTTCGTCAGCTGCTCCGCCTCCTCATAGTACGGGCGCGACTCCTTGAAGCGGCTCTGGTGATAGCGCAGCTTGCCGAGTGCATTGAGTGTACCGGCGAGCAGCAATGGTTCGGATGCAGCATGCTCGCGCGCAATCTCAACTGCCTGCACGAGTTGCGCCTCAGCCTGATCCTGACGACCAAGATTCAAATAGACGGTCCCAATCGCACTTTTCAATCGAGCCTGCAGCTGTCGGTCACGCACGAAGCCGGCGTCAACCTGGCGCACCCCCAGTTCGAACAATTCGCTCGCGCTCACGTCGTTCAGTCGCTGCTGACCTGGGTCAGCCAGACGGAAGATATCAAGGAGGGACTGCGTCGCAAGCGCAGCTCGCTGCGATTGTGCATCCGCTTCGAGCCTCTGCCGCTGCGCCGATACCGCGGCGAGAATCGCGCTACAACTGACGATGACCAATGCGGCGACCGCCGCCGTGCGCAGTCGTGCGGCTCGTAGAAGCCGGCCACGCGATGCGTGTATCAGATCGCTCTCCGCGCCCTTTATTGGCATTGGCAGGCGATCCACCGCCTGCTCGGCTTCTTCCAAAGGGCCGCGTGCCAGTAGATAGGCCGATGAGCGCCCGCTGTCCAGCCAGAGTTGCGCGGCGCTCGCGAGTCGCTGTTTCGCTAACAACGCTGTGCGATTACGTAGCAGCAATTCGCTCAGGCGCGACCAATGACGGAACAAGGCCTCATGCGTCACACTCACGACCGGGTTGCCGGATTCCACTTGGGTAACGAACAGTCGCGCGGCAATGAATGTGTCGACAAACTGTTGGCGTGCTGCGGTATCCGCGACGACAGAACGCGCCACGAAGCGGCGCGAGACGCCCGCGCTACTCTGTGACGGTACGTGCGCCAGCTGCTGAAAGACGAAATCCAGCTCCTTCTGTACGGTCGGCGACAGCGCGCCAAAAGCATCTTCGGCACGCCGCGCCAGGCATCCGCCAACGCCGCCGAGTGACGCATAGGCTGCATAGGTCAGAACACCATTGGCGCTGCGACGCGCGTAAAGTTCGTCGAGCATGAACTCCAGCAGCGGCAGGACTTCGGGCTGTGCCGCCGCTTCCGCATGCAATATGTCGTCCAGTCGTTCTTCAGCATTCGCTGCCGACTCGAAACGTACGCCGGCCGCGGCGGCCGGTGCGCGAATGATGCGACCGATCTGCTGTGCCCCTGGCGGCCCGAGGTCATAGTGGCCATGCCCGCGCATCATGTTTCGTAGCGTCGACGAGTGGATACAAAGCGGGTAGAAATCACTGCGCATCGTGGCGACGATCCATACGCGACCACTGCGTGCCAGCCCATGCAATAGTTGCAGGAACTGCTCCACGTCGGGCTCATCACTGTCGAACAACAGCTCCAGTTGATCGATCGAAATCAGGCTGCGGACCGTCGGGTCTGCGTCGCGATCGAGTCGCGTAACGATGGCATTGACTGCGGTATCGATGTCGTCACGAAGCAGCAGCGCGAGTTGCGCCGCGTCTTCGGTCGACGTGGCGAACGCTCTAGCGAGTGCCGACCAGGGGTCTGGGCCTCCGCGCGACAAACTGATGCACTCCGTAGTGAAGCTGGAATCGGCGCGACTATTCAACAAATACGACATGAGTCCGGCTCTGACCAGAGAGGTCTTGCCGGAGCCACTCGGACCGAGGATGAGGACGAAGGCGCATCCGGCTGCAGCTTGTTCTCCCAGGGCAACGGCAATTTCTCCGACCTCTATCTCGCGCCCGAAGAACACCTCGCTGTCGGCAACTTCGAAAGGGTTCAGACCCAGATAAGGCGAGCCGCGCTCCCATGTGGGTACGGCGTCGACCGGCGGCACGCTTGGTCGCAGCGTCAGACGATAGCCGCGCTTAGGAATGGTTTCGATGGCGTCAGTGACACCGTGGGCTGCCAGTGCCTTGCGCAGCGCCGAGATCGCATTGCCGAGCACGGCCGGGTTGACGAAGCCGCGCGGCCACACCGCATCGAACAATTCCGTTCGCGTAACGATCGCCGGCGCGTGGTCTGCAAGCAACTGCAGTACTGCCATGTGTTTCGGCGCGAGGCGGAGTTCGCCATCCGCAGATCGGATGGCAAGGCTCTCGGGTTCGACCCATGCGTTGCCAAGGCGAAATGCGCCCGGTGCTGTGGTGGAGCTCGAATTGGTCATTGATCTCCCCTTCGAACCGCTGCGAATCAGACGTTATCAATAAGTTAGTCAGTGACCAAGCCCAGTCGCGCTACGGTACGCGCAGTGGTCGGGCTGCGCGAAGGTGTGAAATGACGATGCTCAGGGTTTTGCAGCTAATCGTGCTCGTAGGGCTGGCAAGCATGGCCGCAAGCGGCTGTTCGGAATCGCGCCGCGCCTGGTCCGCAGCGGCGGAGGTGGACACGATCGAGGCCTATGAGCGGTTCCTGGCGGAATATCCGGCGGCTGGCAAGGCGGCAGCGGCAAAGGCCCGTCTGCAGCAACTCAAGTTTCCACTGGCGGATGCCGGATTGCCCACTATCGAGCGCATTCCTGACAGGCCGTTCGCCTGTGCGGATGGTGACGCGCGAGCCAAGGAAGCTCGGGGCGTCGCGTACGTCGCAAGAGAGGAGACAAGCCTGACGACCGAGCAATTGCGGGAGTACTTCGGGGTTGCTGCACAGGGGCGGATGTTTCGCGCCGGCGAGGCCATGACCGGCGCAATGCCGCGATCCGGCGGCACGGTGTACTTCGGCGACATGTGTTTCGCCTACAGCGGCACCGCCGCAAAGATTGTTCAAGTCACCGGGTCATTCGTCAGCAACTCGGCGGGCTGGACCTTGAGCAAGGGGACGCAGATCACGGTGGCACGTGATGCAGACCCAGTACGTGACGGAGCGTCCGCCAAATGATCAAAGACGGTGGTGAAGGAGTTCGTGCCATGAATCGAAGACACATCATTATTGTTAGCATGATGGCCACAATGCTGAGCAGCATGCCTGGATTACATGCGCAGAATTCGGGCGGGAGTGAAGCGGAACGAAAATCCAAGACGCCGCCGCGTGCCATTTCCAAGAACGAGCGCGCCGAGCTCGAAGCGCGAGTCCGCCAACTGGTTGCGCCGCGGCCGCTCGAAGAGCTGTCGAAGCCGGCAAAATCATCGGGCACGAGTGTCGGCTCCGTGAGTATCCCGAGCCAGAGTTTCAAGCGCGACGATGGTGTGTCGGTAACCATCATGTCGGCCCAGAAAGGCAGTGCGCCGCCTGCGAATGTCGGTGTCTGGCATGGCAAGGGTGCCAAGCAAAGCGGTTTCGCGGCGATGTTCGGCGGCAACGTCGGCAAGCTCGTACTGCGAATGCACGATCCCGATCCGAGTCCGACAGCCGAGCCTTTCGGCTTTCGACGTGTGCGCTTGTTCGACGACGGACACGAGAAGGAGTATCGCCTGGAGGGTGATCTCTGGATGCTGGCCGAGTACGACGGCGCAGAGAGATAGCACGGGTGCGACGCTGCAAGTGCCGCCGATCGCCAGCACGCGGAATAGGAACGAAGCATGGCTGAACCGTCTTCCATGGCCGGGTTCGTCGGCGGCGCCCTCAGCGGGCTCATGGCCGGCCTGATCCCGTTCTTCGTCGCGCAACACCGCAGCCGGCCCGGGCTGGCTTGGTCGGCACTACTCGTTGGAATAGCGTTGGGGGCTATAGGTGGCGCGCTGCTGGCGGTTCCCGGCTGTGTCGTCTTCACGTTGCTTGCGCTACGCTATGCGGAGCAACTACCCGCGCCGCAGGTACCACTCAACTACTGGAAGATCGCGATTCCTGCCTCTGGTCTGCTATGGCTCGCGGGACTTGGTGCCGTGGCGCTGACGCTTCCGCCATCACTCATGTCGGCTCGCATAACGGTGCCGATTGGCTTCATTGCAATGGTGATAGGCGGCTGGATCGCATCTTTGGTGCTGCGCTTCGCAAACCGAACAATAGACGCCCGAACATCGGACGAGCTGAGCAGCAAGATAGCCTCGATTGGTGCACCCGGCAGCAACGCCGATCAGCAGACCGACAAGGACTAGCAGTGGAATTTCACATACCTGTTTTCGTGTGGGTCATGCTGTTCTTCGCCGCGGTGGGATGGATCGCACGGCTATGGCTGAATAGATCGACTCGGGAGACCCTCACGAAAGCGGAAGCCCTGACAGGCGCCGCCGCGTGGCAGCAAGCAGCAGTGTTGTACAAGCAGGTTCTCAATGAGCGCACTGATGACCACGGAATCCTGTCTGACATTGTCAAGAAGCTCTCGCAGCTCTACCAGGCAAATGCCGTTGAGGCGGATCTGTCGGAGCTGAACACCGCCCTCGGGGTGCTGGGCGAAATCGATAGTTCTAGTGTCTCTGATCGAAAGAAGGCGCAACTCAAACGGGAGCTGTGTGGAAAGTGGGCCAAAGTAGTTAGTGCACTGCCGCCCGCAACTGTAGCTGCTGACGATGAACCAGTCGGTATACCCACAGCGGTCGAGACCAACTGCCGCTATTGCTCGAAGCCCATCGCCGGCCGGGCATGGAAATTCAGCGATTACACGATGAATCCAGCTTTGAAGCGGGACACGAGCATTGGCCATGTTTGTCCCGCTTGTGGCGCAGTGTCCCATACTGCCTGCGCCTCAGGTATTCGATTCAGCGGTTGGTCGGGCTATGAGAAGTCACATTGCGCTGCCTGTGGCGCCCGAGTCGATTCGCCAACGATGATTTTTCCGGCGCACGAAGCGAGTTAGTTGCAGGTGATGTAACGCGCCGCTAACCTTCGGTCCCGCTGGGCTGGCTGCATCGCCACGGCAGCACATAGGGCTCGCCTGCATGCGTCCCCAGCAGCGCGTCGACCCGATAGACTGTGCGCAGATTGCTTGTGCTGAGCACTTCATGCACGGCTCCGGTCAGCACGACGCGTCCTTCAGCGAGCATCGCGATGCGCGTGCAGAAGCGCGCAGCCAGCGTCAGATCATGCAGTACGATCGCGATCGCCCGCCCGCCGCGCGCCAGCTCGCGGAGTCGCTCCATCAGATCGAGTTGATGATAGGCATCCAGCGCCGCGACCGGCTCGTCCGCCAGCAGTACGGGTGCCTCGACGGCAAGCGCGCGCGCCAACAGCACACGCGCCCGTTCACCGCCCGATAACTGATCGAGCCGCCGGTCGGCGATGGACTGCGCGTCGACGGCGGCCAGTGCTGCATCCACGGCCGAGCGATCCGTGTCCCGTACTATTCCACCGGTATGTGGTAGTCGACCCAGTTCCACCGTACGGCGCACCGACAACGGCCAGTGCACGACCTGTCCTTGCGGAATGTAGGCTGCCATGCGCGCCAGCTCGCGCGGCCGCAATGTATCCAGGGGACGGCCGTGCCAATCGACACTGCCGGCGGAGAGCGGTGTCAGCCCGAGCGCGGCACGCAGGAGTGTCGTCTTGCCGGCACCATTCGGGCCGACGATTCCCAATACCTCGCCCGGCGCTAGCTCGAGCGTCACGCCGTCGAGCTGTCGCAGCCCGCTGCTGCTGACTACCGACACATCTGTTAGCTGCAGCGCGCTCATGTCACCTCACGGCGCAGGCGCATCAGCAGCAAGAGGAAAAACGGGGCGCCCAGCAGCGCCGTCACGACGCCGAGTCGCAACTCGGGGCCGGTGTCGCCGAGGCGGGTGAATATGTCGGCGGCCAGCAGCATGACGGCGCCGCCCACTGCTGACACCGGCAGCAAACGTCCCGGCTCATGCCCGACCAAGGGCCGCAAGAGATGCGGCACTACGAGGCCAACGAAGCCGATGCCGCCTGCTACGGACACGCTCGCTCCGATTGCGGCGGCACAGCCGATCAGGATGACGGCCCGAACGGGGCCAGCGCGAAAGCCGAGCGACGCCGCCACGTCTTCGCCCAGCGTCATTGCATCGAGTGCGCGGCGCTGCGTCAGCAGCAGCGTGAGGCCAAGCAGTATCGGTACGGCAGCCAGCCACACGTGGTCCATCGACCGATCGACCAGTGAGCCCATCATCCAGAAGACGATCTCCAGCGCGGCGTAGGGGCTGGGCGCAAGATTGAGCGCCAGCGACGTGAGTGCGCCGGCGAAGGCGCTGACTGCGACGCCGGCCAGCACGAGACCCAACGTCGATGCGCCCCGACCGGCTAACAGGAACAGCAGGCCGAGCGCCAGCGCCGCTCCGAGCATGCCTGCAAGCGGCAAACCGAGACTGTGTGACTGCGCCAGTCCGAAATAGAATGCGAGTACCGCGCCGAACGCAGCGCCGGCAGATACACCGATTACGCCGGGATCCGCCAGCGGGTTGCGCAACAGGCCTTGCAGGGCCGCGCCGGCCATGCCGAGCGACGCGCCGACCAGAATCGCCAGCAAGGTGCGTGGTAGCCGGATCTGCAGCAGGACGATCTCGGCGACGTGGCGCTGCGCGCCGCCGCTGTCGCCGAGCGCCAACCACTCGCCGCCCCGGCCAACGAACAACGATAACCCGACGAGCGCGGCGGCAACTGCCAGCAGTACTAGCCACAGCGTCGATCTCCTCATCACGAGCCGCTTGGCGGTGCCGCGGCCGCCAGCAGCGCTGCCGCGCGCGCGACCAGTGGCGTGCCGCAGGACCAGTAGGTAGCGGGAATCTGCAGACGCTGCATACCGAGTGAGCCCGCGCGGATCGCAGGATGATTCAGGGATTCGAATGCGAGCGATGGCGCCGGCCGGTCGGACGGATCGATTGCGATCACGAGCACATCCGGTCGCAGCCGCAAAAGATCTTCGATACTGAAGCGGCCCCACGCCTGGTCGCCGCCACTCCCAACTACGTTGCGCAACCCCACGTGCCTGAGGACATCGCCTGACAGGGTATCTGTACCGCCTGCGAAGCCACCGGCGCCGATCAATACCGCGCTCGGCAACTGCCCGGCGGCTCGAGCCGCGCTTCGCCACACGTCTGCCGTGCGAGCGAGCTCGGCACGAAACGCGGCATTGAGCCGCAGCGCGCGGGCACGCTGTCCGATTGCGCTACCGATTGCCAACATGCGGTCCTCGATCTCCGCGAGCGATTCGGCCGGTGCTACTTCGACCACGCGCACGCCCAGCCGGCGCAGCAAGTCGACCGTAAAGCGGGCGGTGTAACTACCAACCAGGACGACGTCCGGTGCCAGTGGCAGGATCTCCTCGGTGAGTCCTCGGTTGGCCGGATAGCGTCGGGCTTCGGCCGCGAGCGGTGAACTGCGCTGGTCACTTGCCAGCCACGTGAGTGACGCGATCTGCGCTGGATCGGCCAGCAGCAACAATTGCAGGTCCGTGCAGAGATTCAAGGACACGACGTGCGGCAGTGGACGATCGGCGGCGCGCACAGCGGTAGCGACCAGTGGCGCGCACAGCGACAGCAGCACTACGCAAAGCGGCCGCAAGCGGTGACCCTCTAGAATGCAATCCGCACGGCGGCATAGGCGCCGAACCCCGCCTGCGCGAATCCAAACGTATCCTGGTAGTTGGTGCCGAACGCGTTCTCGACGCGCACGAGTCCCGCGACGCGCTCGCTGAAGCGCCAGTGAGCTGCGGCATTCACCAGCGTGTAGGCGTCGAGGGTCGCGCGTGCAGCCGGCGTTGCGAAGATGAACTCGGAATCGTCGTGGCGACCATTGTAGTCGACACCTAGATTGAGATTGCCGCGCTCACCGCGTACCGCGTAGTTGAGATTCAGACTCGCCATCTGACGTGGTCGGCGCAGCTCACGTACGAATCCATCGATTCCCGCTGGTTCTTCGGCGTCGGTGTAGGTGTAACTACCACGCACGTTCAGTTGCGGCGCAATGGCTGCGCGCAGCTCGAATTCCACGCCCTGACGCTTGCTGGCGCGCGCCGCGTTGATCACGGTTGCGTCGAAATCCGGCGGCAGGAACACCGTCAGGATCTCGTCGGCGAGGTCAGCGCGGAAATAGGTGAGATCGGCGATCCAACGGCCATCGGCAAAGCGCCGTTCGACACCGACATCCCAACTGGTCGATCTTTCGGGCGTCAGGGCGGGGTTGCCGATGAACGAACTCGGGATGAAGCCGAACAACTCGAAGAAGCCGGGATTGGCGACGCCGGTGCCGATACTCGCGTGCAGTCGCGTGCTGCCCGACAGCAACTTGAAGGCGCCGGTTGCGCGCCACGTTGTCGCCGAGCGGAAGCGTTGGTTGTCGTCGTAGCGCACGGCTCCCGACAGGAACGCGCGCTCATGGTACGCGCCGCGATACTCGAGCACGCCGCTCGTCTGGTCGATACTGCGGTCCTGATTTACGGGCGACAGCGGATCCGGGTCGCTGTTGGCGAAGCCGATGCGTTCGAACTCGACCGCACCCGTGAGCGCGTGGCTGATGCGTTGCCGGTCGCCGAAGCGGAACGTCGCCTGGTAGTCGAGTTTCTCGCGGCGCCCTTCGTTGGCATTGGAGTAGGCGCCGTCACGGTCGAAGAAGCGGCTGTTAGTACGGGTCACACCGAAGTTGGCGCGCTGCCCGATGTTGGAATCCGGCGGAGCATACTGCAGGCCTACCCGGCCGTAAGTCTGGGTGCGCTCGGCACGATTGCGGCTGTCGATCACGAGGCCCTGCGTGGCCGTGGCGGGAAAGCGGAAGTCCTGTTCATCGCCATCGGCGGAACCGTCGATGCGCAGCACCGCAGCGTCGAGTGTCAGTCCCTCGTTGGGCTGCCAGGCGAGGCTGCCGCGCGCCGTGAAGTTGCGATAGCCGTCGGTCTCGGTTCCGCCCGGGGCCGCGCTCACGCCGTCGGTGGAGAAATACTGTGCGCCGAAGCCGGCTGCCAGCGTATCGCTGCCGCCTTGCCAGCTGAGGCGACCCAGTTGCGTGCCGAAGGAGCCGCTCTGCAACTCCGCAATGCCGGCCCGTTGCGCAACACCGCCACGCTCGATGCGGCCTCGACGGGTGATGACGTTGATGACACCGCCGATGGCGTCGCTGCCCCACAGGGCGCTCTGCGCGCCGCGCAGGACTTCGAGGCGCTCGATGTCGAGCGGCAACAGCGTGGCGAAGTCGAACTCCGAGCCGTAGGCCGGATCGTTCACTTCGATGCCGTCGAGCACCACGAGTGTGTGGTTGCCCTCGGCGCCGCGCAGCCGCACCTGGGTGACGCTGCCCATCGGTCCGCCGCGATTCACGGCGGCGCTGGCCACTTCCCGCAGCAGATCCGCGACGAGCGCGGGCGCCCGCCGATCGATTTCCGTGCCCTCGAACACACTGACGGAACTGCCGACCTGCTCGCGCGGCAGTTCTATGCGGCTCGCACTGACGATCACGTCGTCGGGACGTTCCGCTGCGCCGGCGGGCTCCGCCAATGCCACAATACCTAACAAGAGGAGGCTGGAACAACTACTACTGACCGACATGTGGCGCCCTCCGCGCTATCAATTGAGCGAGGGGCGATCAAGACGGTCGGGAGTCGGGAGCCGAGCAGTGCTGCTGCGAGTGCCGTTCTTCGAGCCGCCTCCGGTGCACCCCGCCCGTGACTACTGCTGACAACGTCCTGCGACGTATCGAGGGCAGGTCTCCTGGCTCGCGGGCTCGCCCCGTTCGCCTTCCCGGTTGACCCAGTGGCTGCGTGAACAGGACTACCGCTAACAGTTGCGGGGGCAGCTTCGGAATGGGGGCGAGGCCCCGGCACCGAATTCCCTTTTGAGCCCTTGCGGGCACCTTCGACGGGCGAAGCTTGCGCGCAGCAGCGGCGCGTCGTCAAGCCGGATTCGGAGGTCAGTCGTTGACGAGGACGATTTTGCCGAAGTGGGTGCGCGCATCGACCATGGCGTGCGCCTGGACCAGTTCTGCCATCGGCAACGTTGCGTCGACCGGTGCCTTGAACACACCACGGGCGAACAGCGGCAGCGCCACGTCGCGAAATGTCCGCATGGTCTCTGGCAGAAATCGCACGCTGGTGGAAATGCTCATCGAATGCAGCGACAGGTTGCGCGTGCCGATGTTGAGATTGAAGCACACCTGCCGACCGCCGGTGCTGCCATACATGACGATGCGACCTTCGGCGGCCATCGAGTCGAACAGCGATGCCGCCGTCTCTTCGCCGATCGTCATGAGGCCGATGTCGACACCATGCCCGCCAGTGTCGCGATGCACGGCCGCCGCGATGTCCTCGGTCTTGTAGTTGTAGCCCGCATCGGCTCCCGCTGCGACGCCGCGTTGCACCTTGTCGTCGCGACTGGCGGTGCCTGCGACCCAGGCGCCGCGCCACTTGGCGATCTGTAGCGCGGCGCTGCCGACACTCGAGCCGATCGCCTCGATCAGCACCCGTGTGCCAGGCTGTACGTCCGCTACGGTGATGAGCGCGTGCCAGGCTGTGAGCCAGCCGACCGGAATGGCCGCCGCCTCGGTCATGCTGAGGCCGTCCGGGACGGGCAGTGCGTGTTCGGCGTCGAACAACACCTGCTCGGCGTGCGAGCCGCGCGCGCGCCCGAATACGCGCGCGCCGATCTCGAACCCCCGGACTTGCGCTCCGAGCGCTGTCACCACGCCGGACGACTCCATCCCCATCACGAAGGGTAGCGTCTGGCCGCCGTACGTGCCAGCCCGCATGCGCGTTTCGGCGAAGTTGATACCTGAGCCATGCACGCTTACTAACAACTGTCGTGGCCCGGGAACCGGGGTGGGCAGGTCGGTCCAGAGCATCTTCTCCGGGCCGCCGAACTCCCTGACCAGCCAGCCGCGCACGCGCTCAGCCTGCGCGTGACTTGATGAACGCGAGCAGTGCCTCGTGCTGCTGTTTGCCGAGAGCGCTCGTGACCGCGTCGCCAGCCATTGTCTGCCACCAGCGCGCCAGCTTCGGGAACTTCTCGAACTGGTTGGTCACGCCGAATGCCGGCAGCACCAGGGACGTCGTGATGAACGATGGATAAAGCACGCAGTCTGCGAGCGTCAGTTTGTCGCCGTACATGTATGGCCCGGCGCCCATATAGCCCTCGATCTGACCCAGCGTGGTATTGAACGCGGTGTGCGCGGCATCGACTTCCGTCTGATTGCGCTGCGTCGGGTTCATGTTGCGAAAGAACGTGCCGAGCGAAGTTCCAAGATACAGATCCACGATGCGGCACAGCAAGCGCACGCGCGCACGGTCGTAAGGATCTGCCGGCAGCAGCGCGGGGCCCTTGAGCGTTTCGTCGAGATACTCACAGATGACCTGTGATTCGGCCAGATGACGTCCTTTGTCATCGGTGAACGCCGGCATCTTGCCGAGCGGATTGATCGCCAGATATTCGGGCGACTTGATGCCGCCACCCGGTGGTTCCGACAACGGCATATCGACGCCCTTGGCTTTGGCGGCCATTGCGACGCGCACGACGTAGGGGGAGGCGGGCGATCCATATAACTTCACGATGAACTCCTCGGTATTGTACGGACAGGGGGCTGTGCGCCACTATGCGAGCCCCCAGTGACGCGAGTCAATGAGCGCAGCTCCGCTGCGCTGGAGAGTGAACATGCCTGCAAAGCCTGCCGACGGATCGGACGCCCCGCCACGTGGTCGGCCGCGCCAGGGTCGCGCGTACTTCGAGTGCCGCTACGGGCAGCTGCACGTGCACAACACCATGCCGTCCGGCGGTGGCTTCGATGAGGGCACGGCGCTGGTATGCCTGCATCAGAGCCCCGCCTCCGGTCGGGTTTTCCGGCAGTTTGCGCGGCTGTTGGGCGAGACGCGCTCCGTTTACTGCCCGGACACACCGGGCTTTGGCCAATCCGATCCGCCGCGCGAGCTGCCATCGATCGCCGACTATGCGGCGGCGATCGGCGATTTCCTCGACACCATGCGGCTGCGACAGGTCGATATCCTGGGCTACCACACCGGGACGGCGATCGCCACTGAACTGGCGATTGCGAGGCCCGACGTCGTGCGTCGTCTGGTGCTGGTGGCGGTGCCGCTGCTAACAACCGAGGAGCGCGAGGCGTTCAAGCGCACACCGTGGCCGGTGGCGCCGGCCGAAGACGGCAGTCATCTGGCGACCGAGTGGGCGCGCAGCATCGAGTGGCGCGGACCGGGTGTCAGCCTCGAGCTGCTCGCGCAGTCGTTCGCCGAGAAGCTCTACAATGGGCAGTCGGCGTGGTGGGGCGCCAACGCAGTGATGAACTGGCCGGCAGCCGAGCGACTGCCGTTGATCAAGCAGAAGACTCTGCTGCTGCGGCCGCGGGACGATCTATGGGACGCTACCGCGCGGGCACGAGATCTAGTGAAGGGCGTGCGTTGCATCGACCTGCCGGACTATGGTCACGGTTTGTTCGAAGTGGCACCGGCGGCGGTGGCCGGCGCCGTCGCCCCGTTCCTCGCGGACTGATCGCCGAGCCACCACACCGCCACTGCCATGGCGATCAGCACCGGTATTGCCAGCAGATTGAGCTGCTCCCAGCCGAGCAGCGTGATCGCCGGACCTGCGGCGAGCGATGCCATGGCCTGCGAGCCGAAAACCGTGAAATCGTTGAGTCCCTGGGCGCCGAATCGCTCTGCTGGCCGGTAGGTAGTCGTCAGCAGCGTCGTACCGGCTACGAACAGGAAATTCCAACCGACGCCGAGCAGCGCGAGCCCGGTCAGGTAGTGGACGAAATGATGGCCGACCACAGTACTGATCGCCACACAGGCGCCCATCAATGCAATGCCGAGAGACATCAGCATGCGGATCCCGAGCACCCGAATCAACCAGCCGCTGGCGAGCGACGGCAGATACATGGCCAGCAAGTGGGTCGAGATCACTCGCTTGGTCTCGGCGACGCTCATGCCATCGACTACGTGCATACTGATCGGCGTCGCCGTCATGATGAAGCTCATCACGACATAGGACGACAGGCCGGCGAGCAGCGCCACCACGAACCGCGGCTGGCGCGCGATCACCCTGAGTGGTCGCGGCGCCGCCTGTTCGACGGTCGCGCGCGGTAGCGGTGGACCGAGCGTCAGCAGGACCAATGCGGCCAGCACGAACAGCACCGCCAGCCCTACGAACGAGCCGCTGAACTCGGCCCAGCCGCCTAACAAGCGGAGCCGATCGCCGAGTTCTGGTCCCAGCCAGGCAGCCACGAGCGTGCCGAGCATCACGGTCGAGACCGCACGCCCGGCATCGAGCTCGGCGACGTACTCGGTGGCCGCGAAGCGGTACTGGTGCACGAAGGCCATGTTGGAGCCGAGCAGAAAGCCCGCCAGGCACAGGCCGGCAAACGACTCGTGTGCAATGCTGACCGCGCAGATGAGCGCCGCACCGGTGGCCATCAGTGCGCTGCCGATGAAGCCGGGCTTGCGGCCAATCCGGCGCATCAGGACAGCGGCCGGAATCGAACTGAGCGCGAGGCCGAGGATCGACATCGACAGGGGCAGGGTGGCAAGCGCGGGAACGGGCGTGATGTGCGTACCGACGATGCCGCCAAAAGTCACGAGCATGATCGTGCCGCACGCGGAAAACACCTGCGCGAGCGCCAGGATCCACACGTTTCGCATCGCGGCGATCATACAGAACACGGGGCAGAATGAGACCTGGGTCTCGCAAATCCTCCCTTGTTGGCGTAAACGGTTAAATCGGCAACGCAGTATTTCTGCAATAATTCGTGTTCAGGCGCAATGGATCGTTCGCCAAGAGGGAGCTTGCGTAGTGTCAGTGCCGATGAAGCCGACCAAGTCCGATACTGAAGCGGTGATTCCGGCTGCGGTGGACGCGGAGGATACCGCCGAGCTGCCGGTACTCGATGTCGAAGCGTACGAGGCCACCCTCGAGCAGGACGCCATCTCGCACACTGACACCTGGGTCGGGCCGCAAGCCTCGCTGCCGATCGAGCCGGAGGAAAATTCAACCGCGAGTGCCGTGACCGGCGGACTCGATCTGGGCGGACTGACCGCAACACTGCGCGCGGTGGAGGATCGGCTGCGCCAGAAGGGCGAGCGGCTGGTCACGCTCGAGCGGGAGCTGGCGACGGCGCGTGCCGAGCACCAGGCAGCGATCGCCGCCAGCGCCAAATCCATCGAGGCTGTGACGGTACAGCGTGACCAACGCTTTGCCGAGCTCGAGGCGCAGCTCGCTGCGCTCGCAACAGAACACGAGGCCGCGCTCGTTCGGGTCAATACCGATCTGGTGCTGCAGCGCGAGCAGAGCGACGCGCGCATCGTTGCCTTGCACCAGCGGGAGGCTGAACTCGAGCGCGAGCTCGAGCAGATGACGGCGGACCACGAGGCCGCGGCCGTGCGCATTCGCGAGCTGGAGGCCGAGATGTCGTCGCGCTATAGCGATCTCGAGCTGCAGGCGACGGCCCGTGAGAACGAATTCAATGCGCAGCTCGCGGAGCGCGACCATGATCTGAGCGCGGCGGAAGAAGCGTTGCAACGGCTCGAAAACGAGCTGAAGAACAAGAACGCCAAGCTCGACGAGCTGGCACATGCCAGCGACGACTGGCGCAATACCGTCGTCGAAGCACAGCAGGCGCTCGCCGATCGCGATCAGCGCATTCGCCAGCTGGAGGGTGAGATTGCTTCGACGGCCACCGCGTTCGGTGCGATCCAGCAGAGCATCCAGCGTCTCGATCCGGTGGTCGAGGCGGACGAAGAGGTCGCGGCCGAGGGCCCGCAGCGGCTGCTCATTCGCAGCGATGGCAACACCGAGTTCGTCCATCAGCTCGCGCGGCGCACCCGCATCGGTCGAGGCCCGGATAACGACCTGCTGATCGATGCCCAGTACGTCAGCCGTCACCATGCCGTCATCATGGCTGGACCGGTACATACCACCGTCGAAGACCTCAACAGTACCAACGGCGTCTTCATCAACGGCAAGCGCATTTCTCGACACACGATCAAGGACGGCGACCGGGTGACGATCGGCCGCATGCAGTTCCGCTATTCGGTACGCCCAGCAGTTACACGAAAATGATCGATTCCTCCGCACCTAAACTGCCTGAGCCGGCCCCCGAACCGGCGTTCTTCGAGAACGCTGCGATCGACAATCTGATCGCCGTCGTGCTCGAACTCGGCTCTGAGCTCTGGGTCCAGCGGCAGCGGCAACGTATTGTCGAAAGACTGCTCGCCGAGGGTGGTGTCGTTAGCAGCGAAGCGATCGAACAGTACACGCCGAGCGAGGCTGAGATCGCAGCCGACGCCGACGAACGCCGGGCGTTCATCGACCGCCTTTATGGCGTGTTTGCCCAGTCGCGCGTCAGCGCGACCCCGCTGGCCGAGTCCTGAGCGACATGCCGGACGCGTACATCGAGCGCATTCTCAAGGCGCGGGTCTACGATGTGGCGATCGAATCGCCGCTCGAACCGGCGCACCGCCTGTCCCGCCGGCTTGCCAATCAGGTGCTACTGAAGCGTGAAGACCTGCAGCCGGTGTTCTCGTTCAAGCTGCGCGGTGCCTATAACAAGATCGCGCATCTGTCCGAGTCGGTGGCGCGGCGAGGTGTCATCTGCGCGTCAGCCGGCAACCATGCTCAGGGTGTCGCGCTGGCGGCGCAACGGCGCGGCATTCCGGCAGTCATCGTCATGCCGGTGACTACGCCGGACATCAAGGTGCAGGCCGTACGCGATCTGGGCGGCGAGGTCGTACTGCACGGTGACGACTACGACAGCGCCTACGAGCGGTCGTTAGTGCTGGCGCGCGAGCGACAGCTGGTGTTCGTCCATCCCTTCGACGATCCTGACGTGATCGCCGGGCAAGGCACCATCGCGGTGGAGATTCTGCGGCAGACCGGTGGTGACATCGATGCGATTTTCGTGCCGGTGGGCGGTGGTGGCCTGATCGCCGGCATTGCAGTGTACGTCAAGTATCTCTATCCGCGGGTGCGCATCATCGGCGTGGAACCTGTCGATGCTGCCTCGATGCATGCCTCGCTCAAGGCGGGCGAACGCGTGACACTCGAACGCGTCGGCATTTTTGCGGATGGCGTGGCCGTCAAGCGTGTGGGCGAAGAGACATTTCGCCTGGCGCGAGAGTACGTCGATGAAATCGTACTGGTGGATACCGACGAGATCTGCGCGGCGATCCAGGATATCTTCGAGGACACCCGCTCGATCGTCGAGCCGGCCGGCGCGCTGGCAGTCGCGGGGATCAAGCAGTACGTTGCGCGCCAGTCGGTGCAGGGCAAGCGCTTCGTTGCGCTCAACTGCGGCGCCAACATGAATTTCGACCGACTGCGGCACATCGCCGAACGCGCCGACCTGGGTGCGGGGCGCGAAGCTCTGTTGGCGGTCGAGATTCCGGAGGAGCCGGGCAGTTTTCTGCGCTTCTGCGAAGCACTGGGGCGGCGCAGTGTCACCGAGTTCAACTACCGATATGAGAGCGAGCATCGCGCGCAGATCTTCGTGGGTTTCGCCTTGAGCGGCGGCCGCGCGGAGCGCGAGCAGGTCACGTCCGACCTCATCCGAGCCGGTTACCAGACGATCGACATGACCGACAACGAAATGGCGAAGTTGCACGTGCGGTACATGGTGGGCGGCCACTCGCGCGGGCTCGCTCACGAGGTGCTCTATCGCTTCGAATTCCCAGAGCGGCCGGGCGCGCTGCTCAAGTTCCTGCGTGCCGTGGGCTCACGCTGGAACATCAGCCTGTTCCACTACCGCAATCACGGCTCCGACCATGGCCGCGTGCTGGCTGGGATCCAGGTGCCGCCGGCAGAGCGCGCTGATTTTCTCGACCACCTCAACGAGCTGCACTTCGCCTACATCGACGAAACGCAGAATCCGGCCTACCAACTATTCCTCGGTGTCTAGTCTGACTACTTGACCAGACGCCAGGTGAAAGGATAGCGGTAGCGCTCGCCGTTGCTGGCTTTGACGGCCGCCATGATCGTGAGCACGAGCCAGCCGATGCCGAGGATGACGAATCCTGGAATGGTGATGACCATGGTGACGACCAGAACCGACAAAGCGGCCAGCACGGCGGCAACGATCGTCACCGTGATGTTGAAGTTGATCGCTTCGGCGCCCTGATCGGCGACGAAGGCCGATTTGTCCTTCTGCAGGATCCAGATGACGAGTGGCCCCAGGATATTGCCGACCACGGGCACGACGAAGCCCGCCAGCGCAGCCAAGTGCACGAACAGGCCCATGTTGCGATCGTCCTTGCTGACCTCATTCATGTTAGCGTCCCCTAAAAGGGACACATTAACACCGACGACAGAATGACAAAAGTAACCGCCCGGATCGAGTTTCGTGACATTCGCGGCTTGCGTCATCGGCTAGTGCGCTGGGGGCCGGAATCCCCGGATCCGATCGTGTTGCTGCACGGCTTCATGGACTGTGCGCTCACATTTCAGTTTCTGGTCGACGAGCTGCCAGCCGACTGGAGTTTGGTGGCGCCGGATTGGCGAGGCTTCGGGGGCACCGACTCGACAGGTGTTAGCTACTGGTTCCCGGACTACCTCGCCGATCTCGAGGAGCTGCTCGACGTACTGACGCCGGACGTGCCGGCACGCGTGATCGGCCACAGCATGGGCGGCAACATTGCATCGCTCTATGCCGGCGTGCGGCCGGATCGTTTGCGCTGGCTGGTGAATCTGGAGGGCTTTGGCCTGCGTCGCGTGGGGCCGGAGATGGCGCCGGTGCGCTACGCCGAATGGCTGGATCAGTTGCGTGCGCCGCGGGCGGAACGACGCTACGAATCGCCGGCGCAGCTGGCGGCCATCCTGTTGCGGCGCAATCCGCGCTTGTCGCCGGCCACGGCGCAATTCGTCGCCGCGGCCTGGACGCGCCCCACCGCGGACGGTGGCTTCGAGTTGGCCACGGACCCGATGCATCGATTGGCCAATCCGGTGCTGTATCGCCGCGACGAGGCCGAGGCCTGCTGGCGCCGCATGAAATGCCCGATGCTGATGGTGCTGGGTGAGCATTCGGAATACTGGCAGGGGCTCGGCGTGGAGGGTACGGACGAGCATTTTCGTACCACCTACCGGCAAGCGCAGCTGGTAACGCTGCCAGGCGTAGGCCATATGCTGCATCATGAAGACCCGGCCGCTGTCGCCGCTGCGATCCGACGGTTCGTGACGAACATAGAATGACTGAGCAACGCAGAATAGTCGCAACGGATTTCGGGCAGGTGCACGTGCGCCTGCAAGGCGAAGGCGGCGTGCCGCTCGTGTTGTTGCACATGTCGCCGCGCTCGAGCCAGATGTGGACGCATCTGCAGCCCGCGCTGCAGCGTCGCAGCATCGCGCTCGATCGGCTCGGTTATGGCTTCTCGGACGCGCCGCCGCGCGCACTGACGATGCGTGAGTATGCCGCTACCACGTTGCAGGCGCTCGATGCGCTCGATATCGGCGAGCGCTTCGACGTTCTCGGGATGCACACCGGCGCGCTCGAGGCGCTCGAGCTCGCGCAACTCGCGCCGCAGCGAGTGCGCAACATCGGGATTGTCGCGATCCCGATCTTCTCGGCCGCCGAGCGTGATCACGGTATGCAAACCTTTGCACAGATGAAGGTGGTCCCCGCCGAAGACGGCGCGCATCTCATCGCAGCCTGGCGGGCTCGGTTCCAGTTTCGGCAGCCGCCCTGGCATCTCAGCGACATTCAGCGTCGCTTGGTCGACTATTTGTTGGCGCCGTATCCCGGTCAGGCCTATTTGGCGGTTTTTGGCTATGATGCGGCGCCCAGCCTGACTGATTTGCAGCATCCGCTGGTCGCGTTCGTGCCGCGCGACGATGTGTACGACTTGTCGGTACGTTCGCGTGTGCTGTTGCCGAAACAGGCGGTCTACGTGGATCTGTCCGACTGCGACGTCGATCTGTTCCTCACGCAGGTGCGACGCATGGCGGCGCTGATCGAACAGCATCTGCCACCCGCATGACCGTCCGCCGCGAATATCTCGACTGTCGTTTCGGGCAGCTGCATTTGCGCATAGCTCGGCCCGCGATGAGCACTGCGCGTCGGCCGGTCGTTTGTTTTCATCTGAGCCCGGTGTCGGGCGCCATCTACGAGACGCTGCTGGCAGAGCTTGGCCACGATCGCATGGCGCTCGCGCCCGATACGCCGGGCTATGGCGCGAGCGACGGACCGCTGGAGCCGCCGACCATCGGCGACTATGCGGCGGCGATGGGCGAGATGCTCGACCGCCTCGCGCTCGGCGCGGTGGACTGCATTGGCTTTCACACGGGTTCCAAGATCGCGATGGAGCTCGCATTGCAGCGCCCGCAGACCGTGCGCCATCTGTTGCTGATTTCCACGCCCATTTACACGCCCACGGAACTCGAGCAGATGCGCGCCGAGTTCGCACCGATGGAGATCCGCGACGACGGCAGCCATCTCACCGACTATTGGGACGAGCTGATGCGCTGGCGCGGGCCCGGCCAGACGACGCTGGACCTGATGCGTTACTACGGCGTGCACGTGAGCGGTGGTGAACGGCGCCACTTTGGTCACCGGGCGGCATTTCTGTATTCCAGCGCCGAGGCGCTGCCGCGCATTGCTCAGCCGATACTCGTCTTGAACAATAACGACGACTTGCAGGAGTACACCCGGCGCGCACTGCCCCTGTTGCAAAACGGCGCCATTCTGGAGCGGGCCGACTGGGGTCACGGCTTTCTCGATTTGCACGCCGCAGAGTTCGCAAGCATTGCCCGGGAGTTCTTCGATCGCGCCGCGTGAGTTCGCCCGGTGCTGATGTAAACTGCCAGCCTCATCCCCCGAGGCACCGTGTTCCACCCCAAGCATCCGTTATATCTGCCGTATCGCTATGCGAAGCGCATCGTGATTGCGATCGTGGGCGGTACCGTACTGCTACTCGGCCTGATCATGATCGTCACGCCAGGGCCTGCCCTGGTCGTCATACCGATTGGTCTCGGCATCCTCGGGCTCGAGTTTGCCTGGGCGCGTGCCTGGCTCAAACGGATCAAGCAGAAGGGCACGCAGTTGGCCGACGCGGTGCGCAACCGCAACGGTCACCGACCGGGCGGCACGGTGCCGCCAGGGCCAGAGCAGTTGTGAGTAGTGAGCCGCGGACTCAGCAGGACTGGCGCGCCACGCGGGTACCACGCCTCGCGGACTGGGCGGGCTATCTGGGGCTCATGCCGTTCGCGGCCGCGCTGCTGGGTGTCGCACTTGCAGCTGCGTTCGACTGGCGCGAATTCGCACTGCGTTTCAGCATTGCCTACGGGGCGGCCATACTGTCTTTCGTCGGTGCCGTGCATTTCGGTTTGGTCGTGGCGCGTCGCACGCCGGACACACTGGCGTTCGTGGCAGGCGCCATCGCACCGTCGCTCGTCGCGGTAGCGGCACTGTTGTTAGGTGGCCAGCGCGGCCTGGCGCTGCTGACCGTCGGTTTCGGATTGTTCTGGTTGTACGAAAACCGTCGCTGCAGCCATCTGTTGCCCGCTGCCTACGTAAATCTGCGCCGTAACCTGTCGCTCGCGGTCTGCGCGCTGCTGGCGCTCACGATGTTCGCGGCGGACCACGCCGGCTTGCGCTGACCGGCTGCCGCCCGATGCCAGCAGGCAAACCGCCCGTGCGCCGCAATGTGCTCAGTGCCGCAGTGGCTGCCAGTCTCACCGCGCTCGCGCTGGGTCCGGCGCGCTCGTCCGACAGCATTGCGGCTCGTGATCCGTGGACCAGGCTGCGCAGAGTTGTCACGACCAATGATGCAGCCGGCCAAGGCATCGTGATGTTCGATGGTGAACCTGGCAATTCAATAGTAATGAACGGCACGCGTGTCACGCGTTTGTGGGAGGTGCCGGCGGTGCCAGCGACCACGCCGTTCACCGCAGACCTGGGAGCGATCGCCGGTAACGCCTATCGCGACGGTTTTCAGGGCGCCAGCTTCTACATCGCGGAACTGCCCGGTGGGCGCCGCGCGCCGCAAATCCCGATGCACGCCACGCCGTCAGTGGATTTCATGGCAATACTCGCGGGTCGCGTAGCACTACGACTGGACAGTGGCGAAGTGATACTGCGACAAGGCGATACGCTCGTACAAGGCGGCAACCTGCACACCTGGGTGAATCGGTGGCGGGAACCGTGCCTGTTACTGTTCGTCGTTCTGAGTGCGCAGCGCGCTCACCAGCCCATACCGTAGTAGGTGATCGTGCGGTTGACGTTGTCACGCACCAGCCGGTCGAAGCTGCGCAGGTGCTTGAAGCGCGCAGTGAGTCGCGCCGCCACAATGTCCGGAATCCGCTCATAGGGCGTGCCGGCATCGAGCTCGCGCTTGGTCTCGGTCATCAAGGCTTCCAGATATTGGCGTCTTTCAGTGAGGCGTGATTTCGGCGCCACCGGTATGCCGTGCCCGCCCACATAGTTCTCGAACGATTGCGCTTCGAGTTCGCGCAGCGTCCGCACCCAGTTGTGCAGCGAGTAGTCCGGCATGAAAGGTAATGGCATGCCGCCTGCAGTGCCAAGATCGACGATGAACGGCACATTGACGTGCGACGGCGTCATCACGATCAGACAGTCGCCGTGGTTGAGCCCGTAGTAACGCAGTTGCAAGCTGCGATTCCCGAGTGTCAGATCGTAGCGGTCACCACTGAACGTACGATCCGGCGGCACGATGTCGGCATTCGGCAAGTCGGTGAAGTGTGCGACACACTTCTCGTGACTGATGAATTCCGCACCTTCGTCTTTGAAGATCTGACCGCCCATCACATGATCCCAGTGCTGATGGCTGTAGACGACGTATTTCACCGGCAACGGCGTGATCTTGCGGATCTCGTCGCGCAGCACGCGTGCCGCCGCCGGTTCGATCGGATCGGTGACGATCACGCCTGCGTTCGTCACCAGGAAAATATTGCGCGTGCCTGTGTAACGAAATGTGTAGTAGTCAGGTCCGACCTGCGTCACTTCGTAGCCAGTGACCGGCGCTTTGAGCGGTGTCGGCGCGTCACCCGCGGCGGATTGGCTGAACGCCGTCGAGGTGGCCAACAGGCAGGTCAGTCCGAGAACGAGCTTTTTCAATGTCATGGTAGTTACTCGATTGGCAGGTCGAACATGAGCGCGCGCGCGTAACGAACCGGCGGCGAGCCAAAAGACAGGAGTTTGTCGTGGTACTGCTTGAGATCGAAGTCGGCCCCGGCACGCTGCTCCGCCTCGGCACGCAACGCGAAGTGCTCCTGCGCGCCGACGAAGTAAGTAGGAAGCTGCGCCGAGCTCAGTTGCACGCGTACCCACTTCGCAGCCGCCTCGCGTTCTTCCTGGAATGTGTCACGCATCATCAGCCGCATCGCGGCTTCGCGCTTCATGCCGTCCACGTGTACAGCCTGATCGAGCAATGCATTGCCGATCGAACGGAGATACCACTTGAGCTGCACCAGTCGCATCAACGGATCGTTGTCGTAGTAACCCTGATCCACCATCAGTCTCTCGGCATACACAGCCCAGCCTTCGATGAAAGGGCCCGATGCCAGTACCGCACGCAGCGGGGACTCGTAGCGATTGGCGTGCATCAATTGCAGGTAGTGACCGGGCATCGCCTCGTGCACGGTCAGATTGTGGATCGAGCGAGTGTTGTACTCGCGCAGAAAGGACCGCACCTGCTGACGACTCCAGTTCTCCGGTATCGGCGAGACCGCGTAGAACGTCTTCAATCCGGTGTCGAGCGGTCCGGGCGGATCGCAATAGGCCAGCGCGACGCCACGCTGGAATTCCGGCATCGGGATGATCTCGAGCGGGTCGTTGAACACGGATACCAGATCTTTGGTCTTCACGAAGTGCTCGGTCTCGGTGTACGAGCGACGGGCTACCTCGAACACTTCGTCACGTGCCGGTTGATCGGCGTAGGCCAGCTCCAGCGCTGCCTCGATGGCACGCTGCTGCTGGCGCTCGGTGGGTGCCACGGGCGTTGACGGGGCGCGCTTCCTGTCGGCGAGCACTACGCGCGCGATGCCGTACATCTCGGCGCGCGTGCCGGTAAGTTCCCGCATGGCGCGATCGCGAATCTGCTCGCGGGTGAGTGGTGAGGCGAGTGCGAACGCCAGTTTGGCGTCATACAGTTCAGCGCCGAGTCGGAAGTCGCCTTTGGCTTGCGGTAACAGCAGCCGCTCGAGCCACAGCTGATGCTGTTCGATCGCGTTGCGCGCGGTGTCGATGCTGGCCTCGAGGCCGGCGCGCTGTTCCGCCGGCAATTCGGCCAGCCGCGGCACGACGACTGAATCGATCAGCGTCGTCAGTCCGCTGTTCTGGCGGATGGCAGTCTCCGCGTGTACGCGTGGCACGCGCTCTGGCACCAGCACCGAACGTACCTGCTCGAGAAAGCGGGGCAGCGCGTCGAGTCGTGCGCCGGTATGCACCAGCCGCTCCGGCAGCGGTGCGAAGTCGCGCGCGAGCAGTGAGTAGATCGCATTGCCCGCGAGGCTCGTGTAGATAAGCGGATTCCAACGCCACTCCTCCAGTGTCTGCACCTGCCAGATGTCGTAGCGCAATTGATTCTCGAGCAGCGCTGCGTCCACCTGGTTGGCGCGCGACAGCGCCGCACGCGGTATCTCCGCAAGTTCGCGCAGATAGCGTTCCGCGAAGGCCAGGCGAGCATTCTGGGCGTTCGTGTCGACGTCATCGAGCGCGGCGTCGTAGCGGTGATCACCCAATTGCGTGGCAGCGACCGGCGCGAGCTGCGGGAACTCGTCGAGGTAACGCCCAGTGAGGGCCGCGAAGTTCTGGTCAGCCGTGGGTGCCGCCGGTGGCGGAGGTGGCGGAGGCGGCTCCGGTGGCGGCGCAGCCGCGCAGCCGGTGAGCACGACAAACAGCGCCGTCAGAGCCCATCGTTTCATCGCGTTCCCTCCACCGCAGTACTAACTATTGAAGAAAGGCACCAGCTCCTCGCCCCAGCGTGTCATCTCGTCCGGCATTTGACCGAAAGGGAACTGCGGAAAATCGACCGCAGCCTGGCGCGTGTGATCGATATTCGGATCCCAGCGCGGTGCAACCAGCACCGCCGGCGTCTCGAGCTGTTTCAGCTTGCTCTTGGTCGGGTAGGCGAAGTGTGCTTGATAGGCGTGGCGCCACATCTCGGGCGCCTTGAAGATCTCCATCACGCGTGAGTGCACCATCGCCGGTTCGATGTAGGGCGGCTTCCAGATGATGCCCTCGCGAGTGCGTCGATACCACGGCCAGAAGAGCCCCTGGTCGCGCATCAGCATCCAGGCGTGCAGCAGATGGCCGCCGTACCAGTTGGGCGTGATTTCCGGCGTGTAGTTCTTCTTGAGCTCGGCCGTCAGGGCTGCCGGGAAATACAGCAGGTCCGCCATTGCCAGATGGGCCACACGTTTCGGTGCGAGCAGCGCGAGCTCGAGTCCTACCAACCCGCCGCCCCAGGTGCCGATGAAATCGCATTGCTTGATGCCGAGCGCGTCCAGTGCCTTGATGACCGCCTTCGCGTAGCTCGTTACGGTGATCTTGCCCGCCGGCAGCGTATTGTCCGATTCACCATGGCCAGGCAGATCGATGGCGACCACCGGTCGCAGGCCGATGAAAGACTCGGCCAGCGGTTTGACAATGTCGCTGGAGCCCGCCGCGTCGTGTTGCACGACCACGGTCCGCCCGTCGACGTCGGTGTTGCGCCGGATGCGTAATTGACCGCCCGGCACGTCGAGCATCTGCTGCCACATGCGTCCTTTGATCGGCGCTGTGGCTCCCAGCTTAGGTGCAGGTGCAAGCTTGTGCTTGCGCAGCCATTTCGCGGCCAAATCCAGCGTTTCGTCGACGCTGCCGCCGGCTTCGACGCTGACACTCGCGGTCTTGGCACGTATCCGCGGCAGATGCGCCGAGAGGACGTCCGTCTTCGCGGCCGTTACCAACACCGGCACGCGCATCTCGCGCAGCGCCTGATCGCTGCGCATCGTGAAGGCGGCGCGATAGCCCACGCGGTAGTGATCGCCCGAGCGCAGCATGTCGAGCGCGGCGGCCTGCAGCGCTTCGGGGGAGGGCACATCGAAGTCGAGCCGGTCCTTGAGGCTCTTGCGATACCAGGGGAAGAAGATCGTCTGCTCACGCATCCGGTTCCACAGCCAGGTGAGATGCGAGCCATCCCACTTCGGCTCGAGCGGCGGCAGGTAGTTAGCCAGAATCTCGGCCCGGTCCTGCTCGGTGAGCAGCACATAGCCATTCGCCACCGCACAGATGATCCGTTCGGGGAAGTGCTGCGCGAGGCCGGCTGCGACCATGGCGCCGGTGTGAAAGCCGTACACTGCTGTCTTCGCAATGCCGACGGCGTCGAAGAACTCGATCTGCGCCTGGGCGAAGTCTGCGACTTCGGCACGCTCCACGCCCAGCGGATCGGACAGCCCGAAACCCGGCGTGTCTGGCGCGATGCAGGTGAACTGCCGCCCCCAGCGCTGCATGGTCGGCAACATGTCGCGCGACGACAACGGCGACTGATGCAGCAACACCACGAGCGGCCCGCTGCCGCAGCGGCGGTAGTGCACCTGCCGATCGCCCCAGCGGCCATCCAGAACTGTGGCGAAATGCCGCGTGATTTTGGGTACAGCCATCGTAAACCTCGTTGAAACCGTGCATTGGCCACGCGGCACGAGCCGCGACGAGCCCCAACGTTACCAGCTAACATGCCGGCTCGCATCCATGGCTAGCTCCAGTATCCCGCCGTCCACCATCCGTCATCGCTCACCGGCGCTGGCCGCGCTCTCGCACCGCGGTTTTGCCCGTTTCGCGTTCGGGCGACTGTGCGCGACCCTGGCGTGGCAGATGATCGCAATCGGCGTCGGTTATCAGTTGTGGCACCTCACCGGTGATCCGCTCGATCTAGGTCTCGTGGGGCTGGCGCAGTTCCTGCCGTTCTTCCTGCTGATACTGCCGGCCGGCCAGGTGGCGGACCGGCTCGACCGCCGCGCCATCATGGTGGCGGCCTACGCGCTGGAATTGTTAGCAGCCTTGCTGCTGCTGGCGTTCACACTGACCGCGAGCCAGCATATCTGGATCGCCTTCCTGGCGGTATCGCTGGTCGGCATCGCGCGCTCTTTCTGGATGCCGGCGAGCCAGGCAATGACGCCCAATCTGGTGCCGACCAAGGATTTCCCGGGCGCCTTGTCGGTCAACGCGACATTCTTCCAGGTGGGTGTTATCGCCGGTCCGTCGCTCGGCGGACTGCTCGTGATCGGCGGCGTCGCCTGGGCCTACGGCGCGGCAGCCGTGCTGCTCGTCAGTGCGACGCTGTTGATGGCAAGCGTGGGCGTCGTGCGTGCGCGGCAGTCGACCGTGGACTGGCGGTTGCGCGACGTACTCGACGGGCTGAAGTTCGTCTGGAACCGGCGGCCGTTGTTCGGCGCGATCTCACTCGATCTGTTCGCGGTATTGTTGGGTGGCGCGACGGCGCTGCTGCCGATCTTCGCTACCGAAGTGCTGCACGTCGGTCCTGCGGGCTTCGGCGCCCTGCGCACGGCACCCGGCGTGGGCGCGGCGGTCATGGCGCTGTGGCTTGGCATGCGGCCGATCCAGCGACACGCGGGTTCGTGGATGTTTGGCGGCGTGGCCGTCTTTGGCATTGCCACACTGGTTTTCGCGCTTTCGACCAGCTTCGTCCTGTCACTCGTCGCCCTGGTGTTTCTGGGTGCCGGCGACATGGTGAGTGTATTCGTTCGCCAGCTGTTAGTGCAGCTCGAAACGCCGGATGCGATTCGCGGTCGCGTCAGTGCCGTCAGCTCCATGTTCATCGGCGCGTCGAACGAACTGGGTGAATTCGAGTCGGGGCTCACCGCGAAGTGGTGGGGTCTGGTGCCGGCAGTCGTCGTGGGCGGTGCCGGTACCTTGTTAGTGGTCGTGATCTATCGGCGGCTGTTCCCGCAACTGCGCGATCTCGACCGGTTCCCCGAGCCGGCGCGGGATTGCTGACGTCAGTCGCTCACGTGCATCGGCCGTTTACGGCTGCCGTGGAACCGAGTATGGTAGAAGGACGGCGCCGGTCGGCGCCAACTATGATCATGAGGGGAATACAATGAAGAAACTAAGAACAGTGTTGATGCTGTGCATCGTTGCAACGCTGACAACTTTCGCGCCTACTGGTTTCGCACAGGATTCGGGGCGATCGTACACTGAAGGGTCAGTCGTTTCCGTTTCGTACATTCGTACCGAGCCAGGCCGATTCGACGACTACATGAAATATCTGTCTACGACCTACAAAGGTCTGATGGAAGAGTACAAGAAGGCGGGCATCATTCTCGACTGGGCGGTGTACGCCGCTACTCCGGAGAACGAACACGCTGCTGACGTCATTCTCACCACGACTTACAAGAACCTGGGTGCGATGGACAATCTGGACGCTCGCATGGATCCGATTGCCAAGAAGGTCTGGAGCAGCGTTGACGAGTCCAATAAGGCATTTGCCGATCGCGGCAAGATGCGTACGAGTGTGGGCGGCAGATTGTTGCGCCAGATGATTCTCAAGTAATCACCGCGCTCTGCATGAACTGGGGGGCAGGCATCGACTGCCCCCCTTCTCATGCCACCGCCGTTCTCAGCCGGACGTAATTCTGCCCAGCAGGAATACCGCGCCGATGGCCATCGCCACACCGGTCACTTCGACAGAACTAAGGCGCTCGCCGAAGACCAGATAGCCCACCGCCACCAGCAGCAGACTGCTCGTGACGGCGTAGAGCACGCCCGCGGTGCCCAGCTTCATCACCTGCATCAGGAACACCCAGCCCACCGCGAACGACAGCGTCGTCAGGCAGCCCAGGATGAACCAGGGGTTCAGAAACGGCTGTGGCTGCTGGCTGGCCGCCTTCAGCAGGGTGTCGGCTGTTACACCCAGGATACTGAGTCCAATAGCGAGTGCGATGCCGCCAAACGGACCGTAAATCGACTGCTGTATCGAATTGAACATGACTATCTCCTTACCAAAACGCGGTGAATGAGCCGTCCCGCAACCAAGTAGGAACAGCGTCCAGCGCACGGCTTTACAAGTCACGACCGCAGCCGGATCATTTGCTGACCGATTGCGGACCTCTCTTCGAAGCGCTATGAACGACCCCGCCAGCGTCGCCGACACGCGCATTTACCGCTTCGCGGATTGCGTGGTGGATGCCGGTCGGCGACAGCTGCATCGCGCACGTGAATTGATCGACCTGCAGCCCAAGGCTTTCGACCTGCTGGTCTACCTGATCGAGCATCGCGAGCGCGCCGTCGACAAGGACGAGTTGCAAGCGGCTGTCTGGCCGAATGTCATAGTCACTGATGCTTCCCTGACCAAGGCAGTGCAACGTGCGCGGCTCGCCGTTGGTGACGATTCGGAGCGCCAGACTGTCATTGGCACCGTACATGGCCACGGCTATCGATTCGTCGCCGTCGTCGCCGACGGCACTGACGGTGAGCCCGCGGCGGTTCTGCAGCCAGCGGCCGACGCGGCCGCAACGTCGCCCGCCAAGGCCGAACGTCGCTGGCCGCTGTGGATCGCGGCCGCAGTGATGGCAGCGGTTATCGCCTATGGCTCGTTTCGTTATGGCGCCGATACGACGCGGGCGGTGCCTGTGCGCGTTGCAGTGCTGCCGGTCGAGAATGGCACCGGCGACGCCGAGCTCGACTGGGCACGCCTCGGCCTGATGAGCGTCATTGCGGACAGCCTGCGCAAGTCCAATCTCGGCGTGGTCGATGATGGAGATGTTGTGCGGCTTGCCAGCGTCAGTACCAGCAATACAGATACGCGCAGCGCCGACTGGTTGCAGGATACGTTGCGCGAGGCACATGGGGCTACCTACCTCGTGAGTACCCGGCTGGAACGCGACGGCGAGGTGTATCGCATGCGCAGCTTGCTGAAATCCGGCGGGCGCGACGACGACAGTGCGTTGTTTGCCGGACAAGATCTCTTGCAACTCGCGCGCAACACGGCGGGCCGCGTGGCGGCGACGATGCGACGTGAGAAGCCCCGGCCGGACGCCACGACGGCGATATCAGCCGATCCGCACGTGAACGAGTCGTACGCACGCGGCCGTGCGCTCGAGCTCGAGGGCCGCTGCAACGAAGCGCAGGCACTGTTCAGCGCGGCGATCGTGCAAGAGCCGCAGCTGATCGAGCCGAAAATTGCCTACGCGTCCTGCGCCCGGATTCTGGGTGAGACAGAGACGGCCGAGCGCACGTTCCGCGAGGTTTTGCAGGCGCTCGAGAAGCGCCCTGCCGACGCACCTGCCACGCGGCACTTGCAAGCGACCGTATTGCTGCGCCTCGGGATCTTGCTGAATCGGACCGGCAGGCTCGACGAATCGGACACATCCTACGTGCAGGCGGAGCAGCTGGCTCGTGGGCTCGGTGATACTGACTTGGTAGGCCTCATCCTCGTCAATCGCGCCTACATCGCCGAGGACCGCAGTCAGTTCGAGCTGGCGCGCGATCATCTGATGCGCGCGCTCGGTCTGTTCCAGGATGCCAAGCGACCGCTGGTACCCGGCAATCTCTACGGTGCGTTGGCCAACATCGATATCGATCAGGGCAGGCTCGAAGATGCGGATCGTCACTACTCGCGCGCGATCGAGATATTTCGCCGCATCGGTGATCGTCGCAATGAAGCGATGATGTTGAACAATCAGGGCCTGCTGAAGCGCGAGCAGGGTTATTTCGACGACGCCGAGACACTCCACCGGGCGTCACGCGAAATTCGTGAGCAGTTAGGTGACCGGCAGGGGCTCGGTCGGGTGGACGACATGCTCGCGCTCGTACATCTCGCCCGTGGCGAGTTCGATGCAGCACTGCCGTTGCTCGCCAGCGCACTTGCCATTGCGCGCGAGGGCAACGACCGGTTCTATGAGGCGGTTACCCTTGGCCATCGCGGCGAGGCACAGCTGGGCGCCGGCCGCCTCGACTTGGCGCAACGCGACTTGCTGGACGCGGTCGGGATATTCGAAAGCCTCGGCAATCGCGCCTATGTGTTGCAGTTGTCCGTCACGCTGGCTGAGATCGAGCGCCGCCGCGGCAAGCCGGCGCTTGCGGAACGATTCGCGCGTGAAATCCTCGACGCTGCGCGAGCCGAGGAACAGGATCTCGCCGCGATCGATGCGCTCCGACTGCTCGCCAGCGCTGCGGCTGATCGGAACGATCGAGTGCAGCGTACCAAGCATCTGGAAGATGCCCTGAATCGGGCCCGGACAATCGGCCATCAAGGCAAGGTCATTGGGACGTCGATCGAGCTGGCGCGCTCGCATCTCGAAGCGAACGACACGATTGCGGCACAACCTCTGTTAGGCACGCTGGTCGACGCGCCTGAGTCTTACGATCTGATGCGGCTCCGCGCATCCTGGGCTTTCGCCCGCAAGGACACGCTCGGCGCTATCCAGGCGATGCAGCGGGCCAGGGAGCTCGCCGGTCAGCGCTGGACCGATGCTGATGTAAAGGCAATGGCGGCGTACCAGTCGGTGCGCAACTAGCAGTTTGAAAACCGGGAGTATGCTCATGAATTGCAGGAACATTCTTTTCATTGTCGTTAGTGTCGCTGCGCTGATCATGCCGTCGGCGATGCGCGCGGCGGAGCTGCAGCGGCTCAACCCGGCCGACATGGCCACGCCGCGGGGCTACTCGCAATTGGTGATCGCCGCCGGCGCCGACAGGCTGATATTCGTATCGGGCCAAGGTGGCATCGGTGCGGATGGGAAAGTACCTGAGGATCTTGGCGAGCAGACACGTCTGATGTTCGACAAGATCCGCATCGCGCTGGCGGCGGCTGGAGCTGGCCCTGAGGACGTCGTGCAGATGACCGTGTACATCGTTGATCTGCAAAGCATCGATCCGACGCCGGTGTACGAAGGTATTCGGGCGTTCTTCCCGACGGGCGCCAAGCCGACCTCAACCGTAGTCGGTGTGTCGGCGCTGGCACTGCCAGGCATGAGGGTCGAGATCGAAGTGACGGCAGCGCTCTGAGTTGCAGCGCTGCCGTCGTACCGGCTATTGAGCTATGACTTGCGCAACGGCAAGGCGTCCTTGATCACACCGTTCGTTCGCTTGACTCTCGGCGCGGACCTTGCGAAGCACATGTCATCCAGGCGCATCGTGTGTCCCCCGATCGTGAAGCTGGTGATCGCGCCACCGGGCTTCGCGCGCAGCTCGAGTGTGCCGACGTGCCAGTTACCGCTGTCGTTGGTGAAGCTGGACGCGATCTCCGCCCCACCCAGGCGTTTGCCGTTCATGCCGGCGAACCCGTCCGGGCTCTCGTGCTTCTCGCCGTTGACCTCGATGTTGGCGTTGCCATAGCCCCCGGTGGGCGTGATCGATTGCGCCAGTTTCATGCGCACTTGTGTGACCGGCTGGTTGGGCTGAACCTGAATGGCCAACGTCTTGATACCCATCTCTGGTGGCTCACCGCCGGCAATCTTCGCCTGTTGTGCCTCGGCGAAGTTCGCCGCTTCGCCGACCGGACTGCCGTTACTGATGTACGGTCGGAAGGTAATCGTCGCATGGCGCGCGTCTACCGTATCGTCGATGTGGTAAGTCGTTCCGACCTCGAGGCCACTGAAGTCGTAGCACTGCGCGCGTTTGTCACCCGGTGCTGCGGCTGCCGTCGTGATCGAGCCTATCGCAACCGCGATTGCGAGCGTATGTGTGGTTTTCATGGCGTGCTCCTACGGCGAGACGGTGGTCAGTGGACGGTTGGGATTCGTCGTCGGGCTCGCCGAAACCGCAATCTTGCCGGTAATGACGAACGGTGCAGTGCTGCCGTACGTCTTGTTCGCACGGCATTCCTTGCGTGGATCCGAGAACGGGCCGGCACCCAGCATCGTGCGATCTGACCAGTCGCCGTCGCGTTCCTTGTAGCGATACTCGAACTTGATGTCCTTGATGTTGTTGCCCTCGACGTCCTTCAGATCGACACCGGGTGTGGTGCAAGTGGCGCCGAAGGCGCATTCCGTGGCGGTGAGTTCGACCGTCGGGTTACGGTCGTTGACCACGTTGTGATACTGGACCTTGATCACCTTGATGGCGCGCCGGTCCTTGTGGTCATTGCTGAACCGAAATGACACGTTCTTGCACAGGTCGTCCCCGGCGAGGGCCACGGGCGACACACCGATCACGAGCACAGCGGCCGTACCGGCCAGGATGTATTGAGAGAGTTTCATGGGATGGATCTCCATTTGGTTGCTACTGTTCGACGGACGCAGCGTCCATCGCACAGCCAAATGAGTCCTGACCGCGCCCGGATCATTCGCTGACCGTTTGCAGACCATTGAATTCAGGATGACGGTCGGCGTCTGCTGCGCCGCACCGCGAAAGGCCGTCGAACGAACTAGCCGAGTTGCTGGCCGATGTATTCGATCAGTCGATCGGCGTCGACGTGAAAATCGCTGAACAGCAATTCACCCGTTGGATCGATCAGGATGAACCAGGGTGTGCCGCCGGTCTGGTAATCCTCCATCACGGTCGGTTGCTGCTCGGGGACGGCGTCGTGGCCAAAGGGGAGGTGCAGCTGATAGCGCGCCTGTGTCTCGCGCAGTCGCTCGAAGGTGTTTTCTTCGAATCCTTCGAACACCGTTTGTATGACGGCGAACCCGACCCCGCGCGGTTCGAGCGCCGGGACCAGGCGTAGCAGGGTCGGAAACCCGACGCTGTGACAACCCTGACACCAGTGCTGAAAGCAATAGAGAACCTTCACACTAGTGCCGAGCTCGGCGAGCGTCAGTGGCGCGCGGGGACTGCCGTCGCCGTCGATCCAGCGCGCGACGCGCAACTCTGGCGCGCGGCTGCCGGCATTCACGATGCCTTGCGCCGCGGCAGCTGCCAGTTCGGCCGGACGAAGTGGCAGGTATAGCCGTTCGGAATACGTTGCAGATAGTCCTGGTGTTCCGGCTCGGCCTCCCAGAACGGCCCGACGGGCGCCACTTCGGTGACGACCTTCCCCGGCCATAGTCCCGAGGCATCCACATCGGCAATCGTGTCGTTGGCGATACGCTGCTGTTCGTCACTCGTATAGTAGATCCCCGAACGATAGGAAGTACCACGATCGTTACCCTGCCGATTCGGCGTGCTGGGATCGTGTATCTGGAAGAAGAACTCCAGCAGTTGGCGGAAGCTCAGCTTGTTAGGGTCGAACACAACCTCGATCGCTTCGGCATGCGTGCCATGATTGCGATAGGTGGCATTCGGCACATCGCCGCCACTGTAGCCCACCCGGGTGGAGATGACGCCCGGCATCTTGCGGATCAGGTCCTGCATGCCCCAGAAACAGCCGCCCGCCAAGACGGCGCGTTCATGTTTGGAATCAGCCATAGAGCCTCCTTCTCGACACGTATACAGTATACGTTCAATCCATCGACTGAATAACCCAGGGGGCTCGCATGGCCAAGTCAAAAACAATTACGCTTTTCCACTCACCCCAGACGCGCTCCTCCAGTGCGCTCGCACTGCTGGAAGAGCTCAAGGCACCGTACCAGCTGCATGTGTTGAACATGAAGGCGGGCGAGCAGCGCGCAAGCGCCTATCTGGCGATCAACCCGATGGGAAAAGTCCCGGCGATCCTGCACGGCGACGTGCTCGTGACCGAGCAGGTGGCCATCGGGATATATCTGTCGGATCTGTTCCCGGCGGCGGGCATTACGCCTGCGATCGATGATGCACTGCGTGGCCCGTATCTGCGCTGGTACGCTTTCTATGCGGCATGCTTCGAACCCGCTCTGATCGACAAGGCTCTCAAGCGCGAGCCGGGCCCGGTCGGCACGGTTCCATACGGCGACTTGGATACGACTATGAAGACCCTGATCGCGCAGCTCGACAGAGGCCCGTGGATGTTAGGCGAGCGATTCACGTCCGTCGATGTTTTGTGGGGCACAGCACTCACCTGGATGACCGGTTTTGGTCTGGTCGAGCCCGTCGCGCCAGTGAAAAACTACATCGATCGCTGGAATGCACGGCCGTCGGTCAAGAAGGTCGCCGAGATCGATGCAGGCTTGTTGAAAGATCAAGGAAACGCTTGAATATGACTTCGATTGTGCGGCAAGTTGCCTGTGTGAACGGCGCTACAATGGCGTCAATGCGTGGTGCGCGGCCAGCTTAGCTCGACGCGATGGTCGGCGCCATCGTCCACCAGCCGCAGTGTTGTAGTCGGCTGCGTGGCACCGTCCAACACCAGGGATGGCGAACCGTCCGCACCCAGTGTCACCTCGATACGATACGTGCTCTTGCCGTAACGATACTCGAGTTGGTAGCCGGGCCAGTCCAGTGGTACGCATGGGCGTATCGACAACTCGTCTCCCTGGCGCTGCAGGCCCAGCAGCGACTCGATGAACAGCCGATACATCCAGCCCGCGGAACCTGTGTACCAGCTCCAGCCGCCGCGCCCGACATGCGGCGGGACTGCATACACATCGGCGGCCAGTACGTAGGGCTCCGCTTTGTAAATCGCTGTCGCGGCAGCATTGCTGGTGTGCTGAATCGGATTGATCAGTCGCGCGAGTTCCCAGGCGCGCTCCTGATCGCCCAGCTGCGCGAATGCCATCGCCGCCCAGACCGCCGCATGAGTGTACTGACCGCCATTCTCGCGCACGCCGGGTACATAGCCACGTATGTAGCCGGGATCGATGTCGGATCGATCGAACGGCGGGTCCAGTAACTGGATCAGGCCGGCAGCGCGTTTCACCAGGTGTCGATCGAGGGAATTCATCGCTTGCAGGGCGCGCGCCGGGTCGGCGGCCGCGGAGAGTACGGCCCAGCTCTGCGAGATCGAATCGATCCTGCATTCAGCATTGGCCGCCGAGCCGAGCGGTGACCCGTCGTCGAACCACGCGCGTTGGTACCACTCACCGTCCCAGGCATGCTGCTCGAGGCTGGCGCGCAGGCGCTGCGCCGATGCCTCGCAGAAATCCGCGAACTCCTGATCGCCCCGGGCCGCGGCGACCGGCGCGAACCGTACTAACACATCGAACAGGAAGAAGCCGAGCCAGACGCTCTCGCCCGATCCCGCGTGGCCAACGCGGTTCATGCCGTCGTTCCAGTCGCCGGAGCCGATCAGCGGCAGGCCGCGTGCACCCAGCAGCTCAGTGCCACGTTTGATCGCCAGCACGCAGTGCTGGTAGAAGTTGCGCTCCAGCGCAGACGAAGTCGGTTGATCGAAGTAGGATTCTTCATCGCTGTTGAGCAACCGGCCTTCGATGAACCGCACGGGTTCATCCAACACGGTCTGGTCGCCAGTAACCTGCAGGTAGCGGCACGCAGCCAGCGGCAGCCACAGGTAGTCGTCCGAGCACCGTGTCCGCACGCCGCGGCCGCTCGGCGGATGCCACCAGTGCAGCACGTCGCCCTGCGGGAACTGGTGTGCGGCGCTCAGCAGCAAGTGTGTTCTCGTCAAAGCCGGCCGCGCGTGCACGCTCGCCATCGTGTCCTGCAGTTGATCGCGGAAACCGAAAGCTCCGCCGGACTGGTAGTAGCCGCTACGTGCGAGGTAGCGGCAGGCCAGCACTTGATAGAGCAACCAGCCGTTGGCGAGCACGTCCACGCTCGGGTCCGGTGTCCGCACCTGCACGACCGTGAGTGTCTCGCGCCAGTGCGCACGCACGCGATCGAGTGCTGTCTGGGCCGCAGCAGATCCCGCAACGCTGCGCGCCAGCGCAATCGTAGCCTCGTAGCTCCGGCCGGCGCCGAGCCGAAAGGTCGTTTCGAAACGTTGCTCGGGCGCCAGCGTGATCGGTATCTGAATGGCGGCGCACGGATCGAGGCCGGCACCGGTCGTTCCCGACAGGTGCTCGCGCGTCAGCGCTGCGGGAGCTGTCAGGCTGCCGTTGCGCCCCAGGAATTCGGCGCGGTCCGTCGTGAAGCTTCGCGCCTGCGCATCGACATCGAAGAACGCCACGCGGCCGCTGAACTCGGTGCTATACGGATTGCGTGCTGTCAGCACTGCAGTGCTCTCGTCGAGGTCCGTGATGATGTGCGGTCGTGACTTGGCTGGCAGATCTCCCAGTACCCATTCGACGTAGCCGGTGGCCGTCAGGCGCCGGGCGCGGCCCGAGGTGTTGTACAACTTGAGAACGGAGAACTTCACGGCGTCCTCGAGCGCAACGTATACCCACAGTTCGCTCTTGATGCCCGCTTCAACATGTTCATAAACACTGTAGCCGAAGCCGTGCGTCGTGCGGTACGTGCCGCTGCTGCGCCGCGGTAGCGGCATGGGCGACCATATGTGGCCGGTCTCCTCGTCGCGCAGGTAGAAGGCTTCGCCACCCGTGTCGGACACCGGGTCGTTGTGCCAGGGCGTGAGGCGAAACTCGTGTGCATTCTCGAACCACGTGTAGCCGGGTGCGCTCTCGCTGACGACGGTGCCAAGGCTTGGGTTGGCCAGCACGTTCGCCCACGGCGCAGGTGTCGATTCGCCCGCTCGTAGCGTGATGACGTACTCGCGGCCGTCAGAAGAGAAGTTGCCGATTCCGTTTTCGAGCAGCGGTTGTGCGGCAGGTGGCAAGCCCGGCCCGCTGTCGGTGACGGTTTGGCGTGCTGGGATCAACGACGGTAGGGTGCGTTCGGCTGGTGCATGCCAATCGATCTGCGCCTCGAGGCTGCCATGCTGGTCATTCAGAATGATCCGCGCGACGGATCGCAGGAGAATTCGATCCTCGTGTGAGATCTGATGTGCTGGTCGGACGAAGATGGCGCCGCGCCGATCTGGCAGATTGGCATCCGGAGCTGCGGACGCCATGGCGACAATCTCTTCCTGCAGCACCTGTCGATAGCCGGCCTGTTCCTCGTTCCAGATCACGAGGTCCACGTTCAGGCCCTTCAAGCGCCAGTAGGCATGCGCCTTCACCATCTGTCGCACGAAGTCGATGTTCGCAGCGTCGCTGATCTGTACCAGCACGATCGGCAGATCACCGGAGATCGAATGCCCCCAAAGCCCCGACTGCCCACGCCTGTTCTGCATCAGTATCGTGGCATCGGCCCGCAGAAACGGATGTGAGAACAGCACGAATCCTGCCAGCCGCTCGTAGAGTCTCGCGTCGGCTTGCGAGGCGTTGATCTGGCGTCTGACTACCTGACTGTGGGTCCAGGCGAGATCGAATACCCGATCGGCCATGCGCCGGTCGCGGTACTTGTCGATCAGCGTTGCGCACACGTAGCGCTCATGGGCCACGCCGAACACCATGTCGATCTGCGCCGTCTGTTGCGGCGCCAACACAATGCGCAGCCGGATCGCCACAATCGGGTCGAGTACCGAGCCCGCAGAATCGGACAGTGCAGCGTCGGTCGTCAGCGCTCGTGGCGCACGCGGCGTGTTGCCGCGACCAAGGAAACGGGATCGATCGGTTTCGTAGGAGATCTCGCTCAAGTCGGCGTCGTGCACTGCGACCAGGTGAAACAACATCGGCGTGGTGTCATCGTGCGCGCGCGGTCGCCGGACCGCGAGCAGGGCCTGCTTGTCGCGCACGATCTCCGTCTGCACGAACAGATTGCTGAAGGCCGGATGCATTTCATCCGCAACGGCCGGCGCGAGCACCACTTCCGCATAGGTGGTGACTTCGATGGTGCGACGACTGGCGGAGCGGTTGCGGATGTGCAGGCGTCGCAGTTCGATTTCATCTTCTGCTGAAATCGCGATCTCGAGATGGGTGTCGTAGCCAAGCTTGCGGCCGCGATACTCGGCCTTGGCGTCGGAGAAGATCGCCTCGTACTGCTCGACCGGGACGCAGGCCGGCTGATGTGCGGCCGACCAGAACTCGCCGCTCGCCACATCGCGCAGGTAACAGAAATTGCCCCATTGATCACGTGTCCCGTCCTCGCGCCAGCGGTACAGTGCCATCTCGCCCAGGCGGCTGTAGCCGCCGCCGGCATTGCTCAGCATGGCGTGATAGCGACCGTTGGATAACAACTGCACGATCGGCCGGACGTCGTCCGGATCACGAAACACGCGCAACTGCATTTCGGCGGCCTGTGCCGGCACGTGCGCGTCGCTCAGTTCGGCTTCGCGCGGACGGAACACGCCGGTGCGCGGGATCCGTTCCTGCAGCAGCAGCAGCGTCGCCTGAAACTCCGCGTCGGCCGTGAAGCGCTTCTGCATTGGCTGGTCGCGCAACAGATACAGCAGCGCGAGCAGGCCCATGCTCTGGTGGTGGGTCATGTAAGACCTGACTACCGCATAGTCCTGGCCCGGCGGTACGCGTGTCGTGGAATAGTCGATCGCTTCGTACAGACCAAAGCGGCCGGCGAATCCCAGTTCGGTCAAACGCTCCAGGTTGCGGCACGCAGCGGCCGGCTCCACCATCAGCGCCAGCATGCTGGCGTAAGGCGCAACAACGAGGTCGTCGCCGAGGCCGCGCTTGATGCCGAGCCCGGGCACGCCGAACGCACGATACTGATAGTTCATGCGCGCATCGACCATGTTGTAGCCCGATTCGGAGATGCCCCAAGGCACATCGCGTTTCGCGCCATAGTTGATCTGCGCCTTGACGGCATGCTCCGCGGTCTGCTCGAGCAGCGTATCCGGATAACTCGGCATCACCAGCTGCGGCATCAGGTACTCGAACATCGAGCCGCTCCACGACAGCAGCGTGGCGTCCCCATCGACTTCAGTCAGGAGCCGGCTCAGCGCAAACCAGGACTCCTGTGGCAGCTGCCCCTGCGCTATTGCGACGAAACTGGCGAGCCGTGCCTCCGAGGCCAGCAGATCGTAGTAGCCCGGATCCAGACGATGCTCGTCGACGTTGTAACCGATGGACAGCAGATGCCTGGCGCGGTCGTAGAGAAAACCGTACTCCATCTGCGCGTACTGCCCGGCGAGATGTGCGAGCCTTTCCAGCTCCTCGATGCGTTGACTCGCGCGTGCGCGCACCTGCGCATCGCTGGATTCGGTTTGGAGCGCCCGCAGACTCGCTAGGTGCCCGAGCCCTGGCGCAAAGTGCCGCAATTCCGTGTGCGCCGCTTCGCAAGCGACGAGCAGGCGGCTCCGCCAGGCCCGCGCGCCATCCGTCGCAGTGTCCTCGAGCGCGCGAGCAGCCTCGGTCAATTGCTGGGCAGCTTGTTCAGCTGCCGACCAGGAGAGCGGCGGCTGCGCACGCAGTCGGTCGATCTGCGCGCGCATCGCAGCGGCCGCGGCGTCGCAGGCTGCTGTCAGCGTGTCGGCAGCCTGCTTCTCCTCCCGCCATACATCGAGCGTGTCGCGCAGTCCATCGAGAGTACAGGGCGCGACGACCGGCGCATCGACGAGCGCCAGCAGTCCCTGGCGCAGAGTCAGTAGATGAGCCGCGAGATTGCCACTATCGACGGTGGACACGTAGGCAGGCGGTAGTGGGCGCAGCGTCTGCGTGTCATACCAGTTGTAGAAATGGCCACGATGCCGCGACAGTTTGGCGAGCGTCGCCAACGCGTCGCCAGTGCGCTGCATCAGCTCCAGCGGCTGCAGGTAGCCGAAGTCGTAGGCGGCCAGATTGGCCAGCAGGGATAGTCCGATGTTGGTAGGCGAAGTGCGGTGCGCGACGACCAGCGTTGGGTGTTCCTGAATGTTGTCGGGGGGCAGCCAGTTGTCTGCGGCCGTCACGTGAGTTTCGAAGTACGCCCAGTTGCGTCGGGCCAGGCGTCGCAGAAACTGCAGTTGGTCGAGCGCCAGCAGCGCGCGCCGCGGCTTGGCCGGAAGTCCCAGCCAGTGCATCACCAACGGTGCCACCAGCCACATCATCAGTATCGGGCCGGCCACTAACAAGCTGGCCGGCTGCATGAGGAACAGCTGTAGCGCAACCGCAACAGCGAATACTGGCGAGAACCACATTCTGCGCAGTTCCGCGCTCACACCGCGATCCAGATCCCGCTCCGCCTCGGTCGACGGATTCCACTGCAGCAGGCGACGACGACTGATCGTGAGCCGCCATAACGTCCGCGTGATCGCGCCTAAACTGAACCAGGCATCGTAAGGCAGGCACATCAGATTGACGACAGCACGCTCTAGATGGCGCGCGGTGATTCGGCCTACCTGTCGCAGATGCGCTGCATCATCCATGTCGACCGGCTTGTACAGCAGGTCACGGATGGCCGGCACGATCAGAGGCACGCCCATCAGGCTCAGCAACCAGAGCGTCCAGGCCAGCGGCCAGTGCAAGGTGAGCCAGCCGATGACTAACAAGCTGGTCGCAGCAGCGCTGACGAGGCTGCGACGCAGGTTGTCGAGCAGCTTGCCGCGCGACAGCCAGGACAGCGGGTTGCGCTCGAACTCGCCCTGACCGCCAGGCACCCACGGCAGCAGCCACGGCAGCAGCTGCCAGTCGCCGCGGATCCAGCGCTGCCGTCGCTTGACGTCGGCGGCGTAGCGCGCGGGATACGCTTCGAACAGGCGAACGTCGCTGATCAGTCCGGCGCGCGCGTAACTGCCCTCCAGCAGGTCGTGGCTGAGAATCCTGTTTTCCGGCAGCCTGCCATCGAGTGCACGCTCGAACGCGTCCACCTCGTAGATGCCTTTGCCAACGTACGATCCTTCACCGAACAGATCCTGGTAGACATCGGAGACCATACGGGTGTACGGATCGATGCCGGGCTCGCTACCGTAGAGGCGCGCGTAGTGCGAGCGACGCTTGCCGCTCATGCTGCTGCCAACACTCGGCTGCAGGATCGTGTAGCCGCGTGTCACGCGCGGCGAATCGCCGGCAAAGCGGGCGCGGTTCAGGGGGTGGGCAAGTGTTGCGACCAGTTCATGCGCCGCATCGCGCGGCAGACTCGTGTCCGTATCGAGTGTGATCACATAGCGCACGCTCGATAGTCGCGCCGAATTGCCGACGACGTGCGAAAAATCGTCGGACGCGCCGCAACGAAGGTAACGGTTCAGCGCAGTCAGCTTGCCACGCTTGCGCTCGTAGCCCATCCACACGCGCTCGCGCGGGTTCCAGAGCCGCGGCCGATGCAGCAGGAAGAACCGATCGCCGCATTCCGGCGCATGGCGGGCGTTGAGCCGCTCGATGCCGCGCACGGCGTGCTCGATCACCGCCGCGTCGGTGTCCAGGGTCTGTTCGTCGGCGTCGAGCAGATCGGTGAGCAAGGCGAAGTGCAGTTGCGGATCGCGGTTGGCGAGGAAGCGGACTTCGAGTCCTTCGATCAGGTCGTCGACCGCGGCCACAGAGCCGATCATCGTCGGCACGACCACCAACGTTCGTGATTCTGCCGGAATACCGGCCTTGTAGTTGAGCCTGGGCAGCGGCTTCGGCGTGACGAACAGCGTGGCAATCCAGTTGACCAACGCGATGCCGAGCTCACTGAAGACGATCACTCCCAGGATTGCCGCGAGGTACAGCAATGGCCAGTTGTCGGACTCCCCGTGCAGCTCGACCAACAATCGATCGGTGAACCAACCCGCAATCAGCGCGATCGGCAGCAAGTACACCCACAATGGAATCCTGCGTGGCCGCAGGAAGACCGGCGGGCGGTGTCCTCGCTCGGCGGCGATCGCAGCGATGGTTCGGGGCAGCCCAGCGTCGATCAGGTAGTAACCCACGTGTGCGGTGATCTCGCGCGGCACTTCGCCCACGAGCGCCTGTTCGATAGCGATGCGCGCCACGTCGAACTCGCTGATGTGATGACGCCGCGCAATCGTCTCCACCCGGTGGCGATAGGCGTCGCGCGTACTGAAATCCATCGCTGCATAGATCCCGGACGGATCGGTGCGCAGTGTCTGCTCGACGACGCTGTTAGCCTCGACGAAGTCACGCCAATCCATCGCGGCGAGAAAGCGCAGGCCGCCAATGCTGTTGCTGACCGATACCTGATCCGCCGCCTGTTGCTGGCTCTCCAGGTGCACGAGTTCCTCGCGACTGTGCCCGCTCGCCGCCAGTCGCTGTTCGATCCACTGCAGCGGCATCGCCAGCGTCGCGCTGCGACCTTGCAGTCTGCGCGACAGCTCGGCCACGAACGAGCCGGACGTCGGCGGTTGCGAGCGCGCCATGTCCGCGACCACGAGCACCACGTCCTGTGGGGCGTCAGCGGCGGTGGCATTCAACCGGTCGGCCCACTCGCAGGCAATGCGATGATCGGCGCCATCGCGTATCACCCGAACACTCACACGGCGCAGGTTCTCGATCGCGGCAAGCCGCAACATGATCGGGATGGCCCATAGTTCACCGAGCACGAGCGGCGTCACCGACTGGTAAGCGGCAACGAAACGCGCGATCGTATCGGCATCGATGCGGCCATCGCTGTGTGTGATGGCCCGCATCGCCAAGTCATACACGCGTGGCATGCCCGCCGACGCGCCGGAGATCAGGGACGGCAGCTCACGGCTGTAATTCTTCGGCAGATGTCGGCGTGCGATCCGGATCTGCTCTTCGATGAGATAGTAGTTATCGAGCAGCCACTCGCCGGCCGGCGTGATACGCACATCGTCGCGCGCCATCGCCGTGAGAAAGGCCGTCGCATCGTCGAGAATGGCGGCGTTCTCACGCAGCCGGGCTAACAGCATGTCCGGTCCCGGACGTTTGCTCACGCGGTGGTCCCGAGCCAGCGACTTGCCGTACTCCTGCAACTGCTCCGAGCTGAGGAGCTGCGAACGCACCACTGGCTCAGCGGTCTCAGGCGCCGCATCGGTAGCCTGCGACCAGCGCCAGTGGCGGCGACGCAGGCGCAGCCAGCGGCCGAGCACTCGCCACGACTTCAGCATGCGTCGCGCCTGGGAGAAGTGGTCAACAGATCGCCATGACAAGTACTCGACTGGGGTAGGGTTGGCGCGAGAGTGCGGCCGCTCCATAATACGAAAACCGGGGGCGCCGTGGGCCTCAATCTATGATTTCGAGCCAGTGCACTTGTCAGCGCAGGACTACGTCATTTTCCGCAGCGACGCTGCTCGAGCTAACAAGACCCCGACAGCGAGCCCATAGTCGATGCGTTCGCCACGCCAGCGCGTGATCGCCGCATCTGATGCGACGCGGCATTCGAGCGCGCCGACAGCGGGCGAACAGCGCCCGGTTTCGACCGTGCGTCCATCCGGCCGGAGGAAGCGGAGCGCGCCGTCATCGAGCGTCTGGATGCTGAAGCCGCCTTCGTGCAGCTTGCGATGGTGGAACCTGCACAACATGACGAGGTTGGTGAGACTCGTGCCCCCACCATCGGCCCAGTGCTCGATGTGATGCGCATCGACGTAATGCGTGTGATTGCAGCCCGGGAAGCGGCAGCCGCGATCGCGCGAGCGCAAAGCGCGCCTGAGCGCGGGCGGAACGCTGCGCGTCTTGCGACCCACATCGAGCGGCGTGCCGTTCTCGTCTTCGACAATCGTGACGACACTCGCATCGCAGGCCAGGCGCCGAGCGGTCTCGGCCGCGATGCTGGGGCCGGATTCGATCTCGCAACGCCCGGCTTCGCGCTGCGCCAGCGTGGTTGCATCCACGTGGACCACGATCTGCTGCCGATCACCACCCGCGAGCGCCGCCGGTCCGTGCGCGAGAAAGCTCTCGGCGATCTTGCAAAGCGCATCGGCGCGGCGCATCGCGAGCGAGGGCCGCGCCTCGTTGTCGGATGGGTCGGAGGATGAATCGGCAGACGTTTCCGCGGAAACGTTTCTGGACCCATTCTCATTCGAATAGCCCAGGAACGCCGGCATCGCCGCCGCCATTGCTTGAATAAATAGCGCGCCGGTCTCGGCTGGGAGTCGGGCGCGCAGTACGAGCGAGCCGTCGTCGTCGAACAACCATTGCACCGATCGACTGGCCTGCTGCCGCGCTTCGCGCGAGAGCTCGGCGGCCTCCTGTGCCCGCCGAAAGCCGCGCACCAGCCTCTCGACCTGCTGCGCGGTACCGTGCAGGGCGATCATCAAGAGACTCTCTTCGGTGGCGGTCGTGGCGATGCGGGTGAGCGCGCGGACTTTGGAATAACTCAGCTCCCCCAGAGCCATCGCCGCTGCAATGCCAGGCAGATTCGCCAGCGCATGCGCGACGCGCAGCTTCTCCCGCGCTGCGCCGAGATCGATACCGCACTTCCAGTTGAGCCAGTGAGCGCATGAGCGGGTGACGGCATCGGCCCAGCCCTGGCGCCGGTCGAACTCGCCGATCAGCATGAGCCAGCGATAGTTGGCCGCGTTCAGCTGCCCCGCGAGCCCGGTGATCTCAGCTTCCAGCTCGCCGATCGGGCGTTCAGTAGTCGAGCAAAGACTGCCGTCCATGGGGCACCCCGGGGCTGTTTTTATATACAGTATCGTAGTACTTCGCCGCACAAAACGCCAGGAATTTCCCATGCCCTAACGACCGCCGCGAACTGTGACCCAGCTTCAGTTTCTGCCGGTCCGAATGAGTATGGTTGATCGTATGGACGCGCGTGTTGCCCCGGTTGCGAAGGCCCCGATCGGCAACACGGTCGCGCTGGTGCTGCCCGGCGGCGGCGCGCGCGCGGCGTATCAGGTGGGTGTGTTGCGAGCGATTGCCGATCTGCTGCCGGACCGTCCCAACCCGTTTGCCATTATCGTGGGTACCTCCGCAGGCGCCGTGGCTGCAACCGTGCTGGCGACCGAAGCATTCCGCTGGCCGCGTGGCGTGACGGCACTGGAATCGGTGTGGGCGAACTTCCACGTCGAGCAGGTATTTCGCGCCGATACGCTCAGCATGTTGCGTTCCGGCTCGCGCTGGATCTCATCGCTCGCGTCCGGCGGCTTGCTGCGGCCGCCGCGCGCGCTGTTCGACGTTTCGCCACTGCACGACATGTTGAGCGAGCGCATCAACTGGCAGCACCTGCAGCGCAGTGTGCGAGTCGGCGCAGTGCGTGCGCTGGCGCTCTGCGCGACCGGCTACGGCACTGCGGAGTCCGTCGCATTCTTCGATGGCGATCCGGCCCTGCAGGGGTGGACCCAACGACAACGATCCGGCCGCCGCGAAGCGCTGACGCTCGATCATCTGATGGCGAGCATGGCAGTGCCGTTCCTGTTTCCGCCCGTGCTCCTCAAGAACGAGTACTACGGCGATGGCGCGCAGCGCCAATTGTGGCCCTTGAGCCCGGCCATACAATTGGGCGCAGATCGGTTGTTAGTCATTGGCGTGCGCGACGAGGGTGCCGCCGGGGTAATGGCGCGGCCGCGAGCGGAACTGCCGCAATCGCCGACGAGCGGCCAACTGTTCGGCTACATGCTCGACACCTTGTTCATGGACCAGATCTACGCGAATGTCGAGCACATCGCGCAGTTGAATCACATCGCCGCGGTGGCGCCGCAGGCCGTGCCGGGCGTACACAAGATCGGCACGCTGATGATCGCGCCGAGCGAGGATCTGCGGGTCATCGCCAGGCGACATGTAAGGTCCCTGCCGCGTAGTTTGCGGGCGCTGTTGCGGGTGATCGGCGCGCGCGGCAATGCCGGCGCCCAGCTGGCCAGCTACCTGATGTTCGAAGCCAGCTTCACGCAGGAACTGATCGCGCTGGGGCGACGTGATGCATTGGCACAGCGAGCCGAGCTGCTGCACTTTCTCGGCGGCGAGCAACCCGACGAAACGATCAGACTGCCGGCGCTCGGGCCGACTTCAACTCTTGATATGTGATACACATGCAACTAGCGTAATCACATGTCCAAGATGATCCAGTTGCGACACGTGCCGGAGGCCTTGCACCGGCGATTGAAGGCGCGCCCCAGCGCGGAAGAAATTATGGAGCGCCTGCAGCAACGATCCCGGTATCGGGGCAAAACCAGTCCCACGGAGATCATCCGCGAGGAGCGTGACAGGCGTTGATCGTCGTCGATGCGTCCGCACTCCTCGAGACCGTGCTGCAAGCCAAGCTTGCAGACCAACTCATGCATCGGCTGTTCGAGGCTCTGGCCAGTTTGCATGCACCGCACCTGCTGGACGTTGAATTAACGCAGTCTTTGCGCCGCCTCGCGCAGCGCAAAGACATCAGTGTCGAACGCGCTGCACAGGGACTCGTCGATTGCTCCGAGATGCACATTGAAAGGCACAGTCACCAGGCTCTGCTCACGCGAATGGCCATCGAGCAAGAATCGACCTCGTCGCGCCGTAATACGAGCAGTTGCGGCATACGCAATAGTTTCCGAATATGAGCACGTTACTCACTCGCCGACACTTCGTGGCCGGTGCCGGGCTGGCCGCGGCGGCTGTTAGCACCCGGGCCTGGTCCGTCGAAGGGGGGTTCGATGTCGTGATCATCGGCGCGGGCCTCGCAGGCATGAATGCTGCGATGCTGCTGAGCGAGCTCGGCGCCAACGTCGTCGTGCTGGAATCCGAGCCGCGGCCCGGCGGCCGCTGCCGAACCATGGATGAGTGGTATCTGGCACCCGATCTCGGTGGCGCGCAGATCGGCCGCGACTATGCGCGCGTGCTCGATACCGCCGCGAAGCTGGCAGTGAAGCTGGGCCCCGGCGCGCACATCAATGCGCCGTACTCGTTCGTGCTGGATGACACCTTGATCGCGGCGCAAGACTGGGAGAGCTCACCGCTCAATCGCACTATCGGCGAGGAACGCGCGATCGCTCCGCATACGCTGGGCGGGCACTACGTGGAGGCGCGCACGCCGTTCACCGCGATCGACGGCTGGCTGCAGCCCGAGGCTGCTAACTACGACCTGTCACTCGCCCAATGGCTGGCTCGCCAGGGCGCTTCGGCGGCTGCGCAGCAGATCATCCGCGCATCGATCGGACGGCCGCTCGAGACGCTGTCGGTGCTGCGCATGATGCAGGAGGCCACTCGCTCGCGGATTGGTCTCGCAAAAATCGACGCCGAGTTGCTCAAGGGCAAGGACCAGTACGAGCGCGCCGGAATTACTTCGCAGCACGTCGTGGGTGGCACCTCAAGGCTCACCGACGCGATGGCGGCGACGCTCGGCGAGCGACTACGCACCGGCGAGCGTGTGACTACCATCGACATGGATGCGCGCGGCTGCACGGTGCGCTGCGCAGGTGGCAGACGCTACCGCGCGCAGTATGTGTTAGCAGCATTGCCGTTTTCGGTCCTGCGACGCATCGACATCCGCCCCGGCCTGCGCGGCGCCCAGGCTGAGGCCGTGCGCGGTATGCCCTACGGCAACCAAAGCCAGGTCTGGCTACGGCTGCGCGAGCCCTACTGGGAAAAGGACGGGCTCGACGCCTCGATGTGGACCAATGGCGCTTTCAATCTGATTCGTCAGCAGATCGAATTCGACGGCTCGCGCGAGCTGATCAGTGCGCTGGCGTTCAGCGACAACGCCGTCCGGCTCGATGCGATGCCGCACGCCGAACGCGGCCGTTTCGCGATCGCCGAAATCGAGCGAATACGTCCTGCGACCAGCGGCGTGCTCGAGTTCGTCGGTGCGCACTCGTGGCTGCAGGTCGAGGGCGCGCGCGGCTGCAGTTATCAGATGACTCCAGGCCGCGCGTTCGACTGGACGCACGCGATGGGCAAGCCGCACGAGCGGCTGTGGTTTGCCGGCGAGCACCTGCGCCAGCTGGAGGTCGGCATGGAAGCTGCGATGGAGTCGGGCGAGCGCGCGGGCCGCGGGATCGCCGAACTGCTCATGAATTGATCGACGCCTGCAGCCGCAGCATCGCTACAGCATTGCCCAAGCGGACTGTCCGCTGAGTCCGAACAGGTTTGCCAGTGCCTCGCTGACGCCCGGCACGAACTGGTAGACACCCCAGGCGAATACGACGACCAGTGCAATCCATAACAGGCCATCGAGGGAACTGGCCCAGCCGAAGTGTCGGCCGCCGTTGGCATAGCGGTGCGATGCGCGCCGCGCAATGCCGACCGGCGCAGCGACAATGAGATACGCCACCACGACCAGCGCCACCGCCAGCCATTGCGGCATGAAAGGCAGCAGCGTCCAGCCGAAAACCGAGTCAGTGTCGGCAACCAAGGCGAGCAACGCCAGAAAGACCACCAGCAGCGCGGCCGACAGCACCGACAGGACGGGCAGGCTGATACCGGCGGCAACCTGCGCGCCGTAACCCACGGGCGCATCCATGTCGCGCGGCGCCCGCGCTCGGGTGCGCGCACGCACATTGTTCATTTTCGTGCCGAGACTATCGATTCCCTGCTTGATATCCGCGGCGGCGTTCTTCACCGTCGGTTCGTGCCGCCGCCATTGCTTGCGCCCCAGGTCGGCGGCGGCACCGCTGAATTCGTCATACTTTTTTTTTGCGCGATTGATGACCTCTTGTGCGTTGAACGGCGTGCCATGCGCCAGCGCCAGATCTTCAGGCGTCTGCGCACGCGGCATGACGAACAACATGACGAGCCAGACGAATAGCCAGACCCCGGTGATGAACGTGAGCAGCACGAACAGCAGCCGAACCCACACCACATCGACATTGAAATAGGCTGCAAACCCTGCACACACACCGCCGAGCATGCCTCGCTCAGGCAGCCGGAACAGTCGACGCGTCGGCGCCGTCGGCGTCTGCACCGTGCTGGCGGCATCAGGCGCGTCTGGATTCGGCGCGTCCTCGGTCGCGCCTTCGACGGGGCCCATTTCCTTGACGATCTGCGCCATCTCCACTGCGGACACGACGTTCTTGTTGGCACCGAGAAACGTATCGCACTTGTCGGCGATGGCCTGCTCGAGATCCGTCATGATCTCGGCGCAATCGGGATTCTGCGCGAGCTGCGACTTGGCCACTTCCAGGTAGCCGTGCAAGGCATCAAAACCAGTTTCATCCACCTGATAGGCGTTGCCATTTAGATTGACTGTGACGACTTTGAGCATGTTCATGTACCGAGTTGCGTAATGGTGTTGTTGAGCTGTTGCCAGTAGCTTTGCAGCTCCGCGAGCGTGCTGTGCCCGGTAGGCGTGAGCTTGTAGTATTTGCGCGGCGGCCCGGACTCCGATTCCTGCCACTCGTAATCCACCAGATTCTCGCGCCGCATGCGGCTGAGCAGCGGGTAGAGCGTGCCTTCCTGCGTGGCGAAATCCGTTGCCGCCAGCCGTTTGAGCATTTCCGCGACGTAGAGCTTCTCCCCGGATACGACCTTGAGGAGCACGAACTCCAGCAGACCTTTGCGGATGGGGGTGAATTTCTCGCGTGGTTTCATGTTCGGCTGTTCAGAAGCTACCTTGGTTTAAAAAGGTAGCAGGTTATTTAAAGGAAAGCAAGAGCACGTAGCAAGAGGGCGACTTTTGATTGAGTGGTCTTAAGCCTTGGAGGGATCCGCCGCATCTACAGACCTTATGAAGCTTCAAGTCGCGCTGCTAGCCATCTTGACCGTCTACACGGTCAGGGCTGCCGAACCCTTGGTCAACCCGATCGATCCCTATGCCCAGCTGCGCGCAGCCTATGCGGCGCGTGACAGTGCGCTTGCTGCTGCGGCCTATACGCCCGATGCGCTGCTCATCTACCGCTATGGCGAGCCCGCCGACGTACACCGCGGTGGCGATGAAATCCGCCGTTCGTTTGCGGCCTTTTTCTCGCAGATCGATGCAAACCTGCCGCTCGACCTCAACTTTCGTATCCAATCGCGCCAAGTTAGTAACGAGAGCGTCGTCGAGTCGGGCGTGTACCGCCTCAGAGTCGGCAAGTCACAAGCCAGTTTCGGCCGCTTCAACGTCACAAGAGACTTGTCAGCCAGTGGTGCTGGTCGTTTTCAGTCGGACATCAGTACGTCCGCAACGCGCTCGGACTTTGAGCGAGCGCACGGACCTGTCTTGCTGGCAGCGACGAGTGAGCGGCTTGATAGCAGCTTCTACGGCCGGCTTACCGGTCGCTACCAACTAGATAACGGCTGTACGCTTATCGTGACGCAGTCGTTCGTGCGACTGTTCGCGCGCAACAACTGCACGCAACAATGGCGTGGTTTGACGCGCGTTGCCGGCGGCGTCTGGACGGCTGGGGACCAGGTGCTGTCGGACACCGTCTCTGCGACTTTTCGGTTCGAGATAGCCGAGGATGACGCGACCTTCGCGAATGCGGTGCGGATCGAGGTCGATGGCGAATCGCAGCGCGCCGTCCGACTGGATTCCTATACGCGAATCCCCGTCAGCTTCCAGGGGTCCGGCGGGGTGGTACTGGCCGGGGATCTCTATCGCCCAGCAGCGCGTGCTGGAGGAGTCGCTACCGTACTGATCCACGGATCCGGCGAGCAAGACCGCAACGGCTACGCCTCGATCATGGCTGTCATGGCCGACGATCTCGCCGCTGCCGGACACGTCGTATTGACTTACGACAAGCGCGGCGCCGGGCTATCGAGCGGTGATTGGCGCATCGCCAGCTTTTCTCTGTTGGCCGAGGATGCTACCGCTGCGTTGGCTTATCTGCGATCGCAGCCCGAGACTGATGCGGCGCGCGTGGGGCTCGCGGGATCCAGCCAGGCCGGGTGGGTGATTGCGCGAGCCATCGAGCGCGGCGCACGCCCCGCGCACGTCTACCTACTAGGCGCGGCCGGTGCCGCCCTCAGCGTTGCCGAACAGAACCTCTACAACACCCGCGTGCGAATGCAATGCGCAGGCATTGGGGCAGCGGACATTGAACTGGCGCTGGCACAGCAACGATTGTTCCTCGAGTACGTGCGTACCCGCGGCAACGCTACGCAACTCGATGCCCTCACGCAACGCGCCAGCGCGCGTCCGGACCTTGCGGACTGGCTGTTTCCGAATTCCCAGCAGATCAACTTCGACGAGGGCAACTGGTTTACGACACTTGAGACGGACTTCGATCCGCTGCCTGTTTGGCGCCGCTACACGGGCCGTGGCCTATTCGTCTTCAGCGAGTTCGACGACTCGACGCCTACCGAACTCATTATCAAGCGACTGCAAAAGACCGCAGCATCGAGCGGCGGCCGTCTGCAGATACGTCGGCTCGAGAACGCTCAACATATCGGGCTGCGGGCGTCGAGCCTCTGCGCGGCTGATTTGAGCGACAGCGCCGCCTTCGCCCCAGACTTTCCACAGTCACTGCGCGACTTCGCTGCCAGTGCGATGTCTCAGAGTCCATCAAAGACGCCGGATCCCTAGAGCTCTTCGAGACGTGAAGAATCCAAGCCAGCATGCTTGAGTCCGGCCTGGTGCCGTCGTGCGAAGTGCAAACGAGCGAGCTCAAGAGTACTTGGGTTCGTCACTGCGACGTGGGGTCGCTTTCTTGTTCAGCATTTGGCAGCGCCATGCCGTCCGCTTTTCGTATATGTCGAAAGGAACGCGGGCAATGCGGTGAGTCTTGCCATCGTAGACGCGACGACTGCGGAGCAGATCTGCCTGGATGCACAGCCGCATGGCTATCTGCTCTGCCGTTGGCGACCTGAGAAGAATGCGACCGGCGTCGTGACGGTCAGCAACACGGGGACCAGCGCGGTGTCGGCATTGCTTACTGCGCATCAGTAGTCAGCCCATGCCACACCTCCGCACCGAACGCGTCACTGTCGCTCACGCCCGATCGCTGCGCAGCCTAACTGATCTGCGGCTTGTAGTGATATTACGACTTCAGTAAGGCATCGCGCCGGCGTGGCTCTGGATCGCCGATATACGACGCTCAGGTATAGCTTCCCCGGTCAGCGAGGATCTGCTGCGCGGATCAGTCCAAACGGCGTCCAGGTTCTTTTTTGCGCCGCGGTTTCGGCGCGTATCTGTCGGTTGCGGGCAATCGCCGCTTCGCTCACGTAGCCGCGCGCGTGGTCCAGATGTACGACGATCGCGCGATGCCGGATTTGACGTGCCCGGATGCCGGCGTTCCGCATTCGCTCGCCCAGCTCGCGATCCTCGCCGCCGTACGCCATGCGCTCGTCGAAACCGTTGGCGCCAACAATGTCGGTTTTCCAACCGGATGCGTTGTGACCGTTCCAGGTTGCCTGGGTAGGCGTGATCGCGTCCAGCCATGCGCCGATACGCGGGCCGGATCGCAGCTTGGCCATGCCGCGACGCGACGTCAGCCCGTTCGCGCGCAGCCAGCCAACATCGAATACCTGCTGGCCGGTGACGACGTCGGCAGTGACCCGCTTGCTGGTTTGCATCGGCAGCTTGCAGTAGCCGCCCGACAGGAAGTAGCCCGTCTGGCGGAAGCGCAGGTGCGTAGCGACAAAATCCTTACGCAACAAGCAGTCGCCGTCGGTGAAAACCAAGTAGTCACCCCCGCTGGCCGATACGGCCTTGTTCAGAATGGCGCACTTGCGAAAGCCGTCATCTGCGTGCCAGACGTGGCGGATCTGCAAGCCCGTTGCCGCGCGCGTCCGCTCGATGCGCAGCGCCGTCGCTTCGTCGGAGCCGTCGTCCGCGATCAACACTTCGAAGTCCCGCTCCGACTGAGCGGCCAGCCCCCACAGACACAACTCCAGCCAGTCCGGTTGGTTGTAGGTACTAACGATAACACTCAGCTTCATCGGCTACGGACTGTAGGTTGCGCGCGCGCCAGCGTGCTCGGCTTCAACGTCGGGCCGGTCTTAACGTTCGATCTCAGCATGCAACTACCCGAACCCGTCTGGGGCGGCGCGTACCTCGTTGGCACCGAGACGCCAGTATTTCGGCATATTACGCGCCAAATTGCAGTAGTTCTGCAAGCACTGGCCAATCGCGGCGGCGATTGTGGCGAAGGCGGCGGATTCTCAGCTCCGACCCATCACTCAGTTTTGTGCTTAGTAGATGCTCGCGCACATACCCACGATCACTCGCACCGTCACGGACTCGCTTTGCCCGCATTCGCCTGCAGCCACTCGTCCGGCACCACGACAATGCGCGAGCCGCCCTCGGGCATTCCGAACTGTGCAGCGATCATCGGCTGTGTGTAAGTCGTTGGAAACTCGCGCCACTCGATAAAATTGATGCCGCCGAGCCAGATGTACGCATGGGCGGGCTTGAGTTGCGGGATGAGGCCAGTGCCGTCGAGTACGGCGACAGCGAGGTTCTGCTTTGTGGGATCGGGCGGCACGAAGTTGAGCATGAAGTCGCCGGACATGGCGAACTCCACCTGGCCGTGCCAGACACCCAGCAAAGTATCGGATCCGTCTCCCGCCTTGATGATGATCATCACGTTGTCCGGCTTGAAGGCTTCAAGTGCTTGGTCGCGCGCCTGCTCTGCACTCTTTCGAAAACGACTGTCCGGAAACGTGGTGGCATAGTTGTGTAACGCTTGTAGCGTCCCGTCTTTCGAAGCCTCCAGCCACTGGGATTCCTCTTGCTGCACCGAGCTGAGCAGCGCGCGCGCTTCGCCGGCCTGCTGGCCACTTGGATGCTTCTCGATGAATTCATTGATGGCGTCGGCAGATCGAGCCGCCTTCGCAGACTCCCATTCCGCTGCGCTTCGATCACAACCAGTCAGAGTAGTTAGCAGAACCGCGCAGAAGGTGACTAAAACGCGATAGGGAATATCGGACGATATAGTTCTGATCACGCCAAGCCCTCCCATAGCTCTTAGTCCGAAATACTAGCACTAGATGTGGCGCGCCTCTGCAGTGCTGCTTGAACCGGTGTCGGGCGTTCCGCGGAACTGTCACGGTCACACGCCAGACATCTGCGCTGTAGCGTTCCGGTTTGCGCAGTCCGAGTATGAAGCCGGCCCACGTAGTCGTGCTTGCCGATGGGCACGCCGCGCGCACGCATGGTCGGTGCGGCACCTCTGGCAACCGGCTATTGTATTGTGGTCAGGTGCCAGTACTGCCTGATTTGTTGCCCGAGATGTACAGGAGTAGTGAGTATGACTCAGATCGTCCCCGTGGACGTCCGGCGGTTCGTGTTCGACATCAATCGAGACTTGTCCGTCTGTTTGCGTCCTCACAAGCACGGTCCGCCAGAGCGCATCGACGGCATGACCGTTGGATTTGTCTCAGTGGCAGGAGAATCTCCGCACAATGGCGAGCTGCACCCGGACGGCGATGAAATCCTGTATGTCATCTCCGGCAGGCTGCGGGTGATCGGAGAATCCGACCCCGGGGCCGCCATCGATCTGGGGCCGGGTGATGCGTGCATCGTAAGGCGTGGCGAATGGCATCAGATCAAGATGCTGCAGCCGTCCCAGCTTCTGCACATTACGCCCGGTCCTCGGGGAGACTTCCGTCCGCTGAATTCGCTCGGTCCTGATGTGCTCGCGCGGCCCAAAGCGTTGGTATCGGAGTGAAATCGTATGGGACTGCTCACCTTCGGTCTTAACGTCACCCTGGATGGCTGCGTCGACCACCAGGAAGGAATCGTTGACGACGAGACACACGCGTTCTTCACCCGCCTCATGGACGAGTGCGGCGCGATGCTGTGGGGCCGCGTCACCTACGAGATGATGGAGTGCTACTGGCCGGCGGTCGCTCGCGGCGACGAGGCGGCGCGGCCGGCGCTGCGCGAGTGGGCGGTCAAGCTGGAAGCCAAGCCGAAGTACGTCGTGTCGTCGACGCGAACGGACTTTCCGTGGACCAACAGCCACCACATCGCCGCCGACTTGCGCACGAGCGTGCAGCAACTCAAGGATGCGACCCCTGCCGGCGTGCTCCTCGGCAGCGGCAAGCTCGCGACCGAGCTGGACCGGCTGAATCTGATCGACGATTACAAGTTCCTCGTCCATCCGCGGATCGCTGGTCACGGCCCGACTCTTTACCAGACCGGGCTACCCAGCACGCGACGGCTCGAGCTGGTCTCGTCGACGCCGCTGCGCAACGGCGTAGTCGCTATGCACTACCGATGCGTGCGGGGCTAACAACTAGGATTACCCTCGGCTTGAACAGCATTCGATGCTGGAATGAATTGCCGCCGGGCTCTGGCATCCTTCAGCGGCCACCGCCCCGGCATTGATTCTGCCGCGCGCTTGGACTCGGGAAAAAATTCTAGTCATGCCCAAGAGATCATCATTGGCGGCGCGGGGATTTGAGCTGCACATTGTGCTCGTATCGGCAGCTTGACCCGGCCGCTGAGCCAGACACGCGCGCATTCGGTTGGTTTCGGTTTCCGCTGGAACCGGCTGACTGCATGCGACAACAGCGACTCAGGATTTGTCCGCCGCCGCGGCCGGAGAAATCTCCCGCGCGATGCGCCTTGCGTTGCCAATTTCGGCGATGCGCAAATCGTAGGCCGTCTGCAGATTCAGCCACGATCGCGCATCCCCGCCAAAGTAGCGCGCCAGACGCATGGCCGTATCTGCGCTTACGCCGCGCCGCTCACGCACAACGTCGTTGATACGAGGCGTCGGAACATGCAATGCCTTGGCCAAAGCATTGACGCTCATCCCAAGCGGTATCAGAAAATCCTCCCGGAGGACTTCGCCAGGGTGAACAGGGCGCATACCATTCTTGAACATATCTCAACAACCTTCAGTGGTAGTCCACAATCTCAATGTCAGTGGGTCCTTCGCTACTCCAGCGAAAACAAATACGGAATTGATCATTGACTCGGATACTGAATTGCCCCTTTCGATCCCCCGACAGAGCCTCGAGTCGGTTGCCGGGCGGTGAACGCAGGAACTCCAATGTGTTAGCAGCGTCCAGTTGAGCTAGTTTGCGCGTTGCCACCTTCGCGACATTGGCAAAGCGCTTGCTCTTGCCGGTCTCGAACAACGCCTGGGTATCTGCGCATCGGAAACCCTTTATCACCTGCAAAGGATATAACGCATAACGTTAAACGTCAAATTGCGGAGGATGGGAACTCCCTCTCAAACGAGCGCACCGCTCAATGTTTTCAGCGTGCCGAATGCCGGCTATGCTGACGGGCGGTGTCCGGTAGCACAGACTCGGGGTGCACCATGGAGATTTCTGGCGGTTGTCATTGTGGCGCGGTCCGCTATCAGGTGAGCGGCGAAGCGATTACCCACGCCATATGCCACTGCACGGATTGCCGCCGCCATGCCGGCGCGCCGATGGTCGCGTGGATCATTTACAAAGAGGACCAGGTAAAGGTCACCAAGGGCACGCCGAGGATCTATCGCTCCTCCGAACATGGACGACGACATTTTTGCCCCGATTGCGGCACAGGGCTGTTCTACACGAATCAGCACTGGCGGCCGAAAATCATCGATATCCAGAGCAGCACCTACGATGACCCCAACCTGGTGCCCGCGCGCCTGCACGTTCAAATCGCTGAACGTATCGGCTGGATGGCGAGTGCGCACGAACTACCCATGTTCGAGCGTTTTCCGCCGCAGTAGCAGTGGCGAGGCTTTCTTTCTGTTTGGATCAGCGAGTTGCCTCATTACGTGCAATTCTTGCTGTGCGTGATGCCCGCGTAATCCTCGATACTGATCTCGCAGCACTTTACGGCGTCGCCACCAAGCGCCTGAACGAACAGGTGCGGCGAAATGCAACGCGATTCCCGGACGACTTCATGTTCCAGCTTACGTCCGAAGAGGCCAGAGCTTTGAGGTCGCAATTTGCGACCTCAAAAAGTGCAGCGGCAGGACGCGGTGGTCGTCGGTATCGTCCTTACGTCTTCACGGAGCACGGTGCTATTCAGGCAGCGAACGTCGTCAACAGCCCGCTAGCCGTGGAGATGGGCGTCTACGTTGTGCGTGCCTTCGTGCGGCTACGTGAGTTGATGGGCTCCAACAAAGAGCTGGCCAGTCGCTTGGACGAACTCGAATCGAGGATCGAGACGAGGCTGAATCAGAACGACGAGACGATCGACGCCATTCTCGCGGCGATCCGGCAGCTAATGATTCCGGCGACACCGAAGCGACGGGGAATTGGGTTTACTGCGGATCTGGCCGAGAAATAACTGCTCTTTAGTCGAGTAGCGGGCACTGGGTGGCTTCCGAAGCAGTCATATCGGGAGTCATATTGTTGCGTTTTGTAACGTAAAGGACGGGGTGAGGTGAGTCCCCCGTCCTTTTTCGTTGGGAGACGAGCGATGCACAGATGGGACCGGCTACAAGAGCGATATATAGAAGAGTACCGCGCGCGCGGTCGTGCGGAGGCGACCAACCAGCATGTTCGCTGGCAACTCGAGGATTGGGGCGCATGGCTGAAGCGGCGTCGCCCGCGCGTCGTGCTGGAGCGGCTTGATCCGCAACTGCATGTCGATTATCTCGCCGCGCGCTCGAGCTTCAAGGCGAAGTCGACCGTGTACGGCGTGCTGTCGAAGATGCGTTGTTTTGGCGACTTCCTTGTTAGGGAAGAGGTCTGGGCGAGCAACCCGCTGCGCTGGATGCAGGGCCCGAAGATCATCCCTTACAACCGGATGCAGCGACGGCTCGATCGGGCGCACCTGGAGGCTCTCTGGCGAGCGGCGGCGAGTGCGCCGGGGGACTACTCGCGGCACTTGTGGGTGACGGTGTTGGCGCTGCTGTACGGCACGGGGCTGCGTCGTGGCGAGTTGTCGCGTCTCACGCTCGATCAGATCGATCGGGCCGACGGCACGATCCGGCTCGATGGCCGCAAGAGCGGTTGTGAGCGCTGCGTGCCGCTGCCGGAGATGGTACGCCGGTGTCTCGAGGTCTATTGGCCCGCGCGGCACAACCGGCTGGAGGCGACTGGGCGGTTGAGCGAGACCGCGCTGCTCGTGAGCAGCCACGGCACGCGCTTGAGTAGTGAGTCGATCAGCAACGGCGTGCGGCGACTCGCCTGTCGCGCGCAGATCCCGTATTCGAGTCTGCATCAGTTCCGGCACAGCGTGCCTCGGATCTGCTGGCGGCCGGGGTGGGCATCGCCGACGTGCAGCAGATCCTGGGGCACGCGAGCGTCGCCACCACCGTCATTTATACCCATATCGCCGATCCGGCGCGTCGCGCCGCGATGGCACGCCACCCACTGAACGACTGGTTGTACGTCCCCGAGCGTGCTGAGGAGGCCGCATGAGCGCCAACATCCGCGAGCTGCCCCGTGTGCTGGGCGAGCCACTCGATCCGTTGATCGAAGGCTATCTGACCTATCTGCTGACCGTGAGCCGCAAGGCACCGCGCACCGTCATCGACGTGCGCTGCACGCTGCGCCGGGCGGTGAACGGCTTGGCGACGCAACGCCCCACCGTGCCCGTGTGGCTGCTCGAGTTCAGTGACTTCGTGCACTGGTTTGAGCGCGAACGACGCGCGGGCCGCTCAGCGGCCTCGCTCGCCAAGGACGCGAGCCACCTGCGCGGCTTTCTCAACTACGCGTGGCGCAGCGGCCGCGCCAGCCGCAACGTACTGGCGGGTTTTAACCTGCATGACACGGTGACCCGGAACGTGCCGGCCTTTCTCACCGAGGCCGAAGCCGAGCAACTGGTGCGCGCTTGTCCGCGCGGGGATTTTGCGGCGCGGCGCGATCGGTTGGTCATTTTGCTGCTGTATGGCTGCGGTTTGCGCACCGCGGAGCTCTGTCAGCTCGAGGTGGCCGATATCAACCGCGAGCGCCAGGAGCTGATCGTGCGCCACGGCAAGGGCGACAAGCGCCGCGTCGTGCCGATCCCCGACGGCGTGTACTGTGAGCTGCTGGCGTACCTGTTGGAACTCGATCGCAAGCGCGGTGCGCTGCTGCGCACGGCGTTCCTCGCGCGGCGCATCCGTGCCAAGGACGTGTGCGACATCGTCGCGGCAGCACGCACCCGCGCCGGCATCCGCCGGGCGATGACCGCGCGCACCCTGCGTCATTCGTTCGCCACCCACCTGATGGATCGCGGCGCGGACGTGGCCGTCATCGCCTCGCTCATGGGTCATCGCTCCCCGCAAGAGAGCGGCGTGTACCTGCATGTCCTGCCCGGTCGCACCCAAGCGGCCGTGGCCCAGTTGCTCACACCGCCCCGTCAGCCTCGATCACCACCCCGTCGAACCCGACCCGGGAGACGCCATGATGTGGGGCTACTGGTTGGCGTTGTACCTCGGCACGCACTGCGTCGCCCGCGGCTTGCGTGCTAGCACCATCGCCGCCTACCGCGACACGCTCACGCAGTTTCAACGCTGGCACGACGCGCGCGGATCGGGCGGCGATCCGAGCGCGGTCACCGCGCGCCAAGTGCTCGACTACCTGCAGTACTTGCGCACCGAGCGCGACAACGGCGATGCGGCGATCAACCGGACGGTCGTCGTCCTGCGCAGCTTCTACACCGCCATCGCCGCCATGGGTCATCTCGATCCGCGGGCGAACCCGCTGGCCGGTTTTCCACGCATCCGCGCCACGCCGCGCAAGCTCCCGGTCACGCTCTCCGTCGAACAAGTCGAGCGGCTGCTCGCCCGACCGCCCACGGACACGATCCTCGGTCTGCGCGACCGCGCTTTGTTAGTGCTGCTGTACGGCACCGGGATCCGGGCGAGTGAGTGCGCGGGACTGCGTCAAGGACACGTGGATCTCACCGAGCGCACGATTCAGGTGCGCGGCAAGGGTGGCCGCGAGCGCGTCGTCCCGCTGAACGATCAAGTCGTTGCGGCGCTCGCGGTCTACTGCCAGGCGCGCGGACCGGCATTGCCCACCGCGCCGTTCTTTCGCTCGCGCTTCGGGCGTGCGCTGACCCGGGGCGCGATCTTCGAGCGCGTGCGCACGTACGGTCTGCGCGCGCATCTGGGCAAGCCGCTCTCGCCGCATCGACTGCGCCACACCTTCGCCACCCACCTGGTGCGCCTCGGCGTTAATCCGGTGACGATCCGCGACCTGTTAGGACACAAGCTCCTCACCAGTACGCAGATCTATCTGCACGTGACCGCCCAAGATCTTCGTCTCGCAGCCGACAAACACCCGATCAAACACTTGCTCGGCACCATCGAGCATCTGTTGCCCAACGCGAGACTGCCGTTCCAGCACGTCGCGGGACTGCGCCGCTACGGCTAACGGCACGCGTTGACCAACGCCAATCCCCCGTCGCGAGAGCGCTAACGCGCTCCGCGACGTCTCCCTATGCTTGAAGACGGCCAAAGGCCTCCAAAAAGCCAAAAAGATGCAACCGCCGGCACTTCACGGTACGCTCTGGCGGCGTGTTGACACCTACTCACCAGGTCATTCAACGAGCAAACGATCGGCGATCCAATCGTCGCCATCGTTTTGGTAGGCCGTGCACTCGAACTAAATACCACTACGAGCATGCCAATCAGTGGTTGCTGACCGGCATCACGGACGAGAGCAATGTTCGGTTTTCGACCTATACCTACAACGATCAGGGCATCATGCAAAGCGAGGAACACGCTGGCGGCGTCAACCGCTATGAGTTCATCGTGCAGAGTCCCAATGGCGAGCAGAGCACGACCCAAGTCACCGATCCGCTCAGCAAATACCGCGGCTACGTGTTCACGCGCTCAAAGGGCGTGATGCGCACGCAGGGAACGTCCGTCTACTGTCCGACGTGCCCGAACCTTGGCCAGGCGACGTATGACGGGAATGGCAACGTCGAGTCACGCTCGGATTTGAACGGCAGCCGCACGGAGTACGTGTTCGACCAGACGCGCAATCTCGAAACCTCGCGAACCGAGGGGCTGACCAGTTACGGCTCTGTCACCTCGGCCACCCGCACGATCACAACGCAATGGCATCCCATTTATCGACTGCCCGTCGAAGAGAAGGTCTATGCCGGCGCCGGCGCCAACGGCACGCCGGAGCGGGTTACAGCCTACACACACGATGCAGCCGGCAATGTGCTGACACGCACCGTGAGCGATGTCTCGGTCGTGCCCACGGTGTCGCGCTCCTGGACCTACACCTGGGACAGCTACGGTCGCATGCTGACCGAGAATGGACCGCGCACGGATGTCTCCGATCTAACCACATACACCTATTACACGTGTACCACCGGCACCCAGTGCGGCCAGATCAATACTGTCAAGAACGCCAAGAACCAGATCACAACCTACAACACGTATAATGCGCATGGCCAAGTGATTCAGGTCACCGATTCGAACGGGGTCAAAACTCGCTTTGCCTATGACGCGCGCCAGAGACTAACCACTCGAACGCTGGCTTATGCGACGGCGGCGGCCGAGGTGACGACCTTCGAGTATTGGCCGACCGGGCTTCTCAAAAAGGTCACCGCGCCAGATGGATCTTTCTTGCTTTATACTTACGACCCGGCGCATCGTCTTACGCAGATTGAGGACGGGCTGGGAAACCAGACCCGCTTTGTTCTCGACGCCATGGGTAATCGTCAGGTGGAGAATCAGTACGATCCGTTCGGGGCACTCGCGCGCACCCGAACGCAGCTGTTCAACGATCTCGGGCAGCTCTGGCAACAGTTGCAGGCCGCCGGCACCGATACCACGGCGACCGTGTTCGGCTATGACCAGGCCGGCAATCAAACCACGACCGCCGCACCCCTCGGTCGCAATACGGTGCAGTCGTTCGATGCACTCAATCGCCTGAAAGAGATCACCGATCCGGCCTACGGGGTCACGCGGTTCGAGTACGATTCGCGCGACAATCTCACGCAGGTCACGGATCCACGCAATCTGGTGACCGGCTATCAGTACAACGCGCTCGGCGATCTAAAGCAGCTGACAAGCCCGACACGGGCGTGACTAACAACGTGTTCGACAGCGCCGGTAATTTGCTCACGGCCACCGATGCGCGCAGTGCGGTGATGACGAGCACGTACGACAGCCTGAATCGCGTGCTGACGAGATCCTACAAGATCGGCACGACCGTCGATCAGACGCTCACGTTCGGCTACGACGCCGGGACCAATGGCAAGGGTCGAATGACCTCAGCCTCGGACGCCAATCACTCGCTCGCCTGGGTCTACGACTCGCTCGGTCGGGTCACGAGCAAGGTTCGACAGTGGGCGGCGTGGCGCGCACGGTGGGGTACGGCTACACGGCGGGGCGAATGACCTCGATGACCACGCCTTCTGGTCAGGCGCTTGCGTATTCCTACAACAGTAACAATCAGTTGACAGGCGTTTCGCTCAATGGCGCGACCCTCATCAGCAACGTGACCTACGAGCCGTTCGGACCCGTCGCCGGCTGGACCTGGAGCAACGGCACGCTGGCCGTGCGCGGCTACGATCTCGACGGGCGCCTGAATCTGATCGACAGCGCCGGACTGTCGACTTATGGCTTCGATGAAGCAGGGCAGATCCGTACCCGTCTCGATGACACACCCGCGCCCTACATGCTCCCCGCAGGCATCACGACGGTGGCCGTCGACAGCGCCAGCAACCGCATCACCAGCACCACCGGCACGCTCGCCCGCGCGCACAGTTACGACGCGGTGGGCAACACGACCACCTTGGGCGGCGTCACCCTAGCGTACAACTACGCCAATCGACTGAAGTCGGCGACGCAGTCCGGCGTGACGACCAATTATACCTTCAACGCGCTGGGGCAGAGAATTCGCAAAAGCGCCGCGAGCGGCACGACCGTGTTCGTGTACGACGAAGCCGGGCACCTGTTAGGAGAGTACACGAGCACCGGCGGGTTGATTCAGGAAACCCTGTGGGTGGGGGACATTCCGATCGCCACCCTGCGACCCAAGGCAGGTGGCGGCGTGGACGTGTTCTACGTCCACACGGATCACTTGAACACGCCGCGTCGCGTCACACGCCCGAGCGACAACATGATCGTGTGGCGCTGGGACAGCGATCCGTTCGGCAACGCACCGGCCAATGCCGACCCGGACGGCGACAGCGCGCAGTTCGCTTACCCGTTGAGGTTTCCGGGGCAGTATTTTGACGCCGAAAGCGGATTGCACTATAACTACTCAAGAAACTATGACCCGCAGACGAACAGATATGTGGAGAGCGATCCGATTGGTCAAAGAGGAGGCATCAACACTTACATTTATGCTTTGGCAAACCCCATATCCTACGTTGATTCGTTCGGTCTCTTCTGCACGAAGGATTTCGTTTCGCACTACTATTTCGGGTCTGGACCGATTGATCTTGGGAGCGTAGGTCTCCAGAATCAGTTCAAAAACTCTGCGTCTGTTCAGTCTGCAGTTAGTCAATTTAATGGATTGCTTAGAAGCGGAGGAAAAGCGCGTGCTGCAAAAGCATGTGCTGGACGAACAAGCGGGGCGCGACTGACGCGTTTGTGTTAACCGATCGCACCGTTACCGATGTAACTGGCGAGAGTTGTCTTTTCTCAGTTGGTCATAGTACTTTCTTTAGGTCTGCAGGTTGCGTCTTGTACGCCGATTGCTGCAGGCGCAAGTTCTCGATGCAGTGCAGTACAAACTTTGCGATCAGAGATGAATTTCGTGATCCGCTAGGTCTCGGTATCGAAGCAGGGGAACTCCTTACTCGATCAACGCTTCGTTTTCAGGAACGTTGCAACATAGTGGTGGCTTCTAGCCTTGCTCGAACTGAAGCGCTACCTTGCCATCTGGCTACCAATTCTTGCGGGGACTATGCTTGGATGCGTTGCGATATGGTGGGGCGGCATTTATACACTTACGAACTATAGAGAGCACCTGCGAGCGCCGATGCTGACGCTCGCGGGTTTGTTCTCATTTTCGGTTCACTATTGATTCTCCGAAAGCGTTGGGCGGTCTTGCTGTCTGCAGTGGCCGCTGCGCTGTCTGTTCTAGTGTTGTTGTGGCTTCAACTTACTGCATCAAGTCTCAATGGGTTTTTGCTAGCACGACTGTCGTGCTCTCCGCGTATTTTCTACTGATTGTTTGGACATTACGGTCGCCGTGAGATGCCTAGTCAAAGTTGGCGAAAGTCCGGCACCGTAACTCTCATTCTCACAAGCTGAACTGACAAGTGGTGCAATTCGTCAATGAGTGACGCCACATTGATGAGACAACGCCGAGAAGTGTGCAGAGGGCTCAATTCGATTTACGCAAGGCTGTATGAAGGACAGTAACTGACTGAACCTTGATGTTCAATCAATCGGCGCAGTCTGGCGTCCGTCACCACGCCAGGAAATAAATAAAAGCGATATTTACCACCAGCAACGGCAGCGCGGTGAGGATCTGCGCGCGGATCACGCCGTTGCGGTTCTTCAGCTCCAGCAGCGCCGCCGGCACGATGTTGAAATTCGCGGCCATCGGCGTTATCAGCGTGCCGCAGAAGCCGGCGAGCATGCCGATCGCGCAGACGATGGCGGGGTTGCCGCCGTACTGCTGGATGAGCAGCGGCACGCCGATCGCGGCGGCCATCACGGGGAAGGCGGCGAAGGCGTTACCCATGATCATGGTGAACAGCGCCATGCCGAGCCCGTAGGCCACCACGGCGCCTAACAAGCTACCGGCGGGGATCACCTCGCGGGCGAACTCGCCGATCACATCGCCGACGCCGGCGAGCGCGAACACGGCGCCGAGCGCGGCGAGCATCTGCGGCAGCACGGCGGCCCAGCCGACGGCGTCCATCAGGCGCCGGCCTTCCTCGAGCGGCACGAGCGCACGCGGGCGCAGCCACGCGGCGGCCACGGCGAGGGCGAGCAACACGCCGAGGGTGAGAGATATAAGAGTGACCTGGCGGCTCTCGAAGATGGTCGGCAGGCGCTTGAACAGCAGGGTGCCGAGGAGGGCGGTGGCGGGGATGATCAGCGCCAGCCAGAACAGGCGGTTGCCGTGTCGGTTGGCCTCGCTGCGGCGCTCCTCCGAGGTGGTGGTCGCCGGATTGCCGCGCCCGAGCGCGCCGAAGCCTGCGATCGACACTAACAACAATACCAGGATGCCGTTCAACAGGTCGCCGAGATAGTCGCCTGCGAGAAAGCTCACGGCGAGCAGTCCCCAGAACGCGGCGTTGCCGGCGCGGCGGGTGTTGCTGCGGTCGCGCAAGCTCAGGATGGCGAACGCGGTGAACACGAGGCCGGTGACGACATAGACGAACTGCAGCGTGATCATGGTGCCGCCCGGCGCGCGAGCTTGCGGTCCAGCCACCACAGGCGTGCACCATGAATGAGGAACGCGGCGATCGCGGTCGGAATCGCCCACACGGACAACTGCAGCGGCTCAAGAATGATGCCGTACTGTTCCAGCACGCCTTTCATCAGCAGGATCGAGCCGATCGCGATGAAGATGTCCTCGCCGAAGAACAGCCCGACGTTGTCGGTGGCGGCGGCGTAGGCTTTGACGGATTCACGGGTCGGCGTATCGAGCGCGCCCACCTGCTGCTCGGCCGCGGCTTCGGCCATCGGCGCCACCAATGGCCGCACGGTCTGCGCGTGGCCGGCCACCGAGGTCAGCCCCAGCGCCGAGGTCACCTGCCGCATCAAGAGGTAACCGATCAGCAGCCGCCCGACGGTGGCGCCGCGCAGGTTGGCGATCAGCTGCCGCGCGCGCTCCTGCAGGCCGTGCCGCTCCAGCAAGCCGATCACCGGCAGCACCAGCCAGACGATGCTGATGTAGCGCGAGTCGTTGAATGCCTTGCCGAAGGCCTCGACAATAGCCACCAGATCGAGCCCTGCGCCGAGGCCCGTGACCAGCGCCGAGACCACCACGACTAACAAGGGATTGAAGCGCAGCACGAAGCCGACCACGATCACAGCGATTCCGAGCAATGCCAGCATCAGCGCGGTCCTCCCACAGTGGGTGCTGATTATATGGGCACATGAAGTGCGTGCGTTTGCCGACATCCGGGCGAAGTGTGGCGATGCGCACGGAGTCGCGAACTGGTCGTTTTCTCGACGATGCATCATAATCATTGCACCAGACTCAGCCACGGCAGCAGCATGAAATCATCGTCCCTTGTTCGACGTTTCCTGACGATCGCGTTCGGCACCCTCCCAGGTGCCGTGCTCGCCGGAGGGGTCACCGGCACTGACATAGACGAGGTGGTGGTCGTCGCAGCGCGTATTGCGTTGTCCGGCACGCCGCGCGTGGCAAGCGAGGGCACCGTGCTCGCCGAGCAGTTGCAGAATCGTCCGCGGTTGCGGGTGGGCGAGTTGTTAGAGGTAGTGCCCGGGCTCATCGTTACGCAGCACACTGGCGACGGCAAGGCGAACCAGTATTTCCTGCGCGGGTTCAATCTTGACCATGGCACGGACTTTGCGACGCGGGTAGACGGCATGCCGGTGAACATGCCTAGCCATGGCCACGGCCAAGGCTACATGGACATCAATTTCGTCATTCCCGAGCTGGTCGATCGCATCGTCTACCGCAAGGGCACTTACTACCCCGAGTTGGGAAATTTCTCCGCGGCCGGTGCGGCAGACATGTCCTACGCAACCAGTCAAACACCCTTCGTTTCGATTTCCGGTGGTGCGGATGCTTACGTGCGGGCGGTGGCGGGCGGCTCCACCGACTTTGCGGGCGGCTCCCTGCTGCTGGGTTTCGAGCATGATCGTGCCGACGGCCCGTGGCAACTTGCGCAGGACTTGCGAAAATACAACGGTCTCGCACGCTGGTCGCGCGCCAGCGATGCCGCGGGCTTGTCCGTGAGTCTGATGGCTTACCGTGGCGATTGGACAGCGACCGACCAGATCCCGCAGCGAGCGGTTGACAGCGGTCTGCTGGATCGATTCGGCTTTGTCGACCCGTCCAACGGCGGCAATACCAGGCGCTACTCGCTTTCGATGCAGGGTTTCCGGAGTGCGGGTGCCGCGCGGCTGGACTATTCCGCTTATGTCATGGACTACCAACTGCAGCTGTTCTCCAACTTCACTTATGCGCTGAACCCCGGCCAGGGCGATCAGTTCGAGCAGTTCGACGAGCGTCGCGTGTACGGCGGAGCCTTGAGCTGGGACTTGCCTTTCGCCTTGGGCGGTGCTGCCAGCCATTTGCGCGTCGGCGTTGACACGCGTCATGACGATATCGCCCCCCTGGGGCTGCATCTCACGGAGAGCCGGCAGCGCTACGCGACAATTCGGGAGGACGACGTCCGGCAGACGCTGACAGCGCTGTGGACGTCGCTCTCGACGCAGTGGAAGCCGTGGTTGCGCAGCGAAGTCGGTGCACGTGCAGATCGCTTCGACTATGACGTTGCCAGCAATCTCGCAACGAATTCCGGTTCCGGCAACGACACGATTGTTAGTCCCAAGGCCTCCATCGCGCTCGGTCCGTGGCGCGATACGGAACTATTCATTGCCACCGGCCGAGGCTTTCACAGCAATGATGCGCGCGGTGCCACGATTGCGGTCGATCCGTCGGATGGTGTGACGCCAGTCGGGCGGGTGTCGCCGCTCGCGAAGGCAACGGGCAGCGAGATCGGGTTGCGTACCGCCGCCCTGCCTCGGACACAGCTTTCCGCGTCATTGTGGCAGCTCGATCTGGAGTCCGAGCTCCTGTTCGTGGGTGACGGCGGCACCACCGAGGCCACCCGTCCCAGTCGCCGCCAGGGTGTCGAACTGAGTCTGTTCTCCAAGCCGCGCGATTGGATGATCATCGATGCCGACTATGCGTGGTCGAAGCCACGCTTCCGCGACAGTGACCCCGCCGGCGACCGAATTCCGGGTGCGGTTTCGGCGGCAGCCTCGCTGGGCGTAGCGATTGACCTGCCGTCGGGATGGTTCGGCGGCGTGCGACTTCGTTACCTGGGGCCGGCAGCATTGATCGAGGACGACAGCGTGCGCTCGCCAAGTTCGACGCTCGTGAACGTGAGCGCGGGGCGGCGCTTCGGTGAACGCTGGAAGCTCAGCGCAGGCATCTACAATCTGCTGGATCGCAGGGCTAACGACATCGCGTACTTCTACGAGTCGCAGCTCCCCGGCGAATCGGCACCCGTGGCAGACATTCACTTCCACCCAGTCGAGCCGCGGCAGGTGCGCGCGACTGCGCACGTGAATTTCTGAGCCTGAGCGACATTGTCAGCCCAATTAACTGGCTATTCTTGTTGCGGATAAGCGCAATGTCCTGACGCGCTCGGCGATGAGCGTGCGCCGGCCGGATGAGTGCACAAGTGCCGTGAACTGCGTCAGGCGTCGCCAGCGGAAGCGTCGCGGGATCGTTAGCTCCGGCAGCCCTGCGAACAGGCGCGATCTGCCGGGTGAAAGATACAACAGATCGAACAGCGCCTTCTCGGGCGTTGCGATCTTGGCATCGGATGAAGTGGCCAGCTCGAAGCCGGTAAACAGCGCCGGCGGCATGCGGTGAAATGAGACCGTGCCCAGGGGTGTCCACAGGCGGCGTGGTCGGGCGGGCGAGACGGCATAGATGACCGAGGGGATCTGCTCGATGAGCCCGTGATGGAACAACGCCGACTGTAGTGAGATGTAGGCGGGCCACGGCGCCGACAGCAGTTCCGGCAACGCGAGGCGGTCGATCTGGTCGCTCACCAACCACCGCCCACGGCTGAGGTGAACGATCAAGCCCGACCTCGCGAGGCGTCGCAGTATCGTGGTCGCATTGCTGGCCGAAACCTGCAGCAGTGCGGCGACGTCGCGCGTTTCCACGACGGGCGTCGCCAACGACCGCAACCGTTGCAGCGCTTCGATCTGGTTCATCGCTGCAGGCCCTGCAGTGCCTCGATCACCTGCTCCTGCAGCTCGACCCACGTCTTGCGGCTGCCGTAGTGCTGTTGATACTCAGGCTCGAGAAACGCGAGGACCTGGCTGGCGAACGCGTCGTAGTCGACCGCCAGCGCTTGGTCGATCGCAGCGGACAAGTGGTTAGCGGCAGTTGCCGCGAGCGGTCGCTGCGCGGCGCCGGCATCCAGCAACCGTTTCAGATCGAACACGTCGCGCGACTGCACCTGCTCGCGCAGCGCCAAGGCGGCAATCTTCTGGGCGAACGCCGCGTGCAAGGGATAGTGCTGTACGATGACGGGATAGAGTTGGTAGCGGCGAATGATCTCCGCGTCGACCGGCGCAACCTCGGTCTCGCCGTCGAAACCGCGTCGTGAGAATTCAATTTTGGTTGGCAACTCCGCCCCGGTCTCAATGACGCGCAGCGTCAGCTTCCAGCGCTGGGTGATGCTAGTCTGTTTGGGCGCAGATGCTCTGGCAATCTCAGTGCCCTGCGCGCGCAGTGCTTGCGCGAAGGCGGGTGCCGCGAGCACCCGATCCACGTTGTTGCGCAGCGTCCCGACCGACAGCGTGTGGACGTCGAGATCCATGTCCTGCGAATACCGGATGCTCCTGAAATAGAACCGCAGATTGCAGCCGCCCTTGAGGGTAAACAGTGATTTGTCGACGCGCGCGCCGAACGCCCGCAGGAACAGCAGGTGGAACAGCTCGATGGACTCACGGTCGGACCACATGGTTATTCATATTACTGCTAATCGACACTAATGTCGACTATGCGCATTATGAATAGAGACGCGATCGCGTCTCACCCCACCTCACCGTAGCCCCCGCCACCCGGCGTTTCGATCACGAACACGTCGCCCGGCTGCATCTCGACCGCCGCCGTCGCGCCTAACACCTCCACCTGCCCATCCGCACGCTCCACCCGGCTCACCCCTGGCGCGCCCGGCGCACCGCCGGCGAGACCGAAGGGCGGCACGCGCCGGCGGTTGGCGAGGATATTCGCCTGCATCGGTTCCAGAAATCTCACGCGGCGCACCGCGCCATCGCCGCCGCGATGCGCGCCGGCGCCGCCCGAGCCGCGCCGGATCGAGAACTCCTCCAGCAGCACCGGGAAGCGTGTCTCCAGCACCTCCGGGTCGGTGAGGCGGCTGTTAGTCATGTGCGTCTGCACCACCGAGGTACCGTCGAAGTCCGGCCCCGCGCCGGAGCCGCCGGCGATGGTCTCATAGTACTGGTAGCGCTCGTTGCCGAAGGTGAAGTTGTTCATCGTGCCCTGCGCCGCGGCCATTGCGCCGAGCGCGCCGAACAGCGCATCGCAGACCACCTGGCTGGTCTCGACATTGCCGGCCACCACGGCGGCGGGGAAGCGCGGGTTCAGCATCGAGCCCTCGGGCACGCGGATCCCGATCGGCCGCAGGCAGCCGTCGTTCATCGGGATGGCATCGTCGATCAGCGTGCGCACCACGTAGAGCACCGCCGCGCGTACCACCGACAAGGGTGCATTGAAGTTGTTCGGCAGTTGCGCCGAGCTGCCGGCGAAGTCGATCGTCGCGCTGCGCGCCGCGGCGTCCACTGCCACTGCCACCTGTACCACGGCGCCGTTGTCCATCTCGTAACTGAAACTGCCCGAGCGCAGCCGGGTCAGCAGCCGGCGCACGGCTTCCTCGGCGTTGTCCTGCACGTGCCCCATATAATGAGTGACCACGTCGCGCCCGTATTCACCCGAGACACGCGTGAGCTCCGCCGCGCCCTTGGCGCAGGCCGCGATCTGCGCGCGCAGGTCCGCAATGTTCTGCGCCGGGTTGCGCGACGGCCAGGCACCGGCCGCTAACAACTCGTGCAGTTCATCGGCCAGGAAGCGGCCGGCATCGACGATCAGCACGTTGTCGAGCAGCACGCCTTCTTCCTCAACGCTCGTGCTGTCGGGCGGCATCGAGCCCGGCGTGCTGCCGCCGATGTCGGCATGGTGGCCGCGCGAGGCGACGAAGTAGTCCGGCGCGCCGTCCGCAGCTTCTTCTACGAACACCGGCATGATCACCGTGATGTCCGGCAGATGCGTGCCGCCGTGGTAGGGCGCGTTCAGCGCATAGACATCGCCCGGACGGATGCCCCGGCCATCGCGCGCCCGCCCGTCGGGCCCGGGGCCGCGCCGCGCCAGCACCGTGCGAATGCTCTCGCCCATCGAGCCCAGGTGCACCGGCATGTGCGGCGCATTGGCCACCAGATTGCCATCGGCATCGAACAGCGCGCAGGAGAAATCCAGCCGCTCGCGGATGTTCACCGACGAGGCCGTGTGCTGCAGCGCCGCGCCCATCTCCTCGGCGATCGACATGAACAGGCCATTGAAGATCTCGAGCCGCACCGGGTCCGCCGCCGTGCCGATCGCCACCGCTGCGGTGCGCGGCGCATGGCGCGAGAGGATCAGATTACCGCGCGGATCCACCACCGCCTGCCAGCCCGGCTCCACCACGGTGGTCGAGCCCGCATCGACGATCAGCGCGCGCCCGAACACCTTGAACCCGGCGGCTAACGACCCGCGCTCGAACACCGGCGCCAGCGCCGTGCGCCCCTCGCTGTACACTTCAACGGTGGCGATCGCCGCGCCCGATGCCGCCGGCAGGCTGACGAGCTGGCCGGTCTCGGCCGCACCCGCCGCGATTGCCTCTACCTGGATCATCTCCACGATCAGCTCGGCCTCGGCGGCAAAGCCGAAGCGCGCCACGTGCTGCGCCTGAAAATCGCGCTGCATGGCATCGAGCGCCGCCACCGTCACCTCGATCGTGCTGTCGGTGCCCGCATAGCGCAGATAGGCGCGCGACTCGGTGGTGAGCGCCGCCGCGCCGATCGCCTGGGCCGCGAGCGCCGCGCGCGCCTCCGCCGCCAGTGCCGCCACGGCTGCATCGAGCGCGGGCAGGTTGTCAGCCGTCAGCGGCAGGGCCAGCGAACGCTCGCGCAGCACTCGTCTATCGGCCAGTCCCATGCCGAGCGCCGAGAGCACGCTCGCCAGCGGATGGATCATTACCGTGTCCATCGCCAGCGCATCGGCCACCAGACAGGCGTGCTGGCCGGCCGCGCCGCCAAAACACACCAGCGTGTAGCGCGTGACATCGTGGCCGCGCGCCACCGAGATGCGCTTGATCGCATTCGCCATGTTGGCCACGGCGATCTGCACGAAGCCCTCGGCGGCCGCCTGCGGCGCCAGTCGGTCGCCCGTCGCGCGCTCGAATGCCGCCAGCAGCTCCGCCATGCGGGCCGCCACCGCGTCCGCATCGAGCGGCTGATCGCCGCCCGCGCCGAACAGCGCCGGGAAGAACCGCGGCTGCAGCTTGCCCAGCAGCACATTGCAGTCCGTCACCGTGAGCGGCCCGCCGCGCCGGTAACAGGCCGGCCCCGGGATGGCGCCCGCCGACTCCGGGCCCACGACCAGGCGCGCGCCGTCGAAGCGGCAGATCGAGCCGCCGCCCGCGGCCACCGTATCGATGCGCATCATCGGCGCACGGATCCGCGCCCCCGCCACCAGCGTCTCGTTAGTGCGCTCGAAGGCACCCGCGTAGTGCGAGACATCCGTCGAGGTGCCGCCCATGTCGAAACCGATCACGCGCGCGTAGCCCGCGTCCGCCGCCGTGCGGCTCATGCCCACGATGCCGCCCGCCGGCCCCGAGAGGATCGCGTCCTTGCCCATGAAGGCCGCACCCGCGGTGAGCCCGCCGTTCGACTGCATGAAGAGCGGCTGCGACTCGCCGCCCAGCTCAGTCGTCAGCTCGCGCACATAGCGATGCAGCACCGGCGAGAGATAGGCATCCACCACCGAGGTGTCGCCACGGCCGACGAGCTTGATGAGCGCACCGACGCGATGGCTCACCGAGATCTGCGTGAAGCCGATCTCCGCGGCAAGCCGCGCCAGCGCCGCTTCGTGCGCCGTGTAGCGGTAGCCGTGCACGAGCACGATGGCGATCGCGCGCAAGCCCGCGGCATAGGCCGCGCGCAGGCCCGCCCGCGCCGCCGCGAGATCGAGCGGCACCCGCACATTGCCAGCCGCATCCACGCGTTCCTCGATCTCCAGCACCTCGGCATAGAGCGGCGCGGCCCGCACGATCTGCCGCGCGAACAGCGCCGGCCGCTCCTGATAGCCGATGGCCAGCGCATCGCCAAAGCCGCGCGTGATGGCGAGCAGCACCGGCTCGCCCTTGTGCTCGAGCAGGGCATTGGTGGCCACCGTGGTGCCGATGCGCACCTCGGCGCGGGGCAGGGCACCCGAGGCGACACCCGTCAGCCAACGGATCGCCGCCACCGCCGCATCGCGATAGCGCTCCGGATCTTCCGACAGCAGCTTGGTGGTGGTGATGCGCCCGTCGGGCGACCGGGCGACAACGTCCGTGAACGTGCCGCCGCGGTCGATCCAGAAGTGCCAGGGCATGGGGCTAACTCCTCTGCAACGTGCGCGGCCGTAGCGTAGGTCTTCCGCGCTCGACGTCGATCGGATTGACGCAATAATGTGCAAAATGCTGAGAAATGCGGTCTTGACTTACCTTGCTGCAACGAGTGAGCATCGGTTTAAAATCCATGTCTCTATCTACCATGAAATTGAGAGAGTGCAGCTCGCTAATTGATTGGGCTTGGTCCATCTCAATGTTGGGACGTCTGTGAGACCGCGATCGCGGAAATTACGCGATCACGTTCGGACCACAGTCGGTTTTGGTATATCGCTGATACTTTAGCTTTTCTATTCCCTTGATGAGGCCGACGCATGTGCTGTTGAGGTCTTAAAGGATACCGATAGTATTGTTCCGTTGGGCTGAATCCAATACTCAACAAAGCGCATTAGGATATGCCTAACGCGCTTCGTGTTTCGATTCGTTACGAACTAGGGAGACGTTTTGTGAAAATCAAAAAGAAGAAATACTCGCAAGATTTCCGAGACCCAAGATTCAGCGAGGATATTGCTCCAAGAAAAGCTCTGGAAGAAATCACCATTGAGCTTGTAAGTATCGCCATGCAGTGTGGGGAAGATCCTCTCAATATGGTTGCCGCGATTGAGCGTGAAACTAGCCTTTATCTTCAGAAAATCAAGCTGCCACACAAGTCTCGGAGGTCGTCAATACCAAACGATTTGCTTAGTCGTGTTCTCCAGCGTTGGCATTTGGATTCGGATTTCTTGGACCCGAAAGGTTTTCCGCAACTACTCACTTGTTTCGGAAAGAACTCCTTGTGCAGCTTGCTTGAAAAGCTAGCTATCGAGGCTTCGCCAAAGGTTGTTTGGAAGGAGCTAGTCCGAAGTGGGGCTGTCGAGAAAGTAGCTCCAAACAGGATACGAGTACTTACTCGAATGCTTGTGGGAACAAGGGACCGCCAAATCACCACATCACTAGCCACCCTTTTGGGAACCGTGTCGACAATTGCACACAATTTGAAGACTCGCGATACACGACTGTTGCTTTGTCATCGAATAGTTACAGATTCGTTCGTACCCAAGACCAGATTGCTCGATTTCGCAGCAATGGTGGAGCGTCAAGCCAGTTCGGCGCTCGGCTCGATTGATGAATGGTGCGAAAATGCGCGATGTGCTTCGAAAGCGCCTGAGGAGTTTCTGCCTATCAAAGTACACTTTCTGTTGGCACCAACCTCCACAACTGAGTATGCTGGGGAGTTTAGAAAGGCGTTAAAAGGGGTGGGTGAGACAGGTTATCGCCCCAGAGGTCGGCACCGCATATTGGAGTCGAGTGCTGTTTCCTACGTCAGAGGTATGCCTCCTCGCGCTCCCAGAAACGAGATCGTTGCGAAGTTCGCGAAGAGCTCTCGCGTGCGCCAGTAGGATGCATAGTTAAGTTAGCCAGTCCCGTGTAACCCCCTGACGAACCGGACCAGGCGGGAGTAGAGTTTTCCGACAGGAGAACTCTTGTGAAGAAGTCCCGGTTCAGTGAAGAGAAGATCATCGCGATCCTGAAGCAGGCAGAGGCCGGCGTGAAGATGGCGGAGCTTGTCCGAAAGCACGGCATCAGCGAGGCGACGTTCTACAACTGGAAGGCGAAGTACGGCGGTCTGGACGCCTCGCAGCTTCGTCGGCTGAAAGAGCTCGAGTCCGAGAACAGCAAGCTGAAGAAGATGTACGCCGAGCTGTCCCTCGCGCACGAGGCCTTCAAGGACGTCGTCGAAAAAAAAGGACTGTGACACCGCAGGTTCGGCGAGAGATCGTGAACATGCTGGTGTCTGACCATGCTCTGTCGTCGCGCCAGGCGTGCCGTACGGCACGCCTGGCGCGATCGGCCTACTATGCGCTGCCGCGGGCGCGGGACGATGGCCCGGTCATCGCAGCGATCCAGAGCTACGTCCACGAGAACCCGAGCCACGGCTTCGACAAGCTGTATCCGGTCTTGCGCGGCCAGGGCTACGGCAAGTGCCGGCTGTATCGCGTGTATCGAGCGCTGCGGCTGAACCTGAAGCGGCGTGGCAAACGGCGGCTACCGGCACGTGTGAAGGCCCCGCTGGTGATCCCCGTACAGCCGAACGAGGTCTGGTCGGCCGACTTCATGTCCGATGCGCTGTGGTCGGGACGGCGCTTCCGCACGTTCAACGTGATCGACGACTTCAACCGAGAAGCGCTGCGCATCGAGATCGACACGAGCTTGCCCGCACGGCGCATCGTGCGTGCGCTGGATGAACTGATCGAGATCCGCGGCAAGCCCAGCGCCTTGCGCATGGACAACGGGCCTGAGCTGATCAGCGACGAGCTCGAGAAATGGGCTCGCCGTCATGCCATCGAACGCCGCTTTATCCAACCCGGCAGGCCGATGCAGAACGGCTTAATCGAACGCTTCAACCGAACCTACCGCGAGGAGGCGCTCAACTGCTACGTCTTCGAAACCCTGGGCGAGGTACGTCGCATGACGGCCGACTGGGTGACCCGCTACAACGAAATCCGACCGCATGAAGCGCTCGGCGACCTCGCCCCGCGGCAATACTTGATGGCAAAATCCCCTTAACCCTCTACTTCCAAATGGTCCGGATAAACGAGGGGGTTACACTGGAATCGCTGGTGGCCGACTCGGTCGCTGAGATCATGCGGCGCTATCCTTGAGGAGCATCCGGCGAGTGAGTCTGCACGCGTCTGGCCAGGCTCGTCGCGGTCGCGGCCAGCATCACATCGCGCGGTGAACCGCCCCATTTGCGGTTCCAGGCGCGCCGCAGGTGCAGCCCGGACCGGAATCCCGCCGCTTCGGCCGCGACGGTGACATTGGAGCCGTGCTCCAGCAACTGGCGTGCTCGCTCGATGCGGATGGCTTCGAGGAACTGCAGTGGTGACACGCCGGCGTGGTGCACGAACAGCCGCAGCAGATGGCGCTCGGTGACATGGCCCAGCGCGGCCATGGCAGCCATGTCCCAGTCCTGCTCCGGCGCCGCGCTGATGGCGTCCTGCACGCGGTGGACTGCCGCGTGTGTGTGGCGCCGATGGGCGAGGAAGGGCGAGAACTCCGGATCGAGTTGCGACCGCCGCAGGTAGACCACCATTTCCTCGGCCACGCCGGCCGCGATCGAATCGCCGCATTCGCCCGCGATCAGGTGCAGCGCGAGATCGATGCCTGCGGTGACGCCAGCGCTGGAGGCCAGCGGCCCATCGATCAGGAAGACGCGGTTCTCCACCACCCGTGCGCGCGGCGCCAGCGACCGCAGGAGCCCGAGCAGATCGTGGTGGGTGGTGCACCGCCGCCGGTCGAGCAGCCCGGCGCGCGCGGCGAGCAGGGTGCCGGAGCAGATAGTGATTAGCTTATGCGGCGTGTCGGGCGCGGCCAGATGCGCGCGCAGCGTTTGCGAGAGCCACCGGGCGATCGTGTGTACCGCCGCGGCGGGTTGCTGCGCGTTCGCGCTCGGCTGGCCCACGACCACCACCCAGGTGGGCGATTCGAATGTCGTCGGCAGTGGCTCGAGTTCGCCGAGTGACAAGCCCACCGAGGTTTCGACGGTCGGCGCGGCGCTGGCGTAGCGCAGCCGAAAGCGCGGTGGCTGGCCGCGATCGGCGCGACCGAGATTGGCCAGGCGGAATGCTTCGGCCGGACCGGCGATGTCGAGCAGCAGCGAGTGCGGCGCGATGACAAACAGCAGGTCGATAACAGATGACTGTGCGTTCATTGTCGGACACCACCTCAGAAACCCAGTATGCAAGAAACCGTGTTTGCTGCGAATAGCGCCAGGCGCGTGATGTCCGAATTTGCGCCATATTGGTCGGCGGCTGTCCCGGGGCCGTGCCCTCGCCGTCGTAGGATGGCGACAGCCGCATGCACGCATGGAACGACCGCCCCGTGTCAAAAGTGGCAACGCCCGGCCGACCCAGAATCGCTGTCTGCCAACTGCCTGACAACCTGTCGCTCGAGCATCCAGCCTGGCGGGATTTGGTGCTGCGTATCGAGCAGGAGCGCCCGGACCTGGTAGTACTGAACGAGATGCCGTTCGGTCCGTGGCTCGCCGGCCGTGCGACGTTCGATGCGGACGCCGCGAGCGCGAGCGTCGCCGCACACGACCGGGCGCTGACAGCACTAAAGGAGCTACCGACCGCGGTGATCGGTTCGCGCCCGGTTCCCAACCGCGGCAGGCTGGCGAATGAAGCCTTCCTGCTGGCAGAGGGCCGCTACCAACCGCTGCACCACAAGCAATACTTTCCCCAGGAATCAGGCTTCTGCGAGGAGACGTGGTTCTCGCCCGCGCGACCGGGCTTCGACGTGATCGACTTTGGCGGCGTGCGGATCGGCGTGTTGCTCTGCACGGAACTCATGTTCACGGAATGGGCGCGCCACTACCGTCGCGAGGGTGCGCATGTCATCGTGGCGCCGCGCGCCAGCGGCCCGGACATGCGCCATTGGGTGGCGGCCGCCCGCATGGCCGCCATCGTCTCGGGTTGTTACGTCCTCAGCTCCAATCGGTTCTCGGATGCGCCTGCGCCCGGACCACAGTTCGGCGGGCGAGGCTTTGTCTATACGCCGACCGGCGATCTGCTGGGTGCCACAACGGTGGCGATGCCGTGCCTGAGCGTAGACCTGGACCTCGCGCTGGTTGCCGATGTGCAGCGCAGATTTCCGTGCAGTGTGCGCGAGATGCCAGCGTAACGCCCGGTCACTCGGTCCTAATCTGTTCCAAATCTGTCTGTGCCCGGCGCGACGCCGCACCGCGCATCTCTTAGATTGGCCAAATCGTGTTAGTGCCGACGTTATCTTTCTTGGATTGGTCAGGATCATGTTTATCTTCAAGCGCTCACCCATGCCGTTACTGGTTGCGATTGCTTTCATCTTTCTGGAGATGTCGTGGATTACTCGCTGCGCCCACGACGAGCGATCGGCTCAAGTAGAGAGCGCTGATCTGGCAGCAAGTCTGCATGGTGCGCGGAGTTGACTATGCAGGCCATAGCTCAGCCTGCGACAGTTCGCGGCAGAATCCTCTGCACAATGTGGGACGCATCGTCAGATCGTCTGCGGGGGGCATACCGCGCTGGCCGCTCGCGGCTAAAGCCGTTCTTCGCAGAATGACCTCCCAGCGGCCAGCCCATCCAAGGCAACTCATGACCCGAAGCAGCCGGATTCGAGTGGCTCCTCATGTTCAGAGCGGTCTGATCGAAATTTGAACCGTCGTCTCCCCGCGCCCGCTTGAGGGCGCTGCTCATAATCTTCTTAAGTGTGCCCGTCGCCAAAAAGAGGAAATAATAGAACTAAGAGTCATATGCATTGACTTTTAGTACGAAATAACACAAACTCTCTATCGGGCGCTGGTACCCGGCGTTCTTCAGCTCTTTAACAATCGAGACAAAGCACAACCTCAAGCGACATGGCTCCAGTCATGTCGACGCAAATCGGCTTCCCGATTTGCTTCTGGCCCCCGGGCTTCTCAGGGGCCGCGTGCCGTAAGGCACGTAGATTTCTCGCCTGACAGGATGGTTTGTTCCTCTGGCGCTCCGGCTCTTGCAACTCCCAAGTTGTAACAGGCTTAGCGCGAAGGGAATTGATTATCGACGGTGAGAAGGGGCGCTCGTTAGGGCGCACAGTAGGAGTGGCACTTGGAACTTCTCGGGCCTCAATCGGGGATGTGCAAATCGCGCACGGGCATTTCGCCCGATACGAGGAGTCTCGATATGAAAGTTAAGACGTTGAGAGAAACACTGCGGTTGGTTACCAAAGTGTGTTCTGACCCGAGAATGAGTTCCGACCAGAGAGACCAGTTGCAGAAGGCGAAACGCGAACTTGAGACTGTTGCCCGATCAGGAAAGCTGGATGGAAGTAAGGTCTTCCTTGCAGTTGAAACGATTTCAGCAGTTCTCTTGGACGTCGTTGAGAACGAAGTAACGCGAAGGTAAGAGTGTCCATCTCCCATTAAATTTATGAAATCAGACTACGCAAAAGCTTTTCGTATAATCCGCGCCGCGTTCGGACTGAAACAGTCCGAACTTGCGGAGCGGATGCCAATTACTTCGAGCCAACTTTCGTTGATCGAGGCTGGGAAGCGCCAGCCCAGTATTCGTGTGATCGACAGTCTAGCAACTGCGGTCGGCGTTCCCTCTGCGCTGATATCGCTACTGGCTTCAGAAGCAGAGGATATGGAAACAAAGCCCGCCGCTGATATTTCTGATCTAGCTCGTGCACTTTTGCGTGTGCTTGTATCGGCCAAGGAAAGTCCGCAGCGTGCGCTCGACTTGAGCGGGTTGCAGAAGTGACGGATCTAGTATCGATTCGTGAATTGTCTCGCAGGCTCGGCGTCCCTCGGGAGCGGCTGGAAAATGTCGCCGCGCATATTAACGAACACTATCGCAGTTGGCAGCGTTCAGACTTCAAGACTGGAAAAACCAGGACGATCAGCAGTCCGAGCAAGATTCTAAAGAACATACAGAAGCAGATCCTCAGGAGGTTGCTTAACACGGTCGCATTTGGCGACGAAGTGCAAGGCGGCGTCAGAGGCAGGTCGCCTCATACAAACGCCATCAAACATCTGCGGCAGCCATGCGTCATCGCTGTCGACGTGCGACAATTTTTTCCTAACGTTCGTCATACGATCGTATATCGCCTGCTGCGGACAGAATTCGGCTTCGGTCGAAATGTCGCTGCCCTAGTTACTCGACTGATCACCCACCGCGGCTGCTTGCCGCAGGGCGCGTGCACTAGCGCCGTCGTCGCTAATGCGCTGCTGCGCTTGCCAGTTGATGGTCCCGTATTGGCTGGCGCTCGCAATATCGGTTGTGCGTACACTCGATTTGTCGATGATCTAACAACATCCGGTCGAAATCCGCGGGAACTGATCAACTTGATCGCGCGCCAGCTATCGACACGCGCGTTGGCGATTTCCAGGAAAGAAAAACTCAGAATCATGTCGAATTCTGAACCGCAAGAGATCACTGGGCTGTTGGTAAACGGCAAAAGGCCTAGCCTATCGAAAGCACGTCGCGACCGAGTCCGCGCCGCCATACATGCGCTGCATAAGATGCCCCAATCAAGCCAATGCGCCAAATCAATTCAGTCAGCGAAAGGGCGAATCGCGTATGTTCGGCAATTCAATCCGGGCAGCGCAAAGCGGCTGGAGCGACAGTTCAAAGGCGCCGTTGCAAGTTAGGGATAGTGAAGTCTTGCTTGCGCTGAAAATCCGACCTGAAACGTCTATCACAATTCTTAATAGACTCTGCTGGCAAACGTCTGATTTCTGGATGGCATTCCTGCCTAACGATCGTCCGCTTCGGGCCGACTGAAGTCTGTGGCTCCGTGATGGTCTCCAAGAGAATTCCGCGTTCGCAGACCCGGCCAAACTTTGGTTTGACGCCCATGAAGCTCGTTCAGTTCGTCGGGACAATGCTTGGCGATCCCGGCGGTGCGCTGAGCGTTCCACTCGTGGGTATCGGTGACCGACGGAGCAGGCGATGGTGTTTGCCGAGCCCGACAGTCCTGTGTATCTGCTGGGCGGCTTCAGCCGCATGGGCGGTGCGGCCGAGACGTCGTTCTACATGATCGGCTAGGCCCGGCCCCGACGAGCTGCCCTGAGCACGGCTGTTAGGCACGCACGGACAGCGCCTTGTCCGATTTCGTTCCAAACGTGTCCGTCCGCGCCGCGAAGCAGTGCAGGGCGATTCCTAGAATGGCCTGCATAGGTTCTCAAGGAGTTCGTTCGATGGCTAACTATAAAGATGCGCCGCGGCAGATGGCGCTGCTCGCGGGCGCGCTGTTCCTCACAACCGTGGCGGGCGCGCAGGAGTCGGGCAGGGACAATGCCGCAGGGATCACGCTGGAGACCATCACGGTGACCGGCACCCGTATCCAGCGGCCGGACTTCAACTCTGACAGTCCGATCGTATCGGTCGGGGCGGAGGCCATGTCGCAGACCGGCTCCACCTCGATCGAGCACCTGCTGAATCAGCTGCCGCAGTTCGTGCCGTCGGTCACGACCACGTCCAACAACCCCGGCAACAGCGGCCAGGCCAATCTCGACCTGCGCGGGCTCGGGACACTGCGCAACCTGGTGCTGCTGAACGGTCGGCGTCTGCCGCCGTCCAATCCCACCGGGGTCGTCGACGTCAACATCGTACCGGCGGCGCTGGTGGAGCGCGTCGAAGTGGTGTCGGGCGGTGCGTCGGCGGTCTATGGTTCCGATGCGATCGCGGGGGTCACGAACTTCGTGCTGAAGAAGAACTTCGAGGGCGTCGCGCTGCAGACCGGCTACGGCAGAACGGCCGAGCAGGATGGCGTCGACTGGTCGAGTTCGCTGACCCTGGGCTCGAACTTCGCCGACGAGCGCGGCAACGCGGTGCTCAATTTCCAGTACACCGAGCGCGACGCCGTCTATCAGGGTGCGCGCGCGTTCTCGACGGTGGCGCTCGATGTGCGGCAGCAGGGCAACCGGTCGTTAGGGTCCGGCACCATTCTGGAAGGGCGCTACGATCGCGCCAGCACCAACTCGCACACCCAGGCGGCGATGGATCAGGTGTTCGCCCGCTATGGTGCGGCGCCGGGCACGGTGCCGCGTGCGCAGAACATCGGCTTCAATGCGGACGGCACGCTGTTTTCGATCGGCACCGGGCAGACCAACTCGGTGGTCAACTTCCGAGGGGACACCAACGACCCGGGATTCAACGCCAATTCCTTCAGTTTCAACTTTGCGCCGACCAATGCCCTGTCGCTGCCGGTGCAGCGCTGGAATCTGGCGGGCTTCCTCAATCTCAAGATGAACGACAGCGCCGAAGCCTACGCGCAGGCGTTCTTCACCACCTATGACACCACCTCGCAGCTCGCGCCGGTGCCGGCCACGGGGCTTACGATTCCGACGAGCAATCCCTTCGTACCCGCGGATCTGCGCACGCTGCTGGACTCGCGGCCGAATGCGGCCGCGCCATTCACGTTCCGGCAGCGCATGCAGGGCGTCGGCCCGCGCCAGACGACCGACGAGTACGACGTGTACCAGTTGTTAGGAGGGGTGCGTGGGACGCTGGGCGAGCGCTTCTCCTGGGATGCGTTCGCGGCGACGTCGAGCATGAGCGAGAACACGATTCTCAACAACGACGTGTCGCTGACTCGCCTGGAGCAATTGCTCGATTCGCCGACCGGCGGCACCGAGGTCTGTGCGGGTGGCTACAACCCGTTCGTCGGGCCTGCGGGCCTGTCCGCCGCCTGCGCCGACTTCGTGCGGTCGTATTTCACCAATCGCACGCGCCTCGAGAGCTCGCTGGCGGAGGCAACGCTGGGCGGCACCGCGTTCGCCACGCGTGCCGGCGATGCGCGGTTCTCGGTCGGCGCCGGCTGGCGCGAAGAATCGTTCAGCTTCGAGCCCGATCTCGCCGTGGCGCGCGGTGATCTGCTGGGCTTCAATCAGCAGAATCCCCTGCGCGGTGCCTTCAACATCAAGGAGCTGTTCGCCGAGCTCTACGTGCCCTTCCTGCAGGACGCGCGCTACGCGCAGAATCTCAGCATGACCTTGGGTGCACGCTTCTCGGATCATTCGATCAGCGGCACCGCGCAGTCCTACAAAGTGGAGGGCACGTGGCAGCCGTTGGCGGCGCTGCGCTTCCGGACGTCCTATCAGAAGGCGGTGCGTGCGCCGTCGATCTCGGAGCTCTTCAGTCCGGCGAACCAGAGTTTTCCGTCGCTGCTGGAAGATCCGTGCAGCAATCTCTCCAGTGCCCGAACACTGGGGCCCGCGGCCGATACCAGCCGCGGTGGCAATGGTGCGATCCGCGCGCTGTGCGTCGCGCAGGGCATTCCCGCGGCTGACATCGATACGTTCAGCTTCCCCTTCACGCAGGTGGAATCCTTCGGCGGCGGCAATCCGGATCTGAACGAAGAGTCGGCTGACACCGTCACGCTGGGCGCGGTGTTCGATTCGCCGTGGTCTGGTCGGCTCTCTGGTCTGCGTGCCTCGGTCGACTACTACTCCATCCGGCTCAAGGACGCGATCTTCTCGATCCCCGCCGGCGAGATCGTGCTCCTGTGCTATGGCTTCTCCGGCAACAATCCCAACTTCGATCCCACTGATCCGGCCTGCCAGGCGATCAACCGTCGCACCGATTCGTCGGGCAATGTGTCCGATGGCTCGCCGTTCGTACCGAGTCAGGGCACGGCCAACGTATCGGAACTCAACACCGCCGGCGTCGATCTGCAGATCGACTGGGGCCTCGATCTGGGCGGTGCCGGCAAGCTGGACCTCAATCTGCTCGCCAACTGGCTGCAGCAGTGGGAGATCAGCTATCTGCCGAATCTCCCGGCGATCGATTACAAGGGTACTGTCGGCGACAACATCGGCACCGCCTTCCCCGACTACAAGTTGTTCTTCGGCGCCAACTGGTCCCGCGGCCCGCTGGGTGCCGGTATCCGGGCGCGCTATCTGCCGGCGATGGCTAACAAGTATGCGTCCTACGATCCCGGCACCACGGTCGGCGCGGGCGCGGTCACCTATCTCGATCTGAACGCGTCCTGGCGTCTGCGTGACAGTTGGGAGCTGCGGGTCGGCGTCGAGAACGCGACCGATGAACAGCCGCCGCTCTATACCTCGTCGGTGCAGATGAATACGGATCCCTCGACCTACGACGTACTCGGGCGGCGATACTTCGCACGTGCGAGCGTGAGCTTCTAGGGCACTGGCCCCGTCAGTTGGTAGCGTTCGTGCAAGTAGCCCGTGTCGGGATTGACATACAGGGTCGCCTGCACGCCTCGCGCGGACGCCGTGAATTCTGTCGGCGACTTCTGCTGCAACGGGCCGACGTCCCTAACAATGGCGGCCTTGCGCTCGGCAACCAGGCTGGCGTACGGTGCGGCGCCGTTGGTCACGGGTCGCATGCGGACGATCGTCACGGTCACGAGTCGACCGGCAGAACTTGCCGCGTCGAAGTCGTAGTTGACGGCCATGATGTCGGGGCCACCGTCCCGAAAGTCGCCCGACAGTGCATTGATCGTATTGTGCGGGCCGTAGACCGCGCTCGGCGAGCCGCCGCGCGCCGTGATGTCTTTCTGGATGCTCGCGACCGTGTCGTTCCCGAGCTGCGCCCGCACAATCGTAAACGGGGCAGGCGCTGCCGGCGTAGCAGCAGTCACCGGCTGCGCCGCGGCTGCCTTGCGCAAGTCTTCGGGACAGGCCGCGGATTCCAGGGAGCAGCCTAACTGGCGCAGCTGATCGGCGCGAGCCGCATCCTTTGGAACGCCGACACCGCGGCGAAGCATGTCGCCCAGCACGGTGCAGCTCGTTCCATGCCGCAAATTGCAGCCTTTGAGGTAGTTAGCCGCCGCCGCCGCGTCGTCGCGTTCCAGTCTGACGCCTTGGGCCAACATGACGCCAAGGAGCCAGCAGGCGTCACCGATGCCCCCATCACAGGCGGCTGCAAGGTGGAACGCGGCGCGCGACCCGTCGACATCGGGAGCCTTGCCGTTGTAGTACCGCAAGGCGGCGCGCATGCAGGCGTTGGCGTCGCCGCGCCGACACGTTGCGACCTCGGCACCGAGCGGTCGGGGCGGACTGTTCACGGGCAAGCCGAGAGTCGGGTACAAGTCGCTGATCGCCGTTTCCATCGCCCAGCATTGGACTCCCGCGCCCAGACGACAGGTCTTCTCGTGAAGCTCCAGTGCGAGCTGCCCATTGGCCTTGACGCCGATACCCTGCTTGTAGACGTCCGCCAGCGCAGCGCAAGCCGAGCCTTCGTCGCCGTCGCAGGCGCGGGCGAGGAGTGGGATGCCCCGGGCAACGTCCTTGGTGACGCCCGTCCCCGACACAAAATTGCTGCCGGCGTCCCCGCAGTCCCGAACCGATCCGAGCTCGCAGGCCCGTAGTCGGTACTTGTGTTCGAGCGCAGCGTCTGCCGCAAGGCCATCGTCCTTCCACTCTTCCTTATTGAAGTAACGAGCAGCCCAACTGTAGCGATCCGCCAGGCGTGAGCACGCCTCGACCTCACGCTTGTCACAATCCGCCTTGAGCTGCGCCGGAGTATCGATATGGGTCTTGGATGGCGCAGCAGCCTGAGCTTGCTCCGCCGCAACCGCGGCGGGCGGCTTGGCCGGCGGAACACGCGAAGCGGGCGCGGGCGGCGCTTGCGCACCGAAGGCCGGCAGGCAGACGACGGCGACGATACAGGCCGCCAGCAACGATGCCGTGTGCAACATCGCGGCGGTGCACGACACGGGGCGACTCAGCATTGTTGTCTCCTTAGCCTGCCACCCGTCACGCTAGGCGCAGCGCCGCGACGCCTATAGTTTCGGCAGTGGCCGGTTCTTCGAGTCGTTGGTCTGCTGCGTTGTCCGGGCGTCCTCGACGGACTGCAGGTAGGCGTCGGTTGCCAGATCCGCCGAGATCACGAGTGGACCGTTGACTATCTTGTAGTCCATGGACTTAACGAGGCCGTTGCCTGACGCTGAGATCAGGAGCGAGAACATGGATCGCCCGGTACACATTCTCATGTCCGCATCGCAGGGCGGAAGCGAGCTCGGCGCGCTCGGCGGCAGCAACTTGCCGTCCGTGTCGAAGTACCAGTACAGTAACATCATCGAGCCGCTGGCCGATTCCGAGAACACGTTCGTCACCGTCGCCTGCCCGTACTTTGCGCGCAGTGCATCGAGAACCTGTGCGTGGTTGGGTCCCGCACCATCTGGATACGAAATGACACGATTGAGCCTGGTCACGACCGGCGGGTTCGGGTAGGCCGCCAGCGTCGCGTTGACACTTTCGTTGGTTGTACGCGTGGCAGCCGCTATCGTCTGCATCTGCAGGGATTGCACGGACTGCGGCGAGTTGGGCGGCGCAGTCTTGGTGGTGTCGTTCCGATCGTACGGCCAGACCGTCACCATTTCGGTATTGGTTACCTTCAGGAGCGGATTCAGCGCACGCGTGGCTGGCCCGAGATCCTTCAGGGTCATGCCGATCCTGAGTCCGCCGGTCTCCAGGTAGGAGCTGGCCGCCGCAAGCCGCGCAGTGTCAGCCGCCGTCTGCGTGTACGCAGCGACCGGCAGTCCCGAGATCAAGACAGCGAGGAGACAGCGCTGCGCCATTCGAATCTGTTCGTTAGTGATCATGGAATGCACCCTTTTTTGCTGCCGCAGGGAATCAGGAACTTCACTGTGTTTACCCAGGGCGAAGACGGTGTGTAAGCGTCGGGGAGACAGGCGACGAGGCCCGCCGCAAGCCATGCAAATCGTGCCCCCTGATTCATCTCCGGCTCCTGTGTTGCCCTGCTAGAGAGACGCGGCGGACTCACATTTGTCAGGGAACGGCGGCCGACCGGTGGGTTGTCATTATCGGCCGACGATCACGTCAATGCCCGACAGGATGCGTTCCAGCTGACGCTTGGAGATTTTTCCGACCCGCTCGACGAGCTGGCGTTTGTCCAGGGCCACTATCAGCGATACGTTCGCAACAGAGTCTTTCGGCAGGCCGGTGGCCGCTGCGGACAATCGCACGTTGCCCGGCGCACGCTCCCATTTCAGATTGCTGGTCAAGGGCACGCAAACGACCGTGCCGATCCGGCTGACATTCAGTGCATCGCATTGCACGACGATCACGGGACGTCTATAGCCCGGCGCGGAACCAATGGGCTCGCCGAGGTCAGCCCACCACGTCTCGCCCTGGCCGATTACCACTCGGTCTTCTTCAAGACCTGCCGTGCTGCAATAACGCTGAACGCGTCCGGTCCTGGATCTACATCCCCGACGACGTCATTCATCAGCGCGGTGACACGGTCCGGGGCGTGTTGGCCGACGAATTCTCCGAGCGCGCGGCTGTAGAGCTTGCTTCTCGAGGTCTTCAGGCGCTTGGCGAGCGCTTCAGCCTCGGCGAAAACATCTTCAGGAATGGAAACGGCAACTTTCATACCCGCAGTATTACCAGTGCCGTACAACGTGGTCAAGCCTGGGCTTGACTACGTACCAACTAGTTGGTAATATTGATGACACAGGGAACAATGAATGCCGAGAACCACTTCTAAGCCCAACGCCAAGACCCAGCTCCTCGATGCGGCGCTCGGGGTGATCCGCACCAAAGGCTATTCGGGCACGACGGTCGACGAGCTGTGCGCGGCCGCCGGGGTGACCAAGGGGGCGTTTTTCCACCACTTCAAATCCAAGGATGACCTTGCCGTCGCGGCCGCCGACCATTGGTCTGAGGTGACTAGCGCGTTGTTCGCCGCCGCGCCGTATCACGAGCTGGCCGATCCGTTCGATCGGGTAATCGGCTACCTCGAGTTCCGCAAGGCGCTGCTGCGCGGCGGCGTGCCGGAGTTCACCTGTCTGGTCGGCACGATGGTGCAGGAAACCTACGAAACGGCGCCGCCGATCCGCGATGCCTGCGAGCGCTGTATCAGCAGCCATGCCGCAACGCTTGAGGCGGACATCGAAGCGGCGATCGCGGCACGGCGTCTGTCGCCTGAGTGGACGGCGGCGTCCCTGGCGCTGCACACGCAGGCGGTGCTGCAGGGCGCTTTCATCCTCGCCAAGGCCAAAGGCGGACCTGAGATCGCGGCGGAGAGTGTCGATCATCTGATCCGCTACGTGCGGCTCTTGTTCAAACGCTAACTACCAGGAGGACTGGTCATCATGGCAGCACAGAAAATCACCGTGGCAACCACCGTCCGTGCGCCGCTTGAGCAGGTCTGGGCGGCCTACACGACGCCCGAGGACATCCGGCAGTGGAACGCCGCCTCCGACGACTGGCATACCACTGCCGCGACAGTGGACCTGCGCGAGGGTGGTGCGTTCTCGTCGCGCATGGAGGCGAAGGATGGCTCGATGGGCTTCGACTTCGCGGGCACGTACACGAAGATCGAGCCGCTCCGCCGCATCGAGTACGCGTTCGGCGATCGTGTGGCACAGGTGGCGTTCACGCCCGAGGCGGATGCTGTCGCGGTGCGCGTGACGTTCGACGCCGAATCCGAACATCCGATCGACATGCAGCGCACTGGTTGGCAGGCGATTCTCGACAACTTCGCCCGCCATGTGGAACACAATCGTTAGGAGTCAAACAATGGAACCGACTATCTATCTGACGTTCAAGGGCAACTGTCTCGAGGCGATGACGTTCTACGCGAAGACGCTGGGCGGCACGACCTTCGACGTGTTTCGCAACGGCGATGCACCGGATGCCGAGAGCCGCATGCCGGGCGGTGACGAGCTGATCATGAACATGTCGCTGCAACTCGGCGACGCGACGATCATGGCATCCGATTCGCCGCCGGACTGGTATCGCGAGCCGCAGGGCTTTTCGGTTTCGATCTCGCCCAAGTCATTGGCCGAAGTGGACCGCGCCTACCAGGCACTCAGCCAGGACGCGAAGTCGATCATGATGCCGCTCGGCGAGACGTTCTGGGCCGAGCGCTTCGCCATGTTCACCGATCGGTTCGGCACGCCATGGATGATCAACTACGCGGGTTCGAGGGCGCCAGCATGAAATCGATCACCCCCAATCTCTGGTTCGATGGCACAGCCAGGGAAGCAGCGGAGTTCTACGCGCAGCTCATTCCCGACAGCCGGGTCGACAGACTGCTGTATTCGCCGGCGGATAATCCATCGGCGAAAAAGGGCGAGCTCCTGTGCGTCGAGTTCACGCTGCACGGGCAGAAGTACCTGGGCATCAATGGCGGCCCGGCATTCAAGTTCAACGAGGCGGTGTCGTTCTCGATCGAGTGCGAGAACCAGGCGGAAGTAGACCGCTACTGGGACGCGCTGACCGCCAACGGCGGCCGGGGCATTCAATGCGGCTGGTGCCAGGACCGCTTTGGGCTCTATTGGCAAGTGACGCCGCGGCGGTTGTTCGAGCTGCTCTATGGCGAGGATACCGACGCCAATGAGCGCGCCGCACAGGCGATGTTCAAGATGGTCAAGATCGACATCGCAGCACTCGAAGCCGCCGCAGCCGCACCTGCCGACACGCCATCCATCATCAAGAGGAGTAACAAGTGATGCGTAACCAACACGGCGATTTCATTTGGTACGAACTGCTGACGTCGGATGCCGACGCGGCGCAGGAGTTCTATGGTCGGTTGCTAGGCTGGCGCTTTGTCGACAGCGGCCAGGCCGACAGGGACTACCGCATCATCCACACGGCCGACGGCATCGCCGGCGGCGTGATGTCGATGACCGCTGCCATGAAGCGCGGCGGCGGGCGACCAATCTGGCTGGGCTATATCGCGGTCGACGATGTCGACCGGACCGTTGAATCGATCAGCGCAGCCGGCGGCAAGGTGTACATGCCACCCACCGATATTCCGGACGTCGGCCGACTGGCGATGTTGACCGATCCGCAGGGCGCGCCGTTCTACGTCATGCGCGGCTCGAGCGACCAGGGCAGCGATGCGTTCGCGTATGACAAGCCGCGTCTTGGCCATTGTGCCTGGAACGAACTGGCGACCTCGGATCGTCGCGCCGCGCTGGCCTTCTATACGAAGCAGTTTGGCTGGCGCAAGGATGGCGAACTGGACATGGGCCCCATGGGCCCCTATGAGTTCGTGCGCCGCGCGCACGTCGCGGGCATGTTTGGTGCCGTGATGACCAAGCCCAAGGAGATGCCCGTGTCGATCTGGACTTACTACTTCCGGGTGAAGGACATCGACGCAGCCGTAAAGAGCGCAACCGCTGCCGGCGGCAAGATCGTGAACGGCCCGCGGGAAATCCCGGGCGGCGAGTTCGTCGTCAATGGCGTCGATCCGCAGGGCGCTAACTTTGCGCTGATCGGTGCGAGAAAATAGTATCTCTTTTTGCGCTATACTCCATTACTAACTATTTCCACGTGAGTATTCGCCATGCATCCATTTCCGCATCAGTATTCAGTCGCTGCGTCTGCAGCGCCCACCGGCAACGTCAGCCTGACCTCGCCTGGCCTTACCACGCTCGCCAGCGCACCGCCCAAGGAGTTCGACGGCCCCGGCGATCAGTGGTCGCCCGAGACGCTGCTGACCGCTGCCATGGCGGACTGCTTCGTACTGTCGTTCCGCGCCGTGGCGGCCGCTTCCAAGTTCGAATGGCGCAAACTCGAGTGCCAGGTCGAAGGCACGCTCGATCGCATCGAGCGGGTGAGTCAGTTCACGAGCTTCGCGATCAAGGCGAAGCTCACGGTGCCGGCGGGCGCGGATGTCGAGCGGGCGAAGAAACTGCTCGAGAAATCGGAGCAGGTATGTCTGATTTCGGCCTCGCTCAAGGCGGAGAAACATCTCGAGATGGAAGTTGTTGCAGGCTGACCCGGCGGCAGCGTCCAAGCGGCCTGGCGACCACGCCGAGGCCGTCAATGATAGGTCTCACTTGCGCAAAAGACAGAACTATGAGAAACAGCAGCCACGCCGCTGTTGCTGCAGCGTGGGAGACTCGCAATGATTTATCGAAAGCATGATCTGGTCTGTGTTTTGATTGCCGCGTTAGCTGTGGCTGTGGCCAACGATGTCCACGCCCAGCAGGCTGCCGAGCAGCCAGGGATTGCAGGCCTCGAAGAAGTGGTCGTGACGGCACGCAAGCAGCAGGAGACCCTGCTCGAAGTGCCGGTCGCCGTGACGGCGCTCACCGCCGCCGACATCGAGAGCAAGGGCATCGAGAGCCTGCAGGATGTCGCCAACTTCACCCCGGGCCTCACGTATTTCGATGCGATCCAGAGCCAGCTTGGTACGCCGGTTATCCGCGGTATCTCGCAGACCAACCTCAACAGTCCCGATCGCAACGTTGCAATCTTCTATGGCGGCGTCTATCTGTCGAGCACCAGTGCCGCCAACCTCGACATCCTCGATGTCGAACGCATCGAGGTGGTGAAGGGGCCGCAGTCGGCCTTGTATGGCCGCAATGCCTTCAACGGCGCCATCAATTTCGTACCGGCCATGCCGACCAGCGATCTGTACGCGCGCATCGAGGCGACGGCCGGCACGGACAATCGTCGCGAGGGCAAGTTCACGGTCTCGACGCCGCTCGGCGAGCGGGCGGGTGTGCGTTTCACGGCCGGCTACAACAGTTTCGACGGCACCTACGACAACGCGGCCACGAATGGTCCGAATATCGGCGGTTATGAAACCAAGAGCGCTTCGCTCACATTCCGCGCCGAGCCGATCGATGGCCTCGGTGTCAGACTGTTCGGTTTCTACACCGACGATCAGCGCGATCCGTCGGCATTGTACTTCATGGACACTAACAACTGTGGTCCGAACCCGATGGCATTGACGGCGTTCTGTGGCGAGGTACCCTATCGCGACACCATCGCGCAGAATGAACTGGCAGAAGGCTTCACCCGCGAGGTGCGCCTGGGCGCGCTCGATCTCGACTATCAGGTGGGGAAGTTCAAGCTGGTGAGCCAGACATCGCTCTATGAAGCGACGACGGAGGCCTTCACCGAGTACACCGCCAACGGTGTCGGTGATGCGTTCGCGGTGATCCGGCTGGCGGACTTTCAGGCTGCCGTGGCGATGGGTGTACCGACGACGACCGCCTGGCTCACGGCGCCGGTCGTGCGCACGGAGCGCGCGCCGCAGTTCACGGGCAGTCCGCCTGCGGACACCACCGCGTTCAGTCAGGAGCTACGCCTCGAGAGCGACCAGACGCAGCGGCTGCGCGGCTCGATCGGCGCCTTCTATTACAAGAATGAATCGACGTCCTATACTGGATCGTCAATCGATGGCCGCGCGCTCGCACCCGGTGAGACCTATCGCGACTCGCTGCTGTTCACCCTGGGCAATCCGGGCATCGTGCAGCGCACCGATCCGCGTACGCTGTACGTGACGACGCAGCTCGAACGCACCGACTACCAGCGCGCCTACTTCGCCACCTTCGAGTACGACGTTGGCGACACGCTGACGCTGGGTGGTGAGCTGCGCACCGACACCGAGGACCGCCAGCAGTTCAACGCAACCGTTGGGCCGGCCTCATTGCAGCGCGCTGAGTTCGAGTACAACACCTGGCGCTACCATGCCGATTACGCGTTTCGCCCGACGCAGCGCTTCTATTTCTCCGTTGCCAAGGGTGTGATATCCGGCTACTTCAATCCGACGATCGATGCGGCGACGCGCTTGCCCCTGCCGGTAGAACTGCAGACCTACCAGCCAGCGATCAATCGTACCTACGAGCTGGGCTGGAAGGCCGAGTGGTTAGACAAGCGGCTCGCCACGGAGCTGATCCTGTTCAACATCAATTACAAGGGACTGCAGATCAATGCGACGCCGCCGCCACCGGCGGTGACGGCGATCATCCAGAACCTCGGCAAGGTGCGCTCGCGCGGCATCGAGGCCGCCGCGAGCTTCGCGCTCACTGACAAGTGGCGCGTGGGTATGACCTACGGCTACTCACCTACTGAGTTCGGGCAGGACAGCGTCGAGCCCAGCATCCTGCGTTACTGCGGTGGCCAGGCGCAGCTGGCGCTCGGCTTCTGTCCGACGACGTTCTTCCGTGGCGTGCTGTCGCCGGAGGTGGGCGGCCAGTCCCTGCCGCGTGCCCCCGAACTGAACGCCAGCGGCAATATCGCTTTCGAGACACCGCTTGCCGGCGGCGACTGGTCGCTGTTCGCGCGCGCCGATGCGAGCTATGTCGGCAAGGCCTACACACTCACTTACAACATCGCGGAGATCCCGGCGCGTACGCTCGTCAATGCACGGCTCGGTGTGCGACGCGGCAAGAGTCTCGAGGTGTCCCTGTGGGGTCGCAACGTGCTCGACGAAGAGTACCCCACGGCGGTCATCTTTCAACCGCACTTCAACCAGCCGATCGGCATCGCCTTCACGCCGAACGTCAGCCAGGGCGAGGGTGCAACTTTCGGGCTGACAGCCTCGTATCGATTCGGCGTCGATAGATAGCCCGCGGCACGGGCCGGCAGCCGAGCGGCCTGCTGCGCGTAAGGTGCAGCAAATCTACGCCAACTGGCCCGTTTTGGCGGCTGTGGGCGGCGTCGTGCAGGTGCATGATCGCACCCGCATGAAAGCGACTCTTGCGATCTACGATGCACTGATGCAGGCTCAGATTCCGGCGCCGGCCGCACGCGGCGTGGCGGAAGCGCTCGAGAGAGATATGGAAGCGTTGCTTGCAACAAAGACCGATCTGCGACTGCTGGACGCTGGCATGCAGCGTCAGTTCGCGGAAGCATCGCACCGCTTCGACGAAACGGACAGACGCTTAGCTGCGATCGATGAGCGGATGCGGCAACTCCTCGATCAGAGTTTTGCCCGCGAGGTCTACGCGCGGTTCGAGCAAATGGATCAACGCTTTGAGCAGAGCGACAAGCGCTTTGCTGCGATCGAAGAGCGAATGCGGCAGCTGCTAGACCAGGATTTTGCGCGGGAGATTAACGAGCGCTTCCGCAGTTTCGAGCTGGCGCTGACCGTGAAACTCGGCTCGTTGATAGTAGCCAGCGTCACCGCGCTCGCTGCGGTCATCAAATTCATCTAAACACACCCGCCGGCGAACGATGTCCCGAGCAGCCGGTGACACTGGCGCTACTGCTGCAGCGGCGGTCCGGTGAATTCCGTTTCGATGATGAATTCCACCTCGTCCCCGACGCCGAGACTTGTGCCGGCGGGCGGTATCCCGGTAGTCATCCCGAACTCCGATCGCAACAGTTTGCCGCGCGCCGAGAAACCGATGCGGGCGTTCGGATCCAGTCCGGCCAGGCCGGCATAGCCGCCGTTGAATCTCAGGTCCAGCACCACGGGCCGCGTTCTCCCGTGCAATGTGAGATCGCCCGTCACGCGCGCCGTGTCCGGGCCAGTCTTTTCTACTGCTGTGGATCGATATGTGATCTGCGGATACTTGTCAGTGTCAAACCAGTCGGCGCCGAGCAGTGTGCCGAGAAAACCCGCCGGCGGTGCTGGCAACTGCAGTGAGCTCACGTCAACGGAGGCAGTTAGCTCCGCTGTCGAGAAGTCTTCTGGATCGAATTGCAGCTCGGCATCGAAGCGCGCGAAGGAGCCGGTGTAAAAAGAAAATCCGATGTGGCTGACGCGAAACACGAGCGTGGAGTGCGACCGGTCGAGCGTATAGCAGCCGGCTGGGATCGGCGGCGCGGGCTCGGCGGCTGCAAGCTTGCCGGGGAGGGCGGGGCCCAATGCGGTCAGTGTGAGCGCGATGGATAGTGCCCATACAGTGTGTCTGTTCATTGTGAGCCCGATGATATACTCCGGAAAAGTGGAGGCATTATGCGTTACCTGCTGACCGGTGCGTTCGCTACGTGTGTCGCAGTTGCTTTTTTCGCGGGCGTAAGCCTCGGCGCTGGCCATTCGAAGTCGACCGTCACCAATCTCTACCACGCAGCGCTGAGCGAAGAGTTCACGCCCGGACGCGAAGTCCTGGTGGACCTGGTCGAGATCCCGCCAAATGCGTCACTCGACCGGCACTGGCATCCGGGTGAAGAGTTCCACTACTATCTGCAAGGCGAACCAGAGATTGAAATCAACGGCGCCGGTGTCAAACGCCCGCAGTTGGGCACCGTCGGCCATGTTCCCTTCAAAGCGCTGCATCGCGCGGGCGCTGGCCAGGCGGGCGCAAAGATTCTCGTCTTCCGGGTCCATACCTCGGGCCAGCCGTGGCGGTATCTGGAAGACGAGAAGCAGGCGCCGCAGGACGCCCACCGACACTAGTTAGCGGACGCTGCCGCGGCGGAACAGATTGACGATCGCCAGCAGTATCACGGCGCCGATCAGTGCGGTGACCAGAAATCCGATCCAGCCGCCGAGTCCGACACCCAGCATCGGCAACACGAAGCCGCCGATCAGACCGCCCACGATGCCGACAATGATATTGAGTAACAAGCCTTGCTGCGCGTCGGTGCGCATGATCAGGCTTGCCAACCAGCCAGCGATACCGCCGACGATGATGTAGATGATGAAATTCATATGCCTGCCGCCTTGCCGTTCGCTGTTGTTGTAACTCCGTTGCTACTTTGGCGAAGAATGCGCTGCAAAATCGTAGGACGATGTACAGTGTGGTTGTAGGACGGCACCGCGCCGACGCCGCTTTGGCGCAGAAGATGGATGCTCCCAAGGAGCAGTGCGACGCCAACAATGGCGGCTAACGCGTAGCCGCGCCAGTCACCCTCTGGCAGGCCGGCCAGGTGAAAGAATACGACGCCCAGTGTGCCGCCCACGAACGCGTCCACAATGGACAATAAAATTCTGTCGTCCGAATCGCTGCGTGTGTTCATGTCGGATCGTGCTTTTAGTGACAGGTGTCAAAGCGTCTTGCGAATCGACAAAACCGCCCGCAGGCGCTCGCCGTCTCCGTTCGTAGGACTTTGCCGCGGCAAGCCAACTGCCTGACTGGCTACTAAGCATCGCGGCGCGCTTCCGCGGCGGTGCGGCGAGAATACGCTGATCGAAACTGGCGTGGCAGACGACAACGACGATCAATTGAATCCAATAGGCTCGAGCGATCGAATACCTCCTTACTCGAACATAAACATCGGAGAGCCACTCATGTCATCCCTGAATTCACGCTGCGCCACCGCAGCCATCACTGCGCTTGTCAGTGCAGTCCTACTCGGTAGTCAGCCTGTCTCGGCGTCCAGTCATCGTGAAGCGCCCAACATCACGCGTTTGCCGGCCGTCGATTCCACTGACTTCTATCTCTTCAACAGCTACGAAGCCGGCCGCGACGGCTACGTCACCCTGATCGCCAACTATGTCCCGCTGCAAGACCCTTATGGCGGCCCGAACTATTTCGCGCTCGATCAGCGCGCGCTCTATGAAATCCATATCGACAACGACGGCGACGCACGCGAGGACGTGACGTTCCAGTTCCGCTTCGACAATGATCTCGCTAACAAGGGCCGTGGTCTCAAACTGCCGATCGGCAACGCCAACGTCGCGGTGCCGCTGAAGAACATCGGCCCGATCAGCGCGGCCGACTCCTCGGCGCTCAATTTCAACGAGTCTTACAGTCTCGCGGTAGTGCGGGGCGACCGGCGCCGCGGTACCGCGCAGCTCGCCACCGATTCGAATGGTAAATCCCGTCTCGGGAAGCCCTACGACTTCGTCGGCACCAAGACCTTCGGCAGTGTGCAGGGCTACCAAAACTACGCCAAAACATTCATTCATACGGTGAATCTGCCGGGCTGCAACATGCCGGCACGCGTGTTCGTCGGCCAGCGCGTCGAGAGTTTCGTGGTCAATCTCGGCGGCATCTTCGATCTCATAAACTTCGTGCCGATCGACGGCAGCGCCTTTCCGGGCGGCATCATGCAATCACCCGCCAACAACGAGATCGACGACAAGAACATCACGTCGCTGGCGCTCGAAGTACACGCCAACTGTTTGAAGGGCAGTGGCAATGGCGTGATCGGCGGTTGGACGTCGGCGTCGATGCGCCAGGTGACCATCCTCAATCCGAACGCGACATTCGAGTTCCCGGATGTGAGCGGCGGTGCCTGGACCCAGGTATCGCGTCTCGGTATGCCGCTGGTGAACGAGGTGGTCGTCGGCTTGCCCGACAAGGACCGGTTCAATGCCAGCGAGCCGAAGGACGATGGGCAGTTTGCCACCTACGTCACCAATCCCACCTTGCCGGCGCTGGTGAATGTGCTGTTCAAGGATGCCGTCAATCAGACCCTCGGCACCTCGTTCGCGAGCATCGCACCGAGCAATCTGCCGCGCACTGATCTGGTCACGGCGTTTCTCACCGGCTTCGAGGGGGTGAATCAATTGGCCCGGGTGACGCCGTCCGAGATGGTGCGACTCAATACGGGCATCGCGGCGACGCCCGCGGCAAACCAGAGCAGCTTTGGTGTCGTCGCCGGTGACCTGGCGGGCTTCCCCAATGGCCGGCGTCCGGGGGATGACGTGGTCGACATCGAGCTGCGCGCGGCCATGGGCGCGCTGTGCTATCCGATCCCGATCGGCGGCACGCCGACCAATCTCGGGCTCTGTCAGCCGTCGGATGCGCCAGTCGGCAACGCGCCGATCACGGACGGTGCACCGATATCGGCCGCGCAATTTGACACGGTCTTTCCGTATCTGCGTACGCCATTGCCGGGTGCAGGACGATGAACAGGCTACTGACCGCCAGTGTGATGGTACTCGCGCTCGCCGGCGTTGCGGCATGCTCGGGCAACGTCGGTACCGGTGAAGTGGCGCCGCCCGTGCAGACCAATCAGGCACCGCGATTGGCGGGACTGGCGGATACGACGATCGATGCGAGCAGCAGCGGCACGGTGAGTTTCACCGTGTCGGATGCCGAGAGCGCTGCCGGGGAGCTGGATCTGTCGGTCACATCGTCCAATCCCGACTTGCTGCCAGCGGAAGGCGTGGCGATTGCGGGCACCGGCGCGACGCGGACGGCGGTGCTCACACCGACAGAGTTTGCGACGGGCCGTGCAGCCTTGACGGTGACGGTGACGGATCCGCAAGGCGCGCGGGACAGCGACTCGGTCAACGTAGACGTCGTGGGCCAACCAACCAGCGTCCGCAACTTCACGACCGACGTGTTCGCAAAACCGGCCGATGAGGACCCGGTCCTGCTGAGCGGCAAGGACTTCGTCAGCGATGCAGCCGATGATCCGACGGCCTTCGATCGGCTGCTCGACTCGGCGACGCCCTGAGAGCAGCCGCATGCGTGTCGTCGTGCCACTGACGATGCTGTTGGTAGCATCGATGGCAATTGGCTCGCTGCGGGCCGCAACGCCAGCCCACCGTCCCGATCCGGGGACGGTGGTGCTGACCTTGCCTGCCGCCGAGCGCGTCCGAGCCACTCAGACGCAGCGAATGACTATGAGCCAGGCTTTGGAGTTTGCGGCGGCGCTGTATGACCGGGGACAGCAGCAGCGAGACGTGCGCGAATTCGGTCGCGCCGAGCAAGTGCTGCAACCCTGGACGCAGCCGGACGTTGCGGCGTCTGTTGCCGACCGCGCTGCCGTACTGGTCTTGCAGGCGCGCCTGCTGCAGCGGCGACACCGCTTCGCGGATTCACTCGAATTGCTGGACCGGGCGCTGGCACTCGATCCTTCGCTGGGTGATGCGCGCTTGCTCCGTGCCGGCGTGCAGCTGACGCGCGGTGCTCATCAGGTGGCGGGTAACGACTGTCGTGCATTGCTGCGCCAGAGCGAGTTGTTTGCCGGTTCCGTCTGCCTTGCACAGGTACAGGCAGCGACGGGTTCGGTGGCTCAGGCGCTAGAGCTCCTGGATTCGGTCCTGCCTCGAGGTCCACAGGATGCCATGAGCAGCGGTGCCGCGGCTCAGCTCGGCTGGGCGCTCGCTGTGAGGGCAGAGCTCGCGCAGCTACAAGGGGATCTGACCGGCGCGCAGACGGATCTGCAGCGCGCGATCGAACTCGATCCTGCGGCAGAATCCGCCCGCGTCGCGCTGGCCGATGTGTTGTTAGCCACCGGCAAGGCGCAGGAAGTGTCGCGGTGGCTCGATCTGCCGCAGCCGTCGCCGGCGATGTTGCTGCGCGAGCTGCAGGCATTCGATCAATCGGGCCCTTTGACCAGTGCGGGTGCGGAGCGTGCCAAGTGGTTGCGTGCCGCACTGGACTCGGTGCTGGCGCTCGATGCGGCGCGCGGCGAGCACGTACACCTGCGCGAACAGGCCGAGGCGGCGTTGCTGCTCGATCAGCAGCCCTGCCGGGCCCGGGATCTGGCCATGCGGAACTTCGAGCTGCAACGGGAGCGGCCGGACATACAACTGCTGGCGCACGCCGCTCAGCAGTGTGGCGAACCCACCGATCTCACGCCATTGAGAGAGTGGCTGCGGCAGTCCGGGTTTCGCGATGAACGCACAGAACGATGGCTGACCGAGCTGTCCGCATGACAAAAGTCGCACGATGTGTGCTTGCCCTCGGCGTCTGTCTGGCCGGCCTGCAGGCGGCATCGACCGCGCACGCGCACGCCTCCAGCACCGACTATCTCGAAGTGGACGCGCGTCAGGCAGACCGCATGAGCGGCCGCTGGGATTTGCCCGTTGCCGCACTCGACTGGCAGCTGGATCTCGATGCCGACGGCGATCGGCGCATCACCTGGCTGGAGATCGATGCGGCGAGCGCTGCCATCGGCACGCTCGCGCTCGCGAATCTGCGACTCGCGCGCGGTGGGCGTGACTGCGAATTGTCAGTCGCCAGTCCGCTCGCGCTTACGGAACATCTCGATGAGCCGCACGTCGCGCTCGACTGGCGGGCAAGCTGCGCCGCCGACGGACCGCTCAAGATTGCCAGTGGGCTGACATTTGGTGATGCGACGCACCGCTCGCTGCTCACGCTCGTCGATGCGCGCGAGACGACGGCCGCGGTGCTGGTGCCCGGCGACCCGGCGTGGCAACAGGCCGCCGATGGCACGCCGTGGTGGCGCAGCTTCGCGGCCTTCGTCGCTCAGGGCGCATTTCACGTGTGGATTGGCTACGACCACCTCGCGTTCCTGCTGTTGCTGATCCTGCCTTCCGTGCTGGTCGTCGAGCGGGGTCACTGGCGCGCGGCCGGCTCCGCGAAGTGGGTGGTGCGCGATCTCGCGCTGATCGTCACCGCGTTCACGATCTCGCACTCGATTACGCTCGCGCTAGCTGCTACTCAGACGGTAAGTTTGCCGGCTGGCCCGATCGAGGCAGCGATCGCCTTGTCGATCGTGATCGCCGGTGTTCTGAATCTGCGGCCGGGCTGGTCGCGGTGGCGCCTGCCGCTCGCGTTCGGCTTCGGCTTCGTGCACGGCTTCGGCTTCGCCAACGCGCTGCTGGAACTGAATGTGACGGGCCGGAGTCTGGTGCCCGTGCTCGCCGGGTTCAACATTGGCGTCGAACTCGCGCAGCTTGCGCTGGTGCTGGTTAGCACACCGCTGCTGCTGTTGCTCGCCCGCCAGCCGATTTACGCACGGCGGCTGATGCCGGCGATGTCGATCGTCACTGCCGTGGTCGGCGCTGGCTGGCTGTTGCAGCGGCTGGCGTGAATCCAGGAACACACCGACGGTGCGCGCCGCGACTACCGTTTCTGCACCTTCTTGAACAGGTCGATCACCTTGTTTGCAACTGCTTCCACATTGACCTCGGGCTGGGCAGCATCCGCGCCATTGCTGGCCGTCGTGTAGCTGCGCGCACTGAGATTCGGAAAGGTGAGGCTATGCTCGCGCAGGGTCCGCAGCTGCTGGCTCGGTAGTGCCTCGAGCTCGACGAGGACGACGTCGTAGGAGTATCCCGTTCCGAGCTGCTGCCCGGCGGCATTGAACCGGGTCACATTGAACTGTGCATTGCGGGATTGCCCTGGTGCGAGCGTGAATTGCGGGTCGGCTGTGTTGCGAGCAACGATGCCGATGCCTTTGAAGCTGGTGTCGTGCGTGCCCGGACGGCCGTAGACGTAGCGGTTGCCGAGGTTGTCGATGGCCGCGCTGCTGGTCGGTTTGTAGGCCAGAATGATGGGCTGACCACTGGTATTGCGGATGCGGACGTTCAGGGTGAGCGTCTGGTGCCGCGCGGCACCTGCCACCTGGCTCGCCATGAGCTGCTGAATCTCGGCAATGAACGGTCCGGCGTTGTAACAACCGGGACGTCCGGCACACGGGTCACTGTCTGCGGCGGCGACCGCCGTCGGCGGTGTGGCTGCCGGTTTTGCCGCACCTTCGACAACATTGGCGAAATGCAGCGCATGCTCCGCGCCCAACCGGAACTGGTCCGCGCCAGTGGAGTCGATCTCGCGTATGGCCAGGTCGAGATCGTAGCTCGTCCCATTCGGGGCGCTGCCGGGCCCCCAGATGAACTCCAGGCGCGCGTCGCTTGTCTCGCCGGGTTGCAGCATGAACTTGGCCTCGAAGGTATTGCCGATGATTTCGCCGATGCCGCGCGCGCCGTTGGTCTGCGGCACGACGAAGCGATTGCCCTGATCATCGATCGCGATGCCCGAGTCCCGCACATAGCCGAGCGTCAACGACTTGCCGCTCTTGTTATGAAAGCGAATGGTGGTGGTCAGTACCCGGGCATTGTTCTGCTTGCTGGTACGAAGCTGGGTCACCGTCGCCGCAAATGTGCGCGTCTCGACGCACGTGGTGTTTGCAGCACAGGAGGCCTGCGCCGCCGGTGCTGCCGTGGCTGTGAGCCCCAGTGCTGCCACGATGGCGCTACGCAGCCAGATGCTTGTGAGTTGCTTCATGATTCCACCTCGGTCGAGTTCCCTGTACTAACGATCGGCGACCTGCACGCGTACAATCCGTTGCCCGGTGTTGCGCTGGCGCAGCTCATAATCCATCACAGCCGCCAGCACGGCGCCGCCGTTGGGGCGCGGCTGCACGCCGGTGATCCGAACTGTTACGTCGAGCGACGCGTCCCGGCCCGACCCCAGCTGGTCGCGAATGGCCTGGGCCTGGTCCTGTGGCACGGACCAGATCTGAGCCGTCCGGCCATTCGAGAAACTCAGTGCGATCTTCTGCCGAAACGCATCGAACGGCACGTAGGAGCTGGGGGCGAGCGCACCGATGGTGAATTCACCATAGCTCGGATCGTAGTCACTGAGATTGGCATTCATCGTCAGGTGAATGACGCCGACGTCCTGAACGGCGCGCGCGGCGGCCTCGAGTTCGGCGCGCACTGCGGTGCGGCGCGCTGCCTTGTCGATCGCCGGCGCGGACAAGACCCGCAAGTCCTGCTCGATCCACTCGTCGATCGGCGGATCGATGCCCGCGAGTTGGTAGTAGAGGAACACCATTGCGCTGGCATCGGGATCGACGAGTTCGCCGCGCCGATCGTCGAGGGTTTGTCTAGCCGTCACGTCCGACGGTCTGGCAGCTGGCGGCGTCGCGCCGGCCAGTGTGCGACTGCCATCGCCGCAGGCTGCCAGCCCGATGGCCAGGAGAGAGAACCAGAGTATCTGTTGCATGCACGTCTACCTAGAGCTGGGGCGTGGCAGCGTTCTTCGAGGCGTCCTGCACCTGGCGCGCCTGCCGAGCCGCATTCTCAGCCTGCAGTGCCTGTTCGGTTTGCTCGATCGCCTGATAGCCGCCGGCCTGATCGATCACGCCGACCTGCATGAACTCGGCCAGTTGTGGGTTCTCACGCAGGGGCCAGACGACGGCGGCGATCACGAGCCCGCAGTCGGGCGAATAGTTAGTGCCGCCGTCCGGGTCCGCGACGCCTGCGCAGCGGTTGTAGAGGCGTGAAGTCTCGGTGATCCGACGGCCCATCGGGTCGTAGCCCCAGGTCAGATATACACTGCCATTCGAGCGCTGCTGCCTGGTGGGCTCGCCATACTTGTCCTTGAGCGCCTGCTCGACGGTGCCGATCACGGGGTTACGGTCTGCTGCAAACCACTCCTCGCGCGCGACGTTGATCACGCGCTCGGCGCCCGGTACGCCCATGGTGCCGACATACCATTTCGTCTGCCCGGGCTGCATGTCCCGAACGATCCTGTTGCCGCCGCGTGCCATTGCGGCATCCTGCATTTCCTGCATGATCTGTTTGGAGCTCTTCTCGACCCGCGGCTCTGCCGGACGGGCCGTGAACCCCTGGCGTATCGTCTGGCCGTAGGTCTGCAGATTGATACCGCGGGAAATCGAATCGCTGACGACCAGCAGATCGTCGCTGCACAGCACGGTGTGCGCGGCTTCCTCGTAGGTCATGCCGGGCCGCACGCCGACCACGTCATCGACCGGCGCGCTGGCCGCTCGTGCCGGCGTTGCGACACGCGCTGGACACTTGACCTTGCCACGCGCTTCGCGCGCAACCTCGTCGGCCGTGGCATTGCCGCGCGAGCTGGCGCCGGTGTTAGTGCGAGGGGCTGCGTCCGTGCGCCCGCCCGTGGTCTGCTTGGATCCGCAGGCGGCTACCGCGACGACAGCGAGCACAGCCATCAGTACTGCGCCAGGACGGTATTGCGTGTTCATGCCTTACACCTCACTTCCACCAGTTTGTCCTTGCAACGAGTTTCGCCCGTGAATACACCGGCGCCGGACTGTGCACACACGCCCTGCAGCATTCCTCGTCCGATGCTGAACTTGTCGGGATTTGCGAGTTCCGCGCGCAACTCACCGCTGTCGAGATCGGCGCATTGCATGATGATGGGCGGCAACTCGATCCAGCGACCCGAATCACAACCCGCGGTGGCACCAGCCAGTGCCAGGATCACGTGCGCAACTTTCATTCCCTTCCCCTGTCTTCTTTTCGCTGCCTGCAGCCAGAGACGTACCGGCCGCGCAAACGTCAGGCCCGACCCGAAAATGACCGGGTTCCCCCTGACGGATTGGCGTTTCGACCGTCAAGAGGGATGTGGATGCAACGAGCTATAGGAACCCGACATGGATGTTCGGTACGCTTGCACCTGCGGCGCTGCATTGCGGCAGATGGCCCAGGTCAACCGTGGACAAACAGGCATTCATCCAGGCATGTCGTGAGGGCGGCGCGGCGATCGAGCGTGCCCTGCGTGTGCTCGATGCCAGCTATTTCGATCAGCTGTATCGCGAAGGTCTGCGAACGCTGCGCGACGCGGATGCAGCTCGCGACGCGGTGCAGGATGCCTTTATCAGAGTGTGGCAGCGGTGTGCGACGTACCAGGGTCAGTCGGAGTTGTTACCCTGGATACGCGCCATACTCAGGAATACGATGCTGGATAGATTGCGCCGTGCGGGTCGCGAGCTGTCCCTGGAAGATGAAGCCGTGAGTGCCGAGGCCGAGCGGCGGCTCGACGATCTGGCTGGTCAAGCAAATCCCGGACCGCAACAGGCGTTGCGCGCGCGGCAACATGCAGATTGCTTTCAACGTTGTTGGGAGCGGTTCGAGCGCGAGGCGCCCGCTCATGCCGCGGTGATCGCCTGGATCGCGCAGGATGGCCTCAGCAACGAGGAGGTGGCCGAGTTGCTCGGCCGCACGCCCGGCGCCACGCGCGAGTACATCTCGCAGTGTCGCAAGCGGGCGCGTATCTATCTGGCCGAGTGGTACGAACTGGAGTTCAGCGACGCGTGATGACTGACAGCAGTGAAGACAACTGGCTGGCGGCGCTCGCCGGCCGTGCGTCGATCGACGCAACGCCGGCGTCGCGCGAGGGGCGGCTGCTGCGGCAGGCGCTCGTCACGCAGCTGAGTGCGCGCACGGACATGGGGACCGCGGACGACCCGCCGGCAGACCGCGAACAACGTCTCGCCGTGCTGCTCGAGAAAGCGCGCGCGGCTGGCCTGTTGACGGCAGATACGAGCGGAAGCGCAGTCCGATTGCCGACGGGTAGGCGCATGCGTTGGCGCGCGGCGGCGGCGGCGACGATCGTCGCCCTCGCCGTTGCGATCACCTGGTTGGTAACGCCCGCGCCGGAATCCCTGCCGGTGCGCACGGCAGACGACGGTATCGTCCGTCTGCAGGCGGACGACCCGCTCGCGCTCAAACAGCAGTTGTTACAGTCGCTGCGCGCGGCCGGCGTGGTTGCAACAGGCTACGAATCATTCGGCAGGCACGGTGTGGATGCCGAGCTGCCGAGTCCGTTGACGGCGGACGTGCGCGCGCTACTGCGACGTTACGGCTTGCGTGCGCCACCCGATGGTGTGCTGCGCGTCGAGATCGAGCAGCGGCCCAAACCATGATGCGCAGCGCTGTCTGGCTCGCCCTGCTCGCGAGCTGCGCGGTCGGCAACCTGGCAGTGGCAGCCGATGTGCCGCTACCTGCCACCTGCCAGACACAATGGCCGCTCGAGGATGCTGCAGAATCGGTCGCGGCCCTGAAGCAGCGGATCGAGACCGTGGGCGAGACCGACCCGTTGGAGGCGGTGAGGATCATGTGCGCCACGATCCCGCGCGTGGTGGCCGAGTACGGCGCAGATTCATTGGAAATAGCGTGGTGGACGCAGTCACTCGCCACGCCGCTGATCGCCTACCTGGAGAAATTTGCCGAGGCACGGGCGCTGCTGGAGTTCGCGGAACCGCTGCTGCAGCGGCATCTGGGGGCCGATGCGCCGGAGATCGCCGAGCTGCATGTTGCCAATGCCTGGATGGCGTTTCGCGAAGGCCGCTTGGCCCGTGCTGCCGACGAGTGGCGCGCGGCGCTTCGAATCCGCGAGCTCGTGCCCGGCGCCAGGCAGATCGAGTTGCAGAAGATTCTCGTCGGGCTCGCGCAGGTGGAGCTGAGCCAGCGCAACTTCCAGTCGGCTCGGCAACTGCTCGAACGCGCCCAGCGGATTCTCGCTGCCAACAACGAGAGTGTGAGCGAGGCGGCTGCCGCGATCGAGAACGCACTGGCGAATGTCGCGCTACGCGAGGAAAGATTTGCAACGGCACGTCAGCACGCCGAGGCCTTGCTGGCGATCGAGCGTCAGCTGCCACATGGCCCGGCGCAACTCGTGCCGGCCTACGTGCTGCTCGGACGGACGCTCCAGCAGCTCGATGAATTCGTTGAGGCGGAGAACGCGGCGCGCGAAGCTGTGCGCCTGGCAGAATCGAATGATGGGCCGCTGCAGCGGCATCAGCTCGCGGCGTTGACACAGCTCGCCAGCTTGCTGAACGCGCGCGGCAAGCCGCGCGAGGCGCTGCCGTTTGCAGTCCGCGCGCTGACGGTCGGCGAAGCAGAGCTGGGCGCGGCGGCGCCGGCGCTCGTCGGCGTTATCGACAACGTCGCTGCGGTGCACCGGGCGCTGGGCGAGCTGCCCGCCGCGTTGGGCTACTATGAGCGCTCCGCGGCCATTATCGAATCGCAACGCGCCGATGTACCGCGGCAAGTGTTGGCGGGCCACTATCGCGGCCTGGGTTCGGTGCTGGCCGGTGTCGGCGAGCTGGCGGCGGCCGACGCCGCCTTCGCCAAGGCATTGGCAGTGGTCGACGACGACGCCACGCTCTCCATGGAACGCGCAGCGGCGTTGGTTGGGCAGGCGCAGGGTGCCAGCACCCACGATCCGGCGCGCGCCGAGACACTGCTGGATCAGGCCTTGCAGCTGTTCACGGGACGATTACCGCCCGGACATCCCGCCTTGCTGCGAGTCACTAACGAGTTGTGTGCGGTCGAAATCAGCCTGCAGCGCGCCGCGACACCGCATTGCACGCAGGCAGCTGCCATGCTGCGCGCGGCTCGGGAGGCAGATCCAGGTCTCCGGCACGACTACTATGCGAACGCAGCTTCGCTGGCTCTGCAACAAGGCGATTCCGCCGCAGCTTACGACCTCGCCGTGCGCGCGCTGGCGGCGGCCGAAACACTCGGCACGCCGGATCCCGCCTGGCGGGCAAGGTTTCAACTGGCGCGTCTGCTGCAGCAGCGCGGCAATCACGCCCTCGCGATTCTGTTCGGCAAACAGTCGCTGGCGGAAATAGAGAGCTTGCGTACGTGGTTCCAGGGGGCGGCTGAGCGGCTGGAGCCTGGCTTCCTGCGGGACAAAGTCAGCGCCTATCGATCGGTGGCAGACTGGCTGATGGCCGCCGGCAGAATCGATGAGGGGCTGCAAGTGCTCGCGCTGCTGAAGGCTGAGGAGCTGTACGACTTCGTGCTGCGCGATGCCAGCGTGGGCGCCAGCGGCGGAACGATTTCGCTGAACGGCGCTGAGCAGGATCTGTGGTCCACTTATGCCAGCCTGCTGCGTGCCGATGCCGCGGTCGGCCAGGAAATCGAACGCCTGGCGAGACTCGCGGAAGCGGATCTCATCACGCCCACCGAGCAACACCAGCTAGACCGATTGCTGACGGGGCAAACTGTCGCAGAATTCGATCGCGCGCGACGTATTCAGGTTTTCGTAGCGGAGCAGTCGTCCACGACATTGCTGCCGAAACTGAGTCGTGAGGTGACGGCGTTGGGTCTTGCGGGGGAACGCGCGCGCTTTGGTGAGGACAGTGCCATCGGCGTGTACCTGCTGACGGAAACGCATCTCCGCCTCATCATTGCCACGTCGAATGGACAAACTGCATATGAAACGCCTGTCGATGCCGCCGCATTGCGGCTCGATATCGGACGATATCTCGACGCGATCAGCCGCCGCGAGGATGTGTCAGGCCTGTCGCGCTCGCTGTACGACTTGCTGGCCAAACCACTGGACGAGGCCGCACGCCGAGCCGGCGCTCGGTTGTTAGTGTTGTGGCCGGACGGCGTGCTGCGCTATCTGCCATTTGCCGCCCTGCATGACGGCAGCGCCTATCTCGCTGAGAAGTATGCGTTGCAGCTCTATGCGCCCATGAGCGCGGCCTCGGCGACGGGCCAGAACCGATCACGAGCGCTCTCCGTGCGGGGGTTCGGCGTGACCCAGGCCGTGGCTGGCTTCGATGCTCTGCCGGGCGTGGCCGATGAGCTGTGTTACGTCGTGCGCGGCCCCATCGCCGGACTGGCTGCCGGCAGTCGCGCCTGTACCGCTCGCGACCGTGGCGACGGCGCGCTGGACGGCGAGGGCTATGCGGATCTCGCCTTCACAGCAGACAAGCTGACGGCCAGTCTCAAGGCGCCGAGCGATTTTTCCGTGCTGCATATCGGCACCCACTTCAGTTTGCGTCCGGGCAATGCGTTGCGCTCGTTCCTGGTGCTGGGCGATGGTAGTCGCCTGACGCTGGATCGTATCCGTACGCTCGATTTCCAGGGCCTCGAACTTGCGACTCTGTCGGGCTGTCAGACCGCAATGGGAGGTGCTACTACTGATGATGGTCGGGAGATCGAAGGATTGAGTGCGATCGTCCAGCAGCGCGGTGCCGGGCGAGTTCTCGCTACGCTGTGGCGCGTACCGGACGCCAGCACTGCGACGCTGATGCACGAATTGTATGACCGCTTCGGTTCCGAACATCAGGACGTCGCTACTGCTTTGCAGCGTGCGCAGTTGTCACTGCTACATTCCGCCGGCTCCGGGGTCCCTGACTACTCACACCCCTATTTTTGGGCCGGCTTCGCGCTGTCCGGAACCTGGCGCTGACCAATCGCAATCCGGTTGGCGCCTGACAATTGCGTCGCATCTTCGTCTTTATTGATGAAAGGGGTGCGTCATGAAGTACAAACTGATAGTCCTGGTTGTGTTGGCAGTATCCGCGGCGGCGCCAGCCGCATTCGCAGGCGAGCCTGCGGCGGAACAGTTTCGCGGCGACTGGGTACCGGCCAGCGCCAAGTGCAATTCGCCATTGCGCTTTCGGGTCGGCAGCCTGCAGGTCACGCTGATCAACGGCACCGACAGCATGTCGTACGGCAACCTGGGCTGGCCGACGACGTTCTTTGGGCCTGACTACGCCGGCATCGTGGTCACCGCGATGCCGGAGATCGACAGCGGCGAGTCGCCCTTCACGATCTTTTTCAATGCCGATGAAAGACGCGGTGTAACCAAGCTCAGCATCCTGCAGGGCGAGGAATCGAAGGCGCCCGGCATGGCGCGGTACAACAAGATCGTCCGCACTGCGCAGGCACTCAACAAACGGTTTCCGCTCGACAACGTGCCGCTCAAGCGGTGTGCGCCGACGCGCCAACCAGCCTAACAACACGGGGAGGAGCACGAATGAGCACGATCAAACGAGGCCGCATTCTGCGCGACACAACGACGGGCGATGGCCTGGTGTACGTGGAGGGCAAGCAATACCCGTTCAATCTCGAGGCAGTTTGGCGCTCGGAATTCGCTCCGCGGGTCAATGGCGCGGTCGACGCCGAGCTCGACGAGCAGGATCGGCTGATCGCCCTGCGCGCTGTCGGCGTTCAGGGTCTCGCCGGTGAGCAGGCCGCGCAGGCGCTTGGTGCCGCTCAGGACACTGCGAAAAAATTCGCCGCCGAGCTGCAAGCCAAAGGCCTGCCGGCAGCAGCGCACTATGCCCGGAAAATCGGCTACTCGACGCTCGCGGCGTTGGCGGCAGTGGCAATCGGCTGGTATTTCCTGCCTGCTGTATCGATCAACATGGGCTTTCTCGGCGAGAATTCCGTAACGTTCTACCAAGGACTCAAGCTGCTCAACGCGAGCGGTCTCGAGAGCCTGGCCGCACTCGGCGGTGGTGGTAGTGCCGGGATCTATGGTGTGCTCAGCTTCGTCGCGATACTCGCGGTGCTGCTGCCGCTCGCGTGGCCGGACCGGCGCGCTGCGTTGGGCATGACAGCGCCGCTGGCGCTCATGTTGCTCGTCCTGATGGTCGCCTATTTCAAGATCTCGTCGCAGATCTCCGCCAGCGAGGCAGCCCTCGACACTTTCGGCGGCGCCGAGTATCAGCAAATGGCACGCCAGGCTGCGAGGCAAGCCGCTGCGGACATGCGCAAGGCCATTTCAATAGGATTTGGCGTGTATCTGTCGATCGCCGGTGCGCTGTATCTGGCGTGGCAGGGTTGGCGGAGTGCACGGCGGGCCGAGACTCACGCCTGATCCCGTTGCGAGGCAGGATAGAATTCCTGCCGGATGACGAGGCCAATAAGAATCGTGGTGATTGGCGGTGGGTTCGCGGGTCTCAGCGTCGTGCGAGGCTTGCGTGATGCGGCGGTCGAGATCCTGCTGATCGATTCGTGCAACCACCACCTGTTTCAGCCGCTGTTATATCAGGTGGCAACCGCCGGCCTAGCAGCGCCGTCGATTGCGGCGCCGCTGCGGCACATACTGCGTCGCCAGCAGAATGTCACCGTTCTGCTGGGTGAAGTGCAGTCGATCGATGTCGACGCGCAGACGATAGCCGTCGCCGGCTCGGCGCATAGCTACGACTACCTCGTCGTTGCGGCCGGCGTCACGCATTCGTACTTTGGCCACGACGAATGGCGGCCGCATGCGCCCGGTCTGAAGACACTCGAGGATGCACTGGCGATGCGCGCCCGCTTCCTGCTGGCATTCGAGCAGGCGGAGGCGGCGGCAACGCCAGATGAACGGCTGGCCTGGCAGACGTTCGTGATCGTTGGTGGCGGACCCACTGGCGTGGAACTGGCGGGTACGATGGCGGAAATTGCGCGGCACACGTTGAAGCGGGAGTTCCGGCGTATTGACCCTGCCGCCTCGAATGTCCTGCTGGTGGAAGCGGGCCCGCGGGTGCTGCCCGCATTGGCGCCGTCGCTGTCGTCGGCCGCGGAGCGGCAGCTCGTACGGCTCGGCGTTACGGTCAGGACCGGACAGGCCATCACTGCGATATCTGCGGATGGTGTGCGCATTGGCGATGAATTCGTCAGTGCACGAACCGTGGTCTGGGCCGCGGGCGTCGCCGCCTCGCCGCTGGGACGTGATCTGGGCGTGGCGCTCGATCGCGCCGGCCGAGTCGAGGTGAAAACCGACCTCACGGTGCCTGGCCATCCGGAGATCTTCGTTGCAGGTGATCTGGCGAGTGTGTCGTCATTGTCCGGCATGGTCCCAGGGATCGCGCCCGCCGCGAAGCAGATGGGCCGACACGTCGCGAAGTCCCTGCAGCGCAGGATCGCTGGCGACCAGCCTGTGCCGTTCCGCTACCAGCACTATGGCTTGTTAGCAACGGTCGGTCGTATGGCGGCAGTCGTCGATCTGGGGCGGCTGCGGTTCTCAGGCTTGCTGGCGTGGTGGTTCTGGCTGCTGGCCCACATCTATTTCCTGATAGGCTTTCGCAACCGGCTGGTTGTGCTGATCGACTGGGCCAGCGCCTACTGGACCTATCGTCGAAACGCACGGATCATCGTCCGCTGACGCAGCGGCGAGCCGCCGTATCGTGGGAAGCCGCGTGGCGCGCAGCGGCAGCGACTGGCGACACTTGCTTCATGCGCGGCGTCGCGCCTAGACTCTGAGAATTGCGGGCCATCTGTTCGCGCCTGACCATCCGGGAGTTTGCATGCACATTTCTTCGTTCCGCAAGACAGTCTGCTTGCTCGCGCTGTTCGCATTCGCGAATCAGGTGATCGTACCCCACGCGCACGGGGCCATCATTGGTACGGACGAGGCGGTGGCCGCCGAGGCCCGCAACGCGGATCTCGCGCGGATCAGCCGCGTGTTGTCCGATCAATCGGTACAGCAGCGCCTCGTGTCGATGGGTGTGGAGCCGGCCGCTGCCGAGGCGCGTCTGGCTGCACTCACCAACGCGGAACTCGCGCGCATTGCAGATGAACTGGAGCAAGCGCCCGCGGGCGGCGATGCCCTGGCTCTCATAGGCGCGGTGTTCCTCGTGCTGCTGATACTCGAGCTGACAGGCGTCATCGATATCTTCAAGAAGGTGTGACACGTCAGCATGGGTGGCTAGTTGTCGCGCTGCTGTTGACGGGCTGCGCGACGCCGCCAGACCAGGTGCGGTTGCCTCAGGGTGCGCCCACCCGGATAGACCTCGACAGCGTACCGTTTTTCCCCCAGTCCCGGTACCAATGCGGTCCGGCGGCGCTGGCCACGGTGCTGGTTGCATCCGGGAGCACGACGACACCCGCCCAGCTGGTCGATGAGGTCTTTCTGCCGGCACGACGCGGCAGCCTGCAGCTGGAACTGCAGGCTGCAACGCGCCAGCGCGGGCGGATTGCATATCAGATCGAACCTACACTTGAGTCGTTAGTGGCGGAGCTGACAGCGGGTCGACCGGTATTGGTGCTGCTGAATCTTGGGCTCGGGCGCTGGCCGATCTGGCACTACGCGGTGGTCGTGGGCTTCGACGCGGAGCGTGAACGATTCGTGCTGCGGTCGGGCACTACGCGTCGCAGGGAGATGCGGGCGTCACGGTTTGCCGGCGCCTGGCGGCGCGGCGCACGCTGGGGGATGCTGGCGCTGGCGCCGGGCTCGCTGCCGGCGGGCAATGACGTGCGGCGCTACGTGGCAGCGGTCGCTGATCTCGAAAGCGTAGGACGGCATGAGGCGGCCATGCGCGCGTATCAGGCTGGCGACGCGCGCTGGCCGAGCTCCACGCTGGTGCAGCTCGGGCAGGCCAATACCGCCCTGGCGCTGGGCGATACAGCCCGTGCGGAGAGGTTGCTGGCAGAACTGCTGCGGCAGGAACCGGCAAACGTCCCGGCGCGCAATAATCTTGCCGAGCTGTTAGCGAAGCGCGGTTGTCGGGACGCTGCGCTGATCGAGGCGCGCCACGCACAGGCAATCGCTCGCGGTGGACCGTTCGAGTCGGCCGTGAACGCCACCGTGGCGGAGATCGAGGCCATGCCGATCGACACGTTTGCCTGTAAGTGACGAGGGAGTTTGCATTGGAAGTTCGCCTACAGCGACGTCTGTTTGCTCGCCGCACACTTGGCTCGCGATGCGCTGCCTGAAACAAGTTGCTGGTGTTTGTCTTTGCGCGCTCTCCGGCCTGGCTGCGGCCGAGGAGACTGCGACCGTACTCGACAAGACGCGCGACGGTTTGCAGCGGGCGATCACGCGCACGGCTCAGAAGCTCGATGGTCTCTCAGGGGTGCGATACGCGGACTCGCGCTACGAAGTCGTGGCGGGCAGTGTCAGTATCGGCGCAGAGTGGGCTGAATTCGACGGTTGGAATCAACGCGTCCGATTTCGCGTCAACGTGCCGTTGCCAGGGCTCGACGCGCGCTACAGCGCGTTCATCGGTCGCGTCGATCGCGATGAAGTCGTTACCGGCCAGACACTACAGCGCGGCGCAGGTCCGATCTCGCGCAGCGGCGACCTGGCGGATCAGACATTGGCGGGCATTTCGTTCCTGGAACCGAAAGAATCGGGTGGCAGTTTCGACGCCGGCGCCGGCGTACGCCTGCGCTTCCCGCTCGATCCGTACGTAAAAGGTGGCTGGCGCTATATTCGAGACCTATCCGACGCAGCGCGCTGGACGTTGCGAGAGACCGCATTCTGGGAGGCGCGCGAAGGGGTTGGACTGACAACCCAACTCTACCTCGATCAGGTATGGAATGAGCGGTGGCTGGCCACCTGGAGTACGTCCGCAACCATCTCGCAGAAGAGCAGCGGCGTACGCGGTTATGCGGGGCTACGTGTGCTGCGTTCGCTCGGCGCGACGCGTGGGCTTGCATTGGATGTGAGCGCCAATGGTGAAACGGACGCCGACGTGCCTTTGGAACAGTATGGCGTGCGCGGCGCGTATCGCTTTGCCACCCGGCGCGACTGGCTGATCGTCGAGACCAGCGTCGGCGTGAACTGGCCGCGCACCGAGCTCGACCAGAGCCGCGGCACGAGCTGGGGTGTCGGCATTGGCGTCGAGATGCTGCTCGGGGAGGCGAAGTTCTCGCCGCGCCCCGTCACGTTCTGATCGCGCCCAGCGCACGTCGGATTTCCTTACACTGTCGTCATGGCGGTCGCAGCCCAAGGCAGGCAGGCATTGGATTTCAGATACTTACGACTCGCGGCACGGAACTTGCTGAATCTGCACTGTATTCTTCATACGGGATAATCAAGAATGAAAAAGCCCATATTCCATGGTGGTCTGCTATCGGCGCTGCTCCTGCTGGTGACGCCTGCCGCGAACGCAGTGCCGGTCACTTTCGAGCAGCTGACCGGCGTTACGGCCGATTTCACCGCTGTCTTCCGTGCCGACCTCGGTAGCTCGGGGCTCACGAATCTCCTGTCTATCGAGATCACCGATGGCGGCACGATCGCCGCTGGTCGCGCTGGCATTTTCAGCGCCTTCGATCTAGATGCCGTGCGATTATCTAACACCCTGTGCACGACGGCAGCCTGTGCCGCCGCGGCGCCCGCAATCAACGTGTTCGATTTCGTGAACGGCGTGGCCTTTACGCCGGGGACTATCGTGCCAGCCGGCAGCGATGCGGGTGCGGCGGGGCCGTATCTTTTCGGCACCACGGCCGCCGGGACGGCGCTCGACAACGCATTGGCGCGACTCGAATCGTTCGACGGCATCTTCCAGGTGCCAGCGGGCTCCGAGTCCGGCTGGATCTCGCTTGGTCTCAATGGCCGGATCGCCTTCAACCTCACATCTGCGTTGTCGACCAACGGCCTGTATCTCTACCTCGGTGAGGTAGGCAACAACGGCGAGGTGGTTGCCGGCAACATCGAGGTGCGCGACACACCCGTCGTCATCGACGTGCCAGAGCCGGCGACGCTTGGTCTGTTGGGGCTTGGCTTGTTAGGCTTGGGTGCGGTTCGCCGGCGGCGTGCTTAGAGCAGTCTGATCTGGACCGCACGTAGCTGCGGGTTTCCGACCGTCTACGATTGGCATTGGGCCCGCGTAGCAGGAGTCAGGCGATCGAGCCCCACGCGAGCTGCACATCCGGGAATGCCACCGGCATGACCGGCTCGCCGATCTGCCTAACAGACAACTGCGCATAGCCCATCTCGGTGGGCTCGCGGAAGACCTCCATACAGCGATCCTGCAGATTGACGATCCAGACCTCAGGGATACGGTAGCGAGCGTACAGTGGTACTTTGCGTTTGCGGTCGAAACCGAGCGTGCTGTCACTGACTTCGATCAGCAGCAGCACATCGGAATGGCTTGGTTGCTCCTCGCGATAGCGTTCACGTGGGCGGCGCAGCAGCATCAGGTCTGGCTGCAGCTGGGTGCTCGGTCGCATGACGAGCGCGCTTTGCGACCACAGGAAGGCGCGTTTGCCAAGGCCGGACTCATGCAGCAGTTCGCCCAACGCGGCGACAGCGTAGCCATGTCGCAAGCCGATCGGCGCCATGGTCAGAATTTCGCCTTCGATGAGCTCGATCCGCTCGTCGGGCTCGAAAATTCCGGCCGCAGCCATTTTCTGGAATTGCTCGACATTGATGCGGTAGGGCTGGGGTGCTGTCACGTTACTCATGTCAGTCATATGAGTGTCCCGGATCGGCGGCGAGTTGTGCGTGGCAGTATCTGCCGGGTATTGCCAGAATGGCAAGGCAATCCAAGCCGACCAGTTCCCTTACCCAGATGGGCGTATCGTTGGGGACAGGGGACAGGCATGGGGGCAACATGAGGCCGACATTTCTGCTGGTGGCTGCGTTGGCCACCTTGCTTACCGCCTTTGCGCACAGCTATTTCGGTGAGAAGCGGCTGATCGGGCCGCTCGTGGCATCGAACGATGGCGTAATGTCGCGCCCGCTCGCCAAGCAGGTCATCCGCTTTGCCTGGCATCTCACCTCCGCGTTGTGGGTGGGGCAAGCACTACTGCTGCTGCGTGCGGCCGCGGACCCTCTGTATTACGATTCAGCCTTGATCACCGGTATCGGCATTCTCTATCTTGCTATTGGTCTGTTCGACGCGGCGGCAACGCGCGGTCGTCATATAGGCTGGCCGTTGCTGACCGCGATCGGGCTCTTCACGCTGTTGTCGCTGGTGACTTGGTAGCCGCATGGTAGCGACGAGTCTGCACAAGTTGGCGGCGCTCATTGCCGACAACCGCGAGCAGCTGCTGGCAGGCTGGCGTGCGGCCGTGCGCGAGCTGCCTGGAGCACGGCATCTGGATACGCCGACGTTGAACGATCATGTGCCGCAGTTGATCCGTGAGCTCGAGACGGCACTGCGACAGCAATCCGAGACCACGATTGCGGAGTCGGTGCGCGAGGGCACGCCGCCCACGCATGGGTTGCAACGTTTGCAAGACGGATTCGATATCGAGGAGGTTGTCGCCGAGTACAACATCCTGCGCGATTGCGTGCACGATCTGGCTGACGAGCACGGCCTGCAACTTCAGGGGGAGGCCTTTCGCATCTTGAATCAGGTGATGGACAGCTCCATCGGTATGGCCGTCAAGACCTATGCGCAGTACCAGGCAAGGCTCGTGCAGCGGCGACGTGAGGAGCATCTCACGTTCATTACGCATGATCTGCGCACGCCTCTCACGGCAATCGCCGTCAGCGCGCGTGTTCTGGAGACTAAACTGCCGCCAGACGTAAACGATGATGTGCCGCGCATGCTGAATACTCTGCAGCGCAACGTGCAGCAGCTCGACGGACTGGTTCGCAAGATTCTGACCGAAGATTCCGCGTTGCAGGACGATGGCAAGGTCAAGGTGCAACACCGCAGTTTCGAACTGTGGCCGCTGGTCGAAGCGCTACGCACGGAGCTGCAGGTGGTTGCCGCGCGCTCTCAGACCGATCTACGCAACGAAGTGCCATTCGATCTGGTCGTTCACGCGGATCCGGGTTTGATCCATCGCGTGCTGCAGAACCTGCTGAGCAACGCGATTCGATACACAGAGCGCGGCACGGTTACGGTGGGGGCCCGCAATGCGGGGGACAATGGTGCCGTTGAATGTTGGGTGCGAGACACGGGAGCCGGCATTTCGCCCAGCCTTCTGCCTCATGTATTCGACAAAGGCGCCAGCGATCCGGATCGCGCAGGCGGAACCGGTTTGGGATTGTCGATCGTGAAAACGTTCGTCGAAGCGCACGGTGGCCGGGCGCGTGCCACGAGCGAGAAGTCCGCGGGTTCACGCTTCGAGTTCACATTGCCCGGCCCAAACCAGAGAGCCGCTAGCGCGTGACCAGTACAACCCGGCGGTTCCTGGCGCGGCCAGCATCAGTACTATTGTTAGCCTGCGGTGCCAGCGGTCCTACGCCATAACCTGCCATACGGCCAGAATCGACACCGAACTTGTCCGCCAGTTCCTGCACGACGGCTTTGGCGCGTGCTTCTGACAGGGACAAGTTGTGCGCGAGGCTACCGCGCGTATCTGTATGGCCGACGATGTAGACGTTGAGACTCGGGCGAGACTTGAGTAGTTTTGCCATTTCTTGCAGTGCGGCCGATGACTGGTCGGTCAGTGTTGCCTTGTCGGTGTCGAAATAGATGCCTTCAACGACCACATAGCCAAGGCTGTCCAATCCTTTGCCGAGAGCCGCCGCATCGATCGACGCCATCCCCTTGTCCATTTGCTTGACTTCGATGACATGGACATCGGTGAACCCCTGGCCCACCGCGATCGCTACATAGGCAGTTTGATCATTGCGATCGAGCTGCGCGAGCAGATAGCGGCCGACGGTATTGGCGACGGCACTGATGCCGGAATACTTCTGCATCGTGGGTCTGGCGTATTGCTGCGCACATTCGCTCTTTTCCTGATTGCAGGTGAACAACACCGTCGCACCAGCCTTGGCAAGTGCGTCTTGATAATTGCGGAATATCTCGAGGATCGATCGGTCCTTCGGATTGGCATACAGGATCTTGGTGACCTTGCCTTCCAGAGCCAAGCCAATAGGCTCCTTGCCTGCTGCATCCATGCCCTTGAATGCGTTGTACTCGTCGAACTCTTTCACGTCCTTACGACGGATGGTCGAGCCATCGTAAGCAGATACCAGCGGATGATCAGTGAGCGAGGCGCGCCCTTGGCCCGAGGCTGGCGTAGCTAGGCAAAGAGCAATGAATATGAGTAGCGCGTGCTTCATTTGTCGTCCCCCCGATGGGCAGATTCTTGCGATGGCAACAGTGTAACCAGCAGAGGCGCGGATGACCAAGCCGATGCGCCACTCGAGAGGCACTGCTGGATGGCAGCGTACCCGTTGTTCGCCGTCAAGCCTTCCCGATCGGCGGCGTCATCGAGATGGCACGAGTACTTTCGCGACCGGGCGGCGCAAGGTGCGCGGCATTGGCGGGCCTCGACCGACGCGGACGATGAGGTCTGGTCGTCCAACAGCGATGCCGAGGTAATTTGCGAACTGCGCGCGTAGTGCTGCGACTTCTACGGGCTGGTTGATGAAAGCAGTGCGTAACTCGAGCGCCGTCGCCTGCAGGGCGAAGCGTTGGTAGCAACGCCCGGCTTCTATCCAGTGCGCCTGATCGTCACGTTCGGAGATGAATACGGCAACAGCACCTGCGCTGCGAATATTCTTGTAGTCCTTCGTGTTTTGCTTCCCGGCGGAGAACGCGAAGCGCATGAACAGTTTGCCGACCCAGGCCGGCACGTCCGGATTGCCCATTACCGGGCCGTAGAGACCGTCGCGCGTGCTGACAGCGTCGCGTGCGTTGAAGCGAATCCAGGACTGCAGTTCCGCCTTCCAGGCCAGGTCAGCGAATTGAGTTGTGTTGCCGGCTGCCACGTACTCGGCGATCTGTTCTTTTTCCTCTTCAGTCGTTAGTAGCCGGAGCGTGACGCCACTGCCGCATCCCGCACGTTCAAGCAGACGAAGCTGTTCGGCGGGCAGTGCCGTGCCATCATATTGCGCGCGACTACACTGACGTTGCGGGATCGCTTCGAACAATGCTGACCGGACAGGCGCTGTCGGCTCGAGATGAATTTGCACATTCGATTGGTGCGGTTCGTACGTTGGCGTTCCCTGCAGACCAGCGGCGCGAGCAGCCAGCAGCAGGTTTTCTGCCGCACAACCGAGGCTGGCATAGAGATGATGGTCATCCGGATCCACTGCGGGACATCGGCGCGTTAGGTCCGGCAGGATCGTGATCCTGGCGGGCTCGAGCTTGAATCGCCAGGGCTGCGTGTTATGACTGGACGCTGCGAGCGTTGCATAGCGCACGAGGTCGACGTGGTCGGACCTGTCGCCAGCGGGATCGGTATGGCGCCAGGTGTCCTGCACCGCCTGTTGGTAGTTCATGATTCTGTGCTCGTTGTGGCGTACGTCGGGCGTGGGCTACGGTGTGGTCTCGACAGCGTACTCGCGCAGGAAGCGAGTAACGCGCGCTCGCAGTTCTGCATGATGTCCCAGCAGCAGATGTCCACCAGTGGCGATTGGAATGAACTCAGCGCCGCGGATACCCCGGGCCGTATACTCGCCGAAGACGAACGGATTGATGCCGTCATCGCGCGCGTGGATCACCAGCGTGGGTACGCCGATCGCATCGAGTGGATAGTTGGTCTGTGGATCGATTGCTGCACCTTCGTTGGTCAGTCCATTGTGTCGGCGTGTGACGGGCGCGAAGCCGTCGACCATTCGTGTCACGAACGCTTGTTCTTCCGGTGCCAGCCTGGCGCGCAGGCTGTCGCGCACGTCGAACATGGCTTCAAGACGCGATCGAGCCAACCTCGACAATGCCCAGTAAGGAAAGTCGGAGCGGAACAGGGCCTGATAGAGCGAGATGGGCACGGGTAGCTGCTGCTGTGCAGCCGTCAGCGGAGTGTACGGCGCCGATGACAGCAACACGAGTCCGGTGACCCGATCCGGATGTCGCAGCGCAAACTGCAAGGCGGGTGGCACCCCACCAGACATCGCAAGTACCGCGACGCGCTCGATCCCCAGTGTATCGAGCAAGTCGGCGAACGCATCTGCTTGGGCGGCGGTTGATGCGTCAGCGGGCAATGGTGAGCGCAGATAGCCGAAGCGCGAGGGTGCAATCCAGTCGAAGTCTACGCCGCCGAAGGCTCGGGCTAGCAGCTCACCTTGATCATAGCCGCCGCCTGCACCGTGCACGGCCAGCACGGTCGGTCCACGGCCCCACCGCGCGTACTCGACAGTGTCTCGAGCAGTGACCGCCAGTTGACTGCCTGCGTTCAGACGGGCAAGTGTCCTGCGCTGCTCGCTTGCATAGGCAAAGTAGATCGCGCTCACCGCTAGTGCCAGAACAAACAGCAGAATGCGATACTTACGGTGGAGCGAGCCGGCCAATGGTGGGGAAGTGCACATCTGTGACAGTTACTTTGAAGAACGGAAAGTAGTCGTCAGTCCCGAAGAAATTGCCAGCCTCGATGTGCGTCGGCAGACGGTAACCGCCAAAGTCACGGTAGTCCGCGAGATAGCCGCCGAAGGGCTGCATTTGGAACTGCCCGACCGGATTGGCATCGGACCAGCGCTGGAACGAAACTTGGGTCAGCCTGCCGTCGGGAGCGACCGTCAGATCGACGGACTGGGCCAAACCACGATGCGTCAAGGTGACGCGGGTGCTTGATTCGTCGATCGTATCCCAGCGGACGGTCTCGCTCGGCAGCAGCGCCGCGGGCGTCCAGAACACTGCTTCGGCCACGTACCGTCCAAACGCAGAACGAAAGTGGTTGGCGGTGCCGCCCGCGCGCGCCACAGGAAGGACCCCCAGCAGCCAGAACCGGCTCCAACTGCGACCCGACTCGGCACCATCGGAGCCGGACAATCGCATCGCCCCCGTGCCTGCGCGCAGCCTCCAGATGAATCCGTGTGGTGGCGCGAGAATCTGCTCAGCCCGCATCGGCTGGTAGTTAGGCTTGGTCGCGTCCCCAAGCCCCAATTGGCCCCGCATGACGATGACGGCGACGGTCTTCAGCGATGTGCCAGGCTTGATCGCATGCAGAAAATAACGTTGCGCCGCGGCGGGCAAGTCTGCGACCAGTGCAGGATCGAATCTCGTCGGGGCCACCTTTTGCTGAGCCGCGAGGCGAGCCCATGCGTTCTGGTCGACGCGTCGATCGACGTTCCGCCACAGCGCCAACATCAGCATGACGCCAACCGTCAGGCTCAGCGTTGCAAGCAAGACACCATTCATTCCGCGCACCGGCTCGGAAGCTCGATGACATTGGCGCCCTGCCAGCGTACCTCATCAGCGCTGGCCGTGACGCCGACGAGCTTCGACAGCAGCAACGACAACCTGTCAGCCGAACCGCTAGTTAGGAAGCGATGTCGACCGAAATTCTGGTCAGTCGTCTGCAGATCGCGCTGTATGAGGGTGTCGCGTACGTGACGCGCGACGGACGGCGCCGGGTCGATCACTCGTACCTCCGGTCCCACGATCCGCCGAATGCACTCGATCACGAATGGGTAGTGTGTACACGCGAGCACTACTGTGTCTGCACCGGCTGCCAGCATCGGCGCGAGAAATCCCCGCAGCATCGCCTCTGTCGCAACGCTCTCCGTGTCGCCATGTTCCACTTGGTCAGCGAGTCCATCACAGACCTGGTTGATCAGCTTGATGGAGCCAGCATGCCGTCCGGCTGTTGCCTGGAACAACTTGCCCTGAAACGTTGCGGGTGTCGCCATGATGCCAACCACGCCGGATTTCGTGACTGCCGCTGCAGGCTTGACCGCAGGTTCCAATCCAATGGACGGGAGATCGGGAAATGTTTCGCGCAGGTACTTGAGCGCGGCGGCCGAGGCAGTGTTGCAGGCTACGACCACGGCCTTACAACCCTGCGACGCGAGAAACCTTGTGATGCCGTCGCAGAACCCTTGCAGTTCTGTTTGCGTGCGCGGTCCGTACGGCATGTGTACTTGATCTGCGAAGTAGATCGTGTCCTCGTTTGGCATCGCCCGGGTGATTTCCCGCCAGACGGTCAGGCCACCGGCGCCGGAATCGAATATGCCGATAGGTCCGTCGCGATTCATGGCATCGCAAGCACGATTGCGCCGACGCGCTGCTCCGCCTCGACGCGGCGATGCGCCTCGACGACCTGCTCCAGCGGCAGGACGCTGTCGACGATGGAACCGATCTTTCCAGCCTCGATCAGTCCCTTGAGCGCCACGAGTTCAGCGTGCGACTCGCGTGCAAACGCGAAGCTGGCTGTCTTGTCGGAAAACCAGCTGGTCAACACGGAACGCAGCATGACGACGAGACGCGGATTGCCTGACAAATAACGGCCGCCAGGTTTGAGCGAGCGAATGCACGCGGAGTACGAGCTTTGCGCGACCATGTCGAAGATCACGTCGTAGCAGTTGCCGGTCCTCGTGAAATCTTCTGTCTGATAATCGATGAAATGATCGATGCCCAGGCGCCGCAGCATGTGCTCTTTCCTGGCGGCGTCCACGGCTGTCACTTCTGCACCCATCGACTTGGCGATCTGCACCGCGTGTGTGCCGATGCTGCCGCCGGCGCCGTTGATGAGCACCTTGTCTTCCACCCGAATGTTCGCGCGCTGCATGAAGTGCAGCGCATTGAGGCCACCCAGCGGTACGGCAGCCGCATCTGTATAGTTCATGTTGTTAGGCATGGTGGTGATCGTGTAGTTCGCAGGCAGGGCAAGATACTCGCCATAGGCGCCGAATCGCAGGCGCGTGGCGCCGAACACTCGCTCGCCTATCTTGAACTGCGTGACGTCTCTGCCAAGCTCTACGACTTCCCCAGCGAAGTAGCCGCCGAGTATCGCCCGCTTGGGGCGCAATAGCCCCATTGCGACTCGTAACGGTAGCCAGAACCACTTGACAGCGAACTGAAAACTGCGCATCTCGCAGTCGCCCTTGGTCGCTTCAGCCGCGCGTACTTGGATCAGGATCTCATCGGACTTTGGCACGGGCATTTCTACGTCGGCAAGCTGCAGGACTTCGGGCGGCCCGTATTTCTCATATGTTATTGCTTTCATGTGCTGGAGGATGCACTGCGCAACACCTAGGGAGGCTCGAAGCTGCGCTCGGCCACCACTCAGTCGGCACGCTCGTAGAATCGCTGCGTGAGCACCTGCCACGACTGGCCATCATCGGTCGAAAATTCTAGCAATTGTTCGACTCTGCCGTCCGGCAAGACGCTCAGGCTGAGACGTCGACCGCGGCCGCCAGCCGCAGCGATGGATCGGTAGACGATATGACCATCGTCGACCGACTCCGCCGTATACTCCACCGCACTCGAGCCGCGATCGTCGATCCAAAGATGGCGCCATTCGTTGCGTGCTGCGTCATACCAATGTTGACCGATACCGCTGTGCTCCTGGGAGTCGTCAGGGAAGCGGCCACGCCAATACTCAACGATCACGCAGCCGCCGGCTGACCGCAACACATCGATGGCGCCCGCCGGAACACCCCAACCCGTGCGTGCCCGCCATGCGCCTTCCCAGAAGAGCAGGCGCTCGTGCTCCGCACTCTGGCAGGCGGTGCTAGGCAGCTCACCCTCAGACAAGACCGCGGCGGCGCGCACCGATCGTTCGTACTCGCCGTAATCGTAGAAATCGGTCTGCGCGCTGATCTTGTCGCCCTCGAATCGTAGCAGCGTCAGAAAGCGCAGCGTCAGCTGTCGGCCGCGCGAGATACCGAATAGTTCGCCCTCGATTGCCGCACCGTCGCGGTCGGCGATCAATGTGTGTGGCGTGAGGCGTGTAAAGCTATATGTCGCCATTGCACTCGCATAGTAGGCGCCGAGCGCCTCGGCGCCTTCGAGTCGTGTCTGGAAAGTCGGATCTTCGAAGATCACCGCGTTGCTGTACAAAGCCCGGAGCGGCGCTACCTGCTGCTGTTCCAGCGCTGCCACGTAGCGCCGCGCCTGCTGGCGCGACTTGGCTGCACCGTCGCCGCGAGTAGTGACCACGGCGCTAGCGTTCGCTGCGTCGTCGCTTGCCGCAACGCCGCGACTTGCCGCCACCAGCGGGCGATTGTCGAGATAGTCGATGCGATGCGCGATTCGTCCGGCGCGCAGCGTCAGCAACGTGGCCATGCGGGTACGGAAACTGACGCCCGCCAACTTGCCGCTCAAGGTCGCCTGCGCGGCGATCCGGTCGCCGTCGCGCACGATCTGGTGAAACTGCCATCGCAGATCTTCGTACGCGGCGATCGCCGTCATCGCTGAACGAATGTTGGCCTTGCCGCGCACGAAGAGGTCGCTGGTCGGATCCTCATAGACCGCGTCGTCGGTGTAGTAATCGGCCAGCGCGTCGAAGTCGTGCGCTGCATAGCGCGAGTAGAAACCCTGCAACAGCTTTGCGGCATCCGCAGGCGTACCCTCAGGCAGCAAGACGGTCGGCGGCTGCTCGCCGCCAAGGGTTGCCGCAGCGATCAACATACAGGCAACTGCGCACAATGAGGAACGCATGCTCCAACCTCTCGTTAGTACAACTCAGGGTGCCGAGCCATCCCGGCGTCGAAGTGATCCTTGATCTTGGGGAGATCGGCTTCCAGATCGCCGCTCGGAAAGAAGGGCGAACTGATTACGATGCGCTTGCTCGCAAAATCGAACGCCACGGGCACGATCGGCACCTTGGCCGCCAGCGCGACGCGGTAGAAGCCGGTCTTCCACGCTGGCACCTTTTTGCGCGTTCCCTCCGGCGTGATGGTCAGCATCATCGAGTCTCGCCGCAGGAACTCGGCGACGGCCTCGGTCACCGTACTGCCGGCTTGTGCACGGTTGATTCCAACCGCACCGAAGTAACGCGCGAGCATACCGACCGGACCCTTGAGTGCGGTGTGCTTGACGAACCACGTGGCATCGAGCTGCAGTGCGAAGTACGCGCAGGCACCGCGATAGAAGTCCCAGTTGGAGGTGTGCGGCGCGACGATCAGCACGAACTTGGGCAGGTTCGGGAAGTTGCCGTCGATGCGCCACCCAGAGATGAGCATCAGCGCAATACCAAGCCAACGCCGCCAGCGGCTACGCACCTGCGGCACTAACGGCGGAACACGGGGGAAGCCAGTGGAATCTGACACACTGGGCAATTTGGGTTGACTAACGGTCACGGCAGGACGCACCTTACCCTAATTGATATCGATCAGGAGGTAGTCCATGGAAACGCTGCAACTGCTGCAGGACCAGCTTTGGGCCATCTGGGCCGGATTCGTCCGGCTGTTGCCCAACATGGCTATCGCGGCGGTGATCCTGCTGGTCACGTGGATCGTGGCCAAGTCCGGCAAGAAGATTGCAGACAAGCTCGTCCGCAACGCGAATATGCGACCGTCACTGCGCGAACTGATCGATACCCTGGTGTTTGCCGCGATCTGGGGCTTCGGCCTGATGGTGACCCTGACCATCTTGTTGCCGGGGCTGACCCCGGGCAGTCTGTTCGCCGGTCTGGGGATCGGCGCGGTTGCCATCGGCTTCGCGTTTCAGGACATCTTTCAGAATTTCCTCGCCGGAATGCTGATCATGCTGCGCGAGAAGATGCGGATCGGCGATGTGATCGAGTGCGAAGGTATCATCGGCAAAGTGGAGCACATCACGCTGCGTGAGACGCACATCCGCAAGCTCTCGAACGAGGTGACGGTCGTTCCCAATTCGATCCTGTTCAAGAACCCAGTGGAGATATTTACAGATCACGATGAACGTCGGCATGAAATCATCGCCGGTGTCGCCTATGACACGGATCTCGAAGTCGCGCGTGAGGTGATTTTGAAAGCGGTGCAATCAGCGGAAGGCGTGAATGCCGAGAAACGGGTGGATGTATTCGCGCGCGAATTCAATTCAAGCTCGATCGATTTCACGGTCCGCTGGTGGGCGGGCTCGAAGCCGCTCGACATGCACAGCACCCGCGATGCCGTCATTCGTTCCATCAAGCGTGCGCTGGACGAGGCGGGTATCGAGATCCCGTTCCCTTATGTTACCCATACTTTCAAGGAAGCACTGCGCGTACAGCGGGACGGCGAAGAAGCTACTTCGCCTGATCGAGCAGCGACATGATCTGTGTTGCGAACCGATCGACGCTTGATGATTGTTGACAGTGTTTCGCGCGCAAGAGACTACTATGAATGTCGGCGGGCGCAGGGACGGGCCCGCTTACTCGTTCGGCGTGGTTTTCGCGCCGGCAATCTCGCAGTTTCGGGAATCGTCCCCGCAATAAGCGGTAGGGCCCAACGGTCTGGTTGGGCATGAAGTACACATCACTCACAGCAGCCTTGCTGCTTTGGACCACGCTGCTCACAGCGCCGCTCGCCCTCGCCGCACCGTTCGATCATGACCACAGCCTGCTTGCGCGTGTCTTGCAAGAACATGTACGCGATGGTCGCGTGGATTACGCAGCCCTCAAGAACGATCGGGCGCCACTCGACGCGTACGTCAGGACGTTGGCAACAGTGGACGCCGCACAGCTCGCCGCGTTCTCTCGCCAGCAGCAACTGGCGTATTGGATCAACGCCTACAACGCGTTCACGCTGACTACTATCATCGAGAACTACCCGATTCGGGGCCGGTCGCTGGTGGGACTCGCGTTTCCGTCGAACAGCATCTGGCAAATCCCGGGTGCTTTCAAAGGTGATCGATTCACAGCGGGCGGGCGCACGCTGTCGCTCGACGATCTGGAACACAAGATCGTACGCCCGACGTTCAACGAACCACGCATCCACATGGCGTTGGTCTGTGCGGCGCGCGGCTGCCCGGTGCTGCGCAGCAATCCTTATCGGGCCGCAGCGCTCGACTCGCAACTCGATGAGCAGTCGCGTCGCTACCTCGCCGATACTACGCACGGTGCCAGGCTCGACGCCGACAAGCGTGTCCTGTACGTCTCATCGATATTCAAATGGTTCGATGAAGATTTCGCGGCGCTTGGCCAAGGCGATTCCAGACGCGGTATCCTCGAATTCGTTGCCCGGCACGGCGATTCGGCCCGTGCTGCGGCATTGCGCGAGGGCAAATGGCGGCTGCGTTATCTCGACTACGACTGGAATCTCAACGAATGACGTTGGCACGGGCGGCTGTCACCGCCGCGCTCGCGTTGTGCCTCGCCGCCGCGGTGCGCGCGGAGGCCTGGCTGCCCTCGAGTGCCGATCGTGTCGCGCTCGAGCGCCGTGAGGTCGTGGTGCATTCGGCGGAGTTGCCGAACCAGCCCGCCAGTGAGCGCGGCAGGGAGGTTCGTGCGGCTATCCGGATTCGCGCCTCCGCGGAGCGCATCTTCGCTGCCATGACTCACTGCGAGACTGCGTTGCAGTTCGTTCCGAAACTCCGCAAATGCGTGTTGATAGAGCGCGATCCGCAGACGGGCGCGGAGATCATCGAGCACGAAGTGGACTACGGCTGGTATGCGCCCGCCGTCAACTACACCTTTCGGGCGGAGTACGAGCCCAATCGTTCCGTGACGTTCACGACAGTAGCGGGGGACCTCGCGCGCAATGAGGGCCGCTGGGAACTTACCCCTCTCAATCCTGACCCAGTAACAGGAGAGCCGGACACACTACTAACTTATCGAGTGGTCGCCGTACCGCGTATCCGTATTCCACAGAGCTGGGTGCGCGCCAGTCTCACGCGGGAGTTGCCACGCATGCTGCGCGCGCTGCGGGATTACACCGAGCGCGATTGACGACGTCGTTGCGGCGCATCAAATACGCGCGCTCGCTGTCGGATTACTTTACAGTTCCATCAGGGCGGTGCCGTAAGCTACTGATTCCGGGTTGGCAGCGGCTTGTTGGCGCGCAATTTGCTTGCAATTGGAGTACAGCTTACATATTGCAATGCCACGCCGAGGAGAACGCCATGAAATCCGTTCGAGCGCTAGCTGTCTTCTTCCTGATTGCGGCCGCAACGGCTGCGACTGCAGTTCCAATCCCGATCGATCTCAACACCTGGTCGCAGCGCGGCCCGGCCGGCAACGGCAACTGGGTTGTCGCCGCCGATGGCGCGTCCGTACTGCAGACTATCAACGGCGACCCGACGTTTTTCATCGCGCCAACAAGCCAGATCAACACGACGATTCGCGGCTCGATCCGCGTCGAAAGTGGTGGCGACGACGATTACATCGGTTTCGTGTTTGGCTTCAATGGTCCGGCGGCCACTGGCAACGACATGGACTTCGTGCTGTTCGACTGGAAACAGAACAATCAGTCCTCTGGGGGGTTTCTCGCGAGCGAAGGTTTTGCGCTGAGCCGCGTGAACGGCACGATCACCAACTACATCCCCGGCTTCTGGGGGCACACCGACAGTGCAGGCTTCAACGTACTGGCGACTGACTTCGGTTCAACCCGAGGCTGGGCAGACAATACGACCTACGATTTCGAGATTCTCTATCAGGCGTCGCGCATCAGGGTCGACATCTCCGGCGGTGCCTTTGGCACGGGCCAGACGATTTTCGATCTCGCGGGGTCTTTCCCAGACGGCCGGTTCGGCTTCTATAACTACTCGCAAGCCTCAGTGCGGTACGCAGGACTGACGGAAGAGGTGACTCCGCCACCACCCAATGGCGTGCCGGAGCCGGCTACCTTGGGCTTGCTCGCGTTGGGCTTGGCCGGTGTCGTCGCTCTTCGGCGCCGTCGTATGGCTTGAGGCCCTAGTCGATGCTGATGCTGCCGGTGGCGGTATCGTGCTGCGGCCACCAACGGATTCAGGGCGTACCACTCGCCAGTCGGACCCGTGCTCTGCGACAAGGAACGCAAAGGGGTAGTCAGGTTCCTGCCTCATGCGCAGGTCAGTCATGACAGCGCCGTCGCCACGCTGCTCCAGTCGATAGTAGCCGCGTGTGAACCACGCCAACCGTTCGACATTCCGGTTGCCCGCCAAGGCATGTCGCAAAGAGTCATTCGACGAGTAACGATCGAAGCGCATTCGTGGCGACGGGTCCGCCAGTGAGTAAGACCCTTCGACATAGCCATCCGCTGTCATGGCAACCACTCGCCACAGTATGGTATTGAACGCGGTCGGTGTCGCCAGCAGTTGTTGGTAGGGGATTCCAGCTACGGCGAGCGCGCGGTCAGCCACTTGCTCGACTCGCCATTGCGCCGCTGCTGCCCAGCCGAGATACAGACAACTGCAGGCCAGACCGATCGAGTTCCAGCGCAGACCGAGCATGTCCCGCAGGTTGAGTGCGCCGCCGAGCCCGATCAGCAGCGGGACGGTATAGAGCGGGTCGATGATGAATACACTGCCGAGGCCGAAAGGCGTATCGGTGAATGGCAGCCAGAGCTGGGTGCCGTAAATCGTCATCCATTCCAGAACCGGATGAGTGATCAGCACCAGCCAGAGCGCGAGCCACCACCGCCTGAACAGCTCGAGCTCGCCTTGCAGCTTCGCGACCAGCAGCGCGAGAGCGGGCGCGAACAGAGTGAGGTAGAAGAGCGAGTGGCTCTCCGCACGATGAAACGTCATGTTGCGCAGTGGATCGCCGTGATCGATGAAGGCATCGAGATCGGGCAGAGTCCCGGCAATTCCGCCCCACATCGCCGCTTTCCACACGGGCACGCGCCGACCCATCACGGCGACGCCGACCGCCGAACCCAGCGCTCGCTGTGACAACGAGTCCATATATGATTAAAAAGGTACACGAGAAAGCAGCCAAGGAGCAGTTGCCATGACTGAGAAATCCGACGGCAAGCGAGCGCCGACGCCCGAGGTGACCAGGACACAGCCAGCGGCCGAACCGATTCCGCCGCTGTCGCGTGCCGAGAAGATCTTTACACGCCTGACCCTGTGGCAGACGGTGCTGTCGGTTGCCAGCGTGGTCGTGGCAGTTATCGCGCTCTATGCGGCGCTCACGGAGTCGGCGGCGGTGCGCAAGCAGACAGCAGCGGGCGTTTGGCCGTTCGTGCAGTTGTCGATCGACACGTTCGACTCCGCAGACTCCGCTAGCTTTACGTTGGCACTACGCAACGTCGGGGTTGGCCCAGCGCGCATACGCGGGGTTCGTTTGCTGCTGGGCGGTGAGGCGATCCACGACTGGGCGCATGCGGTACGCAAGCTCGGTGCATCGCCCACGAGCGAGGTGACGCGCAACTTCGTTACCGACCGCGTCCTCAGCCGTGACGAAAGGGTAATCATGATTGGAACGCATGTTCCGGATCTCGCGCGCCGATTTCAGGCGGCCTTGGCCGACCCAGCCAACTCGATCACGTTCTGCTACTGCTCGATATTCGACGACTGCTGGCTCGCGGATAGCAGCCAGGATTTGCAGAATCCCAAGTCTGTTGAATCCTGTCCGGACTTCGGCGCCGAGTCTTATCGCAATTGACGACCTTCCTTACAGGCGCGCGGCGAGCGCTGCCGACTCAAGGTCCATCGCTCACCTGCACGAGCAGCTTGCCGAGGTTCTTGCCGGTGAACAGCCGCTCCAACGACGCCGGCGCATGTTCCAGGCCTTGCACGATGTCGGTTTCGAATCTGATCTTGCCCGCTGATAACCATCCTGCCATGGCCTGCATGCCTTCCGGGAATCGCTTGAGGTAGTCCAATACGATGAACCCCTTCATGAGCGTGCGGCGCATCAGCAGATTGCCGAAGTTGTAAGGACCGGGAACCGGCTCAGTGGCGTTGTATATCGAGATCAGGCCACACAGAGGCATGCGCGAGAAATCGTTCAGACGTGCAATCACGGCGTCCATGACTGCGCCGCCGACGTTCTCGAAATTGACGTCGATGCCTCGTGGGCAATGCCGGTCGAGTGCCGTGCCGAGATCTTCCCTGCGGTAGTTGATAGCGGCGTCGAAGCCGGCGACCTCGGTCAGCCAGCGGCACTTGTCATCGGAGCCAGCGATACCGACAACGCGACAACCGTGAATCTTCGCGATCTGCCCGACCATCGAGCCAACTGCGCCGGCCGCCGCTGAAACGACGACTGTTTCACCAGCCTTGGGCCGACCGATATCCAACAGGCCGAAGTACGCAGTCATGCCAGTTACGCCGAGCGGGCCCATGAAAGCGGTCAGCGGAACGCCGGGAATCTGCGGCAGACGGGACAGGCTCTTGCCGGGCAGATCATTGTAGAGCGCCCAGGTGGCGAGCCCGGTATTGACGATGTCGCCAGCGGCCAGACCATCGAACCGGCTCGCTTCGACGATTCCCAACCCACCGCCGCGCATCGGCTCACCAATGCCGACCGGCGGCATATAGCCCTTGGCGTCGCTCATCCAGATGCGATTGGTAGGATCGAGCGAGAGATAGATCGTGCGCACACGTACCGACCCGTCATCGAGTGCGGGCAGCTCGGCGCTCACGAGCTCGAGATCACCGGGAGCGACATGGCCGGCAGGCCGTTTGCGCAGGATCCAGGTTCTGTTCAGTGTCATGGCAGGCGCCATGCTAGCGCGATGTGGTCACGATCCGTGAGGATTTCTCGCTGCTCGTCGTTACACTCGAGTCTGTGCCGGAATTCAACACCATCCCGCCGCCAGAAACGCCTCACTTCGTGCCGGAGGGGCTGCGCGCGCGCCTGCGCTTCGCGGCACGCGGCGGGTGGCTGCTGTCGCGTTCGCTCGAGCGACTGGGGCGGGCAGATCCGAATCTCGATCCGCAGGCGCGGTACCACGCGCAACGGGAGGTGGCGCGCCGCCTGCTGGCGCACCTCGAGGTCGATCTGCAGATCGGCGGCGCACAGCATCTGGGGCGCGGACCGTACGTGGTGCTGGCGTTGCACGAGAGCCTCGTCGATGGCTTGTGTCTGCTGCAGCTGGGCTTGCCGATGCGCTTCGTCGTGCGCGCCGAAATCTATCGTTGGCCACACATCGGCGCGGCGCTGACGCGCATGCGGCACGCAAGAGTAGAGCCGGAACAGGGAGCCGGTGCATATCGCACTATGTTGCGCGCCGCGCGTGACTCACTGGCGAGTGGTGAGAACTTCGTCGTCTTCCCGCAAGGGACGGTGTTAGGGATCGAAGCCGCGTTCCGCGCGGGGGCATCTCGGCTGGCGCGGGCACTGCACGCTCCCCTGCTGCCCGTTGTGCTGACCGGCACACATCGCATCTGGGAGCATCCGTTCTCCGCCACGCTGCGCTATGGCGTGCGCGTGGGCATGCAGGTGATGCCGCCGCTGTCTGTGGCCGATGTCATGGCAAAGCCCGCCGCGACTTTGTGTGCGGCGCTCGAAGCGAGCATGAAGCGCGTAGCACTGAGTGGCCGGCTGCCAGCGCCGCGGCGCTATGTACCGGAGCGGGACGGCTATTGGGATGGCTACTCGTTCGATATCGACGCCGCGTTCCCGGCGCTGTGCGACCAGCTGCAGCGGCATCGGGACACGCGCGTCGCGCACCCCCAGCGCTAACTGGGCGGCGGTGGGGCGCTGCGTCGGCCGGCATGCTGACGGCGCCGGCGCGCGCGGATCCAGTTGCGCAGTCGGCCGAACATTTTCGGCTCCTCGCGCGCGGCTTCGACAAACCAGCGCCGGGCCTTGGCGCTCGTCGAGAGTATCAGCAGCGCGCCGCCGGCCATCACTGGCAGCCCGGGCCAGCCGAGCGGGCCCGGCAGCAGCAAGATGGCAAAGCCAATCGCTAACAACACCCAGCCGCCGATGGATTTGGCCCAGCCGATCATGCCGGGTCCGGGGCGGGCGTCGCGCCGGGTGGAACGTTGAACCAGACGAGCTGCGAGGATGTCGCCAGCAGTCGGCCGGCCCGCGACCAGATGCGGGTGAGCTGATCGTAGTAGCCATGGCGAGCTGCCTGATTGCTGGCTTCGACGAGCACGAATTCGTGGCGGATGCGTGCCAGATCAGCGCGGTCCGCATGAAAATGCACTGACATCGTGACAGTCGAGATTTTCGACTGCGCCGCATAGTGCATGAAGATCCGTGGCAGCGGTGTATCGGCAATTGCGAGCAGCGCGGCGTAGTCGAGCGCCCGCTCGGTCTTGAGCCTGGTCCAGGTTAGTGAGCGCATTGCCGGGCTGCGTTCGCCGGGCGCACGCGAAGCGAATCGCAAGTCGAAGCTATTGATCCAGGTGACCGGTACGACGCTCGCGTCGATTGGTTCCAGTGACTCGGGCGCGGCGCAAGTTGGCATCGCGACCGATGTAACATCGTCCGTGTGTCGGCGGCGCGCAAAGATCGCCGTGGTGCGCGCGCAGTCGCCGTCGGCCTGCGCTGTCGCGACTTGCACGAAGCGCAGCGAACGCGTGCTGTGCACGAGCTCGCCCGTCGAAACCACGTCGCCTTCGACAACTCCCCGCAGAAAATCGATATTGACCGACAGCGGCAAAGCGTCGGGATCATTGACGACGCGTTCGGCGGCCAGCAATGCGTGAGCCGCCACCCAGCCGCCGAAGGCGCCGGAGAATGCGGCGATAGCCGGATCCATCGCCGCCACGAGCGTCGTGTCATTGAGCCAACTGTAATTCTGCAGCAAGAGCGGATTCCTGACAGCGAACGATGGACATATTGTGCCTGTTCGTTGCTTTGTGTGCCGAGCGCAACGCAGGCACGACATTATGTGCGGAACGTTGGACGCGCATGCCGTGTTGTCCAAGAAGGCTCGATAGAATTGCGTCTTGCGTCGCAGGCAGGTGATGCACGACGGCATATCTTTGCCGCCATGAAGCTCCTCATGACCGGGTGGCGGAACGGCGAACTGGGTTTGGCCTGTTTACGCGTGGCCGCGCTCGTCCTGTCGATTGCAGCATCGACGACCGTGCTCGCCCGCGAGCCGGTCGGACAGCGACTAACGACCAGCGCGCCGCCGAAACCCTTGTCATTGCACTGGATCCAGCGAAACCGGGAGCAGGAGCTCCAGGATCGTGTGGCCGTCGCCGGTCATGTTGCGCCGCATCTGCGTTGGTTGTCCTCGGCGTTGTGGCTCGAGTCGGCGCGCCCGGGCTTCAGCATGGACGTCGACCCGGCTGACGCAGTAATCGTCCTGAAGTACCGCTTCAAGTTCTAGAGGTGCATGATAGCCACTGGGCGCCTGAGCGTCCGCATGCGGAGAGATCATGGCATCCGTTACTCGTCAGCTCGCAACATTCGCCGCGGAGCTGCGCTATCAGAAGATTCCAGGCGAAGCCGTTGCCGCGGCCAGGATCGCCGTGCTCAATATCCTGGCCGCCGCTCTGGGCGGCGCGCAGACGCGGATCGGTCGGGTGCACACGCAGCTGGCCAAGGACATCGGCGGTGGGGTGCGCGATGCGACAGTGATCGGAGACGGGACGCGCGTCTCGCGGCCGATCGCCGCCTATGCGAACGGCGGGCTGGCATTCGCGCTCGACTACGAGGATGTCTGCCAATATGTGATCCATGCCGGACCGATCGTCGTGCCGGCGGTGTTAGCTGTGAGCGAATCGCTGGGTTTGTCCGGCAAGCAGATGATCGCCGGAGTCGTCGCTGGCTACGAGGTCGGTACCCGCATCGGCTGGTCCATGCAGCCCAGTCCCGAGCGGGGCGCCCAGGTTTGGGGGCAGCAATACACACCATTCGCCGCTTGTGCAGCCGCCGGCAATCTGTTGCGCCTGAAGCCGGTGGAGATGGACGCCGCGTTCGGTGTCACCGGCACGTACGCGCCGGTGCCGTCGGCATACAAGTATTTCGGCATCGTCGACGAGACCCGGCCGATGCGCGAAGCGAAGCTGGGCTGGGGCTGGATGTCGATGGCCGGTGTGATGGGCGCAGTGTCAGCCAGAGCGGGCTTGCGCGGCGGGCACGGCATACTCGACGGCAAGGAAGGCTTCTGGATCATGGCTGGCTCCGATCAATGCGATTTCGCCAAGATGACGCAGGGTCTGGGGCGCGATTGGTTGATTCTCGGCACGGATTTCAAACTGCATCCGTCGATCGCCTGGAGTCATCCGCCGTACGTGGCGCTGACCAAGCTGATCGCGGCGCACGACATCCGCGCGACTGATGTCGAGACAGTCCGCGTGTGGAACGTCGGTGTCACACGGATCGCCGACTTCGATCCGCAGGGCGCGGTCGACGCGCAGTTCTCGCTGCCATATGCCGTGGCAACTACGCTGCTGCGCGAGCCACTCACGCCGGCGCTGTATGCCGAACGCAAGATTAAGAGCGCGCCGGTGCGCGCCATGATGAAGCGCATCGAATGCGTCGAAGACCCGGCGATGGACTTCGACTGGTTCAAGCGCAACATCATGCGCACACGGGTCGAAATCACGCTCAAGAACGGCAAACGAGTCGAGCAGGCGGTTACCTTCCCCGACGACAAGCCAGGATATGGCTATCCCGAGGTCGTGGCCAAACTGCGGGCCATGTCGGAGGGCTTGCTACCGGCGAGTCGCGTTGCCGAGATCGCCGAGACTGTCGAACGGCTCGACCAGTTGAGCGATGTCAGCAAGCTGGCACGCTTGTTAGTGCCGCCACGCCGGAAGCACTGAAGGACATGTCTATGTCGTGGGTACGCTTGCTAGGTCGGCCAAGTTGGCCATTGGGGCTATGTGCCGCTGTGTTCCTGTTACCTGCGTGCGGTGGCGGTGGCGGCAGTGAGCCGGTGCTGGCGGCAGTTACGTCGCCGAGCGCGCCGACGGGATTGACGGCCAATGTGGGCGATGGTGCGATCAGTCTCGGCTGGGGCTCGGTCGCGGACGATGGTGGTGCCGCCGTCGAGGGCTACGAGGTCACCTTGTCGCCGCAGGTGAGCAGCGCGCGTATCGATATCGTCGGTCGACGGGCGTTGGTACGTGGCCTCACCAACGGCGCCACCTACACGGCAAGCATCCGCGCGCGCAATCGCGTTGGGCAGGGGCCTGCGGTGCAGTCTGCAGCGTTGAGCCCTCGGGCGACGAATCCGGCGCTCTATCAGCCACTGACCATAGCAGGGGACAACAGCAAGAACGGTCAGTTCGATCCGTCACTGCTGCGTGCCAGCGGTTCGGTGCTGTGGATGTCGTACTCGGGCGTCGACTTCAATCGGATCGCACCCACTGCCGTGCAGCAGGATGTCAGTGTCCACATCGCGCGCAGTACCGACAACGGTGCAACGTTCAGCAAAGTAGTTAGTGTCGGCGTGCCGAGCGCGGCCACGGTGACAGACACGGACCCGGCGCACTCGACCTGCGGGACGGCCAGCTGCACGGGTCGCTGGGTGTACGAGACCAGCTGGCTCATAGACGACTCCGGCGAGCCAGTGAGCGCGCAGCGCTACAAGCTGTTCGCCCACAAATATTTCCTCTATCCGCCGAGCTCCGAGCCGACGCGCTACTATCTCGGTGCCATCGTGATGTGGACGGCGCCCGACCCCGCCGGGCCCTGGTCGGCGGAAACATCGGTGATCGGCTGGAACCTCACGCCACCGGAGCTTACGGCGCGCCACGTGGTCAATTCCTTGCACTTGGATCTGGCCAACTGTCTGGTAGTCGCCGAGGGATCGGCCGTCGTCCGGGGCAATACGATCGATTTCGTGTTTGCGTGCCCGTCTGCAGGCTCGAGCGGCACCAATCCGCAGAAGATAGTCGTACTGCGCACCACCGATCGCTTGTCGACGCTCAGCTATGTCGCCACCGTGCTGCAAGCCGGCGACGCCGCGCCGCTCGGCGCCAGCTTCTACTCGGCGCCGGCACTCATGGCCAATGCCGACGGCGCGCCGCTGTTGTTAGTGACTCCGGCCGTCGGCGCCGGCTTTTATGCAGGCTGCGTTGTTTTCCCGTTCGCGGACGAGGTCGCGGGAACGTTGTTCGTCGATGCGGCAGTTCCGGTCGCCGTGCAGGGCTTGCCGACGCGCGGTGGGCGTTTTGGTGGCGCTTGTACCTGGGCGCGAGAAGCGGCCGGACTCGGCGGTGTCATTCTCAACGAACTGACGCCCGCCGCAGCACTCGAAGATTCCCGCTTCACGATGTTGCGCACGGGCACCAGCCTCGACCCTTGACTATTTTTCGATCCGGTACTCGATACCGCCGCGCGAGCGCTCTGCGGCCTGCTCGACTTTGAGTGCCAGCTCATCCGTCAGTTTGTAGCGCAGCGTCAGCACTTCACCCGGTTCGAACAACCCAACGCCATAGCTCAGGTAGAGCCGCGGCGACAGATATTGCCCCACGGTCAGGGCCGCGCCACCCAGCATCTCGCTGTCAGCGATGCCCACCTCATCGAGGCCCAGCCGGTTGCCGATGTTCTTGGCGAGCAGCCCGCCCGCAGCCGTGCCGAGTGAACGGGCAGCCGCTGTCATCGCGTCGCCTTCCCCCGCGCCGATTTCGTCCATCGGCTTGCCGGCAACCAGATAGGACAACGCATTGGCCTGGCCCATCGCGGGGTCGGAGAACACCGAGAGCTGCGGATTCTTGGCGTTGCCGGCCACGCGAATGCCAGCGGTCACAGTTCCGACCTCGCGTACCGCAACAATGGTGAGGCGCGGATTGTCGAGCGGCGTGCCCGCATATAACAACTGTCCCTGCCGGATGGTCAGATCCTGACCATATGCCTTGTAAGTGCCCGAGACGCGCACTTCGCCCGAGCCGGTGGTCGGTGAGCCGGGCCGTTCGCGCACCATCAGCGCACCCGACACATCGGCATCGAGCCCGTAGCCGGAAATCGCCACCTGCTCGCCGAATTCGATACGTATCGTAGCCGACAGCGGTGAGCCCTGTGCAGCGTCAGTTTGGCGGTCGACAGCATCGACGACCACGACATCATCCGAGGCACTTTGCGGCCGTGTGCCGCGGGGTAGTCGTGCGAGATTGATGTCGGCACGTGGCAGGCGCACATAGCCGATCAGCGACATCTCCTCCGCGGTGCGCTGGAATACGAGATCCGGCGTAGCCACGACGCGCACACCCGGAAAGTCCGCCGCGAGAAAGTCCTGTCCCTTGATCGCCATCCGGACCTCGGCATCCATCGTGGCGGTTCCGTCGAACTGCAATTGCCCCTCTCCTGATCGCAATTGGCCGGCGATCAGGAACGGACCCTCCGTCTGCGGCTTGACGGTCAGCTTACCGTCGCGCAGTTTCAGACCAAGACGGGGAACTTCAGCCGCGAAGCCTGATACTTGTAGTTCCCCCGACAGTTCTGGTTGCTGCAGCGTGCCGGATAGCGCCGCCTGCAACGTTGCGCTGCCGTTCACGTCTACCAACTGCGGTGTCAGTACTTCGATGACAGCGACACTGGGCAGTCGGGCGGTCATGGTGCCGGTCAAAGTGGTGCGGTCAGCGGTGAGATCACCGGTCTCGATGCGGCCTGCCAGGTTGCCGTCGTCGTCCAGTCTGGCGCTGAGCGTGAGCTCGGCGCCGCGCTCGGCGAGCGCCAGTTGCAACGCCAGATCCTGATAGCGAATGAGCGGTGCGCCGGGCTGATCGGCAATCGCGGCCTGTCGCAGAGCGCCACCTGATGAGCGCAGGTCGGCCGCACCTGTAAGGACGCCGGACTCGGCGCGCTGCAGCTCGCCTGTGCCATCGATCGAACCCTCGATCGTCACGGGCAGCGGCTCGGCCAGCGCAATCTGGGTCAGCGCGAGTGGCACATTGGCGAGTTCGTAGTCAGCGCGGAACGCGCCAGTCGCCTGCAGCGACCCAGCGAGACAGATTCGCATGTCACCGTCGACTAGACACGTGCGCGCGAGACTGGTCCCTGCCGCGCTGTACAGCACTTCGGTTGGCTGCTGCAGGGCGAGGGTTGCGACGTCGGTTGCGGCGATCTGCAAGCGGCTCACGGTCGCGCGCCAGTTCGCATCTTCCAGGCTGCCCTGTAGTGACAACGCGGCTGACTGATCCGGGCCTTTGAGATCGGCAGCTAATGAGTGCTGCTCCGCATCGCCACGCACACTCAGGTTTAGGCTCGAAAACCCGAAGCCTGCGACTGTCAGATTCTGCGCGATCAGGCTCGCTTCACCATCGGGCTCAAGCGGGTTCGCCAATGCGATGCTGGCCGTTACCAGCTCGGCACTCTGTGCGCCCACGCGGATCGCACTGCCGGCGAGATCGCCGGCAATGTCGAGCGTTGGCCAGGCGCCGCGGGCCGTGAATCGAGCAGTCGCTTTGCCGGCAGCGTCAGGCAGCCAGTCTGCGAGCGATGGCACGGTTAGCTCGGCCACTGCATCGAAAGCATCCGTGCCGGTTTGCCGGATGCGCTGGCTGTTGACGCGCAACCGGCTGTTATTAGCCTGCAATTCGAGCGTGCCGATCAGCATACGATCCGTCAGGAGAGACAGATCGGCTGAGCCACGGATTGGCGTGCCACGCAGCATGCCTCGCAATCGATCGATTTCGAGGTGCCCCGTCATTTGCTCGGCGGCGAATTGGCCACTGCTCGCCAGTGTGAAATCGAGGGCGCCAGGCCACCGGACCCAGAATTCACCTGGATCGAAACTGCGCGCTGTCGCATCGATCTGCCAGTTGATCCCGGGTTGCCAGGCCACGCGACCGGTCGCCGACAAGCGGCCATCCCGCTGTACGATCGCCAGACGCTCGAGTTCGATTGCGTCGGTTGAACCTGTTAGCTTGAGTTGCAGATCTGCGGTGCGGCCGGGCGGACCGAGCGCGAGCCGGCCGTCGATCGCATACTGCTGCAGGTTGCCACTGACCGCCACATCGCCGGTCGTCTCGAGCACCTGACCGGCAAGGTCCTCAGGGATCAACATATCGCGCCACGACAGCTTGAGATCCACCGCCAACGGCTTCGCTGTGGCATTCAGCGTACCGTCGACGTTCAGCCTGCCTTCGCCGAAGCGAATCACGCCGTCGACAGCCGTCCGCTCGCCCTGATGCAGCAGCGTCGCCCGCAAATCGGCAGTCATGGGTTTCGTGAGCTGCAATTGTGCAGTCGTCCGAGAATCGGCCGTCGAAAGTGTCAGCGTACCGGCCACCGTTCGTTCGCCGAGCTGCCATTGGAATTCGCCCTGTGCCTCGCCGGCGTACGGCTTGTTACCTGTAATACGCCCTGTTAGCTGCAGGCGGCCGTCCGCCGCATCGACGTCCAACTCCCGAATGGCGAGTTGCGCGCGGGTCCAGGTGCCGTTGAGACGCGCGGTGCGAATCTCGGCCAGCGTGTCGTTGTCGCGTCGAATCACTGCATCGCGCAACAGCAGTGCTTCGACGACCACGTCGAGCGGCGGATCGAGTGAGATCGGCTCAGGGTCCGGTTGCGGCGCACGCGGCTCGCTCAGCGTCAGCTGCATGCCGGCGATTTCCGCCGACTCGATCCGCACTGTCGCACGCAGCAGGGCGAGCAGCGCGAGTTCAAGCTCAACATGCCGAACGGTGACGTCGATGCCGGCGTCCGGGTCGCGATAGGAGAGATTCGCTAGCGTTAGCGGGCCGGCCAGGCTGCCCTCCAGTCCTTCGATACGCAGCGTTCCCGCCAGCATGGAGTCGCTGCGGGCAAGCAGCCAGCGTGCGCCAGATGTGGAGTTTGCGAGCCAGAGCGTAGCCACGCCGAGCAGCGCAATCAGCGTGACGAGCACGCCCATCGCCCACCGCCACCAACGCAGGCGGCTCACAAGTCAGGACCTATCATCAGGTGGATACGCAGGCCGTCATCGGGCAGGTCAGTGTGCACCGGTACACCCAGATCAACGCGCACGATACCGACAGGGGATTTCCAGCGCAGACCGATGCCGGCGCCAATGTTCGCGTTCAGATCGGAGTTGAACGCGTCGCCGGCATCGACGAACAGCGCCGCACCCCAGTTCTCGACAAAGTAGTATTCCATCTCGGCGCTCGCCACAGCGAGATAACGACCGCCGATGACGCCGCCCGCTGCATTCCGCGCACCGATCTGCTGATAATCGAAGCCGCGCACCGAGCGATCGCCACCGGCGAAGAAGCGCAGCTCGGGCGGGAGTGCGCTGAAATCACCGGCTTCCAGCGCGCCGAGTGAAGCGCGCAGAATCAGGCGCGAGCGGTCCGTGACGGGACGGATCCACTTGGCGTCGGTGCGCAGTTGCAAGAGACTGGTATCCGACAGCAATGCTTGCGCGGCAAGGCGCGCGGTGTAGGTTACCGACAGGCCTTGCGAGGGAAAGACGAGATCATTGGCGCGCTTGCGGCCGAGGTTGCCCTCCGCGTACAGCAGGCGGGATGAGCGTTGTTCATCGGCGACCGTGAAATCTCCGTTGAGGTACTGCAGTCCGAGGGTACGGGCGTAGCCGTGCCAGTCGTCGAGCGCCTCGATGACCGAGAGGCGCGCGAGCCGCGAGCGGCTGCTGTCGGTCTGCTCGTCGCGGTACCCACCTGCGATGCTGTACAGGCGGGACTGCCGACCGGGCCGCGGAATGCGGTAGTAGCTGCTGTAAGCCTGTACGCGAGTGCTGTATTCCACTTCACCGCCAAGCTTGTGACCGCGGGTGTTGAGCCAGCGCCGCTCGATGCCCAGCCGCCCGCCAGGGCCTGCATCGGTGCTGACGAACGCGCTGGCCGTGTAGACCGTACGCTTGGCGGGGATCAGCAGTACGTCCACCGGAACGAGGCCGGCGTCGCGCTCATCGATCGCGGGTTGCACCGACACCGTGGCGAAGTAGTCTGCATCCACCAGCCGCTGCTGCAGCGTCAACAAGGTTTCGATGTCGTAGGGCGCTTGTGGCTCCCACGGGATGTAACGCTGCAGGAATGCGTCCGGAAACTGGGCGTCGCTGAAGCGCACAGCGCCGATGCGATAGCGCTGCCCGCTCCGCCAGCGGAGATCGATCGTCGCGGAAAGCGTCGCGCGGGTGACTTCGACCCGATGCCGCTCGAGGTCTGCGTCGAGATAGCCGTTGAGCTGCAGTGCTGAATTGACTGCCGCTTTGCTGTCTTCATAAAGGCCATGTTCGAGCGGCTCGCCAACGGCGGGCGCGAAGCTCTCGATCGCGCGGCTCACGGCCGGCAGCGCAGCGCCCGGGCCCAGCACTTCAACGCGCTTGTCGCGTACGATGACCCGCTCTCCGGGTATCACGCGATAGCTGGCAGTCACTCGGTCGCCGCCCGGCAGCAGCTCGCCGGTCACTTGCGAGTGGTAGTAACCGTAAGGTTCTAGTGCCCGCCGGATCTCGTCCTTGCCGCGCTCCAGCAGACGTTGAATCTGCGTGGGATGGGTGTCGCGGTCGATGTATTGCTGCAACTCGAGGTTGGCACGCACCGCCGCTTCAAGGTCGTCGTCGAGCCCGGCGATCTGTATGACGATGTGCTCCGCCGCCGCCGGAAACGGCATGCACCAAAGCGTCGCGACGGCGAGCACGGCAACGATTCGTGACGTGGGACGTGGCCTACAAGTCATGATCGATATGGGACGCCAAAACCCTCCCTCTGGCAGTCAGAAGATGCCGCAAAGTCGGCCTATTGCTACGATTGGACATGCTGCGCTCGTGATCGTTCGAGGCGGCGGCGATTCACAGGAGAACTGCAATGGCCGGTCGATACGTCGATGGATTCCTGATTCCTGTTCCCAAGCGTAACAAAGCCAAGTACATGCGGATGGCCAAACTCGGCGCCAAGTTGTGGATCGAGCACGGCGCATTGGAGTATCGCGAGTGCATTGCCGACGACGTGAAGCCCGGCAAATACACCTCGTTTCCGCAGAGCGTCAAGCTGAAGCCGAGTGAGACCGTATGGTTCTCATGGATCGTTTACAAGTCACGCAAACACCGCGATCAGGTGAATGCCAGGGTGATGAAGGATCCGCGGCTCGCGAAGTTCATGGAGCCGAAGAACATGCCCTTCGATGGCAAACGCATGATGTGGGGCGGCTTCAGCGTGGCAGTGAGTGCCGACTCATAATAGACTGGACGACCACGACGAGAGGAGCCCCCACCTTGGACAGCGCCGCGCTGCCTCGAGCGAGGCTAGCAGTGAGAAAGGCGGGATCGATGAGGACGATGACGCTGCGCGTCCTGGGTGGCGGGTTCTTTGCACTAGGCGCGGTCGGCATATTCGTGCCACTGCTGCCAACAACCGGCTTCTGGATCCTGGCTGTGATGTGCTGGGCGAAAAGCGCGCCCCATCTGAGCGGACGCTTGCTCAATCACCCACGTTACGGGCGGGGTTTGCGGGACTGGGTCGAGCACGGCGTGATCCGACGGCGTGGCAAGGTGTATGCCATCGGTGGGATGATACTGGGCTCGACCATCAGTTTTTTCACACTCGAGACCACCTGGACCGCCCGCAGTATCGTCCTCGTGATCTTGTTAGGGGCGGCAGTCTGGATCGCTACCCGACCCGAGCATGTCCCGCCCGCTGCGGCGGAGCCGCCGCATGAGTGATCGATGGCGGCGCGCGGGCGTACGGGTAGTGCGGGCCGGCGAGCTCGATACCAACACGCCGCAGACCCCCGGCATGCAGCGCGCGGCCGCCATCAGTGCCAGCAGCGTCGGTGCCGAGAAGATCTGGGCGGGCACCGTGACGATCGTCCCGGCTGCGAAGACAGGCGCGCATCATCATGGCGATCTCGAGAGCGTGATCTATGTCTTGCGCGGTGTCGCCCGCATGCGCTGGGGCGAGCGGCTCGAGTACATGGCGGAGGCGGGCCCCGGCGATTTCATCTATGTGCCGCCGTGGGTGCCACATCAGGAGATCAATGCGGGCGACTCGGTACCGCTCGACTGTGTGTTGGTGCGCAGCGGCCAGCAGGCCACGGTCGTCAATCTCGATATCACACCCGTCGAGACTCCCGAGGCAGTCTGGCAGGACGGCCTGCATGGTGCGTTGCAGGCGCGGGGCGGCAGCAGGCCCGACTAGCAGAACGAACTCGCAGCGCCGGCTACTCTGTGTCTGCAGTCGCCGCCCAGCACGTCGAGCGATTGCAGGAAATTCTCATTGCGCATGGCGGAGCCCAGAAAAGTCCAACGCTGGGCCTGATGCTGTCGAGTCAGGAATGTGTCGCGCTGTTCGATAGTCAACGCGTGACCGCGGGCACGCTCGAAGCTCGCGAGATCGAGTTCTGTTTGTTGTCGCAGACCGCCATCGATGAAGGCACCCATCTCGAAATACTCGTCGACCGCGTGGTCGATCGCATTGCGGTCGTATTGTGGGAGCATCGCCTGCAGCATGAGCGAATCGAGCTTCGCGTGCTGCACCTCCTCGAGATAATGGTGCTTGAGGAGGCTCTTGAATTGCGGATCCAGTGCCTGGCTGTCTCTGATGCTCTCGACATAGTGTCCCTGCGACATCCACTCGATGCCAAGCACCAGGATGGCGACTGCCAACGGACTATGCTCGAGGATCGCGGCACCGATTTCTTCGGCCGGGCCGATGAATCCGCATTCGACACCGAACTCGCTGACGAATTGCCGCCGGAAGACGGCAAACAGCTCCATGTGTTTGATCTCTTCGCTGGCGAACTGTTGCAACGCTGGAACTCTGAAGCGTTGCTCCCCGGGATCCCACTTCGACTGTTCGACGACGAACGGCAGGATGAAGGCTTCGACCAGCTGAAACATTGCCAGATAGCCGTGCGCGCGAATGTGATTCAGGGCCAGTGCTTCGACCGGCGTCAGGAACGGCAACTCCTGAGTGCGCGCATATGTCTCGGGCAGGAACGGGCGCGAGAAGTCGAGCCGCTTGTCACCGCCGACAAGGTCCGCAATCTGCCAATTCACGCGGCGCGAGGTTGCCAGCAGCTGTTCGTAGTTAGCTTGCATGACGAGCTCCTGGCCTACGGCTCGGTCACCCGTGCCTTGTGTGGGTAGCGGCTGACGCGGATCTTCGGCAGCAGCATGCCGACCGACTCGCGATACAGCCGGTAGCGATCGCCGAAATGGGCGACGAGATCGCGTTCCTCCAACCAGATGCCAACCAGGATGTAGCCGGTGGTCGCAACTGCAAAAAGCAGATGCCCAGCGGTCATGTGCGGCGCCGCCCAGAAAGCCAGAATGAAGCCCGCGTAGATGGGGTGGCGCAGCCAGCGATACAGCGACGGTGTCGCGAACTCGAGGTCCGGCTGATGCCGGCGCAGCAAGCGGGCAAATCCCTGGCTCAGTCCGAACAGGTGGAAATGACTGATGAGGAACGTGCTGAGCAACACCAGGGACCAGCCCGCCCACGACATTCCCCGCACGAGCGCGGCACTGGCCGGATCGTCGATGAACCAAACTGTCTGCGGCAACGGCCGCCACTGCCAGAAGAGCAACGCGAGCGCCAGACTCGCGAACAGCACATAGGTGCTGCGTTCGACGGGCTGTGGCACAACCCGCGTCCAGGCGCGTTTGAAGCGCGGCCGCGCCATCACGGAATGCTGCAACGCGAACACGGTCAGCAGCGCAGCATTGATCAGCAACGACCCGATCAAATCGCCGCTGCTGCCGGAGTCGATCGACTTGGGTACTGCGAGATTCTGCACGAAACCGATGGCATACAGGAACGTCGCGAGGAAAAACAGGTAGGTGAGTGTGCTGTAGAGAGCTGCAACCAGGTTCGTCATGGCCGCTACCTCAATTGTTAGCTGTGAGGGGATCGATGATCTGCGGCACTTCAGTGATCCGCGTGACCGGGATGCCGCTCAACTCGGCGTGTTTGCGGATCGTGTCCTCGCTGTCGGCGAGGTAGATGCAGAAAGTCTTGTCGGCCGCCACGTAGCTGTGTTGCCATTGCACGGCGCCCGCGACCTGTTCGATGGCGCGGTTGGACGCCCGCGCCGCGCCGCACAGTTCGACGATCGACATGCCGCCGATGCCGGGGACGTCGCGTTCGATCAGATAACGTTTGAGCTGTGACATGCCGCAGGCTCCATTCGTCTTGACTGTCGGCTGCCATTCTTCCGCGCAGCGCACCGTGTCGGCAAACTAAAAATTCTTGATCCAACTAAAGAAAAGATTTAGTGTTCGCGAATGGCTGTCGCGACCCATTTGCGGTCTTTTCAGGCGCTGGAGTTGGCCGTTCGGGTCGGCTCGCTGAAGGGCGCGGCGGACGTGCTGTCAATTTCGCCTGCGGCGGTGGGTCAGCGCATCAAGGCGCTCGAGGACTACCTCGGTACCGATCTGCTGGTCCGGGGTCGTTCGGGCCTCAGGCCTTCACCCGCATTGGAAACTGCGCTGAAGCATCTCGGTACGGCGTTTCGGGAATTGGCTCAAGCAGCCGACATCCTCGACATGCAGCGCGGACACGAGATACACATTGCGGCCGTTTCCGATTTCGCCGACTTGTGGCTGCAGCCGCGGCTGGACTCGTTCCGCAGCGCGCATCCGAACATCCAGTTCCACATCAATGGTGAAGGCGCAGCGCAACCGCGACTGCGACCGCTCGACTGCAAAATCAGTTTCGGGCCGCGTAGCGACAGCACTAACAGCGTGCAGTTGTTCCACGATTTCCTGCTGCCGATCAGCTCGCCGGAGAACACGCGGCGGGTCGGCGAGCTGAAAAAGCGCGACCGCCTGGAGGGATTTCCGCTGTTGCACCTGGATCTTTACAAAGAGGATCCGGCGGCGCCGGGATGGTCGGACTGGATCAAGCTGCACAAGCTGAAGCGAACGATGCCAAATCGCGGCATCCGCTTCCAGCGCATCGTGCCGACGCTCGACGCGGTGCTCGCGAACGCAGGATTTGCCATCTGCGGTCTCGCCTTGATCTCGCGCTATATCGACGACGGGCGGGTATCTTTGCCGTTTCCGATCAACACTGGTGCATGGACCGGACACGCATTTCAGGCCAGCTTTCGCAATGAGGCGCTGGTTCGTCCGCAAGTGCGTCGATTCAGGAGCTGGTTGCTCGAAGAAAGCGCCCTGACCAACGCGTGGCTCAAACAGCGGACCACCCAAGCGCGAAGTTCAAGTGCGCATTGATTCAGGGTACGCAGACATCGCAAGTGCTGCTGAGCTCGGAGCTTGGCACACGCATCGTCGGCGCGGATGAGCCGCCGTCTCCGAGTAGCGCGCTAACCAGGGTTCCGATCGGTGTGTGCCCGGACGTGGTGCGCCGATCAGCCGACCGGGGTGCCGCTGTGCCGGGGGAACGGAGTGCGCGCGCGGCGCTCACCGCGAGGGCGGAACCCTCTAGCACCGGAACGCTGAGTTCGGCCGCGAGGTCGGCCGCGATCGGTGCCATGCAGGTGCAGCCCAGAACAATGCTCTGGATCCCGTCCTCGGCGATGGCTGCACGGCACTCCGCCAGCACGCGCTGCACCAGCGCATCCTCGCCGCGATGCAGCCGGGCCATGACGTTGTCGTCGGAGCCGAGCGTCGACAGATCTGCTTCCGCGCCGACGTGACGAATGCGCACGCAGTGGTCCACCAGGCCGAGGCTTTGCAAGCGTTCAGCGTACAGATGCACCATCGATGGTGGCCAGATGGTGACGATCGAGAATCGCTCGCCGATCTGCCTCGCCGCATGCAACGCCGCCTCGCCGGAACCCACCATGGTGATGCCGGCGGCCCGCGCGGCCGCAATGCCATAGTCTGCGAACGAGTTGATGACGACCGCGTCGTATCCTTGCCGCTGCGCCTGTTCCGCTGCATCCACGTAACCCACGTCGACGAGCAGGCGCTCATAGGGTGTTGCCGGGAATGCGACCAGGCGTGGATTCAAGATCTCGACTTGCGTCGCTGCATCACGCAGCGTGGCGAGATGCGCGGGAAGATCCCGCGACGTCGTGCCGCTGCCGAGAACCGCGATGCGCATTGATTCACTGTAGAGGGAGGCTGACTGTGCGTCAAACGGCGTTCCGCGGCGCGAAGCTGTCGGCCAGAAAATCGAGTAGGGCACGAACCGCCGGCAGCTGGCCGCGGCGCGACGCAAACACCGCATGCACCAATTCGCTGCGTGGCGCCCAATCTGGCAACAGTCGCACGAGCTCGCCCCGCGCCAACTGGTCGGCAATCATCATCACAGGTAGTTGCACGACGCCGATGCCGGCCACTGCGGCGGTCCGCAAAGCCAGCATGCCGCGTGTAATCAGCCGTGGATGATGCGGAATGCGGGCCTGCGCATTGTCCGCGCGTTGCAGCTCCCAGACATGCTCGTTCTGTGGCAGGCCGTGTGCGAGGCTCGGCAGTGTTGTTAGATCCGCCGGCACGCGGGGCGTCGAGGTACTTGTCAGCAAGGATGGGCTCGCGACCAGGCACTGCTGCGCTTCGCCGAACGTGCGCAGCAGCAGGTCGCTGTCCTGCAGCGGCGGCCGTCGTACGCGGATCGCGATATCGACGCCCTCACTGATGATGTCGACCACCCGGTCGGTCGCCTCGACGTGCACTTCGACGCTGCGGTAAGTCCACATGAAAGTGGCCAGCATACCCGCCACCTGCATGTCGAGCAGTGCCACCGGACAACTGACTCTGACGACGCCACAGGGCTCCGCTCTCGTTAGTTCGATCGATTCCTGCGCCGCCTGGGCTTCGACCAGCATGGCCCGGCAGTGCTGGTAGTACGTACGCCCGATGTCGGTCACTGAGAAGCGACGGGTCGAGCGCTGGATCAGCCGCACGCCGAGCCGCTGCTCGAGCACGCCGATGCGCCGGCTCAATTTCGACTTGGGCACGCCCAGCGCGCGACCAGCAGGCGCGAAGCCGGCGTAGTCAACCACTTGCACGAAGTAGAAGAGGTCGTTGAGATCCTGCATGATGGACTGTCGTTCCGAATTTAGGACAATCAGTCCGAATAATGCCATCTAGCGCCATATTGATGCTGCGCTTATTGTTATCGCACCGACTAGTAACGGCAAGCGCCACCAAATGAAAGAGGTTCTCGGAATTTATAGTGCACCGCAGCAGCACTGGGTAGGCGATGGCTTCCCGGTGCAGTCACTGTTTTCATATCAGAGTCACGGTCAGCATTTGAGCCCCTTCCTGCTGCTCGATTACGCGCGTCCGACGCGGTTCGAGCCAGCCGCCAAACCTCGCGGCGTTGGGGTCCATCCTCATCGCGGCTTCGAGACCGTGACGATCGTCTACCAGGGTGAGCTGGAGCACCGCGACTCGACCGGCGCTGGCGGCCGGATCGGGCCTGGTGACGTGCAGTGGATGACGGCCGCGTCCGGCATCCTGCACGAAGAGTTTCACTCGACTGAGTTCACGCGGACCGGCGGCATCATCGAGATGGTACAGCTGTGGGTGAACCTGCCCGCGGCTGACAAGCTAACGACTCCGCGCTATCAGACATTGACGCGGCCGCAGATTCCCGTCGTGCCGCTCGCGGACCAGGCCGGCACCTTGCGAGTGATCGCCGGTGAATTCGCGGGGCAGGCCGGGCCGGCCGAGACATTCACATCCGTCGACGTCTGGGACTTGCGCTTGCAACAGGGCAAGTCCGTCCGGTTCTCGGTGGGCGATGGGCGTACGTTGGCGGTGGTCGTTCTGCACGGCACCGTCGAAGTGAACGGCGGCCAGGTGGCGCGCGCCGCGCAAATGGTATTGCTGGATCGAGCCGGCAGCGACGTCCTGATCGAGGCTAACAACGATGCGAGCTTGCTGATCCTGGGCGGCGAGCCGATCGACGAGCCGATCGTCGGCCACGGACCGTTCGTGATGAACACGGAAGCTGAAATTCGACGGGCGATCAGCGACTTCAACAGCGGCCGCTTCGGCACGCTGGCAGCCTGAACGACCCATTCACCGGAGCAATCTCATGAGTCAATATAAAATCGCAGTGATCGTCGGCAGCCTGCGCAAGGATTCTTTCAATCGCAAGCTGGCTGACGCCATCGTCAAGCTCGCTCCGCCAGACTGGGCATTCCGGCAACTCGAGATCGGCGATCTGCCGCTCTACAACCAGGACGACGACAGTGACCAAGCCAGCGCCGTGCAACGCCTGAAGCGCGAAGTGGCGGTGGCGCACGGCGTGTTGTTCGTCACTCCCGAGTACAATCGCTCCATTCCAGGAGTGCTGAAGAATGCGCTCGACCACGCATCGCGGCCCTATGGGCAAAGCGCGTGGGCGGGCAAGCCGGCCGGTCTGTTGGGTGTGTCGATCGGCGCAATCGGCACCGCGATCGCCCAACAACATCTACGCAATGTGCTGGCCTATCTCGACATGCCCACGCTGGGTCAGCCCGAGGCATTCATTCAGGCGAAAGACGGATTGTTCGACGATGCCGGCAACATTGGCGACGGCAGCCGCAAGTTCCTGCAGGGTTGGATGGATCGCTACGTCGGCTGGGTCAGGCAACACTCGTCCTGAGACTGGCAGAGGAGCTACTCGTAGCGCAGTGCTTCGATCGGATCGAGGCGGGCAGCCTTGCGCGCCGGATACAATCCAAATATGACGCCTACCAAGCCGCTGACGACCAGTGCCAGCACGACGATGTCGGGCCGCACCACCAGCGACCAGCCGAACTGTGCCGACAGCAGCTTGCCGGCGCCGACGCCGAGCGCTACGCCAATGATGCCGCCGATCGCCGCCAGCGTGAGTGCCTCGACCAGAAACTGCGCCAGAATATCGCCAGGCTGTGCGCCCACGGCCAGTCGGATGCCGATTTCGCGCGTTCGCTCGGTAACCGATACCAGCATGATGTTCATCACGCCGATCCCGCCCACGATCAACGATACGAGTGCAATCGACGCTAACAACGTACTCAGCGTGGTCGTCGTGGCCGACAAGGCGCCCGCCATCTCGGCGATGCTGCGGACGGAGAAGTCGTCTTCTTCGCCATCCGGGATCCGGTGTTTCTCACGCAACAGCCGGGTCACTTCCTGTTCCACGGCATCCGTCGCCTGGGGCGAGATTGCGCTGAGATAGATCTGGCCGCGGATGAACTTGCCCAGCCCGCCCTGAATGCGCGCGCCGAAGGTAGTCATCGGCACGAACACAGCGTCATCCTGATCACTGCCCATGCCGGACTGGCCTTTCTCCTCCAGCATGCCGACGATGATGTAGGGCGACTCGCGAATCCGGATCGCCTGACCGATCGGGTCGACGTTCTCGCCGAACAGTTTCTCGGCGACCGTCTTGCCGATGACGGCGTTGCGCGTTGCGCCGCCTTCGTCCGCCTGGGTCAGGCCGACACCGGTGGCGATCTTCCAGTCGCGAATGTCGAAGTACTCCGGCGTTGTGCCGTGTACGGTCGTGGTCCAGGTAGCTGTCTCAGAAATGACAGGCGTCGTCATGCGCGACAGCGGCGCCGCCGCGCGCACCGATGGCGCCTCATTCTGGATGGCACGCAGGTCTTCCCAGGTGAGCGTGGGTTGTGAGCCGAAGCCGCCGCGCATGCCACCCTGCGACGTCGAACCTGACAGGACGATCAGGACGTTCGTGCCGGTGGCCTCCAGCATGTTCTGAATGCGACTCTTGGCACCTTCGCCGATCGCCACCATGCAGATCACGGCCGCGACGCCGATGATGATGCCGAGTGCCGTGAGAAAGGCGCGAGTCTTGTTGCGCAGCAGTGCGCGAAAGCCCAGCCGCGTGGTTTCTGTGATGGAAATCATGAGCGCTCCTTGTCGGCAGGCGTGCGTTCGTCGCGCACGATTTGCCCATCGCGCAACACCAGCAGGCGCTCAGCATACGCCGCAATGTCGGTTTCGTGCGTCACGAAGGCCACGGTAATGCCGGACTTGCGCAGATCACTGAGCAAAGTCATGACCGACTCGCTGGTCTTGGTGTCGAGGTTGCCGGTGGGCTCGTCGGCCAGGATCAGCGGTGGCCGTGTCACCAGCGCACGTGCGATGGCAACGCGTTGTTGCTGTCCGCCGGAGAGTTGCGACGATGTATGCGACTTGCGGTCAGCGAGGCCCACCCGATCGAGCGCTTCGAGGGCGCGCTTGCGGCGTTCGGCTGGCGGCACACGTGCATAGATCAGCGGCAACTCGACATTCTCAAGTGCAGTCGTGCGTGCCAACAAATTGAAGCTCTGAAAGACGAAACCGATGAAATGATTGCGGATCGTCGCGAGCTGACCGCGGTCGAGCCCCGCGACCGCCTGGCCAGCGAGATGATAGGTACCGTGTGTGGGCTGATCGAGACAGCCGATGATGTTCATCAAGGTGGACTTGCCGGAGCCCGATGAGCCCGTGACCGCGACGAACTCGCCGGCCTCGATCTGCAGATTCACATCGCGGAGCGCCGCGAGTTCAGTGTCGCCGGAGACGTAGATCTTGCTGATGTCACGTAGTTCGATCAGTGCCATGCGCGCTTCACCTGGCCGCGCAGCTAGAGGATGCGGGGCATGCGCGAACGGACCTGCTCTTGACCGCCACCACTCGTGATCGCCGTGACGACCTCGTCGCCTTCCTGCAAGTCGCCAGACTTGATCTCGGTCATGGTGCCGTCGCTGATGCCGGTCTCGACCGGGACACGCACTGGTCTTTTGTCACGCAATACCCAGACAGCGCGTTCGACTTCACGCTTGCCACGAGGTGCGCTCGCACCGCGCGCGGCAGCGCCTGCAGTGGGCGTCGCGGCGGGCGGTTGAAAGCGAAGCGCCGCATTCGGTACGCGCAGAACGTTTTCCGCTTTCTCGATCGTGACCGAGACGGACGCGGTCATGCCGGGCTTGAGCCTGAGATCTTCGTTGGCAACATCGATGACGGCGTCGTAGGTCACCACGTTCTGTAACACCTGCGGGGCGTTACGAATCTCGCGAATCTTGCCATTGAAGACCCGACCCGGATACGCGTCGACCGTGAACTGCGCCGTCATGCCGGCTTCCAGGCGACCGATGTCGGACTCGGCCACGTTGGTGTGTACTTCCATCGCGCGCAGATCCTGCGCAATCGTGAACAGCACTGGCGCCTGCAGCGATGCCGCCACCGTTTGGCCGACGTTGACAGCGCGAGAAATCACAATACCGTCGGTGGGTGCGAGAATGTCGGTGTAGCGGAGGTTGGTATCAGCCTGAATCAATGCCGAGCGTGCGCGCTCCACTTCGGCCTTGGCCTGACTGACAGATGCCTCGGCCGCCCGTGCATTCGTCACCGCCGCATCTCGGTCATTTTCCGAGATCAACTTTTGCTCGGCCAGCTGCCGCGCTCGCTCGGCCTGACGTTTGGCTTCGGCTGCCTGCACCTCCGCACGTTCAAGACTCGCGCGCGCCGAGAGCAGGTTGGCACGCGCCTGCTGACTGGCCGCGACGTACAACGACGGGTCGATCTTGGCTATCAACTGACCCTTGTTCACCTGGCTGTTGAAATCGGCAAACAGACTCTGGATGCGACCAGAAATCTGACTACCTACTTCGACAGTCACGAGGGCTGCGAGTGAGCCCGTGGCGCTGACTTTGGCCGCGACGTCGCCGCGCTCCACTTCGGTGGTGCGATAGCTGACTGGGTCGGCGCCGCGACCGCGCACCACACAATAGGTGAGCACGACGGCTGCAAGAACGCCGATCGCAATCAGCCGGAACCAGGACGAGCGCCAAAACGAGGCGCGCTCCAGCGAGAGCTCAGCATTCATGTGTGTGTCAGGCCGCTTCGGTGAGTGGACCGGGACGCTCGGGCTTCCGCCAGCGCGCCAGCACGATGACGCCCGCGATGAACAACGCGCCACAGATGGCATTGAAAATCGGGAACTCGAAAGGTTTCAGCCAGTATTCCTGGTAGGCGCCGAAGTGCGCCGGCATCTCGGCCACACCCCACAACACGATGCCCGCACCAATGCCGTAGCGGAGTGCGGGCGCGACCCGAACCTGTTTGGTGCATTTGTAAACCAGATAGAACGCCCAGACTGACCACACAACGTACAGACCCATGATCACGTTGACACCGGTGCCTTGCGTGCCGAAATAGATCGCATACAGCCAGAACAGATAGCAGAACCAGGTGATGAACAGGACTTCCATCGCGGTGATGCGCGCAAAGCTGCGTTTATTGTCCGGGGTGGGCATGCCGGGGCTGAAGCGCAGATTGCGATGGAACCAGCGCATGAAGTTGCACTTGGTCTGCAGATTGAACAGGCCGTAGATGACGAAGATCGACACCATCAGCGGCAGCGTTGCCTGCAGCATGCTGGCCTGCGGCGTCGCGGCGTAACCGTTGACCACACCTGGTTCCACTTCGTAGGGCGGCACGGCATACAGGTCGCCGAAGAAGCGGAAGCTGAACTCGAAGAAACCAATCCACACCAGCCAGCCGCCGATCATGCCGCGCCAGGTGGCCGCCAGTTCGTCCTGCTTGAGCCCGCGCCAGACAACGACCATGCCGGCGATGCCCGTGAGCACTGCGCCGACTGGGTACAAGCTGCCCATGCCGCGCTCGATCAGCATGTAAACCGCGTGGCCGAGCGGCTGCGTCATGAAACCGACGAACAGGCCTAACAAGCCGATATACGGCGTTTTGTAGATCACGTGCATCCGTCGTGTGGCCCCGCGCTCAAGGTTGGGCGGCGCATACCTGTGGCATCGCAGCCAGCAGCGCGCGGGTTTTGTCGAAGGGCGCATTACTGGGCGAGGGCGGCGCGTCCTTACCTTCGGCCGGGGGCACGAATACCGAAAAACTGCTGGCGCCGTCGGTACCGAGGAACACGATACCCCGGACTGGCCCCTCGCCACCGACCAAATCGATGGCGTAGATCGCACTTACGAGGTCCGGTCGGAGATGACCGCCGAGCGCCTGTCCGCCGTGCGCCAGATTGAAGAACTTGGAGCGTTTCGAGGGTTCGCCGCTCGGTACGTCGCTGTGGATCTCGAAGATGTGGCTGTCCTTGACGATCATCGTGAGCGCTGCCGGCCATTCGTCGAGCGATGCCCACACTTTCTCAAATTCGGCGCCGGCCACTCCGACAGCTCGTTTGCTGCCGAGGCTACTCAATACCACAGCCTCGGTCAGTTTCAATTTGGCGGCGGCCTGGAACGGCATCGGCGCCGGCCCTTCGGCATACAGTGCCGTGACAGCGGCTGCTTGTTCCGCGCTGGCACACATCGGCGGCGCGCCGTCCGCCAGCGCGTGGCCCGTCCAAGTGATCGTTGCGAGCGCGCCGGCACCAAAGGCCAGCAGAGTTGATCGCCTATCCATCAGAACCCCCCATACCGCTGTGGCGGCAGTTACCGAACGCCAGAGTAGCGCGACTGTACAGCAAACATACTGCGGTATACGATCGTTTAACACGTTCGTTTACACGCTGACTCCACCCCATGGCCGATGCCGCAACGCTGCCCGCGCCGGCACCAATCTCAACACCGTCAACTACTACTACGGCAGCAAGCGAGCACTCTATCTGGAGGCGATGCGGACGGAATTTGCGCGCAGCCGCAGCCGCGCCGGCTCCGGTCGGGCAGCGCTGGCCGCCAGCACACTGGAAGCCCGATTGTACGACTTCGTGCTCGACATGCTGACGCGCCTTCTCGATTCGCTGTCGTTACTGCCACGGCTCACCGCGCTCGAGATTCTCAACCCCAGCCCGGCTTTCGACGAACTGATCGCTACGGCGCATGCCCGCGAGCAGGATGCGTTGACGCTGCTGGTGCGCGAAACCCTGGGCCCCGCCGCAACGTCCGACCTCGTCGATGCATGCGTGCGCAGCGTGCTGGCGCAGTGCGTCTACTATCTATTCATGCGCGACGCTTTGCGGCGTTCGCAACTCGAGCTGCCGCTCGATCGTGCCGCCGCAGCGCGACTGGCCAGACACATCACCGCTTTCTCCCTCGCCGCCATGCGCGGGTTCGCCAACTCCTCAACCTGAGACATCCCACATGACCATGCCGCCTGGATTCCTGGGAACACGCGCCGATCTGCTGCTCGATCTCGTCATGATCTCGCTGGTGCTGGTCGTGCCGATACTCGTCTATTCGTGGCGCACAGTGCGTGGCGGTGGCTACGGCATTCACAAAACGGTGCAACTGAGCGTATTCGTCGTGCTCGGGCTCGCGGTGCTCGCCTTCGAACTGCATATGCGTGAGCTGGGCGGCATCTTCAAGGCGACCAAGGATTCCGCCTATGCCGGGACTGCCGTGCTCAACGGCTGGATCTACGTGCATACGGCTTTCGCCGTGCTGATGGCGCTGGTGTGGATCATCGTCGCGATCGGTGCCCTAAAGTTCTTTCCGAAGCCGCCGCGCCCTATCAAAGGCAGCGCAGTGCATCGCTGGATGGGCCGGCTCGGCATGCTGCTCGCGTTGGGCGCCGGGCTCACGGCTATCCCGCTCTACATCTACGGCTTTGCGTACTGAGGGCGCCGCGTCGCAGCCTCGCCGGCATTGCCGTGTTCCGAGGCTGCCGACGCGGCTCAATTCGCTCAACTGCGCGTGCTGCGCTCCACCTGCGTCTGATGCAGTGCGGTGAGTGACGGCATGTCCACTTGTTCTACTGCACTGGCAATCGCCTGCCGCTCGCAACTGCGCACCTGTGACTTGAAGCGCAACGAGACGGGGTCTGCGCCCGCGCTGCACACGCGCTCCGCCGCGTGGCGTATCTGCCGATAGAGACTTTCTGCGCCGCTCCTCGTGGCGAGATTGAACTGATCGACGCGCACGACCGTCTCACGCTTGCCCTCGTCGTTGAGGGTGATGCCATCGGCCGCGTTCGCCTCCAGTGATCCGAACATCAAACCTGTTAGTAACGCCGCGCCCGCTGCGGCGCGCAATGAAAACTGTGCCATGACTGTTGCCTCCAATAGCTTGTGTTACTCGCACAGGCAAATAGATGCGCGACAGGGACTTCCGGTTGCAATGATCTCGCAAAATAGTCCGTCCGCGCTTTCGGTGCCGCAGGCAGACCGCTAGAATGCAGCCGATCCCCCGACCGGACCTGAATCCACAAAGAGAGTGTTCGTGACGACCATCCGCCAGGCTGACTTGATCGAGAGCGTCGCTGACGCACTGCAATTCATCTCTTACTATCATCCGAAGGACTACATCCAGGCGCTCGGACGAGCGTATGAACTGGAGCAGGGCCCCGCAGCCAAAGACGCCATCGCGCAGATTCTCACGAACTCACGTCAGTGCGCCGAAGGGCATCGACCGATCTGCCAGGACACCGGGATCGTAGTCGCGTTCGTCAAGGTCGGCATGAACGTGCGCTGGGATGCGACCCTCGGCCTCGAGGAGATGATCAACGAAGGCGTGCGGCGCGCCTATCTGCACCCGGACAACAAATTGCGAGCGTCGATCGTCGCGGACCCGGCGTTCGGCCGCAAGAACACGCGTGACAACACGCCCGCGGTGATCCATACGGAACTCGTGCCCGGCGACCAAGTCGACATCACGGTGGCCGCCAAAGGCGGTGGCTCCGAGAACAAATCCAAGTTCGTGATGCTGAATCCGTCCGATTCGATCGTCGATTGGGTGCTGAAGACGGTGCCGACGATGGGTGCTGGCTGGTGCCCGCCGGGCATGCTCGGCATCGGGATTGGCGGCTCCGCCGAGAAGGCGATGTTGTTAGCCAAAGAAGCGCTGATGGAACCGATCGACATGGCGGCGCTGAAGGCGCGCGGCCCGCGCACTGCCGTGGAGGAACTGCGCATCGAGCTGCACGACAAGGTGAATGCGCTTGGCATCGGAGCGCAGGGCTTGGGCGGGCTCACCACCGTGCTCGATATCAAGATACTCGACTATCCCACGCACGCTGCGTCCAAGCCGGTGGCGATGATTCCGAACTGCGCCGCCACGCGGCACGTGCATTTCACGCTCGATGGCTCGGGCTCGGCGCGCCTCGAGCCGCCGGATCTGAACGACTGGCCGCGGATCGACTGGCAGCCCTCAGCCGAATCCAAACGGGTCGATTTGAACGCGCTCACGCCTGCAGAAGTGGCCAGTTGGCAGCCTGGCGATCGATTGCTGCTCAATGGCAAGATGCTCACCGGCCGCGACGCGGCGCACAAGCGCATCGCAGAGTTGTTAGCCAGTGGTGCGGGCCTGCCGGCGGGCGTCGACTTCCGCAATCGCGTGATCTACTACGTCGGGCCGGTCGATCCGGTGCGCGATGAAGTAGTGGGGCCGGCGGGCCCCACGACGGCCACGCGGATGGACAAGTTCACCGAGGCGATGCTGGCCGAAACCGGCCTGATCGCCATGGTTGGCAAGGCGGAACGTGGGCCGGTCGCGATCGAGGCAATCAAGAAGCACCGGGCTGCTTACCTGATGGCAGTGGGTGGCGCGGCCTACCTGGTTTCGAAGGCGATCAAGGCGTCGCGCGTCGTGGCGTTCGAGGATCTCGGCATGGAAGCCATCTATGAGTTCGATGTGCGCGATATGCCAGTGACAGTGGCGGTGGATGCACGCGGCACATCGGTGCATCAGACGGGGCCCGCCGAGTGGCGCCAGAAGATTGCAGCAGGCTCGATTCCGGTGCGGGCCCGGTGACGGGGCGCCCGAAGCCCGACGATCTCGATCGTCGCTACGGTCTCGAGCCGGTGTTCGAGCCCGGCAACGAGGCCGCGGGGACAGTAGGAGATTTCGTTACCGTGGCCTGCCCGTATTGTGGCGAGCGCTATGGCATTGCGGTCGATACGTCAGCGGGTGGTCAGGTGCAAATCGAAGACTGCCAGATCTGCTGCCAGCCGATCGAATTCACGAGCGTCGTGGATGATGACGGCGCGCTGCGGTCGATCATGCCGCGCCGCCTGGACTAACGACTGACACACGCCGTCGGATCCAGCGGAAAATCGCAGACGACGCGGGTTCCGCCACGCGGGTCGTTGTGGATTTCGAGCGTGCCTGCCATCATCGAGGCGCGATAACGCATGATCCTGAGGCCCATGCCAGCGCCATTGTGATGGGGTTTGCGCACGGCACCGTTGCCGATACCGTCGCCGTCATCTTCGACTATCAGCCGACCGCGCACGCCGGCGCGAACCAGCGAGATATCGATGCGGCGGGCGCCGGAATGACGTGCGGCGTTGGCCAGCGCTTCCTGCGCCATCCGATAGAGATGCATCGCGACCGAATCATCGATGAGCTGCTGGACCGTGGCGTCGGCCGTACACCGCACATTGACGTTGTAGGTACTCTGCGAGCGGCGGGCGAGGTCCGCCAGCGCATTGGCAAGGCCGCCGCGATCGAACGTGATCGGCGTCAAGCCGCGCGCCAGCGCGCGCGTCGCGAAGATCGCATCGTTGACCAGCCGCGCGATCTCTTCGATTGGCGCAGACATGGCCGGCGCCTGTTGCGCCGCCCGGTTGGCCAGTCCGCGCAACAGCAGCGCAATCCCGGTCAGTTCCTGTCCAAGACCGTCGTGCAAATCGCTGCCGATGCGCTGCTGCTCGCGATTGGTGATCTCCAGAATTTCGCGCTCCAGCGACTGACGTTGAGTGACGTCTTGTATGACCGCGAGCCAGAATCTCTCGCCTCGTAGTGTCAGCGGCGAGACAGTGATCTCGAGGCTGCGCATCCTGCCTGCCGGGCCCGTGACGCGCACGGGGCGACTGATTGGCAGGTCGAACTCCTCGACGGCGCGCTTCAGCTCGTCGCTCGACAGTATCAGAGGTGGCTCTGTGGGGAGTTCGGTGAGGCACTTGCCGATGAGCGCCCCTGCGCCCACACCAAAAAAGGCATCGAACGCGGGGTTGGTCAGGCGGATCGCGCCATAGAAACTCGTCAGCACCACCCCCTCGCTCATGTTCGCAAAGGCGAACGCCTGGCTGCGCAGTAATTCCTCATTGGCGCGTCGCGTCGTGACGTCCTGTGCATGCGCGATGAAGCCACGCTGGTCACTGGAATGCGACGGCAACGGGCTGCTCTTGAGTTCCAGCCAGCGCAGCTCACCGCGATGATTACGCACCGGGATTTCATTGGTGACGGTCTCGCCGGCGAGTGTGCGCGCAGCTTGTTGTGCGCCAATCGGCACTGCTTCCGGCGGGATGAAATGACGCCAGCCCAGTTGGTTGAACTCCTCGACGCCACAGCCAAAGAAGTCCTTGGCGCTGGGGCTCGCCCAGGTGAATTTGACTTCCGCGTCAGCCGTAATACGGCCCTCGCAGACGAATCCCGGCGTCAGCTCGATCACGGTTCGATGCCGGAACTCGCTCTCGCGCAGTGCCAGCACGGCACGTTGCTGGTCCGTGATGTCAGTGGTGAAGCCCGTCATCCGGGCGAGCTTGCCGGTCTTTGGATCGAGGAAAGGTTGATTGGCGACTCGCATCCAGCGGACTTCACCGTCCGCGCGCACGATGCGCGCCGTGAACTCAACGCGCTCGCCACGCTGGTACGCAGCCATTCGCTCCTCCAGTGCTGGCAGATCCTCCGGCACCAGAAAACTGTCCGAGCCACGCGCCTTCAGCTCCTCATCCGACACACCGAAGATCCGCTCGGCGCCCACTACCCACTCGAGGATGTACTCGCCTGCCGGCGTGATGCGGTACTCGTGCATGCTGCCCGAGGCCAGCTCCGCGATCGCTCGATAGCGCGCCAACTCGAACAACCCATGGTTGGGATCCTCGGTGCCGGTGCCGAGCGTGTGTTCGAGTTGTTTTCTGGGTTGCACGGCACTCAGACTATAGGCGAATTCCCACCTTAGATCTCCACGGGAGCTGTATGCCTACCCTTATTGTGATGCAGGAAGCCGCCTTCCTGCCGTGGCGTCTGTATCAGGTGAGTCGGGGATTCGAAGTATTGCAGGAGCCGGCGCCTGCGCTGACCCTGACGACGCTCTATGCGTTGGTCGTGCTGTGGGTCATCGATATCGGCGTGCATTACACCAATATTCCGGCGACCTTGCGTTGGGACTATCATCCAGCTGACAGAGCATTCCCGTCGTTACGTGATCCGCGCGTGTTCGTTGCAGACGCGCAGGACAAGCCAGCAGCCAAGCACGCCAATAGTTAGGAGTTCGGTGTATGGATACTCAGAAAATACTCGACATGATCGCGAAAAATCCCGCCGCGGCGGGCGTGTTGGGCGGCCTCGCTGGCAGCCTGCTCGGTGGCGCGCTCACTGGCGGCAAATCGCGCGGCGGCAGTCTGCTGAAAACCGGCGGCCTCGCGGCGGTTGGTTATCTCGCCTACCAGGCCTGGCAGCGCCACCAGGCGAAGCAGGCCGGCGCCGCGGTGCCCGCGGCCGCGCAGGCGGGGGCGCTGGCGCAGTTGCCTGCGTCCATTCCCAGTGCTTTCGATCTCACTCAGGCTAACAACCCGTCGGCCGCCATGCGGGTCGTGCAGGCGATGGTCGCGGCGGCCAAGGCCGACGGCGCAGTGGATGCCAGCGAGCGGGACCGCATCCTGCAGCGCGTCGAACAGGCCGCGCTCTCGACGCCAGAGCGAGCTGCGGTGGCGCAGTTGCTGTCGCAGCCGATGGATGTTGATACCGTGGTGAAAGGCGCTACGACGCCGGAGCTGGCGGCGGAGATCTACGCGGCCTCGATGATCGCGGTGCATCCAGCAAGCCGGGCCGAGCGCGCGTACCTGGATATGCTCGCGGCACGGCTCAATCTCGAGGCGGGGCTGGTCACGGAGCTCGAGAGTGGCGTACTGGCAGCGGTTCAATAATGCAGCGGTTCTGTTGCGGCAGATCTTGCTGAGGTGTTACTTCAATCGCTCTACTTTGGTGCTGCGGCGATCTTCAGTCACCAATAGGTAAGAGCCAAGCAAGGCCTTCTTGATCGTGACGTTGTCGCCCGGCCGGATGTAGATCGATGCATCGGTTTCGCGCTGCTGCCACACCTGACCGTTGTCGAGCGTGATCGTGAACCGGCCCGCACGTGGTTGGTTGATGTTCGTCACTTTCGCCGAGAGCTCCTGCAGCTCGCCGCGACGCTCGTCAGTCGGCGTGCGTGAACGCTGTTCGCGTTGTTCTGCAGTGAGTCCGAAGCCTTGTTCGGAATTCGCAGGTATCGTTGTGGCACCGGTGGGCGTCGCCGGAACTGCTGTGCCCGCCGCCACCACGACGCCGAACAACCGATCATAACAACTGAGTCGTGCAACGCCGTCGGCAATCGTACGGCAGCGCGTCGCGGCCTCCACCGATGGCTCCGCCGCCCGCAGGGGCTGGTTAGCGAACCCCGCGCAAATGACGCTCGCCCCGACGAGGGTGGCGCAAGCTGCCAGTTTTGGCCTTCTCTGGATTCTCATACTCATATCGGATTATCCCTACGGCGAAGCGTGTGGCCTGCGCTCGTTCAGCTGGATAATCGTAAAGCCTCGTGCCGCGAACGTCGATTTGCGCGGCAGGAGCACTGCCAAATCAGGGTTTGTAGCATTTGCACCACGACTATTGTTGTTTTTTGGCCATTCCTATGCGGGGAAGACCTAGGCCAGCCATGTTAGCGCCGAAAAAGCCGCGTATATCATCGCGTCTTTGTTGTGGTTTTCCTATGACAGCTTGTGATACTGTTCGCCGCCTCAGGGACTAGACCGCCGCTTGTGCGTTAGTCACCGACTACGAAAATTTACTGAGGGATATTCAAATGCCTAAACACACGTCTGTGCGTCAGGCCGTTCGTCTCGCACTGGTGCTCGGTGCGTTGCCGGTCGGTTTGAGTGCAACCACCGCATTCGCCCAGGAGCAGGATGCTGCTGCTGGCGATGTCGCGGAGATCATCGTCACCGGTACGCGTATCCGCGCGCCCGGCATCGAATCTTCGAGCCCCATCCTCACCGTTACCGCGGATCAGATCCAGCAGTTCCAGACGCCGGAAGTCGGCCAGATCCTGAACACGCTGCCGAGCACGCTGATCGCGGACAACGGCAATGCCAACAACGGCACCGCTGGCGCAATCACGGTCGACCTACGCGGTCTCGGCTCACAGCGCAACCTGATCCTGATCGACGGCAAGCGCATCACGCCGTACAACTTCAACGGTATCGTCGACCTGTCGGTCGTCCCGACGGCGCTGATCGAGCGTGTCGACATCGTTACGGGTGGCGCGTCGGCGGTCTATGGTTCGGACGCCATGTCCGGCGCCATCAACTTCATTATGAAGAAGGACTTCGAGGGCATCGCGATCGACAGTAACTTCTCGCAGACCACCGAGAGCGACGGCAAGATCAAGAGCGCCGCGTTCACGCTCGGCACCAACGTGGCCGATGGCCGCGGTAACGTCGTGATGTCGGTGAACTGGTCGGAGCGCGACGGTGTACAGCTCGGCGCACGGCCGCTTGGTCAGCTCGGCATCGTCACCGAAGACGGCGGCGGCTATCAGGAATTCCTGAACGGCGAATTGCCGCCGCCTCCGGGCGCCGGCTGCGAAGGCACGGGTTCGGTCGGCGCCGGTGGTTCCACCACCACGGTGCCAACCCGCGTCGCGATCGCCGGCGGTCCGGGCCTTGGCCAGTTCCGTAACGATGGCACACTGGGCGCGAACTGCAGCGTGTTCAACTTCAACCCCTTCAACTACTACCAGACGCCGCAGGAGCGCTTTGGCGGCATCGCGATCGGCAGCTTCGAGGTCAACGAGCACGCCGAGGCTTATGGCCGTCTGAGCTACTCGAGCACCACCGTGCGCCAGCAGGTGGCGCCATCCGGTATCTTCGGCAGCACGTTCTTCACGCCGCTGGCCAATCCGTTCATCAGTGCACAGGCGCGCACGGCGATCATCACCGCGGCCAACGCCGGCGTGATGGCGGGCACAGTCACGACCACGGGTGCACTGCCCAACTGGAACGACGTCAACAACGACGGCGTGGTCGATGCGGGCGATGATCTGCTGATCTCCTATCGGCGTCGCACCGTGGAGCTCGGGGAACGTTCCACGACTTATGACAACAAGGCATGGCAGTTCCTGACCGGTATCCGGGGCGAGCTCGGCGCTGGCTGGGACTGGGACGTCTCGTACCAGCGTGGTGAGGCCACTCGCAGCAACGTGAGCGCGGGTTACACCAACGTTGCCAACATTCAGAACGCGGTCAACGCGGTCAGCACCACGACCTGTCGCACGGGCGGCTCAGCCTGCGTGCCGATCAACCTGTTCGGCGGTCTCGGCTCGATTACACCCGAGATGGCGGCCTACTCGGGCGCCACGGCGATTGAGAAGCAGGTGTACACCCAGTCGATCGTCTCGGCCTCGGTCAGTGGCCTGCTGGACCAGGTTAAGCTGCCGACCGCAACATCGGGTCTAGCGCTCAGCTTCGGCGCGGAGTACCGCGAGGAAGAGGGCGTGACGACGCCGGACGAGTGCTTGAAACTCGCGCCCGCAAGCTGCTTGGGTGGCGCGGGTGGTAACACTCTACCGATCGCCGGTGGCTTCGACGTGAAGGAGTTCTTCACCGAGGCGATCCTGCCGCTGGTCGATGATCGGCCGGGCATCCGCTCGCTCGATCTCGAGCTTGGCTATCGCTTCGCGGATTACGATCCATCGGGGACCAACCGCACCTGGAAGTACGGCCTCAACTACAAGCCGATCGATACCCTGATGTTCCGCGCGATGAAGCAGCGCGCGGCCCGGGCGCCGAACGTCGGCGAACTGGCGGCGCCGCAGGTGACCAATCTCGACAACGCCAATCTGGATCCTTGCTCGATTGCCAACGCAATGGGCATTACTTCAGAGTTGCAGGCACGTTGTATTGCAACGGGCATGACCGCAGCGCAAGTTGGCACGGTCGAGAATCTGGTCTCCGGCCAGGTGAACATCTTCACCGGCACCGATCTCGTCAACCTGCCGAAGCCGGAGTCTGCGGACACCTTGACCTTGGGTGTCGTGTGGACGCCGGTGTTCGACGGTGCCATCCGCAACATGGCGCTGTCGGTCGACTACTATGACATCAAGATCGACGACTACATCGGCACCTTTGGCTCGCAGGAGACACTGGACGGTTGCTATGTCGGCGGCGTGCAGTCGCTGTGTAACGCCATCCAGCGCGTGGGTGGTACTCTGACCCTGCCGGGTTCCGGCATCCAGGAGTTCACCACCAACCTGAAGTACCTGCAGGCCGAAGGCATCGAGCTCGACTTCTCGTTCGGGGTGGACATCGGCAACGCGGGACGGCTCACTTTCCGCACGCTGGCCAACCACTACTTGACGCAGGAGAGCCAGAGCAGCGACCTCACCGAGGTGATCGACTGCGCCGGCTTCTACGGCACGTTCTGCACCGCGCCGCTGCCGAAGACGAGCTGGTTGCAGCGCGTGAGCTGGGACAAGGGTCCTGTCGGTGTGTCGCTGTTGTGGCGTCACAAGGGCAGTTCGGAGATCGAGCCGGCGCAGTATGCGCCGCCGAACGACGTGTTCCCGGAGTTCCGCAAGATCGACGCGTATAACTACTTCGACCTGTCGGCGTCCTATGATGTCACGGACAACATCAAGATCCGCGCCAGCATGAACAACGTCACCGACGAGGATCCGCCGGTGGTGGGTAACGAAGCGGCCGACACGCGTTCCAACAGCGGCAACACCTTCCCGGGTGCCTACGACACCCTGGGCCGCGTGTATGCCGTCGGTGTGAACGTCCGGTTCTAAGCTTCTTGGAATATGTCGATTTGAACGGCGGGCTTCGGCCCGCCGTTTTTTTTGGGGCTTTTTCTTTCGCGAGGCGAACTGCGATAATCCGGCATCGTTTCTCTTTACGAGGCCGGATCGTCATGACGAGCATCAGCCGTATTGTTCTTTTCTCACTCGCCTGCACCCTGGCTGCTGCCGTCGCGCATGCTGCCGATGCCCCCGACACGTTCCAGGTGCCGCGCGTTGACATGCGCACCAGCGATTCTGCCGCTGTGCGTGAGCGTGCGGCCGCGGACTCGAAGCGCCGCATCGTGCTGGTGCTCTATGGTGATGATGCGGCCGCCCTGCAGAGTGTGCAGGACGCTGCTTTCGATGCCTTGGCGCGCAATCTGCCGGTCGACTCGATCCTGTGGGCGAATGAGGCCGCGGGACGTGGCGTGGCCGTGTACGGCATTGAAGGTGCACCTTTCGGGCCGCCGATCCCGCTGGACGGCGATCTCCGGCGCGCGACTACCGAGCGCATCAGTGAGCTGGCCGAGCGCCTGCTACTGCCGCCGGGTGCGGTGAAGGAACGCACGGCCTCGACGTCGGGCGAGGTGCATCCCGATGACGTGGTGCGTTGCCGGACGGTCAAGGAAACCGGCTCGCGATTGCGCGGCACGCGGGTCTGCACCAGCCGCCGCCAGGATCGCGAGATGGCCGAGGCGGCGCGCCGCGACGCCGAGAATCAGCAAAACCAGACTTACATTGCGCCCGAGCCCAGCATGGGCGGCGGTTGAGATAGCAGCGCCGTCGATGAGCCAGACGGTCGCCCAGCTCGCGAGCGCGGCCGGGCAGGCCGCCAACGCTGGGCGCTGGCAGGAAGCGGAGCGGCTGTGGCGGGAAGTCCGCCAGCTGGAGCCTAACAATCCGCAGGCGCTCTTCAGCCTCGGCATCCATGCATTGCAGCGCGGCGAGCGCGACGCGGGGTTGCAGCTATTGCAGGCGGCTAGCAAAGCGGCGCCCCATGACAAAGCCGTGCTGCTGACGCTCGCGAACGTGCAGCGCCAGCGCGGCGATGCGGCGGCCGAGCGCGAGGCGATCGATGCCGCGCTCGCGGTCGACCCCTATTTCATTCCGGCGCTGCTGGCCCGTGGCAACTGGCTGGAACGTCATGGCAGCGCCGCCGCCGCCGCCGCGACCTATCGCAATGCACTCAAGATCGCGCCGCCGGAGTCACACTGGCCGGCGGCGCATCGCGAGCAGTTGCTGCATGCGCGGGAGGTCGCCGCGCGTCATTCGAGGGAGCTCACCGCCGCCCTGCTGCAACGACTCGACGGCGTAAGCAGCGAGCTGCCGGCTGAGTCCGTCAGTCGCTGGCGCGAAGCGGCCTCGATCATGGGCGGCAGCTCGGTGCCTTACCGCTCCGAGTCGAATCAGCTTTACGTGCCGCGTCTGCCGGCAATCCCATTCTTCGATCCGGCCCAGTTCCCGTGGGTATCGGCGCTCGAGGCGAAGACCGACGTGATCCGCGCCGAGCTCGACGCGGCGCTCGCCACCCGCCGCGATCGTTTCAGCCCGTACATCGCCTACAACCCTGGCGATCCCGTGAATCAGTGGCGCGAGCTCAATCACTCGGATCGCTGGAGCGTGCTGCATCTGTGGCGCGCGGGCGAGCCAGTTGAGGAGAACCTTGCCCAGTGCCCCGCCACAGCCGCGGCACTCACTAAAGTGGATGCGGCGGACATCGGCGGACTCTGTCCCAACGCAATCTTCTCGGCGCTCGCGCCGCGGACCCACATTCCGCCTCACAATGGCGAGACCAACGCCCGCCTCGTCGCACATCTCCCGCTGATCGTGCCGCCACGCTGCCAGCTGCGCGTCGGCTTCGAGACGCGCGAGTGGCAGGTGGGCAAGGTGATGATCTTCGACGATACGCTCGAACACGAGGCGCGCAACGACAGCGATGAGCTGCGTGTGGTGCTGATTTTCGACGTCTGGAATCCGCTGCTCGCGCCGGAAGAGCGTACAGCCGTACGCACGCTCGCCGCCGCGGCGCGCGAATTCGCGCAGCGCTACGGCATCTGAGCGGCCGCCGGCGCTGCCGCGGCAGCGCTGACGGGCAGGTGTTGCGCCAGGAAACGCTCCATCTCGGTGAGCGCACGGGTGCGCGTATCGCTGCGCGATAGATGATGATCGTCGCCCGGTAGTTCGATCAGTTCCACTGCCCGCGACCGCTCGCGCAAGGCGTTCGCCATCAGGCGCGACTGCAGCACCGGGACCACCGAATCGTCGGTGCCGTGCAGCAGCAGGACCGGCGCGCGCACTTTCTCGACCTGGCGTGCCGGCGATTTGCCGGCGACGTCCGGATTGCTCGGTTTGCCGATGTGATCGTACCAGTAGTCGAGCGAGTTCGAGTCGCGGCCGGAACGTCGTTGGGTCGTGCCAAGCACGGTGAGCAGGTCTGACACGCCGTTGATGCTGATGGCACAGCGATAGAGTTCAGGCGTAAAAGCCGCGCCGGCGAGCGCCGCATAGCCGCCGTAACTTGCGCCTACGATGCACACCCGACGCGAATCGACGATGCCTTGCTCGGCTGCCCAGCGCACGCCGTCCGTGACATCGTCCTGCATCAGCTTGCCCCATTGCTGATAGCCGGCCTTGCGATGCGCTTCACCGAAGCCGGTGGAGCCGCGGAACTGCGGCTGCAGCACCGCGTAGCCGCGGCTCGCGAAGAACTGCGTCAGCCAGTCGAACTCAAGGTAGTCCCGCGACTCGGGGCCGCCATGCGGCAGCACGATGAGCGGCAGATTCTTCGGCTCGGTGTTCGCGGGCAGCGTCAGAAACGCGGGAATCTGGTAGCCGTCGCGGGCGGCGTACTGCACGCTCTGTACTTTGCCGAGCGGCGTATCGAGCAGCTCCGGATACTCCTCGCCGATGATGTCCGCCTTGCCGGTTGCGAAATCGATCAAGTAGTAGACAGGCACGTCCGATGGACTCGCAACATAGGCAAGTACCCGCTTGCCGTCGACCGAACGCGCCACCGTTCTCACCAACTTGCCGGGAAAGGCTTTCAGCAGCGCCGTCATCTGCTTCTCCTGGTCTTTGTCGAGCCAGCGAAACTCGTTGAGTGGCCCGCCGAGATAGGCGCCGATGGGCAATTTAGTGAAGGGATCCAGGCTGACGCGCATCACATCGCGACCCGGCTCTTCGAGCAGTACTCGTGGGGTCGCGCCGTCGAGCGGCAGGGCCCAGAGCTTGCTTTGCGTGCCACCCAAGGTGCCGCGAGCGTACAGGTAAGTGTCATCCGCCGAGACGCCGAGGATGTCGACGCTGTCGCGACTTGTCGCGGTGTAGATCTCGCGCCAGCCGCTGCCATTCTTCGCCAGGATGCGCAGACTCGACTGTTCCGGGTCCCAGTCGCTGCGGGCGACGACGTTGCCCGCAGCATCAATTGCCCAGTCGTAAGTGAATGGACTGCCGGAGACGAGCCGCTTGCCCTTGCCTGTCGTGGTGTCGACCGCGAAGACGGTGAGCAGCCACGATGAGTCGCGCCGCTCGCGCTTGATGCGCGAGTCCACAGCGAATGCGTTCTTGCCCGCCACGCGCTCGTGCGAGGACATGATTACTGTTTTCGGCGTAGTCACTTGCTTGCGACGGATGGTCGCTCGCGCGACGTAGTCCTCGCGCAGGGCGTCACCATCGAGCAGCAGCGTGCGTGCGTTGCCGCCCGCGACGTCGACCGCCTGCGTACGCCAGTACTCCCATTTGTCCTGCTGCTTGTCCGAGAACTGCCGCGTCTGGCTCACGGTGACGAGCACCGTGTCGTCGTCCGCCCAAGTGAGATCCCGCAGTTTCAGCACGCCGCCGACCGGAATCTTGCGCAGGGTCCGCCGCGTCTCCAGATCGAAGATGACGATCGAGAGCTGGTCCTGCGGCGCCTCGGCCCACACCAGCAGTTTACCGTTGGGGCTCAGATCCACGTCGCTGAGCGCCGGCAGCCGACCGAAGGCGGACGGGGGCGGCGGTGCCGCCAGCGTGACGGCGGCGGCGAGCAGCCACGCGGCGCTCAAGATCGCGGCGATCGCCGCTCGGGGTTGCATCAACTTGTCGAGTCGCATTTTCTACTCCGCCTCCCGGGCGTCCGGGCTGAGATGTTTGCTCAGGAATCGATCGATCGCGCGTAGTGCCCGCTTGTCATTCTCGGCGGTCCAGCCGCTGTGTCCGGACTTCTCCAGGACTAACAATTCGGTCGTGTTGCCGGCAGCGTCCAGCGCCTTCTTCATCAGTTCCGACTGCGACAGCGGCACGATCTGATCGACATCGCCATGGATGAGCAGCACCGGAATCTTGATGGCGTCCGCCTGCTGCGCGGGCGAGATGGGCGGCGGCGACATAACATCCGGAGGGGGAGATCGACACGTCGAGGAGATCGGGCTCGCCGAACAGGCTGTCGAGGAATCTGTCAGCCGTGTCGATCGACGACACGGGGGATGACGCGCTGGCGACCTGCGCGATCGCCAGCAGGCCGAGTACCAAAATCCCTTGTCGGGTTGCAGCCTGTGCCCGTTTCACTCGTTAGTGCCGAACAGCTCCCCTGTTGCGTGCAGCCTAGCATGTGGCGTTTCTCGCCATAAGCCCGCAAAGCCCCAAAGAAAAGGCCCGGCTCATCGCTGAGCCGGGCCTGGCCGAGAGGCGGTTTGACTAAAGCTGGCTAGTTCAGCACGCGCAGCACGACGCGGCGGTTTTCCTGCCGGCCTTCCGCAGTTGCATTGGATGCCACCGGCTGCCGCTCGCCATAACCGCGCGAGGCGAGTTCATTCGTGACGCCACCCGCTTTGAGGTAGTCGAGCACGGTGATCGCGCGCTGCTTGGAGAGGTTCATGTTGTAAGCGTCCGAACCCTGCGCGTCGGTGTGGCCGGCTACTTCGATCTTGAGATCGGGGTAGCGCTTCAGCACCGAGACCGCGCCTTCGAGCACCGCGGCGCTCTCAGGTCGCAAGGTGGCCTTGTCCAGATCGAACTCCACGCCCGGTAATTTCAGCTCTTCCTTGAAGGAGCAGCCGGTGGCGTCCACGCGGTCGCCCTTGGGCGTGTCGGGGCACTTGTCCTGACTGTCCACAACGCCGTCGCCGTCGGAGTCGAGCTCACAACCGTTCTCGTCGACCTTGGCACCGGCCGGCGTGTTCGGGCACTTGTCCTTGCTGTCGGCAACGCCGTCGCCGTCGGAGTCGAGCTCACAACCCGTGGCGTCGACGGTGGCACCGGCCGGGGTATTGGGGCACTTGTCCTTGTCGTCGGTGACGCCGTCGCCATCTGAGTCGAGCGGGCAACCGTCGGCATTGACCGGCGTACCCGCTGGTGTGCCGGGGCACTTGTCCAGGTCGTCGGTGACGCCGTCGCCGTCGGCATCACCCGGTGGCTTGGCGGGCGGCGTGCCACCCCAGGAATATTGCAGACCAAGGCCGGCCACATAGTCGACTGCGCTACGGAGCGGGTCGGCGGCGCCGAGGTTGCGACGTGCGCCGATGTCACCACGCAGCTGCAGATTGGTGCCTTCATCGCGATTGCCACCGATGTCGGCGAGTACGCCCACGCCATAGGTTGCGGTCAGCGAATCGATATCGAGGCCCGGTGAGTAGTTGTTGTTCACCTCGCCGATGCCGATGCTGATGAAAGGGTTGACGCGCTGCTCGCGGTAGAACACCCGCTTGGCAGCGATCGCGAAGCCCTGGATCTTGTGATCGACATTGCTGGGCGCGTCATGCTTGGACGTGAACACGGACAATTCGCCGTCCCACTTGTCGCTGAACACGTGGCCCAGGCTGAACGTGAAGCCAATGTCATCGTCGGCGCGGCGGGCGTCGTCGATCCACAGACCATTGATCTGCGGTGCCACATACCAGCTGCCAACGTCAGATCCCGCTGTGGCGACGCCGCACGCTGCGGCAGCCAGCCAGGCTGTGACTATCGTTCCGAGGACTTTCTTCATCGCGGACTCCCTTCGAGTGTTGCGAGCGCGCGCCGGATCGCTGCCAAGATGATTTGACAGATTCCAGACGGCGTCGAGGCGATGATAATAGCGTAAAACCACGCGGAAACGTACGTTTACCGGTGACTGTCCGCTGATTTCCATGGCTGCTATCGGCTAGTTGTGGTTTTTTGGCGACGATTAGTGTTGCGCCCAAGCGTCGGGTGGATTACGAGGTCCCCAGGCACAATTCCACGCCGCTCGGCCTCGCCGCCACGCAGCTCGAGCACCGCCAAGGCCGGCTGCCGCGGCGCGATGATCTCGAGCGAGTGCGGTGTCGTGCGTGCCCGAATCTCCTGCACCCGGCCGTCGGTGCCGATGAACAGCATGTCGAGCGAGACGTAGGTGTTCTTCATCCACATGCTGGCGATGTAGGGCTGCTCGTTGACGAACAGCATGCCGCGATCGGCGGGCAAATCCCGCACGAACATCAGGCCCTGCTGTTTGCGGCGGTCGGTATCAGCCAGCCAGACGCGGAACTTGTGGCTAGCACCGCCGTCCGGGCCGCTCTTGATGGTGAGCTCACTCGCTGGGAAACGCGTGAGTTCTTCGGCTGTCGCTTGCGCGTGCAGCGGCTTGCCGGTCGCGACAGCTAACAACATGAGCAGGATGGCGCCGAGCCGGCGGAGTTGCTGGCCCCGGTGCTCAGAAAGTCGGTGTGCCGTTCGTGGCTGCATGGGTTTGCTCATCCTCGAGGTCGATGCGACCGGCGAAATCGAAGCGCTGCAACAGCAGCCGCTCGCTGCCGCCCACGACCGTGGCCGGCGTGGTGCAGAAGCCGCGCGCCGTGACGCGGTAACTGCGTTTAGGACCGCCGAGCGCGCCGATGCGTTCTTGCTGCAGCGAATCGACTGTGCACTTGTCGTCCCCCAGCGTAGCAAACACGCGCTGCTCGCCCTCGAAAATCACCGTGACATTGGTCGGCAGCGCGCTGGCCGGGCTGTTTTCCTGCGCGCCACTCAAGCCGAAGACGAACCGCAGCCGGCGCCCATTGCCGCGATCCGGTCCGCCGATGCTGACGCGCAGCCCTGATCCCTCAGGTCGTGGGCCGCCCTCGCAGACCATCTCCGCGTTCTGCCAATCGAGGTCCAGCTGCAGTGCACCGCGCAGGCGCGCGCGCAAGTAGCCGTTGCCGGATGCCAGACAACCACGCTGCTCGGCCGGCGCGGTGGCACTTGCGGGCGTCGTGTTCGCGTCCCCGGGCGAGGGAGGCGCAGCGTGGGTGCAGCCGGCGATCATTGCCACGGCGAACATGGCCAGTGGGTTGATGCGCATCACCGGCCGCTGCGTTCGCGCTTGGCAGCGAGTGCGGCCCGCAGTACCGCGGCGTCGGCCTGATCACGTGGTCGCGTTCCGCCCTTGGTCTTGAGCAGGCCTTCGAGATCGAGTACGCGTACTGTTTGTTGGTCGATGGGTATTTCAGTGATATGCGGCTGCAATGACTCCCAGGACTCGCCGCCTGCTTGTGGCAGCACATCAATCGTGAACTCGTCATTGATTCGGATCGCGTGACGTTGCGCGCCGGCGAACACATCGGGATCGGCCATCAACTCTGCCGCGGCGCCATCCGGCAATCGAGCGAGTGCGGCGATCCACTTGCGGCTGTTCTCGAGCGAGGGATTCACCAACAGATCGATGTCCTCGGAGAAGCGATTGAAGCCGTGGGCCGCGACCGCATAGCCGCCTACCAGGGCATACTCGACTCCCGCTTCATCGAAGTAGCGCGCGATCGACTTCAGGTCAGCCCAGGTTGCCGGCCGCGTGTATTGCATTTTATCGCTGGTCGGATTCTCTGGCGCGGGCGACTTCCACCATCGCGTCGACTGTCCAGCGCAACCGGTCGGCTGCCATGTCTTCATGCGACGAGTAGAAAAACACCCCCTTGGGTGCGCGAGTGACATAGCGCGCCATGTCGTTCATGCGGGCGCGGTCAGCGGCCGACAATGGCTGACCATCACGGCTGCGGCGCCGGCCGACCGTGCGGAAAATGGGTTGTTGGTTGTGATCCCGATCTGTCACTACAACAGGTTTTCATAGTGCAACCGGAATTACCAGTGGCGTGTCGGGCTTCAGGACCTGGATATTGCAGCACTTCAAGCTCCAGAGATATCGCGGTGCAAGAGCCATGGATTACCTCTACTCGTTGTATGATGCGCTGATCAGTATCAACGTCTCGAACGACAGGGCGCGGGCTGTAGTGGACGCGATGGGGCGTGATATGGGCACGATGCTGGCGACCAAATCGGATCTCAATATGCTGCGGGGCGAATTGCGCCAGGAACTCGCACTGGTACGCAAAGACCTCGAAATACTCGCCACTTCGATGACGTTGCGGCTAGGCTCCATGCTTGCTGGTAGGCCTCGGCGTGCTGTTTGCGGCGCTCAAACTTACTTAGCCGCGCAGGAGCAGCGCGCTCGCTGTCGGGATGCTGTGCAGAACCCTCGCATCATTCGGCTGCAAGCGCCAATACTCGGGCGCGGGGAACATCAGTCATGGCAACACCAGCAGCGCCTTGGCGAACTTCGCGTGCATGCGCGCGATGCCACGCGCCAGGTGCATGAGTGCGGTCACCAGCAGCACGCCGATGACGAATGCCAATACGAACAGCGCCGGCGAGTCGCCAAATCGTAGCTGCCGCGCGTTGTCGTCGAAGCTCCAACCGATGCCCCCGGAGCCGAGCCATGAGCCGGGGTCGATCCAGCCCAGCGCTCGCACGATCTCGACGACCGGCGCGGCGATCAGGCTGAGCGACAACGACAAGCCGGTGACTGCGATGGTGAAATACGCAATACCGAGCGGCAGCATCAACACGAAATAGGCGAGGGTGGTCCAGGTGCGGGTGTCGCGCAGCATGTCGCCGATGCGTTGCCAGAGGCCAGTGGCGGCACCGGGGTGCCTCGGTCGGCGCGGCATGCGCTCACCACTAACAGCTTCGACCAGCCGGCACTCTGCAAGCGAGATCACGCGCGACAGACCGACGAACACCAAAAACAACGGAATGCCGATGATCAGGATCGCCAGGCCGGCGGACAGGGAGACGCCGACGATCGCGAACGTGAAGTACGCAATGCCCGTGGCGAGTGCGAGGAACATGTAGAACAAGCCGGTGTAGGCGCGCGTGTCGCGAAACACGCCAAAGAAACGTCGCCACGCACCTTGCGGTGCAGCGGGCCGAGGCGTCCGCAGCGCCGCGCTGACCTTCGCCTCGGTGTCGACATACGCTGCTGCAACTTCGTCGGGTGCGCCGTAGGTCGAGGCGATCAGCTCGAGCATGTCTGCTTCGGACTTCTCGCCGCGGCCCGCAAGCTCGGCGCGCAGGTACTCCTCTGCATCGTAGAGGGCATCCTGGATGAGCGCCGGGTCCTGGCCGGCGAGGGCTGCTTTCAACTGCGCCAGATAATCTTCGACCGAGCGCGGCGCGTTTAGGGTCATGGGGATTCTCCTGCGGGTGGGGTATCGACGAACCGATCGACGAAATCGCGCGTGTCGCGCCAGATGGCTTGCCAGCTGACGAGTACTTCGCGTCCCTGCGGCGTGATGCGGTAATAGCGGCGCGGTGGGCCGCTGTAGGAGGGGACGATGCGGCTTGCCAACAGCCCGGCCGCCGACAGCGACCGCAGCACCGGGTAGACGGTGCCTTCCTTGAACAACAGGTCGCCTTCGTTGGCGCGCTGCAGGCGCTTGACGAGGTCATAGCCATACAGGTCCTCGCCCGCAGCGTCGAGCGCCGCGAGGAGAACCAGCCCAACCAAGCCGCCATTCAGGTCTTTCTGGAACTTGCGTGCGTAGCTATCGTCCACAGTTCAGTACTGTAGACTATGCAGTACTAGTAATCAACTAGTACTGGCGTGCCGGTCAGCCGCCGGTCTTCCACTCCCCGCTTTGGAAGCCGCAGCCCAGCTCCAGCCCCGAGGCGTCGCCCTCGTAATAATAGAGCGTGTCTTTGCTGCGCTTGCAGCTGCCAACCAGATTGGCCGTCGGGCACGCGCCGGCAGCCCACGCAGCTTCCGAGTTCTCATCGGCCTTGCCCACCTCGGTGCACCGCTCAGCAGTCGCGGGCGCCATGCACGCCTTGAATGGCCCGGCCCACTGATTCTTCAGCATGAAACTGCAATGGCCCGCAGCCGACGCCTCATCGGCCGCCATGGCATGTTCGACCGGTGCGGCAGTGAAGAGAGCCACGGCGATGACGGTGGCACCAATCAACAACGCGTTACGCAGTATCGTCATGTCGAGTACCCACAATGTTGGCGAACGAGCACGTAGTGTAGATCGCGCGCATAGGCGCGGCGAGCCTCACTCGCGACGGTTTGCCAATCCCGTGGAATCCGTGCCTATACTCGATGCGGTGCGGCGTTGCCGCAAAGACCGCGAGAGCTGACGGGGAACACCATGGCAAAACGACCGGCAAGAGCCTCATCGGGTCGGTATGTCAGCCGGCTCACGAGCGGAACCTTGGCCATTGTGATGGCAGGCGGCCGGGGCGAGCGCCTGAAAGGCCTGACCGCGCACCGCTGTAAACCCGCAACGCCGTTCGGCGGCAAGTTTCGCATCATCGATTTCGTGCTCTCCAACTGCGTCAATTCCGGGATCCGGCAGATCTCGGTGCTGACGCAGTACAAGGCGCAGTCGCTGATCCAGCACGTGCAGCGCGGCTGGGGCTATATGCGCGGCGAGTTCGGCGAGTTCGTCGAAGTGATCCCGGCGCAGCAGCAGATCGGTGAGCACTGGTACCGAGGCACAGCCGACGCGGTGTATCAGAATCTCGATGTTGTGCAGTCGCACCATCCGAAACACGTGTTGGTGCTGGCGGGCGATCATATCTACAAGATGGATTACGGTCCGATGATCGCCTACCACGTCGAGAAAGGCGCTGACATCACCGTGGGCGTGGTGGAAGTGCCGAGAATGGAAGCCTGCGATTTCGGCGTGATGACCGCGACCGAATGGAATCGGGTGGTGAAATTCACCGAGAAGCCGACGAACCCCGATCCCATGCCGGGGCGGCCCGACATGGCGCTGGCCTCGATGGGCATCTATGTCTTCAACCCGGCGTTGATGGAAAAGTTGTTACACGAAGACACGGCCGATGCGAACTCGGCCCATGACTTCGGGCGCAATATCCTGCCGAAGTCCATCGACAACCTGCAGGTGTACGCCTATCCGTTTCAGGACGTCAAAACGCGCGCGCAGAGCTACTGGCGCGACGTCGGCACGATCGATGCGTTCTACGAGGCCAATCTGGAGCTCGTGTACGTCAATCCCGAGTTGAATATCTATGACGAGGACTGGCCGATCTGGACGTACCAGGTGCAATTGCCGCCCGCCAAGTTCGTGCTCGACGAAGAAGGGCGCCGCGGGCTCGCGATCAACTCGCTGGTGTCGGGCGGCAGCATCGTCTCGGGTGCTGCAGTGCGCGAGTCGCTGCTGTTTTCGGGCGTGCGAATCGAAGATCGCTCGTACGTGGAACGGGCGGTGGTGCTGCCGGGCGTGCATATCGGCCACGGTTGCACCGTGCGCAACGCCATCCTCGACGAGGGCTGCGACATCCCGGATGGCACGCAGATCGGCGTGGACCCGGCGGCCGATGCCAAGCGTTTTTTCGTTACCGAGAAGGGCGTGGTGCTCGTTACGCCGGACATGCAGGCGCATTCAGCTGGCTGACAGCGGCGATTTGTTACTATCCGCGCCATGAACAGATTTCTTGCGCTGATTGCGACGCTCGCGCTCGCAGCTTGTTCGTCGCTCACCAAGCTCGAAACGCCGCGCCTGTCGATCGTCAACGTGCAGGTGCAGAAGAGTGACCTGTTCGAGCAGCGGCTGCTGGTGCGGTTGCGCGTGCAGAATCCTAACGACCGCGTCCTGCCGGTGAAAGGCATCACCTACCGGCTCGAAGTTGAGGGCGAGGACTTCGCGCAAGGCGCCAGCGGTTCGCCGTTCGACGTGCCGGCCTTCGGCGAAGCGGAGTTCGACATGACGGTCACGGCCAACATGGCGACGGCGTTGCTGCGTCTGGCGACGCGCGGTGGCAGCGCGGACAAGGCGCTGGAATCGCTCGACTATCGGATGGTCGGCAAGGTATCACTCGCGTCGGGGTTCCTGCGCACGATCCCGTTCGAGGAAAAGGGCACGATCAAGCTGAAGTAGTCGCTGCGAGCTGCTGGAACAGCCGCTCGTACTGGCGGGCCTGGATCTCCCACGAAAAGTCGGCGCGCATGGCGTTGCGAACGATCTTCTCCCACAGCGCGGGATCTGCGTACCAATCGAGCGCCGTGCGCAACGCCCAGCGGATGGCATTGCCGTCGAAATCGTTGAACACAACACCATTGCCGCGCCCTGTAAGTGGATCGAAATGGGTCACGGAATCGGCGAGTCCACCGGTGCGACGCACGATCGGAATGGTGCCGTAGCGCAGACTGTACATCTGATTCAGTCCGCAGGGTTCGTAGCGAGACGGCATGAGGAACAGATCGCTCGCCGCTTCGATCCAGTGTGCCAGCGGTTCGTCGTAGCCATTTCGATACAGTGCGCGGCCCGGGAATTGTGCCGCGAGTGTGCTGAATATCTGCTCATACTCAGGCTCGCCGCTGCCGAGCACTGCCAGCCGGACGTCGACCGACGCTAACAGCTCGGGCAATGCGTCGCGCAGCAGATCGAAACCCTTCTGGGAGGTCATGCGACTGACGATGCCGAGGAGCGGCACGCGACCGGCGGCCGGCTCGAGACCGCGCTCGGCGAGGAACCGGGCCTTCAGCTCCGCCTTGCGCTCGAGCTGGAAGGCGCCGTAGTGCAGCGGCAGGTGCTGGTCCCAGCGCGGGTCCCACTCGGCGTAATCCACCCCATTCAGAATGCCGGTGAGATCGGCGCCGCGCGCTGCGAGCACCGTCTCCAGGCCGAGGCCGAATTCCGGCGTGAGGATTTCCCGCGCATAGGTCGGGCTTACCGTGGTGATGGCGTCGGCATGCAGCACGCCATGCTTCAGTGAATTGATCAGGCCCGCCGCAAGGTCGATCGGCTCGAGGTAGCGCGAGGCGCCGTCGATCCCCAGATCATCGACGGACGCTGCGTCGAAAACACCCTGGTAGCCAATGTTGTGAATGGTGAGCACCGACTTCGCTGCGCCAAGATGGGGATCCGCGGCGAACAGCGTCTTGAGATAGAGCGGCGCAAAAGCCGCGTGCCAGTCGTGACTGTGGACAATGTCCGGACGCCATTGCAGCCGCCGGCAGCATTCCAAGGCTGCGCGCGTCAGCGCCAGGAAGCGCCGGTGCTCATCCGGTTCGTTGGTGTAGAGATTGCCGCGCGCGTAGAGCGCCGGGCAGTCGATGAGATAGACGACTGCGCGTGAGGCGGGCAGCTGCGCCGTGTACACGTCGAACTGATAGCGGTGCGCGCCGAGCTCGAGCTCGAGTCCGCGCAAAGGCTCCACCTCGTGCAACGCCAGTGCCTGGCGGTCGATCGATGCATACAACGGCATGAACAGGCGGACGTCGTGTCCGCCATCATGCAGCATCCGCGTGAGTGCGCCGGCCACGTCGGCCAGCCCGCCGGTCTTGGCGAGCGGCGCGACCTCGGATGCGATGGCACAGATCGAGAGCGTCATGAATCGTGGATTCTACTGCGTTGTCGGGCGGCGCGGGGACGGCCGGGCGCAGCGGACTGGCCGGGGCTGGTACGATGGCGGGTATGCGTCGAATTGGTGTCGCGTTCTTGCTGCTGATCGTGACTGTCATCCCCATCACGGTAGGGGTGATCGCGGCCGATTGGCCGTTCTGGCATCGGGTCTTTACTTTGCCGCAAGACCCCGGGGAATGGCCGGATTCCTTCTACCAACCCACGGTACGGATCGCCGGCGCACCCACCGAGTTCCTGGCTGCCGCGCCGCCTGCGGAGCTGTCGATCAATCCCGCGGCCCTCGAACAGGCCTCGGACTGGGCGGAAGCTAACAATTCGGTTGCCCTGCTCGTCCTGCATCGCGGCCGCCTGCAACTGGAGCGCTACTACGGTGACATGACGGCGCATACACTGTTCTCGGGCCGGGCGATGACGCGCTCGATGGTGGCGATGGCGGTGGGTATAGCCGTTCGAGACGGGCGCATCGCGTCGCTCGATCTGCCGGTCGAGACCTGGTTGACGGAATGGCGCGACGACCCGCGCGGCAGGATCACGCTGCGCCAGTTGCTATGGAACACCAGCGGCCTCGAGGAGGTGTCACTCGACGCTGGTGGGTCGGGCTATCTCGAGTGGCTGCGGGCGATGTTCAGCAAGAATTCACGACTGTCGCTGGGATCGGATTTCGCGGCGGCAGCGCTGAGTTTTGATCTCGAGCACGAGCCCGGCGCGCGTTTCAATTTTTCGAACGCCAACGCGCAGCTCGTCGGCGTGATTCTCGAGCGGGCGACGGGTGTGCCGTACGAGCGCTATGTGGATGAGAAGCTCTGGCATCCGATTGGTGCCGGTGCGGCCGAGTTCTATATGGACCGACGCAATGGGATGCCGGCGGTCTATTGCTGCTTTCGGGCGACGGCACGCGACTACCTCAGACTCGGCGCGTTGCTGATCACCGATGGTGTCGCCGGTGTCACGCAAGTACTGCCGCCTGGTTGGGTGGCGGAGATGGCGACCGGCTCACGTGCGAACCCGTTTTATGGCCTGCAGATCTGGACCGGGCGGGCGCCTGCCGGTGTGCGCGAATACACACCTGGCGCGGGGCGCGGCGTCCCACATGGCGAAGCCTACCAGGCGGCCGATGTGATCTGGATGGAAGGCGGCGGTGGCCGCACGCTGTGGGCAATCCCGTCCGAGCAACTCGTCATCCTGAGATTGGGGCGACAGTCGCAGACTTGGGACGCCTCGGTCTTGCCCAACATGCTGCTACGTGGATTGCAGGATCGGGCGGCGGATCCAGCAAGATCCGGGTCGCAGTCCGTGCTGGCTAGCGTAGCATTGGCGCCATGAGACACGCGACCAATTCGATAACTGCGCTGCCGGCGCCACTTGTTAGTCGGGCGAGTCGCGCCGCTGGTTCTGCGGCTGGCGCTGAGACGGCGTTCTTGACGCATCGGGACTTTCGGCGCATCGCGTGTGCCATCGGCTATATCGATACCAATTTCCGCGCGCAGCCGCGGCTCGCAGACATCGCCGCGGATGTCGGCTTGTCAGAATTCCACTTCAACCGGCTGTTCAAACGCTGGGCCGGCTTGACGCCGAAACAATACCTTGCCCTCGTTACGCATGAAGCCGCCCTCGACGCGCTGGGGTCAGCGCCGGCGGTGCTCGATGCGGCCTATGACGTCGGACTGTCGGGTGCGGGTCGGTTGCACGACCTGACGGTCACCATGGAGGCTCTGACGCCTGGCGAGATTCGCAAGCGTGGCGCCGACGTAACCATCCGCTACGGCGTCACGGCGTCGCCTTTCGGTGCGACGCTGATCGCGGCGACCGAGCGCGGTGTTTGCCATCTCGCATTCGTCGATAGTCCGGGATTCGCTGCGACACAGAGGTTGGCCCAGGCCTGGCCTGGCGCACGACTGGTACGCGACGACCCGAATGCCGCACAGATGGCGCACCGCATCTGGCCGCGTACTGCGCAGGCTGCGCCACCGCTCGCGCTCGCGGTGGCGGGTACCAATTTTCAGGTGCAGGTCTGGCGGGCTTTGCTGGCACTTGATGGCATGACCACGTACGGTGAACTGGCCGCGCGCCTCGGCATGCCGGGTGCTGCGCGGGCTGTCGGCAACGCCGTGGGCGCCAACCCGATCGCCTGGATCATTCCCTGTCATCGCGTGCTGCGTGGCGATGGCTCGCTCGGCGGCTATCGCTGGGGAATCGATCGCAAGCGAGCGGTGCTCGTCTGGGAGCAACTGCGCCGTTCGGCCGGTGGCGCGCGAGTCAACTGATTGCGGCCCGCGGACTTTTTGATACTGGTCGTCGTGGCGGCCATCTGGGGCGCCGCCTATCCGTTGCTGCGCGTGAGTTCGCCGCAGTTCGGTCCGGTTGCGCTGGTCGTCGTGCGGCTGGCCATCGCCAGCATCGTGCTGCTGCCGTTCGTCAAATGGACGCCGACGAGTTTGCGGCACTGGCGTAAGTTGTTAGTGCTGGGGTTGATCAACACCGCCGTGCCGTTTGCACTGTTCGCCTACGCCACGCTCACGATCACCGGCGGGCTGGCATCGGTGATAAACGCGACGACCCCGATGTTCGGCGCGCTGGTTGCATATTTCTGGCTGCACGAACGTCTCGATGCGCTGCGGGTTGCCGGCATCGCGATCGGCTTCTGCGGCGTGCTCTACATCGTCGGCGGTGAGATCGGCACACACGCGGAGGATTCACTGCTCGGCGTCATCGCCGCGGTGGTCGGCGCGGCGATGTATGGCGTCGCAGCCAACTACACCAAACGTCAGTTGGGTGCGCTCAACGCAAGGCTGGTCGCGGCCGGCAATGTCGTGGCGGCGTTGCTACTGATGGCCCCGTTTGCCTGGGTGAGCTGGCCGGCGGTGCCGCCGTCGGCAACCGCTTGGTGGGCAGTCATTGCGCTGGGCCTCTTTTGTACGGCGCTCGCCTATCTGTTGTTCTTCCGCCTGTTGAGTCGTGTCAGTGCGTCGCAAGCGATTACCGTGACGTTCCTGATCCCAGTGTTCGGCATCCTGTGGGGTGCGCTGTTCCTGCACGAGCCCGTCACAATGGGCTTGCTAATAAGTGCCGCTGTTGTCCTGGTCGGCGTCGCCCTGGCTACCGGACTCGTCGGCCGGCGTGGAAAAGACCCCGCATCGATCTCATAGTGGTCGCGGCGAGCGGCACTAGGGTCAATCCGTACTAAGGACAGTGGGCAAGGGTGCGATAATCTCGATCCACCATGGCCAGTGCACGCAATCTAGTCGCTCCCCTCAGTCTGCTGGTCGCGGTCGCGTGCGCCGGCTGGGCTATCTATGTGACGAAGCGTGCGGGCCAGTCCTCCGGCGCTGGCGGGCCGCCGAGTGCCATGAGTCGGCCGGCACCAGCGGCTGGTGCGGCCACACGGCCGGGTGGCGCGGCCGTCGCGACGCGCGGTTCCTCCCCGGCTGCGGGCGGTCGTCCGCCTGCGCTCGTTGCCACGGTCGCGAGCCGGCAGGAGAGCATCGCCGAACAGCTCGAGGCGCTCGGCACCGCGCGCGCCAACGAGTCGGTCGATATCACAGCCAAGAACAGCAATATCGTGACGGCGATTCATTTCCGCGACGGGCAGACGGTGAAGCGCGGCGATCTGCTGGTCGAGCTCGACAGCGCTGCCGTGCGCGCTGATCTTGCGGTGGCGCAGGCTGCGCTGACCGACAGCCAGAGCCAGTACGATCGCAGTCGCGAGTTGTTAGCCAGGCAACTCGTGTCGCAGTCACAGTTCGAGCAGCTCGAGGCTGCGCTCAAGGGCAACGAGGCGCGGCTCGCTGCAGCGCGCGCGCGACGCGAGGACACGGTGATTCGGGCGCCATTCAGTGGCCGTGTCGGGCTGCGCCGCGTCAGCGTGGGAAGTCTGGTCAGTCCTGGCACCGTGATCACGACGCTCGACGATACCAGCACGATCAAGCTCGACTTCCGCGTGCCGGAAAACCTGCTCGCCGGCTTGCGGCCAGGCCTGCAGCTGACGGCGCGCTCGCCAGCATTTCCGGCACGCACTTTCGAGGGCAAGATTGCCACGGTCGATTCGCGGGTCGAGGAAGCGACTCGCTCGGTCACGGTGCGTGCTCTGTTGCCGAATCCCGAGGGTGTGCTGAAACCCGGGATGTTCCTGACGGTGAAGCTGGAGCAGGATCGGCGCGACGCGGTGGTCATCCCGGAGGAAGCGCTGGTCCCCGAAACGGACAAGCAATTCGTTTTCGTCGTGGTGGACGGAGTCGCGAGCAAGCGCGAAGTCACGATTGGCCGACGCACCCCGGGCTCGGTTGAGATCGTAGCCGGCGTCGCGGCTGGCGAGCGCGTGGTGACGGAAGGTACGCAGAGCATTCGCGACGGCGCTGCCGTGCGCGAAGCGACGCAGGCAGCAGCGACATGATGATCTCTGACGTCTCGGTCCGTCGGCCCGTGTTCGCGGCGGTGCTGTCGTTGTTGTTGCTGATCATCGGCCTGACGGCGGCGCTGCGGCTCTCGATCCGCGAGTATCCGGACGTCGATCGCCCGGTTGTCAGTATCAACACGGCCTACCGCGGTGCGTCGGCGGATGTCATCGAGACGCGCGTGACGCAGATACTGGAGGAGCAGGTCTCCGGACTCGAAGGCGTGGAGAAGATGACGTCGACGAGCCAGGACGAGTCGTCGAACATCAGCATCGAGTTTGCGGTGGACCGCGATCTCGACGCCGCTGCCAATGACGTGCGGGAGCGCATTTCGCGCGTCATGAATCGCCTGCCGCCCGAGGTGGAGCCGCCACAGGTGACGAAAGTGGGTGACGGCCAGGAAGTCGTCATGTACATCAACGTCGCCAGCGAATCGCGCAATACGCTGGAACTGACCGATTACGTGCGGCGCAATCTCAAGGACCGGTTCTCGTCGGTGCCGGGTGTCGCCACGATACGCATCGGTGGTGAGCGACTGTACGCAATGCGGGTGTGGCTCGATCGCGATGCGCTTGCCGCGCGCCAGTTGACCGTGGCCGATGTCGAGAGCGCATTGCGGTCCGAGAATGTCGAACTGCCCGCCGGGCGGATCGAATCGGAACAGCGCGAGTTCACGTTGCGCACGGACACTGGCCTCAAGACCGAGGAGGATTTCCGTCAGTTGGTGATCGGCCGCGGCGTAGACGGCTATCTGGTGCGCCTTGGTGAAGTCGCTGACGTGCGGATCGGTGCGGAGAATGATCGCAGCATCGCGCGTTCGAACGGGCTTGCCGGCGTGAGCATCGGCATCGTGCCGCAGTCCCAGGCCAACATTCTCGATATCTCGCGCGCCGTACGTGCCGAGGTCGAGCGGCTCCGATCGACGCTGCCCAAGGACATACAGGCCGAGGTCAACCTCGATTTTTCCGTGTTCATTGCCGAGTCGATCAAGAAGGTGGGCTTCGCGTTGACCGAGACACTGGTCATCGTGCTGGTCGTCATCTTCCTGTTCCTCGGCACGTTGCGCGCGACTCTGGTGCCTGCAGTCACGATTCCCGTTTCCCTGTTGGGCGCGGCGCTCGTCATGGTAGCACTCGGTTACTCCATCAATACCTTGACGCTGCTGGGTGCGGTCCTTGCCATCGGCCTCGTCGTCGACGATGCCATCGTGGTACTCGAGAACATCGTGCGACGGATCGAGAACGGCGAGCCGGCGCTGGTGGCGGCGACCAACGGCTCGCGCGAGATAGGCTTCGCGGTGGTGGCAACGACTCTGGTGCTGATGGCGGTATTCATACCGGTGTCGTTCATGCCCGGACGGATGGGCCGCTTCTTCGGTGAATTCGGCATCAGTGTGGCGGCAGCCGTGGGATTCTCGGCGCTCGTGGCGCTGACATTGACGCCCATGATGACGTCGAAGCTGTTTGCCAATGGCATGCCGCGCGGCCGACTCTCCGTGTTCGTCGATCGGTTGTTTCGGGATATCGACGTCGGCTACGCGAAGCGCCTGCGCGCCGTCCTGCGCGGCCGGCGACCCATGTTCGTGGTAGGCGCGGCGATGTTGCTTACTGTCGCAGTGGTGGCGCTGACCGTGTTTGGTGTGCCGTTCGGCGGCATGCAGCTCAAGCAGGAACTGGCGCCGACCGAGGATCGCGCGATGCTGCCAGTGATGGTGACGGGACCGGAGGGTGCGAGTCTCGCCTACCTCGACCGGCATCTGCGAGAAATCGAGGCGATCCTGCAGCAGGAAGTCGAACGCGGTAATGCGCGGCGCGTCATCTCGCGTTCCGGCGCATGGGGACGTGCGTCCGGTGTGAATTCGGGTACGGTGTTCATGCCGCTGCACCTGTGGGACGAACGCGACGATTCCGCCGCGACGATCGCCAGTCGCGTGCAGCAGAAGGTGAACGCAATTCCGGGTGTCCGCATTATGGTGATCCAGCCGCCGAGCTTCGGCGGCGGCGCCGGCCGGCCGTTGCAGATCGTGATTGGCGGCAGTGAGTATGCCGAGCTCGCGGAATGGAGCGAGAAGATCATGGCGCGGGTCGCAGCCGACAATCCGCGCATCATTGGCCTGGATTCAAACTATCAGGAACGCAAGCCACAACTGGCTATCCAGGTGGATCGCAACAAGGCGGCGGATCTCGGCGTTTCGTTGTCGACTGTCGGCCGCACGCTCGAGACTATGCTCGGGTCACGAATCGTCACGCAGTTCGTCTCGGGCGGCGAAGAATACAACGTGCTGTTGCAGGCGCGCGGCGACGAGCGCTCGTCGGTGAGCGATCTCGACAATCTGTATGTCCGGTCGTCGAGCACCGGGAGTCTCGTGCCACTGTCAGCCGTCGTCAAGGTGGAAGAGCAGGCGGGTCCCAATGAGCTACGGCGCTTCGACCAGCTGCGCGCCATCACATTGTCGGCCAATCTGGCACCAGGCTACCTGCTGGGCGAGGCGCTCGATTACATGGAGCAGGTGATTCGCGAAGAAGCGCCGACCTCAGTCATCAATTACGACGGCGAGTCGCGCGAGCTGAAGCAGACCGGCAATCAGCTCTGGCTCACCTTCGCCTTCGCTTTGCTGATCGTCTATCTGCTGCTCGCGGCGCAGTTCGAGAGCTTCGTTCATCCGATAGTCATTCTGGTGACGGTGCCGCTCGCCATCGTCGGCGGTTTGCTGGGGTTGTGGCTGTTCAATTCGTCGATCAACGTGTTCAGCCAGATAGGAGCGATCATGCTGATCGGCATCGCCTGCAAGAACGGCATCCTGATCGTGGAGTTCGCCAATCAGCTCCGTGACCGTGGTCATGAATTCATCGATGCGATCGTCGAAGCCGCGGCCGTGCGCTTGCGACCGGTACTGATGACCAGTTTGTGCACAGCATTCGGTGCCGTTCCTCTGATGCTGTCGACCGGGGCTGGTGCGGAGAGCCGCCAGTCGATCGGCGCCACGGTGTTTTTCGGCACGATCTTCTCGCTCAGTCTGACGCTCTATGTCGTGCCGTCGCTGTATGCGCTGATCGCGCGCAATACGCGCTCGCCGGAGCATGTTTCGCGCGTGCTGGATAAGTTGTTAGGGCGCCAGGACGTGAAAGGCAGTGGCGAGCCTGGTGCAGGCGCGCCGTCACCGCTGACACCGCCGGTGTCGCAGCCAGGACCGGCAGGCTGACATGACCATCGCCCTGTGGTGCCTGTTCGTCGCGTCGCTCCTGCCGGTGGTCTGTGCCGGACTCGCTAAGGCCGGCTTTCAGAACTTCGACAATCGACGACCGCGCGAGTGGCTCGCCAAGCAGCAGGGCTGGCGTGCCCGGGCGCATGCCGCGCAGCAGAATTCCTGGGAAGCCTTGATCGTGTTCGCCGCAGGCGTGCTGACGGCACAGGTCGCGGGTGCACCGCAGGCGAACGTCGACCTCGTGGCGCTGGTCTTCATCGCCGCGCGCGTCTTGTACATAGTTCTCTACGTCACTGACCGTGCGACTGCGCGCTCACTGGTCTGGTCGGTGGGATTCCTGGCGTCACTCGCGATGTTCTGGCTGGTTTGGTGAATAGAGAGCTCCGCAATTGCTTTCTCTTCGACCAGTTTTGCCAGTTGCCTGCATAGTCGCGGCCCTGTCCACGTTGGCATCGTGCAAGACGGGTGGCGGATTCGTCATTGCCTCTGCGCAGGAAAGCAAAGGCATCATGCTGATTCGCGCGTCGATCAAGGGATCAGATACCCACGCCGCTTTCATTGACACCGGTGTCGATCCGTCTGTGGTCGACGTGTCATTTGCACGTGCGCTAAGCCTACCGGTTGACGAGAGCATATCGGATGAAGCGGAAGGTTCTGGGGACGGCCAAGGTCTCCAGGTCATGCGAGCCACCATCGAAGGCCTGTCGCTGAACAGTCGGCAGTTCGACGCGATAGATGCCGTTGCGGCGGATTTGTCCTCGTTCGGTGCGGCGCTCGATTCTGATCTCGTCTTGATTCTGGGCTACAGCTTCTTGAAGGATCGGATCGTTCGATTCGATTATCAAGCTGGCGAAATCGTCATAGCCGATTCTCGGCGCGCGTTGAGGCCGCCGACAACCCCCGTCACACGGGAGCATCGCGTGCCCTTGAGATTCAATTCTGCCGAGGACGTGATTCCCCTCTTCGAAATACGCGTTCAGGGCGAGCCCGTCATGGTGTCGTTGGACACCGGCAAGTCGGGTGGCATCGAATTCTATGGTCCCGTGGTCGATCGTTTGGGTTTGGAGTGGGCTGCTGATGACGCGGAGCAAGAAAGGCGTATTGGCGCACGAGGCAGCCGAACAGTCAGCGCCGGCATCCTCGATCTAATTTCCGTCGGCCCATTTGCTGTCGAAAATGCCAAGGTGAATTTCTCTGACAAGAAGCTGTCCGATGGGGTGCGAGAGGGTAACGCCGGCAACGCTTTTCTACGCCACTTCGTCCTAACGGTTGACTACGTAAACGGCGAACTGGTATTCGCACAATAACGGCCATTCCCGTCCATCTCTACAACTCTTCAGCGGTCGCTCTGGGTCGTCGATCACCTGGTTAGGCGTCGAGCCACGAGAGAGTGCCTAGCGCGCGTAGTTCCTTGGGCGCCGCGCCGCGCGTGAGATCGGGCGTCAGGCAATCGGCGACTTCCCGGGTGCGCCTCAGAACATGCTCTGCACTGCGCGGGTCCAGGCCCTGTGCCTCCTCGAGCCCGCAGCCGGTAGACGAGGCGCACCGTTCCCACTCGGACATAATCGGCCGGCAGCGGCCTGTCAACGCCTCGCGGATTTTTTTAAATCATTGATTGTATTGATATTTATTCGATCGATGGGTTGCCAGCGCTGACCTCGCTGGTAGACTGACGGTGTCCCGACCGCCCACACGCGCGGAATGCGGGAACAAAAGTCGCGCCTCGCAAGCGACCAGCAGCAATGGTGAATTGATGGCTCCGACGCCCTACAAGCAACTCGAGCAGGAGTGGAAACGCCTGCACGCGTTCCGTGGCGCCATGTCGCTGCTGCGCTGGGATGCCGCGGTGATGATGCCGCGCGGCAGCGCGAGCGTGCGCGGCGAGCAGCTCGCGGCGCTCGAAACCGAACACCATGTATTGCTCACGGCGCCGCGCATCACCCGTTTGCTGGATCGCGCCCAGGCGGCCGACGCGATGCTCGAGGACTGGCAACGCGCGAATCTGCGTGAGATGCGGCGGCAACGCGATCATGCGATCGCGACGCCGATATCACTCATTAGCCGTTTGGCGAAGGCGGCGTCGCAGGCTGAAGTGCGTTGGGTGGCAGCGCGTGATACTGGCCAGTTCGAGAGTTTTGCACCGCATCTCGAAGAGGTGGTGAATCTGGTCCGTGACAAGGCGCAGCTCCTCGGGCAGGCACTCAATCTCGCGCCCTATGACGCGCTGCTCGATGAGTTCAGCCCCGGCATCACCTCGACCGATATCGATGGTGTCTTCAAAGGACTGACGCGGCGCCTGCCGACACTGATCCGCGAAACGATCAGGCAGCAGGAACAGCGTGCACCGCTGCCGCTCACTGGACGCTTCACGGTCGGGCGCCAGAGGGCATTGTGTGTGGACGTCATGACGGCGCTCGGCTTTCCGTTCGATCGCGGCCGCCTGGATGAAAGCGAGCACGCCTTCACCGAGGGCGTGCCAGGCGATGTCCGAATAACCACACGCTTCGACGTCAACGATCCGTTCTCTGGATTGTTAGGTGCCTTGCATGAGACCGGCCATGCGATGTACGACCTGGGCTTGCCAGCGAAGTTTGCCGAGCAGCCGGTCGGCCGGGATCGGGGTATGGCGCTCGAGGAGAGTCAGTCGCTGCTGCTGGAGATGATCATCTCGCGCAGTCGTGCATTCGTCGAGTACCTGCAGCCGCGCGTGCTCAAGCACTTTGGCGTGAGTGGCGAGGAATGGAGCGTCGACAACCTGTACGCGCACCTCACCCGCGTCAAACGCAGTGCGATCCGGGTGGATGCCGATGAGATTACCTACCCGGTGCACGTGCTGGTGCGGTACGAACTGGAGAAGCAGCTGTTGGCCGGTGAGTTGGCGGTGCGCGACCTGCCAGATGCCTGGAACACGATGATGGCGCAACGCCTCGGCGTGCGGCCGACGAGTGATATCGAGGGCTGTCTGCAGGATGTACACTGGGCGGTGGGTTCTTTCGGATACTTTCCTTCTTATGCGGTCGGTTACGTCATGGCGGCACAATTCTATGAGGCGCTGCGCCAGGCAACCCCGGATCTCGATGATCAGCTGGCGCGCGGCGAATTCAGCGGGTTGTTCGGCTGGTTGCAGGACAATGTCTACAGCTGGGGGGCGAGTGTGACCCCGCATGAATTGCTGCGCAACGCGACCGGCAAGCCGCTCGGCACGGCTGCCGCGGTCCGCTACCTGGAAGGCAAGTATCTCGATGCGCCGGGCACGGATAGTGCCGCTGCATGACCGCGCTGGCAGCAGAAGCGCGTGCCGGCGCATTGCCGTCGCGCACCTCGAAGAAGCTCGGCGCGCACCTTCGCGGGCTCGTCGGCAAGGCAATCGAAGACTTCGCCATGATCAGCGACGGCGATCGTGTGATGGTGTGTCTATCGGGCGGCAAGGACTCCTACACACTGCTCGATATGCTGTTGTCGCTGCAGCGCAGTGCGCCAGTCAGTTTCGAACTGATCGCGGTCAATCTCGACCAGAAGCAGCCTGGGTTCCCCGCCGACGTCCTGCCTGACTATCTGCGCGGCTTGGGTGTGCCGTTCGAGATCATCGAGCAGGACACTTACAGCGTCGTCAAGCGGGTGATTCCGGCAGACAAGACGATGTGCGGACTGTGTTCCCGGCTGCGCCGCGGCGCGCTCTATCGTTATGCCGCCGAGCATGGCATTACCAGAATCGCGTTGGGGCACCACCGGGATGACATCGTCGAGACGCTGTTCCTCAATTTGTTTTTCGGTGGTCGGCTGAAAGCGATGCCGCCCAAACTGGTGTCCGACGACGGACGTCACGTCGTGATCCGGCCGCTGGCGTATGTCAGTGAGCAGGAGATCGAGCGCTATGCGCGTGCCCGGGAATTCCCGATCATTCCCTGCAAGCTATGCGGCTCGAACGACAATGCGCAGCGCAGACTCGTGAAGAAGATGCTGGCCGAGTGGGAGCGCGAGTATCCGGGGCGCACCGAGTCGATCTTCTCTGCCTTGCGCAACGTCGAGGTCTCGCACCTGGCGGACCCGCGGCTGCACGATTTCGCCCAACTGCGGTCAGGTGAGCCGTAGTGGCCCTACGCAGTCCGCTGGCAGCCGATTCAGGTAGCAAGCCACCTAAGCCGATCGACGCCTCCTACTGGGTAATCGAAAATCGCTTGTTAGCTGGTGAATACCCGGGCGGGCGGTCGCCGGAAGAGACGGCGCTGCGCATGCGCGCCTTCTTCGAAGCGGGCTTCGATTGCTTCATCGATCTGACGGCGCCCGGCGAACGCGAGGCGTACGATCCACTGGTGCCACGCACGGCGCTCTATCTGCGCAAACCGCTGCCGGATCACGACGTGCCGCAGCAACTCGAGCACATGGCCGAGATCCTGGCGGAGCTGGACGCCGCGTTGCTGGAGGGGCGGCGGGTCTATGTGCATTGTCGGGCCGGCATCGGCCGCACCGGCACGGTCATCGGCTGTCTCTTGGTGAATCGCGGACTGTCTGGCGACGCCGCCTTGGAAGAGCTGAATCGGCTGTGGGCCGATAACGCCCGCTCACGCAGTTGGCCCGAGGTGCCTGAGACGATCGAGCAACAGGAGTACGTTCGTGCCTGGCGCCAGATCAGCGCGCCGGACGAGACGCCGGCTGTGCTGGGTGCCGCGCAGAGCTTGCGCGAACGATTTCTCGGCTCATTGCTGGGACTGGCAGTCGGCGATGCGCTGGCAGCGGCGACGCAGTTCCGCAAACCAGGTTCTTTCAGTGTCGTAGGTGATCTGTTAGGCGGCGGACCGTTTGAGCTGCCGCGCGGCGGCTGGACCGACGATACGGCGATGGCGCTGGTGCTGGCCGACAGCCTGTTGGAGAGCCCTGGCTTCGATGCACACGATCAGGTGCGTCGTTATCTTCGTTGGCAGAAGGAGGGCTACCTGTCAGCGACGGGGCAGTGCGTCGGCATCACGGCGAGCGTGTCCCGTGCTTTGGCGACCGCGAGCTACAGACGCTTGCCCTTCGCGGGCTCACACGATCCTGATCAGCCAGACAAGGAAGTGTTGTCGCGTATCGTGCCAGCGGTCATGTACTTCTTCGCCGATGCGGCCGCCGCCGTGCACCAGGCCGTGCAGTCGGCGCGCATCACCAACCAGGCGCCGGTCGCGCTCGACTGTGCTCGGGTGTTGGCAGCGATGCTGCACCAGGCACTCGCGGGGCGCGACAAGCTCAGCATCTTGCGGCCGGATGAAGCGCTGCTGGCTACCGCGACGCTCAAGCCGGTGGTGCGCGCGATCCTAGAGGGTTCTTATGCCCGCAAAGCGCCGCCGGCGATCACGGGCGGCGGGACAGTGACCGAGGCGCTGGAAGCAGCGCTGTGGGCCTTCCATACCAGTCGCGACCTCCGTAGCGGCATGCTGCAGGTCGTCAATCTCGGCGAGGATTCGGATGTCGCGGCGGCCATTTACGGGCAGCTCGCCGGCGCGTTCTACGGTGTCACCGCGATTCCGGGAAACTGGCGCAATAGTTTGATCCGTAAGGATTTGATCGAAGAGACCTCTGATCGCCTCCTGACGCACGCAATGGTCGCGCTGGCGGACTGATTCCGTCGCGTCGTCACCTGGCTTAAGCTTGCCGCCCTCCATGGCCTCAACCACCCGTCAAATCGTCACGCGGCGCCGCGCGCCGGCGCGTCCGTGGGCGCGTCTCGCGGATGACGACTTGCTGCAGCTGCGGTTCTGCGATTTTAAAGTGAAGGTGGAAGACTCACCGATCGCGCCGCGTGTGCGACGCCTGTATCGCGAACTCGAGAAGCGCGGGGTGAAGTTCCGACCGCACGTGTGGTTCGCGGAAGAATGGTTTTCGCCCGACGGTGTGCCCGGTATCGCGATCCCATTCTATCTCGCGCATCCGCGGCTCGAACGGCTCGAGCGCCGCATGATGAACGAAGTGGAAGGTGGCAATGCCAACTGGTCGATGCGGATTCTGCGGCACGAGGCCGGCCACGCGATCGACACGGCCTATCGGCTGCGTCGTCGCAAAGCGTGGCGTGAAGTGTTCGGTCCGGCGTCACTGCCATACCCGAGCAGTTATCGAGCTCGCCCGGGTAGCAAGCGCTATGTGCACCATCTGGGCGAGTGGTACGCGCAGTCCCATCCGTGCGAGGATTTCGCCGAGACTTTTGCGGTGTGGCTCAAACCCAATTCGGAGTGGCGCACGGCCTATGCAGACTGGCCGGCCTTTCACAAGATCGAGTTCATCGATCAACTGATGAACGAGGTGCGGACGCGGCGACCGGTGGTCGTTAGCCGGGAGCGGATCGAACCGCTGGAGGAGAACACGCGCACGCTGGCTGAGCACTATCGACGCAAGATTGCCCGCCTGTCGCAATACCACCGCTCGAACGTCGATCGGGTGCTGGAACGCGTGTTTACGTTCGAGCCGACGCGTGCCGGCGCCGTGCGTGCGTCTAAGTTTTTACATAGCGAACGTGCGGTACTCGTCGAGAGTGTGGTAAACGAGCTCGGTACTGAAGCCTATAGCGTGCGCCAGATGTTGAGAATTGCGATCGATCGTTGCGTGACGCTGCGTCTCTATGTTCACGGCAGCCGCCGGGACGCGCTGCGCCATGCGCGCTGGATGTTGTTACGGATAACACGTCTCTATGCCGATAGAGAGAGTCCGCGCTTGCCCCTATGAAGAGAATGCGGACCCTGGTGGTGGTGCATGCCACGCTGATACCACCAGAGAGCCTCGACGGGTTCACCGAGAAAGAGATCGATGAATGGCGGACGGAATACGACGTCATTTCCGCCTTGCGCAAAGCCGGTCATGACGTGCGTTGCCTCGGAGTGTCGGATAGCGTCGCGGAGTTGCGCGGTGTCATTGCGGAGTGGCAGCCGGATATCGTGTTCAATCTGCTGGAAGAGTTCGACGGCATCGTCAAATACGACCAACACGTCGTGGCGTTTCTCGAGCTGATGCGCCAGCCCTATACGGGCTGCAATCCCCGCGGGCTGCTGTTGGCGCGCGACAAGCCCCTCTGCAAGCAGTTGCTTTCCTATCATCGCATCCCGTCGCCCAATTTCGCCGTCGTTCGCCGCGGCGTCAAACTGAAGATTCCCCGTCGTCTCAAGTATCCATTGTTCGTGAAGTCCGCCACCGAGGATGCTTCTCTCGGTATTGCGCAGGCGTCGATCGTCGAGGACCCTGCGCGGCTCAAGGAGCGCATCGAGTTCATCCATGAGCAGGTGAAGACCGACGCGCTGATCGAGGAGTACATCGAAGGGCGTGAGTTGTATGTCGCGGTGCTCGGCAACGACCGGATCACCCGGTTGCCCGTGTGGGAAATGGTTTTCGGTACATTGGGCGTGTCGGCAGCCGGCATTGCCACGCGCAAGGTAAAGTGGGACAAGCGCTATCAGGAGAAGCATGGCATCACGACCCATGCGGCGGCCGGCTTGTCACCCGCGATCGTGGCGCGGCTCGACAAGTTGTCGCGACGGATCTATCGGGCGTTGGGTATGTCGGGCTACGCCCGCATGGACTTCCGCGTGACGCCGGCCGGCGAGGTGTACGTCCTCGAGGCCAATCCCAATCCGAATCTGACCGAGGACGAGGATTTCTCCCAGGCGGCGCTCGCCGCCGAAATCACCTATCCTGAGATGCTGGATCGCATCATGACGCTGGGCCTGAGTTATCGAGCGGAATGGCGCGCGTTCTACGGTTGAGAATCGAGCCGAACCCAAGGATTGCAAGCCCAAGGAAATTGAGCAATGAATCGAAATCTCTGGCTGATAGCTGCGCTGTTGGTTGTCGGCACGTTGGTCGCCTGTACATCGGATAAGGCGCGCCGCGAAGGTGAGCTGGCAAGACTCGCCAGTGACATCACCGGTCAGTACGAATCGGCCGACAAGCGCGGCGGGGCACTCGTGATCCTGCCGGTGCATGCCGGGATGATCGGCGATCGGGTGTTCTATCTCGAACGGCGCGGCGGCGACGGCGAGCAGTCGCAATACATGCTGTCGCTCGAGCTGGTGGACGGCAAGGAGATCGTGCAGCATGCGTTCGTGTTCAAGGACGCACCGCGCTGGCGCAACGCCCTGCAAGCACCCGAGCTGCTGAAGTCACTGGTGCCCCAGGATCTGCGGCTCACGTCGCGTTGCAGCGTCACGCTCACCGCAGCTGGGGATGAGCTCGATTACGCCTGTGGCGGTGTCAGCGAGCGCCTGCAGCGTGTCGTCGAGTAACTCGCTGCTAGCAGTCCTTCATTTGAGGTAGCGATCGAGCCAGTCAAGCACCGTGTCGTGCCACTGCAGGCTGTTAGCCGGCTTCAGCACCCAGTGGTTCTCGTCCGGGAAATACAGCAGCTTGCTCTCGATGCCGCGTCGTTGTAGCGCGGTGAACGCGGCGAGACTCTGGGTGTCCGGCACGCGATAGTCGCGCGCGCCGTGGATCACGAGCATCGGCGTACGCCATTTGGTAACGTGATTGACGGGATTGAATTTCTCGTAGGCTTCGGGCTTCTCGAACTGCGGCCCGCCGTGCTCCCACTCCGGGAACCACAGTTCCTCGGTGGTGTAGTACATCATCCGGTTGTCGAAGATGCCGTCGTGGTTGACGATGCAGCGGAATCGATCGGGCCACTGGCCGGCAATCCAGTTCTGCATGTAGCCACCGTACGATGCGCCTAACGAGCAGGCGCGCTCGCCATCCAGCCATGGATATTGCTGGAGGGCAGCCGCGAGGCCGCGCTGCAGATCGACCAGCGGCTTGCCGCCCCAGTCACCGCTGATGGCATCGGTGAATGCCTGACCATAGCCAGTGGAGCCATGGAAATCGATGAACACGACGGCATAGCCCCGCCCGGCATACACCTGCGGGTTCCAGCGCCAGCTCCAGGAATTGGCGAAGCTCGACTGCGGACCGCCGTGAACGATGAAAGCGATCGGATACTTCTGGCCGGCCTGATAGCCATGCGGCTTCATGACATAGCCGTACACCTTGGCGTCGGCCGCGCCGGCAAAGCTGAACTGTTCGTACTCAGCCATGGAACGCGCCGCGAGCATGTCTGCATTCATGTTCGTCAGACGTTGTGGTGCATCACTGCCGCTGAGCCAGTACAGGTCGTTGGGAGCGCCCAGACTTGCCCACGAGATGACAATCCCGGTCTCGGTTGGTGAAAACCCGGTGACCTGGCCGTCCTGCACGAGCCTGGTGCGAGTGCCGCTCTTGGGGTCCAGACGGAACAGCGCTACCTGGCCGATGTCATCGGCTGTTGCCAGCAGGCTGCGGCCGTCACCACTGCGACCCAGGTGTGAAACGGAGCGATCCCACCCGGCCGTGAGAGCCCGAGGCGCGCCACCGCGACTGTCGCGCAGCATGACCTGGAAGCGATCCGCTTCGAATCCCGGACGCTGCATCGCAAGCCACGCCAGATCGCCATTCGCGAGGAACACAGGTTGGGTGTCCCAGGCCGGGTTGTCAGCAGTGAGATTAACGGGTGGTGTGCTGCCATTGGCGGCCACCTCAAATAGATCGAAGTTGGTAGACCATGGCTCGGTGCGGCCCGCTACGCGCGCACTGACTACCAGACGCTGGCTGTCCGGACTCCAGGTGTAAACGTCATCACCCCCAAACGGCTTCGACGGCACATCGGCATTGAGCGTTGCGGAGACGTTGACCGGCGTGCCTGCGCGACCGTCGGCACCGAGCACGACAGTGAACAGGTTGGCGCGTGTCCCGTTGCGCCAGGTATCCCAGTGCCGGACGAACAGCTTGTCGAACAGTAGCCCCGTCTCTTTGCTCTTTTCTTTGGCGGTCAGCCGATCCTTCGTGCACTGCAGATCCTTGCAGTCCGGGAAGACCTCCATACTGAGCGCCAGTGATTTGCCATCGGGTGAGGGCTTCACAGCGGCCACGTCGAGGGGCAGATCGGTAATCTGCACCGCCTCGCCGCCGTCGAGCGACAGACGCCAGACCTGCGAGGTGCCGGACCGCGCGGAGACGAACCAGATGGTACGACTGTCCGAGCCCCAGCGCGGATCGGAGTCGTTAGCCGGATCGCGGGTGAGCTGGCGGGGTTGGGCATCTTTCTGCTGCAGGTCGAGTAGCCAGATGTCAGTGCGGCCGCGATTGGCTGCGAGATCAGTTTCCCGCAAGACGAATGCGACGTGGCGGCCGTCGGGCGAGGTCTGCGGATCGCTGACACGCTTCATGGCGACCAGATCCTGGGCAGTGAACGGCGCGCGGTCCGTCTGCGCTGCCGCGACTAGCGGCAGACTCAGCGCCAAGCAGACGATGAACGAGCGGAAGCAGTTACGACCAGCCATGCTGAGTCTCCGGGAATCGGGCAAATGATGAGCGTATTCTAGGCTGGGAGGCTGTGGATGTCAGGCCGAATGCAACGACATCAGGAGGAGCGAGCGATGGCTACAGTCATGATCACCGGCGCGAATCGGGGCATTGGACTCGAACTGGCCCGGCAATACGCGGCGGATGGTTGGCGTGTCATCGCCGGGTGTCGCGCGCCCGAGTCTGCGACCGACCTGCAAGCGCTCGGTCGCCAATCGGAGGTTCGAATTCTTGCTCTGGACGTGGCCAGCAGCAGCTCGATCGCCGGCGTTCGCAAGGCACTCGACGGCGTCGCAATCGATGTTCTCGTCAACAATGCGGGGTTGTTCGGTCCCAAGCCGGGTGCGGACAAGGACCTGGGCCAGAGCTTCGGCAGTATCCGCTATGAAGTGCTGGAGGAAGTGTGGCGCACTAACACGCTCGGGCCGCTGCAGGTTACGGAGGCGCTGATCGGCAACGTGACGATCAGCAGCGAGCGCAAAGCCATCGTGATTTCGAGTAGTGTGGGCTCGATCGCGACGACCGAGGGCGGTCTCTACGCCTATCGTACGAGCAAAGTCGCAGTCAACATGATCGTGGCGACGCTCGCAAAAGATTTGGCGCGCCGCGGTGTGCACGTGTTGGCGATCTGCCCTGGCTGGACCCAGACGCGCATGGGTGGCCCCGACGCGCCGATTTCCGTTGCAGCGAGCGTTGCTGGCATCCGCGCGCGCATCGCCGAGCTCGATGCTGCGACCTCCGGTCAGTTCCGCCAGTACGATGGCGTGGTGTTACCCTGGTAACGTTGCCTGCGCGGCGCCGAGCTCCGCGGCTGCGATCATCCAGGGCTCGGCCCGGGCGGCGGCCAGCCATTCACGCAAGTGCGGATCTGATAAAGCTGTTTGCAGATAATCCTGGGTCGGTGAGGCGAACCGTTCGCCGTAGGTGCGAAAACGCAGCACCACCGGCGCGTACATGGCGTCGGCCAGTGAGTAGCTACCAAACAGCCACGGACCGGTGGTACCGAAGCGTTGCCGGCAGTCCGCCCACAGCGCTTCGATTCGAGTGAGGTCCCGGGTGAGATCAGGCGTGGCTGGCACACGGCGCCTATCGGCACGGGCATTCATCGGCCAGCGCTCGCGCAGCGCAGTGAAACCGGCGTGCATCTCGGCCGCAATGGAGCGCGCCACGGCGCGCGCCGCCCGATCCTCTGGCAGTCCGCCACCGGCAAGTTCGCAGGCGTATTCGCAGATGGCGAGTGAATCCCAGATGACGAGCGAGCCATGGTGCAGGGCCGGCACGCGCCGTGTCGGGCTCCAGTTGGGAATGTCATGGGTGAATTCCGGTGTGTCGAGCCGCAACTGGTATTCATCGAACTCGAGGCCGAGATGCCGTAGCAACAGCCACGGGCGCAGGGACCAGGATGAGTAGTTCTTGTTCCCGATGATGAGCTTCAAATCCGACATGTATGGCTCCTGGCTGCGGCAACGATCGTGATTGACCCGCGGCAGACCGCATCGTAGGGTGCCCGGTCGCCGGGCGCGACTCAAGCAGGACGTAGTGCGATATGCGGAGCGAGATTGCGGCCATTTGCTTCGATCTGGACAACACGCTGTGGGATTCGGCGGTCGTGATCGGTCGCGCCGAGCGCCGACTGCGCGCCTGGCTCGAGCAACACTATCCGCTGTTGCCGCAAGCATTCTCGGTCGACGATATGCGTGCGCACCGCCTGAGTCTGATCAAGGCTGAGCCGCAACGCGCGCATGATCTGTCGTACGTCCGACGAGAGTCGTTGGCCCGACTCGCCACCGAAGTGGGGTATATGCGCGCACTGGCAGATGAGGCGTTCGAGGTGTTCCTCACGGCCCGCAATGAGCTCGAGTTGTTTGCCGATGTAGCGTCGGCGCTGGCGGAGCTGGGCCAGCGCTACACACTAGCGAGCCTCACGAATGGCAACGCAGATCTTGGCCGGGTGGGTATTCGTGCCTGGTTTGCGGTCTCGCTCACCGCCGCCGATGTGGGCGCGGCCAAGCCGCACCACAACGCTTTCGAGGCCGCACTGCGCGCACTCGATCTGCCCGCCCATCGAGTGTTGTACGTCGGCGACGATCCACACCTCGACGTGCACGGCGCTCGTGGCGCAGGTTTACGCACGGCATGGATGAATCGTACGGCCATGGCTTGGCCCACCGAACTCGAACCGGCCGATATAGAAGTCGCTGATTGCACGGCACTGGTGCGCGCGCTCAACGTTCGGTGATTTCCAGTAATTCCTCGTTGGGGCCGCGAACCAGCAGCAGACGTTCCCCATCAACCGTCGTCATTGGCGTCACGAGCTGCGCGTCGAGTGCGACCAGATGCGACTGCAAGGCTTGCAGATCGGGTGTGCTGTGCTGGAACAAACCGACGCCAAGCCTGGACGGATGCATGCGGCCTACGAGACGGTGGCCGGGTCGACCAATGAAATGCACTAACAAGATCTTGCCGGACGGCTCGTTCGGATCCTGATAGAGCAACCAGTGAATACGCGTGCCCGGCGGTGCACCGGTGAGTTTGCAAACCAAGTCGCGGTATTGCGCCGGTGTTTCGTCATCGACCACTGCGGTGAGGCCGAGACCGTCGCCATAGAAGCGACGGCTGAGTGCCGGGTCGCCGGCGACGACTGAGATGGTCGGTACTTCGCTGTATTTGCCGTGCGGCGTACCAGCACGCATGCTGCGCGGGCTGTGGCGGTGGCCGATCATGATCAGGAGCGGCACATGGTCTGGCCCAAACAGCACTACTTCTTCACTCTCCGTATCGCCGATCACATGCCTGACTGGCGCTGAGCGCGCTACGCAACCGGCGGCCGTGAGCTCTGCCAGCGGCCGCTCGATCGGCGCGGCGACATAGAAATCCACTGCCTTCACACCGATATCCAGGGGCGAGTCGCTGCCGCCTACCGCTGGATCGAGTCGAACGTATTCGGTCGGCTTTGGTGTGAGCGCCAGCAAGCGAATGCGGCCGATCGGGTAGCCGGCACAGGAAAGTTCGACGATTTCGCCGCTGCAATCCGCCGGCAGCTGCCACGCGGCGCGGCGCGCGTCGGACAGCGGCCCGCGAGTCTCGATCTGCAAACCCATCACCTCGTGAAACAGCCGCAGGCTGGCGGCGAGATCGCTCACACCGATCGTGCAGCTGCGCATTGCGCTTATCATGCAAGGACACTCGCGGAGAAAACGGATGATCGAACTGTACACGCATGCGACGCCGAACGGTCACAAGGTGTCGATCCTGCTCGAAGAGCTCGGGCTGCCATACGAGCTGCGCCTGGTAGATCTCCTCAAGAGCGAGCAGATGACGCCAGCTTTTCTCGCCATCAATCCCAATAACAAGATTCCGGCGATCGTCGATCACCAGGGGCCGGATGGCCGGCCACTGGTGTTATGGGAGTCGGGCGCGATCCTGATCTATTTGGCGGAGAAAGTTCGCAGCGATCTGTTGCCTGTCGAGCCGCATGCGCGCTACACGACGCTGCAGTGGCTGATGTTCCAGATGGCGGGTGTCGGCCCGATGTTTGGGCAGGCAGGCCATTTCACGCTGTACGCCAAAGCACAGGTGCCTTACGGCATTGAGCGTTATAGCAACGAAGCGAAGCGGATACTGGGCGTGCTCGACAAACGACTCGGCGAGACGCAATATCTCGCGGGTGACGGCTACACGATAGCCGACATTGCTACCTACCCGTGGACCAACTCGGCGGAGAGAATTCCGACACTTGGCACTTTCGATCCGTGGCCGAACGTGGCCCGCTGGCGGCGCGTCATCAGTGCACGACCGGCGGTGCACCGCGGCCTCAACGCGCCGCGACGCGACTGACCAGCACTGACGAGCTATTGGGCCGTATAGCCGCCGTCGACCAGCAAACTGGTGCCCGTGATCAGGCTCGCCTCCGGCGCAGCGAGGAACAGGGTGGCAGCGACCACCTCCTCGATCGTACCGACGCGTCCGAGCGGAATTCGCCGCAAGGTGTCGGCACGGAACGCCGGCTCCGCCAGAAACGGCTGCGTCATCGGCGTCTCGATGTAGGTAGGCGCGACGGCATTCACGCGGACGCCATGCGGCGCCAGCTCCAGTGCCATCGCCTTGGTAAGTCCCTCGATTGCGTGCTTGGTCATGCAATAGACCGTGCGATTGAGGCCGCCGACGTGGCCCATCTGCGACGACATGTTGACGATGGCGCCGCGCCTCGCGCCGACCATCAGGCGCGCCGCACTCTGTGCCACCACGAACGCCGAGCGCACGTTGAGCGCCAACAGGCGATCCAGCGTGCCGAGATCGACTTCGAGAAATGGCTGCGGTGTGTTGCCTCCGGCATTGTTGATGAGCACGTCGCAACGCGCGAGCGTGGCGAAAGCGTCGCTGACGGCCGTCGCGTCCGTAACGTCGCACACGAGCGCGCTGGCTTTGCCGCCATCGCGCACGATGGTTGCGATCGCTGCATCGAGTTCGCTGCGCGTGCGACTTATGAGGACGACGTCGGCGCCTTCCCGTGCGAGCGCCTCGGCGCAACCCAGCCCAAGACCGCGGCCGGCACCCGTGACGACCGCAGTCATCCCATCGAATCGCGCTCGCACGTTGAACTCTCCTCGACGTGTGTCGGTCTAACGTGTTAGCAGTCTAACCCAGCGAGTGCCAGGTTAGAACTGCGACATTGATCACGGCAATGCCTGCCGATGCGAGGTGAACTCGGGTCATGGATACAGAGGTCCGCGTGCAGCGGGTCACCGATCTACGCGAGTATTTTCGCGATGCCCTGCACGATGCGTTGAATCATCAGCACATAGCGGTCGAAGATCAGACCGAGCATTACGTCGTCAATCTGCTCACGATTTTCGCCCGCGCCGACGCGCTGTTCGAGCAGACGCCAGCCGGTGCGAGACTCACGCCGCTAGTCGTCATGCTGTCGCAGGCGCTGGAAGCACCGACGCACGAGGAACGTTGTCGTGGCCTGCAGCGTTTGGGCGACGTGTCGCTGTTCGTGGCAGGATTTTTCGCCCAAGGTTTTGCCGCGAAACTCGTCGATATCGACTATCACATTGCGATGGGCGGCCGGGCATACGGTACGTTGGCCGATTCCATGCGCAGCGGTGGACGTCGGACCCTGGGACAGGTCTTCGCGGAGCTGGCGCAGAAGTTTCAACCGATGGTCGATGCGCTGAACGAAATCAGCGAAACGGCCTATCAGTATTCGCACAATGATCTGCTGCGGCTCTACGAGCTGTGGGTCAAGACCGGCAGTGAACGATCGCGGGCGATACTGCGCCGACTGGGCGTCGAGCCCGCACACGTGCCTCATCCGCTGCAGGCGCACTGAAGGCGAGCCGTGCTGCTCTCAAGACTGCAACAGCTACTCGGCAGTCTGTACGACCTACCGGCTGCACATGACGTACGGGATTTCGTCGTCACTGACCGGAACAGCATCCGCGGCTTTGGCGGCGCGGCGAGCGACGAACAGCTATTCGTCGCGAGGACGGGCGACGAGCTGGGGGTGTCGTTGTTCCTCGATGATGCGGTACTGCAGCGGCTGAGCGCGGCAGACCCGATGCGACGACTCGATCAATCCAATCTCGCCGACTATCTGACCGCCATCGAGGGAGTCAGTCATTTCGTGTACGTGGCATGGAATGCTGCATTCGACAAGCCTGTGTCGTTGCTCGAGCTCGAGCTGCAAGCGGAGATCGACAAATTCGTGGCCTCGGCCTGGTTGCTCACGCAGCAGGAGGGCGGACGCTTTCCGCGCGAACTGCATCACGTGCTGTTCGCTCGAACTCGTGTCGCAGCGGCGCTCGCGGGGGATAGAGCTGGCATGTACCGCGCCGCTTCGCGCTACGCCGCGCGCTATTGCCGTCGCGTGGCGCAGGGGCTGCGCCGTAACTCAGTCGTGGACAACGGTTCGGCGATCTGGTCCGAACTGCGGCGCTTCTATCGCCTCGGTGTGATGCGCAAGCTCGCGCACATCGAGCGTCACGCCTAGTCAGCTTGATCGTCGTTGAATTCGCCGCGCGCGCGCCGTTCTTCCAGCTCGCGCTTCATCTTGATCCACTCGCCGAGTTTGCGCAGGTCACGGCGTGACGTCGCGCCGGGGTCATTGCCCGCCTGCACGCCGGCGCCGACTCGTGCATACGGGTCGAAGCCAGCAGCCTTGGGTCGTTCGACGGCCATAGTGAGCGGCTTGGGGCCCTCGAGCCGCTGCATCGTCGTCCGTCCGTCCTTGGGTGCCGCTCGCGCAGACCGCTGCGGCTTGTCCGATTCGTCCGTCATTGGCTGTAGATGCCACAGTGATGAGAGTCTTGAGTCGAACAATGTCACAGCTGGTGTCGATTGAGGCATGCTGGCGACCGACAACGTGACGGTGCTCACGGTTTGGCCAGCCGCGCACAGGCGCGCAGGATGCCCAGCACGGTCTTGCCATCGCGCAGTTCGTTGTTGAGCGCCCGTTCACGTGCGAGCTCGAGCGGCCACCAATGCACTTCGAACACTTCCGATTCTTCCGGTGCGCTGGCAGCGGCGGACAGGTTGGTAGCCAAGAACAGATGCACGACCTCGGTGAACACCCCTGGGGAGCTTAGGTAATCGCCCAAGGGTTGCCACTGATCAGCACGGAATGCAGCCTCTTCGGCCAGTTCGCGGCGCGCCGTCTCGAGTGGCGGCTCGCCCGGCTCGAGCTTGCCGGCCGGCAGTTCCCACACATAGCCGCCCGCGGCATAGCGGTACTGGCGCAGCAGGCAGACGCGCTGGTCCGCATCGACTGCAACGATTGCGGCGCCGCCTGGATGATGAACGACCTCCAAGGACGTGCGTACCCCGTTCGGCAGCTCGACCGCATCGACGGTCAATTTGACGACGCGGCCGACGAACTCAATCCGACGGTCGATCAACACGGCGTCACCGGGACCGGGCGTGATATTCGGCGTTCGGCATCATGTCGACGGCCGTTGCGAGCCGATTGGTCATGTTGAAGAACGCGGTGACGGAAGCTACGTCCCAGATGTCCCGATCATTGCAGCCAACACGTCGCAACGACCGGCGGTCGGCATCGGTCATTGCCGCGGGAGTTGCGGTGAGCTTGTGGGCGTAGTCGAGGATTGCCCGCTGTCTGGCCGTCAACTTCGCGGCCCGATAGTTCATCACGAGCAATTCGCCTAAAGCGGGATCACCAGACATCTCGCGCACGGCCTGGCCATGAGCCGTCAAGCAGTAGTAGCAACGATTCACTGCTGAAACCACCACCGCGATCATTTCGCGTTCCAGTTTCGATACGCGTGAGTCGCCCAGCATCAGGTCGTTGTAGAAATTGATGAAGGCGCGCAGCTTCGTCTGATCGAAGCTGTATGCGGCCAGTACATTCGGCAGAAAGCCGATCTTCTCGTCGCACACTGCGAAATACTTGCGCAGGTCCGGATCGAGTGCGCTGCGCTTGGCGAGTGGCAGTTTGAGTGCTGTCACATGTTTGCGTTGCGACGGATAGTTCGGGCGTCTTGCCATGGTACGGACCTCGTGAAGCAGTGTGGCGGATGGCCAATTGAAACATAAGTGGCGCGAGGGCTGGACAACGGCCGCGCTCCCATGCCATATGAGTCCATGACCATCGTTTATCTGCTCGAAGACGATGCCGTCACGCGGCGCAACCTCGAGGAACGGTTGCTGGCGGTGGAGGGCATCGAGGTACCTGTTTCCGTGGGTACGTGCACCGAAATGCTGACAGCCGTCCGGGCCGGTCGGCCCGATGTGCTGCTGTGCGATCTCCAGTTGCCGGATGGCAACGGCGTCGACGTCATCCGTGTCGCGCGTGATCTGCATCCCGACGTGGAGGTGATGGTGATCTCGGTGTTCGGTGACGAACAGCGGGTCGTCACCGCTCTGAAAGCGGGTGCGACCGGCTACCTGCTGAAGGACGATCCCAGCTCCGAGATCGGCGCGGCGATCTCGCAACTGTTGCAGGGTGGATCGCCGATCAGTCCGGCGATCGCCCGCTATCTCATCCGTGTGTTCCGTCCGACCGAGTCGCCTGAACAACCGCCGCCATCGCCGGTCGATTCGACCATCGATCTGACGACCCGTGAGCTCGAGGTCTTGCAGCTCGCGGCGAAAGGCTTCAGTTATGGAGAGATCGCGCGGATGTTGGGGATTTCGGGCGCGACAGTGAGTAGTTATACCAAGAAGATCTACGGCAAACTCGCCGTACACTCGCGCAGTGAGGCGGTATATGAGGCTTCGAGACTCGGCCTCATCGACGAAGTCCGGCGCGGTACCTAAGCGCAAGCCGCCGAGTCCCGCGTACTGGCTGCTGGCCGCCGTCTTGCCGGTGGTGTTCCTGGCCACCATGCGCTTCATCGATGCGCCGCCTGCTGGTCTTGCGCAATGGCGGCACGCGACTGCGGAGTTCGCGGCAGTGTCGGGTGCCACACCGCAGGATCTCGGTGCGGTCGCGTGGTCAGCCGTGGCGCTGCCCCATCGCCAGCCGATCGCGCGCGCTGCCGACGGTGTGGCCTGGTACCGCCTGACATTCGAACTCGGCGAGGCGCCGGCAGCACTGTGGGCCGTGTACGAGCGCCGTCCACGCGCCAATCTGGCGATGTTCATCAACGGCACGCCGGTCTCCGCGGCGGGCGAACTCCTGCGTCCCTATGGCCACGATTGGGCACCGCGTCTGGTGGCGGTGCCGGCTGCGCTGCTGCAGCCCGGTCGCAACGAACTCCTAGTGCGCAGTGCCGCAGAGCCACCTTCCGATCAGATGGACACGATGTATATCGGCCCCCATCAAGTTTTGGCGGCCGCCTACGAGCGTCATCTGCTGCTCGACGTGACGGCCAAGCAGGCCACAGTCGCTGCGATGTTGTTGTTCGCCGCCCTGTTCGGGATCATCTATGCGCTTCGTCGGCGCGATACGGTATTCGCAGCCTACGGCATCACGATTCTCGCCTGGTCCATGCACGTCTGCTACTCGTTAGGTCCGGACCGCTGGTGGGTGAACGAAGCCCAATGGCGAGTGCTCGGCGAGTTCACGCTGGTCGCGTTCGTCGTCTGCGCGATCATGACCGTGCACCGTTTCCTGGGTCGTCGGCCACGTCGCGCTGAGCGCTGGTTGTTGGCCGGAGCGATCGCCTACTTGGTGGTGGCATTCGCCGCCGCGACATTCATCGACGGCGAGCCGCTGCGTGAGTTCAAGCGTTACGTCGGCATTCCGATACTGCTGATCCTGAGCGGCCGTGCTGTCTGGCAGCTGACGCGCGCCGCGCTCGCCAATGCGACGATCGAACGACGCCTGATGCTGCTCTGTGCGCTCATCGTGTGGGCGACTGCGGTGCGCGATTATCTGGTGACAGCAGCAGGACCAGTTGCGGGCACCGCCGGCATGTATCTGCCGTACACAGTAAGCTTCGTGCTGCTCGTCTTCGGCAGTCTCATCATGTTTCGCTTTGCCCGCGCCCTGCGGGAGACTGAAGTCCTCAATCGCGAGCTCGAGGCCCGTGTAGCACAGAAAGCCGCCGAGCTCGAAGCCAACTATGCGCGCATTCGGGTATTCGAGCGCAATCAGGCGCTGGCCGGGGAGCGCAGCCGGATCATGCGCGACATGCACGACGGCATTGGTGGTCAGCTGGTCGCCGCGATCGCGCTTGCCTCGCGCCCCGATGCCGCCCGCGAGCTCGATGGACTCCTGCACGAGGCGCTCGACGATCTGCGCATGATGATCGATTCGCTCGAGGCAACGGAGGCGGACCTGCTGACGGCGCTCGGCATGTTGCGCATGCGGGTCACCAATCGTTTCGCTGCGGCCGGCATCGAGTTCCGTTGGGAAGTGACCGACGTGCCACCGATCGCCGGCTTTGGACCCGAGCAGGTGCTGCAGCTGATGCGCATCGTTCAGGAAGCGTTCGCCAATGTGCTCAAGCATGCGGGTGCCCAAACGATCACGGTCCGTACCCGAACCGCCCAGCTGGCGACTAGCGAACCGGCCATCGCCGTGGAAATTGAGGACGACGGTCGCGGCATGCAGGCGGGCCGGGCGGCGGGGCGCGGTCTCGCCAATATGCGCCGCCGGGCACAAGCGCTCGAGGCGGAGATCGAGATCGGGCCGGGGCCAAGCGATGGTACTCGCGTGGTGGTGCGCCTGGCCCTGGCAGGCGGCGCAGCCGCAGCACGTGATGCCGGTCACATTGCCAAGGCGAAGGTGTGAGCGTGTTCCCTGACGACGCCCGTCGGCGTTAAGTATAGTCGGTTGGATGGCCACCTCTCTGCATCTCACCAAACTCAACGCTGCGCAACGCAAAGGCGTTACCTATGGCGAACCCACGGGTGAGAAGGGATTTCGCTCGGGGCCTCTGCTGATCGTCGCTGGTGCCGGGACCGGCAAGACGACCACACTCGCGCATCGCGTTGCGCACCTCGCTCTGCATGACGTAGATCCCGGGCGCATTCTGATGCTGACTTTCACGCGGCGCGCCGCTCAGGAAATGCGCCGCCGCGTGCACGAGATCGTCAAGGAAGCGCTCGACGACAAGCTGGGCGGTCGCGCACAGGCGGTCCTGCAGCGACTCGGCTGGGCGGGCACGTTCCACTCGATCGGCAATCGACTGCTGCGGCACTACGCCAAACACCTGTCGCTCGAGCCCAATTTCTCGGTGATGGATCGCGGCGATTCGGCGGATCTGATGGATTCGGTCCGGCAGGAACTGGGATTTGCTGCGAAGGAAAAGCGGTTTCCGCGCAAAGACACTTGCCTTGCCATCTATTCCTACCGCATCAATACCCAGAAGTCCCTCAAGGAGGCGCTCGAGCAGCAGTACCCGCACTATGCGGAGTGGGAAGAAGACCTCACCAGGCTCTATCGCACCTATGTCGAGCGCAAGCAGCAGCTCAACGTGCTCGACTACGACGATCTGCTGCTCTATTGGCACATGATGATGTCCGAGCCGCGCCTGGCCAAACATGTGGGCGCGCATTTCGACCATGTGCTGGTCGACGAGTATCAGGACACTAACAAGCTGCAGGGCGATATCGTGCTGGCGCTGAAACCGGATGGCGCAGGGGTCACGGTGGTCGGCGACGATGCACAGGCGATCTATTCGTTCAGGGCAGCGGCGGTAGAGAACATTCTCGGCTTCCCCGAGCAGTTCGAGCCCAAGGCTGAGATAGTCACACTCGCGCAGAACTTCCGCTCGACGCAGAGTGTGCTCGATGCGGCCAATGCACTGATGAGCGAGGCGCCACGCCAGCATCGCAAGCACCTGTTGTCGATGCGTGGACAGGGCGCCAAGCCGCGGCTCGTCACGGTCGACGATCTGCCATCGCAGGTCGAGTATGTCTGCTCGCGCATCCTGCAGAGTCGCGAGGCCGGGGTGCCGCTCAAGCGTCAGGCCGTGCTGTTCCGGACGGGGAGCCACAGCGACATGCTGGAAGTGGAGCTCACCAAGCGCCGTATCCCCTACGTGAAGTACGGTGGACTCAAGTTCCTGGAGGCCGCGCACGTCAAGGATCTGCTGGCTATCCTGCGTTGGGCGGACAACTCGCGCAACGCGCTCGCCGCGTTTCGCACCTTGCAGTTGTTGCCCGGCATGGGCCCGGTGAACGCCCGGCGGGTGATCGAACATCTCAATGCGACCGGCAACTCCTGGGCGGAGCTGACTAACTACGAGCCGCCAGGCGATGCCAAGCTTGCGTGGCGCAAATTCGCCGACCTCTATCAGGCGCTGGGCGAGCCGGAGCGTCCCTGGGCGGGCCAGATGAGACTGGCGCGTGAGTGGTACAAGCCGCACATGGAGCGCATCTACGAGCACGTCCATACGCGGATCGGCGACCTCGATCAGCTCGAGCTGCTCTCGGGGCAATATTCGTCGCGCGAGCGCTTTCTGAGCGAGCTCACACTGGATCCACCGCAGTCGACCAGTGATCTCGCTGGCAAACCGATGATCGATGAGGACTATCTGGTGCTCTCGACCATCCATTCCGCCAAAGGCATGGAGTGGGACAGTGTGTACGTCCTGAACGTGGTGGACGGCAGTTTCCCGAACGAATTTTCGACCGGGCGAGCGGATCTGATCGAAGAGGAGCGCCGCTTGCTATACGTGGGCATGACGCGCGCCAAGAACGATCTCGCCTTGATCGCGCCGTTGCGGTTTCAGGTGACCAGCCAGCCGCGCAGCTCGGACGCGCACATCTACGGCGGTCGTAGTCGCTTTCTCACCGAGAAGGTGATCAAGGCCTTCGACGAATCGGCCTTCCAGGGATCCCATCTGAACGATATCAGCCTCGAGGCAGCGGAACCGCTCGCCGTTGACGTGCGGTCCCGCCTCAAGCAGATGTGGTAGTTAGCGCAAGGGTTTGCGGAACTTCAACGTGAAACGGTCGCTCTCGCCGATCGCCGCGTACTTGTCACGATCCGTAGGGCCCAGCCTGTAGGTGGGCGGCAGCGTCCAGACACCCTGCTCATAGTCCTTGGTGTCCCGGGGGTTGGCATTGATCTCGGATTTGGCGAGCAGTTCGAAGCCTGCGGACCGGAACAGCTGGATCGCATAATCTTCATTGACATAGCCGTTCTTGGCCGTCGGATCCTGCCGCACCGCCGCGTTGCCGCGATGCTCGACCACACCGAGGATCCCGCCCGGCTTGAGCGCGTCATACATCGCTTGCACGGCAGCAGTCTGGAAGTCGCGCGCCATCCAGTTATGGATATTGCGGAAGGTCAGCACCATGTCGAGTGAACCGGGCGGTGCGATCGTCAGGGACTTCGGACCCAGCGCCGTCAAGGTCACGTCGCCGTACACTGCAGGTGCTTGGGTAAGTTTGGCTGTGTACGCCTGGATGCCTTCCGTAATGAACTTAGAGTCGGGATTCGCCTCCCAGTGCACGGCGTAGTATTTGCCCTTGCCGGCAACCAACGGGGCGATGATCTCGGAGTACCAGCCATTCGCCCCGGGCCAGATTTCGGCCACATGCATGTCGGGCTGCAGACCGAAGAACAGCAGCGTTTCCTTCGGGTGCCGGTACTGGTCACGTGCGCGGTGCTCTGCGGAACGATGTTCGCCCGCCAGAATCGCATCCAGCGCGGCGGACTGCGGGTTCTGGCTAGTTGCTTCCGCGGTGGGCCTGGTGGTCGAAGCACAGGCCGCCAACAGCAACATCGCGAACGCGACGGTTGCGATGCCGCGCCGTCTGGTAGTTGAGTTCATGAGATCTTGGGCTCCTTGGAAAAAAAGACCCCGCGCGAGGCGGGGTCTCGTCAGTGGCCTATACCACTTGTACTCAGCGGCGGAAGTTGCCACCACCTTGACGTGGCGCGCGAGGCGGACGTTCCTGTGCCTCGTTGACCCGCAAGGGTCTGCCGTTCATCTGATAGCCATTCAATGCCTGGATCGCGGCCTGTGCTTCCGCCGTGCCCATCTCGACGAAACCGAAGCCGCGTGGCCTGCCAGTTTCGCGATCGCTGACGAGCTTGACTGATTGCACTGCGCCGTGACGTTCGAAAAGTACCTTCACGTCTTCGTCGGTCGCATTGAAGGGCAGATTGCCCACATAGATCGTCGTCATCAAAACGTCTCACTCAGAATCGGACAGCGGCAGTCGCGCACGACTGCATGTCGCGCTTGTGGAAGAAAATTACACCCAGCCCGATGCTACTCCCGCGCAATCTTGTCTGTAAACAGCGGCAGCGCAGCTGTGGCCGAGGCGCTATTCCTTGCGCTCAGTCTTGCCAGCCGCCGCGCCCTCTCGGGCCTCCATCGCGTCGCGGAAGACCGTCCAGCTGGTCTGATTGGGCCGCTTGTCATCGCTCGGCGGCGGTTCGCGCCAGGCCGGGTAGTCACTGGCAATCACGCGCTTCAGGACGTCCGACATGTCCTCGAAGCGGGCTAGTTTGCGCCCGGCCGTATGGAAATACATCGTGCCCACCCGGTCACCCATCTCCATCCAAGGCAGCCAGCCAGAGACGCGTACCCACCCGACTCGCACACTGGCGGATGGCTTGCGATCGTCCACCAGATCGGTGACATCCCCCATGAAGTTGAACATCTCTGTGGCGTGGTAGGTGCCACCGACGTACTTCTGATACTTGCCCTGCAGCGGGTTGTCATAAAACAGCGGGATGGTGGCCGTCAGCCACCACATATCGCCATTGACAGTGCCCGGCCAGGCGCTGGGTGAGCCATCGCGGCGCAACGGAAACGATGCTGGCTGGTTGACCGGGTCGTTAGCGGTCTGCATCACAGTCACCGTCTTGCCGGTCCAGGGGTTCTCCCAGACCTTGAGCACCTCGTTGGTTTTCGGGTCCAGATAGATCAGCAATTCACGGGAAACCATACGCCAGCCAGTGCCACGCGCTGGCTCGGTCACCGTCACGCATTGCCGGATGTTCATGCCTTCCACATTGAACAAACGGCGATCAGGTTCGCCCGGGACGCGAGAGTAGGCGCCACCATGCCAGTAGTAGGTGACTGGTACATTGTCCTTGAGTGAGCACTGAATCTTGCGCATGGCGAGCGTCACGCCCTCTGGCGTTGCCAGATCGAGCTTGCCCGCCGTTGCCGTAAACGTCGCTGCCAGAGCCAACGTAGTCATGATCGTTCTTGTAAAGCTGCTGAATCGCATCGGTGTCTCCATCGTGGGTTGTGCGCTTGGGCTACAGGTGGCCGTCGCGTTTGAGGTCCGCGTAGCTCGTCATCAATTCCGCGACGCGCGGATCGATCGTCGAGACGGGTGTCCGATCGCGACCCAACTCCGCAAGTATGCGTGCAGTGAACTGCGCCAGGTCGGCATTACGTGCGTCGCGCTCGGCGGCGTTCGATTCGTGCCGTTCGATCGCGTGCGGTGGCAGCACCTTGCGCTGCTCCAGTTCCGATTCCATGGTTTGCAGGCGTTCGCGCAGGATGTATACCTCGGCCGTCAGTGCGACGAGTGCGCCGACCAGATTGTCGTTCGGCAGCTGGTCGAGGAACAGCGGCTCCTCCCCGAGGACCGGACCCTCCAACAGAGCATTCTTCTGACTGGCACGCGGCGGCATGAGCTATTTCTCCAGCTGGTACAGATTCCAGTAGTTGGCATTCACGGCTGACTTCCCGGGTCGCAACACCGAGCGATTGAGGCGTTCGAACGGTTCGATGTGGATTCCGGTAAAGCCGATATCGCGCGCGATCGCGTCGATCGGCGTGTCGTACCAGGGTACCGAATAGGTTTCATTGTTCAGCCACGCGTGCGAGCGCTGCAGGACATTTTGAAACATGTCGCCCGGGCGCAGATCGAACTCGTGACCAGCAAACAACCCGCCCGGCCTCAGCACCCGATGAGCCTCGCGCAACAGGGCGGGCGTGTGTGCCGGCGGCAGCTCGTGCAGCATGAAATTGAAGAAAATAAGATCGAATGTATCGTCAGGGTAGTCGAGATGCTCCAGATCCTGCTGCGAGAGGAACAATTGCAGGCCGCGCTCACGTGCGCGCTGATGCGCTAGCTTCAGGCACGGCGCCGACAGATCGACGCCATGACACTCGGATTTCGGATGCAGATCCTTCCAGGTGATCAGCGCGGCACCATGGCCGGTGCCCCAATCGAGCACACGCGCGTAATAGCGATCCTGCGGCAAAGTGTCGAACAGCAGGCGGTAAATGCCGTTGGGGTCGGAGTGTGATGGCACGGTGGTCCGGCGGCCGATCTCGTAGCAGATGCCGTCCAGCTCGTCGTGAGTGACTCCGCCTGTATGCTGATGAAATGGGACATACTGAAAATATGGCGGCGGTGTGAGCGCAGGATCGAGTCGCAACTCATCCGGCGCTGCGCTAGCGGCTGCGGCATCGAGCCGTTCGAGCAGCGCCTCGCGTTGTGCCTGCACGGTGGCAAAGATACCGAGGTCCGGCCGGTGATACTTGAAGCGCTGCAGATGCCGAAACGCCCACGAGTAGAGCTGGAAGGGCAGCAGTTCGTCCATGATGGCCTCGGCCGCTTGTCGGTCTGGCGCGGCAGGCAGCGGCGCTGCGGCCGCTTCATACTGACCATACATCGCCACAACGAGCGGGCCTTCCATGAAGTTCCGCGCGGCCCTGAGAAACGCATGATAGCTGCGGAAATCGCGGCTCTCGTGCACCTCGAGTGGTGGTTGCTGTGGCGGATCTTTGAGTACGGCATTCATGATGGTCTACCCTCCGGGTGCAGGTTGCCATAGGCTGGGTCGTTCGCCAAACAACGGTAGGCATTGAGCGGAGCAAGAGTGCCAGACGAAGCTGTACATGAGATCGTCGCACCGCATGGCAGCCCACTGGCGGCGGCGGTGCTGGCCACGGCGGATCTCGAGCAGGCGCTCGATTTCTACTGTGAACGGATCGGGTTCGATGCCGGTCCTGTGCTGGACTGGCGCGATCCGGTGCTGGAGGTGCTCGCTGGCGCCCCTGCTGGCACCAGTGCGAGGACTTGCCTGTTGTCGTGCAGCGCTGATCCCGTCGGTCGTATTCTGTTGTTGCAGTTCACTGATCCCGCGGGTCGACCCTTGCCGGGCGCGCGCATCCAGGAGCAGGCCAATTCGCGTGCTGTGGGGCTGGCCAACCTCAACTTCTACGCTGCGGATCTCGCGGCGACGACTGCGGAATTCCGCGCGCATGGCTTTCAGTTCTGGACCGATCCCACCGTACACGACATGTCGGGTGCGGTCGGGAAACCGAGAGAGGTCCTGTTTTCCGGGCCCGACGGCGTCGCGATCAACTTCGTTGAGCTGGTGAGTGCCGACCCGGCAACCCGCATCGGGCAGATGCGCGCGTACGTTCTGCGCCATGGCCGCAATCGGTGCGGCTTCACCCCGGTCGTGACCACCTCGCACGTCGTGCGGTCGCTGAGCGCGGCCCGGATGTTCTATGAGCGCGTGCTCGGCATGCGGCCGCTGATCGATGTCGAGCTGGCGTCGCAGGAGTCGAACGCGTTCCTGCGTCTGCCGCCGGATGCGCGTACTCACGTCACGTTCATGCAAGGCAATCACATGTTCGGCAAGCTGGCGTTATCCGAGCCGCTCAACTATCTCGAGCAGTGTATCGACCTGACGCCGCGCGCTCGGGCACCCAACCATGGCTATCTGGCGCAAGTATTCGAGGTCGACGACATTGGTGCGGCGTACTGGGCCTGTCGTGAGATTGCGGCACCCGGGCTAACTGCGCCGACTGCGATCGACATACCTGGCTTCGGCGGTCGCCGTGGCTTCCTGGTGCACACGCCAGGCAGTGGTGCGCGCCAATGGCTGCTCTCCCGGACCTAGCGTTGGCCCGATCAGGCGCCGGACCTGAGCGCCGTCCACAGCGTCCACAGTCCGATCGCAATGAATCCCGCGCCGGCGATCATCGTGAGATAGCGCGTATCGATGTATCTGGCGACCCAGGCACCAGCCAGCACCCCGATGGCTGAGGCGACGATCAGCGCGCTGGCCGCCGCCAGGAACACGCCGAGCGGCGTCATCGTGCCACGGGCTGCGAACAGCATGGTCGCGAGCTGCGTCTTGTCGCCCAGCTCGGCGAGGAACACGCTGCCAAATACCAGCGCGAAGGTCTTCAGATCCATGGATTGCTACGGACGGTCGTTACTCGAGATAGGCGTAACCATTGAGTTCGCCTTCATAGAAGCGCTTGATGCTCTGCGCCTCCGCCAGCGACATGCGATTGTCACGTACGGCGCGCTCGCAGTCGCGCGATACGGCCGGCAGCAGATCGGCGACATCGTACTCCATGTACTCCAGCACCTTGTTAGCCGTGTCGCCCTTGACGACTTCCTCGATCCACCAGTCGCCATCATCATGGAAGCGCACATGGACGACGTGCGTGTCGCCGAACAGGTTGTGCAGATCGCCGAGGGTTTCCTGGTAAGCGCCTACCAGAAAGGCCGCGAGGAAGTACTCGTCATCGCGATTGATGGCGTGCAGCTCGAGTGTGCGCTTGATCTCGCGCGGGCTGACGAAGCGATCGATCTTGCCGTCCGAGTCGCAGGTGATGTCGGCGAGCACGCCCTTGCGCGTGGGCTTTTCGTCGAGACGGTGGATCGGCATGATGGGAAACAGCTGATCGATCGCCCAACTGTCGGGCAGCGACTGGAACACCGAGAAATTGCAGAAGTAGATGTCGGACAGAATAGTCTCGAGGGTTTCGAGTTCCTCGGGGATCTGATCGAGTTTGCGCGTCAGGTCGCGGATCTTCGCGCAGGTGGCCCAGTACAGGCGCTCGGTCAGGCCACGCATTTCAAGCGACAAGAGGCCCAGGCTGAACATCTGCAAGGCCTGATCGCGCGCGACGATCGCATCGTGGTAGCACTCGACGACGCGGCGTTCAGTGACAGTGCGATAGGCGTCCAGCAAATCCCGTACTGGCGCCGCGAGCTCGCCATCCTTGAATGATTCGTCTTCGCGGCCGCTGACCTTGAATTGATCCAGCATGGTGGAACCCAGCGTATTGAAGATCAGTACGCTGTGGTGCGCTGCAATCGCGCGCCCGGACTCGCTGACGATCATCGGATGCGGAATGCCGCGCTCATTGCAGACGCTCGCGATTCGGTAGACCACGTCGCTGGCATATTCGTTCAAGGTGTAGTTCATCGACGAAGAAAAATTGGTACCGCTGCCGTCGTAGTCGACGCCCAAGCCGCCACCGACGTCGATGTACTGCAGGCCGGCGCCCAGCAGTTTCAGCTCCGCGTAGACGTGCGCCAGCTCGGTGATTGCGTTCTTTACGCGACGGATGTCCTGTAGCTGACTACCGGGATGACAGTGCACCAACTGCAGACAGTCGAGCATGTCGCGCTCGCGGAGGATGGCTACCAGCTCGAGAATCTCGGTCGTAAACAGCCCGAACTTGGACTTGTCGCCGGCCGAATCGCGCCACTTCCCGGAGCCTTCGCTGGCGAGTTTCACGCGCACGCCGATTTTCGGCCGCACCGAGTATTTCGCCGCATGCTTGAGTATCAGTGGCAGCTCGGAAAAATTCTCGACCACCGGGATGATCGGCCGACCGAGCTTGGTAGCGATGATGACCGCCTCGATGTAGCTGTCGTCTTTGAAGCCATTGCAGATGATCAGTCGGTCCGTGGACCCTGCGGTCATCGCCATGACAGCTAACAACTCGGGTTTGCTGCCGACCTCCAGACCGAAGCCATGCGGCTCTCCGTAACGGTACACTTCCTCGACCACCAGGCGCTGCTGGTTCACTTTGATGGGGAACACCGCGGCATAGCGGTTCTCGTACTCGTTCTCGGCGATGGCTCGATCGAAAGCGCCGCGCAGGTGCTGCAGGCGATGGGCGAGTATGTCCGAGAAACGCACGACCAGCGGCGCCGTGAACTCGCGCTCCTTCAGCCCCTGCACGACCTGGTACAGATCGATCTCGCGCGCCGGATTCATGTCGGGGCGAACCACGACATGGCCGGCATCGTTGACCGAGAAATAGCCTTTGCCCCAGGCGTCTACCTGATAGAGCTCGATGGAATCCGCCACCGACCAGCCATTCGACCCAGCCGGTTTGCCAGCGGCTGCTCCGGCTTTCGCCTTCATTTCCTGCGCCACGAGTTAGTCTGCCCCAAATGCAAATGGCCAGCGCGCGAACACGCCAGCCATGTAAGAGATCTAGTGTGCACGATACCAGCGCGCGGGCAGGTTGGCGAGTTCGCTCACGAGCTCGTGGCAACCGGGCGAGTCGGGTCGCGGATCCACTCGCTCCAGGAGCCTGCGTAGAGCCGCGCGCCGAGCAGTCCGGCGTGCTCGAGCGCCAGCAGGTTGTGGCAGGCGGATACCCCAGAGCCACACATCGCGATCGTCCGCGCCGGTGAAGTGGCGCCGAGAGTTGTTAGCCATGCGGCCCGCAAAGCCTCGCGCGGCAGAAAATTCCCGTCGGCCGCCAGATTGCGTGTGAAAGGATGATTGGCCGCGCCGGGGACGTGCCCGGCAACCGGATCGATCGTTTCGTTGAGTCCGGCGTAGCGCTCGGCGCTGCGCGCGTCGACCACGAGTTCACGCTCGAGCCCCCGCGCTGCCTCGACCTCGGCGGCCGTGGCGACCGCGCCGACTGCGACTCGCGCGACGAACGATCGCTGCGTAGGCCGACTCACCTGCTGTTCCACTGCCAGGCCTGCCTGACGCCACGCGCTCCAACCGCCGTCCAAAAGCGCTACCCGTGGATGACCTAGCCAACGGAGTAGCCACCAGGCGCGCGCTGCATACATCCCATTGCCCTGGTCGTACACGATCACCTGCGCATCGTTGCCGACGCCGAGCTCACCCAGACGCTGGGCCAGTAGCTGGGGGTCGGGTAACGGGTGACGGCCGGTTACCGGCGTAACGGCTCCGGACAAATCGCGCTCGAGATGTGCGTACTGCGCGCCGGGTACGTGCGCCTCGGCGTAGTCGGTCGCTCCCCACAGCGGTCGGGCGAGGTCGAAGCGGCAGTCGAGTATCGCAACGTGCGGTTGCGCGATGAGGTCCGCAACCTGGGCAACCGAAACCAGTGTCTGGAAGTGCTTCATGAGCGCTGATTCTACCCACGCTAGTCGCTACAATCCGCCTGCGATGACAATTCACGTCTATTGGGCCAGTGGCAGTCCCTATTCTTGGCGCGCCTTGCTGGCGCTCGAATTCAAGGGCGTGCCCTATGTGAGCCACCAGCTGCAGCTCTCCAAGCAGGAGCACAAGTCTCCCCAGATGCTGGCCATGACGCCGCGCGGCCGGTTGCCTGTCCTCAAGCACGATGACTATGTCGTGTTCGAGTCACTGGCGATTCTCTATTACCTGGATCTCAAGTATCCCGAGCCGCCGTTGTTCGGACGTTCAGCGGAGGAAGCCGGCGTGATCATGCGGGTGATCGAGGAATACCAGGCGTATGCGGAAGAGCACCTGATGGGAATCGTGGAATCGGTGTTCAGTTCGCGGGGAGCGCCGTTGCCGGAAGGGATTACCGACGCCATGCATGTGGTCGCGAGCGAGGCACGCACCATCGAAGCTCGGCTGTCCACCAAGGGTGATTGGATCGTCGGGGAAGCTGTGTCCGCGGCGGATCTGATGATATTCCCGAGCATTCGGTTGTTGTTGCGGGCGCTGGCACAACCCGCGGCGCGCGAGTTGTCAGCGCGCTTCCTGCCACTGGCCACCAACTATCCGGCGCTGGGGCGCTGGCTCGACCGAATGCAATCGCTGCCCGGCTTCGAGCGTACGTATCCGCCGCACTGGCGCGAGCCCGGCTAGCAACTCGCATCCCCTCGCACATTTACCGGGTGGCGCTGGCCGCCCTGCGTTGTTAACCTTGTCCCTTTGCACGTGCAAGCGGAGTGCCCATCATGGCTCACAAGGTTCATGTCGAGTTTCCTGGCCGTATTCTCATGGTTGGCTGTGGCAGCATTGGTCAGGGAGTACTGCCGCTCATCTTGCGGCACATCGGCATACCGAAAGAGCGCATCACCATTATCGCTGCGGACGAGCGTGGTCACGTGGCCGCGGATTCCATGGGCGTCAAGTTCATCAAGGAAGCGCTCACCCGTGACAATTATCGGCGCGTGCTCGAGCCGTTACTCGGTCGTGGCGACTTCCTGCTGAACGTGTCGGTCGACGTGTCGAGCATCGCGCTCATCAGATATTGCTGGGAGCGCGGTGCGATGTATCTCGACACCTGCATCGAACCGTGGCCCGGTGGCTACACGGATCCCAGCATCCCGCATTCGCGCCGCACCAACTATGCGTTGCGCGAAGAGGCGCTGGCCTTGCGCAAAGAAGCCACCGATAAGACACCGACCACGATCATCACGCACGGCGCCAACCCCGGCCTGGTATCGCACTTCATCAAGCAGGCGCTGGTCAACATCGCGGGAGACGTCGGCGTCGACGTGCAGCAGCCGACCAGTCGTGCGGAGTGGGGCGCACTGGCGCACAAGCTCGGTATCAAGACCATTCACGTGGCTGAGCGCGACACGCAGAACACGGTCAAGCCCAAGATGGTCGACGAATTCGTCAACACCTGGTCCGTCGACGGTTTCGTCAGCGAGGGGATGCAGCCCGCCGAGCTCGGCTGGGGGACGCACGAACGGAATTTTCCGGCCGATGGCAAACGCCATGATTATGGCTCCGGCGCCGCAATCTTTCTGATGCAGCCCGGAGCGGCCACACGGGTGCGCACGTGGACGCCAAAGGCGGGGCACATCCACGGGTTCCTGATTACGCACTCCGAGTCCGTTTCGACGGCTGACTACTACACCGTGATGCAGGACGGCACGGTGGCGTACCGGCCAACTTGTCACTACTCCTACCATCCCTGCGATTCAGCGGTGGTATCGCTGCATGAGTTCGCCGGACGCAATTGGCATCTGCAGAGCCGGCAGCGCATCCTGATGGACGAGATTCTCGATGGTATCGATGAGTTGGGCGTCTTGTTAGCCGGGCACAAACGGAACGCCTATTGGTACGGCTCGCAGCTGTCCATCGAAGAGGCGCGCAAGCTCGCGCCGTTCAACAATGCCACCAGTCTGCAGGTCACCGTTGCCTGCCTCGCGGGTATGGTTTCGGCGATGGAGAACCCGACTCGCGGCCTGCTGGAGCCGGAGGATCTGGATTTCGAGCGCAATCTCGAGATCTGCAAGCCATATCTGGGGCCAGTCGTTGGCAAGTACAGCGACTGGACGCCGTTGCATGATCGCGAGCGACTGTTCCCGGAAGATCTCGACAAATCTGATCCGTGGCAGTTCAAGAACGTGCGCGTCGTCGGCTGACAGCCGGCGCTCGCGCGCTCGTCATTCGTAGTCGATCGCGACGATCACGTAGGCGCGTGCACCTGCCGGCAGTTGCACGCGCACTTCGTCGTCGAGCCGTTTGCCGAGCAGCGCGCGCGCCAGCGGCGCGTCCAGGCTGATGTAGTCGTTAGCCATATCGAACTCATCGGGCCCGACGATACGATGGCGCACGCTGTTGCCGCTATCGTCCTCGAGCGTCACCCAGGCGCCGAAGAACACCCGGCGGCGATCGCTAGGCGGCTGCTCGACGATCACCATGCCGTCGAGTCGCTTACGCAGGAACCGCACGCGTCGATCGATCTCACGCAGCCGTCGCTTGCCGTAGGTGTACTCGGCATTCTCGGAGCGATCGCCCTGCGCAGCGGCTTCACTGACCGCCTGCGTGACGGCCGGACGCTCGATTCGCCATAACGCATCCAGCTCCGTTTTCAGTCGGGCAGCGCCGGCCGGTGTGATGAACTGCGAGCCAGCGGCTGTGGGTGGTCGATAACGTGTCATATGACTGATCGGTATGGTTTCGTGAGCTGAGTCTCACCGCAAGTGAGCGCGACTGGTCGCAGCTGTGCGGCTCCTCACAGCCCGTCCCGGCGCCGCTCCGTAGCATTCAGGCCATGAGCGCGCGCTACTACACGCACTTCGTCACCGAGTCGAATGAGACCCGGCACGCACACGAGTGGAGCGGTGTCGTAGAGCTCACGCACCCGCTGGCACAGGCGCGCAGCTCGTCGGAACTGCGTCGGTTGCTGGCCCGCAACTTCGAGCTCGATGCCGAGGATATCAGGATCCTGCAGCTGGCTCGCGTGCACTGAATCCCCTAGCGGACTTCTTTCCCTTCATCGAAAGTCCGCCTTCCTGAGCCCCAAGCTCGTACAGAGCCTGGGGCTTTTTTTTATACTGGGAGCACTAAAGCCAATTCGTTGGCCCGATCCCTGGGGATAGCCATGTTGAACAAACTGCCCGTCGTGATTCTGGTCGCGACGCTCACTGCCTGCGCCGCATCGAAGACGGCCGCACCACCGCCTGAAGCCACCTCGCCAGCCGTGGCCGAGACCGTGACTGCGCCCTCCGGTCTCGATTTGGCGGGCTTCGATCGCAGTGTTCGGCCGCAGGACGATCTGTATCGCTTCGTCGGTGGAACGTGGCTGCGCGCGACGCCGATACCGGCCGACAAGTCCGAGTACGGCACGTTCACGCGCCTCGCCGACGATGCCGAAGCGAGCATCCGCGATCTCGTCGTGGAGCTTGCTCAGCGGCCAGATCTGCCGATGGGCTCGGGTGAGCAGAAGATCGGCAATTTTTTCGCGGCTTTCATGGACACGCAGCAGATTGCAAGTGTTGAACTGCAGCCGCTCGCTGCGCCGCTCGCCCGCATTGCCGCAATCCGTACGACGCGCGATGTCGTACGCTTCATGGGCGCGTCGCAGCGTCTGGGTGTGGCGCACCCACTCGCGTTCTTCGTGTCGCCAGACGCGCGCGACTCGTCGCGCTACCTGGCCGCGCTCTATCAGAACGGACTCACGATGCCGGATCGTGACTACTACCTCGAGCAGGGCCCGAAGTACGTTGCCTTTCGAGCCGCCTTCGTGGCGTACGTGGAACAGCTGCTGGCCGCCGCCGGTGAGCCGGATGCGGCCGACGCCGCCCAGCGAATCGCCGCACTCGAGACCACCCTGGCGCAGGCACACTGGACCAAAGTGCAGAACCGCGATCCGGTGAAGTCTTACAACAAACTGTCGCTGACGGAACTACGCAGACTGGCACCGCAAATCGACTGGTCGGCATTGCTCGAGGGGCTGGGCGCCACGCCTGGCACGATGGATGTCAATCAGCCGAGTTATGTGGCAGCTGTCGGCAAGCTGGTAAGGAGCGTCCCGGTGCCAGTCTGGCGCGCGTATTTCAAATTCCATCTGCTGGATGAATACGCGCCGTACCTGGCGCCGCAGTTCGAAGCGCTGCACTTCGGCTTTCACGGGCGCATCATGCAGGGCATGACGGAGCAGCCGCCTCGCTGGCAGCGCGCCGTGCAGACGATGGACGGTGTGATGGGCGAGCTGTTAGGTCAGCAGTATGTGGCCCGTGAGTTCGCGGCCGCAGACAAGGCACGGGTACAGGTGCTGGTAGGCAATCTGCTCGCGGCATTTGGCGCGTCGATCGATCAACTCGACTGGATGGGACCGGAAACCCGGGCGGCTGCACGGGAAAAACTCGCGAAGATCAGCGTCAAGATCGGCTATCCCGATGTCTGGCGGAACTACGCTGCGCTGGTGGTCACGGATACCGATCTCGTCGGCAACATGCGGCGCGCCGCCGAGTTCGAGATCAACCGCCAGTTGGGGCGCATCGGCCGGCCCGTTGATCGCACGGAATGGTTCATGACACCCCAGACCGTCAACGCCTACTACAGCCCCAGTCACAATGAGATCGTCTTTCCAGCCGCGATTCTGCAGCCACCGTTCTTCGATGCTGACGCGGATGATGCGGTGAACTACGGTGGTATTGGTGCAGTCATCGGGCACGAGATCAGCCATGCGTTCGACGATCAGGGTCGTCAATACGATGGCGACGGCAACCTGCGTGACTGGTGGGCGTTCGAGGATGGCGTGCGGTTCAAGAAGCGCGCGAGTCAACTCGTAGCGCAATATGGCAGCTTCACGGTGCTGCAAGGCCGTAAGCTCAACGGCGAGTTGACGCTTGGTGAGAACATCGGCGATCTGTCGGGCCTCGCCGTGGCGTTCAAGGCCTATCGGCTGTCACTGCAAGGCGCGGAGGCGCCAGTCATCGATGGCTTTACCGGGCCGCAAAGATTCTTTCTGGGCTGGGCCCAGGTCTGGCGCCGCAACTATCGGGAGGAGGAGCTGCTGCGACGCGTGCTTACTGATCCGCATAGCCCCAGTGAGTTCCGCGCGAACGGCACCGCCAGCAATCTCGACGCGTTTCAGGAAGCTTTTGCTCTGCAACCTGGCGACAAGCTGTATCGGCCGCCCGGCGAGCGTGTCAAAATCTGGTGAGTTCGGTCCGTACAGTGGCCAATAGTCAGGGAGAGATTTATGCGTAGAGTCATTGCCGCCGTTGCACTCGCAGTCCTGAGCCTCGGTTTGACGGGCTGCGGCTACAACACCTTGCAACAGCAGGACGAGGCTGTGAAGGCTGCCTGGTCCGAAGTCGTCAACCAGTATCAGCGACGTGCGGACCTGATTCCGAATCTGGTGGCCACCGTGAAGGGATTTGCTGCGCAGGAGCAGAGCGTTCTGGTCGGTGTCACGGAAGCGCGCGCCAAGGCCACTTCGATGCAGGTGACACCGGAAACACTGAACGATCCGGCAGCCCTGCAAAAATTCCAGGAAGCGCAGGGCCAGTTGGGTAGTGCGCTGAAGAGTCTGCTGGTGGTCGTGGAACGTTATCCAGACCTCAAGTCCGACGCTAATTTTCGCGACTTGCAGGCCCAACTCGAAGGGACTGAAAACCGCATCACGGTGGCGCGCAATCGATTCATCGAAGCGGTCCAGACCTACAACACGACTGTCAGACAGTTCCCGTCCAACCTGACGGCCATGCTATTCAAGTTTGCGGTCAAGCCGAACTTCACGGTGGAGAACGAAGCCGCCATCGCGCAACCGCCGACGGTCGACTTTGGTGCGCCAGCCACACCGGCGCCTGCTCCCACTCCGGTGCCCACGCCGACCAGCTAACGACTGGGTTGCATTGGCGATGTTCCATAGCCTGACTGCGCGGCGGATGGCGCTGCTCGCCGGCGCCTGCGCAGCCTGGCTGATTGCACCGCTGGTGCTGGCGCAGGGGTTGGTCGCCATCCCAGCGTATGAGGCGCGGGTCATCGATCTCACCGGCACGCTCACGGCTGAACAGCAGGGCGCGCTCGAGGGCCGCCTGGCGGAGTTCGAGGCGCGCAAGGGCTCACAGATTGCCGTGCTCATGTTGCCCAGCACCGAGCCGGAGGACATCGCGCAGTTCGGCATCCGGCTGGCCGATGCCTGGAAACCCGGGCGCGCGAAGGTGGATGACGGCGCCATTTTGATAGTCGCCAAGGACGATCGGCGTCTGCGTATCGAGGTCGGCTACGGGCTCGAGGGCGTGCTGCCCGACGCCACCAGCAAGCGCATCATCGAAGAGACCATCAAGCCGCTGTTCAAGCAGAACGATTTCTACGGCGGCATCAGCGCCGGGCTCGACCGGATGATGCAGGTGGTCGACGGCGAACCGCTGCCGCCGCCCGATCCCAGCTGGGAACGGACCGGCTCGATCCTCGAATTGCTGCCGTTCCTGTTCGTCGCCGTGCTCATTGGCTCGGTCATTTTGCGATCGATCTTCGGTCGCGCGCTGGGGTCGTTGCTCACTGGTGGCGCCACCGGGATGCTCGTGTGGCTGGTCAGCTCGATCCTCGGCATTTCGATTGCGGCCGGCTTGCTGGCGTTGTTCCTCTCGCTCGTGATGAGTTCGCTCGGCGGCGGTCGATGGTCGAGCAGTCCGCATCGGGGCGGTTGGCGCGGCGGCGGCTGGGGTGGCGGCGGGTTCGGCAGTGGTGGCTTCGGCGGCGGCGGGTTCGGCGGCGGCGGTGGTGGCGGGTTTGGTGGCGGCGGCGCCTCGGGAGGTTGGTAGTGGAGGCGGGCGAGCCATGCAGCTGATGCGGATCTTGCGGCATTTGTCGGCCACGAGCTGGGGCACGCGGCGCCGCTTCACGCCAGCGGTGCTCGAGCAGATCGAAGCGGCCATTCGCGACGTCGAGTCGCGTCATGCCGGCGAGATTCGCTTCGCGGTCGAAACGTCATTCGACCTGCCTGAGCTGTGGCACGAAGTGTCGCCACGCCAGCGTGCCTTGCAGGTGTTCGGGCATCTGGGCGTCTGGGACACGGAGCGCAATGCCGGCGTACTGATCTACGTGCTGATGGCCGACCACGACGTCGAGATCGTTGCCGATCGTGGCATCGCCGCGCGCGTGACCGATGCCGACTGGCAGGCCGTGTGTCACGAGATGGAGGAGCACTATCGAGCCGGTGACTTTGCCACCGGCTCGACCGTGGGCGTGCAGCGCATTGGCGAATTGCTGGCGCGGCATTTCCCAACTGCAGGCGGTGATCGTGACGAGCTACCGAATCAACCGGTACTCCTGTAGCCAATTGCCGACAGTCGGTCTCGTCTCGCTCCAATGCGATAATTCCGGAATGATTTCGCGTCCTGTTGTCTGGCGATCCATTGCGGTCGCGCTGTTGTGCTCGGTGCTCGCCGGCTGTTCGTTGCTCGACGACGCGCCCTGGAACAAGAAGCGGGCGGTGGTCGTTGCGCCGCCGCCGCCGCCGCCGGCCGATCCGGCACCCGAGGCCACGCAGCGCTTCGAGCTCGCGAGCGACGAGGACGACATCGTGGGTGTCATCCAGGTGACGAAGGCCAGCAAGGAAGACACGCTTACTGATATTGCGCGGCGCTTCAACCTGGGTTACGAGGAGATCGTGCGCGCCAACCCCGACGTCGATCCGTGGGTCCCGGGCGAGGGGCGCGAGGTCGTGATTCCCACGCGCTACATTTTGCCGAACGCGCCGCGCACTGGCGTGGTGATCAACGTTGCAGCGATGCGGTTGTTCTATTTCGAGCCGCGCAAGAAGTACGAACCGCAAGTGGTACACACCTATCCCATCGGCATCGGCAAAGTGGGCTGGGCGACGCCCGAGGGCGTCACCAAGGTGACTCGCAAGAAGGCAGATCCAACCTGGACGCCACCCGCGAGTGTCCGTCGCGAGCACAAGAAGAATGGCGAGATCCTGCCGGCGGTGGTTGGTCCGGGTCCGGACAATCCCCTTGGTCGGCATGCGCTCTACCTGGGCTGGCCCAGCTACCTAGTGCACGGCACTAACAAGCCCGCCGGTGTCGGTCTGCGTTCCAGCCACGGCTGCATTCGCCTGTTTCCGGAGGACATCGCAGCATTGTTCGAAATGGTGCCCAATGGCACGCCGGTACGCGTCGTCAATCAGCCGTTCGTGTTCGGCTGGCATGCTGGTGAGCTGCATCTGCAGGCTTACGACGTGCTCGAAGACGATCCGCGGGACTGGCAGAAGGCACGTCGCAAGCTGCTCAGCAAGTCGTTGGCGGATCGCATCGAGAAGAAGCTGAAGGAGCGTGGCGCGGCAGTCGACTGGGACGTCATCGCCAGGATCGCGCACGAGCCGCACGGCATTCCGGTGGCAGTCGGGGCGGGCGAAGCCTCACTCGAACAGCTGGTCGCGGCGGCGCCCCGGGTCCGCAACGAAGTGCCGGCTAATGCAACTTGGGACGGCGAGTCGGACCTGCCGGTCGACGAAGCTTCATTCCAGGAACTGTTGTCCGATCGTGATCCGCAGTCCCCTGGTCCTGCGTCGCGACGTCCGACCACGCCGTAAACGGGCGGCTGCAGAAAGACACCGGGCGCGTTACAGTGCCCGCATGACAACTACCACCGCGAGCCGCATTGCCGGCTGTCGTCGCTACTTACTCATCCTGGTTGCATTTGCGGGTCTTCCGTGGGCTGCGGCGCCCGCGGCGACGCCCGCGACGCCCGCGACGCCCGCGGCACTCGCACCGCCACAGCCCGGGCGCGACTACCACACCCTCGCCAACATCGACGAGTTCCGCGTTCGGCATCTGGAGCTCGAACTGCAGGTGTTGTTCGAGCAGCAGGTCTTGAGCGGCATCGCCGACCTGACTATCGAGCGGCTTGCCCCCGATGCCCGCCAGGTACGGCTCGATACCCGCGCTCTCACGATCCGCAACGTGTGGTGGCTGCGTGGTCCGGGCGATGTGGTCGGGCTCGATTTCCAGAAGGGCGAATACGATCCGGCGTTGGGTTCGCCGCTCGAGATAGACCTGCCGGCTGGCATCGATACGCCAACCTTCAAGTTGCGGCTCTCTTACCAGACGCGGCCGGAAGCGTCGGGGCTGCAGTGGGTGCCGCCGGCGCAAACTGCGGGCAAGACGCACCCGTATCTCTACACGCAGTCCCAGGCGATCAATGCACGCAGCTGGATCCCGCTGCAGGATTCTCCGCAAGTACGCTTCACTTACAACGCCACGATCCACGTACCCGCCGGTCTGCGCGCCGTCATGAGCGCCTCGAATCCACTCGAGTTGGCGCCCGATGGTGTCTACCAGTTCGAAATGTCGCAGCCGATCCCGTCCTACCTGTTGGCGCTGGGCGTGGGCAAGCTCGAGTTCCAGGCCATCGGCCGCCGGACCGGTGTGTTTGCCGAAGCACCGGTGCTCACGGCTGCCGCGGCGGAGTTCGCCGACGTCGAGCAGATGCTCGAGACATCGGAGCAGTTGTTCGGGCCCTATCGTTGGGGTCGCTACGATCTGTTGATCCTGCCGCCATCATTCCCATTTGGTGGAATGGAAAATCCGCGCTTGTCGTTCATTACGCCGACGGTATTGGCGGGCGATCGCAGTCTCGTCTCGCTGATCGCACATGAGTTGGCGCATTCCTGGTCGGGCAATCTCGTCACCAACGCCACCTGGCGCGATCTGTGGCTGAACGAAGGCTTTACCGTGTTCCTCGAGCGCCGCATCGTGCAGGCGCTGTATGGCGAGCGCCGCCATGACATGGAGGACACACTCGGACTGCAGGATCTGCGCGCCGATATGGCCGATCTGCCACCGGCCGATACCCGTCTCGCGATCGATTTGCGGGGCCGCGATCCGGATACGGTCTTCTCGAACGTGCCGTACGACAAGGGCCGCTTGTTCCTCGGTTGGCTGGAAGCGCGCTTCGGGCGCGCGGCGTTCGACGAGTTCCTGCGCGGCTATTTCGATCACTTCGCCTTTCAGAGTATCTCGACCGAGCAGTTCCGCGCCTGGCTCGACGCAAATCTGGTGGCCAAACAACCAGCAGCCGTCACCGCGGCCGAGATCGACGAGTGGCTTTACCAGCCGGGATTGCCGCGGTTCGCGGTGCTGCCGCAGTCGCCGGCGTTCGCCGAGGTCGATGCGGCCAGGGGCGAGTGGTTAGCCGGCAAACGCACGGCGGCTTCGCTGCCCGGAAAAGACTGGACTACGCACGAGTGGCTGCACTTTCTCAACAAGTTTCCACCGCGCACGCCGGCGGTGAAGCTGAGCGAGCTCGACGCGGCTTTCGGGCTGACCCAGATCGGCAACAATGAGATCGCGCACAGCTGGTTGCGGATCGCGATCCGCAATAGTTATGAACCAGCTTTCGCCAGGCTCGCCGCCTATCTCGAGACGATCGGTCGCCGCAAGCTGATCAAGCCGCTGTATGAAGATCTGATGAAGACGCCAGCCGGCGCAGCCCTGGCGCGCGATATCTACGCTCGCGCTCGCGCCAACTACCACCCCATTGCTGCTGCGACGCTCGATCCGATCGTATTCGCCCGAGCTGCGGGCGGCGGCTGACCGTGGTCCTGCCGCTGCACGACGACAATCCATCGAATACCAGGCCCATCGTCACGGTCGCGATCATGGTCGGCTGCGTGCTCGTGTTCGTCTGGCAGTATTTTCTCAGCGGGTCTGACGGCGTACCGCGGATCGCTTATGCGCTGGGATTGGTGCCAGCAGTGTTGTTTGGACGCGAGCAGCTGCCGCCCGATCTCACCTGGGTGCCGCCTGCCGCGACTGTGATCACATCGATGTTCCTGCACGGTGGCTTTTTGCACCTGGCGGGCAACATGCTGTTCCTCTGGGTGTTCGGCAACAACATCGAAGACGCGATGGGCCACGCGCGCTTCGTCGTGTTCTATCTGCTGTGTGGCATCGCCGCGGCACTCTTGCAAGCGTTCCTCGATCCGGCCTCTGTGTTGCCGATGATCGGTGCGAGCGGCGCGATCTCCGGCGTGTTGGGCGCCTACATGCTGTTGTACCCGCGTGCCCGCGTATTGTTGGGATTGCCGATTGGCTTCTTTATTGTTCAACTGGGTCGATTTCCAGCCGTATGGGTGTTGGCGCTGTGGTTTGTCCTGCAAGTCGTCATGGGTGCGTTCAGCGCGCCCGCAGTAACGACCGCGGGCGAGGTCAAGGGTGGCGTCGCCTGGGGCGCGCACGTCGGTGGCTTCATCGCCGGCATGTTGCTGATCCCAATGTTCAAGAATCGCGACGTGCCGTTATGGCGCGCAGGCAGGTGATGCACTGCAGCGTGAATATGCTACATTGCGCGCCGGTCTCTCGAGGGTAACCGTTGGCTGAGAGCAGCGTCTCCGGGTTCAGCGTCGCGGAACAAAACGGCGCCAGCCACGCCATTCAGCGCGTGGCCTCCAACATCGCCGCGTTCGTCGGCCGGGCCCTGAAAGGGCCCGTCAATCAACCCGTCACCATCCGCAGTTTTGCCGAGTACACGCGTGTCTTCGGCGGACTGTGGCAACCCTCGACGCTCTCCTACGCGGTCGAACAATTCTTCGAGAACGGCGGGCGAGTCGCACTGATCGTGCGTGTAGTCAACGGCGCGCGTCCGCCCACGCTGTCCTTACCCGCGGGCGGTGAGGTATTGCAGCTACGGGCGATTGCGCCGGGCTCGCGCGAGTATCTGCGCGCCTCGGTCGACTACGACGGCCTCGCGGCGAACGACTCGGATCGGTTCAATCTGGTGCTGCAGCGGGTGCGCGCGGCTGGATCCGAGCTGATCGAAGACCAGGAGATCCTGCGCGGACTGTCGGTGCTGCCCGAGGCCAGTCGTTATGTGGCTGACGCCATGACCGACTCCCGCTTGGCGAGACTGCATGGCAGTGTGCCGAGCCGCCGTCCGGAGCGTACGCCGGCACAAGCATCCGGTACGGTCGTGGGCTATGTCAGTTCCAATCCCGATGGTCACGACGGCGCGCCGCTCAGCGACTACGACATCATCGGTAGCAGTGCCGAAGAAACCGGCATCTTTGCGCTCAAGGCGGTGCCTGAGGTCAACCTGCTCTGCATACCCCCACTCACCCGCACCCAGGACGTGGGACTCGCGGCCTTGCTGGTTGCTGCAAGGTTTTGTCGCGAGCGGCACGCGATCTTGTTAGTCGATCCACCGGCCGGCTGGGCCGATCCGGCTGTCGCGCTGGCCGAGTTTCCAGCGTGGCCATTTCGCAGCGAGAACGCGGCTATGTTCTATCCGCGCATCGCCGCATACGATCGGCTGCGTGGGCGTGTCGAGATCTTCGGCTCGTGCGGTGTCGCGGCAGGTTTGATTTCGCGCTGGGACGACAACTGGCCGGTTTGGGCGGCGGCGGAGGGCGATGACGCCGCGTTGCGCCCAGGCCTGCGCCTCGCTGTTTCAATTACGGATCCACAGCGCGTACGTCTCGCGCATGCCGGGCTGAATGTGCTGTCAGCGGTGCGTTTGCCACAACGGCTGATGTCGAGTCCGCGCACGCTGGCGGCGGGCGCGGTCGCCAGCACAGACTGGCGCTATCTCTCGAGTCGCAGGCTCGCGCTGTTCATCATGTCCTCGATCTCGAGTGGCACGCGCTGGATGATGTTCGAGCAGAACGCCGCCCCGCTGTGGCGCCGCGCCCGCGGCCAGGTGGAGGCGTTTCTCGAGTCTCTCTATCAGGAAGGGGCATTCGTCGGTCGCGAAGCATCGGACAGTTACTTCGTCATCTGCGACGAACGTGTCAATGGGCCCGCCGAACTTGCGACTGGCAGCGTCAATCTGTTGTTCGGTTTTGCAGCCTCGCGCCCCGGCGAGTTCCATGCCTGTCTCGTGACGCATCGCGGCGGCGCTAGCAGCGTTCGGCCGGTGAGCGTCAATCGGATGACGACCTCGAGTGGCCAGGTAACCGAGGAGATCGAGACGTCGATTTTGCGTGGGATTGCGGCCGAACAAGCGGTTTCGTGACCGCGCGCGACTATTCAGGTGTGGGTTGGTGCGCTTTTTCGTGGCGACACGTACATGGCAATGCTGGCACGCACCACCTCGTGGGCTTGTTCATCGTGGACGCTGACCTGAACGTCGACATTCGTCGCTCGCGACCAAGCCGTTGTCGTTAGTCGTGCAGTTGCGGTGACATTGGTCGCCGCCTTCGCCAGATAGTCGATCGACATACTGCGCGGGATCCACCGCATGGTCACCGGAATCGTGACCTCCGTACACAGACCAGCGGCGAGCTCGCAAAGATTGCCCATCGCGAGCGCATGTACGGTGTGGATATGGTTCTCGACCGCGCGGCGCTTCTGCATGGCAACGCGGCACACGCTGGGCGCGAGTTCGAGGAACTGCGGCCGTATCGTGGCGAAATACGGCGCGCGGCGGCATACCGTGCGAGCAAACAGCCAGCGCCCGAACGCGTGGCGCTCGGCGCGTTGCCACGCTCGCAAGGTCGCCGGGATGGGGCTACCCGGGTTCATCGTGGCTCAAGATGCAACACACGTTCTAGACTATAGCCACCCTTGGCGCAAATCACGAGGTCGCATGGCTCGCCCGCACATTGAATTCGTTCACGCTCCGCAACTCCCCTGGGTCGACGCCGGCCTGCGGCATCACGGCTGGCAGGCTCTGCAGGTCAAGACCTTGAGCCAGGATATCGGCACTGGCGGCCTGACTGCGCTGCTGCGCTTTCCGCCCGGGTTCGCCGACGCGGGATTTACGCTGGCCAGCTACTTCGAGTTGTTCGTGCTCGAGGGCGGCCTCTCGATCAATTCGCACGCACACGGGCTCGATGGCTATGCGTTCCTGCCCGCCGGCTACCAATACTCGCAACTCGCCAGTCCGCGCGGTGCAGTTGTGTTGGCGTTCTTCGATCGGGCGCCCGATCGAGTGGTGGCGCTGCGCGGCAGGAGCGGCGCGCCGGAAGGTTTGATCGAGCGCATCGATACGTACGCGATGCCCTGGACCTCGGCCGATATCGATCCGGCCGTCCAGTTCCTGCGTCTCAGCCACAAAGTGTTGCGCCATGTGCCGACAACCGGCGAGAAGACCATCCTGCTCGCCACAGGCGCTCAGACGCATCCACAGGGTTTTCGTGAGGCGCAGCTGCAGCATGCTTGTGTCGAGGAGATGTACTTGTTAGGCGGCGAGATCACCGGTGAGCGCGGTGTGATGTATGAAGGCGCATATTTCTGGCGACCGCCGGGCAAATGGCACGGACCGTTCGGCTCGCGCCGTGGTTCCTTGTCGTTGGTGCGCTTCGTCGACGGGCATCATGAGAATGTCTGGTCGGATGCAGCGCTGCCGTTCACGTTCGAGCCGGGCTACTCGCCGGAGCTGCCAAGCGGACTCCGGGCGCTCGCAGGCGAGCCATGGGCACCGCCGCGATACTAACGACTGCGGCCGGTCGGCGTACGGCGATACTGCAAGCCGTGCGGGCGATCGAGCCCGGTGCGATCGCGAGCTATGGCGAGATCGCCCGCCGTGCAGGCTTGCCGGGACGAGCGCGATTGGTGGGTAGTGTCCTGCGGGACGAGACTGATCCCGATCTGCCCTGGCATCGGGTAACCGGTGCGGGTGGTCGCATTGCTGTGCCGGCTGGGAGCAAGGCGTTTCGGGAGCAAGTCCGACGCCTGCGGCGAGAAGGCCGCCAGGTCGAGGGTGGGCGTGTCGCCATCGTGCCAGTCGCGCCGGAATCACTCGATCGGCTGCTGTGGACCGGCCCGGACTGATATCCCGAACCGCAATGCAGCACAGCGTTACAATTCTGCGGTGAAGAGTCGCCACGTCGTATTCTCACATGGCCAGGAGAGCGGGCCATGGGGCACCAAGATCACGGCCCTTGCTGCGGTCGCCGCAGGCGAGGGCTATGCCACGCATTCGGTGGACTATCGAAGCATTGCTGATCCCGGTGCGCGGGTTGCCAAATTGGTGGCCGAGAGCCAGGCCTGGTCTGGCAATTTGCTCTTGTGCGGCTCGAGTATGGGTGGCTATGTCTCGGTGGCCGCGGCCGCTGCCTTGCGCCCGCGTGGCGTGTTCCTGCTGGCGCCCGCGTTCACACTGCCAGGCGTGCCGTCGTTGTCGAGCACGCCTTTGGCTTGCCCCGCGACACTCGTGCATGGGCTGCGCGATGACATCGTGCCATTCGCAGAGAGCGTCGCCTATGCCGAGCGCTTTGGGCACACGTTGCATTTGCTGAACAGCGACCACCGCTTGCACGACCAGCTGCCGTTCATCTGCCAGTTGATGCGGTGCTTTCTGCATTCGTTGGAGCCCGCTGCGAGCGGCAGCTAGCGCGATGGAGTGGTTCCTGCGCCGGTTGTTCGGGTTTTGGGTGCGCACGAGTCTGCGACCCGATGACGTCGCTGGACGTCTGCGTGAGCAGGGCGAGCGCCTGTGCTACGTGCTCGAGCGCCATAGCGCCTCGGATCTGGCCGTACTCGCCAATGCCGTCAATCGTCACGATCTGCCCGCGATCGAACGCAAGCTAACGACTGGGCGCGGCGCGGATCGATCGGTGTTCGATGTGGGCAGGCGGCGCGGCTTCTGGGATGCCGCGCCGCAATTACGGCCGCCGCGCCAGTTGCTCGCGCTGGTGCGCGCCGCCCGCACAGACCCATCCTTCGATGTCTTGCTGATCCCGACATCGGTCTACTGGGGGCGGGCGCCACAGAAAGAGGGCTCGTGGTTTCGCTTGCTGTTCGCGGAATCCTGGACACTCACGTCGCGGCTGCGCAGGTTTTTCGCGGTGCTGATCAATGGCCGCGACACGATGCTGGAATTCGGTGAGCCGATCTCCTTGCGCAGCTTGCTGGAGGAGGAGCCAGTAGCCGCGCAAGCGCGCCGGGTGACGCGGGTGTTGCGCGGCGTCCTGCGGCGGCAGCGCGCGACCCGCATTGGGCCCGACATGTCGCATCGGCGCACGATCCTGGCACGCGTGCTGCGTGCCCGTGCCGTACGGCAGGTGGCGGCGCAGGAAGCGCGTGAGAAGAAGATCTCGCGGCGCCAGGCCTTGCTGCGCGCGCGCGGTTACGGCGAGGAGATCGCCGCCAACTATTCGCATTCGTTCGTGCGGTTCCTGGCGCTCATCTTCACGCGCATCTGGAATCGCGTCTACGACGGCGTGATTTTCGCGCATGCGGAGTCGCTGCCGAGCGTCGCGCAGGGCAACGAGATCGTGTACGTACCCTGTCATCGCAGTCACATGGACTATCTGCTGCTCTCCTACGCGATCTACACGCAGGGTTATGCGATTCCACATATCGCTGCGGGCATCAATCTCAATATTCCCGTGATCGGGCGATTGCTGCGCAAGGGCGGCGCCTTCTTCATACGGCGCAGTTTCGGCGGCAACGCGTTGTACACCGTGGTGTTCATGAAGTACCTGGCCGCGATCATGGCGCGCGGCCATTCCATCGAGTATTTCATCGAGGGCGGCCGCTCGCGCACCGGCCGTTTGTTGCAGCCGAAGACCGGCATGCTGACGATGACCGTGCGCAGCTACCTGCGCGATCCGGTGCGGCCAGTGGTGTTCATGCCCGTGTACTTCGGCTACGAGCGAATCGTCGAGGCGGCTACCTATGTCAGCGAACTGTCGGGCAAGCCCAAGCAGAAGGAGGGTTTCCTCGATTTCCTGCGCGCGCTGCGCGTGCTGCGCGAGCGTTTTGGCGAGGTGCACGTGAATGTCGGTGAGCCGTTGCATCTCGATGCGCTGCTCGATCAGCATATGCCCGATTGGCGGTCACGCACTTTCGATGACGACACCCGCCATCCTGGCATCAATGCGGTCGTCACAGATCTCGCCACCTCGATCATGCAACGAATCAACGCTGCGGCGGCCGTCAATCCCATCAATCTGCTGTCACTGTGCCTGCTGGCAACGCCGCGCAGCGCACTGGTCGAGAAAGACCTGTTGCGTCAACTGCAGTTGTATCTCGGCTATCTCGTGACTGCGCCCTACGGCGATCGCGTGACGGTGACGGGTCTCGGGCCATCCGAGATCCTCGCCTATGCAGAGTCACTCGGCATCGTGACGCGGGATCCGCACAAGCTGGGGGACGTCATCCGCATGACGGACGCCAATGCCGTGCTGACGACTTACTACCGCAACAACGTGCTGCACCTGTTTGCGATGCCGTCGCTGATCGCCTGCGCCTTCATCGCCAATGCGGAGATGCGTACCGAGGATATCCAGCGGTTGGCCTGGCGGATCTATCCGTACGTCGCGTCGGAGCTTTTTCTGAAATGGCGAGAAAGTGAGGTGCCGCGGGTGGTCATCCAGACGCTGGGGGTGTTGCGCGAGCGGGGTGTGCTCGAGTGCAACCCGGAGCAAACAGTGTGGTGCCGACCGCCGCCGGCTTCGCCGGGTGCGATGCAGCTGTCGCTGCTCGCGCAGCTCACACTCCAGTTCATCGAACGGTATTACCTGGCGATCGCGCTGCTGATCGAGGCGGGCTCGGGCCAGATTACGCAACGGGCACTGGCCGAACGGTGCCAGCTGATGGCGCAGCGGATGACCTTGCTGTACGGCTTCAATTCGCCAGAATTCTTCGACCGCGCGCTGTTCGAGAATTTCATCGACCTGCTGCGGGAACGGCGCGCCCTCCGGGTCGGTGAGGGTGGCAAGCTGCATTTCGACGAGGTGCTGGCGCAGGTGGCACGGGACGCACAGATCGTGCTGTCCGAGCAAATTCGCCACAGCATCTTGCAAGTTACGCACGACTAGCGCATGTTGCGCTGCAGCGTGAGGTGTCTGCTTGCGGTTCGCGTCGTCGGCCGCTGCTATACTGCAACGCATAACGCGGCGGGGCGGTGGGCTATGGGGGAGTCACTGACGCGCGGCGACAACAGATGCTCTCGACTTGGGGCGATCAGCGCCACGGCTTAACGATCTTTGGGGATCCACATGAGCAATAACCACTTTCCGGTCGGTCGATCAGGGGCAATGCTCGCGATCGCAGTTTTGGGTCTGATCGCAGCACCTGCTGCCTTGGCGATCGATTTTGCCAGCGAGTCTGGCAAGTTCACTGGCAGTCTGGATACGACCGTCAGTTTTGGCCAGGCTTGGCGCATCCAATCGCGCGATTGCAATCTCGTCGCGATCGCCGATGGTGGCTGCGGCCGCTCGCCCAACATCGACGACGGCAATCTCAACTATGACACCGGGCTCTATTCCAGCGCCTTCAAGGCGGTCAGTGAGCTGTCGTTGCGCTACGAGAAAATGGGGGCGTTCGTGCGCGGCTCGGCGCTCTATGACCTGGCGGCGGACAACACTGATCGCACGCCGCTCACCGGCGCGTCCAAGGATCTGGTCGAAAGCTACACTCGTCTGCTCGACGCATTCGTCTATGGTCGCTTCGATATCGGGGGGCGCCCCGCCGAGCTGCGCCTTGGTCGGCAGGCCGTCAGTTGGGGTGAGAGCACGTTCATCCAAAACGGCATCAACGTCATCAATCATTTCGACGTGTCGGCGCTGCGAGTGCCTGGCTCGGAGCTCAAAGAGGGCTTCTTGCCGCAGGAGATGGCGAATTTCAGCGTGCAGATCACCGACAACCTGTCGGCGCAGGCCATCCTGATCACCGACTGGAATGCCACGGTGCCTGAGCCCGCCGGTTCGTACTTCAGCGCTAACGACTTTGCCGTGACCGGTGGCGAGCGCGTGATTCTTGGTTTTGGCGGCTTCTCGGATGCGGGCGTCGATTTCCGGCCGCTCGGCGGCACCCTGATCAGCGATTTCCAGAACGTGAAACGCTTGCCCGACCGCAATCCGTCGGATTCGGGCCAATATGGTTTCAACGTGAAGCTGTATGCGCCGAACTTCAACAACGGTACGGAATTCGGCCTGTTCTTCCTGAACTACCATAGCCGCCTGCCCCTGATTTCGGGTCGGACCGGCACGCAGGCAGGCCTCGGCAATGCCTGGGGCGCACTCAATTCGGTAGGCGCTGCGGCGCAGGGTCTGGCTGCGGGTCTGCCGATTGCCTCGGCGATCGAGACGGCAGCGCAGTTGGGCGTCGCGCGGGCGGCGTCGCAGGGCGGCAATCTGTCGCTCGCCACGGCGCGGTCGTATGCGGCTGTCGGTGCCAACACGCAGCTGGGCGGCGGTGATGTCACCAGCCAGGCGACCAACATCGCGACACACGAGTATGCGATCACCGCCGGCTACTTCGTCGAGTATCCCGAAGACATCCAGTTGATCGGCTTATCCTTCAACACGCAGCTGCAGGCGAGTGGCATCGCGCTGCAGGGCGAGATCTCCTATCGCAAGGATGCGCCGCTGCAGTACGACGACGTCGAACTGCTGTTCGCTGCGCTCACGCCGTTCGAGCAAGGGCTCGCCACGCTGCGCAACACGCCGCTGCCGCCGGTCTGCCCGCCCGGCGTGCCCGCGGCGGCGACTATCTCGCGTTGCGGCCAGCTGGGCGCCTACGGGCTCAATCAGGAGATTTCCGGTTGGGCCCTGCACGATGTCTGGCAGGCGCAGGCGACCGCGACCAAGACGTTCACCAACGTGTTGAAGGCTGCGCAGATGGTGGTCGTGGCAGAGGTCGGCGTCACGCAGGTGCAGGATCTGCCTAACAAGCTGAGCGGCGGGCCGAACGGACGCGGCTTGCGCTACAACGGCCCCGGCACCTCGGTCAGCGGCAATGCGGAACTGGCCGGCCGTCATTGTCCGGCGCTGCCGCCGGCGCAGTGCCTCGCACTCAATCTCGTCGAGCCGCAGAACGCGTTCGCGGATTCCACCTCCTGGGGGTATCGCCTCGCGGGTCGTTTGGAGTATCCGGGTTTGATGGGCCCATGGAACGTGCTGCCGCGGTTTTCCTGGCAGCATGACGTCGATGGCACCACGCCCGGACCGGGCGGCAATTTTGTCGAGGGCCGTTATGGATTGACGCTCGGCGTCTCGGCGAACCTGCAGGCCAAATGGGAACTGGACATGGCCTGGACGAAGTTTGGCGGCGCAGGTCGGTACAATGACCTGAACGATCGGGATTTCGTCGCCGCCACGGTCAAGTATTCCTTCTGAGCCGAACACATCGAGGGACACGATATGCGTAGCATCAAGACTCATTCGCTGCTTGGCGCGCTGTTCGCCGCCGCCACTTGCTTGACGGCGCTGCCGGCACTGTCGCAGGCCACGGCTGCGGAGGCTGCGAAACTCGGCGGCGAGCTGACACCGCTGGGTGGCGAGAAGGCTGGCAATGCGGCTGGCACGATTCCGGCCTGGGATGGCGGCATCACGTCCCCGGCCAAGGCGGGCTTCCCCAATTTCAAGCCCGGCCAGTTTCATCCCGATCCGTATGCGAGCGACAAGCCGCTCTATACGGTGACGGCGGGCAATATGGGCCAATACGCCGGCCAGCTGACCGAAGGCCACAAGAAGCTGCTGCAGACCTATCGCGACAGCTACAAGATGGAGGTCTACCCATCGCGGCGCAGTGCGGCCGTGCCGCAGCGCATTTACGACGCGACCAAGCGCATCGCGACGACTGCCAAGCTGGCGCCGGGCGGCAATGGCGTGCTGAGTGCGGGTGAGGGTATTCCGTTCCCGATCCCGAAAGAAGGCGTGCAGGTGTTCTGGAACCACATCCTGCGCTACCGCGCGGATTCAGCCATCCGCATCTATGGGCAGGCACCGGTGACGGCCGGGGGCGACTACACGATGGTGCGCCTGAAAGAAGATTTCTACGTGCCGTACAGCTTGCCGGGCGCCAGGACGGAGAATCTCAACAACACCATCATCTATTTCATTCAGGAGACGCTGTCGCCGGCGCGCCTGGCGGGTGAAATCCTGTTAGTGCACGAGACACTCGACCAGTCGGTCGAGAACCGCAAGGCCTGGATCTACAACCCAGGTCAACGCCGCGTGCGGCGCGCGCCCAACGTGGCGTTCGACAACCCCGGCACCAATGCAGACAACCTGCGTACTTCCGATCAGCTGGATCTCTACAACGGCAGTCCGGAGCGCTACGACTGGAAGCTGGTCGGCAAGCAGGAAATGCTCGTGCCGTACAACGCCTACAAGTTGCACAGCGACAAGGTGAAGTATTCGGACATCCTGCAGAAGAACCACATCAATCAGGATCTGGCGCGCTATGAGCTGCACCGGGTGTGGGTGGTGGAGTCGACGCTCAAGAAAGGCATGAGCCATTTGTACAGCCGCCGCACGCTCTACGTCGATGAGGACAGCTGGCACATTCTCGCCGTCGATTGCTACGATCGCCGTGGTCAGCTCTACCGGGTGCAGGAAGGCCACGTGATCAACTACTACGACCTGCCCACGGTCTGGACGACGCTGGAAACGGTGTTCGATTTGTCGAATGGCCGCTATCTCGCGCTCGGTCTCGATAACGAAGAGCCACGGACGTACGACTTCTCGGCCAAGTTCTCGCCGGCGAATTTCCAGCCGAGTGCGCTACAGCGCCGCGGCGTGCGGTAGCGCCAGCCACCGCGTTCGCAGGCTCGATTCACGTTGTTTCGACGGGCCGGTTGAGTGATCAGCCGGCCCGTTGTCATTCGTCAGGGACGGAATCCCATGTTGAGTCGCTTGATCGGCATTCTGGCGGTGAGTTGCTTCACGGTGCCGACGCATGCGGCGCTCGATCCCAATGACGAAGCTAACAAGCCGGCCGAGATCATGCCGCTTGCCGCGCAGTCGCTATTGTTGGATGTTGCGCAGGCTGGCGCGCGACTGGTGGCGGTGGGCGGTCGGGGTCACGTGCTGTTGTCCGACGACCAGGGCCTGAGTTGGCGGCAGGCCACGGCTGTGCCAACCCGCACCATGCTGACCGGCGTGTTCTTCGTCGATGCTGAGTACGGCTGGGCGGTGGGTCACGACGAAACCATCCTCGCGACGACCGATGGGGGCGAGACCTGGCAGCGGGTCTACTTTGCGCCGGAAGCGCAGCAACCCTTTTTCGACCTGTGGTTCGCCGATAGGCAGCGCGGTATCGTCGTGGGTGCATACGGCGCCTACTTCACGACGACTGATGGTGGCGCAACCTGGACAGGCAGCAAGTTCGATGCTGCGCCCATCGATGCCGCCGCGCCGGAGGACGAGTTTGCGCCCGACTATCACCTCAACCGCATCGTTCCCGGCGGCGATCGGCTGTTCATTGCCGCCGAAGCGGGACACCTGTACCGATCCGCTGACGGCGGCGAGAGCTGGCAGACGTTGCCGTCGCCCTATGAAGGGTCGTTCTACGGCCTGCTGCCGCTCGCGGGCGACGAGCTGCTGGCGTTCGGCTTGCGCGGCAACCTGTGGCGCAGCGCGGATGCGGGCGCGAGCTGGACGCAGATAGAAACCGGTACCACCGCCATGCTGACCGACGGTCTGCGTCTCGACTCCAGCCAACTCGTGATCGCCGGCTTGTCGGGCGTGTTGTTAGTAAGCAGTGATGGTGGTGCGAGCTGGACGCTGCAGCAGCTGAGTGACCGCAAAGGCATCGCGGCGCTGGCCCCGGCAACCGACGAGACCGTGGTGACAGTGGGCGAGGCCGGCGTCAAGCGAGTCGCGCTGGGAGAACAGCCGTGACCACAGGTTTCGCCGCCTGGCTCGAGCGGACGATCTTTGGCCAGCGGGGCATCATCATCGTGTTGTTCACGCTGCTGACTCTCCTCATGCTGGCGATCGCTGTGCGCGGCTTGCGCATCGACGCGTCGTTCACCAAGCAACTACCCCTCAAACACGAGTACATGCAGACCTTTCTCGAGCACCAGACGGACTTCGGCAGCGCCAATCGTGTGCTGATCGCACTGATCGCACGTGATGGCAACATGTTCACACCGGAGTTCTTCAATGCGTTGAAGAAGGCCACTGACGAAGTGATCGTCATGGACGGCATCGATCGCGGTCGGGTGCAGTCGTTGTTCACGCCCAACGTGCGGTACCTGGAAGTGGTCGAGGATGGTATCCAGGCTGGCAATGTCGTACCGGCCGATTTTCAACCCACGCCCGAGAGCCTCGCACGGGTGCGCGAGAACATCCTCAAGGCCGGTATCGTGGGGCGGCTCGTCGCCAACGACTTCTCGGGCGCACTGATTTCGGCCATCGTGCTGGAGAAGGACGCTACCGGCGAGCCGGTCGATCCCATCGTGATCGCGAGCAAGCTCGAAGAGCGTGTGCGCCAGCAGATCGAGAGCGACGCCGTCGACGTCCACATGATCGGCTTCGCCAAGGTGATGGGCGACGTCGCAGCCGGCGCGCAACAGGTCGTGTTGTTCGCGCTGGTGACGATCGTGCTGACCTTGCTGGCCGTGTGGATCTACGTCATGTCGTTCCGAGTTGCACTGGTACCGGTGGTGTGCTCGGTCATCGCCGTGATCTGGCAGCTTGGCATGCTGGCGGCACTCGGCTACGGCATCGACCCGCTCGGCCTGCTCGTGCCATTTCTGGTATTTGCGATTGGTGTCAGCCACGGCGTGCAGAAGATCAGCGCGGTGAAGGAAGCCGCGGTCGAGGGTCTCGACAGCATGGAAGCGGCGCGGCGTACGTTCCGGCAGCTGCTCATACCAGCCGTCATCGCGTTGCTGGCCGACCTCGTGGGTTTCGTGACGATCCTGCTCATTCCGGTGCAGGTGGTGCAGGAGATGGCGATTACCGCCAGTATCGGCGTGGCTGTGGTGATATTGACCGATCTGATCCTGCTGCCGGTGCTGATCTCCTTTGTCACCTGGGACGCGCGCTACCGGGCTCGGGTCGAGAAGCGCCAGCTACAGCTTGGCCGGCTGTGGCACAGGCTGGCATCGATCACTCACCGCGGCCCGGCGATGGTCATCATCGTCATCGCGGCGATCCTTGCTGTCTTCGGCTGGATCAAGGGCCGCGAGACGCCGATCGGCGATACCCAGGCCGGCGTGCCCGAGCTGCGCCCCGACTCGCGCTACAACATCGACAGCAACATCATCACGTCGGAGTTCTCCATCGGCGTCGATGTGCTGACCGTCATCGTCGAGACCGAGCAGCCGATGTGCACGAGTCATGCGCTGATGCTGGCCACTGACAATTTCTCCTGGCACATGATGAATGTCGAGGGTGTGCAGGAAGTGGTGTCACTGCCGTTGATCGCCCGCATTGCCATCGCCGGCTGGAACGAGGGCAGTCTCAAGTGGCGTGCGATTCCGCGCGAGCCCAATCAGTTGACGCAGTCGACGCGTTATATCGAAACGAGCACCGGACTACTGAACGCGCAATGTGACGTCGTGCCCGTGATGCTGTTCCTGACCGATCACCGTGCCGAGACGATCGAACGAGTGGTTGCGGAGGTGAAGAAGTGGCGCGCTGAGAATCCTGTGCAAGGCGCGGCGTTCAAGCTGGCGACCGGCAACGTTGGCGTGATGGCGGCGACCAACGAGGAAGTGAAAGCGAAGGAATTCCCAATCCTGGCCGGCGTCTTCGGCGCCGTGATCCTGATGTGCCTGCTGATGTTCCGCTCGGTCATGGGCGCCGTACTGGTGATCATTCCGCTCGCGCTGGTATCGATACTCGTCTATGCAGTGATGGCGATCGTCGGCATCGGTCTCAAGGTGAACACACTACCGATGGTTGCGCTCGGCGCAGGTATCGGCGTCGACTACGGCATCTATCTCTGGAGCCGGATGCGCGAATTCCTCGATCAGGGTTATCCAGTGCAGGAGTCGTTCGAGAGAACCATGCGTGTGACGGGCGCCAGTATCATCTTCACAGGGTTCACGCTGGCCATCGGCGTGTTCACCTGGGTGTTCTCGCCCCTCAAGTTCCAGGCCGATATCGGTGTCATGCTGACCTTCATGTTCTTCGTCAATATGTTGGGTGCCGTCATCTTGATTCCGGCCTTGGCCGCGTGGACGGTGAAACCGAGCGCGCCGCCGCCAACGCCTCAGGCGCCCGCGACAGCTTTGGCCGCATGACGTCCGACGAATTCCGGCGGCTCGGCCACGAACTGATCGATTTCATCGCCGATTACCGGCTACGCACCGAACGCGGCGAGTTTCCGGTGATGGCGCAAGTGCAACCGGGCGCGCTGCGCGCACGATTGCCGGCGGCGCCACCGCAGCGGGCGGAGTCGGGCGATGCGTTGCTCCACGATCTCGAGCAGCTGATTCTGCCGGCGTGCTCGCACTGGCAGGATCCACGCTTTTTCGGCTATTTCCCCTCCAATAGCTTACCGGCGGCCGTGCTCGGCGATCTCGCCAGCACCGGTCTCGCGCAGTTAGGTCTCAACTGGCAGGCCAGCCCCGCGCTCACGGAGCTGGAGGAAGTGACGACCGACTGGTTGCGCCAGATGCTCGGGCTGAGTGACGCCTGGCGCGGTGTGATCCAAGATACGGCGTCGACCGCGAGCTTCGTCGCGCTGGTTTCTGCGCGCGAGCGTGCTACCCAGTACGGCGCCACGCGCGGCGGGCTGCAGGCTGCGGCCGCGTCGCTGGTCGTGTACGTATCGTCGCAAAGCCACAGTTCCGTGGCGAAAGCCGCGATGTTGGCGGGGTTCGGGCGCACGCAGCTCCGAGAGGTGCCGGTAGACGAAGCATTCGCGATGCGCGCGGATGCGTTGGCGCTGATGCTCGCCGAGGACCGCGCAGCCGGGCGTGTACCCTGCGCGATCGTTGCGACTTGCGGGACGACCGCGACTACTGCACTTGATCCTATCGACGCGTTGGCGGCATTGGCCGAGCAGTACGATGCATGGCTGCACGTCGATGCCGCGCTCGCTGGCTCGGCCATGATCCTGCCGGAATGCCGCGGCCTGTGGCAGGGCGTCGAACGGGCGGATTCTCTGGTCGTCAATCCGCACAAGTGGTTAGGCGTGGCGTTCGATTGCTCGGTCTATTATGTGCGCGATCCAAAGCACCTCGTGCGCGTGATGAGTTCCAATCCCAGCTATCTGCAGACGGCGGCCGACGGCGCTGCGCCCAACTACCGCGACTGGGGCGTGCCACTCGGGCGACGGATGCGCAGCCTGAAGCTGTGGTTCGTCATCCGCGAGCAGGGGGTTGAGGGGCTGCAAGGGAGGATTCGTCGCGACCTGGCATATGCGCAATGGTTTGCCGCTGCGGTGGACCGCGCCCGGGATTGGCGCCGGCTGGCGCCCGTACCGCTGCAAACCGTCTGCGTCCGGCATGAACCGCCCGCGCTAACAGGTGCCCAGCTTGACGCCCACACACTCGCATGGGTAGGGCGGATCAATACGTCGGGACAGGCGTGGCTCACGCCGGCACAGATCGACGGCAAGTGGATGGTACGCGTGTCGTTCGGTACCCACACGACTACGCAGCAGCATGTCGAGCAGCTGTGGGCACTGATGCGACGCGAAGCCCTGGCAGATATCCCGGGCGGCGGGGGCTCGTGACTCGGTTTATCAGTCGTGATCCGGCGCGCCGAGCGGAAAGTAGCTGCGGTAAGGCCGCGCCTCGTCCACTGCACGCGCCACGGACGGGCGAGCCAGCAGACGGGCGCGATACGCCCTGAGGTTAGCGTAGGTCGGCGGAACTCGGTGCGCCCAATCAGCATAGAAGAGTGACGGAGCCGCGGCACAGTCCGCCAAAGTGAAGGCACTGCCAACGGCCCAAATGCGACTGGCGAGACGCTCGTCCAGCCACGCGTAGATTCGGTCGAGCACACCGCGCGCCTCGGTCACGCCGTAGGAATCGCGATCCGGCGCTGCTCGAAGTTGATCAAAGACGATCTTCTGCATCGGCGCCATGACGTAATTGTCGAAGACCCGATCAAGCATCCGAACCTCCACGCCAGCATCGCCGTCCGCGATCAATTGAACAGGGCCCGGATGGTGAATCTGTAGATGCTCGATGATCGAGCTGGATTCCAGGATCGTGAGGCTCTGATCCACGAGAACGGGAAAGCGCTTGAGCGGCCAGTGCGCTTCGAGCTCGGCATTTGCCGACGGATCCTCCAGGCTGCAGTAGTCGAACGGCGTGGCATTCTCGTAGAGGGAGATCAGCACCTTTTGGCTGTAGGAGGAGAACGGGTGGGCGTATAGCTTCATGGACTCGTCTCCGCATGCCCGCCAGGCATCAGTCGTCGCGCCGTCTCGCGCGGTAAGTCATTAGCGCGCCATGCGACAGCTGGAGCAATAGCTTAGGGATTTCTTGGCCTGGACTGCCCATTCGCATCGACAACATCGGAGAAGTCGCTTTTACTCGACATGCTTATCGGCAGTTGATGCTTGACCACCAGACCAATTGCGCCCGTTACCTGTGGCGGCGGCTCATGATCCGGATCCTCGCGGTAATACCAAACAATCCCATGCATCGCTTTCAGATCGCGAAGCGCGGTATCCAAGGCTTCCAACGTTACCGGCTGACCATCAAGCAATAGCTGGCCGCTGGCCAGTGCGCTCATCCTTGCGATGGGCTTAGCGGGTGAGGCTGGTAATTCGCTTGCGCCGATGCCAAGTAAGCTAGATAGAAAACGCTTGAACATACAACCTCGAACTAGAGCTGACCGCGGGACATGTTAGGCTGCGGATTTCCTACTTTCGCAGCCGTCCTCGCCGCTTGCAAGCTTGTTGGCACGGACCACCCGATTGCGGCCAGTTCAGGACGATCACTCTGCCAGCAGTCCTTGACGTGCACTGACGCGCTCTAAAGCTGTCTTCAGCTATGGGTCAGACCTTGGCCCGCGGTCTACTGCGCAAAGCGACCCGTGGCGTCACGATCGCGCTCGTATCGTTTCGCGAGCGGAAACGGCGGCAACCACGACTCGCGGCGGACGATCCAGGTTTCGTATGTTGGTATCAATTGGTCAGGGGCATCCAGGGATCCCAGGTTGACTTCGATTTCGTCCGCCGTGCGAGCGAAAACGGACGAGCCGCAGCGGGGACAGAAAAACCGCCCGGCATACTCGCGCAATTCGCCATTGATCGTCACAGCATCCTGAGGGAATACCGCGGAAGCGTGAAAAAGGGCCCCGTGATGCTTGCGGCAGTCGAGGCAATGACAAAGGCCGACCCGGTATGGCAGTCCCGACGCCGCCAACTGGACTTTGCCGCAAAGGCAACCGCCCGTGTATTGATCCATTATGCCGCACCTCTCAAATGAAGCAGTCGGAACGTTTACAACGAACCACGACCGGCGTCCACCCATTTTTCAATCGGCCAAGAAAGCGTGCCGGCGGCAGACATCGCGAGCGAGGAGAGTGACAACGCCATGGAGTCGCGCCCGGGGGGATATGAATGCACGCGGACGCCCTACTTGGTTGTTAGCGACTACGGATTTGGTGGGAACCGGATAACCACCAAGCGAGAATCAGAACGGGCAGCGCCACGATGTCGGTCCAGAATATTCGGCGGAGTGAGTCACTGTGCGCGTCGATCGGAAGCGCCAGTACGCGGAACGAAGCCATGCTTGCAACCGCTGCAACAGTAGCGACTCCGCGAAGCTGCGGTCTGAACGCCGCAGCAATCAGTAGTGCACCCAGCACGCTAGACAGGGCCGCTCGATGCTGCATCAAGAGCAGCAGGTCCGGGTCCGTGACCGTCTGGCCGTACAGTGCCGCGAGTTGTACGGAACCCGACACGCCTACCACCGGGAGCAGATTGATCAATCCTACGACAACGAATAGGACTGTTACCAATGTTGGCTTTTCGACTCCTCGTGGTAGCTAACGAAAAAGTTCACCGAGGAAACGCATTGTTGTCCCGCGATCTGGGGAGAGCTCAACGGTATGCAATGACGAATGTGCGTCGAAATGGAAACAAGACCTTTCCGTCAGAGCGTGTCTCGTACGCCCGTGCCGCGCGAATGTTCAATTCTTCCATGAATCTATCGCCCTCCGCTGCACTGTTAAGAGCTGAGAGAAAAGGGCGCAGACCCGTACTCGCGATCCAATCGACGATTGAGCCTGCCGATTCCATGACGTGAAAGTATTCGGTCTCCCAAATATCGAGTCGCAACGCCTTGGCAGAAAGGGTGTCGTAATAGAACGATGGAGATTCCATCGTCATCGCCGCACGAGCCGTAGCCATGCGATGCGTCCACTGTGGATCGGAAGATACTTCATGAATCAACGCTCGTATGGTCACATGGGTTTTGCTCGGAATCTGGAATGCGAGCGCGCCGTCATGTGCGACGAATGACCACAAGCGGTTCAGAAGTGACGCATGATTCGGCAGCCAATGAAACGCTGCATTGGAATACACGAGATCGTACTGGGAGGGCGGTTCCCACGTCGCAATATCATCGAGCTGCCATGCCTGATCAGGATACTGTTGTTTCGCAGCGTCGATCATCTGTGGCGAGCTGTCGATACCAACAAGCTCCGCATCTGGCCAACGCAACCTCAATACCTGCGTGCTGTTGCCGGGGCCACAGCCCAGATCTGCAATTCGCATAGGGTGTTCGAGGTGAATGCGTGCTGCAAGATCTCCCGCGGCTCGCGTTCGCTCGTCGTCGAACCTCAAGTAGTGGGTTGCGTTCCAGTCTGTCATTCTAGCTTACGCTGGTTGACGTCCGAGCTGACCGGTGCGAGCGGCTCGAACGAGTGGTTAGGCGAGCGGCTTATCCTCATTGATGTGAGGACCCGCCACTCCGCTTGCCTGACTTGAGCATACTCAAGAAGGCGCACGTCAACCCATACCAACAACTGAGATCGCCCCCTCTGCGTCGCTGCCACGAATGCATTCCTAACGCCAGAGATGAAGTCGACCCGCGAAGCGGGGTCGGCGTTGAATGAATTGCTACAGCCCACTTTCGGGTGCCGTGCCTGAAGGGCCTTTGAGCTCGATCATGTTGCCGTCTGGGTCAAGAAAATAGAGCGATAGACCGTCGCCCTCAGCGCCAAAATTGACCGCGGCGCTGCCCAACGACGCGACGCCATGTTTGCCTAGATGCGCGACTAGATCAGGCTCGTCGAAGGGCTCAATGCGCAAGCATAGATGATCGACGTTTCTTGCTTCCTTCGCGGCCGCCGCACCCCCGCGTGATCCGAGCTTTCCGTCTACGCTGACTAGATCGATCATCGAGGCGCCGGCCCGCAAATGTACGAGCCCTAGGTGTTCACGCCGTCTTACGACGTCGCATCCAAGGACATTACGATAGAACTCGATGCTTCCGCTCAAATCAGTGACACGAAAGACAACATGATCGATGCGCTGCACGGCGAACGGTATTGTCATTGCGAACTCCAGCAATTGTCAGTGTGTCAACGTTCGGCATCAGCAGCCGAATCGAGGGCGCGCGCGGCCCTGAATAGATCCTACTGCATGCCCTTGTTAGGCCGTTTCGAGCGACCACCAGCGACACAATGTTGCTCTGTAATCTCACGGGGACAATCTGTCAACCGGTGCAAAGTCGTGCCGCCTGCGTCTTTGACCCCAGCTCGCCTATCTTGGTCCTGCTTCTCGATTGGCCCCTGAATCGGCTCGGCGCCGGCTTCGGCAAGTGCGACTGGCACGACAGCTTGCGCAAGAACGAGGAGCTCGCCAATGGCCATTCCGGGGTCCAGTCTGCAGCCGCGACGGTGGAAACAGTATGACCTGGGATAGGCTCTGCGAAGCTGACGCCGCTGTTGTCCATAGCACTGAACCTACTACGGGCCGCGACCGGCAGGCCAGACCTACCAGCTACGGTGCTGTCTGTTGTTCCGCTTTACTGAGAACGTGCGGCGCAACAACAGCCGTAGTGCCGTCCTCAGCAAAGAACGGGGACGGTCTGAACTTCCTGAGCAGTCTGCCTCGTAGGATGAATGGCATCACCGTCAATAGCGCTCTAAGGTCGAATGTTTGGGGCGTTCCGACGGGCGGTGTCCCCTTCGCATAACGACCCATGATGCGGCCGCGAACTGGCCCCAGTATTTGATCGATCTTGTGGGTATCGTTGGCCGTGTACACGCAACGCAGGAAACCCGCCCAGGGCACTCTGGGCCGCATATTGACGACGGGCGTGTTGCAGCACGTAGTGGAAAAGCGAAATGTTCCGGTTGCCGACAGGCGCGTGCATTTCAGATATTCGAGCCCATGAAGCACTTCCACATCGGCAGGGTAGGCAGGAATTATCTCTGTGCCCCCGTTGGAATCAAGCAGGTCGGTACGCTTGAGGTGATGCAAATACGTCTGACAATCGTCGCAATAACAGACCAGACGTCCCGGAGTGCCCTTGGGAAAAGCCTTTAGCTTGGCGCGAAAGCCACCACATTGACACTGAATCTCCATAGTGCAAATCCTATTCCATTGACGGCCACGAGGTCGTCGATGTTGAACGGTGCCCGAAAGCGACCGATTCCGAAGGTTCTGTCCGCGGCCTGTCGACAACGCGCAGGCGAAGTCGTGGACAACGTTAGTTCTGCCGGGTATGACTTGAACCAATTGTTAGGCGCCAGACCCCGGCGACGCCTGCCAATAGCCAGGTAAAGCGAATAGGCGTCAATGTTGAACTAGTGATGGTCATGCGGAGCAGGAGGAGCGGCCACAGTTTCGTTGCCAGGAGGAGGCGCGGAATCACGCGGGGGGCCACCGCCAGGACGACGTCCACCGGGCGGTGCACCGCGACTGTGTCGCGCGATCGTACCCATGTAGCAGCTCAAGACGCCATTTAGTTCGGGCGAACGAGCGTGGTAGTGGTAGCCATACTCATCGGTGACGTGACCGTTACAAGCGTCCAATTCGGCGCCGTCGAGGGGGCTGTGAATCAGGTAGCCGTCCATAGCGATTGCGAATGGCCGCGTGTCACCGTCGGATGCGTTACCGACCTCGCCGCAACCGGTCGCCGCGTGCATGTGGTAGCCCTCGAACGGATTTACGTGGCCGCCGCAGTCGTCGAACGCGGCGATAGTATACGCCCCTAAAATTGCATCCACCGGAGCGGCGGCGTCGATACGGACACCATTGAAGGTTACGCCAAGCGGGGCCCTGGCGGAGGTGGGCGTCCCCCGCAGCACGGGAGCGATTGGGATCTGGACGGTGGTCGTGACGGGCTTGCCGCCCTCGAGCCATTCCATGCGTCCTTCGACGCAGTAGTTCTCGTATTCTTCCGCCACGTCGGGACGCGCGGCCGCCTCGAAGGCTTCCTTCGTGTCGGTTACACGCACACGGCCCTGGCTGTCATGGAGCATCCAGTGTTCGTCGTTGTAGATCACGGGCAGATCGAGAATGAACTGGCCTGTAACGTCGTAGAGGTTCTCGCCGTCTAGCCAGATGCCGACCTCATCCGCAACCGCCGCCGTCGTTCGGGGACAGAAAGGGCCCACGTCGTGATCGGCTGGCGTCCCGGCAATGGTGATCTCGTAGCAGGATGTGACCGTTCCGTCGGAAAGCGTGCAATTCACCGTTGCGACATCTTGCGCCAGCGCATCGGGCATGAAGAATCGAATCGGTGTTTTCCGCGTGCTGGGGTCGGGGTGGACTTCCATCAACTTGCTCATGCAGCCGGCGAGAGCAATGAAACAGAGCATACATGCAGCTAGTTGCAGGCAACCCATGAAGCTCGTCCTTGTTGAGGGAGTAACGTGCATTCGGAGAAAGTGCCTTGTGGTGAGGATGCTGGGATACAGGTGGAGCTAAGGATGCTGCCGACTATCGTCGTGGTTCAGCGCCCTGTTGGGTGCTTCTCAGCCACTTGTCAGGCGCGCAACCAAGCCATAGCGACGTCTGACTCACAATCACCCCCGAAACTTGCAATACGATTCCTCATCCTACCTTCTGTGACGAAGCCCAGAGTCTCATAGAATCGAATAGCCTTCGCATTGCTTTCGCGCGCAATGAGTTCTACTCGATGCACGTTCGGACGCTCCACCTCAACGATGTGCATGAACGTCTCGAATATTCGTCGGCCGAGCCCCTTTCCTTGTGCCTCTGGATCAACAGCGATTGTGAGTTCGGAGAGCACGTGTGAGAAGCAGCTAGGGATCGGTGCATAGGCATGAATCTCCGCTTTCAGGCCGCCCGCGCCGGTTTCAGTGACGAGACAAATGCCACGGGCAATCGCGTTCACGAGAATAGCGCTGATGTAGGCATCGTCAATCTCATCGGGAAGACGCGCCAGCCCTCCTGGAACCGAAGAGACTCGCTTGTACAGTTGCAGAAGGGAGCCGTGATCGGTCAGGGAAGCGCTGCGGATCTGCATCTGCGCGCCTACCGTCCGCGCTGGATTGACGGGTAAGCTGGCAGACGATCAAACCTCAACGGCAATCTCGCCACGCAAATACTCGACAGTTCGTCCGGCGATTAGAACTCGATCGCCACGCAGCGTGCAGCGAAGGTCGCCTCCGCGGGCCGAGAGCTGCTTCGCCACGAGGCCGGTCTTGCCAAGACGCGCCGCCCAATACGGTACGAGCGTGCAGTTCGCAGACCCCGTGACGGGATCCTCCGGTACCCCCTGTCGCGGCGCAAAGAACCGATAGACGTAGTCCACGGAGTCGCCTGGTGCTGATATGGTAATCGCGAACGTATCGATTGAAGCTAGCCGTCCAAGATCGTGCTGAAAGTCGCGTATTTGTGCTTCAGACTCGAAGATCGCGAGCAGATCGCGCGCGCGGTACAGCTCTTCTGGGCGAACGCCCAAGGCTGAGACGATGGCGTCATCAATGTTGACTGACTGTCCCGGGCGAGAAGGAAAATCCATGGCGAGAAGGTCGCCGTCTCGCGTGACGGTGAGATTGCCGCTGCGTGTCCCGAACGTCAGCCGTTTCGCCGAGGGAAAGGAATAGCGGAAAAGGACATCCGCGGCTGCCAGTGTCGCATGCCCGCACAGATCGACCTCGACCGTCGGTGTAAACCAACGCAACGGCATGATCTCTCCGCGCGGGACCACGAAGGCAGTTTCCGCAAGATTGTTCTCCGCAGCGATCGCCTGGAGCGCGCGATCGGGCAGCCAGGTATCCAGCAACACCACTGCGGCGGGATTCCCGCCAAACATTCGGCTCGTGAAGGCGTCGATCTGGTAAAGCGGCAGCTTCATTTTGGCGGTTTCTGCTAGCTAACGACCTAGATAAGCGGCCGCACGCCGGCGCACAAGACGGGGCAGTCTATCGTTCACGGCCGCTCCAACGACGGGTATATGGCTCGTGCCGGTATGTCGAACCTGACATATACTGCCACCTGTGAGTCCCAAAGACAAGCCGCTGGTTTGGCAGGGTGGCGAGGTCAAAACGCCAACGCTATCGCCGGCGGCGAGTCTTGAGATGGGGTATCTGCTGAGGCAGCTGCAGCAGGGAACGATGCTTGGAATGCCAGCGTCTAGACCCATGCCGTCGGTACGGCCGCGCTGCCACGAGCTGCGAGTCAATGACGCCAAAGCCAATTGGCGGTTGATGTATCGGCTCGATACTGATGCCATAGTGATTCTCGAGGTTTTCGCCAAGAAATCCCAAGCGACGCCGAAGGCAGTAATCGAGCTGTGCCAAAGACGCCTCAAGGAGTATGACCGTGACAAGCAAGATGAAAGCAAGCAAGCAAAAGGCGCTGGAGAAAGAGGGTTGGGTCGTCGGAAGCGCTAAGGACTTCCTGGGACTGAGCACCGAGGAGCAAGCCTATATCGAGCTTCGTTTAAAGCTGGCTGAAGCTCTCAAGGTGCAAAGGAAGCGCCGTGGTCTGAGCCAGACGGCGCTTGCTGAGTCGATGAAGTCGAGTCAGTCGCGGGTTGCGAAAATGGAAGCAGGGGATCCGACGGTGTCGCTTGACCTGTTGGTGAAGTCGCTCTTGGCACTCGGTACATCGAGCCGCGACCTGGCCTCAATCATTGCAGGGCGCTGATAGAGCCATATAACGTGCCGCACCAGCGACGGCGCGCCGCCCTTTCGGCGCATTGTCGCTGGATTTCACTCTGAGATGCAGGTCGGGCGCTTGCACTTTATCGATACCCGCTCTCTGCATGCGGTTGTTAGGTGGCGCGGGAGTCATTGCACCAGCTTCCGCGCCTCTTCGATTCCAAGATCGGCGCGAGCTGATAGGGAAGTGATCTTGGGCCTCCAATCCGACGCAGCCTTCTCTGCGTGGACCACTTGTGCAGCCGTTGCCTCGTTTCTCAGACTTGAGATTCTGGACTGAAGTGGCGTGCGCAAGTCCGACGGAACTACACGAGTTGCTATCAATGTTAGCTCCAACGCCTTGGCAGGGCTCTTCTGGGCGCCCTCACCTCGACGATAGACCTCCGACAGGTTGACCAGCGATTGTGCGTCGCCCTGATTGGCTGCCAAGGTCCACCACTTCGCGGCTTCCGCAAAGTTACTATTTCTGGCATAGGCATTCCCAACGTCAAGCTGGGCTCGGGAATATCCAGCCCTAGCAGCAACTAGCTTGGCAGCAAGTGCCTTCTCATGGTCCTCGGGCACAACTCCCACGAATTGTCCTGCGTAGTAGCAACCGACTTTGTAGCTAGCAAGAGCATCTCCGGCAGCCGCCGCCTTCTCAAACCAGCGAAATGCGGTGCGAGGATCTTTGGTTGTGCCAATGCCGTTGTTGTAGAGCATGCCGAGGTTGTACTGGGCAGGTGCTGAGCCCCTCTCGGCAAGCGTTATGAGCTTACGGAACAGCTCGGCTTCAGAGGAAGCAGCCATCGCCTGCACCGAGATGGCAACAAAGACGAGTACTCTTAAGAAGGTCGAGATAGCTGCCTTCGTGAGCGCCGCCCAACGCCCGCGCTCAGCGGCCGCGCGACCACGTATCCAGCGCGCTGCATGTGCACAATGAAATGGCGCACTTGCGGCGCGCACGCGCAGGAATATGACGGTCCGCTGCAACTGCTTGTTAGGCGTCACCGCGGCGGGCGTGAACATACTGAAGTAGTGACGTTCGGCCTTGAATGTACAGAACAGTCACCTCCATTACGACGCCATTAGAGTCTTCGAGCCTAAGCGGGACGCCAACGGCGAACGATGCCGGCTGTTGCTCGCCACCGCGTATAGCGATGTTGTCAGCGTACAGGTACATGCGCCCATGTGTGTCGAGTATCGGGTTCAGACGCCCTTCGAGCCCTGGAATATACCCGGTGCTGTGGCAGATGACCGAGCCGGTATTCTCACTCGCGGGAAGCATGGCTCGGAGATCGTCTGCGGGGTCCCAGTCAGGGAAGATCGCGCCCGGACGATCCGGGTGGGCGACGAGAACTCGCGTCCGGCGGCGTGTCTGGAAGATGAACCGCGCCTCTCCTAAGCCGCCGCTCATCGCATCCTTGTACGTATTGTTGTCGGCGAGTGCGGTGACCGTTGCTCCTTCCACGGGATTGCCGTTCTCATCAACCACCAAAACTACTGTCTCCGTTGCGTTAACGCGAGTTGGCACTTCGACGGCGAAAATCGCGCTTCGCACCTGTTCAGAAGGTACGCTACGACCCGCGTTAACGAGCTTCTTGTGTATGAGCGTGACGAACTCCTGAGGGGCGCGATTTACGAGCGAGATGTAACCAACCGTCGGCAGTATTCCCGGGATCTCCGTGTCATCGAAGCGAGCTGGCAACACATATTCTTGATGTTCTTGAAACGCGCGAGCCTGCATAGCTTGCCGCTCATGCGTTGGCCAGAGCTTCCCGGCGTAGTGCCTCGAAATGAACATGATCGTGTACAGCGCCCTGTTCTGGTACACCTCCGAAAGATAATCGTATAGGTTCTTGCCCCAGAGGCTCGACTCCTCAAAGAGGTCGTAAAAGACTTTGACTCCTGAACTTCGGAGCAGATTGGCTACTTGATCCACGTACAACCTGTCTTCGCCGGCGAAGGACAGTGCGATCTCGAATTGAACGTCACGAGTCATGGATGAGTAATTGTGACGCCTAGACACTATGACTTCGTTGACAGGAGGCTGACCTCCGCGATGAACGCGGGTTAGCCTTGGGCCAGAGCCGCACAGTACACGCGGTACAGGTAACACAACGGAGGCCAGCCATGCGTCACTCTAGCACTGAGTTGTTTATTGGTCTTGATGTTCATAAGGAGTCGATTGCCATCGCGTATGCCAGCAACCAGACCGGGGCCGAGGTGGTGTCGGTGGGCAAGATCGGCACGCGGCAATGTGATATCGACAAGGCGTTCAGAGCGCTGCGTGGCAAGGCACGGCAGCTGCATGTGGTGTATGAGGCGGGACCCAGCGGCTTCTGGTTGCACCGCTACCTTAGCCGACAGGGGATCGAGTGCCAGATCGTCGCCCCCTCGCTGATCCCGAAGAAGCCTGGAGACCGGGTCAAGACCGATCGACGCGACGCGGCACAGTTGGCACGCCTGCACCGAGCGGGCGAGCTGACAGCGATCCACATCCCCGGCGTTGAGGACGAAGCGATTCGGGATCTGTCACGCGCCCGCGAAGATGCGATGCGGGATCTGAAGGCCGGCAAGTATCGGTTGAAGGCGTTCTTGCTGCGACAGGATATCCGCTACGAAGGCCGTGCGAGTTGGGGCGCGGCGCATCTGCGCTGGTTGGCACGGGTGGTTTGTGCAACCTCCGCGCAACAGATCGTGTTCCAGGAGTATCTGCGCGCCATCAATGAGCAGACTGAACGGGTGCAGCGCTTGGATCAGCAGCTGCGCGAACACGTCCCGCAGTGGTGGCTGGCGCCTGTGGTGGACGCCCTGCAAGCGATGCGAGGCGTGCAGTTCACTACCGCTATCACCCTGACTGCCGAGCTGGGAGATCTGCGTCGCTTTGACCATCCAAAACAGCTGATGAGCTACCTCGGCCTGACCTCCAGCGAATACTCTACTGGTGAGCGACGTCGACAAGGGCCGATCACCAAGTGCGGCAACAACCATGCGCGACGCGTGTTGGTAGAAAGTGCATGGGCCTACCGCCACCCGGCCAAGGTCAGTGAGCATTTGCAAAAACGACTCGAGTTGTTACCCAAGCCGCTGCAGGATCTGTCTTGGAAGGCGCAAGTCCGGTTGTGTCAGCGCTTTCGTAAACTGCGGGCCAGAAAGCACGTCAATCAGGTCGTCGTTGCCATCGCACGAGAAATGGCGGCGTTCCTGTGGGCGATCGCCAAAACTGTTCCGCTACCGCGCTGAAGCGATCGGATCCCCATCACGCGCGCCAATCGAGCATCCATGAACACGGGAGAGGCCATCGGTACAGACGCAGCCCCGGTTAACCGCGCAACCTTCGAGGACGTTATGAGGCTTAGACCCTCGATCCTAGACCGAAGCAGGCGCTTGACGGACACAAGTGAGGCGGTACCCAGCCCGCGGATATCAGCATGATCAACCGTCGTGTTTACTGGCTGCGTCTGTTCCCATGGCCTTTGCAGCCGCCATGAACAGCAACGCCACTTCTCAATCAGATATTTGACAAGAACGAAGTCATATCAACGTCCCGGTTCAGCGGCGGTACGCTTGTCCGTCCAGCGCGCCGCATGTGCACAATGCAATGAGGCACTGGCGGCGAGCCCACGCTGCCGAATCACCGCCCACTGCAACCGGGTGTTAGGTGTACGATTCGACTGTCGGTCCCTGGTGAGCGACAATATCAACGACAACGTTCTCGGTCCACACACGAAAATGGGTCGCAGGCCCACTAACGGCAGTGAACCAGCCATGAGTCGCTTCGACGTAGCTGAGATATTTGGATCGATGGATCCTTTGAACGAACCCCGTGTCATCCCGGACCTCCGACTCATCAAGCGAAGTATACGATTCATCAACAACTTGCCATGCGATTGGGCGGAGAAAAGAAATGATAAACCGCTTCGCTTGAGCGGGCGAGTCTATCGCATACGTGTCCCTGATCACTGCTCCAGCGACTTCCACGTCCTCCGGCTCGCTTGAGCGTCTCCCCTCCCTGACGACAATTGCCAGCAACTGATCGTAATTCACGGAATCACAGAACCACGTGTATGCGTCGTCGAGAGGAGTGCGCAACGTGCACCTAACGAAGCTGTAGAAAATTCATGTTCCGATCATGCCCCTGAAGAACTCGAGCCGCAATGCCCGGTCGAAGTTCTGACATTTGTGTCCGGGGAATCGACGGCATGGCCCGATACAAGGACGTGGATAGCGGGATGAAGCTGCTGGCGGTAGATCTGAGCCGCCAGCTGCTGCCCGGGACGTTCGAACATGCGCTCGCACATCTGATCGATCACGAGCTCGACCTGTCGCACTTCGACGCTCACTACCACAACGATGAGCGCGGATCGGCGGCCTATCCGCCGGCGATACTGCTGAAGGTCGTGCTGTTTGCCTACTCACAGGGGATCGTCAGCAGCCGCGCGATCGAGCGGGCCTGCCGCGATCACGTGACGTTCATGGCGCTGAGCGGCGACAGCGCACCGCACTTCACGACGATTGCTGGATTCGTGAGCGGACGAGAGAAGGACATTGCGCAGGTCTTTGCGGCGATATTGTCGATCTGCTTGAGCCAGGGATTGATCGCTCAGGAGATGTTCGCGATCGACGGGGTGAAGCTGCCGAGCAACGCGGCCAAGGCGCGCAGCGGCACGCGGGCAGAGTTCCAGAAGCAGCTCGACAAGCTCGAGGCGGCGGCCTCGACGATGCTGCAGCGACACCGCGATCAGGACGATAAGCCGGCCGAAGCGGATCTGCAGACCAAGCAGGCGCAGCGCCTGGCAGGCTTGCAGCGCGAGGCGCAGAAGCTGCGCGAGTGGTTGTCTGATCACGCGGATCGCAAAGGCCCGAGTGGCTCGATCCGCAAGAGCAACCTGACCGACAACGAGTCGGCCAAGATGGCCACCGCCAAGGGCGTGCTGCAGGGTTACACTGGCGTCGCCGCCGTGGATGCCCGACACCAGGTCATTGTCGAAGCGCAGGCGCACGGCACCGGCTCCGAGCAGGAGCTGTTGCTCGGTGTCGTCGAGGGCATGAAGGACATACTCCGTCCCGCGTCACTGATCACGGCCGACGCGGGCTACCACAGCGAGCAGAACCTCAAGACGCTGGAGGCTCAAGGCATCGACGCGCTGGTGGCCGACAACGGCATGCGCCAGCGCGATGCGCGCTTCGCCACGCAGGATCGGCATCAGCAAAACCCGGATCCGCTGCACGACAAGTCACCCGCCTCGGACAAGCCGACGTTATTCACCCCTGCCGACTTCGCGTTCGATCCCGAGCAGCGCACCTGCGTCTGCCCCGCCGGCAAGCCGATGCAGAGAAGCGGGACACACCGCGACCAGCGCGGCTTTATCGGAGATCGGTTCCGTGCCGCCGACTCAACGTGTCGGTCATGCCCACTGCGCACGCGATGTCTTCGACATCCTGAGAAGTCCGCTGGAAGACAGGTCACGTTCTTCAGAGGCAAAGCCTCGGATGCACCCGAATCTGCGACCGCGCGCATGAAACGCAAGATCGATAGTCCCGAAGGACGGCGTCGCTACGGATGGCGCTTTGCCACGGTCGAGCCGGTGTTCGCGAACCTGCGCCACAACAAACGACTGAACCGCTTCACGCTACGCGGCCGGCGCAAGGTCGACACGCAGTGGAAGTTGTACTGCCTGGTCCACAACATCGAGAAGCTGATGCGGTACGGGAAGATCGGCACGAAGAACTAAGTAGACATCGCGGAGATCGGATCGATCATCGAGACCGAATCGCTTCTACTTCGCCAACCGCACTGGCGAGAGAAACTCTCATCTTCGAAAAGATATTTTCTACAGCTTCAACGGTTCACATCAGCGCCCGCACGCCGACCTGACAGCACGCGGGCGCGCGGCGCTGAACGAGGCACTAGGACCCCTCGCCCGCGCCCAAGCACTTTATGGGTCCCGGCGCGCTGCATGTGTTTGTTAGCCGACTCCCTTTGGCACAAGGGTGAACGGATGATTCCTCGGTAGCCTACTTGGCATCCCAAGCTCAACCATGGGGCACCATGTCTCAGCCGTGGCTAAACTGGCGAATTCAAGCGCACCACCTGCGCACTCAGCAAGTACGTGTCGCGCTCGATCGGTTGCGAACAAGAAGCCCGTTTTCTTTCCATCGGGATGCGCTGCCTCCATGAACAGATCCGATCCGTCCCAAGCGTCACCTGAGCTTCCCCCCATTCACCGGACACCGAGGTTAGGATGATGATGACCTTGGAGGTGTGGGATGGGAAGGCGATCTTTCACGGTGGAGTTCAAGCACGAGGCGGTGAGGCTGGTGCGCGAGCGTGGCATGACGGTCTCGCAGGCGGCCAAAGATTTGGACCTGCACGAGAACGTGTTGCGCAAGTGGGTTCGAGACGCCAAGCAGAACGGCGCCCAGGCGTTTCCTGGACGCGGTCGGCAGCGTCCCGATGATGCCGAGGTGTCACGGCTGAAGCGCGAGCTGGCCAAGACCCGGGCGGAGCGCGACATTTCAAAAAAAAAGCCATTGCGTACTTCGCGAGGGAACCGCGATGAGGTTTGCGTTCATCGCGAAGCACCAAGGGATCTGGCAGGTTAGGCAAATGTGCGAGATGCTCGGTGTGTCGCGTGGTGGATTCTACGACTGGCTGAGCCGGCCTCGCAGCGCGAGGGCGATCCGCAACGAGCAGATCCTGGCGCAGATCCGCCACAGCTTCGAGCGCAGCGACAGCACGTACGGCAGTCCGCGAGTGCTCGCCGATCTTCGCGATTGGGGCTTCGCCTGCAACATCAAGCGGGTCGCGCGACTGATGCTTTGGGCGGGCCTGCAGGCCCGCCCAAAGCGCAAGCGATCGCCGCGGGACACCGGCGAGCGGCGCGAGAGCGGCATTGCGCCGAACCTGCTGGATCGGCAGTTCGAGGCGACTGGGCCGAATCAGCGTTGGGTGGCCGACTTCACGTACATCTGGACGAGCGAAGGATGGCTGTACTTCGCCGTCGTGCTGGATTTGTACTCGCGGCGCATCGTGGGCTGGTCGATGAGCGAGCAGATGACGGCGAAGCTGGTGACCGACGCGCTCATCATGGCGATCTGGCGACGCGGCAAGCCGCAGAGCTTGCTGCATCACTCGGACGAGGGCAGCCAGTATACGAGTGAGCAGTTCCAGCGGCTGTTGAGCGAACAGAAGATCGTCTGCAGCATGAGCAAGTCCGGCGACGTGTGGGACAACTCGGCGATGGAGAGCTTCTTCTCGAGCCTGAAAATCGAGCGTGTGCATCGCCGTCGGTATCAGACTCGCGAGCAGGCCAAAGCCGATCTGTTCGATTACGTCGAGCGATTCTACAATCCGTTTCGACGGCACTCGACAATCGGCTACATTAGTCCGGCGGCCTATGAGAAGGCTGCCGGGCTACCTTAGGACGGTGTCAGGGAATCGGGGGGAAGCTCACTATCGATCAGTCTCTTTACCGGCGGGAGGAGTCCATATACCACTTGTTAGGCGGCACTTTCTTCTTGACGCATGTGCTGGAGGAAACGTGAATGTAAAGCAACCTGTGTGGCGCGCCATGGCAGTGTAAGGAGGTCATCGATTTCGCCACCGCCTTACGACAACAGCGCCAAGGAGAACTGTGCCGAGCATGATCGCGGCTCCGGATACGTGCGTCACAGCATCGGGCGTGTCGACTGAGAAGGCCTCTAGACCGATGTGCAGTGTGAACGCGAGTAGCCCCAACGACATTAGCGTATAGACCGCCCAGCCGAGTCGGTCACCACGCGCTGGCATCGATGGGTCGCCGGGGCGGCTTGAGAGCGGATACAGTCGATGCCTCGGGGCACCGTCTGGACGATCGGTAACGATCCGATAAGCGACATAGGCGACCATGACGACCGCCAATACAAGCGAGACGATGAGCATTGGCGTAGCGCTCGACATGACCGCCTAACGTCGTTGTTTTCGTGGCCATTGATCTTCCACGTTGGCTAGCACTTCGCAATCGCAGAAACCGCCATACGAATGAAGCCATGGTACAACTGCGCCCTCCAGAAGAGATCTCTTCGTCAAAAACTCTCGTGTAAGCCGGAGCGAGTGATCGCAGCCTTGGCCCAGTGCGTCGTCTAAATACTGGAATAGTGCCGCGAGATCACTCTTCGTCAGGGGCATGCGCGCCTCTGCCTCGGCCCTTTGCTTCTCTGCAGCGGCGCGTGCCAGTGCCTTGCGCCGCTCTCGTTCCGATTGCGAAGGCATCTGGGTGCCGCCTAACGCCTGCGATCAGCGGCTTCGCGCCAGCGGCGCGCAACTTGCCATCTTTGCAAGTTGCGTGACGCCAAGCGGAGTCCGCTGCATCGCATTGTTAGGCTGCGTCGAGTTGCCGGACAGCGAGAAGATCTTTCGGGCCCACCGGACGCACTTCGCTCACACCGAGCGTTACCACTGCCTGCGTGCGACCGGCGGCAGTCACAAACTCGACTTCTAGAAGGTCCGCTGAACAGACCTCGACAACCGCCCCAATATCCCCACGCCTCAAGCCGTGCCGCGGCAGATCGGCGGCAACCACTACAGTATCTAGAACTTTGTACGGCATGGCAGATTACTCTGGATACGCGGTAACAAAACGAGGAACCGCCTCGCCGCTCAGTATAATTCAGACCGATACGATGCGGGCAGAACGCCCAACTGGGCCTTGAATTGTGCCTACGGCCGCAAATTTCAGGCCATATTCCGTCGCCTGGGGCGGTCCAATTTCCGCGTGCAACAATGCGCGAAGGTTCAACTCAAGAGTGGACACGTTGTCTGCGGAGTACCCAAGCGCTCGAAAGAACGCTGATTTGTAGCGCCCAATCGGATGGGACGTTGAAAGCAAGTAGTCGCGCAGCTTCTCTAGAGGAATGACCGCCTCGTTGGGATCAATCTTCATATCACTTGGGGGCTCAAAGAAGAACGAGTAGCGGCCTAACGCTTGAGCTCAGCGGCCGCACGCGGACGGTTCAGCGCGCTGACTGCGCTAATCTCTCCGGCGCGCAGGACGCGCGCCAGCGATGGACCATGGACGGTCCGCTGCTGCGACTTGTTATACATTCGCCACATGACGACTCCGAAGCCGCCTGAACTGATGACGCTGTACATTACGCCGGCGCCAAGCGACGTTCAACGAAGAGAGCATAACCGACACCGGTGACTGATGCGGCGGGCCGATTGGCCAGCGGCGCGGTCGCATCTCGAGCCAATCGAAGCCCGGAACCTGCCCCACTCGCGCTCCGGCTCGGGCTGGCGGACATCGCAACGACAGCCGAAGACGTGAAGTCACTCGCCGATGACGCGCGCCGCGAAAACGGAGGGTCTTGAACACATGACGGGAATGACACGACAAGCTCGATCGGGACACCGATCTGACAAGGCTCCGCAACCCTAGAATGTATAACGGTTGAGCTGAGCGACGCGCGGCAGGCATGACGCTCGGCGAAGGCAGTTGATCTCGACAGATTGCTCGACAAAACACTTCATAAGCTACCCACCGCGCGATCGCTCCAGCGTGATGTTAGCGCGCATGTAGCTGCGCTGCATCGCATGGGTGCAGGACCGCCGACAATCCCAGGTGGGCAAGTTCGGTTCGATGCGCGTGAAAGTTCACATCGGATGTCACGAGCTGCTTCCAATCGTGGTGTATGCAGCACCATGCAACCATTACGTCACAGTTACGATTGCGCCACCTGGGAGAGATGCGGCCATCGGCAGCTATGACGGGGCCAACTTCGCCTGGAAACAGCACCGCCCTCAGGTTGGTTGCAAGTGCTTCCATCTCGTCTGATGCCCAAAGCATGTGATCCCAGAACCCAACGTCCCATGTCGCAAGCGGTAGAAGCTGCGGCAAGTGGCCCACAAGTAGACGATCTAGGCGCTCTTGAAACTCCTGGAAATTGTGGATGATCGCTCCGCCGGGCTGGTTTTCGGAGGCGCTCACTGCGGCAATCGCCAGTTCGATGCGGTCAGTCCGTGCCGCCGCGATCAGTGAGCGACTGTGCGGCGCGTCGGCTCGGTTCTCGTCGAGGTCGATCAAGCAGTTCGTGTCCAGGACCAACCGCGGCGTCGGATGCATGCGCGCTAACGGTTGAGCTGAGCGGCGCGCACGCCGGCGTCTGAGCTTGGCACTTTATCGTTCACGCGTCCGCTCGAGCGATTTGTTAGGCGGCTCCACTGTAACCTCCCCAGATTGTGTACACCGGCGCCCTGTAATTGTGGATGCCGGCTTCGTCCTTAACGGTGATTCTTTCGAGCCAAGCGCTGTCGAGTTTTCCGCCGAGCTTTTCATCAAGTTCACTGACCATTCGGTCAAGGATGCCAATGGCGGTTTCGGCGTGCTCGTGTGTCATTTCAAACGGATTCTTCGGCACCTTGGTCTGGGTCCAGGCTTCACCTTTGAGCATTTCCAGCCACGGATATTCCTCGCCAGGTTGCTCTCCGGCGATCGAGGAATTCGGATCAAGGTTCGCAGGAAGATAATTGTCGACTTTCGGATGGGCCATCCAGTTGCGAATCTGAATTAGCTCTTTGAAGCTCTGCACTGGCTCGGCGCCTCGCTCAAATGGCACTGCGTCTGTTCCTTCAGCGCAAACGATCGGAGCTAGTAGCCATTTCTCGAGAATAGAGTTCTTTTCAAGATTCGAAGGGACGTCCTTTCCAATTGCAAACTCGACTAGCACGCGATTAATCAGTGCTTCGCTTGCAAACACGACGGATAAGATCGCGTGCCTCGCGTATATGCTGGGTGTGACCGCTTCCTCAGCTCTCCCCTTTGCCCATTTTGCAAAGGTACGCGCGTCATAGTAGTGCAGGTAGTAGAAGTTGAGTTCAACAGTGACGTTTGGCACAAGCGTTCCAGAGCCGCCTAACGTCCGCGTTGAGCGGGCCGCGCACGGCGATTGCAGCGCGCCGCAGGCGCAAACTCTTCCGGCGCGCCTGCGGCGCGCCACCCGCAAGCGTTCACGGACCGCTCCAACGCATAGTTAGATGACATTCCACTAGCGTTTAGCGAGTTCAAGTTACTCGTTAGTCAAGCGGCGTCGAGCCCACCAGACCAAGTATCCAACGATCGCGTATAGCGTGGCATTAAAGGCCAACGAACAGGCAATAAGGCCAGCAAACAATGGCGTGCTGTCCGGATTCGCCATGACACCCCAAAGCACGAGCCAGAAAGGATAGGAAACGGCGAACAGCCCAAAGGCAACGTTTTCAATAGCGGCGGACCCGGTAGCCTGGCCAGCCAGCAACCCGAGATAGGTAATTGGCGGCAGCAATACGCCAGCGACGGCAAGTCGAGCAATTAGGCGCCAAGGCATTACGAATGCCATCTAACGCTCGCGTTGAGCGGCCGCGCGCCGACACTTGACGCGCGCCGCAGACGCACAATATGCCCAGGCGCCAGCGTCGCACACACTACAAGGCATCGGGGGCCGCTCGAACGCGTAGTTAGGTGGCATTGCGTCTTCGAAAGGTCCGGATGGTCTGCTCATCGTATTGCTTCAATTCGTGGAACCATCTTTTGAAGGGCTCCTCTGGACCCGCGAAATACCCGTCCCTCAAAAGACACGTTTCCCGCGTCTCCGGGTTGGTTACCATTTGACCTCGTGAGAGGGCCGGGTGCGCAGGGTGACCCGATTCTGTCAACCACCAGAGTTCGTGGTTGCCGTCGGACCCGCAAAGAATCTGGTTTGGCCCGAACGACTTGCAACTAAAGCCCGGCCTGTCCTTGACCTCGACTACCAGAGCACTCAGTTGATTTTCATTGACGTGGGGAGTCGAAAACAGTGGCGGTAGGGTCGGACAGGCCGCCGCGGCGACGGCAGACCCGCTGGACAGCGCCACAATCACTACTGCTCGATGAATCGTGTGCATGAATGCCACCTAACTTGTTTTAGAAGTGCGGTTCATGCCGCATAACTTAGCACTTTGCCCAATAACTCAACGAGAGATCGCTGCCTAACCGTCTGGAAACGTGGGGAATTCTTGCGGTATACTGTATATATTCACATGTATAACCGAACGCGCAATTCCATCTGCAAGCCCGCACTCCGCTCATCCCGCCTGCTGGACCAGATTCGCGAGCGAATTCGCTATTGCCACTACAGTCTGAGCACCGAGCAGGCTTACGTGCACTGGGCGCGGCGCTACATTCGGTTTCACGGCCTTCGGCATCCGCGAGACTTGGGAGCGACCGAGGTCGAGCGTTTTCTGACTCATCTCGCCACGGTTGGCAACGCCTCGCCGTCCACCCACAAGCAGGCGCTCGCCGCGCTACTCTTTCTCTACCGTGAAGTGCTCGACATCGATCTGCCGTGGATGCAGCAGATTGGTCGCCCGAAGTCGCATCGACGTATTCCGGTGGTGCTGTCGCGCGACGAGGTTGCAAGTCTGCTCGTCAGTTTGAGACCGGGTTTCTGCTTGATCGGTTCATTGCTTTATGGTTCGGGGCTGCGTCTCAATGAGGCCCTGCGCCTGCGTGTGAAGGATGTCGATTTCTCGCGCCACGTCCTGATCATTCGCGAGGCGAAAGGTGGCAAGGACCGGGTCGTGATGCTGCCCACATCGTTGCACGTGCCGCTGCGGGAGCAGATCGAACGATCGCGCGCGCTTTGGGCTGAAGATCGCGCGGCTCGCGTTGCGGGCGTGGAATTGCCACATGCGCTGGCGCGCAAATTTGGCCGGGCAGCGGAATCGCTCGCCTGGCACTGGGTGTTTCCCTCGCCAACGCTCTCGATCGATCCGCGCACAAGATTGCGGCGCCGTCACCACCAATACGAGCAGACGGTCGGTCGTGCACTCGCTGAGGCCAGCAAACTGGCCGGGATCACCAAGAAGGTTACTGCGCATACCTTGCGTCACTCGTTCGCCACGCACATGCTGGACTCTGGCGTGGACATTCGGCGCGTACAGGAGTTACTGGGCCACAGCAATGTGAGCACGACGATGATCTACACGCACATTCTGAACACATCCGCGGCGGGGCTTCGCAGTCCGCTGGAATCACTACCGAGCACGCTTGGCAAAGAGCTAGTGAAAATCCCGCGAACGTACCACCAAATCGCCTAACAAGGCTGAGCGGTCGATCAAGCGCTGCACGATCACGTGCGTCACCAAGCCCTCCCGCTGCAGCTCACCGCGCGCTTCGAGCAGCCGCGCTTCGTGCAGCTCGCGCCGGTAGGTCTCACCGACGCGCTCCCAGACGATGAGGTTGGCGTGCCCGGTCTCGTCTTCCAGCGTCACGAAGGTCACGCCGCTCGCGCTCCCTGGCCGTTGTCGCGTGATCACGATCCCGGCGATGCGCACGGACGCGCCGTGCTTTACCTGCTGCAACTCGGCGACCGGCAGCATGTGATCGACACCCAACTTCTCGCGCAGCAAGGCGACCGGATGCCGGCCGAGCGTGAGGCCGAGCGCTCGATAGTCGGCCACGATGTTCTGTCCTTCGGTCGGCGGCGCGATCAGCGGCGTGCCTTCGTCGCGCGCGGCGCGCGGCGCGAGGGGTAGTTCGCGTTCGCTACCGGCGACCTCCCAAAAAGCCAGATGCCGATTGCCGGTGAGCTCGCGCAGCACGCCCGCATCGGCCAGCGCCTCGAGATCGCCGCGATCCAGCGCGGCACGCGCCGTCAGTTCCTGCACACTGCGATACACCCCGCCGGCACGGCGCGCGGCCACGATCCGCTCCGCCGCGGCTCGCGACAGCGATTTCACCAGACAAAGCCCCAGTCGCAGCGCGGGCTCGTCGTCGGCACGCGGCTCGAGGCTGCAGTCATAGTCGCTCGCGCAGACACTCGCCGGGCGCACCTCGACGCCATGATTGCGGGCATCGCGCACCAGCTGCGCGGGTGCGTAGAAGCCCATCGGCTGGCTGTTGATCAGCGCTGCGACGAACGCCGCAGGCTCGTGGCACTTGAGCCACGACGACACATAGACTAACAAGGCAAAACTCGCCGAGTGGGATTCCGGAAAGCCATACTCGCCGAAGCCCAGGATCTGGCTGAAGATCTGCACCGCGAACTCCTCGGTATAGCCGCGCTCGCGCATGCCCTGTTTGAGCCGCTGCTCGAAGGGCCCGAGCCCGCCGCGTCGCTTCCAGGCGGCCATCGCGCGGCGCAGCCGGTCCGCCTCACCTGGCGTGAAACCTGCCGCGACGACGGCGAGCTGCATCACCTGTTCCTGGAAAATGGGTACGCCGAGCGTGCGCGCGAGCACCGAGGCCACCTCGGGGCTTGGATACGTCACCGCCTCCTTGCCCTCGCGCCGCCGGAGATACGGATGCACCATGCCGCCCTGGATGGGCCCTGGACGGATGATCGCCACCTCGATGACGAGATCATAGTAGTTAGCGGGCTTGAGGCGCGGCAGCATCGACATCTGCGCACGCGACTCGATCTGAAACACACCGACCGTATCGGCGCGCGAGATCATCTCGTAGACGCGCGGGTCTTCTGCTGGCACATCGGCCAGCGTGAACGGCCGACGACGAAAATCACTGACCAATGCCAGCGCGCGCCGGATCGCCGACAGCATGCCGAGCCCGAGCAGATCGACCTTGAGCAGGCGCAGGTCATCGAGATCGTCCTTGTCCCACTGGATGACCGTGCGCTCGGGCATCGCGGCATTCTCGATCGGCACCAGTTCCTCGAGCCGGTCGCGCGCAATCACGAACCCGCCGACGTGCTGCGACAGATGCCGCGGAAATCCTAATAGCTCGCGTGCCAGCAGCAGCAGATTGGCGAGCTGCGGGTTGTCCGGATCGAAGCCGGCGTCGCGCACGCGCTCGACATCGATCTCCTGATGCCACCAATGCATGACGCGTGCCAGCCGTTCAATCTGCACCGGATCGAAGCCCAGCGCCTTGCCGACATCGCGCAGCGCGCTGCGCGGCCGATAGCTGATGACCGTGGCGGCCAGCGCGGCCCGCTCGCGGCCATACTTGCGATAGACGTACTGAATCACCTCCTCGCGCCGCTCGTGCTCGAAGTCGATGTCGATGTCCGGCGGCTCGTTGCGCTCGCGCGAGATGAAACGCTCCACCAGCATCGACATGCGCGCCGGGTCCACCTCGGTGACACCGAGACAGAAACACACCACGGAGTTGGCCGCCGAACCGCGCCCCTGGCACAGAATCTGCTGACTGCGCGCGTAGCGCACGATGTCATGCACCGTCAGGAAATACGGCTCGTACTCGAGATCAGCAATCAAGCTGAGTTCATGCTCGATCAGCTTGCGTACATGCGGTGCAGCGCCCGCTGGCCAGCGGCGCAGGGCGCCCGCCTCGGTGAGCTTGCGCAGGTACGACGTCGGCGTCTCGCCCTCGGGCACAATCTCGCGCGGATACTCATAGCGCAGCTCATCGAGCGAGAAGTGTGCCTGCGCAGCGATCCTGAGCGACTCCGCTAACAACAGCGGCGGATACAGCTTCGACAACCGCGCCGGCTCGCGCAGATAACGCTCGCCATTGGGATAGAGTGCCCAGCCCGCCTCGGTGAGCGGCACGTTGCAGCGCACCGCGGTCATCACATCCTGCAGGCGGCGACGCGCTCGCACGTGCAGGTGTACATCGCCCGTCGCCACCAACGGCAAGGCGAGTGCCGTACCCAGCTCACTGAGCCTTGCTAACCACCCGCGTTCCGTACCATCCCGCAACAGTTCCACCGCGATCCAGGCGCGCCCGGAAAACTGCTCGCGCACCCACATACCCTCGTCCTGCAGACGCGACGAAACAGAGGCCCCCTCCTTGCCGCCCGTCGGTCGCGGCGGCAACCACAACAACGCCGTATCGGCAGCCTCTCCCAGCAACTCCGTGACATCGCGGCGTTCAAGTCGATACTCCCCCTTCTCGGCCGCCCGGCGCCCGCGCGTGATGAGCCGGCACAGCCGACCATACCCGGCCCGACTCAGCGCCAACACCACCAGATGCAACCCACAAACCAACCGAAACTCTGCGCCAACGATCAGCTTGAACCCCAGCTCCTTCGCCTTGGTATGCGCCCTGACAACTCCTGCCACCGAACATTCATCCGTGATGGCCAATGCTGCGTAACCCAACTCCTTGGCTCGCGCGATCAGCTCCTCCGGCTGCGACGCACCGCGCAGGAACGTGAAACTCGACACGCAGTGCAACTCTGCATACTCGGCCGCCTGCACTGGCGTGATCGGGTGACACTCGGGGTCGGGGATTGGTGCAGTAGTCATGACCAGAACGATGCTGTGGAGAGCGCCGCAGCGCGGGCGTGGTGCGCTCCTGTTCTGCTAACAGTTTGACCGCTTCGTAAGGGGGAAGATGCGCACCGCGTCCGCGCAAGGTTCGCCGACAATGGCCGTCCGCGGCCATTGTCGAAGCGCGCTCGACCCAGCATCGTTCTGGCCATGACGACTGCGCCGATCAGCAAACCCACGACTCACCCAAACACTCCATGCAGAAACCAGTGATTGGGCGGCAAACGTTCCCGAAAGATCCACAATCTTGCACGCCGTGCATCGACGGCCGTGTAGTAATCCCGCATGACATCAGCGCCATCCCACCAGCCCGTCTCGATGCGCTCCGGACCATCAGAGAGAAGCAGTGGTCCGTGATAGCGAGGCATGCCTGTCGCAGTAGTTTGCAGAAGCTGCGGCTCAGTCAGCAGCCAGAGTGGCCGATTGAAAGGCGACCAGACAGATAGGCAGCCACTGCGCGTCGCGCCAGGCTCCGCCACCCGCCACGCCGACTCCGGCCGATGCTCCGGCACCAGGCACAAGCCATACACCGCATCAACCCCGAGCCGCGCGCGCAGTTGCTCGATCAGCGCCGGCATCTCGCCTGCAGGTGTATGACCATGTTCACCGGGCGACCAGATGGAGCCGCTCACGAGCTCGCGATTGACCAACGGCCCAGTGCGCAGCTCGCACAGGATCACCGCTTGCGGCAACACCTGTTGCGCCAGTTTCTCTGCTAACAACTCGCCCAGCCGTGCTGCGCGCGCCTCCGGAGCCGCCAGTGACAAAGTGCAGCACGTGGGCGGCACCTCGCGATGGGTGAACCGGCAACGCAAGCGCGTGATGCCACGCTGCCGGCCTTGCAGAAAGCGCTCCAGATCCGCGAGCAGCGGCTGCAGCACGGCGAGCAACAGGTCGTGCTGAGTAATCTCATAGGCCGGCTCGAAGCGCCCGTAGAAGCGCTCGCGCTCGATATAGGCCCGGCGCGGCTCCTCGCGCCGCCCAACCAGCCGGTCGAGCGACGCCAGCGTCGCCGGCCCGAAACGGCGTGCGAACCCCGTGCGCGGCAGTCGCAGTGCTTCGCCGATCGTCAGCACACCCATGGCGGCGAGACGACTGAGCGTATCGCGCGGCCAGCGCAGCGCCCGCAATGACAACGGCGCCAACTGGCCGGGGAGCGCCTGCAGATCCGTACTCACCAGCGGCCGGCCCGCGCGTGCCGCCGCCAGCGCTCCGCTCGTCGTCGGCGCGAGCGCCAGCGACACCCGCACCCCACTCGCCGCATAGTGCGACTGCACCTGCTCGCGCAAGGATTCGATGCCCCCAAACAACTTGAGGCTGCCCTTGACCTCGAGCAGCACACCATCGGGCGGCTCGATCGACACCCGCGAGGTGAAGCGCTGCCCCATCGCCGCCAGCCGTTCGATCAAGGCGCGCTCGAGCCCGACATCGCGCGGCCGCGCGTCAATCTGCGCATCGACCGCCAACGCTGCCGCCAGACTCATCCCCGACCGCACACCGAGCGCCCGCGCAGCCGCATCCACCTGCAAAACCCGCTGTTGCCGATCCGCTCCATCGATGACGACAATCGGCTGCTTCTCTCGCTCACGACTCACCGCGGTCAGCGGCAACTGCCGGACATGCAATGCCAGCCACAACTCCCGCGGCTCGAACGCCAGCACTCCCTGCACAGAACCGCCGGGCCCACTGGGCGGAGGCGGCGCCGGCCGCACCCGTAAAACGGACGGCGCCGCACTCTCGCGCCCCGGACTCTCGAAAGGCAGGGACTGCAAACCCCGCGGCCCTGCCGCGCGCGGCCTGCCACGACGCCGCGACGAGGCTCTCATGCGCGACGCCAAGTGGGGTGCGCGATGCCACGACGCGAACCAACGCATGGAGGGCGCCGCAGCGCGGGCGTGGTGCGCTCCTGTGCCGCTACCAGTCTGACCGCTTCGCCGGGGGGAAGATGCGCACCGCGCCCGCGCAAGGTTCGCCGGAAAAAGCGGGCGCTGCGACCGCTTTTTCCGAAGCGCGCCCGAGCTGCGTTGGTTCGCGTCGTGGCATCGCGTACCCCAACGTCTTCGCGCAAAAACCTCTTCACACGAACCCTCACCCCGCGCGCGGCGACGACACCGTCGCAGTCCATGACACCTCGACAGGTAGATGCGAGCCACCGCGACTTTTGAGGAGTGTGGCCCGCCCACCCTGCTCCGTGGGCTCGAGCGCCAGACGCAGACTGGCGGGCGACGATTCGTCTGCGAACCGCAGACTGCGAAACATCACACCAAGGGTACGGCCTCGCTCAGCCGCCAACTGCAGCCGCCGGATGGCGCGCGGTGCGGCGCGCTCGAGCCACACCAGCGCCGCCTCACAGGCTCCTGAACGCAAAGCCTGCTCTTCAGCCCACAAAGGCGTGGCGGTGCGCACGACCAGCACCCGCTCGAGTGCGATCCCGTGGGCCGCTAACCCTGGCGCAAACGGCTCGAGCGGCGGCCCGATCCAGGCGCACCAGCGCGCCGGCTCGGCATGCGTGAGCGCGGCCAGTGCGGGCATGAGCAGATACAACTCGCCGATGCCATGCGCGGGCGTGAGAATCTCGATGAGGCCCGAACGCGGCCAGCCACCGCCGGGCAAGGCGGCATCGAGCGCGGCGAAGCCCGTGCTGATCGTGGCGATGGGTGCGCGGCTGCGCCCGCGCCACAGCGACGGGTGGCCGAGCAACTCCTGCAGTTGCGATTCTTTCGACGTTGCCACGATGACTCTACAAGCAGCACTAACGAGCCTGTTGACTGACGAAACGATTCTTCACTAACGACCTCAGGTCTCTATCACTTTGAACTGCGGGTTCTCGATGATGCCCAGGATGTTGCCCCAGGGATCGCGCACCGTACCGAGACGAATGCCATCGCCCACGTCCTGGATTTCACTGTGAGGCTCGGCGCCGAGTTCGAGCAGCCGCGCAAACGCTGCCTCGACATCCTTGACGCCCCAGTAGGCAAAACTCTGGCCATCGCTGGCGGTCTTGCTGAGATCGGGATTGAGCCCGAGCTCATAGCCGCCGACATTGAAGCCCACATAGAACGGCTCATCGAAATACGGCGGCCGCCCCAGCACCTGCATGTACCAGCGCTTGGCCTCCGCCAGGTCGACAACGTGATAGACCACCGTGCGCAAACCCTGCAACATCAGACCACCCTCATCGCAGCCGCCGCAGCATGCTCATGCAAGACCATGGGACTTACTGCCCCGGCGCAACACACCGACTACCACGCCCTCGATAATGAGTGGCTGCTCGTTCAGGTTGCTGTCTTTCAGGTTGCGTTTCATGTCGACGCGAATGGGTTCGAAGTCTTCGTTCTCGGGCAGCAGCCAGACGACCGAGCCCTCCTGCTTGTAACGCTTGACCGTGACTTCGTTCTCGAGCCGCGCCACGACGATCTGCCGATTGCGCACCTCGGGCGAGCGATGCACCGCCACCAGATCGCCATCGAGGATGCCGACGTTCTTCATGGACATACCCACCACCTTCAGCAGGTAATGCGGCCTCGGCTGGAAGATGGCCGGATCGATATCGAGTCGCGCTTCGATGTTCTCTTCGGCGAGAATGGGCCGGCCAGCAGCCACCCGGCCGATGAGCGGCAAGCCAAACTGCTCGCGCATGGTGTCCTTCAACTGGATGCCGCGTGAGGCGCCGGGGATCAGTGCGATGACGCCCTTGCGCGCCAACGCGCGTAAGTGCTCCTCGGCGGCGTTCGGCGAGCGGAAGCCGAGCTCCTCGGCGATTTCCGCCCGGGTGGGCGGCATGCCGGTTTCGGCGACGGCGCGTTGGATGAGACGCAGGATTTCGGTCTGACGGGGTGTGAGATCTGACATGGGGCCTCCTGGACTACTGTACATTTATATACTGTGATTATATCCAGATCAAGCCCCCCGGATCGATTTGACGCCGTCATCATTGGCGGCGGTCACAACGGCCTGACCTGCGCCTGTTACCTGGCGAAATCCGGGCTCTCTGTCGGCGTCTTCGAGCGACGCTCGATCCTGGGCGGCGCCGCCGTCACCGAAGAGTTCCACCCCGGCTTCCGCAACTCGACCGCCAGCTACACCGTCAGCCTCCTCAATCCCAAGATCATCCAAGACCTGCGCCTCGCTGAATACGGCCTCCAAATCATCGAGCGCCCGATGCAGAATTTTCTGCCGCTGCCCGACGGCCGCGCCCTCACTGCCGGACCAGCACTTGCCGACACACTCGCCTCCGTCCGGCAATTCTCTGCCCGGGACGCCGAGCGACTCCCGCACTATTTCAAGCGACTTGAAGCCATCGTCGCGATCCTGCGCGAGCAACTACTGCAAACGCCGCCTGTCAGCACCCGCCGTCTGCGCGATCTGTGGAGCACATTGCAGCTCGGCCGGCAGTTCCGCGCCCTGTCCGCCGAGCAGCAGCGCGATGTCCACGAGTTCTTCACCCGCAGTGCGGGCGAGTTGTTAGATTCGTGGTTCGAGACCGACGCACTCAAGGCACTCTACGGCTTCGATGCGATCGTCGGAAACTACGCCAGCCCCTACACACCCGGCACTGGCTATGTCCTGCTGCATCACGTGTTTGGCGAGGTCAACGGCAAAACCGGCGTCTGGGGGCACGCCATGGGCGGGATGGGGTCGATCACGCAAGCGATGGCGCGCGCAGCCGAAGCACTCGGGGTGCACCTCGAACTGGACACGCCCGTGAAAACCATTCTCATCGATCGCGGCCGAGCGCGCGGTATCGAACTCGATGACGGCCGGACGATCGCCGCGCGCGCTGTGGCCGCCAACGTCGGCCCGAAAATCCTGTTCCTGAAGTTGCTCCCCACGGCGGCACTGCCGCCGGAATTCCGCGCGCGAATCGAGCGCTTCCGGATGGGCTCGGCGACGTTCCGCATGAACGTTGCGCTCAGCGAGCTACCCCGTTTCACGGCCGCGCCGTCGGACGGATCCGACACACATCTGGGCGCTGGCATCATCATGGCGCCCTCGCTCGAGTACCTGGACCGTGCGCATGCGCATGCCCGGCTCGAGGGTTACTCACGCGAACCCGTGATAGAAATGCTGATTCCCAGCACGCTCGATACGACGCTCGCACCGCCCGGCGCACACGTGGCGAGCCTGTTTTGCCAGCACTTTGCGCCACAACTACCGGCTGGCCGCAGCTGGCACGAGGAGCGCGACGCGGCCGCCAGCCGCATCCTCGACACGGTCGACCGCTATGCACCGAACTTCCGCGCCAGCGTGCTCGGCCAATCCGCACTGTCACCACTCGATCTCGAGGAAAAATTTGCACTGACGGGCGGCGATATCTTCCATGGCGCGCTGTCGCTCGATCAATTGTGGGCCGCACGCCCGGTGCTAGGCTACGGCGACTACCGCACACCTGTGCAGGCACTGTATCTGTGCGGCGCCGGCGCCCACCCGGGAGGGGGGGTCACCGGTATCCCGGGTCACAACGCCGCACGTGAGATCCTGCGCGATAGCCAGCGCAACAGTGTTAGGGGAAGTCCGTAGCTGACTTCGGCTACACACCAACAACCAATACGCCATCTGTCGCAACAGGCCGACAATGCGCTATAATCTAGTTGCAATAGTTCGTCACATTTGCTGCACTTGCACCGCCTGGAAAAGCAGGCCTTCGTGCACAACGCAAATGGTTTGCGAGTGACGAAGCTCACTTGCTTACCAACACCGTAAAGGGGATTGAATAGTTATGAAGAGCGCGATCGTTTTGAAGGTTGCTGCAGTGGCTGTTGTAGCCGCTCTGGCTGGTTGCACGGACCTGAAGCCACTGCAAGCGGAAGTCGACAACTTGAAGTCACAGGTAGGCCGCCTGCAGACCGATCTGGCTGCTGCCAAGAGCACTGCCGATTCGGCTAACACGGCCGCCCAGTCTGCTTCGCAGGCAGCGTCAGGTGCGCAGAGCGCAGCAAATCAGGCCTTGGCCGCGGCGCAAGCCAGCCAGTCCTGCTGCGATTCGACCAATGAGAAGATCGACCGGATGTTCCGCCGATCCATCTCGAAGTAAGTCGTATTGGAACGGGGCTCGCCCCGAACCGGAGACGCCGCGCAAATGCGCGGCGTTTTTTTTTGCCGTTCGAAGGTGACTTTCCCATGCTGGCGCGAATGACTTGCGGCGTCCGTGACGTCTCACTGGCATGGACGGACGGATACCAGGGGTCGCGGCACCCCGATGAAACGGCCCACGCTGCGTCTCGAGACGCTGGTATTGATAGTGGCTGCCTACGCGGTAGTTTGCGGCAACTGGGGGTGGTGGTCCGGCGTTCTGGCCGGTCGCGCAACGACTGATCCCAATTCCTGGGGATTTGCCCTCGGCGTCGCAGTCCTGCTGATAGCCATCCAGTACGTTCTCTTCCTGCTGCCGTCCACGCGGCTGACGGTCAGGCCCTGGTTGATCGCCTGCCTGCTCGTGACCATGGCCACGCAGTACTACATCGTGAGTTACCGCGTGCTGATCGATCCGGCAATGATCCAGAACGTGCTGCATACGGACGCGCGCGAAGCATCGGAATTGATCGGTTGGCGACCGATGTTATGGACATTGGTGCCCGCCCTCCCGGCCATAGCCCTCGTCCTCTCGACGCGCTTGCGCACGGTGTCGTTCGGCGCCGCGCTGCGGTGGCGTGCCTTGACGAGCGTGGCGGCGCTGCTGCTGGCTGCGGTGGCAGTCCTGGCGATCAATCGGGATTTCACATCCTTGATGCGCAATGAACGGGGCCTGCGCTACCTCGTGACCCCGGCAAACGTGCTGCACGGCGTCGTGCGTAACGCATTCTTTGCGTCCAATACGACGCCGACGTTGCGAGCTCGCATCGGCGATGACGCGCGACAGATGGCGCACGGCCCGGCGACTGCGCGACCCCGGATTGTCGTACTCGTCGTCGGCGAGACCGCTCGCGCCGCCAACTTCTCGTTGTTGGGCTATCAGCGCAATACCAATCCCAATCTGGCCAAACGCAACGTCGTAGCGTTCAAGGACGTCGTCGCCTGCGGCACGTCGACAGAGATTTCTGTGCCCTGCATGTTCTCGCCTTTCGGTCGAGCGGACTACGACGAGCGCCGCATCCGCGAATCCGAGGGTTTGCTCGATGTACTGGTCAAGGCGGGTGTGCAAGTCATTTGGCGGGAGAACCAGTCCGGCTGTAAGGGCGTGTGCGTCAACCCGATGGTCGGCTTGCAAGTGATGCAGGAACAATCCACGTCACCATTTTGCAACACGGGGCCATGTCCGGACGAGGTGCTGCTCGAAAAGCTCGACGAGGTCATGGCCGCGGCCACCGGCGACCTCGTCATTGTCTTGCATCAGTTGGGCCAGCACGGACCAGCCTACTTCGAGAGATACCCGCCGCGGCTGCGGGTATTCGAACCGACCTGTGACACGAGCGAACTGCGCCGCTGCTCACAGCAGGAAGTCATCAATACCTACGACAATGGGATCTTGTATACGGACGAGGTGCTTGCCAAGCTCGTGGATCTGCTGGCAGCAGGCAACGCACGCTTCGACAGCGCAATGCTCTATCTGTCAGATCACGGCGAGTCGTTGGGCGAATCGGGCCTCTATCTGCACGGCATGCCGTATGCCTTCGCACCCCGAGTGCAACTGCAGATACCGATGATCTTTTGGTCTTCGCCGCAGTTTCAGCAACGCACGTCGCTCGATCTCGATTGCCTGAAGCGGCGCGCCGAACAACCGGCATCGCATGACAATCTGTTCCACTCCATGCTCGGGCTGCTGGACATCGAAACTAACGAGTACCAGCCGGATCGCGACCTGTTCGCAGGCTGTCGCGCAACGGCGGCTTGAGCGTTACGCAGGCGCGTCAGTAGCGAATCAGCGCCGAGCCCCAGGTAAAGCCGCCACCGAAAGCCTCCAGCAGCAACAGGTCGCCACGCTTGACGCGCCCGTCTCGTACCCCGACATCGAGCGCCATCGGCACCGAGGCCGCCGAGGTATTGCCGTGCTCCTGCACGGTCACGACGACTCGCTCCATCGGCAGATCCAGGCGTTTGGCCATCGCCTGGATGATGCGGATATTGGCCTGATGCGGGATCAGCCAGTCGATCGCCGACTTTTCCAGTGAGTTCGCGGCCAGCGCTTCGTCGACCGCGGCGCCCAGCTTGGTGACCGCGATCTTGAAGACTTCATTGCCAGCCATGCGGATCGCAATGTCAGCTGCGCCCGTCTCGGGATCGATGAAGCCACGCGACACGCCGCCGCGCGAGTAGAGCAAATCGCGATACTCACCGTCCGCATGCAGATGAGTGGACATCACACCGGCTTCGGTGGATGGGCGCAACACGACCGCGCCGGCACCATCACCAAACAGAATCGCGGTGCTGCGGTCAGTGTAATCGGTAATGCGCGAGAGGGTCTCCGCGCCGACGACGAGCGCACATTTGGCCTCGCCCGCCTTGATGAACTTGTCGGCGATCGACAGCGCGTAGATGAACCCGCTGCAGGCGGTCTCGACCGAAAAGGCGGGGCAGCCGCGCGCGCCCAGCCGCGCCTGCAGCAACACGCCGCAATTCGGGAATACGAGATCGGGAGTCGTTGTTCCGACAGCGATGAAGTCGACTTCGGACGGCGCCACGCCGGCGGCTTCGATGGCGCGGCGCGCGGCATGTTCGGCCAGGTCGACGGTGGTTTCGCCACGCGCCGCGATATGCCGACGCTCGATTCCCGTGCGCGTACGGATCCACTCGTCGTTGGTATCGAGTGTCTTCTCGAGATCGGCGTTCGAGAGAATCTTTTCCGGCAGATGAGAACCGGTGCCAGCAATACGAGAATACATGCCACCCCCTCCCGACAACACGCGCTGTCAGGATCAGTCGTTCAGGCAGCTCGGCGCCACGAACTGACTACTCTGCGCTTTCGATGTCCGCCGCTTTCTCGAGCACGCGTTTGCCGCGATAGAAGCCGTCCGGCGTAATGCGATGACGCAGGTGCGTCTCGCCGCTCTGCGGATCGATCGACAACGCCGGCTTCGGCAAGGCCGAATGTGAGCGGCGCATACCGCGCGTGGATGGGGTCTTGCGGCTCTTTTGAACTGGCATGTCACTTTCCTCGGGCGTAACTACTTGTCGCGTTTCAGCAGTTCGCCCAACTGCGCAAACGGCGTCTGAACATTGCCCGGTGCCGTGTCGTCGTCGTGCTGCAATCCGACATCGACGCGCTCGGCTACCAAGCGACCGCAGGCACTGCCCACCGCACATTTCGGCACGAGCGGCAACGCCAGCAACAACTCTTCCTCGACCAGATCACGCACACTGACGCGATCGTTCTCGACCAAAAACGTCTCGAGACCTTCAGCAACCCGATCCGCCGCGGCGCTATCCGCAATCAGTGCCACCTGCGAATGGCTGCTAACCGGCCACTCGAGCGCTTGCATACATCGCTGGCACGTAAGCACCGGCGCCGCCGCCGTTTCGATGTCCGCGATCGCGGTTCCGAGGCTGCGCCGAAAGCTCACCACCCCACGCACATCGCCTGTGGGTGCGGCTAGCGCGCCCACGAGGCGCGGCAAACCAGCCAGCGGCATCGTGAAATCGAAGCGGCGCTCGCCAGCGACCAGCGATTCAACCGACTCGCGACGCGACCAGTCCTCGGGCATGGGGCGCGTATAATAGGTACCGGCTCGCGGCAAGTCAAAGCCTGCAAGCGCCTAAGTCTTTGTTTTGTGCGGGCCAATTTACTGCACGCAGAGGAACCTTGTGAATAGTCCGCTCACCAGTGGCCCGGTCCGCAGCCTCATACTCGCTTCTACCTCACGTTACCGTGCCGAGTTGCTGCAACGCTTGGGCTTGCCATTTGCAATCGAAAGCCCCGGCGTGCCCGAAGATGAGGTGCGCGGCGAACCGCCACCGGAGCGCGCGCTGCGCCTGGCGCAGGAAAAGGCGGCTGCTGTGGCGGCGAGACATCCCGAGGCAGTTGTCATCGGCAGTGATCAGGTGGCCGCCGCCAACACCACGATCCTGCAAAAGCCGGGCAATGCCGCCAACTGTGCCGAGCAACTCAAACTGCTGTCGGGCTCCAGCGCCGAGTTTTACACCGGCTGCAGTCTGCAGTGTCGCGCCACGAGTCTGTCGCTCCAGCACGTCGACACCACTGCGATCGTGATGCGCGCGCTGTCGGACGCTGAGATCGAGCGCTACGTGGCGCGCGAGCAACCCTTCGACTGTGCCGGCGGCTTCAAGGCAGAAGGCCTTGGCATCACACTGTTCGAGCGTATCGAGTCCGAGGACCCGACCGCACTCATCGGCATGCCGCTGCTGTGGTTGTCCGGTGCCCTGCGCAGCGCAGGCTATCTAGCGCCATAGATCGCAATCACCGAGTAACCACTCGAGCATTCTTACGGCGCTTCGCCGCAGGACGCTTGGCGTTGCTCGTCGGCCGACGACGCTTGACTCCGGCGAGGTCGGTCAGCCGATCGATTACTGCAGCGAGTTCCGCCGGCAGTGGCGCACTCAGACTCACCTCATTGCCGCTATCGGGCCAGGCGAACTCCAGCGCGTGCGCGTGCAGGAACATGCGTTGCAAGCCTAACTCGCGCATCTCGACGTTGAAATCAGGATCGCCGTACTTCTCGTCACCAGCAACCGGGTAACCGGCGTGCGCGGCATGCACACGAATCTGATGGGTCCGACCGGTCAGCAGATTCACTTCGACCAGCGTCGCCCGCTTGCCGAAAAACTGCACCGGTCGAAAATCGCTGCGCGCCTCTTTGCCGCTGGCGTGCACCTGAACCGTGCGTTCACCGTGTACCCTGGTGTCCGTGCGCAGCGGCGCGTCGATGCGTTTTTCGCCTAACTCCCACTTGCCGCGCACCAGCGCCAGGTAACGTTTGTTGAAAGCGCCGTCACGCAGCAGCGCGTGCAGAGTCCGCAGCGCCGCCGGTCGGCGCGCCACCAGTAACAGGCCGCTCGTGTCACGATCCAGTCGATGTGCGAGCTCGAGCGTCTCATCTGGCCGAGTCGCACGCAGCGCTTCGATGATGCCGAATGTCACACCGCTGCCGCCATGGACAGCGATACCAGCGGGTTTGTCGATGACCAGCATCTCGCGCTCTTCGGCGACGATCGCCGCCGACACACGGCGCACCAGGTCTGGCGGCACGCCCCCCGGCAGTCGCGGCGCCGCGGCACGCAAAGGCGGCACGCGGACCACATCGTTCTCGGCCAGACGCGTTTCCGGTTTGGCCCGTTTACCGTTGACACGTACTTCACCGGTGCGTATCACCCGGTAAACGTGGCTCTTGGGCACGTCGTTGAGCTCGCGCCGCAAGAAGTTGTCGAGGCGCTGGCCGGCATAGCCTGGATCGACATTAATTTGGCGTACCCGCGCCCCGGTTGCCTCGTTTGGGCCGGCCTCTGGGGGATCGGGTTCGTAAGGCATTGTTTTCAATGAACTCTCGGAATATGATGCACAGGTCGTCCCCAGCCGCGCCGTGCGCCGAGGGGGCCCGACAAAAAAACGCTGCGCGGCCGGCCGCAACCACCTAAGACGGATCGAAGGCGCAGCATGTTAGTTGGTCCTCGCCTACGAGGCCATCGTCTGGTCGACCGGATTTTTGCTGCGACAGGGGCTGACGAGCGTGACCGCTCGAGTGACTGGCGCGCCACAGGTGAAGTCGTTCATTAGGATTTCGGCATCTCAGCCGCGCACGCGGTTGAGCGTAATACATAACGAGTGCCAACTTAATTGACGCCGGCTCCCGCTGCTGGCCCGGCTCCGCAACCTCATCGGCTTACAGCCGACGGGGTCGCACGCCGAGACCGGTGCATCCGTCGACCCTTACTGTCAGTTAGGGTCACATGAAAAGAATGCTCGTCAATGCAACTCAGCAAGAAGAGTTGCGCGTTGCCATGGTCGATGGCCAGAAGCTATACGACCTCAGCATCGACATCCCGTCGCGCGAACAGAAAAAGGCCAATATCTACAAGGGCCGCATCTCGCGCGTCGAGCAATCGCTCGAGGCGTGCTTCGTCGACTATGGCGCGGAGCGCCATGGCTTCTTGCCGCTGAAAGAGATCTCCAAGGACTACTTCAAGCCAGCGGCGCAAGGCGGTGGCCGCAGCAGCAACATTCGCGATCTCGTCTCGGAGGGCCAAGAGGTGATCGTGCAGGTCGAGAAAGAGGAGCGCGGCAACAAAGGTGCCGCCCTGACCACTTTTATTTCACTCGCCGGTCGCTTTTTGGTCTTGATGCCGAACAACCCGCGCGCCGGCGGTGTGTCGCGCCGCATCGAAGGCGAAGAGCGCGACCTCGCGCGTCAGGCGATGGATGAACTCGTGATCCCCGAGGGCATGGGCGCCATCATTCGCACGGCGGGCGTCGGTCGCCAACCGGCCGAATTGCAGTGGGACCTCGACAATCTCAAGGCCCAGTGGGACGAAGTGGATGCGGCAACCAAAGACCGCCCTGCTCCCTATCTCGTTTACCGCGAGAGCGATGCGGTCACCCGCGCGTTGCGCGACTATCTCAGCGACGACATCGGCGAAATCCTGGTCGACGACGATGCGGCATACGCAACGGCTCAGGAGTACATGACACGCTTCATGCCACCCGAGGCCCAGCGTCGTCTCAAGAAATACACTGACGACATCGCTCTCTTCAATCGCTACCAGATCGAGAGCCAGATCGAGTCGGCCTACGCCCACAAGGTGCAATTGCCCTCCGGCGGTTCGATCGTCATCGACTATACCGAGGCACTCGTCTCGATCGACATCAACTCGGCACGAGCCACGCGCGGCGCCGACATCGAGGCGACTGCGCTCAATACCAACCTCGAAGCGGCCGACGAGATCGCACGTCAGCTGCGTATCCGCGATCTGGGCGGACTGATCGTCATCGATTTCATCGACATGGAGTCGCAGAAGAACCAGCGCGAGGTGGAAGACCGGCTGCGCGATGCCGTGCATACGGATCGCGCCCGCATTCAGATCGGCCGGCTGTCGCGTTTTGGCTTGCTCGAAATGTCGCGCCAGCGGCTGCGACCGTCGCTCGACGAGTCCAGCCACATCGTCTGTCCGCGGTGCACCGGTATCGGCAGCATCCGCTCGGTGGAATCGATGGCACTGGCCATTCTGCGACTGATCGGCGAGGAAGCCCGCAAGGACCGCACTGCCAAGATCATCGCGCAGGTTCCGGTCGAGGTGGCCACCTATCTGATCAACGAGAAGCGCGAATGGTTGCGTACGCTCGAGGACAAGAGCGAAGTCGAAATGATCATCGTGCCGAATCCGCATATTCAAACACCTGAGTATTCGATCAAGCGCGTACGGCTCGACGAGCTCGATCTCGCTGAACACAAACTACTCAGCTACAAGATGCCGGAAGCACCGCAGGTCGCCGATCCTCGCGGCACGCGCGCCAACGTGCCGCAGCAAGAGCCGGCGGCCGTGCAGCCGATCCCACCGGTGATGCCTGCGCCGATCGTTGTGCACGTACCGACGCCGGCAGCGGCGCCCGCGGCCGCAGCAGCGGCCATGAGCGTCGATCAGCCGCGACCAGGCGTACTCACGCGGCTCAAGACGTGGTTTCTGGGAACGCCCGCCCCCGTTGCGAATAGCCCAATCGCGGCCGCTGATCCCAACGACGCCGGCGGCGCGGCGCGGCGGCAGCGCGGTGATCGCGGACGGGATGCACGCGGCCGCCACGAGCGAGGTGGTCGACGCGACGGCAGCTCGCGGAGTGGTGGCCGGGATCGCAAGCGCGAGCCGGCACGCGATGGCGGTCGTGAACGCCCGCGCGGTGAGGCGCGCGATGCTCAGGGCTCGCAATCGGGGCAACGCGATTCCTCGCGAGGCTCGTCCCGCGGCGGTGGCGATCGACAACGCGAACCACGCCGAGATCGCCAGGAGCCCGGCCGGCAGGAGCAGGAACGAGTCGCAGGCAGTGAAATCGCAGCAGGTGCTGGGGCTGTTGGCGCCGCTGAAGGTGTCCGCGCAGAGGGCGATCAGACTGAGGGCAATGCCCGGCCAGAGCGCAGTGGCCGGCCACGTCGTCGTGGCCGTCGCGGCCGCGGTGGCAGTGGCGGCAACCGCGAAGGCGGGCTACAGTCGGGTAGCGGGTCTGAGGGCAGCAACGCTGCTCGCGCCGCTACGCCAGAAGAGCGCGAAATGCATGCGCGCGCCTCCAGTGCGAACCAGACAACGCCCAGGGAACCACAGCGTGACGCAGACCGCAGCGAACCACGCGATGTGCCGCGCGAATCGGCCACACGCGATGCCCTGCCGCCGCCGCCGGCACCCAAACCGCATGTGGTGTGGTCGTCGAGTCCGGCCGACAATGCTCCGCGCAATACAGGTGCTGACGACTGATATCTTGATCATTCGCGCGGTCGGCGCCGACCGTCGTCAGTTGCGTGAGGCGGTCTCGTGAGCGTGCTCGCGCGATGCGCGCTCGCGGCATTGTGTGCAGCTTGGCTCGGCGGCGGCGCGCAGGCGGCGTGCCTGGCTGAAGATCGCGGCGCGTTCGCCGAGTTCGAATCCCTGGCGTACCGGGCACCGGACAGCGCCCTGCCCCAGGTCACGGCGCGTCTGGCGGACACACCAACCGCCGCCATTCAGCAGCGTGCGCAACTCAGCGCGATCGCAGCTGACGCGTCTCGGCAGCTCGGGCTCAGTCGCCAGGCACTCGCCTATGCTGATGCGGGGCTCGCGCTATTACCGAGCGGCGATCAATCCGATTTGGCGTTGCGGATGCGAACCTTACGCGCACTCGTCAGTACGAACCTGGGCGGTATCGATGCCGCAATCACAGAACTCACAGGGATCGTCGAGCGGGCCGACGAGCGACCGCTCGCGCTCGGCTGCATCCTGCGCGATCGCGGTTGGCTGCACTTCAGGCAAGGCGACGCAGCGCCAGCGCTGGGTGACCTGACACGCGCCTACGCCTTGCTGCGGCAGCACTCGACGCCGGAAGAAGCCATGGTGGCTGCCGGGCGCCTGTCAATGGCGCACTATGCGGCCCGCAACTACGCGGTGGCGCTGGCACTGGTCGACGAGTCGATCGAGTTCTTTCGCACGGAAGGCGCCGGCGTGCGCCTGGCCACGGCACTCGATCGCCGCGCCTCGATTCTCAAGTCGGCTGGCCGACTCGATGAGGCGCTCGAGGCCGCCAACGAAGCGCTGCGTGTGCATACCGAGATCGGCGATCGAGTCGGCACTGGATTGTCGCAGCTCAGGCTCTGCGGGGTCGAAATCGAACGTCGCGAGTACGATCGGGCCAACGGCTGGTGCGACGCGGCTGAAGCGACCCTGGAACGCAGCCAGGGCATGGACGACAACGACCATCGCACGCTTGCCGCGCTACGCGGGCGCATGGCAGCAGCGCAGCAGCAACCCGCCCAAGCCATCAAACAACTAACGATAGCGCTGACCGCCGGCGGCGCGCTGCCGGCCGATGACATCGCTTCGTTGTTCGATCTGCGGGCTCGAGCCTACGCCGAAGTGGGCGACTATGCCGCCGCCTTCCGCGACCAAAGCGAATTCCTGCAACGGGTGCGCACCCAAAGCGAGCTGGATCGCATTCGCGAGATCGCCAGCCTCAGAGTGCAGTTCGATATGGATCGTGAGGAGCAGAAGAACGCGCTGCTGGCGGCTGATAAAACGCTTGCCGAGGAACGTCTAGCAGCGCAACAGCGCTTCACGCAGCTCGCCATTGGCGCGGGCTTCACCTTCTTCTGTGCGGCCCTTGCGCTCGGCTATGCGCTTTGGTCCAAGCGCCGGCACAACAGCGAGCTGACCGCGCTGGCCGAGCGTGATGAGCTCACGCGGCTACCCAATCGACGCAAGATCCTGGCGTCGGCGAGCGAATTGCTGGCGCGTGTCCGACAGGACAATCGTTCAGCTGTCATCGGTCTGATCGATCTCGATCACTTCAAGCACGTCAACGATCGCTTCGGACACGAGGTCGGCGACGACACCCTGCGCCGCTTCGCGGCACTCGCGCGGGCCAGTTTGCGCTCGGGAGATCGTCTTGGCCGCTATGGAGGCGAGGAGTTCCTGCTGCTGCTGCCGGACACGTCGCTTGCAGAAGCTCTGCCGGTGGTCGACCGACTGCGCGTGGCTTTGCAGGAGCTACCCATGTGCGCTGGCGAACCGGAACCCATGATCACGACGCTAAGCTGCGGCCTCGCCGCCCTCGACCCTGGCGACCAGTCGTTTGATGCACCGCTGCGACGCGCAGACGTCGCGCTGTACGCGGCGAAACGTGCCGGCCGCAATCGTATCGAGTGCTATCGGACCGCAGCACCGGATGACAATGCGTCGACACCAGTGCCGGTTCCCGCACCCTGATGCCACTCAGGATTGTGCCAGCTTGCGCAATAGACCGCGGGATGCTGCCTCGACCAGATCGATCACGCGCTCGAAATCGATGCTGCTGCCGTAGTAGGGATCCGGCACCTCCTGCAATTGCAGCTCGGGCGCATGCTCGAGCAGCAGATTAACGCGGTGGCGACTATCGGCCGGTGCGATTGCCTGCAGATCGCGCGCGTTGGCCAGATCCATGGCCAGCAACAGATCGAAGCGCTGGAAATCGTGCGGCATAACCTGTCGCGCGCGCAGTGACGAGAGGTCGTAGCCGCGCGCGCGCGCCGCTGCGATCGTGCGCGGATCTGGTGGTGAGCCAACGTGGTAGTCCGCCGTACCGGCGGAATCGACCAGCAAGCTGGCAGCCAACGACGGCGCCTCGCGTTCCGCCAACCGGCGAAATACGCCCTCGGCAGTCGGCGACCGACAGATGTTGCCGAGACAGACGAACAGAATATTCAAGTCGCAGCGAGCCGGATCATTTGTTAGCGGTCCTGAGCACCGGGCTACTCGACCGGCGTCGCACCATCCACCCGCACCCGCAACTGTTGCGCGAGTTCCGGCGCCACTGGTCCGAGACCCAGGTTCACGGCGATACGTTGGCCGGGCGCGAGCGTCTGACCGATCTGCACGCTGCGCGCCGACTGCACGATCCGGCCGGCGCCGTCAATACGAATGGGCGTGATGACAATGCCACGCAGCGCGACGGGGGCACGATTCTCGATCACACCGAGCAGTTCACCACGGCCGTCGAGTTGCAGGCCCGTCTTGACGTAATTGCCCGGATTGCGCGGCAGATCGAGCCGTGTGTACTCCGCCGCCGCCTGTTTGCCGATGTCGCTCTCAGAACCCGCAGCCGCTCTGAACATGTCGAGCGCCCGATCCATGTTGCCCTGCTCTTTCGCGAGCGTCCCCAGATAGTAGGCCGCTGGCGCGGTGGGCAGCAGTTTGACGCTGCGTGTCAACCAATCCTCGGCGCGCGCCTTGTCGTTCAGCCGATAGGCTGCGACGCCGCCGCCGAGATAGGGACCGAAATAGGTGCTGTCGAGTGCGATCGAGCGCTCATAGTGCGGCAGCGCCGCCTGCGGCTGCTTCTGCGCGAGCGCCAGGTCGCCTAACAGCTGGTGGAAGCGTGGCTCGCGCGGCACCAGTTTGACCGCCTCGCGCGCCAGCGCTTCAGCCTTGTTGAAGTCCTTCCTGCCTGCCGCCTCGAGCGCCGCGTCGGCCTTGTCGTAGGCCGGCTTCATCGCCATGAGCGGCGCGAGCTTTGCCTGATAACGCTCGGCTCCGAGATCGCCGGTGCTGCCGATCTCCGCGAGCCGCTCACGATTGCGCGCGACGCGCTCCGCCGAGGGCGGATGCGAGGCGAACAGGCCTTCGAGCCAGCCCTGGTTGCGACCGCTCTGCTCGGACAGCGCGAGGAACTTCTGCTGCAGGCTGACCGCAGCTTGCGGGTTGTAGCCGGCGGCGCGCATGTAATTCATGCCGTACTGGTCGGCCTCGAGCTCGGCATCGCGACCATACTTCATCATCGCCATCTGCGCCCCAAGCCCGGCCCCCTGTAGCAGCAAATTGCCGACGTTGGGGTTGGTATCGCTCATGGCCATGCCGACCTGCGCGGCGACCATACCGATCTGCAGGAACGTGCCGCGCTCCTGGGCCTTGGCACCATGTCGAGCCGCCGCATGCACGATCTCGTGGCCCAGCACGGCCGCCAGCTCAGCTTCGTTCTCCAGGGTCGTGAGCAGGCCGCGATTGACCGCTATCTTGCCGCCCGGCAACGCCCAGGCGTTGGGCACCGAGCTGTTGAGTACGACGAACTCATACGGCAAATCGCGGTCTGACACTGCCGCCAGCTTCTGCCCCACTTCACTGACATAAGCGGTGAGCTCCGGCAGGACCGTGAGGTCGCCGCCCTGGCTCTGCCGGGAGGGCGCGTAGTTCTGTTCACCGATCTGCACTTCCTGGCCCGTGGAAATGAGCTGGACTTCCGTTTTGCCGGTCACCGGATTGGTACCGCAGCCGGTGACGATCGCCGCCAGCAATGCAACCCAGACTATCGTGCGCAACCTGATATCCATGTCCTGCCATCCTCCTGTAGCGGCGTCCGGGCTGCCAGCCGGGCGCATCGCCGCACAGTCTAACCAGTTATGAGCCGTGGTCGTAATTGTCGCGCAGCCCGCTAACACGATGCCTCGACGTTGCGCTACCGCGACAGCTGCAGCCGGCACCCGTGAATTTGCTAGACTACCCGGCAAACTGCGCTTGCGGCGCCCTATTTTCTGGAACTTTCATGACTGCAACTATCTTCGCTGCGCGCGCCGCCTGGCTGCCGCGCTTGTGCACAATCCTTGGCGCTTCATTGGTGCTGGCAGCTTGCGGCACCAAACCCGAGCAATCGGCTGACCTGCCGCCGCTGGTATCGGTCGTGACACCCGGTTTGTCAGAAGTCACTGACATTGTCAGCTTTACCGGGACAATCAACGCACGCGACGAAATGCCGATCACCGTCGAGGGCGAAGGGGGTCGGATCTCGGCGGTGCTGGTGGAGATTGGCGACCAGGTGAAGAAAGGGCAGGTGCTCGCCCGCCTGAGCACCTCGGTGATCGAGCCCCAGGTCAACAGCCTGCGCGCCGCGCTCGAAGAGGCCAGAACGTCGGCCGAACTGGCGGCTGCCGACTATCGTCGCGCGCAGGGCGTCGCTGCGAGTGGCGCGTTATCGAAAGAGGAAATCGAACGCCGGCGAGGCGCCGCGGCCAATGCCGAAGCGCGCGTGAAAGTCGCTGCGGCGCAGCTTGCGGAGGTGCAGGCGCGCCGCGGTCGCACGGAGATCCGCGCGCCGATGGATGGCGTGGTACTCACGCGTACCGCCGAGGTCGGACAGACTGCCACTGTCGGTGGCGAACCATTGTTCCGGCTGGGGCGCGGCGGAGAGATAGAAATGCGCGGCCGGGTCGCCGAACAGGACATGGCGGCGCTGGCGGTTGGACAGCCCACGAAGGTCTACGTCACGGGTGTCGACGAACCGTTCATCGGCACGGTCAGACTGCTGGGCGCTGTGATCGATCCGGACACTCGTCTCGGCTCTATTCGTATCGCGTTACCGTCGGATCGTAATCTGCGGCCCGGTGCCTTTGCCCGCGGCGAGGTAGTCGTCGGCACGGGCAAACATCCGATCTTGCCGCAGACTGCAGTGCTGTCAGACACCAACGGCACCTATGTCATGCGCCTCAATGCCGACAACCGGGTGAGCAAGCTGCCGGTGAAGGTTGCCGGCACGCGCAGCAACGGCGTGGTCATCGAGTCGGGCCTGCAAGGTGATGAGCGCATTGTGTCGACCGCTGGCGCATTCCTGCAGCCGGGCGAGACGGTACGGGTCGCAGAGCCTGCGCAAACGACGGTCGCCGAGTCGACCCAGGCCAAGGGTGAATCGCGATGAAGAACATGTCCGCCTGGGCGATCCGCAATCCGATCCTGCCGATCGTGCTGTTCATCGTGCTCACCTTCGTCGGCATCGTGTCGTTCATTCGATTGCCGATCAATCTCAATCCGGACGTGTCGTTCCCGATGGTCAACGTCACGGTATCGCAACCCGGTGCCGCGCCAACCGAAATCGAAACACAAGTTACGCAAAAGATCGAGGCCGCAGTCGCGGGTGTGGCAGACGTCCGTAACATTACGTCGCGCGCTGTCGAGGGTGCTTCGTTGACGGCGATCGAGTTCCTGATCGGCACGCCGATCGATCGCGCGGTGAACGACGTGCGTGACGCGGTCTCACAGGTACGCAGCGAGCTGCCTGAGAGCATCGAAGAACCACAGGTACAACGCATCGATATGGAAGGCGGCGCCATCGCCTACTATGCTGTGAGCAGCACCAACATGACGCTCGAGCAGTTGTCGTGGTTCGTCGACAACACGATCGCCAAGCGACTCAATTCCATCGCAGGCGTGGCGCAGGCGTCACGCAACGGCGGCGCGGACCGCGAGATCCGCATCGAGCTCGACCCCACGCGCCTGCAGGCACTTGGCACGACCGCGGTCGAAGTGAATCAGCTCGTGCGCAGCCTGAATCTGGATGTGCCCGGCGGCCGCGCCCAGGTAGCAGGCGGCGAGCAATCGATACGTGTTTTGGGCGGTGCCAAGACCGCGCTCGAACTTGGCAATCGGCAGGTCCGGCTCGCGAATGGCACGATCGTGACACTGCGGGACCTCGGGGAGGTGTACGACGGTATTGCCGAAGTGCGCTCGCTGTCGCGCTTGAACGGCAGGCCGGCCACGACGTTCGGGGTGTTTCGCTCCAGAGGATCGTCCGACGTCACAGTGTTCGACGCTGTGCAGAAAGAATTGGCTGAGATCCGCGACGAGCGGCCGGATGTCAACATCGAACTGGTATTCACTACTGTCGACAATACCAAGCGCGCCTATAAATCGGCCCTGACCGCGCTCATCGAAGGCGCGGCACTCGCCGTGCTCGTCGTCTTCCTGTTCCTGCGTGACGGACGCGCGACATTCATCGCGGCGCTGGCGATTCCGCTGTCAGCCATTCCCACGTTTTTCGTCATGCAATCGCTCGGTTTCACGCTGAACGGTATCAGCTTGTTAGGACTGTCGCTGGTTGCCGGCGTGTTGGTAGATGACGCGATCGTGGAGATCGAGAATATCGTGCGGCACATGCGCATGGGCAAGTCTGGCTACGAGGCGGCGATGGAGGCCGCGGACGAAATCGGCCTCGCCGTCGTCGCCACGTCGGCGACGATCATCGCAGTCTTTCTCCCGGTCAGTTTCATGGGCGGCATCGTCGGCCAGTACTTTCAGCAGTTCGGTCTCACGGTCGCCTCAGCCGTGTTCTTTTCACTGCTGGTGGCGCGATTGATCACGCCAGTATTGGCAGCATTCATGCTGCGACCACATGACGATCTGCGCTCGGCCGAGGGCCCGCTCATGGAGCGCTACATGCGGCTACTGAAACTGTCGCTGGCACACCGCTGGTTGACTGTCGCAGGCGCCACGCTGTTTTTTGCATTCTCGGTGGCACTGTTGGTTGCCATTCCCAAGTCCTTCGTACCCCCCAGCGACTTTTCCAGCGCCAGCATCTCGATCGAGTTGCCGCCTGGCGTGCGGCTCGAGGACACGGCCGCCGTGTCGCGCAAGGTCGTCGAGATCGTCAAGCAGCAGCCTGAAGTTACCGCAATCGTCGAATCGATCGGCGGCGGTGACGGCGGTATGGGCGCCGCGGACGTCCGCAGCGGCCAGATCTACGTGACGCTGGTGCGGCCCGAACAGCGCGATGTCTCGCAAGACGAGTGGGAAAAGCGTGTTACACCCTTGTTGCGGGAAGTCCCGGACGCACGCGTGTCATTTCAGAGCATGGGTCCGGGCGGCGGTCGCCCCGTAGCCCTCTACATCACCGGCGAAGACCCGAAGCTGGCAGAAGCCACCGCTGTTCGAGTGATCGAACAGATGAAAACACTGCCTGAACTCGATGATCCGCGTATCAATGGCGACTACAAACGCCCCGAGATCCAGGTGACTCCGCGGCAGGAACTCGCGGCCGAGCTGGGCGTCTCAGTGGCGGCCATCAGCCAGACGATTCGGATCGCGACGATGGGTGACATCGCCGCGAATGCGCCGAAGTTTTCGCTCGCGGATCGCCAGATTCCCATTCGTGTGAGTCTGCGCGAAAGCGCGCGGGAGAGTTTATCGACCATCGAAAATCTGCCGGTACCCACGGCGCGCGGCGGCAGCGTGCCGCTCAAGGCAGTAGCTGAGATCAGCTACGGGCACGGCCCGGCCACCGTGCGTCGCTACAACCAGAACCGACGCTTCTACATCGACGCGGGGCTCAAAGAAGGCGTGGTTTTGGGCGATGCGATGAAGAAGGTGGACGCGCTGCCAGTGTTCAAGGAGCTTCCATCAGGCGTGCGCCGCATTGCCGTGGGCGAAGCGGAATTCATGGGCGAGCTGTTCACGTCGTTCTTCCTCGCCATGGGCGCTGGTATCCTGATGGTGTTCGCTGTGATGGTGTTGTTGTTCCAGCGCGTGTTTCAGCCGATCACCATTCTGTCCGCTCTGCCGCTGTCGATCGGCGGCGCCGTGCTCGCCTTGATGGCGATTGGCGAACCGTTCTCGCTACCAGTAGTGATCGGCTTCCTGATGCTGATGGGCATCGTTGGCAAGAACTCGATCCTGTTGGTGGATTTCGCGATCGAATCGATCCGCGCTGGCACAGACCGTGCCACGGCTCTGATCGATGCGGGCCACAAGCGCGCGCGACCGATCATCATGACGACTGTCGCGATGGTCGCCGGCATGTTGCCGATTGCGCTCGGCCTGGGCGGCGACAAGAGCTTCAATCGTCCGATGGCGATCGCCGTAATCGGCGGGCTGATCACCTCCACCGCGCTGACACTCGTGGTAGTACCAGCGGCGTTCACGATCATCGATGACATCGAACGGTGGATCGGACCCAAGTTCGCGCGGTTGCTCAACAAGGAGCATCATGACGATCGTGCGCGCGATCAGGCCGCCTCACAACCACCGGCGGCGCCGGCGGGCTGAACGACATCAGGCGCTAGCTACTTGAAGTCGGCTGCTACTTGCAGCCACAGCTTGGTGGTATCGACGCTAAAGCCGTTGGCGTCATAATTTGCTGCCTTGAGCAGCACGTCGACGCGTGCACCGAAGCGATGGCTGACGGATGCGTCCCATTCCGAACCATAGTCCCGGCCCACCGCTTCGGCGCCGAAATCGTGCCAGGTGAGCTGCGCACTGGTCGCGCCCCACTTGCCCGACAAGCCGACGTACAGATCCTCGATACCCTGTGGTGGCGTCGTCAGGAATTTGTCGGCCCAACCTTGAAATGCATGCAAGGTGGCAAGCGGTGTCTGGAAGCTGCGACCTGGACGGGTGGCATCGCCGCTCAGCACTTCCTGTCCGATCCGCAGCGTGATCGGCCCACGGGTGCCCGCCAGTTCAAGCTGCCGATAGTCGGCTGAGTAGTTGGTCGGATTGTCGGCACAGTCGCTCTGGCTCGCATAGGCTACCGACCATGACAGCGCCGCGGCGTCGAACTTCTTCGTTCCGGTCCATTGCACGCCGACGGTCTGCTGCGACAAGGCCGCAGCATTGTCGAAGTCGAGCAAGTGGCCGAATGCAAGCAGCTTACCCCATGCTTTGAGATCGACGTCTGCGTGCACGACGTGCGAGTCACTGCGCAGATCCGCAGCGGGCGTGCCGCTGTCAGGCCCGAACACACGATTGACGTTGGCGATGTAGCCGTAGGTGAACGTGGTCTGCGCCAGGCGTTTGGTTTGCCAGGTCAAGCCATCGTAGGTCTGCTCGTTCTGACGCCAGCCCACATTGCCGACGAACCGCGCGTTGTCAAAGATTATGCGTTGCCGCCCGAGGACGATCGTGTCGTCGGCTCCCGCAAAGCGGAGGGCGGCCTGATTGAGATCGGTGCCGATCGGATCGGCTACCACCGGCCGGTCGATCCGGCCGTTGCGCGTCGAGTTGAAAGTTTCGCCACCGATGGACGCCACGTGATCGACTTCTACGAGCATGCTCAAGTCGCGCCACTTGGCGGTCTCATAGGCGAGGCGGACGCGCAGGGTCGATGCCAGTGCTTCGTCGCGCAACGAGTCCTCGTCGACTTGCTCAGCGCGGTACCGCAAACCGACCGTCGGCTTGCCGCCGGTGACCGCCGCAGCAAACGTATCGGCCGCGTTAGCCGGTGTGTGCGCCGCACCAGCCAGGATCGCCATGACCATGGGTGCGAGGAAGCTGCGGAAAATGCGTATGCGGATGCTATTGTTCATGGTTGCAACATCTCACTGTGTCACCGCGGCCTCCTTGATCCATGTCAAAAACCACTCCGCGTTCCACTGCCGTTTGTACGGCGGTCGCCGCGTTGCTCGCGCCGTTCGGCGCGCGCGCGCAAGCCGCACCCGAACTGCAAACCATCACCATCACCAGCCGCGCCGAGCGGCCGTTGATCGAGTCCATCGGCACTGTCAGTCTGATTACCGCCGACGAGCTGGATTTTACGCTGCAACAAAACTTGCGTGACGTCGCCTCGATCGAACCGGGGGTCTCGGTACGCAACGACCCGGGCCGCTTCGGATTCGAAGGTGTGTCCATCCGTGGCATCGGCGGCAATCGGGTCGCGATCGAAGTCGACGGTGTGCCGCTCAGCAAGGCTTTTGCCGTGGGTAACTTCTCGAGCGCCGGTCGGCTGCTGCCGGATCTGACGCTTGCGGAACGCGTCGAAATCCTGCGCGGACCGGCGTCGGCCTTGTACGGCAGCGATGCACTCGGCGGCGTGGTCAGTGTATCGACGTGGCGGCCGCGCCGTTGGCTGGCCACCACCGCAGGCGATATGGCACTGCGCGCAACGATCGGTTATCAGGGCGTGGACGACGCTCGCAGCGCGCTCGTCCAGGCCGGCCGGGACTTTGGTCCGGTCGCGGCGATGCTGGCGCTCGATACGCGCGCGGGTTCGGAGTCGCAGAGCGAAGGCAACTCCCTTGGCCCCAATCCACGTGACTACCGCAACGACTCGGCCCTGTTGCGACTCGAGTTCGGTCGTCACGACTCGGGCGAGGCCGGCATCGCATTCGACCGCTTTCAGCAGACGACCGACGTCGTCGCATTGATCGGCCAACCGGGCCGGTTCGCGACGACCACCCAATTGTCAGGGGACGATGAGAGCACGCGAACGACGGCCTTCGTCGCGCACTCGATCGGTGACGATACTGTCGGCTGGGGTCGCTGGTCCGCTCGGGTGTTCCATTCGCGCATCGAGACCGCGCAGCTAACAGATGAAGATCGGCGCGCCGCGCCACCGCGCCAGCCGCAGCCGCTCAGGATCGAGCGCGAGTTTCAGTTCAAGCAACGACTCACCGGCATCAAGCTGGTAGGTGAACGCCACGGTCTGCTTGCGGGTCTCGAGCATCGCGCCTTGTGGGGCCTCGATATCACGGCATCGCGGATCGCTGAGCTGCGTGACGGGTTGCAGACTCCCCTGCCGACGGGCACACCGACCAAGGCTATCCTTGGAGAAGTATTTCCGCTGCGGGACTTCCCGATATCCGACACGCGCGAAGTCGGCTTGTTCGCAGAGGACGAACTGCGGCCGATAGCAGGTCGCTGGACGTTGCGGGCCGGCGTGCGTGTCGACGACATCCGCTTGCAGCCACGTGTCGACGCTATCTGGTTGGACGACAATCCGAATCTGCCGACCGCGAACGTATCGAGGCGGGCAGTGTCCCCGCGACTGGGCTGGTCCTTGGCGCTGACGCCGCGCGCACTGCTGTTCGCCCAGTACACCCACGGCTTTCGCGCGCCACCATTCGAGGACGTGAATATCGGCCTCGATCTGCCGACTATCGGCGTCCGCGCCTTGCCGAATCCAGATTTGCGACCTGAGCGTAGCGATGGCGCGGAGTTCGGCTTGCGAACACAGAGCGGCAGGCTGCACGGCACGCTCAGCGCGTTTGCCACGCGTTACCGCGATCTGATCGAGAGCAAGGTCAATCTTGGCCTTGACCCCGTGAGCGGCCTGACGCTGTTTCAGTCGCGCAATATTGCCACAGCGGAGATCTTTGGACTGGAGGCGGACCTGCGCACCGAACTCGGCGACTGGCGACCGTCGCTGCAGCAATGGTCGGCACGCCTGACCGCAACGCTGGTCGAGGGCCGCGATACCTCGCTCGATCGGCCACTCAACGCCATCGACCCGCCGCGTGCGACCCTCGCCGCCCGCTACCGTCGGCCATCGAATCGTGCAACGGTCGAGCTGCGCGTCACGGGCGTCGCCGCCAAGACCAGCGTCAACGACCCGCCCAGTGGCGCGCCGCTCGCGCGAACGGCCGGCTATGCGACTGTGGACCTGTTGGCAGAATTTGCCGTCGGCCAGCGGCTAACACTACGTGCGGGCGCTAACAATCTGCTGGATCGGGCATATCGCGAGTGGGCGGACGTGCGCGGCCGCGCGAGTGGCGATCCGCTGCTACCCCTCTATCAGCGACCGGGGCGCAACTGGATCGTCAAACTGGACTGGCGGTACTGAGCGAACCGCTCAGCACCGCCAGTCACGAACACCGCGCGTGACGGCGCATCGAGATCAATAGACGTCGTCCACCGTATTGTTGACGTTGAACTTGCCGGTGGGTGTCACGATGCGTGGATCGTCGATGACGGCCTTCAGCTTCAAGGTCTTGTCATCCACGATGACCAGCGCGGATTTCTCTTCCTTGCCGTTCCAGACCGAGAACCACACTTCGTCGCCCGCCATGTTGAACTCCGGCTGCACGACCCGCTTCGGCCCCGGACCGAGATCGCCCGCCCATTCGGCGATCGGCAGCACTTTGTATGGCTTGTCGAGATTGTTGATCTCGAACACCGCAACGGACTGACTGATCTTCGGGATCGGATTGAGTGCCGTATCCACATAGAGGTGTTTGGACTTCGGGTGGGTCTTGACGAACAACGAGCCGCCGCCCTGCCCCTTCAGCACCCGCACCACCTTCCAGGCATTGTCGGGATGTTTGTCAGGATCGGTACCAATGAGCGTCACCTTGTCGTTGCCGAGCGCGCTCGTGACCCATACCGGACCGAACTTCGGATCGACAAAGTTGGCGCCGCGTCCCGGATGCGGAATCTTGTCCACATCCACCAGCGCCGCCAGCTTCTGCTCGCGCGAATCCACTACGGCGATCTTGTCCGACTGGTTGGCAGCCGTCAGAAAGTAACGTTTGGTCACATCCCAGCCACCATCGTGCAGGAAGCGCGCGGCACCGATCTCGATCACCTTAAGGTTGTCGATGTCCTCGTAGTTGACCAACAGGATCTTGCCGGTCTCCTTCACGTTGACGATGAACTCCGGATGCTCATGTGACGCCACGATCGCGGCCACGCGCGGCTCCGGGTGATACTCCTGCGTATCGACCGTCATGCCGCGCGTCGAGACGATCTTCCGCGGTTCCAGCGACTCGCCGTCCATGATGACGAACTGCGGCGGCCAGTACGCACCGGCGATGGCGAACTTGTCCTCGAAGCCCTTGTACTTCGATGTCTCGACCGAGCGCGCCTCGAGCCCCACCTTGATCTCAGCCACGATATCGGGCTTCTCCATCCACAGATCGATCAGATCTATTCTCGCGTCACGCCCAATCGTGTAAACGTAACGACCCGAGTGCGACAGCCGCGAGATGTGCACGGCATAACCCGTCTTGACGATATTGACGATCTGCTTGGTGTCGCCATCGATGAGCGCCACTTCGCCCGCATCACGCAGCGTGACTGCGAAAATGTTCCGGATGTTGAAGTTGTTCTGTTTGCTGGTCGGCCGCTTGTCGGCAGGTATCAATACCTTCCAGCTGGCGCGCATGTCCTCCATGCCGAACTCCGGCGGAGTCGGCGGTGCATGCTGTACGTAGCGCGCCATGATGTCGACGTCCGCGGCAGACAACTCGCCCGATGTGCCCCAGTTCGGCATGCCGGCCGGGGAACCGACCGAGATGAAGACCTTCAGATACTCGGTGCCCTTCTTCTGGGTGATGTCTGGCGTCAATGGTTTGCCCGTAGCGCCTTTGCGCAGTACGCCGTGGCAGCCGGCGCAGCGCTCGAAATAGATCTTCTTGGCATGATCGAACTCGGCCGTCGTCATGTTCGGCGCGCCCGGGGTGATCACGACATCGGCCTGGCTCGCGTCGATCGTGGACGGCGCACCCTGATACTTCATCTCCGCAACCGACGTGCCGGGATGCTCAGTGGGTGAACCGGCCGACCGCGTCGGCCCTGGCTCGCCGCGCACGGCAGCAACCTGCGCGGGCTTTATAACGGCACCCTTGTTGCCCCAGCTGTTGTTCACGTACGTGAGAATGTCCGCGATCTCCTGATCGGAGAGTTGCGTCATCGGCGGCATCACCGAGTCGTACTCTTTGTTGTTGACCACGATCTTGCCTTCCAGACCGTGCAATACGATTTCGATCGGGCGCTTGGCATTGGCCCGCAGATAATCCGATCCAGCGAGTGGCGGGAATGCGCCCTCGAGACCCTTGCCATCGACCTGATGACAGGCCGAGCAGGCGGCTTCGTAGGCGGTCTTGCCGCGCTCGAGTTGTTCGGCCATTGTCCCGCCAGCATTCGCCTGGGCGACCTCGGCCTGATGCACTGCCGGCGCGTCTTTACGTGCCGACGGGGTGGACTGCGCGATCGCAATCGACGCTGATGCGATCAGCACCAAAATTGGCGCAAGCGCCGTTTGCCAAGTCCGAAAACTTCTGCTCGTCATACAACTTCTCCTGGCTCCCAGCGAGCCGACATCACTGTAATGGATCGGATTGTGCGTCACCTTGATTCAGGTCATGCCATCTGCAGCCGCCGGAGATCCCGGATCGCGAAATCGCGACCATCGGGCTCGATTATACCTTCGTCCGTCAGGTTCTTGATCAAGCGTGAAAAGGTTTCAGGCTGCATGCTGAGATGTGAGGCAATTACGTTACGCGGTTCGCTCGTCCTGGCGATCAGCGCACCGCTCGCGTCCGGCACGGCACGTGCAAGCAGGAAGCGAATCAACCGCTGCCGCGCATTCTCCAACGTCAATGCTTCAATCTCGCGCACCTGCACGTGCAGTCGCGCAGACAGATGGCCCAGCATCTTGAAGCAAGCAGCACGGTTTTCTGCCAGCATCGCGCAGAACGGCGCGCCCGGTACTCGCAGGACTGTTGCGTCGACAATGGCAGTGGCGGTGATCGGATACACGGGCGCCTGCATGAACAGCAGCGCCTCAGCGAAGCTATGCCCGGGAGCGATGATGTCGAGTACTTTTTCGTCGCCGTTCGCCGCGAACAGCGACAACTTGACGGAGCCTTCTGCGACCACGAAAAAAGCGTCGGCGCGATCGCCGGCCTGCACGACACAATCACCCGCCGCCGCCTCAATGGCCCGGACTTCACGGGCGACCCGCTCGAATTGGGCGGGATCCAGTGTCAGAAACAGATGATGCGCCCGCAACACCGACGTCCAGGTCGTTCGCATCAACATCCGGGCCCCCTCTAGCAAATACGAGCGCACTCACTCGCGTGCGCCCTTGTAACCCAACGAGGCCTCGGCTGGCATAGCGGCTTACCGCGGCGTATCTCGGTTTTCCACGATACCCGGACTTGACCCACATCAAGGGATGCTGAGTCGATCCTCGTCACCATGGTGCGGTGATCGAAGACTTCTGGTACGCGCGGTCGGCCGAGTTCCTCCACAGCCCCCTCGTGGAATCGCTCGTCTGGCTGCGCGTGCCGGGAGACTGCTTCGTCGGTGTAGGGTCCTCGCCAGCATCTGGTGTCTGGCGCGCGCGTGGCGCTGACCCACGACTCGCGAGCTGACGCCGGCAGCCAACGCGTCCCAAACGCGTACTCAGACGAGGACGCGCTCGATCCCGCCGGTATTGGCCGCGCGGACGTACTCGGACATCCAGTCCTCTCCTAGTACATGCTTGGCGATCTCCACGACGATGTAGTCAGCGTCCAGATCCGCGTCATCGCTGTAGCGTTTGAGCCCCTGCAGACACGAGGGACAGGACGTGAGCACCTTGACGTCACCCTTGTGGCCGGCACCGCGCACGGCATCGGTACCGGCACGCAATTCCTGCTCTTTTCGAAAACGCACTTGCGTCGCGATGTCCGGACGCGTGATCGCAAACGTGCCGGACTCCCCGCAGCAGCGGTCGTTCCTGGCGATCGCGCCGTTGAGATCGCTGTTCATCAATTGATTGACGACGTCGAGCGGTTGATAGCTCTTCATCGGCGTGTGGCAGGGGTCGTGATAGAGATACTGCGTGCCAGTTACATTCGCGAGCCGTACGCCTTTTTCCATGAGAAACTCGTGGATGTCGACAATTCGCGAACCAGGAAAGATCTTGTCGAACTGATAACCCTGCAACTGGTCGTAGCAGGTTCCGCAACTAACCACGACCGTCTTGATGTCCAGATAGTTGAGTGTATTTGCCACGCGATGGAACAGCACCCGGTTGTCAGTGATCAGCTTCTCGGCCTTGTCTGCGTCGCCACTGCCGCGTTGCGGATACCCGCAGCAGAGATAGCCAGGCGGCAGCACAGTCTGGACGCCGACGTGCCACAGCATCGCCTGGGTCGCGAGTCCGACTTGGGAGAACAACCGCTCAGAGCCGCAGCCGGGAAAATAGAACACCGCTTCGCTGTCGCTCGCAGTCCGCGCCGGATCGCGGATGATCGGCACGTAGTTCTTGTCCTCTATGTCGAGCAAAGCTCGTGCAGTGCGCTTCGGCAAGCCACCGGGCATCTTGCGATTGACGAAATGCACGACTTGCTCGGCTAGTGGTGCCTTGCCTACCGTCGCAGGTGGCCGCTTGTTCTGCGTCTTGGCGGCGACCGCAAAGAACTTGTTAGCGGTCCGCTGCGCGCGATAGCCCCAATCTATCATCAGCTTGCGGACCAGCTTGATGGTCGCGGGATTGCGGGCGTTCAGGAAGAACATGGCCGCAGTCGTACCAGGGTTGAAACGCCTCTTGCCCATCCGGCGCAGCAGATCGCGCATCGCCATGGACACATCGCCGAAGTCGATGTCTACGGGACATGGCGCCTCGCATTTGTGGCACACGGTGCAATGATCGGCGACATCTGCGAATTCGTCCCAGTGTCGCAGCGACACCCCGCGCCGGGTCTGCTCTTCGTAGAGGAATGCCTCGATCAGGAGCGAGGTCGCCAAAATCTTGTTGCGGGGTGAATACAGCAGGTTGGCACGAGGTACGTGAGTGGCGCAAACCGGCTTGCACTTGCCGCAACGCAGGCAGTCGGAGATGGAATCGGAAATGGTAGCGATCTCGGAATGCTGCATGATCAGCGATTCGTAACCCATCAGCGCGAAGCTTGGCGTGTAGGCACGGCGCAGATCACCTGCCGGCAGCAACTTGCCGTGGTTGAATCGGCCGTGCGGATCGATCCGCCGCTTGTAATCTCGGAATGGTGCCAGCTCGGCTTCCGTCAGGTATTCAAGTTTGGTCACGCCGATGCCGTGTTCGCCGGAAATCACGCCGCCGAGCTCACGCGCGATACCCATGATGCGAGCGACCGCGATGTTGGCCGCCGCGAGCATTCCATAGTCGTCCGAGTTCACGGGAATATTCGTATGGACGTTGCCGTCGCCAGCGTGCATATGCAGCGCGACGAATACCCGGCTCTTGAGGACACGCTGATGGATGGCGTCGAACTCGGCACGCACCGACCGGAACGCGCCGCCCGCGAAAACCGCCTCGAGCGGCGCGCGCAGCTCGCGTTTCCAGGAAACGCGTACGCTGTGGTCCTGCAACATCCGGAAGACAGTGCGCGCAGCGTCGTTGGCAGCCTGGCGCCCCACATCGACCGCCACATCGCCCAGCAGGCTCGTCAGTGTGTCGGTGCGCAGTGCACCCAAAGGTGTGTCGATATTGTCGAGTAGATAGCGCCAGCGGGCCTCGACGTGGGCCAACAGGGCAGTCGCGCGCGCAACGCGGTCCCCCAATATTTCCGCGGGTGGTAGCCGATCGGCCTCCGCGCCGGCAGCCTGAGTAAGCGGCAGCGGCTGCTCCAGCCTGGTCCGCAACGCCACCAGCAATGCCAATTTGTTCCGAATCGAGAGCTCAATGTTTATCTTCTCGATGGCGTCGGTGTAACTACCAAGTCGTTCGAGTGGAATGACGACATCTTCGTTGATCTTGAAGGCATTCGTATGACGGGCAATGGCCGCGGTTCGGGCGCGATCCAACCAGAACTTTCGGCATGCCTCCGCGCTGGTGGCCACGAAGCCTTCGCCGCTACGCGCATTGGCAATCCGCACGACCTCGGACGCCGCGCGCGCGACGGCGTTTTCATCATCGCCAACGATATCGCCGATCAGGACCATTTTCGGCAGCACGCCGCGCTTTGACTTCGCGGCATAGCCCACGGCTTTGAGGTAGCGCTGGTCCAGGTGTTCGAGACCAGCCAATCTGGCGCTGCCCGGCGACTTACCGGCGTTGGCCAGAAAATCCCGGATCTCGACGATACTGGGAATGGCATCGGCAGGCTGGCCGAAGAACTCGAGGCACACGGTACGCATCGCGGCGGGCATACGATGCACGATCCAGCGCGCCGCCGTAATCAGGCCATCGGCACCCTCTTTCTGCACACCAGGCAGGCCGCCGAGGAACTTGTCCGTGACATCTTTGCCGAGACCCGCTTTGCGGAACATCGCGCCCGGAAGTGTCAGTTGTTCGGCACGCAGAACGCGCGCTGAATCAGCCGGCTCACGCCCGTCGCGCCACGTCAGCCGGAAGCTGACGCTCTCGGCATCATGGATCTTGCCAAGATTGTGTGCAAGTCGCTCAACCTCCAGCCAATTGCCGTCCGGGTCGACCATCCGCCACCAGGCGAGATTGTCGACTGCAGTACCCCACAATACTGCCTTCTTGCCACCCGCGTTCATCGCGACGTTGCCGCCAACGCACGATGCATCAGCTGAGGTCGGATCGACGGCGAAGACGTAGCCGGCCTGCTCAGCTGCTGTGGTCACTCGCCGCGTAACAACTCCAGCTTCGGAGCGAAGCGTGGGCACAGGTTGTGAGACGCCGGGCAGACTGACTAGCTCGACGCCAGAGAGCGCCTCGAGCTTCTCAGTGTTGATGACGACTGACAAGGGCGTGAGCGGTATCGCACCCCCGGTATAGCCGGTACCTCCACCGCGTGGAATGATCGTCAGTCCGGCTGCGATGCAGGCACGCACCAGCGCTGGTACTTCGTCCTCAGTGTCAGGCATCAGCACCACTAGCGGGTACTCCACCCGCCAATCGGTTGCGTCCGTCACATGGGAGACGCGCGCAAACGCATCGCTGCGAATGTTGTCTGGTCGCGTGTGCTTGAGCAGCGCCCGCCGTACACGCTCGCGTAGCGCGGCAGTCACCTTGAAGTGTTCCGCAAAGGCTGTGACCGCCGTCGATGCGGCATCCAACAACTGGCCGACTTTGGCATCGCGCACTGGATCAGCAGGCTCCCGCCGTCGCTCGATCTCAGCCAGCCGATGGCGTAGCGCGGCGATCAGCGAGCGGCGGCGTTTGGGGTTGTCGGCCAGATCCTCTTCCAGATAGGGATTGCGCTCCACAGCCCAGATATCGCCGAGCACCTCGTAGAGCATGCGCGCCGACCTGCCGGTGCGACGCTCGCCGCGCAACTCGTCCAGCAGCCGCCACGCAGCTTCGCCCAGCAAGCGGATGACGATCTCACGATCCGAGAAAGACGTGTAGTTGTACGGAATCTCGCGCAGGCGGGGCGCAGCAGGATCGTGCGAACGTGGCGCCTGATCCGCAGGCGACAGCTCAACCGCATCGAAGGGTAAGGGCAGCGTGGCATTCATCAAAGCAATTCTCGACGTGGGCGGAAAGGTGCGGGCGCGCAATCGTTCAACAGGTATGCACGGCCATGCCGACCTTCAACTCCTGACCGACGCCATTCAGCACGATGGCATTCTGCCCGAACGTCACGCCGTTCAGTTGGCGGTCATAGCGATAGCCACGCAGTGTACGCAATGGCTCGTCGCCGTGTTGGATGCCCGACCGCTGATCGATCGTCGTGATTTTGCAACGGGTACAGGGCTTGACCACGCGCAGTGTCACCGCGCCGATTCGCAGCTCCGAAAACTTGTCCTCCGCATACGCGCTCGCATCGCTTAGCACCAAATTGGGGCGGAACTGCGCCATCTCGAGCGGTTGTCCCGGCAGACGTCCGTTCAGATCCTCGAGCGAGGTCTCCGACAAGAGCAGGATCGCGTAGCCATCCGAGAACTCGGTGAATGCGGTAACAGCACCAGTGAAAACGGGATTGCTGGCACGCGGCAGCGCGGGATCGAATGCAACCAGGCGGAGTGACTCGCGTGTGACGGCCGAAAGCCAGGCGGCGACCGCGTCCCCGCAGTCGATTCCACCGACGCGATCGCGCCACACAGTGACGCTGCGCGCACCACCCGCTGCGCTGAGCGGAATCGACAGCGGCTGCTCCCCTGGGGCGCTGAGAACCAGACTGGGCGGTACGATACGCGGCACGATCGTGGCCAGCATCGGCAGCTCGCGCTGCGTCACGAAACGCCCGTCGTCGCGAACCAGCATCCAGTGGCGGTCCCATTCGAGACCAGTGCACATGACCCGGCTGCTGGCGAGCGAGATGCCAGCACAGGACTTGATCGGATAGATATTGATCGCCGCGAGCTGCACCGGGTGCAGATCCTAACGCGATTGACGCGACGTTGCAGAATCCTACTGCTGGAAACTGCCGCCTGAGTTGCCTGTCACCGCATTGCCGCCGGATGTCGCCACACGCACCATGACCCGCTGGCGGCCCTGCTGTGCCAGCACGTAGTCCGGCTGTATGGCCAGGATTTCATCGTACTCACGCAATGCATCTGCCCACCGGCCCGCCGCCTCGTACCGGGCTGCCTGCCTGAGCAGCGGCGCGAGGCGCCTCGCTGTCAGCGCTGCCTCAGCACGCTCGAGCCCGAGGTCTGCTTCGATGGAGTCCGGTTTCTCGATCAAGGCTCGACCAAAGCCATCGCGAGCTGCTTCGAGACGGCCGGCTCCCAGCGCGACGTACGCGTCTACCAGCATGCGACCATACGCCGAATCGCCGATCGTACGCCGCACGCGCGCCATACCGTCGCGGGCAACTCGCTGCTTGCTGTCGAGGGCCAATGCGTGACTGTAGCCTTGTATCGCACGCGCGAAGTCACGTGCTTCTTCTGCCCGCGCAGCGTCGGCCAGCAGTGGTTTGATACCGTCGATTGCAGCCGCCCGACGCAGCCCGACCGCAATGGCGCGATTGTCCGGATCGAGCCGGCGCACGGTGAGCAGCGCACTCCGCGCACGCCGCTCATCGAGATCATTCAACGCATTCTCGGCAATTCTCAGTTGTGTGCTGACAGAGCGCGCGGTCTGCGCGAGCTCCTCTGCCGCTACGGCGAGCGCGGCAGTCTGGGCGGTCGTTGTTGCAGCTTCCGGCGGTTGGACTGGCAAAACGACTGGCTCAGGCACTGACGCCGCAGGCGCAGCTTGGGCGATAAGCCGACCTTGCTCAGCATCCAGCGCCGCTTTGCGGGACAACCACAGAGCGCCTGCGACCAGCACGGTCGCCACGCCGGCCGCCATCCATCGCCACCGGCGAGCTTGACTCGCCACCGGCTGCGCGGCAATCGGCACCAGCGCGCGGCCAGAGCTGCTGGCGGCCGCTCCTTCCACAGACATTTCAGCACCCGGATCGACCTGCACCGGCACAGCAATGGGCCGCGTACGCGGCGCCGGCTCGAGCACGAGCGGCACTTCGATGCCATCGAGCGCGATCGATGACTCATCGTTGGCAGTCGGTGGCAACACCAGAAACTCGGGCTCGATCGACTGGTCTGCGGACGGCAAGTCGGCCGCAGTTGTGGCGGCCCGTGGCGGATCGACATCGCGCACGTCCGTCTCGGCAGCCTGAGCTGCCGCAGGTGGCTCGACCTGCGACTGCTCGTCGACTGACGTGGCGTGTGCCGACGACTGGGCCGCACCCAGCTCAAGATCGAGTTGCGGGTCTGCGCTGTCAATCGGTGTGCTGGCGAATTCCCCGACGGTACCGCTTGCGGCGTTGCCAGCACGCATAGCTTCTTGGTCCAGTCGTGCAGTCTCGGCTTCAGCCTCAACCTCGAGTTCGAGCGGCGGCGGTAGCGGCGTGACATCGATCGCCCGGGTTGGTCGCGTCAGATCGAGAGCGGCCAATGCGAGCGGCGCAGTATCGTGCCGGGACGCCTCCAGCTCTTCGCCTATCTCCGCGAACGACAGCGGCGTCGCGCCGAAACTAGCATCGTAAACGCGGTCGAACAATGCCCACAAGCGCGGCGGGGCCGCGCGCGTCGCAGCCGCTGTCTTTCCTAACAACTCACTCCCGAGCAGAGAGAAATCCCGCAAGTCCTTGCGCACGGCGGCATTGAACTCCTGGCGAGTGCCGCCGCCGAACCGGAATCCTTTCAACAGCGCGCAGGAACTCTCGTCGAGCAGCACGTTGCATGGCCGCAAGTCGAGATGTGCGACGCCAGCCCGATGCGCGTGACGCAGCGCCTGTGCAATATCGATGAGCACTGGCAAGATCTCGTAGTACGGAGCGCCGATCAAGCGGCGAGCGTCGCCACCGGCGGCGAGCTGCATGGGAATCAACACAGTGCTGACATCACGCAATGGCGCGCCGATAGCCAGCACATTGGAATGAGCCAGACGTTCCGTCAGTTCGTGAGCGTGCGTGAGACGGCGCCAATCGTCCGCACGTCGCAGTCTATCGGTGCCAAAGAGCTCGACGGCGACCACTTCGTGACGCTGTTCATCGAGCGCACTCCACACTTCGCCACGGTCCGTCGCAGCCAGCCTCGCAAGTAAAGCGAAGCGATCGAACAGCCGAATTCCCTTCGATCCGATCCCCATGCTGAGGAGTATGCCACGGGCACGGAAATCACGAGAGCCGCTCGGCGGCGCATCGTGCTGCGACATAAGCCGCGCAGCTAGCGCTCGCGCGACCTCAACATCGTGGCGGCGGCACGCGCATCGTCCGCAGTGTTGACGTCCATTGGCGACAGCGCCACGGCATCAGCGACCCGCAGGAGCAGACCCGATTCCAGCGCCCGCAGTTGCTCGAGCCGCTCCAGTGACTCGAGCGGCGTGGGCACGGTAGTAGAGAGCCTGGCCAACGCTGCCACTCGATAGGCGTAGATGCCTATGTGTCGCCGTGCCACTGCCAGGAGGTCTGACGACAGCTTATGACCATTTTGGGACGCTGCGGAGTCGCGATCCTGCGTCAGTCTTGCTGGCAACGCCGCATCGCGGTCGCAGGGAATCGGTGCTCGACTGAAGTACAGCGCCCGGCCATCTTTGTCTGCGACGACTTTGACGACGTTGGGGTCGACCAGATCCCGCGACGATCGCAACGGCGCGGCGAGCGTCGCCAGCCCCGCGTGCGGATCGGAAGCCAGCAGCTGCGCGACCTGGTCGATCGCCGCGGGCGGGATCAGCGGCTCATCGCCCTGAACGTTGACGACGATGGCGTCCGCTGGCCAGGCACGCAAGCGCGCCACTTCTGCAATCCGATCTGTACCGCTAACATGCTCGCGCCTCGTCAGCACGACCTGCGCCCCGAAGCCCTGCGCGGCCTTCTCGATCCGATCGTCGTCCGTTGCCACCCACACTTCGCTGGCTTGACTGGCACAGGCGCGCTCGTGCACCCACTGCAGCATGGGCTTGCCGGCCAGCATCAGCAACGCCTTGCCCGGCAATCGCACCGAGTCGTAGCGCGCCGGTATGACCACCCGGAAACTGGTCATCGCATCAGCGCGCCAGAACAGGATCGTCCGGCAGCAATTGCCGTGCTTCTTCTTCGAGCATGACCGGCACGTCGTCGACTATCGGAAACGCCAGCCGGTCGGCGCGGCACACTAACACTTTGTCAGCACGCGCGTGCTGCAGCGGACCTTTGCAGAGCGGGCACGCCAAAATATCGAGCAGTCTAGTATCCATGTGTGAGCGCCCTTTGGACCAGTGTGTGATCAGCCCCGAGTCTGATGGATTCTTGCGGTGATGGCAGCCAGCAATTCGTTCGACTCCAGTGCATTGAAGTGCGCACTGACCGGCAGAAACCACAAACGTTTGTCGTTCAAGTCTGCGCATTTTACGGCATCCTTCTCGGTCATCAGCACTGGCGCATCGTCGCCGAACGCGAGATCCGCAGCCTGCAACGGATGGTGGTCCGGCAGCGGGTGTTCGATGAGCTGTAGTTCGGCCTTGCGTAACAGTTCGAAAAACCGTTGCGGATGGCCGATTCCTGCCACGGCATGCACCGGTTGACCACGAAACGAGGCCAGCGAGCGGACGGCTCCGCGCCCGGACACCGGCGCGGCATCGCTGGGCAACAGCGCCATGGTCAGCGCCGCGCGCCCGGCCGGCAGGCCCACGCGCTCGAGCCAGCCCGCACCGTTCATCACCACGAAATCCGCACGTCGCAAACGTCGCAGCGGCTCGCGCAGCGGCCCCGCCGGCAGCAGTCGCATGTTCCCGAAACCGCGTTCACCGTCGACGACGACGATCTCCAGATCGCGTGCCAGCGCGTAATGCTGCAGACCATCGTCACTCACAATTATGTCAGCACCCGCTGCCACGGCAGCGCGTGCAGCCGCCACCCGATTGCGACCGACGAACACGCGGCTGTGCGTGCGCTTCGCGATCAGGACCGGCTCATCGCCCACCTCGCGTGGATCAGTGCGCGCGGTCACTGGACGCACAGCACGGCTGCTGCCACCGTAGCCGCGGGAGATGACGCCCACCGTAAAGCCCTGGCGCTGCAACTGAGTGACGAGATATACCACCAGCGGCGTTTTGCCCGCACCGCCAACGGTGAGATTGCCGACTACGATGACCGGTCGACCCACGGCGACCGACGGCAACACCCGAACTCGATAGCACAGTCGGCGCAATCGCGTGACGACGCCGTACAGGAGGGACAACGGCAACAACCACGCGCCCCGCCCCGTTCCGTCATACCAGATCGACTCGAGCCAGGACTGGCCTGGACGAACACTGATCGAAGTCACGCGGGGTTCATCTGCAGCTTGCTGAGCAGTGCGTAGGCACCATCCCGCGCGACCAATTCCGCGTGGGTACCTTGCTCAACGACTCGGCCCTCGTCCAGCACCACGATCAGATCGGCCTGCTCGATGGTGGACAACCGATGCGCGATCACCAGTGTCGTACGATTGCGCTTCAGCGTGGTCAGTGCCTGCTGGATACGCCGCTCCGATTCGTTGTCGAGAGCTGACGTCGCCTCGTCGAGAATCAGGACCGGCGCGTTCTTGAGGAGCGCACGCGCGATGGCGATACGCTGCCGTTGCCCGCCCGACAATAGCGCGCCGCGGTCACCGACGGGTGTATCGAGCCCTTGTGGCAGATCCGCGGCGAACTCCAGCACCCATGCGGCCTGCGCGGCCGCTTCGATCGCCGCCGGACTGGCGGCAGCCGTACCAAAGGCGATGTTACTGCGGATCGTATCGTTGAAGAGCACGACGTCCTGACTCACCAAGCTGATCTGCGCACGCAGATCGCGCAATCGGTACTCGCGGACGTCGATCCCATCAAGCAGCACCGCGCCTTCAGTCGGCTCGTAGAATCGTGGCACGAGCCCGACCAGCGTGCTCTTGCCGCTGCCGGACTTGCCGACGAATGCGACTGTGCCGCCGGCCGGCACACGCAATGAGACATCGTGCAGCACACTGCCTTTGTCAGCGGAGTAGTTGAAACTCACGCCGCGAAATTCCACCTCACCACGAGCATGTGCCAGCGGTCGACCAACAGCGAACTGTTCGGTCGGCTCGTCCAACACTTCGAAGACACTCGCACCCGCCGCAATACCCTGCTGCAACGCCACCGATACGCCGACCAGGCGACGCAGCGGTGCGGTGATCATCAGCAAGGCGGTGATGAACGCCATGAAATCCCCGACCTGCATCTCCTTGCTTTCGACTTGATTCAGGGCAACCCACAGCACGGCCGCTAGGCCGATCGCCGCGATCAACTGGACGATCGGATTGCTGGTGGCTTTGGCCGCTATCAGCCGCATGTTGCTGTGCCGGTTGTGCTCGTTCACCACTTCGAAAGCACGGCTCTCCTGCTCCTGCGCATTGAACACCTTGATCACACGGTGCCCATCCAGTGCTTCGCGCGTGACCCGCGTGACATCGCCCATCGAATTCTGAATCCGCGCGCTGTAGCGTCGGAACGAACGGTTGATCTTCTGAATCAGCCAGCTGATGAGCGGCGCCAGCGTCAGGGCAACCGCGGTCAGCTTCCAGTTGAGCCAGAATAGTGTTCCGATCAATGCCAGGATCGTCAGGGTGTCCCGGATCAGCACCGTGATCGAGTTGGTAGTCGCCTCGGCTACCTGCTCGATGTTGTAAGTCAGGCGCGACAGCATGCCGGCTGTCGAGGCACGATCGTAGTAGGCGGCTGGCAGCCGCAGGAAATGCGCAAACAGCTCGCCGCGCAGCGCCTTGATGATCTGGCGTCCGACATAGCCCGGAAAATAGTTGGCAACGTAATCGCCGATGCCGCGCAACAGGAACAGCACGACGACGCCGAGTGGCACGGCCCACAACACGTTGGGGTCCTTGATGACGAAAGCGCTGTTGAGGAAATAGCGTACGAACCACGCGAGCGCGGCATCGGTTGACGCGAACAAACACATGCCGAGCACGCCGATCGAAAACATGCCGAGATGTGGCCGCGCGTAACTGAGCAGGCGCTTGTAGACGCCCACGGGACTCTCGATCTCCCGCGCGGTCACGGCTGACGTGCGGCGGGGTCGGAAATCGTCGCGATGTTGACGCGCGTGAAGCCCGCCCGCCCCACGACATCCATGGCAGTAACCACTGCCTGGTGTGTGGCACGCGCGTCCGCGCGCACCGTGACCGCCCGCTGTCGATCGGCGCCGGCCACCTGCAGGATCGCCGCCCGCAAGGTGTCCGGACTCGCATTGATGAGTTCGCGCTCGTTCACTCGATAGCCGCCAGTCTGCGTCACCGTCACGACGAGCGGATCGTCCGTCTGCTTGCCGGTCGGTACGAGGCTCGCCTCCGGCAACTGCACCTTGATACGACCCTCGTCGATGAAGGTCGACGACAACATGAAGAACACCACCAGCAACAACACAACGTCGATGAGCGACGTGAGATTGATCTCGGGTTCCTCGCGACTACGCGGCTTGAGATTCATGCAACGCGCGCACCCGCGGCCTTGAGATCACCGGCAGTTCGATCGTCCTGCTCACGTACAGCCGATGCTTCCAGCTGGTCGACCAGCTGCAACGCGTCCTTTTCCATCTCGATGACGATGCGATCCACGTTGCCCCGCAGGTATCGATACGCAACCAGCGCCGGGATGGCTACCACCAGGCCCGCGGCGGTAGTGAGCAGCGCTTCGCTGATGCCGCCGGACAACATGCGTGGATCGCCCATGCCGCCTTCATTGATGGCGTTGAAGGCCTTGATGATGCCGGTGACCGTACCCAGCAGACCTAGCAGTGGCGATACGGCGGCAATCGTTCCGAGCGTGTTGAGAAACCGTTCGAGTTCATGCACGACATGCCGCCCGGTGTCCTCGAGACGCTCCATCATGATGGCTCGGCCGCGATGACGACTGCTGAGACCGGCCGCCAGCACCCGACCCAACGGTGAGTTCTTCTCGAGGGCCTGTACGACCTTGTCCGTCACCTGATCCTGCTCGACCAATTGCTTGATCTTCTGCAACAGATCGCGTGGCAACACGCGCTTCTCGGCTAGCGTCCAGAAGCGCTCCAAAATGATGGCTACAGCGATCACCGAACAGAGGATGATCGGCCACATGAAGAAGCCGCCGGCTCGCACTATTTCCCACATGCCGCCGATCATACCCAACTGCGAGCCGCGCGGTCACGGCAACGGCATCGACATGGCGGCATCGGGTTGACGACGACGCCACAAAAATGGGTAACCGGACACACTTTGCGAGTCCACCAGCACGCCGTTCGCGCTGCCGAGTCGCACCCTGACGACAGGCGTGCGACGAGTCTCCCAAAGCTGCGCGCCGGTCGCACGCCAGCGTCGCAGCACGAGTGCCTTCGGACTCGTGGCACGTTCGGGAGCGGGACCCGTGACCAGCGCGTAGCGTGGCGCGGTCGCTCGCAGCCACTCGTCCGACGAACCCGCGCCACTGCCGCCCCGCGAGACGAGCAGCACATTGCTCGCAAGTGAGGCGCCGGCCGCGCTGGCACGCAGTAACGCGTCGCGCTCCGCTGCCAGGTCGAACTCGCCGGCCAGCAGCAGCCTCTGCCCACCTGCCGTCACATCGAGCGCACAGTATTCGCCCTTACCGTCTGCGGCGGCGACTAGCAACTGGAAGCGCACTTGATCGAACCAATGGGATTGGCGATCGGCACAAGCCTGGTACGGCATGACCGCGCCGGGCCAAGGACCGCCACCGCGTAACTCGGCGATGGTGGCCCGAGCGAGGAGCCGGCCAACGCCGGCTGCCTGATCCTGCGTGACACGTGGCAACACGACGAGATCGAAATGCTCGTCACGCGCGCCGATCTCGCCTGCCGCCAGCAGCGTCTGCAGTGGCATGCCGGCGCTGCGAAACGAGTCGCCAGTGTCGTACAACACCGTGTGATTGGCTGTCTGCAGCACGACCAGTGCGCCTCGACCACCCGTCGCGTGCAGCGTCGCCAGAACCTCACCTGGCGCCACCGCGGCGCGCGGCGTCGCCAGCAATGGCAGCAGCGCCGCGACCGAAGCCAGTCGCAGCCTGACGGGCGCTGGCGCGAGCGCCACGGTCAGGCCGACTAACGACAGCGGATACCACCACATTGGCGGTGCCAGCGTTACCTTGCTGAGTGGCCACTCGGCAGCTCCGGCCAGCAGCGGCCAACCCGTCAGATACAGCCATTCTGCGGACTGCAACAACCACGCGCCCGCGGTCGGCCAGACGAGTACGGCGCAGGATCCGAGCAGCACGAGCGGCACGAAGACGAACGAGACTGCTGGAATCGCCACAGCATTGACAACTAACGACGAGAGTGACAGCGAGCCGAACAAGACGAGCGTTGCCGGTGCGAGCGCCAAGACGATGGCGGTCTGCACCCGCATCGCCGACCACCAGCCGGGCACGCGCCGCACCCGCGGCACTTCCAGCCACAGAATGGTTGCCACAGCGCCGAACGACAGCCACAGACCCGATGCCAAGGGCGCCAGTGCATCGATGAGCAGCACACCGGTCAAAGCCGTCAGCAAGATGCGCGTCGCCGACAGTGCCCGCTGCTGCAGTTGTATCGTAGCGAACACCGCAAGCATCAGGAGCGTACGCTGCGTGGGTACCGACCAGCCCGCCAACAATGCGTAACCCAGCGCAGCAGCCACGCCGGCCCAGAGTGCGAACGGCTCGCGATCGACTGGCAACGCCCACGCCGGCAGATATCGCCAAATCGTACGCGCCATGGCGAATGCGACCAGCGCGAATAACGTCACATGCAAACCGGAAATTGCGACCAGATGAGTCGTCCCGGTGGCGGCGAATACCCGCCATTGCTCGCGAGTCACACGATCGGTCAGACCGACCGCGAGGGCACGCAGCAGAGCCGCCGCATCGCGATCGACCACATGCCGATCGACTGCCCGTCCGATACGCTCGCGCAGTGCGTCGATGGATCGCGGCGCAATGCGCTGGCGCGAATTGAGCCTGGAGGGCAAGACGGTAGCGAGCGCATGCACGCGATCGCGCAACCAGATGCGCTCGAGATCGAGCGTCGCTCGACTGCGAGTCACCGTGTCGAGGCGCACCAGCCATTGCCAGGTCTCGTGTGCAAGCAAGTCCGTTGGCGCCCCGCGCCAACGGATACGCAGCTTGCGAGGCGCCGACGCAGCGCGATCGCGTGGCGCGATCACGGTCACCAGCGCGTCGAAGGTGGCCTGATCGCCAGCGAGTGCCGGCACGGTCAGTATCTCGCCGTGCACGAGCAATCGTTCGGCGTGATCGCTTTCCGGCAGGCGTAGCTGTAGCCAGGTATTGGCCGTCGACGACAGTGCGGCGAAACCTGCAATGCCAGCAGCCAGTAGTGTCGCTGTGGCCGTCCCCGAGCCGCGCGTTTGCAGCGCGCACAACGCGGCGGCCAGCAGCGCCAACCAGCACCACTCAACCGCAGGCGGTTGGCAGGCCAGCAAGCCGAGCAGATGGCCGATGAAAAATGCGATCCCCGGCAGCACAAGGCCTCCGTGCCAGTGCTAGAGTTGCGGTACATGCCGCGACGATTGCTCAAGAAATTCACGCCGAGTCGCGATGCCATCAATGCCAATCGCTGGCTGCGCCCCTTCAAGCATTTCCTCACCGATCCGCGCCTGTGGTCGCCGCAACGACGCACAGTGGCGCGTGCTTTCGGCGCAGGTCTCGCGATTTCGTTCGTGCCCCTGCCGCTGCATTTGCTGCTCGCGACCTTGGTGGCAGCGATCGCCCGGATCAATGTGCCGACGATCGTGGCCACCGTGTTCTTTTCCAACCCGCTTACGCTCGTGCCACTGTTCTATTTTGCCTATCGGGTCGGCGCCCTGGTCACCGGATTTCGACCGCAACCATTCGAATTCTCGCTGTCCTGGGACTGGCTGCAGCATGGCCTCGGGCCGTTGTGGCAGCCGTTCCTCGTCGGCTGCCTCGTCTGTGGCACAGTATTTGGCGTGATCGGCTGGCTGACGGTGGATTTCGCCTGGCAAACCGCTGTCCGACGGCGCCTGGAGCGCCGCCGCGCGCGCTCACTCGCCCGGCGCAGCAGCGCTGCGCTGGCTGCGACTGACGAGTCGCCCCTCGGTTAGTTCGAGCGTCCGCTCCATCCTAGCGGCGAGCCGCAGATCGTGTGTGACGATTACGAGACTGGTGCCACGTTCGCGATTCAGTTCCAGCATCAAGTCGAACACCTGTGCTGCATTGTGACCATCGAGGTTGCCGGTGGGCTCGTCTGCGAGCACCAGCGCCGGCTCCGTCACCAGCGCGCGCGCCACAGCCGCCCGCTGCCGTTCGCCACCTGACAACTGATGCGGCCGATGATCCAGCCGCGCGCCCAGGCCAACCCGTTCGAGCACGGCGCGGGCGCGTTCACGCGCCGCACGGACCGGCAGTCGCCGCACTAACAATGGCATTGCAACGTTCTCGAGCGCCGAGAACTCTGGCAACAGATGGTGGAACTGGTAGACGAAACCCAAGGTGCGGTTGCGCAAAGCGCCGCGCTCGTGCTCACCGAGCGTATGGATGTCCTGACCGGCAATCGACACGCGGCCGGCCGTCGGGCGATCCAGACCGCCGATGATCTGCAGCAGCGTCGTCTTGCCAGAGCCCGACGCACCCACGACCGCCACGCGCTCACCCGCGCTCACTGCGAAGTTCAGCCCCCGCAGCACCTCGAGCGTCACCGGTCCCTGACGGAACTGTCGCGTGACGTCAGTCGCCACCAATACAGCCGTGCGCACGTCCGCCGCCATCGAATCAGTCATGTCGCAGTGCCTCGGCAGGTTGCGTGCGGGCTGCTCGCCACGCAGGATAAACAGTAGCCAATGCGCACAGGGCAAAAGCGACGCTGCAGATCTGTGCAACATCCACAGGATCGACCCAGGCCGGCAGGTCGCTCATCAGATAGACACGCGGATCGAGAAACTGCACGCCGAACAGTCCCTCGATGAATCGTACGATCGATTCAATATTGTTGGCAACGAGGATGCCCAGCGCGGCACCAAGAGCCGTGCCGACCAGCCCGATGAGCGCGCCCTGCACGATGAACGCCGCCAGTATATTGCGTGGGCCCGCACCGAGGGTGCGCAAAATCGCGATATCCGCCTGCTTGTCCTTGACGATCATCACGAGCGTCGCAACGATGTTGAAGGCGGCTACCGCGACGATCAACAGCAGGATCAGGAACAGCATCGATTTGGTCAGTTCGATCGACCGAAAGAAGTTGGCATGATTGCGCGTCCAGTCACTGACGAAATAGCCGCCCCCCAAGGCGAGCGCCAGCTCACGCACCAACTGTGGCGCTCGCCAGGGATCGACCAGCGTGAGCCGCAACCCCGACACTTCCGTCCCCATGCGGTAGAGCTTGGCGGCATCGGCCAGATGCACGAGAGCGAGACCGCGATCGAATTCGTACATGCCGGAGGTGAACAGCCCCACGACGCGCAGGCGTCGCATGCGCGGCACGATCCCGGTCGGCGTGGCCGTACCTTCCGGCGCGATGAATATCACGTCATCGCCGACCTTGACACCCAGCTCGCTCGCCAGCTGGGAGCCTAGAACGACGCGAAAACCACCGTCAGTCAGCTCGCTGAGCGAGCCTTGCTCGATGCGGTTGGCGATGCCCTCCGTACGGCTCTCTTCGACTGGATCGACGCCGCGGATCTGCGCGCCGACCACGCGCGAGCCACGTGCGAACAGACCACGCGATTCGATGTATGGAACGGCACTCGTAACGCCAGCGGTGCGCAACGCCATTGCACGCGCGCCGCGCCAGTCCGGCAGCGCAGTCTCGAGACCGGACAATGTCGCATGCGAGGTCACCGACAGGATCCGTGCCCGCAGCTCACGCTCGAAACCGTTCATCACTGACAAGACGACGATCAGCACGGCCACACCGAGCGCCAGCCCGATCACGGACATGAATGCGACAAACGACACGAATCCGCGCCGATGTGCGGAGCGCAGGTAGCGGCTGCCGATACGCCATTCGTAAGGCATGGCCAACTATTCGTACCGCAACGCTTCGGCCGGCGGTACGCGCGCGGCGCGTACGGCTGGATAGACGGTTGCCAGGGCGGTCAGTGTCAGCGCGATGCCAGCCACCCAAGCGACATGACTCCAGTCGAGCACCGACGGGATGCGCGTAATGTAGTAGACATCGGAATTGAAGAACTGAAAGCTGAAGACGCGCTCGAGCCAGGCAGAAACGGCACCCGCGTTCTTGCCTAACAAGGTGCCGAGCAGCACACCCATGCCGACACCGAACCACCCGATGACCAGTCCTTGGGTCAGAAACACGCCCATCACACGCTGCGGCGACGCACCCAGGGTCCGCAGAATGGCGATGTCGGTGCGTTTGTCGGTGACTACCATCACCAGCATCGCGACCAGATTGAAGGCTGCCACGGCGACGATCAACATCAGGATTATCGCCATCATGGTCTTTTCGATCCGGATGGCACGAAAGTAATTGGCATGCTCGATCGTCCAGTCACGCATCTGCACACCCACCGGCAAGACGCGCGCGACTGCCGGAGCAAGGCGCGGTGCATCCAGGGCATTGGCGAATTGCACCTGCAGACCGACGGCACGCTTGTCGTTGGGGACGACCGCTGCCACGTCGTCGAGCGCGGCGATCGCCAGCACGCTGTCATGGTCCTGCAGCCCGGCCTCGAGCAAGCCGGTCACCGTGAATTCGCGCAACTTGGGCTCGGGCGCTCCGGTTGTGCTGACGGCCGGCACGAGCAACATCACCGTATCGCCCGGGCCGACCGACAGCAGTTGGGCCACGCCCACGCCCAGAATCACACGATCGGAGCCGGCCACGAGATCCTGCAGGCTACCGGCGACAACGGACCTGGACACGTCAGTTACGTCCGCTTCGCTGACCGGATCGATGCCGCGCAGTCTGATCGGAACCATTTCCGGCGTGTGCACCGCGAGCGCCTCGAGCTCGATCACCGGCGCAGCGCCCACCACGCCCGGCAGTGCACGGATGCGCGCCGCAACGTCGCGCCAGTCGATGCCTGTCGCGCCAGAATCCGCCGGCACGAACACACGAGCATGCGACGACAACGCCAGCAGGCGTGCTCGCAACTCGCCCTCGAAACCGTTCATGACCGACAGCACCACGATCAGCGCCGCCACGCCGAGACAGACGCCCAGCAATGACACCAGCGTAATGAACGAGATGAAGAATTTCCGGCCTCGCGCACGCACATAGCGCAGGCCAATGAACAGGGACAGCGGTTGGAACATTCGATTTCGATCGGATCGGTCAAGGCGGCCATTCGGCCCGCGTCGCATTAAATCACGCGCGGCCAGTCGCTAGGAAACCCGGCGGTGCATCACAGTTTGCGACGCTGGCGCGTCGTATCGCAGCGACAGCTGGCCCTGCCGCCCTTTGGGTCCGCTATATTCCCCCAGTGCCCTGGGAGACTAATATGAGCTATCGCCCTGTCCTCGCGGCCGTCCTGGTGATGGCGGCCGCTCCGCTCGCCGCCGAAACGCTGGCCATCGACGGCCAAGTGATGGTGCGCGAGTCGAACATCGAACGTCCCAACCGTGGCATGACGATGCGTCAAGTCGAGGCGCGCTTCGGCGCGCCTGCGAACCGGCGCGCCGCGGTCGGTCAGCCGCCGATCACCCGCTGGGAATACGCCAACTTCACGGTCGTATTCGAACACGACCGCGTATTGCACGCGGTCGTCAACGCGTCGGGCTGAAACGCGCGCTCTCAGCCGGCGACGGGCGCCGCCAGGCGCGCGCGCCATTGCTGATGCTTGCAGGCTCGGACAGGCAGGGTAAGCTGCGCGCCCTTGTCCCAGCCGATTCCATCTCTGCTTCAGCCGCACCAGGCGCGCGGCGGCCAGCTCGTACGCTGGAGCCAGTTGTATGGCTCAAGTGCGCGGCTTGCACTCGCCGAGGCGCTGGCGGCCGACTCGCGCCTGTGGCTCATCGTGGCCGACGACGCGCGCGAGCTCGACCCACTAAAGGCCGAGCTCGAGTTCTTCCTGGACGGCCGCGCGGCCGTGCATGCGTTCCCCGATTGGGAAGTGCTGCCTTACGACAGCTTCTCGCCGCACGCTGACATCATCTCTGAGCGACTCGCGACGCTCGCCGAGCTGCCGCGCCTCGTCCACGGCGCCGTGCTGGTCGCGGCGGACACGCTGGTGCAACGGCTGCCGCCGCGCGGCTACGTCGATGGCCGCAGCTTCGTTCTGACGGTAGGGGAACGGCTGCCGGTGGAGCCGCTGCGGCAGCGGCTGACCGAAGCCGGCTATGCTGCGGTCGGACAGGTGGCGAGTCCCGGCGAGTTTGCCGTCCGCGGCGCACTGGTCGACGTGTTTCCGATGGGCGCCGACGTACCATTGCGACTGGATCTCTTCGACGAAGAAATCGAAACGATCCGCACTTTCGATCCCGAGACGCAGCGCTCGCTCGACACGCTGCCGCACGTTCGTATGCTGCCGGGGCGCGAGCTGCCGCTCGATCCCGAAGCGATCAAGAACTTTCGCCGCCGCTACCGCTCGCGATTCGATGGCGATCCCAACAAGAGCCAGATCTATCGCGGCGTCAGCGACGGCATTGCGCCCCCCGGTATCGAGTTCTATCTGCCGCTGTTCTTCGAGACGACTGCGTCGCTGTTCGATTACCTGCCGGCAGCAACAGTGGTGGCTGCCGACTCCGATTTGGCGCTCTCGCTCGAGCGCGCCTGGCGCTCGATAGAGGAGCGTTACGAGGATCGGCGTCACGATCTGGAAAGGCCGCTGCTCGCGCCGCAGGAAGTGTTCATCGAGCCTGCCAAACTACTCGCGTGGACCGAGCGAGTCGCGCGCATCGAGTGGCAGCATTTCAAGATCGAGCAGCCGGACGCTGGCCCAAGCTCGCGGCAGACGAAGGTCGACGATCCCGAAGCGGCGGTACAGAATTTTGCGACCGGCGCACCGCGCGATTTGCAGCTCGACACGCGCGCCGAGCGGCCGCTGGCGCCGCTCGAGTCTTTTCTGCAGTCCTTCGACGGGCGCGTATTGATCGTGGCGGAGTCAGCCGGCCGACGTGAAGTGCTGCAACAGATGTTGCGGGCGGGGCGGCACGCAGCAGTTGCGGTGTCGGGTTGGGCTGAGTTTCTCCTGTCGTCGGCACGGTTGGCGATCGCGATAGCGGCGGACATAGGCGGCCTGGTGTTACCTGCCGCGGGTATCGCCTTGCTGAGTGAGTCGCAACTGTTTGGTTCACGCGCGCGCCAGGAACGCCGGCGACGCAAGACAGCCGCCGATCCGCAAGCGATTCTGCGCGATCTGATGACGCTGTCGCCAGGTGCACCGGTGGTGCACGAAGAATACGGCGTAGGCCGCTACGTCGGCCTCGAAGCGATGGAAGTCGCCGGCCAGCCGGGCGAGTTCCTGGTAATCGAATACCGCGACGGCGATCGGATCTATGCTCCGGTGCAGTCACTGCATCTCGTCAGTCGTTACGCCGGCGCAGCGCCCGACGGCGCGCCGTTGCACAAGCTCGGCACCGAGCAGTGGGCGCGAGCGCGCAAACGCGCAGCTGAGCAGATTCGCGATGTCGCCGCTGAACTGCTCGATCTGTACTCCCAGCGACAGGCGCGCACCGGCACCAAATTGACAGTGGGCGAACTCGAGTACCAGAGCTTTGCCAATGCCTTCCCGTTCGAGGAGACCGCCGATCAGGCCGAGGCGATCGAGCACGTGCTGCAGGACATCGCGAGCGGCAAGCCCATGGATCGCATCGTCTGTGGCGACGTCGGCTTCGGCAAGACAGAGGTCGCGATGCGCGCCGCGTTCGTTGCAGCGCAAGCCGGCAAGCAAGTGGCCGTGCTGGTGCCAACCACCTTGCTCGCCGAGCAGCACCTCGTCAATTTCCGCGACCGCTTCGCCGACTGGCCGGTGCATATCGAAGCCCTGTCGCGCTTTCGCAGCGGCAAGCAGGCGAACGCGGTCCTCGAGGGGGTCGAAGACGGCACGGTCGATATCGTCATTGCCACGCATAAATTGCTGCACGCGAACGTGCGTTTCAAACGCCTGGGGCTCGTGATAGTCGACGAGGAGCATCGCTTCGGCGTGCGTGACAAGGAGCGCCTCAAGGCCCTGCGCGCGGAAGTACACGTTCTGACACTCACGGCTACGCCGATCCCGCGTACGTTGAACATGGCGCTCGGGGGCTTGCGCGAGCTATCGATCATTTCCACCCCGCCGGCCGAGCGACTGGCGATCAAGACCTTCGTGGTCGAGTGGAACGCCACGATTTTGCGCGAGGCATGCCTGCGGGAATTGCGACGCGGCGGCCAGGTGTATCTCGTCCACAATGAAGTCCAGACCATCGAAAAGATTGCCGACGATATCCGGCGCATCGTGCCGGAAGCGGACGTGCGTGTCGGGCACGGTCAGATGCGCGAGCGCGACCTCGAGCAGCTGATGGTGGACTTCTATCATCGGCGCTTCAATCTGCTCGTCTGTACGACGATCATCGAGAGCGGCATCGACGTACCGACGGCCAATACCATCATTATCAATCGCGCCGACAAACTGGGTCTGGCGCAGCTGCACCAGCTACGTGGTCGCGTTGGCCGCTCGCATCATCGCGCCTACGCCTATCTCGTAGCGCCACCGGTGAAGGCCCTGAGCACTGATGCCGTCAAGCGGCTGGAGGCCATCGAATCGCTCGAGGACCTTGGCGCGGGATTCGTACTGGCCACGCACGATCTCGAGATCCGCGGCGCCGGCGAACTGTTAGGCGAATCACAAAGCGGCGAGATGACCGAGGTAGGACTCTCGATGTATCTCGACCTGCTCGATCAAGCCGTGCGTGCGCTGAAGGAAGGCCGCACGCCACGGCTCGACCAGCCGCTGTCGGCGACCACCGAAGTCGAGTTGCGGGTACCTGCGTTACTGCCGGTCGACTATATAGCCGACGTGCCATTGCGCCTGACGCTCTACAAGCGGATCGCCGCCGCCACCGATAGCGCCACGCTCGACGAACTCACCGCGGAACTGATCGACCGTTTCGGTGAACTGCCGCCGGCGGCGCAAAACCTGCTGGCGATCGCACGACTGAAGCTCACCGCACGGGCACTCGGCATTCGGCGCCTTGATCTGGGGCTGCAGGGAGGCTATGTCCTGTTCGAAGCCGACGCCGCGGTAGATCCGGCGCGCCTGGTCAAATTGCTGCAATCGCCGGGCCGTGAGTATCGGCTCGAAGGCCCGGTCAAACTGCGGATTTCGCGCCAGCTGGAGCGGTCATCCGATCGATTCGAGTTCGCGCGCAGCCTGCTGGAATACCTCGGTGCCAAGGCTGCAACTTAACGGGTACAATTTGCCGATGAACCTGCATCGAATGAGACGTCAGGGACGAGGCCTGTTAGCGCTGGCCGCCTGGCTGCTGGTCGCCCTGCCCGCCGTGCCGCAGGACGCCGCTGCGCCCAGTGTTTACAACATCGAGATCATCGTCGTGAGGAACGGTGGTGGCGGCGGTGAGGATTGGTCCATCCGTACGCCGCTGCGCGGCGGCGACCGCAGTGGTGAGCAGTTCGTCGGCCGGTTTGTGGCGGCCGTGCCGCCGTCGCAGTATCAACTCAATGACCTGAAAGCACGCATCACGGCCGCGGGCGGCAGCATCCAACCGGTCGCGCATTTCGCCTGGCAGCAGACCGCCAGCGCCTGGGGCTCGCGCGCCGGCTTCACCGTCGAGCGGCTCGCTGGCAACGTGCCTGGATTGTCGGGGCGGATATTCCTCGAGCGCGGCCAGTATCTGCATTTGGGAATGTCGCTCAACTATACGACCGGCGGCGGCACTTACAACCTGAGCGAGATTCGCCGGATACGCTTCTTCCAGCGTAACTACTATGACCATCCGGTGTTCGGCGTCATTGCGCTCGTGACGCCGGTCAAGCAAGGCTTACCAGGGCGCTAAGCGGTACTCGCGAGTTTCTTCGCACGCTGCAGCGGCGCAAAATCATTGGCCACTGCGAGCAGCGCGCGATTGCGGCCCTGCGCTTTGGCGCGCGTCAGCGCTGCCTCGGCCGCTCGCACCAGCATGTCAGGTGTATCGTCAACGCCCGGCACGCGTACCGCGACGCCCACGCTCACGGTGACGAAGCGGTGTGTGCTGCGCGGGTGGTGCAATTGTTGACTGTGGATGCGCTGCGCCACGCTCTGCGCGTACTCGAGCGCCCGCTCGGCGTCGATGCTCGGCAGCAGCGCGACGAAACCCGCCCCCTCCCAGCGCGCCACGAGATCGCTGCCACGCCGAAACGCAGTCGTCAGTACGCGCGCGATGCGCTTCAGACAAGCATCGCCGCCGGTGCGCTCGAAGGTTTCGTTGTAGCAGGACATTTGGTCGACATCCAACAGGAGCAAAGCGAGTTCGCGCGCTTCCCGTTGCGCGAGCGCAAAATCCCGCAGCAACACGTCGTCGAAGTAGGCACGACTGCGCAATCCGGTTACCCGGTCTTCACGCACCCAGCCAGGCACGCCGCGGATGCCGCTGTCGGAGGTCCGCTGCAGGGCGCTGACGTCGTGGTGGTAACCGATGAAGTGCGTGACTTCGCCGTTGCCATTGCGTAGCGGCTGCAATGCCAGGTCATTGAGAAATACGGTGCCGTCGGGGCGAACGTTGCGCACCGTCACCCGGCATGGCACGCCTCGCTCGAGCGCATCACGGATAATTTGCCGCGCGGGTTGATCACGATCGTCGCCCTGCAGTACACGCAGATTCTTGCCTGCCAGATCGCTCGCATCGTGGCCCGTAAGCCGCGTGTACGCTGGATTGGCATACACGACCGGCTGATCATTGCCAGCCTCACAGATCGTGATGCCCTCGGGGGCAGCATCCAGTACGCCACGCAGGAATTCAGCCGACCAGTCACTCATACAGGCCCCGCATCCAGTCTCAGTGCCGGCGGCGCCTGGCAACGTGCCAGCGCCTCGCGGCACTTACGCCATTGTTCCGATGAATACAATTCATCGGCCGCTGCGACGCCATGACCTTTCATGCGTACGCGGCGCAGCTGGGCCGCCGGATCAGGCTCTGCCCGCAGCCGATCGAGCAGCTCGACAACGGCCGCTCGATCGTTGCAAATCGGCAGGACGTCGCATCCCGCAGCCAATGCACGACGGGCACGTTCGACGATATCGCCGACCACTGCCGCGCCCCGCATGGACAGATCGTCGGAGAACACCAGGCCCTTGAAGCCAAACTCTCCCCGGAGAATCTGCTGCACCCAGTAGCGCGAGAAACCCGCGGGCGCTGCATCTATTTCCGGGAACAGCACATGCGCCATCATCACGCCGGGCAAGCCGTTCGCAATCAGTCGTCGGTAGGGTTGCAGGTCGTTAGTAAGATCGACGAGACTGCGCCGGTCGACCGGCAGGCTCTGATGTGAATCGGCAACGACTGCCCCGTGACCCGGGAAGTGTTTGGCAGTGGCCATCATGCCAGCATCGCGCATCCCATGCATGTAGGCGACCGCGAGCTCGCTGACCGCATCGGCGGTGGCATGGAAAGCGCGATCACCAATCGCCTCGTTGACGCCATAGTCGAGGTCGACGACCGGTGCGAACGAAAGATCGACACCGTAGGCACGCAGTTCCGCAGCCATCAGCCAACCCAGGTCGCGAGCCAGCTGCAAACCGGACTCACGGTCGGCGTCGAACTCGTGACCGATGCGGCGCAGCGAGGGCAAGATAGCGAAGCCGGTGCGAAACCGTTGCACGCGGCCGCCTTCATGATCGACAGCAACAGCGAGCGCCGGGGTACGCGCGGCGTGCACATCCCTCACCAGTTTGGCCAGTTGCTCCTGATCGACGAAATTGCGTGTGAAAAGTATGACCGCACCGACGAGCGGATGCCTGAGCATCTCGCGCTCTTCGACAGCGAGCTCCGTTCCCTGGAGATCGATCATTAAGGGACCCAGCGTCATGCTCGATAGTGCCCGACGGTACAGTGGTTACTCGGTTGGTGACCCGCCGCATTGTCGCCAAGAATTTGACACATTGGGCGAACGCGCTGTCGTTATGTGACGTATTTCCATCATTTCTGCCGTTCCAGCAACGCAATCGACTCTGCATGGGTGGTATGGGGGAACATGTCGACCACCCCCGCTGCCAGCAGCCGGTAACCCCTGGCGCCGCACAGGAGGCCGACATCGCGGGCCAGGGAGCCAGTATGGCAGGAGACATAGACGATGCGACGCGGTGCGAGCCGGGCGATAACGTCTAGCATCGCCTCCGCCCCCACCCTGGGCGGGTCGAGCAGCACGTGCGAGTACTCACCCTGCAGCCAGGGTGCGCGCAGGTCCGGCGCCACCGCGAGATCCGCAACGTGAAAGCGCGCGTTGCCTACGCCGTTGCGTACCGCGTTCGCGCAGGCACGCTCGATCAGACCTGCGTCACCCTCGACACCCACCACCTCACGCGTGCGCCGCGCGATCGGCAGCGTGAAGTTCCCCAACCCACAATACAGATCCAGCACCCGGGAGTCTGGCAGGAGGCCTAACAATTCCACCGCGCGACTAGTGAGCTTGCGATTGATGGCGGCATTCACCTGCACGAAATCGGCCGGCAGGAAATCGAGTGTCAGGTCGAAATCCGGCAAGCCGTACTGCAGTACGATCGGTGCGTCGCCGAGCGGCCTGACGGTATCGGGACCGCGCGCCTGCAAGTAGAAGCGAACGCCATACTGTTGCTCGAAGTCGCGCAGCTTCTGCAGGTCCGCGCCCGCCAACGGCTCGAGATGACGCACGATCAGCGCGACATCGCGCTCCGACACGGCGACTTCCAGTTGCGGAATGCACTCCCGCCCGTCGAGCGAGGTGAGCAGGTCGGCCAACGGCGCCAGTAGCTCGCCGACAGGCGGCGCCAGTACCTCGCAGCGCTGCACGTCGGCCACATAGGGCGCACTGCGCTCGCGGAAGCCGACCAGCGCACGACGTTTCTTACGCACATAGCGCGCACTCAAGCGCGCGCGGCGCCGATAGCCCCAGATGGGGCCGGCCAATGGCTCCAGCCACTCGACTGGCGAAACGCCACCCAGGCGAAACAGACTTTCGCGCAACTCGCGCTGCTTGATCGCCAGTTGCGCGCCCGGCTCGAGGTGCTGCAGCGCGCAGCCGCCGCAAACGCCAAAATGCGCGCATCGTGGGACGACGCGTTGGGGCGAAGGCTCGAGCACTGCCTCGAGTTCGCCGTCGTCGTGCTGGCGGCACTTGCGTACGCGCCTGAATCGGACCCGTTCGCCCGGCAGCGCGCCTGCGACGAAGCAGGTCTTGCCTGCTTTGACGACCCCTTCCGCCTCGTGGGTCAGATCCGTCACGACGCCCTCTTCGGCCAATGCCGATTCGCGCTGCTGACGACTCACGACCTGGGATCCGATTCCGTCTCCGGCCAGGCGGCGAGAAACTCCTGCAGATGCGGCTCAGCTGAATCCGTCAGATACTGGCGCACCCGCGCCAGCTCGGTGGCGAGCCCGGCCGCGGTGAGCTGCCCGCGCATCAGCTGGAAACGCAGGAACACGAGATACGTGTTGAGTACATCGGTCTCGCAATAGCGCCGGATGCGCTTCAGATCGCCAGCGAGCCAGGTATCCCAGACCTGCGAGCCATCGAAGCCGAGCTTGCCCGGATAGCCCAGCAGCACGGCGGTATCCGACAGTCCCGCTCGGGCCCGATTCTGGTAGCCCGCCAGTACGTCCATCAGATCGATATGCCGCCAATGAAAGCGGCTCAGGTAGTTGTTGAAACGAAAACTCGTATCTTCGGCACCGGTCTCCCAGTAGCGTGGCGCAGCCACCGACCAGCGCAGCGCACGATAGTGCAGCACTGGCAGATCGAACCCACCGCCATTCCAGGACACCAGATCCGGCGTGAATTTTTCCAACCCATCGAAGAATCGTTCGACTATCTCGCGCTCACTCGCATCCTCATCGCCCAGACTCCAGACGCGAAAGCCTTCACGCGAGCGGAACGCGCAGGAAATCGCCACGATGCGATGCTGCAGCAACGGCAAAAAATCGCTGCCCGTCCGCTGCTGGGCATGCGACTGCATCGCGCGGGCGACTGCCGCGTCCGACAGGCCCTCGAGCTCGAACAACTGGCGCCCCAGTTCGGTGTCCGGAATTGTCTCGATATCGAATACCAGTGTGTTCATGATGGCAAGATCTTGCAGCTACCAAGTTTATCGGGTGGCTTGCGACGCGGGTGGCAGGCGCGCAGCCCGCTCCAGCACCGCGACGGCAACGATCAGGCCCGCTTCGTCTGTCAGTGTGACGTGCCCGTCGCCGATCCCGAGATTGCGCCTTAGCAGCTCGCCGCGTGCAGAATAGACCACTTCGGGCTTGCCCCACTGGTTCTGCACGATACCGACATCGCGGATCCAGACGCCATGCGCAAAGCCCGTACCCATGGCTTTGACGATGGCCTCCTTCGCCGCGAACCGCATCGCCAGGAACCGGTCGGGGCGCCGCGTGAGCGTCAATTGTTGCGCCTCCGCCGGCATGAGCAGACGCGCAACGAAATGAGCGCCGAAACGAGCGTGCACGCGTTTGATCCGTTCCGCCTCGAGAACATCTACCCCGATGCCGAATATCAACGCCGTGCCTCGAGCAGCCGCGCTTTCATGGCGGCAACCGCAGTCGTCCAGCCAGTGAAAATCGCCTCGGCAACGATCGCATGGCCGATGTTGAGTTCGACGATCTCGCCGATCGCCGCTACAGGCGCAACATTGGCGAGCGTCAGGCCATGACCGGCATGCACCTCGAGGCCCAGGGCCGCAGCTAGCTTCGCTGCCTGACGCAGTCGCTCCAGCTCGCGCTGCTGTGCTGGCCCCGTATGCTCGGCATACCGACCCGTATGAAACTCGACCACTGGCGCACCAGCGGCGACCGCAGCGCGTATCTGCGCCTCGTCGGGGTCGATGAACAATGCCGCTCGAATGCTTGCCTGTGCAAGGCGCTGGCAAGCGCCGCCCAGCCGCTCGAGGTCTGCCGCTACTTCGAGTCCACCTTCGGTGGTGATCTCGGCGCGTCGCTCCGGCACCAGACAGCAGTCATGCGGCCGCACGTCGAGCGCGATGGCCAGCATTTCCTCGGTCAGCGCCATCTCCAGATTCATGCGGGTCACGAGCAGCGGCCGCAGGGCGTACACATCAGCGTCCTGAATATGGCGTCGATCCTCGCGCAGATGCAACGTGATGTTGTCCGCACCGGCTTGCTCCGCCAACAACGCCGCCCGGACCGGATCGGGATAGGACGCACGACGCGCCTGCCGCACCGTGGCAACGTGATCGATGTTCACTCCCAAGGCGATAGACGTATTCAATCGACTGGTTTCCTTCCAACATGTGTGGACTGCAGCTTCTCCTGGCGCGCAACAGCGCGCGCCACGCTCCGCGTCGTCAACTCGCGCCCTTCCAGGCATTGATCGAGCGCCTGGCGCAACAAGCGTCGAGCATCATCCAGCATCACACGATCCTGCAGCGACTCGGCAGCCAGTGCCCGCAGACTGACACCACTGATGGCACCACGAGCATCCGGGGAGACGGGGACGAATCCCCGATCAACCTCGAATTGATAATGCTGCGCAGCGTCGACGTCGAGTTCCAGGCCGTATCCTAAAGCAGCCAGCAGGCGCTTTTCGAATATCCGCAGTGCGGGCTCCAGCGCGTTGGCCGCTCGCAACCCATCGAGCGCCTGGCTGTAGTCGGCGAACAGCTGCGGCTGCGGATCATGCCGAGTGGTCAGTCGGATGACCAATTCGTTCAAATAGAACGCCGACATCAGGCTGGCGGGCGGCAGGTCTCGCGGTTCACCCAACGATTCAGCTGCGGTCAGCTGCGCCGCTTCACCGCGGCCGCGCCACGCCACCAGCAACGGCCGAAACGGCATCAGCAGTGGCGCCCACTTCGACTTCGGGCCACGCGCGCCGCGCGCGAACAAGGTGATCCGTCCGTGCTTGACCGTGAGCATGTCGAGAATACGGCTGGTGTCGCGATATGGACGATGATGCAGCACATAGGCCGCTTCGAGATCTTCCTGGCGCCGCGGACCGCCGGCAGCCGGCTGCTCGTCATTCGAGTCCAAGCGAGCGCAGAGCCTCCGCGTTGTCCGCCCAGTCATCGCGCACCTTGACCCACAGCTGCAGATGCAGCCGTTTGTCGAGCCGGCTGTTGAGTTCCATGCGGGCCGCGCGACCCACACGCTTGAGTCGCTCGCCGCGCGCGCCGATCACAATGGGCTTCTGCCCCGCGCGATCCACCCAGATCGTGGCGTCGACTACCAATTGACCCTCCTCTTCCGCGAGCCGCTCGATATGCACGGCAATACCGTACGGCAACTCCTGCACCAGTTCGAGCGTCAGTTTCTCGCGTATTGTCTCAGCAATCTGGAATTCGATGCTGCGGTCCGTGCGCTGCTCCAGCGGATACAGCGCTTCGGACTCAGGCAGACGCTGTGCGATCAGCTCCACCAGTCGCGCTACGTTCACTCCCTTGGCCGCTGACAGCGGCAGGATCTCGGCAAACTCGTGGCGCGTGGCGAGTTCGGCAATGAATGGCAGCAACAGGTCCCGGCGTTTCATGCGATCGATCTTGCTGACGACCGCCAAGGTCGGCAGACCGCTGGCCTTGACGCGCTCGAGCGCCATGGCGTCCTCATCGGTGAAGCGCGTCGCCTCGGCCACGAAAACCAGCAGATCGGCATCGACGAGCGCGGCAGCCGCCGTGCGATTCATGGCACGATTCAGCGCCCGTTTTGCGCCCAGGTGCAGCCCCGGTGTATCGACGAACGCGATCTGGTAGTCAGGTCCGTTCAGCAAGCCCAGCACACGATGGCGCGTCGTCTGCGGTCGCGGCGTGACGATCGACAGCTTTTCGCCGACGAGCGCATTGAGCAAGGTGGACTTGCCCACGTTCGGTCGACCGACCAACGCGACGAAGCCGGCGCGAAAGCTCACTGGCGGAGTTCCAGCACCGACAAGGCCGCATGGGCAGCGTCCTGCTCCGCGCGACGTCGACTGGAACCGCTGCCGTGGGTGATCAATTTGTCGCCCGGTACGGCGCAGCTGACGAAAAAGGTCTGTGCATGGGGCTCACCTTCACACCGCTCGAGTGTATACACTGGCACCGCCTCGCCACGGCCTTGCAGATACTCCTGCAGGCGAGTCTTGGCATCCTTCAAGTGTGCGGGATCTGGCAGCGCCGCGACACGCTCGGCCAGCAGCGGCGCGAAGGCGCGCCGCGCAGCGTCGATACCACCATCGAGGAACAGTGCACCGCAGATCGCCTCGAGGGCGTCGGCCAGAATGGATTGGCGCCGATACCCGCCGCTCTTCAGTTCGCCGGAGCCCAGTTGCAAGCGGTCACCGATCGCCAACTGCGTGGCAATCTCGGCCAGCGGCACCTCACTCACGACCCGGGATCGCAAGCGCGACAGATCGCCCTCGTCCGCGTCGGCATGGCTGGCATACAGCGATTCACTGGCGAGCAGATTGAGTACCGCATCGCCCAGGAATTCGAGTCGTTCGTAGTTGCGGCTCGAGGCGCTGCGATGCGTGAGCGCCAGCTCAAACAGCTGCAGGTCACGTGGCGTGTGCGCGAAACACGCCGCAACCCAGTCGCGCAGCTGGGTCTCGTTCACCGGCTGCCGCAGACGCGCATCATGGCATGCCGCTATCGCCGCCCGTCGAGACGCGCTTCTGGAATACAACTAACAACTGTACGTTGGCAATGAGCGGTACGACCTGCTCATAGTCGGTTGCCAGATCCCAGCCACTGCCAGCCTTGCGAACTTCGATGTCCGTATCTTTCGGATTATTGATCATGTCGATATCGAAGCGGCGCGCGAGTGAATTGCGGATGAGCTGGGCATTGGCGCCCGTATCGCCCTTGAATTCCTGCGCGGTCTGATCCAGCGCCTTCACGACTTTCATGTGATTGAGGTAGAACGGTGCCAGGCGGATTCCCGCGTACAGCACGATGGCGAGTGGCGTCAGCAACACGATCCAGCCGATCATGGTGATGCCTGCTTGACGATGACGCATATATGAACTCCCGCGAAGTCGTCAGTCGATCCGGGTACCGACCCGGCTCCAGTTGAACCAGTTGGATCGCTTGACGTCGAAATTGAACCAGATTCTGGTCGCCTTGCCGACCAAATTCGCTTCGGGCACGAAACCCCAGTAACGCCCGTCTTCGCTATTGTCGCGGTTGTCGCCGATCATCAGGTAGTGACCGGCTGGCACTTCGAGGATGCGGTCCCCGGAATCGGGCCCCGAATCCATGTGAGTTTCGTCACAGATCCAGCTATAGGGCTGATTGCGGTCGCAACTCGGCAGCCGCAATGCCGCAAGCCCCTGCGAGGGCGTCCGGCAAGCCAGGGTCTGATGCCGATGCTCGCCCAACTGCTCCACGGCCAGCCGCATGTTGGCGTAACAACCGTCGTTATAGCGACCGATCTCCTCGTACGGCACCGTCTCGCCATTGATATACAGCCGATCATCCGCAACTCGCACCTTGTCGCCCGGCAGCCCAACCAGCCGCTTGATGTAGTTGATGCGCGGATCGGTCGGTAACCGAAAGACGATCACGTCGCCACGCTGAGGCGAGCCGATGTCGACGATCTTCTTGTTGATGACCGGCAGCCGCAGACCGTACGCGTACTTGTTGACCACGATGAAGTCGCCGTCGAGCAGCGTCGGCATCATCGAATCGGACGGGATGCGAAACGGCTCGAAGATGAATGCCCGCGCCAGCAGCACGATGACGGCCACTGGGAAGAAACTGCGCGCGTAGTCGATGGTGCCGGGCTCCGGCAGATCCGACAGCCTGAGGCCAGCGGCCGCCGCAGCCCGCTCGCGGCGCTCGCGAAAGAACAATACGTCGAGCGACCAGATGAGGCCTGTTACAACGGCGATGCTGAACAACACGACGCTGAAATCGAGCACCTCCGCGCGCAGGAGCCGCAGCACGACCGCCACCGCGAGTACCGGCAACACGTAATAGAGCGCTGCCACCACCGGCGGATCGGCCACTGCCGCACTGCCGGCGGCAATGATGCGCTGCGGTCGCAACCACCAACTGTCGATCGCGCAGTAGATGGCAACGGGCAGCGCCAGCCAGCTCAACCATTCCAACAGTTGTGCCAGCATCAGTTGTCACGCCCCACTTTGAGGACCGCGAGAAAGGCCTCCTGCGGTATCTCTACCTGGCCGAGCTGCTTCATGCGCTTCTTACCTTCTTTCTGTTTCTCGAGCAGTTTGCGCTTGCGTGAGATGTCCCCGCCATAACATTTCGCGAGCACGTTCTTGCGCAGTGCCTTGACTGTGGCCCGCGCGATCACGTGCGCGCCGATCGCAGCCTGAATTGCCACCTCGAACATCTGTCGCGGAATCAACTCGTGCATCTTGTCGACCAGTTCACGGCCCCGCTGATAGGAATTGTCGCGATGTACGATCAGCGACAACGCATCGATTCGATCACCGTTGATCAATACGTCGAGCTTGACGAGCGGTGCGGCCTGGAAGCGACTGAACTCATAGTCGAACGACGCATAGCCGCGACTGACCGACTTCAGGCGATCGAAGAAATCGAGCACGACTTCGGCCAGCGGCAGCTCGTACTGTAGCGACACCTGTGTGCCGAGGTAGAGCATCTTCTTCTGCACGCCGCGCTTGTCATTGCAGAGCTTGAGTACACCGCCCACATAATCAGGCGGCACCAGGATATTGGCAACGATGATCGGTTCACGCAGCTCTGCCACCTTGTCGAGCGGCGGGAGTTTGGACGGATTGTCGATCGACAGCACTTTGCCGTCGGTGGTGGCTACTTCGTAGATGACAGTGGGTGCGCTGGTGACGAGATCCAGTTCATATTCCCGTTCAAGCCGCTCCTGCACGATGTCCATGTGCAGCAGGCCCAGGAACCCCACCCGGAAGCCAAAGCCCAGCGCACCAGACACTTCGGGCTCGTAGTGCAGCGCCGAATCGTTGAGGCGCAGTTTCGACAAGGCATCGCGAAACTTCTCGTAGTCGTCAGAGGACACTGGAAACAGTCCGGCGAAGACGCGTGGTTGCACCGGCTTGAAGCCGGGCAGCGGTGCGGGCGCCGGCGCCCGCTCCAGTGTGATCGTATCGCCGACGGGGGCGCCGTCGATCTCCTTGATGCCAGCCACGATGAAACCGACATCCCCGGGCGACAACACTGGCGCCGGGATCGGCTTGGGCGTGAAGCGACCTACCTTATCGACCTGCCAGGCTCGACCAGTGGACATCACGCGGATCTTGTCGCCCTGCTTCACTTCACCATTGAACACGCGCACTAGCGAGACAACCCCGACGTAGTTGTCGAACCAGGAATCTATGATCAGCGCCTGCAGCGGCGCCGCCGGATCGCCAGTGGGCGGCGGAATGCGCTTGACCAGCGTCTCGAGCAGTTCCGCGACACCTGCACCGGTCTTGCCCGAAACGCGTTCCGCGTCGCTCGCATCGATACCGATGATGTCGCCGATCTCCTTGATCACCCGCTCCGGCTCCGCGGATGGCAGATCGATCTTGTTGATGACGGGCACTACTTCGAGTCCTTGCTCGAGAGCGGTATAACAATTGGCGACGCTCTGGGCTTCGACGCCCTGCGAGGCATCCACTACCAGCAGCGCGCCTTCGCAAGCGGCGAGAGAGCGCGACACCTCGTATGAGAAGTCGACGTGCCCGGGCGTGTCGATCAGATTGAGCTGATAGCGCTCGCCGTCCGCGGCCTGGTAGTAGAGCGTCACGGACTGTGCTTTGATGGTAATGCCGCGCTCGCGCTCCAGCGCCATCGAGTCCAGCACCTGAGCCTGCATCTCGCGGTCCTGCAGCCCGCCGCACATTTGAATGAAGCGGTCGGCGAGCGTGGACTTGCCGTGATCGACGTGCGCGATAATGGAGAAATTGCGTATGCGATGCATCAACGGACCCGAGTTAAGCCTCTGCGGCCTGACTCGAGGGCGCTCGGCCAAGCATTGTTGAGCCCGGCATTATACTAGGGAAGCGCTGTGCAGGTGACGTGCAGTAGGTTGCGAGGCCAAACCCGTCATGAATCTCGCAATGCGCGTTCCAGCGCCGGCACATCGAGCTGTCCGTGACATACAGGGCTGCCGTCCAACAGCAAAACCGGTACTTCGAGTACATAGCGTTGCAGCAGGTGCTGATCGGACTCGATGTCGATGGCCGTGACCGCCGGCAGCGCCAAACGGTGCCGGAGCGCCCCGAGTTCCTCGAACATGGTTTCGCACAGGCCGCAGCCCTCGCGCGTCAAGACCGCGAGGCCCGCCGGAAAAACCAGGCTCACTGATTAGGGGTCGGCGCCAACGCCGGTTGGGCGCCGCCAGCCGGCGGCGGCATACTGTCGGCGGATCGCTCGATGACCCGGCCGCGCGGCTTCACTTGTGTCGCGATGAAGCGCACCGTGTTCGGCGGTACTTCGCCGACTGCGGTGACCTGATGGCCATCGACCATCGTGGAAAACGCCGACGATGATCCCAGCTGCGTGGTGCCTTCCATTGGCGGCGCCGTGGTCTCGCGCGCTTCGACAAACACCGAAACCGACGCAATCCCATCGGTGAAGACCAGATGCGAGACCGCCTGCTTGGCACCCGGCATCGCCTGCTGGCCGCGCGTGGTCAGCCTGAAGCCGGGTGGCAGACGCATCGCCTCCCAAAGTACCGGCGCAGGCTCGGCCACTACCGGTTGGTCATTGCGCAACCAGCGGAATCCGCGCGTATCGACCTGTGGCTCAAACGCGCTGTCGGGAATCTTCGCTGGCATGGTGAGAGTGGAAAACACGATCTGCTCGATCACCTCGCCACGCTCGTCACACAGCTGTGTCTTGAGCGGCATGGCAGTGGCCTCGTCGATCCACAGCCGATAGCCATAACGATACCCATCGCGTGGATTGACTGATACCAGGCGCGCGTCGCGACCCATCAGGCGCGCGCGCTGCGCGCCACCCTTGATCTCGTACATCGAGGCATTGCTCTGGTCGAGCTTGGGCAAGGCGCCGAGCAACGGGCCATCGCTCTTGCGCTTCTCCACCAGCACCGTCCGGCGGTCCGGCAAATAACAAGTGAGTTCATTGCCACGGCGGATGAATTCGCGACCTGAGCCGTCGAGCGACACGAGCCGCTCGGTAACGTGCTTGCCGTCCACGCGGTGAATGACCCGCAGCGTCTCCATACGACCGCCATGCACATGAAAGAACACACCGTCGTAATTGCGGGTCGTCAACGCCTCGTTCATGCGCGTCAACCATACATGCGGCTCGTCTGCAGCCGCCAGTCCGGCGACGAGCATCGCGCCCGCCGCCATTACGCTAACGAGACGCATCGACATCCTCGGCGCCCGCCGTGTCTACCGCCGCATCGCTTGCCACCAGCCCCGACAGCACAATGCGCCGGGACAACGGTCCCGACACTTCACTGTGCGCGACTACGTAGTTAGCCAGCTGCGCCGAGGGCACGAGCGCGCTGGAAACACTGGCATTCACCTGCGGCGTGACGTATCGCACCGGCTCACCGTTGTCTCGCAGTTCGACCGCCGCGGCGCTCGGCTGCCCAATCTGCACAGGATCGCTCGCGTCCGCCACCAGGCTCGCCGGGGCACTGACGGCAGCCGCCGCAACCTGCGGCTCGGTTGTCTGCATCGGGGCCTCGGCACGTAACAGGAATATCGCCGCTGCCGCAACGCTGGCGGCAATGCCTACGCCAGCGGCCGGACGCAGCCAGCGCGTTAACGCTGCGCCGCGCGCCGCTGCGACGTGCTGGCTGCCCGCCGCGTGCCGCATAGCTGCATCCGCCAGCGGTTCGACCGCAGCCTCCGGAGCGTCGCCGGCGATCGCACCAGCCACTCGACGCGGCACACCGTCGTCCAGGCGCACGCTACGATCGGACCGCAGCGCCGCGCCGATCAAGGCATAGCGGCCCCACTGCTTGCGCAACGCGGCATCGCGGGCCAGGCGGCGCGCCAGCAGCTCACACTCCGCTGCCGGCAACTCATCGTCGTACATCGCGGACAACTGACTGTCACGCTGCAGATTGATTTCTTCCGAGTTCACGTCGGCCCCGCTCATCCTAACTCCTCCGCTCGGCCCAGGCCGCCTTCGAAGACTTCGCGCAGACGCTTGTCGATCGCCTCGCGCGCCCGAAAGATTCTCGATCGAACGGTGCCCACCGGGCACTCCATCGCTGTAGCAATCTCTTCATAACTCAAGCCCTCGAGCTCGCGCAGCACGATAGCCGTGCGCAATTCATCCGGCAGCGACTCGATCGCGCGGTTGACGATGCCGCGTATCTCGTCGGTGAGCGCGAGGCCTTCTGGCGTATCCGGGTCCTTCAAGCGATCCTGCACGGCGGCGGATTCCTCAGGGTTGTTGAAATCGATTTCGAAATCGATGGGGCTGCGATTGCGCGCAGCGATCGCATTCTTGGCGGTATTGATGGCGATCCGGTAGAGCCAAGTGTAGAACGCGCTGTCGCCGCGAAACTGCGGCAGGGCGCGATACGCCTTGATGAATGCTTCTTGCGCAATGTCTTCCGCTTCTGCTGGACTGCGAACATAGCGTTGTACGAGCTTGATCACCTTGAACTGGTACTTACGCACCAGAAGATCGAACGCCGTCTTGTCGCCCCGCTGGACGCGCTCGACGAGAGTGCGATCCGTTACCTCGGCAGTCATGCTGTCACCCCGCTTGCCAGGTTCCACGAGAGAACCTGCTCGGGCAGCGACTGCCACCGGCTGAATAGACCCTGAATGGCGGCGAAAGTTCTGTGCAAGGGTAAATGCGGCAAGGCGCGTGTGACGCAGGTCAGGTTTGCTCGATCAGTCTAGCAGCTTGGACTGATTCCACGGCCATTGTGGCGGAAGCGCAGCAACCAGACCAAGCGAACATACCCCATTGCCGGGACCGAAGCCCGGTGGATCAGGGCGGCACGTCGCCCCATCGAGGTCACGACGTGCAGCCAGATCCAGTCGGCACCAAAACGCGCCGCCGCGAGCGTCAGCTCCGCCGCATGCAGCTCCGGGCGCTCGCCAGTGGCCACCGCGAGAGCGCCGTCGGCATCCCACGCTACGCGCCGAATCGCACGCGGGCCTCGCAGGAACACCGCGGCTCGCAGTGGGGCGTAGCTCAGCCACACCGCCAACCCTCCGATCGCGCAAGCGACGCCTGGAAATTGCAGTGCCGTAAAGGTCACAGAAAGTGCGACATAAAGCCACCAGGCGCCCGCCCACCGGCGGGCCGCGGTCGAAGGCACGACCACGAAGCCGCCCGCCTCAGCGATGCGGCGCACGTGGCGAGATCTGCGCGACGATGCGGGCGATGTCGGGGTCGAGCGGTTCCACACCCGCCAACAGATAACTCGCCAGTTCGGGATCCTGCAAGGCGAGAATCTGCTCGAACGCGGCGCGATCACGGCTGGACGCGTGCGCAAACGATTCGTTCAGGTATCGCTCGAGCAGCACGTCGAGCTCGCGCATGCCGCGACGACAGGACCACGCCAGGCGGCCGCGCTGTTGCGAACTTATCGCGGCGGTGTCACGCACCCGCTGTCAGTGCTGCCGTTCGACGATCAGCTTCTTGATCTCGGCGATCGCCTTGGCCGGGTTGAGATCCTTGGGGCACACCTCAGTGCAATTCATGATCGTATGGCAGCGATACAGCTTGAAAGGGTCTTCCAGCTCGTCGAGACGCTCGCCGAGCGCTTCGTCACGACTGTCCACGATCCAGCGGTAGGCCGCTAACAAGGCGGCGGGCCCCAGATAACGGTCCGAATTCCACCAGTAGCTGGGACAGGCGGTCGAACAGCAGGCACACAGTATGCACGCAGAGGGGCGATCGATCTTTTCCTGATCCTCTTTCGACTGCAGCCGCTCTCGATCGGGCGGCGCGGGTGTGCGCGTTTGCAGCCACGGCTTCACCGAGGCGTACTGCGCATAGAAATGCGTGAGATCCGGCACCAGATCCTTGACCACCGGCATGTGTGGCAGCGGATAGATCTTGACGTCCCCTTTGACTTCGGCGCAGGCCTTGGTGCACGCGAGCGTATTCAGGCCATCGATATTCATCGCGCAACTGCCACAAATACCTTCGCGGCAGGAGCGACGGAAGGTGAGCGTCGAGTCGATCTCGTTCTTGATCTTGATGAGCGCGTCGAGCACCATCGGTCCACAGGTGTCCATGTCCACTTCGTAGGTGTCGACCCGCGGGTTTTCGGTTTTCTCAGGGTCGAAACGATAGATCTTGAACACGCGCACATTGCTGGCGCCCGTCGGCGCACGGAACACGTTGCCATCCTTGCGGATGCGCGAGTTCTCGGGCAGTCGAAACTCCGTCATCAGTAAACCCTCGCCTTGGGTGGCACCGTCTCAACATCCCGGGTCAGTGTCTGCAGATGCACCGGCCGATAGTCGAAGCGCACCTTGCCGCCGGTCTCGACCCACGCCAGCGTGTGCTTGAGCCAAGTCGTGTCGTCGCGGTCGGCGAAATCCTCGCGTGCATGGGCACCGCGGCTTTCCTTGCGGTTCTCCGCCGATGCGATGGTCACCATGGCTTGTCCCAACAGGTTGTCGAGTTCCAGCGTCTCGATCAAATCCGTGTTCCAGATGAGACCGCGATCCTGGATGCCGATATCCGCGAAGGACGCATAAGTGTTGGCCAGTTTTCCCACGCCTTCCTGCAGTGAGCTGCCGGTACGAAATACCGCGGCATCGCGTTGCATGATCTTCTGCATCTCGAGGCGCACTTCGGCCGTGCGACGCGGGCCTTTGGCGTGACGTAGACGGTCGAGACGTGCGACCGCCTCGTCGCCGGTGGTGGCCGCTAGCGGTTTGTGCGTAGCACCGGGTCGCACCAGCGTGGCGGCATGGCGGCCCGCCTCACGGCCGAACACTACCAAATCAAGCAGCGAATTCGACCCCAGCCGATTGGCGCCATGCACGGACACGCACGCGGCCTCGCCAACCGCCATCAGCCCCGGCACGACAGAATCGGCGTTGCCATTCTTCATCGTGACGACCTCGCCATGGTAGTTACACGGTATGCCACCCATGTTGTAGTGCACGGTCGGCAATACAGGAATCGGCTCCCGTGTCACATCGACGCCCGCGAAAATACGGGCGGTCTCGGCGATCCCGGGCAGGCGTTGTTTGATCACTTCCGGACCCAGATGCTCGAGGTGCAGATGGATATGGTCCTGCTCCTTGCCGACGCCGCGGCCTTCACGGATCTCGATGGTCATCGAACGCGATACGACATCGCGCGAGGCCAGATCCTTGGCATTGGGCGCATAACGTTCCATGAAGCGCTCGCCCTTGGAGTTGGTGACGTAGCCACCTTCGCCGCGAGCGCCTTCGGTGATCAGGCAGCCGGCGCCGTAAATACCGGTAGGATGAAACTGCACGAACTCCATGTCCTGCAGCGGCAGACCAGCGCGCAGCACCATGCCGTTACCGTCACCGGTACAGGTGTGTGCCGACGTACAAGAGAAGTACGCACGGCCGTAGCCGCCGGTGGCGAGTATGGTCAGGTGCGAACGAAACCGATGCAGCTGCCCGGTTGCCAGATCGATCGCCACGACACCGCGGCATTCACCATCCTGCATGAGCAGATCGAGCGCGAAATACTCAATGTAGAACTCCGCGTGGTTGCGGATGGACTGCTGATAGAGCGTGTGCAGCATGGCATGGCCAGTCCGATCGGCCGCGGCACATGTGCGTTGCGCTATGCCTTTGCCGTAGTGGGTCGTCATGCCGCCGAACGGCCGCTGGTAGATTCGGCCGTCGTCCGTGCGCGAGAACGGCACACCGTAGTGCTCGAGTTCGATCACCGCAGCGGGTGCTTCTTTGCACATGAACTCGATCGCGTCCTGGTCGCCGAGCCAGTCCGAGCCCTTGATCGTGTCGTAGAAGTGGAAGCGCCAGTCGTCTTCGCCCATGTTGCCGAGCGCGGCGGAGATGCCACCTTGCGCCGCGACCGTATGGCTGCGAGTCGGAAACACCTTGGTAATACAGGCGGTGGCAAGGCCCGCTTCGGCGAGGCCGAGCGTCGCGCGCAGGCCGGCACCACCGGCACCTACGACAATAACGTCGTAGCTATGATCGATGAATTGATAGTCGCTCATGTAACCTTGATCCGCCTCAGACGGTGCCGCGCAACGCCACTCGCGCGATCGCGAACACCAGTGCCACAGCTAACAACAGATGCAGCAGCGTGGAGGTCAGCAGCGCTGCAGGCTTGGCTCCCTTGCCGTGTACGTAGTCCTCGATCACCACCTGTATGCCGAGCCGCGAGTGCCACACCAGCACCAGCACGAACGCCAGCAGCAGCACGGCGTTCCAGGGTCGCCGCAACCACATCGCCACATCCCCGTAGAGGAACGACGGCAGCGACGTCAGTGAGAACACGAACCACAGGCCGAGCGGTACCAGCGCCACGGAGGTGACGCGCTGCGCCAACCAGTGGCCGGCACCCTCTCCTGCCGAGCCTTTGCCGAGCGCACGACCCAGTGGCGAACGCAGACTCATACGCCACCTCGTCCCGGTGTAAAGAATGCCAGCAGCGCAAGTGCAGCAAAGATGACCACGGTTGCGATGACTACCAGAATGCCACTCTTGCGCGCCTCAGCCTTTTCGAGACCGTAGCCGGCATCCCAGGTGAGGTGACGAATGCCGGCGCACAGGTGGTAGACAAAAGCCAGCAGGAGACCCGCCAGCACAATCCGCCCGATCACGCTACCCAGCACTTCCGCGGCGCGCGCGTAAGCCTCGGGGCCGGTGGCGAGCGCCATCAGCCAATAAGTGAGCAACAACAGGCCCACGGACTGTGCGATCCCCGAGATGCGATGCAGGATCGACAACACCATCGTATGGATGAACTTGAATACACCGAGATGCGGCGACAACGGGCGCGAGCGCATGGACGCAGATCCTTTCATCGAGCAACACCGTGCAAGAACTCAGAAATCGATGCAGCGACCATTCTTTTCCCAGTCGCCATAGCGAGTTGGCTCGAGACCTGACGGCCCACCCGTTTCTCTTGGGCCCCCTATTACCGGGGACTGTGGATCGGACGGCGCTTCCGCATCATCCCGGCTAGACGGATCAACGTCCGGCAAATGCTCGGGCTGCGGGGCGCCGGCCCGGCTGGGCGATGACGTCTGCTGCACAGCCGCGATTCTGCCAGAATCAGGGTCAGTGAACCACACGAAACCCCAGTGTATTCAGCACGGAAGAATCAGCCCTTGATCGATTTGTCCAACACGCAAACCCAAGCCGGCGATTACCGGCCGCTCGGCGTGATCCGCGTCCAGGGCGCTGACAGCGCATCGTTCCTGCAGGGCCAACTATCCGCCGACATCGTCAAACTTGCCATCGGCGCGACGACGTTGGCCGGCTATCACAATGTGCAAGGCAGGGCAATTGCGCTGCTGCGCGTGTCGCGAATCGCGATCGACGAGCTGCTGCTGACGCTGCCGCTCGAACTGGTGGCGGCGGTTGTCAGCCGTCTTGGGCGCTACGTATTGCGAGCCAAGACAAAGCTGTCGGACGTCTCGGATGAAATTGCGGTGCTCGGTATCGACGGCGCCGCGGCAAACGAGTCTGACGCCCTGCTGGCCGCACGAACCGTGTTCGACTGGGGCACCGCGCGCCGCGTTGCGCTGCGACCAAAGCAGCCGACGCGCGAATTGGCCGCCCCGTCAGCTACGCATCTGGCACGCTGGCACGCCGCCGACATCGCTGATGGCCTGGCCCAAGTCTACGTCGAAACCAGCGAGGCGTTCGTCGCGCAGATGCTGAACCTCGATGTGCTGGGCGGCATCGCGTTCGACAAAGGTTGTTACACGGGCCAGGAAGTCATCGCGCGCACTCATTACCGCGGCCGCGTGAAGCGGCGCCTGCAAAGATTCGCGTCATCCCAGACCAAAGTGCCTCTGGTGTGTGGCGTCAGTGGCAGCTTGACCGACGGTCGCACGTTTCGTGTCGTCGACTCGGTTGCATTGAGCGATGGGCGTTGGGAGTGGCTCGGCGTCACGTCACTGGCCAGCGAGGCGCCCGGTGCGCCGGGTGCGCCGGGTCCGGCGTCGACGACTGTCCACGACGACAGTGTCGCCGCACGACAGCTACCGTTGCCCTACCCGCTGCCGGACTGAGCGCTGCCTTGGCGCCGCGGCGCAAAATTGGCGATGACGCTGGCGTACTCGGGCGAGCGCGCCGAGTCGAGCAGCGGATGGCTGCCGCTGAACTTGAACCCCTGACCATCGCGGCACTTGGCCAGCGCGCGCGGATAGGCCGCCGCCAGCGCATCGTCGTCCGCCGATAGAACTAACAATGGCTGCGTGACTCGAGTGAGGCGCTCGAGCGGATCGTAACGCGCCGGTGGCACCTGCGACGGATCCGGATCTACCCAGGCCTTGATCGGCTCATAGCCCATCTCGAGGTAGTCGCGCATCAACTCGTAGACCGCCGGCATGCTGTCCGCGTCCAGCTTGAAATCCGGCCGCCACTCCTTCATCACCGCGCACGTCATGTCGAATGGAAAACTGCGATGGCCACCATCCGCGCGTATCCGTGGCGACAGGCCAGCGAACGCCGACATCAGCGTTTTCGTTTCCTCTGGCGTCAAAGCGATGACCCCGTCGAGCACGCCAGCCACGACTCGCTGCGGCTCGGCCAGCAGCATCTCGATGGCCACGGCCGACGAGGCATGGCCGCCAACGACTGTCATTGGACCAGTATTCAACGAGTGCGCCGCTTCGAGCACTTCGCGGGCGACGCGGTCCGGGCCCCAGCCGCGCGCTTTCTTGTGCGAACGACCATAGCCAGGCAGGTCGAAGGCGATGCCGCGGAAGCCGGCGCGCGCCACCAATGGCAGCACGTGCTCGTACATGCGTCCGCTCGCCGGCGCCCAGTGCAGCAACACGATGTCCGGGCCTGCGCCGCACGAGCGGTAATGCAGTTGCCCTGCGCGCGTATCGGCATAGCCGCAACGCACTGGCAACAACTCGCGGTCGTTAGCGAGGCCTTGACGAGAGACAGGTTCGCGACTCATGGCAACATTATGTCACAGGTCCTGCCGTCACGACGCGAGTCCGTGCAGCGCAGCCAATTCAGGTCTCCGGTCGCAGATGCGGGAACAGGAGTACGTCGCGTATCGAGGTAGCACCGGTGAAGAACATCACCAGCCGATCGACGCCGATACCGAGCCCTGCGGTCGGCGGCATCCCATACTCCAGCGCCCGTATGTAATCCGCGTCGTAGAGCATAGCCTCCTCGTCACCGCCTTCCTTGCGGGCGACCTGCGCCCGAAAGCGCGCCGCCTGATCCTCCGGGTCGTTGAGCTCGGAAAAGCCATTGGCCAGCTCACGGCCGCCGATGAAGAACTCGAATCGATCCGTGAGGAATGGGTCGTCATCGTTGGCACGCGACAATGGACTCACTTCGGCCGGATAGGCGTAGACGAAAGTCGGGTCGAGGAAACCGTGCTCAGCGGTCTTCTCGAAAATCTCGATCTGCAGTTTGCCCGCGCCGTCGCCAGGTTTGTAAGGAATGCCCAAGCGGTCGCACACCGCTCGCAGATACGGGACATCCCGCAGCTGCTGCGCATCGATATCGGGATTGCTGGCCTGGATCGCCGCTGCTACGGTCACACGACGAAACGGCTGTGATAGATCATAGCTGCGGTCCGCATGGGCGATCTGGCGCGTGCCAATGATGGTGTCGGCGATGCCGTGCATCACGCGTTCCACCAAGTCCATCAGGTCTTGATAATCGGCATAAGCCCAATACAGTTCGAGCATCGTGAACTCGGGATTGTGCCGCGTGGACAAGCCTTCATTGCGAAAACTGCGGTTGATCTCGTAGACGCGCTCGAGTCCGCCCACGATCAGGCGCTTGAGATACAGCTCCGGTGCGATCCGCAGGAACATGTCCATATCGAGCGCGTTGTGGTGCGTCCTGAAGGGCCGCGCCACGGCACCGCCCGGAATGGGCTGCATCATGGGTGTCTCGACCTCGAGAAAGTCCATCGCGTCGAGAAAATCGCGCAGGTAGCGCACGATGCGGGTGCGCGTCTTGAAGATTGCACGACTGTCGTCGTTGACGATCAGATCGACGTAGCGTTGCCGATAGCGCAGATCGACATCCGCAATACCGTGCCATTTGTCGGGCAGCGGCCGCAGCGACTTGGTGAGCAGGCGCAGTCGTTCCACCTTGACCGACAACTCGCCTGTCTTGGTCTTGAACAGCGTGCCCTCGGCGCCCAGGATGTCGCCGATGTCCCAGCTCTTGAACGCATCGTAGACCTCACCCAGTGTTTCTCGCTGCAGGAAGATCTGCAGACGCCCGCTTCGATCCGCCAGATGTGCGAAGCTGGCCTTGCCCATGACGCGTTTGGCCAGCATTCGGCCGCCTACGCGCACGCGCGTCGGTTCGGCGGTGAACCACTCCGCCGGCTTGTCCCCATATGCTGCCAGCAAATCGGCTGCCAGTGCGTCCCGGCGAAAGTCGTTGGGAAATGCGCCACCGTCGTCGGCTGCCGCGCGCAGACTCGCGAGCTTGGCACGGCGCTCGGCGATCAGCTTGTTCTCGTCTGGGGAATTCAACAGCCCGCCTTCAGTGATGCTTCCATGAATTGATCGAGATCGCCGTCGAGCACGGCCGCGGTGTTACCTACTTCGACGCCCGTGCGCAGATCCTTGATGCGCGACTGATCGAGGACGTACGAGCGTATCTGATTGCCCCAGCTGACATCGGACTTCGAGTCCTCGAGCACTTTGGCAGCCGCGTTGCGCTTGTTGACCTCGAGTTCATACAGCTTGGCTTTCAGCATTTTCATCGCCGTCGCGCGATTCTTGTGCTGACTGCGCTCGTTCTGACACGCGACCACGATACCCGACGGTCCATGCGTCAGGCGCACTGCGGACTCCGTCTTGTTCACGTGCTGGCCACCCGCACCGCTCGAGCGGTACACGTCCATTTTGATGTCGGCCGGGTTCAGGTCGATGCTGATGTCGTCGTCGACCTCGGGGGAGACGAACACGGACGCAAACGACGTATGGCGTCGATTGCCGGAATCGAACGGCGACTTGCGCACCAGTCGATGCACGCCCGTCTCGGTACGCAGCCAGCCGTAGGCGTACTCGCCCTGCACCTCGATTGTCGCGCTCTTGATGCCCGCCACTTCACCGCCATTGGCATCGATGACTTCGCACTTGAAGCCGCGCATTGCGCCCCACTTTAGATACATGCGCAGCAGCATATTGGCCCAGTCCTGTGCCTCGGTGCCACCAGCGCCCGCCTGAATGTCGACGTACGCATTGTGGGAATCCATTGCGCCGTGGAACATGCGCTGGAACTCCAGTTTGCGCACCTCGGCTTCGATCCGCTCGACATCGCGCTCGATCTCGCGCGCCGCAGACTCGTCGTCGTCGGCCTCGGCCAGTTCGAGCAGTTCGAGCGAATCACGCACCGCACCCATGGAGCGGTCCATGCTTTCGAGATCGGTGGTGAGGCGCGCGCGTTCGCGGCCCAGCTCCTGCGCCTTGTCCGGCTTCTGCCAGATGGCCGGGTCTTCTAATTCGCGGCTGACTTCCTCGAGCCGCTCTTTCTTGTTGTCGTACTCAAAGAAACCCCCTCAAGGTGCGCAAGCGCTCCTCTTGGTCTTTGAGTTGCCGCCGGATCAGATTGACTTCCATTCGCCCATGTTAGCAAACGCGTGCCTGGACTGTCGCGCCATCCATCGCGGCCACCGGCAAGACATGATCAACGATCAGCTGCAATCGCCGCTCGCCCTGATACTCGTTGACATCGAGACGGTAGACCAGTCGCACCTCGCCAGCCGGTGGCGCCTGCGGCGCGGTCGGATCGAAGTAATTGAAAGCCACGGCATCGAAGCTGCGTTCGCGGTGCGCTGTCTCCACCCACAGCTTGAGATGCCGGTCGCCGATGCGACGCGTGCTCTTGATGGCGAACACGCCGTCGAATGTCGGCTCAGGAAACGCCTGGCCCCAGGGCCCACCGGCGCGCAAGGCGTGTGCGGTATCGAGGGCGATGTCGTCCGGGCCGAGTTCGCCGTCGGTTTCGACGCCATTGGCCAGCTTGTTAGGGTCAGTGCAGTGCGCCACCTCGACGTCGAACGCCCGCGCAAAATCATCGAGTGCGCGCTCCTGCAGAGACAGTCCCGCGGCCATCGCGTGACCACCGAACTTGCTCAGCATGACTGGATCGCGCGTGGCGATTCGATCGAGCACATCGCGGATGTGGATACCCGGTATGGAACGACCGGAACCCCGCAGCTCACCCTCGCCAGCACGCGCAAAGGCAATCACGGGACGGCGCAGACTGTCCTTGATACGACTGGCGACCAGACCGACGACGCCCTGATGCCAACTTTCGTCGAACAGACACACCCCGCTCCGCTGGGGTCCGGTGCTCGCGCGCAGCGCCGGTGTGCGCAGGTGCTGCACGGCGACCAGCGCCTCGGCCTGCATCTTCGCTTCGATCGCCCGTCGTTCGACGTTCAGTTGATCCAGACGTGCGGCGAGCACTGTGGCGTCAGCGAGCGAATCCGCCAGCAGGCAGCGGATGCCGATCGTCATGTCGTCGAGTCGCCCCGCCGCATTCAGCCGCGGCCCCACTGCGAAGCCGAGATCGGACGCCGTGATCGACGAGCGCGAGCGCTTGGCGAACTCAAGCAGCGCACTGATCCCCGGCACGCAGCGGCCGGCGCGGATCCGGTGCAGCCCCTGCGCCACCAGCACCCGGTTGTTAGTGTCGAGTGGCACGAGATCGGCCACCGTGCCCAGCGCGACGAGATCCAGCCACTCCGCCGGCGATGGCGCGGCGCTGGGCAACTGGCCGCGCGTATCGAGCTCGCGTCGCAGCGCCGCCATCACGTAGAACGCAACGCCGACGCCGGCCAGCGCTCGGCTCGCGAAACGGCTGCCGGGCACATTGGGATTTACGATCACATTCGCGGCCGGCAACTGCGCGCCCGGCAGATGATGGTCCGTCACCAGCACGTCGATGCCGAGCGCTCGCGCCGCCGCCACGCCCGTGACACTCGAAATGCCATTGTCGACTGTGACGATCAAGGCGGGCGCGCGACCTGCCGCCAACGCGACGATTTCAGGCGTCAGTCCATAACCGTATTCGAAGCGATTGGGCACCAGGAAATCGACATTCGTGAATCCGAACGCACGCAGACAGCGCACGATCAGCGCGGTACTCGTGGCACCGTCCGCATCGAAATCGCCGACCACCAGGATCTTGCGCTCGCGATGCGCGATCAGCAGTTCCGTGGCGGCGGCTATCCCGTCGAGCGTGCTCACGGGCGTGAGTCGATCGAGATCCAATGCGAGCTCGTTGGCGTCGCGTACACCGCGCGCCCAGTACGCGCGCCATAACACTGGATTGAGTCCCGCGGGCGGTTCGCCGGCAGACTGGGCAGAGGTGCGACGGGTAACGACCAGGTCCATGAACGGCGAATTATGACTGATCGCAACGCAAACGATCGATCCAACTGACGCGTTTGCGCCAGAATTGCCAGCGCGCGCCGTGGCGAATTTCGAATAGGCGGTCATTCGCGACCAGCAGTACTTCATCGAGTTGCCCTGCCGCCAGTGCGGCTTGCAGCGGCGCGAACCAGGCCGATTCCAGGGTCGCGAGGCCACTAGCCGTCGCCGTCATCGGCCACAATACGACGATATCGCTGCGCGAAGTCTGCTCCGCTGATGGCGCGGTTGCATGCGCTTGCAGCGCCGCCCAACTGACAGGGGTCGCGGCAACATCCGGCAGACCAGCGAGCTGCGCGCAACTGCCGGCGTATGCGTCGTCCGCAAAAACCCGAGTGATCGGCGTTGACGGCCCGGAGTTGATGCACTGTGTGGCAACAGTCGGCACGCCGGCGCCCCAGAGCCAGAGCGTGGCAATGTCGGGCACGTATCGTTTGCGTCGCTCTTGATTGATCGGCTGATCGTGCAGCCAAAGCTCCAGCTCGCTGGCGAACGACCGCAGGCGCGCTGCGGCGGCGCCGCGTGGCAGCGACGGACCTATGTCTCGCCCCAGCAAACGTGCTGGATCGATGGTCTCGGCTGCCGCTACATCCAGGCCGCGCAGTAGGAACTCTCGCGGTGACGTCGCGCTCAAGCTGAGCTGTGGGCCAAAGGTCCGCGCGAACTCACCGGTCAGTGCCGACTGCTCGGCGGCGCTCAGCGTCAACAAACCTTGCTCACGCAGACGAACGTGATTCAGCTGGGCCTCGAGACTCACCGGCGTCGCAAGCCACACGTCGCGGGCGGCGTCGCGCCCCGCACCGTCACCAAACTGCTCACGCGCCGCCGCTACCGTTGCCGCCGCCGGCAGTGGTGCAAGCGCGAGCGTGCGCTGTAACCAGTCGCGCCAGTCGCTGCGCGGCTGACGCAGCGTGGCGAACCGCAGCAACGATTCCAGTGCCGGCAGTGCTGGCGGCTCGATGGTCGCGACGGTGCGCGCCGCGTCATCGACGAACAGATCCGCCAGCACGATCGCCACGCGTCGCACAGCCCACCTCACTCAGACACTATTGGAGCGTGGCTATCGTATCCTGTCCAGCATGCAAATCACGCAGCACCGGCCCGATTCGCCACACGTGATCCGCGGCTACGACGCCACGTGCGTTCGCCTGTCCGGTCGCGAACTAACGGCGAGCTTCATCCTGAGCAGTGACCAACTGATCGCCGACTGGCCCGTGCGCAGCGTCGCGGACCTTACTGTCGACACTTTGTCGCCCATCTTTGCGTTGCAACCCGAAGTCGTGGTGCTGACGACCGGCGGACGCGCAGTGTTTCCGCGCGCTGCACTACGCGCCGAATTCGCACAGCGGGGCATCGGCCTCGAGGTAATGGAGCTTGGCGCCGGGTGCCGCACCTTCAACGTGCTGATCTCGGAGGGTCGGCGGGCCGTGTTCGCCGCCGTGTTCGCTTGAAGTTCCCGCACAAGGGGAACCGGAAGAAAGCACAGGGACAGAAAGTACTAACTATTCACCAGTCGCCGTAAGCTGACAGACTCCGTACGACCGCATTTTTTATTATCGAAATTCGGCTTGTTGTTTTTGTTACCGAGACTTCCCCGTTCTCCCCTGTGCCTTCATCCGGTTCCCCTCGCTTCAGTGACTAACGCCACTGTCTGCGAACGCCGACATCAAAACATGTCAAATTGAGGAACGCAAGCGAGGCAACTGATTTTGTTGAGGTTTTCTTACCTCACGTCGCATAGCCATGCAGTTAGATCAGGCACTTACGCGCGTCAATTAATGTAGCTTATCTCCCCTAGAGCGTAACTCCGCGCTAGCGCGCGGTGCACGCCCGCGGTTGGCGCGACCTACGACGTGCCGCCCAACAACGGCACGAACGCGACAGCCCCCAATGGTTGCCGCTCGATCCGCTGCTCTCGCCGGGTGAACCGCATCAATTGTTGATCACCGTCGGGGCCCACGGGCACGATCAGGCGCCCGCCTACCGCCAACTGGTCGAGCAGCGCGCTCGGCACAGTGAGCGGCGCAGCCGCCACGATGATGCCGTCGTACGGCGCATGTGCCGGCCAGCCGGCGGTGCCGTCGCCATGCCGAAAGCGCACGTTCTTGATCCCGAGTTCCTTCAGACGCAGCTTGGCACGCTTCATCAGTGGCTCGATGCGTTCGATGGTCGCGATCTTCTCGGCAAACGGCGCGAGTACGGCGGTCTGATAGCCGCAGCCAGTGCCGACTTCCAGCACGTTCTTGAGCGGCGGCCCGTCGAGCAGCGCCTCAGTCATCCGCGCCACGATGTAGGGCTGCGAAATCGTCTGTCCATACCCGATCGGCAACGCGGTGTCCTCGTAGGCTCGACTCGCGAGCGCTTCGTCCATGAAGATATGCCGCGGCACATTGCGGATGCGATCGAGCACGGCAAGGTTCTTGATGCCCTGGTCGCGCAGCCGCTGGATCAATCGATCGCGGGTCCGCAATGACGTCATGCCGATGCCGGCGAGCCGCTGTTCGCTCTGCATCATTCCTGTGCACCCAGCCAGCCGCGGACGGTGCCGATTTCCTTGTGACGCGTCAGATCGACGGACAACGGTGTCACCGACACATAACCGTTGGCCACCGCATGGAAGTCCGTCTCCTCGCCAGCGTCCTGTCCAGGACCGGACGGGCCAATCCAGTACACGGTGCGCCCGCGCGGATCGGCGGCTTTGAGAACTTTCTCGGAGCGATGTCGATTGCCGAGCCGGGTCACGCGCACGCCCTTGATCTCGCTCAGCGGTAGATTCGGCACGTTGACGCTCAGGATCGGGGTGGGCTCGAGTGGCGACGCGATCAGACGCTCGACGATCAGGCGCGCATAGTGCCCGGCGGTGGCAAATTGACGCTCGCGAGTGCCATCGTGCTGCAACGAGACAGCCACCGCCGGCTTGCCGAGGAACCGGCCTTCCATCGCCGCTGCCACCGTGCCGGAATAGAGCGTGTCATCACCCAGGTTCTCGCCGTCGTTTATGCCGGAAATTACGAGGTCGTACTCGACGTCGAACAATCCCGAAATCGCGAGGTGCACACAATCGGTGGGCGTACCGAGCACGAAGAAAGAACCGGGCTCGGCTTTGCCGACCCGCACCGGCACATCGAGTGTGAGTGAATTGCTCGCCCCACTGCGATTGCGATCAGGCGCGACGATAGTCAGCTCACCCAATCCGGCCAGGGCATCACGCAGCGCAAGGATGCCCTTGGCCCGATAGCCATCGTCATTTGATATAAGGATTCGCAACGTATGACTCGCAGCGGAGACCGCGGGCAATATACTCAAACCAGCCGCTCGGAGGTAGCGTGAAACGTCCCGATAAGCCCAGCGACCGCACCGACGACACTGAGCGTGCGCTGTTTCGTGACGCTGTGCGTGACGTCAAGCGGCTGCGCCTCGAGCCGCGCGTGCTCCCGGCGAAGCCCAAGGCGCCGCCGCGCGCACGTTTTTCCGCTGCCGACCGTGCTGCGGTGCTCGTTGAAAGCCTCGACTTGGGCACGAACGGCGACTGGATCGAAACGGGCGATGAGATTTCATTTCGCCGCGCCGGCATCAAAGAGAGCGTGCTGGTGAAACTGCGTCGCGGGGAGTATCGCGTGGATGCCGAATGCGATCTGCATGGACTCAATGTCGAAGAATGCAAACAGGTGTTGCGGGGATTTCTCGCCGAGTGCCTGGCGCGCAATCTGCGTTGCGTGCGAGTAATACACGGCAAAGGTCTGCGCTCCGGGCCGCGCGGACCGGTTTTGAAGGTGGCGGTGAACCTCGTGCTGCGCAAGACGGGACCCGTGGTAGCGTTTTGCACCGCCAGACCGGTCGATGGCGGAACCGGCGCCCTCTACGTGTTGTTGGCCCACAAAACCTGATTGAATCAGCGCGGCGAGTGCGTCGATGACGCGGGTTTACCGAACAGAGTAGTTAGTTTAGCCCGCGTTTCTGCGGACCACCAGAGCTGCGATGCCTCATCGGCAAACGCCGTGGCACGTGCGGCAGCCTCCTTGGGGGGGCCGAACAGGCTCACAAGATCGCGGCGCGCCAGCTCACGCGTCAATGACATCGCGCCGACCGGCGCACGCGCGATCTCACGCGCCACCTCGACAGCGCGCTCGATCACCACCAGGGGCGATGCCAGTTCGTCGACCAAACCCAGCCGCAGCGCTTCGACCGAATCGAGCATCGCGCCGCGGGTCAACAACTGTGCCGCGACGTGCGCACCCACGATCCGCACGAACGCCGCTTGAATCAGTGGCCCGGGGCAGAGCCCCACCTGTACCTCGTTCAGGCCAATGCGGATCGGCTTCTCGCCATCGCCGGCACGCGCCATGACGCGGTAATCGCCGTACAGCGCCAGCACGGCACCGCCGGCCGGACACTGACCCGTGATGGCGAACAGCACGGGTACGCGCGATGTCGCCAGCAGTGCCTGCAGGCACCACAAACGATTGAAGAACTTCGCGATGTCACGATGATCCAGTTTGAGCAGCGCCGGCACGTCGAGCCCCGCAGAAAAAACACCCTGCTGGCCGCTGACGACCAACGCCCGCGTATCGCCGTCTACTGCTGCAAGTTCATCGATCAATGCATCGACCATGTCTGGACTGAGCCCATTCACCGGTGGACGATTGAGCCGCAGCTCCCGTATCAGCCCGTTGCCGGACAAAGGCTCAACGGCGTGTTCGTAGATCTCCAGCATTGGCGCCTCTTTATGTCACTCCAGAGCGCTATCGACGCTCACCAACTCGCGCAATACTGTGGTCGCAAAGCTGCCAGCGGGCAAGCTGAAACACAGGCGCAAGGTATCCGGCGCCGGCAGTGCGCCGCTGAGATCGACCGCGACCAGACGCAGCGCGCGCCGCTCACTCTTCATCGCCGCGCGCTCGATCATCTGCCGTGCCGCAGGGAACTGCGCCGCGATACGGGCTTCCAGTTGCGCCGGCGCGCCACTCACCAGCGCCGCATCCCTTGCCCCGTCGCCCGCGGCACTCTCGCGGGCGACCGACGCGCCACACAGGGGCCCGGTCGGATGCAGATCGAGCGCTGCGGCACGAGCGCGCAAGGTTTCATCGACTTCGGCAACCCGAAAAACGCTGCCAGTACCGTTGAGATTGGCGGCGTCGCCCGGCAGCAATTGACCCCAGCTCCCGTCACCGACGCGCGCGCCTAGCACAGCATTGAAAATCAACGAGCGCGCTGCCGACAGTACGAAACCACGACCCGAGCGGTCACTGGTCAGTTCGCCGGCGGCAATGGACCGCAGATTGCTGCCGTCACGGCCAAACCGCTGCGGGCCGAAGTAGTTAGGCACGCCTTGCAACTTGAGCGCGGCGATACGCGCAGCGAGCGCCGCACCCGTAACAGCGCCGCCATTCGCACCACGCAAGTCCCGCACCCAGAGATCGAAGCGATTGCCAGCCAGCGCACCGCGCGGCAGCTTGCGATGATGCGCCGTCGCCTCGAGCACCTGGTAGCCCTCGCCGGCCGCGTCGAGCCAGGATTCCGGCGCTGCGCGACCGCGTGGCACGGTGAAATGCTGCGTAGTAACGGCGTGTCGGTCCTTCAGGCCAGCGAAACCGACGTCGAACGATCGGCAGCACGCCCGCTGCGCCAGCTCGCGCGCCACCCATTCGGTGTTGGCGCCCCACTTCTTTACTCGCAGCAGCACGTGCGGACCTGCGCCGCTCGGCTGAAAGCCCAGGATCTCATCGACCAGGAAGTCCTCGGGCCGCACGCGAATGCGACCGACGCCCAACGGCTCACCCAATGCGCGCGGCGGATCGAGCGCAGCCTGCAACCACTCGGGCGGCAGCACCAGCTTCAGGCGGGCTTCGGCAGTAGCAATACAACCGCCTGCGCGGCGATCCCCTCACGTCGCCCGAGAAAGCCCAGGTCTTCCGTCGTCGTGCCTTTGATGTTCACCTGGTTCTCGCCAACGACCAGCAGTTGTGCCAGCGTGCGGCGCATTTCCAGCCGGTATGGCGCCAGTTTGGGTTGCTCGGCGATGACTGTGATGTCCGCATTGCCGACGACCCAGCCGCGCACTCGCAGCATCTCCATGACAGTCGTGACGAAGCGGCTGCTGTCGACGCCCTTCCACAGCGGGTCGGAATCCGGAAAGTGCATGCCAATGTCACCCAGCCCTGCAGCACCTAACAAGGCATCGCACAAGGCATGCAGTACTACATCGCCATCGGAATGCGCGATGATGCCGCGCGAGTGGGCAATCCGCACACCCGCCAGGACGATGGAATCCCCCGGCCCGAAGGCATGCACGTCAAAACCGCTGCCAATACGCATGCGCGTAGCTTACCGCGGCTCGGCCGCACTGCGTGCAGCCAGTAGCGCTGCGACCAACTCCAGATCGGCCGCCGTCGTCACTTTGATGTTGCGCACGTCGCCGACTACTATCTGGGGCACCCGACCAGTCCACTCGATGGCCTGCGCCTCATCGGTCGGCGTCCTGCCCGCGGCGCGGGCCTCCTCGAGCGCCCGGCGGAGCAAGGCATAGCGAAACATCTGTGGCGTCAGCGCGCGCCACAGGCCACTGCGATCGACGGTCTTCGCCGACTGCCAGGGAGAATCGCCAACCGCGCGTTTCAGCGTATCGGCCAACGGTACTGCCAGCAAGCCGCCTGCTTCGTGCTGCGCCAGCTCGTGCAACAAAGTCTCGAGCTCCGCGACCGACAAACAAGGGCGCGCGGCATCATGCACTAACACCCAGTCATCGGCAGCGATCGCCGGCTGCAGGGCTGCAAGACCGTGCCACACCGAGTCGGCGCGCTCCGCACCGCCCGGTACGGACCGCAGACGGCGATCAGCCAGCGCCCGCTCGACGACCGGCCACCGCGCATCGTCCGCAGCGATCACTACGACAACTTCCAGACATCGTGCATCGGTCAGGAACGGCGTGAGCGCATGCTCGATCACCGTGCGCCCCGCTACCTCGAGGTATTGTTTGGGAATCGCACTCGCGAGACGGCGACCGCTGCCCGCCGCAGGGATCACCACACGGTAACGCATGGCGAGGTCAGCGCGCGGCAGTATGCGTGCGCGGTGCCACCGTCGGCGTGTGCCGGACGGGCCGCGCGGGCACTACCTGATAGAAGGTTTCGCGGCGCGCGATCATGCCGAGTTCACTGCGAGCCCGCTCCTCGAGCGCATCCATGCCGCGCTTGAGGTCGACCACCTCGGCGCCCAGCTGGGCATTACGAGTGCGTAGCCGCTCGTTCTCCGCCCGTTGTGCCGCGACCGCCTCATTGAGACGCCCGACCTCGCGGACGCCGTCGTCCGACAGCCATAGGCGGTACTGCAGCGCGATCAAGATAACCAGCAGAAGTGCGGCCAACCATTTCATGGGCGGCAAAGCCTATCAGAATGCCAAGCAGGTCATACTAGACTAAACTAAACTTAGTCTATCTTCAATAGCCCAACGCCGTCATTGCGCGCCAGGAACCAGCGATGCCAAGTAGCGACACTACACCGCTCGAACAGGTGAATATCCATCACGCCAAGACCCACCTATCGCGGTTGGTCGAGAACGTTGCCGCGGGCGGCGAAGTGCTGATCGCCAAAGGCGGCAAACCAATGGCACGCCTCGTGCCACTCGAACTGGCGCAGCCGCCGCGCCGAGCGGGATTCCTCAAGGGCAAGTTGCGCATCAGTGATGATTTCGACCTGCCATTGGCCTGGGATAGCCCTCAGGCGTGATGCGAGCCACCCGTGCGCCTGTTACTCGACACGTCGATCTATCTATGGTGGCTGGCCGACTCGCGCCGCCTCAGCCGCAGCGCACGTGAGCGCATCGCCGCCGCCAGTCAGGTGTACGTCAGCGCCGCGTCGATCTGGGAGAGCGAACAACGCATTACGGCGCGCAGTCTCGAGGCAAACGTCAGCGAGCTGGCGCGGGGCATCGAGGCCAGTGGCTTCATCGAACTGCCCGTCACAGCCGAGCACGCGGCCGCTGCCGCACGGCTCCCCACTGGCGCCGGTGATCCGTTCGATCGATTGTTGGTCGCGCAAGCGATGTATGAGCCGCTGCATTTTCTGACAGCTAACGAGCAGCTGCGACCGTACTCCGGGCTGGTGGAGCTGGTCACATAGTTTGCGGCGACCACGCCGCAACTGAGAAATTCATGACTCGTTCATTGGCGAGCCAGCGACGATGCGCTCGAAGAATGCTCGTGCAGCGCGCGCACTCTCGGGGCCGCACTCGAGCGGCATTATATGGCCGCAGTTGCTCACTACGCGGAGTTGCTTGTCAGCCGACCCCACTGTCGCAAGGCCCCGACGACCAACTGTCTCGACCGGCAACTCGTGATCGTGATCAGACCATAACAACAAGGTAGGTACGGTCATGCGCTCAAGATCGCGAATCGTGCGATCGAATTGGGCCATCGGCGGCATCGAGAACGTCGCTGCCGGCATGCGCTGCGCACGATTGTTCAGGTCCGCCCATTCGCGCGCCAGTTCACTCGTTACCTGGGCCGGCTCATGGAAATTGGCAAGCAGGACCTGACGCCAGAATTCCGTCGAGCGCCAGCCTTTGAGCAAAGGATCGATCGCAAGCAGAAAACGGAAGATTACTGGACGCTGCACCGTGGGTGGTTTGAAGGCTCCGACAGCAATATTCGCCAGTAACAGGCCGCGTACCTGCTGCGGGTGGTCTGCTGCATAGGCCGCGGCGGCTACTCCGGCACTCGAAGTTCCCACCAGAAAGAAGCGCTCGACACCGAGTCGACTGGTTAGAACAGCGATGATCCGCAGTTCGTGCTCAGTATCGGTTCGCCCGAGCGCGGCCGGCCCCGACAGCCCCATTCGCGGTCGATCGAAGCGAATTACCCGGTATTGGCTGCTCAACTCAGCGTCCCAATCGTTCCACATGCGCAGGCTGCCGAACGAACCGTGCAGCAAAACGATCGCTGGACCCCGCCCCCGGTCGACGTAGTGCACCTGCTGGCCGTCGACGATCAGATACTTTGAGTCTTGAAGTTGGTAGAGGGCGCGCAGGCGTGCTTCGTTGTGTGTCAGCAACCCCGCCCGGGCGCTCATGATCCACACCAACAATGCGACCACTAGTACCGACAGGACTCCGATGCCACGCTTGATGGTCACGCTCATGACAACCGCGACGGTCGCAGGGAGGTGGGGTCAGTCAGAAGTATATCGACATCGAAGACTTTCATTGCGGCGTTCCTCCGGCGTCTGGCTGCGCCAATCCTGGGGAAACTCCCGCAAGCGTGCCGCAATCGACCTCGCCAGACAACTTGAAAATGAAATAGAGTACCGATGAATTCCCACTCGATGTGTGCCGCCCAAGGATACCCCATGAAATCCATACTCCTCGCCCTAACATTCGCCATCGCTGCCAGCGGACCAGCGCTGGCGGCAGAAATATCCAAACCGTTTCTGACGCTGGAAGCATTGCGCGCCAAGTATGGCGACCGGCGTGGGCGCATCGCGGTAGTCAAGGGAGTCGAGGTCTACTACAAGGACGAGGGCCGTGGCCCCGTCATCTTGATGGCGCATGGCTCGCAGAGCACGCTCAAGACCTGGGATCATGTGGCACCCGAGCTGACCAGTAACTATCGCGTGATCCGCTTCGATATTCCGCCGCAGGGTTTGTCGGGCCGCATCTCCGATGAAGCCGCTGCGACTTTGCTGCCCACCGATATTCCCGAGGGCCTGATGGAGCAACTCGGTATCGCGCGCCTCACCTTCGTCGGTGTATCGAGCGGCGGTACCTTGGGTGTCTTCCTCGCCGCCAAGCGGCCGGACCTGGTCGAACGATTGATCCTGTCGAACACTCCATCCGACCCGGTCACGACGGATCACATGAAGCAAAGCGCAGAGTTTCTCGAAGCGCAACGGGTGGCGCGCGAGACAGGATTCCAGTCGCAACAGTTTTGGAATCTTTTTCTCGACTATTTCAGCGGTGACCCGGGTCGCCTCGACGCGGGTATCCGCGAGCAGTACTACGATTTCAATCGTCGCGGTCCAGAGAAAAACTACCTCACCGCCGTAGCCCGCGTTGCCGACCACGCGCGGGCGGTCGCGGCACTGAGTGCCGTCAAGGCGCCTACCCTATTGATCTGGGGCGGCCGTGACAATCTGCTGGTGCCCGCAACAGCAGACACCATCACCGGTTACCTGACGGGTACACAGGTTTCCAAAGTTTTCATGCCGGACGTCGGGCACTACCCACCTCTGGAAGCGCCGCGGAGGTTCGCCCAACTGGTAGCCGCCTACATTGAAGCTGCCACGCCGGCGCCACACAGCTCAACACCTGATTGATCGCCAACCGAAGGACCAGTACATGAACGACAAATCACGGCACCGAATGTCGCGCCGCGCGGCGTTGACCAGCGGCTCGATGCTGGGCATCGCTGCCCTGACGCAAGCCTCGACGGCACCGACCAAAACGCAGCGCTCCAGCGGCAAGATCGAACTCGCGTTCGACGACCCGATCTGGAACCGCGAGACTTCCGCGCGCCTGGAAGCCGACATCGCACCAGGCAAGTTCATCCACGGCTATTGCACCGGGATGGTTCATGGCATACGGGACAACGAGGCGGTGCGCCCGCTGTTCGGTTTCGAAGTCTTCTCTGGGATCCGTGTTCTGAAGCAGCCGGACGGTAGCTATCAACGCCTGTGCCGCGAACTGGTCTTCTATCGTGATCTCAAAACCGGCGCGATGATGGATGAGTGGGGCAATCCGTATACAGGCGAGCGGGTCCGGGTTGTCGACGTCGCCAATGACCCGTTCAACTATGTTCTGAGCGAGTACTACCCCGATCCGCCAAGCTATGGTGGCCTCAACAAAGACAAACCACCGAAGCGCCCATTGCTGCGTCCATGGGGCCTGTTAGGCGACGTCGTCTCGCTCGACAGCGACATTCATCTGTTTTATCCCAATGCGCTCGATCCGGCCAAATGGCCGCGCGAATCCGCCGGGCCGATGAACCGCGTGTCGGAGATGTTCCGGTATTTCATGCGCCGCGAAGATGTCGAAAACCCGGCGCTCACGCACCTGCCGCACAGCGGTGTGTGGTCGCGTATCACGCCGTGGCTGCCATGGATGTTGATGGGACCGGCGCCAGGGCATATCTACTACATCGGCCGATTCAGCTCGATCAAGGACCCGGAAATGGCGCCGCCCGCCGTGTTGGCGCGCGTCAAGGAACGTTACCCGATCTACATGAGCGCGCCGGACAAATGGGTCGACCCGAGCCTGTCCAGCCTCGAGAACTACGCGCGCACCCAGAAGCCGCAACCGCCCAAGCCTTAGATCGACAGGACTCGCCGGGAAGTGCCTGCGCGCGACATCTGCTAGTCTTCGGCACATGAATCGCAGAAATCTCATCAAGGCAGCGGCACTGGCCGGAATTCCGGCCAGTGCCGCCTCATATGGCGCGAGTTCGCAAATGAAAACCGATGCTGCGGCCGATGCTGCAACAAATGCAGCCCTGCCCGCAGGCCCGTCACCCGCTGAGATTCTGCGTAAGGCGCCGCCCGTCGACCTCGAGCGCGCGTACGCGATGATGGAGCGCGACGGACTCGACGGGCTGGTGCTGTCCAATCCTGTCAATGTCTACCACCTCACGGGGTACTGGCCCGTCACTTCGCGCATGGGCTTCGGCTATGGCGCACATGCCTTGCTCAGTCGTGATCGCCAGCAACCCATCGGTCTCGTGGCCGCGGATTTCACTTACTACTATCTACTCGTCGACAACGCGTACGAGTACCCGTTCCAGGTATTCCTGTTCACCGGTCCAGCCGACGCGGAACAGCTCGCAGCCGCCAAGGCAGAGCGGTTCAAAGCAGAACCGCCCGCAGCAGGCATGAATATCTTCCAGGACGCCGGGCGTGAGCCGTTGAGGGATTACGAGGACAAGCGCGCGACGACCGTGCAGGCGGCGATCGAGCGCCAGCCCGCGAGTCCCGACGCGGAGTTCGCCCTCGTGAGGGCGATCCGCAAGATGGGACTCGATCGCGGCAAGGTGGGCGTCGATACGGCGGAACTCAAGGCGCTGTTCGCAGCAGCTGACTTTGCCACGCAGGTCATTCCGGCGGACACGACGATGAAGCGCATCCGCCTCGTCAAATCTCCGCGCGAACTGCAGTTGATGCGGCTCGCGGCCATGGCCAACATGCGGGCCGCGCTGATCGCCGCCGGCACGGCTCGCGCTGGTGCGAGTTATCGCGAGATGCGCACGACGTTCTTCGCCGAAGCCGCGCGGCGCGGCAATCGTGGTGTATTCATGGTGATCGGCGGCGTCTCGGCCGAGAGTGTAGACCGCACGCTGCGCAACGGCGACGCCTTCCTGTTCGACGCCGTCAGCGAGGGCGCCGGGTATCACGGCGACTTCGCGCGCACCGTATTCGTCGGTGAGCCCTCGAAGACCATGCAGGAAGCCACCAAGGCGATCGCGCTCGGCTGGGAGACCGTGCGCGACGCGCTGCGTCCGGGGCTGCGCTTCTCGGAGATCACCGCATTGGGCCGCGAGACGCTCCGCAAGGCCGGCCACGATTTCAAGGTGGCCTTCGGTCCACATAGCGTCGGCCTGTACCACACGGATGCCGCGGGCCTCGGCGACGTCGTGCTGGAGCCCGGCATGATCCTCTCGGTCGACTGCCCCGTCATGCAGGCCGGCATCGGCGGCAGCGCGCATCTCGAAGACCTGACACTGATCACGCCCACGGGATCCGAACGAATCCATCCTGCGGCGGATTCGATCATTCAAGTCTGAGCCGGACTCGGCGCCGGCACATTGCGCCGCACTCTGCACCGCGTCATGAAGTTGAGTACCGCGCCGATGAACGGGTGCGGCATGTGGGTGTGGGGTGAGCCGCGCACACCGCTCGCAGGGCACCTCGTCCCGAGCTATCAACCCGGCGCGCGCCCCGCGTTCTCGCTCCTCGTCGTTGCGGCGGCGGACCTGCACGGCCCTACACAAATTCCGCGCGCGCGCCAAGCAAGTCCGGTCCAAGCACATCTCGACCGACCGCGGCTCACCCCGCCCCGCATGCCGCGCCCGCCACCTTCCCTTCTGCTCTTACTTCGAACCCAACTTCATCGGAAACGCATCGCGCCCCGCATACGCCACCTTCCCACCCAGCTCGCCCTCGATTCGCAACAACTGGTTGTACTTGGCGATCCGGTCCGAACGCGACATCGACCCCGTCTTGATCTGAGTCGCCGCTGTCGCCACCGCAATGTCGGCAATCGTCGCGTCTTCCGTCTCACCGGAGCGATGTGAAACTACCGCCGTGTAGCCCGCCTCGGTGGCCATCTCGATCGCTGCCAGTGTCTCGGTGAGCGTACCGATCTGGTTCACCTTGATCAGGATCGAGTTGGCGATGCCCTTGTCGATGCCCTCGCGCAGGATCTTCGTATTGGTCACGAACAGATCATCGCCGACCAGCTGCACTTGCTTTCCTAACAGCTTGGTGAGGCCCGCCCAGCCGTCCCAGTCCGCCTCGGACATGCCATCTTCAATGGTGATGATCGGATACCTGTCCACGAGTCGTGCCAGGTACTTCGCGAACTGCGCCGCGGTGAACTCGCGGCGCTCGCCGTGCAACAGATACTTGCCCTTGACGAAGAACTCGGTGCTCGCGACATCGAGCCCCAGATAGATATCCTTGCCCGGCTTGTAACCAGCTTTCTCGATCGCCTGCAGAATCAACTTCAGGGCCTGATCGTTCGAATCGAGATTCGGCGCGAAACCACCCTCATCGCCTACCGAGGTGGCAAGCTTCTTGCCCTTCAGAATCGACTTCAGCGTATGGAAGATCTCGGCGCCCTGGCGCACAGCTTCACTGAAGGACTTGGCGCCGACCGGCAGGATCATGAACTCCTGCACATCGAGGTTATTGTCCGCGTGTGCGCCGCCATTGATGATGTTCATCATCGGCACCGGCATCACAGGCTTGCGGCCACGCGCCAGATAGCGCCACAATCTCTTGCCGCTGTCCTGTGCGGCCGCATGTGCCGTCGCCAGCGAGACGGCCAGCAACGCGTTGGCGCCCAGCCGTGACTTGTTCTCCGTACCGTCGAGATCGATCATTTTGTGATCGATCGCCACCTGATCCGCGGGGTTCTTGCCGACCAGGGACTTCCTGATCACGGTGTTGACGTTCTTGACCGCGGTCAGCACACCCTTGCCGAGGTACCGCTTCTTGTCGCCATCGCGCAGCTCGACCGCCTCGCGTGTGCCCGTCGACGCGCCGGACGGCACGGCGGCACGACCAACTATGCCGCTCGAGAGCCTGACGTCCGCCTCGACGGTGGGATTACCGCGGGAATCGATCACCTCGCGCCCAATGACATCGACGATCCGGCTCATAACAATGATTCCTCGAAGGGTTTACGCTTGACTGTCTGGTCGAGCTCGACCAGTGTTGTTAGTAAGGATTGCATCCGATCCAGTGGCCAGGCATTGGGCCCGTCCGAGCGCGCTTGCGCGGGATCGGGATGCGTTTCCATGAACAGACCTGCGACGCCAGCCGCTACCGCGGCGCGCGCCAGCACCGGCACGAACTCGCGCTGCCCGCCGGATGCGCTGCCCTGCCCACCGGGTAACTGCACGGAGTGCGTTGCATCGAATACGACCGGCGCGCCCGTGGCACGCATGATCGCGAGCGAGCGCATATCGGAGATCAGGTTGTTATAGCCAAACGAAAACCCTCGCTCGCAGACCATGATATCGGCATTGCCGGCACCGCGCGCCTTGTCGACGACATTCTGCATTTCCCAGGGCGAGAGGAACTGGCCCTTCTTGATATTCACCGGCTTGCCCTGGGAGGCCACGTTGACGATGAAGTTCGTCTGGCGACATAGGAACGCGGGTGTCTGCAGCACATCGACGACCGCGGCCACGTCGGCCAGCGGCGTGTCTTCATGGACGTCGGTGAGTACGGGTACGCCGACTTTGCGCCTGATGTCCGCGAGCACCGTGAGACCAGCATCGATTCCGGGCCCGCGATAGCTCCGGGCCGACGAGCGATTCGCCTTGTCGAAGGATGCCTTGAAAATAAAGGGCACCTGCAGCGCGCGCGTCATATCGCGCAAGCGAATGGCGATCTCTTCGGTGAGCGCCGGGCTTTCGATCACGCACGGCCCGGCTATCAAGAAGAACGGTTGATCTGCGCCGACCTCGACGCCGGCCAGCTTCATGCCTCGGATACTGCCGGCAACTGTGCCGCCCGACTGGCACGCGCCGCCTTCACGAATCCGGCGAACAGCGGATGTCCATCGCGCGGCGTCGACGTGAACTCCGGGTGGAACTGCGTAGCGACGAACCAGGGGTGCGCCGGCAATTCGATGATCTCGACCAGCTCGTCACGCGACATCCCCGAGAAGCGCATGCCGCCCTGGCGAAAGCGCTCGAGGTAGTTGTTATTGAACTCGTAGCGGTGTCGATGGCGCTCGGCGATCTGCTCGGCGCCGTACAGCTGGCGCGCGACCGAATCCGGCTCGAGGAGTACGTCCTGCGCACCGAGGCGCATCGATCCGCCCTTGCCGGTCGTCTCGTCCCGCTTCTGTTCGCCGCGCGTTGCGTCATCCCATTCGGTAATCATGGCAATAACCGCGTGCGGCGTGGCCCGGTCGAACTCCGTGCTGTTGGCACCTTCCAAGCCCAGCGCACCGCGCGCGAATTCGATCACCGCCAACTGCATGCCGAGGCAGATACCGAGATATGGGATGTCGTTTTCGCGCGCATAGCGCACCGCCTGGATCTTGCCCTCGATGCCGCGCTCGCCAAAGCCGCCCGGCACGAGAATCGCGTCCATGCCTTTCAAGGCATGCACGCCGTGTTTCTCGACGTCCGTCGACTCGATGTAGTGAATGTTGACACGTGTCCGAGTCTTCAATCCGGCGTGCATCAGCGCCTCGTTGAGCGAAATGTACGAGTCCTTGATCTGCACGTACTTGCCGACCATCGCAATGTCGACTTGCCCGTCCGGATTAGCCTTCGCGGTGACGACCCGACGCCATTCGGACAGATCCGCTGGCGGCACCTCCAAGCGCAGTTTGTCGACCACGATCTCATCGAGGCCGGCTTCGTGCAGCAGGATCGGAATCTTGTAGATGTCATCGGCGTCAACGCCTGAAATCACCGCGCGGTCTTCCACATTGGTGAACAATGCGATCTTGCGGCGTTGTTCTTCCGGCAGCGGGTTCTTGCAACGGCACAGCAGCACGTCCGGTTGAATACCGATGCCGCGCAACTCCTTGACCGAGTGCTGCGTGGGCTTGGTCTTGATCTCGCCAGAGCCGCCGACTACCGGCACCAAAGTCAGATGCAGATAGACGCAGTTGTTGCGCCCGAGTTCGACGCCCATCTGGCGGATCGCCTCGAGAAACGGCAGCGATTCGATGTCACCGACCGTGCCGCCGATCTCGACCATGCAGACGTCGGCATCGCCCGCGCCCAACTTGATGCTGCGCTTGATCTCATCCGTGATGTGCGGAATAACCTGCACTGTCGCGCCAAGATAGTCGCCGCGGCGTTCTTTGGCGATCACACGCTCATAGATGCGCCCCGTCGTATAGTTACTATGCCGCCCGGTGGTCGTGCGCACGAAGCGCTCGTAATGACCCAGGTCAAGATCGGACTCGGTGCCATCCGCCGTCACGAACACTTCGCCGTGCTGAAAGGGGCTCATCGTGCCCGGATCCACGTTGATATACGGATCGAGCTTCACCATGGCGATCTTCAGACCGCGCGCTTCGAGGATCGCGCCGAGCGACGCGGACGCGATGCCCTTTCCCAACGAGGAAACGACGCCACCGGTGACGAATACGAAACGTGTCATGGAGACCCCGCCGCCCGAAATAAGTGCCTCGTGCAGCGTCTGCCGACTCTGCGCAAGGCGATGTAACTGCCATTCAATCGACGCAGCGTGCCAACAGGCCGCGACGGGAAGACAGGTTAGCAAATCGACGCGCCGCGGGCGAGCGTCGCAGACAGTCAGCGTGCCAGAATCAGTCGCCCCCGGCGTGCCGAACCGCGCTGCGCATGCACCGACGCGTCCGTCCAGCGATCGCCGACCAGAAGCAGTCGCTCGTCCTGCCAGAACAGCGGTAGCCGCGCGCGTTCGTCGGGCGTCAGACCCGCCTCCTGTAGCAACGCCTTCAGTGCTCGCTGCCGTGCCCGGGGCCCCGGACGAATCCGCTCACCACCCACGCGCGGTCGCAATTCGAGCGCAGGGGGCAGACGATCAAGGTCGATCGGCCCGTGGCGGTCGGACTGCAAGACGACTGTGCCCCGATTGCCCTGCAGATCGTACGGCTCGTCGAGCCGCCAGCGCCACGTCGCAGCCAGCGGTGTGTACGCCGCCACGCGATGCAACTCGAGTCGGCCCGCCGCGCGCCGCAGCTGCGCGTCGTCCCAAGCCACTTGCGGCTGCGCATCGCGTCGGGCCGCCAGCACCGGTCCCGCAATTTCGTCCAGCCGCGTGGCATCCGGCACGCGGAAGCCGCGCGCGGCGATCCAGTGACGCAAGAGGTTCTTGCGACGCGGTAGCGCCAGCATTCGCAACCGCATCACGACGAGACCCAACCCGTCGGCTGCTCGTGCCAAATCCTCCCGTGCGCGCTCGGTGAGCAGCTGATCGGCTTCGGCGAGGTGGCGGGCCGAACGAGCCAGCGTTCGAACGGCGCCCGGCCAGTACTCACTCAGCACCGGGATTGCACGATGCCGGAGAAAATTGCGGGCGCGTTGCAGGTCGTCGTTGGATTCATCCTCGATCCATGTCAGCTGGCGAGCACGTACATAACGCTCGATCGCCACGCGCCGCAGCCCAAGCAATGGGCGCACGAGACAGCCAGCGCCGAGCGGTGCGATAGCCGGCATCGCGGCCAGCCCAGCGACGCCGGCACCGCGCAGCAACTGCAGCAGCACGGTCTCGGCCTGATCATCGGCGTGCTGGGCCACGACCAACACTTCCTGCGGCCGCAGCGCTGCCGCGAACAGCTGGTAACGCGCGGCGCGCGCGCGCTCTTCGAGCGAGCGCGAGGCGTCGGTCGACACCTTTGCATCGAGAACCTGGAGGGGTACACGCAGCGAACGCGTCAGTCGTCGACAGTGCTGCACCCATTCGCCGGCATTGGGCATCAAATGATGATTCACGTGCAACGCCCGCAGCGCCGCGAGTGATTCGCGTTGGTCGGCGAGCGCCAATAGCAATGCGGTCGAATCCATGCCGCCGCTCAGGGCAACGACGACCCGCGGCCGCGCGGTAGGAATCGTTAGCAGACGACGGATTTCGGCCAGCGGGTCGACACCGAGGTCGACGGCGAGCGCCAGCGGCTCAGCCGGCCGCTTCGGAGAACTCACCGAAGCCGGCAATTCGGGCGTTACGGGCGGCACGTAAATCGTCCGGTGACACGCCCTCCAGTTCGGCGAGCTGGTCGAGCAGCGTTTCCTTCAGACGCTGCGCGATCTCCGCGGGCCCGCGATGCGCACCGCCCAGCGGCTCCGGCAACACTGCATCAACCAGGCCCAGCTTCGCCAGACGATCGGCCGTGAGGCCCATGGCGTCCGCGGCCGTTTCCTTCTTGTCCGCACTCTTCCACAGGATGGAGGCGCAACCCTCGGGCGAGATCACCGCGTACGTACTGTACTGCAGCATCAGCAGCCGATCGCAAACGCCGATCGCGAGCGCGCCGCCGGAGCCGCCCTCGCCGATCACCGTGCTGATGATCGGCACACCCATCACCGACATCTCGAACAAATTGCGCGCGATCGCCTGGCTTTGGCCCCGCTCCTCCGAGCCAACCCCCGGGTAAGCGCCGGGCGTATCGATGAATGTCAGCAATGGCAGCCGGAACCGCTCGGCGACGCGCATCAGCCGCAGTGCCTTGCGATATCCTTCGGGCTTCGGCATGCCGTAGTTGCGCCGTACACGCTCCTTGGTATCGCGCCCCTTCTGGTGGCCGATAATCATCACCGGCTTGCCCTCGAGACGCGCAACGCCGCCGACGATGGCGAGATCGTCGCCATACATCCGGTCGCCGTGCAGCTCCGTGAAGTCGGTGAAAATCATGTTCACGTAGTCGAGTGTGTACGGTCGCTGCGGATGTCGCGCGAGCTGCGTGATCTGCCACGGCGTGAGGTTCTTGAACGTGCTCTCGATGAGTTGCAGACTCTTGGCCTGCAGCCGTGCGATCTCATCCTGAATACCGGCCTCCGATGCGGAGGTAACCAGTTTCAGTTCTTCGATCTTCGCCTCGAGCTCGGCGATCGGTTGTTCAAAGTCGAGAAAGCTGACGGCCATACTTAAGCATACACGAGCCGCCGGCTCATTGTGCGCCACCGCCGACGGCGGCATCGTGGTCCAGGGGCGCGCTGTACAGCACGTCGAGGGATTTCTGACCGACCAGCAACTCCAGCTGCTCGAGCAGCTCACGCGTAGGCCGGACGTTCCACGCGGCGCCGAGTGACAGCGCCGCGCGCGCGCTCGCGCTGGCGTACTGGATGGCGATCTGACAACTACCACCCCGCCACGGTGCAAGCGTGGCCTCCAGTCGTTCGACCAACTGACCATCAGCCGCTGCCGCACTGGCCGGGTTGGCGCTACCACCGCTGTCGGTCGCAGGCCAGCGCAACAGGATCCGCCGGGCCTCACGCTCACGCAGGCGCTCGAGTTCGGTGACTTTGCGACCCTGCAGGCGCCAGGCGTCGATAAACTCGTCGAAGCGCAGCTGGCCCTCGATCAGCAAGAGCGCATCCTTGACGATCAGATCCTTGAATTGCTGATACACGTCTTCGAAGAACGCCACCTCCAGCTGGCCTGACTTGTCGTCGAGCAGAATGGCAACGCGCGTGCCCCGTCGCCGCACCTCATGTACCAGCCCCGCCACGGTTGCGGGCTTGCCCCGAAAGAAACCCGGACCAGAGTCGGCACTCGCGACCGGTCGATCGCTGACGAGATCTGCAATACGGCTCGAGGCGAAGCGCCGCAGCTCATTGGCAAATCGATCGACCGGATGGCCCGTGAGATAGAGCCCCAGTGTCTCGCGCTCGCCCGCCAGCCTCACCGCCTCGGTCCAGTCAGGCTGGTCTGGCGCCGTGACGCGCACGGCATCCGGTGCAGCCTGCGGCGCCGCCAGCCCGAACAAGTCGACCTGACCCGCAGCGACCGCGCGCGTGTTCTGCTCACCTAGCGCGAGCGCCGCCGGCAGACGATGCATCAAGGTCGCGCGATTGATTGCCAAGCCGTCGAAACTGCCCGCCTTGATCAGCGCCTCGTTTGTGCGGCGATTGATCTTGCCGAGATCGAGGCGGTGACAGAAATCTTCCAGGCTGGTGAACTCGCCGTTGGCGGCACGCTCGCCAACGATCACATCGACTGCGCCGCGACCCACGCCCTTGATAGCGCCCAGACCGTAACGGATGGTTCGGTCGTCCGCCACCGTGAATTCGTAGTGCGAAGAGTTCACGTGTGGTGGCAGCACCTCGAGCGCGAGCGTCGTCTTGCATTCGTCGATCAAAGTGACCACTTTGTCCGTGTGATCCATGTCCGCCGATAGCACCGCCGCCATGTACGCTGCCGGGTAGTGCGTCTTGAGCCAGGCCGTCTGGTAAGACAGCAATGCATAGGCTGCAGAGTGCGATTTGTTGAAGCCGTAACCGGCAAATTTCTCCATCAAATCGAAGATGTGGGCCGCCTGCCGTTCCGGCACCCGGTTCGCGATCGCGCCCTGGACGAAGATCTCGCGCTGCTTGGCCATCTCCTCGGGCTTCTTCTTGCCCATCGCGCGACGCAGCAGGTCTGCGCCGCCCAAGGTATAGCCGGCCAGAATCTGCGCGATCTGCATCACCTGTTCCTGGTAGAGGATTACGCCGTAGGTAGGCGCCAGCACTTCCGCCAGCGACGGATGCAGATAGTCGATCGGCGGCGCATGCGCCTTCTTGCCATCGTGCTTGCGCGCAATGAAGTCATCCACCATGCCCGACTGCAACGGCCCCGGGCGAAACAATGCTACCAGCGCGATGATTTCTTCGAATGTGTCCGGCTGCAAACGTCGGATCAGATCCTTCATGCCGCGCGATTCCAGCTGGAAAACCGCAGTCGTCCGACAGGCCTTCAGTAGTTGGTAGGTAGCCGCGTCGTCCATCGGCAGCTGCTCGATATCGACCGGCGACTCGCCGCGCGCGGCGCGCAGACGGTTGATTGTGACGACCGCCCGGTCGATCACCGTGAGTGTACGCAGGCCCAGGAAGTCGAACTTGACGAGGCCAGCGGCTTCTACGTCGTCCTTGTCGAACTGGGTGACGACGCTGCCACCCGACGCATCGGCATAGAGCGGCGCAAAGTCCGTGAGTACCGACGGCGCGATCACGACACCACCGGCGTGCATGCCGGCGTTGCGGGTCAGGCCTTCGAGGGAACGCGCCAGATCGATGAGATTGCGGATCTCTTCGTCTTCCTTGTAGAGACGCTTGAGTTCCGCCTCCTTGGTGAGCGCATCCTCGAGCGTGATGCCAAGCTCGAAGGGGATCAGCTTGGCGATCCGGTCGACGAACCCGTAGCTCATGCCGAGTACGCGCCCCGTATCGCGTACCACCGCCTTTGCGGCCATCGAACCGTAGGTAATGATTTGCGATACTCGCTCGCGTCCGTAACGCTGCGCCACGTATTCGATCACGCGATCGCGGCCGTCCATGCAGAAATCGACGTCGAAGTCGGGCATCGAGACGCGCTCTGGATTCAAGAAGCGCTCGAACAGCAGATCGTACTTGAGCGGATCGATGTCGGTGATTCTGAGTGCATAGGCGACGAGCGAACCGGCGCCCGAGCCGCGGCCTGGGCCAACCGGCACACCATTCTCCCGAGCCCAGCGTATGAAGTCCGCAACGATCAGGAAGTAACCGGCGAACCCCATGTCACAGATCACGACCAGCTCTGACTTGAGTCGCTCGCGATAATCCTGCTCGCTGCCGGCCCGCGCATCGCCCAGCGCCAACAGTCGACGCTCGAGGCCGCGCTCGGCCTCGGCACGGATGAACTCCTCGATAGTCGTGCCCGCTGGCGCGGGGAACACCGGCAGCCGGGCTTCCCCCAGTGTGAGGGAGAGATTGCAACGGCGAGCGATCTCGACGGAATTGGCAAGTGCCTCGGGAATGTCGGCGAACAACTCAGCCATTTCCGCACCGGTACGCAAATACTGTTCGGCGGTGTAACGACGCACGCGATTCGGATCGACCAGCTGCGAGCCTTCGTGTATACAGACTCGCGCTTCGTGTGCCTCGAAATCGGTCGGCGACAGAAACCTGACGTCGTTAGTTGCGACTACCGGCGTACCGGTACGCGCCGCCAGCAGTGTCGCCGCAGCGATGTAGGCAGACTCGTCGGCCCGGCCTACACGTTGCAGTTCCAGAAAATAGCGCTCACCGAAGACCGCTTGCCAGCCGAAAATGAGTTCCTCGGCGTCCGCGTCCCGGCCGTTCGCCAAGGCGCGGCCGACATCACCCTCGCCAGCGCCCGACAGGGCGATCAATCCCTGGCAGGACTCGGCGGTCAGCCAACTGCGCTCGACCAGCGGCACGCCTTTCAGCTGACCCTCGAGATAGGCCCTGGTGACGAGTCGTGTGACGTTGCCATAGCCGGTCTGATCGAGACACAGTAGCGAGAAGCGCGTCGGTGCGCTGCGGTCGTCCGTCGGGCGGATGTGCAGATCGACGCCAATGATCGGTTTGATACCCGCCGCCAGTGCAGCGCGGTAGAACTTGACCATCGCGAACAGATTGTTCTGGTCCGTAATCGCAACCGCGGGCATCGCCGCATCGCGCACGCGTGCGACCAGCGGCTTGACGCGCACGACACTGTCGAGCAGCGAATACTCCGTGTGAACACGCAAATGTACGAACTGCGGCTCGGCCATGTTGCTACCGTGAATCGACCTCGTATATGGCGGCACCGCTCACGCTGACCGCTATTCTAGCCCCGCGCGAGCCGCACCGGGGCGTAGCTGACGCGATGGAGAGGCGTTGGCCCCAGCTCATTCAGACACCGTCTATGGTGCGGCGTTGGATAACCCTTGTGACTGGCGAAATCGAAGCCCGGATAGCGCCTGTCCAGGTGGTCCATCTGCGCGTCGCGCACGGTCTTGGCCAGAATGGACGCCGCGCTGACTGCGGCCACGGTGAGATCCGCCTTGACGATCGCCTCGACGTGGCAATCGAATCCCAGGTCGTCGCAGCGAAACAAACGATTGCCATCGACCACGATGCGCGATGGGGCTACCGGCAGCCCGAACAATGCGCGGCGCATGGCGAGAAAAGTTGCCTGCAGGATATTCAGGCAATCGATTTCCTCGGCATCCGCCCAGGCCACAGCCCATGCAACGCACTGCGCCCGGATGACAGGTGCCAACTCGGCCCGCTCGGCAGGCTCCAGCAGTTTGGAATCGGTCAAACCTCCGATGGGTCGCGCGGGACACAGAATCACCGCCGCCGCAACAACGGGGCCCGCGAGCGGACCGCGGCCGGCTTCATCGACACCCGCCAGCAAGGAGCCGACTCTCATCGCAGCGCTGACACGTCAGGTTTTGCTTCGAGCAAGGTGGCGATGTGACGAGCAGCGAGCGCTGCACCTCCCTGACGCAGCCGGTGATGGATATCGAGAAACTCTTCCTGCAGTTGCTCCACACGAGCCGGCGACTCAAACCACTGCCAGACCTCGCGGCCCAGGTCATCGCCGCTGACTCGCTCCTGAAAGAACTCTGGGACGAGCTCACGACCCGCCAGCAGATTCGGCTGTGAGAAGTGCGGCACCTTGACCAGGCCGAACCAGCGCAGCATGGCCGCGGTCAGACGGCCGAGCCGGTAGGCGACGACCATCGGCCGCTTCGATAGCGCGGTTTCGAGTGTCGCAGTCCCCGAGGCGACGATCGCAACATCACAGGCCGCCAGCACGGCTCGTGCGTGGCCGTCGACGAGGCGGATCAATTGCCGCGGCGCTACTGCCGCGCACTGCGTCTCGAACAAGCGGCGCAGAGTCGCGTTTGCCATTGGTGCAATAAACTGCATATCGGGATCACGATGCTGAAGCCAGCGCGCCGCTGCCGCAAATTCGGGCCCCAGACGCTCGACCTCTCCCCGCCGGCTGCCTGGCAACAACGCGACCACGCGCGAGTCGTCGCGCAATCCCAGTTCCAATCGTGCCGCAGCGCGATCGATCTCGAAGGGGATCTGGTCGGCCAGCGGATGACCGACGAACTCCGCTTTGACGCCATGCTCAGCATAGAACGCAGGCTCGAAAGGCAGCAGGCAAAGAATCAAATCGCAGGCCTGACCAATCGTGCGCACACGCTGCTGCCGCCACGCCCAGACTTGCGGACTGACGTATTGCACCGTTGCGATACCTGCGCGTTTCAATTGCTTCGCCAGGCCCAGATTGAACTCGGGCGCATCGATGCCGACGAAGACATCGAGCTTGGCGGCGATGAACCGTTGGCGCAGCCGCGCGCGCAGGCGCAGTAGTCCCGGCAGGTGCTTCAGTACCTCCGTAAGACCCATCACTGCTAACGACTCGGACGATTCCCAGAGCTCGAGACCGGTGCTGGCCATCTTCGGCCCGCCCACACCGCAGAACGTGGCGTCGGGATAGCGCTCGCGCAGTGCCGTGATCAGCGCGGCTCCGAGTGCATCACCGGATACTTCACCTGCCACCAAGCCAATACGCATTGAGGCCGGGCGCCGCGCTAACGAACCAGACTGCGGGTCGATTCGCCCAGGAAAGCGACGAAAATGCCCAGCTCGGGTTGGGTCGGCACGAGCGCCTGCAACTGCGCGACAGCATCGACCAGCAGCAGATCCGAACGATAGAGAATACGAAACGCGTTCTTGATGTTGCGTATCTGCTGCGCATCGAAGCCGCGCCGTTTCAGACCCTCGGCATTCACGGAATGCGGCACTGCAGGCTGGCCCACCGTCATGACGTACGGCGGCACATCGCGCGTCACCGCCGCATTGTTGGCCAGAAAAGCGTGCGGACCCACTTTAGTGAACTGATGGATACCGGCATACCCACCCATGATCACCCAATCGCCCAGATGGACGTGTCCGCCGAGCGTCGCGTAGTTGGCCAACACGCAGTGATCGCCGACCACACAATCGTGTGCAACATGCGTGTACGCCATGAACAGATTGTCGTTGCCGATGCGAGTGACGCCGCCACCCTGCTGGGTGCCGCGATTCATGGAGGTGAACTCGCGGAAAACATTGCCGTTGCCGATCTCGAGCCGCGTCGGTTCGCCGGCGTACTTCTTGTCCTGCGGCTCGTCACCGAGCGACGCGAACTGAAAGATCTTGTTGTTGCGACCGATACGCGTGCGCCCATGAATGACGGCATGCGGCCCGATCTGACAACCGGCGCCGATCTCAACGTCTGCGCCGATCACCGTATAGGCACCTACCCGGACGTCGTCTGCCACGCGAGCTCCCGAGGCAATCTGGGCGCTAGGATCGATCATGTTAGCTGCCACGAATGGTGAATACTCAAGTAGCGATCTGCCGTGACGGCCCGGTCTCCGGCGCCACCATCATTTCCGCCGATGTGACTTCGTCGTCGCCCACATAGGCGATGGTCGAGAGTTTCCAGATACCTTTGAAACTGCGCTCGAGCTTGGCGGTCAAGATCAACTGATCACCCGGCTCGACTGGCTTGCGGAACCGTGCCTTGTCGATACCGACGAAGAAGAACCGCGTGTTCTCATCCGGAATCACGCCTGCCGTGACGAACGCCAGAATGCCTGCCGCCTGGGCGAGCGCCTCCAGGATCATTACTCCGGGCATGACCGGCCGATGCGGAAAATGCCCAGGGAAGAACGGCTCATTGACCGTCACGTTCTTCAGCGCCCGGATGGTCTCGCCGGGGTGGCACTCGAGCACCCGATCGACGAGCAGAAACGGGTAACGATGCGGCAACTGCTTGAGGATGCCGCTGATGTCCATATTGATCACGTCAGTCATTATCTTTCCCTTTACCCGCATCTGCTCGTTCCAATTTGCCGATGCGTTCCACCAGCCGTTCGACGCGCTTGACGCGCGCAACGATACGACGCCAATTGCTAGTCGGTTCCGCCGGCCAGCCGGACGAGTACATCCCGGGCTCCGTTATGCTGCTGGAGACCATGGTGAGCCCGGTGACCGCCACATCGTCGCAGATTGTCAGGTGCCCGACTATCCCGACCGCGCCACCGATCATGCAGCGTTTACCGATGGTCGCACTGCCCGATACGCCGACACAGGCGGCGAGCGCGGTGTGTGCACCAATGTGAACGTTGTGGCCGATTTGAATCTGGTTGTCGAGCTTGACGCCAGCTTCGATCACGGTGTCACCGATCGCGCCGCGGTCGATCGTCGTGTTCGAACCGATTTCGACGTCTTCGCCGATCAGCACACTGCCAACCTGTGGAACCTTGAGCCACGCACCCTGGTCGTTGGCGTAACCGAAGCCGTCGGAACCCACCACAGCACCGGGATGAATGGTGCTACGCGCCCCTATGCGAACCGCATGGCAGACCATGACGCGCGCAATCAGGCGTACATCGGCAGCGAGACTGACGTCGTCTTCCAGCACGCAGCCGGGCCCAACGAACGTGCGCGCTCCGATCTGGACACCCTCACCGATGACAACGTGCGGCCCGATATGCGCGCTCGGATCGATGTTCGCCGTGACCGCAACGATGGCGCTGGCATGCACGCCAGGTGCAAAGCTGGCCTCTGGATACAGCTCCGTTGCCATACGAGCGTAGGTGGCATGCGGATTGGTGGCAACCAGCGCGGCCACTGGCGAGTCGTCCGCCACAGCTGCGCCGAGGACCACCGCGGTGGCCCGTGTCGCGCGCAGCTCTGCTAACAACTTGGGGTTGGCCAGAAAAGACAGGCTGCCAGGGCCAGCCGCGCCGATCGGCGCAACGCTGGCGACTCGCAGCGCCGGATCGCCGCGCAACTCGCAGCCGTGACGCACCGCGAGTTCACCGAGCGTGAACTCGCGAGTCGATCTCCCCTGGCGAACCACGACGCCGATCGAGCGGCGCCGCCGTCAGGGCTTGGCCGGCGGTTTCGCCGCCGCAGGAGCGGTTGCGGCGGTCGGACGCGCGGGCCGAGCCTGCAATGCAGTCAGGATCGCGGGCGTGATATCCACCGCGGGCGTCGCATAGATCACACCCTCGGCGATGACCACGTCGTAGTTCTGCGCCTTGGCGTAGGTGCGTACTTCTTCGATCAACGTGCGCTGCAGGCGCGTCATTTCTTCCTGGCGACGCGCGTTGAAGTCATCCTGTGCCTCGCTCTGCTTACGAGCCAGCTCGCGCACGCCATCCCGGAGGTCTTTCTCCGCCTTACTGCGTTGCTCGGCCGTCATGGTCGCCGCATCCTTTTGCAGCTTCTCCTCGCGCGCCTTGAGTGCCGCCTGCTCCTGCTGCAGCTGGGCGTTCTTGGGCGAGAACTCGGCGCGGATAGCGTCGGCAACCGCCTTGGCCTGCGGCGATTCTTCCATCAGCCGGCCGTAGTCGACGACACCCACCTTCACCTGCTGTGCGACAGTCGGCATCGCGGCAAGCGCGAGTGACGCGGTGGCCGCGATACCCCACATCGTCAACTGGATCGAACGCTTCACGATATCAATACCTCTTTGCTGCAATGACGCCAAGCGCGCTCAGAACGCCTGGCCAATGGAAAACTGGAAACGCTCCTGCTCATCTTCATACAACAGGCTATCGCCTGCGTAAGCGTTGAGTGGCACGGCGTAGCTGAACCGGAAAATGCCGAGTGGCGCCAGCCACTGCACGGCTAAGCCCGTGGAATGCTTCAATTTATCATACTTGAAGCCATACTCGATTGGCGCGCCGGGTTGCCCGGTCAAAGGGTCGAAGCGTCCGGTGAAATTCACGCGATCACCGACCGAGAATATGTTGCCAATGTCGTAGAACCAACTGAGGCGGGCACTCGACGCCCATTTCTGCGGCATCGGCAGGATAAGCTCAGCGCGGCCCACGACCTTGAGATTACCGCCATAGGGATTGCCAAACTGGTCTTTCGGTCCCAATCGGCTCTCACGGTAGCCGCGCACCGTATCCGGGCCGCCGGCGAAGAACTGCCGGAACGGCGGTAGCGCCGTGGTCTTGCCGACATCCATGCCGTAGCCCACTTCGCCCCCGAGTGACAGCGCGAAACGACCGAACAACGGCACATATTTCAGGAACTCGTAGTTGGCCACGAAGTACTGCACGTCGCTGATGCCGGGCAAGGTGTACGACAGCGACAGCGTATGGCGCGTACCGCGGGTCGCGAACAGCGCGCGATTGCGGCTGTCGAAACTCCAGCCCGCCGTCAAATCCACCGTATTGAAACGCGTGCCGTAGAAGGTGAACGGTCCGGTGCCTGGAATCGGGATACCGTTGTCATCGAGAATCGGTTCGAGCACGGTTTCGCGCGGTGAGCCGTTCGAACGCACCCAGTCGATCGCCTGCTGCGCGCTCCCCGAACTCGTTAGCAGGTCGGCGCGCTGATAGGAGAGCCCGAAGCGCACGCCCTGGAATTCCGAAATCGGATAGCCGATGTCGAAGCCACCGGCGATCGTTTCGGAGGAGAAATCGGAGGATGCCGATACGAATTGCGTAACGTCGCGATAAGTCAGCGAACCGGTGAGTGCGATACCGTCCTTGGTGAAGTACGGCTCGGTCACCGAGAGGCCATACACCTTGCTGTAGCGGCCGGAATTCAGATCGACGGCGATGCGTCGCCCGGTGCCCATGAAATTGCTGTCGGCGTAGTTGCCGTTCAGGATGAAGGACTGGGACTCGGAATAGCCGATACCGCCGCCCAGCTGTGCCGACGGGCCTTCCTCGACGTTGTACACCACGTCGACCATGTCCGGTATCCCCGGCACGGGCTTGGTCTCGGACTCGACTTTCTTGATGTACGGCAAGCGCTGCAGACGCTGCTTGGAACGCTCGAGCGACAGATTGGACAGCCACGCGCCTTCCATTTGGCGCATCTCGCGACGCAATACCTCGTCGTTGATCTTGTTAGCGCCCTCGAACGCAATATGGCGCACGTACACTCGATTGCCAGGTTCGATCACGAAATTGATCGACAACTCGTTGGAGTCTTTGTCACCCGCGGCGGTGGCCACTGGATCGACCTTCGCGAATGCATAGCCGTCTTCGCCCAGCCGGTTCTGCAGCAGTTCCTGCGTGGCGGTGATCACCTTGCGCGAATAGGTGGTGCCCGGGCCAACCAACAGGTAGCGACGCAACTCTTCTTCGGGAATGACGAAGTTGCCGGCGAGCTTGACGTCCTTGACTTTGAATACCTCGCCCTCGTCGATATTCACCGTGATGAAGATATCATCCTTGGTCGGCGCTATGGCCACCTGCACCGATTCCACCTGGAAATTGGCGTAGCCGCGATCCATATAGAACGACCGCAGCTTTTCGAGATCTCCCTGCAGCGATTCGCGCGAATAGCGGTCATCCTGCCGGTACCACGACAGCCAGTTGGGCGTCTTCAGCTCGAACTCATCGCGCACCTGTTTGTCGGTGAAGATCTCGTTGCCGACAATATTCACCTGGCGGATCTTGGCGCGCTTACCCTCGACGATATCGATCTTCACCTTGACCCGGTTATCGGCGAGTTCTTCGACCTCAGTCTTGACGCGCGCCGCGTACTTGCCGCGGCTGCCATATTGGTCCTGCAGGAAGGCGGTCACTTCTTCCAGCACCGACCGATCGAAGGTCTTGCCCTGCGCCAGACCCACGTTCCGCAGGCTCTTGCTGAGGTCCTCCGTCTTGATGTCTTTGTTGCCCTTCAACTCGAAGCTCTCGATGGTGGGCCGCTCGCGCACCAGCACCAGCAACGTATCGCCGTCGCGTCGCACCTCGACGTCGCGGAAGAATCCGGTCTGGTACAGCGCACGCACGGCTTCACGTATGCGCTGCGGCGTCAGACGATCGCCGATGTTCACCGGCAGGTAGTTATAGACGGTACCTTCCGAGACGCGCTGCAGTCCCTCGACCTTGATATCGCCGACGGTGAAGTCGGCGACGTCCTGCGCGACCGCCGGCAGATTGACCACTGCAGCCGTGAGCGCCAAGCCGACGGCAATACTTACTTTCGACAACAATCGAGTCCCCCAACACTCGCCTGCCAGCCCGTGAGGCCCACAGACGAGAAATGATCAGCCACCGAGTATGGTGCGCGAAAAATCGTTGAACAACGCCAGGCCCATCAGCAGCACGAGCAGCGCAATGCCGACCTGCTGCCCGAACGCCTGCGCCCGCTCGGAGAGCGGCCCGCCCTTCACCCATTCGATGGTCTGGTAGACGATCTGCCCACCGTCCAGTATCGGAATCGGCAGCAGATTCAAAAATCCCAACGACAGCGAAATAAGCACCAGGAAGCTCAAGAATGGCGCCACGCCCTGCGATGCCGAAGCGCCGGCGAATTCCCCAATCGTCACCGGACCGGACAGATTCTTGAGCGATACATCGCCCACCAGCATCCGACCGAAAAACCTGGCCTGCAGCGCGGTCATCCGCCAAGCCTCTTCCACCGCCCCGCCGAGCGCCGCGAACGGCGACAACGCGACTCGCTTGATCATCGAATCGGGCAACTTGCCTGGCTGCGGCGAGATACCGAGCATCCCGATGGTCTGATCGCCCGACTGCGCCGTACCTATCCGCACCCGCGCGCTCTGCTCGCTGCCATCGCGCTCGAAACGCAGCGCCATGTCCGCTCCGGGGTTCGCCGCAATGATCGTGCGCAGCGCGTCGAAATCGGCAACGCGCTCGCCATCGACTGCCACGATGCGATCGCCGACTTGCAGCCCGGCGGCGGCGGCGGCGCTGCCCGGCGCCACTGTCGCCACGACCGTGGGTGTCGGCGGGCGCCAGAACGCCACACCAAGTCCATTCATCAGCTGGCCAGGCTCGGTCAGCCGGCGCCGCTCGTCTTCTTCTGTAACCACCAGCGTTGCTTCACGGGCCCGCCCGTCCGCGCCACGCACGGTAAGCGCCGCCGCACCGCTCGAACTCATGGCATCGAGCATACCCAGCACGACGTCGCGCTGATCGGCCACTGGGCTGCCCCCAACGCTCAAGATCTCATCCCCGTTGCGCAAACCCGCGATTTGCGCTGGCGAGCCGTCCCGCACTTCGCCGACCAGTGGCTGCACGATGGTCTGTCCCGAGTACCACAGCATCGCCCACAGGACGACAATCGCAAAAATGATGTTGGCAGCCGGACCAGCTAACAGAACGAGGATGCGTTGCCACGGTGGTTTACGTGTGAACGCACGATGCGCCTCCGCCGCGCTGAATTCGTCGTCGTGCTCGCCGAGCATCTTGACGTAGCCACCCAGCGGGATTGCCGCCAATACATACTCGGTATGGTCGGGTGCCGAGCCGATTTTCTTCAAAAGCGGCTTGCCGAAGCCGACTGAGAACCTGAGCACCTTGAAGCCGAGCTTGCGTGCCACCCAGAAGTGACCATATTCGTGAATGGTGACCAGCAGCCCCACTGCGACGATGAACCACAACAGCTGCCACAGGTAGCTCACAGGCGCTGACTCACGCCTGGACTATGGCGAGCTCGCGGCGCCGCGGCCGCGTCAATCGCCGTCTCGGCACGCGCGCGCGCCTCCGCGTCGGCCTGCAGCACATCATCCAACGTGCTGAGCGCGCCACTGTGCATCTGATTCATCACTGCCTCAATGACCGTGGTTATCCGGGCAAAGTTCAATCTACCCTCCAGAAATGCCGCAACAGCCACCTCATTGGCCGCATTCAAGACCGCAGGGCGCAAGCCGCCCTGACTTGCGGCAGCTTGCGCGAGCGCCAACGCCGGGAAACGCCCAGCATCGGGCGCCTCGAAACGCAGCCGCCCCACCTGCAGCAAGTCGAGAAATTGTACACCGGACGCCATGCGGTCCGGCCAGGCGAGTGCGTGCGCAATCGGCGTACGCATATCGGGCGACCCGAGCTGTGCCAGGACGCTGCCATCGATGTACTCGACCAGCGAATGCACGATGCTCTCGCGATGCACCACTACCTCCACCTGCGCGGGCTGTACGCCGAACAGCAGGCACGCCTCGATGAACTCGAGTCCCTTGTTCATCAGGGTGGCCGAGTCAACCGAGATCTTGCGCCCCATCCGCCAGTTCGGATGCGCACAGGCCTCGGCCGGGGTCACCGATTCCAACTGGTCGAGCGGCACGTCGATCAAAGGCCCGCCGGACGCGGTGAGCAGAATGCGCCGCACACCCGCTGGTGCGGCGCCGGGGGGGGCCGCCGGCAGGCATTGAAAAATGGCGTTGTGCTCGCTGTCGATTGGCAGCAGTGTCGCGCCGGAGCGCCGCACCGCGTCGATCAGCAGACTACCCGCCATCACCAGCGACTCTTTGTTTGCTAACAACAAGCGTTTACCGGCATTGGCGGCCGCCAGCGTCGACTCGAGTCCCGCCGCACCTACGATCGCCGCCATCACGATGTCCGCAGCGGGCAAGACCGCGAGTTCTGCCAGCGTGTCGTTACCTGTCAGCACCTCGGTCGTGATACCGAGGCGCACGAACTCCACCTGCAATTCGGCGTTGGCGTGCGGATCGGTGAGCGTCGCGAACTGCGGTCGATGGCGCTCGCACTGGGCGACCATCCTGGCAACATTGCGCTGCGCGCCCAAAGCAACGACGTGATAACGATCCGGATGGCGCGCGATAACGTCGAGTGTGTTCTCGCCGATCGAGCCGGTACTGCCGAGTATCACCACGCCCTTCATGGCACGATCTCGAACACCAACAAACCCAGCAGGAACGTTGGTGCCGCAGCCGTTACGCTATCGATGCGATCCAGCACACCGCCGTGGCCCGGAAACAGCCAGCCGCTGTCTTTGACCCCAACCGCGCGCTTCAGCATGCTTTCGGTGAGATCACCCACGATGGAGATCGCCGCAACGGATGCGCAAAGAGCGACGAAAGGCCACAGCTGCACGGGCAGCACGAAGCCGCCGCAAAAGCCGGCGAGCGCACCGAACACGACGCCCCCAAGAGCTCCTTCCCAGGTCTTCTTGGGTGACACGCGTGGCGCCAGCGGCACCCTGCCAAAATAGCGCCCGGCGAAGAAAGCACCGGTATCGGCCGCCCACGCCAGACCCAGCACGAACAACGACCACGCCGCGCCGAGCGGCAAGGCTGTGCGCAGATAAACGAGCGCAATCCAGGCTGGCACGAGCACGAGTATCCCGGCGAGCACGGCGGCGAGCGGCGGCACCCGCCTGGGTGCGAGCACCACCCACAGGAAAGTAACTAACCACCAGATTGCCGCCGCCCACAGCACTACTTGCAGGGAACGACGGTCCAGCAGGTAGACATGGCTCGCGCCAATCGCTAGCGCAATCAACACCACGAATGCCAGCCGCCTCGCTAATGACTCGGCCCCCGTGAATGCAGACCATTCCCAGGCACCGGCGAGTATGGTGAGCGTGAAAAGCAGCACCGTGGCCCAGGGCGGTAGCAACAGCACCACGCCGAGCAGCACGGCTCCCAGCAACACTGCCGTCACTACACGCTGTCTAAGCACGAGCCCCGGCCTGCTCGCTGGTGAGCCCAAAGCGACGCTCACGGCGCGCAAATGCCGCCAGCGCCAAGTCGAAGTCAGCCACGCTGAAGTCCGGCCAGAGCACATCCGTGAAGTGCAGCTCGGTATAGGCCAGGTTCCACAACAGAAAATTACTGATGCGATGCTCCCCGCCGGTGCGGATGAACAGATCCGGGTCGGGCAAATCACCGAGCGACAGAGCGGCGGCGAACGCCGCTTCGTCGATCTGATCGACGCCTATACTGCCGCTCGCAGCGGCACGCGCAAGATGCCGCACGGCGTTGAGAATGTCCCAGCGGCCGCCATAGCAGATCGCGATCTGCAAACGCAGGCGCTCGTTGGTTGCCGTGAGATGCTCAGACTCCGCCATGCGCGACTGCAGCTTGACGCTCAAGGCATGGCGATCACCGATGAACCGCAGACGCACACCATCCTGGTGCAGTTGCGCAACCTCGCGATCGAGCGAATCCATGAACAGATTCATCAGGCTACCAACTTCCTCGGCCGGACGACGCCAGTTCTCACTGGAAAACGTGAACAAGGTCAGCGCCTCGATGCCGCGCCTGGCACACTGTTCGATACACATGCGCACCGGCGCGAGACCATCCTTGTGACCCAGGTGACGCGGCAGACCGCGCGCCTTGGCCCAGCGACCGTTGCCGTCCATGATGATCGCGATGTGCCGCGGCAGATCCATGGCGAGGCCCTATACCTGCAGGATCTCTTTTTCTTTCGCCGCAAGCTGAGTATCGATCTCGCCGACGTACTTGTCGGTCAGCTTCTGGATCTCCACTTCACCGCGCTTCTCTTCGTCCTGTGACAGCAGCTTCTCCTTGAGGGCCTCTTTTATGTCCCCCATCACGTCGCGCCGCACGTTGCGGATGGCGACCCGCGCGTTCTCTGCATCAGCGCGCACGACTTTCGTGATGTCACGGCGTCGCTCCTCGGTGAGCGGTGGCAACGGCAGGCGAATCACCGTACCCGCGGTCATCGGTGTCAGGCCCAGATCCGACTTGTGAATCGCCTTCTCGATCGGGCCCACCATGTTCTTCTCCCACGGTGAAATCGTGAGCGTGCGGGCGTCCTCGACTGCCACGTTGGCCACCTGCCTGAGCGGTACATCCGAACCGTAGTAGTCCACCTTGATGTTCTCGATCAGCGATGGGTGCGCGCGACCTGTGCGCAGCTTGCGCAAGTCGGCCTGAAAAGCCTCGACACACTTCGCCATGCGTTGTGCGGCATCCTGCTTCAAGTCTTCGATCATGACTGGACCCTCGTCTGCGACTGGTGCAACTAGTTGGTGACTACCGTGCCGAGGTCCGCGCCCCGCACGATACGCGGCAGTTCGCCGGCATTGTTGAGATTGAACACGCGTAACGGCAAGCCGTTGTCGCGGCACATGACTATCGCCGTGGCATCCATGACGTTCAGACGGTCCGTCAATACCTTGTCGAAGGTGAGCTGCGGGTAGCGCTTCGCAGCCGGATTCTTGACCGGATCGGAGTCGTAAATGCCGTCAACCTTGGTAGCTTTCAGGAGCACATCGGCATCGATCTCGATCGCGCGGAGCGCTGCTGCCGTATCCGTGGTAAAGAACGGATTGCCGGTGCCGGCAGCAAAAATGACCACCCGCTCTTTCTCGAGATGCCGCACCGCGCGTCGCCGAATGTAGTCTTCGCAGACCTCATTGATCCGAATCGCACTCATCACGCGCGCAAACGCACCCATGCTCTCGAGCGCGTCCTGCATGGCGAGCGCATTCATCACAGTGGCCAGCATTCCCATCTGGTCGGCGGTCACCCGGTCCATGCCGGCACGTGCGAGCCCGGCGCCGCGGAAGATATTGCCGCCGCCGATCACCGCCGCCACCTGCACGCCCATGGCCTGGATTTCCATGATCTCCGCCGCGATCCGCTTGAGCATCGCCGGGTCTACGCCATAGTCACCACCGCCAAGCAATGCCTCGCCGGACAGCTTGACCAGAATCCGCTTGTAGCGCGCTCCACCTGTCTGGGTCATGCCCGCCTACTCCTTCAGAGGCCCGATCGCGAGAGCTGCCCGCGAATCGAGTTTGCCATAAAGAAAACCCCGCTTTTGGCGGGGTTCCATACGAGACCAGTGTCTCAGTGCTTCGGAGCCTCGTCTGTTTGGGACTTGGCGCTACTCTTGACCTGCGCCATCACCTCGCCGACGAAGTCGTCCTTCTTCTTCTCGATGCCGTCGCCAACCTCGAAACGCTCGAACTGCCGCACCTTGGCACCGGCGCTCTTCAGCAACTTCTCGATCGTGACATCCGGATCCTTGACGAACGGTTGGCCCAGCAACGTCATCTCGCCCAGCGACTTGCGCAAGCGACCCTCGACCATTTTGGCGACGATCTCTGCGGGCTTGCCTTCACCGAGCGCTTTCTCGGTTTCGATCTCGCGCTCCTTCGCCACGATTTCTGCCGGCACATCATCCACCGACAGATGCTGTGGTTTGCTGGCCGCAACATGCATGGCGAGATCATGCGCCAGCGCGTCGCCGCCACCATCGAGCGCGACCAGCGCTCCGATGCGCGTACCATGTACATAAGCGCCTAACGAGCCGCTCGAGCGCAGGACCGTCACCCGGCGCACAGTGATGTTTTCGCCGATCTTGGCGATCAGCGCTCGCCGACGTTCATCGACCGTTTCGCCCGACGACAATTTGGCTGCCGCCAATGTTTCGACCGTGTCGGCGTTCATCGCCAGCGCCTGGGCGGCCACCGCGTCGGCGAATGCCGCGAAGTCACTCTCACGCGCGACGAAGTCGGTCTCGCAATTGATCTCGACCATCGAAGCAGACTTGCCATCCGCAGCCTTGGCCAGCACGATCACACCTTCGGCGGCGACCCGCGTCGCCTTCTTGTCGGCTTTGGCGAGGCCCTGTTTGCGCATGAGCTCCGCAGCGGCGTCGAGATCACCCTGCGTTTCCACCAACGCGCGTTTGCACTCCATCATCCCGGCGCCGGTGCGCTCGCGAAGTTGTTTGACTGACTCGGCCGTAATGCTCATTCGATCACCATCAATGATTTCAACCTGGCTGCGGCTCAGCCGCGTCCCCGCGGCGCACCTGCGCCACGCCTCGCGCCACCCCCTGGCGTGCTGCGCGTGCGGGTATCCGTCCGTACCGACTTCACGTCAGCCGCAGCGACATCCACGGCGTCGACCTCTGCGCCGTCGTCCACGACATCGTTCACGACGTCCGCTGACACACTCGCCACGACCGAACGGCGACGCGCCGTCGGCGCCGGACGACGCCCACCGCGGGTCGGCGCTGGGGCACGTTGCGGGCGACCGCGCGCGCTCTTCTTGCGCGGATTGCCGTCTTCGTCCAGCTCGACGAAATCGTCCTCGCCAACCGCAACCGATGGCGACTGCGCCCGACCCTCGAGCACGCTGTCCGCCATCCCGCTGGCATACAACTGGATCGCACGCATGGCGTCATCGTTGCCCGGAATGACGTAGTCGACGTCATCCGGTGCGCAGTTGCTGTCCACGACCGCAACCACCGGGATGCCGAGCGTCTTCGCTTCGTGCACTGCAATCTTCTCGTGACCGACGTCGATCACGAACAGCACGTCGGGTAACGACTCCATGTGCTTGATGCCGCCCAGGCTGCGCTCTTTCTTTTCCATCTCACGCTTCAGCATCGTGGCCTCTTTCTTGCCACGCTTGCCGAGTGTGCCGTTCTCGCTCATTTCGGTGAGCTCGGCCAGTCGCTTGATGGACGCGCGAATGGTCTTGAAATTCGTGAGCATGCCCCCGAGCCAACGCTGGTTGACGTAGGGCATCTCGCAACGGGCCGCTTCTTTCTGGATGGCTTCGCGCGCCGACCGCTTGGTACCGACGAACAGCACCATGCCACCATCGGCCACGACGTTGCGAATGAAGCCGGCAGCTTCCGCATACATCGGCTGCGTCTTCTCGAGATTGATGATGTGGATACGGTTTCGATCACCAAAGATGTACGGCGCCATCTTGGGGTTCCAGAAGCGGGTCTGGTGTCCGAAGTGAACACCCGCTTCCAGCATCTGTCGCATGGACACGCTGGCCATGTAAATACTCCTGATTGTGTGGGTTGGGCCTCCGCGCTGTCCGAGTGATGATTCCAGCAGCAAGGCAATCTGCGCCGGAACACCCCATCACTCGTTCTATCTGGCCCTCCGGTACTGGACCGAAGACGTCAAACTGACGGCGCGTGTGGTTTCATTGCCAAAAAAGGCCGCGCTTTATACCATGAGTTAACTGTCAAAACAATGCGTTACGATAGCAGTCATGGACTCTCTGGGCGGCATGCACATCACGATCAAGACCCCTGCCGAGCGGGAAAAAATGCGCGTAGCCGGCCGTCTGGCCGCCGACGTGCTCGATATGATCGGTGAACACGTCAAGCCGGGGGTCACGACACTCGAGCTGGACCAGCTATGCCACGACTACATTACGCAGGTGCAGCGGGCGGTGCCTGCCAATCTCAATTACCGCGGCTTCCCCAAGACCATCTGCACGTCCGTCAACCATGTGGTCTGCCACGGCATACCGAACGAGAAAGTGCTGCGTCAGGGTGACATCGTCAATATCGACGTCACCGTGATACGGGATGGCTATCACGGTGACACCAGTCGCATGTACTACGTCGGCAAACCCTCGGTCGCGGGCCAACGCCTGACCGAGATTTGTTATGAAGCGATGTGGCGGGGGATACGCGTCGTGCGCCCGGGCGCGCACCTGGGCGACATTGGTCATGCCATCCAGTCGTTCGCCGAACCGCAGAACACATCGGTGGTACGCGAGTATTGTGGCCACGGCATCGGGCGCGTGTATCACGAAGACCCACAGGTGCTGCACTACGGCCAACCCAATACCGGCATCGAGCTGCAGAGCGGCATGACTTTCACCGTAGAACCGATGATCAATGCCGGCAAGCGGCAGGTGCGATTGTTAGCGGACGGCTGGACGGTGGTGACCAAGGACCGGGCACTGTCCGCGCAATGGGAGCACACGGTGCTGGTGACAGACGATGGCTACGAGGTCCTGACGCTCGGCGCCAGCGATCGGCGCTGACGCCGGGCTCGCATGCTCATTCCCGACGACGAAGCTGACGCCCTCACAACCCCTACTGCGACTCGTAAACCAGACTGGCCGTGGCTCGAACAACTGCCGCAGCGACTGGCAGCCGCGCAGCACGCGCCGGAAGCCTATCGCAGCGCGCTACACGAAGCACAAGCCGAGCTGGCCCGACGATTCCGCGCAGACGAGGCCGTGGAATCGCTGGTCCGCGCACGCGCCGACCTGATCGACGTCGTGCTGCGGGCTGCCTGGCGCCAGCTGGTAGTCGACGAGCACGACCAGGTAGTGCGGTCCTGGGCATTGGTCGCAGTTGGCGGCTATGGTCGGGGCGAGCTACACCCCTGCTCAGATGTGGATCTGATGATCCTCGTACCGCAGGCACTGACTGCGGCCGGCAAGTCGCGCATCGAACGCCTGGTCACGTTTCTCTGGGACATCAGCCTGGAGGTCGGCCATAGCGTGCGCACCCCCGCCGAGTGCGCCGAGGAAAGCACCGCCAATGTCGGGGTGATGACCACTCTGATCGAATCGCGGCTACTGTGCGGCAACGAAGCGTTGTTCGCCACGATGCGGGAGGTGGTCGCCCCAACACACATCTGGCCAGCGCGCGAGTTCTTCGAGGCAAAGGTAGCCGAGCAGACCGAGCGCCATCTGCGCGCGAACGACACAGCCTACAATCTCGAGCCCAACGTCAAGACCGGCCCAGGAGGCCTGCGCGACATCCAGACGATCGCCTGGGTCGCGAAGCGTCATTTCGGCGCGGAGACGCTCGATGAACTGGTGACGCACGGCTTTCTGACGGTCGCAGAGTTGCGCAAGTTGAAACAGGCGCAAGCCTTCCTGTGGAAGGCGCGTTTCGGACTGCACGTACTCACCGGACGCCGTGAAGATCGGCTGCTGTTCGATCACCAGGTGAAGCTGGCGCAGGCGTTCGGCTATGAGGATGCGTCCTATACGCTCGCGGTCGAGCAGTTCATGCAACGTTACTACCGCACGGTCATGGATGTGCAGTTGCTGAATGAAATGCTGCTGCAGTTGTTCCGCGAAGCTTTTCTCACTGTGAGCGAACCGCCGCGGCCCCTCAGCCGACACTTCCAGGTGCAGAACTCCTATCTAGAAGCCATCGGCGATGATCTGTTCGCTCGCACACCATCCGCCATGCTCGAGTTGTTCCTCGCCCTGGAACAAAACCCCGAGATCCGTGGTGTCCGCGCTTCCACCATCCGGGCCATCACCAAATCACTGTGGTTGATCGACGAGGAATTCCGCCAGAACCCGCGGCACCACCGGCTGTTCCTCGACATTCTGCGTGCGCCGAACGGCGTCACGCACGCACTGCGGCGCATGAATACCTATGGCGTGCTGGGGCGCTACATACCAGCATTTGGCCGAATCGTCGGCCGCATGCAGTACGATCTTTTTCATGCCTACACAGTCGATGCGCATACCTTGTTCGTGGTACGCAATTTGCGACGACTGGCGCTCTCCAAACACGATGACGAGCTGCCGCAGCTCTCGGCCATCATGCAACAACTGCCCAAACCCGAGCTCGCCTACCTGGCCGCATTGTTCCATGACATAGCCAAGGGGCGCGGCGGTGATCATTCGGAACTCGGCGCCGTCGACGCCGAAGCGTTCTGTCTCGAACAAGGTCTGTCGCGCTATGACGCACGACTGGTCGCCTGGTTGGTACGCAATCATTTGCAACTGTCGGTGACCTCCCAGAAGCAGGACATATCCGATCCGGAGGTGATCAACGCCTTCGCGCGGCGCGTTGGCGACGAAACCCATCTGGATTATCTGTACGTCCTCACCGTAGCGGATGTGCGCGGAACCAATCCCAAGTTGTGGAATTCCTGGAAGGCCTCCTTGTTCCACGAATTCTATGAGCGGGTCAAACGCGCACTGCGGCGTGGGCTGGAAAGCCCGATCGATCCGGACGAGTTGTTACGCGAAACGCAACAACGCGCCCGCATGGCGTTGCTCGCCAGCGGCAAGATCACTGAACCCGAAATCCAGCGCGCGTGGGAACGATTGACGACGGCATATTTCCTGCGACACACACCGGCGGAAGTTACTTGGCACACGCGCCTGCTGGCCGAGTCCGAACCAGGTAGCGAAGAACCGATAGTTGCGGTACAGGCCGAGAGCGAGCGCGGCACGACGGCCATTTCGACCTTCGCACCGCATCGCTACAACAGTTTTGCACGCACGACTGCGATACTCGATCAGCTCGGCCTCAATATCGTCGATGCGCGCATCACGCCCACGGGCGACGGTTTCAGTCTCGATGTCTATCACGTGCTGGAAGACGACGGTACGGCGATCGCCGACAGTGAGCGACGCCAGGAGATCGAACAGGCACTGTGGCGGTCGTTGCAGCGAATCGACACGATGCCGCTCGAAGTTTCGCGGCGCCTGCCCCGCCAACATCGGATGTTCCGCACAGCCATGCAGATCGCCGTGACTGTCGACGAACGCAACGGACGGTCCGTGCTCGAGCTGATCGCCGGCGATCGCCCGGGGTTGCTGTGCGACGTCGGCAAGGTACTGATGCTGGATCGCATCGATCTCTTGGGCGCCAAGATCGTCACGGTGGGCGAACGGGCTGAAGACGTCTTCTATGTCACAGACTTGACGGGCAAGCCACTCGATGAGGCTGCGGCGCAGCAATTGCAGCAACATCTGTTGGACGCGCTGGATCAGCGCGTCGTTGCCGCGTGACTGCAGCTGTTCTGTCATCATGAACGAGCGCCTCGCCCAGCTGCACGCCTATCCTTTCGAACGACTGGCGCGCCTCAAACGAGGTATCGTCCCGCCCGGCTCGCTGCCCCACATCGCGATGTCGATCGGCGAGCCCAAGCACGCGCCACCGGCTTTCGTGATCGAGACTCTGCGATCGAACCTCGACCAGCTGGGCAGTTACCCCGCGACGTCAGGCTCGTCCGAGTTGCGTGGCGCCTGCGCTGCGTGGCTGCAGCGACGCTTTCAGCTGGGCGTTGCGACAATCGACCCAGCCACCATGGTGCTGCCCGTCAACGGCACGCGCGAAGCCTTGTTCGCATTCGTACAGGCGATCGTGCCGACCAACGGCGCGACGACGCCCACGGTCGTAATGCCCAACCCCTTCTATCAGATCTATGAAGGCGCCGCGTTATTGGCTGGCGCCGAGCCTTGGTACGTCAACACGACCGACACTAACAACCACATCCCGGACCTCGACAACGTGCCCGAGCAAGTCTGGGATCGCTGCGCCGTGCTGTTTCTGTGCAGTCCCGGCAACCCGAGTGGCGCCGTCATGCCGTTGGCATATCTGCGGCACGCGCTCGCGCTCGCTGAGCGCTACGGCTTCGTGATCGCAGCGGACGAATGCTATGCAGAGCTGTATCGCGACGACGCTACACCGCCCAGCTCGCTGCTCAATGCGTGCCTTGCCGATGGCAACGACCAGTTCCGGCGCGCCGTCGTGTTTCATTCGTTGTCGAAGCGCTCGAGCGTACCGGGCCTGCGGTCCGGCTTCGTGGCAGGTGATCCTGACGTTTTGGCCTCCTTCCTCCTGTACCGCACCTACCACGGCTGCGCGATGCCGGTGCCGACGCAGCTGGCAAGCGCAGCAGCCTGGGCAGATGATCGGCATGTCGCACTGAATCGCAGCCTGTACCGGGAGAAATTCGCGCGCGTCCTGCCAATACTGGCACCTGTCTTGCCCGTCGTTCAACCAGCAGGCGGCTTCTATCTGTGGACGGACGTCGGTGCCGATGACGAACAGTTCACGCGTGACCTGTTCGCCACGCAGAACCTGACTATCTTGCCCGGCAGCTACCTCGCTCGTGACACGGCCACGGGCAATCCTGGTCGCGGTCGCGTGCGCATTTCGCTCGTGGCGCCGGTCGAGGAATGTGTGATCGCCGCCGAGCGGATTCGTGACTATGTCGCCGGCCGGCGTTGATCGTTAGCTCAATGGCAGCCCCAGCGCACCCGGATTGATTAATCCGCGGGGATCGACCTCGCACTTGAGCGCTGTCAGCAAGCCAATGAACGCTGGATCGCGCTGTCGCAGATAGGGATAGGCTCGGCCTATCTGCAAATGCGATGCGCCGTGCTGGCGCATCAAATCGACGATCGCGACGCGCAGCTGTTCGACTAGCGCACGCGCTGCGGGATTAGCAGGCGGCTCGCGCCAAGCCTGCAGGCTGGCAGCGGGCATAGCCTCAACATGCAGCTTGGGCCATTCGTCCGGCCAATAGATCACGGGCTCGTAGAGAAAGCCGGACGGGCCACACATCGCGAATACCGTGAACACCTTGATGCCCAGGCGCTCGCAGGCGTCGCCCTGCATTGCGAGCCACGCTTGCAAGGCAGCGTGGAACGAATCGACGCGGGACGGGGCGAAAATCCCATGCAACGGCAACAACCGCATACCGTCCGGTCCTAACAACATCAACTCTGGAAACGGTGCTGCGCGCGTGACCGCCGCCATGGTGTTGGCGATCTCCAGGCCCTCCTCGCCGACTGCCTCGCGTATTTCGGTCAATAGTCGCATCAAAGTGGCCTCATCACGCGCTTCGGTGAGGAAATTCACCAGGTAGGGGCTGCCCTCGAGAAAACGTTTGCCGTACCAGGCGATGCGCGACATCTGCTTCACCGCCTGCAGTGCGCTGCCCTGCGCACGCCCCGCTGCGAGCCAGGCCTTCACCGACTCTTCGGCACTCTGGTTACCCGCGACGAGCCTTGCGAGCGCGCCTTCGAGACCAAATACCTCGGTGGCCAAGCCGTTCCGGCTGACACGACAGACGGCGCGACGCAGGGTGCCAAAATCCGCAAAAGCGAACGTCAGGCCGTCGCCGTACGCGGGCCGGGGCTCGAGTTGCAGTGTCACAGCCGTCTTGATGCCGAACGCGCCGGCGTCGCCGGTGAACAACGCCGTCAGATCCGGACCATAGTTACGAAAGAACGCGCCCGCGCCATCCTGTGCGCTGGCGCTGGTCTCGACGATGCGACCATCGCCTAACACCACCTGAAAACTGAGTGCCGCTGCAGCCGATGTGCCATGTCGACCCGAGCCGAAGGTGGCAGCGCCTTGTGACATACCGCCCCCTATGGTTGCACGCCTCCCGGACATCGGGCCCCAGAAAACGGCTCGTAAACCCATTGGCGCCAGCGCCTGATCCAGATCTGCCCAGGTGCAACCCGCCTCGACCAACGCCGTCAGGTCGTCCTCATTGACCTCCAATACCCGATTGAGTCCGCGGAGATCGAGCACGATCGAGGCAGCGCGATCCGGCAGATAGGCATCTGTATAGGACATGCCGCCGCCGCGCGCGAACACCGCCAGCCCCGCCGTCGTCGCGGCGCGGACGGCGGCAGCCACTTCCGCCACGCTGGTCGGACTGACTACAGCGCTGGGCATTGCGCCAGCGCGATAGACGTCCTGTGAGTACAGGGCGCGCGTCGCCGGATCCACGACGACTTTGTCAGCGCCCAACGCCGCGCGCAACGACTCGATCGAACTACTCACTTGGCGACGGGTTTCTCAGCCTGCGTGTGCCACAGAAATGACGGCATCGGTCCGGCGTGCAGCACTTCGAACCCATTGCGAGCCAACAAGTTGGGCACGTTGGTAGCAACGAATGCCGGTGAATACGGCTCACAGTTGTATTGCGAATCGAAGTCGAGCCAGAATCGATTGCCGGCTGCCAGTGTACCGTCGTTCGCGCCGGGTGCATCGATGATGGTGAATGTGCCGCCAGGGCGCAGGATACGGCGCATCTCGCCGACGATCTTGTCGAACAGCCGTGCCGGCACTTCGTGGAACAGGATGTACGCGAGCACGACATCGAAATGCGCGTCGGGAAAGCCGGTGTCCTCGGCCAGCGCTTGCTTGAAATGCACCTCGACATCGAGATCGACGGCGCGCTTGTGAGCATAGCGGACGAGCGGTCGAGCGACATCCAGCCCCCAGACTTCCGCGTCGGGATACCGCTGTTTGAGCGCGGTCGTTCCTTGGCCAATCGAGCAGCCCACGTCGAGGATCCGCCGCACCGCGCCGTCCGCCGGCGGACGCACGTACTGTGCATTCAATACGTGCAGCTCGTCCTGATCGTTATTGCCCTGATAGAACACCTTCGTCCCATGGTGAAACACATAGCCGGCCAGGGCGTCGCCGACATAACCACCCGGCTGCAAGTGAATCGGGAACTTGGCATAGTCGGGGGTCACGAAATTCGGCTCGACATGAATGCGCTCGGGATGCGCGCTTTCGGCGGCATCCAGTTCTGCCTCGTAACGGGCAGCGTCGGCGAGCAGACTAGAGCGGATCTTGTCCCAGGCTAGCTGCTGCTGACTGCGCATGACGCGTTTCCAGGTGGCTGCAAGCGGCAACGGTTCGGCTAGCGCCCGCAACTGCCGCAGCGGGAGCTTTGCGCCCCGCTCGGGCAACTTCTGCTGCTCCGCATTGGTAGCCAATTGCGCCGACAAGCGCGGGAACATCTCGCCGATCGCGAAGTTGCGCAGCGTTTCATAGAACGCCAGCTGGCTCTCGTCCTCGAGCGTCGGGGTACGCGGCAATAGGCCCAGCCTGCCTCGATCCGACGATCTGGATGGTGACGTTGCAGTACTCATGGCGACGCTCCTAAAGTTTGTTCAAGGCACCGTACAGGCGGTGCACGAATGCGATTCGGTCCTGATCGCGTTGAGCCTGCGCGTCGACGGCAAAGCGATGCTGCTCGATGGCGTCGGCCTCGAGGATGCCGCGCTCCACCAACAGCGCCTCCAGCACGCGGCGACGATCGCGCTCGACATACAATTGGGCGCCGAGCGCGAGTGCTACGTCAACCAGGCGATCCAGCAACGGATGTGGCAGAAACGCTGGTTCGTCCGTCTCTGGCGGCATGTCGATCGGACTCTTGGGTGTGTCTGTCAAAGGACCTCGCTCTGCTGCGCTTGGCATGATTTCTCCTCGCGCCTGATGCGCGCCTCTGGGTAATCGCTCGACCTCGATACGAGTCATGGCAAGACTCGCGTGGCGCGCGACTCCGCGAGCGCCTGTTGATCGAGACGATAGAACGACAGGATCGATACCGCCACCAGTGCCATCGCGGCGGGCACATAGGCAATGCCTAGCAGGACTGCCTGACGGACCTGCGGTGTAACCTCACTCGGCGGACTGTCCGGGTTGAATCCTGCCAACGACAGGGCGCCGCCAAGGATCAATGGCCCTACTGACATCGCCAGCTTCTCGACGAAACTGTAGAGCGCGGAGTACATGCCTTCGCGCCGCATGCCGGTGCGATGCCAGTCGATCTCCATGGCATCGGTCAACATCGACATGGCGAACATGACGTTGCCGGCGAATGCGACTCCCAGGAAGAAACCTCGCAACAGCAGCAGCCAGAGCGGCTCGCCGGGCTGCGCGAACATCCACGACAGCGACGCGAGACCGGTAATCGCAGCCGCGACGGCATAGCCGCCGCGCTTGCCAATGTACTTCGAGATCCCCAACAGTGCTGGCGCGCTGACCAAGACGGCCACCGTCGTCGCGAGACCGAAGGGACCGAGAATCGTGAGCGGCTGATCGATCACGCGGGCGAAAAAGAAAATGAGTCCGCCGGTCGACGCGCTGAGGCCGATCAGCTGTGCAAGCTTGACGCCCATGATCAACTGAAACGGACGATTGCGCCCGAACGCCCGCACCTGCTCCATGAACGGCAGGCTGTTAAGGGACTTTACCGGAGCAGGTGCTTTGGCTGTCCCGAAAAATGCAATCAGCATCGAGAGCAAAATCAGCATGGCACCGATCCAGCCGACCATCGAATAGCCAGATCGATCTTTGCCCACCGACTCGAGGAGATTGCCGGCCAGGAATTGCACTGCCAGACCGCCCAGCGCCGCCATGAACACGCGATAGCCGTGAATCGAGGTACGCTCGTGGAAATCCTGGGTCATCTCCGCCGGCATCGCCATATAGGGCACGTTGAACATCGAATAACCTGACGTGAAGATCAGCAGCGACACCATGACCCAAGTCGTCATCCAGACGCCAGGCTGTGCGAGCGGCACGTTGAACAGGATGACGAACGAGAACGCAGAGATGAAGGCACCGCCCAGAAGATACGGTCGCCGCCGACCCAGCGACGAATTCGTACGGTCGCTCAGCCAGCCGGACAGTGGGTCAGTGACCGCGTCGTAGATGCGTGACACGAAGATCAACAGTCCGGCAAGCGCCGGTTCCATCCGCAAAACCACTGTGAAATAGAACATCGCCAGCGCCGAAATGCCGTTCATCAGCACTGCGACGCCGAACGCGCCACTCGCCCACTGCAACTTGAGACGGGTGCTCAGCATCCTCTCGGTACGCCAATTGCGCATTCAACCATGGTGTTGTCTCGTTCCCATGCCAACCAGTGTGCGGCATCCGCCGAGTCTCTGCACGGGGGTCGCCACCGGCCAATACCAAATTGGCTTCGATCCATCAGCTCGGCGCATGACGCGACCGCGGCACGGGCCGACCCGCGTTGTAGAATGCGCTGCTGGCAAGTCACAGCTACACGGATTTTGGGAGCCAACCGATGATTTCAGCCGCTACGCAGAAGTTCCTCGAGCGCAAGCATGGACTGTGGATCGACGGCAAGGAGACTAACGACTATGGCGGCGGTGAACTGGACGTCATCGATCCGGCTACCGAAAAAGTGATTTCCCGCGTCGGCTTGGGCAACGCCGCCGACATTGATCGGGCGGTAGTCGCCGCGCGGCGCGCACTGTCGGGCCCCTGGTCGAAGATGACCGCAGATGAACGCACGCAGGTCATGTTGCGATTTGCCGCGCAGTTCGAAAAGCACCAGCAGATGATCACCGAGCTCGCCGTGCTCGACAACGGCATGCCGATCTCATTCGGCGAGAGCTGCTGGTACTTCGGCGCGCAGTTCCTGCGCTACTACGCTGGCTGGACCAGCAAGATCACCGGGCAGACCTTGCCCTCCGCAGGCGCCGGCAAACGGCCGGACCAGTTGTTTGCCTACACGGCCCGCGAGCCAATCGGCGTCGTGGGTGCGATCACCCCCTGGAACTATCCCTTCGGCATGGAGATGCTCAAGATTGCGCCGGTGCTTGCCACAGGCTGCACTCTGGTGCTCAAACAGGCCGAGCAAGCGCCACTCGCTTCGCTGCTGATGGCTGAGATGGCACTCGAGGCCGGCGTACCCCCAGGCGTCTTCAACGTCGTCACTGGAATAGGCGAAGTCGCCGGCGCGGCCCTCGCTTCGCACGATGACGTCAACAAGATCGCCTTCACGGGCTCCACGGAAGTCGGCAAAATCATCGTTCGCGCCGCCACCGGCAATCTGAAGAAAGTCTCGCTCGAGCTCGGCGGCAAATCGCCGGTCATCGTATTTCCCGATGCCGATCTCACCACCACCATCCCTGGCGTGGCGATGAGCACCTTTCTGCTGCAGGGGCAGAATTGTGTCTGCGGTAGCCGCGTATTCGTGCATCGCAAGATTGCCGACGAGTTCGCCGCGGGCGTTGCCGCGTTTGGCAAGCAGCTGCCCATCGGCAACGGCATGGAGCGCAGCACCATGATCGGTCCAGTGATCAGCGGCGAGCAGCGCGGCCGTATCGAGAGCTTCTTCGAGTCCGCCACCAAAGAAGGCGCCAAATGCCTGACCGGCGGCGCCCGCGCGGGCAAGCAGGGCTATTTTGTCGCCCCGACTGTTTACACCGATTGCAAACCGGACATGCGCATCGTTCGCGAGGAGATCTTCGGGCCGGTGATGGCAATTCAGACATTCGAGGGCGACGATCTCGCAGCACTGGCGAAACGTGCCAATGATACGACCTATGGTTTGTCCGGCAGCGTCTGGACGCGCGACCTCGCGACAGCGCATCGTATGGTGCGACTGATCGACTCTGGCCAGGTCGGCGTGAACTGCCACGCGGCGATGGATCCAACCATGCCATTCGGCGGCTTCAAACAATCCGGTTGGGGTCGCGAATTTGGCGCCGATGCGCTGGATCTGTATCTGAAGACCAAAGCTGTGACGATCACGTGGCCGTAATGGTCATGGACTGGCACTGACTGGCGACCGGATGACACCGGGTAGCGCACTGATCGTCGGTGCGGGCATAGGCGGCCTTGCGCTGGCCGCCGGCCTGCAGCGGCAGGGCTGGCGCGTCCGCGTGATCGAACGAGCCGCGACCTTAAGCGAGATCGGCGCCGGGCTAACTGTTAGTCCGAACGCAGCGCGCGCGCTCGGCTGGCTTGGGGTGATGCCAGCGCTGCAGCCGTGCCTTTCGCTGCCGCCTTATCAAATCGCTGAAGATCCGCTAACTGGCGTTGAGAAATCGAGATTCGTTCGCGGGCCGACGGCGCTCGCCGAGTACGGCGCGCCGTACGCCTTCGTGCACCGCGCCGATCTGCACGGCGTTTTGCGTGATGCCGTAGCGACCCGCGATCGCGGCGCGATCATGTTAGGTCGCGCGGTCATCGGGGCGACCGCCACTGTTGACGAGGCTACCGTCGACCTCGAAGATGGCACACGACTCACGGCCGATCTGGTCATCGGCGCCGACGGTGTCAAGTCGGCGGTCCGCGCGAGCCTGTTAGGTGAATCGGCCGCTCGGTATACAGGCTTCGTGGCCTGGCGGGGTCTGCTACCTTTCCATGCCGTCGAGTGCCGCGCCATACCGGCCGGTTCAGCCGTGGCCTGGGGAGTCGGCAAGTTGTTCGTCCGCTATCGAATCGACCCTCGAGCAATGCTCAACTTCGTGTCGTTCGCCAAACAGCGCGAGTGGGCCGGCGAGAGTTGGACCATACCGGCCGATCCCGCGGTGCCCGCGGAGTTGTTTGCCGACTGGCACCCGGCACTGTCGGCACTCTGGCGCGCGACACCGGCGCAACAATGTTTTCAGTGGGGGCTGCTCGACCGGGACCCAGTCGAACGATATGACTATGGTCGCATCGCGCTACTCGGTGACGCGGCCCATCCCATGCTGCCGTTCCTCGGACAAGGGGCAGCGCTCGCCCTGGAAGATGCGGTCGTTCTGAGTCGCGCGCTCGATGTCTCCGCCGACGTTGCCGAAAGCCTGCGTCGCTATAGCGCCGCCCGACTGCCACGCGGTGCGGCGGCGCAGCTCGAATCGCGCGCCGCCGGTGCCAGGCTGCACGGCGAAGGCGGCGATCCGCGTCTCGTGAACGAGGAAACACTCGATTATTTCCGCTATGACGCGGCGACCGTAGCGATTTGACCGGCCGTCGTTCTCGACCTCGTGCAGCCACGGCGGTGAGTGCCTAGAATGGAGACCCCGCCAGTGTCTGGCGTCCGGAGTGCCTGGCACTCGTGAATTGCTCGTGAATCAGCTCTCGCTCGGCTTTTTGTTCAGTCTGCTAGCCGCCTGTCTCGCACTGTCGGCATTTTTCTCGGGCACCGAAACGGCATTGATGGCGATCAATCGCTATCGTCTGCGCACCCTCGCCCAGCAGGGCAATCGTCGCGCGATCATCGCCGAGAAGCTGTTGGCTCGGCCAGACCGGCTGATCGGCCTGATCCTGCTCGGCAACAACCTGGTTAACAATATTGCCGCCACGCTGGTGGCGGTGATCGTCCTCAAGATCGCGCACGATGAATGGCTGGCCTTCGGCGCCGGCGTGCTGACGTTCGTCATGTTGATCTTCTGTGAAGTTGGACCGAAGACCATCGGCGCACTCTACCCGCGACCGGTCGCGCTGGTTGCCGCACCGATCTACAACGTGTTGGCAACGATCGCTTATCCCTTCGTCTGGGTTATCAACCGCATGACCAATGCAGCACTGCGATTGGTCGGCGTGAAAACTGATCAGCAAACACAGCAGACCGCGCTTTCACAAGACGAATTGCGCACCGTCGTGGCTGAAGCGGGCGTGATGATTCCGCAACGTCACCAGCAGATGCTGATGGCGATCCTGGATCTCGAACGCGTGACCGTCGATGACATCATGATTCCACGCAACGACGTCGTGGCGATCGATCTCAATGACGACTGGGGCGAGATACTCGACAAGCTGCGCGACACACAACATACGCGCTTGCCCGTTTACGAAGACGAGTTCGAGAACCTGGTGGGCGTGCTGCACATGAAACGGGTAGCGAACGAGCTCGCGCGTGGTCGGCTCACGCGCGATTCATTGCGTGAAATCGCGAGTCAACGCGGCGCCCTGTTCGTGCCGGAAGGCACGCCGCTCAACCGGCAACTGCTGAATTTCCAACGTGATCGGCGCCGGTTCGGCTTCGTGATCGACGAGTACGGCGACGTGCAGGGGCTGATCACGCTCGAGGACCTGCTCGAGGAAATCGTCGGCGAATTCACGACCGACCCCGGCGGCGCCGCGCACAAGGACGTGCATCAGGAGGCAACGGGGGTCTACATCGTCAATGGCGCGGCGAACATTCGCTCGCTCAATCGTGCACTCGGCTGGTCTCTGCCAACGGATGGACCCAAGACTCTCAACGGCCTGTTGTTGGAACAGCTCGAGACCATACCGGACGCGGGTACGGTGATCCAGGTGCAGTCGCAAATCTTCGAAGTGCTGCAGATCGCGGACAACGCCATTCGAACGGTGCGAATCACCGCGGCCCCAGCGCCGCCGACCGAGCTGGATGGCGGATGACGTCATGCCAGCCGGCGCTGTCGCTGTAATTCACAGCGACAGCGCCGTTGACGTTGCTTATCGATTCCTGCTCTGTCGATCATGCTTCTGCCGGGCGATACGGCGACTCTGCTGACTCGCCTCGCGCTGCAGACGCACGCGCTCCCGAGCGGTCACTTCCCCATCGGACTTGGCGCGCGCCTCGAGCCGACGCAGGTTCGCCTGACCGGCGACCAGGCGACGGGTTTCGGTCCGCGTGAGCTCGCCCGTGCGCACGCCCTGAACGATGCGATCCCTCTGGTTCTGCTGGCGCTGATCCAGCAGCGGTGTATCGGCGACTGCGACGCCCATATATAGAAAACTGGCGGCCATTGCCGCGGCGGCCAGGAGACCGGTTTGCTTGAACATAAACACTCCTTCAGTGCTAGACAGATGACGGACCACTGTCCGCTGTGTCAACCAACGCAAGGAATGTGCGCGGGTTGACAGCCATCGCCAGTAGTACCGATTCGACTGCCAGGTCTCGAGCTGCGATGATCGACGCTCCGTCGTGAGTCAACGAGCGAATGCCATGAAACGCCGCTACAAGATACTGGGCACCGTCGTACTGGTCCTCTGCATTGCAGTCACTGCAATGGCGATTGTATTAAGCCATACGTCGGCTTGTCCTCCGTCACCTGCACTCGTGGACGGCGCTGAGCGCATGCGGGCGATCGTCTATCGCTGCTATGGCCCGCCCGAAGTTCTCAAGCTCGAGGCCGTCGAGAAGCCGGTTCCGGCAGACGACCGCGTGCTCGTGCGGGTTCGCGCTGCGAGCGTCAACCCGCTCGACTGGCACTACTTGCGCGGTGAACCCTATGTCATGCGCTTGTCATCGGGTCTTGGCGCACCAGAGGACATCACCATGGGAGTCGACTTCGCAGGCACAGTAACTGCCGTGGGCAACGGCGTGACGAATTTCAAGCCGGGAGATGAGGTGTTCGGCGGCACAGGGGGCGCTTTTGCTGAGTACGTAGCCGTTCGTGCAAGCCGTGCGATCGTGCACAAACCGCCCAATGTGGGCTTTGAGGAAGCCGCAGCTGTCCCGATTGCGGCCGTGACGGCGTTGCAGGCGCTGCGCGACAAGGGCGAACTCAAGCCAGGCCAGAACGTATTGATCAACGGTGCGTCCGGCGGGGTTGGAACGTTCGCCGTGCAGATCGCCAAATCGCTCGGTGCCGAAGTGACCGGCGTGTGCAGCACGCGCAACGTGTCGATGGTGCGATCGATCGGCGCCGACCACGTCATCGATTACACCCAGCAGGATTTCACGCAAGGTACGGAACGCTACGATCTGATCATCGACAACGTCGGCAACCATGGATTGCTGGCGGTCCGGCGGGTCATGCAACCCGACGGCATCTATGTAGGCGTGGGTGGCCCCAACGACAACAGATGGGTCGGGCCGCTGCTCGGCCCTCTCAAGGCGAGCTTGCTGGCACCTTTCGTCAGTCAGGAGTTTCGGTCTTTGCTGGCGGATCTGAACCAGGCCGATCTCGAGTTCCTGCGGGACCTCATGGCAGCCGGCAAACTGACAGCCGTCATCGATCGACGCTACCCACTGGCCGAGACGCCGGCTGCGATCGCATATGTCGAAACGGGTCGAGCGCGTGGCAAGGTGATGGTTACCGTGGACTGACGGCTCGACGGTGTGCGCCGCGCTGGTCAGCTGGCCTGTGAGGCGTCGCGCGCAGCGCGGGCGCAAACAGCGCGTACTTCGCTGATGAAAAGCTGCACGGCCTGGCGCTCCACGCCGCCTACGCGATACAGCAACCCGGCCTTGCGCTCTACCGAGCCATCGCGCAGCGGCAAACGGCGCACGGCTCCTGCGGCGAACTCCTTGGCGAGCAGATGCTCAGGCATCGCCGTGATGAACTCCCCGGACGAAAGCAGCGCAAGCATCAGACCCAGGGAATTCGTGCGCACGACTGCACGCGGTGCGGGCAATCCGTCCGCTGAGAAGAACTGCTCGAGAAACTCCTTCGCGTGCGGCTGATCCGCCACCACCCAGCGCAGCTCGACCAGATCGGCCTTGTCGATCGAGCGTCGTTTGAAGAACGGATGCCGCTGGCCAACGACGATCGACGAAATCACCGAGTACAGCACTTCGACTTTCACTTCGGCCGGCATCGCAACGGCGGGAAAATTCGAGAAGATCAGATCGAGTCTGCCGTCGACCAACTCACGCACCAGCTCCTCGAAAAACCCTTGTGTGATCACCATGGACACACCTGGATGCTGGCAAGACAGCTCGATCGCCACCTGATCGATGATATGCGCGGAAAACATCGCGGCGATACCGACCTGCACCGTGCCGCTCAGGCCGCGTTGAAATGCGCGCACATCGGTCGTTAGCCGATTGCAGTCGTTGAGTACCATCTTGGCGTGGTGATAGAGCGCAACGCCAGCCTCGGTAGGCACGACGCCCCGCGGCTTGCGATCCAGCAACTCGACGCCCAGCGTCTCTTCGAGATTCTTGATGCTGCGAGTGAGCGCCGGCTGACTGATCGCGACGCGCTCGGCTGCGCGCGACAGATTGCCGGTGTCGACCACCATGACAAAGTGGCGCAATTGTCTCAGTTCCATGGTGCCTCATGCGGTTGCTGCATGGATTGTGCCTGTGAAAACATTGGCTCGCACGATCCACGCCTGTGAAACTGGTACCGCATGAGCGAGGCGGGTGCAATCTGGGACTACATCATCGTGGGCGCAGGGTCAGCAGGCTGCGTGCTTGCCAACCGTTTGTCGACCGATCCCAAGGTGCGGGTCCTGCTGCTCGAAGCGGGCGGTAGCGATCGTTCGCCCTACATTCAGATACCTGCCGCGCTCGTCAAAGCAGTAGGCAACCCGCGCTTCGACTGGTGCAACCTCGCTGAGCCGGATCCGTCACGGTTCGGTAAGGTGGATCTGTGGCCCGCCGGCAAGGTGCTGGGCGGCTCGAGCTCCATCAACGGCATGCTGTTCGTCCGCGGCGCCCGGGAAGACTTCGACGGTTGGGCCGCACTCGGCAACACTGGCTGGGGCTACGACGATGTGCTGCCCTACTTCCGGAAGCTCGAGCGCTCGGAAATCGGTGCTGCCGACGTGCGCGGCCACGATGGGCCGATGAACGTGGCGCAACTGCGCACGACCCATCCACTCGCCGCCGTATTCCGGCAAGCTGCCGAGGAATGCGGCTTGCCACCGAATCCCGACTACAACGGTTGGTCGCAGCTCGGAGTTTGCGAGCCGCAGGTGACGCAATTGCGCGGTCAGCGCATGAGCACTGCACGCGCGTATCTGGACCCAATCCGCCAGCGACGCAATTTGCGCGTGATCACCGGCTCGCAAGCAACCAACCTGCTGTTGCTGGATGGCCGCTGCGTCGGCGTACAAACGCGCGAGCGCGATCGCGTTGTGCGCCACCACGCGCGCCGCGAGGTGCTGTCGGCAGCGGGCTCACTCGGTTCGCCCAAGCTGTTGATGCTCTCGGGCATTGGTCCAGGAGCTGAGCTGCAGGCACATGGCATCGCCGTAGCGATCGATCGCGCGGCGGTCGGTGCGAACCTGCGTGAGCATGCCAATTCCCTGGTATGCGCCGATGTCAATGTACGGACCTACAATGCGGAAATGGCGAGCGGCAGAATGGCGCTGCATTTGGCCAACTGGTTGCTATTCAGGCGCGGCCCGGCCACCAGTCCCTACCCACACGGCATCGCGTTTCTCCGTTCGCGCCCAGAAGAGCCGATCCCGGACTTGCAAATGATGTTCGGCCCGTTCGCCTTCGGCTTCGACGAGCGCGGCATCGTGCCCTACACCAAACCTGCCGTGTCGCTGGTCGTCAACGCCTGTCGTCCGCGCAGCAGCGGCCGTCTGCGTTTGCGATCGAGCGACGCCGCCGCGCCGCCGATCATCGAACATCAGATGTACACGGACGCCGAAGACCTGCGCCGCCAGATCGCAGGCTGTCGCATGGCACGCCGCATTCTGCAGTCGCAGGCGTTCAAGCCCTATCTGCTGGGTGAATTCCTGCCTGGCCCCGCCGTTGCGAGCGATGAGCAATTGGCCGATTCCATCCGCCGCACGAGCTTTCTCGGCTACCATCCCATCGGCACCTGTCGCATGGGGTCAGACCAGAACGCGGTCGTGTCGCCCTCCCTTGAGGTGCACGGCGTGCGTGGTCTGCGCGTGGTGGATGCATCGATCATGCCGACCCACATCGCAGCTAACACCAACGGAGCAACCATCATGATTGCGGAGAAAGCTGCCGATATGATCACGCGAGGCGCAGGATGAGCGATGACGACCAGCAGTCGTGGCCCAGCGAGACCTATTCCTGGTATGTCGTGCTCATTCTGTGTGTCTGCGGCATGGTGGCCTTCGTCGATCGTCAGATCATCAATCTGCTGGTCGAGGACATCAAGCAGGATCTGGCGATCTCGGATACGCAAATCAGCCTGCTGCAGGGCCTGGCCTTCGCAGTCTTCTATGCTGTGATGGCGATTCCGCTGGGCCGGCTGGCCGACACGGGCAATCGCCGTTGGATCATTGCAGTCGGCGCGCTGGTGTGGACCGCCGCAGCGATGGCCTGCGGTCTCGCGCGCTCATTCTGGCAGTTGTTTGCCGCGCGCACGGCCGTCGGCGTCGGCGAGGCGACACTGACACCCGCTGGCTTCTCGCTGCTGGCAGATCTCTTCAGGCCGCAACGACTGGCGTTGCCGCTGAGTGTCTATACGGGCTCGAGTTTCTTTGGCTCGGGCGTGGCGTTGATAGCGGGCGGCGCTGTAATCGCCTGGCTCGCTCGGCTTGACGTGATTTCACTGCCGCTCGTCGGCGAGGTCGCCAGCTGGCAGGCGGCATTCATTATCGCCGCGCTGCCGGGATTCTTCGTTGCCGCAATCTTCTTCCTGACAGTCGCGGAACCACGCCGCCGACGCGGCATCCGCCTGGCCGCCACCGACGGCGCGACGCGCGACAAACCGACGATCAGCGAAGTGTGGCAATTCGTGGTCCGCAACGGCCGCGTGTTCGCAGCGGTCTTCGGTGGTGTTTCCATGATCGCGGCGACGCAATTCGCCATGGGGGCATGGGTGCCGGCCTTCCTGATTCGGGACTACGCCTGGACACCATCGCAGGTCGGCTACACCTACGGCGTCGTATTCCTGACCTGCGGAACACTGGGCGTGGTCGCGGGTGGTTGGCTGGCCGATCGCTTCCAGGAACGCGGACATAGCGACGGCCATCTGCGAGTCGCACTGTTGGCGGCATTGTGCTCGCTGCCGTTCGTCATCGGCTTCCCCCTCGTTGGTGAGATCCGACTAACCGTGGCGTTCCTGGCACTGGCGGTCCTGTTCGGCACCATGGCATTCGGGGCTGGACCCGCACTGATACCGTTCATCGCGCCGCCCCGCATGCGCGGCTTGTTAGTCGCCGCCTACCTGCTCGTGGCCAACCTGATCGGACAGGCGGGCGGCCCATGGCTGGTTGCAGTGTTCACCGACTACGTGTTTGGCGCGCCGGAGTTGGTACGCTATTCTCTCGCAGTCGTGCCGCCGGTGCTACTGACGCTCGGCGCGTTGCTGATCGCATCGGGACGAGCTGATCTGCGACGACTGCTGATAGAACCACCGTCGCGAGGTGGCGTGACGGCGGCGGCAGCTGGGTCAGCGTCGTGAGCTACGCGCAAGAATACCAACGTTGGTTGCGCGATCCCGAGTCGTTCTGGCGGGCGGCGGCAGCAACCCTCGATTGGGCGGTTACGCCGCTGGAGATATGCGATCAGTCGCGCGCGCCGTTCGCGCGCTGGTACCCGGATGGCGAGCTGAACGCCTGTCACAATGCCGTCGACCGTCACGTGGCGAACGGCCATGGCAGTCAAGCCGCCCTCATTCATGTCAGCGCGATGACAGGCGACGAACTCGTATATACCTATTCCGACCTGCAGCGCGAGGTCGCCCGTCTCGCGGGAGCATTGCAGACGCTTGGGGTGCAGCGCGGCGATCGGGTCGTCATCTACATGCCGATGGTGCCCGAAGCGGTATTTGCCATGCTTGCGTGCGCGCGTCTCGGCGCAGTGCACTCGGTCGTTTTTGGCGGATTCGCCGCGCGCGAGCTCGCCGCACGAATCGACAACGCCACGCCCACAGTCGTGTTGTCGGCATCCTGCGGTCTCGAACCGGGTCGCGTCGTCGATTACAAGGCGCTGCTAGATCGGGCCTTGCAACTAACGAGTCACCAGCCGCAGGCGGTGCTCGTGCTGCAGCGGCCGCAGCTCCAGGTGAACCTGCTGGCAGGCCGGGATCGGGATTGGCAACAGCTGGTAGCCGCGGCCACCCCGACCGGATGTGTGAACATTCGAGCGACGGATCCACTCTACGTGCTGTATACCTCCGGCACCACGGGCAAGCCCAAGGGTGTCGTCCGCGATACTGGCGGTTATCTGGTAGCACTCGATTGGTCGATGGCCAAGGTCTACGCTGCGCGACCTGGCGAGGTGTTCTTCGCAGCCTCCGACATCGGCTGGGTGGTAGGCCATTCCTACATCGTCTACGGTCCATTGGTCCATCGCTGCACAACAGTAATGTACGAAGGCAAGCCGGTCGGTACACCTGACGCCGCGGCATACTGGCGCATTGTCGCGAGACATCAAGTGCGCACGCTGTTCACCGCACCCACAGCCATCCGCGCCATCCGCCGCGAAGATCCCGATGGTTCCTTGCTGAATCAGCATGACACGACATCGTTGCGGGCCCTGTTCCTCGCGGGCGAAAGAGCTGACCCGGATACCGTGACTTGGGCCGGCGAACAGCTGCAGGTCCCGGTGATCGACCATTGGTGGCAGACGGAGTCGGGCTGGCCCATGGTCGCCAATTGCCTGGGGATCGAGCAGTTGGCGATCAAGCCAGGCAGTCCGGCAAAGGCTGTGCCTGGTTTCGATGTGCGAGTGGTCGACGATGCAGGCAAGCCGCTGCCGGCAGGCGAGCAAGGCGCACTCGTCGTGAAGTTGCCACTGCCGCCCGGCAGTCTGCCGACGCTGTGGAACAACGATGCGCAGTTCATCGCCCGTTATCTCACGACTTACCCCGGCTACTATCACAGCGGTGACGGTGGTTTCATCGATGCCGACGGTTATATCTACGTCATGGGACGGACCGACGACGTCATCAACGTCGCCGGACATCGACTGTCCACCGGTGAACTCGAGCAGGCCTTGGCAGGGCATGCGGCCGTGGCCGAATGCGCTGTCATTGGTGTCGCGGACGAACTCAAGGGTACGGTCCCGGTCGGGCTGGTGGTACTGAAGGCTAATGTGTCAGCGCCCCACGCAACGCTGACTCGAGAGCTGATCGAACGTGTGCGCGACGAAGTGGGGGCGGTTGCCAGCTTCAAGCGCTGTCTGATCGTCTCGCGCTTGCCCAAGACACGTTCCGGCAAGATCCTGCGCGCCACGATGCGCGCGATTGCGGACGGCCGCGACTACAACATGCCGGCCACGATCGAAGATCCGGCTGTACTCGATGAGATCAAGCAGACCCTGGCGGCCGGAACTTGAAAGACTGGCTGTCGTCACACGGCGCGCAACCACCGCCGCATCACTCGCCGAGGTCGATCTCCCGACCCAAGCGACGCTCGCGCGCCAGGCGGTAGGCCACTTCGGCCGCCGCAAGATCCTGGGTCGTTACACCTAACGACTTGTAAATAGTGATTTCCTCGGCCGACGAGCGCCCGGGCCTGCGGCCGAGCAAGACCTCACCCAGCTCGCCAACGACATGCGACTCATCGACGATACCTGCGCGGATCGCGGCCAGCAGTTCGCCCGCGGCGGCTCGGGCGGCGTCGAGATAATCCACATAGAACCGGCCGCGCGCGACTGCAGCGGAATCAACCTCGGCCGTCGTTGGAATGGCTGAGCCGACCAGATTCAAATGGGTCCCGGAGACCAACCACGCGCCTCGCAGGATCGGTTCCTTGGCTGATGTCACCGTACAGATGACGTCCGCCTGTGCGACGGCCTGGCTCAGATCGGCTGCCACGGCGGTAGCCAGCGTCGCGGGCAACTGCAGATCGGCGAGCAAGCGTTCGGCCTGCTCTAGTCGGCGCGCCCAGACAGTCAAGCGCCGGAAGCGCCGCACTCCGAGCAGCGCAGGAATGTGGTAGCGCGCTTCCTCGCCCGAGCCGATCACGAGCAAGTGTTCCGCGTCGGCGCGCGCCAGGGTCTCCGTCGCAAGTGCAGTAGTCGCTGCAGTACGTATCGCTGTGAGTGTGCCACCCTCCAGCAAGGCCAGCGGCAAGCCAGTGACCGCATCGAACAGCAGCACTGCTCCGACATGCGTGCCATGCGGATCGCCAGGGGGCCGCTCAAACTTGCTGACGATCTTCACGCCGAACCTCGCGGGGTCCGCGCTGCCAGCGGCGCCGAGGTAGCCCGGCATCAGGCCCAGCTTGCCAGGCCTGTCCGGAATCGCCATGAACTGACGCAGCGGCAAGACACAGTTGCGCGCCGAAGTCGCCCGCATGGCCCCTGCCATCGCTACGCGACAGCGGTCGGGCGTCAGGACTTGCTCGATATCGGAATGCGTCAGAACTAACACGTAGTGAACGAATCGAATGTCTACTTGGGGGTCCTGGCAGGCCGTGGCATTGGCGGCACGAACCGCATCCGCTCCTGGATTTCCGCCACGTTCGGCGGCCGATCGAAAGGTGGCGGCATCGCCTCACCCGGCTTACGTTCGCGACCGATGGCGTCGAACCAGTCTTCCAATCCTGGCGGCGTGAATACCCAGAACAGTTTCATGTCCGAATCGCCAGTGTTCTCGATCAGGTGGCGCGCATAACGCCCGAACAGCACGGTCGACCCTGGACCAATGGCCTGTGTTTCACCCTCGATCGTGACGTTGCCGCTACCTTCGTAGATGAAGATCAGCTCGTGATTCTGCCGGTGGCCGTGCTCGCGCACGTGGCAGCCGGGCGGCAACACCTGAATGCCAGCGGAGAAATCATCGTATGGCATGGTGTTCGGCGTCAGCTTGACCGTGACATAGCCGCGCGATGGCAGCGGCTGCCACAGCGACCGACCCTCTTCCGGCCCGACCACCACCGCCGTTGGCTGATGAAAAGGTTGGTTGGACATGCGCTACCTCGCAATGCTGATGGAAGCACTGGCCCCGGCGGTCTGTCGCGCCAGGAAACCAAGCACCTGCTCATTGTATGTGGCAGTGACGGTAGCAGGGCAGAAATGTCCGCCCTCCGGCAAAACGACCAGCTCGGCGCCGGGGATCAAGCGCGCCAGCTCTTCGGACATGGCAGGCGGTGTGAGCTGATCGTCCCTCGCACAAATCACGAAGGTTGGCACACGAATGGCCGGGATTTGATCGCGCAGATCATGCGTCATCACCGCATGCAGGCGCCCGAGTTCGACGTCGAGACCTGGGAAATCGGTGACGCGGTCGCGGAAGTAGTCGTCTGCCGATCGGAAGCAGCCTTGCAGATACCAGGCGGGACTGGCCAGCAATGTGCCGACCATGAAATAGTCCCGCACGCCGGAATTCACCAGCACGTCGCGGCGCGTCTTGAACGTCTGCTCGAACAAGGGCGTCGGGCCGGCCCAACTGGCACTGAGCACTAACGACTTGATTCGCTGCGCAGCCGTGAGAGCAATGTGTTGTCCGATCGCACCGCCGGTGGAATGGCCGACCAGATGAGCGCTTGCGATCCCGAGCGAATCCATGACCCTCAGAAGATCGTCCGCGAGCTCCGCCGCTCCCTGTACGTTGCGGGTCGAACTCGAGCGCCCCACCCCACGATGATCATGCAGGATCACCTGATAGTGCTGCGCGAGGACGTCGGCCTGCGCATGCCAGAACTTAGCGCTGCCGCCGAGGCCCGCCACCAGCAGGACCGGCTCGCCGCTGCCTAAAGTCTCGGTGTAGATTTCGGCATCCCCGATGGAAACGAGTTGGCTGCTGCGCGGCGTTGCAATGGAGTTCATGCCGTTGATTGTCGGCAGCTGGCCACTGCCCCACAATAGATTTGCAGCGCCGGACGATACCCAAGGCGTATGGCAATCCCCATGCGCGTGAGACATGGCAGCTGCAGAAAGATCGATTTGCGTCCAGCGGCCGTGTTTGCTGCAATCGACAGCTTCGAGCGCAGTTGGGTCGCTCGCGAAGCGTCTATCAGGAGCATCGATCATGGCTCTCAACCGTAAGCCACTGCGTCCCATCACAACCGAGGACAAGGCCACCTACGCACGCGACGGCGCGGTCTGCCTGCGGCAAGTCTGCGACCGGGAATGGGTCGATCTGCTGCAGCCGATCGCTATGCGCATCGCGGCCGGCGAAGAGGACTTCGGTCTGCTGCCGAGCTATCCGGGCCGCTATATGGCCCGCAGCATCCCCGAGTTTCGCAAGCTCGTCTTCGAGTCCCCGCTGGCGCAGGCAGCTTGTGAGGTAATGGGTTCCGAGGAGGCACATTTCTTTTTCGACGAGATCTTCGCCAAGCCACCGCAGTCCGACGAGAAGACCATCTGGCACACCGACCGCATGGGCTGGCCGGTGAGTGGCAAGATGGTGCCTTCGCTCTGGATGCCGCTCACGCCAGTCAGCAAAGCCAATTCGCTGGAGTGCATTGCCGGGTCGCAGACCCAGGATGTGCGTTACTGGCTCTTCTCGCCCAATGCCCGCAAGATGATCAAGCCCCCCGACCGCGTGCCGCACCCGGATTGCGAGCCGTTGCGCAAAGATCCGTCCGTGCGATTTCTCACCTGGGACATGGAGCCCGGCGATCTGCTGATCGTGCACCCATGGACCTTGCACTACTCGCATGGCAATCCAACTGACAACTGGCGTATAGCGGTATCCCTGCGAATGTTCGGCGATGACATTCGCTGGGATCCACGGCCCGACTGCGTCAACCTGGCCGGCGTGAGTTTCGATGAAATGATCCCGGGCGAGCGGCCACGCGGGCCGTTGTGCCCACTCGTATGGTCTGCGGACGGTCGCAGCGACGGTGACGCCAATTATCCGCGCAGTTTCGCGACTGAGTGGTCTGCCAAGCGCAAATCGAGCGTCAACGAGTACGACGTCTTCGCCGAACAACTGCGCAAACAGAACGCCGCCGCAGGATGACCTTCGCAACTGCCGATCTATGCGACCAGTTCGGCGACGCGGTGGCCGTTTGTACTGCGCAGTTGCTGCATTTCGGCGCCAATTCGTGCTTCAGCGGCGCCATTGCCACAGTTCGCTGCCTGCGTGACAACGGCCTCATTCGCGCTGCCAGTCGACAACCCGGTGCGGGCCGCGTGCTAGTGGTCGATGCCGGTGGCGTGCTCGATTGCGCCTTGGTCGGCGGCGACCTGGGCGCTAACGCCGCAAAGAACGGCTGGTCCGGCATTGTCCTCTACGGCTGCGTCCGCGATCTGGAGGAGTTGGCACGCCTACCTATCGGCATCCGTGCTCTGGGTGTGTGGCCGCGCCGTGGCAATCGAGACGGCAGCGGTCAGACAGATATTCCAGTATCCTTCGGCAACGCCACGTTCACACCGGGCCACTGGCTCTGTGCGGATCGGGACGGACTGGTCGTCATGCAGGAGAAGCCATGAATACTCGCCAACCGACACGCTGACACACCATCGTGGGCAAGACCTTCGCCACGATCGACGCCGACCTGGCGGGCTGGATTACAGCTCAGCCGTTGTTCTTCGTCGCCACGGCACCGCTGAGCGGCAATGGTCACGTCAATTGCTCACCCAAAGGCGGCGACACACTGCGCGTGCTCGGGCCGCTCGAGGTCGCCTATGTCGATGGCGCGGGGTCCGGGATCGAGACGGTAGCGCACTTGCGGGAAAACGGCCGGCTGGTGCTGATGTTCTGCGCATTTCACGGGGCGCCGCGCATCGTGCGACTGCATGGCGTCGGTTCTGTGATCGTAGCGGGCGATGCAGATTACGAACAGTTAGTGGCGCAGCTACCCGCCGCGCCTACGGTGCGGTCCGTCATCAGGCTGCAAGTCACACGCGTGTCGGATTCCTGCGGCTATGGCGTACCCAAAATGCAGCTGGTCGAGAATCGGACAGATTCACAGAACTACATGCTGAAGACGTCCGACAAGGCGATGCGTCAGTACCTGGTCAAGAACAACCGGCTCAGCATCGACCGCCTGCCCGGCATGAGCGAAGCGGAACTCGAACGCGTCAGCATTCGACGCGATCGGTGAGCAGGCGCGGTGCCCTTGTTAGAGCGCCGCGCCCAGCCTAGCCACTACCAATACAGATCGTATACGACGTCGAGGATCTCACCCGTATCGCGATCGATCAGCAGCGCATCATTGCCGACGCGGATCCAGCGGCCCCAGTGCGGCGGCTCGTACAACGCATACCGATCGTAGTCGTTGATGTAGTAGCGGCTGGAGGAGAAGTACAGCCGCGGCAACCACTCGCCGGCGATCCAGACGCGCGACCGGTAGCCAGCCGGCGCTAGATAGATCCCGATGGAAAACCGGTCGCGTGCGAAATAGCGGCCACGATCATAACGAAAATACTGCACGCGATAGCGGTCGTACCAGCCGCGGTCGTATTGCCAGTAACGGCCACGATTGTCGTGCCACCCGTGGCGATGTGTGCGCTGGCCGCCATACACAACTCTCGGCGGACGCGGATCGCCTGAATACCGCAAGCGATTGGTATAACTGTGTGTCGGGCGTGCGTCCCGGCGCCAGTCATTGCGAGCCGCGTCGCGCCGGTGCTCGTGTTGTACCGTGCGATCGCGATGTTGTGAGCGAGTGGCGCGCGGGTCGCGAGCATCGCCGCGGCCGTGGTCAGCACGCTGACCGCGGTCACCACCGCGTACCCGATCGCCGCGCCGGTTGTCACGCCCGCCGTGGTCGCGGTTCGAGGCGGAATCGTTGGCATTCTGGCCACGATCACTGCCGCGAAACTTGCTGTCGGCGAGCGCGATCGGACTCGTCATCGCAACCGTCAGAAGACCCGTCATAAGACTGACAATCAGCATGCGTTTCATTTCGCTCTCCAAACGGAACCTGCCCGTTGCAGCCAGTATCGACCAGCGCGCCTGTCCCCAAGCTGAACGCAGAGACATTCCAGACTATTCATATAAACTACTGATTTACATATTGTTTCGGTCTAATTTAACGGCCTGCTTGAAGACGCGGCAGACTCAGTTCGACCGTCGTACCGGCCGCACCCGAGCGAATGTCGATGCGCCCTCCTATCTGCACCGCGCGGCGTCGCAGGTTGAGCAAGCCGCGACCGCCACCCCCAGCAGCGCTGGGACTGTCGATCGCAGCCGGATCGAAACCACGTCCGTCGTCCATCACCCGCACGAACACGGTCTCATTGTCCGCGGCGGTTTCGATACGAATGGTGCTGGCATGCGCGTGTTTCACGATATTGGTCAGTGCCTCCTGCAGGATACGCAGGATATGCAAGGACGCTGTTGGATTGAGCCAAGGCAGCGGCGGCAAGTCAGTTACGCGCCACTCGAGCTTGATACGTGCTGCTTCAAGCCGGCTGCCCACGCGGTAACGCAGCGTCGCCAGGAGCGTCAACAGATCGTCTCCGATGGGCTCCAGCGAGTCGATCGTCAGCTTCAGATCGTCGACGCATTCGCGCAGCACCTGCACGATATCGGACTGTGCCAGCTTGCCCTGCTCCACCATCACCAGGGAACTCATCAGGGATGAGCCGAGACCATCGTGCATCTCGCGCATCAGGCGCTGGCGCTCGGCAGTTTCGGCCTGCTGTCGTTCGATCAGTCGCAGCTTCTCATAGCTCACCTGCAGTTCCGCTTGTCGTGCCGACAGTCGCTCTTCCAGCGAAGCATTGACCGTCTCCACCGCCGCAATCGCCGCCGCATACTTTCTGACGATCGCATAGAGAAACGCAGCGAAAAGGAACATCGCACCGTACGGCAGCAGAAACGTTCGCTCGAAGTCGATATACCAACCCAGCAGCAAGATGTCGTGGATGCCCATGCCGATGCAGATCCACAAGCCGATCGCCAGCAACAGATGCTCGCGCGAGCGCGACTTGAGACTGGAAATCGAGATCAGCACGGTGACACCGACGGCGATCACAGCCCGCATGACGTGCGTCAGAAAGGCTGGCGCCCAGCCATCGAGTCCGAGGCCAGGCATCGTCGCCACCGACCAGCCGATCGCCACCAGCAGCAATCCCCGCTCTATATAGGGGTGTCGCTCATCGTGCAGCCGGAAGGCGAATACGTAGACGACGACCATGAGCCAGGACATCGAATTCTCGGTCATCCACCAGAACCAGCGACCGTCGCCCGGATAGAACGCCAGATGATAGTGCAACGTGCGCAAGGCCCAGATGAGCGACGCCAGTGCGAACAGTGGGTACACCAGCTCGCGCGGCCGTCCCAGCCAGAACAACAGCGCGAACAGGCCCAGCATCAGCATTGCGATACTGCCGATGCGCGGCCCGTCATTGCGCAGGAATCTTTGCCACTCGTGGCGGCGTTCTACTTGTCGCTGCGGTCCGACATACAGCGTCGGCGCCGCACACGGCAGCACACCCACGACACAGTTGAAAGCGATTACGATCCGGGCCGACTCGCCCACGTGCGTCACTTGCGCTGGCAGTACGAACATCGCTGGGCGATTCCAGTTGCTCGACACCTCGGGATCTGTGCCGCCAATGCGTTCACCAGCGACGTACACGTTGGCTGCGCGTATCGGGCCCGAATAAGCAGCATAATGCACCGCGAGCGGCAGCAGTTCGTCCGTCGGCACAGTTTGGGCGGGCAAACGCACCCAGAGCCTTACCGAGTGGTCGGGTCCGGCCGGCGACAAGCCCATTGTTTCGCGCCGCGACTCGTCATACGGGAGCGCCACCGAGCGCCATGGCACGGCCTGAGGCACTGACTTGGCGGGCCGCGCGATCTCGGCGTCGGGGATCGGTTCGAAGTAGACTTCAGCGCGCGTGATGTGGCGCACGTCCGGTGTATGGGGTACGCAGCCTGCCGCTAGTAACAACCCGCATAGCACGAGCCCGATTCTTCCGGCGCGCGGCCATGTCTGGCGCACGTCACTCGTCGCGCAGTATACCCATCTTGCGGGCCTCATAAACGGCCTCAGTTTTCGAGGTGACGCTCAGCTTACGGTATATCCGTTTGACGTACGTCATCACCGTGTGCTGCGATACTTCCAGCAAGCCCGCAATCTCGGGAAACGTGAAGCCCTTGGTGACCAGTGTCAGCACCGAATGTTCGCGCTGCGACAGCGCCGGAGTGCTGGACTTGTCCGCGTCCTCGTCGGACGTATCCAGCACCGCTTGTTGACCAGGCAGCGCGTCGCGAAACCTCGACAACAACTGCCGCGCGATCGGTGGACTGATCGGGCTGCCGCCGGCATGCAGCAAACGAATCTGTTCGACGAAATTCTCCGGACCAGCATCCTTCAGCAGGTAGCTGGTAGCACCCGCCTCAATGGATTCGATCACGTTCTTTTCATCGCCGAATACCGTGACGACCATGACGTCGACCGCCGGCAGATGCTCGGCGCAATAGCGGATCAGCTCAGTACCGCGCCGATCTGGCAAATCGAGATCGACCAGCAACACGTCGGGTGATCGACGCTCTAGTTGTTGCAGTCCTGCCGCTACCGTTCCCTCTGCACCGAGCAACGACATGTCCGGCGCTTCAGCAATGCGCGCCGCGAACGCCGTGCGAAACTTCACGTCATCCTCGACCAGCAGCACTCCGATGTCAGGCATGTGCTGGAGGATACACCGCGATGCCGGCAGCGGGCTCGCTACTGGACGATGTGTCGCGACAGCACTCGCACCTGCCCCGACATTGGCGCAAACCACCTGGCTGCCAGTCGACGCGCGGCACCGTCCGGGTCGTCGTCGAACCCGCCTTCAGCGGCGAGTTTCGCGCCTGCCTCCAAATACGCTGCCACGGCCGGCCTCAGCCGCAAACTGCCACCGCGCCATTCGAGCACATGACCGAGCCGCTGGTCCATCTGAAAGCGCGCGTGCAGCTCACGTTTCATCGCATGATACGCGGCTACCTGTCCCGACGAATGGCGGCGCGCGATCAGCGCCACTCGCCGTGACTCGTCGATCAGTGAGCCCGCTAACAACAACTCCGGTGCGGCGACTTTCAACCAGCGTAGCGCGACGCCTACCGAGTGATTTCGACTGACTGGCGTACTCGCTATGGCTGGCGAGCCAGCCGCTTCCAACGCACGGGCCACGAACTCGATACAGTACAGTCGCGACGGATCGGTAGCATCGAAATAACCGTCGAAGGGAGTCCGCGCGGCATGCTGTCGCCGCACATGCGCCACCAGTCCTGAGCGATCCGTGCCCGGCGGGGGATCGTAGATCGCCGCGATGCCACGCCGCTTGAGAAAGGATGCGAGGGTTACACGCCTTACCCCACCGCGCATGCCATCATTGGGACTGCCGGTGAGGCGAGGCACCATCGTGCCGAATGCCTCGTACACGTAAGGTTGATCGCCTTCCAGCACGATCACGCCGGCATGCACATAGGGCTCGAAACGTTCTGCCACCAGCGCCAGAAACAGACTCATACCGCCCGGCTTTTCGTTGACGATGATCTGCCCAGACTCGAGTGGCAGTCCGTATTTCCGCTCGGCAGCGGATGCGCTCGCCACCTCCACTGTCGCATACCTGCCCGGATCGAAGCTCGCGCAGCCGGACAACGCCCACAACAACCATGCAGCCACCTGCAATCCATCACGGTGCATTGCTGGCGCTCCACGTCACAGTCGGCATGCTGCCGTCGCCACGCGCACGATAGTTGTCCCGCGCATCGTGCTCGGCTCGTTCGAGCTCGCGCGCCAGTTCCGGCGGCATGTGGACACAACTGGCAGCACAGAGAGCGCCGGCAATCGTCACGCCACGTAGCCAGATTGAACTCAATCGGTCCACGATTCACTCGCCGGTTGGCGGGACGTAGCCGGGCGTCGTGGCGTCATTGTCGTCGTCCTCACAGATCCAAGTCTCCGTCGCACACAAACCAGCGAGAATTCCGAGACCGATCAAGGAGTACTTCAGGAAGGGATAAGCGCCGAAGCTGGCCGAAGACTCGTCGGCCGAGTCGTACATCAGAGCACCGCCGCTCACGAGCGTCGAACGTCCAGTAAGCGAATACCGATAGTCGAGCAGAACCGCCGGTTTCTTGACTACGTGCCGTTCCCAGCTGCTCGATTGGGGCTGGAAGTCACGCTGCAGGCGCAGACCGAAAGCGAGTGGACGGTCGCGCTGCTGAAATGCCTCGCCGAGCGCTTTGTGGAAGTAGAGCATCGCCGCCGGCTTGTCGTCGAACGGCCGCGGCGCATCCGTTGCCGTTGCCAATCCCGACAGACCAGTCATCAAGCAGCTCAGCGGAAAGATTAGGAATTTCATGTCGCTCACCCTCTCATAGCAATGGTCGTCGGGTTGGACGATACGATCGTCGCGAGCGGGAGTCTGTCCCGCCGAACGGGGACGACAGCTATGCGAGAGGACGCGCGCAATCACGGCGGCGAGTTGGCGCCATATTTGGACAGTTTGTCACCGATCGATGGGACACCGTTGAAGCTGTGTACAATCGGCAGTGATCGAGGGCTGCAACAAATACACGCTGAGATCGGCGCGAATCACGGCCGGTGTGCGTAGGATTAACGATGGTCCCAATAGTCTGGTATTTGCGGTTGCTTGCGTTGGCCAGCGCACTGGCGGCGGGTTGCGTGGCGCCGGCGATCGATGCGACGCCCGCGAATCCGCCGGCTGCGGGCTCGACGGAGGCGCGGCCGGCGCCGCAGCTTTCTAAACCGGGATCGTTTGCGGACATGCCGCGGCCCGCACCACCAGATTACTCCCGGCAATCGAGTTGGGCAGCGCTGCCTACCATGAATGACGCCGCGGACCTGGTACCGGCCGGCGACCGCTACGGCGATCGGCAAGCTGCGGCCGCCGCGGATGTGTTCTACATTCATCCGACCACCTATCGCGGCCTCGACAACTGGAATCAATCGCTGGACGACGAAGCTACCAACCAGTGGACCGACGTATCGGTAGTCAACCGACAAGCTGCCGTGTTCAATGCATGCTGCAAGGTCTATGCGCCACGCTACCGGCAGGCACAAGCGGCAGCCAGCGTGAATTTCGACGGCGACGGCGGTAAGGCCTATGCAGTCGCATATGAGGATGTCCGCGCGGCGTTCCGCTACTACCTGGAGCACTGGAACCACGATCGTCCGTTCATTCTGGCCGGCCATAGTCAGGGGGCGCTGCACGTCCAAACCCTGTTGCGTGAATTCGGCGTCGAGCCGACGTTCCGCAAACGACTGGTTGCCGCCTACGTGATCGGCATTCCGACACTCGAAGCGCAGCGTGTGAGTGACACGCCCTGGTTGACCGTCTGCGCGCGCCCCACGGCAACGCATTGCCTGTTGGGCTGGAACGCCACCAAACGCGACAGCGACATGGAGCCCTTGATAGCGCGCAATCAGGAGCGGCTACGACGTACGACGGGTCAAACCGAGGGCGCTCAGGCCGTGTGCGTGAACCCGTTGACCTTCGATGTCCAACAACCCGCAGCGTCGGCAGCAACCAATCCCGGTACGCTGCCCGGCAAGCCGGGTCCCGGTCCGTTGCCTGCCACACGTGCCGGCGTGCTGGGGGCCAGCTGCGATAGCGGTTACCTGCGCACCGACCTGCCGCCAGGTGACGACTACGCCACGATAGTGCTGCCGGGCGGCTCGCTGCATTTCAACGAATTCGACTTCTTCTTCGACAGTATTCGTGCCAATGCCATCACGCGCGTGGAGAGTTTTCGCCGATGAGTGATCATGCAAGCTTGCAGAAGCTGATCGAATCGCAATTCGAACGCCGGGCAGAAATCACGCCCGCGAATGCCACCGCCGCGCTGCACTCGGCGCTTCAGGAAGCACTCGAGCTACTCGACAGCGGCCGCGCCCGTGTCGCCGAGAAGCAGGCTGGCCACTGGATCGTGAACGAGTGGCTCAAGAAAGCCGTGTTACTGTATTTCCGCACGCACGACAACTCGATCATCGACGACGGCGCGACGCGCTATTTCGACAAGGTCCCGCTCAAGTATGCGTCAGCCACTAACGACTCGATGCGCGCCAGCGGTACACGCGTCGTGCCCAATGCGATTGCCCGCAAGGGCGCCTACGTGGGGCCGAACGTGGTGTTGATGCCGAGCTACGTGAATATCGGCGCCTACGTCGACTCCGGCACCATGGTCGACACCTGGGCGACGGTCGGATCCTGCGCGCAGATCGGCAAGAACGTCCATCTCTCTGGCGGTGTCGGCATCGGCGGCGTGCTCGAGCCACTACAAGCGTCACCAACGATCATCGAAGACAACTGTTTCATCGGCGCGCGCTCCGAAGTGGTCGAAGGTGTGATCGTCGAGGAAGGCGCTGTGCTCTCCATGGGAGTCTTCATCGGCCAGAGCACCAAGATATTCGATCGGACAAGCGGCACGGTCGCATACGGGCGCGTCCCTGCTAGATCAGTGGTCGTTCCGGGCTCACTGCCGTCCGCTGACGGCAAGTACAGCCTGGCCTGTGCGATCATCGTCAAACGCGTGGACGCCAAGACAAGAGCAAAGACGTCCATCAATGATTTGCTCAGGAGTGCCGAGTAGCGCGCAGCTTGCACGCCTGGAGCACACGTGGATCGGGCGCGCCTGCCGCGTCCCCGCGCCAGAGCGCGCGGCGCAACTTCCCCCTGGCGTTGTGGTTAGGCTGACAGCAGCACAGGAGCGCCGCGCGCTCTGGCAGCGGCGCCCTCAACACGCGTGCTCCAGGCGTGTAAGCTACGCGCCAGCACACATGAACCTTGGCGGACACATTCCATGAGATCCCTGACTGCACGTTTTTTCCTCACAGTGTTCACAACGATCTTGCTGGTCGCGGAGTCGACGGTATCGTTGTCTCAGGGAATGGACTCGACGCCCGGCGAACGCAACTTGCTGGTCATGGCGGAGTTGCTGCCCGGCGAATACGACAACGCGAATCAGAGCTACTTCGATGGCCGGCAGAAGTTGCCGGAGGCTGATCGCCATCCGCGCGTGCACACGACGATTACGCGCGTAGACGCGCCAGCATTTGGCGATCACGTATTTCTGTGGGTCAATGAAACCGGGCTGGGCGACAAGCGGCAGAAGAGCTACCGGATTGCGACCCTGACCGCAGGTCCCGGCGCGAACGAAGTGACGATGCGCCATTATTTCAGGATGGCCGGCACGATCGCCGACGCGGAGCTGGCCACCCTCGAGCCCGAACAACTGCAGCGCACCGATGGTTGCGACTACTTCTTCGTGCGTCGTGCAGACCATTATCGTGGTGTACAGCGCACCCAAACCTGCAAGTTCCAGTGGGAAGGTCAGCCGGTCTACACCGACAATGAGATTCAATTGTCGAAGTCGAGTCTATGGTTCAACGATCACAAATTCGTCACCACGACTGGCAAGCGCATCACTGGCGTCGCTTCCGGCGAACCATTCTGGCTGGAGCGAACGCGAACCTTCCATTGTTATGCGGATATCCCCGGCGTCGGCGGTGGACGCGATACCCCATTCCAGCGCTACGACAACATTACGCTGCACGACAAGGGCGGCATTCACTGGTTCAAGACTCGGGAGGCCGAGCCACGCGAGATCGGCATCTCACTACAGGCCGTCACCTGGCATCTGCTCAACGAGAAGGGCGGTAATTTCAACCGCAATTCGTTGGTGCTGTACGCGATGGAAAGACTGGCTGATGGCAGCGTCAAGGAACACGGCTACGCGTTCACGGATCCGGCGGCGGACCGCATCGGCAACAACCTGAAGTGGATGCTGGTGAACTGCGCCGTGACGCCGCGCGACCAAGCCCGCCCGGAGATGTAGTCACTCCGTCTCGCACGTCGCCTGGTGCGGCTCGGCTGGCGTGACTGCCGATCGAAACACAGCGCGTTGTCTGTTGCGAATGCGTATTGAGGGCGCCGCAGTCCGGCTGGGTTGCGCTCCTGTCCCGCTCAGTTGTTAGCCTCGACGCCAGGGGGAAGATGCGCAACCCAGCCGGACCAGGGAACGCCGCAGGCGCGCCCGATCTACGCATTCGCGACGGATAACGCGCTGTGCCACCACGAACAGTCAGTGTCCAACGATGAACAAAACCTGGCGCGCCACGTTCCGCGCATGGTCCCCGATGCGCTCCAGCGACCGCATCACGAACGCCGCTTCGATCACCCCGTGGATCAGCCGCGGATCCTCGAGCGCGCGCGTCATGATCCTCCGCAGGGTGGCGGCATACTCGCCGTCGATCTCCTGATCCTGTCGCAACACCAGCGATGCCGCGTCAGCATCGAGCCGATCGAACGCATCGAGCGCCGCCCGCAGGGACTGCGTCACGAGGCGGCCTAGCTGCCGCGCATCGCGTGCCATCGCATAGCCCGGTTTGAAGCCGCGCGTCTCCGAGTCCGTCAACACGACGAGCGCGAGTTTCTTCGCCTCGTCCCCTGCCCGCTCGAGCTGCGTCACTACCTTGTCGATCGCGAAGACCGCACGCAGATCCGATGCCATCGGCTGCCGCCGCGCAATGACTTGCAGCGATTCTTCTTCAATGGCGCGATCATAGGCGTCGATCTGCCGCTCGCGGTCTAGCACCAGCTGCGCCTGCATGCGAATCCAGTCCGCATACGATGCAACGGCGAGTTGCACCTGATCGAGCACCAGACCACCCATTTCGACTGCATGCACATGCAATGCGGACAGGTCTCCATCGAAGGCACGAGCGGTATGCCCTTCGAGCATTGGCAGGCCTTGCGCCTCGCTGTCGGCGAGCGACGCCTGCGGCGCCGATTTACTCTCCAGGCCCACGATTGCCATCGCTCAACCGAAGCGCCCGGTAATGTAATCCTCGGTCAGCTTGTGGCGCGGATTCGTGAAGATGCGATCAGTCTCACCCACTTCGATCAGATCGCCAAGATGAAAATAAGCCGTGCGCTGCGATACCCGCGCGGCCTGCTGCATCGAATGCGTAACGATGCAGATCGCATAGCTCTGCCGCAGCTCCTCCATCAGATCCTCGATACGCGCGGTGGCGATCGGATCGAGCGCCGAACAGGGCTCGTCCATCAGGATCACTTCAGGATTGACCGCAATGGTGCGCGCGATACAGAGCCGCTGCTGCTGACCGCCGGACAAACTGGTGCCCGGCTGACCAAGCCGATCCTTGACCTCGTCCCAAAGACCCGCACGCTGTAACGACGTGTGCACGATCTCGTCGAGTTCCACGCGATCGCCCGCGAGCCCATGGATCCGCGGACCGTAAGCGACGTTCTCGTAGATGGACTTTGGAAACGGATTGGGCTTCTGGAACACCATCCCGACACGCGCGCGCAGTTGCACCACGTCCTGGCGCTTATCATGGATATCCTGGCCATCGAGCGTGATGGTGCCCGTAACGCGAGCCGTCGGGATAGTGTCGTTCATGCGATTGAGGCAACGCAGGAAGGTCGACTTGCCGCAGCCCGACGGTCCGATCATCGCCAACACCTGGTTACGCGCGATCTCGATGGTAACGTCCTTGATCGCGTGCTTGTCACCGTAATGGACGTTGACGTCCTGACATTTGAATATCGCGTTTTCCACGGCAGTCGTGCCGACGGTCTTGCCTCGCTCGGTTACCAGCGACACCGCCGGCTGACGTGCGCCGGCCCGTGGGGTCGAGGTCCGCTCGGTCTGCACACTTGCCATTTTCTCTACCACCGTTTTTCGAACTTGTTACGCAGAATGACCGCCGCAGCATTCATCACGACGAGGAATGCCAGGAGCACGATAATCGCACCAGAGGTCTTCTCGACGAAGCCCCGCTCGGGACTATCCGACCACAGGTAGATCTGCACCGGCAGGACCGTCGACGGATCAGTGAATCCCTGCGGCACATCGACGATGAAAGCGACCATACCTATCATCAGCAGCGGCGCACTCTCGCCGAGCGCACGCGCCATCCCGATGATGGTGCCGGTCAGCATGCCCGGCAAGGCCAACGGCAGGACGTGATGCGCCACGGTCTGGATCTTGGACGCACCCATGCCGAGCGCCGCCTCGCGGATCGACGGCGGCACCGACTTGATCGCCGCTCGCGAGGCGATGATGATCGTCGGCAACGTCAACAATGTCAGTACCAACGCGCCAACGAGCGGCGCGGAACGCGGCAGCCCGAAGAAATTGATGAACACTGCGAGACCGAGCAGACCAAATACGATGGACGGTACTGCGGCGAGATTATTGATGTTCACCTCGACCAGGTCGGTCCAGCGATTGCGCGGCGCGAACTCCTCCAGGTAGATCGCGGTCGCAACGCCGATTGGAAACGACAGCAACAACGTCAGCAACAGCATAAATACGGAGCCCATGACGGCTCCCCACACACCCGCATTCTCCGGATCGCGCGAATCACCTGTCGTGAAGAACGTCCGGTTGAACTTGAGCTCGAGATCCCCGCGCTCGGTGAGCGCGTCGAACCAGGCGAGCTGCTGATCCGACAGCGGCCGCTGCTCGGCCGGCAAGCTGCGATCGATCTTCTCCTTCTTCATCAGATCGACTGCGTCGCTCGCGATGACCCACAGCGTGTCGCGAGTACCGATGAGAGCCGGGTTGGCCTGCACGCGCTCTTGCAGAACGAACGGCGCGCTCGAGCTCAACAACCGCGCAAGTTCGCGCTTGTCGCGACGACCGGCAACCTCGGGAAACTCCTTCTGCAATGACGCACGCAGGATCGCGCCGTAGTCCGCCACCGCTAAGTCGTCTGCGGCACGCGTGCCCGCCGGATCGATCAGCTCTGGATCGTAGAAAACATCCAGCTGGATCTGGGCCTGCTGAAAGGCTCCGACGCCATTGGAAAAGATAGTCGTGAACAGGAACAGCACGAACAACACGCCCAACAGGACGGCCGCTGCACCATAGGCGCGGAACCGTCGCTCGGCCCAATAGCGCCGTCGCAGGCTCTTGGCGACGATCGCCTGGGTCTCCTGCGGCGTAACCAGACGCACGCCCGCATTGCCGGAAGCTGGACTGTGCGTTACCTCACTCGTACTGTTCACGGTACTTCCTGACAATGTGCAACGCGAGCACGTTGAGTGCCAAGGTTGCGACAAACAACACAAGCCCGAGCGCGAACGCGGCGAGCGTCTTGGGGCTGTCGAACTCCTGGTCGCCGACCAGCAGCGTGACGATCTGCACGGTCACGGTCGTCACGGCTTCCAGCGGATTCGCCGTGAGATTGGCCGCCAGGCCCGCCGCCATCACGACGATCATGGTTTCGCCGATAGCGCGCGATACGGCCAACAGGACGCCGCCCACGATACCTGGCAGTGCGGCGCGGAACACCACCTGGCGAATGGTCTCCGACTTGGTAGCACCGAGCGCATAAGCACCATCCCGCAGACTCTGCGGAACCGCCGTGATCATGTCGTCGGCCAACGACGATACGAACGGGATGATCATGATACCCATCACGAGCCCCGCCGCGAGCGCACTCTCGGACGCAACCGACAATCCCAAGCTCTCGCCCCAACCGCGCAATGCGGGCCCGATGGTAATGGCCGCAAAGAAGCCATAGACGACCGTCGGTACGCCAGCGAGAATCTCGAGGAAAGGTTTGGTCCACGAACGGAACTTCGGATGCGCATACTCGGCCAGATACACTGCGGAGAACAGTCCGGTTGGCACCGCCACCACCATGGCGATCGCCGAGATCAGCAGGGTGCCAGCGAACAACGGCACGGCGCCAAATGCGCCCGATGATCCCACCTGATCGGCGCGAATCGCCGTCTGTGGGCTCCAGGTGGTGCCGGTCAGGAACTCCCACGGCGAGACCTGACCGAAGAACCGCAGGGCTTCGAACAGCACCGACGCCACGATGCCGATGGTCGTGAATACCGCGAGCGTCGAACAACCCAACAACAGCCATTCCATGATCCGCTCAACGTGATTGCGTGCGCGCAAGTCCGGCCTGATGCGCCGTCGGACGAACAACATGGCGAGAATGCCAATCGCAATCGCGAGGGCCGTGAGCGCCAGCCGACTGATCGAGCGCAGATGCAGGTACTCAGCCGCAGCGGCCGCCGAATTGGGGTCTACTGCACTCGCGGGCACGTTCCCGGCAATGACATTGCGCACGTCGTTCAGCACGAGCGAGAATTCTGCTGCCGGCAAGGCTCGCATGGCCTCCGGCAGATGCGCCGTTACCAGCCGAACCAGGATGGAATCCTGCAACGTCAGCCACAGCCCGATCACCAGCAGCGCTGGCAGCGCACACCAGGCCGCCATCAGCAAGCCATAGTGCCCGGGCAGCGAATGCAGGGAGCGCACGCCGGACTTGCCACCGACCGTGGCGAGCGCACGCGACTTGCCGACCCAGAAGGCGATGCTGGAGAGCCCCAACAACGTAACGAGCAACGCGAGCGGTGTCATGGATCGAATTGCTGTACGCGGGTTAGAGTTTGGCTGGCAGGACTTTCAGACTGCGCGCCTGCGCTCGCACGCGCGCACGTTCGGCGGCAGGTAGCGAAACCAGACCCTTGTCGGCCAGATAGCCGTCCTCACCCATCGCTCGATTGCTGGTGAACTCAGCGATGTACTGCGGCAGCCCGGGGATCACCTCGGCATGCGCTTTCTTGACATAGATGTACAAGGCACGCGCACCTGGATACTTGCCGTCAGCGATACTCTCGTAAGTCGGGACTACGCCTTCGATCAAAGAGCCATGCATCTTGTCGAGATTCTGCTCGAGAAAGCTGTAGCCGAAAATGCCGAGCGCACGCGGATTGACGCTGAGCTTCTGCACGATCAGATTGTCGTTCTCGCCCGCTTCCACGTATGCGCCGTCTTCACGGATCGTATGGCACACCTCCTTGAAGCGTCGCTCATCGGACTTCTGCAGTGCTGCCAGCGCCGCAAACGACGCGCAGCCGGGCTCCAGCACGAGCTCGGTGAACGCGTCGCGTGTGCCCGATGTCGGCGGCGGACCTAACACCTCGATCCGCTCGGCAGGCAGATAGGATTCGATATCACGCCAGGTCCGGTATGGATTGGCGATGAGTTTGTCGCCACCCTTGGGGCCGGGAACCTGCTTTGCCAGCGCCAGAAACAGGTCGCGACGGGTCACCTTGAAGGTCGGCGCAGACTTGGCATTGACCAGCACAATGCCATCGAAGCCGATCTTGACCTCGACGACTTCGCGCACGCCGTTGGCGGAGCAGTTGTCGAGCTCGCTCTGCTTGATGCGACGGGATGCCGTGACGATATCGGGATAGCTGACGCCGACGCCACTGCAGAACAGTTTGATGCCACCGCCGGTGCCGGTCTGCTCGACTTTAGGCGTCTTGAATCTGCGCTGTGAGCGACCAAAATTCTCGGCGACGGCCGTTGCGAACGGATAGACGGTCGACGAACCCACGACCGAGACATAGTCGCGCGAAGACTGCGCCTGGGCCGTGGCACTCACGAGCACCAGAACCGCGCATACGCCTCGCAGCAGCGCCTCGGCCGGCATCTTTCGGATTTTGTTCATCTGCAATCGTTCCCTCGGCCGCGGCGCTCGGCAGTGTGCCTGACAACTGTCTACGCCCCAACTATTACAGTGCCGTGACAACATTGCCCGGGCGCCTACGCCGATGCCAGGCCATGAGTGAAACTGTTAATACATTTCAAATACTTAGAACTTGAAGTTCAAGTCAATTTGCAATCGCTTGTAGTCGCGCTCGCTCACGCTGCGGGCGGCCGTTGCGTTCGGATTGGTCGTGGTCGGAGAGAGCAAAGTGAGCGTTATCGGGACGTCGTTGTAAAGGCTGTTGAGAAAGAAGCGACCACTGATCGTCCAGTTGCGCGCTGGCGCATAGGCACCGGCGAATACCAGCCCATCCGCATCGGTATTGCCGTCCCCGAAATTGCTGTCGACCAACTGGCCGAACAGCGCGTCCTTCTCGACGTTCTGATAGATGGTCCCAAACTCCCAGGTACCGGCGCCCGATGCCCTGCCATAGACGAATCCCAGCGCGTAGGCGCTGTCGAGCTTCTTGCCCGCCACAGGGTTGCTGACGGCACCGGTGTTCTGCGCCAGGTCGAAGTACGCTCGCAGGGGACGTCCGGCCAGGCTGGTCGTCAATTCGCCAGAAAGGACGACGACATTGAAGTCGCTCAACAAGCAGGTGCTGATCGCCTTGCGGCACACTGCCGCGCTGGTAGTCGTCGTGTTGCCGAAGGCGTTGCCGGCGTAGAACGGGTTGTAGCCCTCGACGCCACCGAAATCGAGGTAGCTGGCCGACAACGTCAGCGCCGTCCCATCCGCGAGGTCGCCCTTCCACCCAACCTGACCGCCGAGCAAGGTCGAGTCGGTCGAATTGCCGGCAGTGGGGTTGCTGAACGACAACGCACGCTCCGTCAGCCAGTGATAGAAGCTGCTGGCGAAGAAGTTGCCGCGCGAGTAGTTCGCGGCGAGACCTTCCGGATTGACGTCGTTGTCGTAGAAGAAACTCGGCGTGCGCGACCAAACGTACTTCATCTTGCCGGCAGTGAACTTCCAGTCCGCCACTGGCGACCATTCGAGGTAGGCCAGGTCCAGGCCGAAGTCCTTGCGCGCGTTGGAGCCAGTCAAGGTCGCATTCGCCGACCGCGGATCATCACCACCAGTCGCCAGCCGAATCGCGCCCTTGAGCGTCTCATTGACCCGGAAATAGGCCGTGAGCCTCGCCCGAATGCGCTGGCGACTCCGGTCTTTGTCGACGTACTCAACGTCGAAGGTCTCATGCCGGTAGCGGACATCGCCGGAGAACGACACGGCTGAGCGAACCTCGGCCAGCACGTCCGCCGTGGGCTTGGCGCTGGCAGCAGCCAGCGTCTCCTGCGCTTGCTGCTTGGCTTCGAGAACTGCCAGCTTTTGCTGCAGTTCCGCCAGCTGCTGCTTGAGCAGCGCGATCTCATCGGCGGTCTGCGCTTGGACAGGCGCGCCGCTGATGACTAGCAGCGAGGCAACGATCGCAGTTGCAGCCAAGTTGATACGCATCGTTGGAATCCTCGAATTGAAACCGACACTCACGTGGCGGCGAGCTTGAGTCATCTACCTCAGACTGCGACAGCGCTCGACCGTACACCTGCCTGTCGGTCGAACAGGCGTCGAACGAAGCTTCGACGGGGCGCACTGTAGGCCTGCAAGATGACAGCGTTATTACAACGCTCGATACGGGAGCGCTTGCCGTCCTCGACCGCGTGCCGTATAAACCGCGCGCATGGTCGACACGCCCCTGTCCGATACGATGGCGCTGACACTGGATCTCATCGCCCGCCCGTCCGTTACGCCGGCGGATCTCGGCTGCCAGGAAGAAATGATGCGGCGCCTCAGCGCTGTCGGCTTCCAATGCGAGCGCTTGCGCTATGGAAGCGTCGACAATTTCTGGGCTAAACGCGGCACCGCGGAGCCGGTGCTCTGTTTCGCCGGCCATACCGATGTCGTACCGACCGGGCCGCTCGAGGAGTGGCACAGCGACCCATTCAAGCCGACGATACGCGACGGATTGCTGTACGGCCGCGGCGCGGCCGACATGAAGAGCGGCCTGGCGGCCATGGTTACTGCGACCGAAGCTTTTGTCCGCAACACACCGAACCACCGGGGCTCGATCGCCTTTCTGATTACGAGCGACGAGGAAGGCCCGTCGGTCGATGGCACCAAACGGGTGATGGCGGCGCTCAACGAGCGCGGCGAGAAGATCGACTGGTGCATCGTCGGGGAGCCCTCCAGCGAGCAGGTGTTGGGGGATACGATCAAGATCGGGCGGCGCGGCTCGCTCTCTGGCCGGCTGACCGTGCATGGCGTCCAGGGCCACGTAGCCTATCCGCAGAACGCGGAGAATCCGGTGCATGCGCTGGCGCCGGCGCTCGCTGAACTAACGACGCGCAGCTGGGATCAGGGCAACGAGCATTTCCAGCCGACCACGTTCCAGATCTCCAATCTCAATGCTGGCACGGGCGCACCGAATGTCATTCCAGGGGAATTGAAGGCGCGTTTCAATTTGCGCTATTCGCCGGTGCAGACGATCGAGGGACTCAAGACAGTAGTCGAGGACGTGCTCAAGAAACATGGCGTGCGCTACACGCTGGAGTGGTACGTTTCCGGCGAACCGTTCTTCACGCCGCCCGGCGCGCTGTCACGAGGCGTCGTAGCGGCGGTCGAACGCGAGACGGGCAGCCCGCCAAAACTCTCCACGGGTGGCGGCACGTCGGATGGCCGCTTCATCGCACCTACCGGGGCGCAGGTAGTCGAACTCGGCGTCGTCAACCGCACCATACACAAAGTGAATGAATGCGTTGCGGTAGCCGACGTCGACGGCCTGCATCGCATCTATCTCGGCGTGCTGCGCGAACTGCTCGGTTAAAGCGTGCGCGCGGGCCCTGCACTGCTCGGGCGCGCGTTGACGAAATTATTCACGAGTCCGATGAGTCCTAACGACACGGCTGCGATCAACACCCAGCCCGGCATCGTCACGCCCAGGAACAGCCAGTCGATCTTACCGCACTCACCACCGCCGGTGAGCACCTTGCGCACAACTTCCATAAGCGGAAACATCTCGAGCATCATGTCGAGGGGCGCGCCGCAAGCCGGGACCGACCCTGCTGGCTGCGCTTGTATCCACACGTGGCGTCCGGCGACGTAGGCAGCCCCTGCTGCAGTCGCGGCGATCAACACGCCGTAGACGCGCGCACCGGTTGCACCGGGATGATGCAAAGCTGCCAACAGGCACACAGCGCCGATCGCACTGATACCGACCCGCTGAAACATACAGAGGGGACACGGCTCGAGCCCCAGGCCATGCTGTGCATACAGCGCATAGCCCATCAGGGCCGCCGCAAAGACAGCGGCCGCGAAGTTCAGCAGGCGACGATTCGTGAGGATGCCGAGCAACGCACTGACCTCAGCAGGACAACATCAGCCGTCTGCGCGGCCGCGCAGCTCGCGCTCGACGTCTTCCAGCCGCGTGTGGCGCACGTCCTTGCCGTGCACCACATAGATGACGTATTCACAGATGTTCTTGGCATGATCGCCGATCCGCTCGAGCGCCCGCACCACCCACATCACATCGAGCGCCCGGCTGATGTTGCGCGGGTCTTCCATCATGAAAGTGATGCCCTGGCGCTGGATGGCTTCGTATTCCTCGTCGACAATCCGATCCTTGTGGGCGACCTGTATCGCTGCCTCCGCGTCCATGCGCGCGAACGAATCGAGCGCCTCGTGCAGCATCTCGGCGACGATACGTCCAAGGTGCTTGATCTCACGGTACTTGTCGGCCGGGCGCTCCATGCTGGCTAGCCGTGAACCGATGTAGCCGATCTTTTCAGCCTCGTCACCGATCCGCTCGAGATCCGTGATCGTCTTGATGATCGCGACAATCACGCGCAGGTCCCCGGCGGCAGGCGCGCGAGTCGCCAGAATGCGCTGGCACTCCTCGTCAATCGACACTTCCATGTCGTTGACCTTGTAGTCGTCGCGCGCCACGGTCACGCCAAGATTACTGTCGCCTTCGATCAGCGCCGCGACTGCTTTGGAGAGCTGCTCCTCGACCAGACCACCCATCGCCATGACTTTGCTGCGCACACGCTCGAGATCCGCGTTGTAACGACGCGAGATATGATGCGAGAGATCGGCCGTTTCCATGCTGGCACCCGGGATTAAGGTAACTCCCCGATGATACTCGAATCCCGCTGGGCCGTTGCGCCGAATACTAACCAGATGCGACGCGCGTCACGGGCAGGTCGAGACGTGACGCCGGGAAGTGGCAGGTGAAGGTGCTGCCCTGGCCTTCCTCGCTTTGCACCTCGAGCTCCGCCCCGTGACGCTGCAGGACATGCTTGACGATGGCGAGTCCAAGTCCCGAACCGCCCGTGGCACGCGAACGCCCCACGTCCACTCGATAGAAGCGCTCGGTCAGTCGAGGGATGTGATCGTGAGCGATGCCGGGCCCCGTGTCGATGACAGAGAAATGTCCGCCATGCGCATCGTGCCACCAGCGCAGCGTCACGCTGCCACTCGCCGGCGTGTACTTGGCGGCGTTGTCCAGCAGATTCATGAAGGCCGAGTGCAGCTGCGCTTCATCAGCGACCAAGCGTGCGTCCGACTCGATCTGCAGGTCGACCCTTGCTGGATGGACCGGTCGCGCCATGACGTCCTTGCGAAGCGTCGACAGCATTTCCGCGACATCCACCGACTCACCGGCCACCTGACCCTCCGTTGCTTCCAGTCGTGACAGCACCAGGAGATTCTCGATGATCTGGGTCATGCGCACCGACTGCCGCCGCATTTCCCCGAGCGGCTCGGCGATGTCGGGCGGCAACGACGGCTCGCTGGCCAAGGTTTCCAGGTAGCCGGATATCACGGTGAGGGGCGAGCGCAGCTCGTGCGACGCATTGGCGACAAAATCCTTGCGCATCAGCTCGAGCCGCACCTGTCGGGACACGTCGCGGACCATCAGGAGACGCTGCCCCTCGCCGTAGCGCACGAGCTGAAACGCCAGATATCGATCGGCCCCCGGGTCGACCCGCACGACAGCCGGCAGCGTATATTGACCCGAGTGCAGGTAGCGATTGAATTCGGGGTGACGCACCAGATTGTCGATGCGCAAGCCGAGATCCGCCTTGCGCGTGAGGCCGAGGTACTCGCCGGCCTTCTGATTGAACCAGAGGATCTCGTTGTCACCGTTCAAGACGACGACGCCGTCGGGCATGGCAGCTGTTGAGCGGCGCAACTCGCGCAACACACGCATCACTCGATCTTTGTGAAAGCGCTTACGACGATGCAATCTGACGACCTGGGTCACGACGTCGCCCCACACACCAGAGGCTATATCAGGCGGGTCAACGGCGCGGCGGTTGCGCAACCAAGCGTCGAGGCTGATCAACAGCCACAGTTGCCAGGCGAGGTAGCCCGCCAGCGCCGCGGCAACTCCCGCCCACACGTGCCCGAAGACGAGACCGAGCAGCGCACCGACGACAACGGCTGCCAGCAATCGCACCAGGACATAGATCGCGCGCTTCGCGCCAGGTGGCATCGTCCAATCGCTCCGGTGGCCCTACCAGGGTCAAACGGCGCGAGTCGAGAACCGATAGCCTGAACCGCGCACCGTCTGAATGAAGCGATCGTACCCGAATTTTTCCAGCGCTTTGCGCAAGCGTCGGATATGCACGTCGATTGTCCGCTCTTCGACATAGACATTGCCGCCCCAGATCCGGTCCAGGAGCTGCTCGCGCGTGTAGACTCGCTCCGCATGGGTCATGAAGAAGGCGAGCATCCGGTATTCTGTCGGACCGAGCGGTACGGTGCGCCCGCCCGCCAGCACGCGCTGACTCGCTTGGTCGAGGCTCAAGCCTTCGAACACGACGTTCTCGTCTGCCACGACCGGTGCGGCGCGCCGCAGGACAGCATTGATCCGCGCGACCAGTTCGCGGGGTGAAAACGGCTTGGTGAGATAGTCATCGGCGCCGCCGTCGAGCCCGGCGATCTTGTCAGCTTCTTCGGCGCGTGCAGTCAGCATGATGATTGGCAGGTCACTGGTGTCACGGGCCCGCTTGAACTGGCGAGTCAGTTCCAGGCCGCTGGTATCCGGCAGCATCCAGTCGATGATCAGCAGGTCGGGCCGTTTGTTGGTCACTTCCGACCGCGCTGCGAGCGCGTCGGCCGCCTCGCGCACTTCGAATCCCGCCCGGCGCAGCCCGAACGCCACCATTTCGCGGATCGGCTTCTCATCCTCGACGATCAATATCTGTTTTGCAGTCATGTGGCGACCGGAGCCATCAGCGCGCACTGGGGATTGCCTGACACCAGCGCTACAACGCGGAATTACTGCGGCGGCGTGGCGGGCGCGCGCGCCACGTCGTCGCGAACATAAACCGGCAGTGCGAGCTCGGCGGCCACCGCGCGCCCCGCTGCGAATTCGCGCGTGGCGATCGCGAGCATATCCTGCGCGACGGGCAATGCGTCCTCGAATCGCGCCGCACACCAGTCACCGAGCTGGGCCGCAACCGTGGGATACGCGCGCAACGCCCGGCCAATCGCCACTACCCGGTGAGCCCCTTGCAGCTCGCCCGGTGGCAACGACAGCGCGGCCGCGCTGACGACTCGCTCATCTCCCAAAAGCACGGTCTCGCGCTCCGCCCTGACGTGCGCCGAAGTGCCGACTTGGTAGGAGGCGCAGTAGACTTCCTGCATGCGCGCGTCGGTCGCCACCCAAACATGCGTGGCCGCCGCATCCAGCCGAGCGGCCTGCACCGCGAGCAGCAGCAGATTGGAGACCGGCACGACAGGGAGCCCGGCGCCGAACGCCAGCCCCTGCGCGATACTCGCCGCCAGCCGAACGCCCGTGAAAGCGCCCGGGCCGCGGCCGAAAGCCAAGGCATCGAGATCACGCAGTGCAATACCAGCCTCGTTCAAGACAGAATCGATCAGCAACAGAATGCGCTCGGCATGACCGCGATCCAGCTCCTCGAAGCGCTCGATGCGGCGTTCACCTATCTGCAACGCGACGGAACACGCCTCGGTTGCGGTATCGAACGCCAGGATCGCGGGCAGCGCACTCATGATACGGCGCGACCGGCCGTAGCTGTCCGCGGCGGCGCAGCCATTTCGCGTGCGATCCTTGCCAGGAACCTGACCGCTTCGGCAGGCTCGCGCGAGACCCGCATTGGCGGCAAGGCCGCGCGAAACACCCGCCCATACGATTTGTTAGTCATGCGTGGATCGCAGATCACCACCACGCCCCGATCGGCTTCGCTGCGGATCAGGCGGCCAACGCCCTGCTTCAGCGCCAGCGCCGCCTCGGGCAACTGGTAGTCGCGAAAGGCGTTGCCGCCCCGACGCTTGAGTATCTCAATACGCGCCTTGGTGAGCGTGTCGTCGGGCGAAGCGAACGGCAGTTTTTCGATCACCACCAACCGCAGCGCATCGCCCTGCACGTCGACGCCTTCCCAGAAGCTGGTCGTACCCAGCAGCACCGCATTGCCCGCCTCACGAAACGTACGCAGCAGCTGCTCGCGCGGCGCTTCACCCTGCACGAGCAGAGGCCCGGCCGTGAATGCGGCCACACGATCCCGGATGAGGCCTGCGGCCAGCCCCAGCGCACGATGACTGGTGAACAGAATGAACGCGCCACCCGCCGCGGCCTGCACGAGCGGCAGCGCCTCGGCGAGTACGGCGCTGGTGTGACTCGGGTCCGCAGGCTCGGGCAGGTCGGCGGGCAGATAGAGCAAGGACTGCGACTCGTAGTCGAACGGACTCTCGATGCGCAGCGTGTCGGCGTCCGCAAGGCCGAGACGCGAGGCGAAATGCGAGAAGTCATCGCCGATCGACAGCGTAGCCGAAGTGAACACCCAGGCTGCGCGATGCGCCGCCGTGATGCCCCGGAAACGCTCTGCTACGTCGAACGGAATAAGGCCCAGCGCGAAACCCCGAGCGCCGGCTTCGATCGTGCGCGCACCCTCGGTATCCGTGGCATCCAGGATCGCCTCGAGTGAGGCAGCGAGATCCGACGCCCGGGTAGCGCATTGCACGATCGCCGCCTCCCGACTCGCCTCGTCGAGCGCCGCATTGAGCGCGCGCAGTGCATCGCGCAGGGCACCAACGCGCGTGTCCAGGTCACTGTCGTCGTCGCCGAAACTGACCCGCGGCTCGCGCGCCAGCAAGCCCACCAGCGCGCGCGCCGCCGCATCCACCGCATACAATTCATCGACGGCCGTCGCAGTGCCCGCGCCGGTTAGTGCGAGCTCGGCACGCGCATCGCGCAACAAATGGTCGACTTGCCGGGCGCTAACGGTGCTGGCGAAGAATTGCGTGGCGAGATCCGGGATCTGGTGTGCTTCGTCGAGCACGATGGCATCCGCGCTGCCCAGGATGTCGCCAAAGCCATCTTCCTTGAGTGCCAGATCCGCCAGCAACAGATGATGGTTGACGATCACGACGTCCGACTCGTTAGCACGACGCCGCGCTTCCACGACGTGACAGCGCGCGTAGTCGGCGCAGCGCGTGCCGAGACAGTTCTCACGCGTCGAGGTGATCTGCGGCCAGAGCGGATGCGAGTCCGCGAGTTCATCGACCTCGGCCAGATCGCCGGTCGAGGTGGTCCGCGACCAGTTTTCGATCCGTGACAGCAGCGACTCCGGCGCAGCGTGCCCGTCGAGTGTCAACTGCGAACTCGCCGCAGTGAACCGCTGCCGACACAGATAGTTAGCACGGCCCTTGAGCAGTGCCACCCGCGCAGGCGCGCCGATCGCACGCGCCACCAACGGCAGATCGCGTGCGTACAACTGATCCTGCAGCGTGCGGGTTCCGGTAGACAGCAGCACGCGCGCACCAGATAGCAGCGCCGGCACCAGATAGGCGAAAGTCTTGCCAGTGCCCGTGCCGGCTTCGACCACGAGCAGTTCGGCATGGGCGATAGCCTCCGCCACGCGCTCGGCCATCGCCAGCTGCGAGCGGCGCGGCCGGTAGCCGGGCAACGAACGGGCGAGTGGCCCTTGCGGGCCGAAAATGTCGGCTATGGATTGCATGCGTCAGTCCTGCTGGACCGCGACGCTAGCGTGCCGGGCGCAGGCTGTCGAGGCGCAAATCTCGAAAAGTGTCCTGATCTGCCTTGATCCGGAACTTGATGTATGGTCCCTGATCCGTGTAGCGGCTCGCAGCGAAATCAGCGTCGTCGAAGCCTGTCACGTTGTAGCCGAGCGAAATCCAGACGTTCTTCGCGAAGTTGACGCCGACATCGAGCCCGGCCGAATACCGCCGCAGGTCTGCGCTCCACGACTGCAACGCCGCACCGTGCAGCCCGATGTCATACCGCCTCGACAGCTGCCGCCGCCAATCGATGCCGACCAGATCGCTGTAACCGTTATACCGTTCGTCGCCAAACGTACTGGTCACGAAACGCGCGCCATACTGCAGCCCGAGCTGCGTCACCGGGTTCCACTGCCAATTGGCGTGCAGATTGTTGATGAGACGTCGCGATTCGTAATTGCCGGTGAGGTCGTCGCGACTGTCGAATTGCAGCTCGAGACGATCGAAGACGATCCAGTCGCTGTCGATCGGTCGAAACGCCCAGGCGAAACGCGCCGTCGCCTGCGTGGTGCCCGCTGTAGCAGTCGCCGTATCGAAAGCCTGCAAGGCCAACGACAGCGCGTGCCCTGCACGCGGCTCGCGATACCAGCCCGTGGTCACACTCCAGCGATCCTCGGTATCGGCCGAACGATGTTCCACGCGCGTCGTGAACTGCCACAGCTCGCTGCGATATTGTGCCCCCAGAAAACTGGCGAAATAATCTTCCGTCAGCGTGCCACTCGCCAGCGGCGCTGCCGGGTTCAGCGGCGCAAAGTCGGCGCCGCGCAACGTGTTGGACTGATCGATCCCGACATCGAACGCCCAGCGTTCGTTCAGCTGCCAGCCTTGCGTTAGACCAAAGTTGGCGAACGTGCGCGGGCCGAATTCGGTCGCAGACTGATTGATCGTCGAGACGATCTGGGTTCGCTCCCAGGGCCGCGTGCGCAGCCCGACGCGGGTCGTATCGGCGGCCAGATCGCGGCCGTCGGCATGTTCGTACTCCGCGAACAGCGTGCTTGCCGGCGTCAATTTGTAGTCGATACCGAGCAACGAACGCGCCGGATAGTCGGGGCTTGCGTCATCCTGCGCGAGCGTAAAGTCGCTGGCAGCGCGCAGCGTGACACGCTGGTCGAAAAATTCGATGCTGCCCGACAGAAAAGCCTGCTCGGATTCACGTGGTGCCTGCCCCGGCACATCGTCCGCAACGTGACGGACGCCCACTCCAGCGCTACCGCCGGTGGCCTGGTACTGCAACTCCGTACTCGCTAACAACCGCTTCGCTGCCGTACTCATGACAGTCTGCTGCTGTACTTCTGCCTGCGCCAACCAGTGTTCGCGCAACTTCCAGCGCCCATCGATCCCGGTCTTGCGCGTGCCGCTGCCCGCGCTGAACTGTTGGCCAATGCCGAAGCCCTCTTCTTCCTCGCGCACGTAGGCCCGAGCATCGAGCCGATCGGTCACATGGCGCACCTCGGCAAGATACGCCAGCGCATCACCCGGCCGCGCAGGATCGTCGGAGCGAGAGCTGGCCACCTCGGCGCGTATTTCCGTGGCAGGCGCGACGCGCCACTTGAGATCCGCGCCCCCGACTTGGGTGTCGCCGGCCGCGGCGCCTTCATGGATCAGGCTGGCGCCGAGTTCGAGCCGGTCGTCGGCGAATCGCGTGGTCACGCGCACACCGGCGCTGATCTCCTCATCGCCACCGTTGCGCACCTCGTAGTCCGCGATGATGAAGACGGGATTGAGATCACGATCGCGCGACGCGACCGGCGCCTTGAAGAACACGGTGCCGCGGTCATAGTCCAGATCGTAGTCGATGAACGGCGCCAGCTCACGTGTCTCGAGCACGACGTTGCTCTGGAAGCGGTCACGTACTTCGAGCCGCAACTTGTCACTGCCGATTACGATCGGGTTGCGGCTCAAGCGATAGAGACCGGAGGTACCGTCGCCGGGGATTTCATCGCGCACGAAGCCCGTGTCTGTCCGCGCGGCAAAGGCGCTGACACCGAACCGCTCGCCGGCATAGTCACTCTTGAAGCCATTCAGTGTGCGGTTGTAGCGGCTCAGTTCGGTGACCGTGAACCCCGTATCGTAATCGCCGAACAAGGCAACGAACTGGCGTCGCTCGAGCTTGACGTACAGCTTGCGTTGCGACGCCGCCTCGAAGCGCTGCTCGGCACCGTCCCCGTACAACAGATAGTATCGATCTGGCTCGATCACACCGCGCAGACGCGCGCGCGCAGCCTGCCTGTCGCGCGCCGAGTCGTAGGCCAGGGTAAGCAAGTAGTCACCCTTGATCTGCCCTTTGGCGAAGAAGGCGACACGACCACCCTCGGTGATGCCTGCATCCCGCTCATCAGCCGCGGCGGCGGCAGCATTGCCAGCGATCGTGCGATACGCGGCGGTGCCTTCGGCGATACCCACCAATACGAACTCGCGCTCGCCCGGCACCAGCCAAACGCGCAGCTCGTCGCGCTGCCGATCGTTGAAGCGCAGGCGCAGCGTGACATTGCCGGTTTGGGTGGTCGGCTCGAGTTCGACCAGCGCGATACCGTCGTCGCCCACCTCGGCGATCGGCTCGCGATTGCCGAGCGACAGTATCTTGTTGTCATCCAGCGCTTCGACTTCCCACCAGGAACGATACGGCGCGTCGACCTGAAACGCCGCGAGCGTACCGCGCCGCGCAGGTTTGCCGTAGGCGTCGAACATCCTGAGCGCGATCACTGGACGCGTCTTGCCGTCAGCTACCAGGACCGACTGCTCCTTGGCCACCACGGCCCGCACCGGGCCGCCGCCATAGTGCACGACGCGCTGCAGTCGAGCGATCTCTCTGCCATCCACATCGCTAACGACTGCCTCCAAACGGTTGTCGCCATCTGCGATATCTACGCCGCGCCAGCGACTAACAGCGACGGTGCGTGCCTGATTCGCGCTCGTACCGTCGAAGTTCAGCCTGCTGACCGGTGCGTCATTGACTGTCAGCTCCACTGTGTCACCGGGACCGTGCTGGATCGCGATCTTGAGACTGGCAATCGGCGCCAGTGCGCCCTCGGCCGGCGCCAACCACGCGATTCCGGGCGCCAGAGTATCGATCGTCGGCGACGCCTCGCTCTCGATGGCTGCGGCCGGCGCGGGCTTGGAGACGCGGCGGGTCGCCAGGGCCGCCCGGGGCCCACGCACGATCAGGCCACTCGTGGCCACGCGCACCGGCGCGTCCGCATTGGCCCGCAATTCGAATGTTGGATCACCGTCGACCCGCTCGCCTTCCAGCACGAGTTCGACGCGACGGTTCTGCGCCAGGCTGACCGGATCGCGCCCCACGGCCAGCGGCTCATCGGGACCCGCGCCGCGGACGGCGATACGACTGGTCGGCACGCGCAGTGCGCCCGCCAGGTAGTTAGCCACCGCGCTCGCACGCGCGGCCGACAGCTCGTAGTTGTCGGCGTACAGCAGCCGTGCACGCGGGGCAATTGGCGTCGAGTCTGTGTGGCCGACGGCCTGGATACGAATGTTCTGGATACCCTGCCAGGTGTCAGCCAGCCGCGCGAGTGCGTCTTTGTCAGTCGCCTGCAGGGTCGCCTCCGCGACGTCGAATCTGGGCGTGAAGGAGTAGCGCTGGCTTGTGCGACGCACGACACCGCGCCGCAGCTCGCTCACCAGCGGTGCGGTGCGCTGACCAGATTGCGCCGCCGTATCCCAGCTCGCCACCGCCTTGACCGGCAGCTCGCCACCGCTGCCGGGTAGCACACGCGTTTCGAACTCAATGTGACGCTCCACGCCCGGCGCCAGTTCCCGCAAACGGAACGTCAACAGCCCGTTTGCCACCGACACCGGCTGATTGAGCGGCGCATCGACTTGCTGCGTGCCATCGGCGACGCGCTTGCCGTCGACGTGCGCGCTGCCGGCGACATACTCCAGACCATCGGGCAACATCACCAGCACGCGCGAATTGCCGGCAGTCACACCCTGCACACGCAGCTTGGCCAGATGCGCGGCACGCGTCGGCCCGGTGATGTGCGAGCGGAAGTCGAACTCGACCTCGCCGGTTGGCGGCGCGCGTTCACGCAGTGCGAAATCCGCGCGCCACAGAGCGCCGGCGCGCAAATCGACAAACTGGGAGTAGCGCCGGCCGGCAAAGCGCCCGGTCAGGCCACAGTCCTGTAACTCGAGATGGGCTGGCACCGTATCGAGATCCACCTGCACGACGTGCGAACCGGCCGGCACGCCCTCGAAATGGAATTTGCCGTCCTCATCGCTGACAGCGTAGCGGCCGTCTTCGAGATAGACGCGCACACCGGCGACGCCTGGCGGTCCCGTACCGGCTGCATCGCAGCCTCCTTCGAAGGCGCGCCCGACGATGAAACCCTGCTCGCTGAACAACTCGTTGGTCAGGCGCACCAGCGAACGAGCTTCGTTCGAGACAACGCCGCCCGGCGCCTCCGCGCGCGCCACATTGACCGCCTCTCGGCCGCGTGCGGCCACCGTCAACTCCACCACGTACCGGACGACGCGCTGGCGGCGTGCGGCGAGCGCTGCGGTGCGTATCGTCAAGGTTCGACCGTCCGCTGCGATCTCAGGATCTGCCGCAACCTCGTCGTCGATGCGCAAGGAGCCACGTCGGTAGCGTGCACCGACTGGCAGAACGTCGCGCACGTCCACGCGCTGGAAGAGTCCGCGCTCACTCGTATTCTCGATTGTCAGCGTGTATTGCAGGAAATCGCCGACAGCCGCGGTCGCGACGTTCGCGCTCTTGCGCAACAGCAACGCAGTGCCGCCGGGATCGAGCGGCACATCCACCGCTACCGCTGGTGGCGCGGCAGCCGCAAAATCACGGCCGAAGGAACCGTCGCCCAGACGAAAGGGCGCGCCCGGCAAACGCTGCAAGTCATCGGTTGCAGTGGTGGATGGAAACGCGTAGCCATCGGGCGGGATCACTTCGAGCCGGTAGTTACCCGGCGCGACCAGCGGAAAACGAAACACACCAGCGGGTAGATCGTAGAGCGTGCCGCCGGCGTCCGTGACACGCTGCCCGGTAATCATCTCGCTGGGATAGCGGCTAACACCGTCGTCACCGAACACGATCGCCGGTGCGCCAGTCGTGACGGCGAGCAGGCGGACACGGGCGCCGTTGATCGCCGCGCCCGACTGCGAATCGAACACGAAACCGAAAGGATCGATCAATGCGCTCGATTCAGCTCGGTCGGTTGGATCCCGGGCATCGACGTAGCTCGCCGTCAGCTCCGCATCGCGCGCCACGTTCAGGACGCAGTCACCAGCGACGCCAGCCGCCACGGCGGTCGGGATGTAACCGACGAATACGCCAGTGTCTGGCCCGGTTTCGGACAGACGCAGCAACTCCGCGTCGTCCGTCGACCCCGCGCCGATGCGGACATCGAGTGTTTCGATCTGCGACGCGTCACGATTCTGATCAGCATCCTCGATGCGCACGAATACCGGTTCGCCCGCGTGCGCAACTGGCGCAACGCTCAAAGGAACCGGCTGCAGCGGATCGAGGGCGCCGGCTGTTGGTACCACAGGTGGCGCCAGCGGCACATAGCCGCCAGCGGATCGACAAGCCGTCGGACCGACGGTCGTCGCTTGCGAACTATCGACCGCGTAGCGCGCCAACTGGATCGTTGCGCGCGTCGGCGACGGCTCGACGATCAGCGTCACTTCGTTGGAGACTATCCGACGGGGCTGTGCACCAACCTGGTAGACGACGGTGCCGCTGTTGCGGACTGTTGCACCCGCCGGCGTGGTCTGCGCGCCGGCTGGCAAACAAGCACCGATCAGCGACACGAGAACCAGCGCACAGTTGCGCAGGCCGCCCATAGACGTGGCGAAGGCGGGGTAGTTACTCACTACCCCGCCCTGCTGCATGCCCCATCCCGTTGTACGGGCCGGCGGTCCGGCCCTTTCTGGCCGTCCTATCCCGCCGACACGCGGCGGCCGCGGTCATGGCGTCAGTGGCTACTCATCAGTTGATGGTGACGCGGAAGCGCACCGTCACCGCATTGCCGGCACCAGTGGCTACCGTCGCCAGCGCGGGCGCACCGACTGTCAGCACCCCGGCCGCAGTGATCACGCAACCATCGGTATTGGTATCGGTACCGCCGGCCTCGGCGACGCAGAAGGTCGCCGGGTTGGCGCCCACCTGCAGCTGCACGTTCGATGCGCCGGCGTTGTAGGTCCCGTTCGCAAACGTCGTATTCGCTGGCACCGGGTCCGTGATCACAACGCCCGTGGCCGCCGTACCGCCGGAGTTCGTCACAGTGACGGCGTACTCCAGCACCGCGCCGGGAATCGACTTGGGGTTGGTCGTGCCGTTGAACGGATCGCTGACAACCGTGCGAGCTTTGGCTACCGTCAGCGTCGCCGCTGACACCAGGTACTGATCGTCCGCAAAGCCTTGACCATCGCGCGCCACGTTGCCGCCCGCTGTGCCGTCGCCAAAGACGACGTCGACCGTGCCCGGTGTTTCAGCGCCAGCGGTCTCGGTCATGAGTGTCGCACCATTCGTGCCCGGCGCGGCGGTACGTGCCGTGAGGCGTACGTTGGCGGCTTGTCCGTTGGTCGCGGTGATCGGCGTATCGGCCACCACGAACACGATGACATTGGCGTCGGGCGCGAGAGTGTTGATGCTGGTCGCCGTGTCGGTCGCCGGCTCGTAAGTGCTATTGCCGTTCGCGTCGACGAACACACGCAGGTTCGCCATGTCGAACACGTCACTGGCGCCGAACAACGTGCCGCCAGTCAGGTTGGTCGGTGTGAGCTGGTAGCCCTGCGCCGAGTTACCCGTGTTGGTCACCGTGAATGCGGTGACGCCGTTCGGCTGGCCGGGCGTCGTGCCCGTAGCATTGCCCGACACTTCCGTGACGGTCAGGTCGATCCGGTTGTCCACCACGAAGGTCGTGTTGGCGCCGTTGTTCGCACCTGGCACCGAGTTGCCTGTCGGTGACGATTCGATCGGCGCCTGGGCAACGCCGTTGACCGAGAAGTTGACCGTGGCTCGGTTGTTGATCGCGGTATTGGCGGGCGTGCCGGCGCCGTAGGCCTGCTGCGCCACGCCAACCGAGCCGCAGGCGATCAAGACTGCGACCACCTTCTTGAGTTGCCGGTGATTGAGATTCATGGAGACTCCAGGGAAATGAGAAGACGGAACTGGTTGGCGCTCGTGCTATTTGACGACCGCGCGAAATCTGGCGAAGGCAACCGAGCCTGGCTGCAAGGCGTTCTTGAACGTCCAGCGGATGTGCGAGTACTCCTCGGCCCGGGCGGTCCGCTCGCTGCCGTCGGCGTTGCTCACGGTCAGCGCGCCGGGGGGCGCGAACTTGCGACCATCGACCGAGAATGCGATGTCGGTGCCGGGACCCATGGCACTGTCCGGCACGTACCGCATGTGATCCGGCACGGGATTGTCGATCGCAACCTTCTCGGCGGGCTTGTCGCACACGTTGCTGGCTGTCACGGTCCAGACGACTTCCCCGCCCGGAACCACCTTGGCGGCCGGCACGAGTCGTTTGGCGGTCTCGCCGTCGTCGGTCGTGTACGGCTGTTCCACCTCAGCCACGGTCTTGAGTACGATGCAGCCAGCGGCGGGCTGACCAGCAGCCTGACCCACAACCGCGAACACCAGCACCAACGTGCCGGCGACAATGCTCGATATCCCCTTCTTCATGATGCTCTCCTCTAACTATCGATCGAGACAACTGCTACTGCGGCAGTTGACTAATTGATGGTGACGGCAAAGCGGATCGTCTGCGGCCCGCTCGCTTGAGTCAGATCACCCAGCTGAACGCTCACCTGCGGCGTGGGCGTCGCCACATAGGTGCCGACATCGACATCGGCAGCGTCTGTCAGCGCGGTCCCGTTGAGCTGGATCGACGCGGGCACGAAGGTGGTGCTGGCTGGTATCGTGTCGACGAACGCAGCAGCAGCTGCAGTACCGGTGCCGGCCGCCGCGACGACGATCTGATAGGTTATACGGGCGCCGGGCACCGGCCGCGTACCCCCGAACGGGTCCGAGACAGTCTGCGACTTCACGGCGGTGACACTGATATCGGACACTAGATACTCGCCGTTGACACTGCCGTCAGCGCCGGTCGTGCCGACCACCGCATCCGTACCACCCACCCCCTGACCGGCATACAGCGTGCCCGGAGCGCCGGTGCCGGTCCGCGCCGCCGCCGCGAGCTGCGACAAACCGCGGTTGCCACTCGTTAGGCCAGCCGGGATGTCGTTGACGATCAGGACGGTGACGAATGCGTCCGGCTGCAGCAGCGGGTCATTGCTGCCGGCGACGTAGGGCGTATCGGCTGCACTCAAGTCGCCGCTGTTGTCCGTATCGAAGTAGATCGCCGGCACCGACGGCAACGGATCGAAGTCATCGCCCGACAGGGTGCTGGTCATCGTCAGCAGAAAGGCTTCCGGACCGTTGCCGGTGTTCGTCAGTCGATAGACCAGCTCCTGCTGGGTGTCGCCCGGCGAAACGCTGACGGTCGGGCTCTGCAACGTCACGACCACGTCGAGTATCTCGGCGACCGTGACGCTGACCGTGTTCGAGCTGGTCGACTGTGCAGTGCCGCCGAGACTGTAGTTCACGACCGCCGTATTCTGGATGTCGGTGCCGGCTGGCACGCCGGCGGCCAGGCTGCGATCACTCGCGCCCAGCATCAGCAACAGCACCACGCCCCATGCGGACGCAGCAGACCAACGGTTCTGCATGACGGTAGACTCCTCGACTCTCGCCAGCATCATAGGAATGCAGGCCCGAATGCCCTGTGACTGCATTCACACCGGCCCGGCAATAAGTCGCCACCTGGGAGCCGTGTCACATAATTAGGCCGCGCTGCGAGGACCGTCCGGGTGCCGGAGCGCGGCAAAAATGCCGATGAACGATCTGTTTCGCGGCCAGCGCACTGCTAAATCAGGCCGAGATCGGCAACGGACCGCCGCCGATGAGCCTGATCCCGCTCGCAGCGGCTATAATGCTGCGATCAGCCGAACCGCGCGTCGCACGCCGTCGGCGCCAAGACACGGATGGATGATGGCTATAGCCCCACAGAGTTTCGCTTCCCTGGCTGATTTATCGCGCGGGGTCACCGAGTGGGTCCAGTCGGTCAAACAGCTCACGCAACCCGACCACGTACACTGGTGCGAAGGATCCGACGCGGAGATCGAACAACTGAAGCACCAATTGGTGGCGCGCGGCGAGCTGCAGACACTCAACGAAGAAGTCTTCCCCGGCTGCCTGCTGGCGCGCTCCGACCCCTCGGACGTCGCGCGTGTCGAGCATCTGACCTTCGTCTGCACCGCCAAACCGGACGATGCAGGCCCTAACAATCACTGGATGGATCCGAGCGAAGCGCATCGCAAGATGCGCAATCTGTTCCGCGGTTGCATGAAGGGCCGCACACTCTACGTGGTGCCCTATTGCATGGGCCCGCTGGACTCACCCTATGCACGCGGCGGTGTCGAGATCACGGACAGCCCGTATGTCGTCATCAATATGGCGATGATGACCCGCATGGGTCGGCCGGCACTCGAGCGCATTGCGCGTGACGGCACGTTCGTGAAGGGTCTGCACTCCACGGGCGAGCTGGATCCAGAACGACGCTTCATCATGCACTTCCCCGAAGAGCTGGCAATCGAGAGCTTCGGCTCCGGCTATGGCGGCAACGCGCTGCTCGGCAAGAAATGTCATGCGCTGCGCATCGCCAGTTGGCAGGCGCGCTCGGAAGGCTGGCTGGCGGAGCACATGCTGATCGTCGGTATTCAGAATCCCGAGGGCGAAACGCACTACGTCGCCGCAGCCTTTCCCTCAGCCTGTGGCAAAACCAATCTGGCGATGCTGATTCCGCCGGATTCCATGCCGGGTTGGAAGGTTTTTACGGTGGGCGACGATATCGCTTGGCTGCAACCGGGGCCGGATGGGCGCTTGTGGGCCATCAATCCGGAAGCCGGCTACTTCGGCGTGGTGCCGGGTACTAACGAAAGCACCAATCGCAATGCCTATCACATGATCAGGCGGGACACGCTGTTCACCAATGTGGCGCTCACCGCGGATCGACAACCCTGGTGGGAAGGCCGCGTCAACGGTACGCCCGTCATCGATTGGCAGGGCCGCCCGTACGATCCCAAGAACGGGCCGGCGGCTCATCCGAACGCACGCTTCACGGTCGCCGCGACACGTAATCCCAGCTATTCGCCCGCGGCGGAAGATCCGCGTGGCGTGCCAATTTCAGCGATAGTATTCGGCGGCCGACGCCGCGAAGTGGCACCGCTCGTCTATGAAGCGCGCGATTGGGCGCATGGCGTGGTCGTCGGCGCGAGTGTCGCCTCGGAAACGACGGCAGCCGCGACCGGTCAGGTCGGTGTAGTGCGTCGCGATCCCATGGCCATGAAGCCGTTCGCCGGTTACAACTTCGGCGACTACTGGCGTCATTGGCTCTCGATCGGCTCGCGGCTCAGCAAACCGCCGCGTGTGTTCCATGTGAACTGGTTTCGCCGCGACGCCGCCGGCAAGTTCATGTGGCCCGGATTCGGCGACAACCTGCGCGTGCTGGAATGGATGTTGAAACGCGCGGCCGGCCGCGCCGACGCAACGGACAGCCCGATCGGCGCATTGCCCAGGCCGGCCGATCTCAATCTGAAGGGTCTCAACATCGACCCGCAGACCCTGCAGGCGCTGCTCACGATCGATCGCGACGCCTGGCGACGGGAAGTCGCGGACATGCGTGAGTACCTCAATGAATTCGGTGCCCGGGTACCGGCCGAAATGCGCGCGGAACTCGACCGGATCGAGCGACGCCTGGCGGTCGGTCAAGGCGATTCGCAATAATACCGAATCGTCTGCGGTGATTCTTCGTCGGGCGCCTTGCCAAGCCCGATAAGGCCTTCACCCTTGATCTGTATGCTGTCACGCCGAACGAAGGCTTCCTCGCCGTCGACGGTCCTGACGAACGTGCCGTTTGTGCTCTGGTCGGTAATCACGAATTTGTTGCGGGAGATTTCGCAGCGCGCGTGCAGCCGCGAGATCAGATTGCCGCGGATCACCAGATCGTTGTCGTCGGCTCGCCCGATCGTGACCTGTTGCCGTTGCTCGTCGAGCACGACTTCATGGCCGTCACAGGCCAGCCGCAAGCGCATCGCCTTGCGCGACTCGCGCGCGGCGATCGCCACCGATGGCAACATACTGGTGATGTCATCCGTCTGCCACATCACCTCGAACAGCAGCACCTCGGCGCCCTGGCCCTTGAGCGTGGCGATGTCGATCTGACGCGTGGCGGCACGCCACTCGGCAGATAACAACTCGACCATCGCCTGGGTGGTCACGATCTGCCCGGCCTTCGCCTGACTCGTCATGCGATTGGCGGTGTGCACCGTCGTGCCGAATACATCGCGGTTCTCGAGCACCACCGGGCCGGCGTGGCAACCGATCCGGATTGCGACCGGCTGCCCTTCGATCTCGAGCGCGGAACTGGATGTGACAGCCTTTTGCATTTGCGCCGCTGCATTGAGCGCATCGTTAGCCGTCGGGAAGGTTGCCATCACCTCGTCGCCCATCGTCTTGATGACCGTGCCATTGTTCTGTTCGGTGGCTGCGCGCATCACATCGATGCACAAGGCGACGATTTCACGCGCGCGTTGGTCGCCGAGCTGCTCATAGAGCCGCGTCGAGCCGACCACGTCGGCGAACAGGATGGCGAGTTCTATGTCTTTGCCCATGGCTCTCGGTCGGTTGACATGTCGATTATACGTCAACCAGCCAGAACTGTGGTTGCGTACAATGAAGTTCGTGACTACTGCCTATCTCCCAAAGGACTCGAACGATGAGCGCAACCGTATTGCCGCCAACGAGATTCACCACAGCAATATCGATCGCATTAGCCTGCCTGCTCGCACCTGGAATGGCCCTAGGGCAAGGCTACGCACCGCAGGATCTCGCCGCCGCCAGCGAATTGCGCGAGCGCGCGCTCGCTAGCGACACAGCCTATGAACTGGTGACGTCACTGACTACCGAAGTCGGCCCGCGCCCTGCCGGCTCGCCAGGCGATAGCGCTGCGCTCGACTGGGCCGAGCACAACATGCGGCAACTCGGCTTCAGCAATGTACGACGCATGGACGTGGTCGTCCCCCACTGGGTACGCGGCACTGCCAGCTTCGAGGTCCTCGCACCCTTCCCTCAGACCATGCCGGTGCTGGCGCTCGGCGGCAGCATCGGTACCCCAGACACCGGGCTCGAGGCCGAGATCATTGCCGTTCGGGACCTGACGGCACTCGCCACGTTGCCAGTCAATGCGGTGCGGGATCGTATCGTGTTCTTCACGGGCCGTACCGAAAGAACACGCGATGGCAGCGGCTACGGCAAAGCGGTGCAGGTACGAGCCCAGGGCCCCAGCGCAGCCGCTGCACTCGGCGCCGTCGGCGTGGTCATCCGCTCGATCGGCACGAGCAGCGATCGTTTTCCGCATACGGGCGCTCTCAGTTACAACATCTCTGCGCCGCGCGTCCCTGCAGTTGCACTCTCCAATCCGGATGCCGACGCGCTCGAGCGCCAGCTTGCTACCGGCAAACCGGTGCGCGTGTCGATGATGGTGTCAGCACGGGATTTGCCACAAAAACTGTCGGCAAACGTGATCGGCGAGATACCGGGTGCCGACCAAGATGCCGAAATCGTCTTGCTGGGTGCGCATCTCGACTCATGGGATCCTGGCACCGGCGCACTCGATGACGGTGCGGGGGTCGCGATCATCATGGCTGCCGCCCACCTGATAGGAGATACCAAGCCGCGCCCACGCCGCACGATTCGTGTCGTGCTGTTCGCTAACGAGGAATTTGGCCTGTCCGGCTCATTGGCCTACGCCAGCAAGATCGGCGACGAGTTCGCCAGGCATGCAGTCGGCATGGAAGCGGACTTCGGGGCGGGACCCGTATACCAATTGACGAGTCGCGTACCACCGGAGTTGTTACCGGCCATCAAGGACATCCATGCGACGATTGCGCCGCTCGAAGTGGAACTTGGCGGCAACGAAACCAATGGCGGCGCGGACCTCGGCCCGCTGCGCCGTTTGGGAATGCCGCTGCTCGCCCCCGGACTCGACGGCAGCAAGTACTTCGACGTGCACCACACGGCTAACGACACGCTCGAACAGGTCGACCCAGCGCACATCCGTCAGGCGGCGGCTGCCTTTGCGGTCAGCGCGTATCTGGCGGCGCAGTGGCCCGGGTCGTGGGGACGCAACACTACGCCGCCGCCGCGCCAGTGACACACTCGCTCGCCGCGGCAGCCTCGGCCAACAACCGGGGCGAAGCGTCGTGCGCACGCGCACCTTCACTCAGACGCCGACGGAATTCGCGGGCACCGGGCTGACCTGAGTAAAGCCCCAGCATGTGCCTGACGATGCTGGCCATGCGCTCGCCCCGGGCCAGCTCGCGCTCGCAATAGTCCGCCATGCGTTCCAGCACGGCGCGACGCGTGACGGCACCGGACACGGCGCGCCCCAACATGACGTCGGCATCGTGCAGGACCAGCGGTCGGTGATACGCCTCGCGCCCCAGCATCACGCCGTCAGCCCACCGCAGCAATGCACGCATTTGGTCGGTGCTGCGGATGCCACCATTCACGACGAGCGCGGTCGCCGCAATATCCCGCCGCAATTGCTCCACCAGATCGTAACGCAACGGCGGAATGTCGCGATTGTCCTTCGGCGACCAGCTGCCCAGCACGGCCTTGCGAGCGTGCACGATCACCGCTGCCGCGCCGGCAGTCGTTATACCGCTGACAAACGCCCATAGCGCGTCCCGGTCCGCCGCGGTGAAGCTGGCAGCAGCCGCGCGCACATCCCGTATCGCACGGCCATCGAGCACGCCGATACGCAACTTGACGGTCACCGGCACGGTCACCGCGGCCGCTATTGCATGCACACACTCTGCGACCCGCTGCGGCTCGTTCATGAGGCACGCACCGAACGAGCCCGACTGCACGCGATCGCTCGGACAGCCACAATTGAGATTGATCTCATCGTAGCCCAACTCGGCGCCGATACGCGCCGCTTGCGCCAAAGCCTGTGGATCACTACCGCCGAGCTGTAGCGCAACCGGGTGCTCAGCGGGGTCGAATGCTAACAACCACCGTCGATCACCCCGTAACACTGCGCCGGTGGTGATCATCTCCGTATAGAGCAGCGCATGCGGCGAGATCGTGCGCAGAAAATAGCGGCAATGGCGGTCAGTCCAGTCCATCATGGGGGCGACGCATACTTGTCTGTTCATATCAATCGTAAACTTACTGTTAAATTGAACTTGCCCGGCTAATAGCAGCAACCCATCGGACCACTTCGTCAGCGCTTGCGCAGAACTCAAGTATCACCCAATTTCCGCGCCTACCTCCAGATGCCAATGCCCAACCCGTCTGCCAAGACCTATATAGCGTCGCGGCGTCGCGGAAAGGGCTCTTCAAGTTGCGGCGAACTGCTAGTCTCATCCCACAATTTCAGTATTGCGAGGGCTCATGTGGCGCGCCATCAAGCGGTTGTTTCTTTATCCACTGTCCCTGCTCCTGATCGTCCTTGCATACATTGGCGCGGGCCTGTTGGCGGCGCGGCTCATCGACAGCATCTGGATGATCGCTGCAATCGCCGCTTTGGCTGCTTATGCCGTCGGCTACTGGTGCATCAGAGCTATCGAGCGGCAATCTAAGCACAGCAACAGGTTGGCTATGGTCGCGTCGGCAATCCTCGCCGCATTCATCAGCTTGTTCATGTGGCGTTACGCGGGCCAACCTGGCGTTGCGCCTGAAGATTCCGGCATAGCACACGAGGCGTCCAGTTATTGGACGCTCTCCGATGGCGCTCGCATCAGCTTCATGCACTGCGGTGCTCCCGAAGGAGAGCATGCGCGCCCATTGATATTTCTGCACGGCGGACCCGCGATTCCGCCGCGTTCATCAACCAGCCGAACAATATGCGCGATTGCCGAGAGAGGATACAGCGTTTACGCCTATGACCAGATCGGTTCGGGTGCGTCGACCACGCTTGCCGACATCAGCGGTTACTCGGTAAAGCGACATGTCGCGGACCTGGAAGAGATTCGCGAGCTTCTCGGCGCCAAGCAAATCGATTTGATCGGCGTTTCATGGGGAACAGTTCTTGCCAGCCATTACATCGCTGCGCATCCCGGGCGGGTGGTGCACGCCGTTTTCGTATCACCGGGCATTCTCGGACCCAGGAATGGCGACGACGTCAAATATGACTATTCGCCGACCGCTTCCGCCGACTATGACGGCGTACTTCTGCCGCCGTTGCGCGTGATCGTCGCCGGGGCGCTGGCGCGCATCAATCCGCGAGCTGCGGTCGATTTGATGGCGCAGAGTGAGGCCGGCATTGTCATGGATGAGCTTGCTGCCGATCCCGGGATGGAATATCAGGGCAAGTGCAAGGGCGCGAAAATCGACGTTTCGGACAAGTCACGCGGGCGCGGCGCCAACTACTATGCAAACTTGATGACGGCGCAAGATCTGAAACGCGCCACAAACCCGCTTGCTGCAATCCGGCGCTCTTCACCACCACCGGTGCTAATTCTGCGCGGCGAATGTGACTACATTCCGCGGTTGGCGCTCGGCAGATATGAGGCAGCCTTTGAGAAAGTCCGAGTAATCGAGGTCAAGGGCGAAGGTCATTCGTTTCTCGGTGCCCGGCCTGACATCGTTGTTCCTGAGACAGTTTGTTTCCTGTCAGACCAATCTGCGGACTATTGCGCTGCGCAATCGGCACCTTGATCACATACAAGGCCTCGCCGCGAAACTCCGGCGACGGGGGTAGTGTCTGCGCAGGTTGTTGGTCTTTGCAAACCACCCATTCCAGCCGAGCGCCAGCGCGGATGTCGTCAGGGTTCGGCGCGAGGCACCTGCGCCTGGCGCCTCAAGGCTGTGCACGCTCGGGCAGCCGCAGTGATAGCCGCGTAATCAGGCGCGCCCTTGCCGACGATCCAGCTGCCGCCAACGCAGAGTACGGACTCCAGAGCCAGCCAGTCCGCGGCAGTAGCGAGCGTAATACCGCCAGTGGGACAGAATTTCGCCATGCCGAAGGGAGCCGCAATTGCCCGCAGCGCAGCGATTCCGCCAGCGGCTTCCGCAGGAAAAAACTTGAAATGACTCAGCCCCATATCCAGTCCGCGCATGATGTCGCCGGCATTCGCAATTCCCGGCAGGAAAGGGATACCGCTCTTGATCGCGGCCCGGCCAAGAGTTTCGGTCAGGCCTGGCGACACGACGAACTCTGCGCCCGCGTCGAGCGCAGCGTGCAGGTCAGCCTCGTTCAACACTGTTCCGGCGCCCACGACCGAATCGTCGACACGCTTCATCTCCCGAATTACATCGAGGGCAGCCTTGGTGCGCAAAGTCACTTCGAGAACTTTCAGGCCGCCGGCGACCAACGCCCTCGCAATCGGCAGCGCTGTCGTTGCGTCATCGATCACCAGCACCGGTATGACCGGCGAGGTTCGCATGAGCGCGGCAATTCTGGTCACGGTGATAGCACTTCGGAGTTGTTATTGCTGATTCAAGATTTCTTGCGGATGAGTCTACCTAGACCAGGCGCTTGGACGCGACCCACAGTCTCAAGTGCTAGTTGCCTTGAGAAATTTTGCGCGAACGTCGCCGATCGATTTTCGTAGTTCATTCATGGCCGCAGCTTCCTGCGCAGTCACCATCGTCTCAAACAATCGATGGAAGTGTTCGCGCATGGCCGCACGTGCGCGCGATGGATCGCGAGCAGCCAAGGCTTCGAATATGCGCTGGTGCTCCTTCTCACGTTCATCCACGCTGAGTGCGCAAACCCGTTGGTAGAGCTTGGTAACCTGGGGCACGTGGTTGCGAATCCGCCAGAGTTCTTTGACGCAGTGCTCGAGCGCCGGATTGTTGGACGCGGCTGCGATGGTCATATGGAATTCCCGGTCCAGGTCGTCCCCGGCTTCGTGCCCGTTGCCATTCGAGACTGACATTGCATTGACAATTTCCGCCAGCCTTTTCAGTTGCGCATCCGAGATATTGCTCGAAGCCAGTGCAGCTGACTCAGCTTCGACGATCGAACGAGCAATGGTCAGATCAAACGCCGTTACATCAGGCAAGGCCAGTTCGCTGGCGCTCGACAGCGGGCGCACGAAAGCCCCCGAACCTACCCGAATTTCGATCACCCCCATCGCCTCCAACGCGATGGCAGCTTCGCGGATCGTCACTCGGCTAACCTGATGCATGTCGGCGAGTTCGCGCTCGCTGGGCAGACGGCTACCAGGGCGGAAATCGCCCGCTCGGATCGACCGCAATATTTCCTCGACCACCTTCTGGTAGAGGCGCACTCTGCGATTGCCAGTCTTGCTGTAAGCCATTTAGCGTCTAACCTGGTTAGCTGGATTGGTATACATTATTGGCATGAATCTTCGTGCGGCGCAATTGTCGCGAAACGCCGGCTAGGTTGGGTAGGGAGCCTCATCGTCGCGCAGCGGCAAGGCGCCGCGCCGCGAAATCACCCATAGCGCCAGATCGTGGCCGCGCTTTGCGGCCGTCTCGAAGGATTCCCCCTGCGTCCTGGCCGCCAGATAACCGGCGTTGAATGCGTCACCAGCCCCACTGGAATCGACCATGTCGATCGGCTTGCATGCGCGCCTCACCGGTGAATGATGGGCACTCGCGAGAACACAGCCGGTGGGACCGCACTTGACGGCAACTTCGGCGCACCCCAACGCAAGCCACCTCGCTGCGACTTCGACATCGCTTTCTGAAGTGCCATGCATCGCGCGCTCGTCATCTGCCGTCGGCAAGCCAATCGTTGATGTCGCGACTGCGCGATCCGACCAGCTACGCGCCGCTGCGCTCGATTCCCACAATCGGGCGCGAAAATTGCTGTCATAGGCGACCAGCCCGCCGCGCGATCTGACTGTCTCAGCGAGCGCAATCAATCGCTCGCGCCCCGCGGGCGGCAGGATGGCGAGCGAAATGTGACTGAAGTACAGCAGACTCGCAGAGGCGACGACGGAACACGCGGCCGCCATGTCCGGCAGGTCGAACATACTGCGCGCGGCACTCTGATCACGCCAGTAGAGAAAGCTGCGCTCGCCGGTTCGATCGACATGGATCGCATAAATACCCGGGTACCGATCCGGATGTCGCAGGACATGACTCGTGTCGAGGCCTTCCGAGTTCCAGGCATCGACCAGCGCATCGCTCAACTTGTCTTTACCGACCGCTGTGACATAGGCGACGTCGCAGCCGGATCGGGCCATATGAATCGCCGTATTGAGAGTGTCACCCCCATACTGCAGGCCGGTGGACGGTGCGCCCTGGCCGCGAAACTCGAACATGGCCTCGCCGATGATCGCGATCTTCATTGCCGCGCTATCTCAGGGGTGTGCCCATCACGAAAAGAATGTCCCACCGTTGACGTCGATGTTCGCGCCGGTCACGAAGCTCATGTCGTCGCTGACCAGCGCTCGAACGGTCCGCGCCACTTCCGCCGAATTGCCCTGCCGCCGCAGCGGTGTGCCGGCGGCAACGGCTGCGCGAACCTCGTCTTTCGTAAAGACGTCATGAAAAGTCGTGGCGATCATTCCGGGACACAGTGCGTTGACGCGGATGCCTTTGGGTCCAAGCTCTTTCGCCATGGAACGCGTGAAGGTCATCACGGCGCCTTTCGAGGCTGCGTAAGCTGCAGCACCAGGGCCGCCGCCATCGCGACCGGCCTGCGAGGCAAAATTGACGATACTCGCGCCTTCATTCATGTGCGGGACGGCCGCCTTGGTCATCAAGAATGTGGATCCAGCGTTGAGACGCATTACCTGGTCGAAAAAGTCGATGTCCATGTCGCCGAGTTGTTTGCGGGCAACCAAGCCGCCTGCAACATTGACCAAGATGTGAATCTTCGCGCCAAATCTTGCCAAGGTTTCCTGAACCAGACGCTCACAACCCTCGGGCTGCGCAACGTCGGCCTGCACAGGGATCGCCACACCGCCGGCTGCGGTGATCGCGGCAACCACAGCGTGCGCTTTGGTCTCATCGCCTCGATAATTGACGACCACGCGTGCCCCGGCCAGCGCGAGCTCCTCGCATATCGCTCGCCCGATATCGCGGCTTCCGCCGGTAACAATTGCTGTCTTGCCTGTCAAATTACTCATGTCATTTCCTGCTATTCGATCAACTGGGGATGCTAAGTGGTTCTCGGCTGCAGCGGTTTGATGTCCCGGCATAGCAGCCATATCGACAACACGGTGAGGATGGCCAAGGTGGCGCCCACGGCAAACGCGGGCGCATAGCTCTTCACTGTGATAACCGGAACCAGGAAGTTCAGCGCGACCACTGCCAGCTTTGCCGCTGTACCCGCGAATCCTGCGAGTGTGCCGACCGAACTCCCGGCAAAATAATCACTTGGCAGGGTTTGGATATTGCCAATCGCGGTCTGAAAGCCAAAAAGAATCAAAGCCATCAGCAGCACGGCAATAGTTGGCGTCGCTGCCTCGATGGTCAGCAGCAGCGAGACGAGCATGATGGCGCCGCCGAGCGTGATGACGAACTTGCGTGTTCTGTTGACGGTCCAGCCTGCCCTGATACGGTTCTGCGCCAGCAAGCCACCGAACCAGGCGCCGAACATCGCGCCGACATAGGGCACCCACGCGTAGAGTCCGATGTCGGTGACGCCGAATCCGTAGGTTTCCGCGAGATAAAGTGGTAGCCAGCCGACGAACAGCCACCATATCGGGTCGATGAACATCGACGCCAGAATGACGCCCCAGCTCTCGGGGCGCTTGAGAATCTCGCCCGCGCCCGGCGCGTAGCTCGCCTTCTCTTTGGACTCGGCGCTGCGCTGGCCGGTGAGAATATATTCGCGCTCCGCAGCGGAAATCCACGGATGCGCATCCGGCCCAGCCTTGTAGACGACGAGCCAGGGCACGAGCCACAAGAAACCGATCGCGCCGACCATGATGAAAGTTGCTTGCCAACTGCCGAGGAGAACGAACAGATAGGCAACGAATGGCGCTGAGACGATTCCACCAAGCGCTGCGCCGGAGTTGAAGATGCCTTGCGCCAGCGCACGCTCGTTGATCGGGAACCATTCGGCATTGGCCTTGGTAGCACCCGGCCAGTTGCCTGCCTCTGCAAGGCCGAGGAGCGCGCGGAACAATGTGAAACTGGCGAGCCCGGCCGCGACAGCATGCAACATCGTTGCCGCCGACCAGACGACGATCGAAAGAATGAATCCGAGCCGCGTGCCGATCCAGTCGAAGATCTTCCCGAAGATCGATTGTCCAAACGCATAAGCAAAGGTGAAAACGTTGAGGATGATGGCGTAATCTGTCTTCGACAGGCCGAGATCTTTTGAAATCTCAGGCCATAGAAAACCCAACGCCCCGCGATCGATATAGTTGATCACCGTTGCCAGCGCGACCAGCGACACGATCACCCACCGCAGCCATCCGTTCTTCATAGCTAAACATGCTCCAGAAAATCAGTGCGCATCGGGCTGAAGTTATCGAGCAGAATCCCAGCTTCGAGACACTCGGCGCCGTGAATCACACCTGGCGGAATGAATACGCAGTCCCCCGGGCCAAGCTGTCGTGATTCGTCGCCGACGCGAAACCGGAACCGGCCCTTCTCAACGAAGGTGACCTGGCTGTGCGGATGCGTGTGAGCGGCACCGCAGGCGCGCTCCTCGAACCACACCCTGCACGTCATGATGTCCGCGTTGTAGCCCAATATCTGGCGACGGACGCCCTTGTTTACGAGCGTGGGTTCAAGGCTGCTCCCCACGATAAAAATGTCACTGTGAGTCGCTCTTTGCATCGACCTGTCGCGTTTGCTCATCGCAGAATGATCCTGGCAACTGGCCCGGTCCAACTCAGAGTTTCGCCGTCAAAGCGGACTCGATGTAACAGCGATGAACTCATGCTGTGTGCAACAGCGATGGCGACCCTCGATCCGGTCTTGGTCGTCACGATCATCACATCCGCTTCGCCAACTGTTCCGGCTAAGAGCGTGGCGATTTGGCTGCTGCTCCCGGTTACGCGTTCGCTGGCAGGGTCGTACAAGCCGTGGCCCTCGAGCACGCCTGCGAACAACACGTTGCTTGCGTCTTCGGTCCGCTGGATCAGCAGCGGCTCGCGGCGCAGATTGAATCGCGGATCGTTGGCGCCGCTTTCGCTCAGCAAGATCGTACCGCCGCTAACAGGCACCCAATGCCAGCTGTGGAATCGGTTGCCAGTCTGCCAAGTCACGAAGGGCTGGTCCTGCTGCCGCGCCGTCGCGTCAACCCAGACATGCTGATAGCCAAACCCCTCGCCCAACACCGGGCGGTTAGTGGTGTACGTTTCGAACGCGGGGCCCAGCTGTAGAAGCTGGCCCTTGAAGTGCAGAGGCAGATCGTAGCGATGCGTATGCGCCGATTCGGCCCGCAACAAATCGACAACCACGTGCTTTTCCAACCCCGGAATCGCAACCAGTACCAGCGCGCGGGTCATCGTAACGTCGGGATAGGCGTCGCTGGAGCGGCCAATCGAGACCGACAGTGAATCAGATTGTGCGAAATACAGTTGTTCGGCGGGATGCGCTTCGGAGCTTGTTAGATCGCTGTCGAAATGACTGCGACCATCGACGACCAGGACGTTATGCGCGATAGACTGCTTCGCCCAGCTATCGTTTTCAGGCAGGTAGCGGCCGCCGTCTTTGGCTGCAATGTTGAGGAAGCGGGCCGCGCCGTAGTCGGTGATGACTTCCTGACCATCATCGTAGTACAGCCAGTTGAGGCGATCGAAATGGCCATGCCCCATGCCCTGGGAGCCATTCTTGGCAACCAGCAGCTGACCGTTGTCGTAATCGCCGCTACGCAACAATGCCACCGCGCCAGACAGACCGTCCGCGCCATCCCGCAGCAGCCGCGACCTGAAGTGAAAGCGGCGGGCCTTGTCGGCCGCCAGGTCCGTCGCGACCAGCTGGCCTTCGGCTGACAGAGCGACCCGCCCCTGCTTCGCTGCGATCCACAGCAGCTCGGGGTCGCGCGAATAGGCATATGCAATGGCAACGCCCTGATAGAGTTCTTCGGTATCCAGGCCTTTCTCCTTCAGCGCATCGTTGAACGGCAAGAAGTGGCTGTTGTAAGTCAGGTCGATCGCAGTGCGCACCGCCTGGAGGAGAACGCCACCCCGACGCTTGAAGATCTCGACCTGCGGGTCATGTTTTTCGATGGCATTGGCGAATACCATGAAGGGCCAAAGTGCATAGCGCTGGTAGTAAGGTCCCTCGGCATAGTAGCCGTCGGGTGAGAGCAGTTCGTCGATCTGACGTAGGAATCCGGCCGACCCGTCTCGGCGCGATCCCTGCAGCGCTCGCTCGACCAGGCTGCGGTCGCCCAGCACATAGCCGGTCATGCCAACTCCGGCCGTTGCCCAGGTTGCATGATTGTGGATTCGATCGAAGGTGTCGACGCTCTCGATCGAGAGAAAATCCGCTACCTGTCGAAACAGACGATCGATCTTCTCGCGATCCGGTTCGGTCAGGTCGCCACGAATCAATTCGTAGCCCTGGATGGCATTCACCAGCCAGACCGCATCGTTCAGAACCTGCCAGAACAGCCGACCACTATGCTCATTTGCGCGGGCAGGATGCGGTCCCAGGGTCGGATAGAGTTCCGCATACGCGACGAGCATGGATCTGGAAAAGTCGAGATAGCGGCGGTCACCGAACAACCGGTAGAGCTGTCCGGCTTCATAAATGGCGCGGTAATTCTGTTTGTGTTGCTCGTGAGTTGCGCCCCCGCCAACGTCCTTGGGCACAGGCACGTCGATTCCGCCACGCATCATTTCCGCCAGGAAATCGCGTGACCGAGCCACCTCCGCGTCGAAGAGCGTTGCAGCGGAGTTCTCTGCCGACGCCGCAGAGCTCGCAGTCGGAAAGAAGGGGCCGACGATGCAAGCTGCAGCCAGTGTGCAGGCAAGTATTCTGCTCATTGCAGCCGGTTCTCCCGAATAACGGCGCGCGCGGGCCCGCGGTATAGGAGTTCGACAATGGCGGGGGCAGGTGTAGCCTCGAATACATTGTCAGAAATCTCGGTGTTCGGTTCACCGGCGCTATGCGCTACCGATACACCAGCGCTGCGGACGAAGCGATTGCTCGAGATGCGCGTGAACTGGACGCCGGACAATTGCACCGCGCCGCTGTCCACCAGCGTGCTGCCAGTTAGGTTGAACCGGGGTCCGAAAGTGCTTTCGTCGGTGCCACCTCGCAACAAGTCGACGACGGTGGCGACGCGCGTAAACCGAACGTTGTCGAAAATGAGTTCTTCGGCGGGATAAAGACCGACGTTGCCGCGTTCGGCCGCGCCCGCAAACGCCGCGCCGGAAACGTCGGCAATGTCGCTATCGGCGATGCGGACTTGTGCGGCAAACGTGCCCGGCGTTGTCGCGATCAGGTCGAAAGCCGGGCCGACCGCGAGATCGGAGAATCGGCAGTTAGTGATGTCCACTATGTAGTTCTTTAGCATCGACCGGCTCTGGGTCCGGATCACGGCATTGCCCGATCGTGCCGGAGCCCGTGCGCCGCTGATGGTCAGACCCCGCAGCCGCAGACTCCCGCCCTCGAGAATTTGGAACAGCGTTTCCCCACGAAAGGTCAGTCGAGCGCCAGCGCCGGAAACGGTCACGGAGTGTCGGATCAGCAGCGGTGACGCAAGCTCGATCTCGCTCGATTCGAGATCGATGATGTCACCGTCCGTGGCCTGGTCGATTGCGGCAGCTAATCCGGCGGCCGAATCGACACGAATCGTTGTGCCCGTTGCTCGCGCGTGTGCCTGTGCCTTCGGACCGGGATACCAGTCCACCCCGACCGCGGGCCGCGAAATCCTTGCGAGTGTTCTCGGTGCACCGATAGCCGCCAACGCTGGATCGGTTGGGTAGAGCAAACCGTTGGCAGCGCGGTCGAGCGCGAACTCCTGCCGGCGAAATCCAGCAGCTTCCGGTACCTCGACATTGACTACATTGTCGCGTGAGCTGATGCCGCTCGTGCTGGCGTCGACGCGCACGACGGGTGCGGGACTGTTCGACCACACCAGATTCCGGAACATCCGCACATCCCTCGGCGCGAGCGAACGCTCCGCACTCGCGCCAGCTCCGAGGATGACCGCGGACGACTCGATGACGCTGTTATTGCTGATCGAGGCACCGCGAACCTGATGGTAACGATTGATGGGCGAATTCGGTACGCCGTTCATCACTGTCAACGCGCTGGAAAAGCCGCTCCCCGTCAGCCCCTCCAAGTAGTTGCCGCGAACTGTCTGATTCCTATTGATGACACGAATACCACCAGTGTTCGGCAAACCCTCACCGAGGAACACGTTGGCCTCGACCAAATTGCCATTGCCGTGACGCAGTACCAACGCACCCTGCGAGCGGAGAAAGAGATTGCGCCGAACGATGTTGCCGCCGGACTTGATGGAGACGATCTCGACCTCGCCGTCGCAACGTTCGAAGATATTGTCCTCTATGACAGACAGCGAACTACTGAGCGACTCATCGCTCGTTCCGATTCGGATCGTCTCGCCACCATTCGAACCGAGGAGCGGCCTGGGGCCAAAGTAGTTATGATCGATGCGCACGCGATTATCGAGCGGCCATTGCTTTTCCCGAACGACCACGAACATTGCGCCGACGTTTTGTTTGCCCTCGAAATGGGAATGATCGACACGGATGTTGCGACCATGGATCACGATCCAGTGATCCTCCATGCGCCGGTCAGCGTTGCTGAAACCGTCGACTACGATCTTGGTCAGGCGAAGGTTCTCGGTCCATCGGTTGCCAATGCGGGTGACGATCACGGCGCCGTCCAGAGGATGGCCGCTCCGGAACACCAGATCACGAACGATCAAATGACGGCCAGCGGTGCGCAATGTTGAACGCCCGGCAATGATCACACCACCCGGCGTTTCGCTACGCAGAGTGATGGGTTTTCTTGCCGAGCCGTTGGTCTCGAGCTTGATGTCGAGATCCCGCCACTCGCCATTGGCAAGCAGTATGGAATCACCCGGCCGCGCTGATCGTATAGCCTCTTGCAGTCTGACTGAGTCCTGAACTGGCACCAGCCAGTCACGGGCGAAAGCTGTTGCGACGCACGCTAGCTGCGAGGTCACGAGGAGGACCAGGATTGGAATCAGTGCTCTGCCGGCTCGGACAACGCGTCTTGACGGCGCTGGCGGGCGGGCGGGGGTGGCGATGCATTCCAACGCGCTCGAGAAATTACGAAATGCTGAGTCCTGCGCCACTCGGTCTCCCCTCAAACTTGCTGACAAGTTTCGTTGTACGTATCAATGGCGAGTTTTGATTGGCCAATCAATCATACCAGTTTTTCAGATGAGAGGTATACTCGGCCACCGGCACGCGTCGCTTGCAGAGGAATACTGGCCCGGTAGCCAGGCAGCACATCCTGTTTTAAACCGTTCAAGCAACGTTGCTGCCGATCGTTTCGGCGAGACAGCAAGCCTGCATGGCAGGCCAAGTAGCCGAACCAGAACCTCTGACAATACAGCTTTACATAAGCACGGGATTAGAACGGAAACCGCCTGTTTTAGCTCTGACCGGCAGCTGCTTCGGCGATCACAGCGGCAAACTGCCTCCATTTGCAGCGATGTGCCGTGCTGCCCTGCTCGAGAAAACTGCAAGTATTGTCCTACCAATATATCTTGATTGTAATAGAAAAAGGTTGACACATCTGGCCTGATTGGTTCATATACTCGGTCATCACCGACTCGTAATGACAGTCCATGCCGCTAGGGGAGCAGATCGTGACCATTCAAATTCGTCCAGGTAGAGCGTCGCTGGCGCTGTTCGCAGCAACGCTGACGTGCATGTCTGCGAGTTTCGCGCAGGAACAGGATGGCGACTTGCAAGAGGTCGTTGTCACGGGCATCCGGTCCTCACTGGCAAGCGCGCTCGAGGAAAAGCGGGCCTCCGACAACCTGATCGAAGTGATCCAGGCGGAAGATATAGGTAAGTTGCCAGATCAGAACCTCGCCGAAGTTCTCGAGAATGTCACCGGCGTTCAGATCACCCGGCAAGCCGGCGTCGGCACTGGTGTACAGATCCGCGGTACGAACGCCAACCGTACGGAAATCAACGGCGTGTCCACTGTGGGTTCTGGCGCTGGACGTAGCGGCATCAATTTTGACGATGTGTCGGCGTCAATTATCGCCGCGGTTGAAGTGACAAAAGCATCCGAAGCGAAAACCATCGAAGGGTCGGTGGGCGGCACGATCAACCTGAAGACCATTCGCCCGCTTGCCTTGCGCGAGACGTTAGCGACAATCCGCGTCCAAGGGGAGCAAAGTGATCTGTCAGCCGATAACGACATAACACCCCGGGTATCGGGCACCCTGGGGAACAATTGGTCTACTGACGCCGGCGACATCGGCGTCGTAATCAGCGGCAGTTTCTCAGAGGCGGACGTTACCGCATTTCGCCCTCGAGCCGATCGCGACGCCTTGTCATCGACGACGCGGAACATCAATTCCACTGCCGCTGGTGACAACATAGCGTTCGATTTTCTGCCGATTCAATTTCTCAACCAGGACTACGACAACTTCAAGTACCAAACGAAGAATATTGCTGGCTCGGTTGAGTGGGCGCCGAATGATGAGCTGAAGTTCTATTTCGATGCGGTCGTCAATGAACAGGAGCGGAGACAAGAGGGCTACAGGGTGCAGTTGTCCGGAACGTCCAGCGTTATCGGCACGGCCTCGTACACGGGCTTCGAAACGGTCGATTTCGGGACGCTGGATAGCGCAACAGGCCCGCAGAATATCGGCACTATTCAAGCGGCCACCCAGGGGATCCTGTTTCCGCAGCAAACTGGCAACTTGGACCCGAACATGCGCACCTCAACCGACACTGGCTCGCGCGTGACGGACAGCCAGATATTCAGATTGGGAGGCGAATGGCAACGCGACAGGTTGTCCGCGAGGGCCGAGTTCTCGACCTCATCATCGGATACTTCCAGTCCTGGCATTACCTCGACACTGAATTTCATAAACCCGAATTCGGCCATTACGACGAGAATCGACAATGGCGTCCCGGTTCAATTCGATCTGACCGGCGGCGCCCTGGCCTTTGGCATCGCACAAGGGCTGGCTACGACACCTACCACCCAAATGCTGCTCAATCCCGCCAACTATGTACTGGCGCAATTCAACCAAAGCGCGGATCGAGCCGAAAACAGTGAGGACGCATTTCGCGCTGACCTGGCCTACGATCTCGAGTGGTCGGGTATGAAGTCGTTGGAGTTCGGGTATCGCTATAACGAGAGTTCGAGCCTGAGCGACGTCGTTGGCACGAACTTCTCGATCGGTAGCCGGGCAGATGCGCCAACCGGGAACTTGTTCGCGGATGTCCTTTCCGTAGGCCCGGACAACTACAATGAGGGGGATGGTCGAGCGCTTTATGTGCGCGATTTCCTGCTGCTCGATCCAAGTCTCGCGTTCTCCAACGTGCAGGGCATGGTGGACACACTAAACGGTGCGATCACGGCCAACAATCTGGCAAATGGCAGAACGCAGGCTCTGATCGGCACGCCAACCTCGACAGCGGCCTCGTTCTTCGACATTACTGAAAAGACCCATGCGCTCTATGCACAGGCCAATTTCGAGGTCGGCATCTTCCGCGGCAACTTCGGTGTCCGCTATCTGGAAACCGACGTCAATTCACTCGGCAATACCATTACCACCGTGAACGGTGCCAACGTCGTCACACCGAGAGTCGAGTCGGCCAATTACGACTTCCTGCTGCCTAGATTGAACGTCGTCGCCGAAGTAAGGGACGATTTGGTCGTCCGCGCAGCTTGGGGCAAAGACATCCGTCGCCCTGACTTCGACGATCTGTCGACCTCAGTGGCATTCACCAGCAGCGAAAACGCATCGGTCGCCGTCGGTAATCCAAGACTGAAGCCGGAGGAAGTAACCTCATTCGACCTCTCGGCCGAGTGGTATTTTTCCCCTGGGAGTGTGTTGAGTGTCGGCATCTTCCACAAGACCCGCACGGATCTGCATGTTGCTCAAGTAGACGACGCGCCAGTCGATGCCAATGGCTATCGCGATCTGACGGAGCCTTGCGAAGGTGGCGGCATTTACAACCCCGTTGCAGTCCGCAATACGCTCGCGCCGCCGTCGCAAGTCGGCACGCTGGGGATGTGCGTTCCTGCAGCGACCATAATAAACGGCGCTGGGGACACCACTCAAAAGGGTATCGAGATTGCCTTTCAATATGATCTCGCACGTTTCGAGGATAAGCTCGGCTGGGCATCGGGGTTCGGTCTGCTTGCCAACTACACACGCCAGAAATTCTCCGGTGGTGAGACCTTCCAGTTTCCTTCAGCGCGTGCCGATCAGATCTTCACGTCGCTCGGATTTCCGGATGCGAGTTTGCGCGCTACGCTCCCCGACCTCTCGGAGAACGCCTACAACATTACGCTGTACTACGAAAAGTACGGTATTTCGTCGCGCGTGCGATATACCTGGCGCGACGCCTATAGAACTACCGACTACGCCAGTTCTGGTGCGGCCCTCTTCGGCTTCGATCACGTTCAGGAAGCCCGGGGACAGATCAATGCCAGCGTAAGTTATGACGTCAATGATCATTTCAACGTTGGGCTGGAAGCGATCAATCTAACGTCGGAGGACGCGCCCACGTCTTGCGTCAATGAAGGCGCGCTACTGTGTTTCCAGGGAATTACCGATAGGCGAATCACATTTGGGGCCAGCTACCGCTTTTAGCATGCGCCATCCCTGATGAGCTCTTATGTGGCTACAAGCCCCAGCAAATGCTGGGGCTTTCTTTTTTCGGGTTGCCACATGCCAGCCAGAGCACTGACTGTGTCAGAATTCGGCATTGACTCGATCGATTTGGAGCCCACGATGCAAAAGATCTCGCGACGCACCGCCCTGACCGCCGCCGCCGCTGGTGCCGCTGGCATCACCGGCATGGGGCTGCTGGCCGGGGCCACGCGCGCAGCCACACCCGCCGCGCCCGGCACGCCGGATTTCAGCGATCCACTCACGGCACTACGAGCGCACGTGAAGATGGTGGGCAGCGTTGGCAACGAGCCGGTCTATTCCTTCATGCGCCTCAACATCTACGGCGATCTGGGTCAGGGCAATTTCGTGCCGTTCTTCACGATGAACAACGTGCTGGTCGACTATTGGCAAGCGCTCGAGGACAACCAGCACGAGATGCGCAAATACGAGGTGGGGTTCTACACCAAGATCGACAGCCAGGAGCCGCTCGAGTATTTCGACAACCCGGTCACGGGCGAGCGCTCGAACATTCATCATTTCCGTCTGGGCCCGGTGCCGCGCATGTACACCGTCGACGGGGTGATCGCGATGGGCTACAACCCGAACCCGCTACCCATCGAAGTGATCGGCGATCGCGTGTTCCTTGCAACGCAATCGATCGAGAGCACCCCCGATCGCGTGCATCCGGGCAGCACTAACTATGTGAATTCCTTCAGCACTTTCTCAGCCCGGCTGGCTGATATCGTCAATCCGGCTGTGACTTCGGCGCCCACGCATCTGCAACTGCAGAACAAGAACAAGTGGGCGCCCTGGATGGCCATGGGCGACCGACCAGGCGGCACCGTGGCACGCGGCTTCGGCACCAAGATCGCCAGCCTCGACGCGCTGCCCCCGGCGGTGATGGCGGGCGTCAAACGCTTCGTGCCGGAGATCCTCGATACTGAAAATTGGACCGAGTTCCTGTTCGAGGATACCGAGTACCTGCGCGAGCAGGCGAAGAAGGAAAAGAGCGCGTCGTAGTCAGTCGCGCTTGATCACCTCACCACCCTTCATCACGAAGGCGACCGACTTCAGTGCGCGCACGTCGGCCAAGGGATCCTGATCGACAGCGATGAGGTCAGCGGCCATACCCGGCCGCAGCGCACCGACTTCGTCTTGCAGCCCGAGTAGATCGGCAGCGTTGACGGTAGCCGCGACGATCGCGGTCGCCGGCGTCATGCCATGCTGCACCATCAACTCGAACTCATCGGCATTGCGACCATGCTTGGACACGCCCGCGTCCGTGCCAAATGCAATCTTGACGCCCGCCGGCACGGCACGCTCGAGTGCTTTGCCGGTGATCTCTAGGCGCCATTTCACTTTCTCCAGCACCGCGGGCGGATAGGCGTTCGGATCCTTGGCCAGTCGCTCGCGATAGCCGTTGATGGTGCTCAAAGTCGGCACGTAGTAGGCGCCATACTGACGAAATAGTTTGAAAGTCTCCTCGTTGGGCACAGTGCCGTGCTCAATCGAGTCCGCACCGGCGGCCAGCGCGAGGTTGATGCCCTCGGTGCCATGCGCGTGCACCGCGATCTTCTTGCCATGCAGATGCGCTGTCTCGACGGCCGCCTTGGCCTCGTCGCTGAACATCTGCACGCCTATGCCCACGCCGATGCGGCTATTTACCCCGCCGGTCGTCGCGATCTTGATCACGTCGACGCCACGGCGGATCTGCCGGCGCACTGCTTCCCGACATTGCTCGACACTGTTGCAGAGATTGTCCTGCGAGATTGCGCTCTGCAGGTCTTCAGCCACACTCAAGGTACCGTCCATATGACCGGAGGTCACCGAAATCGAGCGGCCCGCATCGATGATGCGCGGACCCTGCACCCAACCCGCCGCGATCGCATCGCGCAGCGCGAGCGTCGCGCCACTGCCATCTCCGAGATTCCTCACTGTCGTAAACCCGGCGCGCAGCGTCTTCATGCCATTCCACTGCGCCCGCAGCGCATCCAGACCGGGACTCGAGGTCACACGCTCGATCAGCGCCGCCTGCCCGCCCGCATCGCTGTCGAGGTGCACATGGCTGTCGATAAGGCCGGGAAGCACGAACTTGTTACCCAGATCGATGACCGTCGCGCCGCTCGGACCGGCTTGACGACCGTCGAGCAATGCGGTGATACGGCCATTCTCCACGATGATCGACGTCGGCCCGCGAGGCGCCTTGCCAGGTTCGGCGAGCACCCGGTCTGCCTGAACAACGGTGACCTGAGCCTCGACCGGCCCGACCACGCCCACCATGCCAACCAGGGCGATCGCGAAAGACAGAGCAACTGTGCGCATGAAAGATCCTTTGCATTCGTTCTGTACAACTGATGAGTTGCGAGCATAGGCGCCCGGTACGTGATCGGCAAATGCCGTCAGTCGACGCCATGGCTTCCCCGCTTTCCCCTACCGTTCGTATGCGGGTTGGTAGTTCTGTTTGCCGGCTTCCTGAACCTGTTCGTCGGCTCAGCCAGCGCCAAGTGGGCGCTGCTCGCGCCGGCGTTGGCGCCCATGCTAATGGTGCTTGGCATGAGTCCCGAAGGGGCCACCGCCGCCTATCGAGCCAGGAGCGCCTGTCCAGTTCAGCGTGGAGGGGGCCAGGCGCGCGCAGAGGTTGCCTGCGCGGCACTTGCAGAGTAGCTTGATTGCATGATCGCGCTCACCCGACTGAAGGCCGCCGGCGCGCTTGTTGCTGCAGCGCTGCTGCTGGTGCTGGCGCAGCGCGTGCTGTCGGCCCCCGCAACTGAGCCTGCACCTGTTGCCGCTGCCTCAACAGGAGCTGCCAGCGGTGCAGCGGTAGTTGTCGAATTGCAAGGACCGATCGGGCCTGCCACGAGTCACTACGTAGAGCGCGGTCTCGAAAAGGCTGCGCGCGACGGCGCCGCGCTCGTCGTGCTGCAGCTCGACACGCCGGGTGGCCTCGATTCATCGATGCGCGACATCATCAGCGCGATCCTCGCCTCGCCGGTCCCTGTCGCCACGTATGTCGCGCCTTCCGGGGCACGCGCGGCGAGCGCCGGCACCTATATTCTGTATGCCAGTCACATCGCTGCGATGGCACCGGCTACCAACGTCGGTGCGTCCACGCCCGTCGCCATCGGCGGGCAACCGCCGGCGACGCCCACTCCCACTCCCGCTCCAACGGCCAAACCGCCGATGGGCGACACGCCCACTAACAGTTCGCCGACCGCAGAAGATCGGCCAACACCTGCGCCCGAGCCCGGCACGGCGATGGAACGCAAGACGGTCAACGACGCCGTGGCCTATCTGCGCGGCCTGGCGGAGCTGCGGGGCCGCAATGCCGACTGGGCGGAAGAAACCGTGCGACGCGCCGCCAGCCTGTCGTCACAGGCCGCGCTCGACCAGAATGTCATCGACATCGTCGCCAGCGATCTGCCTGACCTGCTGGCGCAGATCCACGGTCGCGAAGTCAGCGTCCTCAATCAATCGGTCACGCTGGCTAGCCGCAATCTCACCATCGAACGCGTCTCACCAGACTGGCGGACGCGGGTGTTGTCAGTCCTGACCAATCCCACCATTGCCTACGGTTTGCTGCTGATCGGGCTGTACGGCCTGTTACTCGAAGGCTACAACCCGGGAGCACTCGTACCCGGGGTCGTGGGTGCGATCGCACTGATCCTGGCGTTGTACGCCTTCCAGATTCTGGATGTTAACTGGGCGGGGCTCGCACTGATGGGACTCGGCGCCGGGATGATCATCGCGGAGTTCTTCGTGCCAAGCTTTGGCGCGCTCGGCCTGGGTGGCGTCATCGCGTTCGTCGTCGGCTCGATCATTCTGCTCGACACCGATGTGCCGGGTCTCGGCATCGCCTGGCCCTTGATCGCCGCGATCGCCACTGGCGGTGCTGCGGGCGTCGCGGGCGTCGCCTGGCTCGCCGCGCGTTCGATGCGACGTCCGGTAGTCAGCGGCACCGAAAGCATGGTCGGTAGTGAGGCGGTGGCGTACCAGGATTTCACTGACAGTGGTCAAGTCTATTACGGCGGCGAACTGTGGAATGCCCGTACCTCCGGCCCAATCCAAGCACATCAGCGACTACGCATCGTGCGAGTCGACGGCCTGACTCTCTGGGTCGAGCCTCTGCAGTCTCAACGGTCATAAGGAAGAAGCATTCATGGAAACATTTCTGATTGCCATCGGCGCATTCATCGTCGCGCTGCTCGTCAGTGCCATCAAGGTCCTGAACGAATACGAGCGCGGCGTCATGTTCACGCTCGGGCGTTTCACCGGGATCAAGGGCCCTGGCCTGATCATCGTGATCCCCATCATCCAGCAGATGCGCAAGATAGATCTGCGCACCATCGTGCTCGACGTGCCGAAGCAGGACGTGATCTCCCGCGACAACGTATCGGTCAAGGTTAACGCGGTCGTGTACTTCAGGGTCACGGATCCGCAAAAGGCCGTCATCAACGTGGCCAACCCGTACGAGGCAACCAGCCAGCTCGCGCAGACGACACTGCGCTCCGTGCTGGGCCAGCATGAGATGGACGAGATGCTGTCGCAGCGCGAGAAACTGAACGCGGACGTGCAGAAGATCCTCGATCAGAACACCGAGGAATGGGGCATCAAGGTATCGAATGTCGAGATCAAGCACGTGGATCTCGACGAGACCATGATCCGCGCGATGGCCAAACAGGCTGAAGCCGAGCGCACGCGCCGCGCCAAGATCATCCATGCAGAAGGCGAAGCGCAGGCGGCCCAGCAATTGGTGCAGGCAGCGACCGCACTGGCGGCGGAACCGCGCGCCTTGCAACTGCGTTACCTGCAGACGCTCGCCGACATTTCCAACGAGAAGACCTCGACGATCATCTTCCCATTGCCCATCGATCTGATCAGGCCGTTCCTGGACAACCCCAAACCATAGTGGCGCCGTGCCGCGGCGTTATACGGGGACGGTGGCCGGATCGTAGCTGAACAGGCCGAGCGATTCGTCCACCGGCACGTCGTGGTGGAACGAATCGGGGTCCTCGGAATGAAACCGCGGCACCATCATGGTCGATTGCTCCACCACCAGCCGCGCGCGACCGACGCGCGCGGCTTCGTAACGCGCCAACGCGTGCGGCACGTCCTCGGCGAGCTTGAAGGCACGTCCTAACAACACTGCATCCTCGATCGCCATCACGGCCCCCTGCCCCAGGTAGGGCAGCAGCGGATGCGCGGCATCGCCCAGTAGCGCCGCTCGTCCCTGCACCCACCGCATCAGCGCGCTGCGCGCGCACAGCGCCCACTTAAAAAGATTCTGTTCGGGGACGCCATCGATAATCGCCGTGACGTGCGGATGCCAGTCGTCGAATTCGGCGCGCAGCTCCGCTACCTTTGCTGGAATGTTCCAGCCCTCCTCTTCCCAGCCGCTGCGTTCGGCAAATGCCACGAAGTTCAACAGTTTCCCATTCGACACCGGGTAACGATTGATCATGTGGCCGGGCCCGATCCATACTTGTGAGGGCGGATCGAGCGCCTCGCGCGGCACCCGCTCCATCGGCACCAGCCCGCGCCAGGCAATGAAGCCCGTAAAGCGCACTTCCTCAGCCCCGAACATGGCGTTGCGAATCCGCGAGCGCACGCCGTCGGCACCGATCAGCACTTTGCCCTCGACTGACTGGCCGTTCTCGAAACGTACGGACACGTGGTCGGCGTCCTGCTGGATGTCGAGGGCGCGATGGTCGAGCACAATGGCCGCTGGGTCGTTAGCCCTGACCGCATCGGCCAAAAGCCCATGCAGGTCGGCTCGATGAACGACGTAATACCGCTCGCCGTATGCCGTGGTCAAACGATCGCCGCGTGGTACATCCGCCAGCACCCGGCCAGACTGGAAATGCCGCACACACTGATAGTCCGGTGCATAGGCCTTGGCCCCGAATGCATCCATCACACCCAACGACCGCAGGCCGAGCGCGCCATTCGGGCTGATGGACAGTCCTGCGCCGACTTCACCAAGCTCGGGCGACTGCTCGTAAATGCGCACCGTCAGGCCAGCGCGCTGTAACGCGAGTCCGGCGGCCAAGCCGCCGATCCCGGCGCCCACGATCAGTACGTCCGTTGACCTTCCCACGACGCTCAGTCAGCTGGCTGACTGCCGGGCATCCTTGCGCTCTGCCCGATTGCCCAACAGCGGCACCGCCTCCAGCACCCAATTGCCAGACTTACGACGACGCGGCGAGGGAATGGCGAATGCCGTGTCCTTGCCGTTGCGACGCATGAACTCGTCCCAGTCGATCCGCCAGCCACGGTCATCGAACTGCTTGAGCCATTCGCGATACGCCACCACCGCCTTGTCGGCCGGCATCAGCACTTCCTTGGTATTGCTGATCGGTGTGCGTGGCGGATAGAGATCGACCAGGATCTCGATGTCCTGCTGCGCGATGACCTTGTTGCGGGCGTGTATCGGTCCATCATGCTGTGGATCGAGCATGAAATTGCGCATGTTGACGAAGAATATGCGTGTCTTCGATTGATCGACCGGCTGCTCGATGAAGTACTGACGGAACTTCATGCCCGGCCCAACATTGATCTCGGTGATCATGGTGGCCGGACCATGCGTACCGCTACCTGCATACAACTCGCCAGCTTTGGTCTTGGCCTCATCCCAGGTCTTGTCCTTGAGTCCGGGCGCATCGAAGCGATGCAGGAACCACATGCCCCAACCCTGCGGATAGTTCGAGACCTCGTAGTCGCGGACGTGATAAGTCTCGCGGTTGATGCCCTTGAAACCATGCGTGGGATGCACGAATTCGTTGTGTGCCGGATCCAGCCCATTCTCGATCGAGCGCTCGTAGTAGTAATCGACTTCGAGCACCAGCACCGAATTGGCGCGCCAGGCCGGGTCGTTATACTCGACGACATCCACGAGCGGCGGACGTTCTTCTTCAGGCAGATCGCCGAGGAACGCGAAGACGATGCCGTATTTCTCGGTGGTGGGATACGCGTCGACCTTGGCGCGGCCCGGTACCTTCTTGCCGTAGCCGATCGACGGGATATTCTTGCAGTCACCATCGCCGTCGTACTCCCAACCGTGGTACGGACAGACGATGCAATCGTCGACTATGCGCGAGGTCTTGCCCAGCTCCCACGCGCCGCCCAGCGAACCACCGCGATGGACACAGGTGTCGCTCAGCACGTGCGCTCGACCTTTGCTGTCGCGATAGATCACGAAATTGAGGCCTAGAACCTTGGTTCGCTCGGGTTTGTCGGGACCCAGATCCTCGCTGCGAATCATTGGATACCAAAAATTGATGTACATCGCCGCACCTCCCGTGTCGTTGCGATCGATTGTGTCGATCCAACCTTCGGACGTTAGTCAGGAGAAATACCTACTGACCACTGTGAGGAGCTAGGCGCGCTGGACGCCGGCGCGATGTTCCCGTGGACTCACTCCGCGAGCGCGCTTGAAGGCAGCACTGAAGGCATAGGGCGTGGCATAGCCGACCTGCTCGGCCACGGACGTGACGGTTGCGTCTGCCTGGCACAGCAGATCCGCTGCGAGCGCCATGCGCCAGTTCTTGAGAAAAGTCATCGGCGGCTCGCCGATGCACTCGTGGAATCGGCGCGCAAGCGATGCGCGCGACGCGCCGGACTGCGACGCCAGTGCGTCGAGCGTCCAGGCGTGCGCGGGGCGATCGTGCATCAGGCGTAGTGCGCGCTCGACGATGCGATCGCCCTGGAATCGCCACCACGCCGGTTGATCGGCCTCGTGCCGCGCGAACCACGCCTTCAGTACCGCCGTCACCAGCAGGTCGAGCAAACGATCCAGCACCGCTGCCTGGCCCGGCTCGTCCTTGACCACCTCCTCGCACAGCAGCGCGATGAGCGGCGAGTCCCATTTCGTGTGCGACATCGACAATACCGGCGGCAGCGCACGCAGCAACCGGTCGCTGATATCGCTCAGATGTTCATAGGCCCCGACGATGAACACCGTGTCGCCAGCCGGATCGTTGCCCCAGGTACGCACTCCATGAGTCATCTGTTCGCGCACGGAGTTGCCAGCGGGATCGCAGCAGTTCTGGCCGGGCTTGACGATAACTGTCGGTTCCGTCGTCGGGCCATCGGCCACTGTGTAGTGCGCCAGTGCCCGCGTCACGGCGATGTCGCCCGGGCCGATGGCGAACGGCTGCCCCTGATCGGGAATCACCCACAGCGTGCCCGCGATGCCCGCGATCAGGGTCAGCGGCGATTCCGCCACGATCCGCAACGACCATGGCGAACTCATCACATTACGCAGTGCAAAAGCGCCGCGCGCACGCGGTGCGCCCAACAGACCGCCGAGACTATCCACCGCTCGATTGTAGACGAACTCGTATGGATCTGATCGCAGCGCGCATGGTGCAGAGCCCGCCCCACGCTTACCGTGAGTTCATTGCGGAAGGAGACAACCATGAACCCATCGACAATCCATCACAAAGATGCCGACGGCATCACCCTGATCACGGGCGGCACCGGCAAGACCGGGCGACGCATCGCTGAGCGGTTGCAGGCGCGCGGCGTCAGCACGCGGATCGCCGCACGCTCGTCCGAGCCCTCATTCGACTGGCATCGGCCGGACACGTGGCCAGCCGCGCTCGCAGGCGTGTCGGCGGTCTACATCGCGTACGCGCCTGATATCGCCGTGCCTGGTGCCACAGAAGTCCTGCGCAGCTTCATCGAGCAGTGCGTGACACGACGCGTGCAGCGCGTGGTACTGCTCTCAGGTCGTGGCGAGGCCGAAGCACAAGCAGCAGAACGCATCGTGCAGGAATCCGCGCTCGAGTGGACCATCGTGCGCGCGAGCTGGTTCATGCAGAATTTCTCCGAAGGCGAGTTCATCGACATGGTGCAGACCGGCGTGCTCGCCCTGCCGGCGGCCGACCTGCCGGAGCCGTTCATTGATGCGAACGACATCGCCGACGTGGCGGTGGCGGCGCTCACGGAGCCCGGTCACGCCTACGAGCTGTACGAAGTCACCGGCCCGCGGCTGCTCACCTTCACGGAACTCGCGCGCGAGATTTCCCGCGCCGCCGGTCGCGAGGTGCGCTTCGTTCGAATTTCCGACGAAGCCTTCCGGCGGGAACTCGCCGATGCCCGGGTTCCGGCAGACATCGCCTGGCTCCTGCCCTATCTCTTTTCCACGATCCTCGACGGCCGCAATGCGCATCTCGCCGACGGTGTGCAACGTGCGCTCGGCCGCGAGCCTGCCGACTGTGCGTCGTTCGCACAACGCATCGCAGCTCGCGGCAGCTGGAAGGCGGCCGCCTGATCGTGCCGCAATCGACGGCGGTGGTCGTGGGATTGACGTCCGGCCAACCGTAGGCGCTAAATCCAATGTGGGTCACGGGAGGTGTCCGCGATTGCAGCGAGTTGCTGTTTGAGGCGCGTCGGCGGGATTGCCGTGTTGACGGCGGCGGCGCTCGCGCTGTCGGCCTGCGGCGGTGGTGGTAGCAGCGGCGGCGGTTCACCGCCCGCACCGCCGATACCCGCGCCTGTCGTCAGTCTGGTTGCGCAACCGGCGACAGTCGGCCGCAACGGCACGACGACCCTTACCTGGACTTCGACCAACGCGACTTCCTGCACCGCATCCGGCGACTGGAGCGGCTCGCGTGATGCCAATGGTTCGGCCACGCTCGGTCCGCTGGCGGCCAACGCCAGCTACTCGATCAGCTGCACCGGCAGCGGCGGCTCCGGGAGTGCCAGCACGACTGTTAGTTTCTCGCCGGTGCCCGTCATCACGCTGACTGCGACCCCGCCGCGCGTGTTGTTAGGTGGCATCAGCACACTCAACTGGACGACGACCGACGCCACGAGCTGCACCGGAACGGCCAATGCCACGCTGTTGCCGCTGAACGGTTGGTTGGGCGCACAACCCACCAGCGGCAGTTTCACGACACAGCCGATGAGCTCGCCGACGGAATTCATCCTCGAATGTACGGGCCCTGCAGGTACGTCTCGCGCAACGGCACGCGTGGAAGCGACGCCAGCCGGCTCGATCTTTTTCTTCGGCGTGCCGTCGTCAGTGTATTTTCAGGATGCGGTGACGTTCCGTTGGAGCGGCTCCTTCGTCACCGACTGTGTCGCCTCGGGCGCCTGGAGTGGTCCACGACCCGCGAACGGCGAATTCACGACGCCGCCACTGACGGCGAACACGTCTTACACGCTGACTTGCACCGACGCAGCGGGCCCGGTAGTCAGAACGCTCGACATCGTGCCCCAGGTTCGGCCGCCACCCACCGTGCAGCTGTTCGCGACTCCCGCCAGTCTAACGGCTGGCACGTCTGGCATGCTGCAATGGTTCTCGACGCTGGCGGATTCCTGCGTGGCCTCCGGCGCCTGGACCGGTCCTCGGTCCACCTCCGGCTCCGTGGATGCCGGGCCCGTCAATGCGACGTCGACTTACACGCTGACCTGTACCAATACCGCGGGCTCCAGTGCGGCGTCGGCTACGATCACCGTCACAGGGCCTAACCAGCCGCCCATTGCCGACGCCGGACTGGATCGGAACGCAAGCTGGGGTGACATGGTCAACCTGATTGGCAATGGCAGCGACCCTGGCGGCTCGGTTGCTGGTTACCAGTGGAGCCAAGTGGCAGGTCCGGTTGTCTCGTTAGCCGGTTCGAACACATCGTTTGCCACCTTCCACGCACCCCGCGTGACGACCAGTACAGTGCTGCGTTTCCAGCTCGTCGTCACTGACAACCTGGGCGTTCCCAGCGCGCCGGACTTCATGGACGTCGTCGTGTCGCCTCCTCCGGGCGGCGTCGTCACCCTACGGGGCAATATCACCTATGAGCGCATCCCGTTCTCCGCCACGCTCGGCAATGGCCTCGATTACAATGCCATCCGCCGCGAGCCCGCTCGCGGCGTCACGGTGGTGCTCATCGATGTGTTTACTGACGCCGTCTATGCGCAACTCCCGACCGATGGCAGTGGCGCTTATACGGCCGAGGTGCCCGGCAACAAGACGCTACGACTCGAGGTTCGCGCGGAGCTCGTGCGCAGCGCGCCGGATCCGTTGCCGCACTGGAACATCCAGGTGCGCGACGGGCACGGCAGCTTCGCGTTCCTGTACGGCGTGGCGAGCGCCTCTTTCTTGAGTGGCGGCGGCGCGACGCAGGACTTCAACATTCCCGCCGGCTGGGATCCGGTCACGCGCCGGCCCAACGGCGCGCGTCAGGCGGCACCGTTCGCCATTCTCGACACGATTTATCGTTCGATAGACAAGATCCTGACCGTGGCACCCACCGCGGACTTGCCGCGCCTCACCATCGACTGGTCGCCCAGCAATCGCGCCGGCGAGACTTTCTACGATGACGAGAACGGTGCGGACACACGCTTCATTTCACTCTCGGGCGAAGCCGACTTCGACATCGACGAATACGATCCACACACCATCGCGCACGAATTCGGCCACTACATCGAAGATACCTTCGGGCGCTCCGACAGCATCGGCGGGCAGCACGGCTTCGGCGACACGCTCGATCCGCGGGTCGCCTTCGGCGAGGGTTTCGGCTATGCCTTCGCGGCGATCGTGCTGGACGACCCGCAGATCCGCGATGCGATCGGCCCCGGCCAGTCGAACGAAACGTACTTCAACGTCGAGACCGACGGCCTGGTGAACGAAGGCTGGTTCAACGAGAGCTCGGTGCACGAGATCCTCTGGGATCTGTACGACAGCAGCAATGACGGCAGCGACAGCCTGTCGCTCGGACTCGCGCCACTCTGGGCGATCCTGACAGGCCCGCAGCGGACGACCGAATCATTCACGACGATCTTCCAGTTCGCTGCGGCCCTGAAGGCCGCCAACCCCGCGGCTGCCGCCCAGATCGACGCGATCATCGGCGGTGAGGCGATCGTCGCGCCGACGATCGAGCCGTTCGCATCGACCGAGACGAATGCCGCGCAGTCGACCGACGTGCTGCCGGTCTACACGCCGATCGGCGTCGGAACCGGCGCTGTCAGCGTCAAGAGCATCGATCGCTTCGGTACCTACAACAAGCTCTCAAACCGGCGCTTTCTGCGACTGCAGTCGGCCAGCACGCAGCGCGTGCGCATCACCGCGAACACACCGGGCACACGTGATCCCGATGTCGTGGTCTGGTCGCATGGCCGGCGTATCGCCGTGGGCATCGTCGATGGCAACGAGGACTTTGCCGTGGATCTCAGCCCTGGCACGTATATCCTCGAAACCTACGACTGCGGCAACGCCGAATGCGCCGGCGGCGGCACCGGCACTTTCGATATCAGTATCGCGGTCACGCCGTTTTGAGTATCCGCATGCCGTACCTTTCACAGCCCAGGAGCCAGACGATGCGCGCCGCGATGAGTATTCTCGTCTTGATCGCCAGCGCCTGCGCCACCGCGGAGCCGCCTGCTGACGCGCTGCGAGCCGCGCCCGCCGACGGTCTGCGACCCGCGCTCGTCGACGGCAAGATCGGCGCGCCGGTCGACGTCCTTTATCGGATCGAGGGTGAGGTACTGCCGAACCAGCCCGTGGCCGTGCAGCTCGTGCTCACGCCGCGCGTCGCCGGCAGCAATCTCAAGGTCGAGATCGCCGACCGTGCCGATCTCGCGCTGACGAAAGAAACGCTGACGCTGTCGCGCAGCAAGACCACCGCGGGCACCCAGTTCCGTCGCTCGCTGTCGATCACGCCCGCTGCCGACAAGCTCGCCGACCTGCGCATCTTCGTCTCGATCGAGATCGAGGATGCGCGCTACTCGAGCTACTTCCGCGTGCCACTCACGGCCGACTCGACCGCCCGCAAGTCGCAGAGAAAACAACCCCTGCAGCGCAAGGTCGAGTAGCGCCACGCGCTCAGAGCCATTTGAGGTAACGGAACAGGAAGAATTCGATCACGACGATGAGCGCCATGATGCCGGTCGCGATCCAGAACGCGTGTGGATTCTCGACGCCCGGCATGCCGCCGATGTTGATGCCGAGCAGACCCGTCAGAAATCCCAGCGGCAGGAACACTGCCGAAATGATCGACAGGATGTAGAGTGTCTTGTTAGTCGACTCGGCCAGTCGATTGGAGATATCGTCCTTCAACACCATGGAACGCTCGCGCGCCGCGTCGAGCTCTTCGATATAGCGCATCAACCGATCGGCCGTGTCGCGCAGGCGGGCGCGACTGCGTTCCGCCAGCCATTCCGGCGGGTCGATCAACAGACTGGTCAAGGCTTCGCGCTGTGGCGCGATGTAGCGCCGCAGCACCACGGCTTCCTGCCGCAGATCGGATAGTTCGCGGCGCACTTCGGTCGCGTCGCCCTCCTCGACGTGCTCCTCGATATTATCCAGCTCGTCATCGAAGCCGTTGATGATCGCCGCCTTGCGTTCGGTCAGGCGCGTGATCAAGCCCTCGAACAGCTCGGAAGCGTCACGCGGGCCGCACCGCTCCAGCACCAGTTGCGCCAGCACGTCGCGCGGCGTCTGCAGACGCCGGTGCCGCAACGTGATCACCCGCTTGCCGTCCGACCAGATCCGGATCGAGACCATGTTCTCAGCCACCGCGCCAGGATTGGTGTTCACACCGCGCAAGATGGCGATCGTGCCGACCTTGCCGCGAAACACCCGCGGCCGCGTTTCCTCGGCGAGCAACGCATCGATCGTCGTGTCTGTCAGACCGCTCTTGTCACGCAGCCATCGCTCCACACGCGCCGCCTTGCGATCCAGATGAGCCCACCACACGCCCCCAGGGAGCTGCTCGGCGTCGAGCTCGCGCCAGGTGAGCCGCGCAGCGCTGCCGCGTCCATCCAGCTGGCAGGCGAACACCAGACCATCGTCCTCCGGCCACTCGATCGTGCCTGGCATCTAGCCGCCCTCCGCCTCCGATGCCTCGAGATTCGCCGCATGCCCGCGCCATCCCTGAACTTCGATGAAGATGCGTCGGATAGCGGGATGCTGCTGCTTGATGCGCCGCTCGAATTCCGAGATCGTCCGCTCGACGATTTCCGACGGCACGCCATCGACGAAATCGACGCTGATATTGAGCAGTATCTCGTTCGGCCCGAGGTGCATCGTCAGCACCTCGTTGACGCGCAAAATGCGCGCATCAGCGGACGCCCTCGCCTTGATCTCGCTGACGATGCGCTGGTCGGCGGCCTCGCCGATCAGCAACCCCTTGCTCTCGCGCGCCAACAGTATCGCCACCAGCGCCAGTACCACGCCTATCGCGATCGCGGCGATGCCATCGAGCTGCGGGATCCCCAACAACTGACTACCCGCGACGCCGGCGAACGCGAGCAAGAGACCGATCATCGCCGCGGAGTCCTCGAACAAGACCGTGAACACGGTGGGATCCTTTGATTCCTGTATGGCCTGCAAGAACGGCAGCTTGCCCCGTGCCTTGTTGAACTCGCGGTACGCCACGTACCAGGCGCCGGCTTCGAACACCAGACTCAATCCCAGCACCACATAGTTCCAGGTCGGATTCTTGATCGGCACTGGATGCTGCAGATGATCGATACCCTCGTAGATCGACAAGCCGGCACCCACCGCGAAGATCAGGATCGCGACGACGAACGTCCAGAAGTACAACTCCATGCCATAGCCGAATGGATGGTTGGCATCGGGTTTGCGCTGCGAGCGCCGGATCCCATAGAGCAGCAGCACCTGATTGCCGGAATCGACCACCGAGTGTATTGCCTCGGACAGCATTGCGGAAGAACCCGTGAAGAACGACGCCGTGAACTTCGCCGCCGCAATGAGACTATTGCCGACGAGCGCAGCATAGATCACTTTCCTGGATTGACTGACCGGCATTCTCGCGACGTGAGTGTCTTCGCAGCGTTCAACGTGGCACTATCGACTGATCATGACCTTACCTCATTTAGGCGCAAGTCTGCGCGGTCGTCGCGTGCTGATCACGCAGGCGGAAGACTTCATGGGCCCCGCCTTGTGCGCGGCCTTCCGGTCGCACGAAGCCGAGGTGATTGCCGACGCAGGAGAATTGCGTGAGCCAGACCGGCCACAGCAACTGGTCGATCAAGCCGGCCGCGTCGACGTGCTGATCGCCAATCTCGCCTGCCTCGCACCGAGCACGCCGGCGGTCGACGTGGCCGAGGCCGAGTGGCATTCGGTCTTCGGGCAGCTCGTGCATCCGCTGCCGCGCTTGTGCCGCGCGGTACTGCCGCAGATGCTGGCGCGCAAGTCGGGCAAGATCATCGTGATGGGCAGCGCGTCGGCGTTGCGCGGCATGAAGCGTGCGTCTACCTACAGCGCGGCGCGTGGCGCTCAGTTGGCCTACGTACGCGCCCTCGGGGTCGAAGTAGCGCCCCACAACGTGCAGGTGAATGCGATCGCGCAGAACTTCGTCGACAACGCTACCTACTTTCCGCCCGAGATTCAGGCGCTCGAGAAGTTCCAGCAACGTCTGGCGGCCGAGGTGCCCGTGCAACGCCTGGGGACCCCAGAGGAGGACGCGATGCTGGCGCTCTTCCTGGCCTGCGACGAAGTACGCTTCATGGTGGGGCAGTCGATCCCGTTCGCCGGCGGCTGGGTCACCTGACGCCCGCGACGCCGGCGAATAGCCTAATCGAGCCACTCCTCGACCGCGCGCGGGTGCTGCAAATGGAAGCCCTGCACGTAGTCGACGCCGATGCCGCGCAGCACGTCGAGCGTCCCGGCCGTCTCGACGCGTTCGGCGATCGTCTCGATGCCGAGCGCTTCACCCACTTTGGCGATCGCCTCCACCATGCTGCGATCGACGCTGTCGCGTTCCACCTGTGCGATGAACTGGCCGTCGATCTTGAGGAAGTCGACCGGCAGGGTTTTCAGATACATGAAGGACGACAGACCGCTGCCGAAGTCGTCCAGGGCGAAGCGACAGCCGCGCGCTTTCAGTTCGCGCATGAAGTAGACGGCGTTGGCGAGGCTCGAGACAGCAGCGGTTTCCGTGATCTCGAAGCACAACCCGCGCGCCAGGCGCTCATCCGCGAGCCGCGTGATCAGAAACTCGAGGAAATCTTCGTTGCTCAGCGTAGTACCCGACAAGTTGACGGCCAACACCGGCACGGGTTCGTTGCGTGCGATCCGTTTGTGCAGCAACTCAATGGCTCGGGCCACCACCCAGCCGTCGACCATCGACATGATGTTGTAGCGCTCAGCGGCCGGGATGAACTCGTTGGGCATCACGATGCTGCCGGTCTCGTCACGCAGCCGCACCGTCAGCTCGTGAAAATCGGCAATGGGCCGAGCGGACCCGAGGGCAACGATCTGCTGCGAGAACAAGCGTAGGCGGTTCTCCTCGACGCCGCGGGTGATGCGCGACACCCACTGCATCTCGCGATGACGATTGGAACCTGCATCGGTTTCGTAGACGTGCACTCGGTTGCGGCCACCGTCCTTCGCCGCATAGCAGGCGACGTCCGCCGCGCTGAGCGCCGCGGCCGCACTCACCGTGTCGCTGTTGATCTGCACGACGCCGATACTCGCGCCCACCGAGAGCTTGCTGTCGCTCCAGTTGAATCGATAGTCGTGGATCGCCTCGCGGACATTCTCCGCGACCTTCTCGGCCTGCTCGATGGAGCAGTTCTCCAACAGGACACCGAACTCGTCGCCGCCCAGCCGCGCGATCGTGTCTGCCGCGCGGACCCGAGTCTGCAACAGGCCGGTGATATCCCGCAGCAGCCGGTCCCCGGCGCTGTGGCCGCAAGTATCGTTGATCAGCTTGAATTGATCGAGATCGACGTACAGCAGCGCGAACTCCGCCTGGTTGTGGCGGGCGGTCGCCACGGCCATCTCGAGACGCAGGTCGAACTCGCGGCGATTGATCAGGCCCGTCAGCGCGTCATGGCTCGCCTGATAGGACAAAGCGCGCTTCAGTCGGCGCTCGTGGGTCACGTCACTGAAGACGATGACACTGCCGGTGATCTGCCCGTCGCGATTGCGGATGGGCGAGGCAGAATCCTGGATAGCGACATCCTGCTCCTGACGATTGACGAGCACGCGGGCATCGGAGGGCTGCATTGCTTCGCCGTTCGTCAACACGCGCCCCAGCAGAGCCGCCTGTGGCGCGCGCGAGGATTCATCCACCAGGACCAGCACCTCGTCGACCGGCGCACCGCGCGCCTCCGCCAGGCTCCAGCCCGTGAGGCGCTCGGCCACCGGATTCAGATAGTCGATGCGCCCGTCGGCATCGGTGGAGATGACCGCATCGCCGATCGACTGCAGTGTCACCTGCGCGCGGTCGCGCTCGGCGAACACAGCCTGCTCGGCGCGTTTGCGCTCAGTGATATCGGCCAGGGTACCTTCGAAGGCGACGATCGCGCCGGCCACGTCGTACACCGCCCGGATGCTGGCGAGTGCAAAAACCTGCCCACCATCGCGGCGCCGCAATGCCACCTCGCGCGCCCGCACCGAGCCGCGCTCCGCGATCTCACGGATCAGCTGGCGTCGATCGTTGGCACGCCAGTAGAGCATCTCGACACTCGGCAGCGCATAGAGTTCTTCGGCGGAGTCGTAGCCCAGCATCCGCACCATGGCCTCGTTCACCGAGGTCATCTGGCCTTCATACGTGCTCTGGAAAACGCCCTCCATCACCGTCTCGAACAGGCCGCGGAAGCGCGCTTCCGAGGCGCGCAGCGCTTCTTCTGCCACACTGCGCTCGATGGCGATGCCGGCGAGTCGCACCGCGTGCTCCTGCAGTTCGGTTTCGGCGGCATCGGGCAAGCCGGCGGCGGGCGAGCAGATCGCCACCGAGCCTAACAACCGGCCGCTGGCATCCTTGATCGGCACGGACCACATGGCCCGGACACCTGCGTCCAGCAGCACCTCGCGACGCGCGGCACTGTGCGGATCTGTCGCCACGTCCGCCGCCAGCACCGGACGGCCAAGGTAGAGCGCCGCGGCGCAAGTACCACGCTGCAGGTCCACTGGACTGTTGTCGAGTACCGCGCGCAATCGCGGCGGCAGTGAGGCTGCGGCCACGACCTGGACCGTAGCGCGATCCGCCGACAGCAGACTGATGGCGCAGCGGTAGCGGGGATAGACGGACTCGATCAGCTGTGCGATCGAGGCAAGTGCCTGCGCCAGCGGCGCGTGGCTCGCCAGGCATTCGAAAACCGCGCGCTCACCCTGGGTAATCAGCTCCTGCCGTTTGCGACTGCGGATGTCGGTGATGCTGGCGCGCAGCAGTCGCCCCGCCGAGCTCGGCAGCCGCACCAACCGCACTTCGCACAGCACTTCCTGCCCACGCCCGTCGCGATGCAGCCACTCGAAGGTCTGCGGCTCATCGGCCAGAGCCTGCTCGATATAGCCACGCTTTGGCCCAACCGTCGGCAGTCCATCGCTCTGGAAATCCGCGCTGATATCGTCCGGACTCATCGACAGCAGCGACTCACGCGCATGGCCGAAGAAGCGCGTGGCGTTCTCGTTGGCGTCGACGAAGCAGTTGGCATCGACATCCAGCACGAGAATCGCCTCCGGCGCGTTGTCTACCAGGGTCCGAAAGCGTGCCTCGCTCTCGCGCAACTGCCGTTCACTGTCGAGACGCTCGGAAATGTCGCGCAGACACACGACATAGACGTGCGCCCGTCCGGTGCGGGCGCTGCTGACTGCAATTTCGGCGGTGAAGCGGCCGCCGTCCTTGCGACGCGCTAACAATTCGTCACTCGGCATGCCGGCGCCGCTCGAATCGGAGGCGGCCGCCAGCGTTGCCAGGCCCTCGGCAACGGTACCGCCGACCGCGATCTCCGGCAGCAGCAGATCGAGCCGGCGCCCGAAGATCTCCGAGGATGCGTAACCGAACACGCGCTCCGCCATCGGATTGACCGTCTCGATCGTGCCCTCGGCGTCGACCGTGATCACCACGTCCTTGATGTGATCCAGAATGACTTGCAGGTGCTCGAGCCCTGCGACGCCGCGATCAGCACCCAGCGCGCGGGCCTCGTCCGACATGAGCTGCATGGAACGGACCATGCCGCGCCGCTCGTCATCGATCCCGTCATAACAACTACTGATCAGCTGCAGCAGCGCGCGCACGTCGATTCGGTCGGTGCGCGACGCGCTGCGCAGACTGCGCAGTTGCTCCTTCAGCAATGGATGCAGGCGGCGCAGCGAAAAGCCAGCCGGAATCGTGTCGTCCGCCACGAACGTCGACTGGGTATTCGGGTCCGGGACCGCGACGATGTCGTGCGAGGCGCGAGCCCCTTTCTTTGACATAAGGATGCGACCTAATACAAGGCCGCATCATAGGACGCGACGGCGGCAGCGCCCGTGAACGGGCTCCCGAATTCAGGTGGCGACGGCGGTCAGACCGGGTCGGAAGCCACCCGGGCGGGCGCTCAGCGCGGTGTTTCGACCGCCGGTAACGATTGGACCGTTTCGCCGGTTGCGTCGGTGACAGCGTTCTGCGGCTTGCTCGCGACTGCCGACGCGTTGCCGACAATGATGGGCATCGCAAACGAGCGCGACATGCTGGCGTCGGTGCCATCGGTCATGGCAATGGCCGACAGCATGAACACGCCCTCGCTCTGTGGCAGCACGGTTACCGAATGGCGCAACACCTTGCCCACCGCGGGGTTGTCGAGCGGCCCCAGTTGGCCATTAGACACAACCGCGAAGCCATCGTTACCCTGGAACAGAACTTCCAACCGCCCCACCGTGCTCAGGGGCACGACCGCCACATCAATTTTTAGGGGCTCGCCCACGCGCGGCTTGGTCGGCACATCGAAACGGACATCGATCGGCGCGCCGGGTTTGCCCGCAGCCACCGCTGACACCATGTCCTCCGTCTCCGCGGCCGCATTGCGACGCGCTGCTGCGATCTGCGCAGTCTCCGCTGCGGCGGCAGCAGTTTCGTTGCTGGCGTCGCTGCAAGCAGTGAGCGCCAGCACGGCAGCGCACAGCAACAGCGCACCTCGCGTCGAACAGGTCCCGTCTGTCATCCACAGCCCTCCAGGCGATGTACTAGTTTGCACTGAGAGTGACATCGATGCACGTCTCGCCCCGCGGCTTGGGTTGGCCCGACTGGGGGTCTATTGGCGGATCGACGTTCGAGTACTCATGCACCTCTATCAGGTAAGCGCCGGCAGGCGCTGATGGCAGTGACGCCGAATCGTTGATACCGACTGCATTGCCCGCTGCTTGCGGCAACCCCGCACGGAATAGATACACATCGGGATCGGCATCGGGTAGCGCCGGCGAGCTCGCCGGACCCCTCACATCCACGGTGACATTGCGTGACGCTGCCAGATCGAAACGCAGGAACCTGGCAACGCCCAGCTTGTTGACCGGCCCGTTGGGTGCAACCGTTGAGCAGACGCGCTCGGTAGTGCCCGGGAGAATGGGCCGGTAAATCGGCAAATTGCGTGGATCGCCGCCGTTGTTCGCCTCGGCCGTGCCGAACGGATCGCCGCGCTGCGTGCTGATCTGCTGCGCACGGACCAGCGCCTCGATCGCGCCATCCGACGCGGGCGCCCGTGTCCGCAGTCCCTCGACGAAGGGATAGACAGTCGAGAATGCCGCCGCGGTGCGCACCTCATTGGCCATCACGCGATGGATGGGCGCAAAGCCCAGCGCGACGGTATCGAGCCCGTCGGGCGCATCGTCGAAGAAATCCCAGAGCAGCGACTGGATGGAACTCTCGCTGTACCAGCCGATCGATGCGGCACTGGCACCCGGATTGCTCTCCAGATCGAAACCGAACGAGCGCTGCTGGCCGCCGGCGGCAAAGCTGTCGCGATAATTCCGGTCACCCACCACCATGCCCGAGAACGCGTTGCCCCAGCCCTCGCTGAACGCGAGCCGCGGATCCAGGCGATCGCTGAAACCGTGCGGCCCGCCAATGCTGTCATCACGCGAAAAGCTGTCCTGGTAGTAATGACCCCATTCGTGTGCGATGACGTGGCGGTCGAACTCGTCCGAATCGTCATTGGCAGAGCCCAGCACATAGATGCCCGCGTCCGGTCGGCTGGCGGCTGGGTTGGCGACCGGCGCCAGATAGAATGTCGTACAGATCACACCGCTCGCGATGCTCGGGCGATCGACTGCACAGCCACCTGTGCCCACGCGATTGGTCGTACTCCAGAACAGATCGAGCGGCGGAAAGCTGGCGCCAGGCTCCGCGCCCAGCACGAGCGTGTACGCCTGATAGACGGTATCCAGAATCGCGAACGGCGCCGCGGCGCGCGGCGTCGTATAGCCCGCGCCGCCCCAGCCGGACGCGGCATGCAGGTCCCGCTGCGAATTGGTGGTACCCGTGTTGAAACTGGTGCCGTCCAGGGCATACAGAGCGTTGCCATTGGTGTTGTTCCGAACGCGGAAACTCCATGACGGCGCACCCGTGCGCACCATCTCGGCCTTGACGCGCAGCAAGACATTGGTGTTCGGCGCCAGCGAGAGCGAGTAGTTACCCGTGTCATTCGTCACCGTACTCGCCAGCACCGCGCTGTTCGCCGCCGCCAATGCTTCGACGGTGACGGCGCGCGCCGGTGCCAGCACGACAGCCGCGAAATCGAGGCCCTGTCCGGCGCCGCTGCCAATCGGCACACGATCGAAGGTGATTCGACCCGAGACAACGACGTCAGTCGGCTGCGGCGGCAGCGTCCCGCCACCGCCCGACGAACCGCCGCCACCACAACCGGCCAGCGCAAGCAGCGCCAGGGTGGCAAGCCATGCGCACCCACCTGCGCCATCGACCAGGAATCGAGACATGATGATTGCAAGATTACCAAAGTGCGCGAGTTCGGTGCGAGCGTCGCCGATTGGCGAGCACTTATGTTGCAAACTCAGCGCGCCAGCAACGGCGGCTCGTCGATGTTAGCCAGCTGTTCCATCAGATCCTGCAAGTGCCGCTCCCAGAAGCGCGGCTCGTTGAACCAGGGGAAGGCGCGCGGGAAGGCCGGATCGATCCAGCGCACTGCGAGCCACGCCGCATAGTGCAGGATGCGCAGACTGCGCAGCGGCTCCACCAGCCTGAGCTCGAGCGAATCGACGCTGCCGAAAGATTCATAACCGCGCATCAGATGTGCCCAGCCGCTCTGCTGCTCGCCCGGCCCGCCAGCCAGGAACATCCACAGATCCTGGACCCGCGGCCCCGTGACGCAATCATCGAAGTCGACGAACAGTGGCCCCGTCTCGCGCCATAGAATGTTGCCGGGATGGCAGTCGCCGTGTATGCGCAGCTGCGACACGGGCCCCACGGCATCGAATTCGTCCTGCACGCGCGCGATGAGCTGCGAGCTGATATCAGCATACCGCTCCTCGAGCGCCGGCGGCACGAAACCGCTCGCCAGCACGGCCGTGCGCGCCTCGACCCCCAGCCGTTGCAAGCTGAGCGCCGGCCGATACTGGAAGCGCGACACCGCGCCGACTGCATGCACTCGCGCCAGCGTTCGGCCTAACAACTCAAGTGAGTCCGGACGGTCGAGCTCAGGCGCGCGGCCTGCCAGGAATTCGAACGCCGCGAAGCGCTGCCCCGCGAGGTGAAACAAGGATACGCCGGCGCGCAGCAGCGGTCGTGCCACCGGTAGTTCATGCTCGGCCAGCTCGAGCGTATAGCGATGCTCCTCGAGGATCGCCTCATCGGTCCAGCGGCCCGGCCGATAGAACTTGAACACCCACAACTCGCCGGACTCATCGGCCACCTGATACACGCGGTTCTCATAGCTGTTGAGCGCCAGTAGTCGGCCGGAGGGCTCGATCCCGATAAATTCCGCGGCTGCCATCACCGCAGCGGGATCGAGCGTTTCGAACGGACGATTTGCGCGTTGCGTCACAATTCGCAACCGCCATGCCGGCCGAGCATCCGCACAGCTCCATTTGGGTCACAACCCTGCCAGATCGATATCGTAAAATCCGCTCTCGCCGGAAGGACCCGGGGTCGGAGTGCAGCAGTCAACATCATGAGCAAGAGCAAGATCCTCGTCACAGGTGGCGCGGGCTACATTGGCAGTCACGTCGTCGCGCAGCTCACCGAACGCGGCGAAGGCGTCATCGTACTCGACGATCTGTCGACCGGCTTTCGACAAGCGGTAGGCGACGTGCCGCTGGTGGTCGGCAATGTGGGCGACAAACCACTGGTCACCGGCCTGCTGCGCGAGCACCACGTCGACACCGTCGTGCACTTTGCAGCCCACACCATCGTACCGGAATCGGTGGCACAGCCCCTGAAGTACTACGGCAACAACACCTGCGCCACGCGTAATCTGTTAGAAGTCTGCGCAGCCCAGCAGATCAAGCACGTGGTGTTCTCGTCGACGGCGGCCGTGTACGGCATACCCCCGAGTGGCCTTGCGACCGAGGAAACGCCGACCGCACCCATCAATCCGTACGGCACCTCCAAGCTGATGTCTGAATGGATGCTGCGCGATCTGTCGCTGGCGACGCCTCTGCGGCACGTCGCGCTGCGCTATTTCAATGTTGCCGGCAGCGATCCCGCCGGGCGTATCGGGCAATCGACGCGCGCGGCCACGTTGCTGGTCAAAGTGGCTTGCCAGGCAATCGTCGGCAAGCGCTCGCATGTGTCGATTTACGGCACCGACTACGACACGCCCGATGGCACCGGTGTGCGCGACTATATTCACGTCGCCGACCTGGCGGCGGCCCATTTGAACGCTATCGACTTCCTGCGGGCCGGCGGCGAGTCGAGCATCATCAATTGCGGCTACGGGCACGGCTATAGCGTCCGTCAGGTGCTGTCGATGGTGGAGCGAGTGGCGGCCCAGAAGCTGGATATCCGCGAAGAACCGCGCCGGGCGGGCGACCCCCCCAGCCTCGTGGCGCGCGCCGACAAGGTGCGCTCGGTGCTGGGCTGGCAACCCAAGCTGGATGATCTGGAGGCCATCGTGCGCACGTCGCTCGAATGGGAGCGCCGGTTGCAGCGCGAGCCCTGGTAAAGACCGCGTTTTCGCCATCCGGGGGCAGGGTCGTCTAGAATGATGCGATGCATTGGCCCAGACCACAGTCCCTGAGCAGTCTGATGCTCCTTGGGCTGGCGCTCATCGCCATCCCGCTGCTGGTGGCGATCGTCAACGCGTCCATCCAGATTCGCCGTCTGGCAGCCTCCAGCCAGGAAATCGTCCTCGAAGGCGTGCAAGGCGCGCGTCTGACCCAAAGCATGTTCTCGGACGTCGCGGTGCTGGAGCGCACCCTGCGCCTGTACCAGGTGTTGGGCGACGAGAAACTGCTGGACTCCTACGCCCAGGCCGACGCGCGCCTGGAATCGAGTCGCGAGCAGCTGGCCCGCGTACTCGACCGGGAACCGGCGGCGGGCGCCTTGCGCAACTTCCAGGCCGTGCATTCCAAGCTTGCGCAACAGGTAGCCAGCGCCAAGCCGAACAGCCCCGAGCTGGCCGAGGCGTTGGCGCAGATCGGCAAGCTCGACGAATTCACCAACAGCATCGCCACGAGCGGCAACCAGTTGGTCGATGCGCGCCTGGCCGAGTTGCGACTCGAGACTGAGCGCGCACAACAGCGCATGCTGTGGCAATCGGCGCTGCTGGCGCCGCTCACGCTGGTCGCGATTCTGGCGCTCACGCTGTCGATCGGCCGGCCATTGCGCACCATCGATCGCGCGATCAGCGAACTGGGACGCGGCACCTTCAATAACCCGATCGAGGTCTCCGGGCCGCGCGATTTGAAGCGCCTCGGCGGCCAGCTCGAGTGGCTGCGCCAGCGGCTCGTGGATCTCGCCGAGGAGCGCAACAAATTCCTGCGGCACATGTCCCATGAGCTCAAGACGCCGCTCGCCAATATCCGCGAAGGCACGGAACTTCTGATGGACGGTGCAGTCGGAGCGCTGGACAACAACCAGCGCGAAGTGATCGCCATCCTGCGCGACAACGGCATCAAGCTGCAGCGCCTGATCGAGAACCTGCTGTCCTTCAGCGCCTGGCAGAAGGAGAGCATCGGGCTCGATATCTCGGATTTTCGCCTGCGACCGCTCGTCAAGCAGGTGCTGGAGAGCCAGCAGTTAGCAGTCATCTCGCAGCGTGTGCGCCTCGATGTGAAGATCGAGGACGTCAAGTTGCGGGCGGACCGGGGCAAAGTGCGCCTCATCTTCGAGAATCTGCTGTCGAATGCCATCAAGTATTCGCCCAAGGGTGGCACCATCTATCTGCATGCGGTGGCTGCCGCGGATCAGTTGCGCATCGACGTCGCCGATTCCGGCCCGGGCATTCCGCGTGCGGAGCGGGCGCGGATATTCGAGGCGTTCTACACCGGCAAGGCGCCAACCGGAGGTTTCGTGAAGGGGACGGGCATTGGACTGTCAGTCGTGCTGGAGTTCGCCAACGCGCACGGCGGCAAGATCGAGATACTGGACGGCGTGTATCCGGGCGCACACTTTTGCATTCAGATGCCGATCGTGGTGAGTGCCACCGCACAGCAGGAGCATGCGCATGCCGCGTGAGTGCCGGGCCACCGCGTTGCGTGCGGCGGCCAGTATCGGGCGCGGCGCGCTGGCGCTCGGACTGCTCGGCATGCTTGCGGGTTGCCCCAGCCTCACCGGTACGACGCGAGCGCCGGCGCCCACGCCACCGGTGGATCAGAAGGCCGTCGAGGGCGCAGTCATCGGCGCTTATCTCGACACCATGCTCACCGTTGCGAGCGGCAGCGCGGCCGAGCAAGCCGAAACACTGGCCAGACTGCAGGCAGAGCAGGCAGCCGCCCCCACGCCCAGTCGCACACTGCGCTATGGCCTGGCGCTCGCCACGCCGAATCACAGCGAGTTCGACCCTGTCGGCGCACAGCGACTGTTGCGCGAAGTGCTCGCTAACCCTGAAACTTTGCTGCCTGCTGAGCGCGCGCTCGCTTACCTGCAGCTGTCGTTGATCGATCGTTACCAGGCACTGCAAGCAGAGGTGAAGCGCACCCAGGCGCAATCCGATCGTGGTGAACGTGATCGGATTGCACAGTTGACTCGACGACTGGCGGCCGAGAACGAGGAGAATGCTCGGCTCAAGCGCCAGCTCGAGGAAGCGCAGGCCAAGCTCGACGCAATTTCGCGTATCGAGCAGTCGATGAAGAACCGCACCTCGCAACCCGAAGGACGTAACCCCTGATGCAAGTCGCCATGCCGCTCGCCAGCCCACCTAACACTCATCTCGGCAGCAACAAGCGCAAGGCGCGCATCCTCGTGGTCGATGACGACCCAGGCCTGCTGCGGCTGCTCACCATCCGGCTGCGCGCCGAGAACTACGAAGTCGAAGCCGTCGAGAGCGGTGCGCTCGCACTCGCCGCCACGGCACGCTTCCGGCCAGAGCTCGTCATCACCGACCTGCGCATGGATCAGATGGACGGCATTGGCCTCCTGAAAGAGCTGCAGGCGCGCTATCCAGGTCTCAAGGTGATCATCCTCACCGCGCACGGCACCATTCCCGATGCCGTGCAGGCGACGCAGATGGGCGCGTTCGGTTTTCTGACCAAACCCGTCGACAAGCAGGAACTCCTGGATCAAGTGCAGAAGGCGCTGCGCATTTCCGGCTTCAGTGAGAGCGACGAAGACTGGCGCTCCGAGATCATCACGCGCAGCTCAGCCGTGGAAGAAAAGCTGTCGCAGGCGCACATGGTGGCCGGCACCGACGCCCGCGTACTCATCACCGGCGAGAGTGGCACCGGCAAGGAACTGCTCGCCCGTGCGATCCACAAAGCCAGCCCACGGCGTGGCAAGCCATTCGTAGCCATCAATTGCAGCGCCATGGCCGAGAACCTGCTCGAGTCCGAGTTGTTTGGCCACACCAAAGGCTCGTTCACCGGCGCGATTCGCGACCACAAGGGCCTCTTCCAGGCGGCCGACGGCGGCACCCTGCTGCTCGATGAAATCGGCGACATGCCGATGCGGCTGCAGGTGAAGTTGTTGCGCGTGCTGCAGGAGAACGTCATCCGCCCGATCGGCGTCACCGACGCCGTGGCGGTCAACGTGCGCGTGATCTCGGCCACCCACCGCGATCTGCAGCAGATGATGATGGCCGGACAGTTTCGCGAAGACCTCTACTATCGGCTGAATGTCGTGCACATCGACATGCCACCGCTCAACCGTCGGCGTGAAGACATACCACTGCTCGTATCGCATTTCCTCGCCACCATTACCAAAGAGAGTGGCGTGCGCAAGATCTATGCGCCGGAAGCGGTCGAGTTGCTCGCTACCGCCGACTGGCCGGGCAATATCCGCCAGCTCGCCAACGTGGTTCGCCAGAATGTGGCGTTGTCGCAGACGCCCATCATTCCGGTGGAACTCGTGCAGCAGTCCTTGGGCGGCACACAGGGGCGCCTGCCCTCCTTCGACGAGGCCCGCGACGAATTCACGCGCAGCTATCTCTCGCAGATCCTGCAGATCACCGGCGGCAATGTGAGCCAGGCAGCCAGGCTCGCGAAGCGCAATCGCACGGATTTCTACAAGCTGCTGGGACGGCATCAGCTGACGCCGGAGGATTTCAAGTCGCGCTAAAGAAAAACGGCGCCCGAAGGCGCCGTTTATATCAGCAGATCCCTAGGCTACTTTACGCAGCGCGCTTACGTCGGATCGCACCGACACCCAACAGACCGAGCCCCAGGAGGCCCAGCGATGCCGGCTCCGGCACGCTGTAGGTCAGACGGATGATCAGGTCGTCATGGTTGTCGTCGATGTCCGAACCCGAGTCGTCCCATAGCAACCAGGCCGTGTTGCCATCCTCTGAGACCCACATGCCGACCGACTGAAAGCTGCCGGCAACTGTATCGGCATTCTGATCGTTATTGAGACACGAGCTGATTGTCAGAGCACAGAACTCGAAGTCCACCATTCCAGCGCTGGCAGCAACGCTACCGACCGCACGCGGCGACCACGCCATGTTTCCGGGCGATGTGAACGACGCCGCACCCAAGGTGAAGCGATTCAGAAACCCAGCTTCTGAGGCAAACGCAGTAATGCTGATTGACCCTGGCTGAGAATCAGCCGACAAAGCCAAGCTACCACCCAGATTGAACTGTTCAACGCCCGCTGCGATGAGGTCACCGCGATAGTCGTTGTTGGTTGGGATGGGGCTAACAGTGGAAATCGGCGCACCACCGTTGTCCATGATCACGAAGCCTGCATTGGCGACGCCTGCGACAAACAGGGCGCCAACAGCAGCCAACGGAGCAAAATTCTTGCAGTTCATATTTATTCCTTAAGGGCCTACAGCGGGATCGCTGACATAACTGTATAAGCAACCTACGTGCCAAGCATACTTTTTCTTTGATAATCAATATCTTACGATTGAATATCAAATCGCGCGCCGATCTCGCGGCTCGGGCTGTAAAAAACATCGACACCATTCCGACGAGCCTATCTTATCGTCGCTGCATTGCAGCATCGTAGATCTTCAGGTAAGCCACACCCATGGCACGTCGAGAGTAGCCTTCTGAATAGGTCCGCCGAGCTTCGTCACCCCAGCGAGCACGCTGGCTCGAATTCGTCATCGCACGGTTGAGCGCGTCGCGCAGCGGCTGGACGTCGCCTGGCGGCACAAGAAGCCCGTCCTTCTCCGAAGTAATAACGCGCGGAATCTCCCCGACGTTGGTCGAGACGATCGGCAGTCCCGCAGCCATGGCTTCAAGCAAGACCATCGGCAATCCCTCGCTGACTGACGGACTCACGAACAAATCGGCAGCCGCCAAATAGTCCGCGACATTCTCGCGAAACCCGCAAAAAGTTGTAACGGACGCAATACCTAGGGAATGCGCCAGCTGCTGAGTCTCTGCAAGCTGCTCACCGCCACCCACGAATGCGAGTCTCCAATTCGCACTAGGGAGTTCCGCCAAAGCATGCAGCAGAATGGCGTTCCCTTTCGGAGCAACCAGGCGTCCCACGCGAAGCAGCAGCAATCCGCCTGGAGGCACTCCCAACTGCTCCCGGATTACTCTGCGCGCACTGATCGATGGGATTTCCGGATCGAGCCCGTTCTTTATGACAGTGACGCGCGATCGGCTCACTTGCGCCGCCAACAGTCTCCGCTCGATCTCGCCCGAGACGGCAGCGACATGATGAAACGATCGCAGCGCACGCTTGTCAAGCCACTCGTATGCGCGCAGTCTAAGGGTATTGCTGTACCAACTGTGACACGTAGCAATGCAAACGCGCCGTCGAGGCTGCCCGGTCATCGCCAATAGAATGTTCGGCTTGTAGCCATGGGAATGCACGATGTCGATTGAACGCTCATCTAAGTAGTGTGCGATTCTCTTGGCGAACCCTAATGTGCCGCTCGACGCCCGACCAAACGACTCCGCCTGAATGCCCATCCGCCCGGCTGCAACGACCAAAGGCGTTGCGCCTGCACCGTCGATAGCGAGAACTTGTGCGTTCCATGAATTCTGCTTCAGAAACTGGGACAACTCGAGCAAGACGCGCTCGGCTCCATACAACCCACTTGTGCTGACTATATGCAGCGCGTTTCGCATGGAATTAGTTTGCACGGGCCGAAAGAGACTCGGAATATTGTGCGGTTTGAATGCAACCGACAATCACCCAAGCGGGCATCATTGATATCCCTTCGGACGGCTTCGCACGAAGAAACGTTAGGCAGTACCTAATTCGGAGGAGAAGTCGTCGTTGTGTCATCAGAATTGCTGATCGATTTGGCTGTCGTAGTCTCGTTGGATGGCGCCGCGCCTTTCACTACGACGCGCGCAGGATTGCCCATCGCAACAGAATAAGGCGGGATATCCGTCACAACGACACTATTCACACCGATGATCGCGCCTTCACCAATTGTCACGCCCTTCAGGATGAACGTATTTTGGCCAATCCATGCTCGGCGACATATCTTCACCGGTTTGATTTCCTCCGGTCGGGGCGCCATGTCCGATATTCGTTCGATCGTATCGCGCGGGTGCGCGTCGGAATCCATGAAGCGCACGCCAGAGGCAACATTGACGTCGTCGCCGATTTCGATGAGTTGATTGACAACGAAACTCACGTTGTGACCAATGTCTACTCGGTCGCCAAGTACCAATCTCGGACCGGCCAGAATGTGACCGCTCATTACGTCAACCTTACCGAAGAAGTTGACGTCATCTCCGAGTGCGATCTGCACGGGCCCCACCACGAATGGTAGGCGGGTGATGCGCGCTCGCTTGCCAACACGTACGCATCTGCCGCGGAATAATGGCTCATAAAAAACGACAGCCAGAAACCAACGACCAATACTGGCAATCGCGCCGACAACTTCAAAAAGGAACCGCAGTAGGCCATTCAGAAACGCCGGTATTGGCAGACGAAACGTGCGGGTGCCGCGCACGATCCTCCTGCCCAAGCGTGGTATCAAACCATCGCCGGTCTTTATCCTTAACAACCATGAATTGAGCATAGTGATATTAAAGCTCGTTATGCGCCGTCTACTGCTAGGAACTCCACCAACAACTTTTCTCGAGTTAACGCCCAGGCGATTGTCCGTCCACCGAAGGCAACGGCCGGCTTTGGCCGACTGACGATTGCGCCTCCAGCATTGCGCACCCGCTGCAGCGATGTTTCAGTATCAAGCGTTTCCAGACAAATGTGGTGCAAACCGCCTTGGGTTGCCAGAAACCGGCTGACCGGCGAACCTGGTCCCAGCGGCTCTACTAGTTCCAGCCGCGTGCGATTGACATCGATACACAAGAACGAGACACGCACGCGCTGCAAGGGATCTACGAAGACCTCGCCGTCCCAAGTTGCGCCAAGCGAAGCGATGAAACCCTGGGCAGCGGCCTCGACGCTGGACACCACAAAACCAATGTGATGAAAGCGCGCGCCACCGCTATCTGTCTGCGCCATTGTTATTCAGCATTTGCGGCCAACAACTCCCTGACATACTCCAGAACTTTCTCAAAGGAATCCAGATCACCGACTCTGTCAAAGTCGACCTGCACCTGGAACTCGTCCTCAATCACATTCACGAGCGTAATTGCAGCAATGCTATCCCAAGCGTCGTAGCTAGAGGGCGTCGCCACAAGCAATTCAGAGTCCGATGCGTCCAGGAACACGAGACGAAAGCATGCCAGTAACCGGCTTCGTGTATCAGACATTGCGGCGACTCCGTATATTGACTCGATGGGGAAGAGATCTGGTGAGATCTTCGACCTTATCGCGGAAGATCATGGGATCACTCCCATCCAGAGCGATTCCTAGCGAATCCAGAAACGCCTTGATTGGACCATTGCGCGGCGTTTTGCCATACGAAAGCGACGCCGTGTGTATGTCCGGAAACTCCATGAAGAGTGCGCGCAGACACTGCTGTTCGATTTGCCGCGAAAACGCTCGGCAACTAAGGACCCATGTCTCGATTCTTATATTACCATCCGACGCGACTCCCGCGAGCACTGCGACCTTCCCAAGCGGACCAAACCTGTCCGTATACGACACCACGACGGACCAGGCGTTTGTCCGCGCGTGCATTTGTCGCCAATCAGACTCCGTTAGTCGTGTACCGTTGAGATTGAACTGATTCGTCTTATTCACGAGCTCGAGGGAGCGCTTATCAGTCGCGGCAGGGCGGAAGTCAAACTCGATCAATGCATCGACGTTCGCCAGAAAACCGCCTCCGCTACCAGACTGATCGCGCGCCAGTTCAAATTTCGCAGCCTGCCGAATACTCGAACTCCGCAGCGCATCCTCGGCTGACAGGTGCTGTCGGCCAAACATTCGCCGCAGATCCCATAGCGTATCGACGACGGCATCAGGGTCACGAGTGGGAAATTGGACGCACTCGATTTGCGGGTATGCGGCCTTTACTTCAGCCAATTCATATTCGCTATCGTCGACAAAGACCACCGCTTCTGGCCCGATGTTCCAGCGTGACAAGATTCGACCTACCGACAGTGACTTTGCGTTCCAATTTATCTCCTGCGGAAACAATTTACTCGGATCGACCAACATGTCCGGGCGGTGCAGTGCGCCGGCTGCCACTTCAGCGCTGTTCTTGCTTGCAATTGCAAGCAGTACGCCCTCTTCGCTCAGTGCTGCCAGCAGAGTCTGGAAGAGCGCATGGTGATGCGTCTTGGCAGCGAGATCCCAACTCACTGCCTCCTCACCAACATCACCGACAATTCCCGACCATAGTGTATCGTCAAGATCGGTAATTAGTCCCTTACGAGGCATCGGCGGCGCGACTAACGCCCCCAAGCATTCAGCAACCCGATCTGCATGGGCCACTGAGTACGGGAACCCTGTCACCAGATCGGAACGTATATCATGGCGCGGCGCCGCGTCCGCAGTCGAGCGCAACCAATGGGAATTCGCAACCGCAATGCCCGGAACACTACCTACTCGATTAAGACAGTTAGCGATCTCTCGCTCGACAGCCAACAACTGAGATGAGGCCTGCCAAGGTGTGGTGTGGAACAATGGCGCCGGCTGTAAGGTTGGTCCGGCGATCGCGACGGTCACGGTGCGCGCTGCAGCAACAACGGCATTTGCAAGATGCTGCAATCGTTCCGCGACAACGTCGGCCAGCTCGGCGGCTACGGCTGGACCCCATCTGCGCGCTTCACGATAGCCGAGTCGCGGATCCAAATCCCCGTATTCAAGAACGACGCAGAGCGCATCGCAGCTACTGGCATCCGTCGCTTTGATGGTGCCGAGCAGGTCACCAAAAACACCGATCTCAACCGTGACCTTGCGCGTCGGAAATGCCAGCTGCAAGCGCGCGTTCAGCAGAGTCGACAGATGCAAAGGTGTGAAGCCACAGGCTAGACGCACGTTGAAAGGCTTACCATCGCGTGGGCCAGATCGAATCGCGGTCAGAGCGTCCTTGACATTCATTACAAGACAATCAGTGCGTGCGAGGTCTATGTTTCCGGCATCCACCGCGCTGGCAAGCCCAGCAGATTCAAGTACTGGTCAACAGTCTTCTCGATATCGTAGTTCGTTGCGACGCGAGTGAAGGCTCTGTGCCGAACAGAGTCGCGTAAGGCGCCGTCGCTCAGCATGCGAGTCATTGCGGCGGCCAATTCGTCCGGAGACCGCGGACCAACGACCAGCCCACAATCTGGCAACAGCAGCTCCGGAATGGCCCCAACAGAAGTTGCAATGCAAGGAACACGCTGTGCCATCGCTTCGAGCAAAACCATCGGCGCACCTTCCGTTATGGAGGACATAACCAGCGTGTCGGCGGCGCACAGTATCTGCCGCACATCTGTGCGTTGTCCGAGGAAGGTGACTCGCGCCGACACTAACAAACGTTCAGCAAGCACTTCCAGCGCCGCGCGCTCCGCACCGTCTCCTACTATCCACAGTCTCGCGTTACTGTCCGGTTGAAGACGCACTTGCGCAAAGGCTCGCAGTAGTGTTGGAATATCCTTCGTTGGATGGAGTCGCCCAACGAACACAAACAGGAAGTCGTCATCGTGTACTTCCAAGTCACGGCGCATCTGCATGTTGCGTTGCAGTTGATTGAGCGGTACTTGAACCCCATTCGGAATAAACACCGCGCGATCAGGCGCCACGCCGACCCGCGTCCTGAAAAACTCGACGATACTGGAGTTCACGCCAGTGACAAACTGAGCGAATACCGCGGCGATGCGGATCTGCCGCATATACTTCGGACTTTCCAAGTACTGATGCAAAGCGTGTTCGGTCATGACAGTCCGGCTCACACGCGCAAGCATTGCACCCCATGCAATCACTATCAAGGCGGTACCGTAATGCACGTGGAGCGCCACCGCACGTTCACGGCGCAAGAAGGCCGCGATTCTGAATGGGTAAGTCAAACGACGGCTCCAACGCGAGCCGGCAAGATAATTCAGCCCGACGCAGCGAATGTCTTGCTCTTCGAGTTCGTCTCGAATGGGGCCGTGTTCACCGTACATTGCGAACACTGTGACGCGATAGCCACGACGTACAAATGCTAGCGCGAGATTGGCCCCCACTCGTTCGCCGCCGCCGATTTCGAAGCTGTACAGACCCTCTGCGATCAATGGCGCCAAAGCATTCTGCGCGAGCGGGTCCACACCTGTCTCGGTCTTCGTCATCGACTAAGCACTAGAAGCTAAGATCGCGCCGCCCGCACGGCCGTTCCTGGACTCAACCATCCTAGAACGCACACACAGTGGCTGCTAGCCACACACCTACGCGACGACCCCAATACAACACGGGAAGTAAGCCAAGTTTTTCCCGCGCAATCGAAGCAATCCGCCTTACCTAACATTTTGACTAAAACACTGTCGCACTAGATGCCAGCTCGATCACTAAATCTTACGGTCGCCAGCCATGAGCGTCAATTGCACGACTGCTGTGCACACGGCGGCTGTGCCCAATTGCCCGGCGGAACGCAGGAAACGCTGATTGCCTCACCCGCGTCGCTCGCGGCATGCTGAGCGCCACCAGCGCCGGGCCCGCGCTTCAAGCTTGTTGCGTAGCGTTGGACGCCGAAATAGAAGCCAGGTCATGTCGCGTGTTGCCTGCGCGAGCCTCAACTTGTAGAGCGAGGCCTCGGCCAGAAAGTCAAAGGCATCGCAACCTGCAGCGAGGTAATGCTCAATTGCCAGTGACAGGACAGCGTACCCCGGCTGCGCGCGCGCGCCTAACAATCTATAGTCGAATCCACATTGATAGAAGACGATGCTATTTCGATGTCGGAATAAATACAGATGCCCGACGACCACCTCTCCCGCAGTCATAGTGAGCAGCTCAACGAAGCCACTCGCGAACGTACGCGCGATCAGACTGCGGTGAAACTTTTGAAAGAACTCCCTCTCGAAGCTACTCTCCTGTCCGCGAAGCTCTTGCCGAACAGTATTCAAGCGAGACAAACGCGAGAACACTTCGAGCGCCGCCTCCACGCTCGGCGCAGGCGTAACTCTCAATGGCCCGAATTGGGCGGCGTAGGCAGTACGCGCCGAGCGCACAGCATAGCGGGCCTTTTTTGGCAGTGAATCAAGATACTCGCCGCCCGCGTTTCGGATAGACGCCAGATCGACATACGGCGCCGCCATTCTAGAGTCGCTTACGATGAGTCTCTCAGCACGTGCCGCTCGCAGATACTCGTCGGGCTCTTCAAGCGCATCAAAGCGGAACTGCTCAACATTCGGCAATGACTCGAATGTGTGACGCAGGACCGCCGCAATCACTGACTGCTCGAGCCCACGCCGGACGAGAAAACCATTCTGCTCAACAAAAATGCAATCGAACTGCTCGCTGCCAGTCGCATGCAGCGAGGCGACACGGCGGCGCAACGGCCACTTACCATCGCGCCCCCTCGCGAGGATACCAAGCGCAACGACTTGCTGGTCACGCCGTACCATGAGTTTGTGCAGCCGCAAGCTAGTCGGCAAATTCGCCAACCAATTGCCGATCCAATGATGGGAAGTGAATGCGGATGCCCGGCAATGTGGCTCGAGCTCCGTCCACGCCTTGAGAACAGAATCGTGTTCACCAGCGACGAGAAGCTCGCTAGTAATCAGCAACTCTGCCAACGCCTTTACCTCGCGAGGCGCGTGTGTCGCCGGGTAGCGGCAATGACACCGACTCCGCTTGACTTCGCGGCCGGATCCAGCAAGACAACCGCAGCAACTATGCCTAGCAGCGAGTACAAGAGATAGGAATAACCCTGTGAGAGGAAGAAGCCCGCAACAAAACTAGCGACCAAAGATGCCCGCAGCCCATACAGTATCACGCCGGCTATGCCTCCCCCGTCGCCAGGTACGATGGCGGCTTGAGAACGCAAGTTCTTGGTACTTTCGCCCAGCAAGCGCCACGCGAGCCAATAGAGCCGCAAGAAGAGAATGACCCCAAATACTCCCAATTCAGTAATAATCTGCACAACGCTATTGTGCGCAGTCTTATAACGGCCGCCCAACCTAAGATCGAGCGCCGAAGACGAACCAACACCAAATCCGATAGGACGTCCGGCAACCGCTTTCAGATTTCGTTTCCAAATGAATGTCCGTCCAACACTCTCTTCCTGTAGGTTGTAATCTGACTGAAGGTCGAGCATTGATTCGAATCGCTCGCGCGAGCTGCTCGGCAATAGAGGCCAGCTTGCGAACGCGATGATTAGCGCAATCGCACCCCAAACGATTGCCTTGGCAACGCGCCCCATTTCGCCCGTGTGTGTATTTACAGCTACTGGTCGCAACCATATCACCGCCACTACGCCGGCAATCAAGCCCAAGAGTCCGCCTCGCGACTCCGTCAACAACGTGGCTATGATCATCGTGCCAGCCATACCCGCTATTAACAACCGACGCAAACCTCGGCCATCCAACGCGAAAGCTAAAGCAAGCGGTAGAGTCGTGACAAGAACGTAGGCCAAGTCGTTCGTATCGTACGTACCACTTGCTTCCGCGCGTGTACCGTCATATCGGAGGATTGCCACTGCACCAAGTGCGGCCGCGCTCACGCACAAACTAACAAGTAACGCCTCCACCACATGCCAGTTTCGTGCGACCTTGAAAAGAAGGACAAAGACGATCATGATGACGATTAGGCCATTCAATACGAACTCAAGACTGTTTGACTGCCATATTGAATAGGTACCACTGAAGGCCACCATCGCAAAAAACCAGAATGCTGTGCGAGCGATTGGTGACTTGAGAACCTCGGTTTGAGCCAACTGTTTACGGCCAATAAACGCGCTCAACAAGAACAATCCCAACGCAATCTTGGCAGGCTGGAGTTTTGACATGCCCGGCACTAATTCTGCGACGCGGCCCACTACGATGAGTAAAGTGAGACACCCGGCAAACGCCACCACGCCAATCGTCGAACCACTGTCAGGACGCGAACGACGCGCATTCCCGCTAGCCCGCAGCCCGGGCCCTCGTCCCGCCATGGGTGCTCGCTGCGTCGTCGACATCACACTACCGAGGATCCGGACTGTGCAGCTGCGGCGTCCAAACGTCCCATTTTCCGCGCAGCGCACGCCATATGGCGACCAGCGGGGCACACAAAAGCAGCAGGACCCAACCCGTATCGCGAATGATCTTTTGTGTTCGGCTCGATCCGATGGCAGCGAGTAGTAACAGCAAGGCGAACGGCACAAACGCCAGTGGCCAGAACGCAAACACGTCGGAGGAATACAGTCCTACCGACACACCGCCCGCAAATATCGCCGCGAGGAATGGCGTAGCGATTCTCAAGAGCTTGTGAAAGACGAATTGCGCCCAGACAGGGTTACGCCAGGGCAATAGCACCTCGGGTCGCGCCATGACGAACTGCAGCATTCCCGTCAAGGTGCGCACTTTGCGTTGAAATTCCTGCGGCCGACTAAAAATACGTGCATCCAACGCACGCGCGGATTCACAGAACCCTACACGACCACCGGTCAAGATGATGTGCATCGGTACAAACAAATCGTCACAAATCGCGCCGGCTGGCAACGACTGCCAGTACTCGCGCCGAATCGCGTAAATCGCACCCGTCACCGCGCAGATACTATGCAGGTTCGCGTGAGCACGACGCACGGCCAGTTCGTAGTCCCAAACTCTGCCAAGCACGGGATCTCGTTGATGTGGCAGCTCGTTGAGCACCAACGCACCACTGACGCCACCGAACTGCGGATTGGCATGCAGAAACCCGACCAATCTTGCGATCGACTGGTCGAGGAATCGCGGCTGTGAGTCGGCGAATACGACGTAATCAGCCGCGGCGCTTCTGACGCCAGCGTTTAGAGCACAGGCCTTGCCGCCGGGCTCATCGCCAAGCACGACTCTGGCACGACCGGCAATCAGTGTCTGATAATCGCGAGTCAGGTGGGTCGATCTAGCATCGACCGCCACAATCAAGTCTAGATGACCTTGAGGATATTCCTGGGACAGGAGGCTGTCGACTTGCCTAGCGACGAGTTCCGGCGCTTCTCTGGTTGCTAGCACGATGGCAACCGACTGACCAGCGACCGATGGTGCGCTCAACACCGAATGACGGCGGGCGATCACTATACATGCCAGCGGGTAAATCACCCAGCCGACAATGAGAACGGACATCGCTGCTGCGGCAACGAAGAGAGGAAACATAGGAGTCAAGACTGGCTCACCACTTGCGCAGCTGTGCTCGAAGACTGCCAAGTCGCCGGGGGTATGCGCCAAACCGGACTGAGCTTCCGCCCCTCACCCAAATACCAGTTCACCATCGATCTTAAGCCATCCTCCAAGCTCAAAGGTGCGACGAACCCTGTGCGAAATATCGCGGACGAATCAAAAACCGTTCGACTATTGGCGAACTTGCGAATTCGAAGGCCCGATATTGGGAAGTCGCGCCCGATCATTCGGCCCAGGAAATCGACCGGTGCTATTGCCGCCAGCGCCAGCCCAATTGGAATGCGAAGGCGCGACGGTCGCTGTCCGAGTGCATCGAGGATCACATCGGTAATCTGGCGCGAAGCCAGATCGGGCTTGTCTACATAATTGAACGTGCGCGTCCCAGTCCTACGCTGATTCCATAGATAAAGCATAGCTGCCACAAGATTGTCGACATGGCACATGCTCTTCTGGTTGAAACCGGAACCGACTTGCACAAATCGACGTGAGTGCAGTTGGCGTATCAAAGCATACATGTTGGCGAAATTATGCGGTCCAAACACCACCGCTGGTCTCAAGACCAGTGCAGATCGTTTCGGGTCTGTTGCCGCCCACTCGCGCGCAACTTTCTCAGCCGCAAGTTTAGAAGCCCCGTAAGGGAGGGTCGGAAAAGTCGGACTGCATTCGTCAGGCTCATCGGTCGACTGACCGTACACCGCAACTGAGGAAACGAAGCACAACTCAAGCACATCTTGCTTGTCCATGACGTCCAGCAAGACGCGCGTGCCGTTTTCGTTCACGTCAAAGTAGGTGGGCACGTCAATGCCGACATCATGATGCGCCGCAGCCAGATGGAACACAGCACTGCAACCCGACATCGCTTCGCGAACGAGCTCACGATCGCGCACATCGCCTATGAACGAACGCGCGAAAGGTGCCGGCCACTCAGGCCGGCACAAGTCAAGATTGACGAGCTCGTGACCTGCCTTGGCCAGTTCTTCCACTAGGCACCGGCCAATAAAGCCAGACCCCCCTGTGACTAGGATCCTCATAGCCCTGTAACTCTACCCGATTGTGCACCAGATAGTTGGTCTAGGAACGGTCAAGAATTATCAGGGACACCAAAAGGTGCGCCGGCGCTCAATCGCGTGTCGCCAATCCGGTCGCTGACGTTTCTGTCGTGCGCGACCGTTGCGCAATGCGACAATATATTGCCGAGAATGAGTATCAAATATGGCTGCGACCGGCCAGGTCTCGCTACAATTCCGCTGGGCGTTGCGTCTACGCACAACGACACCAATTTCATTCGGGCGAATGCTGCCGAGGCACCTCAGTTGAGTATCAAAGAATGGAGCCGTCGCCGAAGCACGCCGTTACAGCGCGCAGCGTTTGCCGTCCTAAAGCGCGCAAGCACCGCCGATTTCCCTACCGTGCCCGGACTGCATCACATGCTGCTTGCGGAACGAAGTTTCCGCCGCGGCTTGCTCGCGCGAGTTTGGTGGAAGATCTATCACGAACCGCTGTTTCGACTGCTATGCGATCGTTGCGGCCCAGGACTACAGATTCAGGAATCTCAACCTAAGTTGTTAGGCAATCTGGGTATCGAACTCGGCCGAAACGTTACGCTCGCGGGCAACCAGACCTGGATTGCTACCGGTGACTCCACGAGAAAAAATCTGGTTGTTCGCGACTGCAGCTACCTCGGATATGGCGTAGTGATTGCGGTGGGAAGCCTGGTTGAGTTTGGCTCGCACATTCTCGTCTCTGACTATGTGCGCTTCCTGGGCTCAGATGGACATCCGCAAGATCCGCTCGCGCGAGCACGGGGCGAACCCGCGGTTCAAAGAAATATCGGCCGAATTGTCGTGAAGGACTACGCTTGGATTGGGGCACACGCGATCATAATGAAGGGTGTCACAATCGGTCGCGGTGCAATCGTGGCCGCGGGCGCGGTAGTAACGAAAGATGTTCCAGAACTCACGATTGTCGGCGGCAACCCTGGCGCGGCCATCGGCAAGGTTCCGCCGCCACCAGACTGGCCAGCAGCCTGACCCATCACATCGGCCTCGACGCAGTCATGATCGTGATTCGGCCGAGCGCGCGATCCGTCCGCTAGTCTCGTGGCATAGTGCGACGCGCGTCGCGCAACCGGGCAGGCACCGCGAGCAAACTATCAGAACATTTATGCTAGGTACCCAGCCTCAGTTTTCATTGGGGCCGCCAACCGAATACGCTTATACAAGATGAAACGCAACTTAATGGGCTACTTCGCGGTCCGATCTGGTATCGCGCGAATTCTTCGCATTGCCCTGCGGCGCCGGTTAGCAGTCCTCGCCTACCACCGTATCGGGGGCCCGACGTCCGAGTTCGATGAGCTATTCGACGACTCGGTCAGCACGTGTACAGCTGAGGTGCTGGACAAGCAGCTAGCCATTCTAAGACGTCTGAGAACGGTTGTGACGCTCGATCAGGTGTGCGATGCACTTGACGGATTACGGCCGCTTCCGCCGCGCGCGGCTCTGATTACGTTCGACGACGCGACGCAGGATCACTATTCGCGCGCCTTTCCAATCCTCAAGAGCCATGGGCTCACCGCCGTGTTTTTTGTCAGCACGCGCGCATTGACCGAGCGTACGATCGAATGGTGGAACTTACTGGGAATAGCCATGAAAAAGGCCGCAGAGGGCAGCTACGATCTTGGCAGCGAACTCGGCGGCATCGTGAAGTTGTCCGATAGTCAGAGTCGCCAGCAAGCGACAAGGCTCGTCGCTCACCGAATCAAATCGCATTCCGATACTGGCGATGCACTACACACCGTGGTCGCCCTCGCTGCGAAATTGGGAATCGAACTGCCCGACGCGAAGCGACAGACCAGCGGCCTGATTACCGAAGCTCAACTGATTGAAATGCACCGCGCTGGCATGACAATTGGCAGCCACTCGCACTCTCACGCGTTTCTTAGCCGGCTGTCGCCGGCACAACAGTATGACGAGCTTCAACGCTCGAAGAAGATTCTGGAGGATCTGCTTCAGTGCCCCGTGCGATCACTGGCATATCCGTACGGCCAAGCTCCCGATTACGATCAGCTTAGTCTCAACGCAGCGCGGCAAGCTGGCTATCACTGCGCATTTAACCTTCAGAAGCGTCATGTTGTCGACCTGGCTAACACGGACCGATTCGACATTGACCGCTTTCCAGTTGTTGCCTGCGCAGACTACCGATTTATAGCCTCGATTTCAGCGATCGCGGCCGGATAAGCGTCAAGACAAGATGTCGCTCGGCGTAACCTAGATACGGCGACCACCATATCGCCCCTGCCAATGCGATGACGCAAGTTACCTTAATCGCGATATTCCCCGGCGAAATGGGACCCAACTGAAAACAACCAAGCGCAACTAGGATGCCGACTCCCGCGACAACCAGGAAACTGCCCCAGGGCAGACGCAGGTTCACCAATCGACGCGCCATCCGGTCTTCTACGAACACTCGAACTACCGCTGCGCCAACAACAGCCGTTGCGGCGCCCATAGCTCCAAACTGAGGCGTTAGCACAAACAACATCAGCGTCATGACTGTAGCGCTAACTAGCGCGGCCTTGTACACGTTTCCGGTCTTGCCCTCCGCGAGACTGCCAAAACGCGCAAAACGCGTGAGCGCCGTACAGATCGAACTTGCAACCAGGACAGGCGCGACAACTCCGGCAAACGCGAATGGCTTAGAGGTCAGCAGAGCAAATATCTCCGGCGCCAAGATACTTATACCGACGCCGCAAATTACTAGGATAGAAGTCAGCAGGCGAAAAACGCGCTGAAATGGTTCGATGTTGCGACCGGCGCGCCAAATCCGGTACTTCTCGGGGTCCCAAATCTGCTCGAATGGCTCGTATATGAGCGTCAAGAAGCTCTGCGCAAGCCGTGCCGCGAGCGCGTAAATTCCGACACTTGCCAAGTCCTGGAAATGTTCCAGGAAGAATCGATCAATGGCCCCCAAATAAAACTGGGCAACGTTTGCGAGAACAAGCGGTCCTCCGAATACGAGCAAGAGTCGCGCGCTGGCGACGGATACCGAAAAGCCGACTCGCCGAATGGAATACGGCAGAATCGCCAGTGCGAGAAGAACTGACGATGCGAGGAGACCCAGAAAAACTCCGAGCACTCCGAGACGCAGATAGATCACGAAAAAGACATTGAATCCGACTTGCAGTATGAGCCGCGCAATTCCAGTCCAGAAAAAATGCCACGCATTTTGCTCAGCGCGCATATGGCAAGTGACAATCGAAACACAAGACTCACTGACAAGCGTCGCCGCACAGATCGCAACCAAGTACCACAGGTCTGAATTCGATAGAAACTGCGAGGCCAGCACTGGCGATAAGATCAGAAGAAGGATCGTTCCAAGCAGGTTCAATCCGAACGCCAAACCCAGCGCAGAGGCAACCGCCTTGCGTCCGCCACCCAAGTCCTCTCGCTCATGATAGTAGCGAAACAAACCCTCACCGAGGTTCATGCCCGCGATCAACGACATGGAGCTCACGATCAGACTGACGATCTCGACAGCGCCATAGTCTGCGGGTGAAAGGTAGTAAGTATAAATTGGCAGCATCACGACGGTTGCCAACTGCTTGGTCAGGCTTCCTATGCCGTACAGCAACAGATGGCTACCAGCACCGCGATTAAGTGGATTCATCGGGACAAGTGTTCAAATCAGTCGAGCGAGTCTACTATGCAACGGCGTAGCTAGCTCGCTCACTATTAGATTAGCTAAGGCTCAATGCGACCGACTGGCCAACCCAACGAACGTGTCCGACAGCTTGCGACCAATTGCCTTGAAAGTATATCGCTCCTCGACGAGCGCACGCGCTGCGGCGCCCACTGTACACCGCTCTGCCTGGGCGGAGAGCAGCCTGACCGTTTCCGTGACGAATTCCTCCGATGACTCCGCGAGTAGGACGTTTACGCCGCGTGTAACCTCGATTCCCTCACACGCGATGGGGTGCGCGACCACACACTTGCCCATTGCGAAAGCATCCAGCATTTTGAGCTTGGTACCACCGCCGTCGCGAACGGGACAGATATAGAGTGCTGCCGAATCGATCAGGGGGCGAATGTCAGGCACAAAGCCATGCAAAGTAACCCCTGGAGTTGCAGCTGCCAACTCAAGAAGCGACATTGGAGCCCCTGCACCTATGATGTCCAGATGAATGCCCGGCAGGCGATGGCGCAAGGCTGGCATCACGTCGCGCATTAGAAACTCAGCGGCAGCCGCGTTCGGATACCAACTTAGTGTGCCCACGAATACCAGCGAGTTCGGCCGTTCTACCGCGCCCTGCGGGTTGAAATAGTCGCAATCAACCCCGTTGGGTATGCTGACGCAGTGAGCCGCAGGATGCAGCTGTCGAATGCGCTCCGAGTCCAGATCGGAGCACGTAATGTTTGCCGCGAATTCGCCCACAACGCGTCGCTCATACAACTCCAAACGCTGACCTTCGCGCCGAAAATACGCTCGCTTGAGTAAACTCGGTTCGTTCGCGGCTCGGCGCAACATCATGTGCGACTCGATATTGTGGTGACCAAGCGTGGCAACGCGTGCTGAAACCGCCGAACGGTACGGCGCCAAGCCAAGAAAATCAAAATGCACGAGATCGTATCCTCCATGCGCCGACACTCGCTGCATGCAATCGCGACCTGAGACGCTTCGCAAGACCCTTGTCGTATACGTTTCACCTACGAGCGCCGATAGCGCCGTGCGAGCCTTGCCGTAGGGTCGATCCAGGCGTTCTATTGGAAGGAAATGTACTTCGTGGCAAAACTCGGCGAGGTGCGCCCGCGAATCCTCAAGCCCAATTTCCAGATCGGGATAAAAGGTCCCCAGCAGGGGCGCCTGAATAAACGCCACAAGATCTACGTCATGGTCGCGCGCGACGGCTTGCAATAGGTAAAACGCACGCAGCAATACTCCGGCTTTGGGAGGATATGGAACCACGTGTGATACCCATAGGATCCTCATGCGCTATTACATCCCTGCAGCTTGCATCCAGACAGTAGAATACAGAACTCCGGATTCTTGGCAGATGTTACTCAGTGCCAAAGTGAATCGCATCTCGGATTTGGGACAATAACGTGCCAACTATACAAATTGCGTCGAATGCTTGCTAGCGCACGCCTGAGCGCTCCTTGATCATCCGCGTATGAGTGAACCGGTACCGCGCATTGCCTCGCTGGATGCGCTAAAAGCGCTATTGATCGTTATGGTTATTGCCATACACGCCAACGTACCCGAAACCCTAACTGATCCTCAATTGCGCGAGTGGGTCGGGCTGATCACCTCTACTATCGCTGTACCCGGGTTCTTTTGGATCGACGGCTTCATATTTGGCGCAAAGCTTGGCGACTCTGTCAAAGTCGGTGTCGCTAAGACAATCGTAACTGGCTGGAGACGGCTGCTTTTACCCTGGTTGATCTTTTCGATCGTATACACCGCCATGCGCGTATTACTGGCTGCTTCAGGAATTGGGCAGTCGCCGATCGATTCGGATACTCAGCCAGCAATTGCCGCCTTCGCCAATGCGGTCTGGTATTCCCAGTCGGCTGCGCAGCTCTATTTCTTGCCGACACTGCTGCTGGTTCGCATCGCCGCAAGCGCGATGGCGAACTCACTTGCGACGCTCGATGCACGCATCATACTGGGCGTCGCGATCGGACTCGGCCACTTGTTTCACGTCTATATAGGGCCTTGGTATGAAGCAACAGTTCGACCGCCCGGCGAGGATCCATTGCAACACGTTCTATGGGGCCTGGGCTTCTTCCTTCTAGGAATTGCATGCAGACGATTACAATTCACTCGGCTCACGTCGAGCACGCTAGGGGCAATTGCAATTGGTGGATTGGGTTTGGCGTGGCTCGCCCAATCGTCGCCTGCCGGATGGTACTATTTTCAGCTTTCGTACCTCTTGGTCGCAACCTGGACGGTTCTTCGAATCAGGCATTTTTCGCCGTTGCTACTCGCGGTTGGTAGACGCACCATGGGAATCTACTTGCTTCACGCACCACTTATCCTCGTTGCCTCGAGACGCTGGTGGTTAGAGTCAGCACAAATGACAGACCTTCCTGCATATATCCTAACTATCGCAACCACGTTGGGATTCTCGCTAGTCGCAACACTAATTATTGAGCGAATAGGATGGGGTGGCTGGCTACTTGGTCAATTCGGCAACAGCGGCATCCGGCGGGCAGGCAAGAAAGTATGATACCGACAAGACTCGCTCACACGCCATCAAGGGTCGATGCTCTTTAATGTCGATAACAAAGACGACTTCTGATCATCGGCCGAAGAATTGGCAGGCGCTGCAAATCCTCCGCGGCGTGGCTGCTACCTGTGTCGTGTATTTCCACATTCAAGCAGTGCCGCAGTTTGGATCTTTTGGAGTTGACATCTTTTTCATCATTAGTGGATTTGTGATGGCCATGATAGTAACCAACGGACAGCCGGCGGGAACCTTCATCGTAAATCGACTTGCGCGAATCGTACCGCTTTACTGGCTACTGACCACAGCCTTGTTGTTGATTGCCATGATTCGGCCGGACTTGCTCAACTCGACGACGGCCGATTTGAGTGACTATCTGCACTCATTGCTCTTCGTGCCTCACTTCAAAGACAACGGAATACTCAGCCCGACTCTGGCGGTTGGTTGGACTCTGAACTACGAGATGTTCTTCTATGCATGCGTGTGGCTAGCGATGTTGATCAGCACGAGACTCCGACTTGTGATCGCTACACTGATGATTGCTCTCACCTTTATCTATTTCCGCGACGGCCCAGTCGACAGCGCAGCAGCAGTGTTCTATGGCAACAGCGTGGTTTTTGAGTTCGTACTTGGAATTGGTGTGTTCGCAATCAGCCGAACGGACATCATGCGGCATATCGGTCGCAGGCAGTCGATCGCCCTAGTAATTGGCAGCGTCGCGTTCATGGCGACGACCGAGGCTCTCCAGACCCCTGGGTCCAGGGTGGTGATTTGGGGCATTCCCGCCGCCCTGCTTGTCTTGGCTGCGATCAACCTAGAGAGCTTGTTGTTACAGTTTGGCGGTACGACGACGCGAATACTCGCAAGAATCGGCGATGCGAGCTATGCCACCTATCTTAGTCACGCGTACGTGGTTGAGGCACTCCGAAAGATTGCCGCCGAGAGATTGCAGCTATTTGATCCATACACACCGCTCGGTGTGTCAGTAATTCTCCTCGCATCAATATCGGTCGGGCAACTACTGTATGAATTCATAGATAAACCGCTAAGTAACAAACTGAAGATGAAATCTGCTAAGACGGCCCGAGTTGTTGTGACGCGAGCATAGGGTCGGACTCGCCGCCGAGCGATAGCGAACTCAGTTCGCGAATATAGAATACTGCGCGCCAACCGGGCACCAACCCAATAGTGGCTCGATGGGCCTGAAAATGCTCAAGACTCTTGGGAAGAACATCCTGTATGTAATGCGCGCGGTCTCGAACCCGGCGCGCCTTATGCGGTCGCGCATTTCCGTAGCGCGGATCAACACAGCATTGGCATCGAATTCGCACGTATTTACGGCGTGTACGGTCAGCGGATTAAAAGGGTTGTGCTCGAATAGTGCGAACACACCGCTAGGGCGAAGCACGCGCCGAATCTGCTCAAGCAACGGGGCGTGTTCTTTGGCCGGTATATGATGGAATACACACGCGGCGAGCACGACATCGAAAGACCTGTCCGCGACTGGAATGTTTCTTCCATCAAACGATACAAAGCTTGCGGCGTCGGGAAACCGCATCGCGCCAATCTCCAGGCTACGTACAGAAACGTCGAGACACGTAATTCTGCAATCGGGAAGGTGCTTTCGAAACCAAGGTAGCGACGAACAAACACCGGCGCCAAAATCTAGCACGTCAAGTGCCAACGTTGATCGGCTTCCAAGATGTCGGGATATATCACGTACCTTGTACTCTGCGAAGTAGTCCGGTGTCTCTCCAGACAATCTGACATTGCGTGAATGCTGACGGGTGTATTCGTCCGCGAACTGATCAAATTCCGACTGATTCACAACGTCTGCCCAAACACCACGAATATCTCACTGTTTCGTCCACTTTCCACAGGCAACAAACCACAATGACCACGCGACCGACTCGCAACAATGTAGTTCGCACGCATACACTGACGAAGCGTCGCCCGGAAAATGCCTATTGAAGCCTGAATGACGGCAGTCCCGACGCCGCTACTGCAGAGCGCTTACCTAGACTTGCGTCAGTTGGCGGATTATGCACTCTAGCCGCCCGATTATGGCACAAGACCGCGTCATTACACTGGCCATCGTCGCGAAATTTCGCTCAGTCAGTGCGCGCATCCGCCATCAACCGTGGCACAATTGTGCCGCTACATATGCGCGTTGATTTGCCTAATTGGATCGCTCCACTCAAGCGCTACCTGATGGTGGGCGCTCTCACGACGATTGTGTCATTTACAATCATTTTCCTCTTAATGCAATTTCTCGCAGTCAATGTTTATATGGCGAATGCGATCGGATACGCGGCGGGAGTGGTTATTGGCTTTGTTCTGAATCGCCACTGGACTTTCAGTAGTAACGACAGATGGCTACCAAGCTTCTGCCGCTGGCTCTTCATTCTTGCCATCGCGTACACTGCGAATCTTGCGACCGTATGGGTTTTCATCGATTCACTGGGCCTGAATAGATACGCGTCTCAATTTGCCGGGCTGCCTGTCTATCTAGTTGTGGGATTCGCCGGAAGTCGAATGTTTGCGTTCCCTACGGACGCACCAGCAATCGCGCGCACCGAGTAGCGCAACGGACGCAAGTAAAAGGCCAGCTATAGATGCACCAGGTTTCTATCGTTGTTCCGTGCTTCAATGAAGAGGCAGTGCTGCCCGAGACAGCGCGTCGTCTTGAACTTCTACTTAGACACCTTCAGTCTGTCGGCAAGGTAACGACTACGTCCCAAGTATACTTTGTCGACGACGGTAGTTACGACTCTACATGGCAGTTGATTGAATCGCACGCAGCGAATAGCGAACTTATTCGTGGAATCAAGTTATCGCGCAATCGAGGCCACCAAATTGCGTTGCTGGCGGGCCTTGAAACAGTACCTGGAGACGCCGCAATAAGTGTTGACGCAGACTTGCAAGATGACCTAGCGGCAATCGAACAGATGATCGATGCTTTCAATTCCGGAACGGAAATTGTGTATGGCGTCCGCAAGTCGCGCAGCGTCGACTCAATTTTCAAACGACTATCTGCCGAGGGCTACTACAAAGTGCTTAGCCTCCTCGGCGTGGAAGTCATTTTCAATCATGCAGACTATCGTCTCATGAGTCGTCGATCCCTAGACGCGCTTGCACAATTCCGCGAAGCGAACATTTTCTTGCGCGGACTGCTACCCCAACTTGGATTTTCTTGGTCAATAGTTTACTACGACCGCGCTGAGAGATACGCAGGTGAATCCAAGTATCCGTTACGTAAGATGCTCGCGTTGGCATGGAATGGCGTCACGTCCTTTTCTGCCGCGCCCCTCCGGTTTATCACTGGGCTCGGGATTCTCGTCTCGCTTGTTAGTATCGCAGTTGCTGTATGGGCACTGGCGATGCGAGTTTTCACCTCGCAAGCCGTTCCTGGATGGGCGTCAACTGTTGTTCCCATCTATTTTCTCGGTGGGATTCAGCTGTTTGCCGTTGGTATTATTGGTGAGTACCTTGCCAAGATCTACCTCGAAACGAAGCGGCGTCCACGGTACTTCATCGATAAGGTAGTGTGAAGCGTGAACCATCGATGGTTTAAGTCAATTGGCTTGATTCTTCTCGTTGCAATCGCAATTCGGGCAATTGCCCTGCTCTACTTCGAGGGAGATGTGCATGACGGTCAGACGCGAATTCTGACAGCCATGCAATGGTTGGAGAATGGCGTCCCCTTCTTCGGGCGCACGATGTGGCCCGAGGGAAACTACTTACTTCCGGCTGCTATACTCTGGATCTGGCCAGATACATTTTGGGCACCCCGCCTACTCTACGCGACAGTTGCAATTTCAAATATCTGGCTTGCTTTTCTGTTAGCCGACGAAGTATTTGGGCGCAAGTCAGCAGTTGTGACTGGCTGGATAGTGGCACTCATGCCCTATCACATCTTGGCCTCTGCAAATAGTGCGATGAGCGAGCTTCCGTACATATCACTGATTCTCGCCGCTGTTCTTTTTGCCGCTAAGCACGCTCGAACTCCGAGACTGCAATATGCTGCAGCCGCTGGCATCTGTGTTGCGCTTGCTTCGACGTTCCGCATAGACGGCGTAGTCTGGGGCCTTCCTTTGAGCCTGTCGATCGCCTTAAGCTGCTGGCAGCATCGCGCGAAGGCCGGGATGTTTGTTGGGCATCTGTTCGTCTTTGGGCTTCTTGGGCTGCTATATATAGCGGCAATTACGGCCAAATGGGCGCAACTCTACCCCGGAGACGTCGGTTACATTCTTGGCCAAGCCAAACTGAATGCGGAACAGTTCTTTGCCGGTGGCACACATTTGCGATGGCCACCTTGGTTGTATCAGACTTACACGATCATTTACTGGCCCGCAGCCATTGCAGTGTTGCTTACCCCCATCGTCGCCCTACTGGGTTTCGTTGGATGGCTACCAGCGTTCAGGAACTCTGCCGCCCGTCCTATTGCGTATGGAATAGCTATCATCATGCTTTGGCTCATTTACGCTTCTTTCACACACAGCATTTTGGCCTATTGGCGCTATGCTCTGATTCTCGCCGTGATGCTTTCGATCTTCGTATTCGATGGCGCGAATCGAATTGCTTCACGATGGCCACGCGTCACTTCGCGAACATTGTTTTCAGTCGGCGCCGTCGCAGCGCTTCTTTTTCAGGCAGCTGTGACTTTGGTGACATTCAAGGACTTCGGTGTCATCACTCGGCAACTGAGCATCGCATCACCAATAAGACCTGGTCAGTTTGACTCTCGAGTGGTGCTGAATCGAATTCGTGAAATTGGCGGTCATCACCAACCAGTGCTCATCTCTCCGCATGCGCTCGAGTACCCTTACCTGAGACTGAAGCGCATTGAACTCGAGAAAGCAGGTACAGTGATAGCTCAGTCTTACTACCTTCCAAACAGTCAGCTTGTCCATACCTCTGAGTCTTTGCGCCGAGAATTGGTAGAGAAGATGCAAAACTCTGATTTCGTGGTGACGAGTATGGCCATGCGCGAGCTAGGACTACGCGACGGCCTGAGCCGGGAACTCGTGAATCCCGTTTGCACGGACCGCACTCCCGTATGTCTCTGGGAAGGCATAATACTTCGTCCGATCGAGCGCGCCGGTACCTTAACTCTCTGGCAAGTTGAGCGCGATCAGCATGGGCGTCATGGTTGACGATTGCCGAATCGACATCACGACCCCTCATTAATTGGAGTCTGGCGAGCAGGCACAAACAAGCTTCGGTTTGGCGAGGATTTGATCTGCCTGCCGTAGTACTGCAGTTTCTTGATCCCAAGAGCCTCTGTCACGGCGCCCGAGGGGTCTATTGACTAATCGTACCCGCCGGTACCATTTGAGTAGATCCGGAAGCGATATTCAACTGAAGCGCGCCTTTGATGATTAGTGCAAAAAGAGTCTGACGAACTCGCAAGACTACAAACTCAATTGTCCACTGCGAACAAGTCTTGAGGAGCCACGACGAGATGACAGGTCCACGAACAGTTCTTATTTGCCACAGTGACGATCCCCTAAATTGTGATGGTATTGCGCGCTGGCTCGGAGCAACAACTGACCTGGTCGGTATCATCGAATTGACAGAAACCAGAAACCGGAAAAGTAAACGCATTAAGCGCGAAATCAAGCGCGTCGGTGCGCTCCGGTTTCTCGACGTCTTGGCTTTTCGGCTTTACTACCGGTTATTTATCGCCCGGCGCGATGCCGATTGGGAAAGGCGCACACTTGTTGAGCTGCGCCAACGCTTCGACGATTCACACATGTCGGCGAGGAAACTTGCAGCCACCTCGCCCAATCTTGCAGAAGTCGAGGCTTTTCTTCAGAAATTGTCGCCTGACATTGTCATCGCACGATGCAAGACGTTATTGAATGCCAGAATTTTCCGGATCCCGCGCCGCGGCACATTCGTCATGCATCCCGGCGTCTGTCCGGAGTACCGGAACGCTCACGGTTGCTTTTGGGCTCTCGCACAAGGTGATCGAAAAAACGTGGGTATGACGCTTCTCAAGATTGACGAGGGCGTAGATACTGGCCCCATATTCGGAATTTACAGCTATGATTTCGACGAATTAATCGAGTCGCATTACGTTATTCAGCATAACGTGGTGCTTTGTAATCTTGAACGGATTCAAGCACGACTCGGAGAGATACATGCGGGTACAGCCATACCGATTGACAGATCCAGTGCCCCATCCGGAACGTGGGGCCAACCATGGCTCTCAGCCTATCTGCGATATAGACGTGCGGCACAACAGAAGCGAGCGAGAAGCTGAATGCCTGTCGCGCTGCTCTATCACGACGTCATTGCCGATGGTTGTTATGACGCAAGCGGATTCAGCGGACCCGAAGCCGCCCGATACAAACTAGATGCTGCGGATTTCGCGCGGCATCTAGACAAGATTGCTGGCCAAGTTTCGTCAATGGCGCTGGCGGAGATAACTCCGCAGACATTGGGCGAATCGCATGCTAAACCGTGGCTAATAACCTTTGACGACGGCGGGATATCCGCAGCAACGACGATTGCCACGATGTTGGAGAAGCGCGGCTGGCGTGGCGTGTTTTTCTTTGCCACGGACTACGTTGACACCCCCTCTTTTTGCACACGTTCGCAAATCCGCGAGCTACACGAGCGCGGACATGTTATTGGTAGCCACTCATGCAGTCACCCTCTACGGATGTCCGATTGCAGTTGGCAGGAGCTGTGCGACGAATGGAACTCAAGTAGCGAGATGCTCTCTGACATCACCGGTCAACGTGTGGTTATCGCGTCCGTACCGGGCGGATCTTATTCTCGTCGGGTGGCGAGCGCTGCGGCGGCCGCCGGAATCACCGTACTGTTCAATTCCGAGCCGACGACCGACGTGCAATTTGTCGACGGTTGCACGGTAGTCGGCCGCTACAATGTCTACCGTGGCATGGACGAGGCAGAAGCCGCGAAGTTGGTTTCGAGCCCATTGCGCCGCTGGCGCCAAACGGTGTATTGGAACACGAAAAAGGTAGCAAAAAACTTCGCTGGTCCAATTTACCGGCAACTTAGAAAACGGGTTCTCACAAAACGTTATCCAGCGGCTCACGACGGATAAACTAGTAGCGCGCAGGCGGTGTTGACATACAGTACTAGGACATTGACTTCATCGCATCAACCATGCGCCGTGCTACGGCGTCCCAAGTAAATCTTTCTTCTAACCGTTTGCGACCGGCCAATCCGAATGCGGTCGCCATTTCTGGTTCTCCCACAAGTTCCAACATGGCAACTGCCAGCGAGTCGGCATTGCCACGCTCTACTAGCCGGCCGGTTGCACCTTCGACGACTATTTCTGGCATTGCGAAATCGCTGACGCCGATGCATGGCAATCCGTGCGCCATAGCTTCGAGCAACGATATACCAAACGGTTCGTACAGCGACGGCAACACATAAACCGATGCTTTACGATACTCCTCTTCAAGCTTCGCAACGTCGGCAGGTCTTTCGCGGCGGAGAAATCCCAGACACTCGACCCCATCCGGCAGATTGCGCAATTCTGGGCCAATCAGAACTAATGTCGCGTCCCGTCGCTTGCGCCGAACACGCGTGAAAGCGTCGAGCAATACTGCCCCTCCCTTGCGTTCAAAATCCCGTCCCACCATCAGAAATCTGGGGGCCGTATTGCGATTTTTAATGATCGACGGGAGCGGATCGAGATTCAAGCCACAACCGACGACGACAATCTTCGAATGCGGCACATTGAAATCACGCGCAAATGTGGACGCAAGCCAGCTGCTGAAGGTGAATATGCCGCGCAGATCTCGGTACAGGTCACGTTCCCATTCCAAGCAGGCACGCATTTCGCGACTACCAGCCGGCAATGCGATATTGCCTGCGGCAATGCGAGTAGCAATCGTTCCATCCTGATAAGTAAAGCATGGGCGATCCGTCGTATCGCTTACCCGATAGTAGGCGCATGCTTGCAACACTGCATCGAACGATTGATCGAACTTTGCAATCTTTGCCCTGACAATTTCGGTTTGTCGTTCGAAGAAGCGCGTATCGATGTGATAGGCCTCCTTCCAAGCGGCGAGTGGCGCCCGGACGTTTCGGAGCCTAAAAAGCAAGTCTTCCAATGGACTCATTCGGACGTCGAGCGCAGTAGCGAGCGAGCCGTTGCGACGCAGGCTGCCAAAAAGAAACGGCGCTGTGCCTGACCAACTACGAGGATGGAATGGAGGTTCATTGATGACAGCCAAGCACTTCATGGCAGTTTGCGCATTTTCGGACGCGGCGACATGGCACTATTCTAAGTTGGTTCGGCCGGTATGTTTGCACCGACGTCGAGGTTCGCCGGGCAGTTTCGCACCGAGAACGGCGCACTGCGTGCCGCAAGCGCTTTCATGTCGCCGCGTGGAGTCGACAATTACCGCCTCATCTCAGAGTGCGCCCGATCGAGATTGTCGTTACTTGACTTCAAACGCCTTAGGCGGTTCGGGTACGTTGCCGACGTTCCCCGTGCGATTGATGATTTGCGCAAGTTCGCGTCTCGCTGACTCCCACACGTCCGGATCAATTGACCAGGATATATCTCCTAGCTTCCAGCTCGGATCGGCAGAGGTCTCCACACCCACCTCCCAGTAGACACTGGGTACCATGCGTTTCACCAATGCGTTGACTCGTGCGGGATCCTTCTTGGCAGCGAGCGCCAGATACTCAACATCCTGGATGCCACGCCGCCAGTGCTTGAGTCGCAAAGATGCAAACAAACCGGTCAGGCCATAAGACTCTTCCGGGTAAACGCTATCCCGTGCGGGATACATGAGCACACCATCACCATTAGAATAGTTCCAACCCGTCCGACCGACAATCGGATCTGCCTTGTCGTCGACTCCGTATGTTCGGGCCGATCGAAACACGTTCGTACGCTTGCCTGAAGTCTGATAATCATAGTAGTAGCCAGCGGCATAGTAGAACTGCCGTCCGAGACCTAGCTTGTATTGTGCCCAAGGAATCATACGCGGTGACGTACCTTCGTCTTCCGTCATGTAAGTACCTGATGCGATGCGTTTGCCGTTGTAATGCCAAACTTCACCGCCTCGGCTGCGCTGCAAATCAACGGCTCGCTGAATTACGGCGGTGTCTCCGACCGCCATCCATTGCGCCATGATGTCGTAACGAGGTACTTTTTCTGTTCCTTGGTCAACATAAACTGTCGAGAAGATCTTCAGATTTCGGCCAATACCAGGATTGGATTTGTAGTTGTCGAGACGGGCGTTGATTTCTCGCACTGTCTCGCTGTCGTTCAGGTTTGGCTCATCAACGTCATACAGAAATCGATCTACCTCCGGAAAACTGGAATGAAAATACTGCTCCCACTCGTTCATGCGACGATGTACTGTAGCTCGGTCTTTGCGCGCCCAAGTCGCGCCTCCGTACGGTCCGATTACGTACAAATCGAGGCCGGTATTCTCACCTGGTCCAGCATAACCATTCTTGTCAGTGAAGAAGCTACCATCAAGCTTCTTCACATAACTATCTGAAGGAGGCGCAACGATTTCCCGCGCCTCGTCTGGATAGTCACCGCCCGCCAGCGTCACGCGATGCCGCCTAGCGAGCAAATAGGCTCTGTCTCGGGCCAGTGTGGCTACCGTGTACTCCACATTACCTCGATCCGGAAACCGCTTCCCAGCGATGCGTTCCGCGATGTCGTACGGATCCAGCGCCAACATTGTCTTGGAAGTGATCCGATCCGGCAACACAAATGACTCGACCGACAGCGACACGGGTACTCGAATCGTCTGTACACCCGCTTCAGTAATCGTCACAACGCCGGAATACGAGCCGGCCGGTCGTGACTTCGGGATGTAGATGTCCACCCAGACGCTCTGATTGGACTGCGCCTCGATATCGAACCTGGGATGCAGTTCCATCGGGACGGCAATGTCAGGGAAATACTTGTCCGCACCGGGCCGATCAGGCCATCCACCGACAGGAACGGTACGGTTATTTGCATCTACCGAAAACGGCCGACGCATTACCGCCGGAATATGCCGCTCGTCGTACACGTCATAACCCAGACGCGACAACCCTTTGACCTGAAGGTAGCGGACGTAGAACACCTCGATATCCCGGTCTACGTAATTGAAGACTCCGTCGCCAGTCACGGACCGTGATCCAATACGCGCTCCGTCTGGCCCCGTCAGTTCATCGAATTGCACGGAAACATTTCGCGCGCCTTGGCCGGCTTCAAGTACAAGATTGAAGCTCACCACTTCATTTCGAGCGCCAAAAAGTTGAATTGCACGCCCAGTCCACACGGAGTTGATAACTTTTCTCTTAGACGCGCGCAACTCATGCTGCATGACCTTGTCGCCACCGTCGTTCGCCCAAACTGCAGAAATCTGCGCTTGCGCAACAGGCACCCCAGTGCCGGACAAACTCACAAGCACGGCAACACAGCACACAAGAAAACCAACGCGCCGTTTTTGTGCCTTGTAGGCGCCAGCACATGTCAAGATCCGCAATGATGAATTGAACATCACACCCCCGATATCCGCCAATCAAGTGAACCATGTCCGACCATGTCCGACCTGCGACTCGCGTCAAGGTTCCGAGTTCTGCCTAAGCTCCCTCACTACACGGATGATCACCGACATGCCGACCGCCGACGACACGGCGGTACGCGATCAACCACGTGCAAAAGGCCGGAGCTTGCGTCGAGGCCACGTACAGTCCCGTGGAGCACGATATACTGATGGCTACTTCGTGCTTCTGCGCTTTGTCGCAATTCGACGTCACTCTTTACACTCCGGTACTCGATTGGAAGCTTCGAGCAAGAATCTAGCTGCTGCGGTCTTTTTGAATCTGCCAGGTCTCGATGCACATATGGGTCTGTATGCCGGGACCTACCCGGCACTGCGTCCAAATACATCACGTATTTCGATGTGCGAACACAACTGCGGACTGGCCAAGAGTACGCTCAACTATAGCAGCGCACTTCCGCGATGTAGCGCACAAAGAATGCCAGCGAGGGTTGCAACATCAATGCTGGCTGAATGCAGCGATTCGAGTTGCCACCTTGGAAGACCAGTCAAGGCAATGCCCAGGCGCACGAAGCTGCCAAAATGACGATATTGACCAATCCTTCCGCTGCGATATGGCATCTCGGAGACGACATCGAAATCGGGAATGGCCGACATGTCAGCTGCCCAAGGCGGCCTTTTCCACCTTACTACGTGCGGCTCTTCTACTGCTCATCGTATGAAACTCGAACCGTTCGGAACAACCGCACAAAAGGGCCTGAGGCTCCACGAAATACTTGGTCGCGTAGTGTCGCCTGCGCGAGTTCGGTCAACATGCGTGTCGGCGACACGCAGATGGCTCGGTAATAGTCCAGTCAGCTGAGGCTAAATTACGTGCAATCAACACCCCATATTCACCATCACACCCGCACTCTTGTGCGGGTTGTAAGCCTCGTCAGTGATGTGCAGAGACGTGCTGAATTCTCGGCGCGCGCATCCGAGACGGTTGTGCGCTGGACGTTCTTCGATGCACTCACGAACCTTGCACCGGATCTTCACTATGACAACGTAGATGCGCTCATCGCTCGGGGCCGACCGCTCAGTGGCGGGGAACTCGGATGTTACTCAAGCCATTACACGCTGTGGCGAGAACTGGTCAACTCTGAATACGAACAGCTGCTCGTGCTCGAAGACGATATTCTGCTCGATTGGCGATTCGTCGAAACCATCGTGAACTGCGACTTGCAGGCCGCTGGGATCGGCTACTTAAGGCTCTTCGCAAAAGCCGCCGGAGTCCCGATTCTGCGTGGCACGTGCCTCGACCGATATCTTTATGAGAACGTCGGGTATTCATTGGGAACGCAAGCGTACTTGCTAACGCGTGGTGGAGCCCAACACCTGCTTGCGCACTTAAATCGTGTATCATGCCCAATTGACGATGCCTTGGACAAAGGCTGGCGCGGCTCGCTACCAACCTACTCCGTTTTCCCCCACCCTGTCATCGAACTCGCGGGTGAATCGCGAATCGGTGTGAACCGGCACGCAGCAGTATCGATGACAACGAAGCTGCGATTAAGACGACTGATATATCGTGTCGCAGACAAGTTCTTGCGTATTACATACCAACTTCAGCGCCGACTCGCATGGCGAAATAAATCGAAACATGTCCCAGTTCCGCCAACCCCACTGAATCGCAACTGACGAGCAGGCTGCGCAGCGAAAATATTTATCCGCACGACCGAGGGAAACACGTTTCTCACAACGCTGCGTGCGTGTCATACCAGCTGACCAAATCACGGATTCGACGCAGCAGAGGCATTTTACCAAGAACCCTACCGAGCAATCGTTTGTCTCCAATTGTGCGGTACAAACGGAAAATGGACCGATATCGCATGATGGCTTCCTCTCTTGTAAGCCACTCACCTGCAAGATGCTCGCCGAATGGACCCGACGAATCGCTCTCGAATTGATGATGCACGCGTTTACCATCGCGCGTTGCAAAATCACCAGCGAAGTGTCGCCGCTGATCGACGACCTTGAACCTCCGATATCCGATCTCGTATAGCACGTTAAGCTCACTCATCAACTCGGCCCATGAGGTCTTGTTTGACTCGATTGACAAAAAGGAAGGGCATGCGCTACGTGCTCTAAGTGCGTCAACACAAAGCATGTCTGCACCTTCGATATCTATCTTTAGGTAGTGGGGTGTTCCATACTCCGCGAGCACGTCCGCGAACTGCACGCACTTGACCTTGATTGGCTCGGATTGCGCACCCATACGCTCGTTTCTGCGGGCCCAATCTGGATTGGTGGTCCCCCAAACCGACAAACTATTGTTTACGTAGAATGTGATTTCCTGGGTTGAGTCGCCAATCGCATATGGGACGAGTTGATAGTCCCCAGATTCGATCTCGCGGCTGAATCGCAGACGCAGTTTCTTCACCAACGCCGGGTTGGCCTCCACTGCTACAACTCGAAATCCCAGCTTGAGATAGAAATTGCTGTCTTCGCCGAGGTGTGCGCCAACATCGTAAACTAGGCCATGGTCGACGGCGTCCTGAGTGAGCATCAAAGGATCTCCGATTCATGTTCTATTTGCTCGGGAATTGTTTGACTACAATCTTGGGTCCAAGCGGCGTTAGCGCGCGTTCCATGCGGCTTGCTGTCGCAAGTGAAAAACACGATCGGTTCCTTGACCATTTCGCATGAAGTCGTAATTTTCTGCGATCCACGGAAGCAAGTCCGGCGCATTTACTTCGATCATTTGAACTTCACTTGCCGCGACGTAGATCAGCTCAGGCGGGGATCGACGGAGCTCAAGTAGTAACCTTGACCACATGTCATCGTTCAGCGCTGCGCCAGCCCACACGCTTGATGTGCATTTCAGACCCGAAAATACTAGCAACGCAGGATCACCTAGGACGCATAGGCTCGTGGCAAATGTAGCTCTAAGACGTGTTGCTTCATTTCGAAGCTCTGGATAGCCGGGCACCAATGCTTCCTCGTACGTTTGTGCTACGTTCGTACCCGCACCGCGCGTGCTCAGGAACCCAAGTTTATTGTAAGTTTGTCCTGACGTCGACACGCTTAGGACAAACACGAACAATGCAACGCATGCAGTCGTCGCTGTTCTCCCCTGAACGAGAAATGGCGTAGCCCGATCGATTCGCGATGCACCTATCAGGGCGAGAATCGCGATTGGGGTCTTGAGCAACATTGTGTGATATGCCCACCAGCTCGTGCGCTGCATCAGTAACGCCAGTAGAGCCGCGCAGACCCAGACTATCAGGAGAATTACTGGCTCTTGCAAATCGATGCGCATCGATCGCGAGACCGCAAGCGGCGTGACAAGCAGCGTAGGTATGGAAGTCCAAGCGGCCCAGCCCAAAGACAAGAATAGCCTCGAAGCCGGTACGGCCGCGGAATCGCGAATGATCGTGAACGGATAGTAGAATGTGGCGTCGAGAAACGCCGCGAGCGTCCCGTCTAGTGCAAGTATCAGACAAACTACTGCGGCCAGAGACATGAATCCAGCTGCCGCATACACTAGCGCGTGGATCAATTTGTCGTTGGTCTGCGCGAAGTTCGCGCGGCGACTGCGGTTTAGCAACAACGCACAGAGGAAGATCGACGCTGGAATCAGTACCAACAACAGCTTCAGCACACCCAATACCCCGGCCGCCACGCCGACGCCGAAACATCGCAACCGCGTCAGCCTTGGATTAACAAGAAGATAAACGACGACCGTGATTGGCAGGATCGCAAAGCTCTCGACCTGCGACAGATGCCACGCCGGTGCGACCGCCAATGGCACACCCGCAGCAAACGCAGGCGCCAATGCGGCAATCCACTTGTCACCTGTTTGAGTACGGACAATGCGAACCGAGAGCGCTGCAACCGCCGTCCAGGATAGGGTTTCGATAGAACGCACACTTGGCACGATGTCGAACGGCAGCGACAAAGCCAGCCGATAGACCCAGAAAATACCGGGTTGCTTGATGTCCCAGAAATCGACATACAAACGCCCGCCGTCGGCGAGAATGCGAGCACCGTACGTGAAGAAGTGCTGATCTCCAGTGAACGGCACGAACAGATTGAGAACGGCGACTAGACCGAACAGTCCCCATGACAGTATTGTGACAGTCGCGACTTTGTTCCGGCCTCGGCGCGAATTCGCATCCGCACGAGCCGGCTCGAGCAGTAGACCTAAGTCAGCGCCTGACGTTGGACGACTCACATTGGAAACGAAGCTGCGATCAACTTAGATATGACTCAACGCCTTCGGCACCGGCGTATCCCCGTACCGATCGCCATAGGAATAGCCGTAGTAATAGCCCTCGAGACGCGTGTGCGTGACGCGGTTCAAGACCATGTTGATACCTTCTCGCTCGCCCAGCAGGTGCAGCGCATCGAGGACGGCACGTTGCACGGTGGAATCGGCCCGCACCACCATCAACACTTGTCCGGCATGATTGGCGAGCGCCGCAGCTTCAGTGGTGACGAGGAGCGGTGGTGTGTCGAGCACGATGTATCGGTTTCGATCCGCTAACAACTGCTCCATGATGGTTGCCATCCGGGCGCTGGACAGGTACTCGTTGGCGGTGTCGGTGACCTTGCCGGCCGACAAGGCGTACAAGCCATTGATGTTGGTGCCGAGCACATAGTCCTCGACCTCCGCGCGTTCGTCGGCGAGTGCATCGAGCAAACCAGGGTAGCGTTCGATATTGAGCAATCGGCTGGTATTGGGCTTGGCGACGTCGCCGTCGATCAGCAGCACCGACGAGTCGCGCTCCAGCGCCAGTGACAGCGCGAGATTGATGGCGGTGAAGGTCTTGCCTTCGCCCGGCAACGCGCTCGTGACCATGATCACGCGCGACGCGGCGCCGACGGTGATACTGGCGCTGGCCGCGAGCGACATTACCTGGCGTTTGATGTGCCGATAGTCGGATACCTGCTGATGCTGTTTGTCCTCGGGTGCCAGTACGCCGGCAGCCAGCAAGGTGTCACTGTCGATTTCGACAGTTTGTCGCGGCACTCTGCGCGGCGCCGCTGCCGGCCCCGGCAGCGCCGTGGGCGCAGCGGCTGCGGCGGGACGCGCGGGCTTCGGCGGCGGTTGGCCAGCAGCGGCCGCGCTTTCGGCACGCATTTTTTCGAGGGCTTTTTCGATGAGGCTCATGGGATTCCTACCTCAACTCAGGATCCGCTGCACGAGCCCTGCGCCCGCACCGCCGATCAGAGTGACTATCAAACAGACACCGGCCAATGCCGCCACTGCGATCGCCAGACGGCGCCGATCCGACGCCTCGGCGGCGGTGGTGGCTCGCGGCGAATAGGAGCCGACGGCGGCAATGACGGGCAAGCCGGTCGCGTTTTCAAGCGATGTGGCATTGGCGAAGGTCGGCGCCATCTGGCTCGCCACGAAAGCAGTGCCGAGTGCGGCGAGCAGCCCTGCCAACAGGCCGCCGAGTGTCAGCAGCGGGCGATTGGGTGATACGGGATCGACATCGGCCGACGGCGGATCGATGACTTCGAACCGCACAACGCCGGTCTGCTCGGCATCTTCCGACACCTTGGCCTTCTCGAGCCGCTCGACCAGCGCCTCGTACTGGGCCTTGGTGACGCCGTAATCACGATTGAGGCGCGCCAGCTCCTGCTCGACCTCCGGCGCCGTGTCGACGATCCTGCGCAGGTTCGCGACCTCGGCCGTATGCTGGTTGACCGCGCCGCGCAGGGATGCGATGTCCACATCGGCCTGATTGAGTTGCAACTGGATGTTCTGATAGACCGGGTTGCTGCTGAGCGAGCGAATGGCGCCGCTGCCCGCGCCGCCGCGTGCGATATCTGCCAGCTCTTTCGCCTCGCGCGCCTTCAGATCGGTAATCGAGTTCTGCAGCGCAATAACTTCCGGATGCTTCTCGGTGTACTTCACCAGCAGGTCTTCCAGCCTGGCTTCGGCCTCCAGCACGCGCATCGAAAGGTCGGTCGGCGCGCCGCCGTTGTTGCCTGAACCGCCGCTCGAAGTACCCGGCGTATAGGGCCGCGATGAGCGCAGCTGCCGCAACAGCTCGGCGCGACGGTTGGTAGCCAGCGTCAACTCGGACTGCGCCCGCTGCAGCGCTTCCATCTCGCTGGACAAGCGCGAAAAGAAATCGCCCCGCTCGCCCGGGATCAAGCCGACGTTGCCCTTCTTGAAGTCGGCCAGGCGTGCCTCGGCTTCGGACAAGCGCTGCTCGTAGTCGCGTATCTGGTCGCGCAGAAAGCGCTGTGCCGTATCCGAATCGGAGCGCTTGCCGCCAATGGTGTCATCGACGAACGATGCCACCAGATTGCGCACCACGGCCAAACTCTTGTCACGCACCGGATGACGATAGGCGATCGTATAGAGACTGTCGGTCGCGTTGGGCCCGCTGTTGCTGTTCACATCGCGTTGCTGCAGCTTGATGGTGATTTCATCCCGCAGGCTCTGCACCAGCTTGTCCATATCGGCGGTGCCACTCACATTGACGTCGAGATCCGTGGATCGGGCGACCTTCTCGAGATTCGGCCGGCTGAGCAGTGTCTGGCGCACGAGATTCAATTGCGACTCGACATCCTGCTCGACCGCGATCCCCTGCAGCACTGGCTTGAGCGCGGTGCGCGTATCGACATAGACGCGTGCGCTGGACTCGTACACGTTCGGCAGGAACATGATCACGAGCCAGGCCAGCAAACAAGTCCCCCATGCCACGGCCAGTGCGAGCCAGCGCCACCGCCACAGTGCCCGCAACTGTACTAACAGATTACCGATCAGTTCATGCATGACTCAGACTCACTTGCTCAGTTCCTTAAGCAGTCGTTCGGCATCGGCACGCTGGTCGAAAGCGGCCGACGATGCCAACGCCCGCTGCACGACTTCTCTGGCCCGTGCAGCATCGCCCTCTTTGGCGAGCACTCTGGCGTAATGGTATTGAATTGCCGGATCCTGTGCAGCAACAGTTGCGGCTTTTTCCAGCATTGGCAGCGCTTCACTTGTCTTATCGCGGTTGAACAATATCCAGCCGAGCGTGTCGAGTACCGCGGTCGACTGGGGCGCCAGTGCCAGTGCGCGTCGACCCAACTCCTCGGCCCGGGCCGGATTGCTGGACGAATAGAGCCAGGCAAGATTGTTCAGTGCTAACACATTCGTGCCGGAACGCCCGAGCAGATCTTCGTACTCCGCGATCGCTCGGGCCCGGTTGTTGGCTCGCAGGTAGGCCTCGGCCAGCAGGGCGCGCACGGCAAGATCGTTGGGCGTACGCGCGAGCCACGCGGCCAACGGCTCCTCTGGTCGAGCGAGGCCACCCTGACTGCGCGCCCGATATTGGCCCACGGCCAGCGCGCTCGACGGCGCCAGCTCGTAAGCCTGCGCGAACACCTTATTGGCTGCAGCGGGCTCCTTCGCCGCCAGCAGCGTTTCAGCGTGCACCTGCTGCGCTTCAGCACTGCGCGGAAACCGTCGGGCGAACTCGGCGGTGCGCCGCACGGCATCCTGGGCTTTGCCTTCGGCAACGTCGAGGCTTGCCAACGAACCGACTGCGGCCGCCCAATCGGGCTTGGCAGTAACCGCACGTACTAACGAGTCACGCGCCGATTTCGATTGCTTCAAGGCTGCCTGAGCGCGCGCGAGGTTGTACCAATTCTCAGCCGACGGGTTCTGCTCCGTCGCCAGCGTCAGCCGCGGCAACGCCGCTTCCGGATTGCCGAAGTTCATCAGCAGGACACCGGCTGCGGCTGCCGCCGCACCGTTGCCGGGCGCCGCCTTGAGCAGTTCGCCGATCACCTTCTCGGCGTCAGCGGGATTCTTCAGGCGCAGATACTGCGCCGCCCGCAGCAATTGCGGCGCGATCGCGGCCGGATCGATGCGGCGCGCCTCATCGAGCACGGCGATGGCGCGCTCCTCGTCGCCGCGCGCCGCCGCAATCTGCGCCAGCGCGACTCGCAGGTCGACATTGCGCTGATCGCGCTTGATCGCTTCATCGAGCGCCGTCTCGGCGCGTGTCCAATCCTGATCGGCAGCAGCAACCTGTGCCACGCGCAGCAGCATCGCGGGATTGCCCGCACCGACTTCGTACAGGCGATCCGCCACCTTGCGCGCCAGATCCTGACGACCAGCCGCCCGCAGCACATCGATTGCGCCGCCGAGCGCGGTGAGGTCAGCGGGATCTTTGCCGACGAGCTGCGCGATTTCCTTGTCGACGGCTTCGCGCTTGCCTTCCGAGATGAGCGCCAACAGTCGCAACCTGCCCTGCTGCGTCGCCAGTACATCGTCGGGCAACTCGTCGAGCAGTGACAGCGCACCCTCGGCATTGCGTTGCGACAATCGGGCCGCAGCCAGTTGCAGCTTCGCTCCCTGGTTGGTCGGATCGCTGGCGATGGCACGCTCCAGCGACGCGATGGCATCCTGCGGTTGGCCCATCTGCAAACGCGCGGCGCCCCCGAGCGATATCAGATCCGGGTCGAGCGGGTGGTCGGCGGACACTGCGTCGACGAGTTCCAGCGCGCGGTCCGGCCTGCCCTGCTCGAGCCGAACGCGTGCCAGCAGTTTCACGGCGTCGAGGTTCTTGGCATTGCGGGCAACGAGGCGTTCCAGCGTGGTCACGGCCTGTTCACGGCTACCGCCGGCGAACTGCGCCTGTGACAACAGCAACTCGATCGATTCATTGCCGGGCGCAGCTTGCGCCAGCCGCTGCAACTCCTCGATGCCGTCGTTGAAGCGTCGTTCGAGCAGCGCGATACGCGCCGCCAGCAGCCGGGTCGCGGCGATGCCGGGCACAGCCTTGTTCAGTTCTTCGTAGACAGCCTTTGCGCCATCCACATCGTTGCGGCGCAAGTGCGCCTCGGCCTGCTGGTACTTCGCGGACCACCGTCGTGACGGCGGCCAGCCGGCCGGCGCGTTGGCCACCGCTTTGGCAAAGCTCGCCGCGGCATTGGCGAACTCACCCTTGCGGCCGTACAACTTGCCGCGCGCCACCAGTGCATCGGGGTCGTCAGGCCGGCGACCGAGGAACTCCTCCAGTGTCTTGGTCGCGGCGGCCACGTCATCATCGGCCAGCTGCACTTCGGCGATGCCGACGACGGCCGCCGAATTGTCGGGCGCTGCCGCGAGCGCGCGTCGATAGCTGTCGATGGCAGCGGCGCGCTGGCCCAAGCCGCGCTGCGCCTGGGCGCGCAGCACCATCGCATCGGCCGGCGCGATGAGGAGCCCAGCATCATCCAGCGCCGCGAGCACCCGATCATAGCGACCCAGACCCAGATCCACCTCGAGCCGGGTCGCCTGCGAGACGGCGTCTGTCAGCGCGCTGCGCTCGACGCGCGCCAACTCGGCTTCCGCGGCCTGATAGTCACCCTGATCGACCGCGATCGCGGCCAGGCGAGCTCGTGCGGCAGCATTCTCGGGAAAATCCTGCACCAGCTTCTTGAGCATCACATTGGCATCGCCGTATTTGCCTGCCGCGATCTCCGCGTCCGCTCGCGCGATGACACTGGCTGGATCGCTCGCGCTGCACGCAGCGAGCACCAGCATTGGCACGGCAACCAGAATCCAGGCTGAGCGTATCTGCAACATGCTACCTATCCAGCTATTCATTGATAATTGTCCAGCAGCCCCGGCACGATCGCCGTCCAGGCTTGCTCCATAGCGCTGCTGACTGCCTCGCAATCGGCGCCACAGGCAACTGCGAACAACACGAGTCCGGCGCGCGGCGGCCGCAGCCGCAACAGGCTGACAGCCAGCGCCACCTTCGACTCCCAATCGCTCGCGATCTGTTGCCCTGCGATGACGTAGGTCTGACGGAACAGCCACCGTTCACCCGCGTGACCCAGCGCAGTGTACGCACGATAGCGCGGCACGACACTTGGGGTTGCCAACGATTGAAAAGTTTCTACCGAACCGGCAGTCCAATCCGCCTCCGGCAGCACGACATTGCCGTAGCCGACCAGTTCGGCCCCCTGCTCCTGCTCGACGAACAGGTTGGCGTACACATGCACAGCCAGGCTCGCATTGTCCGCGGACTGGTAGATAGCGCGTCGCTCGAGCGCGACAGCGGGGAACTCCGGCTGCAGCGGGCTCTCGCCAGCCAGAGGTCCGATCCAGCTCACCGCGGTGCTGGGCATTCGCAGGCGCACGGGCAGCTGCGCGACTGCGGCGACCCGCGCTTGCGCTGCGGCATACCAGAGCGGCCCCACCAGCGCCGCGACCAGCCCCAATGCGAGCAGCGCACCGCTCCGGCGTGGCGATGCCGCCGCGTGGTGCGCGGCGACCGGCGGACGTTCGGCCGCGAGCGCGGGCAGGCGGCCCAGGTAGTAGCGCGCCCACAGGATGTAGAGGACCAGCACCGCCGCGAACAGGATCCAGCCGAACAGCAGATGACCTTCCGCCACGATCGGATGCTGCATCTCGGTGGCATAGCCGACCGCGATGATGGCCGTGACCCGGACCCAGTTCATGACCATCGCCAGAACCACGGCGACGCCCACGACCAGCACGAATTGCCGGCCGCGCAGCTCGTTCAGATACGCGATCAACAGACCGATGACGGTCGCCACCAGAAAAAAGTGCTGACCACTGCAGCCACTGATGATCTCGAAAGCGCCCGACGGGATGTAGACGAAGTTGCGATCGACGTACGCATTCAGCCCTAACAACTGCACCCCGAGCGAGGACGCCTTGATGGTGAGCGGCCAGAGCACGAGGTCGGTAAGTGGTCCCCAGACGGGCAGCGCGAAATACAACAATCCGAGTGGCAAGGCAAAGCGGCGCGCGCTCCGCCAACCGTAGGCCGCCGCCAGCACCAGCCAGCACATCAGCGGCCATAGCGCTTGTGCGGCCGAGGTAGTCGATGACACCGCTGCAGCCGCCCAGGCGATCGAGACGAACACGAGCGCGGCACACGCCCACGGGCTGCCGTTGTGCGGACGATCCTCGGCGCTGCTGGCGCGCACGATCAGCCAAGCGACCACTGCCGCGAGCAAGGGGCCATGGCCGTAGCCGGCGTCCTGCAGATCGACCCACAGCACCCGCAACGGCACCAGCATCGGGTAGACAGCCGCGCTGACCGCCAGGACCACCGCGAGCGGCACAAAACGCGTCAGTGTCACCGTGGGCTGCCTGCCAGAAGTAACAGTAGTCATGCGATCCGGATGCCAATGCAAGGCGTCATTGTGCCGCGTTGCCGCGCGGCAACTGGTGCCAAAACCGGACTCTCCAGCAAGCGATACAGTGGCTGTGACCGTCCTCTCAATCGCCAGGTCTCGATGTGGTCACGCTGGCGCTGTCGGCTGTGACACGGTCGGCAGTTCCGGTCGGCACTTGATGCTTCTCGAGCAAGTCATACAGGGTCGGACGCGTCACCCCGAGCAGATCGGCCGCGCGCGAGATGTTGCCAGCGGCCACCGTCAGCGCGTGCGTGATCGCCTCGCGCTCCGCGCGGTTGCGTACGTCCCGCAGCGTCTGGGGTGCAGCCGCATCCATCGTGCCCGGCAATGCGAGGTCCGTCAGGCCAACCACTTGCCCTTCGGCCAGGAGGACTGCCGACTTAATCTTGTTCTCCAGTTCGCGCACGTTGCCGGGCCACTGATAGGCACCAATCGCAGCGATCGCTTCGTCCGTGAATCCCCGCAGCTGACGTCCGAGCGGCGCCGCATAACGGCGCAGGAAGGCGTGGGCGATGGCCACTGCGTCGGCCTTGCGGTCACGCAATGGCGGCACGTCGAGTGTCACTTCACTCAGCCGGTAGAACAGATCCTCGCGGAAACGCTGTTGCGAAATGAGTTGTTTGAGATTCTGGTTGGTTGCCGCCACGACCCGCACATTGACCGGTATCGTCTGGCGGCCACCCACTCTTTCGATGACACGATCCTGCAGGAAGCGCAACAGTTTGGCCTGCAGCGACATCGGCATATCGCCAATTTCATCGAGGAACAGGGTGCCGCCGTCGGCCAGCTCGACCTTGCCGAGTGTCTGCTTCGCCGCGCCCGTGAAGGCCCCCTTCTCGTAGCCGAACAACTCCGATTCGAGCAGCGCTTCCGGGATCGCGGCGCAATTGATCGCCTGGAATTTCTCGTTGGCGCGCGGACTCAGCTTGTGCACCGCCTGCGCGAGCAACTCCTTGCCAGTGCCGCTCTCGCCCAGAATGAGCACCGTGACATCCGCCGGCGCCACTTTTTCGATGATGCGGCAGACCTGCTGCATGCGATCGTCCGCTGCGATCAGCCCGCCGAATGCAGAACGGCCCTCGGTCACGCGACTCGCGTTCAATTCGGACTCGAGCCGCGCGATGTGAAACGCGCGACTCACGATCAGGCCCAGCACATCGACATCGACCGGTTTCTGGTAGAAATCGATGGCACCACTGGCGATGGCGCGCAGCGAACTTTCCTTGTCGTGATGCCCCGTGACGACGATGACTTTGGTCTGCGGTGCAATTTCGAGGATCTCGCCGAGCGCGGCAAACCCTTCGGACACGCCCTCGGCATCGGGCGGCAAGCCGAGATCCTGCAGCACGACCGCCGGTTGTGAGCGACGCACGGCCGCCAGCGCTTCGGTCCGATTGCCGGCGAACAGCACTTCATAGCTGTCGAAGCACCAGCGCAACTGCGAGCGCATGCCCGGATCGTCCTCGACGATCAGGAGTCGGTTGTTGGCATCCTTAGCTGACATGCGCTGCCTCGTCTCTCTCGACGGTCGTGGGACTATGATCCGGATCTGCAGCACCCGCGCCGGTCACCGGAAACACCAGCTCGAAAACGGTGCCGCGGCCCAGCCTCGAGCTGACGCGCACGTCACCGCCCAACGACCGCAGGTATTCGCGTGCCTGATAGGCGCCGATACCCATGCCACGTGCGCCCTTGGTCGTATCGAACGGCCGAAACAGCCTCTCGCGCAGGAACTCGCCGTCCATGCCGACACCATTGTCACTGATTCGCAGGCGCGGCTCGCCGTACTCGAAATCCACCTCGACCCGCACTTCGCCATTGGGCACGGACGCATCCTGTGCATTGCGCACGATATGCTCGACGACGCTCGACAGGCGCTCCGTGTCGGCGCGTACGCGCGGTCGCGCATTGATTTTCAGCAGCGGTGCCGGCGCGCGATCCGCGCAGCGCGACACGGCCTGCTCAGCAATCTGGGCGAGGTCCGCCTCCCGCAACGTGCCGCTGACCCCACCTTGCCCGAGCTGCGTCAGCAGCTTGCTCATGCGCTCCACCGTATTGGCGATCGTCGCGATCGCATCATCGACGAACTCTGGGTTGCGCTTGTGGCGCTCCGCGTTGTGGACGATCAACTTGAGCTGCGCCGTGGAATTCTTCAGATCGTGCATGACGAATGCGGCGAACCGCGAGAAGGCCTCGAACTGGCGGCTCTCGTTCAGCCGCCGATCCATCTCTTCCTGCGAAAGGTGAGCCGCGATGTGCCGGCCGACGGTCTTCAGCAGATCTAGATCTTCGAACGACAGCTTACCGAAGCCCGGTCGGCGCGCCAGCAGCAGACAGCCATAGAGCTGATCGAGATTGAACAGCGGCACGAGCAGCGCGTCCGGGCCGAGCATCAGCAGACGCTCCTCGATCGCGAGGTCATCGTACAACTCCGGCTGCTCGTGGCGTTGTTTCAGGTCGACGACCCACTTGGTGCGCTCGAGGAACAACACCAAGGGCGTACTGGATGACAACACGCCCGCATCGGACAGTTCCGCGTCATCGGTACGCGGCCACCCGGCGATCGGGCGCAGCGCACCATTGCCAGTGTCACGCACCCACAAGATGGCGCGCGGACTCTCGATGATCTGGGCGACGGCACGGATCGCAGTCTGATGGAACGATTCGTGCGGACCGCGCTCCGACAACGTGCTGATGAACCGCAGCCATTCGATCCGGTAGTCATATTTGTTGCGAAAGAAATTCTTGGCGAGGAACACCTTGAGCTTGCGGCGGATGCTGCCTGAGAACAGCAGGGTTGCGAGCAGCACGCCGGAGGCCAACAGAAAGAACAGCTGCGCGGTCGGCCCCCAGCCACCGCCGCTTTCGCGCACGTACAGGCCGCCGAGGCTCATCATCACCAGATATGCGCCTACCAACAGGAACGAGGTGGAGTAGTAGACGACGTGCCGCGAGACGAAGATGTCCACCGACCAGTCCGGCATGCGGCGCGCCGCGAAGCCGATCGGCAATACCAGCGTCGCGAGTATCAGCCCACGAACTTCCCATGCCGTGCGGTCGAACTCCTGTACCAGCACACTCTCGGCGAACACGAACAGATCGAGGACGAACACGCCGGCGATGCCAAGACACAGCCAGCGCGCGGGCGTGAGGCCAGCCTGTTCGGCATTGCGATACACCTGCTCCAGCGAGAATACGCCCACCAGCGCGACGAGCAGACCCAGGTAGGCAAGGTACGGGGCGAGCGGCAATGCCAGCCACTCCACCGCGAACGCCAGCGCGGCGGCCACGGGCCCCGCCGCCAGCATCGTCACGACCACCCAACGCGGTTGATTCTGCAGCCGTGCCAGACTCGCCAGCAGCCAGAGCCACAACCCAGCGTGTAACGACTCGATCGCCACCAGCAGCGGAAAGCTGAGAAACCGCCAGTGAACGTCCGCGGCGAGCAGCAATGCCCAAACACTCGTGCCCCAGGCGGCAATCCACAGGCGCATGTCCGGCGCCGATGCTTCACGCCGTGCCGGGCGCAGCAGAAACGCGAGCAGCGCGAAGGCCAGCGCGGCCAAGCCATAGCTGAAGACGCCGAATTTCACGGCAGCCTCGCCTGCACTAGCGCGCGCCTTTGCCGAGCAACACCACTTCGGCTGTCTGCAGCAGGATCATGATGTCGAACAGCAGACTGTGGTTCTTGACGTAGTAAAGATCGTATTGCAGCTTCTCCGCAGCGTCGGTTTCCGAGGCGCCGTAGGGATAGCAGACCTGCGCCCAGCCCGTGATCCCCGGCTTGACGAAGTGGCGCTCCTGGTAATACGGGATCTGCGCCGACAGGTTGGCCACGAACTCCGGCCGTTCCGGTCGCGGCCCGACGAAACTCATATCCCCGCGCAGGACATTGATGAGCTGCGGCAACTCATCGATGCGCAGCTTGCGGATGATCGCACCCACGCGCGTCACGCGCGTGTCGTTAGCCTGCGCCCATTGGGCACCCGCCTTCTCGGCATCGACGCGCATGCTGCGGAATTTGATGACCTGAAAGTTCTTGCCGCGAAAACCGACGCGAGTCTGCCGATAGAAGATCGGCGCGCGCGGGCCATCCTCGAGCATGATCGCAATCGCTGTCAGCAGCATCAACGGCCACACGAGCAGCAGCAGCGCTACACACGCAAACAGGTCGAGCGCCCGCTCGGACGCGAGCCGCAGATGGTCACGACGAAAACCTGCGCCGAATATCAGCCAGCTGGGATTGAGCACATCGAGATGCACTTTGCCCGTCTCGCGTTCGAGAAACGTCACGAGCTCGGTCACTTCGATGCCGTCGAAGCGGCACTCGAGCAGATCGGCGATCGGGAACGACCGCCGCCGATCGTCCATGGCAACGACGATTTCGTCCGCCTGCAGTTCGCGCGCCAGATCGAGGAGCGGCCGGTTGCCCGGCAACATCCGTGCAGCATCGACAACCGCCGCCTCACCTTCGGACGGCAGGAATCCCAACAACTTGAAGCCGCGCTGGTCGACGCGCCGTCGCAACCCGGCGATACTCGCCGCGCGCTGCCCACCGCCGAAGACGATGACACGCCGGCGGAAGACATCCTCGCTGACGAGCTTTTCGGCGAGCAGTCGCAGCAGCACCGTCAGGAACACCGCGATCGTTGCAGCGATGACCAGCTGCGGCACGCTTGGCCCGGGCCAGCCGAGCCAGCGGGCGAGCACCCACGAGACCATAGCTCCGACCATGATGCCCACCGCGACCCGCAACATGATGCCCTTGCGATTGGCACGTTGCCGACGGCTGAACAAGCCCAGCCCCGCAAAGGCCACCAGCGTTATCAACGCGAACAGCAGCGCGCCCTGCCAGCTGAATGCCGGCGAGCTGACCATCGATTGCAGAATCGTGACGGCGATCAGATAGGCACTGACCAGCGCGGCAACCTCGACCACAGCAAGGAGCAACAGCGGCAGATACCAGACGACGCCGAACAGTCTCGTCGACATGCTTACCCAGGATCAGAAAATGAATACGCGACTGGCCGAAAACCCGAGCCAAGACTGGGGCTTACGGCCTGTTGTGAAGTCTAGTGGCAAGTGCAGAAGGCCGCACGACTTGAATCACATTATTGTTAAGTCCTGTCGCCCGACTGCGTCAATCGTCGAAGATTATCGCTGCTGATGCGGCCCTCAGGATCGAGTGCCGCGCGCAGCGTGCGCCACAGTTGCTGCGTTGCAGGGTCGAGGCGCGCATCGAATCGGTAGGCTCGTGCCAGTTGCACGTGCGCGGCTCCCAGACTCTCGAACAACTGGATCAGCTCCTGGCGCAGTTCCATGACGCAGCGCCGCGCTGCCGGATCCGGCGCCCGATCGGTGAATCGGGCCGCGGTGGCCGCATCGAGATGATCGAGGTGCAAGGCGCTCACCTCGTCGCGCCAGTAGAACGAGGGCTCGATCAGCACGAAGCCGGGCCGTGCGCCCAGCATGTAGGACTCCCAGATGCCGTGGGCTTGCATGCGCGCCCGATTGCGTTCGAAGAACTGCAGCACTTGCTGCGCAGCCGCCTTGGCGCTCGAGGGCGCCAGCACGGCATTGGTGGGCACCCAACGCTCGCCGTCCGGCCCGAGAAACCCGCGTACCGAGAACGGCCGGGCACCGAGCGCGATCGGCAGCAGATTGGGGATCTCGCGTCCCTCGGTGAGGCACACCTCCCGGAACGCGCCAATCGCCGCTTCTGCCGCCACCTCACTGGTGCCGTCCGCGGTGATATGCAGCGACCACTTGACACCCTCCATGAAATTCCGACCCGCCGCCGCCATTGCGAATGCGTCACGCAGACCGCCACGCAATTTGTTACTGGTTAGTGCCACTTTGGCCACTGTCTCGATTGCGCTCTTGAACCCAACGCGCGGTGCGTTCTGGCTCTTCTTCGGATCGAGGCCCATGATCCGGCTCGGCAGCTTCAGGCGCGCACAACCGATCATCGCGCGGGTGATCGAGGCAAAGCTCTCGAACGCGAATGACGCGTGCTGTTTGGCGGCTGGCACCGGCTCCAGCGCCAGGGTCGCCGCGGTCTTCACGCCCAGCGTACCGCCATCGCCGATGAAGAGGCCGGTGAGATCCGGTCCGAAATTCCGGAAGAATGGCGACGGATGATCCTGCCGGGCCGCCGACCCGGTCCGGACTAACAACCCGTCCGGCAGCGCGACTTCGAGCGACAGCACGCCGGTCATTTCGTCGACCACGCCCTGCGACAACGCGCCACCGACCGTGGAGACGTTGCCTGAATAGGGCCCTTTGAGGCTCGGCTGCAAGCCCGTGTCCACCAGCGCTGCACTGACCGACTCCCAGGTAGCGCCGGCTTCGACGGTCAGATACTGATCGGTGACGTTGAGCTCTCGAACCCGATTGAGGCGGCGCAGATCGAGCAGGACCGTGTCCGGGCGAGTCGGCACATAACCGCCGGTGTAGGACATGCCACCGCCACGTATCGCGATGCGCAGATTCTGTGCCGCCGCAGCCGTTAGAACGGCCGACACTTGCTGCGCGTCAGCCGGTGCCACGACCGCAGCGGCGGTTGTCGCGTCGTCCCAAAAGAAGATATCACGCGAAAAATAACGGCAGAATTCTGCGTCCGTGCGGACATGCTCCGCGCCGACGATCGCTGCGAATGGCTCACCACTGACTACCAACTGAGATCTCCTGTTGTTTCCCGAGCAACCGTGCGCAGCGCCGGCGGCAACGCCGGTCGATAAGGCGGACCGTACGAAAACGGCGCCGGTTCACGGCTGAACTCATTCCTCAAGGGACCGCCGAGCACACGGATGAAGAGATGGTAGCCCGACACGCTGCCCGTGGGGCCGTGAAACTCGTGCTCGCGCCACCAGACATAGGCGCCGCGCCGCATTCGACCGACGTCCCCGAATACGTAGCTGCCATCCAGCAAGAACAGCTCCTCGATCATTGGGTGCGCGAACTTGCCGACCATCACCGCAGGCGGCGGATGCTGCGCCAGAGCGGCGTAGAGAAAAGACCGTTCGCCAGTTGCTTCGTTGTAGCGCAGTGATTTCGTGGCGAGACCATTGCCGAGTGGCTTGCCGGTCACCGAACCTTCGGCACCGAATCGCCAGGGCTCGGCAAACGTATCGGCTACTGCAACGTCGCAGTCGCCGTTGCGCAGTCGATTGCGCATGACGAGCAACGTCGTTCCCTGCCCGCATTCGAATGCGAGCCCGCGCGCTGCCTCGGCAACCCGAAATAGATAGCCTTGCAGGCTTAGCGCCACGCCATCGATCGCAAGCTCGCCCTGCAGGACGAGCACTTCGAGGGATCGACCGGCCGGCACCTCGAGTACGCCGCGCGCGCCGGTCGCCCAACGCAGCAGCGCGGTGGCTTCGCCCGTGTCCTCATCGAGACTGAGCGTCTTGACCTCGGCCTGCGGGAATCCCCAGCCAGTCGCACTCTGCCAGGCAAGACACTGGGACTGGATGAAGCAGATATGGGGTCGGCTCATATTGCGGGCTGCTCAAGTCCGGCGGGCGCGATGCTCGGCCATGTCGCTGTAAATATCCATGACTGCAATCTTGCCTTGCAGTACCACGAACCGATCGAGGTAACGCACATCCCGGAACGAGTTGCCATCGAGCCATTCCCCTGACATGGTGCCGAACACATAGACGGCCGCCTGCGGACCGTGTTCGTCCTCGCTCAGAAAGCATGCGTCGAGGCCCGTGTCGTGCTTGCGTACAGCGCGATTGCGGCCGCGACTGAGGGCGACGAAATCCGCGAGTTCCCTGAACACCTGCCCGCCCGTAGTGGTCAGTGTGAAGCCGGTGGCGAGCAATGCGGAAGCTGCCACCAGATCGCGTGCGGCCAGATGATGCATGAATGTCTGCACGATCGCGATCGCCTCGGCCAGTATGGCGCTATCTGGCGAGGCGCGCGTCATGGACGAGGCGCACTCCGCAGCGCTTCGAATTCAGCGACCGCCAGCGCATAGTGTCGGCGGCCGGTAATCAGATAGGCAGTCAATGCACCGCCCGCGATGAGTGCCGTCAGCGACAGCGAGTAGCGAATGCCGGTCGGATCCGTAAACCAAGTGTCATTCAGCCAGCCTACCAGCGATGGGCCTAACAGCAAACCGATCGCACTGATCGTGGCCATGTAGATCGCGGCAACCTGCGCCCGGAACTCACCGCTCGCCAGGAACACCGCGCTCGAGACACCCGCCGCGGTACTCATCGCACCGGCCCAGGTCGCCGGCACGAGCAACACGGCGGCGAGTTCCGCCGTCGGCATCAACGGCAGCAGCGTAGACAGCACCACCATCGACACAAGCGCAATGATAGTCGCGATGTACGGCGCGTCCTTGCGGCCACGTCGATAGAGCGCCGTCGCGATCCAGCCGCCCGACAGGGCACCCAGCGGCCCGAACACCACGAGTATCCAGCCGTAGACGCTGGCGAGCTCCGTCACCGACCAGCCCCAGGTACGCGTGAACATCGCCGGCAGCCAGTTCCAGGCGTAGCCGATCAAGGGCGACGTCCCCATGCCGATCATCAACGGGAAAAATGCGCGCCGCCGCTCGAACACGTATCGCAGGCAATCGCGCAGCGTCACACTGGCATCCGCCGCTGCCAGACGATCGCGGCGCACGGGCTCCCGCACCATGCCGATGGCGACGGCGATCACGAGCCCCGGCACGCCCGCCGCGATGAACACGAGTTGCCAGGTGGCAAGCTCACCGATCAGGGGCAGTTCCATCACGGGTCGGGTTTGCATCCAGCCGACGATATAGCCACCGATCAAATAGGCGATCCCGAGACCGGTAGCGACACCCATGTTGAAAAAGGAAATCGCGCGACTCTGCTCGGCGCGCGGAAAGTAGTCGGCTATCAGGGAATTTGCCGCCGGCGCCAGCCCCGCTTCACCGATGCCGACGCCGAGCCGCGCGAGCACCAGCTCGCCGAAATTGCGCGCCAGACCGCAAAAGACCGTCATGGCGCACCAGAGCGTCATCGCCGCGGCAATCAACCGGCGGCGATCGTAGCGATCCGCCAGCCAGCCCAGCGGCAGACCGAGGCCCACATAGAGCACGGCGAACACCGGGCCCATCAGCAGCCCCATCTGCGTGTCGCTGACACCAAAGTGCGCCTTGATCGGCTCGACCAACAGGGAGATGATCCAGCGGTCGAGCAAGGAGATCGCGTAAGCGATTGTTAGTAGCACGACGACGAACCAGGCGTACGGTCGGGCGGGATAAGCTTGGCTCTCCGTCGCTGACTTGGCGTTCAAACGAGGCTCCCCAGATGTCCCGCGACCATACCATGTTCATTCAAAGTCAATGTCTGCGATGGACGTATGGCGGGCTCGGCGCAGCACATGCGGGGATGGCAAGTCGGCTGCTGAGCCGCGATCCGAGCACGGGCGCTGCCACCCTGTTGTTGCGACTGCCGGCGGGTTGGCAGCGTGACGACGCGCACTATCTGTCGGCAATGGAAGAGCTGTACGTGCTGCAGGGCGACCTCGCGATCGGCGAGCAGCGCTATGTGCCGCATACCTACGCCTGTCGTGCCGCTGGCAGTCTGCGGTGCTCGAGCCATAGCAAAGGTGGGGCAATCGTGCTGGCGATGTATGCGCAGCAACCTGAGCTGCAGAGGGCCGCGGCGGCACCTTCGTACCACGATCCGGCGCTCGACGTGCCCTACATCAACGCCTACACGCAGGGCCTGGAGGGCTGGCAAGAGAATCCGCACACGCGTTACCTGGTAGGCACGGGTGTACAGACGCTACGCCAGGATCCGATGACCGGTGAGATCACCATCCTCTACAGCGCGCTGCCGTTTCGGTACATGGAGAAGCGCTGGACGCACAAACACGTGCAGGAGATGTACGTGCTGGCCGGAGAGTACTCGATCAATGATGTGGGCGTGATGCGCCCCGGTGCCTATGCGTGGTGGGAACCCGAGCATCTGCACGGCCCGTACGGATCGCTGACAGGCTTCATGATGCTGATCCGCTCTTGTGGCGGACCGCTCGAAAACGTGATCCCCGACGCACGTATCGCGGTCGACTACCATGCGCCGTATCGCCCCGTCCTGCCAGCAGCGATGGCGGCGCTCGCCCGCCCCACCGACACACTGCAAGCCTGGTAACTGGCCTATTCGGTCGTGCCGGTATCCGGGGTGGCCGCGAGCGTTGCGTCCTCGCTCGCCGCGGCCGCGGCCGCAGTCTTGCTGGCCGCATAGTCTGCGCGCCGCTGCTGTTCTTCTTCGACTTGCTCCAGCGACAGGCCAGTCGCGTTGGCGACCGCATTGAGCACCGGGTGTTTAGCCGCACTAGGCAAGCGCAACGCATGGGTTTTCTCCCAAGCACGGATGCGGATCGAGGGAGCATTGGCGGGCGATGACAATTCCGCCAACTCCTGCTGCCAGCGTTCCGCCGCCTGCGCCTTTTCGAGCGCGACGCGCGAGCCGAATTCCTCCGGCAATTCGCCCGGCGCCGCTTTCAGCGAGGTCCGCGAGTTCAGAGTCCAGCGATTAGTCAGCATACTATTCCCCAACGATCAGATGCCGGACACCCTACAGCACTGCGGCTGCCGGTGTGAGTGAATCGTGCTGACGGGTCGATTACTCCGTGCGGCCCACGACCAGCAGCGATTTGTCCTGCGCGTTCTTCTTCACCTGCGCGACCAGATCGCGCGTCATCGCGCCGGGCAGCAATCCACAGGAATAGCCACCACCCGGCACGAGCCGCAGGTCCGGTCCCGGCCAGATGAAGCGGTTAACTTCGGTGGTGATGATCCAGGAGCGTTCCTCGTCGAGACGCAGGCGCCTTTTCGTTGCGGCGGGAATCTCCATCGCTTTTTCCGGCACTTCCGGCGGCGTGTGCGTAACCGGGCAGATATAGGTTTCGAGTTCCTGATATTCGTTGACGCGCAAGTGAACGATTACGCAGGGGCGGTCCTTACTCCCTTCTTCGCGGCCTTTGCGCGCTTCGCTCCACCACAAATATGCATGGCGAATAACAAGGCCGATCTCCGGCTCGAGTTCCGCCATCGCTCAGGGCTGGTATTCGTTATCGAATTTCGCGGCGGCTTCGGGAACAGCGACGGTGCCAAGTTCGTCGACCACTTCCCTCGGAAGCTTGGTGACATGAAAGGCTTTTTGCTCGTAGCGTCGCAGCCGCGCATAGTCTTCCGCGCCGATCAGCACCACATCGTCGCGCCCGTGGTTGGTAACAACAACAGGCTCGCGGTGCGCCATCACGCGGTAGCGTCCGAACTCGCGTGTGAACTTGCCAGAAGTGACTTTGGTCATGAACGCCTCCATGTAGCCTCCCATCCAAATTATCACATGTTTCACGTATATACCAGAAAATACGTGAAACATGTGAATCAGATTTAATGAACTGCTCCCAGCGGTTTCTCCGCGTTTCCTGGTCTTTGGTGTTTCCTCCGAGCGGCGGGTGGGCGGGCCCGGCGAGCTCGCGCGCGCGAGCTGGAAGAGAAGCGAGCCCTCCTCAGGGATAAATGTATGGGTCGCCGTCCCATCGTTCAGCCGGGAGCATCGAGCCGTCTCGTTTGGCGATGCGCCCCGATTTCATCACGAAGTCGATGCTTTGCAGGGCCTGGACATCTGTCAGCGGATCCGACGTCAGTGCGATCAGATCAGCGATGCGGCCATTCGTGAGGCTGCCAGCCTGATCGGCGATCCCCAGGTTGTCGGCAGCGGTCGTGGTCGCGGTTGTGATCGCTTGCATCGGCGTGAGCCCGGCCTCGACCAACAGCTTGAACTCGTGCGCGTTCGTGCCATGCGGTGACCCGACGCCCGCGTCCGTGCCGAAGGCGATCTTTACCTTGTGCTTCAGCGCGTACTGCAGTGCGCGTTGTGACATCTCCTGTGCGCCGCGACTCAAAGGGTTGGGTGGACGCGGCGGCTGGCCCGCCGTTGGCGGCGCCGGATCGTAGGCCATCAGAGTCGGCACGAAAAACGTGCCACGCTGCGCCATTTCCCGCGCGATGTTTTCGTCCATGCCAAGACCGTGTTCGACCGAGTCGACCCCCGCGCGCACGGCATCGCGGATCGCGGCGGCGGCATAGGCGTGGGTTGTGACTTTGATATTGCGCATGTGGGCGGCGTCGATGGCCGCCTGCATCTCCATGAACGTCAGCTGTTGCGGCGCGCCGGTACCCGAGGAGAATCCGCCACTCGCCATGAGCTTGATGACGTCCGAACCGCGCTTGATCTGCAAACGCACCGCATCACGACAGCTGCCTTCGTCCCAGCAAACCCCCGATTGCCGCTGGGCCGCGTCCTGCCACAGATCCTCGCGCGAGCCGGGAAAGTCGCCGTGTCCACCGCGCGCGGTAATGGGCAGTCCCGCTGCCAGTATGCGGGGCCCGATATAACGACCGGCATTGATCGCATTGCGCACTGCATAGACGATCTCCGGCCCCGAAGCGAGATCGCGCACTGTGGTGAAACCAGCGGCCAGCGTGCGTCGTGCAAAGATCAACGCAGTCAGCGCCATCTCGGAATCGGATTGCCGAAAGGCAATGACCGGACTGCCGCCAGACTGGAACGACAGGTGTGTATGCCCATCGATCAGTCCTGGCATGACGAAATGACGCGATAGATCAACTAGTCGTGGCGCCGGCTCACCCGCTGCCACGAACTCGGCGGGATCCACGAAGCCGTCACGAATGGCGGCGATTCGTTCGCCGCGTATGACGAGCGTCTGCTGATGCTTCGGCGCGAGGGGTGGCTCCGCCAGCAATGTGCCGGCGTGAATCACCACGGTGGCAACCGGCGAAGCTGACGGCAGTTGCGCGCGGGCCGGCAAAAACACAGCGAGCCATAGGGTCAACGCGACGGCAATATTCTGCGGCAATGGAGCCTTCCTGAGCCTCGAGATGGCGTCCCCAAGGGGATTCGAACCCCTGTCGCCGCCGTGAAAGGGCAGTGTCCTAGGCCTCTAGACGATGGGGACGCAGACCAAATTGTCACTCACCTTGGGGGTGAGTGGTGGAGCTAGACGGGATCGAACCGTCGACCTCTTGCATGCCATGCAAGCGCTCTCCCAGCTGAGCTATAGCCCCACAGAAGGCCGCGCAAATTACGCAACCCCTGCGCAGGTGTCAAGGAAAGCGCCGCACCGGCCCGCACAGCTAGCCAATCGCCGCAATCAGTCGCGCCATCGTACGCTCACGACCCAGAATGGCCAGTGTCTGATCGATCGGCGGCGACACCGTCCCGCCGGTGACCGCCACCCTGAGCGGTTGCGCCAGCTTGCCAAGCGACAGATCCAGCTCGCCAGCCACCGTCTGGATCGCTGCGTGGATGGCGCTGGCCTCCCATTGCGGCAGGGTGCGCAAGCGGTATCCCAATTGCTGCAGCGCCTGACGGGACTCGACGGTCAGATGCTTGTGCGCTGCCTTCTCGTCGAGCAAAACGGTCTCGCCAAAGAAGAACCGACTGTTGTCCGCCATCTCCTTGAGCGTCTTGCAACGCTCGCGCTGTGCGACGACGATCGCCGCCAGCGCTTCATCGTCCGCCGGCTCGATGCCACGATGAACGAGCTGCCAGCGCAGCTGCGGCACGATCTCGGCGGGATCGGCGCGCATCATGTGCTGCTGGTTCAGCCACTGCAGCTTCTCCGGATCGAATGCCGACGCGCCCTTGTTGACATCCTTGATGTCGAACAACGCCACCAGCTCCGCGCGGCTGAAGATCTCCTGGTCGCCGTGCGACCAGCCGAGACGTACGAGATAATTGAGCAGCGCATCTGGCAGATAGCCCTCCTCCTGATATTGCAGCACGCTGACGGCGCCGTGACGCTTGGAGAGCTTGGCGCCGTCCGGACCGAGAATCATCGGCACATGCGCGTAGACCGGTGCCTGATGACCCAGCGCTAACAACATGTTGAGCTGGCGTGGCGTGTTGTTCAGGTGATCGTCGCCGCGGATGACATGCGTGACCCCCATGTCGGCATCATCCACCACCACGCAGAAATTATAGGTAGGCGTGCCATCCGAGCGCGCGATGATCAGATCGTCGAGCTCCGTGTTGCGGAACTCGACATCGCCATGTACCACGTCGCGCACGATGGTAGAACCCTCCTCCGGGTTCTTGAACCGCACGACCGGCGCACGACCCGACTGCGGCCCGGGTCCGCGGGCATGCCGACATCGGCCGTCGTAGCGCGGCTTGAGCTTTTGCGCCTGCTGCGCGGCGCGCATCGCATCGAGCTCTTCCTTGCTGCAGTAGCAATGGTAGGCCTTGCCGGCGGCCAGCATCCTGGCGAGCACCTCTTTGTAGCGCCCAAAACGTTGGGTCTGGTAGTGAGGCCCGTCGTCATGGTCGAGGCCCAACCATTGCATCCCCTCGAGGATCACGCGCACCGCCTCAGGCGTCGAGCGCTCGAGGTCCGTATCCTCGACCCGCAGAATGAACTTCCCGTTGTGGCGGCGCGCATAGAGCCAGCTGAAGAGCGCCGTGCGCACCCCGCCGATATGCAATAGGCCAGTTGGACTTGGGGCAAATCGCGTCGTGACGGTCATGGTGAGGCGCATGCTAGCAGCGAACGTCCGGATTTGCGTCGGACGAGCGCCCTCTTTACACTGCGCGTCCTCTTTCGATCGTGCCGCCCTTCCCGGCGGCCACGGCGGGCGGTTAGCTCAGCGGTAGAGCATTGCCTTCACACGGCAAGGGTCACTGGTTCGATCCCAGTACCGCCCACCAATGCTACATGGGTAACAGCCGCAAGTGGCGCATTCAGCGCGGCGGAAACGGCGCCAGAATCGCACTGACGGCCTTGGGAATTTCCGATTCGGCCCGCGCAATGTCGGCTGCTGAAATCCGTCGCTTACCCAGACCATGCCATACGGGACGGCGCGTGCGACCATCGAATATGTCGACCGCAAGCCGGCCCTCTGTGTAGGTCGAGACATCGACCTCGCGCCAGTAGCGCGGCCAGCCCCAGGACCAGGGCCCGCGGAAATCGGTGGGATAGGAATCAACGTCGATTCGATCGCGCGAACCGACAGTGTAATCGACGACGAAATCAGCATTCGCGCGCCGGGCGGCGAGCGTGAAACCTTTGGCGCGCAGTTCAGCTTCGATGGCCTGGACGATGCGCTGGCGGTTGAGTGGGCTCACCTGCGCGGTCGCGCCGCGCGCCGCCAGCACCGGATCGTCGCTCATCCAGGCAAACGTCCGGTATCGACTGAAATCGTTGTTGCGATCGAAGTCCGCTCGGGTGGTCAGCGAGCTGCAGCCGGTCGCAACCGCGAGCAACATGGTTATGCCCAATGTTCGGCGAAACAGCTTCGAATGAGCAATCATGGCAATCCTTGGTCGGATGATTGATTGGACACACAAACTGAACGCGTAGTTCCCACTTTGGCACGCGGCTAGGATACGCATTTGCAACGATGGCGCCGTGGCATCATGCGCAGATGCAAAAGAACACGACTGTCACCGATGCCGTCATGAGGCGCATTTCGACCCGCGCCTTCCTCGATCAGCCAGTAGATCCCGCGCTGCTGCGGCAGATTCTAACGACTGCGCGCTACGCTCCCTCCGGCGGTAACGTGCAGCCATGGAATTTGTATGTGCTGGGAGGAGCCGAGCTGGCCAGCTTCAAGGCCAGCATGCGCGACAAACTCGTGGCCGGAATCGACCAAGACGGCGAGGAGTACCCAATCTATCCGCCGAACCTGTTCGAGCCGCATCGCAGTCGACGCTTTCAGTGTGCCGAGGACATGTACGGCACGATGGGCATCGCGCGCGCCGACAAGCCAGCACGGCTGCGCTTCATTGCCGGCAACTACCAGTTCTGGAATGCACCCGTAGCAATGTTCTTCTGCGTAGACCGGCGCATGGGTGCACCACAGTGGTCCGACCTGGGCATGTTGATCCAGACCATCATGTTGCTGGCCCAGGAAGCGGGTCTAGCCACTTGCGCGCAGGAAGCCTGGACGTGTTGGCACAAAACGGTGGGCGAGTTTCTCGCGCTGCCGCCCGAACTGATGCTGTTCTGCGGCCTGGCGCTCGGCTACGCCGATCCGGCTCACCCGGTCAACAGTCTGCGCACGGCGCGCGCGCCACTCGAGGAAATCGCGAGCTTTCGTGGGATCTAGATGAGCGCCGATGTTGCCCTGTGCATGCACAGAGCAACACCGGCACCGTAAGTTCAGAACTTGTAGCTGGCGGTCACGCCGAACTGCCGCTTGTCGGCGAGCGGGTACTGGAACGCGCGCACGAATGACGAGGTCCGGTTGCTGGTGCCAATCGGCAACACGTTCTTGAAGTCGACGAATCGAATCACCGTAGACGGTGTGCGGTCGTCGGTGAGGTTGTCGCCGAAGATCGTGAAATTCCACTTGTCGGTCTCGAACCCGATCTTGAGGTTGACGAGGTTCTGATCGCCAGTGTGCGCCAGATTGAACACTTGCGAGTACTTCTTGGAAACGTATGAGTAATCGGCTCGTACGAAGCCGTTGACGCTGGCGCCGATTGGGAACTCGTAACGGCCATAAGCGGAGGCCTGAGTCTTGGGAGCGTTCGGCGTTTGCTTACCTGCGAGCGAACCCATATCACCGGGAATCGGCCGATTGGGATCTGCGTTGAAGGCTGCCTGCTCGGGGTCGAACGCCTCCTTGAACTTCGCATCGTTGTAGGAGAAGCCCAGACCGCCGCTCAACTGGTCGGTGAACTGATTGTTGAGCTCGAGTTCGAAGCCCTTCACTTCCGTCTTGCCGACGTTAACAACTACGGTGACCGGCGCACCGCTCGAGAGCGTTGCCGCCGTGGTGAGCTGCTGATCGGTCCAGTCGATGTAGTAGACAGCAGCGTTCAGGGTCATGCGCCCGTTGAACAGCGTGTTCTTGCTGCCGACTTCGTAGTTGAGCGCACTCTCTTCGTCAGCGAACAGCAAGGACGGATCGAGCAGCGGATTGGAATTGATGAAGCCAGGCTTGTTACCCTCGGCTACGGACGCGTAGATCAGATTGTCCGGCGTCGCCTTGAAGTCGAGCGTGATACGCGGCGACCAACTATTGAAGGTTCTCTCGATCAACGGCAGCGCGGCCCGATTGGGGGCACCTGGATTGCTGTTGCCAATCGTGTCCTCGGCATAGCGCAGTTCGACGCGGCCCTTCAGCCGGTCGGTGAAATCACCCTCGACATAACCGAAGACCGCGATGTTGTCGATCCGGTCCTCGCCGTTGTCGACATCGCGCGCGCGATTGAGGATGCGCTCCTCGCGGAACTCGCGCCGGCTTTGGTAGTAGTAAGCGCCGCCCAGGAAGCGCACGCGGCGTTCAGTGTCAGAACGGAAGATGAGCTCCGATGACAGTTCACGCCGATCACTGACGGCCACGCGGGCAAAGTCGCCGCCGAGCGCAGTGGAGTTCGAGGTGATATCAACATCGTAGCCGTACTCGGAATCGGCGCTGAAGTAGCCCGTATTCCAGTCGACCTCGAAATTGCCAGCGTCATAGGCGATTTGCGACGAGAAGCGATAGGCGGTCTTCTCGAGACCGGCCCGGCCGCCGAAGATGTCGATGTTCTGCTCGGTACTGTCGAGTTCCAACACTTCACCGCAGTAGTATTGCCGCGCGACGTTCAAGAAGCAGTTGTTGGCGAAACGATCCTGCAATGTGACCGCCGCCATACCGTCATCGTCTTGACCCACACCAAATCCGAACCGGGCCGTAAGCCTGTCGTTAGGCCGAAACTCGAGCGCACCGTTCAGATTGACGGAGTTCTCATCGCCAACCTTGCGGCCATCGACAGTGTTGCGATACTGACCGCCGAAGTCGTAGTAGCGCGCGTGCACCATGTAGAAGATTTTGTCCTCGACAATTGGGCCGCGCGACAGAAAATTGATCTCGCGGTCATCGTACTGCGCCAGCCGGCCGGAGATCTTGTTCTCGAACTCGTTGGAACCTTTCTTGGTTACGAGGTTAATCGCACCCGCAAACGTCGCACGGCCGTACAACGCAGCCTGCGGCCCCTTGATCACTTCCACGCGCTCGACGATGTCGAACGGGAAGGACAGGATCGAGTCGCTGTATTGCAGACCATCGATGAAGATCGAGGCGTTGGCCTCGCCCAGAATATTCGACTGACCGCGGATGACTGGCCGGCTGCCACCGCCTTGCACACCGAAGCGATTCAGTTTCTCGAACGCAAAGCCCGGTGTGGCCGTACTGATCTTGTAGATGTCGTCGGCGCCGCGCTCGGCGATTTCCTTGGCAGTGAATGCGCTGACCGACAATGGCACATCCTGCAGTCGCTCTTCGACCTTGCGCGAGGTGACCAACACTTCCTGCAGCGCACCCTGCTCTTGCTGCGCCACTGCGACACCCGTTGCAGCGATACTTGTTGCGACGAAAATACAAAAAGTTCTCATACCGCCCCCCTTGAAGAACCGACCCGTCGGCCTTGCGAAGACGCAAATTAGCAACAGCCGGCTATTTGACGCAAGCCTTTAACGTATGGTCATCATTGCTTTATGACGTTCGGTGCTTTCAGGCGCCCGTACCGGGTTTGCGCACGAGCCGACCCGGTCGGCCGGTGTCGACCAACACGCCGGCATCGCCTGAATTCAGGTCGGCGGCGTTGGCTTCATCGGTATCGATGTGCATCTCGAACTGAAAGCTCGGATCGACCCGAATGAGCACGTCACTGAACTCCAGATCGCGGCCGTCCGTGTCGACGCCGACATCCACGAGGTCGCCGTTGGCGACGCCCCAGCGCTCCGCATCCTCGGGCGTCATATGCACATGCCGTTGCGCGCAGATCAGGCCTTGCTCGAGCGTCACGCTCGCCCGGTCGCTCACCAATGTGATGCCCGGTGTCCCGTCGAGATCCCCTGAGCCGCGTACGGGCGCGTCGATCCCGAGCGTGAACTCGTCGGTGCGCGAAATCTCCACCTGATTGGCCGAGCGAGGCGGACCCAGCACCCGCACGTTCTCGATCCTGCCTTTCGGCCCGACCAGCGTCAGCGTGTCCTCGGATGCAAATTGTCCGGGCTGCGAGAGCGGCTTCAGCGGGCGCAATTCATGGCCGGGGCCAAACAACTGCTGGATCGTCTCGGCGGTGAGATGGATGTGTCGGGCCGAGATCGCGATCGGGACCGGGCGGACCGTGTCAGACGAAGCGGGCCTGGTCACCCGCAAGGTCTCACTGGCAATAAAGGCAGGGGTGGCGAAGACCGCGACCTGCGGCAATGCCGGCCAGAGACGACGAGCCGCGCGGATTGCAGCGATACACGGCCCATTGCAGTCTGCCGCAGGCCCCGCCAGTGCCGCCAGCTCGTCCACTAGCGCATCGTCAATGGGTTGCGGCTCGACACAACGGGCTGCGCCGTACGCGATACGATGACCGACGGCCTCGATGCTCGCAGTGAGGTCACCTAGCGATGCGACTACCTGCTGCAATTGCGCGCTCGCATCGGCGGTCGTCGGAATAACCACGTCTCTCACGACGCTGCCCGATTGTGTGTCGACCAGAGTCGCGCGCAAGAAGGTTGCCTCGCGTTGCATTGTCAGTATCGTCATTATTCCTACAGCACCTCGTGCCACCGCTGCAGCGGCCCACTGCGCGCAGTTCTAACACCCTATGCGCGGCTGCGCCAGTCTGTGCCAAACTTTGCGGATGCAGCCGTGCAGGATTGGCAAACTCATCGTTGCGACAGTTGTCGAGAATCCCGGCATCGGCATGCCATTCGCCGACTTCCTGCCGTCCCTGGCAGCCGCACAGCTCGAGTCGGAGCGCGCATGGCTCGTGCCGCGGTTCGCCGATTTGACGATGGGCGTGGGCCTGCTCAGTTTTCACAGCTACCTACCGCGAACCCCGCGCCACAATATCCTCATCGACACCTGTATGGGAAATGACAAAGAGCGTGGTGCCCACGCCGCGTTCCACCGACTTCAGACACCGTGGCTGCAGAATCTCGCCGCAGCGGGTGTTGTGCCAGAGCAGATCGACTTCGTCATGTGCACGCATATGCACGCTGACCACATAGGTTGGAACACGCGGCTCACCGACGGCCGCTGGGTACCCACGTTCCCCAATGCGCGCTACATTTTTGCGCGGCGCGAATACGAACATCGTCTGGCGGCCTGGCAAACCGATCGCGCGGCCGGATTCAGCGCGTTTGCCGACAGCGACGGGTTGATCCTACCGGCACATTTTCCCGCACCGACCGCGGGCTACATTGTGAGCCGGCGCGGCGCTGGCCGGCGCTTCGTCTTCGATTGACACGTCAGCCGTCCAAACGCTTGAGCCACCGATCGAGCAAGCGCGCCGCCGCCTCACGGCCGCCGAGTCCGAAAGCCAGCGCAACTGCCACTGCGACGGCGCCCAGGGTGAGCCCAAAACCCAGATTGACGATGTCATCCGCGACGCCCATGGCGCGCAGTCCCATGCCCAGGACCAGCCCGATGATCGCGAAGCGCGCCACCTGTGCCAGCAGATGACCGTAGCGATTGCTGCTCTGCTGAATGGCAGCCGCCGCAAGACCGGCCAGCCACCATCCCACCACCAGAATCACCGCGCCCAACAGCACATCGCCGGCAAACTGGATGAAACTGGCGAGCATGTCGGCTAGTCGCGTCAACGCCAGCTGATTCGCTGCTTCAGTGGCAGCAAACAACATGATGAAGAACAGCGTGAGTGAGCCTAACAATTTGGAGGGTCGCACCGATTCTGTGCTGGCAGCGGTGATGCCGAGTTTCGTGGGCCAGGCATCCACGCCGGCGGTCGCGGCGACGCGCGTAGCGAGATTGGCCACCAGCCTTGCGATCACCCATGCCACACCCAGAATGACCGCAGCCGCCACGATATTGGGAATCGCGGCGAGAAACTGACCGAGCATGGCGCCGGCCGGCTGGGATATCGCCTCTATTTGCAAAGCGTCGAGTGCCGCGACGATCGCCGGTACCAACACCAGTACGAATACCACCGTGCCGGCCGCGCGCGAGACGGCATTCCCCTCGCCGTCGCCCGCCGTCGCACCTGTGCCAAGCAAGGGCGCATGCCGATCGATGCCAAGTGCACTGACGGCGCTGGTCACCAGGGCACGCAGGATCCGTGCGACGAGCCAGCCGACGCCGACGATGACCAGGGCAGCGAAAATGTTCGGCAACATGCCCACCAACTGATTGGTGAGGCCTTCCAGCGGACCGACCAATCCTGCTATGCCAAGTGTCCCGACGATTGCCGGCAGGAACATCAGCATGATCAGCCAGAACAGTGCGTTCGAAGCATGGCCGCTCATAGGCGCCATGCCGGCGCTCGCGGACAGTCGGTCGTCGAGCGAGGTGGCGCGCAATAGTCGGGCAACCACGGCCTTGCAGACGGTGGCAACTAGCCACGCCACTGCAAACAGTACTGCTGCGGCAAAAATGCGCGGCAAATAGGCGATCACCTGAGTCACCAGCGCCTGGATGGGCGCAGCGACATCTGTGAGATTGAGTGCGCTGAACACCCCCACGATCGTCATCAGAATGATCAGCCAGAAGAACGCCAGCGAGACGGGACGCTCGATGGGTAACGGATCACCTACTGCCTTGGTGACACGCGCGTCGACCTGCAGCGCTGCAAGTCCGCGCCGTACGCCGGCCCGCACGATGACCGCAATGAGCCAGCCAATGACGAGTATGCCGATGGCACCGATGACATTGAGGAGCTGCGGCGCGAAGGCCTGCTGTAGCGAGGCGGCGAAATCATTGAAGTCCATAGGACCCCCCCTATGTCAGGTCCGCCGGACAGCAACCGACGAAGAACCAGCAGAAAATACGAGGAATGCGGCTCGCGCTTCCTCGCGCGAATGACCATTGTACCACTAACGACAAGCTTGCGTCGACTAACAATGCCGACCTATTTCGTGAATTCGGCGCGAACCCGCTGCCAATTGTCATCATCTGCAAAATACTGGAAGAACGAAATCACGTGGCCATCCGGATCGATCACGCCACCCTCGAGAAAGCGCAGGGCCGGCACCCCCAGCGCAGCCGGCACTTCGCCCGCCACCGGCTCGATCACCTGATAGCCCGCCGCCCGCACGCGGTCGATCGTCGCGACGAGATCGTCGGTCTCGAACAGGATGGTCGACGTGCGTGGCTTCTGCTGCACACTCCATTGCATGTCGCGCACTTCCTGCAGTGTCATACCGCGTATCTCCGCCGACGTATTGAGCATCGCCATGCGCTTGCGCGAGCCCGCATCGATGTTGAACAGCTCGTATCCCAATGACTCCGGCCGACGATCGTAAGTTGGCTCGACGGAATAAAGCTCGAGCCCGACGAGGTCGACATAGAATTCGATCGAACGCTCGAGATCGGCCACGATCAGCAGTGGCCGCTTGATCCGCAGCAGCCGGCCGCGCAATTTGCCGATCGCGGGGTTCTGATTATTCGTTCCCTCGCGTATGAATGGTGCCGCGGGCCGCAACTCGGAGGCAGCAGCGGGCTCCGCCGCCTGTCCCGGCTCTACTGCAACGACGCAGTACGACAATACGAAAGCGAACGACAGCAGCAGACGCATCATTACGAGACCCCAGGGCCAGACGACCGGCGTCTTGTGTTGAGCTTACGCCGCACGCCGGCGCGATGCACGCTTAGGTAGCTGCTCCACCAGCACCGGCACTGACTTCGCCAGACGCTCGAGGTCGGCGACACTCAGACCGCGCACTGCTCTTTGCAACATGCTGACGGCCCGTCCCGAGGTCGACTTCACCAAGCGCTGTCCTGCGGGTGTCAGATAGATGCGCACCACGCGCTGATCGGTTTCCGCGCGCTGTCGGGCCACCCAGCCACGAGTAACCAGCCCGCGCAGCAATTGACTCAATGCCGGACGGCGCATGCCGAGGCGCTCAGCGAGGCGTGAGGCCGGCAGTCCACTATCCATCGCAATGACATTGAGCGCCCGATGCATGCTGACTGGCGCGTCTGTCAGTTCCTCCAGCTCTACATACAGCGCACGCATGCTGTCGGCGAACAGCCGTGCCGACAGCAAGGCTCTACGCTCGAGATCTGCGCGTTGGTGGTTGCTGACAACCTGTTCTCGCGGACTTTTTCTGCTAACCATCGCGCGAATATGATAGCAGACGCCGCGCTAATTAGTTATAATCGAGCAATATTTTCGAAATGGAAACTAAATGACACCGGATCGAGCGCGACATCTGGACCTCGCTGTTGTGGGTAATAGCGAGGTCGCTGCCATTATCGATGCGCAGGCGCGCCTCATCTGGATGTGTTTGCCACGGCCCGACGGCGACCCGGTGTTCTCGGCGCTCTTGACCAAGGACGCGGGTGACGCCGAACAGGGTGTTTTCGCGACCGATCTGGTCGACCTCAGCTATACGAAACAGTCCTACGTCCGCAACACTGCGATAGTCGAGACGATCCAACGCGATGCGCGCGGCGGCACCATCCGCATCACCGATTTCTGCCCCCGGTTCAAGGCCCGTGGTCGCATGTTCCGGCCGATGATGTTCGTGCGCGTCATAGAGCGGCTGGAAGGCCGGCCCGTGTTGCGGCTGCGGCTGCGCCCCACCAGGAACTACGGCCAGCCGGCGGAGAGCAGCGGCGGCGGCAGTCACCACATTCGCTTTGCTGCGCAGGATGCCAAGTACCGGATCACCACAGACGCGTCGGTCAGCGCCATGCGCGAAGATCGGCTCTGTGTGCTGGAGAATTCCCTCACGTTCATCATCGGGCCCGACGAGACGATCGAGGAAGCGCCTGGCGTGTTCGCACATGGTCTGCTGCAGGAAACGCGTGACTACTGGCAGGACTGGTCGCGAGCGCTCGCCATACCCTTCGATTGGCAGCAGGAAGTGATTCGTGCCGCGATCACGCTCAAGCTGTGCACCTATGAAGATACAGGCGCTGTGCTTGCGGCGCTCACGACATCCATTCCGGAAAGCGCCAACAGCGGCCGGAATTGGGACTACCGCTACTGCTGGATGCGCGACAGCTACTTCGTCGTGCAGGCACTCAATCGACTGGGCGTCACCAAGACGATGGAAGGCTTCCTGCACTACATCGACCAGGTGGTGGCGCATTCGGGCGTCAGCGACCTGAAGCCCCTGTACCGTTTGGGCGGCGATCCGGAGGACCACGAACGGACAGTCGATACGCTCGACGGCTTTCTCGGCATGGGCCCGGTGCGCGTCGGCAACGGCGCGGCCAATCAGCTGCAGAACGACGTTTATGGCTCGGTGATCCTGGCGGCCAGCCAGTTGTTCTTCGACGAGCGGTTGGTGCGTCCGGGCGACACCACGTTATTCACCCAACTGGAAGGCCTGGGCGAGCGTGCCGCTGCCCTGTTCGATCAGCCCGACGCGGGCCCCTGGGAGTTTCGCGGCTTTGCACGCGCTCACACGTTTCCGGCGGCCATGTCGTGGGCAGGCTGCGATCGACTCGCGCGGATTGCGGCGCATCTTGGCCTTACGGAAAAGGCGGGCCACTGGGCCGCGCGGGCCGAAAGCATGCGCGAGGTGATTCTGACGCGCGCATGGAGCGAGGAACGCAAGTCCTTCGTCGCTTCGTTCGACGGCGCCGATCTCGATGCGGCAGTCCTGTTGCTGCCAGAACTCGGTCTGCTCCGCGCGACCGATCCGCGTTTTCTTTCGACGCTCGAGGTGATCGGTCAAGAATTGCGTGATGGCGATCTGCTGTTCCGCTACCGCCATGCGGACGATTTCGGTACACCGGAAACCGCATTTACCGTCTGTGCGTTCTGGTACGTCAATGCGATCGCGGCGGCCGGACGCCTGCAGGAAGCGCGCGAGCATTTCAGCCGCCTGCTGGCGTATTGCAATCCCGTCGGCCTTTTGTCCGAGGATCTGGATCCGCGAACGGGCGCCTTATGGGGAAATTTTCCGCAGACTTATAGCCTGGTCGGCGTGATCAACAGCGCGCTGCGTTTGTCGCGGTCCTGGGAAGAAGCACTCTAACAATCTCGAGGTAGGTGTAATGAATATCAAGCAAGAACTGCAGGACTGGCTCGATCCGGCAGCGCTGAGTTCACTCGCGCTATCCAGTGTGCGGGTGGTCGTCATCGCGCTGGTCGCGTGGCTGATCTACTACATAGGCTCGCGGCTCATCCGCCGCTTCCGACTACGGCTCGAGGAGCGCATGACCGATCCCGAGCAGCAGCGCCGCGCCGAGACACTCGGGCGGGTGATTCGCTACGTGCTGTCCGTCGTCGTGGCACTGGTCGCCGGCATGCTGATGCTGGCAGAGTTCGGCGTGTCGGTCGCGCCTATCCTGGGTGCCGCGGGCGTCGTTGGCCTCGCAGTCGGTTTTGGCGCACAGTCGCTGGTCAAGGACTACTTCACCGGCTTTTTCCTGCTGCTCGAGAACCAGATCGCCACTGGCGACGTCGTCACGGTAGCCGACCGATCAGGGCTGGTCGAGGATGTGACGCTACGTTACGTGCAACTACGCGACTTCGGCGGCGACGTGCATTTCGTCCCCAACAATCTGATCAGCGCAGTTACCAACAAGAGCCGTGGTTTTTCCTACGCATTGATCGAGGTCGGCGTGGCCTACCGGGAGAAGCTCGACGAAGTGTTCGCGGTGATGCGCGAGACGGCGGAGCAACTACGCAACGACGCCGACTTCAAGCACAAGATACTCGAGCCGCTGGATCTGGCGGGCGTCGAGAACTGGGCCGACTCTGCAGTCACGATCCGTTGCCGCATCAAGGTGCGGCCACTCGACCAATGGGGTGTGCGGCGCGAGTACCTGCGCCGGCTGAAGAACGACTTCGACGCCGCCGGCATCGAAATTCCGTTCCCGCACCTCACCTTGTATGCGGGCGTGGCGAAAGATGGTTCAGCGCCGGTGTTTCCTATCAAGCGGATGGATGAAGCAGCCTAGCGCCTGCTCACCATTCACTTCTTGACGTCGGCGACCTTCTTGCCAGTCTGCGACTCGGTCCCCGGCGGCGAGATCGTCACCACATAGCGGACGTCGCTGGCATCGTCGAGGGACGCGGTTAGCGTCAAGGTACTCGCGGCCGCATCCTTGATCTGCCAGCGCGTACGCACGCTGCCATCCTGCGCCGACTTCGCCTGTGCCGGCACCGTCTGTCCTGATCGGTCGCCGGCAACCATGCTGACGGAGACTCCGGGAACCGGATTACCAAACTCGTCCTGCACCTCGAACGCAATCTCCATATCGTCGGCGCTCGCAGTACCTAACGACTCTATTGGCATTTCGATTGGAACCAGTTTCGTAGGCGGCGCTGGCAGTACAGTCAGCTCTATCGCGGTCGCCAGATTGGAGTCCCGGTCCGAACTGACTACCGCCGCGAGCAGACCAGCCTCGGTCACGGCGGGCAGCGCGAAGGAGGCCGCGCCATCCGGACCGGTGATCGCAGCCAGACGCATAGGCTCATCACCGGATATCTCTAGTGTGAGCGCTACTTCGGCAATAGGATTGCCGAACGCGTCAACTGCCCGTACGACCACCGGATCGGCAAAGGCAGCGCCGGCGATCGCGTTTTGTGGGTTGCCCTGGACCTTCTCCAAACGCTGCGGAGGACCAGGCTTGATCTGCACCGGCACCCGTCGTTCCCGTGGCCCGCTGGTGGCGATCACAACCGCGCGACCGGTGCCGCCTACCGCAGTCACCCTGCCCTGGTCCGTCACCGTCACCAAATCGGGGTTTTCCGACCTAAATTGCACCGTTGCGCCGCCGATGGGCTGCCCTCGCGTATCATTGACTTGTGCCTGCAGCATCCCGATACCGCCCGCTTCGAGTTCCAGTTGCTGGGGCTCTACCAACACCTCGTAAGGCTCGGGCTGCGCGAAGTCGGGCGCCGGCGCGGCTTCGCGCGAACAGCCAGCCGACAGCAGAGCTACCAAGGTCACTGCAAGAACCGTGATCGTCAACCGGGGGATAGTGTGTTGCATCGTAGTGTGATTGTAACGGTTTGGTGCCTTGCGATGCTGCTTGCGTCAGGCCTTGCAGCAGCGCAATCATCCTCCAATTCCGTCGTGCCGGACAATGCGAATCCGGAAGCTCGCGCCCAATCCATCAGCAAGGCGCCGGTCCGATTCCGTGACCGCACGCTGTTCGAGATATCCAGCGCGATCGGCGCGCTGGAACCTCAGAACCGCGCGGCCGCGATCGAACAGCGCCTGCTCACCATTTCCGCCGGGTCGGCCGATGTTCTGGCGGACTTGCGGGTAGTGGAACGTGACGGTTTGTCGGAGATCTTCGCCGGCGAAACCTTGATTCGCGCGGTCACCGACCAGGACGCGGCAAACACGGGCCGGACTCGTCGTCAACTCGCCGCAGACTATCAAGTGCAGGTGTATGAAGCCCTCGCAATCGAATTTCGCGATCGCAGTGTCGCCAACGTACTGCGCAGCCTGCTGTACACACTGGCGGCGACGCTCGTTCTGGCGGCATTGTTGGTGGGCTTGCGTCGCCTCTATCGTTGGTCGCGCGATCGCGTCAACCGGGCCGCGCAGGCCTGGAGCTGGGAGAGCGGCCTGGCGCGCATGCGTATCCTCACGCCCGCAGCGGTCTCCAGCGGCAGCCGCTCGATCGCCGCAACGCTTGCGTGGCTGATCGGCATCGCGCTGCTGTACTTCTATCTCGAGTACGTGCTGTCGTTGTTTCCGTGGACTCGCGGCATTGCCGAACGCATGGTGACAACTTCCAGGGCGGCAGTTCTACAGGTTGGCTCTGGGCTGATCGGCTATCTGCCAAATCTGCTCAATATGATCGTCATCATTTTCGTCGCGCGCTTCATTCTGCGCGCGGTGCGCGCCGTCTTCGACCAGATTCGTTTCCAACGACTTACGCTGCAAGGTTTCTATCCAGAGTGGGCGATGCCCACCTACTCGCTGATTCGCTTTCTAGTCATCGCAATCGCTGCAGTCATGGTCTTTCCCTATCTGCCCGGCTCCGGTTCGGAAGGGTTTCGCGGTGTTTCGGTATTCGTCGGCTTGCTCGTCTCACTCGGTGCTGCATCGGCCATCGCCAACGTGATCGCCGGCATCGTGATCACCTATATGCGACCCTTCAAGGTCGGTGACCGAGTGAAGATCGCGGATGCCGTCGGCGACGTCACCGGCAAGGATTTGTTCGTTGTCAGACTGCGAACGATCAAGAACGTCGACATCACGATCCCGAACTCACTGGTGCTCGCCAATCACATCATCAACTACAGCTCCAGCGCGGATACCCACGGGCTTGTCCTGCATTCGACCGTCACTATCGGTTACGACGTACCTTGGCAAAAGGTACATGAATTGCTTATCAGTGCGGCGAGTCGCGTCGAAGGAATCCTCGCGGATCCTGCACCATTCGTGCTGCAGACGAGCCTCGACGACTTCTACGTCTCGTACGAACTGAACGCCTACACGAAAAAACCCGCGCAAATGGCCCTGATCTATTCAGCGCTGCACACCAACATCCAGAATGCGTTCAACGACGCGGGCGTTGAAATCATGTCGCCCCATTACACGGCTGTCCGCGACGGCAACCGGATGGCCGTGCCAGATGAACACTTGCCCAAGGACTATCGGACACCTAACTTCGGGATATTCTCACGGATCCTGAGAACCGATCGTCCCGCCTGACGGTGCCGCAGGCAGCGGTGATTCGGCCACTGGCAACGGCACGCGGTAACTGGTGCGAACACGCGGGTAATTGAGAGCCTGAACATCGATGTCGACCAACAGTCCCTTCGCGCTGCCGCGCGGGACGTTGGCGAGCGTCACAATACCCTCGCCATCACTGGTCAACACTTGCGAAGGCAAGTCACGAGCACGTCGCCGGAAGACAATTTCGACGCCCGGAACGGGATTACTGAACGCGTCCATAACCCGCAACGCCAATGACCCACGCGGTATTGCAGGCTCGGCCGCCGTTGCATCCCGTTCTTCGAGCCGTTGTAGTCGGGCCGGTTTCGATGGCAGAACGACTACCGGGATCGGCTTCGAAATGGCGCCGCTGGAAACTACGACCACACCCGAACCAGTTGGTCCTCGGGCGCTGATCCGGCCGCGGCGGCTGACTTCCAGTAGTTTGCCGTCCGACGTTGCAAAAGTAATCTTGACGCCGCCGACCGGCTCGCCTAAAGCGTCGTTCGCCTGTACCGCGATCTGCGCCGAGGATCCCGCCGCGAGCTGCACTTCGCTCGGATAGACGAGCAACTCGTTGACAGTCTGCGAAGGCAGTGGCGGGATCGACTGCGACCCGTCACAGCCGAGACCAATGCAGAGCGTGATGATGGCCAACAAGTGACCGAGTGCACCGCTCACCCACGGCGGATATGGCAGCCGCACGACGCAAGGAGCCAATGCGTGCTCCGTCCTTACGCATTGCGCCAGTACAGCTGCCACGTCCCGCCTACTCCTATGCTATTTCTCGGCGATGATCGGGCCACCTGTCAGGACGATCTCGACCCGGCGATTCATCGCCCGACCGGCTGCCGTGCCGTTGTCCGCTACTGGTCGATCTGGGCCGAGCCCGGCGACATCGATGCTCGACGCAGCCACGCCTTGGCCGATCAGGTAGTCACGAACACTAAGTGCGCGTTGCAGCGAGAGTGTCTGATTTGCGGCGTAACCGCCGGTGCTGTCGGTGTGACCTTCTACCTGGAACTTCATCGACGGATAGACACCGACGATTCCGGAGAATCGCGCCAACGCTTCTCGCGCGCTGGTATTGAGCGTCGCCGCACCCGTCGCAAATTGGACGCCAGAGATTTGCGCGACGACGCCGCGGTCGGTCTCACGCGTCGGCAGAACGCGGTTCAGACGGGCGACGAGATCAGCGCGCGCTTTGCGATTGGCCTCTGCCGCAGCCTGGTTGGCAGCGAGCGCCGCGGTCTCACGCTCGCGTCGCTCGCTTTCTTCCTTGGTGATCGCGGCCAGGCGAGTGGCTTCCGCCTCTGCTTCGGCACGGGCTGATGCGGCTGCGGCCGCTCGTTTGGCCTCCGAATCGGCAACCGTCGCCTCGCGAACAGCGCGCCGTCGGCTGTCTTCGGCCATCTGGACGGCCTCGCGTGAAATGCGCGGTGCCGTGCGACGGTCGCGCGATTTCCGGCTCGCCTGAGCGGTCTCGGCCGCGGCCAGCAACTCCGTTGCTTTGGCAAACTCGCTGGGCGCAAACCTGTCGGCTTCTGCCGCGCGAGCGATGTCCACGGCATAGCGCGCCTGAATGAGGTCCAGCGGCACACGCGAGCGGGTCTCGATCGGACGCCTGGTGAGCCCGGTATAGTCCATGCGCTCGGTCAGCCCAGCGATCATGATGCGATCACCCTTGATGCGCTTGCCGAGATTGCGCAATACCACCGCCTTGCTGGGCGCGGTTACCGCGAAGTGCGGCTCAGCGCTCACGATCAACGCAAACTGTGACAACGGCGTGGACGTGTCAAGACGACCACGGCCGTCACGCAACTCGAGCGAGCCCAGGTTGTTAGCGCGCCCGTCGGCTGTGATCGCCCAGAGGATGTAGGTCGTGTACGGCCCCAAGGTCGACGGGTTCGGCAGCTTCCTCGCGATCACGGCGACGCGCGATTTGCCGTCCTGGAATTCAACTTCACCGGTGCCCTCGGCGGCCAATGCGATCGCGGTACCGCGGAACTCGAGTTTGGACTCCGGCCCTTCGCGGAAGCTGAAGCCCTCCAGCTGACCGGCGACCTCCGCGCTGACCACGCCGACGTCACGCTCCACCTGCTGCGCGTGCGCGTTGGGCATCGCAACCACTAGCGCTAGCGCCAGCATCGTCATCAATATCCGATTCATACGTGTCTAGTCCTTGTCTGAAATTGAAAACCAACTCTTACGTATCGCCAGTATCGACGTTGCGGATCATTCGGTAAAGTGATATTTAATAGCTAATTACATCGAAATTATCGAATCACTATGGATCTGAGCCTTGCGCGCACGTTTCTGGCAATTGTCGATGCCGGTAATTTCGTCGCGGCGAGCCATCGCCTGAATGTTACCCAGTCGACCGTCAGCGCCCGCATTCGCACCCTGGAAGACCTGGTCGGAAAGACCGTGTTCAACCGCAACAACACGACTTGCGAACTGACACCTGCAGGGCAGCAGTTCTATCGCTACGCCCGCTCGCTGGTCAGACTATGGGAGGAGGCCCGCCATCAGATTGCGGTTCCGGAACGCTTCAGCGATCGACTGGCAATTGCGGGCCAGTACAGCTTGTGGGATGGATTCTTGTTCGACTGGTTGCCTCGTTGCCGAACGGAGCTGCCAACGACAGCATTCCGCGTAAGCGCTGGCATGCCGACCCAGCTCATGGGCGAACTGCTGGAAGGCGTACACGACCTGGTCGTGCTCCATGCGCCCGAGCTGCGCCCCGCGGTGGTCGTCGAAGAACTTTTCCGCGATCAGCTGATTCTGGTCACCGCAGATCCTGCCGGTGATTTCCGTACCAACTACATATTCATGGACTGGGGCGATGCATTTCGCACCATGCACGCGGACGAATTCGCAGCGCTGCATAATCCCGGCTTCAGTGCAGAAATGGGGCCGCTCAATGTGCGACTGCTGCTGAACAATCGTGGCGCTGGATATATGCCTGAGCGCCTGGTGCGCAACTACCTCGCTGATGGCAGTCTGCTACGGGTCTCCGATGCACCAGTTTTCCCGTATCCCGCGTTCGCCGTCTATCAGGATGAGGCCGCGGAATACCCATCTTTGCGGCGTGCAGTCGCGTTGCTTCAGGAGCTTGGCACGAGCATGCGCAATCAGGGTACGTAGCTGGACTTTGCGCTGCCCCGCACCGCACCTAGCTCAAGATCGATCCGCGGCAGATTCACTACCTCGAAGGTAGCCGACGCCAGCCGGATTCGATCCTGCGACTGATCGACCGCCGTCAGAAACCGTCGAAACAACTTGTCTTTGGTAACGCGGCGCTGTCGATAATCGACCACGTAGCGCGCCGTGAGCTCGATCCAATTGTCATTCGCCATCATGGTCACAAGCGGCTTGATGCGAGCATCCTCCAGCGCATAGCGCTCCCGAGCAAGGCGCCACGATGCTTCGCTGCGCCGCGCGAAGTCACCGCACACTTCCTCGAGTACCTGCTCGAGGACCACCGTGGCGTGTTGCCAGTCGGATCCATAGCGGATCGGCAGCTTGATCTCGTCCCACAGGAACGGATAGTCGGCCGAGTAATTGAACACTGGCTCCTTGAAAACGAAACTATTGGCGACGCGTACGATGCGGCCATTGTAGAGATCGCCGTCGACCCACTGCCCGACTTCCATCAGCGTCGTGCGCAGCACGCCGATATCAATGACATCGCCTTTGATGCCGCCCAGCTGCACACGATCACCGGTCGCATAGAACCGCCCGAACGCCACGGCGACCCAGCCTGCAACGCTCGCAATGACTTCCTGGAGCGCGAACGCAATCCCGGCGCCTGCGACGCCGAGGGCAACGGTAAGTCCGGCGAGGCGGTCGCTATAGGCGCTGAGCAGAACCATTGCCGCGGCAATGAACGCGATGAAACTGATGAACTTGCGGACTCGATAAGCGGTCGCCCCGCCTTCGAGCCGCCGCGAAACACCACGCTGCAACAGACGCGCGACGACGAATATGACAACGATGACGAGCACCGCCGTCGTCAGCCGGACGAGCCAGGGCTCGCTCAAGAATTTCTCCAGCGCGATCAAGTGGGTGGCGGCGTGAAGATATCCGAGTCAGGTGGGCTCGGCTCACCTGCGATGCGCCGTCTGTGGCGCCAGCGGACGAGTGCAATCCATAGAGCGGCCCATAGCGCGCCGACCGCCGCGCTGCCGAAAATGATGGCCACCAGCGGCAAGTCTACAAACCACAGCAGGATCCGTACCTGCGTGGTTTGCAGATTCTGCAGCGCGAACAGTGTCAGCACGGTGCCGATGATCAACCCCGCATAGAACCTGACACTTTGCATGTCGCCCCCTTATTGCTTGGCGGTAAGATTCTCGGCTGCGAAATCCCAGTTGAGGCGCTGATCGATCACCGCATCGAGATACGCCTTGCGGCGATTCTGATGATCGAGATAGTAGGCATGTTCCCAGACATCGATCGTCAACAGGCAGCGCTCGCCATGCGCCGCTGGGCTGTCGGCATTCGCGGTAGTTTTGATCTGGAGTTGCTTGCCATCGGTCGTGAGCCACAACCAGCCGCTGCCGAACTGCTTCATGCCGGCGCCCGCGAACTCGGCCGCGAACTTGTCATAGTCGCCAAAGCTCGCCTTCAGCAACTCGGCCAGATTGCCCGACGGTCGCGTCTTGCTGCCCGTGAGACTGTGCCACTGGAACGTGTGGTTCCACACTTGCGACGCGTTGTTGAAGAGTCCCTTGTCGCCGTCGGACTTGGCCACCGCGCGCACGATCTCGAGCACGCTCTTGCCGGCGAGATCCTTGCGGCCTTCGATCATCTTGTTGGCATTGTCGACATAGGCTTTGTGATGCAGCCCGTGATGGAATTCCAATGTTCGGGCAGAAATCACCGGGGCGAGCGCATCCTGGGCCCAGGGCAGCTTTGGCAATGAAAATGGGGCAGCCGACGCTGCGTTCGTAGTATCTGTACTGCTCATGGAATGCTCCTAAGTAAAAAAGTGCACAACGGGCATTTTCATGCCACGCGGCGAGAAGGCGGACGCTGTCGAATTCGCGCTTCCATCAACAAGTCCGGACCACGCAATTCGGTGACGTTGCCGGCGAATAGCGCCGCCTCGGCTCTACGCCGCTTGCTGCGCTCCGCCGGCAACAGTTGCTCATAGCTACGACGCCTGCCCATGGTCATTGCGATGACACGGCGAGCAGCAATACCCCTACCGACGAGCTTGGCAGCAACCGCGCGGGCGCGCTCGAGGCCCAGAGCGCGATTCGCTGCCTCCGCGCCGCGTCCGAGAGTATGGCCGCGAATGACGAGGATTGCGTCCGGATTGCGCCGCATCCGGAGAACTAGCGCGTTGATCTTTGCAGTCTCCGTGCCTGGCAGGATCGCGCTACCCTTGTCGAACATGAATACCAGCGACGCCCGCTGAATGAGCGGCTTGGCGCCAGGCTTTCGTGCAGTGCGCGCCGGAGATCTGCTCTTGCCCTTGCTCTTACCCTTGTCCTTCATTCTCGCGCTATCCAGATGAATGTATAGATGTGATCCGTCGTTTCGCGAGCATCTTCTCACGCTGGCGAAGCCGCTGACGGACCACCTTGTCAAATGCGGCGTCCATCGCTACACCGTAGCGCTTACCCTCGGCACGTGCGCGATAGTTTCCCGTGCGCGACTTGACCCGGCAGATAGCCACACTGTCGAGTGACGTAGTATAAAAATCCCACTCAATGGCAATTAGGGCCCGAAAGTAGCGTTTCAGCCTCTCGCCCAATGCACGCAGGCGCGTCCGCTCTCCTGCGGTGAGCTTCCCGTCGCGTATGGTGATGATGGTTTCCAAGTCGTCACTCCGAATAGGCAACGTCTATTTTAACACTTTGTTCGTTCTGCCCGGCGAGTTGCCGCGCCTGTCAGCGGCGACCGACACCGGCGGCGCAGGCGGACCATGTATCGCCGTCACGTGAATGTCATCGTAAGCCGGCGGCGCGCTGCGCAGAATGAAAGACGGCAGCATGGTGTTTACCAGTGCATAGATGACGAGCGCGCCGAAGATCGCCGCATCGATCTGGAATTCCTCCCGCAGTATCGAGGCCAACACCAGCGTGAACACGAGCGTCGGCAGCATAGGCACGGAGACGCGCAGACCGGTGCGCAGCGGTTCCTTCAGCACGACACGGCGATGCAAGCCGACAACCAGCAAGCGGAACGGCAGCACCGTCACCAGGAATATCAGCGCGAACAACACGGCGTTGAGCGAGAAATCATCGCGCTGCAATTCGAGTCCAGCGTGAAAGAAATAGAACGGCACGAACAACGACGAGAGCGCCCCCACTGCATGCAACATACTGTGATCACGCATCGACGGAATGTGCTCGCGGAACCGATGCGCGACGATACCGACGACGAAAGCGCCGACGAGGTAGTACACGCCCAGATTCTTCGTCACGAATGCGGCGGCAACTGCGAGGATGACGAGGAACGGGAAGTCGGACTTCGGCGCGTGCGGCATGATGCGTTTGGCGAAGAAGCTGAAAGCCAGCGGCAGGAATGCGATCAGTGCGAACAGCGCGGCGGTCGACAGCGCCAGCCCCTGCCAAGTCTCGGACCGCAGATCGACGAACAGGATGCCCAACGCCACGATCTCGATCGCAATCGCCTTCGAACGAATCCAGAAACGCTCCTGATCAGTACTGCCGAGCGCATCGAGCGAATCGAGAATGAAGCCTGTCGACGGCGTAACCAACGCGAGCGATACGAGGATAGCCGGGCGCAAGTCGAGCGGCAGTGCAACGTGGACAATCCATGCCACGGTTGCCACTATTGCGAGCCGTATGACGACATGCTGAATGAGCACGCCGGCGCCCCGCCGCAGCTCGCCGAAATCCACCTCGAGTCCGGCGAACAGAAACAGCGCCACGATGCCGAGCGTCGACAACAGACCCACGGTCGAATCACCCTGAAACCACCCAAGACCCAAGCCCGCAGCCGCGCCGAGCGCGAACGCCGTGACAGCACTCGGGATATTCCAGCGTTGCAGGACTCGCGGTACGACGAACAACGCGGTAAGCAGCAGAATGTAGGCGACATCCTGACTGATGGCTAAGTTAGTCAGAAACTCCTGCATCGCACCCTACAAGGAGTATTTGCGGACCAGCAAGAAGGCCAGCGTGACGATCATGATGATGGCCAGCGGCAACCCCGCCCGTACGAAGTCGCGGAACGAGTAGCCGGCCGCGCCCATGATCAACAGATTGGTCTGGTAGGCCATGGGTGTTACATAGCAGAGATTGCAGCCAAACAACACCGCGATGACGAGCGGTTCAGGTTGCAGTGATAGCTGCGCCGCCAGACTCATGGCGAGCGGTGTGCCAATGGCAGCGGCTGCCGCATTCGAAACGAAGTTGGTCAGTACGGCGGCGAACACCATCAGCGATGCCAGCACGACGGCAGCCGGCGCGGCGGCGAGACCAATGGCAAGGAGGGAGGCCAACCAGTCGGCCGCGCCTGTTTCCACCAATGCCCGACCAAGTGCGACACTGGCCGCCACCAGGACGATGACCTCGACACTCAGCGCCCGGCCCAGGTTCTCGTACTTGACGCAACCCGCGGCCAGCATCGCGATGGTACCGGCCAATGCAGCGATCGCGATCGGCACGATCTTGAATGCAGCCAGCACAACCACTGCCGCGACGATCAGCAGCGCGAGCGGTGCCTTGGCGGTACGTGGCAATTCGCGCGTACCCATCAGCTGCATGACACCTTCAGCCTGCTCGAGATCGCGCAATTTGTCCTCCGTGCCCTGCGCGAGCAGCACGTCGCCGACTTCGAGACGATCTGCGGTGGGCAGCGAAGGTTGGCCGAAGAAATGCGACTCCGAGGCGCGATACGTGCCAACGATCAAGACACCGAAACGATCCGCGATCCGCGCCTCGCGCACCGACTTGCCGACCAGCGTGGAATCACCGCCGATGGCGAGCTCCGCGATCTGCAGATCGGCCTCGGTCGCGGCCTCAGGCTCGCTCAATCCGTCGAGCAGATGATCCGGCGCCAGCGGCGTACGCAATGCGCCACTCATGTCGCGAATCTGATCGACCGGACCCTCGATCAGTATCTGGTCGCCGACTGCGAGTTCCTGCTCACCGATCGCATTGGAATCGCGCGTAACGCTGACGATTCTGACGCCGCCCGGTGTTGCCTTGTCAACGAAGCTGCGAGGCTTGCCAACCACGGTGGAACGCTCGACCACGTGCAAAGTCGCGCGAAACGCGCGCGGCGATTCGCCGCCGCCCGTCTGGATGTTGGGCAACAGCCGCGGCATGATCAGCCATAGATAGGGAAACGCCACCAGCGCTGCGACGGCGACGATCTCCGTGAACTCGAACATGCCGAGCCGCGGCAGACCCATGTCAGCCGCAATGGATACGACCAGCACGTTGGTCGAAGTTCCGATGGTCGTCGCCATGCCGCCGATGAGGATCGCCGCATTCACCGGCATCAAGGTCTTGGACGCCGACAGCCCGACCCGCCGCGCCAGATCGAGAATGATCGGCATCGTCAGCACCAGCACAGGGGTATCGTTGATGAAGCCGCTGAACATCATGCAGATGAGCAACGTGCAGAGCATGCCGAGCACCTGGCTCAACCGCCACAGACGAGCCAGCAAGCGCGCCGCTGGCTCCAGCGCGCCGGTGACGACCAGGCCCCGACCGAGAATCATCAAGCTTGCAATAGCGATCAACGCTTCATGACCAAAGCCGCCGAAGGCGATCTCCAGCCCACTGGACGCGCCCTCGGTCCGCAACGGAAAAACATAGAAACCGACCGCGAGCACTGCGATCAGCAGCAGACAGATCAGTTCGATCCGCATCCGGCCGCTGGCGAACAACACAAACGTGACCACCGTGATCAGCAAGGCGGCAATCGCGTGTAATGAAGGAATATCCGGCACGACGGCGAGACTCGATTTCAGTCGTTAGCCGGCGGCGGCTGTCGTTGCGGTCGTATAGCGCATACAGAGCATTTCATCGAGCGGCTCCAGTACGTGGTTCTGCAAGGCCACACCACACAGCGGGTCGCCCCCCGCGCGCCGCACCATCACCACTCCCTCGATCGAACTCGCCGCCCGGCCGATCTCGTTGGGCGCCGGTTTGCGCTGCGACAAATGCACACGACCTTCGCGACTGACGAGATCCGTGATGAACTCGGCCGCCAGATCGCTTTGCACGCCGTCGGCCAGCAAGCTACCACCCAATGCGCCCAGCGAGATGATCTGGTCAGCGCCGCTGCGCCGCATCAGCTTGATGTTCTCAGGCTCGACAACTTTGGCGAGAATCCGTGCCTTGCTCATCTCCCGCGCGGTCAGCACGATCAGTGCCGTTGTCTCGTCGGAATCGACACTCACCACGATCGCAGCGGCTTTGGGAGCGCCCGCCAGCTCCAGAATTTCTTCGCGCGTGGCGGTGCCATGCAGGACAGTGAATCCCGCTGCTGATGCACGATCGGCCGCGGCCCGATCGATGTCGATCACGACGATCTCGCTGGCCTGCCGACCCATGCGCACCAGTTCGGCCGCGGCATGATGGCCAGCGCCACCGTAGCCGCAAATGACCACGTGATTCATCAACTTTCGCTGCAGTCGCAGCATACGCAAGTCCTCAATCGACCGCTGAATCAGAAACTCGTAGGCCGTGCCCAGGAAAATGAACCACACGAACAGGCGGATCGGTGTCACCACCAATGCGTCGATCAGCCGCGCACGCACCGACACCGGGACGATGTCGCCATAGCCCACCGTCGTGACGGTGACCATGGTGAAGTAAACGACGTCGGATGGCGAGACTTCGCCGTCGATCTGATCGCGCAAACCCGCACGGTCCCACCACATTACGGCCATCACCAGCAGCAACAGGCCGACGACGAGCAGACCCCGAACGGCGAGCACTCGCTCCGGCCGCGCTGGTGGCGGCCTGACGAGAATATTGGCCCGATCCGGCCCGCGTTTGAGGCGCAATTGATGCAATCGGCCGCGCAAGGTGGACGGCAAGCGATCCTGCAGGCTCCAATTCTGAGTCAAGATTCGATCCGTACGAACGCTTTGCGCCGCCCCCTGCCGCGTGAAAATGCAGTATATACTCGATTCGCAAGATGGACGAACTAACTAAAACGCTGGAACGCGCCTGGACTTGGTCCGAATCGCTCGTCTTCACGGTCGGCACGTTCCGCATAGACATCCGCCAGCTGGTTTTGCTGGCGCTGCTGGTCGTCGTCATCATTCTGCTCGGCAAGTTCACCGAGCGGGCCGTTCAGCGACTGGGCAAGCGCTTCGCGGATGGCGACACCGCCTACCCGGCCGCCTATGCGTTCGGTCGCATCATGAAGTACGTCGTTCTGATCCTCGGCGCCATGATCGGCCTCGACATGATGGGCCTCGATGTGTCGAAGCTGGCGCTGATCGGTGGTGCAATTGGCGTCGGCGTAGGCTTTGGTCTACAGAATATCGTCAGCAATTTTGTCTCCGGCATCATCCTGCTGACGGAACGCAGCCTCAAGGTCGGTGATTTCGTCGACCTGCAGTCCGGTGTTCGCGGCAGAGTCGTCGAAATCGCGATGCGCTATACGCGTGTGTCCACTAACGATCTGGTCGATATCCTGGTACCGAATTCCGAGTTCGTGAACGGTCGCGTCACCAACTGGACCTTCGACGAGTTCAGCCGGCGTATCCGCGTGCCGTTCGGTGTCGCTTACGGGACGGACAAGGAGCGGGTCAAGGCGGCGGGCGTCGCGGCGGCCAAGAGAATCAGCGGCATCATCGTCGACGATCCGCGCCGCGCGCCGGATGTCTGGCTGGTGGGGTTTGGCGACAGTGCGTTGAACTTCGAGCTGGTGGTGTGGGTGTCGCGCCGCCTCGTGACATCCCCAGGCCGGACGGAAGCCGCAATCCTCTGGGCGATCGATGATGAACTGCGCGCTGCCAACATCGAGATCCCATTCCCGCAACGCGACCTGCATGTGCGGTCCGGTGAGCTGCGCGTCAGACTCGACGAGAAACCCGCTGCCAAAACCTCTGACATAACGCCGAGCAGTTAGGGGTGCTACGGTCTCGCAGCCACGAGCCAGACAGCCCCCGCCACCGACGCGACGATCAACAGACTCTCCACTCGCACCAGCGTCGGCCGGCGCTGCGAACGTGCCAGAATGGCCATCATGCCGAGCGCCATCGCCAGCACCGCCACTTGGGAACTGGGTACGTGCGCATCCGATGCCGCTGCCAACACAGGACCGTCCACATAGGCGACATCCATCGCGAACAGTACGCACATGTTGAAGGCGTTGCTGCCGAAAATATTGCCAACTGCCAGATCCGGAGCGCCCATGCGAACTGCGGCGATGGATGCCGCGATCTCAGGAAACGAGGTCGTCACACCGACGAGCGTCGTACCGACGAAGCTCTGGCTCAGTCCGGCCTCGAGTGCAATGGCTTCTGCTGCGACGACCAGCAGCGGCGCCGTTATCAACAAGCCGACGGCAGCGAGCACCATCCCACGTACGCCACTGCGCAGCAGCGTGCGACTGGACTCCCCCAGCTCGAGCTGCTCGGTTGGCGCCGGACGAGTCACTTGGGCGGCACTGTAGACCGCATGCATGCCGAACAGGTAGACGACCATGATCAAAATCGTGTCGACGCCCACCGAGGCGATGCGACCAAATCCGTCGGAGGCGATGGCGATCCCAGCGATGCTGGTGAGCACGATCGCGAGCGTGGCGGCCAGCGCATGGTCGACGGCTGCGCGCTGCAAGATCTGACGACGTGCAAAGACGAGATCGAGCAACGCCAATATCAGCATGTTGGCGAGTGTCGAACCCATCAGATCACCAACGCCGATGTCGATTGCGCCCATGGTTGCCGCACTGACATCCGTCGTAAGTTCGGGTAGCGAAGTCGCGCCGGCGAGCAGCACCGTACCGATCCAGACGCGACCCAACCCAGTCGCGTCCGAGATCGCGTCAGCGTGGCGCGACAACCGCGTCGCGATGACGAACACCACGCCGCCTGTGAACAGGAAAACGACCAGTGGCAGCGCGACACCGCTTCCCGTCAGAACTTCAAGCGCGAGGTCTTTCAAGCGGAGGCCCCCTTGCGTCGCCTGCGAAAAGCCTTTTCGCCTTCGACTGCCGCAATCACAACAACGGCTGCCAGCACGCAGTACGCAAACTCCCACGTTGTCAGTGGCACTGTCTTGAACCACGCGTTGCCGGCCGGCAAATACACGATAGCAAGCTGCAGCGCCACTGTCAGACTTACGGCGGCCAGCAGATAGGGGTTAGATGTCACACCCAGGGCCAGAATCGAGCTGCTCTCGGACCGTATCGCCAGCACATGCCCGAGCTGCGTGAAGCACAGCGTGGTGAACACGATCGTCTGCCAGGCGGCGGGGTCGGCCATCACGAACCACGCCTCGGCGGCGAGGGCCAGGCCGGCCATCAGCAGTCCCACCAGAAAGGCATGCAGACCGAGGCCGCGCGCGAATACGCTTTCATGGGGTGGGCGTGGTGGCCGGCGCATGATATCGGGCTCCTCCCGCTCCACAGCCAGCGCCAACCCTGGCAAGCCGTCTGTCACCAAGTTGATCCACAGGATGTGGATCGGCAGCAGGGGTATCGGCAGACCGAGAAAAGGCGCCAGGAATATCGTCCAGACCTCGCCGGAGTTGGTAGTCAATACATAGCGTATGAAACGACGGATGTTGTCGTACACACGACGCCCTTCGCGAACCGCCTGCACGACAGTAGCGAAGTTGTCATCCAGCAGCACCATGCTCGCCGCCTCGCGCGCGACGTCGGTGCCCGTGATACCCATCGCGACGCCGATATCGGCGCGGCGCAGTGCCGGCGCGTCATTGACGCCGTCGCCAGTCATCGCGACAACTTCGCCCCGCGCCTGCAGCGCAGTCACGATGCGGATCTTCTGCTCCGGCGCGACGCGCGCGTAGACACGCACTTCGTCGACTCGCTGCGCGAACTTCACGTCATCCAGTGCTGCCAGCTGCGTGCCAGTGAGGACGGCATCGTCGTCGACATTCATTCCGAGTCTGGTCGCCACGGCCCGGGCGGTGAGCGGATGATCGCCGGTGATCATCACCGGCACCATTCCGGCCGTCTTGCACGCCGCGATCGCATCGGCAGCCTCGGCGCGCGGGGGATCGATCATGCCCACGAGCCCCACGAACTCCAGCTCCGACTCCAGTGCAGCCGATGTCGCAGGGTTCGGCAGTTCATGCACGCGGCGCACCGCAATCGCCAACACACGCAGTCCGTCTGCCGCCATCTGGTCGGCAGCCTGCAAGATCCGCTTCCGATCGAGCGCTTGCGCACCGGCCTCGCGGCACTCGCACATACACAGCGGCACGACGACCTCGGCCGCACCTTTGGTAACCGACAGGTATTGACCAGCGTCCTGACGATGCACCGTGGTCATGCACTTGCGCTCGGAATCGAACGGAATCTCGGCCACCCGCGGCAGCCGCTCGGCCTCGGCCTGTGCGTCGACCTGTGCCGCGGCGGCCCGCAACAGTGCCACCTCAGTTGGATCACCAATGATCTCGCCATCGGCGTCAAATTCGGCGTCATGGCTGACAGCCATCGCGGTCAGTAGCAACTGCCAGGATCGACCCTTGCCCACCTCGGCCGCAGTTTCGCCATCACAGTAATACTGATCCACGTGCATCTGGTTGGCAGTCAACGTCCCTGTCTTGTCCGAGCAGATGTAAGTGACAGAGCCCAGCGCCTCGACGGCGGGTAGTTTGCGGATCAGCGCCCTGCCCTGCATGAGTTTGCGAGCGCCGAGCGCGAGGGAAATACTGACAACCGCCGGCAGGGACTCGGGAATGGCGGCGACAGCGAGACTGAGCGCGGTCAGCAGCATCGGCATGACCGGCTCGCCGCGCACCAGACCTGTGATGAAGACGACCGTGCAGATCGCAAGCACGACTAGTGCCAGCCGCCGCCCGAATATCGCCAGCCGCCGCTGCAACGGCGTATCGACGCCGCTCGCATCATGCAGCAATCGGGCGATGCGGCCCAATTGCGTGCGCATTCCCGTTGCAATGACGATGCCCAGCGCGCGACCGTGAGTGACGGTCGTACCCTTGTGCGCGAGATTGTGCCGATCGGCGATACCCAGATCTGGCTGCGCCAGCGCTGCCGTCGTCTTGTCGACCGGCACGGACTCGCCGGTCAGCGCCGCCTCGTTCACGCGCAGGCTGGCAGCCTCAATGAGTCGCAAGTCGGCTGGGACGACGCCGCCGGCTTCCAGCACGACAACATCACCGGGCACGAGATCGGCCGACGGCACCGTGCCGCGGCAGCCATCCCGGATGACTTGTGCCACGGGTGCTGCCATGGCTTTCAGGGCTTGCAACGCACGCTCGGCACGCAACTCCTGCGAAAAGCCGATTACCGCGTTGAGTACCACGATCGCGATGATGATGATGGTATCGGTCAGGTCGCCGATCAGCCCCGACACCACCGCTGCCGCCAGCAGCACGAGGATCATGAAATCGGCAAACTGCGCCAGCAGTATCGCCAGCGGCGACCGCCCTGCCGATTCACGCAGGACATTGCGCCCGTGCGTTGCCCGGCGACGCGCCACCTCGGCGGCCGACAGTCCGGCGGTCGAACTGTCGAGACGTTCGATTACCTGCTGCGCCGTGAGTTGGTGAGAATCGGTGGGCCCAGAGTCAGCCGTTGCATCGCTTGCTGCAGACACGATTCAAGTCTAAATGCTGCGGCGGGGGGATACTGTAGGTAAATCCCGCGAAACGCCGCGCGCAGCTCACGCTCAGCGCACGCGCTCAGCCTGTTGCCAGGCGAATCCTGCCAGTGCCTCCACATGCTGCGCGTACTCCCGGGCGCGCGGGCTAACAGCGGTGCCGCGTAGCACGCGCCCGCGTATGCCATGGAAGATGGCCGCCAACCGAAACATGCAATAGGCCAGGTATACGTCGAGATTGGGCAGGGAATCGCGGCCGGTTCGACGGCAGTAAGCATCGACGAACTGCCGCTCGGACGGAATGCCCTGCGCCTGCAGATCGATGCCTGCCAGACCCGGGAACGCCAGCGAGGGCAATCGATAGATCATCAGCAGGTAGGCGAAGTCGGCTATCGGGTCGCCGATCGTCGCCAGCTCCCAGTCCAAGATCGCGAGCACTCGTGGCTCACTGGGGTGAAACACCAGATTGTCACAACGAAAGTCGCCATGCACCACGGCAATGGACGCGGTCGCGGGCACGTGCTGCGGCAGCCATTCGACCAGGCGATCGAGCGCATCGACCCTGCCCGCCTGCGGATCGGACAGATATTGTTTCGACCAGCGCGCCACCTGGCGCGCCACATAGCCCTCGGCACGCCCGAAATCCGCCAAGCCGACGGCCTGGTAATCGACGCAATGCAGACTGGCGATCGCGGCGTTCGTGGCGTCGACGTATTGGCCGCGATCGTTGCGGGGCAGCTCAGGGAACGAAGAATCCCAGAAGATCCGCCCGGCGACGTGTTCCATTACATAGAAGACCGTGCCGATGACTTGCGGATCCTCGCAAAGCGCCACAGCCCGCGGCGCAGGCACCGGGACATCGGTCAGCGCGCGCAGCACGCGATACTCGCGCTCGACCGCATGGGCGGACGCCAACAACTCGCCGGGCGGCTTGCGACGCAACACGTAGTTGGCACTGGCGGTTTCCAGCAGATATGTCGGGTTGGATTGGCCGCCGCTGAACTGCCGCACGGCGAGCGGACCGCGATAGCCTGGCACGTTCGCCGCCAACCAGTCTCCCAGTCGGCCAGCATCGATCTCGAGTCCCGGCCGCACCGTTGCCAGCACTACCTCTTCAGTCATGTGGCGTCACTAACGACAACCAGCCGGCCGTCATGTCCGCCAAGGCGAGAAACTCCGGGTTGAGCAGATCATCGCGCAGATTGTAGCGCAGTGCCTGCCCGGCGAATGTGACGACGCGGCCGCCAGCGGCCTCGAGCACCGCTTGCCCGGCCGCGGTGTCCCATTCCGACGTGGGCCCCATACGCGGATACAGGTCAGCACTGCCTTCCGCCAACAGACAGAACTTCAGCGAGCTACCGGCGGTCAGGAGTTGGTAGTCTCCCAGGGCAGCCAGAAAGGCGTCGAGGGAATGACCGCGATGCGAGCGACTGCCGAGCACCCGCGGCTTTGCGGGCGCGGGTACCTTGACCTGGATGGCGCCGAGCTCGCCGCGTGCATGCCGGCGCCAGGCCCCGGTGCCGACGATGCCGCTGTAAGTCGTATTCGTAACGGGTATGTGCACGACGCCAAGCAGCGGCACATGCTGCTGAATCAGCGCGATATTGACCGTGAACTCGCCGTTCCGCTTCAAGAACTCCTTGGTGCCATCGAGCGGGTCGACGAGCCAGTGCAGCGGCCAGCTTCGACGTGTAGCGAAGGGAGCGATGGCCGATTCCTCGGACAATATCGGGATCGAGGGCGCCAGCTGTCGCAGCGCATCGACGATCAACTGGTTGGCACGCAGATCTGCGGCCGTCACCGGACTGGCGTCCGACTTGATCGTCGCACGCACATCCACGGACCCGTACACCTCGAGTATCGCCTCGCCGGCACGTTCCGCGATCGCCACCACTTGTCGCAGCAGCGCCGCTCGCTGCGGGGCGTCTAACAACACGGCGATCTAAGGATACTGCAGCGGCGGCGCACGCAGATGCCAGTCCGATGCAGTCTGATAGTGAGCTGCGACGCGCAACAAGCGTGCTTCCGCAAACGGCTTGCCGATCAGCTGCATGCCGATCGGCAGGCCGCGCGCATCGAATCCGACCGGCATGCTGAGCGCCGGCACACCGAGATAGTTGAACGGCGCCGTGCACTGCACCAGCCGCGCGATGATCGGCCACATGGCCTCACCCGCTCCTACCCCGGTCTCTGCCAGCGTCGGCACGGGAATCGCGAGTGTCGGCGCCACCAGCACGTCGCATGCACCGAAGACCTGCTCGACGAAGCGCCTCAGGAGCACGCTGCGCAACTGCAGCGCTTCGACATACGTGGCGGCCGGAATCGCCAGCCCCGTCGACGCGCGCACGCGTACCTGGGGCGAGTAGTCAGCAGCGTGCGTCCGCAGGTAATGTGCGTGCAGCGCGGTGGCTTCGGAATAGACCAACGCGCGACTGAGCTCCGACAGGCGCTCAGCGAGCGGCACCTGCACCGGTACGCGACGCGCACCGAGCGATTGCAGTACTGCCAGCGCTGCTTCGATCGCGTCCGCAATGGCTGGATCGACTGCATCGAAAAAATAGTTGGTCGGCACACCGATCCGCAGCCCTGCAATGCTCCGCGGGAGCAGCGCCTCGTAGTCTGGCACCGCAAGCTGCGAGGTAGTCGAATCTAGCGGATCGTGACCCGCGATCACCTTCAGCACGCGCGCCAGGTCGACGGCGCTGCGAGCGATCGGTCCGGGGGTGTCGACCGAGAACGACAGGCCCATCACACCGTGCCGCGATACGAGCGAATGCGTCGGCTTGATACCCGTCGCCCCATTGGCCGAGGCAGGCAGTCGTGTGGATCCGCCAGTGTCGGAGCCCAGACTGGCATACACAATTCGCGCAGCAACCGACGCACCCGAGCCACTCGAGGATCCACCGGGCACGTGGGCATTGTTCCAGGGATTACGACAGTCGCCCCAGATGGCGTTGTGGCCGGTGGGGCCGAGCGCGAACTCGGTCATGTTGAGCCGGCCAATGGTCACCGCGCCAGCGGCGTGAAAGCGCTCGAGGACGGTGGCCGTGATGGCGGGCCGGAAATCGCGACGTACCTCCGACCCGCAGCTGGAGATTGCGCCGGCGCGATAGTACATGTCCTTGTGCGCCAGCGGCACGCCATGCAACGATCCTAACGACCTGCCCGCCGAGCGAGCCGTGTCCGCCGCGCGTGCCTCTGCCAACGCGGTATCATCATCGATCGAAATGAAGCAATTGAGCGCCGGTTGCAGTGCATGAGCCCGCGCGAGCGCCGCGCGCGTCAGCTCGACACTGGAGACCCTGCCCGCCGCAAGATCCGCGGCCACCTCAACCAGCGAGCGATCGAGATCGTTCACTTGCCGGGGTCCGCGTCGGAATCAGCCAGTCGCTCGAGTTCGAGTTGGAAGTGAGCGGGCTCGATATCGAACTGGCTCGCCACCACCGCGGCGCGTACTGCGCGAACCGCATGCGTCGCACCCACTGCAATGCGTGCGGCTGTCTCGGTCGTCACGTGCGTGAAGCCTTGCAGCTCCGCCAGCGCGGCGGTTGCCGCGGCCAACTGCTGCTCGAGATCGTCAGCCATGAGCAGGCGGCTTCTGCGCCCCCAGCGTATCGAGAAATGCCAGCAGCTCGGCGGTCTTCGCCTGCATCAGTGCCGCGTCGCCGCGCGACTCGACATTGAGCCGTACCAGCGGCTCGGTGTTCGAGGCGCGCACATTGAAGCGCCAGTCCTTGAAATCGATCGACAGCCCATCCGTGTGATCGACCAGCACAGCGCCCGCCGCGTACTTGGCCTCAGCGGCCGCCAGTACTTTCTTGGCATCCGGCAATTTGCGATTGATCTCGCCGCTGGCCGGAAACGCCCGCATGCGCGCGCCTACCAGCTCGGACAAAGACTTGCCGCTCGCGCAGATCTGCTCCAGCACCAGCAGCCATGGAATCATGCCGCTGTCGCAATACGAGAAATCGCGGAAATAATGGTGCGCACTCATCTCGCCGCCATAGACGCCGTCCACCTCGCGCATTTTCTGCTTGATGAAGGCATGACCGGATTTGCTCATCACCGGCACCCCGCCCAGGCTCTTCACCGTCTCGACCGTGTTCCACGTGAGCCGCGGGTCATAAACGATTTTCGCACCTGGAAAGCGCTTCAGAAACGGCTCCGCTAACAAGCCGACGATGTAGTAGCCCTCGATGAAGGTACCGTGCTCATCGTAGAAGAAGCACCGATCGTAGTCGCCATCCCAAGCGATCGCTACATCCGCACCCGAACGCTTCAGCGCCTCGAGCGTCGGCCCACGATTCTCTTCCAGCATCGGATTCGGCACGCCCTGCGGAAAGGTGCCATCCGGCTCGTGTCGCACTTTGATGAATTCGAACGGCAGGTGCGGCGCGAGTTTATCCACCGTGAGCCCCGCGCCGCCGTTGCCCGCATCGACTACGACTTTGAGCTTGCGCAACTTGCCGAGATCGATGTAGCTCAGCAGGTGTTCGACATACTCGTTCGAAATATCGACTTGACTGACCCGGCCCGCCGGCTTGGCAAACGGCGGCAAGCTGCCGTTCGCGATCATGGCGGCGATGTCCTTCAAGCCCGTATCCGAGCCGATCGGCTTGGACTTCTCCCGCACCAGCTTCAACCCGTTGTAATCCGGCGGATTGTGACTCGCCGTCACCATGATGCCGCCGTCGAGCTCGCGGGCGAACGTCGCGAAATACACGCCCTCCGTGCCGCACAAGCCTATGTCGACGACATCGACTCCCGACTCGGTCAGGCCGCGCGTCAGCGCCTGCGCGAGCTCCTGGCTCGTGAGGCGAATATCGCGACCGACTGCGACGCGCTTCGGCCGCAGGAAGGCTGCGTAGGCCCGGCCGATCTGATACACCAGATCGGCATTGATCTCATCCGGAATCCGGCCGCGGATGTCGTAGGCCTTGAACGCATCGAGATTGATCACTTGTTGGTTCCTTCGCGGCCATAGCGATCCTCGAATCTTACGATATCGTCCTCGCCGAGATAGCTGCCCGATTGCACTTCGATCATGTGTAGTGGCACCTTGCCCGGATTCTCGATGCGGTGCTTGGCACCTATCGGGATATACGTACTCTCGTTCTCCGACAGCAGGAACACTTCGTCGTTGCGCGTGATGCGCGCGGTCCCCGACACGACGATCCAGTGTTCGGCGCGATGATGATGCATCTGCAACGACATGATGGCACCCGGCTTCACCGACAGGCGCTTCACCTGGTAGCGCTCGCCGTTCTCGATGCTGTCGTAGCTGCCCCACGGCCGATGCACCTCGCGATGCAACGAATGCTCGTAGCGGCCCGAGTCCTTCAACCGTGTGACGAGCTTCTTCACATCCTGCACCCGGTTCTTGGGCGCCACCATCACCGCGTCTTTGGTCTCGACGATCACGTGGTCTTTGAGCCCAATCGCAGCAACGAGCCGACTCTCGGCATACACGTAGCTGCCCGTCGTGTCCTCCAGCAGCACGTCGCCATGCTGCACATTGCCGCTGGTATCCTGCGTAACCGCCTCGTGCAGCGACGACCAAGAGCCCACGTCGCTCCAGCCGGCATCCAGCGGCACCATCACCGCATCGCCAGTCTTTTCCATGACCGCGTAGTCGATCGAATCACTACGGCACTGCTCGAAGATCGCCGGGTCCACTCGAACGAAGTCGAGGTCACGCTTGGCGGCGTCGCTCGCCTTGCGACTGACCGTGGCTATGTCGGCGGCATGCTTGGCGAGCTCGTCGAGATAACGCCGCGCACCGAACATGAACATGCCGCTGTTCCAGAAGTAGTCACCGCTCTCGACGAACTGTCTGGCTTTGTCGAGCGACGGCTTTTCGACGAACTCAGCGATTGGCCAGACATCGCCCTGGCTGGCACCTCGACGGATATAGCCATAGCCCGTCTCAGGTTGCCGCGCCACGACCCCGAAGGCGACGAGCTTGCCAGCCTGCGCCGCCGGCAAGGCGGCCTTGACCGCCGCCTGGAACGCGTCCAAATCGCGGATCACATGATCGGCCGGCAACACTAACAAGATACAATCTTCGGCGCGCGCCGCGATGGCTGCATGGGCCGCCAGGGCGATCGCCGGCGCGGTATTGCGACCGACCGGCTCGAGCACGATGGCCGACGGCGTGACGCCCTGCTGGCGCAATTGTTCCGCCACCATGAATCGATGCTGTTCGTTGCACACCACCACCGGCGCCGCTGCATCCAAACCACGCGTTCTGAGCGCAGTCTCCTGGATCATGGTGCGATGGCTGGTCAGCGCCAGCAATTGTTTGGGGTGCAGCTCCCGAGAGAGGGGCCACAGACGGGTGCCGGCGCCGCCGGACAGAATGACGGGTACGAGACGCATAGTGCCCGAATCGTACCTGCTTTCTGCGGCTCGAGGCGCGTTCTCAGGTGACAAACTGCGAACCGTTCAAACTCAGATCGTACACTGGCCGCCACGCACCGCAGCCGCGATCGCGCGATGTGACGTAGCTCTCAACGGACGGCGTAAGCGGCGCGTGGCTCGTGCACCTCCCCCGCCGGTCCGCCGCGCAGATGCTCGCGCAAGAATGCCGCGAATTCCTGGTCGGACAGCTTGCCTTCGGCCAGTGCGAGATACCGCTGATACAGCTCCAGGTCGTTAGCCATGAGCGCCACCCCGTTGAGCGTGATGAAAGTCTCGCACGCAACGGCTGCTGTACGCTTGTTGCCATCGACAAACGGATGGTTGCGCGCCAAACCAAATGCCAGACTGGCCGCAAGGTCTGCGAGATCGGGCGCAGGATCGCCATAAGCATAGAGTTGCTGCGGTCGTGCGAGCGCCGACAGCAGTAGCGTTTCGTCGCGAACACCCGAGCTACCGCCGTGCTCGGCAAGTTGGCGATCATGGATGGCCAACACGAGGGCCTTTTCGATCCAGACGATCATGATCAGCTCCCCGCGAGTTTTTGCAGCAGAACGCGCCGCTCGCGCATCACCCGCTCCGCCACTTCCATCTGCGCCGCGAGCTCGGGATCGAACGGCGTCAGCTTGATGCCATCCGGCAGTTCCGCTGCGTACAGGGAATCGCCCTTCTCGACGCGCAAGCGCGCCAGCAGCTCCTTGGGCAGGATTACGCCGGCCGAATTGCCGACTGTCGTGATTTTCAGTTTCATGGCCAGGCTCCTTTGTTATAACGAATGTTAAACCCGCAAGTGGGCGGCAGGCAAGCCCGCGGCTAGCGCCGTGCGCCGCGTCACGAAATCCGGCTGACGTTCGCCATTTGACTAAAGCCTCCCCGAATGGGGCCGTTGACGGGCACAGTCAACCTGCTCGGGGAGCGCCTCATGATCGCGATCAGTTCCAACCTGCCGGCCTATCTGCCGGAGCGTCCAACGGTGGCTGCTGCCAGTGCCAATCGCAATCCCGAGCCTGCCCAGGATGATCGGCCGAGCGATTTCACGACGAGTAAGTCAGTCAGCTTGAATGTCGCGCAGCAAGCTGCGGCGCGCGCCGCCGATGCAGCGAGTTCCGACCTCGTCGCGCAGGCCGTGCGCCGGGCAGTGGAGGACAAGGCTTCATTGACCTTTCGCACGCAGGAAGGCGATATCGTCAAGATCAAGCTAACAAGCCGGACCGTCACCAAGTCCGAAGCCGGCGGTGCCGACGATGCTGCCTCGCGTTCGATCAGCAGTCAGACGAAGCTGTCGGTGCGCATCAAGGGCGACATCAATGCCGACGAGCGCGCCGCCATCCAGTCGATCGTCGACAAGGTGGAGACGCTGGCACGTGACTTCTTCAACGGCGACGTGCAGAAGGCGTTCGCGGCCGCTGCCGAACTCGAACTCGATCCGGCCCAGTTGGCGTCATTTGCCCTGAAGCTGCGCCACCGCGAGCGGACCAGCGGTCCTCGAGAGGCGGCGCCGGCTGTGCAAGCCGCACCGGCAGCACCGGCAGCGCCCGCCGAGGCCGCCACGCCGAGGGAAGCTCCCGCGCCTGCAGCCAGCCCCGCAGTGAAAAAGCCCGCCACGGCGGCGGTAGCCACACCAGTCACGAAATCTACCGACACCAAGCCGGCGCTTGTCGTAACGCCGACTGCCGCCGCGAAGCCCGCGGCACCCGTCGCAACGACGGCACCGGCTGTTGCCGCGGCACCTGAGCCGACCGTGGCCGCGCCGACCGCGGCCACACCACCGGCTTTCAATGCCATCGGCAAGACAATCGGCGATTTCCTGGCACGCTTGTTCGACGCACTCGAGATCAGTCTCGACCAAGCCAGTGGACCCCGCAATGAAGTTGCGGACAACGCCAAGCCGCGGCTCGAGTTCAGCGCGAGCTTCAAGCTGCAATTGTTCTTCCAGGCCGTGCAGGCGCTGGCCGATGAATCGGACGTGGCCGAGGTCGAGCAGGACACGAGCGCGGCCGACGCCAGCGATCCGGTGACGCAACCGGGGGTGAGCGAATCCAGCGAGCCCGCGACAACCGATGGCGCCATTGGTGTCCTGGAGCAGGTAGTCGATGCGTCGCTGGAACAAGTCATCGAGGCAGCGCCGGTCGAAGTGGCGGAGTCAAAGCTGAGCGTGACGGCGATGGCGCAATACGACGCGACGTCCAGCGGGTCGTTCCGGATGAGTCTGAGCCTCGATTTGGTAGCTTAGGGAAACGCGATAACGCGATCCGGAAATGCTTTGCGAAGCTTCGAATCCGCCGTCACAAGCTTTACGTCCAGAAACTCGGCCAAGGCAACATACTCACAATCGTACGCGGAACACCGGCTGTGCTTGGCCAACCGAAGGACAGCCGCTGCGACGACGTCGTGCTCGTTGTCAGCAAGGAGTGCTGCCGCACTGGCATATATCGATGTGGCCGTCTCCAGCGACAGCGAACCCAGGCGCATGTACGTCGCCAGGATATTGCGGAACTCGCTACGCCATAGTCGGGGCACCGCCCAATCGGAATCCGCAAGCAGCCGCTCCTCGGCGCGCTCGCTGAACTGATTGGGAAGATAAAGATACGCGACTAGATTGACATCCGCGACGATCACGCACGTTCCGCTCGCTTGAAGCGCGTGATGTCGGTCGACTTGAACGCGCCGCTCTTCAACGTTGCTCGCAAGGCTCGCGCATGGGAGACATGCTCCAACGCCGTGATCTTCTTCGGCAACAGCACGGTTTCCAGACACGCGATCGCCTCACTATTGAGGCTGCGGCGGTTAGCTACTGCGGAGGCCTTGAGTTGGTCGTAGACATCTCTGGGGATGCCTTTCAGAGTGATGGTCGTCGACATGGCACCGTACCGGTTGCGATGGAACCATTATGGTTCCATACGACGACCTGGTCAACCCGCGCGCAACCCGCGTCCCACCGCGTAGTACTGGAAGCCCTGCTGCCTGAGCAGCGCCGGATCGTAGAGATTGCGGCCGTCGAAAATGACGGGGGCTTTGAGTGACTTGCGCAGCGCGTCGAAATCCGGACTGCGGAACTCTTGCCATTCCGTCACGATCACGAGCGCATCGGCGCCCGTCAGCGTCTGCAGCGCCTGTGCGCACAGCGTGAGATCAGGACGCTCGCCGTAGATACGGCGCATTTCGGGCATCGCCGCCGGATCGTAGGCCCGCACGTCGGCCCCCGCCTCCCATAGCTTTTCGATCAGCACGCGACTTGGTGCTTCGCGCAGATCGTCGGTCTTGGGCTTGAATGCCAGGCCCCAGATCGCGAACGACTTGCCACGCAGCTTGCCGCCGAAGTGCTTCAGGATCTTGGCGAACAGCACTTCCTTCTGCGCATCGTTGACGTCTTCGACGGCCGCCAGAATTCTGGCCGGATAGCCGACGTCATTCGCCGACCGCCGCAGCGCCCGTACATCCTTGGGAAAGCACGAGCCACCATAACCCACGCCGGGGTAGATGAACTGATAGCCGATGCGCGGATCGCTACCAATGCCGATGCGCACGTGCTCGATATCCGCGCCGACGCGCTCCGCGATATTCGCCAGTTCGTTCATGAAGCTGATCTTGGTGGCGAGCATCGCATTGGCCGCGTACTTGGTCAGTTCGGACGACCGCACGTCCATGACGATCAAGCGCTCGCGGTTGCGCGTGAAAGGATCGTAGAGAGCGCGCATCAGCTCGACGACGCGCGGATTGTCAGTACCGATGACCACCCGGTCCGGACGCATGAAGTCCTGGATCGCAGCGCCTTCCTTGAGAAACTCGGGATTGGACACCACGTCGAATTCGATCGATGCCTTGCGCCCCTTGAGCGTCGCATCGACCGCCGCACGCACCTTGTCGCTGGTCCCCACCGGCACTGTCGACTTGGTGACCACGACTTTGTACTCGCTCATGTGCTCGCCGATCGAGCGCCCGACCGCCAGCACGTACTTGAGGTCGGCCGAGCCGTCCTCGTCCGGCGGCGTGCCGACCGCGATCAGTTGGAACAGGCCATGCGCTACGCCCTCTTCTGCCGAGGTCGTGAAGTGGATGCGGCCCGCCTCGATGTTGCGCTTGATGACATCCTCGAGGCCGGGTTCATGGATAGGGATCTCGCCCTGCTTCAGGCGCTCGATCTTACCCGCGTCGACATCGACGCACAGCACGTCATTGCCCGCGTCCGCAAAGCAGGCGCCCGTGACAAGACCCACGTAACCAGAACCAAAAATCGTAATACGCATTCGTTGGGGAACTCAGCCTCGAGGATTCACGTCGGACTGACGGCGGCGCGCGCTCGCCAAGTCGGTAACACTCGCCGTCTCCGGCAGCGGCGCGCTGCGGCCAGCCTTGTTCCAGACCAGATCGACCACAGACTGCGCGGGCCGGTACTCGGCCACCGCCTCGGCCAGAATACTTAGCGCTGCTTCACAGTCGAACTTACGGGCGCAGGTCATCAGCTCCGTCAGATACTGCTCCGTGCGCTGCCACGGCAGCGCGTGCTCCACCGCCCGCATGATCATCGGATGCTGCGTGCCGGTCACGTTCTTGCCGATCAGCAACTCTTCGAACAGCTTTTCCGCCGCCCTCAGCCCCGTGTACTTGATAGCGATATCGCCATCGGGATTGTGCTCATCGCGCACTTCGAAACCCGACAGCTGAATCATCCGGCGCGCGAGATCTGCAATCTTGATCGGCTTGCCCATGTCGAGCACGAACACATCGCCGCCAACCGCCATCGCGCCCGCCTGAATGACCAGCTGCGCGGCTTCGGGAATGGTCATGAAGTAGCGTATGACGTCCGGATGTGTCACCGTGACCGGACCACCAGCGCGGATCTGCTCGCGGAACAGCGGCACGACCGAGCCCGACGATTCCAGCACATTGCCGAAGCGCACCATACAGAAGCGCGTGTGCGTACTGCGCTCCTGCAGACCCTGCAGCACCATTTCGGCAAAACGCTTGGTCGCGCCCATCACGTTGGTCGGATTGACCGCCTTGTCGGTCGAGACGAGCACGAACGTATCGACCTTGCATTCCAGCGCTACTTCGGCCGTGTACCAGGTGCTGAAGATGTTGTTGTGCAGGCCCTCCACGATGTTCTGCTCGACGATGGGCACGTGCTTGTAGGCTGCCGCGTGATAGACCGTCTGTACGCCGAAGGTCTCAAAGATCTCTTTCACTCGGAACTTGTGATGCGCGTTGCCGAGCAGCGGCACCATTTCCGTGTGAATGCTCTCGGCGTGCATCAAGGCGCGCAGCTCGCGCTCGATCTCATAGAGTGCCAGTTCTGACATTTCGAGCAGCAACAGTCTGCGTGGCCCCTGACGAATGATCTGGCGGCACAGCTCCGAACCAATCGAGCCGCCCGCGCCGGTTACCAGCACAGACTTGCCACGGATCGTCGCGTCGAACAGTTCCTGGTTGGGTGGTACTGCATCGCGGCCCAGCAAGTCCGAGACGTCGACTTCGCGGATATCCTCAAGGCGCGCGGCGCCCGCGAGAATATCGTTGATATCCGGTACCGTCCTGACGCGGAGTGGCAATTTCTCCAATCGATCCAGCACGCGGCGGCGCTCACGACGCGACACCGACGGAAGCGCAAGCAGCAACTGGGATACATCGCGGCGCTTGATGAGATCCGCGAGCGCATCCGGCGCCCATACCTTGAGGCCCAGCACCGTCTTGCCGTGCAGCGACGGATCGTCGTCAACGAAAGCGACAGGCCAATACTGCTCGGAACCGCGCAGCGCAACCGCGAGCCGTGCGCCGGCGTTCCCGGCTCCGTAAATGACGACGCGCTCAGCGGCGCGCGCCGGAAACGTCGCAATATGCCGCATGACCAGCCGGCTGCCGCCGATCAGGAGGACCGTCAGCGCAACAAAAATCGCAACGGCAGTCGTGGGCAGCAATGTAGAGGTCTCGAAATACCGATACGCAATCAATGCGACAGCTGCCAGAGATGCGCCCGCCAGGACTCCCAGCGCAGCCTGCAACCCCATAAAACGTGTAATGGCGCGATAGAGGCCGAAGGATGCGAAGACCGGAATGCATAGGACCCAGGCGATCGCGCCCGCCAGCAGCAGTCCCGCGTCGACCGGCGCGGCCACACCCAGCTTCAGCGAGACCGCCAGCCACAGCGCCAAAGCGAGCAAGACCGTATCGATAGACAACAGGATGGCCTGCTTACCGCCACGGGGCAGCGAAAGGAGCCAATGCCTGAAACCAGCCTTGCGGGGGTCTTTGATTGGAGTTTGCGTCACCAGCAAGCCTTTCAGTCGTTACATTCGCTACGGCCGTCGACTACATGCAACAAACCGTCCAGACCCGTCGCCCCCAACGAGAGCCTGCACGTCGTAGCATTTGACAGATTATAACGAGTCAATACACAAATAGTTGACGCGATGCGCGTTTAGGGGAGGGCAGGCCACTGCTGGCGACAAACATGTTTTAGACGCAGCCGAAAATGCGATGGCTGTTGCAAACCGTTACAACCGTCGCGATTCGCGAGCGTCGGTTCAAACCAACACGGAACGCAGCTACGCGAGCGTCGTGGAATCGCTGCGCCGTCTGTCCGACAGCAAGATTCGCGCTAAGCCTGAGAGAAGTCTGGTCCTCGCGACATCATTTCGCGGCAGCCCAGTTCGTCGCGATCTTGCGCTCTGAGGCGCGCAAGCCGCGCGAGGCAGCCAAGGCCGAGACAGCGGTGCTCATGTTGATCGCTGAATCCCGCCCCGACTTCGCAACCGCCCGTTCTTGCCATTGGCCACGCCGAACGAGATGACCGATCAATCGCCCCGAACAATCCGCCAAATCGGAACGAGTGACCCGGGAACGAAACTCGGGTTTCAATTCCAATCGTCTAGAATTCCCGCTCCGCCAGAATTTCCTGCCGTGCGCCAGCTGTTGATTTCGCTAGTGCCGTCGAAATATCTTCGTCAGCGTGCGCGCAATAATCCTGAGATCACCAACGAAACTCCTGTTCGCCACATAGCGCTTGCAGTACTCAAGCTTCGCCGGCATTACTTCGTTGACGTAGGTCGCCTCTGGATCCCGGCACTGAGCCAGCAAGGCGCTTTCAGCATGAAAGTTGATCGAAGCAAGATCCGTAATCCCAGGGCGCACGCTTAGCACCACCTCCCGCAAAGCCTCCGGATACAAGGCAACATAGCGCGGCACTTCCGGACGCGGGCCAACCACACTCATGTCTCCCAGCAACACGTTGATGAATTGCGGCAACTCATCGAGCTTGTACTTGCGTAGAAATGCGCCTACGCGCGTAATTCGTGGATCAGCACCCACGGTGATTTGTGGCCCACCAGAACCCGACGAGTCAAGCATTGTCCGAAACTTCAGGATTCTGAACTGTCGTCCGAAGCGCCCCACTCGAACCTGACGAAACAAAACCGGACCATCGGAGTCTAGTTTCACGGCAATCGCCAGAACTAGTAGCCAGGGAAACAGCAACAGAATCACGCTACCGGCAAAGAGCAGATCGAAAGCCCTCTTCGCTAACAACTAAGTAGCTCACATAGCGCTGCGATCACGCGATCCTGATCCAGATCAGTCATCTTGGTAAACAGCGGAATGCTGAGCATGGATGAATATGCGAATTCCGCATTCGGATACTTCTCCGGCGCGAGCTGATATCTGTCCCGCCAGTATGGATGGCGATGCAATGGAAGGTAGTGAACGCTGGTTCCGATGCCAAGGTCCGCCAGTTTTTGGATCAGATCGTCTCGCGAAATATCTGCTGCCGCGTTCAATCGAATGACAAACAAGTGCCAGGCATGTACATCACCCACTGGTGCGCCCGCAGGCAAGGTCAGGGGCAAAGACCGCAACTCGGTCAGATACCGCCTAGCCAGATGCTGCCTACGCTCGAGAAAACGCGGCAACTTCGCAAGCTGCTCGATACCCATGGCTGATGCGACATCCGTCAGATTGTACTTGAAGCCCGGGTCGATCACCTCGTAGTACCACGCGGGCTTCTTTGAAGAGAACCGATCGAACGCGTCTCGGTCGATACCGTGCAAACGCATCACTTTGATACGCTTGGCGATTGCATGGTCTCTCGTTACGACCATTCCACCCTCACCGGTGGTGATTGACTTGTTCGCGTAGAAACTGAACACCGTGACGTCCGACTGCAACTGTCCGACGAACACGCGACCGAAAGTTGCAGGCAGCGCATGCGCAGCATCTTCAACAACTTTCAACCCGTGATCCGCTGCGATCGCGAGAATCTCATCCATTTGGCAAGCAAGCCCACCGTAGTGCACGGGCACGATCGCTTTAGTGCGCGGACCGACGGCTGCGCGAATTCTGGCCGGATCTATGTTGAGCGTCGAAGGGTCGATGTCGACGAAAACTACGTCTGCACCCAGGTAGCGCACAACTTCGGCCGTTGCGGTGAACGTCATCGTCGTCGTGATTACTTCGTCGCCAGGACCAATGCCCAGAGCTTCCAAAGCCAGGTGCAAACCCGCTGTTGCCGAATTGACAGCGATACTCTCGATCCCACCACCAAGGAAATCAGCGAATTCCCGTTCGAACTGTCGCGTTCTGGCCCCAGTTGTTACCCAGCCGGAACGCAATACCTCAGTGACGGCGGCGATCTCTTCCTCGCCGATGTCAGGCAACGCAAACGGCAGGAAATCGTCGCTCATGGGGATCCTTTCGTCTGGGCTCTCCCGTATCCGCCAGGTAGCAGCCCCCAGCGCCGATTGTCCTCGTCCTCAGTACATGATCGCGACGTCAATGGCTCACCTCGGCTTGTAGCGCCGTAGTTCGCAACCAAAACCGTCCAACAGCTCTCGCACTCTGGTATCCAATGCATGCGAGGGGCTCCCGAGAAATCGGCCAATTGATTGATGCTCCACTTATACGCAGCTGCGATCGATTGTTGGTGACGAACGGGCCCAAGATGACTTTGCATTTCACTCGCCATCGAATCACTTGTTGTTCTCGCCTGCGATCCAGCACAGACAGTGGGTCCGCAAGAGTGGCACGACATCGCACAAATCATATAGCGGCGGCCAGACGCTGGCCACCAGCCGTGCAATCGGCGGCGCCAGTGTCACCCGTCTCATATGTATGTGTTGGTCGGGAAACAATGCGCGAATTCGCGACAATTTCACACCACGTACATCGGGATTTTGTGGATTGTCGTACATGAAGTCGTACCACAATATGCCGCCGCCTGGTTTTACTGAGGCGACCATACGCTGTGCAATAAGTGCCTGCAGGGAATCATCGAGAATTGAACTGAATACCAGCGATTGAAACACGATATCGAAGCTCGAGGGTGGTATCTCGAGCGTGGCCGCATCACCACACCACAACTGCACGGAACGTGGGAGAGTGTCGCGAGCAGCCGCTAACCGCGCCTCCTGCAACTCGATTCCGGCAAGATTGGCAGGTTGGAAACCGAGCCGAAGAAACGTTTGTAAATTGGTGCCGCTGCCGCATCCGATCTCTAGGATCCTGGTGTCCCGGGCGGGTAGAAAACCCTTCCTACCTAACATTCGGATCATCGCAAGCTCAAGTCCCCTATGAGTTCGCCAGACCCAAGGATCCCATGGTTCATATATGCGCGTCCGCCGCGCGTAGCGCTGATGAATCGCCGATAGTTCGTCCTGCTCTGCCATCACCGCGACAACTGGGTGACCGAGGACCTAGCGCGACGCCCCCAAATCGAGTCGGTCAAGGCGCGCAGGAAGCCTAGAGAGTAACTGAAATGATAGGTAGCGAACACCAATGGCAAAGACGGAATCAGAATCCAATCGCGTGAACGCAGTCCAGCGCGCAGCGCTGCGACAATTGACAGGCCGAAGTAGGTCACCGCAAATGCACCGAGGGCAATCAAAGCCGGCCGCCACCAGTAACCAGCAACAAGCATCACGAGCGCTCCGGACAATGCTGCCGCAGGAACGAGATGGCGGAACGATGCTACCCTACGGTGCTTGTTTATGACTCGAACTTTCCAATATCCATACTGGTAATACTGCCGAAAAAGCTTAGTCACTGAAGAGCGCGGCGAATACCAAGACCGAATACGCGGTGTTTGCCAGATTCTGCCTCCTCTGAGCACCGTTCGCAGGTTCAACTCGTCATCCTGGTTCCGTACCAGCGATTCGTCGAACAATCCAAGGTCCAGAAGCCTCTGCTTGTACCAACAGCCGTAAGTCACGGTGTCGACGAATCCTTCATAACTTGGATCATGGAACCGCGCCCCTCCAACAGAAAATCGCGATTGATACGCTGCGGCATTGGCACGCTGCCAGTAGCCCACGGCTTTGGTTCGCGCGGGCCCACCAACATTGTCCGCACCAGATTTCTCCAGCGCAGCCAGGCACTCGGAGAGGTAATCGTTAGCGTACTCAGAATGAACGTCCATTCGAGCTATCACACTTCCCATAGCTGCACGCACGGCGCGATTGAGGCCGAACGAGACGGTTCGCTCGGGATTGTCGATAATCCGAAGCCGCGACTCTCGATTCGCAAAGCGATTCAAGATAGCCAGGCTGTCGTCGGTACTGCGCCCGTCAGCCACTATCACCTCGTAGCCTCCCGGCAGGTTTGTCTGCGCGAACACCGAATCGAGGAATTTGCCAATGTGATGTTCTTCGTTGAAGCACGGGACAATCACGCTCACGAAAGGCAAACCAACGGACTTTGGACTATTCATTGTGGCGTCTGAGCACGGCGCCAGGCCTGAAACATCAAGACATCCCATAACAACGTGCCGTTTCGACTTGTGCCGCTCTGATGTGCATCCCAAAGTTCACGGACAGGTGCTGCCCGCAGGTACCCAGACTCCTCCAATGCACTCTCCGAAAGCAAGTCCTCTGCCCAATCGCGCAATCCCGTGCGCAGCCAGGTGTCCAGCGGCACCCCGAATCCTACCTTAGGCCGATCGATCAACTCGCGCGGAACATATCGATCCAGCACGTCGCGTAGGATCCTTTTTCCGCGCCCGTCTTGCACCATCGCGCCCATCGGTAACTGTAGCGCAAATTCCACGATCCTATGGTCGAGGAGCGGTGCACGAACCTCTAATGACACTGCCATTGACGCCCGATCAACTTTCACCAGAATATCGTCCGGCAAGTACTCTTCCAGATCGCGCCTCATCATCTGATCGAATGGCTCCCGTGCGGCAGCTCTGACCTCGGGTCGGGATTGAACAACTGCGGCCCGCTCATCGTTCACGGGACATGATCCCGGGGGCCAGTGTTGCAGCAAATAGGAATACATGTCGTCCAAGTCGTTCATGGACAATGCATCCGCGAGTTTTCGCGCTTGCTGCGATGCACGTACCGTTCCCGGCGCGCGGCCAAAGATCCCCGGCATGACGGAGCCTATGGTATTCCACAATGCATCCGGCAGAGCTCGTAGGCCTGCTCTACCGAGTTGACGCGCGATTGGCGGGAGTCGCTTGATAGTGCGCAACAGTTGCGCTGCGCGAAAGTAGCGCGAGTAACCGCAAAACAGCTCGTCACCACCATCTCCCGACAACGCAACAGTGACGTTCTTGCGCGCCAAATGCGAAATCAAAAACGTTGGAATCTGTGACGAATCGGCGAACGGCTCGTCGAACATCGTGCCCAGGCGAGGCACGATATCGCGCGCCTCCTTGTCGGTAACCGTTACTTCGGTGTGAGTAGTCCCCAAGAACCGAGCCACGTCCCGCGCAAAGCGACTTTCGTCGAACTGCTTGTCTTCATAGCCGATCGTAAAGGTGCGGACCGGGTCGTGCGCAACAGCCTGCATGACTGCGACGACGACCGACGAATCGACTCCGCCCGACAGGAAGGCACCGAGCGATACATCGGCAACGATTCGATCCGCTACCGCCTGGCGCAACAAATCATCGAGCTGCTCTACTGCCTCCGCATACACACTTTCCCCGTTGGATGAGCGCGGATAGTGTCTAGGGCTCCAGTATACGTCGGACGCGTGCTGCACAATACGGCCACCCGAGAACTTCATCTGCACGATATTTCCCGGGAGTACCTTTCGAACACCACGGATGATTGCTCGGTCGCCCGAAACGAACCCTCGGGAAAAATAGCCCGCCAGAGCATCAGGATCAACAATCCAATCGAGACTTGGGACTTCACGAAGTGCGCGCAGCTCGGACGAGAACGCCATACCGCCGCCGCTCAAGACGTAATAAAGCGGCTTTTTGCCGAGGCGGTCGCGAACCAGGGTTAAAACGCGTTCCTGTCGATCCCAGACAGCGAATGCGAACATACCAACCAGCCGTGCCAACGTAGACCGCACACCCCAATGCTCAATTGCTGCGAGCAAGACCGCGGTATCCGAGCGAACTGCCGTACCAGCTCCCGCCTGATCCAGAATCGACCGCAATGCTTCGAAATTGTAAATCTCTCCGTTGAATGTTACGACGAAGCGGCCGGTTGACGACTCCATTGGCTGGTGCGCACGATCGCTCAGATCGACTACTGCTAGTCGCCGATGCCCAAGGTGTACGCCAAGGTCGGCGTCGGACCACAGACCATCGCCATCTGGTCCTCTATGTTGTAGTGATGCGGCCATCCGGTTAGTGAGGTCGCGTGAGAGCTCTACGCTCAATCCACGAATCAAAGCATGACCAACGATTCCACACATCAGCTTAGCGCCGCCTCCATCAACGAGCTGTCATCAAGCTGATGCAGGCAGCCTTCTTGCTAGCGCTTCATTCCATACGCGAATGCGCTCAGCCGCCACATGGTCAGCGCTGAAATTCTCGAGAATATGCTCGCGACCCGCTTCACGGTCTGGACCGTACTTTTCCGGATGCTGCAGCACATCCGAAATGGCCACAGCAATTGACTCGCTTGTTGGCGAGATCACCAGTGGAAATGCCAGGGAACCAAGCAGCTCATCGATTCCCGGAGAGGAGCTTACAATGCAGACACAACGACAAGCCAATGCCTCTTTGACGACGTTTGGCAATCGCTCTGACGGATTCGTAGATGCCAACACCAGCATGTCCGCCCGTGCAAGCAAATGGTAGACTTGGTCGTGCGATACGCTCCCGCGAATCAGTACTGTCGACTCCATTTGCAGGGATCGCACCAACTGTTCCAGCGCACCGCGTTGTGGCCCCTGCCCCAAAACCTCGAGCGTGCATTTTGGTCCTGCAGCATTAATCGCATGCACCGCACGAATGACGGACTCGACACCCTTCTCAGGAACTAGACGCGCGACAACCGCAATCAACCCCGGCACTTTTGCGGACGTGTCCGTCGGCACCTGCGAAGTATCAATGCCACGCCGCAAGACATGAATCCGTTCCGAAAGCACTGCTTGAGACTCCAACAACGGCTTGTTTGCCGAGGCGTGCGTCCAGACAGCGTCCGCGAGATTGGCAAATTGAGTCCCCGGGCCGAAGTTATAAAGCAGATCGTATGCCCCGAGTGAAGTTGTGTAGACACGATCGCGCTGCTCTACGAGCTTCGAATAGTATGCAGCAACCGATGGGTAGTGTCCCCAAAACAGATGCACGACGTCAGGATCATCACGATCCAGCTGAGCCCCGATTTCAATGAGTCTGGGGAAATACACTAGACACTTCGCTAGCAAGCTGGGGGTTCTCAACCCATGCTGAACGGTCCAGGCGAGTGTCCGAAGGACCGCAATCGGATGGCGAAGCAGAGTCGCGAGCGCATGAAGTGGCGTGCGCGCACTGTGCCAATTTGTAGAAATGCCGCCATTCTTACCCAGAGCGTCATCGACGCGGCCGCGGCGCGGCATACACGTCAATGCGTAGACTTTCACGATCTGACCGGCCTCCCGGAGTTTGCGAAGTTCCACGAGTGCAAAAGCTTCCGACGGCGCGGGGAAGGCTATTGTGATGATTGCGATGCGCATTCATTAGCCCGGGTGATGGCGATTGCATTTGCGGCACTCTGCAACACGAGGTGCATCGTCGAGGTCGACCTGTCATCCTGGGTCCAATCGGCGAATGGGCGCGGAAGACGTGATCTGGAGATGGACGGCTTCGCAATCACGCGATCACAGGCGATAGTCTTGAGTCCCGCGGCCAAAGCAAGGGCGCAATGCTGGGTAGGCGCCACCCTGTTGAGCAGATACGGTCGACGACCGCGCACGACGGACCATAGGCGGGGCGAATACTGCAAATGACCATCCCAATGTTTCGTCAAGGAATGACTTCGGAAGTCGATGACATGAGATGCGCAGCCGCCGGGCTTAAGCCATTGACTCATCGCTGCGTAGGTTTTATCAAGTTGGTCCACATGCTCAAGCACAGCCTGCGAGACGATCAGATCTACTGAATTTGGCCGCAGAACACTCGATGAGAACCAGGGCGCCTGATACGAAATCAACGCATCGTCGCGTTTGTCGCTACTTGGGTCGAGCGCGACCAAAAGTTCCTTCAGACGTGACCGCGACAAGGCAGCGGCCAATCGGCGCTCCGGCAGAACATCTCTTGGAAACCTGTAGTCATCCAGCTTCGGATACATGCCCGGCATTTCGACATCGTCCGGTATGTCTGCCCTACCCTCGATCAGAGAATGGATCTCTTTGGCAATTGCCATGTTCTCATTCGACCGCACAAAATCGACTATGTCCAACGCCAAGCCGCGCTCGGAACCAGTCAGCACAGCCGCTACGCACACACCCAAGGAGGGCCCTGGGCCAAGTTCAGCCACTACGGTGGGATGGAACGTCTTGCCTAACCGGTGCAATGCTACCAAATGCCTTAGCCATACGGCGTAGCAGTACCGCGCGGGCTCGATTCCGGTGCTATCAAACCGGGACGAGTCATACAAATACGGTACATAGGTCAACGCGCCCTTCAGGACCGGCAGAATCTCAATCATCGGTACAATTCGCTTGCGGATGGTGATGCGACGACTCCGACCTGTCGACGACAAATTTCAGCATTCGTTCCGTATTCGACACCATCTTCTCCATGTCGAACATCTCGAGCGCACTGTTGACAACGGACTGCCGCGATTCACCAGCTTGATCTTTCGATGCGGCCTCGAGAGCGCGCGCCAGACACTCGCAGTCACCTGGTCTAACCACTTTGCCGTGCGACTGCAATATCCGGCGAACATCACCTACATCGCTCGCGATACAAATGAGACCACACATCATCGCCTCGGCGAGGATATTCGGGGAACCTTCGTAACGCGAGGTCAAACACAGCACATCGAGTGCACTGTAGACCGAGGCCATATCGTTGCGGACACCCGCCCATATCAAGGTATCCGCAAGTCCCAGTTCAGTTGCCTGGCAACGCAGCACCGACATGTCGTCGGCTCCACCTGTACCGACCAGTACCACGCGCAGCGTCTTGCCACGGGAAACGAGCACATTCGCCGCCTGCAGCAAAATCGCCAGACGCTTTTCAGAATTGATCCTGCCTACTGCACCGATCAGATACTCGTCCGCTCGAACCCCCCACTCGGCCCGTACCACGGATCGCGCGCGCGCATCGAAACGGAACGAGGCACTATCGACACCGTTGTCGATTAGCACCGCCTTCCGATCGGACAATCCGCGCTCGCGCAACTGCTCCAGCGACGACATCGAATTGGTGATCACCAGTGCGGGCCACGTCATGCACAGCCATTCCATCGCAGCCAATACTCTCGCCAGCAACTCCGCACGGTCATTCGATCTGCCGGCAGTGCGAATGCCCCAGACGATTCTCGTGCGCGGTGTGATCAGGACCGCGGCGCCAGCAAACAAATTGGCCACCGGCAGGAACGAATAAACAACGTCGCACGCGCTTGCTCGCAGATGCCGCACTAGCGTGACGAAAGGCCCAATAAGATCCCAGCGACTTGTCTTGCGAAGCTCGATGAGCTCCACACCAGACTGTGCCAAACGCTCCTCCAGAATCGAGTGTTCACGGTAGAAAACCACGACCGCTACCGTATGCCCACGCCGCCGAAGACCGATGGCGACGTTCACAAACTGACGTTCCGCACCTCCGAGGCCCAAGGCGCGAATAACCATGGTCAGCCTCACGATGGTGCCTGCTCACCCCGTGCCAGTTGCAAGATCGCGGCTGTAAACGCCCACGAACCAACAACGCTGAGCGCCCATACCAATATGACCTGCTTCTGATATCCGAGCTGAACCAGGATCTCATTGCGGTGCAAGTAAAACGCCCCGTACGCGATAGAGAGCGATACAACTGCCGAAATCGCCGGATCAGCAATGAGCAATAGTCTGCTGGCTCCGCCGATTGCAAGAACAACCAACACAATGAAGACGATGAGCAAGGGCCAGCCGCCCGCACTCCACATCTGCGCCCAGATGTTGTTGCCCAACCCATGATCGACACGCGGAAATAGCGCCGGTTGGTACAGATCTCCAAATCTCACCGTCTCGGCCCCGAGCTCACGACTGAAAATCAGCAAGTGCTGCGCCGCGGCTTCGACGTGATCCATATTGGTTCGAAAATCTCGTCTGACAATTTCATTGAGCACTGTTTGCGTCGTGAAGGGTTCCGACGTCAATACGCCCTTGCCATACCAAAGAGGATTCGATACGCGGCGGCCGATCTCTGACCAATCTCCGTTTCGGATGGGTTCTTTGAGGTTCTGATAAGAGATGATCAGCAAACCCGCTCCAAGAGCTAGGAATACATAGCGCTTGGAGATATCGATCAACCGGATCGGACCGAGTCTCACGGCCCACAGCAGCAAGACAGCGACAAGGCTGAGTGCAAAAGCGTATCTAAATCCGATGAGCATGTCACCCACGAGCAATGCCCAGGCACTGGCACCAAGCCACTTCTGACCATGCACGAATGCCAACACCGCAGCGACCGAAGCGCCCATTTGCCAAATCAAATGTCCGCGGCCAACGGTCTCAATCACAACTCGCTTGTCAGCAGCAAACGCCGCGCCTCCGCTTTCGACATATGTGAGCCCAAGTCCCACCGTCGCGAAAATCAAGGCAACATGGGTTGCCGTGCTGCACTCGGCAAGGTAAAACTTGGCGGGCGGCCGCGTGGAGAAATAGCGGTCATAAACCGCCGCCCCGATGAACAGCATGCCGAGCACTGTGATCATGACTGCTATTGCCTCGTCAGCGAGCGGCACCGGCAACTTGAACGGACTCGCAGGCGTAACTGGGCTCAATGTGTACCCAACCAGTCCTGGGAGAAAGTACAGTATCGCGCCGAACCATGCGACAGTAAACGCATCGACAACGCGAGGATGCATCGTGAAATACATGCTTCCTATCCCAGCGATTGCGATCAGCACGAGTTGAGTCATGGCAAAGGTCTAGCTCCCGGAACTGGAAGAATCGACAGCACGGTGCAGTCAACCCCAAGTCGTCGCCGTATCGTCCAAGCACCAGCAACGTTCCACGTTGTATGAGCAATAAGAGAGGACCAAGCCGCACCGGCCGCACCGTACAGCGGGATGAAATAGAGGTTTAGCAAGAAATTTATTAGCAGTCCGCCTGCGATCAGGTAGGCCAGACTCCGTTGCAGTCCCAGCATACCGAGCAGAGTGCCAACCGGACCTGTCAGCACGTTGATGAGTTGCATCGCCACAAGCACTCGCAGTACGTTGGCACCAACCTGGTACTCATGTCCGAACAGTCCGAGCAATGTGCTCGCGAGGATGAACACCGCGAGGGCCGTTGGAGCCGCAATTGCCGCAGCGACCAGATTGAAGCTACGAACCAACGCCAACATATCGGCTCGCGTCTGCTCGCGGCCAGCCTTGGCAAACATTGGCGCAGCCGCGAATTGCGCAGCGTTCATTGCGAATAGCACCACGATCGCGAGCCTACTACACACTGAATACAGACCCGCATCCTCCGGAGCGCGCAATAAACCGATCATAACTGTGTCCAAGGAATACATGAGCACGAGGAAGCCATTCGCGAACATCAGTGGCAATGATGTACGGATCCAGTTCGCTCGGATCACCGGGTCACCGTAGGATGTAGTTGTCTGCAACCCGTGCATTGCGAGACAACGCCGCAGCCAAAGGATCGAACACAGCGTGCCGACACCATATAGTAGGAGAGCTGAGGTCGCCCCCACGCTTGGCGACAGTACGTATAGCAATGGCAGGAGCAGTAGTACCGCCAAGGGACGAATTACGGAGTCGCCCGTCAGCGCCTGAGCTACTTGGTTGAGTCCGCGCAATGCCGCTGCACTAATCTCCGAATAAGCGCCTAGCGGCAACAGTAGCGCGACCGTTAGAGCCACGCCTGGGCCAACCGTTGCTTGCTTGACGTACAACCACATGCCTAGTGTAAGACCAGCAACCAAACCGATGATCAGCGCTGTCCGACGCGCGAAGGAAAGTACCGCGTCGGCCTTGACGAAGTCTCGATCCGCCGAATACTCCGCGACGAACTTCACGGTGGACGTATCGAATCCTAACTTCGACGGGATCAAGGCGATTGCCACCCAAGCGATGGCGATGCTGTAGGTCCCGTAGGAGACAACGCCCAACGCGCGCGCCAACGCGAGCTGCATCAGGAATGCGAGCGCCGTGCCTGCCGCACTAACAACCGCAACAGAACCAGCTCGGCGAACCAGCGCGGATCCGAGTACGTTCCCCAACATGGCACTGCGAACCAGCCCCACAATCCCGCGGCTCATGCCCGCAACCTGATCACTCAGGCTCGCGACGCAGTCGGGCTCTGCTGCAACGGCCGTCGCGAACGAGTACGACGCCACGCCGCGTAAGCAAAACCTAACAATGCCCCTACCACACCACCGTAGGCGGCAAGCAACGCTTTCTGCGGACGAATTGGCCGTTTCAAGTCGGCAGCGACGGCTGGGTCGATCGTGCGAAACGAATACTCATCCCGGACACTTACCAACATCCTTTCATTGATCTGTGATTCCATTACGCGCGATATCGCCTGCTCCAGACCAGTTTGGCGGGCTCGATCGAGTTCAGCTTCTAGGTAACTAAGGCTCTTAGTTAGTTCGTCAATTTTCTTTTGTCGAAGAATCTCATTGGCACGCTTGATAACATAGTTGGCAACCGACGAAGCTAGTTCTGGATCGCCCAGCTCGATCTGCAAACTAACCAGACCACGGTCACGATCCTCATTGACCGAGCGTACACGTTCATCAAAGAATCGCCACGCATCCTCGGCGGTTGGCACGCGACCACGCCAATCAGGCTTCCATGCGGAGGACTCTGCGTTCCAACGCGAAGCAAAAAATACCTGCATGAGATTCAACTCGCCAATCACCAGCTCGCCGAATGACCGTGACTGCAACACTGCAATCGCTTCATCACGCGACGCGTCGCCTGACAGACCAATGCCAGCTATAGCCGAGAGCCCACCGAATTGCCCCGCCAAGCGCGCCAAAGTACCGCCGCCGGCGGAATCGGTGACTGGCATGACGACTGCAACGGCCCGATAGATTGGCTTCATCGAGAACGCAAGCAGTAATGCGAGTACCACGCCTGCAACACTTCCGATCAGTATCGCCAACCACGAGTTGCGAGCGGCCTGCAGTAGAACGTGCAATGTGATCTGTCGCTCGATCATATCGCGGGCTGGAGTTGGTCCGCTCGTCATCTTGGAGACGTACGAGCAAAATTGTCAGGCCAATCGGTCATTCGATGCCTCGCTTTTCTCTGGTCAACCTGGTGCATGGAACGGTCCGCACGGCTTTTCGCATACCCTCAGGCAGTCTCAGAACGACCTGACCGCCGCAACGGATACGGCGACGTTGTACATGATCTGCGACACCGCTTGCCACAGCGGCAGCCGCGGCATGCGCTCGGTATCGATTGGCACGACAACAGTGTCGCCAGGACGAATCTGCACCTGCGAGGAGCGCCTGAACCAACGTGAATTCTCCGTGGCGACTACGCTGCCGTCAGCACGCACGACGTAGATCCGTCCCCGATCTGCCTTGCGAGTGGTACCGCCGGACAAGCCGACGTAGTCGTCGCGACCGAGTTCGCTGCGGTAGAAGTGGGACGTCGAGTTCTGTACCTCACCGATGACGGTAACTTCCTGCCGCCGCTTTGGCACGACCAGACGATCGCCGTCACGCAACACCACGTCGGCTGGTCCACCCACGTTCGACGCCAAGACACGATTCAAGCTAATGACCAAACGCCCTACTGCCTTGGTACTGCGGACCTGGCCTAACAACGACTGCCCGACTTGCAGCGCCTGGCCCGCCTGAGACTGATTCGCGGCAGCGCTCTGCAGCGCCAATGTTGCCAAGTCGCTCTGCAACCGTGTGGCCAAGATATCCAGCTGCTGTTGCTCCCGTTCGCGCAAGTCCTCGCGGGTGAACGCGGCCCCTTCGGGGAATGCCAGATCAGTGATGCCCCCTGCACGCGCCAGCACGGACCGCAAAGTCTCGCCGCGCTTGATGGGGTATACGCCCGGGAATTTCACCTCGCCCTCGAGCGTGACCTCTTCCTGCTGCGCCCAGGCCGGAATCTCCTTGACGTTCAGCAGATCGAACGGCTGCAGCACGATATCTGCCGTCTGATTGCCGGCCAGCACTGCGGCGAGGTCGACCTTCATCAATTCGGTCACACGCGCGCCATCGGACGAGACCACAAAGCGAGTGAGCTCAGCCTCTCCTCCGAAAGCTGAATCCGTCAAACTACCACCGGCCCGCAGCAAGTCACTAACCTTCATGCCGGGCTCGAGGGGATACTCACCTGGCACCCGCACGCGGCCGGCCACCCGCACGAGCTCGGTTGGGCGATCGATGGTGGCCTGCAGGCGCATCTCGTCCAGCAGCGGCTTGATGACGCGATCGCGGCCGGTCTCGAGATCGAAGGCGGTGATCTGATCCCGCGGCGTCAGCAGCACGTCGGCATCAGAGCCGGGTGCGCGCAACGCGGCGCTGAGATCCGCCGACAGCACGACGATCCGGCGATCGGGCGGTAGCTCGCGCCGAATCAGCAGGTAGCCGAGGTCCGCGTTGGGTTTCAGCTCGTCTACGGAGCGAATAACGTCCGACAACCGCAGACCCTCTCGATAGGCCACGGCGGTCGGCGCGAACACGTGGCCTTGCACGACCACGCCAGAGTCGATGGTCGGGCGCACGCGCAGCACCCGCAGGGCATCGCCATTACGCAGCATTTGCGAGCGACCGGCCGACGCGGTCAGATCGACATCGAGCACCACGCGCCGTTTGCGCTCATCGATGCGTGACAGCGACGCGCGGGCCGCATCGGCCTCTGGCGTGAGCCCGCCGGCAATCTGCAGCAGATCGGCGATCTCGGCGTTGTTTTTCAGTTCATAGATGGCGGGCCGCCGCACCTCGCCATCGACTGACACGGTACTACCCACCGGCGGCACGAATATGACGTCCCCTGGCAAGAGCTTGGCATCGTCCGAGGTATCGCCGCGCAGCAGCATGTCGTACAGATCGAGTCGGCGGATCGTGGCGCCCTGGCGCTTCAACTGGATGTCGCGCAGCGAGCCAATAGGCTTCACCCCGCTCGAGGCGAACAACGCGGTGGTGATCGTTGCGAGCCCGCTGACCGTGTACGACCCGGGCCGTTTGACCTCACCGAGCACGAAGACACGAATACCGCGCACATCGCCAATCGACACGCTCGCGCGTACGCCGATCATTTGCTGCGACACGCGACTCTCGACGTCCGCCTTGACCTGCGAGAAACGCTTGCCGACCACGCTGATCGGGCCGAGTTCCGGAAAACTCACTCGCCCGTCGCGGCTGACGACCAGGCGCAGATTCTTGTTCTGACTACCGAACAGCTGCACGTTGAGCTCATCGCCTGGTCCAACAATGTAGTCCGCCGGTACGGGTGCCGCCGTTACCGGCTCGAAATCCCGCGGATCGGTGTCGAATAGATCATAGCCGAATGGCTTCAGGGCGGCCTGACCGGACTGCTCCAGTGGCAAGCGCGTCAGCACGATCTGCAGCCGCAGCAATTCGGGCTCGAGCGACAGCCGCTTGGTCGCCTGCTCTTCGGACAGGCCTAACAAAGCGATCGGCCGCAGCCCCGGCAATTGCAGCACGCCATCACGGTCGAGCTTGTAGGGATTACGCTCGCGTAGCATTTCCAGCAAGTTCTCGAGACGGTCCTGCTCCGCATCCGTCAGCGGTTCCTGCGCAGGGTCCCGTACCAACCTGCTCGCCGGATTGCCCGGCTGCTCGGCAACATAGCGCGGCGGTGCCACGCGCGCGTCGATGAGAACAGTATCTTCGCTGCGCAGAATCGTCGGATCGAATTCACGCTCGGCCTCCCGCATGGCGCGCAGCAGCTCCGGACTGTCCGTGCGCGTGTCCAGGCGAGTCGACGTCCGGCTCTTGGCCGCGGAGTCCGACTTCGCTGCCGAACCATTGCTGCCCAACAACCCCGCCGCAGCGTCCCCCAACCCCAAGTCCTCCAGCAGGCGTCTGCGCTCGTCATCCGGCAGGCTGCGCAGGATCTCGAGCTGCTCGGGCGTTGGGGTCGGCAACTGCTGCGCCACGGCGCCGCGCCAGGCAGGAGCCGCGACCGCCAGCACTAACAAGACGAGCGCTGCTCGCGTTGGCGACATCACAGCGGCTGTCTCCAGCTAACGAAGCCGCGCGCGCCGGACGAGACGACGTCGTTACTGGCGTCGTCGTATCCCACGCCCAGCTGGATTTGTCCGGTCCACAACGCGCGGGAGTATTGCAATTCGATGTTCCTGATGGTCGCCGGTACTGCAGCGACGAAATTGCCGCCACCATCACGGTTCAGGTTGGTCTCACGCAGGAGCGCATTCACGGCATCACCGCCCGGACGAATCAAAGTCGCACCTAACGAATACATTCTGGAGTCCTGATCCATGCTGTGCCCAATGACGCGTCCACGGTAGGTGTAGCCTTGGGGATAGAGTCCATTCCGATAAGCACAATCGAATTGCGGGTCGGCGCGCGAAAACTCACAGGCAGTATCGGCCACTTCGGCATGCACTCGGTACGACCCCCAATCCTCTGCTCCCCACCACTCGGCACCGACCAGCCCCAGGAACTTGCTCGGCAGTCCACCAGCTTCGTCCTCACCGATGAACTGGCCGTACACCGCCATTGGGAGAGCGCGCCAGGGCGATCGCAATCGCACATCATAACCTGCCATCTGATTGCCCGGCTCCTGATTGACGGTCAGTGAGTCGCTGCGATTGTCACGGCCAATCAACAGATCGCCGAATGTGCCGAGACTGCAGGGCCTGCCATCGCCGCACCATTGTGCCGTGCGAGTGAGTGCCAGTTCGAGCCAAGGTCGCGGTCGGAAGTTCACGCGTGCTGCGAAGAAACGCGTATTCGGCAGCGCCACGTCCGAGCCCTCGGCACGCCCCAACGCGATGCTGGCCCGCCACGGACCAATCCATGACAGCCATCGGTACTTGAAAGGATCGGTGTAATTGCGCTCGAGAGTAATGCTCGGGATCGGGCGGGCATTGTTAGACAGGATCAAACTGCCTTCGTACCCTGGGCCCCACCAGCGCTCCATCGCGCCTGCGGAGACCATGAAATTGCCGATATTGACGCCGAGATAAGAGCCGTCGTAACGGAACTCCTGGTCATCGGCCGGATCAGCCACGATCGCCAACTGCACGTTGGCAGCCAGTCGGCTACCTAACCAGCTGATGCGCAGTCCCAGCTCTGCGTCTTCGCGCGGCGTATCCGCAAAATGCCGCAAGCCGATCGGGTCACTCGCGAGCCGCACGTCGTAGTCGATTCCCTCGCTACCCAACGCGGCTGCGGCTTGGGCGCGACGCTGAACACGCGACAACGCGGCCGCCAGCCCGGGATCCCGCGGCGCGAGTTCTCGGGCGCCCAATACATCGCGGGCAACATCGGGCCACGACAACGGCCAGGTGGTCACGGGGCCGCGCAAGATGCCCGCATCCGCCAGCAGTTGTATGTCGTGACGTAGCGCCAGGTCCCCAGGAGCAAGCCACGGATCGGCAAGAACCTTCGACGACAGGGCCATCGTCGCACCGAGAAACGCGACGATCACGAGAGCAGCAGCATGGCGACGCCTGTCGGCGCGATGCGACGCGAACTCAGTCAATAGAGTACCCCACGTAAGCTGCGCGCATGATACGTGGCACAGGTAATGCACTGCAATGTGCTGGCAGGCATTAAACTGCGACCGCATGACGTCCACCGTTCGATCGATCCATCTCGGCGTCGCCGCTGCAGTCGCCATGCTCGGCGTCGTCGCAAGCAGCGTTTCGATGGCACGCGGCGTCACACCCTACATGCCTCTCGATCTCGAACCTGAGATGCAGCGGCAGGTGGAGCGGCTCCTGTTGTTGGCCGACAAACCCGTGCTTGCGCGACCGATCGCGACGGCGACGGCGCGCGATGCCTTGCCCGCGGCCTGCCTGCGCGACCGCCCGCTGTGCGAGCGGGTCGCGCGCTATCTGGCACGCTTCGTCCCCGGACTCGCGGTCGACCATTTCAGCGTCGAAGCGGCGACGGACACGGGTGATGAGCTCATTCTTGCCAATCGTCATGGCCTGCCCAGTACCAGCGCCTGGAGCGTCAGTGCGCTCGCTCACTGGCAGCCGTTCGATCATCTGCTCGTGTCGGTCGGGGGCGTCGCCTTCGACGGCAAAAGCACGCCGACGGGCTCGCTCCTGAGCCTCGGCTGGGACGTGGCGCAGCTCGATATCGGCTACCGCGATCACCACTACTCGCCGTTCACCGACAGCGCCATGCTCATCGGCAGTCACGCGCCGACGTTGCCATCGGTGTCATTGTCGAACTACCGGCCACTCACACGGCTCGGACTGCGCTACGATTTCTTTCTGAGCGAGCTGTCGCGCTCGTCGCGGATAGCCTTCGAGGGCGGCACTACGACCGGTCGGCCGGCGCTCGCCGGCACGCACATCTCGATCGAACCCACCGCGGGTTTCAGCCTGGGCGCCAATCGACTGATCCAGTTCGGCGGCGGCGAACGCGGCGGCCGCTCGCTGAGCGATTTCTGGAACGCTTATTTCAATCCATCGAGCTTCGACAACACCAGCGGCAGCCTGAGTTCGGACCAGCAGTTCGGCAATCAACTCGGCGCTTTCACCAGCCGACTGATCTATCCCGGCAAGACACCCTTTGCGGTCTACTTCGAGTATGCCGGCGAAGACACGTCCAGCGGCCGCAATTATCTGCTCGGCAACTCCGCATTGTCAGTGGGGCTGGATTTTCCGCGCCTGCCGGCTGGACTCGATCTCACGCTCGAACTGTCGGAATGGCAGAACGGTTGGTACGTTAACAGTGTTTATGGCGATGGATTGACCAACGAGAATCGCGGCCTCGGCCACTGGTTGGTAGACCGGCGACTGACAGGCGACGCTGTGGGTGGCCAGAGCCAGATGCTGCGCCTCGGCTGGCAACCGCGCGCCGGTGGTGCTGTGGAATTCCGCTATCGAACGTTGCAGAACGAACGCTACAGCGGCTTCGACTACCAACGCAGCCACGAACTGACGCTCGCCTACTCGCGCCGCGTGGCCGACTGGCGGCTCGGTGCAGAGCTACAGGGCGGACGGGATGTCTATGGCGAATCCTGGTCACGGGTCGCGGCTTTCTTCCGCTATAGCGGCGATGAACGCGGCATCGCGGGCTGGCTGGAGGATACCGGCGAGTCGCTGGTCGAACAGGACGCTGAGTGGTTCGTCGTTGCCGGCGCTGCCGCGATGCGGCTGCGAGTGGATCTGGACGAAGGCCAGGTGAGCACGACCAGCACTCGCGCGAGCCCGCATGTCGCGCTCGGCGTACGTCGCGCAGCGGGTGCGCGCGGCGACGTCGGCGCGCGTATCGAGTTCGATGACGTCGACGGCCGCAGCCTGATCGGCGTCCGCGCGCTCGACTATCGGTATCGCTGGACGGACAAGCTCGCAGTCAGCGGCTTCATCGGCGCCGCGCGGTACGACGTGGCGACACCCGCCTACGGCACCTACTTCGGCGCCGGCGCTGAGTGGCGGAATGTCTTGCCGGGCTGGTCGGCGGGCATCGATCTCAAGTATGTATTGAAAGTAGCGCGGGATCGGGTTCTCGCGGATGAGGTCGGCCAGTTCGAACGCCAAGATGCCTTTTTTGACATGGCGGGCGCCACGTTCACCTTGACGCGGCGCTTCTAAAGCCGCGGCCGGCTGCTGGTCCCCGTGCCAAGATAGCGTTGCCAGAGCCGCTCGAACGACGAGTCGTCCGCAAAGCGAGCATTCTTATCGAACCCGGCCTGCGTGTGCATCATGTTGTTCCAGACATGCACGGCGCGGCTGGCGCCGAAGTCGAGCGGCGCGTCCGCCCGTGGCGCCTCGAACAGTGTGCGCCATTGCTCCGCCGCGACCGGATAGAAATGCCAGCTCGGCAGCGCACGCGCGAGCAGCCCGAAGTGCCGCGCGGCGTGTGTCAGACCCTTGGGTCCAGTCTCGCCCCAGCGTGTACGATCACGTCGGTCGCCTTGCAGATAGCGCCGCTTCACCTTGCGCAGACGCATGCGCCAACTGTCGTAGGGCAGTAACTTGTTAGGCTGCTCACAGCTCGCCGCCAGCCAGGCAGCCAACGGATGGCCAGCCGGCAAGCCGAGTACGGCGGAATTGAGGTACTGCTCAGTCTCCCAGGCGAACACCACGGGGTCGTCGTAGACGAGCGGCTGCAGGCAGATCACATCGGTATCGGCCCAGATACCCCCGACCTCGAACAAGACCTTGTAGCGAAACCAGTCGGCGAAATGCGCCACGGACCCCGTGCGCCGATGACGAAACAGCAAGGCCTGCGGCAGAATCCTGGCGGCATCCCGCAGCGTCGCGCCGGCGGGCACTGCGCCGATGTCGTCGTACACGTACAGATCGACGGGGTGGCCGTGCGCCAGGAACGACGCGATCGACAAGGTCTCGACCCGCGACAGCGGCGCGCCGAACCAGAACATGTTGATAACAGGCAAATCGGGCGAGGATCGCTCGCCGCCCGCGTCATGCACCGTGCCTGGAATGAGCGGCCAGCGTCGCCCTGTCAAGCGACGTTTTGCATCCGGTTGGCAAAATCGCGGCCGGATGTGGAGGGTGGAAGCGGCTTGCCATCGCGCTGATAAAGCTCGATCGCTTCCTCGACGATCCCGCAAAGCTCCTCGAATACCGCCTGCTCGTCGTCGCCATGGCAACCACCCAGAATCAGGCCAGGAGCGCTACCGACATAGCACTGATCTTCCTCGGACCACTCGACTATCTTGGCGTATCTGGCACTCGCTTTCATTTCTCAAGCTCCGAGAGAGCTCGCTCAACGGCTCTCATCTGGTAATGCTTCGCATCTTGCCCAAGTTTGCCGGAAATCGTTACAGGTTTCGAGAGACGCGGATGCACGAAATTACGGTGACTACCCTTGCCGCCCCGATCCTTGAAACCCGCGCGTTCCAAGTCAGCAATCAGGGCGCGTATCTTCGGGGGCATCCGGACGCCGCCTAGTCGGGTTTTGACCTGCGCCACACCGCCGCCTGCTCCAGCAACGGCGCGAGCGAGCGACTGGGCGGATGCGCCTTGGGGTCGCGCACCATCGGCAACACACCCTCGCACATCTTCTTGCCCAGCTCCACGCCCCATTGGTCGAAGGCATTGTTGCCCCAGATCACGCTCTGCGCGAACACCTTGTGCTCATAGAGCGCCACCAGCTTGCCGAGCGTCGGCGGGTCGAGTTCTGGAAACAGCACGATCGTGGATGGACGATTGCCGGCATGGACTTTGTGCTTGGCGAGCATCGCGACGCGCTCGGGCGGCGTGCCACGCGCTCTTAGTTCCTCGATCGCCTGTTGTTCGCTGTAGCCCAGCGCGAAGGCCTCGGCCTGCGCCAGGCAGTTGCCGATCGCGAGCTCCGCCTGCGCGGGATTGCCCGCAGACGAGCGCGCCGGCAGCAGGAAGTCAAGCGCCGCGCGCGCGGTGCCCTGGTGTAACAACTGAAAGAACGAGTGCTGGGCATTGCTGCCAGGCTCGCCCCACACGATCGGTGCCGTCTCGACGGCGAGCGGCGCGCCGTCCATCGCGACATGCTTGCCGTTGCTCTCCATGTCGAGCTGCTGCAGATACGCCGGGAAGCGCCGCAGCCGACCGTCGTACGGCAAGACTGCGTGCGTCGGCAGCCCGAGAAAATTGATGTTCCAGACACCGAACAGTGCCAGCAGCACGGGGAGATTCTCGCGCCAGGGCGCGGAGCGGAAATGCTCATCCAGCGCTGCGCCGCCCGCCAGGAACTGACGAAATGCATCGGCGCCGATCGCAATGGCGAGCGACACGCCGATCGACGACCAGAGCGAATACCGACCACCCACCCAGTCCCACATCTTGAATCGGTAGTCAGGATGCACGCCGAACGCATCCATGGCCTTGGCGTTGGTCGATACAGCCGCAAAATGAGCCGGGACAGCTGCCTCGCCCAGCTTGTTTGCGAGCCACGCGCGTGCACTGCTGGCGTTGGCGAAAGTTTCTTGCGTCACGAACGACTTGGACGCGATGATGAAGAGCGTGCGTGCAGCGTTCGCCGACTGCAGTACTTCGGCAAGGTCCGTGCCGTCGACGTTCGACACGAACGCCACGCGCGGGCCCCCTCGCACATAGGGTTGCAGCGCATTGACCGCCATCACCGGCCCGAGATCGGATCCGCCAATACCGATATTGACGACCAAATCGATGGGCTCGCCACTACTGCCGCGCACCGTCCCGTCCCGTACCTGCGCGGCGAACCGCAGCATGCGCTCGCGCTCGGCGAGCACTTCTTCAACGACCGCGGCCCCCCCGGGTCCGGCCGTCGCACCGGGTGCAACCCGCAACGCGGTGTGCAACACCGCTCGGTTCTCGGTAACGTTGATCGCGTCGCCCCGCCACATCGCATCGATACGGCCGCGCAGATCGACGTCGTCCGCGAGTGCTGCCAGCAGCCCCAACGCGTCGCGGTCGACGCGCTGCCGGGAGAAGTCGGCGTACAGGCCGACGGCCGATACTGCGAAACGCCGTGCCCGATCCTGATCGGCATCGAACAGCCCGCGCAAGGTCACGCGGCGAGTTTCCTCAGCGCGCGCTGCTAACGATCGCCAGGCCTGCGTGTCGGCGCCCTTTTTCATCCTTAAACCTCGTCTACGAGTGAAATGCGGCGATCGAATCGACCACGTACTGCAACTGATCTTCTGTCAGCTCAGGAAAGATCGGCAATGCCAGTGTCTCGCGCGACGCCCGCAAAGACTCCGGGAAATCCTCCGGCGCATGCCCCAGGTACTTGAAGCACTCCTGCATGTGCAGCGGCACAGGATAGTAGACCTCCGAGCCAATCTCCTTCGACCCCAGGAACTGACGCAACTCATCGCGACGGGGTGTACGAATACAGTATTGATTATAGATGTGCCGCGCACCTTGCTTGACGGGTGCCGGCGTCTCGATCTTGCCAACGAGTCCAGCACGCTGAAAAGCCGCATCGTAGAAACGCGCGTTGCGTTGGCGCGCTGCCGTCCAATCGTCGAGATGCTGCAGTTTGATGGCCAGGACCGCGGCCTGGATCTCGTCGATGCGGAAATTGCCGCCGATCTCCTGATGGTAGTACTTGGGCTCCATGCCATGCACACGCAGGCGCGCTATCTTCTCGGCCAACGCCTGCTCATTGGTCACGCACATACCGGCGTCACCGAAGGCACCCAGATTCTTGGTCGGAAAAAACGACAAACAACCAATATCGCCATACGCACCGGCGCGTCGACGATGCGCGTCCTCGGCGCCGATGGCCTGCGCAGCATCTTCAATGACCGGCAGCGCAAACTGTTTGCCCAGCATCGTCAGCGCATCCATGTCGGCCAACTGGCCGTAGAGGTGCACTGGCATGATGGCGCGCACTCGACCGCCCGTCGCACGGTTCACCAGCGCATCGCCACGACGCTCACAACTGTCATCCAGAAACTGCAACACGGCTGCGGCCGACAGGTTGAACGTGGCGGGATCGATATCCACGAAGACAGGCCGGGCGCCGGTGCGGGCAATGGTGCCGCCGGTGGCGAAGAACGTGTACGTGGTAGTGATCACCTCATCGCCAGCGCCGATATCCAGCGCCATCAGCGCGACCAGCAGCGCGTCCGTGCCCGATGACACGCCGATGCCGAACTTGCATTGCGAGTATGCGGCGACCTCAGCCTCGAGCGCCCGCGTTGCTGGCCCCAATATGAATGCCTGCGAGTCGCAGACGCGAGCGATCGCCGCATCGATCTCTGCCTTGAGTGCGCGATACTGCGGCTTGAGATCGAGCAGTGGAACTTTCATACGCCGACGTTATCCCAGATTGACGACCCGTGTCGCGCTCGGCGCGCCGTCACGATAGTACTGCAGGTACCACTCGACGAAGCGCCGCACGCCCTCCTCGACCGACGTCGCGGGCTTGTAGCCCACATCGCGCACCAGATCATCGACGTCCGCAAAGGTATCCGGTACGTCACCCGGCTGCAGCGGCAACAGATTGCGCTCGGCCTTACGGCCGAGGCACTCTTCGAGCACTTCGATGTACCGCGCGAGCTGCACGGGGCTGTTGTTGCCGATGTTGTAGAGCCGGAACGGCGCGCTGCTGGTCGCCGGATCCGGATGATCACCGCTCCAGTCGGGGTTCGGCGTCGCCACCCGATCGCAAGCCCGCACCACGCCCTCGACGATGTCACTCACGAACGTGAAGTCGCGCGTGTGCTTGCCGTAGTTGAATACGTCGATTGGCTTGCCCGCCAGAATATTGCGCGTGAACAGGAACAGCGCCATGTCCGGCCGACCCCACGGACCATACACCGTGAAAAATCGCAAGCCCGTGACCGGCAGCTTGAACAACGCGGCGTAGTTGTGCGCCATCAGCTCGTTGGCCTTCTTGGTCGAGGCGTAGAGTGACAGCGGATGGTCGGTGCCGCGATGCACGGAAAACGGCATGTTGGTATTGAGGCCGTAGACGGAGCTCGTGGATGCGAACACGAGATGCTGCACGCGGTTGTGACGGCAGCCCTCCAGCACGTTCAGCGTGCCAGTGACATTGCTGTCAACGTAGGCAAACGGATTCTCGAGTGAATAGCGCACCCCGGCTTGCGCAGCCAGGTGTATCACCCGGTCGAAGCGCTCAGCAGCGAACAACTCCCGCATCCCGTCACGATCGACGAGGTCCAGTTTGACGAACTTGAACGCCGGTTCCGGCGTCAGCAGCGCCAGGCGCGCGTCCTTCAAGCGCGGATCGTAGTAGTCGTTGAGATTATCGAGCCCGACCACCTCGTCGCCACGATCGAGCAGCTTGCGGGCGGTATGCGAGCCGATGAAGCCCGCCGCGCCGGTTACCAGTATCTTCATCTGCCCAGTCGCCTACAGGCGCCCGTCAACGGAATCGCTCGGCAATACGTACTTAATGTCGTAGATGACGTTGTTACGCTTGCACAGCGCGCGGATCCTGGCGGCCCCCATCTCACGAAACTCGTTGTGTGCCACGGCCAGCAAGACCGCGTCGTAGCTGCCGTTCTTCAGGGACCTGACCGGCTTGATGCCGTACTCGTGCTGCGCCTCAGCGGCATCGATCCACGGATCGTAAACATCCACCTTCGCGCCGTAGCGCTTGAGCTCGGTGACGACGTCGACGACTTTGGAATTGCGCAAGTCCGGGCAATTCTCCTTGAACGTGAGGCCGAGCACCAGCACGCGCGAGCCCTTGATATGAATGCGCTTGAGTGTCATCAGCTTGACGACCTCGCCCGCCACGTACAGCGCCATGTTGTCGTTCAGCCGCCGCCCGGCCAGGATCATCTCGGGGTGGTAACCGATCTCCTGCGCCTTGTGCGTGAGGTAGTAAGGATCGACGCCAATGCAATGGCCGCCGACCAGACCGGGTCGAAATGGCAGGAAGTTCCACTTGCTGCCCGCCGCCAGCAATACTTCCTCGGTGTCGATGCCGAGCCGATTGAAAATCAGGGCGAGCTCATTGATGAGCGCGATGTTGACGTCGCGCTGCGTGTTCTCGATCACCTTGGCAGCCTCGGCCACGCGGATGCTCGACGCGCGATGCGTGCCCGCATCGATGATCGCGGCATACAGATTGTCGACGAATTCGGCCACTGCCGGCGTCGAGCCCGAGGTCACTTTCTTGATGCTCGGCAACCGATGCTGCTTGTCACCCGGATTGATGCGTTCCGGGCTGTAGCCGGCAAAGAAGTCCTTGTTGAACTTCAGGCCGGACACGCGCTCGAGGATCGGGATGCACACTTCCTCGGTGCAGCCGGGATAGACCGTGGATTCATAGACGACCACGTCGCCCTTCTTCAGCACCTGACCTAACGACTCACTCGCCTTGACGAGCGGCGTCAGGTCCGGCCGCTTGTACTCGTCGATCGGTGTCGGCACCGTGACGATGAACACCGAGCAGCGCCGCAGATCTGCGAGCTTGCTGGTGTAGGAAAGGCGCTTGGCGCTTTGCAGTTCCTCGCGTGAGCATTCCAGCGTACTGTCTCGTCCACGGGCGAGCTCGGCAACCCGCGTCGCCTTGATGTCGAAGCCCACCGTGTCGAAGTGCTTGCCGAACTCGACGGCCAGCGGCAGGCCCACGTAGCCCAGCCCCACGACGCCGATACGGCACTTTCTGCGGTTCAATGCGGTCATACGAATCCAGTTGTTATTGTGCTGATTATCCAACGACAGTGGCCGGTCTGTCGCCGCCAGGCGCGAAAGCGCGACGCAGTTCGCAGCCAGCGGTGCGAATCATGTGTCGCTGCGCCATACACAGGCGCCAGCGCTCGATTTCGTGAGCAGGTCGAGCATTTTCTCGTGCGCAGCCAATTCCGTGGCGGAAGCCCGCACGATCTTGAGGCCGGCCACCGGGCGTCGCAGTCTGACGTTAGCGGCGCCATTTTCGTCCAACGCGGCTGGTGCTTCGGCAAGTGCGAGGCTGCTCTGACCGCCAGTCATCGCCAGGTAAACGTCGGCCAGGATACGTGCGTCGAGCAACGCGCCATGCAGTTCGCGGCGCGAATTGTCGACCTGATAGCGCTTGCACAGCGCGTCGAGACTATTGCGCTGCCCGGGATGCATTTCACGGGCGAGCACCAGCGTGTCGAGCACGGTGCAGACTGACGCGAGACGCCGTGCTTCATCCGCCAGCCGGGCCAGTTCGGCATCGAGAAAACCGAGATCGAAAGGGGCATTGTGGATGATCAACTCAGCACCGCTCACGAACTCGAGCAGCTCAGCCGCAATCTGGGCGAATTTCGGCTCACGTTCGAGTCGCTCGCGACTGATGCCATGGACAGCCTGCGCGCCGGCGTCGATGTCGCGCTCCGGATTGAGATAGCGGTGAAAATGTCGCCCGGTCGAGCGTCGGTTGACGAGTTCGACGCAACCGATTTCGATCACGCGGTGCCCCTGCGTTACTTCGAGGCCAGTGGTTTCGGTGTCGAGAACGATCTGCCGCATGACTCGCCAATTCTACCTGAGCACGGCACTGCTGCCGCTCCTCATGAGCAACTCGTCGATGCCGCGATTTGCAAGCTGGTCGGCGCGCTCGTTGCCCGGCACACCGGAATGCCCGCGTACCCAGTGCCATTCGATCCGGTGCGCGTGCGTTGCCGCCTCCAGCCGCTCCCACAGATCCTGATTCTTGACGGGCTTGCGATCTGCCGTGCGCCAGCCGCGCGCTTTCCATTGCGCCAACCACTCGGTGATCCCGAGCCGCACGTACTGCGAATCCGAGAACACGCGCGCTTCGGCCGAGCGCGTCAGTGCTTCGAGCGCCTGAATGACGGCCGTCAGCTCCATCCGGTTGTTGGTGGTATTGAGCTCACCGCCGTAGAGCTCCTTCTCCCGCCCGCCTGCGATCAGGATGGCACCCCAGCCACCGGGACCAGGATTGCCGCGACAAGCGCCGTCGGCGTAGATATCGACGCGCACAGCCAAGTGACGGCTCAGCCCGCTTCCGGCCGATTACGCGTGGTCGGCTTGACGAGCCCACCTATCACCTGCGGCCGCTCACGGTAGCGTGGCCTGATGGGCGTGAGCGTGTAGACGCGCTTGCGCGCCTTCAGCAGATAGGCACCCGCAGGCCACAAGCGCAGCCAGCCGCGTTTCAGCAGTAACGAACCGCCGGTTGGCGACTTCTCTGGCTGACCCCAGGGCGGCGCAAACAGATATCGCTTCACGGTGACCACGTCATACCCTAACAACTCAAGCCAGTCCTTGACGCGACCGTCGGACAGGGAGCGCCGTGCGCCCGGCGGAAACCCCCGGCGTACCGCCCGACCCCGCAGGCCCCACAGTCCCCATGGCCGAAAACCCAGCACTAACAATTGGCCTTCCCCGGCCAACACCCGATCAGCTTCGCGCACCACGGCGTACGGATCAGTTTCGAACTCGAGTGTATGCGGTAGCAACACGGCATCGACGGATGCATTGGCGATCGGCAGCTGTGACAGGCGCGCGATCACATCCGGTGCACCATCATTGTTGCCCTGTGACGACAGCCGGTGTGGCACCTGCGCGACGACCGTCTTGCGCTGCGTGCGACAGCCGCCCAGCAACTCGCGCGCCGCGCCCCACAGGCCCATCTGCACCAGCTCCCAGCCGAACACGTCATCGAGCGCTTCGTGCAGCAGCTCGGCTTCCGCGCGCAATACGGCGCTGCCGAGCGGTCCGGCGAGCCAGGGTTCTAGCAAAGGTGCGGGAGTCGGCATACGATTGAGTTACCTGAGCACGTGAATTACATCACACCAAAAGCTAGATATTTTGTGAACTTACAGATTAAATAGCAGGCTAGACCTTGCGCCCCGGGGGTGCTCTTTGCAATTCAGTCAACTCTGGGCGCCCGCGCGTACGCTCGGTCCCGTGGTCATTGCGGCCCTGCTCTCTGCGTGTGCGAGCGTCGATACTCGCGATGAGCCTACTGGCGGCTATGCTGAGCCGGTAGGCGTCGTGCTGCCGGACGAGCCTGTGGCTGCCAGCGACGCAGCGGCAGCGGTCGAGCCGGCGGCCACCACGCCGATGGTACCGGACAGCACCGGCACTACCGTCGCCGGGCTCACCCCGGATCAATACCCCGATTTGTTCGATCGGATCCGCGCCGGCTTTCAGTTGCCCGACGTGGACAAGAGAGCGATCGATCAGCAGCTCGGCTTCTACGCCAACAATCCAGCCTATCTCGAGCGTGTCTTCGGTCGCGCGGAACTCTATTTGCACCATATCGTGCAGGAGGTCGAGGCGCGCGGCATGCCGATGGAGCTCGCCCTCCTGCCCGTTGTGGAGAGCGCCTTCGAGCCCTACGCCATGTCGGGTGCCCGAGCTTACGGGCTCTGGCAGTTCATACCCGGCACCGGCAAGCGCTTTGGGCTCGACCAGACCTGGTGGTACGAAGGCCGCCGCGACGTCGTCGCCTCGACACGTGCAGCGCTCGACTACCTGCAGTACATGCACGACGAGTTCTTCGACGACTGGCTGCTCGCCATCGCTGGCTACAACTGCGGTGAGTTCTGTGTACAGCGGGCTGTGAAAGCCAATCGGGCTGCGGGCTTGCCTGTGGATTTCTGGAGCCTGAAGTTGCCGGCCGAGACGCGCGCCTATGTGCCCAAACTCCTGGCCATGGCGCGTCTCGTGGGCAATCCGGAACAATTCGGCATCGCCTTCAGCTCCATTCCGAACGAACCGTATTTCGCCCGCGTCGATACGGGTGGCCAGGTGGACATGAAAGTGGCCGCCGAGCTGGCCGGCGTCACGCCTGAAGAGCTCTACGAACTGAATCCCGGCTTTCATCGCTGGGCGACACCACCGTCCGGCCCGCACTATCTGCTGGTACCGCGGGATTCGGCCGATGCGCTACGCGAGGGCTTGGCCCAACTGACGCCAGACGAACGACTCGGCGTCGTGCTGCACACGGTCAAGTCCGGGGATTCCGTCGCGAGTGTGGCGGCGCAATATAAAACCCAAGTGACCGTGGTGCGTGATTTGAACGGGCTGGGCAATGGCCCGCTGGTCGTGGGCAGTTCGTTGCGCGTGCCATCGGGCGTCGCCACGCTACCGGCCAAAGTGGTGCGCGCTGCGGCACGCATCGACGGACAGAGCGCCGGCCGCCGCAGCACCGGGCGGCCCGTCGTGCACGTGGTGCGCCGCGGCGACTCCCTGTGGCGCATTGCGCGGCGTAACGGCACCGACGTCCGGACGCTGGCGCGTCTGAATGGCATCGGGCCCGGTTCCACGCTGCGCGCTGGTCAGAAGCTGATCGTCAATTCGAGCGGCGCATCGGCGAGGCGCGCCAGCAGTTCCAAGCAGCAAAGCAGTGCCGACACGGGCAGCGGCCGCAGCGTTTCGTACAAGATCCGCAAAGGCGATACGCTGTCCGCGATCGCCAGGCAGTTTGGGGTCACCGTGAGCGATCTCGTCGCCTGGAATGGAATCTCCAGCCGCTCCAAACTCATGCCGGGACAGCGGCTCACCGTACAAGTCAAACGCCGCTGAGGGGAACGAGATGGGATTTCTGACGGGCAAGCGCGCCTTCATCGTGGGGGTCGCCACCGAGCGATCGATTGCGTGGGGCATAGCACAAGCGCTGCATCGAGAAGGCGCGGAACTCGCGTTCAGCTACGCCAATGACACGTTCAAGGAACGTGTCCTGCCCTTGGCCGAATCGTTAGGTGCCAAAATCACGCTGCCGCTCGATGTCACCGTGGACAGCGAGATCGACGCAGCCTTCGCAAGCTTGCAGCAAACCTGGGGCTCGCTAGATATCCTGGTGCACGCCGTGGCGTTCGCACCGCGCGAAGCGCTCACTGGCGGCTTCCTCGAGAGCACCTCACGCGAGGCATTTCGGATCGCGCATGACGTATCCAGCTACAGCCTCACGGCGCTCGCGCGCGGCGCAGCACCTCTGATGACAGGTCGGGACGGCTCCATCATCACTCTGTCCTATCTCGGCGCCGTCAAGTCCATCCCCAGCTACAACGTGATGGGCCTCGCCAAAGCCAGCCTGGAAGCGAACGTCCGCTTCCTGGCGGCGGATCTCGGACCGCGCGGCATTCGCGTCAACGGTATTTCGGCGGGCCCCATCAAGACGCTGGCTTCCGCCGGGATCCCGGGCTTGCGCAAGATGCTGGCGCGGGTCGCGGAAATAGCTCCGTTGCGACGCAACATCACACTGGAGAACGTCGGCAACGCCGGTGCATTCCTTGCCTCCAATCTCGCCGCGGGCATCACCGGCGAAATCCTCTACGTCGACGGCGGCTTCAGCACGGTGGGCATGTCGTTCGCGTCTGCTGAGTAGTTTGCGGCTTTGCGGTTGGCGTGTGGCAGGGTGGTCAATGCCCCGAAGGCGTCTGTTGAGATCGCCGCAGCCAGAGCACGGGGCGCTCCTGTCCCGCTCAGTTGTTAGCCTCGACGCCAGGGGAAAGATGCGCCCCGTGCTCTGGCTAGGGCACGCGCGGCAGCGCGCGATCGATCCAGACGCACTGGCAGTGCTCTTCCCGCGGCCGCTGGCGGCACCACCAAGCCAATGCCTCAGCTACTGCTGAAACACCCGCTCGTACTTGACCACATCCGCGTTGCGCCGCATTTCATCCAGGTACGCCGCCAGATCGCCCGCGCCGGATCGCATCGAGATGAAGTTGGCCAGCTGCGAGAGCATGTCCGGATTGGAGTTCTCTTCCGCACGGACGCCGCTCACCTGGTAGAGCGCCACAGCACCGTCATCCAGCGTGACGACGCCGCTCACAGGCGTGCCAGCCGGTTTCCTGGCCTCGAACGCCGCGGTGCGCACAGCCGCTGGAACCGATGGATCGCCGCGCCCAATGTACTGCGCCGGCGCCGCTTCGAGCCCCCATTGCTTGGCCAGGCTCTCCAGCGTGGTCGTGCCAGCGGTCAAAGTCGGCAACGCCGCGTCGGCAGCCGCACGCGCGGCTGTGGTGCCCTGCTGCTGCCGCAGGCTGGCCACGATTTCATCGCGCACGACCGCCAGCGGTTTCGGTTCCGCCTTGCGATGGTCCTTCACGTGCGCGATGACCAGTCGATCGTCGCTCAGCGCAATCGGACCGACGATACGACCGCCGCTCAAGGCGCGGTCACTGAACACGGCATCCTGCAAATCCTTGTTGAGCCCTAACGGTGCGCCGCCCGCACCCCGCTCGTAGTTGGCTACTTCGCCACGCACGAGCTCGAACTCCTTGACCACCTCATCGAAGCGCGCGCCCGGCTGTTCCAGTTTGCGCTGCAACTCCTCCTGGCGATCACCAAACAACTCGCCCGCGCGTTCGTTGCGATAGCGCGCCTCTAGTTCGGGTACGGCTTCTTCGAAGGTCTTCGTCTTGCCTGCCTGGATACCATCGAGCCGGATGATGTGATAGCCGAACTGCGTGCGTACCGGACCGCGGATCTCGTTTTCCTTCATGCTGAACAAGGCATCCGCAAACGGCCCGACAAAGGCAGCGCGATCCGACCAGCCGAGATCACCACCCTGGGCAGCCGAGCCAGCGTCCTCAGAGTACTCTTTGGCTAGCGCCGAGAAATCCTTGCCGGCGCGTGCCTCGGCGAGCACCTTCTGTGCTTTGACCAACGCCGCTTCGGCAGACTTGTCGTCCGGTGCATTGATGAGCACGTGGCGCGCGCGCCGGCGTTCCGGCAACACGAAGCGCGTCTTGTCGCTCTCGTACAGTGCCTGGAGATCCTCCCGCGTCGGCTGCACCTGCGCAGCGAGCTGCTCGAGCCGCAGCTCGGCGTAGTCGATCGTGGCCGACTCGGGAGTGAGGAAGCGATCAGCGTTTGCTTCGTAGTACTTGCGAACCGCCGCATCGTCTACGGGTGCGTCGCCGACGAACTTCTGCGGCGGCAGCAACACATAGCGCACTTCACGCTCCTGCGTCTGCAGTGCAATCACCCGCTTGAGTTCGGCCGGCGTCATGAAGTGCGACACACGAATGCCGTTCTGCAGTTGGTTGGTCTTTAGCTCCAGTTGCTTGTCGAGTGCGTACTGCGCTTCGGAATAACCGACCTGGGCGAGCGCCGCCTTAGCAACCTGCGGATTGAAAACGCCCTCGACCTGAAAGGCGCGTTCGGCATGCATCGCGCGGTTGAATTGTTCAGTGGAAATCGCGAAGCCCTGGTCGTCGAGGCGCTGTCGAACCAGCGTACGCAGTGCCAGCTGTTCGAGCACGGCATCCTGCTGCTGGGCCACTTCGTCCGGCGGTATTTCAGTATTGAACTGCTGCTGCCACCGGCTCTGGCGCTCGCTCCAGCCACGGATGGCCTGTTGTGCCGGAATCTTTTCGCCATTCACCTTGGCAGCTGCGGCCGTCGGACCAAAACCGAAGTCGACCACCCCAGTCGCGCCCCAGGCAACGAACACCAGCGCGATCGCGCCGAGGATGATCCAAGCTAACCACTTCTGGCCCCTGAGGCCGTCGTTAATCCGTTGCAGCATCGCTGATATTGCCCTTAGAAATGGCGGAGCGGACGGGACTCGAACCCGCGACCCCCGGCGTGACAGGCCGGTATTCTAACCAACTGAACTACCGCTCCACTTGTGCGCATGGTGGGTGCTGAGGGGATCGAACCCCCGACCCTCGCCGTGTAAAGGCGACGCTCTACCGCTGAGCTAAGCACCCGCTGAGCGCACCACTCAAGCGGATAGCCGGAGCCCCAGCGCTCGACCCTTCGACTGCCTTGCGACGGACCCTCGAAAGGGCGCGCAGTCTAGCGGATCGGCCCGGCGGACGGAAGGCCTGCCGGACAACTGGCCAATGCTCGAGCCCGCTGATCAGTGCGCCTGAACCTCTTTGGAAGATCGACGGGGCGCGCGGCGCGGCCGTTTGACCGTGCTCGGGCCCGCGTCCACGGCGCGCGGCGTCGGTTGATGCACCAGCGCGATCTCCAGCACCTCATCGATCCATTTGACCGGCTTGATCTTGAGGTTGCCCTTGATATTGTCTGGAATTTCGGCCAAATCCTTCTCGTTGTCGATCGGGATCATGACCGTCTCGATGCCGCCTCGATGCGCCGCCAGCAGCTTCTCCTTGAGCCCGCCGATGGGCAGCACTTCGCCCCGCAGCGTGATCTCACCGGTCATCGCCACGTTGGAATGGACCGGGATCTTGGTCAACGCGGACACCAGAGCGGTGCACATCCCGGTACCGGCTGAGGGCCCGTCTTTCGGCGTGGCGCCTTCTGGCATATGCAAGTGGATGTCGTGCTTGGCATAGAACTCGGGATCGATGCCTAACACATTGGCGCGGCTGCGTACCACGGTCATGGCGGCGTGGATCGATTCCTGCATCACCTCGCCCAGCTGCCCCGTATGCAACAACTTGCCCTTTCCCGGTACTACCGCCGCTTCGATCGTCAGCAGCTCACCACCGACCTCTGTCCAGGCGAGTCCCGTGACCTGACCGATGCGGTTCTGATCCTCTGCCTTGCCATGACGGAAACGGCGCACACCGAGAAAGCTCTCGAGGTTCTTAGTCTTGACCGTGATCGTACGCTCGCTCTTCTTGGCATCCTTCGGCGCCAGCAGCAACTGCTTCACCGCCTTGCGGCAAATCTTGGCCAGCTCGCGCTCCAGATTGCGGACACCCGCCTCACGCGTGTAGTGCCGCACGATATCGAGGATCACATCGTCATCGAGATGCAGCTCGTCGTCCTTCAGGCCGTTGTTCTTGCGTTGCTTCGGCAACAGATACTTGTTCGCAATGCTGACCTTCTCGTCTTCGGTGTAGCCGGCAAGCCGGATCACTTCCATGCGATCGAGCAGTGGCGCAGGGATGTTCAGCGAGTTGGCAGTGCAGACGAACATCACCTGCGACAGATCGAGATCGACCTCGAGGTAGTGATCGTTGAAAGCGCCATTCTGCTCGGGGTCGAGCACTTCGAGCAGCGCCGACGAGGGATCGCCACGGAAGTCCGTCGACATCTTGTCGACTTCGTCGAGCAGGAACAGTGGATTCACCACGCCGGTCTTCGCCAGATTCTGTACGATTTTGCCGGGCATGGAGCCAATGTAGGTGCGGCGATGACCGCGTATCTCGGCCTCATCGCGCACGCCGCCCAGGGACATACGCACGAATTTGCGATTAGTCGCGCGCGCGATCGACTGCCCCAGTGAGGTCTTGCCCACGCCGGGCGGACCGACCAGACACAGGATCGGGCCTTTGATCTTGTCGACGCGCTTCTGCACTGCGAGATACTCGACGATGCGTTCCTTGACCTTCTCCAGGCCATAGTGATCCTCGTCCAGTACTTGCTCGGCGCGAGCGATGTCCTTGAGAACTTTGGTGCGCTTCTTCCAGGGTGTCTTCAGCAACCAGTCGACGTAATTGCGCACGACCGTGGCTTCGGCCGACATCGGTGACATCATCTTGAGCTTGTTGAGCTCGGCCGTCGCCTTTTCCTTGGCCTCTTTCGGCATACCGGCTTTGGCGATGCGGTTCTCGAGATCCGTGAGCTCATTGCCGCCGTCTTCCATGTCGCCGAGCTCTTTCTGAATGGCCTTCATCTGCTCATTCAGGTAGTACTCGCGCTGGCTCTTCTCCATCTGTCCCTTGACGCGGCCACGGATGCGCTTCTCGATCTGCAGCACTTCCATCTCGCCTTCGATCGCCAAGAGCACATGATCGAGACGCTGGCGCAGGTCGAAGATCTCCAGCACTTTCTGTTTCTCAGGCAGCTTGAGCGCCATGTGGGCAGCCACGGTGTCCGCCAGCCGGCCCGGATGATCGATGCCCGCCAACGCCTGCAGCACTTCGCCCGGCACCTTTTTGTTGAGCTTCACGTACTGCTCGAACTGCGAAATCACCGAGCGGCCGAGCACGTCCAGCTCTTTCTCGTCGTAAGTCTCGGCATCCGGCTGGGTAGTGACGTCCGCGGTGTAGTGCTCGCCCGGATGCAGCGCCTCGACGCTGGCCCGATCGACGCCTTCGACCAGTACCTTGACCGTTCCGTCCGGCAGCTTGAGCAGCTGCAGGATCGTCGCAACCGTGCCGATCCGGTACAGGTCGTCGCCCTTGGGATCGTCGACATCAGCCTGCTTCTGCGCGACGAGCATGATCCGCTTGTCCGCTTTCATGGCGATATCGAGCGCAACGATCGATTTCTCGCGGCCGACGAACAGCGGGATCACCATGTGCGGGTAAACCACCACATCGCGTAGCGGCAGCACCGGCAGGCCGGCAAAGGAGACAGAGCGAGCAGCGTCAACTACGGTCACGGAGATAACCTTCCTGGCCTCGGGGGCCTCGACGACCGAATCGGCTCGTGCGACGCACAACGCGTCCACGGAACCCGGCCGGATTGAGTGTAGTCGGGTATATGGTGCCGCCGCAGCGCGGATTCAAGCACCGCGCCAGGGTCATCAGGCCAGATTGCCGCCCGCCCGGCGTGGCGGTTCCTCGCCTTCGGCGGTGTCCGAACGATAGACCACATAGGGCTTCTGATGGCCTTCGATGACGGTGTCATCGATGACCACCTTCGACACGTTCTTCATCGATGGCAAATCGTACATAGTGTCGAGCAATACATTTTCGAGAATCGTGCGCAGGCCCCGCGCACCGGTCTTGCGCTGCATCGCGCGTTTCGCCACCGCCAGCAATGCCTCGTCGCGCACCTCGAGCTCAACGCCCTCCATGTCGAACAGCCGCTTGTACTGCTTGGTGAGCGCATTCTTGGGCTCGGTCAGAATCGAGATCAGCGCAGCCTCATCGAGTTCCTCGAGCGTCGCAACGACCGGCAGTCGGCCAACGAATTCCGGTATCAGACCAAACTTGATCAGATCCTCAGGCTCGACCTCTTTGAAAATGTCGGTGCCGTGCGGGCGCGTATTGACCTCGCGCACCTCCGACGTGAAACCGATACCGCCCTTTTGCGTGCGGTTGAGTACGATCTTCTCGAGGCCGGCGAAGGCACCGCCGCAGATGAACAGAATATTGGACGTGTCGACCTGCAGGAATTCCTGCTGCGGATGCTTGCGCCCACCTTGTGGCGGCACTGACGCGATCGTGCCTTCGATGAGCTTCAGCAGCGCCTGCTGCACGCCCTCGCCCGACACATCGCGGGTGATCGATGGGTTGTCGGACTTGCGGGAGATCTTGTCGATCTCGTCGATGTAGACGATACCGGTTTGCGCCTTCTCGACGTCGTAGTCGCACTTCTGCAGCAGCTTCTGGATGATGTTTTCGACGTCTTCGCCAACATAGCCCGCTTCAGTGAGCGTGGTGGCATCGGCGATCGTGAACGGCACGTTGAGGAGCCGTGCGAGCGTCTCGGCGAGCAAAGTCTTGCCGCAGCCAGTGGGGCCTATCAGCAGAATGTTGCTCTTGGAAAGCTCTACTTCTTCCTTGGCGCGCGCGGCACTACCGCTGCGGGTCTGCAGGCGCTTGTAATGATTGTAGACAGCGACCGAGAGAATCTTCTTGGCGCGATCCTGGCCGATGACATACTCGTCGAGGACCTTCTTGATTTCCTGCGGCTTCGGCAGCTTGTCGCGCGTCCGTTCCGCGCGATCCTCGAGTTCTTCACGAATGATGTCGTTGCAGAGCTCGACGCACTCGTCGCAAATGAACACCGACGGGCCCGCGATCAGCTTGCGCACCTCGTGCTGGCTCTTGCCGCAAAACGAACAGTACAGCAGCTTGCCGTCGTCGTGCCGTCCGCGAGTATCTTCGGTCATCGAAAGCTCCGCCCCAGATCGCCGGCATTTATAGCACGCGCCCAGCGGGCGCTCAAAGTTAATGCCCGCGTGCAAGCCGTTGCCTGCGCTGGAATTGTCAAGAAATGGGGATCGCTTCGCAGTCCTGAGCGCCGCTCAGACCGCCGGATGACAACCTGAGACAGGGAAACCCGGACTGCGGCTAGCCGGACTCACGTTACATTGCCGCCGGTGGCGGTGGTGCCACGGTGCGCTTGTCCAGCACTTTGTCGACCAGACCGTACTCGACCGCCTCGGTGGGGCTCATGAACCGGTCGCGCTCCGAATCGAGCTTGATCTTGTCGACCGTCTGGCCGCTGTGTTTCGAGATGATCTCGTTCAAGCGCTCGCGGATTTTGAGTATTTCCTGCGCCTGAATGTGGATGTCACTCGCCTGCCCCTGATAGCCACCCGATGGTTGGTGGATCATCGCACGTGAGTTCGGCAGCATGAAGCGCTTGCCGGCAGCGCCGGCCGTCAGCAGCACGGCGCCCATCGAGGCCGCCATGCCGATGCAGATGGTGCTGACATCTGGCTTGATGAACTGCATGGTGTCATAGATGGCAAGCCCGGCGCTGACAGAACCGCCCGGCGAGTTGATATAGAGCGCAATGTCCTTGTCTGGATTCTCCGATTCGAGAAACAACAACTGCGCCACGATCACGTTGGCCATGTAGTCCTCGACGGGCCCAACAGCGAATACCACCCGCTCCTTGAGCAGGCGCGAATAGATATCGTAAGCCCGCTCACCCCGAGCGGTCTGCTCGACGACCATCGGTACCAGGTTCAACGCTCGTTCGTTCATGGCATCAATCCTTATTCTGACCAAAGCCGGTCAGCTCGCTGAAAGTTGCGGGTTTATCGGTGAGTTGCGCGCGCGCCAGCAAACCTTCGATGGCCTGGTCCTCGAGTACGGCCGCCTCGATTTGGCGCATCGCATTGGCATTTTGCAAGTAGTTGCGTCGCACTTCTTCCGCATTCGGGTAGGCAGCTGACATTTCATTGAGCCGCTCCTGCACACGCTTGCGATCGACCTTGATGGCTTCGCTCTGCAACACTTCGCCAAGAATCAGGCCCAGCGCCACGCGGCGACGTGCCGGCTCTTCGAATGGCTCGCGGGGCGGCAACTCCTTGACTTCCTTGGCACCCATTCGCCGCAGCATGTCGACCTGCAGTTCCTGGATCTGCTCGTCCAGCATCGACTTCGGTACTTCGAGCGGATTCGCCTTGTAGAGCGCGTCGAGCAACTGCGAGCGCAGGCGGGACTTGATGGCCTCGGCCAGCTCGCGCTCCATGCTGCTGCGCACTTCGCTGCGCAGACGCTCGATGCCGCCCTCGGCAATGCCGAATTCCGCCACGAACGCATCGTCGAGCGGCGGCAGCGCCTGCTCTTCGACCTTCTTGACAGTGAGCGCAAACGAGGCGGTCTTGCCAGCGAGCGCCTTGTTAGCATGATCGTCCGGAAACTTGGCCTCGAACTTGGACTGCTCGCCTACCTTGCGGCCAGCGACTGCCCGTTCGAAATCCTCCATCACGCGGCCCGCGCCAACGATGATCCCGACGTCTCGTCCCTGTCCGCCGTCGAACGGCGCGCCGTCGATCGTGCCATCGAAATCGACGCTCACCCGATCAGTGTCCTTGGCCGCGCGGGCAACTTCGGTGAACACCGGCCGCTGCGCGCGCATGCTCTCGATCATGGCATCGAGATCGGCGTCCGTGACCGTGGCAGCCGGCCGCTCCAATTTGAGCGTAGCCGGATCGGCCAGCTTGAACTGCGGCATCACCTCGAAGATGGCGGCGTACTTCAGATCGGCGCCCGGCGTGGTGTCGAGCGGCTCGATGCGCGGCCCGGCAGCAGGCGTGAGCTTTTCCTGCGCAACGGCTTGGGAGAATGTCTCGCGCATGAGGTCCCCGACCACCTCGGAATAGACCTGCTCGCCGAACTGTTTCTGAATGACAGCGAACGGCGCCTTGCCCGGCCGAAAGCCATTCAGGCGCGCGCTGCGCGCGATCTTCTTCAGTCGTTCCTGAACCTCGCCGCTCACGCGGGCGGCCGGCACAGCCACCTCGACTCGACGTTCGAGACCAGCGGTCGCGGTCACGGAAACTTGCATCGTTTTGTCCTCGAGAACCATTTGCTCAACCAGAATCTGGTGCGAAAGGAGAGACTCGAACTCTCACGGGTTGCCCCACTGGAACCTAAATCCAGCGCGTCTACCAGTTCCGCCACTCTCGCGCTTCAGCGCCGCTCGATCCAACGTCGCGCCCTGGGGTCCGGCGCCGGGGGCGCGGATTATAGCGGATAGATCGGACCGTGCCGTACGTACCGTGGCCGCACCACCGTGGAATTGGCTATTCTAGCGCCGAGCGCGGCCCGGCCGCCGGGTTTGTCGCAAGGGGAGAACGGGATGTCTCGGCTCATGAGTCTCGCCACAGTGATCATACTGACCTTTGGTTCCGGCCTGCTCGACGCGCGTGGCTTCGTGTTCGCTGCGCGCGCCTGGCCAGATGGGCGCTTGAACGCGCCCGCCGGATTCATGGCACTGCTCTGCTTCATTGGCGGGCTGTCGCTCTACATTCTCGCCGTCCGATTCATGCAAAACGTCGGTGTCACCGGCGTGGCACTACAGAGCGCCTTGTGGTTCATCGTCACCGCCGTCGGCATTGCCATCATGGACAGCAGCATTCTCAATTGGTCGCGCGTGCAGCAGGGTGTAGCGCTGGCGGTGGCGCTGGGGCTCGGTTGGCTGATCGCGACGACGCGTGCGCAAGCCTGATGCCGCGGCTCAGCTGCGCAGCCAGGAAATGGTGGGCCGTGTAGGGGTCGAACCTACGACCTACTGATTAAGAGTCAGCTGCTCTACCAACTGAGCTAACGGCCCGTTTCCATCAACCATATTGTTCGAAATGGGGTGGACGATGGGACTCGAACCCACGACAGCCGAGACCACAACCCGGGGCTCTACCAACTGAGCTACGTCCACCACTGCGACGACGCGCCCTGTGACACGCCGCCTTGCTCATCAAACCTTGCCCATCCAACTCACTCGCGCCAACCGTGGCGCGCCCGGCAGGAGTCGAACCTGCGACAACCGGCTTAGAAGGCCGGTGCTCTATCCAACTGAGCTACGGGCGCACAGTCGGATTGCCAATGATGCCCCACCCGGCTGGTCGGGGCAGCAGGATTCGAACCTGCGACCCTCTGCTCCCAAAGCAGATGCGCTACCAGACTGCGCCATGCCCCGCTCACGAGTACGCCGGATGGCCAAGCGCCCCCGCCAGCTGAGCGGCAGGCAGGGCCGCGCATGATACGGAAGCGTTGCTGCCAGCGTCAATTTTTACTTGCCGGCATGCGACAATTTGCGCATGCCAGCCCAGATCATCGATGGCAAGGCCATCGCAGCGGATATCAAGCAGCAGTTGCGCGTCGAAACCGACGCCATGGCGGCACGCGGACTGCGGCGTCCGGGGCTCGCGGTGGTGATGGTCGGCGATAATCCCGCCTCCGCTATCTACGTGCGCAACAAGCGCAGGGCCTGCGAGGACGTCGGTATTCTCTCGAGTTCCTACGACTTGCCACAGTCGACCACCGAAATCGAACTGTTGCAGCTCATCGATCGCCTGAATCGCGACCTGGCTGTCGACGGCATCCTGGTGCAGCTGCCGGTGCCCGAGCACATCAGCCAGCTCGCGGTCATCGAGCGCATCGATCCGCGCAAGGACGTCGACGGCTTTCACCCCTACAACCTCGGGCGGCTCGCCGATCGCATGCCACTGATTCGCCCCTGCACACCGTACGGTGTGATCAAGTTGTTAGATCATATCGGCGTGCCCTACAAGAGCGCGCACGCAGTCGTGATTGGCGCCAGCAACATCGTCGGCCGGCCGATGTCGCTCGAGTTGCTGTTGATGGGCGCCACTACCACGGTCTGCCACCGCTTCACGGGCAACCTTGAGCACTACGCGCGCCAGGCAGATATCCTGGTTGCGGCCGTTGGCAAACCCGGCATCGTGCGGGGCGCGTGGATCAAGCCAGGCGCGGTGGTCATCGACGTGGGTATCAACCGGGTCGAAGACGGCCGGCTGGTAGGTGATGTGGAGTTCGACGCAGCGGCAGAGCGCGCCGCGTGGATCACGCCAGTACCGGGCGGCGTGGGGCCGATGACGGTGGCCATGCTGATGAAGAACACGCTGGAGGCCAGCCTGCAGCAGCAACGCCGCGCCGGGGAGAGCCCGACGCGGCGTTGATCAATCGGTCAAGAAGCTACTTGCTGCCGGCTTTCTTCACCCAGCTGCGGCACCAGCCATCAGCGTTCACGAGCTTCTTGGGGAATAGCGTGCAACCGCGCCACTGCTCGCCATCCTTGCCCTGGATCAGCTGGCAGTTATGACAGAACTGCTCGGGCTTGTGCGTCGGGAACTTCTTCGGGTCGACCTTCTTGGCATCATGGTGGTAACCCAGCGCCTTGGCGGTGGCATTGTCCTCCTCCAGATGCGGCAACGAGTCGGCGGCCAATGCGGTGTGACCCACGGCGGCGCTCACCACCAAGCCGGCGGCGTTGCGAAATAATGTGCGGCGATTGATCGAATCTGTCACTGAGGTCTCCTAACATTCTGCCTGTCGAACCGCGAGCCGCGGACAGGTCCGGTACAACTCGCGGGCGCTATATTATCCTATGCGGCGTGGTGCGCATCACGGCAAACACCTACAAATTCTGTCAGAACAGCCGGTCTGTGCACCGGCGCACACGGCTTGGGCCGGTGGCGTTCAGCGGCCGTTCAGACTGCCACTCACGTTCGCCGCCAAACCGTCTTGCCACCCGGTTTGTCCTCGACGACAACGCCCTGCGCCGCCAGTTCGTCGCGGATTCGATCAGAGGTTGCCCAGTCCTTCGCCTGGCGCGCCGCGAGCCTGGCGGCGATCCGGGCGTCGATCGCGGCGGCATCTAGACCAGTGGCGTAGCCTGCACGAAACCAGTCTGCCGGCCCGAGCGTCAGGATACCGAGCACGGCACCTAACGACTGCAGTTCGCCGGCCAACACCGCGGCACGGTCGAGTTCGTGAGCGTCGCGCGCCGAATTGATCGCACGTGCGAGACCTTGCAGCACCGCCAGGGCTTCCGGTGTATTGAAATCATCATCCATCACCGCTTCGAACGCGGCAGTAGCAGCTGAATGGGTAACGGCCGTGACGACGGGCAGATCACGCAGTGAATTGTACAAACGGCCGAGCGCAGCCTCCGCTTGCGCCAGCTGCTCGCGTGAGTAATTGATCGGACCGCGGTAGTGACTCGACAGTAGGAAGTAGCGCAGCACCTCTGGATGCTTGAGCTGTTTCAGCACTTCCCGCGTCGTAAAGAAGTTGCCGAGCGATTTCGACATCTTCTCGCTGTCGATGTTGAGAAAGCCGTTGTGCATCCAGATCTCAGCGAATTTGTCGCCGGTGGCACCGCAGGTCTGCGCGATCTCGTTCTCGTGATGCGGAAACTTCAGATCGAGCCCCCCGCCGTGGATGTCGAAATGTGGCCCCAATTCGTGGGTCGACATCGCCGAGCACTCGATGTGCCAGCCTGGCCGGCCCGCGCCCCAAGGCGACGGCCACGATGGTTCGCCCGGTTTCGCTGATTTCCACAACACGAAGTCGAGTGGATCTCGCTTGGCGACATCGACTTCGACGCGCGCTCCCGCCCGCAGGTCTTCGAGTCGCTTGCCTGACAGGCGCCCGTAGCCTTCGAACTTGTGCACGGCGTACATTACGTCACCGTTGCTGGCGACATAGGCGTAGCCGCGCTCGATCAGTTGCCCGATCATCGCCAGCATCTCGGTGATGTACTGCGACGCTCGCGGTTCCTTGTCTGGCGGCATGCAGCCGAGCAGCGCGAGATCCTCGTGCATTGCTGTCGTGTAACGCTCGGCCAGCGCACGCCAGTCGATGCCCTCTTCCGCAGCGCGACGAATGATTTTGTCGTCGACATCCGTGATGTTGCGCACATAGGTCACCCGCAGCCGGCGATAGCGCAGATACCGGCTGACCATGTCGAACACCACCAGCATCCGGGCGTTGCCGACGTGGAAATAGTCGTAGACAGTGATTCCGCAGCTGTACATACGCACGTGGCCGGACTGCAGCGGCCGCAGTTCCTGCTTCTCGCCCGTCAGCGAATTGTGGATACGGATCATGCAGCGAAACGGCGCAGCCGCTCCTCGATACTCGTCACTGGCATGATGCTGAGCAAAGGACCGAATTCGGGCCCGTCTGGTCGACCTGTCAGTGCGAGCCGCAGCGGCTTCCACAGCGCCGCCCCTTTGGCGCCGGTCGCGGCGCGAATCGAGTCGATCATCGGTCGCAACTCGGCGCCGTGCTCGGCGACACTGGTCGCGGCCGCGGCAAAGAACGCGGGACCTGCGGCCTGGACTACCTGCAGCATGTCGGCATCGAGCGCCGGCGCTGGACCATAGATAGCTTGCGCCCAGCGAACGGCTTCTTCCGGCAGCACGACGTTGAGCCGAATGACGTCGATGAACCGGCGCCGCGCATCGACGTCGAGATCAGCGGGAACGGCAGCACCCAGCCACGCCTCGGACTCTTCGGCCGACAAATGATGCGCGACCTGTCGTTGCCAGGCATCGAGCTGTGTAGTTTCGAAGCGCGCCGGCGCGCGCCCGAGATGCTCGACATCGAAAGCCTGCGCCAGCTGCGTCAGTGACAGTACGCCGGTTTCACTGCTCGAGTGCCCAAGGCGAAACAGGTGGTTGGCGACCGCCAGTGGCAGATAGCCGCGCTCGCGCAGCGCGCGGACACTCGTTGCGCCGTGCCGCTTGGATAGCGGTGCGCCGTCCTCGCCAGTCAGCAATGCAACGTGCGCATACGTGGGACGAGGCAGGGACAGGGCATCGAGCAACAGCAACTGGCGTGGTGTGTTGGTCAGATGATCTTCGCCGCGCAGCACATGCGTGATGCCCATCTCCGCGTCGTCGATCGCATTGCTGAAGAAGAATGCCGGACTGCCATCCGCCCGCATGACGATGAAATCACCGATGTCGTCCGAGCTATAGCCGTGCGGTCCGTGGACGAGATCCACGAATTCGACAGTGAGCCCGTCAGGCACGCGAAACCGCAGGGTCGGGGTGATCCCGGCTGCGCGTTTGGCCGCTATCTCAGCCGGCGTCAGCGCGCGGCAAGTGCCCGCATAGCGCGGCGGGCGACCGGCCGCGAGCTGTGCCTTGCGCGACAGCGTCAGCTCGAGCGGCGAGCAGAAGCACGGGTACACCTGCCCGGCCGCAGCGAGCGTCTCGAGGTGCTGGCGATAGATGTCACTGCGCTGCGACTGGAAGTAGCTACTTGCCGCCGGCGCTTGGTCCCGACCCGGCCCGCGATCCCACTGCAACCCGAGCCACTCCAGATCCTGCAGCAGCTGCTCGGTCGCAAGCGGGCGGTTGCGCTCGGCATCCGTGTCCTCGATGCGCAGGACGAACACCCCGTTCGCACCTGCGTGCCGCGCGAGCAGCCAGCTGAACAAGGCCGTGCGCGCGTTGCCGAGATGCAGCTCACCCGTGGGGCTGGGAGCGAAGCGGGTAACGACTGTGGCTTGCGACATCCGCATATTGTAAGTCACCGAAGTGCTGATTCGCGGACGGAATGCGCACGGTGCGGCGGGGTCCGCTAGAATTGCCGCCATGCAGTCGACCAACTTCAGATCCTCCCCGGCGTGGCCTACGATCGTTACGCTCGCCCTCGTTTGTGCGCCGCTCGCGTGCGCACTGGCAGCCGATTCGGCGACACCAACGGTGCGCATCACCACCAATCGCGGCGCTTTCGTCATCGAACTGGATCGGGAGCGTGCGCCGCTGACGGTCGAGAATTTCCTCAGCTACGTCCGCGCGGGCCACTATACGAACACGCTTTTCCATCGGGTCATCGCCAACTTCGTGATCCAGGGTGGCGGGGTCGAGCTCGACTACAAGGCCAAACCCGCTAACAAGCCGATCGTGAACGAGTCCGGCAACGGCCTGCGCAACGTCCGCGGCACGGTGGGACTGGCCCGCGCGATGGCGCCACATACGGGTGATGCCCAGTTCTACGTCAACATCGCCGACAACGCCGAACTCGATCCGCTGCCCACTCGCTGGGGCTACGCGGTGTTCGGACGCGTCATCGAGGGCATGGACACCGTCGACCGTATCAGCAACACGCCGACGGGCTCGAATGAGTTTCTCAAGCAGGACGCGCCGCTCTCGCCAGTCGTCATCGAGAAGGCGGAACTGCTCGACCCACAGCCTGGCGCAATCGAAGCCGCGCCGCCGAGCGGGAATTGATGCGCGCTCGCATGGCGAGCCTGTTCGTGTCTGATCTGCATCTCGATCCCGGCAGCCCGTGGGCAGTCGAAACCTTGGTCACCTTGCTGCGCGGGCCTGCCCGCGCGGCCGAGAGCCTGTATATCCTCGGTGACCTGTTCGAAGCCTGGGTTGGTGATGATCAACTCGACACCGCCAACACGCTGGAACAGCGCGTGACGGCTGAACTCGCGCAGCTGACCGCGCAGGGTGTCGCCTGCTATCTATTGCACGGCAATCGCGACTTCCTGCTCGGCGCACGGTTCGCCCGCACGGCAGGCGCGATCCTGTTGCCGGATCCAGTGGTGGCAGACCTCGACGGCGTGCGCACACTGCTCACGCATGGTGACGTGCTGTGCACGGACGATGCCGCGTACCAGGAATTGCGGTCGATCGTTCGCACACCCGGTTGGCAGCAGCGCTTCCTGGAACTGCCTCGCTCGACACGCGAGCAGCTCGCCGGCGCTGCGCGCGCCGGCAGTCGCGCACACATGCAGCGCGCACAGCCAGTGATCATGGATGTCAATGAAGCGGCTGTACTTGGTGCGTTCCGTGCGACCGGGACTCGCCGCATGATCCATGGCCATACGCACCGCCCAGCCGTGCACCGACATCAGGTGGACGGCCAGCCCGCCACGCGCGTCGTGCTGGACGCGTGGTATGAGCACGGCAGCTACCTACGGGTAAGCGGCGAGTCGATCGATACCATCGAACTACCGCGCACCTGACCAAGCCGCGCCGCACGGCGCACCAGAGTGGAAGCGGAATTCAGGATCAGGACCCGTTGCCAGCTCAGCCTCCGCCACAGCCAGCGTTGCCAATCGGCTCTGCCAGACACTCTGCTCGAACTCGCGCGCCGCCAGACTGAGATACAACTCGAAATGCCGTGCTTCCGAGCGCTCGAGTGCAGCATACAACTCGGCCATTGGCGCCGGCAGTCCGTCTACTAACAACCTGAACCGTTCTGCGGAGCGCGCCTCTATCAGCGCACCGGCGAGCAGCAGATCGAGTTTGCGCACCGGATCGTGCGAGCGGAGCAAGCGTCGCAGGCCGGCGGCATAGCGACCTGGCTTCTGGCGCGTCACGGGGACGGCCAGCTGGCGCATCAACCGGTCCACCTGTTCGAAATGCCGCAGCTCCTCCCGCGCCAGACGCGACATTGCGGTCGCCAGCGAACGATCCTCGGGGTACGCGAACATCAAGGACAGCGCGGTCGAGGCGGCTTTCTTCTCGCAGTTGGCGTGATCGACCAACAGCGCCTGCCACTCGACGCACGCTCGCGTCACCCAGCTGGCCGGCGTCGGTGCGACCAACGGATTGGCAAATCGTACGACCGCGCTCATGCGGCGCGCTCGGCATCCGCCAGCGCTTCGAGCACGACCTCAATGAGTTCCGCGGCAGCATTGCCCGAGGCGGGGCGATCGTCGGCACTCTTGGCGAGCAGCGCGTCGACGACCGGCTGCACGGCACGCGCCGCTTCTGGCAACTGGGGTATAGGGCTCTTGGCATGGCAGTAGAGGATGGCCATGGGATTGTCAGCATCGTAGGGTTTTTGGCCGGCGACCATTTCGTAGAGCATGACGCCCAGGCTGTAGAGGTCGCTGCGCTCGTCGATGGAGCGACCGTGCCCCTGCTCAGGGCTCATGTAATGCGGTGTGCCGAAAATCAGCCCGGAATCGGTGATCTCAAGCTCGAGCGCGCGCGCCTTGGCCAGGCCGAAATCTATCAATGCCACCGAGCCATCGTCGCGCAGCATGACATTGCCCGGCTTCAGATCGCGGTGCAGGATGCCGGCGCTGTGGATCGCCTGCAGCGCGCGCGCAAGATCCCGTGCGTAGACCAGGCACTCACGGATAGTGAGCCCTTGCTGCATCCGCTTGCGCAGGTCGCCGCGGGCGAAGTACTCCATCACGATGTAGAGATGGTCATCCGTGATGCCGAGATCGAAGATCTGCACGACATTGGGATGATCGACGTCGCGCAGGATCTCGAACTCCTGCAAGAAGCGCTGCATCGACTGATCGATACCGGACGCCTTGCGCACCGCGCGCGTCACCTTCAGTACTACGAGGCTGCCAGCGGCCTCGCTTTCCGCGAGGAACAGATCCGATACGGAGCCTTTCGCCAGGTGTTCGATGCGCCGGTAGCGGCGCAGATTGGCACCAGCGAAATTCTGCGCGTCGAGCGCCGCGAGACTTTTGTGCCAGGCTTGCATCGCATTATGCTGATGGGCGGCCGCTTCGATCAGTGCCTTGATCAGACGATCCTCATTGAAGCGCTGCATGCCAAAGACGGCGAATGCGCCAGCGTCGCGGGCCGCCAGCCCGGCCGGCCCGTCTACCCGATCCACCACGAACACGATGGGCGCGAATCCGGGCCGCGCTGCCAAATCGTACAGCCACTCGAGCCCCTCGCCACCCTGCCACGAGTGCGCCAGCAACACAGCCGAATAGCCCTGCGCCAGAAAGCCAGCGGCGAGCGGACCACGTAGCGAGGGGCTGTACTCGTCCACCTGCGCATTGGGCCATTGCACGACGATCTGCGCACGCAAGCGCTCGATCTCGTCGCGATCGTCGTCGATCAATAACAGCCGCATAATCAGCAATCGTACCGTATGCCGAGCAGCAGATCGCCGACATTGGTACCCGTCGGTCCAGTGTGCAGCAGCGCGCCTACCGCTTCGAGCGCCAACGCCGTGTCAGCTCGCGCCAGAGCAGTCTCTGCGTCGAACCCAGCCAGCTCGATGGACTGCCAGGTAGTGTCGTCCACCAGCGCGCCGGCATCGTCGGTAACACCGTCGGTACCATCGGTGCCGGCAGCCAGCACGGCGAGCCCGGTCTGGCCTTGCATTGCGCGCGCCAGCAGCAAGGCCAGATGCTGATTGCGCCCGCCCCGGCCTGGAGCCGCCGGCAAGCTAACAACTGACTCGCCACCCCATGCCAGCACCTCGGCAGCGCTGCCACGCAGCGTCCCGGCGAAGTCGTGCGCGAGCTCGTGCACATCCTCGCAGAAACGGCGGGCACCGAACTCGACTGTCCGGCCATGCGCTATGGCCACCTCGGCAGCAGCGGCCAACGCGTCTTCGAGCCGCGCGACCACCCGCCTGTTCACCTGATCCTTGCCGATGGAATCGGCGCTGAGCGGCCCTAACAGGCCAGACCCGATGACCGCCGGGTCGTCGCCCGGCACATCGGAGATGAACAACGCCAACGCCGGCTGCTGTAGCCGAGCGGTCAGCCCGCCGCCCTTGATGGCGGAGAGCTGCGCACGCTCGGCATTGAGACGCTCGATCGACCAGCCTGACGCGAGCCCCGTGCGATTGAGCGCGGCGACCGTCTGCAGATCGACGCCCGGACGCAAGTGCTCGACGAGGCTCGACGCGCCACCCGATATCAGGAACAGCGGCCAGACATCCGGTGTCAGCGCCTGCGTCCAGTCGAGCAAACGAGCACCTGCCGCCAGACTGCGGGCATCGGGCACCGGGTGTGCGGACTCCAGCAGCTCGACCACCTCGTGCTGCGCGAGCTCGACCTCAGCATGGCCAGTCTTGGTGATGACGAGCGCCTGCTGCACGCGCTCGCCGAGCGTGTCCAAAGCACCCAGCGTCATGCTGCCGGCCGCCTTGCCGATCGCCGCAACAGCGACGCGCGGCGCGGCGGCGCTCACCGAGGAGCCACGCAGGAATCGCGCCACGCACGCGCGTCCATTGACGCGCTCGATCGCCGCTGCATACATCTCGAGCAGCAGACGAGACGCTGCCCGCCTAGCCTCAGACGCGGACTGGGATGACGACAAGGGTATGGCCGCGTATTCGGCGCCGGCACTCAGCTCGTCTGGATGACGCGCAACGCACCGCGCTCGGGTGCGCGGCGGTGAGCCTTGGCTGCATCCGAGCGTTCGTTCTCGAGGCGCGCAAGATACTCGGGCGTCACGTCACCCGTCACATACTCGCCCGAGAAACAGGACGTGTCGAAGCTGTCGATGCTCGAGTGATCGTGCATGACTGCTGCCACCAGGTCTGACAGGTCCTGATAGACCAGCCAATCCGCTCCGATCAGTGCGGCGATTTCTGCGACACTGCGATTGTCTGCCACCAGCTCGCTCGCGGCGGGCATATCAATACCGTAGACGTTCGGATAGCGCACCGGCGGCGCGGCCGAGGCAAAATACACTTTGCGTGCGCCGGCCTCGCGCGCCAGCTCGATGATCTGAGCCGAGGTCGTGCCACGGACGATCGAATCGTCCACCAACAACACGTTCTTGCCACGGAACTCGAGGTCGATCGCGTTCAGCTTGCTGCGCACCGACTTCGAACGCTGCTCTTGCCCGGGCATGATGAACGTGCGGCCGACGTAACGATTCTTGACGAAGCCCTCGCGATACTTGACCCCGAGGATCTGCGCTACCTGCTGCGCGCTCGTGCGGCTGGTATCGGGAATCGGAATGACCACATCGATATCATGATCCGGGCGTTCACGTCGAATCTTCTCGGCCAGCGCGTCGCCCATGCGCATCCGCGCACGATGCACGGAGATGTTGTCGATGAGCGAATCCGGCCGCGCGAGATAGACGTACTCGAAGATGCACGGCGAGTGCCGCGCGGTCGCCACGCAGACCTGCGTGTGCAGCCGACCCAGCTCGTCGATGTACACCACCTCGCCCGGCGCGACATCGCGCACCAGTTTGAAACCCAGCATATCGAACGCCACGCTTTCGGAGGCAAGCATCCACTCGGCGCCTTTGGGTGTCTCGCGCTGGCCCAGCACCAGCGGGCGGATGCCATTGGGATCACGGAAACCGAGCAAGCCATGGCCGATCACCATGGCGACGGCCGCGTAGCCCCCGCGGCAGCGACGATAGACCGCGCTGACCGCCGCGAAGATATCGGCTGGCGTGACGCGCGGCGTGCCGACACGCTGCAATTCCGACGCCAGCACGTTCAGCAGGACTTCCGAATCGGAAGAAGTATTGAGATGCCGCCGGTCTTCGCGTTCGAGTACCTCGGCAAGTTCGCGCGCGTTGGTCAGATTGCCATTGTGACCGAGGCAGATACCATACGGAGCATTGACGTAGAAAGGCTGTGATTCGGCGGCAGCGTCGCAGCCCGCCGTGGGATAGCGCACGTGCCCCATGCCAACATTGCCCCGCAATCCCTGCATGTCACTCTGTTCGAAAACATCGCGCACGAGGCCCGCGCCTTTGCGCACGAACAACTCGCCTTCGAAGGACGTTGCGATACCCGCCGCATCCTGACCGCGATGCTGCAGCACGGTGAGCGCATCGTAGATGCGCTGATTGACCGGAGAAGTACCGACGATGCCAACGATGCCGCACATGTCTCTACCGGCTCCTCATGTTTGGACACCACTACCGCTCGCCGGTTCCACGATTGCGGGCGCACGCGACCAGCGTTCGCCGACCATTCCCCGCAGCACCGATGCCATCTGTTCGGCATAGGGCAGCAGTCGCGACTTCTTCCAGTACGGCTCCTCGTCGAACCGCAAAGTCTGCGCGACGATCAGCAGCGCACCGACCACCACGGCACCGCGCAACAGACCAAACAGGAAACCGAGAAAACGGTCGGTACCGCTGAATATCGAGACGCGCACGAAATTGCCGGCGATAGCGCCGATCGCCGCCCCGAGCAGCAAAACGAGCAGGAACACTACGCCGCGCGCGGCCCACGGCCGCACCGGCGAATCCGTGAGCACGCCGCCCAAGTACGGCTCGACCAGCGACCCGAACTGCCACGCACCCCACAGCGCCACGAGCCAGGTGACCACCGCAATGGCCTCGCGCAGCAGACCGCGCACAGCGCCAACGATGGCAGAGAGAACCACGATGCCGATGATCAAGTAATCGAGCGGACTCATGACAAGCTGTTAGCTGCCTAGGTTATCGTGACGATGGCGTGCGCATTGTACAGGAACGCCGCACTGCATCGAAATGCAAACGCACTTTGGCGAACCACGTCACGAGTTGGGAACGACCACGCCTTTTTGCCCGGCTTTGGCCAGTTGGCCAGCCAGCGCATCGGCTGCTGCGCGCTCGGTGACCGGCCCGACGCGTACCCGGTAGAGCTTACGACTCCCCGAGGACTGGTCCATGTAGGCAGCGAAGCCTTTGGCACGGAGGCTGCCGACCAGCCGTTCGGCGTTGTCGCGATTACCAAAACTGCCGATCTGCACCGCATAACCTCCAGCGCTCTGGCCGGCAGTCGGTTGCGGCGCGCGACTGGCGCCGGCAGGCCGGGACGTGCTGAGGGGCGGCTCATCGACCGCTGCGCTCGCACGATCCCGGTTGTTAGCGTCAGCGGTCGCAACGCTGGTCGCGCCGGCAGTCGGTGCCGACGGCTCGTCTGGCGCAGCGGCGCTCGCTACCGCCGAAGAGGACTCAGCAGGCACCTCGTTGTTCGCCAGTTCGATCGTGTAAGTGCGCATCGCTGCGCCCTGCATCGGGTTGTCCGCGGCACTGGGCGGGGCCGCGCTGTTGGACGGCTGCGCCGGCACAGTCTGGTAGTCGCTGCTGGCAGTCGTCGAACCCTCGACAGGCGCTTCAGACGGTGGGCCCGACAGGAACTCCGGCACGATGATCACGACCAGTGCGACCAAGATGACCGCGCCGGTCAGGCGTTGTTTGAGTTGGGTTTCCAAGCGGCAATTATAGACCAAGCCACGCCAGCGCCGGACCCACCGTCAGGAACGAACCAAATACGAGCACCCGGTCGTCGTCACGCGCGCGCGCCGCTGCCAGCTCGCAGCCACTCGCCACGTCTTGCGACAGCGCCATCACCGACGCGCCGGCAGGCAGTCGCGCGGCGAGTGTCGCGGCGTCGATCGCACGTGGGCCTTCGAGTGTCACGAGCACCCACTCGTCGATCGACTCGGCGAGCGCCGCCACGATTGCCGTGACATCCTTGTCACCGAGAATTCCGCAGACGGCGATCGTGCGCCCGGCGCACGGTCGGTCGCGCAGATTGCTGGCGAGCTCGACGGCCGCAGGTTCGTTGTGCGCAACATCCAGTAGCCACTCGACCTCGCGCTGCACTATCTGGAATCGCCCTGGCAATTTGGTCGTCGCGATGGCGGCCGCGATACTGCCGGCGTCGAGTCCCGCGTCGAAGCCCCCCGCAATGAGCGTCGCCAGCGCCGTGGCTGCATTGCCAATCTGGCTGCGTCCTTGCAATGCTGGGCGCGGCAGATTGCTCCAACGCCGCTCGCCGCAGCGAAAATCGAAGCCGGTAGCTGTCGCATGAGCCGTGAATTCGCGACCGCTGCGCACTGGCCGCGCGCCGATCGCGGCAATGTACGCATGCACCGAGGCGGGCATGTCGGCCGTGCCAAGGACCGCCGGTCGGCCCGCGCGAAAGATGCCAGCCTTCTCGGCACCGATCGACTCAAGACTGCTGCCCAGCCAATCCATATGATCCAGGCCCACCGAGGTGACCGCCGCGACATCGGCATCGACCAGATTGGTGGCATCGAGCCGCCCGCCCAGACCGACCTCGAGTACGGCGAACTCCACCCGCGCACGCACGAACAGATCGAGTGCCGCGAGTGTGCCGAACTCGAAGTACGTGAGCGTGGTGTCACCGCGCGCAGCGTCAATCCGTTCGAAGGCGGCCACGAGTTCGGCATCGGTCACCTCGTCGCCGGCGATGCGGATGCGCTCGTTGTAGCGCTGCAAGTGCGGTGACGTGAAGACACCCACGCGGTGTCCGGCACCAGCCAACAGCGCAGCCACGAAAGCGACGGTAGAACCCTTGCCGTTGGTGCCGCCGATCGTGATCACCGGGTGTGGCGGTTGATCGATCTGCAGCGCGCGCGCGACGCGCATCACCCGCTCGAGCGACAGATCGATGGCCTTGGGATGGATCGCCTGCTGCCTAGCGAGCCAGTCCGCCAGTACAGTCATGCGATCAGGAGTCCGGCGTCGGTTCGAGTGCCGGTTGGCGCATCAGGATGCGTAGGATCGAGGCGAGCCGATCGCGCATTTCGCGTCGATCGATGATCATGTCGAGCGCGCCGTGCTCGAGCAGGAATTCGCTGCGTTGAAAGCCTTCCGGCAACGTTTCGCGCACAGTCTGCTGGATGACCCGCGGTCCAGCGAAGCCGATCAGGGCACGCGGCTCGGCGACGTTGAGATCGCCGAGCATCGCGAGACTGGCCGAGACGCCGCCAGTGGTGGGATCGGTCATCACCGAGACGTACGGCAGGTGCGCTTGCGCCAGACGCGTCAGCGCCGCACTGGTCTTCGCCATCTGCAGCAGCGAGAACAGCGCTTCCTGCATCCGGGCACCGCCGCTCGCAGAGAAACACACCAGCGGCGTGCGATGCTCGATGCAATGGTCGACTGCACGCTTGAACCGCTCGCCAACTACCGCGCCCATGGACCCACCGAGAAACTGAAATTCGAAGGCACAGACCGTGATCGGCAAGCCGTGCAACTGACCAGCGGCGGCGACCAGCGCATCCGTCTCGCCAGTTGCCTTCTGGGCAGCCAGCAGGCGATCCTTGTAGCGCTTGCTGTCGCGGAACCTGAGCGGATCCTCCGGCATGATCAACGCGCCGATCTCGATCACGTCGCCCTCGTCGAGGAACATCGCGAGCCGCTCGCGCGCACTCACCCGCATGTGATGGCCGCACTTGGGGCATACCTTCAGATTGCGCTCGAGCTCGGCGCGATACAGTACCGAGTCGCAGGCCGTGCACTTGATCCACAAACCCTCGGGTACCGAGCGCGTGCGGCGTTCGGTCTTGATGCGCGAGGGCATGATCTTCTCGAACCAGGACATATGCTAAGGAGCCCGTTCACGCCGTCGCGGCACAATCACCAGATCATACCGGATCAAAACCAGCCCGCGTGCAGTCCCGGCGCTGCCGTAGCCGGCAGGTCGAACTCAGGCGGATAGCGCACGCCTATCAGGTACAACCCCTCTGGTGGCGCGGTAGCGGCGTTCTGCGTGCGATCGCGTGCAGCCAGCACTTCCGCGACTCGCTCGATCGGCGAGTCCCCCCAGCCTACCGAGACCAGCAAACCGACGATATTGCGCACCATATGCTGCAGAAACGCGTTCGCGGTGACAGTGACCTCGATCCAGTCGCCACGTCGTACGACGGCGATGCGCTCGACCCGCCGGATCGGCGAGCGCGACTGACAAGCGAGCGCGCGGAACGAGGTGAAATCATGTTCGCCGACGAGCCCTTGCGCGGCCGTATGCATCAGCGCTGCATCGATCGGCCGATGTATCCACGTCGCGCGCCCGGCTGCCAGTGCCGAGCGCGAGTTGCGATTGAGAATCAGGTAGCGATAAGTGCGCGCCAACGCGGAAAAGCGGGCGTGAAACTCAACTGGCACGACCTCGGCCCACAGGACGCTCACGGTCGCCGGCAAATAGCTGTTAGCGCCCAGACGCCAGTTGCGCAAGGTGCGCGGTGCGTCGCTGTCGAAATGGATCACTTGGGCCGCGGCATGCACACCCGCGTCGGTTCTACCGGCAACCGTGCAGCTCACCGTATGGTCGGCGACGCATTCCAGCGCCTGCTCGACCGCACCCTGCACTGTCGTTAGCCCAAGCTGGCGTTGCCAGCCCGCGAAGCGGGCACCGTCATACTCCAGGCCGAGCGCTATGCGCGGCATGCAAGCGAACTGCTGGGCCTTAGCCCGGCAGTGAATCGAGCAACCGCTGTGCTTCCTGCTTTTGCGAAACAGATCCTTCGGTGAGTACTTCCTCGAGGATATTGCGGGCACCGTCGGGGTCCCCCATATCAACGTAGGCGCGTGCCAGATCGAGCTTGGTGCCCACTTCCGACAGCGTGACCGGCTCGAGATCCGGCAAGGCCAGATCCTCCGGCTGCAGCTGCTCAGTCTTCATCGTCGGCGATTTCGCGTCCGTGCCGACGTCCAGGTCGAGACCGTTGGTGGGATGTGCGCCCGTTTTGGCGAGCTCGAAGTCCACCTTGCTGGGATCGATCGTATCGAGCCGCGACGTTGCGGACGTATCGAACGAATCATCGTCGAAGTCGGTCGCAGGCTTGTTCTTGGCGTGCATCGTCTTCGACGGATCGATGTCGCCGCCCATGTCGCTCTCTGACAGGTACCAGGTGCCGCTCGCACCTTTCGCACCCGTCGAGGCTTGCTGCTTGGCCGCCCTATCAGCGGCTTCCTGCATCAGATTGCGCGAACGGTCGTCCAAGCCCGCGACCATCGTCGGCGCATTTGCGTCCGCTGTTTCGTCACCCAGCGCTTCGTCGAGCGGTCCGTCCAGACCCGGCGAATCGGTGCCTTCAAGTGCGCCCAGATCGAGACCCAGATCGTCGATCGCGAGCTCCGCAGTCTGGTCGATAGGCGCTTTGCGCTTGAGCGCCAATTCGACTTTTTCGCGAATCGTCGGGTTCTCGCCACCTTGCAGGGCCGGCTGTTCGACCGTCGGCGCCTCCGAGCTTTCGTGCGCACCGCGCGGCGCGCCGCCAGCCATTTTGGCCGTCATTTGGCGAGTGGTCGCACCACTCTTGTCATCACCGGCGCCGGGCGTCCCATCATCCGGCAATGCCAAGTCGAGCCCACCGGATTTCGCCGCCTCGGCATCCGCTTCGCCGGTGGCTTCAGGATCCTGCAGTGCGCCGCCAAAATCGAGATCGATTGCATCGCCGGGACCGGAAGCTGCACCATCGAACGGATCGAAATCGATATGGCCCTGGCCGCCGTCGAGATTCAGATCGACACCCATGCCAGCGGCACTGCTTGCCGCAGCGCCACTGAACAGCTCGTCCTCGGGCGCGATCTGCTTGCCCATGATGAGGATTTTTTCCCACTCACCCGGCGGCGCCGAGTCGCGCGTGGTCGTCAGCTCCCGCGCCGTCGCGAGGAACTGATCCTTGTTACCCCAGACGAAGAAGACTTCGAGCAGCTTGAGCTTGAGATCGCGGCGCTCTGGCTCGCGTGCGAGGGCTATCTTGACAAGATCGGCAGCCTGGTCATACAGACCATAGGCCATGTGGAAGTCGGCCTCGGCGATCGGGTCACCCTGGTCGAGATTGATCGCCGTATCGCTACTGATCGTATCGTCGGGACTGCGCCCGCGCGGCTCTTCCTCGTCCTCCGGCATGTCGAGCTGACGATGCGAGCCAGACTCTTCAACTTCGATGTGCTCGGCTTCGCGTTGCGTGCGCAAGTCAGGCATCGGCTTGAGCGGCGGGAAGTCCTCGCTAAGGCTGTCGGCATTGCGCTCCGCCAACTCGCCGAGCCGATCGTCGAACGATTCGGTCTGGCGCGCCTTGAACTTGCGGAAACCCAACCAACCCAACAAGGCGACCAACAGCAGTGCCAGCGCAGGCCAGTACTGCAGCAGCGTATCGACGAACGAAGGTTGAGCTGCCGGCTCGGCCGGCGTTGCTGCGACCGGCGGCTCGGCACTGGCAGGCTCGTCGACCGGCGGCGTTTCCGCGCCCGCTACCGGCGGCTCGCCAACGACGGTATCACCCGGCACTGGCGGTACTTCGGGGGCTCCTTCGGTCGTAGCCGGTTCACCCGGCAGCGGTTCAGTGCCAGCGACTGGCGGCTCGGACGGCACAGGCTCGGCGGTCGGCGGCGTGGCCGTAGACGGCACCCCACCCAGCTTCGCCTGCAGGTCTGCGAGTTCTGCATTGCGCAGTTCGAGCAGCCGCTGCGACTCGGCGAGCTTGCTCTCCAGTTCTCTGACGCGATCCTGCAAGGCCTCGGTGCCCGCCGCGGTACCCGTGCCGGCGCCGACGCCGCCATCGGTCGGTGTTACCAGGCGCAATCGGCCGCTGTCGGAACTCGACGCACTCCAGGCACCAGCCTGCCGTCGGACTTCCGCCGCGGCAACCGTCGGCGAAATAGCGCCGAGCTGATCGGCGCTCGGGATGCCCAGCGTAACGTCGGCGCGCAGGCGATTCATGTCACCTTCGAACGCACTGCCGTTGTACTGATAGAGCCCGAGCATCATTTGTTCGGTCGAGACCGCCGCGGCTGGCGCGAGACGGCGCGCAATGGCCGACAGACTGTCGCCACGACGTACTTGATAGGTGTCGGCCGAATCGGCGCGCGGTCCGGCAGGCGCCGCCGAGGTGCCAGCAGATGCCGTTGCCGGACGCTCGATGGCGCCAGCGGTGGGCGCCGCAGCTGGCGCTGCAACCGGCGCAGGCCGCTGATCATTGGGTGCGAACACAGGCGGATCGAGCAGCACCGTGTATTCACGCACGAGTCGGCCGCGCGCCCAGCTCGCCTCGACCAGCACTGTCAGAAACGGTTCGGTGATCGTCTCGCTCGAGCGCAGCTGCAGTACGTCACGGCCACCGGCCGATTTGCCTTTTGAAATGGTGACTGAATTCAGGAACGCCGGCCAATCCAGACTGTAGCGGGCGAAGGTCTCGCGGGACGCGATTTTCGCCTCGAGTGTGGCAAGGTCTTCTGGCAATGCGTTGACCAGCTCGATCTCCGCGTCGAGCGGCGCATTGAGCGCCGAGTTGAGGCGGATATCGCCCAACCCCAGCGCGAGGGCTGCTCCCGGCAGCATAAGTAAAGCCAACAGACCCCGGGCGAGACCTTTACGGATCATTCGCGACTCCAGCACTGAGCGACCACAAGTGTTTTTATCTATAAAAACAAGCACTTAGAGCAATATCCTGCGCTCGGTGCATGTTTGGGCTCGCAATATAACTTAAATATGCTCCCGCACCAAAATCTCGGCGATCTGCACGCTGTTGGTGGCGGCACCTTTTCGGATGTTGTCCGACACGATCCATAGATTCAGTCCACGTTCGTGACTTATATCATCCCGGATCCGCCCGACATAAACCGTGTCATGGTTCGCGGCTTCGGTCGCTGCGGTGGGATATCCACCTGGAACGCGTTGGTCCATCACAGTTACGCCCGGTGCTTTGGCCAGCAACTCGCGTGCCTTGTCGGCGGTGATCTTGACGCGCGTTTCGATGTGTACGGCCTCAGAGTGTCCGAAGAAAACTGGCACACGCACCGTGGTCGCGTTCACAAGGATGCTGTCGTCGGCAAAGATCTTTCGCGTTTCCCACACCATTTTCATCTCTTCTTTGGTGTAGCCGTTGTCCATGAATTTGTCGATCTGTGGCACGACATTGAACGCAATCCGCTTGGCAATGACCTGCGCCGCGGCCGGCTCCCGGCCATTCAGCAACGCCGCCGTCTGCATCGCCAGCTCTTCGACCGCTTCCTTGCCGGCCCCCGACACGGATTGGTAGGTAGCGACGTTGATGCGCTCGATCCCGACCGCGTCGTAGACAGGCTTGAGGGCCACCAGCATCTGGATGGTGGAGCAATTTGGGTTCGCAATGATATTGCGCTGCTTGTAGCTGGCGATCGCCTGCGGATTCACTTCCGGTACCACCAGTGGCACATCCGCGTCATAGCGGAACTCAGAGGTGTTGTCGATTACAATGCAGCCCGCAGCCGCCGCCCGCGGCGCGTACTCACGCGACACGTCGCCGCCGGCTGAGAACAGACCGATCTGCGCACGACTGAAATCGAAAGTAGCAACATCGATGACTGGCAACTGTTTGCCGCGAAACTCGACAGTCTTGCCCAGTGAGCGGTTACTCGCCAGCGGGAAGATCTCACCGACCGGGAAGTCCCGCTCCGCAAGAACTTTCAGCAGCGTCTCGCCGACGAGGCCGGTGGCGCCGAGAATCGCAATGCTATATGTCTTCTGATTCGTCATGACTGACTAACGACTGACCTTGGTGATATCGGGGGTTACAGACACGACATCGGCGTTCTGGCCGCGATGCCGCAAATAATGATCGAGCAGCACGATCGCCAGCATCGCCTCGGCGATGGGGGTCGCGCGGATACCGACGCACGGATCGTGCCGACCAGTCGTCACGACTTCGACCGGCTTGCCGTCGATATCGATAGATCGACCCGGCACCTGAATGCTGGAAGTTGGCTTGAGCGCAGCGTGTACCACGATGTCCTGGCCAGTAGAGATACCACCGAGTACGCCGCCGGCATTGTTGGTGACGAAACCGGCCGGCGTGAGTTCGTCCCGATGCTGCGAGCCGCGCTGCTGAACGACCGCCAGGCCCGCGCCGATCTCGACTGCCTTGACGGCATTGATACCCATCATCGCGTACGCGAGTTCGGCGTCGAGCCGGTCGAACACCGGTTCTCCGAGGCCGGGCGGCACACCCGTGGCGACGACCGTGACACGGGCACCGATCGAATCCCCCTCACCGCGGATCTTCCAGATGAGATCTTCGATCTCCTGCACGCGCGCCGGATCGGGGCAGAAGAATGGATTTTCATAGGCGAATTCTGGCCGCACCGGCTCGAGTGTGAGCTCGCCAATCTGGCTCAAGTAACCATAAATGCGCACACCGAGGCGCGTTGCGAGATATTTGCGCGCCACCGCGCCGGCGGCCACGCGCATGACGGTCTCACGCGCGGAGGAGCGTCCACCGCCGCGATAGTCACGCAGACCATACTTCTGCTGATACGTGTAGTCCGCGTGCCCCGGCCGGAAGCTGTGCTTGATCTTCTCGTAGTCACGCGAGCGTGCGTCGGTGTTCTCCACCACCATGCCGATCGGCACGCCGGTGGTGCGTCCTTCGAACACGCCAGACAGGATCTTCACCTGATCGCCTTCGCGCCGCTGACTGACGAACTTGGAGGTGCCGGTGCGCCTGCGGTCGATGTCCTGCTGCAGATCCGACTCCGCCAGTTCGAGCCCGGGGGGGCAACCATCGATGATGCAGCCGAGTGCCGGCCCGTGGCTCTCGCCGAAGGTCGTCACCGCAAACAGCTTACCGATCGTATTGCCGGCCATGCTCATTCAGCTGCTAACAGCTGCTCCCTCGTCAGCAAAAACACACCGCCACCACCGCGTTCGAACTGCAGCCAGGTGAACGGTAACTGCGGATAACGTCGTTCGAGCGCCGCCTGGGTGTTGCCGACTTCGACGATCAGCACGCCGCGGCGTTTCAGGCGGCACACGGCCTGGTCCAAAATACACTCGACCGAATCGAGACCGCTGCGACCCGACGCAAGCGCCAGGCGCGGCTCGTGCCGGTACTCGGCAGGTAGCGAGCGCATTTCTCGCTCGCCCACGTAAGGCGGATTGCTGACGATCATATCGTAGGTAGCTCGTCCCAGTGCTGCAAAATGATCCGATTCAACCAGCCGCACGCGACGACTCAAGCGGTGTCGGCGCACATTGATGGCTGCCACCTCGAGCGCTGACGCGTCGATATCCACGGCATCGACGGTAGCCTGCGCAAAAGCGCGCGCGCAGGCGATCGCAATGCAGCCCGAGCCGGTGCCGAGATCGAGAATCCGTGTGACGACAGTCGGATCCACCCAAGGCTGGCAGCGCTGTTCGATCAGTTCCGCTATCGGCGAGCGGGGAATGAGCACCCGCTCGTCGACATACATGGGCAAGCCGGCAAACCAGGTGACGCCGGTGAGATAGGCGGCCGGCCGTCGCTCGCGGATCCGGCGCGTGACCAATGCTTCGATCTCGGCCGCCCGTCGGGCGCCGACGCGACGCCGATAAACGGTTGCCGGCGCGCCGGGCGGCAATGCAAGTACGTGCCACACCAGTGCCGCGGCTTCGTCCACAGCGTTGTCAGTACCGTGACCGAAATGCACGCGCGCACGGTGCATGCGTCGCGCACTGCGCGCGATCAATGCTGCAACCGTCGGTCGCGCAGTGACTGCGTGTCCGCTATGGCATAATGATTTCATGGGTCGCGAACGATACGTTACCTGGTTGGTGGCGGCGGGTCTGCTTGCGGCGCTGGCCGGCGCGTGGCTGGCGAACACCATGCGTGCGCCGTCAACGCCGGTGCTGCAGTCTGGCACGTGGCTGCCCCTGCCGCGTGCGCTGCCCGACATGCAGTTGCTGGATCAGACCGGCGCGACTGTCGGGGCAGCACGCCTGCAGGGGCATCCCAGCCTTGTATTCTTCGGCTTCACGAATTGTCCCGACGTCTGTCCCACCACTCTCACGATGCTGACGCGCGCGCAGACGCAAGTGTCGATCCCTGGTCTGGAAGTGGTACTGGTGACCGTCGATCCTGAGCGTGATACGCCGAGACAGTTGGCCCAGTACCTACAGGCCTTTCACGGCCCCGCGGCGCAAGGCCCGATGCTGGGGCTCACTGGCGACCAACCCGAACTCGATCGCCTGATGCGCACGCTGGGCGTGGCGGCGGCGCGCACCGACATGCCGGGGGGCAACTACATGATCGACCATTCGGCCTCGGTATTTCTGCTGAACTCGGCGGGCGAAAACGTGGCGATCTTCAGCCCGCCGTTCGAGCGCGATTCGCTGGTGAACGATTTGCGCGCGCTCAGCGCTCGACTGGGCTCTTAGGCAAGCATTGAGCAGGCAATTCGACCGCATCGCCCCTGACGCTTCCTCACCGCCGCCGGGACTCGCTGCGCGCTCGTTCGTGCTGCTGCAGTATCTGCTGCCGCAGCACGCGGTATCGCGCGTCGTACTCGCCGCGACGCGAGTTCGTTGGCGCGCATTCAAGAACCTGCTGATCGGGAGCTTCATGCGCGGCTTTCGCCCCGACATGCGAGACGCGCTCGAATCGGACCCGACCGCTTACGGGAGTTTCAACGCCTTTTTTACGCGCGCGTTGCGTGCCGACGCACGACCCATCGCGCCGCACGCCGATGCGATCGTCTCGCCAGTGGATGGCGCCGTGAGTCAGGCTGGCCATATCGACGGTAGTACCATCTTGCAGGCCAAAGGCCACGATTACGATCTCACTACCCTGCTGGCGGGGCAGCGCCAGTGGTCGGAGCGACTGCAGGACGGCGAGTTTGCGACGATCTACCTGGCACCGTTCGACTACCATCGGATCCATATGCCGCTGGCGGGCACGCTGCGCGCCGCCTGGTACGTACCGGGCCGGCTGTTCAGCGTCAACACGGTCACTGTCGCAGCCGTACCGCGCCTGTTCGCGCGCAACGAGCGGATCGTCTGTTGCTTCGAAACCGACGGCATGCCCTGGTCGCTCGTCATGGTTGGCGCGCTGAATGTCGGCAGCATGACGACCGTCTGGCACGGCGACGTTGCGCCCAGGCGTTCCCGAGTCGTGACTGAACTGCCGCTCACCGACCCGTTGGCGCCCTTGCAGCTGGTCAAAGGAGCGGAAATAGGACGTTTCAACATGGGCTCGACGGTGATTCTGGTGCTGCCGAGAAACGTGGCAACGTGGAACGCAGAGCTGTTGCCGGGCGCGAAGTTGCGGATGGGCGCGATGATCGGTCGACTGCGTACCCGCGCAGGCACCAGCTAGTGGGACCACAGGCAGCGTCGCCGGACTGGCGACCCACTGGCAGTCGTAAGGCGCTGGCAGCGCGCGCGCGCCTAGTCGCCCGCGCCCGGCAGTTCTTCGCCGAGCGCAACGTGCTCGAAGTCGAGACACCGATGCTCGTGAACACTGCCGTGTCCGATCCCCATTTGCACTCGCTGGGGGTGCCGGCGCAGCGCCACGCCGTGGCACAGACGATGTATCTGCATACGTCGCCCGAGTACGCCATGAAGCGACTACTGGCAGCCGGCAGCGGTGATATCTATCAACTGTGCAAAGTCTTCCGTGCCGGCGAGCGCGGCATCTACCACAATCCCGAGTTCTCGCTGCTCGAATGGTACCGGCTCGACATCTCCCTCGAGCAGTTGATGGCAGAGGTGGCAGCGCTGGTCGGCGCGCTATTGGCGTTGCCCAACGATCCGGCCGGCGGCGTTGCCGCCGCCGTGGCAAACCCACCGCCGCGTCCGATCGAATACCTGACATACCAAGAGGCGATGCAGCGCTATGCCGGCCTAGATCCGTTGACAGGCGAACTGGGCGTACTACAGGCCGCCGCGCGCGAGCACGGGCTCACCGAAGGCTCGATCCCGGACAGCTCGCGAGATGCACTGCTGGACTTCCTGGTCAGCTCGCGGGTCGGTCCCCGATTGGGGCAGGGCCGACTGACCTTCCTGCACCGCTATCCACGCTCGCAGGCAGCACTCGCGCGACTCGACCCGCTCGACGAGCGGCTGGCCTTGCGTTTCGAACTCTATGTCGATGGCGTTGAGCTGGCCAATGGCTTTCACGAGCTGGCCGATGCCGCCGAACAGCGCGCGAGATTTCACGCTGACAACCTGGAGCGCACGCGCCTGGGGCTACCGCCAACACCAGTCGACGAACATCTGCTGGCGGCGCTCGAGCACGGCATGCCGGATTGCTGTGGCGTCGCACTCGGGTTGGACCGTACCTTGATGGTCGCGCTCGGCGTCGATCACATCGACGATGTATTGAGTTTCCCAGTCGAACGGGCCTGAGCCGGCCTGACGGAAAGCAACCTATGAGTTACCGCAAGAGCGATTACGATTTCAGCGACAAACCCCGCGCCTATGCGGAGTTGCTGCGCGACCTGACGGCACTGCTCGACGGCGAACGGGATCTCATTGCCAATGCCGCTAACACTTCGGCACTGCTGTACGACGCGTTGCCGGACATCAATTGGGCTGGTTGCTACTTCCTGCGCGGCAACGATCTGGTACTGGGGCCCTTTCAAGGTAAGCCGGCCTGCGTCAGGATAGCGCTGGGGCGTGGCGTATGCGGCACCGCGGCCGAGCGCCGTGCGACGGTGCTGGTGAGCGATGTGCATGCGTTTCCCGGTCACATCGCCTGCGATGCCGCGTCCAACGCCGAACTCGTGGTCCCCTTGTTGCAGGGTGATCAGTTATTAGGCGTGCTCGATATCGACAGCCCGACCGTCGCAAGGTTTGACGCCGTCGATGCAGCAGCGCTCGAGCGCGTGGCCGCAACGCTGGTCGCGAGTGTCAGTCGCCCTTAGCGCGCGACACGTACTGGCCCGTGCGCGTATCGACACGAATGACTTCATCCTGATTGATGAACAGCGGCACACGCACGACGGCACCGGTTTCCAGCTTCGCAGGTTTTTGGCCACCCGTGGCGGTATCGCCACGAATGCCCGGGTCAGTTTCGACGATCTTGGCCTCGATGTGCGCTGGCGGCGTTACGACGAGCGGCACACCGTTCCAGAGCGTGATGATGCAAACCACGCCATCCTTGAGCCATTGCGCCGCTTCGCCGACGGCTGCCTTGCCGGCCGTATGTTGCTCGAAATTCTCGGGCACCATGAAGTGCCAGAAGTCGCCGTCTTGATAGAGGTACTGCATTTCCACGTCCATGACGTCAGCGGCCTCGATCGACTCGCCTGAGCGATAAGTCTTTTCGATCGACCGACCCGTCTTCAGGTTGCGGACGCGGATCCGATTGAAAGCCTGGCCCTTGCCCGGCTTGACGTATTCGTTCTCGATCACGGCATACGGCTCGTTATCGATCAGCAACTTCATGCCGCCACGGATTTCATTGGTCGTAAAACTGGCCATTGGCTTCCCAAATGCGCAACACTGCGCACAATGTCGGGCCCCAATATGGGGGCCCCGCGAAAAAGGTCGTGAATGATAGCGGCAAGCGCTCCGGATCGCCAACAACAGCCTGCAGTCCCAACGCCCCCGCCGTCGGCCGACCTGCCGCAGCGCCGCTGGCAGCGTGAGCTGGCCGAAGCAATCACGCGGCCGGACGAACTACTGCGCCTGCTCGATCTCGACCCGCGGCTGGCAGTCAGTGCCGTTGCCGCGGCAGGCGTGTTTCGTCTGCGCGTGCCGCGTTCATTCGTACGCCGCATGCGTCGAGGCGATCTGCACGATCCGCTGCTGCGCCAGGTGTTGCCGCTCGCCGACGAACTCGAGTCGCCACCACATTACGTCGCCGACCCACTCGCCGAAGCGGCGGCGGTCGCCGCACCTGCGTTGCTGCAGAAGTACCGAGGTCGCGCGCTGATCATTGCCACCGGAGCCTGCGGCGTACACTGCCGCTATTGCTTTCGACGTGAATTCCCCTACTCCGCGCAGACAACTGACAACCCACGTCTCGGCGCCGCCATCGCCGCGATCGCTGCCGACTCGTCGATCAGCGAGGTGCTGTTGTCCGGAGGCGATCCGCTGTCGCTCTCGGACGAGCGTCTGCAGCAACTGACACTGCAGTTGGTCGCGATACCGCATGTCGAGAGAATTCGGGTGCACACGCGACAACCCGTCGTCCTGCCGTCGCGAGTCGACGCTGGGCTACTGCACTGGATTGCGGGCGTCACCAAACCGTTGGTGTTCGTGCTGCACAGCAATCATGCCCAGGAGATCGATGCGGAGGTGCGCGCAGCGTTGCAGCAGCTGCGACACGCCGGCGTCACGCTACTCAACCAATCCGTGCTGCTGGCGGGTGTGAACGATTCGGTGCCGGCGCTCGCCGCGCTCTCGCAGACGTTGTTCTCCGCTGGGGTGCTGCCTTACTACTTGCACTTGCTCGATCCGGTGCGCGGCGCGGCACATTTCGACGTCGAGCAGGCACACGCCGCGCGTCTGGTCGGCGAGTTGGCGACGCTGCTACCCGGCTATCTGGTGCCGCGACTGGTGAGAGAAGTCCCGGGGATGCCAGCAAAAGTGCCAGTCGCGCCGCGGCTGTGAGCTGCACCGATCTGTGACCCGGCCGGCCTTTCGGACATCGCCGAGTCGGCAATGTGTGCGCTCCATCCGCCGCAGGCCGGGCGGCAGAATGCTAGAATTCCGCCGCTTGCTACTGTAGCTGGGAGTATCCATTGACGGAGACCGCCGCGGTTCCCCTTATCGTGCTGTCGCCCACTCGGGAGCCGGTCGAGACGATCAATAGCGTCATGCGTCGTGCCGGCGAGGCGGTGCATTGCACTTGGATTCCGGCGACGCGCGATCTCGGCGATGCCCTGGGCCAGCTCAGTCCCGAACTGCTGGTTTGCGCACATGTCGACGCAGATGAACTCAAGAGCATTGCCGGGCTGCGCGACCGGATCGCCCCACAAGTGCCGTTGATCTATCTCAATGACGAAGTGACCGAGAGCAGCATGCTCGCCGCCATGCAGATCGGTGCGCGCGACGTAGTGTCCCAATCGAGCCAGGCACGCCTGCAGGCCGTCATCGCGCGTGAATTGCGCTCGTTTCGTCTCGAACGTGCGCTCGAAACGACGGTGCAGTCGGCGCGTGACTACCGCCGCCAACTGGAGACCGTCCTGCAACGCTCGGCTGACGCGATCGCGCAGGTGCAGGAAGGCATTCTGGTCGACGCCAATGAAGCCTGGCTCGAGTTGTTTGGCTTCACCGATCCGGACGCAATCGTCGGCCAGCCGGTCATGGATTCCTTCGACCTCGCATCACACTCGGCCATCAAAGGAGCGCTCGTTGCCTGCCTGCAGGGACGCTGGTCGGACCACACGTTGCGAGCTGCCGCGCAATTGGCCGACGGCTCGCAGGTCGACCTCGAGCTGGTCTTGTCGGCCGGTGAATTCGAAGGTGAACCATGTGTCCGCCTGATCGTGCCAGCGCGCAAGCGAGACGATCGGCAGCTGACCACCGACTTGGCGGACGCAGTACGCCGCGATCCAACCACCGGTCTGCTGTACCGCAGGCCGCTGCTGGAAAGCATCGCCGATCGTATTGCCGCACCGCCGGCAGCCGGCGTACGTTTTCTCGCGATCATCCGGCCTGACAAATTCGCCACGATCGAGAAGAACATCGGTGCGCTCGCGAGCGAGCAGTTCCTCGCAGATTTCGCCGTCAGTGTACGCGCGCAACTCGGAGCGAAAGACATCGTCGGTCGATTCGGCGGTGTCTCGCTGCTGGCACTGCTCGAGCGCGGCAACGCCCACGATGTCGAATCATGGGGCGAACAGTTATTAGCGAAAGTGCGCAAGACCCCCTACACGATCGGCACGCATTCACTGGCTTCGACCTGCAGCATTGGCATGGCTGCCGTACCGACCAGTGACGTCAATCTGGATGCGATCATTGCCGACGTTATCGAGGCCGCGCGCCGCGCACGACTGCGTGGTGGCAACAATGTTACACAGACCGATCGCGCCGACGCCGACACGCGCGTTCAGGCCTACGACAAAATCTGGGTCAAACACATCAAGGCAGCCTTGATGGAGAACCGCTTTCGGCTGGTACAACAGCCGGTCGCCAGTCTGCAAGGTGACGATCCGCAGATGTTCGACGTGCTCGTGCGCATGCTCGACCATCAGGGCAAAGAAGTGCTGCCGGCCGAATTCATGGCAGCGGCGGCCCGCAACGATCTATTGAAGAATATCGATCGCTGGGTGATCGGCGCATCGTTGTCATTCGCGGCGCAACGCTCGCCAGGTTGTCTGTTCGTGCGTCTGTCGCGCGACTCGGTCCTCGACGACGGCTTCACGAACTGGCTCGCCAACCAGGCCAAGGTGCAGCCGGAACAGACGGGTCGAATTTGTTTTCAGGTGACCGAAGAGATCGCTGAAAGCTATGCCGGGCCCCTGCAGAAGCTGTTCCCGGCACTGCAGAAAGCGGGCTTCCGCGTCGCACTCGAGCGCTTCGGTTCGGGACGCGATCCCAAACTACTACTGGAAACTCTGCCGCTCGATTTCATCAAGATCGATGGCGCGCTCGTGCAGACTCTCGCCGGCAACTTCGAACTGCAGCAGCAGGTGAAAGAGCTGGTAGCGCTGGCAGCGAAGCACAAGATCGAAACGATTGCCGAGCGGGTCGAAGATGCCAATACGATGGCGGTACTGTGGCAACTTGGCGTGCAGTTCATTCAGGGATACTTCGTCAATCGCCCCGAAGAAGTTGTGCTGCGCTCCTGATGCGCGAATGGCAGCCTGACCGGGCTGCGCTCGCACGCTGACCGGCGTGTAATATCCAGCTGGCCTGCAGGGTCCTATCGCCTATGCCAGCTATGAACAACGTCCCAAATACGTGCCGTTTTGCTCGAACGAGCAGGCGCCTCGCGCTGGCCGTGCTCAGCATACTGGCGGCAACGACGGCGCTTGCACAGCAGGCTGGCATTCAGGTAGCCGTGACCACTGCCGCCACCGGCGAACCGGCCACCGAGCGCGCGGTCGACGTCAGCAACCGCGACCTGGGCGTGGCTCTTTCCGGTCGCACCGACAGCTTCGGACAAGTACGTTTCGAGGGCCTGACAACAACGGGCGCCTGGATCGTCTCTGTACCGACGGCCGACGGCGAGACTGCCGCCACGACCAAGCCGTTGCAGCTACGTGCCAATTACGTCCGCACGGTGAATCTGGTGATCGCCGCCGACGCGACCGATCCGCAGCTCGCCGAAGTGCAAGTCGTCGCGCGACGGGCGGTGACAGGCATCAACACGGTCAATGCCGAGGTATCGGCCACGCTCGATGAGGCCGCGCTGGCCGGTCTGCCGATCGAAGGTCGCGACGTCATCCGGGCGTTGGCGCGGCTGCCCAACGTCGTGCAGTCCACCGGCTTCTTCCCCGAGGCGCCAGTCATCTCGATCAATGGCGCCAATGCGCTGTTCGTCAACTATTCCCTCGACGGGCTCGACAACAACGAGAACTTCCTGGGTGGACCAAAGTTCCCCGCACCGCTCGGCGCAGTGCGTGACGTCACCGTACTCGCTAACAACTATTCCGTCGAGTTTGGCCGCACTGCCAACGGCGTCGTGAACTACACCTCCCGCGGCGGCACGAACGAATGGACCGGCGAGGCGTTCGTGCTCGCCCGCCCGGGCCGACCGTTCGATGCGAAGTCGGAGTTCGCCGGACGAGACCTGTCCGGTAACGCCGTCGGCGAGAGCTTCGAACGCCGCCAGTTAGGTATCGCCATCGGCGGACCCATCCGCACCGACAGTACGTTCATCTACGGCAATGTGGAATCGATCCGCGATCGCAATGTCCAGATCCTGAGCTCACCGCAGCTGGGTGTCGCGAGCGAAGTGACCGGCAACAATGAATTTCTGCTGTCCTCGGTGCGGTTCGACCATCGCCTGAGCGATCGCTGGCAACTTACAGCCCGCGCCAATCATGGCCGGGTAACGGTCGAACAACCCGGCGGCGCGCTGGGCGGCGGCAGCGTGCGCTTTCCGTCGGCCGGCTCCGAGCAGGAACGTCTCTCCTCACTGGCCGCCGCGGCGCTCGTCTTCGACGGTGATCGCTGGCGTTACCAGGCCAGCCTGCAGTGGAGCCGCTTCGACTGGAACTACGGCAAACCCCTCACCGGTGGGCCGCAGGTGACGGCCCTCGATCCGAGTGGCCTGCCGGTTGCGATACTGGGTCACCCGGGTTTCGTGTTCGACGATACGGAGCGGACCTGGCAGACCAAACACACCGCCAGCATCGATCTTGGCAAGCACCGTCTGCGCGGTGGCATCGACATACTGAGTGCCGACTTTGCATTGCAGGGCGGCGGCAATCCCGACGGCAACTACACCGTGACACTGAGCGACGCCGAGTTGGCGCAATTACGCGCGCGGAACACGGGTATTGGCCTGACTGCCGCAGACGTGCTGGAGCTCAATCCCTTGGTCGGCAACTATGCGGTCGAACTGCGTCCTAACGAGTTCGGCAAGCGCCAAACACTGAGCGCGATCTTCATCGAGGACGAATGGCGCTTGCGTCCGGATCTGACACTCACGGCCGGGCTGCGCTACGACTACGATTCGCTCACTGAACTCGGCAGCGGCGCCGGCGACAGCGACAACTTCGCGCCGCGCTTTTCCGTAAACTGGCGTCCGGACGAGCGTTCGGTCGTGCGCGCCGGCGCCGGCTTGTTCTACGACAAATTACTCTACGCGGTGGCCTCCGATGCCCTGCAGCGCAATACGACATCGGCGGGGCTGCGCAGCCAGCTCGACGACTTGTTACCCGCGGGCACTGACATCGATAGGTTGACCTTCGACGGTAACCTGGTCGTGAATCCACCCTGTACGGATGGACGGGTGGCGAGCTGCCAGAGCGCCGCGGACGTGCAGGCGCTACGCGCCACGACCAGCGCCAACGAAGTCCGAATCATCAGTCCGCACGGCTATGACAATCCTCGCAGCCTGCAGCTGTCGGCGGGCTACCAGTATCAATTCACTGCGGAGCTCTCGGGCTCGGTCGACCTTCTCTACAACCGCACTCGCAATCTGGTGCGCCTGGTCGATCTGAATGCACCGTCGTCATTCACCCCCAATCTCGCCGCCTTGACCGACGCCAATATCGCGGCGCTGCGCGCGATCACCGACCCCGCTGCACGGCTGGCGCAAGCCGAGGCGTTGGGGCTGGCACGCTCGCAGGCAGCGGCTGACGCCACGCGACCGACGCTTGCGCCGAGCGGCAATGTGCCGGTCGGTGGTGCGCGTCAGATCACGGTCTCGGACACCAATGGTCGTTCCAACTATCGCGCGCTCAATCTGCAGCTCAACAAGGAGCGCGGCGCGCAGCGTTACGCCTACCGTTTCTCTTACACACTCTCGCAACTCGAGAACGACACGGACGACATCAACTTCCGCGCGTCGAATGCCAATGACTTCGCGGCGGACTTCGGCCCCTCGGCTAACGACCGCGAGCACGTGATTTCGGCGGTGGGCTTCTTCTACCCGTTGCCGGGTCTAACCCTCACGGTGGCTGGTCTGTTCCAATCCGGCCAGCCGATCAATTTCGTTCCGGATGCAGCGATCTTCGGCACGCAGGACCTGAATGGCGATGGCCGTTCGTTCGGTGAGAACTTCGTCGGCAATTCCGACCGCTACCCTGGCATCGGTCGCAATGCGGGCCGGCTACCATGGTCCAAGAGCATCGATCTCGGTCTGCGGTACGATTGGCTGATCTCGGGGCAGACGCTGCAGCTCTCGGCCGATGTCTTCAATGTCTTCGACTGGAACAATCTGTCAGGCTTCGCCAATGCCGCCACCACCTCCAATCAGATCCAGTTCGGCGGCGACGCACCCTTCGTGCAACGCAACGCCGGGCCCCCACGGCAGTTCCAATTTGGCGTTGCGTGGCAGTTCTAGGGCGGCCACATGATTGAGTGGCTGCCGCGGCTGCAGAGCTGCCTGGGGCTCCTCGTCCTCGTGACGATCGCGGTCCTGCTGTCGGAGAACCGTCGCGCGCTGCCACCATGGCGCTGGCTGCTGGGCGCGATCGGTCTACAATTGGGCCTTGCGGTCGTCATTTTGTTAGTGCCCGCAATCTGGCAGACTTTGCGGGCGATGAATGTGGGTGTTGTTGCGATCGAACGCGCGACGCTCGCCGGGTCGTCCTATATGTTTGGCTATCTAGGCGGCGCGCCGCTGCCATTCGAGGTCATACCGGGCGCCCCGCCGCCGGTGGTCATTGCCTTTCAGATCCTGCCGCTGATCATCACGATGAGCGCGCTCGCAGCCATCCTATGGCACTGGGGCGTGCTGCGACTGATCGTGCGCGCACTGTCATGGGCGCTGCAGAAATCACTTGGCGTCAGCGGCGTGGTCGGACTGAACGCGGGTGCGAATCTGTTCCTGGGCGTCGTCGAGGCTCCGCTGGTCGTGCGCGGCTGGCTAACGACTGTCAGTCGGCACGAGCTGTTCACTGTCATGACGCTCGGCATGTCGACAGTCTCGGGTGTCGTATTGGTGCTGTACTCGCAGACGCTGCAACGATCCATCGACAACTCCTTCGGCCACATTCTGGCAGCCTCGCTCATCTCGCTGCCGGCAGCGCTCCTGATCGCGCGAATTCTGGTGCCCGGCGAGTCACGCACCGGCGCCAACGACAACGGCAGCGAGCTTCGTTACCAGGGCACTATGGACGCCGTGGTGCGCGGCACACTCGATGGCTTGCAGCTGTTCCTTGCGGTGATCGCCGTGATCATCGTCGTGTTCTCGTTGGTCGCCCTCGTCAACCAGATGCTGGGCGCGCTGCCCGACTACGCGGGCTCGGCGCTCACCGTGCAGCGCATTTTCGGCTGGCTGTTTGCGCCGCTGATGTGGCTGCTTGGCATTCCGTGGGCCGAGGCCAGCACCGCCGGCTCGCTGATGGGCGTGAAAGCGATACTCAATGAGTATGTGGCCTATCTCGAACTCGCTGCACTGCCGGCCGGCAGCCTGAGTCCGCGCTCCATGTTGATCTCGATCTACGCGATGTGCGGCTTCGCCAATCTGGCGAGCATCGGCCTGCTCGTGTCGACACTGACCACCCTGTGCCCCGAACGACGTCGGGAAATCGCCGGCCTTGGCTTCAAGTCCTGGATCGCCGGCAATCTCGTTTCAATGATGACAGGCGCCGTGGTGGGCATCGTCGCGACCTGATGGTCGCTGATTCAACCCGTCGGCAACTCGATCACGAAGCTGCTGGCCGCGTTCGGATCGCGGCCCCGCAGATACCTGGCGCGTGCGGGATAGGGAAACACCGGCCGCTGGAACTTCGCGATACCATCGGCGCGATGCGTGCCTAACAGCGAGCCCGGCGCTTTGCCAGCTTCAACCCATGCCTCGAGCGCGGTCAGGTAGTCGATTTCGGTCGCCCCTACGCCGCCTTCACAGTGATTCATGCCCGGTACCATGAACAAGCGGTAGAAGTCCTGCGTCGCGGTCGTACCGCCCATGGTCTGCGCGACGAGTTCATAGTAGTCGAGCGAGGTACCGGGAATGATCGACTGATCATTCCAACCGTGGTAGTGAATGATCTTGGTGCCGTGGTCGCGGGCGCGGCGCAGATTGGGGTTGTAGGACACGTAGAACAATTGCGCCAGTGACAAAAATCGTGGCGGGTCACGATCGAAATCGAATTGATTCAATGTCCAGGCCGGGCCAGGGTCTTCCGCGAACGACAGATAACGCACCAGGTCAGCCATGAAGGGACCGTAGAAACCCAGCGCACCATCCTCGGCGACATACGCGGGAATCCAGTTGAGCTCGGAGCCACGCTGCAGCCCGCCGGGCGTCAAGGCTCGTCCCTTGGAATCTTGCGCTCCCTGGTACAACTTACGCGCGGCGGCGACTTGTGCCGCGCTCCAGCAGTCGGCGCCAGCGTCCGCTTCGCAAGCGAGCTCGCTCGGGTCGACCCGGCAGTCGCGCGGATCGTTCAGAATGCCGTCGGCCAGGCCGTCGAGTTCGTCGCAGCGTTGCATCATCAGCCCATGCAACTGCCGGACATTCGCCGCTGTCAGTAGCGACGGACCGCCACTTGGGGCACTTGCAAGTGTCCGCAGCGCCCAAATGCCCGGGATCCCATTGCCGGCCTCACTGACTGCCGGTGCGCCCACGATGATTCCGTCGAACTGCTCCGGAAAACGCTGCGCTGCGACCAGCGCCTGGCGCCCGCCGGTCGAGCAGCCGTCGAAATAGGTACGCTGCACGCCACGCTCGAAGTAACGACCGGCAATGGCCTTGCCAATGAGCGTCGTGACGTAGGTAGACCGGAAGGCGAAATCGAACTCGGCCTGCAGGTCGTTATAGGACCACTTGGCATCGATCGGTGTCGAAGTATGACCCATGTCGCTGACGATGCAGGCATAACCACGCGCGACCGGCGCGTCACAAGTAGCCGCCTGCGCGAGCGAGCCGCAAAAGCCACCGCAGCCGCGGTACAGAAGCTTGCCGTTCCAGTCCGCGAGCGGCAGCCGCAGCTCGAATTCGATCCGCGGCGTAACGTAGCCCCGCACCCGACAGGCTTGCTGCTCACTACCGCCGACCTTTACCCGGTCGGCGCGCGTGACTTGCGCGGGTGCGTCAGGTGTCTTCGAGAAGTCCTGACTGGCGATTCGCGCGCATAGATCCGTGGCGGGAGCCTGCGCGACCACCTTTCCCGGCGCGGCGCCCAGCGCCGCGAGTAGAACGATCACCCACAACGACGCGTCGCAAGGCCTATGCATGACCAGTCCCCCGTAACGGCTTGCCACAAATGCTCTGTTGCTCACATGTTGCACTGACCAGCGCTCGACAGCCAGCCGCCAACCCTGCAGCATCACGGCATGTTCGATGTCTGGATGCGACCACTGATCAACCCACCGCTCGACGCGGCAGCGCGCCTGCTCGCGCGGAGTCCAATGACCGCCAATGCCGTCACGATCGTCGGCGCCGCGGTCGGCACTGCCGCGGGTATCGCGATCGCCCGGCAGCGGTTCGGTGCGGCATTGCTGCTGATCGCTCTAAATCGGATTCTCGATGGTCTCGACGGCGCATTGGCGCGACGACGTGGCCCCACTGATTTCGGCGGCTATCTGGACAGCGTCGCCGACTACATCTTCTATGCGGCTGTGCCCTTGGGATTTGCGGTGGCGAGCCCGGCCAATGCCCTGCCGGCCGCGGCGCTACTGGCGAGTTTTCTGCTGTCCGGCAGCAGTTTCCTGGCGTTTGCGGCACTGGCCGCCAAACGCAGGTTGACCAGTGATGCGCACGGACCCAAGAGCTTCTTCTATTTGCGCGGGCTCGCCGAGGGTACCGAGACCATTGCCGTATTCGTGCTCGCAGTGCTACGGCCCGACTGGTTCGCGGCGCTCGCGTATGGATTCGCGGTCCTCTGTGCGCTCACGGCGTTGCAACGCCTGCTGGCCGCCCGGCGCCTGCTGAGGTGAGCCGCGCTCTACTCGGTTTCGAGCAGATCGACATTACGCCAACCGCGCGGCAGCACCGAGCCACGCTGCGCGCGCGCGCCACGATAGCCCTTCAAGTCTTTCCAGCTGATGGTCATCTTGCGATCCCCCGAGCGCACGATCAGGCCCTTGTCAGGCGGTACCACCGTCATCCCGGTGAGAAAATCGGCGCGAGCCTTGAATTTCTTGGCTGGAACATCGAACAATTTGTTGCCCTTGCCGCGCGGCAACTCCGGTACGTCCTTGACCGGAAACACTAATAACTTGCCATCCTTGGACGTCACCGCCACCAGTGAGCCCTCCGCCGGCACTGGTGCCGGCGGCAACACGAGCGCTCCGTCGGGCACTTTCAGCAATACCTTGCCCGCCTTGTTGCGCGTGTAGGTCTCCTTCAGTCGCACGATGAAGCCATAGCCGGCGTCGCTGGCGACGAGCCACAGATCCTCCGGCTCGCCCAGCATCACGCCACGCCACTTCGCGCCGTCGGGCGGGTCGACACGCGAGGACAGCGGCTCCCCGAGGCCGCGCGCCGACGGCAGCGAGTGCGCAATCAGGCTGTAGGCCCGCCCGGTCGAATCGAGGAACACGGCATTCTGCACACTGCGACCACGTGCCGCATGCTGATACTCGTCGCCAGTTTTGTACTGCAGCGTGCGCGGATCGATATCATGGCCTTTGGCCGCACGGACGAATCCGCCGGTCGAAACGACGACCGTCGTCGGTTCGTTGGCGACCAACTCTGACGCGTCGATCGCCTGCGCCGCCTCACGCTCCACGATCTTCGAACGACGCTCGTCACCGTGCTTGGCGGCATCCGCTTCAAGTTCGGCAGCGATCAGCTTCTTCAACTTTGCCTTGGACTTGAGGATGCCCTCGATCGCATCGCGTTCCGTGACGAGCTTCTTCTGCTCCTCGCGGATCTTCATCTCTTCGAGCTTGGCGAGGTGCCGTAGCTTGGTCTCGAGGATCGCTTCGGCCTGCTCGTCCGTCAGTTTGAAGCGCTTCATCAGCACCGGCTTCGGCTCATCTTCCCGCCGGATGATGCGGATCACCTCGTCGAGATTGAGGTACGCAACCAGCAATCCGTCCAAAACGTGCAGACGCTTGTTGACCTTGTCGAGCCGGTACTGCAGGCGGCGCGTCACCGTCTGCGTGCGGAACTCGAGCCACTCGTTCAGCAGCTCGCGCAAGCCCATCACGCGCGGCCGGCCATCCAGGCCGATCACGTTGATGTTCACGCGGTAGTTGCGCTCGAGATCAGTGGTCGCGAAGAGATGCGCCATCAATTGATCGATGTCGGTCTTCTTCTTCGGCTCGATCACGAGCCGCGTAGGATTCTCGTGATCCGACTCGTCGCGCAAGTCCTCCACCATCGGCAGCTTCTTGTCGCGCATCTGCTGCGCAATCTGCTCGAGCACCTTGTTGCCCGACACCTGGTAGGGCAGCTGGTCGATGACGATGCTGCCATCTTCGAGTGTGTACGTGGCGCGCGCCTTGTAGGAGCCGTTGCCCGTGTTGTAGATCGCGAGCAGATCGGCGCGCGGCGTGATGATCTCGCCGCCGGTCGGCAGGTCCGGACCCTTGACGTACTTCATCAGGGTGCGCGTCTGCGCCTCCGGGTCGTCCAGCAAATGGACGCAGGCCTGCACGATCTCGCGCAGATTGTGCGGCGGTACGTCGGTGGCCATGCCAACCGCAATCCCAGAAGTGCCATTCAGCAATAGGTTCGGCAGTCGTGCCGGCAGGAACACCGGCTCTTCCAGCGTGCCGTCAAAGTTGGGCTGCCAGTCGACCGTGCCATCCGACAGCTCGCCTAACAGTACCTCCGCATAGCGCGTGAGCTTCGACTCGGTGTAACGCATCGCCGCGAAGCTCTTGGGGTCATCGGCGGAGCCCCAGTTGCCCTGGCCGTCGATCAGCGGATAGCGGTAGGAAAACGGCTGCGCCATCAGCACCATGGCTTCGTAACAGGCCGAGTCACCATGCGGATGGAACTTGCCGAGCACGTCACCTACTGTGCGCGCGGATTTCTTGTGCTTGGAAACCGCCGACAGCCCCAGCTCGCTCATCGCGTAAACGATGCGACGCTGCACCGGCTTGAGGCCATCCGACAACGCGGGCAGCGCACGGTCGAGGATCACGTACATCGAATAGTCGAGGTAGGCCTTCTCAGTGAAAGTGCGCAGGGGCTGCTTCTCGATGCCCTCGAAATTCATCTCGTCTTGCATGATCTATACTTGGGCGAGGTTGCCCTTCTCCTCGAGCCAACTGCGCCGGTCACCCGCGCGTTTCTTGGCGAGCAGCATGTCCATCAGATTGTCCGTATCGTCCTTGGCGGCCACGGTCAGCTGCACCAGCCGGCGAGTGCGGGGATCCATCGTCGTTTCGCGCAACTGTGACGGGTTCATTTCTCCCAAGCCCTTGAAGCGCGTAACAACCGGCTTGCTGCGCACCTTCTCTTCTTCGAGGCGCTTCAGGATGGCATCGCGCTCGGACTCATCGAGTGCGTAGACCACTTGTTTGCCAGCATCGATACGAAACAACGGCGGCATCGCCACGAACACGTGGCCGCTCAGCACCAGCGGCCGGAAATGCCGCAGGAACAGCGCGCACAGCAGCGTTGCTATGTGCTGGCCATCCGAGTCCGCGTCCGCCAGGATGCAGATCTTGTGGTAGCGGAGATTGGCGATGTTGGCGGCACCCGGATCCACGCCGAGTGCCACGGAAATATCGTGCACCTCCTGCGAACTCGCGATGTCGCCCGAGCTCACCTCCCAGGTATTCAGAATTTTGCCACGGAGCGGCATGATCGCCTGGAAATCCTTGTCGCGTGCCTGCTTGGCCGAGCCGCCCGCCGAATCGCCCTCGACCAGGAACAACTCCGAGCGCCGCGGCTCGTCACAGGTGCAGTCTGCCAACTTGCCGGGCAATGCCGGGCCTGAGGTAATGCGCTTGCGCACCACTTTCTGCGCAGTGCGTATCCGATCCTGCGCATTCTCGATCGCGAGCTGCGCAATCCGGTCGCCGGCATCCGGATGTTGATTGAGCCAGAGCGACAACGAATCGTGTACGAAACTCTCGACGATCGACGCCGCGTCACGTGAGGCCAGACGCTCCTTCATCTGACCAGCGAACTGCGGCTCGTGGATCTTGATCGACAGCACGAAGCAGACTTTGTCGAACACGTCTTCCGCCGTAAGCTTGAGTCCGCGCGGCAACAGATTGCGGAATTCGCAGAACTCGCGCACCGCGCCCGCGACACCGGCGCGCAGTCCATTGACGTGCGTGCCGCCCTCCACGGTCGGAATCAGATTGACATAGCTTTCGCCGAATGCGCGATCGATGTTGGGTGCCCAGGTGAGCGCGTAGTCCACCGCATCGTCTTTACCGGCACGCTTGTTGCAGATCGGTTCCGCCGGCAGAGATTCCTCCTTGCCGAGTTCTTCGCGCAGATAAGCACCGAGATCACCGGTAAAGAACCACTCGTCCGTTTCCTTGGTCGCCTCGTTCGTGAACGTGATCTTGAGACCGGGGCACAGGACCGCCTTGGCCTTCAGCACATGTTTGAGCTGCGGGATCGAGAATTTCTCGGTATCGAAGAACTGCTTGTCCGGCCAGAACTGGATCGTCGTGCCACTGTTGCGCTGGCCGACGGTGCCGATCACTTCGAGCTTGGTGGCGCGCTTGCCCTCCTTGAAGCTGATGTTGTATTCCTTGCCACCGCGCTTGATCCAGCACTCGAGATGCGTGGAGAGTGCATTGACCACTGACACGCCGACGCCGTGCAAACCACCGGAGAACTGGTAGGTCTTGTCGGAAAACTTGCCGCCCGCATGCAGCTTGGTCAGGATCAATTCAACGCCCGTCACCTTCTCTTTCGGGTGGATGTCGACCGGCATGCCGCGCCCGTCGTCAGCCACCGTGAGGGAGCCGTCTTTGTGCAGCGTGACGTCGATCTGTTTGCAGTGCCCCGCGAGGGCCTCATCGACCGAGTTGTCGATCACCTCATGGGCAAGGTGATTCGGCCGCGTGGTGTCAGTGTACATGCCGGGCCGTCGGCGCACAGGGTCTAGCCCCGACAGGACCTCGATGTCAGATGCGGTGTAGGACTGGTTCATCCGCCCTCAGGAATTCGGCTGTTGCAAGCGATGGATCGCGCGTCTGTCAGAACGCGCGGGCGGGCGCAGTGTAGCAAGTCGACGGGCGCCTGGCACGGCGCCGCAAATCGACCTCAGCCGCGAATCAGAGGAGTGAGCGCGTTACTCGCCGCAACGGTGCGAGCTGCCACATGCCAACCACCAGTGCGCCAGCGCCGGCAACCAGTGCGACATTCACCTCGGCATCGATCGCGGGCGCCACTGCCGCGATAGCCGCGACGCTCGCCACCGCAACACCGACCCAGTTCAGTACGGTCATCCAGAACGCGAGCCGCACGTCGGCGGATGCGCCCGCCTCGCGGACCGCCGCCGCCAGTCGTGCGTCGTCCGCTTGAATGCGCTGCCAGACCGACGCGTCGAAGCACCGATCCAGGCGCGGCGCATGAATCGCTCGCCGCAAGGCCGCATCCAGAGTCGGATGACGTGCGCGCCACCCTTCCTCGACCTGCGTATCATCTATGCGATCTACTTGTTCCATGGCAGTCACTCCGTCACGCCCGACACCTGCTGCGCCACTCAAGCGGCCGCTGCCGCAAGGTGCTTGCGCGCGCGAAACAGCAGGGACTTCACTGTGCCGGCGGGCATATCCAGCAGCTCACCGACCTCCTCACAACTACGATCTTCCAGATAGAACAGCACGACGACCGTGCGCGCCGGCTCAGCAAGCTGATCCAGCAGCAACGCGACGTCGATCTCAGCCTGCGTCTCGTGCACGGCATCGTGCCCATCCTCCCAGAGCGCCGACTCCTCCGCCTGCTCATCCAGCGATACCGTCCGACCGCGGCCGCGCAGCTCGGAGAGGCAGGTGTTGCGGGCGATCGCATACAGCCAGGTCGAGAGTGCCGCGCGTCCATCGAATCGCGGCAATGCTCGCCAAGTCTTGAGGAAGGCGAGTTGCGCCATGTCCTCAGCCAGCGCCGGATCGCGGACGATCGACAGAGCCAGATGCAACACCTTCTGCCGATAACGCTCCATCAAACCCTGCAGCACCGCGGCGTGATCGCCGCGACGCCAGGCAGCCAGGAGGTCAGCATCTCGCTGTGCCGCTGGGGCCGCCGCACCACGGACCTCAGGCCCCGTGGGAGCCGCTGCCGCGTAACACTGCCCTGCCAACACTTGGTCCACGTGCTTGATACTCCAGCGACAACCGTTTGGTTGCAACCGAACCGGCCGCTGCCGCGTATCAAGCGGGCCAACGGGGCATCCTGGAGCCAGCGAACATGAATGAAGACACTATTGCGGTATTAATTCCGATCGTCGCCATCGTCTTTGGCGTCTCTGCCGGCATGCTCGGCTCGTGGTTCAGCCACCGCCGCAAGCAGCAAGGCCTGGAGCAAGTGCACAAGGAACGCATGGTCGCGCTCGAGAAGGGTTTGCCAATGCCCGACGTGCCCGCCGGCCTGCTTGGCAGCAATGACGGACCAACTGCCGCCAGCGCCCTGCGCAACGGCATCATGCTGACGCTCATCGGCGTGCTGTTGTACTTCGCCCTGGCGCGCGTCGCTGACGAGAATGTGGCGATCTTTGGCCTCATCCCGGCCGCCGTCGGTGTCGCCAATCTCCTCTACGCGTGGATGCTTGCACGGCGTGAACGACGCGACGCGCCAGGCGTCGCTGGCTCGAACACGAAAGTCGGGGGATAGGGTTCACCGCGTGCTCGATGAGTCCCTCGCGCATCCGGATCGAGCGCGCCCTGCGGGCGTTCCCTAGCACGCGTGCATCGCGCATCTTCCCCCTGCTGTTGCGGCGAGCTTGCACCCGGCACAGGAGCGCGCTGCACGCGTGCTGCGGCGCTCTCAACGGATGCGCGAGGGACTCATCGAACACGCGCTGAGCACCTACCACCAGCAGGTCAGTCCAGGTCAGCTAACAACGCCTCGCGCGTCGCGGCGGACACAGGTTCAACGCTGTATCGATAGTTGGCGTGGTCGATGCCCGCAGCGAGTGGCGCATGGTTACGCAGACTGGCCACCATGTCGTCGGTGAGTTCGAAGCGCAGAAAATGCACCGCTGAAGTCTTGGTCTCATTTTCGCGTTCGAGATCCTCGTCGGCGATCGCGTAGATAGGCTCGTGTGCCTGCACCCGCACCCAACAACGATCTTCTATGCCCTTGAGCCGTTCGAGCTGCCGCTGCCGCTCCGCCGGATCCGGGAATTCGAGCAGGAAGGTCACCTTCCAGTTGCGACCATCGGGTATCAAGGGATTATAGGCCGACAGTTCTTCAGCGATCCCCTCAGGCTCAAAAATCCGCTCGGCGCGCAGCATCTCCTGCACCTGATACTGAATCGTCAGACGGTCTTCGAACAACCAGGTGCAGTTTGGCCCAACCGCGAGCTGACGATTGCGCTTGTGCGCCAGCACTTTATCGCGAAACTGTGGCCGCTCGCGCGCATAGCGCTCCAGCGTGTATAGATCGTCGACGACCAGCTTGTTCATAGTCCGTAAGCCTTGCGTATGAGACTGAGTGGATGCTCAGGCTGGGGCACGGCGGCGCCGTTCACCGGCTCGAGCCCGCTCTCGATCTGATGCCCGGCCATCGGACAATCGCTGGAGTAGTGATCGGCCTGCGCTTGAGCAACTTTGCTCATCACGGGCCGCCCGATCTTCACTGACGCCGCCCGGTATTCTTTCTTCACGGCGTAAGTACCATTGTGACCAGAACATCGTTCGATTACATCGACCGACGTATCGGGCACGAGCTGCATCAGGTCGCGGGTCTTCAAGCCTATATTCTGCACGCGCAGATGGCAGGGCACGTGATAGCTCACCTTGCCCAGGCTCTGTTTGAAATCCGTGCGCAAGACACCAGCTTTGTGGCGCAGCATCAGATACTCGAAAGGATCGAAGATGCGGGCTTTGACCGCTTGCACGTCAGCATCGTCCGGAAACATCAGCGGCAGTTCCTGCTTGAACATCAGCACGCACGACGGAATCGGCGCCACGATGTCGTAGCCATCGTCGACCAGGGATTTCAGCATGGGGATATTGTAGTTCTTGTATTGCTCTACCGTCTCGAGGTCGCCCAATTCGAGCTTGGGCATGCCGCAGCATTTCTCCTTGCCCACCACCTTGACCAGGATGCCATTGTGCTCGAACACGATCGCCAGATCCTCCGGCAGGTGCGGCTCATTGCGATGCCCGTAGCACGTGACAAACAACGCCACCTTGCCCCGGGTTTCATCAGTCGGTCGCACGGCCATGGCACGCCCCGAGGCGCGGCGCGCTCGATTCGTACCGGTATCGGAGTAGTAGTTAGGAATCGGTGCGGTGACGTCGACACCGAGCGTCGATTCCAGGATCTTGCGACCCAGCTTGGAATGGTTGACTGCGTTGACGATCGGCGCGACCACCGGTATCCCGGCCAGATTGCCTACCGCACGGGTACTCGACAACAGCTTGTCGCGGAACTTGTGCCCGCCCTGCTTCTCCTGCACCGCCTTGGCGCGCAACATGAGATGCGGAAAGTCGACATTCCAGGGATGCGGCGGCACGTAGGGGCACTTCGTCATGAAGCACATGTCGCAGAGGTAGCAATGATCGACAACGTTCCAATACGTAGACTTCTCTACGCCATCCACTTCACCCGTGGATGACTCGTCCGCCAGATCGAACAGCGTCGGGAACGAATTGCACAGACTGAAGCAACGCCGGCAGCCATGGCAGATGTCGAACACCCGCTCGAGCTCCTGGTCGAGCGCGGCTTCGTCGTAGAACGCGGGGTTCTTCCAATCGAGCGGATGGCGCGTGGGCGCCTCCAGGCTGCCTTCACGTCCGCCCGACGTCGCGCTACTCATTCTGCAACTCCGAATGCCGAAATCTCAAGGGAAGAGATCCCGACCGGCACCTGATACGCCGGTCGGGTAGTGAGCCGGCAGTCGATCGCCAAAGCGACCAGACTCCCTGCCAAGGCCTTGCTTACAACGTGTCGAGGGCCTTCTGAAAGCGATTGGCGTGCGAGCGCTCAGCCTTCGCCAGCGTTTCGAACCAATCGGCAATCTCGGCAAAGCCCTCTTCACGAGCGGCTTTCGACATGCCCGGGTACATATCGGTGTACTCGTGTGTCTCGCCGGCAATTGCCGCCTTCAGGTTGTCTTTGGTGGCACCGATAGGCAGGCCCGTTGCTGGATCGCCGACCGCCTCGAGATATTCGAGATGACCGTGCGCATGGCCGGTTTCGCCCTCTGCGGTCGAACGGAAAACCGCCGACACATCGTTGTAGCCTTCGACGTCCGCCTTGGCTGCAAAATACAGATAACGACGATTCGCCTGCGATTCGCCGGCGAAAGCGTCCTTCAGGTTCTTTTCGGTCTTGCTGCCCTTGAGGTTCATTTGGGGTCTCCGTATTTATGAAACGATCAACTTTCTGCGAACGACTCTCAATTAGACTCGTTCTAAATGACTTTGACAATGTATCCCCGACGGCCTGTCGAGTCAAACTGCGTTGACCCCCGCACTGCCGGCCGATTACCGTGCGCAGGTGAAACGCAAATCATCTCCGGTCGATTTCGAAAAGTCGCTCGCCGAGCTCGAACAGCTGGTCGAAAAACTTGAACATGGCGATGTCCCGCTCGAGGATGCGCTCAAGACTTTCGAGCGCGGCGTCACGCTCACACGCGAATGTCAAACGGCGCTCAAGACGGCGCAGCAACGCGTCGACATCCTGCTGAAGCGTGACGGCGCGCCGCGGTTGACGGAATTCGCTGCGTCAGAAGGAGCCGACAGCGCCGCTCTCCCCGCTGCTGACGACGACGAATGATGCAAGCCTCTTCGGTGCCGACAGTCGATACTGAGGCTGACATCGGCGCAGCCTATCGCGCACGCATCGAACGTGTACTACAAGAGCACCTGATGCTCGAGGGTGGCAGCACGCCGCGACTGATCGAGGCGATGCGCTACAGTACGCTCGCCGGCGGCAAGCGCCTGCGACCCCTGCTCGTGTACCTCACCGGTACCGCGCTGGGCGCGAATCTGGAACGACTCGATGCACCGGCGGCCGCAGTCGAACTCATTCATGTCTACAGCCTGGTGCACGACGACCTGCCTGCGATGGACAACGACGATCTGCGTCGTGGGCGTCCTACCTGTCATCGTGCATTCGACGAAGCCACGGCCGTGCTCGTGGGGGACGCCTTGCAGGCGCTCGCCTTCGAAGTACTGGTGCGCGATACGCCGGCAGCTGCGCCGCCGGCAGAGCGTCTCGCTATGTTGCAGATTCTCGCCCGCGCCATCGGCACGCGCGGCATGGCGGGCGGCCAGGCGATCGATCTGGCCGCAGTGGGGCAGACGCTGGCGTCGGCCGAGCTGGAACGCATGCATCGGCTCAAGACGGGCGCGTTGATCCATGCGAGTGTGATGCTGGGAGTCGTTAGTGCAGAAGTGCCGTCGCCGATCGAGTATCAGGCTCTGAGTGACTACGGCTGGGAACTCGGCCTGGCATTCCAGATTCGCGACGATATTCTCGATGTCGAAGGCAGCACGGCGACACTCGGCAAACGCGCCGGGGCGGATGCCGGGCTTGCCAAGCCCACCTACCCCGCCATGTTCGGTCTGCAGCAGGCGCGCGCATTGGCGCACGATGCCAGCGAGCGCGCCATCGAGGCCCTGGCGCCGCTCGGGCGTCGATCGGAGCCGTTGCTGGCGCTGGCGCGGTACGTCGTCACGCGTTCCGGCTGACGCGCAGGTGTAAACTGACTGCCGATGACTGACCCGTCCAAAGAGGGCCTCGCCCTGTTGCGTTCGCTCGACGCGCCGCGTGATTTGCGCGCGCTGACTGTCGGGCAATTGCCAAAGGTTTGCCGCGAGCTGCGCGAATACCTCATCCGGACGGTCGCGACTCGCGGTGGTCATTTCGCCGCTGGTCTCGGCACGGTCGAACTGACGGTCGCTCTGCACTACGTGTACGACACACCTCAGGATCGACTGGTGTGGGATGTCGGCCATCAAGCCTATCCACACAAAGTGCTCACGGGCCGACGCGACAGTCTGCATTCGATCAAGCAATACAACGGCCTCGCGCCCTTCCCCAGTCGGGCCGAAAGCGAATACGACACCTTCGGCGTCGGCCATTCGAGCACCTCGATCAGTGCGGCACTCGGGATGGCAGTAGCCGCCCAGCAGCGCGGCGACCATCGGCGTGTGGTCGCGATCATCGGCGATGGCGCGATGACCGCCGGCATGGCGTTCGAGGCGCTCAATCATGCCGGCTCGTTGACCGCCGATTTGCTGGTGATCCTCAACGACAACGACATGTCGATCTCCGAGAACGTCGGCGCGATGTCGAATTATTTCGCCAAAGTACTGTCGGGTCGTACGTATTCGAGTTTGCGCGAAGGCGGCAAGAAGATCCTGAAGCAGATGCCCACAGCCTGGGAGCTGGCGCGGCGCTCTGAGGAACACATGAAGGGCATGGTGCTGCCGGGCACCTTGTTCGAAGAGCTGGGCTTCAACTACATCGGCCCGATGGACGGCCACGACATCAAGGCGCTGGTCACCACGCTCAAGAACATTCGCAAACTGAAAGGGCCCCAGTTCCTGCACGTGGTCACACGCAAAGGTAAGGGCTACGCCCCCGCCGAGGCGGACCCGATAAAGTGGCACGGTCCGGGCCCGTTCGATCCGGCCAGCGGTACGATCTTCAAGGAAAGCAGCGCTGGTCCGACCTACTCACAGGTATTCGGCAGTTGGCTCTGTGACATGGCCGAGCGCGACCCCGACATTATCGGCATTACGCCTGCCATGCGTGAGGGTTCCGGGCTGGTCGAATATTCGAAGCGCTTCCCAGAGCGCTATTTCGACGTGGCGATCGCCGAACAACACGCGGTGACCTTCGCCGCCGGCCTCGCGTGTGAAGGCCTCAAGCCCATCGTCGCGATCTATTCCACCTTCCTGCAGCGTGCCTACGATCAGTTGATCCACGACGTCGCGCTGCAGGATCTGCCGGTCGTATTTGCGCTCGACCGAGCCGGCCTCGTGGGTGGGGATGGGGTCACCCACCAGGGCAGTTATGACTACTCGTTCCTGCGCTGCATCCCCAACATGGTCGTGATGGCCCCGGCGGACGAGAACGAATGCCGGCAGATGCTCTATACGGCGACTACCCTCGAGTGCCCCAGTGCAGTGCGCTATCCCCGCGGTGCGGGTCCCGGCGTGCCCGTAGAAGCTACGATGAGCGCGCTCCCGGTCGGCAAGGCCGAGATACGACGCGAGGGGCGCAGTGGCCTGCTGTTGTTAGCGTTCGGCACGATGCTGACGGCCGCCGAGAAGGTCGGCGAACGCTTGGATGCGACAGTGGTCAACATGCGGTTCGTCAAGCCGCTGGACGAAGCTCAAGTATTGCAACTGGCAGCCCGGCATCGCGCCATCGTGACGCTGGAAGAAAATGTCGTCGCGGGCGGTGCCGGATCGGCGGTCTGCGAACTACTGGCCGTTGCGGGCGTTGCGCTGCCAATACTCAATATCGGCATCCCCGACCGGTTCATCGAACATGGCTCGCGTGACGACTGCCTGCGCGAGGCAGGCCTCGATCCGACCAGTGTTTCGACCACGATCGACCGCTGGTGGTCGCGGCAAGCGGCGTCCAGAACACGGACGGCGGCTGCTGTTTAGCCGCTTTCAGCCTGTACACTGCATTGTACAGCTTGAAGCGACCCGCCCTGAGCCCCTATGGTAGAACTGCTTCGGCGCACCCCATTTGACATTCGGCACGCCCACCCAAGGTCCGCGACATGAATCCCCCAGCCGCTCCGCAGAGCAAACTCAACCTCGTCGAGGACGTACAGAATCGTCCGGATACGCGGCGCATTCCGATCGATCGCGTCGGTATCAAGGACATCAACCACCCGGTGAAGCTCAAGGACCGCTCGGCGGGCGAACAGCACACCGTGGCACGCTTCAATATGTACGTCAATCTGCCGCACAACTTCAAAGGCACGCACATGTCGCGCTTCGTGGAGATCTTGCACGCTGAACGCGAGGTTTCGGTCGAGTCGTTTGGCAGCATGCTCGCGACGATGACTACCAGGCTCGAGGCGGATGCGGGCCACATCGAAATGACATTTCCGTTCTTCGTGATGAAGAAGGCGCCGGTATCGGGCGTCGAGAGCCTGCTCGACTACCAGGCCAGTCTCATTGGCGAGATCCGCAACGGTGTCACTGAGATGTGGGTCAAGGTGATCGTGCCTGTCACGAGCCTGTGCCCGTGTTCCAAGAAAATCTCGGACTATGGCGCTCACAACCAGCGTTCGCACGTGACGATCAAGGCGAAGCTGCGCGAACACATGTGGATCGAGGAGCTGATCGACATCGCCGAGAGTGAAGCCTCGAGCGAGCTGTACGGCATACTGAAGCGCCCGGACGAAAAATTCGTCACCGAGCGCGCGTACGACAATCCGAAATTCGTCGAGGACATGGTGCGAGACGTCGCACAACGGTTGAACGACGAGGCCCGCGTTGCCGCCTATGTAGTCGAATCAGAGAATTTCGAGTCCATTCACAATCATTCGGCCTATGCGCTGATCGAGTGTGACAAGGATGCCGCGCCTAGCTGACCTGCTGCTGCTCCGCACCCTGTAGCCGGCCTATCAGCGTCCGTAGGAACACACGATTGAAGCGCAGTTGGCAGGCGGCAGACACCTGCTCCAGCAACGTCGAACTTACCTTCAGGACACTGACCGGACCGTGCGCGCGGATCGTGGCTGTCCGTCGCGCACCGCTGACGTAACTCGTTTCACCGAAGCAATCGCCAGTGTCGATCGCACCCAGCGCCGTGCCGTGCCGCTCCACGGAGCATTGGCCGGACACCAGGATATAGAAGCGATCGTCCATCTCGCCCTCTTTGACTATCTCATCTCGATCGGAATAGTTCTGCATGGTGCTGGCACGTAGCACTTCCCAGATCTCGGAGTGCGAGAACTCATGGAAGAAGCGCAGGCGACGCAGTACGCCAAACTGCTCTTGCTGATCGAGTCGTTCGTTCTCCGCACGCAAACGCTGATGGACGCGCGTCAGTTCCGCGGCGAAGTCCGCACCGGAACGAAAACGCTTCTCGGGCGCCTTGTGCATGGCGGTGGCCACGACGTTCTCGAGATCCTGCGGGATCTCTTTGCGCAACGAATGAATTGGCGGCGCCGTAGCATAGACAATCTGATGTAACAGCTTCACGAGATTGCCGGCACGGAAGGGTCGCTGACCGGTGAGCAACTCGTACATGACGGCGCCCAGAGAATAGAGGTCCGACGATGCCGTCAGCTCCAGGCTCTGCACCTGCTCGGGCGACATATAGGAAGGGCTGCCGGCGATGCCCTCGATGCGCGAGACATCCGAGTCGGCCACCAGCGCGATACCGAAATCGATGATGCGAACGTCGCTGTCCTGCGTCAACATGATGTTCGATGGCTTGATATCGCGATGAATCACGCCCCGCGTGTGGGCATAGTGCAGCGCTTTGGCGCACTTGTAGATCATCTCGACGACATCGTCGATGCGCAACAGGTTGTCGGGCCGGCAGTAGGCCGCCAAAGTGCGTGCGCCATGCACGTGCTCGGTAACGATGTAACATCGTCCCTCTTCCTCGCCGGCGTCGTAGATCGGCAGGATGTTCGGATGTTGCAGCATGCCGACCATGTGCGCTTCGGAGAGGAACATCTTGCGGGCAACCCGTGAACGTTCCGCATCGCCGCCGGTGTCGAGACTGTAGAGCTTGATCGCAACGTCGCGACCATAGTAAGGATCGTGCGACAAATACACCGTGCCAGTGCTGCCTCGGCCGACTTCATTGATGATGACGTATTTGCCGATACGATCGGGAATCGCTCGTGCGAGCATGCGATCGGAGTCGGTGTCTGAGAGGGTCTTGGCGTGATCTGTCGGCATCGCGATCGAGGAAAGCCTGCTCTGCGCGCACCAGGACGGACCAGCCCGTTTGACGACGCACATATTGACCGGCAGAGGATACGGAGCGTCCCGGAATGGGACTGTGACCCGGCTCCCGGATCACCGGCTGATCCACGAGCTTCGGTCAGCCGAAGTGATCGAACCCGCGGTGCGAGAACTGCGTCACAGTCGCGCCATCGCGCAGCGTGACGCCCGGCCGCTCGACGATCGAGCCAATACGGGTCAGGGGCGTAGCAGAGCGTTGCGCGAGCTGCGTCAACCGTGCGAAGTTCGCGGGCGGCACGGTAAAACACAATTCGTAATCATCGCCGCCAGTCAAGGCGAGCTGACGCGCGCGATCGCGATCAACCGCCGCGGCAAGTGCGGCTGAGATCGGCAACGTGGTCAACTCCAGTTCGCCGCCACGACCACTCGCTGCACACAGCTTGCCGAGATCGGCGCCGAGCCCGTCCGACAAGTCTATGCACGCGCTGGCAATGCCGCGCAGCGCTACACCGAGCGCGCAGCGTGGCGTGGGATAGAGAAAGCGCTGCCGAAGCTCCGCAGCATGCGGGGCCGCACACTGCATCCGCCGCTGTTCGATAGCGAGACCGGCCGCGGCATCCCCCGGGGTTCCGGACACGACGATCGCATCGCCGGGCCGCGCGCCGGTGCGTCGCAACGCTTGCCCCCGTGGAACTGCACCGATCAATTGCACGGTAATCGTCAGCGGTCCGGTTGTCGTATCGCCACCTACCAGGGACACGGCATGCTGCGTCAGCAGCTCGCCTGTGCCGTGCGCGAACTGCGCTAGCCAATCTTCATCCACGCTCGGCAAGCTCAGCGCCAGCAACGCCCAACTCGGCGTCGCACCCATCGCAGCGATGTCACTCAGATTGACTGCCACTGCTCGATGACCAATCGACGACGCCGGCGAACCTTGCGGAAAATGCACGCCGGCGACCAGTGTGTCGACGACGGCCACCAAATCATGGCCGGGGGGTGGCACCAGCACCGCACCGTCGTCGCCAACGCCCACCTGCACATCGCTACGTGCCGCACCGATCTTGGCGAAGTAGCGTGCGATCAGATCGAATTCGCCGAGCGCCATGTCGTGCCTGCCCGCGATACGCGCCGCCGCTCAGTGCTCGTGCGGTCGCAGTTCGCGCGCCGCCTTGTCGAGCACAGCGTTGACGAAACGATGACTGTCGGTGGCACCAAATCGCTTCGCGAGGCTAACGGCTTCGCTGATAACAACCCGAAATGGCACGTCCGGCATCGCGCGCAACTCATGTGTCCCGATCCACAAGACGGCGCGCTCGATCGGATCGAGCTCGGCTGGCTTGCGGTCCATCCAGGGCACGAGGGCCGCGTCCAGGCTGTCACTGCCGGCACCGACGGCTGCGATGAGCGAACGAAAGTACTCGGTGTCTGCTTTCGGCATGTCCGCATCATCGTCGAATGCCTGCACGACGTCCTGCCAGGCGGAAGGATTGAGTTGCCAGCCGTACAAAGCCTGTACGGCCAGCTTACGTGCCACTGACCGTGCGCCCGAGGCCATTCGTTCTGCTGTCACCCGCGCCATGCAGCACTCACCAGCGACTCAGGAGGTTGGCCATTTCGAGCGCCGCCAGCATCGCTTCGCCGCCTTTGTCCAACCGATCGATCGCCGCGCGCTCCTCAGCCTGCGCAAACGTCTCGGTCGTTAGCACGCCAAATATGACTGGCACACCGGTTTCCAGCGACACCTGCATGAGCCCGCGCGCGCACTCGCCGGCCACGAAATCGAAGTGCGGCGTGTCGCCACGCACGACGCAACCGAGCGCGACGATGGCGCTGAACTGGCCAGCGAATGCGAGCCGACGCGCGGCCACTGGCAATTCGAACGCACCGGGCACGCGTACCAGCTCCAATGCGCCGCTCTTGCCCCCGGCCTTGCGCCAGGCCCGCTCGGCGCCCGCGACCAGCTGCGACACGATCGCATCATTGAAGCGCGCCGCGACGACGGCGACGCGCTGTGCACCCACCTGCTGGCTACCTTGATGGACGATGCTACCGGACATGACGGATTCCAGCCTGACTCACACGCAACCCGAGGGCCGCGCAGTATACCTGCGCGGCGTCGTTACTCGGCGAGGTATCCGGTGATCTCGAGCCCGAACGCTGAAATGCCGTGCATCTGCTTCGGTGCCGAGAGCACCTGCATGCGTCGCACGCCCAGGTCCTTGAGGATCTGCGCGCCGATCCCGTAGGTTCGGAGCACCTGCCCTTCGCCTGGCGGCACCGATGCTTCATGCTCCGTTCGGCCGAGCGAGCGCACCGTGTCTGCCAGCTCGCGCGGCGTTTCGTGCTCACGCAGGATGATCACGATGCCGCTGCCATGCGCCGCGACCCGCGCGAGCGCGGCGCGCAGCGTCCAGGTGCGATGCTCAGTCTGCACGCCGATCAGGTCGCGCAGCGTATCGGTCAGATGAACCCGCACGAGCGGCGCCTCGGGCCCATCGACTGCGCCGCGCACCAATGCGAGATGGACGTCCCGATTCACGTGATCCTGATAGGCAACCAGCCGGAACTCGCCGAACTCGGTCGCCACGACCTGCTCCGCAACGCGCTCGACCGAGCGCTCTGCCTTGAGGCGATAGCGAATCAGATCGGCGATCGTGCCGATCTTGAGTCCATGCGCGCGCGCGAACAGTTCCAATTGCGGGCGGCGCGCCATCGTGCCGTCGTCGTTCATGATTTCGACGATCACCGCCGACGGATCGAGACCCGCCAATCGCGTGAAATCGCAGCCTGCCTCAGTATGTCCAGCGCGCGTCAACACGCCACCGGGCTGCGCCATGATGGGGAAAATGTGCCCAGGCTGCCGCAAGTCCTCGGGCCGCGCGTCGGGACGCACGGCAGTACGCACGGTGTGCGCACGATCATGCGCGGAGATGCCAGTCGTGACTCCCTCGGCCGCTTCGATCGACAAGGTGAAGTTGGTATGGCGCGCGCGATTGGTTTCGCTCACCATCAAGGGCAGGCGTAGCTGCAGACAGCGTTCGGGCGTCAGTGTCAAACAGATGAGCCCGCGACCGAAACGCGCCATGAAATTGATGTCCTCGGCCCGCACCAGCGACGCCGCCATGATGAGGTCGCCCTCATTCTCGCGCTGCTCGTCGTCCATGATCACCACCATCTTGCCGGCAGCGATATCGGCCAGGATTTCCTCGACCGTGTTCAACGTGCCGATGCCCAGTGGTTCTTTGCTCTGTGCGACTACATGCATGGCTAACTACCTTGGTGCGTGACGGAACGTTCGAAACCGAGCAGGCGCTCGGCGTAACGTGCCATCTGATCGATCTCGATGTTGACTGCGTCACCCGCCCGCAACTGCCCGAGCGTCGTGACCGTCAACGTATGCGGAATCAGATTGAGCTCGAATTCACAGGTGTCGACAGCATTGACCGTGAGGCTCACGCCGTCAATCGTCACCGAGCCTTTGACCGCGACGAAACGCGCCAGCTCAGCCGGCAGCCGAAAGCGCAGGCGCCTGGATCTCGCATCTTCCACCGCACTCACGAGCTGCGCCAGCCCGTCGACATGACCGGAAACCAGATGGCCACCGAGCGGATCGCCGACACGCAGTGCCAGCTCCAGATTCACCCGCGACCCAACGACAAGACGATGCAGCGTCGTTACGGCGAGCGTCTCACGCGACACATCAGCCGCGAACTGGTTGGCAGTGCGACTGATGACGGTGAGGCAGACGCCACTCACAGCGACGCTGTCACCGATTGCCACGCGCTCGAGCGGCAGACGTTGCGTCGTGATGGTAAGACGCAAGTCACCCGCGAGCGACTCGAGCGCCTGCACCGTACCGATGTCGAGCACAATTCCGGTAAACACGGCCCTAGTGTGCCCGAGGCCGCAGCCGCAAACGCAAATCATCGCCCAAAAGCGTCGATTCGATGATCTGGAACGACCGCGCATCGGTAAGTTGCTGCAGCGGCTGCAGCACTGCCAGTGGTTGTGCCGTGTTGCCGAGGACGCGCGGCGCGATGTACAGCAGCCACTCGTCCACCAGGCCTTGCTCGAGCAGTGCGCCACTCAGAACTCCGCCCGCCTCGACCAGCACTTCATTGGCCTCTCTGACCGCCAGCTCGCCCAGGACGGCCGTCAGATCGAGTTGCCGATTCGCCGTCGACCCTGGAACGCCCGCGACGGGCACTTCCGCCACGGCTACCCGCTCTGCACCTTGTCGAGTCTCGGCGCCGCGCGTTGCCGCCGCGGCTGCTGCATCCGCGCCAGTGACAATCAGCACCTGACCCGGCGGTGCAAAGATTCGTGCATTCGCCGGCGTGCGCAACTGCCTGTCGAGCAGGACGCGCAGGGGCTGGCGAGTCGCACCTGCCAGCCGTAAGTCGAGCCGTGGATCATCCGCCAACACCGTCGCGGCGGTGGTCAGGATGACCGAGCTTCGCGCACGCCAGCGCTGCACATCGGCGCGTGCCGCCTCGCCGGTGATCCAGCGGCTGGCGCCGTTGGCGAGCGCCACCCGACCGTCGAGACTGACAGCGCTCTTCAGGCGGACGAACGGCCGACCGCGCTGCAGCCGCGCGACGAAGCCGCAGTTGAGCTCGAGCGCCTCGCTCTCCAGCAATCCACATTCGGTGACAACGCCGGCCGCCGCGAGCCGCGCCGCGCCACTGCCATCGACGCGCGGATTCGGATCGCGGGTGGCGTAGACTACGCGAACGACACCTGCTGCTAACAACGCCTCGGTACACGGAGGGGTGCGGCCATGATGATTGCACGGCTCGAGCGTAACGTACGCCGTCGCGCCGCGCGCCATGGCACCGGCGGCCGCCAGGGCCAGCGGTTCGGCATGCGGTTCGCCTGCCCGCAGATGCACGCCCTCGCCGACTATCACACCGTCGCGCGCCAATACGCAGCCCACCCGAGGATTGGGGTCGGTCGTATGCAGCCCGCGCTCGGCCAGCTCCAACGCGTGCCGCATGCAGCGCTGATCGAAGTCGGCGTCGCTCATTTACGTTTGCGCGGCTTCGCCGCCGCCAGGTCAGTGTCGGCTGGCAGCAGGGACAACTGATCGCCGCGCGGATTGCGGGCGCGCCGCCGACCCAACTGTTCGATCTCCTCGCGGAAGGCGTCGACGTCCTGAAACTGCCGATAGACCGAGGCAAACCGCACATAAGCAACCTCGTCGAGACCGTGCAGCTCTTCCATCACCAGCTCACCGATCTGCCGAGACGACACTTCCCGTTCGCCAAGTGCCCGCAGTTTACGGGCGATGTGGTTGACCGCTTCCTCGATAGCCTCGCGACTGACAGGGCGCTTCTCGAGTGATCTTTCGATACCGCCGCGCAGCTTGTGCTCGTCGAACGGTACGCGCGTGCGATCGTTCTTGATCACCAACGGCATCAGGAGCTCCGCGGTCTCGAACGTCGTGAAGCGCTCGCCGCAGGCGAGACACTCACGGCGCCGCCGGATCTGCGTGCCCTCGGCCGCCAGCCGCGAGTCGTTTACTTTAGTCTCGGCGTGGCCGCAGAAGGGACAGTGCACGGCACGCCCCCGATGGAGTTGTCAGGGGCCATAGACGGGAAAGCGCCGGCAGAGTTGGGTTACTTCGCCGCGTACTCGCTCGATGACGTTCTCGGCCGCGTTCGCATCGATGATGTCTGCGACCCAGTCCGCCACCTGTTCGAACTCGCGCTCCTTGAAACCACGCGTGGTGCCTGCAGGCGAGCCGATGCGAATGCCGCTCGTCACGAACGGCGGGCGCGGGTCGTTGGGCACCGCATTCTTGTTCACCGTGATGTGGGCGCGGCCGAGTGCCGCATCGGCGTCCTTGCCGGTCATCTCGCGATCGGCGAGATCCAGCAGGAACAGGTGATTGTCGGTGCCACCCGAGACGATACGATGACCGCGCTTGCTCAGCTGTGCGCACATCGCACGGGCGTTGCTCACGACCTGTCGTTGATACTCCTTGAAGTCGGGCTGCAATGCCTCGAGAAATGCCACCGCTTTCGCGGCGATCACGTGCATCAGCGGCCCACCCTGAGTGCCCGGGAACACGAGCGAATTGAACTTCTTGGTCAGCGCCTCGTTCTCGCGCGCCAGGATCAGCCCACCACGCGGGCCGCGCAGCGTCTTGTGCGTCGTGGTCGTCACGACGTCTGCGTAGGGAATCGGTGTCGGATAGACACCAGCGGCTACCAACCCGGCCACATGCGCCATATCGACCATCAGGTAGGCACCCACCTTGTCGGCAATGGCCCGGAAGCGCGGGAAGTCCAGCAGCCGCGAGTACGCCGAAAATCCGGCGACGATGACCTTGGGCTTTTCCGCGACCGCCTGGGCCTCGAGCGCGTCGTAGTCGATCTCGCCATTGTCGGCGCGAATGCCATATTGCACCGCACGGAACAGCTTGCCGGAGAAATTGACCTTGGCGCCATGCGTCAGGTGGCCACCGTGATCGAGACTCATGCCGAGCAAGGTGTCGCCTGGCTGCAGCAGCGCCAGATACACGGCCGCGTTGGCCTGTGAACCCGAATGCGGCTGAACATTGGCGTAGGCGGCGCCAAACAACTGCTTGGCACGGTCGATCGCCAGTTGCTCGGCGACGTCGACGAACTCGCAACCGCCGTAGTAGCGCTTGCCGGGGTAGCCTTCGGCATATTTGTTAGTGAGTACGGTGCCCTGCGCTTCGAGCACCCGAGGGCTGGCATAGTTCTCGGAGGCGATCAGCTCAATATGGTCCTCCTGGCGCTGGCGTTCCGCGTCTATAGCGGCTTTCAGCTCAGGATCAAAACCATCGATCGTCATCGCAGTACGGAACATGTTCGAGGCCCTATCGACGCGGGATTGGGCCGCGCAGTGTACCGAATTTCGGCCGATTTTACCGTTGCGGAACGCTCAACATGCCCTCGACCACACCATTCCAGGCGAGCGCCAGGTTGATCCGGTTGTAACCGCCGCCGCCGGTGGCCAGCACGCGGCCATGACCCAGCCCCTCAGCCAGCGTCACGAGATCCGCGGCGGCCCGGCGATGCACGTCGGCGGTATAGCGCAGATGTGTGATCGGGTCGCCGGCAATGCTATCCGCACCACACTGCGCGACGATGAACTCGGGCTCGAACTTCCGCAGGTGCGCCAGTACGCGCGGCCACACAGCATTGAATGCCGCGTCGTCGGAGCCTGGCGGCAAGGGGATGTTCAGCTTGGTGCCTGCCGCAGCACCCAATCCAACTTCGTCCTCGGACCCGGTCCCAGGGTAGAGATACCGACCGTCCTCGTGAATGTCTGCGAATATGACGGCCGGGTCGCTTTCGAATCCATAGTAGACGCCATCACCGTGATGCGCATCGATATCCACATAAGCGATGCACTTGAGCCCGTAGCGCTGCTGCAATTGCTCGATCGCGACACCGCAGTCGTTGAATACACAGAAGCCCGCGGCCGCGCCTCGTGCGGCGTGATGCAGGCCGGCGATCGGCACGAATGCACGGCGCGCTTCACCCGACATCAAGGCTTCGGTCGCGAGCAGTGTCGCGCCAACGACGTCCGCCGCGGCCTCGTACACGCCACGCCACGCGGGCGTATCGCCCGCATCCAGGTAGCCTTGTCCGGACCGCGAGCGATCCTCGACCAGGTCGAGATATTGTGGCGTGTGAAAGCTCTCGAGCTCCGCACGCGTGGCCCGCCGCGCATCGCTCACGCGCACCTCGCGATCCAGCTTCCGCGCCACGAACTCACGCATGAACGCTGCATGCCGATCGGGCCCGAATGGGTGGCCGTCGCCGAAACCGTAGCGTGCCGCGCGTTCGCCCGCTACCACGAGCATGTTCACCTTGTTGTCACCCACCGCAAAAGCGTAGCACAGCCTGCCGCAGCGCCCCGGGGCCGTGACACAGTCGGTGCGCTTGCCTACAATCCCTCGCCCCCGATCGCCTGCGGGCGCGCTCTACCCGGACAACAGCAGAAGCATATGGCCCAGTACATCTACACGATGAATCGCGTTGGCAAGGTCGTGCCGCCCAAGCGCGTGATCCTGCGCGACATTTCGTTGTCGTTCTTCCCGGGCGCCAAGATCGGCGTGCTCGGTCTCAACGGTTCAGGCAAATCGACGTTGCTCAAGATCATGGCTGGCGCCGATACGAATTTCGAAGGTGAAGCACGTCCGCAACCCGGCATCAAAATCGGCTATCTGCCGCAGGAACCGGAGCTGGACGCTACCAAGGACGTGCGCGCAGTCGTCATGGAAGGCCTAGGCGGAGTGTTCGGACAACTGGCGCGGTTCAACGAGATCAGCGAGCTGTTCGCCGAGCCGATGTCCGACGACCAGATGAATCGTCTGCTCGAGGAACAGGCAAGCTTGCAGGACGCGATCGATGCAGCGAGCGGCTGGGAGATCGAGCGCAAGCTCGAGATCGCGGCGGACGCATTGCGGCTACCACCCTGGGAAGCCAGGATCGGGCCGTTGTCTGGCGGCGAGAAACGTCGCGTCGCACTGTGCCGCTTGTTGCTGTCGGCACCCGATATACTCCTGCTCGACGAACCGACTAACCACCTGGACGCCGAGTCGATCGCCTGGCTGGAAAAGTACCTCGAACAGTATCCGTCCACGGTTATCGCGGTCACGCATGACCGCTACTTCCTCGACAATGTCGCCGAGTGGATACTCGAGCTCGACCGCGGCCACGGTATTCCGTGGAAAGGCAACTACTCCTCCTGGCTCGAGCAGAAGGAACGGCGCCTGGCGCAGGAAGAAAAGGAACAGGACTCGCTGCGCAAGACGCTTGAGCATGAACTGGAGTGGGTGCGACAGAATCCGAAAGCGCGCCAAGCGAAGAGCAAGGCGCGCATCGCGCGCTACGAAGAGCTGGCGTCGCGCGAATTCCAGCAGCGCAATGAGACTAACGAGATCTACATTCCGCCCGGCGAGCGCTTAGGGGACGTGGTGATCGACGTCAAGAACCTGCGCAAGTCCTACGGCGATCGGCTGCTGATCGACGGACTCAACTTTTCGCTGCCCCGCGGCGGCATCGTCGGCATCATCGGCCCGAACGGCGCCGGCAAGACCACGCTCTTTCGCATGCTGACTGGCGGTGAGCAACCCGACAGCGGCGAGATTCGACTTGGACCATCCGTCAAGCTCGCCTACGTGGATCAGTCGCGCCAAGCGCTCGACGACAAAAAGAGCGTCTGGGCCGAGATCTCGGGCGGACTTGACATGATCAAGGTTGGCAACTACGAGACACCGTCGCGCGGCTACGTCGGTCGTTTCAACTTCAAAGGGACCCAGCAGCAGCAGCTGATCGGCGACCTGTCGGGTGGCGAGCGCAATCGAGTACACCTCGCCAAGGTGCTGCAATCGGGCGGCAACGTGCTGCTGCTCGACGAGCCGACCAACGATCTCGACGTCGAAACCCTGCGCGCGCTGGAGGAAGGTCTACTGGCATTCCCGGGATGCGCCGTGGTCATATCGCACGACCGCTGGTTCCTCGATCGTGTCGCCACCCATATTCTCGCTTTCGAAGGCAACTCCGAAGTTGTCTGGTTCGAGGGCAACTTCCAGGAATACATGCAGGATCTGCAGCGGCGCAAGGGCGAGGAAGCTGCACAACCCCACCGCATCAAGTACAAGCCCCTGACCCGCTGAGCGGGTTTGTCCAGTACTTGCTCGCCTTTTTGGGCGGAATACGCAGCGCGAGTTGCATGCCATGGCAGAACGCGGCACCGTAGCGCAGCCCCGGTGAATGTAACGAGATACTCATGGCCACGAAGAAGTCAGCTCGCGCCCCAGCTCGCGGTGGAACTCGCAAGACCTCCCGTCAGACTGCGACCACTGTCCGACGCGAAGACGCCGAAGACGCAGTCCGTACACTACTACGCTGGGCAGGCGAAGACCCAGCGCGCGAAGGCTTGCTCGATACTCCCAAGCGAGTCGTAAAGGCCTATCGCGATTGGTTTTCCGGTTACGAAGTCGACCCTACGGCCTACATGCGGCGCACCTTCGAGGAGGTCGCTGGCTACGATGAGTTGATCGTGCTGCGCGACATCGAATTCGAATCGCACTGCGAGCATCATATGGCGCCGATCATTGGGCGTGCCCACGTCGGTTATCTGCCTACTAACAAAGTAGTCGGTATCAGCAAGCTGGCGCGAGTGGTCGAGGGCTACGCTCGCCGTTTTCAGGTGCAGGAGAAGCTGACCGCGCAGATCGCCGGCTGCATCAACGACGTGCTCAAGCCGCGCGGCGTAGGTGTGGTGATCGATGCGCGGCACCAGTGCATGACCACGCGCGGTATCCACAAGACGCGGGTTTCGATGATGACCAGCACCATGCTGGGTGTCTTCCGCAATGATGCCCGGACCCGCACCGAATTCCTGAGCATGATCAGCGCACCGCGGGGCCACTAAGCGCTGGCAGCTGATCCAGAGACCGCCCCGGGCACCGTGTTATGTGAAGCAGCAGCGCGAAAAGCTGCAAGTCCGCGGCGCCGGCGTACACTTGGCGCAAGACCATGGCCAACTACATCGACACGAACAGCAACCTGCATCTGGACGCCGGGCCTGAACTGGCGCTCACCTGCCCGCATTGCCTGGCTTATTCGCCAATGACCGTGACGGCGTCGCCAGCTTTTGCCGACCTCGCACAACACAAACCGCGCCATGTCGGTGTCGTACTGCGCTGTCATTCCTGCGGGTCACCCGTTTTTCTACGCTTCGCCGTCAAAGCGTATGGTGATTTGCGCATCGAGCTTGCGCCGCAGTTCACGGAAATCGAGCGTCCGACGGAGCGCTTCGTTTTCACCTACATTCCGGACTCAGTGGCCACGCTGTTCCGTGAGGCGCTCGGTTGTTACACGCACGGGCTCTACGACGCGTTCGCCTCAATGTGCCGGCGCACTGCGCTCGCGACTTTCGAGAACCTGGGCGAGTCGCAGAAACTGCGGTTGTTCGACCAGGTGAACGACGTGCGCGATCTCGTCGACATCGACGTCACCACCTTCGCTTTGGTCGCGCGGATCATTTCGGCCCCCGATCTGGAACTGGGGGCGGCATTTCCGTCCTTCAACAACTATCAAGCCGCGGTGCTGCTAGAGGTCATGAAGGACTTCCTGTATCAGGCCTATATACGCCGCGGCCGGTTGCAGCACGCCATGAAAGTGCGGCGTTTCTTCGTCGACGAGTCGATCGCCGAGACGGCCCGCAATCGCACGCTGCGCATGACTGGCGACGGATCCGCAACGGGCTGAGCCGACGCTCGCCCGCCTCAGCCCAGGTGCCGGCGCGCATTCACGAACATGCGCTGCCAGCCGCTCGCCTCCCCTGCGCCGTCAGGCCGCCAGGAATTTTGCACGTAACGGAACGATCGCTCGGGATGCGGCATGATGCTGGTGACGCGCCCGTCTGCACTGCACACGGCCGCGATACCGAATGGCGAGCCATTGGGATTGGCGGGATAGCGGACGGCCACCGATCTGTCGGCGTTCACGTAGCGCACGGCTACCAACCCGGATTGCGCGAATGTCAACGCCGCGGCGTCGCCGCTGAATTCTGCGCGACCCTCCCCGTGTGCCACCGCGATCGGTAGCACCGATCCCGCCATGGCATCGAAGAAGATCGATGGCGAGCGCAGGATCTCGACCTGCACGAAACGGGCTTCATACTGTTCGCTGCGATTGCGTACGAACCGCGGCCAGTGGTCAGCGCCCGGGATGAGTTCTGCCAACGCCGCAAACATCTGACAACCGTTGCAAACGCCGAGCGCGAACGAGTCGCCCCGCGCAAAGAACTCGCCGAACTGCTCGCGCGCGCGCGGATTGAAGAGGATGGATTTGGCCCAACCCTCGCCCGCGCCCAGTACGTCACCGAAGGAGAATCCGCCGCAGGCGATCAGACCAGTGTAGTCCTCGAGTGTCCGCCGGCCCGCGAGTATGTCACTCATGTGTACGTCGTGCGGCTCGAAACCAGCACGCTCGAGCACAGCGGCCATCTCAACCTGACTGTTGACACCCTGCTCGCGCAGCACCGCGACACGCGGGCGTGCCGCACTCGTTACAAACGCCGCAGCGAGTGCTTCGTCCGGATCGAACGTCAGTGCGCCGCACAGCCCGCGTTCATTCGCATCGCAGGCAGTGGCGAATTCTTCCGCCGCGCAATCCGGATCATCGCGCAGGGCTCGCATTCGAAAGGACGTCTCGGACCATGCGCGTCGCAAGTCACTCCAGGACTCGTCCAGCTGGAAATCATCAACTGCGATCCGCACACGCAGTTCTCGTGTCGCCGACCCCAGGACGTGCACCTGACGCTCAAGCCCGTGCTGCGCGAACACAGCTAACACTGCGTCCAGATCTGCAGTGGCTACCTGCAGAATCACACCGAGTTCTTCGTTGAACAGCGCGGCAGCCGCCCCTTTCTCTTTACACGGCAGACGCACATCGAGCCCGCAATGCCCGGCAAACGCCATCTCGACCAGCGTCGTCAACACGCCACCATCCGAGCGATCGTGATAGGCCAGCAAGGGCGATCCATCGTGGCGCAACTCCGCCAGTACTGCGGTCAATTGCACCAGCGAGCGCGCCTCGACCACGTCCGGCGTTTCGCCGCCCAGCCGACTGTGCACCTGGGCATAGATAGACCCGCCAAGCCGATTCAGTCCGGCGCCCAGATCGACCAGCAGCAAGGTGTTAGCAAGACGATCTGTGCGCAATTGAGGCGTCAAGGTACGGCGCACGTCATCGACCGGTGCGAACGCCGAGACGATCAGCGACACCGGCGCGACGACCGACTTGTTCGTGGCATCTTCGGTCCAGTTGGTGCGCATCGACAAGGAATCCTTGCCAACGGGAATGGCAATGCCGAGCGCAGGACAAAGCTCCTCGCCGATGGCGCGCACCGTGTCGTACAACGCAGCGTCCTCACCCGGCTCACCGCATGCCGCCATCCAGTTGGCTGACAGACGCACGTCGGCCAGCGATGCAATGTCTGCCGCCAGGATGTTGGTGATCGCCTCGGCGACGGCGATGCGTCCGGATGCCGGCGCGTCCAGCGCTGCGAGTGGCGTGCGCTCGCCCATCGCCATGGCCTCGCCGGCATAGCCGCGGTAATCCGCGAGCGTCACGGCAACATCGGCAACCGGCACCTGCCAGGGACCCACCATCTGATCGCGACTGACCATACCGCCGACCGTGCGATCGCCAATGGTGATCAGAAATGTCTTGTCCGCCACCGCCGGGTGACGCAACACGCGATAAACGGCGTCACGCAAATCGATGGCCGAACAGTCCAGCTCCTCGGTACTACGACCGGCTCGCTGCACAATGCGCTGCAGCCGCGGCGTCTTGCCCAACAGTACATCGAGGGACATGTCGACTGGCCGACCGCCCAGCAGGCTGTCTTCGACGACCAGGTGGCCGCTGTCATCGAGCGTACCGATCACGGCGTACGGGCAGCGCTCACGTTCGGCGAGCGCGGCGAAATCTGCGATGTGCTCCTCTGCGAGCACCAGCACGTAGCGCTCCTGGGACTCGTTGCACCAGAGCTCCATTGGCGACATGCCCGGTTCATCGCTCGGGATGGCGCGTAGATCGATCCGCGCACCGCGACCTGGCGTGTGGGCGACGGCTTCCGGGACAGCGTTCGACAAGCCACCGGCGCCGACATCGTGGATGAGCAGAATCGGATTGGCGGCACCCTGCGCCCAGCAGCGGTCAATGACCTCCTGCGCGCGCCGCTGCATCTCGGGATTGCCACGCTGCACCGAGGCAAAATCGAGTGCTGCACTCGAGACGCCACTGCCCACTGACGAGGCGGCACCGCCGCCGAGTCCAATCAGCATCGCGGGGCCACCCAACACGACAAGCCGCGCGCCGACCGGGATGTCGGCTTTCTCGACGTGCGGCCGACGGATATTGCCGAGACCGCCGGCAATCATGATCGGCTTGTGATAACCCCACGACCTGTGGGTGGCGCCTGCGGGCGAGTGCTCGAAGGTCCGGAAATACCCGCAGATGTTAGGCCGGCCGAACTCATTGTTGAATGCCGCAGCGCCAATGGGACCCTCAAGCATGATCTCGATCGCCGAGGCGATCCTGTCGGGTCGGCCAATCGACCTCTCCCAAGGCTGCACGAAATCCGGGATGAACAGATTCGAAACGGAAAAGCCAGTCAGGCCGGCTTTTGGCTTGGCGCCACGGCCGGTGGCGCCTTCGTCGCGGATTTCGCCGCCTGAACCGGTGGCAGCGCCTGGGAACGGCGAGATGGCCGTGGGATGGTTGTGCGTTTCGACTTTCAGCAGGATGTCGATCGGCTCATCTTGGGAGCAGTAGATTCCGGTTGCGGGATCCGGGAAGTAACGACTGGCCGTCGTGCCTTCGATCACGGCGGCATTGTCGCGATAGGCAGATAACACACCGCTCGGACTGCAGGCGTGGGTGTGGCGAATCATCGCGAACATCGATTTCGTCTGCGGCTCGCCATCGATCGTGAATTCCGCATTGAAGATCTTGTGGCGGCAGTGCTCGGAATTGGCCTGCGCAAACATCATCAGCTCGACGTCGGTGGGCTCGCGTCCGACGCGCTCGTAGGCGGCCAACAGGTAGTCGATCTCATCGCCGGATAGCGCCAGTCCCAGTTCACGGTCGGCGGCCAGCAGCGAGTCCCGTCCGCGCGCGAGTGAAACTGTCCGCCCTCGACGTGGTGGATGCACGGCGAACAGCGTGGCCGCTGCGCCGGCGTCGAACAATACTGACTCGACCATCCGATCGAACAGCGGCCGGGTCAACGCCAGCAGATCATCGCCGGCCGCAGGAGGAGCTTGCGATGCGAATGTCAGTTGGTAGTGCGTACCACGTTCGATGCGACGCACAGCCGCGAGCCCACAAGCATGCGCGATATCGGTCGCTTTGGTCGACCACGGCGAAATAGTACCGGGGCGCGGCACCACCCAGACCGAGGCGGAGTGCGCGGCAGGCGCGCTCGACGTACCGTCGCGATCCCGGGGACCGTAGTGCAGCAGTCGTTCGAGTACCAGCTGCTCCGCCGCGGTGAGATTGCGCTCGAGGTCGACGAAGTGTACTTGGCGGGCAGCGAGCGCCTGCACTCGCGGATCGATGCCGGCCAGCCGGGCCAGCAACTTGGCAAGTCGGAACTGCGGCAGTGCCACAGCGCCTGAGAGTTCAATGAGCACTGCGGGTCAGTTCTTTTTCGGGCCGCCACCACCCGAATCGGGCCCCGTGCCGGACGGATAGAGGGGCATACCCGGGAATGGCGACACATTGGTGCCACCTTCGAGCGCCACGATCTTGCTGACGCCCTGTTTTTTCACCTCGTCGATGCGGACGACCGAATGCATGGGCAAATAGGTGCGCTTGACGCCGGCAAATTCGCTCTTGATGCGCTCCTCGCCCGGATCCAGCAGCACCGTCGAGCGCTCGCCAAATATCAGCTCCTCCACCTCGATGAAGCCGAACAGGCTGCCGTGGCTGACCTTACGGGCATAAATCTCGTAAACCTTGCCCTGATTGACGAACTGGATCTTGAAAATGTGACTGGCTGCCATGGGAAGCGGGGCCCCGATTGCTATTTTACCCTTCTATTATACGGGCCAGTTCGGGCATCCCTCGCGGCCCGAGAGGAACTATTTCATGGCGTTGCGCCTGCGCGTCGTCAGTGATCAACGCCGCTGGCTCGGCCCCAAGAGCACAATCGTGTTTGGGGTGGCTGGTGGCAGCATTGGTCGTTCGACTGAAAATGACTGGGTACTGCCTGATCCCGAGCGCTATGTCTCGGGCCGGCACGCACGCGTCATTTTCAGCCAAGGCGGCTACTACCTGACCGACGTCAGCACCAACGGCACCTTCGTCAACGACATCGAAACGCCGATCGGGCCAGAAGCGCCCTACGAACTGAAGAACGGCGACGTGCTACGCCTGGGCGAATACCACATCGTCGTGGCGCGCGACAGTGCCACCGACTTCGCGCCCGATGACTCCGGCATGCTCGACACCGCCACCTCCGCGCGCCGGCGCCGCAACTCGGACGTCGACCTTGGTGCCTCGTTGCAGCTCGAGGCGCTGCTCGAGCCCAGCCGCAACAGCAACTCGGCCAGCGATCTCAAGCCCGTCAACGCATTTGGTCAGGCGATCACGCGTACGCCCGCTGATGGCGCCCAATCCGTCGATGAAGCGGCTGCCGTCGCACGGCGCATTGCGCGCCTGGCACGAGCGGCGACCAAACAGCAGCAAGCTCGCGGCGGCAATCCCGGCATACACGATGTGCAGACCGGGCTGCAGACTTTCTGTCGCGGCGCCGGCATCGATCCTGACCAAATCCCGCCCGATGCGCAGACTCGCATCCTGCATCTGGCGGGGCAATTGCTGCGCGAATCGCTGTTAGGTCTGAAGGATGTTGCTCGTGCGAAACGCAGCGCACGCAACTCCTTCCGGATCGCCGCAAACACGAGCGACACCGCTACCCGACCGTCGCTGGAACAGGGGACCGTCGAAGAACTGCTGCTGCAGTTGCTGCGCGCCCATGAGGCGCGGACCCGCGACGGCGTACAGTGGCTGCGCGACACGTTTGCAGAAACCAGGCAACACGACGCGGCGATCATCGAGGCCATGCGCGGCGCATTCGTAGAATTCCTCTCGAGGCTCGATCCCGCCGATCTATCGGCGCGGTTCGAACGTGCCGGACGCCGCAAGCTAATCGGTGGCGGCAACCAGAACTGGGAACTGTACGGCGAGTTCTATCGCAATCTCACTGATATGCCCAAGCACGGCATGCCGCACGTCTTCGTGGAATCTTTCGCGATGCACTACAGCAAAGCACTGGCCGCTGCCAAACTACCACCGCCCGCCCCAGCAGAAGCAGCGCCGGACGCCGAGCAAGCCTGACAGCGCCGCTCGCCACGAGACGGCGGGCGACCTTTGTCCCAAAATGAAATGGCGGTCCATTTCATTAGAGGATGAAGACATGCTCACCTCCAGGCGCGACCGGCTGTTGGGCGCATCGGCACTTGCGACGTTGCCGCTGCTAGGCAAGTCGGTTGCTCAGGCCGCCGACACGGGCGTGGCCTGTGACCCATCGATGTCGCTGAATCTGTCTTCGGAAGAGCTGGTGAAATACCGCAATCTGCAGCTGTTGCAGCATCTGTTCACGGCCATACCGCTCGTCAAGCGGGAGCGTGCCAACGAGAGGCGCCTGGCGCGTTGCGGCCGGCAATGGCAATCGTAGTGTAGCTGCGGCCGAGCTGGAGCGAACGACGACGGACGGCCCAACCGAATTCATGGCCCCCGATCAACCGACGACCGTTCTTGGGTTCGGTTCCTAACTCGCTGTCCTCGTCAGCGTTCAGCAGAGTCTCCGAATTGCAGCTGCCATAAAACCCACCGATAATTGCCATCCGCTCCGCATCGACCGCGAAGGCAAAGTCCGCCTTGGCCTTACGAGGGATCCGTGCCATAGCAAGTAACTGGTTATGCTGTCGACATCACTAGCCGACTGTACTGGCTTCCGCCGACTATGTCCGCTCAAGTATTTCGAGCGCTGCACGCTCGCCGGACTCCAGAGCACCTTCCATTCCACGCGCTAGCTGACTGGTGTGTTCGCCGCAAAGGTGCATCCGCTCGTGGGGCCGGCGCATGACGGCGGCAAATCGCGGAATCTGTCCGGGTGCCCATGATGCGTACGCGCCGCCCGAATATGGCGTTTGCTGCCATGAGTATGCGCGCAGCAATCGCAAAGCTCCCTTGGTTGCGGGTCGTATGCGCGCCAACTCGTCGAGAATGATCTGAGCAGATGCATCGGCCGCTAACAAATCGTAGCGACGCGCGCTGTCGCCATTGGAGTAGTGCATGAAGGATGAAATCGAATCTCCAGGTCCGTAGGCAAGGGCATTGAACCGCTCTACGGGCCCATCCGACCAAAACGAGGGGGGCAGTCCATCCTGCTCCCAGAATGGCCGCTCGATGGCAAAATGTGCCTGGAATGCGGCGTGGTAAGGGAGGGTAGCGACCGCCTCGGCTTGCACGCCCAGAAATGACGGCTCAATCGTTAGCAGCCGCAGCGCCGAAAATGGCAAGGACATCACAAGGAACCGCGCGACATGCCGGCTACCGTCAGCACAGCGCGCTTCGATGGAATCGCCGCCGACACTAACAGCTTGAACTGCACGCCTCTGCAGCACGTCACCTTTGACCGCGTTGGCCATCGCTTCAGGCATCCGCTGATTGCCCCCTTTCACACTCATGGCGCCGCGCCCAGCACCGATCGCTAGCGAAACTCGCCCGAATGTGAAAACGTGACACAGTTGCAACAGCGATGTTTGCCACAAGTTCGTCCCGTAAGAACTAAACTTGTCGGCGAGTCGGATCGTCTCGTCGTTCAACCCTTGCTCAAACAGATAGCTTGCAATCGGGACATCGAGGTACGAGTTGCTCGGCAATTGCCAACCGTCTAATTCCAACTGTGGAACACGGCTATTGAGGAAACTGAAAATGATCTGCCAGGGTGTAAGCGCCCGCAGCTCATCGGGGTGTGGATTTAGCCGATGTTGTGGCCAATCGGCCAGTCGGACGAACTCGTCGTGAATATGCAAAGCGGTATTCTCGCGCGGCTCCGTCCGAAGCCGCTCGGGTACCATGTCAACGCCCAGACGTGTTGCGAGATCCAAAAAGCGCGCATAAGAATGCCCAATTCCGTTGCCACCCGCCTCGGGCGAGCCCGTGACTTCGTTCAGTGTGTACAAACGACCACCGATGCGGTCACGTGCTTCGAGGACCGTGGTACTAAGTCCCTGGCTCTCCAGCGTGAGCGCCGCATTGAGGCCCGACAAACCTGCACCAACCACTAGTACATCACTTCGCGTGGTTGGCAACTTGCGATTCGTAGAACTCGCTATTCGTGCCGAACTGGGCGACCGAAAGCTCGCAGCAACTGCGCCAGCGGTTCCGAGTGCTAACGCGCGGCGACGACTAATGGATGGCATTGCAGGTCACCCCAACAAAACTGAGTCCGATAGATGCTTACCAGATGGTGCGTGCAACTGCCATCGCCTGTCGCACATCGAAGGCGAAGTTGCGATTGTCGTGACCAATGGTACAGACTGCGGAACACATCCAGTTTGCGGTTGTTTCCCGCAAGGAGTCAATTATGACCGACATCGATCGCAATGGTCCTGATCTCATGCGTCGCGCGTTGCTTGCTGGTTCGGTGGTGTCGGGAGGGATCGCGAGCCTTTTGCCGACAGCACTGGCAGATGCGGCGACGAAGCACGTAACGAATCAGAGCGGGCGGAACCTCCCACTTAACGACCCAGCGTTCAATGTGAAGACGCTCGGCCGTCTGCAAGGTGACCTGTCGGGCAAGACTATTTACAGCTATGTAACCGGTCAGGTGTTTGGGCTGGTTCCGGCCGACGGGCCGGCATTGGCCGACTATGGTCGGTTGATGTATCGGATCGAAGGCGGGGGTATTCAGATGTCACGCGAGCGAACCGATGGGGCGGTGGAAGAGCGGTCGCGTGGCTGGATGTTCTATCTTGATCCGGAGACTGGCGCCTATCTCGATACATTCGAGAATCCGTACACCGGGGACACGGTGGCGGTGCCCACGTTTCGGGGTGGCATCAGCGGCGGAGTGATGACCGTCAATGGGCCGGAAGTCAGCGCCAATTTCACGATGGAAAGCACGGTTTTTAATCGACCTGTGCAGCTCGATTGGCGTTTTGTCGGCGATCAGGCCTTTATCTCGCGCCACGCTTTCACGCGTTGGAAGGAGAGCTCCACGGGAGTGCACAAAACAGAAATGACACTCGATTGCTGGAACTGTCGCATCGCCGATATAGCTAACGAGAAGCTGACCATGATACCGAACGTGTATTCCTGGACGAGTCAGACAGAGTGGCAGTCTTGGCTCAAGATGCGTGGTAAGCCTGGGGCGATGCTGTGGCGAAACGAGGGAGTCAAAGTCAAGTCGTTGGAGGCGCTGCCGCGCGCATTCGTGGAACAAAGCGACAAGAAGGTCCCTGGAGCACTAAGAGACGCGCTTAGCTGGACTTGAGATCGTGGCGGCTTTGGCGCCACGCATTTTCGTGGGATTTGCAGCGACGCGCAGTGGCTTTCGTCCTTCGAGCAGAAGCCAGTCGCGCACCTTCGATACGGCGTGGCTGCCTAGCGCCGCAGGATCGCAGACGAGGTAGTAGGAGAACTCGCGTGGATACTCAAGAGCGAGTGGTCGAATTAAACGACCCTGCTGCAGAGCGCGATCGACCACCCTGCTTCGACCCAGCGCCACGCCGAGTCCTTCAGCAGCAAACTCGACAACGCTGCTCGACATTTGTATTCGATGTTCATGTACGCGCTCGGGCAATATGACGTTCGCAAACGCGAGCCACGCAGCCCAGTCTGGAAACCCCAACGTCGTAGCTTCGCGGTCCCACGCCATCGTGTCGTCACACAGCAGCGTATGGTTGGCGAGATCTGCCGGTTTGCGGATAGGCCGCGCATGGTAGAGCGCTGGACTGCAAACTGGAAAGACTGTTTCTGTCATGAGCGGATCGACGTGTAGTCCCTTGAAATTGCCTTCGCCGAGGTATATCGCAAGGTCAGGTTTCACCGGATTATCGACTGGATTCAGGCCACGATTGATCCAGATGCGCAAAGAAATGTCGGGGTGGCGAGCGGTAAAGCCGGCTGCCCGATGCGGCAACCAGCTTGTATTGAGCGAGGGCGAAGAAGCCAGCGTGACGACATTGTCAGCTAGCTGCGTGTTCACCTGAGCAAACACGTGCGCAAGAGAGTCGAGTGTCGATCGCAACGCTGGCGCGCACATTTGGCCTGCAGGAGTCAGCGACAGCCCCGCCGATGGGCTGCGTTTGAACAGGTCGACCCCGAGGTGCTGCTCCAGGCTGCGGATTTGCTGGCTGACGGCGGACACGCTGACAAACAGCTCGCGCGCCGCGGCGCTGAAGCTCATGAGGCGCGATGCCGCTTCGAATGCACGGACGGCATTGAGCGGTGGCAAAAGTCGACGCATCACGATCCGTTGCTCGGTGGAGGGCTTGAAAGAGAATAACTCAGCTTAACGGATCACTTAAGAATATTTAAATTGATACTCGCAGCCGAATTAGAAAAGATTAAGGGTCTGCTAGGCACAATGCGTTGCCAGAATGCTAGCCCTGATGCGAGCCAATCTAAGATGTTTTTTGATGACGCTGGATTTCCAGCATTTTTCGGCAGGCACGCCCGCTCTTGTTGTGTCGCTCCAACGCCACACTGAATGACTTAAGGAATTTCGCTGCTTATGAGTATATCGATCAGCCTTCGTCTACTACTGCCGGCCGTAATGACTTTGGTCGTTACTATCCCTGTCAGCGCGCAAAATACCGATACGACGAATACGTCGGCCGTGTTGCAGGAGGTGGTTGTTACCGCTAGGAAGCGCGAAGAACCTTTGCAGGACGTGCCGCTGACTATCACCGCATTGACGGCCGAGACTCTCGCAGCGGCCGGCGTTCGCGACGTCAAGCAATTGTCGAATCTGACACCCGGCTTCCATTTTGAGAATCCGGGCGGCCGCCAAAACAGCCAGCCCCGCATACGAGGCATGGATATCAACACCGCTAATCCGACGCGGCAGAATGCCTCGTTCTTTGTGGACGGTGTCTATATGCCTGGGTCCACGCAAACGCTCGACTTCAGCGAGTTCGAGCGAATCGAAGTGATAAAGGGCCCGCAAAGTGCCCTTTTCGGACGCCAGACATTTGGTGGCGCGGTCAATTTCGTCAGCAAAGACCCTGGTGAAGAATTGGGCTTCGATGTCGTCGGAACCGCGGGAACTGCTGGGCTGGAGGAATATTCCGCAAGTCTCTCTGGCCCGATCATCGCTGACAAACTGTACGGACGCGTGCACCTACGGTCTTACGAGTTTGACGGTCGCTATCGGAATTCGCTCAATAACGAGCGTCTTGGAGCGCAGCAGTCCCGCTCAGGCTCTGCAGTCCTTGTGTGGAAGCCGCTCGATACGTTGCGTTTTGATCTGCGCTATATGCGGCAGAGCGACGACGATGGCCCAGCCGCTATTTTGCAGCTCGGCGCATCACAACTTAACTGCGGCCCGTTCGGCGGTACGTTTCGCTTTTACTGCGGCAAGTTACCAACGAGCGGCACCTATCGAGCAAACACGGTCGTCGGTACCAATGCAGCGGGGATCGACGCGTTCGGCTATGAGCGGGACTCGGAGACGCTGTCGCTCAAGGGGGCTTGGTCGGTCGGTGGCCATGAGATCGCGTTGATCGGCTCGCGGTTCGAGGAAAACAGCCTCGACGTTAGCGATGCAGATCTGACTGGATCGCCAGTGTTTGGAACAGCCTCGTACCAGGATTTTTCGGATCGCTCTTTTGAGTTACGCGTCAGTTCGGCTGGCGACGGTCCGTTTCGCTATGTCGCGGGTGTGTTCTGGTATGAGGGTGAATTCCTGAGCAATGCCTACTTCACCGGCGCCACATTGACCACAGTGCCAGCCCCGGCTGCGCAGATACGCGATATTGCCGAGGCGAAAAATCGCGCGGCCTTTGCCTCTGTCGGCTACGACTTTAGCGACCGGTTGCGTGGCAGCGTTGAATTGCGCTACCAACAGGACGAAGTGGTCAACGTGAGTGGCAGCGGTGTCAATCGACGCACACTGTCGGGCGAGACCAAAGCCTGGTTGCCGCGAGTCATTCTGGATTACAAGATCACGGATGACGTGATGTTGTATGGCGTTGTGTCTGAGGGCAACAAGCCGAAGCAGTTCAACGCTAACATCGCGGCGCGCTCGGCGACCGAGCAAGCCTATATTCTGCAGACCTACGGTGTTGGCGTTGCACTCGACGAGGAAACCTTGCGCAACTACGAGTTGGGCTTGAAGTCCACCTGGCTCGACCGGCGCGCACTGCTGAACGTGGCGATGTTCAAGATGGATTGGCAAGACCAGGTCACACGCCGCCAGGTCTTTCCTTCGCCGACCAGCACCACGCAGATTGATGCGGTCGCGAACGCCGGTTCCACCGAGATAAAGGGAATAGAGCTCGAAGGCAAGTTCTCGGTTACTCGTGCGTTCGGCTTGGAAGCCACCGCAGGACTTATCGACGCGCAATACACCAGCTTCAATTCGGTCAATGTCCAGCAGGTGTTTGGCAATCCCGAAACCAAAGGTCGGGAGGCACCGCGCTTTCCGAAGGTCCAGGGATCACTGTCTGCCACCTATACGTTGCCCGTGTTCGGCGAGTGGGATGCGACGTTCCGACTGGACCAGCTTTACAAGGGCAAGCGTTGGACTGACGAAGTGAATCTTGCGTATGCCGGCGCATACTCGCGTACGAATATTCGCGCGACCTTGGCGCGCGGGCCGTTCTCTGCGACCGCCTACGTCGAAAATCTCACCGACGACGATGGCGTTGAATCGGCGACTCGATTTCGCGATATCACGGTGCCCGGCAACAATTTCAGTTTTCCCTACAGCCTGTCCGAGGGTATGAAAGTCGGAGTTACGTTGCGTTACTCCCTGTAAGGATCATGCTGAGCAATGGCTGGGCGGTTTCCCGGTGTGAACTGACGTAAGGAGCAGGCGCGTGAGTGAGCTAAATCGCAGAGAGGCGCTTGCGCTGCTCGGTGGCGGGGTGGCGAGCGGTCTGGTGCGTCCCCTTTACGCGGCGGAGCGGCCGATCGACGTGGTTGTTGTTGGCTCAGGGCTTTCCGGGCTGCACGCCGCGATGATCCTCGAGGAACAGGGACTAGAAGTTCAGGTTGTCGAAGGGCGCGGCCGGGTGGGTGGCCGTGTTTACACGCTCATGGACGTGCCGGGCAAGCCTGAAGCCGGCGGCGAGGTCATGAGCACGACATACGCGCGGATGATCGACACCGCGCGGCGTTTGAAGTTGCCGCTCGTTCGGCCACCGTGGTTAGGTCCGCCCACGCAATGGATCTACCATCTCAATGGACAGCTGATCACTGCGGCGGATTGGCCTACGTCCAAGGCCAATCCATTCACGGGCGACGACCGCAAGATTCTGCCGCATGTAGCACTGCGACACATCGTCCATCGCGACTCGCCACTGCGAGACCGTGACCTGACGGCGTGGCTGACACCAGAGTTCGCACAGTACGATATTCCGATGCCGGACTATTTGCGTTCCAAAGGCTTGTCGGATGCCGCAATTCACTTGATGGGCATCGTGATCCACACTGATCGCATAGACAATACGTCGGCATTACACGAGATGCGTCGCTACCATGTTGGCGACTTCACGCGCGCCAATCTGTCGGCCGAAGAGTCCCTGCCGATGCAGGTCGAAGGCGGTAATTCGCGCATGCCGATCGCCATGGCGGCAAGTCTGAAGCGACCTGTGTTGCTCAACACGCCGGCCTTTGCAATCGAGTCCGACGCGGGTGGAACCACAGTTCATTGCGGCTCCGATCAGTCCTTCAAGGCAAAGTACGCGATCATCTCGATGCCGATGCCACGGCTGCGCGACCTGGCATTCGATCCGATAATTGCCGGGCCATTTGCGGAGGCGATTCAGCGGATCGAGTACGGCCTTTCCATACAGGTGCATATGAGCGTGCGTGAACCGTATTGGGAGAAAGATAGACTCCCGCCGGGCATGTGGACCGACAGTGGCATCGAGCGCCTCGCCCCCGTTGATCGGGGGCCCGATGGTGGCAACACGAACGTTGTCGCGTTCATCAACGGCGCCGAAGCGCGCCGTTTCGCGTTCATGACAGACCAGCAGTGCTTCGAATATGTAACAACCGTGATGGCGAAGCTGCGGCCCGCCAGTCGCGGTCAGTTTGAGCTCCTGACCGTACAGGCGTGCCACCGCGACCCATTTGGCGCAGGTGATTGGGTCTACTGGCAGCCCGGTCAGATCCGCGCATACGGCAATCACATGCGTGACAGCAGTGGCCGGGTGGTGTTCTGTGGAGAGCACACGGCGATCGTCCAGCGTGGCATGGAGGGTGCGTTTGAGTCCGGTGAAAGAGCGGCGCTAGATGTGCTCAATGCCATTTGAGCCCGGGGTCATTCGATTCCCCCTCTTACTACTTGTCACCTGCGTAGTCGCGTGTGGCTGGCTGCTACCGAGTCTGTCCGTCGCGGCAGACGACGATCCCAACACGCGCGACCTCAAGGTCATGTCAAGTTGGTTCGAGGGTGAATGGGATAATGACGAACAGATCTGGTTCGAGACCGATCATCGAGAAAATCGCCCCACTGGTCGGCGGCACGGGCGCATCCACTCCATGCACCGGCGGATCGATTTACCGAGTTTCGGCACGCACGTATTTTATGTCGAGGAGTACCTCGACGGCGATTCGGACAAAGTGTCGCGTCAGCGACTTATCACTTTCGAATCCAAGAAACCAACGGTCGGCGTACGTAGCCGTCTGTTTTTCTTCCACAGACCGGACGCAGTGCGCGGCGGGTACTTCGATCCACGTCTTCTGGCTAGCCTGACAAGAGACGACGTCTTCACGATCGAGAGCTGCGCCATTGAGTGGGTACCGGAGGGTGGCCAATATCGCGGGACGATACCTGCAAAGCGCTGCGAATTCGGCGAGTCGGGCGAACGCCGCTGGTCGCAGCACGAGGTGCTGCTGTCGTCGGACAAGTACTGGCGCGTGGATCGCAGCTTTCAAGTCAAGACCGGCAAACTCGCTGTTGGCTTTCCCGACGACGAGCCATACAAGTTACGTCGCGCCAATCGATTCGACTGCAACCTCAACTTTGCCGAGGACTATTTGCGAGGTCCGATGCCTGGCGATCAGTCGGAAAAAGGTCTTTCGATACATTCTCAGGGTGGCGAATTTACAGTCAAACGTGTCTCGAACGGTATCAGCTACACAGTACGTCTGCGCCAGCGTGAGTATGCGTACTACGACGAGAATTCTGACTTCATGTTTCTGCTTGTGCGCGAGACTGGCAAACCATTTATCGCCTACTCACTACATGATGCAGACGCTCGCCTTATCGGTATGAACCTCAATTGGATGAATCTCAGCTGCCGCAGAGTCGTGCAAGTTGCCGACGTCTCTCAGGTGATACGCCCATGAAAGCACCTCATCGAACGATGCTACTCAGTCTGATCGCGATACTAGTCGCGGTGCCGGCATTTGCCAATGAAGCCGATGCGGCGCTAGAAAAGCGCGGTAAGCTGCTGTTCCTTCAGTGTCGTGCCTGCCACGAAGTGGCGGTTGGCCAGCCCCATAAGGTGGGCCCGAATCTCCATGGCGTCATGGGCCGCGAAGCTGCCACGGCATCCGGATTCGCCTTTTCCGACGCACTCAAGGCAGCCAAGCTGCGCTGGGACGTTGCCACGCTCGAGCGCTGGTTAGAGCGTCCCAGTGCGGTCGTGCCCGGCAATGTCATGGCATTTGCCGGTGTTGCGAGTGCGGCTGATCGAAAAGCGTTGATCGCTTACCTTGAGGTCGCTACCAAGTAGGTGAGGATTGCAAAGCGAGCAGATCGCCGCGCGTGATTGTTCAGCGCTAAAGCGCGCTTGTCCACAATTCAAACGCGCGTGTGACCAGCTGACCAACCCGTTGCAAGATAGTGCAACGATTCATCCGCGCATTTGTTAGCGGTGGTCTGGCCGTCAGGCCGTCGGCTGTGCGACCGATACCGCTTTACCGGACTGAGCCAGGGCTACGGACACGCCCCATGTCGTTAGGATTTCGTGAATAATCCCGTGGCCGAGCTAACCGGCAGTCCCGAAATGCGGCTTGGTCGGATCGACATCCGCGGAAGGCTGGTCGATGTCGACAACTATTCTCCATCGCCCGTCATTGCAGTGGCGTAGGACGACTGCGAATCGGCCGAACAGGTAGGCGTTCGACGAACCGTCCCGCGGCGCCAGCGTAATCCAGGACCGACCGAATACGTAAGCGAGTGACCCGGAGGATTCCGTTCGGTCGTAACGAACCGTGACTTTCCGATCGTAACGGACGAACGAGTCGCGCAGCAGAGCCGCAATCTCGGTACGACCGTTTACAGTCGCCCTTCCCTGCACTGCAACTACCGCATCGTCTGCATAAAGGTCTATGACCCGCTCCGGATCGTCCGCTTCGTACGCTTTGACCCAGTCGTCAATAATGGCGACAAATTTTTGATCGAGCTCAGACATCGACAACACCTCCATCGTCAGGTTGCAGCACAATTCACGAGCAATTATCGCGTACAGGCGCGCAGCCCACCCGCCAATACGGTACTGGTCGCCTGTTCGCGTGCCACCTTGCTACCAATTGACGTTTCTCGGATCGCTGAGTTGCTTGTAGGCCTCCTGCAGATCCGTTGGTAGCCCAACTTTGCTGAAGTTGGACGCCGGATAGCGCGGCACGTACTGATCGAGCACAGGCCGATAGAGATCCCAGGCGAACTCCGGTTGCCGATGATTGGCACGGTACTGTTTGATTGGAATGACGGCCGAGACCAGCTGTTCATGTTCACTGCGCGCACTCGCGATCTGCCGACCGAATTCGTCATAGATCGCGCTGCCGCCGCTGCCAGCATCTTCGAAGAACTGATTGCCGGGCGACACGGCATTGTTGCAGACCGCCGTATACACCCGATTGTAGGTGGCGCACATCTCGATGTCGGCCGGCGTGAATCCGCCGGTCGCGGTACGCAGCAGAATCTCCGCGCCTTTCAACGCCATGGCCCGGAACAGTTCTGGCTCGCGCTGCACCGACGATGTACAGATGTTGCCATACGGCGTTCGAGTCACCGGGATTACCGCATCGGCACCGTACATCTCTATGTATCGGTCGAGCACGTTGTAGATGGTGGTCGTCATCAGTTCGATCGGTTGGCGACCGATGCGGAACACGCCCATGATGTTGCGCGCCTTCCAGTGCTTGTCGACGATGGTCCCGTCTGGCCCGACGACCGTCGTGATCGACAGCACATGGCCGGGCCAGTCCTTCTCGCGGACATACGAGCCGAATACCACGTAACAACCGTAGCTTTTGGCGGCGGCCGCGATCGCTTCGAATTCGGGCCCCGGCAGATCGATCGCAACGCGATCGATGTCCTTGCGGGTCCAGTCGAACTTGAAGCCGGTGATCGGAAATTCATGGAAGAAAACGATGTCGCCAGGTGGATTCCACTCCTGGGCGTTCTGCAGCAGCTTGAGCATATGCGCCACGTTCTCTTTGCGACCCGCTGCCGCCGACTGGCTGCTCGATGCGTCGACCGGCTGTACCCGGGTCTGCATGACGTGCAGGCGAACGCTGTCTTTGCTGAGTGGTACCGTCGCGTAGCTGCCATCCTTGCGAATGCTGATTTCCGCCGGCCCTTTGCCCATGGCAGCGCTGGCATCGCGTGCGCCCACTGCCAGACCAGCGGCACCGAGCGCGGCACCGCTCAGAAAGCCGCGACGGGATAGTTCTTCGGCGAGGCTGGTGCTGCCGTCTGGATGTCTGATGCGCTTGCGGTTCATGTCTGCTCCTCATTCTGGATTTCCGGCACGCCTGATCATAGTCGCGGCACCAGTGTCTACGCCAATTCGAAGCGCCGGTCAGGCACGTTGGAAAAACTCGAGCACCTCGTCATTCGGCCCGAAGTACGACCGCGCGCGCACCTTGCCGAGCATCGCGGCGTTCACTTCGACCGTCGCGCCACATGGCTCGGCGCCGATGCTATGCAGCAGACTGATGGTCCCGGCCAGATCCTGGCTTTCCATCGAGATCGACAGAATACCGATATTGGGTGGTACCGCCACGTGGCGCAGCGACTTGCCGGGGAAACCGACGTATTGAGCGATCTCGATCCGACCGATGGACGAGTTACCCGGCATGACTAGATTGATGTTGTGCAGCGCTGTGCCCTCGGGCAACTTGAAGAACGACTCCATGTTCTCCAGCAGCTTGTCATACCAGGGCCTGAAGCCGAGCGCTGCATAGAACCGGGCGGCACTGCGAGCATCGCTCACGTGCATCGCAATCGTCTGCAGACCGGAGCATTGGCCGTCATAGTCAGCCATCAGTGATCCGGGCGCCGCTTCCAGCTGGAACACATCGAGAAGAATACCGTCAGGGTCATACGAGAGTGAGTCCCACGCAGACAGTTCGGGCGAAACCGTCCAATGTGTGGGTGCCGACTTGGCACGCCCGCCATTGGCGAGAATCCGATCGATTGCAGAGGTGAGCTCGGGGACCCGTATGTTCAGCGCATAGTGACCATAGTTCTCCGGATGTGAGTAGTCACCCCAGATAGCGACGCCAGGCTGGTCGAACTGCACCAGTCGCAGCAATCCGGTCGACGCGCCGCGTGGACCGAGCACGACGTAGCTGCCGGTGAGACCCGGCGGCATTTGCCAGAGCGTCTCGAAGGCTGCGCCGGCGGCGACACCCTCGCCGTGGCACACGTAATCGAACGTGTCCTGATAGAACTTGCGTGACGCGCTGAGACTGCGTACCGCTGCGGTTGCGAGTCGAATTTCGCTGATCATGGAATCCCTCTTGCTGTTCGGTTGTTGCCAGCACCGCGGCTCACAGATGGTTTGCCAGGGTCGTTCTGTAACGTTACGCTGTTTTCCGAGTGGCCGCCGGCATGGCGGCTCGCCGGACTCGCTTCGATCCACCGAGGAGTTGACATCATGGCAAGCCCAGGCAGCGTCCGACAATGGCACGACGAGACCGACGTGCTGATCTGCGGCTACGGTTTGGCTGGCGCCGCGGCGGCGATCGAGGCGCATGATCTGGACCCGCAGGCCGACGTCCTCGTGCTCGAGAAGATGCCGGAACGGTACCAAGGCGGCAATTCACGCGCCTCCGGGCAGTCGCTGCTGATCTCGAAGAATGCCGCGGCATTGCGGGCCTACCAACGAGCGATGAGCGCCTCGAACCCGATACCGGAAGACATGCTCGATGCGTGGGCCAGACGCATGGTCGAGCTCGAGCCCTACATCGAGGCACGCGCCAAAGAAGCCGGCGCGCGCTATCTGCATGGCAGCGGCTGGTCCGACAAGGGCGTTATTCTGGAATTCCCGGAGTATGGTGCGGAACAGGCCGTCGCACATAACGCGACCATCCTGCCGGTGCCGAGCGGCGTCTGGCTCGCGTTCGCTGCAAACGTGGAAAAGCGGACGCGCATCCGGCGCCAATTCGACTCGCGGGTCGTCGACCTCGTGCAGGATCCCGACACCCTGGAGGTGTTCGGCGCGATCGTCGACGTAGGCGGTGCGCGTCGCAGTATCCGCGCGCGACGCGGCGTCGTGATGTGCACCGGCGGCTTCGAGAACAACCTGCAGATGCAGCGCGACTACTTCGGCCTGCAGGAAGCCTTCCCGCTCGGCACACCGGGCAACACCGGCGATGGGCTGAAGATCCTGCAGAAGGCCGGCGCCGACATGTGGCACCTGCGAAACCAGGGCCAGTCGGGCGGCATCTGGCCCGGGCTGCGATTCCCCGGCCACGCCACGGTGTTCCTCCGTCAACTTTTCTGGCAGAGCTTCAGCTGGATCGACATCGGCGCAGACAATCAGCGCTTCTTCGACGAGACCTGGGACTGGCAACTCACCCATTACAAGCAGCGCATCCACGGCCAGTGGATCGACACGCCGCATCACCGCGTGACGCCGATGCACATGCTGTTCGACGACACGACCCGTCAGCACAACACCCTGATCACCAAGATCATGACCTGGAACGCCGTGGTGGAGAACTACGCCTGGAGTGATGACAACGCGGCCGAAGTGGCCAAGGGCTGGATCGTGGCAGCTAACAGCATTGAGGAACTGGCGGCGAAGATCGATCGCGACCCGGCCGCCGTTGCCGCGACAGTGCGGGACTACAATGCCGCTTGCGCGGCCGGCAACGACCCGGCGTTCGGCCGCAACCCACAGACGCTGCAGGCCATTGCCACGCCGCCGTACTACGCCGTCGAAATCGTGCCGGCAATCGTATGCACCGGCGGCGGCGCACGGCGCAATATCGAGTCGGAAGTGCTCGACCACGCCGGCCAACCGATCCCGCGTCTGTACGAAGCCGGCGAGCTCGGCTCGATGTTCTCGAACCTGTACCAGAACGGCTCCTACTTGACCGAGGCGATGATCTCGGGCCGAGCGGCGGGCGCCAACGCCGTGCGTTTGACGCCCTGGCAAGCCACGCAGGCCGCCTGAGGACCATCATGCTCGTCAAGACACCCGCCATGAAGCTGGACCTCCGCCTCGACACGCTCGAGGTGCGCGACGACCGCCTGACCCTCACGGGAGTCGCCGGCATCCTGCCCTGCGAGGCGACGCTGAACGTCACCGAAGTCCGCGTCCTGCTGAAGCGCGCACTGCGCCCGGCTGTGCTGTGGTGGTTGTTGCGCGGACAGCGCCCGCGTTCTAACTGACGCTGGTCACCATCCAGCTCGTGTTGAATGACTGTGGTGCGCGCCACATGCTTCGGCCTAACACCTGACGTCAAGCCGCGGACCGTCGCGGTGCATCTTCTTGGCGGATTACTCCGGCGCGCTAACAGGCGGCCAATGACCCCAGAGATTGACGTCTTCATCGACCGGAATCGTTCCTTTGCAGCCGTCGCCACACCACAGCGACAGATTCCGTTCCTGAGTGCCTGCGATATGCGCCACCAGCCCGCCACGTGCATCGCGGGTAATACGGCTGACAGCACTGCCAGTGTTGTAGCCTGCATCGGGCGGCCCACCCGCACCTGGCACGGCAACCAGCCAGCCCCCGTCGCAGCGATAGTGCACATCCCGCTTGAGTGTCTGACGCATTGCGTATTCCGCCGGCCACAGCTGTGGCGGCCTACTATGGCGCTGCGCCAGCACGGCTGCCTTGTGGGCCGCGATTCGCTCAGCGGAGCGACGCAGCGTGATAGTTAGCTCCTGGGCCGCGTCACCCGTCACCGATACCGTGCCCCACGGATAATGGCGCGCTTGCGACTGCGCGCCGATTGGCGTCAGGAAGAACGGTAGTTTCCCGAAATCGTCGTCGTCAACCCAGCGGCCCGCATCCAGGTGCTGGCCGATCAGGTAGTCGCCGGCAAGGTTCGGACACCGATCGAACATCCGGGTCAGCAAACCGGGAGCAGGCGAGGCCCAGTCGCGCGGATAACCATCGCACGCGGCTAGCAACACCAGAACGGCAAGGAACAAGTGATAGGTCGGTCGCCGCAGCATTGTCTTTCCGATCCGGCAATCGACCCATGTTGCCAGACCATCTGGCAGCGACAACCGACCTGACGCACAGTTCCGCGCCCCGACGCACGATGTCGTCGATCATCCTGCGGACGACCTTCGAGCAGTAGCAGCGATCAGTCAGCCCAGCGCGAGCTGCACCTCGACCGCCGCGCGCTCGGCCGACTCGAGCGCGGCCTCCATGCCGCGGCTGGCGAGCGCCGTATGCTCGCCACAGAAGAAGAGCCGCCCGTGGGGCGCCGCGAGCGAGTTCGCGTACGCGGTCACATCACCGGGGCCGAAGCTTGACCACACGCCGCCCGCGAACGGATCGGTCGCCCAGGAGCGCACCTTCGCCACCTTAAGCGCGCCCTTCGCGGCCGGACGCAGGCGCTCGAACTCGGCGACCACCGCGCGACCCGCGGCCTCGGGCCCGAGCTGGTCGAGATACTGCGCCTGCAGACCCCGCGCCCAGCAGGTCAGGCTCATCACTTCCTTCGGATCCGGACCGAAGCGCTGGGCGTAGACCGTGCCCACGAGGCCGTCGGTCCACATCGATGGATTCTGGCCGTCGCTCTCCCAGAACTTTCGTTTCGGCACGATGTGCACCTGCGTGACCGGCACGTAGCCGAGCGTGCGGATTGCCGCGTTCTGCACCGGCGGCGGCAGCGGATCGATCGCCACATGGCGCAGCGTCCCGAAGGGCATCGAGCAGACTACTGCCTTCGCACGGTGGCGCGAACCATCCTCGCAATACACCTCGGCGCCGTCGGCGCGCGTCGCGATCGAGACGACCCGGCGGCCCGTCAACAACTCACCCTTGAGCCGGCGCGCCATCGCCTCGGGCAAGCGCTGGTTGCCGCCGCGGAAGGCGCGCACGAAGCGAGGCCCCGCGGCCGAATTGACGGCCTGCCAGTGGTCCACGTAGGCCTGCATCAGCAGCGAGACGTCGTGGGCCGTCGAGCCGTAGGAAATATTCGTGTCGTAGCCGAGCTGGATCGCGGCGTCCGAGACGCCTTGGGCCTGCAGGAACTCGTAGACGGAGATGTCGTACTTCGAGAACTCCGGATCCGCCCAGCGGCCGGGGTCCGCAAACGGCCGATGGCGTTTGAAGAGTGCACCGGCCCAGGCCCAGGGCGGCAGCGATTTCAGGTCGGGGCCAAAGGGATTGCGCGCATGAGCCGGCCAGGCGTCGAGCGGCACGTGCTCGCCGGCGATGTAGAGCCCAGGTGGGCCACCGCCAAAGGCGCGCTCGGCGATATCGTCGAGGGCCACGTCGTAGCGCTTCCCGGCGGCGATCACCCGGCCATACGCGGCGGCGACGGAGTTGCCACCGGCCTCCGGGTGTCCCGGCACATCATCGAGCGTGTAAAGGCGTCCGCCGATGCGCTTGCGACCCTCGATCATGCGGACCTTGAGCCCGGCTTCCTCCAGGGCGAGCGCGGTCCCGAGGCCCGAGAGCCCGGCGCCGATTACGATCACGTCGGGATCGAGGCCCGCGGCTGCCGCGGCGGGGCGCGATACCGCGGCGGCTCCCAGCACGGACGTGGCAGCGGAGGCGACCATGAAGTCACGGCGCGAGATCGTCATCGAGACACTCCTTCGGGGGACTCATTCCTAAGTTGTTGCGACGGCGCCGGTGCACTCAGTGCTGCCTCGTAACGCTCGTCGAAAAACCGCAATACGTCGGCGCGTCGCGGAGCGCGGGCGACGATCGTGGGCGACAGATCGAGCAAGCGATCGGTGCGACGGTCGTAGCGAGGCCAGGTCGGCAGTGCCGGCCCGTTCGGATCAGCGTGTTTCGCGAAGTTCAGCCAGTAGCCCGTCACGATCTGCGCCATGCGGCGGTCCGCCGCAGTCGGCGGTGACACGCCGCGCCAGCGGCCGCGCAGCCCCAGGTCGCCGAACACGAACGCGACGTCGTCGCTGTGGGCGGCGCCCGGCGCAGATGCGCGACGCTCTTCGGCAACGTAGCCGAACTCGTACAGCCACGCCGGCTGGCCGACTCGCTGCATCTCGCCGGCGAGGAAGCGCGCCGGTGCGCGAAACAGCGAATCCTCGAACCAGCCCGTGACGACCGCGCGCTCTTCCAGTCCAGCGTACGCGCGACGCACCTGCGCCGGGTCAGCACCGAGCACCAGGTCTTCGAGCTTGAACGGATACGTTCCGAGTAACGACGCTTCCCAGGTCGTCGTGCCTGTCAGGAACGGCACCGGCTGCTGCCGCCCGGCGCGGAAGATGCGCGAGATGTCTTCGGGCAACAGGCGTCCGTCGACGACCGGATTCATCGAGTTCGGCACTTCCTTCTCGGAGTACCTGCCGATCGCCTCGACATCGAGCGCACGCAGCTTCTGCGGCGCCGACGCGTCGTTGGCGATGCCGAAACTCTGCGCCATCGCGAGACCGTCCGCCTCGAGCGAAAGGAAAGGTCCGCCCGTGGCGCGCAGCACGCGATCACCCTCGATACGTGAGGCACCGCTCTGCGCGATCGCACCGCGGAAAAGACCGCGCGCGGACGGCACAGCCATCAACGTCGTGACCGATACGCCGCCCGCCGACTGGCCGAAGATCGTCACGCGCGCCGGATCGCCGCCGAAGGCGGCAATGTTGGCCTGTACCCAGCGCAGCGCCGCGATCTGGTCCATGAGCGCGTAGTTGCCCACAGGCTCGTTGGGCATCGACGCCGACAGCGCCGGATGCGCGAAGAGCCCGAGCCGGCCGAGCCGGTAGTTGACCGTGACGACGACAACGCCCTGGTGCGCCAGCGCGAACGGCTCACCGCCGGGATACGAGCCCGCACCCCAGCGAAAGCTCCCGCCATGGATCCAGACCATCACCGGCAACGGCTCGCCGCCGTCGAAGGCACCCGCAGGCGAATAGATATTGAGCCTGAGGCAGTCCTCGCCCATCGGGACCCCGGCGAGGTTCTGCGACACGCGCTGTGACTGCGGGCACACGGTCCCGAAGTCTTCGGCAACGAACACGGTTGCCCGCCGCGGCGCAGGCTGCGGCGGACGCCAGCGCAACTCGCCCTCGGGCGCCGCGCCGTAGGGCAAGCCGCGGAACACCGCGATGCCGCCTTGCATCAGTCCGGTCACGTCGCCTTCGGTGGTGGTGACCGCGCGGGTCGGGGCAGCACTAGCCACCCCGGACCAGCACGACAGCGTAGCGAGCAATGCAATCAGGTAGCGCATCTTAGAAACGATAGCTCACGTTGGCGCCCCAGGTGCGCAGGCGCGGGTAGGACACCGTGGTGCGGTTCAGGAAGATCGCAACCTGGTTGTCCACGTAGTTGTTGAGCCATGCGTCGCGGAACGCGCCGGTCGGCGTGGCATCGTCCGTCAGGTTGTCGCCCCATAGCTCGAGCCGCCAGGCCCCGGATTCGAGTCCGATGCGGGCGTTCACTCGCTCCATGGCGCCGATTCTGGTGAGCCTGTCAGTCGTCGGAGACTGCGACGACTTGTACGAATAATCCAGGCGTCCGAAGAAGTCGAAATCCGCGAAAGCCGGGTGCCGAAAGTCGAGGCCCGCGGACCATTGCGTGGGCGACGTACGCGGCAGATCGTAGCCGGAAATGTCGCCGCCACTCGCCGCGAACGAGGGCAGCGAGATCAGGCTCCGGTTCTGTGCGTCCTTGAACTCGGCATCTGTGTAGGAGAATCCAATGTTGGCGTTCAGATGCCTGGTCAGCACCGCGCGCGCCGCGAGTTCGATGCCGCGTGAGGTGGCGGTGCCGACATTGAGCGTCACCGTCTGCGGAATCGACGCGCCAGGCGACAGCGCAGGCAGCTGCATATCGGTCCAGTCGACATAGAAGATTGCGGCGTCGAGGCTGACGCGACCGTCTGCCAGCGCGCCCTTCGCGCCGAGCTCGAAAGTCCAGTTTTCCTCGGGCCCGAAGGACTCCTCCACTGGCACCGACGCGTTCTCGTTGAACCCGCCGGCCTTCACGCCCTTGGCCGCCGAGCCGTAAACGAGCCACTGCTCCGCGGCCCGGAAGTCGAGCGTGACTCGCGGCGTGAAGAAGTTCCAGCTGTCCTCGAACGAGCGCGGATTCGCAATCACGGCGCCGTCGCGAATCGGCGTACTCTGGACCTTCTCCTCGTCGGTGTAACGGCCCTCGACACGCCCGCGCAGTCGATCGGTGAAATCGAACTCGAGGGCGCCGAACACTGCGCGCGAATCGGTCTCGCGCTCGAAGCGCGAGAACGCCGGCACACCATTCGTCACGAACCAGGGACGCGCGATGGCGGTGTAGAACGGCGGCACAAAACTGACGAAGTTCGCCGGCAGGTTGCTGAGCGTACCGGCGTCGAGGCCACCATCATAAGTCTGGCGATAGTAGTAGAGGCCGGCGGTCCAGCGCAGCCGCGTGTCCTCACCGCCTGCGAGACGCAGCTCTTGGCTGAACTCGTCCACATAATCGCGATCGCCGCGGAACAGCTTCGATCCGAGGACCTGCGGCACAACCGCGCCCGAGGGCAGCCGGCCGAGGTAGAAGAACGATGCCGGACCGACGAGGCGCGTCGCGTCGGACAGGGCCTCGTGACGCAACGTGTTGTACCCCGTGAGCGAAGTTATGTTGGCGAAGCTCGTGCGCCAGTCAGCCTGCAGGCTCGTGCGGAATACTTCGCGGAACTCGCCAATCGCGCGGGCGTCCGAGCCGAGCGCGCCGAGCTGCGCCTCGGGCAGCTCGCCGCAGTACGCCAGGGGCTGTCCGGCGGCGTTCGGTTCGCAGTTCTGCACCGCGAATCCGACGGCCGGCGGACCGATCTTGTCGTCCGAGTAATACGCATTCAGGCGCGCACTGAAGCTGTCGATCGGCGCCCAGTCGAGGCCGACCGAGAAGGTGCTATAGCGATGGCCGCCGAGCGAGCCGTCAGCCACGGCGTGGTTACGGTAGGTGCCATCAGTCTCGTCGTAGCCCGCAGACACGCGTGCGCGCAGGGTGTCGGTGATCGGCCCACCGAGATGCAGGCCACCGCGCAGAATCCCGTCGGAACCCCCGGTCGCCTCCACACGGCCCTCGAAGGACGCCGGCGCGCGGCGGGAGATGAAATTGATCGCCCCCGCAAAGCTGTTGCGGCCGTACAGCGCACTCTGCGGGCCCTTCACGACCTCGATACGTTCGACGTCGAGCAGGTTGAAGTTGAGACCCGCACGGCCGGAGACGTTGACACCATCGAGAAAGATCTCGACGTTGTTGACGTCGCCGAACAGGTCGTTCTGCGTGAGGCCGCGAATCGTCGGAATCGCCAGGTATTCGCCGATCAGCGTGTCGAACGACAGGCCCGGCGTCAGTGCGGCGACATCGCGCAGATCACGGATGCCGGCCGCCTCGATGTCCGCGGCGGTGAATGCCGTGATCGAAACCGGCACGTCTTGCAGGTTTTCGGCCGACTTGCGCGCCGTGACGACGATTTCCTCGAGTGCCAGGGATTCGGTTGCTGCCTGCGCCGCCGCAGCGCCGCACAAGGCCAACACCCAGACACCCGCTGACTTCATCTGCGTCATGAGACTTACTCCGCTCCACAAAGGTTGATTTCGCCAAGGCAATGAACATCGACGGGCGTTGCCCCTGCGGCAAGCGCGAATTCGTGACCTGCACGAGTATTTCGCGACTGTCACTGGCGTTCGCGACTGGCCGGCTATAATCCGGGCCCGCTCGACCTCATGAGACGAATGGAGGGTGCAGGTAGTGACGGCGCCGCGCTGGCTTCGGTACGATTTTCCGGCCATCACCCCGATCGGGGCGGCATTTTTCTACATTGGCGCACCGCTGTTGGTCGGCGCCCTGCTCGGCTGGAACCGAATGCTGGTCGGCCCGCACTTGAGCCGCGGCGTCTCGACCCTCTACTGGATCGGCCTGGTCGCGCTGGTCTGGATCGCGGCGCTTGTCGGTACCCGGCTCGTGCGCCTCAGCGTGCGCCGCTGGCAATGGCCACTGTGGATTTCCGCCGTGGTGGGCGCGGTACTCGGGATACTCATCTTTTATTGGCCGATCGCGCGCTATCGGTACTTCGGCCTGACTTTGCTGCCCGAGGAATTCCTCGCGCTCGCGCCGCCGCTGCCCTGGCCCACGCTGAACTATCTGCCGCGCCTGTTCGCCAACACCCTGCCCGGCATCATCTATTGGCTCATCGTCGTGATCATCATGGACAAGCTGTTCGGCGCCGCGCGTATCGTCCAGCCCGATTCTCCGTCGGCGAGCGCCGAGGCAACGTTGCGCGCGCGGTTGCCCGCAAGTCTCGATGGCGAAATCCTCGCGTTGAAGGCGGAGGATCACTACCTGCGCGTCTATACCGAGAGAGGCGACACGCTGGTGCACCACCGCTTCAGCGACGCGGTCCATGATCTGCGCTATCTCGACGGCCTGCAGGTGCACCGCTCTTACTGGGTCCGACGCTCGGCGATCGAGAGGCGCTTCACCGCACACCACCGCCAGTTCGTGCGCTTGCGCACCGGGCTCGAGGTGCCCGTCAGCCGCTCGTACTCGCGCCTGCTGCGCGCGGCCGGCGAGACTGCGCAACGGGTCCGATGAGTGCGGCAGGCACGCCAGCCGCACCGCCAGGCGATGGCGAATCCGCCCGCCGGTCGGTCGCGCGGATGTTACAGCTGATGCGGCTGCACTTAGTGCGGGTCTGGCTTTGATGGGTCGGTAGTTGTTTGCGTAGCGCTCTGCGCAGGTTCATTCTCGAGATCAGGACCTCGCGCGCCTCGCACTGCTGTGGCGCCCGCTTTGCGTTCCTCGGCCGAAGGACCACCAATGCTGCGCGGCTGATCGGTGCCTGCATCGCGACGAAGCCGCAGCAGCGGATCGATGGCATGGTAGATCTTGTTGGAACGCGCCGGATTGCCGAGCACATCGAGTGTCAGGATGGCTAGATCATCGCGTGTGATCTCGCCCCAGGTCGTCAGGTCTGGTGTCAGGTAGGCGCGTCCGGTAGCCGGCGGTTGCGGGTCGTACGGCACGAGGCCGTGGCGGATGATCGTGTAGGGCACGCCACCTGCGATCACGGCCTGCTCCGCACGGCCTTTGTCGATTAACCGGTCGGAGGCGGGTGCGTCGCGCAGGGCTGGCACTTCGTTGCGATTGTCGCCTGCACCGATCGAACCATGCAGGATGAACTGGCGCACCCCGGTGCGCTTGGCATTCTGTACCATCCAGCGAGCTGCGTTCTCATAAAAGCGCGGCACGCTATTGCTCGCCCCGCGTTGGGCGGAGGCGTCGATGGCAGCACAGAATGACTGCGAATCGAAGGCTGCTGCAATGCTGCGCTCGTCGGCCAAATCGCCGACTACGTAACTCACGTTCAGCCCGTCGAGCCGATCCAGCGGTGAACTCGAGCGCCGGAAAACCGTGACCGGCTCGCCCGCCGAGACGAGCAGTCGCGCAATCGATGCACCGAGTCGTCCGGTACCGCCGAAGAGCAGGATGCCGCGACAGCCCGTTTGCTGCGAACTCGCCGGTGGGGTACCGTCGGACGCAGCGAGGGCGACCCGTGGCAACACTATACCCACTAACAATAAAATCAATAGTCGTCGCTTCATACTGGCTTCCTTGGGTCGGTTCCGAGGCGCTTGCGCAGTAGTCGCACATGCATCGGTTGTTCGAAATAGGCAGGCCCTGCGCGCAGGTGCGGCTCGAACGCGGCGCGCACCTTGCCTTCATCGTTGAACAGCCGCACCACCTCGTTGAGCGGACCGGCATAGACTGGCTCGGACACGTACAGGTGGCCGCCAGGCCGCAGAACCCGCGCCGCGTCCACGAGTGCCTGCGCCATCGATTCAACCGGCACGTGATGCAGCGATTTCAACATCAGCGCGAGATCGAAATCTGCAGCAGCGAACGGCAGCGCTTGCGCGACGCCGGCAACGAACCGCAGACCCGCCTGCGGCGCCGCAAGGTTCTTTGCGTGCTGGCGGGCGAGATCGTAATCATTTCGCTAGGCCCTTGCGTGCGATGCTGCGACGACGGACGTTAGTGAGGGTGTGTGCATCAGTATTGCCCCGTTGGATGCAAGGTAGTCTAAGCCGCCCTGCCGGCGCAATGGATGTTATGGCGCGACTTACGGGGCGGATCTCTGGGAGAGGCTGCGCATCGGGGGCGCTGGCCGTCGGCGCAGACGCCGAGCAGGCTGGCCTGCCACGCAGGCTCTGCAAGCCGGATATTCGCATGCAGATTGCGCTACGCTCGCGAGACCGCCGCCTCAGAGCTGGACCAGTCAATGAGCACCAACTCCCCTCCCAGTCAGACACGCTCGTTCACCACCATCTTTCTGATCGAGATGTGGGAGCGCTTCGGCTACTACGGCATGCAGGCGCTGATCGTGTACTACATGGTGCAGCGTCTGGGTTTTCCCGACGAACGCGCGACGCTCGTCTGGGGGGCCTCGGCGGCGCTCATCTATGTGGCGCCGGCAATCGGTGGCTGGATCGGCGACAAGATACTGGGCACGCGACGCACGATGCTGATCGGCGCGGTGATCCTCGCCATCGGCTACGCGCTGATGGTTGTGCCCGGCGCGAGCGTCTGGTTTCTCTTTTGCGCGCTCGGGGTGATTGTGGTCGGCAACGGTCTGTTCAAGGCCAATGCCGGCAACCTCGTTCGCAAGATTTACGAGGGCAACGACTCGAAGATCGACAGCGCGTTTACGATCTATTACATGGCGGTCAATCTGGGCGCCATGATCTCGCAATTGCTGACGCCGTGGCTCAAGGATTACGTCAATGCTCACTACGGCAATGAACTTGGCTGGCACATCGCGTTCGCAGTGTGCTCGATCGGTCTGGTGCTGGGTCTGGCTAACTACGCGCTGATGCGCAACGCAATGGCGCACATCGGCTCGGAACCCGACGATCGTCCGCTCAATTGGGGCAAGCTGGCGCTGGTGCTGCTGGTGGGTGTCGGGGCTGTATTCGCCTCGGCCTATATTCTGCAACACGAAGCTGTGGCGCGCGCCTTTGTGTACATCGCCGGGGTGGTGGTAGTCGGGATCTTCGCGTATCTGATTTCGACCGGGCTGCCCGGTGAACGCGCAGGACTGATCGCGGCACTCGTGCTCACGGTGCAGACGATGTTCTATTTCATTTTCTATCAGCAGATGTCGACTTCGCTGAACCTGTTCGCGCTGCGCAACGTTGATCCGGCGTTCAACGTGTTCGGACGGCATCTGTGGGACTGGTCGCCCGCGCAGTTCCAGGCGTTCAATCCGATATGGATCTTCATCCTGAGCCCGGTCCTGGCTTGGGCCTACACAGCGGCGGGCCGCGCTAACAAGGATCTTTCGATCGCGACCAAATTCGCACTCGGCTTCGTCATCGTCGCGGCCGGCTTCTTTATCTACGGCGCCTCTGGCCAGTTTGCGAACAGCGCCGGCAAGGTGTCGTCGTGGCTGATGGTGTGGGGCTACGGCGCGATCTCGCTGGGCGAATTGTTAGTCAGTGGCCTGGGGCTTGCGATGATCGCACGGTACGTGCCAGCGCGCATGGGGGGCTTCATGATGGGCGCGTACTTCGTCGCGTCCGGTGTGTCCCAGTATCTCGGCGGCGTCGTCGCGAGCTACGCGAGCGTGCCGCAGGACATCACCGAGCCGCTGCAGACTTTGCCGATCTACACCGCGCTATTCAATCGCCTCGGCGTCGCCGCGCTTGTGTGTACATTGATCGCTATTGCCGTACTGCCGTTGATGAAGCGTCTGTCGACGGCGCACAGTGCGCAGGCCGGCCCCGCTGCGCCTTCCGTGCCAATCGTGCCGGGTGGCGCGCAGGCGTCACCCACATTGTAGATATTCTCGATCGGCGTGGTGACAGGCAGCATGTGACCTGCCCAGCAATGCATGCCGGCACTCCGGCCCGAGTGTCGGGAATTGACCAGGAATCTCGCCGTCGCGTGTCGTGTTGTGCTCCGCCATCGATATCGTGATCGCGCCGGTCGAGCCCGCAATCCACGCCAACAACGCGCATCGAGTAGGTCACTTGCTGCTGTCCAAACTAACAAACCCCTTCGTGCCGCAGCGCCCGCACCACCTGAACGCACGCAAACCGCAGGATAGCCAATGCGCCACGCGGCGGCTGTAAGCTGGCGGGCCCGCGACCTCTGGATGGTGCATGGCGCCGCGCCGGTTGACCCGATGCCCGATTCGGCGCAGCCTCGACCAGTCGTAAACCACGACTTGCCTGACTTCGAGGGAAACATGGATCGACGCGACATGTTGATTTTGACCGGCACGCTGGCGACGGGGCTCAGCGCCGTCCCGCTGGCGTCGGCCGCTGCGGCTTCGACCGCGCCGGCTGGCTTCAAAGGCCCGCATATCGACCTGACCACGCCCAAGGGCAACGTGAACGCGGCCGTGCGGGTAGACGCCAACCTCGACGAGAGCAAGCAGAAGTGGTCCAGCGTCAGCGGCGTGGTCTTGGGCGTGCGCGAGGACGAGGCGCTGCGCGACCTATTCGGCTTCGAGGTCGTCTCGGTGGCGCGCGCTTGGGGTCAGCCGGACGGCAGCTATCGAGTGCTGCACCGTGAGGCGATCTTTTACACCGACCTCGCCACCGGCAACATCCTGCGTGCCTGGCGCAATCCTTACATCGACGAGACCGTCGAGGTTGTCGACGTCATCAATGATCCCTGGAACCACTACTTCGCCGAGATGGTGAAGAAGTTCGAACCGGACTACGGCGGTCTCAACAAGCCGGTCGCGCGCCCGCCGGTGCCGTTCTCGATGAACTACATCGACGCCGGCAATGGTATGGTCCACAACCGCACGCACATCAACCTCTATTACAAAGCCGCACTACAGCCGGACAAGTGGCCGCGCGAGAGCTCCGGCACGATGAATCGCGTCAGCGAGTTCTTCACCACCGCCGTCAAGCTCGCCGACCTGCAGAACCCCGACAAGACCTCGGTGCTGCACACTGGCTCCTGGACGCGCGTGACGCCGTGGCTGCCGTGGATGCTGATGGGCCAGGCGCCCGGCCACATCGTCTACCATTCGACCCATCACTCGTTCGACTCGCTCGACGGCTTCAAGCCCAAGGTCCGCGCACACTGCGAGAAGCTCTATCCGCACATGCTCGAGGCGCCGCCGAAAGAGTACTGGGAGAAGCCCAACCTCTCCAGCCTCGAGGTCTACTCGAAAACCCAGAAGCCGAAGCCGCCCAAGAAGCCCTGAACCGCTGAACAGGACGGACGGGGTGCAACACGCGGTTGCGGCTGCTGCACACCGCAACTCCCCGTGCACCTTGCCTCATGCAAACGTGTCCGCCATGAGCGCATCAAACCACCTGTTCATCTGCTCGAAGTTCTTTTGCGTCCATCCGTTCGACGCACCCGAGGCCTGCGCCACCGCCTTCATGGCGCCGTCATCCAGCTCGCCTCGCTGCGCGTGATGGTTGAGTAGCAGGCGGAATTGGTCACAGGGGCGGGATCGGGTGCATGGACTGCAACGATACGCGTCAATGCATCGGCGCGACGGAACTGGCGTAGTTAGTACGTCGACTGAACCTCTCTCCTCAGAAGGGCTTGCCGACACTCAGCACCACCATGGCGCCGATCAGCACCCATAGTCCAATCAGCACCGCAGTTGCCCTCCAGTAGCCCTGACGGATGGCGGTCTCCCGAGCATCACTGGAGCCCTTTTCTGCGACTTCCTGCCAGGCGCGGAAGAAAGCCATGAGGGCGACGCGGATCCCGACGCCCGCTAGGAACACGCCGCCGAACAGGGCCAGTTTCAGGGTTAGCCAGCCGGGAAGAGACATGAAGCCACCGGCCGAAGCCCCGGAAATCCCGACCAGCAGCACGCCGGCGGCCACCCACAGCGCCAGGTCGATAGTGTCGAGCAAGGGACCCGAAGGTGAATGTCGTCGGCGGTAGACCAACTCTAGGAGGATGATCCAAGCGGCCGCCAACACCGCTGCCACCCAAACGGTGGGTTCGCCGATGGGTAGGTAGCCCTTCAGGGACGCCAGGGAGACGCCCAGTGCCAGCTGCAGCACCAGGGCGTAGCGCACGTGCTGGTCCACGTGCATGACGTGTTCCATGAGCCGGCTTCGCTCTTGGAACGGCATTCCCCTGGACCAGGAGACGTACCGGTACGTGGCGTTGATGACGAGGTCCGCCCCGAGCCAGTATCCCAGCACCACGACGTGGGCCACCAACAGCACATGCTCGAACATGGCATTTTCTCCCGGTCGGTAGGTTTCAGCACTACAGCGCTCACTCTAGCTCGGGAAGCTCGCTGGGGCTAACGACCCGGCCTGAAGTGGCATTCGCCGGAAACGCCATGCAGGGGCCAATGTCAGTGCGGGCGGTAGTCACCATTGTCACTTAAGCCATTGATTTCTTTGAACCGGATGGACGGCCGCGATCGTCGATTCAAACGCGCCATGCCACGGCCCTACTCGCTCCAAATCGCGCGACGGTGCGAACCGCATGACCTCTGCCATACTCCGGGTCGTGTCTCCCGATATGCCACCCAAGGGCGAACGCTGGCATCGCCAGATATTAGGCCACGAGTACTTTGCGCCCGCGCAGTGGCGACGAAGGGTGGCGCTCTGGAGCGGTGGAATTCTCGTCGGTCTGGCCGCCATCGCGTTCGCACGTGGCAGCGACATCGCGTTCGCGACCTTTCAATCGATGGTGCGGGCCAACGCTTGGCTACCGTTCGTAGTGACTCCCGCAGTGTTCGCGGCGATCGCAGCACTCACGAGCGGCAAACTGCGTCAGACACGCGGCAGCGGCATTCCGCAAGTCATCGCTGCGATCGAACTGGAGGATCGGGATCTGCGCCACCGCCTGCTGTCTGTGCCGGTCACGCTCGGCAAGATGGCGCTGACGTTGTTCGGCCTGGCGGGCGGCGCCTCGATCGGTCGCGAGGGCCCCACCATCCACGTTGGCGCCGGATTGATGTATTGGGTTGGGCGTCGTATGGGATTCACCGATCCCAAAGCTCTGTCGCGCTTCATCCTTGCCGGCGGCGGCGCCGGAATTGCCGCCGCTTTCAACGCACCGCTGGCAGGGATCGTGTTCGCAATCGAAGAGCTCGCCGGTAGCTTCGAGCAACGCGTGAGCGGCATCATCCTGACGGCGGTCATATTCGCCGGTGTCGTCTCGTTAGGTTTGCTCGGCGACTACGCGTACTTCGGCCGTGTCGATGCGCACTTGCAGCTCGGCCAAGGCACGCTTGCAGTGTTGCTATGCGGCATCGGGGGTGGCATCGGCGGCGGCGTGTTCGTGCGACTGATCATGCTATCGCCACGCGGACCTCTGGCACGCATCGAAGCGTGCCGGCGTCATTGGCCCATCCTGTTTGCCGGTGTTTGCGGGTTGTTACTTGCCGTCCTGGGAATGGTCAGTGGCACATCAGTCTTCGGTACGGGCTACGACGAAGCTCGCGGGCTGATCCAGGCAACGCACGGGGGAAACTCGACGTTCTGGCTGTTCAAAGTCAGCGCCAATGTTCTCTCGTACTGGGCCGGAATTCCCGGCGGGATCTTTTCACCCGCACTGGCAGTCGGCGCCGGCATGGGGCATGCACTGGCCGCACTGTTGCCAGGAATCGACCAATCGGCTGTCGCGCTGCTGGGAATGGCAGCGTTTCTCGCCGGTGTGACACAGACGCCACTGACTGCTGCCGTGATCTCACTCGAACTCACCGCCAATCACAGCATGGTCATCCCGTTGTTGGCGGTGACTCTGCTGGCACGCGGCCTGTCTTCGCTGGTCTGTCACGTCCCCGTTTATCGTGCCTTTGCGGACCGCATCATCGTCGAACATCGACAATCAAAATCAGGAACGTGAGCCAACACGCCGATTGATCGTGCTTGACGACAACCGGTCCCGGATTTCACCGACGGGCCGTCCCCAGCGTCCTGCGGATTTGCTCCATCATCTGGCGCGTCGCCTTGACGGGTCTGCCTGCCGCTTGCTCGAAATCTGACGGCACGTCGAACGCTCCATTTCTGATGCACTGAAAACAGCCCGCCAGCATCTGGGCCACATCCCGGCCACGAGCGGCAATTTTCTCGTCGCTCATCAGCCTGGCGATATTCTCCTCGTCGCTGATCGTCTCGTAACGCAGATCGAGTCCGAATACATCACTTGCGAGCGCTACCAATGCCGACTGGGTCATGCTCTCGCCAACCAGGTTGAGCGTCCGCCCGTTGTGGATATCGAATGCACTAACCCTTGCGATCGCGACCGCCAGTTCGTCGATCGTGATGTAGCCGCACTGCCCGTCCCGGGCATTGTTGCTGTACACCCCGGACCCATTGGCATCGATGACATGTCGCAGATCCAGTTCCAGATACAGGCCGTTACGGACGATCACCCACTCGAGACCTGAGGTTTTCAGATCGTCTTCGGTCTGCCGATTGATCTGCTGGACGTCCCAGAACCAGGTGTCGCGTTCGTTGCCATTGCCGATAACGCTCGTATAAACGAGCTTGCGCACATTGGCCCGCCTGGCTGCGTTGATCGCGTTCCGGTGCAGCAACGTCCGATCCCCCTCGCCGACCGGCGCTGAGATCAACACCACTGTGTCGACGCCACCGAGTGCCGCGATCATGCTGTCGGTGGAGGCATAATCACCCCGTCGCACGTCGATGCCGGATATCTGCACCCTTGCGGGCGTGCGGGCAACAGCGACGACGTTCTGCGCCTCAGTCCGCGTGAGTAGCTCGCGTAGCACCGCATGACCGAGACGGCCGGATGCTGCCGCAACCGCGATCTTCATGACCAAACTCCGCGGGAATGAACGGCACCAGCCAGACGCTCGATATCACGACTGCTGACGCTGTCTAGCCAGGTTAGTACCGGCCGGGCTCACGACCAATAGCGATCGCGAGCCCGGCACGACACAACCCTGGTAGCTCAGAACTCGTAACGCAGCGACAGCGACCAGGTGCGCGGCGCATAGAGATAGCCGGCCGCAAAACCCAGCGAACGAGCGAAGTCGAAGCCGCCGTTGAATACCTCGGCATCCGCCAGGTTGTTACCCGCCAGCGCGATCAGCATCTTCCCAGACGCATTCTCCCAACGAACTTGAGCATTCACAAATTCGTAGTCCTTCACACGAATGCCTTCCGAAGCACACAAATTGTTGTAGTGATCATCCTTCGCAGAGTAGTCGGCGCCGAAGGAGACCACGCCTCGTTCACCCATATCGTGTGAGTAGTTCGCACCGACACGATAGCTCCAGTCCGGCGCCTGCTTCAACGGCAATGCAAGATACTGCTCGATCGTCGTCAGACCACCTTGCGAGGTGCAAGTCGACAGCGCCGCGGTCCATTTCGTGTACTTGCTATCGAGCAGGCCGACTGACGCATTCAGCTCCAGGCCGTCGAGCGGCACGGCCGTCAACTCGAGCTCGACGCCCTCGATCGTCGCGTCGCCCGCGTTGATGCGGCCGAAGCCGCCGTCGGGTGTCGTGACACCGAACTGCAGGCCTTCGTACTCGTTGCGGAACACCGCGGCGTTCGTGCGCAGGCGGCGATCGAGCCAGTCGGCCTTGATGCCCAGCTCGTAGCTCCAGTTGGTTTCCGGCGCACCCACTATGCGCAGCAAATTGCGCAGCGCTGCGGTGTCGCGACCCGACGTCGTGCCACCCTTGAAGCCCTTGGCCGCAGATGCATACATGAGGGCTGTGTCAGTAAGCTGATAATCCACCACTACGCGAGGTGTGACATCGTCCCATGTCCGGTCGAACGCGCTCTGATTGGCAAAATCCACGTAACCGAGTGCGAGCTGCGGCCCCGTGCATGGCGCCGCGGCAACCTGCACAGGCGCGGCGCCGGTGCGGTTCAGACACACGACCTGCAAGTTGCCGTTCGGCAGCAACACGTCGTTTGTGAACTCCTTGCTCTCACGGGTGTAGCGCAAGCCGCCCGTCAGTGACAGCCTGTCCGTGATTTCGTAGGTGCCACTCACGAACGCTGCATAGGAATCCGTGGTCATTTCTTCGCGGGCGGTATTGGTGAGGTCGAGGCGGCCGGCAGCGGACACTGGCAAGCCGAACAGAGCCGGTATGCCGATCACGGACTTCGTGTCCTGCTGATTGTTCTCGCGGAAAAAATACAGGCCGGCGACATATCGGAAGCGGTTGTCCGCCAACTTGCCCAGCGCCTGCAATTCCTGACTCACCTGATATTGCTTCTGATCCTGGAAGAGATGGAACTCGCCAGTAATCGACGGTGCTGGGCGATAGACGTCACCGTCTGCATCGAGGTACAGCAGGTTGTCGAGCGTGCGGTACGAAGTGATCGATTTGACAACCAGGGTATCCGTCGCATCGAACTCGAGCGTCGCCGAGAGGCCCCACTGGTCGAGGTCGTTCAGCGGATCGACGATGTCGGAATTCGTGACGAAGAAATCCCCTGTTCGCGGCACCGGGTCTGGTAGCGGATCACGCTGCGCATTGACCGTAAGCGGCACTGCATAGCCTGGAGTCGAACGCTCGCGGATATAGTCCGCGCTGAAGAGCGCGCGAAACCGATCCGTGGGCTCGGCCAGCAGCGACACGCGTGCACCCTTGACGTCCTTGTCGTTGACGTCCTTGCCGTCGAACGCGTTGCGCGTGTAACCATCGCGTGTGCGCATCAGCAGCGCGCCCTGCAACGCGAGGCTGTCGCCGATTGGCAGATTGCCTGAGGCACGAACGTCGAAGCGACTGTAGTTGCCGACCGTCAGTTCAGCCTGGGCAAGAGACTGGCCGAGCTTCGGCTTCTTGGAAACGAGCTTGACCGCACCGGCAGACGTGTTGCGGCCGTATAGCGTGCCCTGCGGGCCGCGCAGCACTTCGAGGCGCTCGACGTCGAACAGGTCGAACATCGCACCGGTCTGACGGGCGATGTATACGTCATCGACATAGATACCGACCGGCGTATCGGCAGTAAAGAACGATTCGTCTTCGCCCACGCCGCGCAAGAAGATCTTCGAGGCGCTGCTGGTGCCGGTGTTCTCATTCATCACGATGTTGGGAACAACCTGATCGAGCTGCGCAATGCTTCGGATCTGCTGGCGTTCGAGCATTTCCGCCGACAGCGCGGTGATAGCCAGCGGCACGGTCTGGGCGGCCTCTTCACGACGTTGCGCGGTGACCGTTACTTCCTCCAGCGCCTGAATCACCTTCTCGCCGCCAGCCGGTTCTTGCGCCATCGCGACGGTTGACAGTCCCGCCATGGCAATCCCAATGAGAGCGGCCGCACTCATGCGCGCCGGTTGCTGCTCCGAAAATCTGCTCATCAGTTCTCCTGAGAATCATTTGTTGCGTCAACACAACGCATAGTGGACGACATAGGATCTACCATCGCGATCCTGTAAACGAGTGTGGTTTGTACGGACAAACCCCGACGCTCGCCTTGATCGGCGTCAAACAGCACGTCAAAAGGGCGGACTCCAACGGAATTGCTGCTGCCAATTGCGCGCAGCCGGCCGTGCAGAGGCAGTGCCACGCGCTGCGATCTCGGTGGACAACGATTGTTGCACCACAACCACAGCGCCGGGAATGCTCTACCAATTGGCGCTGGAAACGACACTGTGCTACGCCGTCGCGTCGCCTTGGACGATACCGTTGGTCGCTGGCTCGCCCGAGGTAGCGGCGAGAGACAAGCGAATAACCGCGGTTGATTGGCGCCACCGTCTTAAGAAAACCATAAGTTCAACGCTTCAAGATGGCAGCACACCAGACAAAGGAGCTGTCATGAAACACAAACCACTGTCCCGACTAGTTACCGGCATATTTGCCGCGGCAACGTTACTGTCGGCCGTTGCCGCTGCTGTTGCCGCGACACCAGATCAGCTACTGGCGAGCTACACGGGTCAGGCAAGCATGACGCCATCCGCTTTGCGGGGGCAGCAGTTCTTCAACGTGACGCACGGCAAGGATTGGTCTTGCGCGTCGTGCCACGGCGCCAAGCCAGTGCAGCGCGGCAAGCATATGGCCACGGGTAAGCCCATCGCGCCCCTCGCACCTGCAGCGAATCCCGACCGCTTTGTCGAAGCAGCCAAGACAGAGAAGTGGTTTCGGCGCAATTGCAACGACGTAGTCGGACGCGAGTGCACATTGGCAGAGAAAGCAGACGTGCTGAGTTGGCTACTCACTCTCGAGCCGTAGTTACCTATGCGCATTTTCACTGGAGAAATCCCTATGCAGAATTTTGCGAGGCACATCGTTGCCATCATGCTCTGCAGCTTCGCGGTCGGTCTCGGCGTGTCGTCGTTTGCGACGGCCGATGACAGCCGCCGCAGGCCGCACGAACCACCATTGCCGCTATTCCAACAGGAGTGCTCTGCGTGCCACGTCGCCTATCCACCGCAGTTGCTACCGTCGGTCTCGTGGCAACGGATCATGGACAACCTGTCAAACCACTTCGGCAGCGATGCATCGCTGGATGTCGTCACCGCCGCAGCAATCTCAACCTGGCTGAACGCGAACGGTAGCACTGACAAGCGGATGCGTGAGCCACCGCCAGATGATCGCATCACGCAATCCCAATGGTTCCTCCGCGAACACGATGAAATTCCCGCTGCCATCTGGCAACGCCCCGCAGTGAGAAGCCCCGCCAACTGCGGGGCGTGCCATACACAAGCTAAAAAAGGAGACTTCAATGAGCGCAACGTCCGAATTCCTCGCTGACGCGACGCGTCGCAAACCAGACACCGAACCGATTCTGGTTTGGGATCTGCCCGTCAGGCTGTTCCATTGGCTGATGGTCTTGAGCTTTACGGGCGCGTGGATTACCGCGGAAAGCGAACGCTGGCGGTTGGTGCACGTAACGCTGGGCTATACGATGGCCGGACTGGTCGCGTTTCGTTTGCTATGGGGCCTGCTCGGCACACGCCCCGCTCGATTTTCGAACTGGGTGCGCGGGCCACGTGCCGTACTGAGCTATATCGGCGCGCTGCTGCGCGGACAATCGGCCCATTGCACTGGCCACAATCCGTTGGGCGCCGTCGCAATTGTCCTGATGCTCACGCTGACCGCGATGATCGCCACATCGGGCTGGGCCACTTACAACGATCTTGGCGGTGGCTGGCTCGAGGATTTGCATGAAGGCGCCGCCACGTTCATGCTCATCGTGGTAGGCGTACATGTCGCAGGGGTGCTCCTCAGCAGCTGGTTGCATCGGGAGAATCTCATTGGCGCAATGATTCACGGTCGCAAGCAGGGTCAGCCAGAGGAAGGCGCGCAACGCGCGTGGAGCGCCGTTGCGGCGATCGTGCTGGCGTGCGTACTGGGCTTTTGGTGGCTGCAGTGGCGCGATTCGCCCGCAGCCGGCACGAATAACGCGGTGGCAGTGATCGGGCTTGAGCACCATGAGCCTCATCGAAACGAATAACTGCCGTGGCGGGCGTTGACGCGGTACCCAAATGCGCATCCTGTTAGCAGAAGACGATCCCCTGTTGGGCGACGGACTACGCACCGGCCTGCGCCAACTTGGCTTTCAGGTGGACTGGGTGCGTGACGGTGATACTGCCGAGCGCGAGATGCGCGCCGAGCCTTACGCGGCCGTGGTTCTTGATCTGGGATTGCCGCGCAAGGATGGCATGGCCGTGCTGGCCGCCGTGCGACGCGCCGCGATCAGCACGCCTGTGCTGGTGCTAACAGCTCGCGATGCAGTCTCGGACCGCGTGCGCGGTCTCGACATAGGCGCGGACGACTACGTGGTGAAGCCGGTGGACCTCCACGAATTGGCAGCACGTCTGCGCGCGTTGGTACGGCGTGCACACGGGCAGCCCAGAGAAACGCTCACAACGCAGGATGTCGTGCTCGACCCCGCGGCCCGTTCAGTGCAACGCGCCGGGCAGTCAGTGACACTGTCGGCACGCGAGTTTGACTTGTTGCACGCGTTGATGCTCAACGCCGGCCGCGTGCTGTCGCGCGTCCAACTGGAGCAACAGCTCTACAGCTGGGGCCAGGAAGTGGAGAGCAACGCAATCGAAGTGCATGTCCATCACTTGCGGCGCAAACTCGGTAACAACTTCATACACACTGTACGCGGCGTGGGATACATCGTGTCACGTGAGAAAAGGCGCGCATGACGTTGTTCGCATCATTGCAGGCACGCTTGCTGGCGCTGGTGCTGGGTATGGTAACGCTCGTGTGGCTAGTCACCGCCGCACTTACGTGGTTCGACGTCAGGCACGAGCTCGGCGAGTTGCTCGACGGTCACCTCGCGCAGGCAGCGGCATTGCTGGTGGTACAGCAGATTCCAGAACTCGACGATGACGACGTGGCACAGGATGCGCCGACCTTGCATCGCTATGCGCCGAAAGTAGCCTTTCAGGTCTTTCACGAAGGACGGCTCGCGCTGCGTTCAGCCAATGCCCCCGCGCAACCCATGATGCGCGACAACAGCCACTTCAAGAACGGATTCAGCACGGTACAGATAGATGGCACGCCGTGGCGCGTGTTCGCGACGCGCGGCAGCGAGAGCGACGTACAGGTATTCGTCGGTGAACAGGCGACCTCGCGATACTCGATTCTGTGGGCAGTGTTGCGCAGCACGCTGTGGCCTATGGCAGCAGCGCTGCCGATGCTGGCACTCGCAATATGGTGGGCCGTGCGAAGCGGCATGCTGCCTTTGCGAAACCTGCGCGTCGCGCTCGTCGACAGGCGACCGCATGACTTGCATCCGATCATGATCGAGAGTGCTCCCGCAGAAATGGCGCCGATGGTTAGCGCGCTGAATGGTCTACTACAACGCATCAGTGCACTCATGGAGTCTGAACGGCGTTTTACTGCCGATGCTGCGCACGAGCTGCGCACGCCAATCGCAGCGATTCGCGCACAAGCACAGGTGGCGCTGGCCGGCAGCTCAGATCCGCAGGTCTCGCGCTCGCTGCAGGCCACGCTTGCAGGCTGCGACCGTGCAATCCGGTTGGTCGAGCAATTGCTGACGTTGTCCAGGCTGGAATCGGACATTGCACCGCCGTTGCGGACAGTCGACGTCGCCGTCGTGGTGAGACAGGTAGTCGCCGACATCGCATCACACGCGATTCGACGCGGCCAAACGATCTCGGTCGACGCTCCCCTGTCCTGTATGACCCAGGGTGACGATGCATTGTTAGCCATACTGGTTCGCAACCTGGTGGACAACGCTATCCGCTACAGTCCCGACGATGCGACGGTGAATGTAGGCGTCGGCAAAGTGGGCGAGCGCCTACAACTCAAAGTCGAGGACAGCGGCCCGGCAATGGCGGAGGCGGATATTCAAAGACTGGGTGAGCGCTTCTTTCGTGGCATCGGCAACGAGGCAAGCGGCAGCGGCCTCGGCTGGTCGATCATTGAACGCATCGTACGAGCGCACGGCGCTGACTTGCACGTCGCACGCTCAGCGACGCTGGGTGGGCTGGAAGTACTGGTGACATTGCCGCGCTGAGTGCGCCCCGGCACGCAGCTGAGACGTCGCGGCGTCCGCTCGGTCCTGATCGACCCGCTGGGAGAACCCTGACCGTTTGGCAGAGTACGATGCAACGCATGATCGCACGTCGTACACTTCACCGCTGATGGATGAACGACCCGCACATAAGACCATCTCGGCCGAACGAGCCGACGCACTGGTGGTGTTTGGCGCCACGGGCGACCTTGCGCACAAGATGATCTTTCCGGCGCTCTATGCGATGACCAAGCGAGGGGTGTTGCAGGTACCGGTGATCGGTGTGGCGTTCTCGAAATGGAGCTTGGCGGAATTGCGCGAGCGTGCCACCGACAGTATCGAGAAAAGCGGCACGCTCGACGATCCGCAAGCGCTCGCGAGATTGCTGGCGGCATTGCGTTATGTGGATGGTGATTACCACGACTCGGCGACGTTCGATGCGTTGAAGCAATCGTTAGGTACTGCGACACGTCCGACCCATTATCTTGCGATTCCGCCGGCACTATTCGGCACCGTCATCGAGAAGCTCAAGGCGACGGGTTTGGCAGAGCACGCGCGGCTGGTCGTGGAGAAGCCGTTCGGCCGCGACCTCGCGTCGGCACGTGAACTGAATGGGATTGCGCGCTCAGCTTTCGACGAGGACTCGATCTTTCGGATCGATCATTTCCTCGGCAAGGAAGCGATCATGAATATTCTGTATTTTCGCTTCGCCAATTCCTTTCTCGAGCCCGTCTGGAATCGCAACTGCGTTGCCAGTGTGCAGATCACATTGGCCGAGAGTTTTGGCGTCGAGACGCGCGGAGCGTTCTACGAGAGTGCGGGCTGTCTGCGCGATGTCATTCAGAATCACCTGTTTCAGATCGTCGCGCTGCTGGCGATGGAACCTCCGGCATTGCGCGGCTTCGGGGCCGTGCATGTGGAGAAGGCCAAGGTATTTCAGGCAATGCGATCGCTGCGGTCCGATGATGTCGTACGCGGCCAGTACGCAGGTTACCGCGGGGAGCCCGGCGTTGCGCCGGATTCCGACGTGGAGACGTACTGCGCGCTGCGGCTCTTTATTGATTCGTGGCGGTGGCAGGGCGTACCCTGGTATCTACGTTCGGGCAAGTGCTTGGCCGAGACCGCCGCGGAAGTGTTGGTGGAGTTGCGGGCGCCACCTCAACAGCTATTCGCGGATTCAGCACCGGCAGGCGGCCGTACTAACTACGTGCGCTTCCGACTCTCGCCGCGATCCGCTGTGGCTATTGCCGCGCGCGTCAAGCTTGCCGGCAAGGAATTCGTCGGCGAGCAGCGCGAGCTCTTTCTGTCGGACGAACAAGCGCAAGCGGAACAGCCGTACGAACGCCTGCTGGCAGACGCCATGGGCGGCGACGGTGCGCTGTTCGCACGCGAGGACTCGATCGAAGCCGCCTGGGCGGTGGTTGAACCGATCCTGACGCAGCACCACGGCTGCGTGCGCTATCCGCGCGGCAGCTGGGGACCTGCCGAGGCGGACGCTTTGATTGCCGCACACGGCGGCTGGCACAACCCTGGCAGCGCTGCCGACACGGCGAGCTGACGGCGCGATGACATGAAGCGTCAGCCCCAATTCGTCGGCGGATTTCGCTTGTGGGATCCGCGGCAGCATGAATCCTAGAGGGATGTAGTTGGCCATTCAGACCACTGCGATGGAATAGTTGCGGTTGCTCCAGGTGTCGCTGTCAGGCCGATAAAACGTAAAGTCGATGCGATCGCCGACGCGCAGACCCGCCGTCGGCAGCTGCGCGACGTGCACGGTCAGCCCGCTATCAACAGTGCCGATGTCGGCAACGTCATGCCAGTTATTAGTGCTGAAGTGGATCTTTGCGCAGTGCGGCAGGCATAGCCAGAGCGCTTGCCCCACCTGCAGTCGCGCGATCGGCGCGCTCGCTGACCAAATCGCATCGGTCGGGTGCGGGCGACGGCCGCCGTAGCGCTGCCAAACAGCGTCGGGCCGATCGAACGGGCGTCCGAGTGCGCGACTGGCTATCAGCTTGATGAACTCGGCATGTGCCCACACCAGCGGCATGGCCGACCCCGATGGTTTGCCCAGGCTGAGCGACGAGTGAGGCGGCGACTCGGTATCCCAGATCTGCTCTGGAATCAGACCAGCACGACCGACCATCCCGTTCATCGCGGTCAGGTATGGGGTGGGGTCGCGACCTGCCGCAAGTTCGTAATGGCCACGCTCACCGGTCAGCAATGGCCAGGCACGCCCGATACCGCTGCCGTCGAACGGTTCACCGTTTTCGTGCTCGCCGTAGCCATCACCGTTATAGCGATGCCAGGCGGGGCCGGACGGCGTGTCGACCTTCAGCATGGCGTCAACGACCTTGAGCGTGTCGACGATCAACGGATCGTTGGGATCGCGCAAACCAAGGCGCACCAGCTGCAGGAAGTCAGTCGCAAGCTGATCCTCAGCAGCCAGACCCGGGTCGCGGATCCGATTCTTGATCGCCAGGATCCGTTCCAGATGCTCAAGACCGTCCAATCCGGCCGGCGGCGCGATGCGCACGTAGTAGCCATCGACGCCGTGTGCGGTTGCCAGCGCTGTACCCTGCACGGCGGTCCAGTCTTCGATACGCGCATTCCAGTCATCTGCAATTCTTAGCGCCCAGCCGCGCGCCGGCTCCGCTAACCACCGCGCGCCACAGACGAGCGCCGCGATACAGGTAGCCACTGTGAAGGCATTGATGCCGGCATCCTCCTCCCAGCGATCCTGCTCGGTGGCAGGTCCGGTTCGGGAAATATAGGCCAGCGCGTGCCGAACCATCGTTGCCACGTCGATACCGTCCAGTGCGTCGCGCTCTGCGAGTGCAGCGGCGAGCAGTACCGGGAACGCGGCTTCATCCAACTGGCTGCCTCGCCAGAAGGGCTTGCCGCCCAACCACTGATTCTGCGCCCAGTTGCCGCCGTCCAGCTGCGTGGCGATCAGGTACCGCAGGATGTCACGCGCCTCGGGCAGCGCTCCCAGCGCCAGCAAGCCGCCCGCGCTCTCCACCACGTCGCGCGGCCACACGAGATGGTAGCCGCCCACACTGTCATTGGCATTTCCCCAGGGCACACTCAAACTTGCGACCATGGCGCCGGGAAAGGTCTTGTCCTGGTGCACTCGCAGTACCATCGCCGATGTCGTTAGTTGTTCCTTGAGAGGAGCGGGCAGGTCCATCGGCGCACGCAACCGCTTCTGCCAGCGACGCCAGTCTTGGACGTGCGAGCGCCAACACGCCTCGAACGGTTGGCTCAACGATGAAATCGCCACCGTTGCCGCAGACTCGCGACTGGTTCCGAACCCGAGGGCCAGCGTCGCAGACCTCGGCAGCGCGCCCACGAGCGCCACGTTACCGGGCCCAGCGGTTTCGTATCGCCAACAGAGCCGCCCGTTGCGATTGAAGTCCTGCCAGCCGTCACTGCTGCCGACGTAACCAACACTGGTCGCGCCCCAGGCGTCGCACTGCGCCTCATCGGCAGCTACCAACGCCAGACCGAATGGGCCGCGCTCCGCCCACAGCACGCGCCGTCCGTTGTGCGTGCCCGCCGCCGCAACGTTGTCGCGCCCGGTACCGCCCAGGTGTGGCGCCAGTAGCGCATAGGGACGCAGCGCTGGCTCGCCCGTGAGCGTCACTTCGATAAGCAACACCTCGCGATGCAGGTCGGGTACCAGCCGCAAACGCAAACTGAAGCGCTCATGCGCGTGGTTGATTTCGAGCGCCGGTACACCCGCCTGCGGCAACTTGAGCCGATACGAATTGAGCCGCTTCACCTCGACCCAGAAACCCCGATCGTCCGCAACAATAAACCCGAGGTCCCGAATCTGCGGAATATCGACCCGCGGGGAATAAACCTCGTTCAGAATTCCGTAACCGGTTGTGAACCACAGGCGTGATGGCCCGAGCGAACAGCCCACCAGATCCTTGGCGCTGCTGGTCCAGGTTGGCGCCATGCCAGGTTTGCCGAAGGCTTCCATGTGGCGCGCTTGTTAGCTCACGGCGGTGCAAACACAACGCAACACGGCATCCGCTCAAGCCCGACGCTGCAAACCTAGCGGCAGTGTCCAACCCAGCAGTCGTCCTAACGACAGCGCTGGCGTGACCGACATGCCACCAACATAGGATCGGCCGGACATCTGGCTGTGGCCGAGTGCCTCACCAACGGCGTAGAGTCCGGGAATCGGCATGCCTTTGATATCGATTACGCGCAACCGGGCATCGACGGCAATGCCGACGTTCGAGGTGATTGCGAAGCCTTGCATGCGAATCGCGTAGAACGGCGGCTTTGACAGCGTCGTAGGCAGATGCTGCCGCCCCCATATGTCGACACCTTGCGCGACGCCTTCGTTGTAACGTCTGCCAGTACATTCGAGTCCTGCAGCGTCGATGCCTGCGGTGCGCGCCAGTCCGGCAAGCGTAGCGGACTGATAGAACATCGGCTGCGACCCCGCAGCCGCTCGGATTTCCTCCCGTGTCCAACCCTTCACGCCCGGCTCCGCAGCCGCCAGCATGTGTTCGTCGAAAACAACCCAAAAGCGCTGGTCCGGCTGCGGCAGCAGCGACTTCTCGCGCCGGTGCACGCTCGGCTCGTCTTCGCGAACAAAGCGCTCGCCGCGCGCATTGACGTAGATCTCCCACGGCTTGCGCCGATCAGGCCAGGTTTCGAAGCTTGCATGCAGCGCGGCGGGAACTGTGTCGTCGGCGAGGATCGCGCCGAAGCTTGTTAGATACATGGCATGGCCGCGCAGATAGCCGCCGGCGGACTGCGCCAGACGCAGGCCAGCGCCTAACGAACTCGGATACGCCGCATTGACAAACTGACGGTGGCCGTCGAGTTCCTCCCACATGGCTGGATTCGAGGAATACCCGCCGCTCGCGATCAACGTCTGGCGACCGCGATACACGTGCTCCACACCCTCCGAGTTCGCGCGCACGCCTTCAACGCGGCCGTCATCCGACTGCAGCAATGCCGTGACCGGGCTATTTAGTACCAGATCGATACGCCCGGCGGGCAACTCAGCGTCGAGCAGGCGCGAGAGCACCGCGAGGATCGAGCGCCCACCCTCTTCTGCCCAGTAGTAGCGCCGCACGCGATAGAACTCGTGTCCCGAGCCGAGCAACGGATGGTCAGGCAATGGCTTGAGTCCAGATTCCATCAGCCAATCGAATGTCGGCCCCGCTTGGTCCACCGCTAGCCGTACGAGTTCGGGATTGGCGGAATTCTCCGATATACGCATCACGTCATCGAAATGGGCGTCCGCACTGTCTACTATGCCAAGCGAGTGCTGCAGCTTTGTGCCCGCAGCGCTCATCTGACCGGTGGAGTAATGCAGCGTACCGCCAATAGCGGGTGCCGAATCGAGCAGCAACACGCGGCCACCACGCTGCGCGGCGAACAGCGCGGCCGGCAAGCCCGCGGTCCCGGCACCTATCACGATCAAGTCATAAGTGCTGCCGTCGTGCGTGGTGGCCGCCAACACCTTTCGCCGTGCGCCGACCGCCGCCAAAGACGCGCTCGCCAACAACAATGTTCTACGCTTCAACATCTGCACTCCCCATGCATCGGGCGATGGGCGCGCCAGGCGCTCGTCAAAACTTCCACTTCAGCGTCATGCCAAATTGGCGCTTGTTGGCAAGCGGATAGAAGAATGCACGCTCGAGCGTGGTCGAGCCTGGCACGTTGTTCTGCGCCGGATTGGCATTCGTATATTCCGGCACGTTACGGTTCAATTGATCGACATATCGCGTCACGGACGAAGGCGTACGGTCGTCGAACAGGTTGTTGACAAAGAACGTCAACGCCCAATGATCGCTGTCGACACCGGCACTCAGGTTGCTCACGATCTGTTCGCCAGTGTGCGCGAGATTGAAGATCTGATCGTACTTACGATCGGTGAACGATATGTCGCCGCGCACGAAACCAGATCGGTCCGCACCGACCGGGAAAGTGAATTTGCCGTAGCTGCTTGCTTGCTGCTCGGGCACACCAAACAACTGCTTGCCCTTCAGCGACGCATTGCCGAACAGCTGCAGTGCCTCGCCGTCTGTCAGCGACGTGAACTTCGCGTCAGTATACGAATAGGTGAAACCGGCCGTGAAGTTGTCAGTGAGGGCAGCCTCGAACTCGAGTTCTGCACCCTTGATCTCCGTGCCGCCGGCGTTGCGGAGATAGGATTGCGTACCACCAGTCGGGGGTGGGAATGTGTAACTCGCGGTGATCTGCTGGTTCGTCCAGTCGATGTAATAGAGCGCGATGTTCACCATCAGCCCACCGTTGAGAAAGCGATTCTTGCTGCCAATCTCGTAATTCCAGCTTTCCTCTTCGTCCGCAAATCGTATGTCTTCGGGAAAGCGCGGATCCGGGTTGATGACCCCCGGTTTGTTGCCTTTCGCGATATTCGCGTAAATCATATTCTGCGGCGTCAACTTGAAGGTAGTGGTCGCGCGCGGCGAGACGGAATCGAACGTGTTTTCAATGAGTGGCACGGTTGGCCGGGCGATCGCATTGTAGTTGCCGATGGTGTCTTCGGCGTAGCGTAGCTCGGCAGTGGCGTTCCAGCGATCGGTGATGTCGAAATCGATCAAACCGAACGCGGCCATGTTGTCGACGCGCGTCTCACCTGAGAACACCGTCGGCGCGGTTGACAGGAAGTGCCGCTCCTCCAACGACCGCTGGCTCTCGTAGTAGTACGCGCCGATCATGTACCGCAAGCGCCTGCTCTGGTCCGATTGCAGTCGCAGTTCGGTCGACCACTCGTCGCGATCGGTCACTTCGTTGCGCATCACGCCGCCATTGCGTACCGGATCACTCAAGGGACGCACGTAGCCCGGCGCACCCGGCACCGCGGTCAATCCGAGCGCCGTTGCACCCTGATAGGTCGAATCGTAACCGTACTCCATTTCGGTGCTGAACAGGCCGGAGTTCGACACCAGCGTCAACCCCGCTGGCAGATCGAACTCGAGCTGCAGTGATAATCGTGTGGAATCGCGATGCAGGCCATCCGTGCCCTGCAAGGCCGCCCGGTCGAGCGTGGCCTCGGTTGCTCGGCGCACCGCACCGCAATAGTACTGCCGCGCGACATCCAGGTAGCAGTTGTTCGCGAAACGATCCTGCAGCGTAATCGCGGCAAGATCGTCGCGATCACGAGTAAAGCCACCGGACAGGATTGCTGAGATGCCTTCTACGGGCCGCCATTCGAGCGAACCATTGAAGTTGGTAGACTGCTCACCACCAATCCGGTCGCCGTCGAGGCTGTTCCGATACATGCCGTCCATCGTGTAATAACGACCGTGCACCATGTAGAACAGCTTGTCCTCGACGATCGTGCCGCGCGACAGCGCGTTCACCTCTGTATCGCCGTATTCGGCCAAGCGTGCGCTGAGCGTATTCTCAGGCAGATCACCGCCCTTCTTGGTAATCAGGTTGATCGCACCGGAGAACGTGGCACGCCCAAAGAGCGCCGCCTGCGGACCTTTGATCACCTCGACACGATCGACGACGTCGAAGGGAAACGACAGGATCGAATCCGAGTATGGAATACCGTCGACGAACACCTGTGCGTTACCTTCGCCCAGAATGCTCGACATGCCACGGATAACCGGTCGGTTGACGCCCCCCTGCACCCCGTAGCGGTTCACCTTCTCGAAGGAAAAGCCGGGCGTGAAGCGTGACACATCGAACATGTCACGCGCACCGCGCTCCACGAGCTGCTCATTGGTGAAGGCGGCGACTGCGAGTGGCACGTCCTGCAGGCGTTCTTCCTGTTTGCGCGCAGTGACGACGACTTCCTGAAGTTGTGACCAAGCCGGCGGGCTTGCAAGTGCAAGCGCCACGGCGACGAGCGGCAATGCTGCAATTCTGGCGGTAGTCAGTTGGTACATATATCCCTCACTCATGACGATTTTCGTTCAGTCAACCGATCGGTCAGTTGCTCGATCAGCAGACGCTCATAGAAATCCCGTGATTCGGCAGCGGCTGCCTCGAACCATTGCCCGAGCTCAGTCGCCGTGGCCTGCACCGGGCAGACATCGAAGCGGCCCTGAAAGAGGCGCTGTCCGTAGATCACTCTTGCCGCCTGACGGCCGGCGCGCGCGGCACGGAACCAGTAGTCCTCGGCGACGCAGATATCGGTGGGCGCGTCAGCGCGCCCACGATCAACGAACAGTCCATAGACAAACTGCGCCTGACGATGGCCATCGTCAGCCGAGCGCTTCATCTCTGCAGTCGCACGTTTGCTGTCGCCGTCATAGGCAAGCACTCGTGCAAGCTGATAGCGCAGACGAGCATTCGCCGGCTCATGCTCAACGGCAGCCAAACAGGCGGCGACGGCTTTCGGCACGTCGACCTTCGAACTGGGAACGCCCGGGGCGACGCTGTCCGGGTCCTCCGGGTGCGAGGCAAGTCGATCGCATTCAGTAATGATCACCTCGCGCGTTGGCTTGGCTGTCCGCTTCGCAAACAGCGGCGGCGTGGGACGTTCGCTCGCGCGTGCGGCAAGTCGAGCAGCCAGATCCCTGAGCAGCAGTCGATCGTAGTAATCGCCCGCGTCGGCGCGTGCTGCCGCGATAAACTCCTGCAACTCGCCCGGCCTCGCCTGGATGCGGCAAGCGTCAAACTTGCCGTTCAGCACGTGGCGCACATAACTCACACGCGCGGCCTGACGCCCAGCGCGCGCGGAGCGCAGCCAATAGTCTTCCACTACGCAAGGATCGGCCGGCGTATCCGGACGATGCCTGTCGATCAGCAGCCCATAGACGAACTGCGCCTGGCGGTAGCCTTCGTCCGCCGCCCGCTTCATTTCCGCGTTGGCGCGCACGCTCTGGCCCGCATAAGAGAGCACGCGCGACAACTGATAGCGGGCACGCACGTTGTCAGGATGCAGTGCAAGCTCGGCTTCACAAGCCGCGATCGCCTGCGGCAGATCGATCTTTTCGCGCGCTACTGGGGGCGCAATGATGTCCTGATCCTCGGGATTCGCTGCAAGCCGGTCGCACCGCGACGTCGGGTAGTCTTTCGCACCAGCCACACCGGCGGCAGCCAGCACGGCGATCGTTAGCCACATTTTATTCATCGATCCTCCAGTCGCGCGCGATCATCCTGTTAGCCATGATTTGTCCCAATGAGACGGATTCGTTCACCAACTGCTCCGCGCAATAGCGTCGATGCAGTGCTGCCACTGACCGCGAACGTGACCATGGCCATGCCAATCGGCAGCCCGCCCGTCGGCACCATGCGCGACGTCGCGACAGCGGGATATTGATCCAACTCGATCATTGAGCCGTGCCCCAGCTTCACGAGGCCGTGCGCGTGCAGCGTATCAGCTGGCAGACCATTCGCTAGCGAGATCACGTGCACCGGCGTGCTGACCGGCGGATCGATGTCGTTCTCGAAGGGCGCGTACGAGTCGAGCAGCCGACGCACGTCGGGCCCAGCCGCGACAACGATGAACACTCGCCCAACGGCCGACTGCGCGCGCGCCAGATCGAGACCACTGCCCACGCCGACCTGCGTAAAGTAGAGACACTCGCCTGCCGGGCCCACTGTCTGCATCGCCCGAATCATCGGAAAGCGCGTCAAACTCTTTGGCTGGCCAATGATACGAAACGGTGAGTCGGCGAGCCGCGCGGCGAGCGCATCCACGTCCTCAACGACGATTTCGCTGACGTTCCAACCAAAAGTCCTGAGCGACTGCCACCCCGCGGCCTGCGGCTCGGCTACAAAGCGAATGACGACGCTTTCGCCGGCCGCCGGTACGAGTGCGCACTGCGCACGACCCGCGAGCGCGGGCGCATCCCAGTCACACGCCAGTGCTTTATCGACGATGCCGCGATCGATCACGCGATAGCCCAGCCAGCGCGTATACGCCGACTCGACGACGTCGAGGTCGGGAACTGTATAAGTTACCTCGAGTATGCGCTCGATACGTGGCGCCACGCGCTCGTCAGACATGAGCCACCGGCCCGGGCGCAATCAACGCATCTACCTCGATCACACAGCGTCGGTAGTGCGACAACCCAAGAGCTACGAGCACGAGCGCGAGAATGCCGATCGTCGCGGCTTCGATCGTCATCGCGTAGCGCAGTTTGTTGGGATCGCCGAACAAATCCGTCATGAAGCCAACCGGCGGCGGTCCCAGCAGCTGGCCGAAGATGCCAATGCACAGATAATAGATCGCGGTTGCCTGCGATTTGATCTGCCCCGGTGCAATCAGTGTGATCGAGGCAGGGCCTGCCGCCGCCGCCATTGCCTGTCCCGTGAACGCGAAGAGCTGCATCACGATCGCGAGCTCCACGCTCGGCATGATCGGATAGAGCGCGAATCCAGGCACGGCGATCGCAAGACCGATCCACAACGCGCGCAGTGTCGCGTCCTTGTGCCCCGCCGCGACCCATCGTCGCGTCAAGGCGATGCCGAGCAGCGTGCCAATCGGCCCACCAATAAAGAAGAGCACGCCGGTTGCAATACCGACGTCGCGCACGCTCCAGCCCCAAGTGCGCGCAAAAAGCGCCACGTTCCAGAACGACAGCGAGCCCATTGTGACAACAGCAGCGGAACCAATGAACAACACACCAAAGGCAGTCCATCGCTTGCGCATGAAACTGAACGCCGCGCCCAGTGACGCGTGCCCTGCGGCGTCCGCACGGATTTCGCTCTGCGCCTGGTCCTGGCGCCGCGGCTCGCGGATCGTGAACATGAGGCCCGCGAGTACGAATCCGGGGAGCCCGACAACCAGGAAGGCGAGCTGCCAGCTGCGCAGATCACCCAGAATTGGCAGATGCACGGGCGGCAGCGACGTAATGTGATGCACGAGCGGCCCACCAAGCAGGAAGGCTGTGCCAGCGCCAAGGAAAGTGCCGGCCATGAAGAGACTGAGCGGCGGCGCGCGACGCTCGCGCGGAAAGTAGTCGCTGATCAATGATACGCTGCAAGGCGCCATGGTCGCCTCACCGAGGCCGACCCCCATACGCGTCAGAAAGAGCGGCACAAAGCTGCGTACCAGCCCGGCCGTCGCGGTCATTGCGCACCAGATTGAAATGCCAGTCGCCAGGATCGCGCGGCGACTGTATCGATCGGCAAGCCAGCCAATCGGTACGCCGACGAACACGTAGAAAAGACCGAAGGCAGGGCCCATCAGGAGGCCGACCTGGAAATCGGTCAGTGCAAGATCGCTCTTGATGGATTCGAGCAGCAGACTTGGCAGAAACCGGTCGATGTACGAGACGACCTGAGTCGCGGTCAACAGGCCGACCACGTACCACGCGTAACGACGCGTTGCTGTCGCAGCATTGAAAGCCCGTGGACGACCGATGGTCATTTCCGCACGCACACTGTCCCCAACCGCGTTAAGACAGCCGGAGAATCGGCCAGGCGTGCCACGCAGGCAAACGATATGTATTCGCGCCAACTGTGAATATTCGTCACAATACGAATAATGAAGCGCTTGCCCTCCATGCAGACCCTGCGCGCGTTCGAAGCGGCCGCTCGCCTCGAGAGCTACACCGCCGCGGCGCAGGAACTCGACGTAACGCACGGCGCGATCAGCCATCGCATCCGCAAGCTCGAAAGACAGCTCGGCACCACGCTCTTCCGTCGCGTCGGACGCCGCATGACGCCGACTCGCGAAGCGGTGACCCTGTTCGCACAGGTACGTGAGTCGCTAGGTCTGTTGACGCGTGTTTTCCCGGATGTGAAACGCGCGACTGCCGGTCGACTGGTCGTGAGCGCACACCCCTCGTTCGCAACCTGCTGGCTCATGCCGCGCATGGGCTCCTACCTACGGCTGATGCCGACGTTGTCGGTCGAAGTACGCTCGGTCGCCGATCTCGGTGAGTTCCTGAGTCTCGGCGTGGATGTCGCAATCCGTTACGGCGCGGGCACCTGGAGCAATGCCGCCGGCGAACGCCTCGCCGGTGAGGTTCTGTTTCCGGTCTGCTCGCCGCAGTACCAGGACGCGCACCGTATCGAGAACCCCAGTGATCTGCGTCACTGTCGGTTACTGCGCCATGCCTGGCAACAGTGGCAACCATGGCTGCGCGCCGCGCGCGTGGATCTCAAGGAGCCCACTGGGAATCTGACGGTCTCGGACAATGCCATGTTGTTGGAGGCAGCGGCCGCCGGCGAAGGCGTCGCACTCATCCATGGCCTCATCGCGACGGACGCGCTCGCAAACGGTCGACTCGTGCGGCTCTTCGACCTCGAAGTTGAAGACACTTTCGCCTACTACCTCACCTGGCAACTCGGCACGTCGCTCTCGCCGGCAGGCACCGCCTTCCGCGACTGGTTGCGTTCAGAAATCGTCACCGGAGCGCAGCACCGATCCGCTGGACTCTAGCATCGCGCGCAATTTCTTCTTGTCGAACTTGCCGACACTGGTCTTCACAATAGCGTTCACGAAATCGAACCGTTCCGGGACTGCATACTTGGGAATCTGACCGGTTTGGACGAAAGCCTCCAGGTGCTGCCGCAGTGCGTCGGCGTCGATATGGTTGGCGGCCGCAGTGCGCCGCACCACCACCGCCACGGGGCGTTCGCCCCAACGCTCATCTGCAACTCCGATCACCGCGACCTCCGCAACGTTTTCGTGTCGGCCAATCAGGTCTTCCAGCAACAGCGACGAAACCCACTCGCCGCCGCTCTTGATCACGTCTTTCAGGCGGTCTCGAAGCTGCACGACACCCTGGCTGTCGATAGTTGCGATGTCCCGGGTGTGAAGATAGCCGCCGTGCCACAGCTCTACCGTCGCATCGCGATCCCCGACATAGCCACTGGTAAGCCACGGTGCACGCGCCACCAACTCGCCCATCGCCTCGCCATCATGCGGCACGTCCTGCATGTTCTCATCGACGATACGCAATTCCACCAGCGGTGCCGGCAGGCCAGTGCGACAACGCTGCGCGATTTCGTTGGCGTCTTCGTCATGCCCGTCGTCATCCGTCAGCCGGGCAGCTGTCAGAAACGGACACGTCTCGGACATGCCGTAGGCCGCGAATACGTCGATGCCGCGCGCCAGCGCAGCCCGCGCGAGCGACTGGCCGAGCGCCGCGCCACCGACCGTGATCTTCCAGCCACGCAGATCCGTCTGCGCGGATTCCGGCGCTTCGAGCAACATCTGCAATATGGTCGGTACGCAATGCGAGTAACTGACGCCTTCACGCTCGCGCAGGGCCAGCAGCCGCGCCGGTACATAGCGCCCTGGGTAGACCTGCTTGACGCCGAGCAGAGTCGCGACATACGGCAAACCCCAAGCGTGCACGTGAAACATGGGTGTCATCGGCATGTAGACATCGCCCTGACGGAACGATTGACCATGCTGCGGACTGGCCAATGCGCCGAGCACGGCGAGCGTGTGAATCATGATCTGACGATGCGTGAAGCACACCGCCTTCGGCAATCCTGTCGTGCCAGTCGTGAAGAAAGTGGTCGCCACCGCGCGCTCGTCGAATTCGCGGAATACGAAGTCCGCATCGGCGGCCATCAGCAGCGCTTCGTAATCCAGACGTTGGCTGCGAAATGGGCACACATCGTCCGCCTCCGGCTCGAGCAGCACGGCATGGGTAACGAGCGGCAATTGAGCCGCCAGAGCCGTCAGTAGCGGCACGAAATCATGGTGAACCAGCACTACCCGCGCGTTGGCACGCTGCAGTGTATAGGCGATCTGGTCCGCCGACAGCCTCAGGTTCACAGTCATCAGAACTGCGCCCATCATCGGGATGGCGAAATAGCATTCCAGGTAGCGGTGGCTGTCCCAATCCATGACCGCTACCGTGTCACCTTCCTCTATTCCCAATTCCGTCAGCACGCGCGCGAGCTTCGCGATCCGCACTCGCAACGTCAGATAGTCGTAGCGTGCGACATCGCGATAAACAATCTGTTGTCGCGGCGCGGTTGCCAGCGGCGTACGTAGCAGCGAGCCGATCAACAACGGCTCGCTGGTCCGCGTCCCCGGCTCGTCCAAGATTCGAACCATGCGAATACTCCTGATGATGCGTATTGAATGCGGTATCGAACTGCGCCCAGTATTATTTCCGCTAACTTAGCCACTACTAGCTTTAATTGGACTAATCGGGCGGGGTCCCTAAACTTTCTGCGGTATATCACAGGACTGCGGGAGCACACGAAGATGAATGACTCGACGGGCTCGTCCGTTCTGCGGCGAATTGAGGCAGCGGGCAGAAAAGTACTACCGATGCACAAATTGCTGGCAGAAGCCGATCCGAAGACACTCGAGGCTTTTGACGGCTTCCTGATGAATTCGATTTACCGCGAGGGTGGCTTGCAAGATGGGCACAAGGAGATGTTGCTGGCGTGCGTCTGCGTCGTTGCGGGGTCGAGCCCACCGGTCATCGAGAACCATTGCAGAAAAGCACTTGCAGCGGGTTTGCCGCGTGCTGATCTGATCCAGGCACTCGAGATTTCCGCTGCTGTGCTGGCAACACGCGCGCTCGCGAGTGGCATCAATGCGGTGATCGGCGCGGAAGCAACTTGACGGCACTGATTGGCGCTGACCAACCTTTCGGTATCTCACGAAAGCTCAGCTATCAGATGCAGGCCGACCGTTACAGCGGTCGCGTGCTGTACGTCACATTCAGAACTGCTGCTGACCTGTCGCAGTGGCTACCAGCACCGTTGGAGATCGACGATCCGCAGGAAGGATTTCTGAAGCTGTACGAGTTGCAGAGACGGCCGGAGCACGGCCAGCCCTACCCCCCTGCATTCAGTCAGTATTACGAAGCCTGCATCGCCGTGTTGGCGGCGCCGCCGGGGGAACCGCTGCGTCACTACAATTTGTTCATGTGGGTGTCGCACGATTGGGCCCTGTACAAGGGTCGGGCTGCGTTTGGTTGGCCGAAGAAGATCGCGAATATCGCGATGACGTCGGCATCTGCGGACCAAGACGCGAACAGCAGCGATCACAGGAACGGCGGCTTCAACGTCGATATCGATCGCTACGGCTATCCGGTCATGCGCGTTCGGGCGCAGCTCGACCCAGCGGCCCCCGCAAAGCAAAAGAAGCCATTCAACGGTTTCTACTCGGTACGACATATCCCGGCGCCCATTGACGGCGGCGACGACATTCGCGAACTACTCGTGATCGAGACGCGCGATGGATGGTTCAAGGACGAAGTCTGGGGTGAGGCGTCGGTCGAATTCGGTAGCGCCCCGGATGAAGAACTCAACTTGATCGGACCGGTAGAAGTCACAGCGTGCGTGCTGCGCAACACTGGTTGGGTCCTGCCGGCCTGGCCGGCACGACGCTTGATGCTGCTGGATACCTTGCCCACAAACATCGGCGCGGCGAAGCCACGCTGATCCTGGAGAACGAGCGATGAAGAAGTTTAGAGGCGTGTTTCCGGCCGTCGTCGCACCCCAAGACGACAAGAACGAAATCCTGTTCGACGTGATGGGCGATCTCGTTAGGCGCCAGGTTGCAGACGGCGCAGGCGGTTTTCTGGTCAATGGACATACAGGCGAACTTAGCCTGCTGACTGGTGACGAACGGCGCGAGGCGATCAGGACCGTGCGAGCCGCCATTGGCCCCGATGTGCCGATCTTGGCTGGCATTCACACGCAGGGACTCGGCGCCAAATTTGCGGCGCAATGCGAGTCGGCAGCCGAGTGTGGCGCCGATGCGATCCTGATGTTCTCGCCGTTTTCCTTCGCACGCGGTGCGTTCCAATACGCTCCCGAAGCGGTGGTCGACTACTATCGCCAGGCGTCGCAGTTGACACCCATTCCGATGTGGTTCATGCAGTATCGTCCGCAGACGAATCTGATGATGCCGCGTCATGTGCTCAGACAGATCGCTGCGCTACCGAATGTCAGCGGCATAAAGCAGGAAGTCGAGGATGACATCGAATATGAACGGGACCTGGTGGCACTGCGACAGGTCAAGCCAGATCTTGCTGTATTCGCGGCCACGGACCGTGGTTTGTTCGGCAATTATGCCTTGGGTGCCGACGGATGCACGATCGGCCTCGCCAACTTCGTGAAACCCGTCAAGAAGCTCCAAGACGCCATCTGGGCGAACGATCTCGAGGGCGCGAGAAGAGCTTCATTGCACCTCATGCCGTTGATGGACGCCATATACGGGCGGCCGAGCTATCGTTGGTCCTCTCGGCTGAAGTACGCGTTGCACGCCGCGGGCTACATCCCCACCGCCAATATTCGAACGCCGCTGTTTCCTGCGCGCTCCGAGGAACGCAAGGAAATCGATGCCATCTTGCAGGCCTACCTGGATTAGGGAGAAGACCATGGAAACAATCGGCGATCGCTCGTTCTACAACACCCTGGAAGAGGTCATCAAACCGTGCCACACGGCGGTTCTGGTGATAGACCAACAGAACGATTTCTGCCACTCGCGTGGCTACTATGCGGAGGTACTGGGGCTCGACGTATCGATGACCCAAGGCATCAACGGGCCTATCAATCAATTGACCACGTCTGCCCGGTCGCACGGCGCCATGGTGATCTTCACGCAGTTCGTCATCGCCAAAGGGTTCTCATCGGACTCGCCGATGTGGCTGGCATTGCATGTCGGCGCCGGTCTGAAGTCGTTGGATCAGGAGCGGTTTTACACGATCGAAGACACCTGGGGCGCCGAACTATACGAAAAGATGGAGGTCGCCCCCGAAGATCACGTGATCAAGAAATTTCGCGGCTCCGCTTTCGTGAAGACCCCCCTTGATGCGTTGCTGCGCAAGCACAGTATCGAAACGCTGATCATCACCGGACAGGTGACTGAAGGCTGTGTCGAAAGCACTATTCGTGCTGCGCGCGATGCTGACTACTTTACCGTTCTGGCCAAAGATGCCATCGGCTCGACCAGCAGGGAGCGACATGACCGCACCATGAGTGGTTGGCTCAATCGCACTTACTGCCCGAACGTGGCAGATATTGTCGCGGTCTGGGAGCGTGGCTAGGACGCCCCGCGAAACCCCTCGTCGTCGGTTCAGCCTGACTCCTTGGTTTCGATCCATTCCATTATCGTGGTCTGCAAGTTGTCGACGAAGTATCGATGAAATGGTCGAATGACCATGCGCGCACGTCGACAGATACTGAACTGGCGCTCTTGTTCGAATTCCGGCACCGAGAAATACTTGACGCGGCCCAGCTCGCGGCTCGAAGGATGGAATAGCTTGGGTGAAACTATGCCCACAGCGTGTCCACCCGTAATCAGCGCAGTCGCAAGCGTCATCGAATTCGTTCTAACTACATGCCGAGGCGGATCGATATCTGCTGACGCGAAAACTCGCGCCAGGAATTCCGGCCAATCCGGACTCGTCGAAACAGCGAGCCACTGTTGATTGGCAAGATCGCGCAGCGTCGCACTGCGGTGACGATACAGTGCATGTTTTTCGCCCACCACCACTTGCACGTGGTCTTTGAAAAGCGGCTGCCACACTATCTCCGGCATGTCTTGCGCCAGGAAATGATCGGAGAGAAACGCGAAGTCAATCTCGCCTTCGGCCAGCAAGACCGCCAGATTGGGTGACCAGTCTTTGACGATCTTCACGTTGTAGTCCGGATAGGCGGACTGGAACAAGGAGACGGCCTTGATCAGGATTTCGTCACTCAGACTGCTGATGACACCTATCCTGACTTCGGTCCGCAAGTGGCGGGCACGAGCTTTGAGTTCCGTGTTGGCTGCCTCGAATTGCCCGGTGATCACTTTGGCGTGATCCAGCAATCTCCGGCCGTGTTTGGTGAGAACGGAGCCGGTCTTGCTGCGCACGAACAATCGCAGGTCCAGTTCCTTTTCCAGTTTCGAAATCGACTGAGTCAAGGCGGATTGCGTCAGTCCAAGACTGTCGGCAGCCCGATTGAACTGCTTCGACTCCGCCAGCGCCATGAAATGCCTGAGTTGCCGTAGGTCCAAGTCAATCTCCTCGCGAACACGGAACGATCTTCAGTCTGGAGCGCACCGAAGCGCCGGATTCGTAGCATAAGCAATACTGATTCTTTAGCTACAGCAATTAATTGGCTTAATTGCTTTGCGCACGCTACCTTCGATCCATTAGGCGTTCTTCGCGGCTGTCTGCAGACGTGGCGCGCGGTCACTGCGGCGCGATGAACAGCGCCGTCCCGGAAGACATCGATCATGACGATTGGCGATGAATCTCTCTTCGCAAGCGCAATGACCGCAACTCACGGTCGTCGTCGATTCCTGCAGCAGCTGGCAGCATCCAGCGCAGTCCTGTCATTGAGCTATTCGTCGGCCGGCTTGGCGGCAGGCACGTCGCCAGCCATCCAAAGCTACCGAGCATTCGAGGATCTCTATCGCGACAAGTGGACCTGGGATCGCGTGGTACGTGGCACTCATGGCACAAATTGCGCGGGCAACTGCGCGTTCAATGTCTACGTCAAGAACGGCATCGTGTGGCGCGAAGAACAACAGGGCGAATATGGCGCGTCCGGAGATGCGCCGGACTACGGACCCCGTGGTTGCCAGAAAGGTCTACGACACGCCAAGTACATGTACGGCGCCCAGCGTGTGCTCTATCCCATGCGGTCGGTCGGCAAGCGGGGCAATGGCAAATGGGAGAGGATCAGCTGGGAGCAGGCAACCACCGAAATCGCTGACAAGTTCCTCGATCTGGTAGAACGATATGGGCCGGAGTGTATTTCCTACGGCAGCGGCACACAGATGGCGCTCAAACGCGGCGCGTTTTGCAGTTTGGTCCGATTCGCGAATATCACCGGCGTAACAGTTCCTGAGTTCTTGTCCGGCGTGGGAGATCTACCCAGCGGGGTGCACATGACGCTCGGGCAAATTCATACCGGCGACACCATGGCGGCGGTCTACAAGTCCCGCTGCGTGCTGGTCTGGATGAGCAATCCGGCCGTGACTCGCATCCCGGATGCGCACTTCTTCTGGGATGCAAAGTACAACGGCACTGAAGTCATCGCCATCTCACCCGAATTCACGCCAACGGCGATGCATGCCAGCCTCTGGATAAACCCCAAGCCAGGCACGGATATCGCGCTGGCAATGGCCATGGTGCATGTGATTCTTGCGGAAGGCCTGTACAAATCGGACTACATCAAGGAACAAAGTGACCTGCCCCTGCTGGTGCGAAAGGATACGCAGCGACTCGTAAGGGCCAACGATCTTGTACCGGACAGTCATGCCGCCGAGAACAACGACAGGTTCTTTGTGTGGGACGAGGCCACGAATGCCGCCGTCATGGCACCCGGCTCGCCGACCGGAATCGCCCGCCGCTCAAGTCTGGAACTTGGAAAGATCCAGCCGATGCTCGAGGGAAGCTGGCGGATCAACGGCAAGGATGGCGAGTTCGAGGTCACGACGGTGTTCGAGCTTCTGAAACAGCGAGCCGCCGAGCACTCACCAGAACTGATGGCTGATATCACGGGCGTCAAACCCAATCTCATCCGGAAAGTGGCGCGCGCTTTTGCCGCGGCTGAGCCAGCCATGATCTTCTCTGGGTACGCGGCCTGCAAGTGGTTACACGGCGACATTCTGCAACGTTCGATGCTGTTGTTACTCTCGCTCACCGGCAATCTGGGGCCTGAAGGTGGTGGGTTGCAGATTGGCAATTCCGCCAAGACCAAGACGATGGCCTTCGCCTTCAAGGGTATCGGGACCGCGTTTCGCGGCATTTCGGGAACCACGTGGGACTACGACCACGGCAACATGAAAGCCCTGAACCAGTCGACATACGGCGACGCGCTCGCACAAGAGATTGATAAGCACTATCAGGAGAGTATCCGTCGCGGCTGGTTCCCCAGCCACAGCCAGAAGGGCTGGAAGATGGGATTCTTTGCCGGCAACAACGGCGCCAACTGGCGCGCATCCGGCAAGCAATGGCGGAAGAGCGCGCTGGAAGCACTCGAGATGATCGTGGCGTTGGTGCCGGACGCAGGTGTCACATCCCACTATGCCGACTACGTGCTACCTATCGCGCACCACTACGAACGTGCCGACATGATGCTGCAGTCGAAAACACCCTATGTGCAGGTCCTCGACGCGGCGGTTCCTCCATTGGGCGAATCCGTTGATGATTGGGAAGCGAACCGGCGGCTGGCGGAAGCCATCAGTCGTCGGGCGAGCGAACGAGGCATTGGAATAGTCGAGGACAACGTCAATGGCAAGCGGGTGCCGCGGGATTACACGCGCTGCCTGGAGCTCTTCACGATGCAGGGGACCATCAAGAGCGTCAAGGATGTCTGCCAGTACATTATCGATACGACACCTGGGATCCCGAAGCTGTCGTTTGCCGAACTCGCTGCCAGGGGTGCTGTTCGAGTCGACGGTTCCGCCAAGACGACGTGGGACGACAAAGGCACGACCTATCATTCCGAGATTTTCGAGAGCCTGCGCGACAAGGTTCCCTATCAGACGCTCACGGGCCGGCAGACTTTCTATATCGACCACGACTGGTTTCTGCAGTTCGACGAATCACTGCCCACACACAAGCGCCCGCTGGCAAATAAAGGCTATCCGTTGCGGCTGATGATGGGACATGCTCGTCACGGGATCCACAGCATGTGGCGGGACGACTCGTTTCTACTCAGCTTGCAGCGCGGTGAGCCTGACATCTACATCAATCCAGACGACGCTGCGCAACGCGGGGTGAACGACGGCGATGCGGTCCGCGTGTTCAACGACGCCGGCGAGTTCTACGCGATGGCCCACCTGAGTGCTGGTATCCAGCCCGGCATGCTGTTCATGTATCACGGGTGGGACCCGATGATGTTTCGCGATCGCCAGAATTTCGGTGCAGTGATTTCGACGGCCGGCCTGATCAAACCTACGAGCATGGCGGGTGGCTACGGCCATATCGGCTACAAGCCGGCGGAATTCTCGCCGAACCAGACCTACAAGGATTTCACTTGTGAGTTCGAGAAGGCGGTGGAGGACGTGCCACAGGCACACGCCCCAGAGAGCGTGAGCAGCGGCGATGGGTAAACAGGTAGCGATGGTCATCGATCTGAACAAGTGCATTGGTTGCCAGACGTGCACGACCGCCTGCAAATCGCTTTGGACCGACGAGCCGGGCCAGGAATACATGCTGTGGCAGAACGTCGAGACCAAGCCCGGACCCGGATATCCGGGCAACTGGGAAACCAGTGGCGGCGGTTGGGAGAACGACAGGCTGAAAGCCGGAAAACTCATGTCGAAGGAAAGCCACGGTACGGAATGTTCCGTGAATCATCGTGAAGTTTTTTTCGAAGGCAGTGAGCAGCGCCTGCAACGCACCGAAAAAATGACGGTTGGTGCCAATTGGAATGAAGACTCCAGCTCCGGCGCGTATCCTAACAATTACCACTTCTATTTGCCTCGACTCTGCAACCACTGCACCAAGCCAGCTTGTCTCGAAGCATGTCCCGTTCGCGCGATCTACAAGCGCGAGCAGGATGGCGTGGTGCTAATCGATCAGGACAAGTGCCGCGGTATGCGCGTGTGCAACACCGCCTGCCCTTACAAGAAAATTTATTACAACTACGTCACCAAGAAATCACAGAAATGCATTTTTTGTTTCCCTCGCCTCGAAAAAGGCGAGGCTCCCGCATGCGCCCGCCAGTGTCCCGGAAAGTTGCGATTTGTCGGGTTCCTGGAAGACGAGGAAGGACCTATCCATCAGCTCGTCTATCAATGGAAGGTCGCACTGCCCTTGCACCCCGAGTACGGTACGGAACCCAACGTCTTCTATGTTCCACCGATTCTGCCGCCAACCTTCGATGCTGACGGCGAGCTCGCGGCTGATCCTCGAATACCAACGGAATATCTCCGCACGCTCTTCGGCGCGGGCGTGGACAGTTCCCTGATTACTCTGCATTTCGAAATGGAAAGGAGACAGCAGGGGAAACCATCGGCATTGATGGACCTGCTGATTGCGAGTGACTGGAAGTCGATGTTCAAGATCCCGGATGTGCGGCTTGGCTGATCACCTTGGCCTGCGCGACTCGCATCGCATACATGTGCACTGTGACGACAAGTCATACCTGAGAACCATCATTAGCCATGCCAGAGGGCGTACCGATATGAAGATCCGATCCATGAGCGTGGCATTTCGAGCCCTCGCTGCATTCGCATTCCTTTTCGTTGCGAGCGACAGTCAATCCAGAGACTTCGAGCCTGGCACCGAATTCAGTGATTGCGACGGCTGCCCCGTCATGGTTGTCGTGCCTGGCGGCCGATTTCAGATGGGATCGCTGGAAGGCGAGACAGGTCGCTTTGAGGGCCCGATACACGAAGTCCGGATAGGCTACGATTTTGCAGTCGGAAAATTCGAAGTGACCTACGCGCAGTTTGCGGAATTCGTGCGTGCAGCAGGCCATGTGCCGGCTGAACGCTGCATCGTCTGGACCGACAAATGGGAGGCGCTTGACGATACGAGTTGGCGGAACCCTGGCTACGGCCGCGCGCCGCTCGGGGATGAGCCCGTGGGTTGCATCAGTTGGAACGACGCAAAAGCCTATGTTGCGTGGCTAGCCGACAAGACAGGCGCACCTTACCGCCTGCTGTCGGAATCCGAATGGGAGTACGCCGCGCGCGGAGGTACCAGCACTCGCTACTACTGGGGTGATGATGCTGACGACATCTGCGTACGTGCAAACCTGTTCGATGCATCCGGCCGGCGGGCGTCTGACCTCACGTACGTCTCGGCTGACTGCGATGATGGCTATCCGTTCACAGCTCCTGTGGGGAGCTTTCCGCCCAACCCTTTTGGCATCCACGACATCACTGGCAATGTGTGGGAATGGACCGAAGATTGCTACGCGATGCCCTACCCCGCGGGTCTGACGGATGGCAGGAGTCACCAGGTGGACGGCGAGTGCGAGCTTCGGAGTATCCGCGGCGGCGGGTGGATAACAAGTGTTGCGCGCCAGCGCCCTGCGTTTCGTGGCCGCGATCCGGCGCCGCTGGTATTCGCGCCATTCGGACTCAGGGTGGCACGGGATTTGCGATGATCCCGTCCGCTGGCACATCGAGCTACGATGCGCGCTATCATGACGTGATGGCGACGAAGTGGATCAAAGTGCCGAGCGTGTGGCTAGCACGAAGACGGCGTTAGTCAGGCATAGTGGTTAGACTCATTTGGACTATGGCTGGCGCACTCGCGCTGTGTTGCGCTGTGATCGGCGCACTGCTGCCGGTCTTGCCGACGACACCGTTTGTGCTGGGCGCGGCACTCGCGTTCGCCAAGGGCTCGCCGCGCGCGCGCGCGTGGCTCACGGAGCACCGGACTTTTGGGCCAATCATCGCCCAGTGGGAAATGCAGGGCGCCATCGCGCCGCGCTACAAGCGGCTCGCCTGCGCGCTGATGCTGCTGGCGCTCGGCGGTAGCGTGCTGGCAGGCACTACGCACACCGTCCTGACGATTCAGCTCATCTGCACGACGTTTGCTGCGGCGTTCATCTTGTCGCGCCCGAATGGTGATCGCTGACCGTCATTCGCCACACTGATCCCGGCGGCACGAGTTCTGATTTGAGTGTTTGCCCTCGTAAGCCGCTTGGCATGACGCGCCGGATCAACGACGCGAGTTTGGTATACGCATGAGTGCCGATTTTTATTGGAGATTCCGATGCGCATGTCGAAGCGACAATTTTTCCAGGCTCTAGGAGCGGCAACAGCGGTGACGGCGATCGGCACGAGTGCCGCGGCCACGCGGCAACGACGTTACGACTTGCTGGTGATCGGTGCCGGCACGGCAGGTATTCCGGCGGCGATCTTTGCGGCGGCCCGTGGCGCAAGTGTGCTGGTGATCGATTCGGCTGGAACGATCGGCGGTACGCTACTGCTGACCAGCGGACAGATGAGCGCGGCGGGCACGCGGGTGCAGCGGCAGCAGGGCATCGACGACACGCCAGATCTGCACTACGAGGATCTGTTGCGCATCAGTCGCGGCACGGTGGATCACGCCATCGCGCGCCTCGCGGTAGACCATGCGGCTACCACCGTCGACTGGTTGATGGACCACGGCTACGAACTGCTGCCCGGCTATCCGGTAGACGGGGTGGCGCACGAGCCGTACAGCAAGCCGCGCTACTATTGGAGTGCGTTGCGCGGCATCGGTATTCTCGACGCGATGCGGCCGCTGTTCACGCAGGCTGTCAGTGCCGGCAAGGTGGATCTCCTGCTCGAGCACCGTGCGCTGGCACTACAAACCAATACGTCCGGCGCCATTGCCGCGGTGGCGGCAGAGGACTCCAGTGGCAAACGCAGCGAGTGGCGGCCGCGCAATGTGGTGCTCGCGTCGGGCGGCTATGCGTCCAACGCTGCGATGTTCGAAAAGCTCAGTGGCTACCCGAAGTATCTCGATGGCTCGTATCCGTTCGCACTTGGCGAAGGGCACGTGTTAGCCGAGTCGGTCGGCGGCTACCTACGCTATGCCGAGAAGTATCTGACCAACTTCGGCATCCTGCTCGCCACCACGACCATTCCTTCGAGCCGGCTCGCCAGCACGATTTTCCACCCACAGCAGCGCCAACCGTGGGAGATCTACGTGAATGCGAACGGCCAACGGTTCGTGCGTGAAGACGTGCCGAGCGTCGACGCCCGCGAACAGGCGTTTCGGTTCCAGCCACGTCTGCGACACTGGGTGGTGTTGGATCAGACCGTGCTCGAGCAGGCACCGCCGATCCTCGAGGACTGGACGCGTGAGGATCTGATCGCCGCATTCGAAGGACCGGACGCCAATTTCTTCCGCGGCGAGACGCTCGAGGAATTGGCGCGAGCCACGGGCTTGCCTGCGGCCGCGCTCGCGGCCACCGTCGAGGGCTACAACTACGGCGTGCAGACCCGCAATGATTTCTTTGGACGTCAGCACTTGCCGACGAAACTGCAGACGCCACCCTACTACGCCATCCGGCACCAGGGAACTTCGATCACCAGCACCGCAGGCATTGCGGTCAATGACACGCTCCAGGTTGTACGGCGCGACGGGCGCGCAATACCGAATCTCTATGCGGCTGGCGAGATCCTGGGCGCGGGTGCAACCCAGGGTCAGGCCTTCTGCGGTGGCATGATGGTGACGCCGGCACTGACGTTCGGGCGATTGTTAGGCGAACGGCTGATCCGGTTTGGTTGACAGAACCAACACAGCCGAGCGGGCCTAGCGCTTGATCCAACGGCTCTGCGAGTCGATCAGATCCTTCATGTCCTGGTTGCTCTGCGGCAGTTGCTCGGGTGGCAGATCGAGGTGATTGAGCGGCACTTCCTGTACGTAAGCGTCGAACACGGGTTTGACTACCTCGAGCGGATAGCGCGGGATGGTCCGCCCGCTGCGGAACTTGGCGATCGGTATCTCAGCCTCGATGATGCTCTCGTTGTTGCTCGGATCCTCGGCGAGCACCTTGCCCTGGTTGTCGACGATCAGGGACTTCCCGCCGAAACTCGCTGGCACGCCGGAATCGGCCGGGAACGTGATATTCGACATCGCGGAATAGACATTGTTATAGAGCGCGATCGCCTGAACGTCCGTCTTTGAAAACAGCGTCGCCGTCCGGAACATGATCTCAACGCCACGCATTGCGTAGGCGGCGAACACCATCGGATCGAGCTGCACCGTGCTCACCGCGATGTTGCCGTACTCGGTCTTCAGCACCGGGAACTCCTCTTCGAGGCCATACTTCGCGCGAAAGCGGTCGCGGACGTTCTCGACCGTGGTAGTCGGTATCTCGTCGCCGAGACGCAGGATGTTCCGTGACTTCCAGTAGGTAGCCTGGATTTTGCCGTCCCGTCCAATCACCGGGTTGAGGCTGAGAATATGCCCTGGCCACGCCGGATCGGTCGCATAGCTGCCAAAGATGACGTATGTATCGCAGGCTTTCGCGAGCTCACCGATGCGTTGTGTCTCCGGACCTGGAATGCGGATGGTGAACTTGAGCTTCTCGTCGCGCGTGCCGGCCGAGTAGCCGGTTAGCGGAAATTCGTTGAATAGAATGAAGTCCGGCTTCTTGCCTTTGGTGCAAGCCTGTTCGATCCAATACGCCATGCGTTCGACATTGGTCGCGAGGCCTTCCTTGATCGTCGGCGCCTTTTGCAGGTTGAGCGGCGCATTCTGCACGACCTTGACGACGACGACGTCCTTCGCGAGCGGCGCTGTCGGGTAGCTACCATCCGGGCGGACGAGAGGCGCTTGGGCGAATGCGTGGCCCAATACAACACACAACAGCGCGGTCGTGACCAATGATTTCAAACCTTTACGGGTCAACATCACAAACTCCCTGGTCGAGTTGCCAACTTGCCGTGCCCTTGCGCGGCATTTCCAAAGCATCATAGACGTCGAGAATACCCGATTCTCACCAACGCAACGGTGACATGCGTAGCCCTGCGCTTGACAGTGCTGTGTCAAGTCGGGTTTCCTTGGAGCGAATTGTTGCTTGCGCGCCGCCCGCTCGCACCGACGCAATTCGGATCGCTCCAACAACAGAGTGGGGGCGCCATGCCCGAACTTGGATCCACAGTGGCTATTCCACACACGATCGCCGACCCGCGCCGGCCGACATCAAATCTCGGGACCTTCCACGAACAACTCGCGCAGTTGACGTCTCTGCTGAATGCGCGGCATGCGTTTCTTACCAAGATCGAGGACGCCGACACACTGCGAACAATTGCGTCCTGGCAGGAGGGTGGGCGGGGCCCGGAACGAAGGTATTGCGCCCGCGGCACACCATGTGCTGACACGCTCCGCCATGGCTCGCGGCTGATCGAGCATGACCTCGACGAGCACTATCCCGACGACATGTTTGGCAGACAGCATGGTTTCACGTGCTACGTAGGTTGTCGAATCACCAACGAACTCGGCCACACTGTGGGCCATCTGGGTGTTTACGGTAGTAGGCCCTTTGAGCGCACGATTTCCGCGGTCGCGCTGGTGTCGCTGTTCGCCGGGACAATTGGCGCGGAAATGCAGCATCGTCGAGCGACACTGCAATTCGAACAACAGCGCGAGACTCTGCAAACGCTGCTGGCCAATTTGCCTGGAATGGCCTACAGGTGCAAAAACAACAGAAGCTGGACGATGAAATACGTCAGCGCGGGTTGCAGGGAGCTGACCGGCTTCGAGCCAAGTAATCTGGAACAGCAACCCGCTTGGGACCGTTTCATCCATCCCGACGACGGCGACTACGTGTGGAATACGGTGCAGGACGCGCTGGCAGAAGGATGCCCTTTCGCACTTGAGTATCGAATCTTGACTAAGTCGGGACAGACGAAATGGGTGTCGGAACGCGGTCGTGAGGTGGAGCGAGATGTTGACGGATCACGGTTAATCGAAGGACTGATCATCGATATCACAGCTCTGAAAGACACTGAAGCTGAGCTTGCGCGCGCCAAAGAAGCATTGAGGAAGAGGAGCGAGCGTCTCGACGCTACTCTCCAGCACGCGCCGGTAGGCATCGCAACCTATCGCATGAACCAGCCCTTCGTCAGTGCCAATAGAGCTTTTTGCCGACTAACAGGGTACAGCGCCGCAGAACTCATGAACATGACCGAGGACGACGTCACGCATCCCGACGACAGACGTCTCACCCACGTTTTCGCGGATAGAGCTCACGCACAGCAGTTGGATTCATTTACGAATCGCAGACGATACGTGCGTCGGGATGGCACGGTTATCGATGTTAAAGTCATTTCTGCAATTACCCACGACGCCGCGGGCCGGCCCGATCTGGTGATCGCACAAGTGGAAAATCTGACGCCACGCCTCAAGGCGGAAGCAGAAGCGCGGCGCAATCGCGCACTGTTGGCACACACGGAACGACTCAATACACTTGGTGAAATGGCGACGGGAATCGCGCATGAAATCAACCAACCGCTAGCGGCGATCTCATTGTTTGCACAGGCGGGCAAACGACTGGTTGCGGCTGGCAGGCACGACGACGCCCTGGAAGTCTTCGACAAGCTCAGCCAACATGCGCGGCGGGCGGGGGCCATCATCGCGCGCGTACAGACCATGAGTCGGCAGGAGGAAAGCGTCAGACAAATCATCGACTGCAATGCGCTCATAGCGGAAATCGTCCAACTTGCGGAGTCAGAGGCGCGAATCCGCGACATCGAGATCGAAGGCGATTTTGGTATCAACATACCGAAGATCCGCGTTGACAGCGTGCAGATTCAACAAGTGGTCCTGAACCTGCTGCGCAATGGCATGGAAGCGATGCACGCGGACAATTGCCGCGCCGGAAGAACGATCAGGATCAACTCGCGGCGCTGCTCGGACGGCAACGTTGAGATTGCCGTGATCGATACTGGAACCGGTGTCTCGGAAAGTGCCGCGGATGACTTGTTCGCGGCATTCTCTACCACGAAGAAGTCCGGCATGGGCATCGGGCTGTCGATCAGCCGTACTATCATCGAGGCACATGGTGGACAGTTGTCCTTTCGCAACAATGAGTCCGACGGAGCAACTTTCTTTTTTCGCTTACCAGCACACAGAGATAGTGGTCAGGATGAGTAGCGAACAGACGGTCTTCGTGGTCGACGACGACCAAGGGATTCGCGAGGGTCTCAGTTTGCTGCTGCAAACTGTAGGGCAGCGGTGTGAGCTTTATCCTACGGCGATCAGTTTCCTGGAAAACTTCGATCAGAGCCGGCGCGGTTGCCTGGTTCTCGATGTTCGCATGCCACGAATGACAGGACTTGAGTTGCAGGAAAAGCTCAAGGAAAGAGGATCTTCGTTGCCAATCATATTCATTACCGGCCATGGCGACATTCCGTTGGCAGTCGAAGCGATGCGGCGTGGCGCACTGGACTTCATTCGCAAGCCGTTTCGTGAACAGGAGCTGCTCGACCGGATCAACGAGGCGCTCGAATTTGACTCCAACAAACGCAAAGAGCGGCTTGACAAGCAACAGCTCGTCGGCAGACTCGGTTCATTGACCAAGCGCGAACGCGAGGTTTTCGAGCGTGTCGCAGACGGTCATATGAACAAGGTAATCGCCTTCGATCTTGGACTCAGTGAACGGACGGTGGAGGTACATCGCTCCCACCTTATGAAGAAACTCGGGGCTCGCACACTGGCAGAGCTGATCCATATCAAGATCGCTGTCGAACAGGCCGGCGGCGCCTAGCGGATGAAAATTCGGCGGTGCGATTTGACTCAGTTGTCACGATCGAAAATGTTGCGACAGTACTTGGCTATGGCCTGGAGCAATCGAAATCATCACAACCTCAGCACCAGCGTCGCGATCGAGAAATAGACCAGCACACCGACCGCATCCGAGATTGAGGTCACTAAAGGCCCGCTGGCGGTCGCCGGATCGAGTCGAAGGCGACTGAGCAGGAAAGGCAACGACATGCCGACCAGTGAGCCGACGATCACCAGCACGAACATGGTCAGCCCGACGACCATCGCAATCGCAGACCCGCCGCGTAACGCCCCAATGGGGAATACTAGTAGTGCCATCGTCGCACCCAGGCCAACGGCGACCACCAACTCCCGCAGAATCAGGCCGCGCCAGTGCTTCAGAGCCACGTCACCCGTCGCGAGCGCCCTTACCATCAATGTGGCGGATTGCGAACCGGCATTGCCACTGCTGTCGATGAGCAGCGGCAGAAAGAACACCAGCGAAACGTAGGCAAGGATCGTCTCTTCGAAATAGGCGATGCCCGCGCCAGAGAAGAGATTGCCGAAAATGAGCAGTGACAACCAAATGATCCGTTTCGAATAAAGTACGCGTATTCCCACTTCCCGTAGACTTTGTGTGAAAGGCAGAACGGTTGAGATCTTTTGGAAGTCCTCGGTTGTTTCTGCCTGCATCGCATCGGCCGCGTCATCGTGGGTGACGATACCCACCAACTTGCCTTGGATATCAACCACCGGCATCGCAAGGAATTTGTAATGTGCAATTGTTCGCGCAGCGTCCTCCTGATCGGCATTCACCGACACGGATATCGGCGTAGAATCCATGATGTCCCCCACCAACTCATCGTCGGCAGCCAGGATCAGTTCGTGTAGCGGGACTGACCCGATCAGGCGACGGTCTTCGTCCAGAACATATGAACGATAAATTGTCTCTTTCCCTGGTGCGCAACGCCGTAGTGCCGCGATGGCGTCCCTCGCGTTCATCTTCGTAGTGAGAGTCGCATAGTCCGTTGTCATGATCGCGCCGACAGTACCCTCGGCATGGGCCGACAGCCGACGGATATCCTCGCACTCCTCCTGTGCCAGGTCGTGCATCAAGCGCTGTTGCTCTTCCTCGGTCAGACAATTGAATAGATCCGCTCGGTCGTCGGCATCCATCTCGGTGACGATTTCAGCCAGATCCTGCCGCGCCATGCGGTGCGCAAGTTCCACCTGAACAGACAGGGGCAGATATCCAAAAGTCTCGGCTCGCCGGGCAACAGGCAAAGTTGCAAGGTGCTCGAGCGCACCGTTGTGCGGCAATTGTTCGAGCCAGTCCGCAAGATCGACCACGTTTGCCGGAGCACCAGGGTTACCGGGCGCGGAATTTGATGCTTCGGGCGGGTGCCTCCTATCTGTCATTTCGCTCCTTCCCATCGCAAGCTATCCTCCCTAGGGTGACGCAGATATCCCATACCGCACTTCGGGACCGGAGCCGCCCAGTATGCATCTGCAAGCATTCTTCAGCACGACTAATACCTCGGGGACACAGCTGATGCCGAACTGCTCGTTCTTCACTGTTGGAATCGCCATTGAGAATTCGTGTTCGAGGGCCGGCCGGCCGGGGGCCGATAAACAGGCTCTTGAAGGCGCAGGCCACTCTTCCACTACCCTGTGACCGTAGTGATGCAGATTCTCCCGCGGTGAGCCAAGCGCAATGACAAGTGACATCCAGTTTGTCGCGACTGTAGTAACAATCGCCGGGCTAATGATTCTGTCCGGCAGAACTCGGCTGGATGTCGTCGCCTTGCTGGTCGTCCTGTCTCTGATGCTAGGGAAGGTTCTTACGCCCCAGGAAGCGCTCCTCGGATTCGGCGACCCTGTTGTTATCACCGTCGCCGGATTGCTGGTCATTGGCGAAATGTTGACCCGCACTGGCGTGGCACACTTCATTGGTGGCGCGCTCGTGAAGTATGGTCGAGATGGCGAACTGCGGTTGATTCTGATCTTGACCGTCCTTGTCGCCGCGCTCGGTGCATTCATGAGCAACACGGCCGTGGTGGCAATATTTCTACCCATCGTTCTCGCGGTTACGAGGCAATCCGATCTGAACGCGTCGCGTTTGTTGCTGCCGCTAGCCTACGCCAGTCTCGTTAGCGGAATGCTGACGCTCATTTCTGCAACACCGAATATCGTCCTTGCGACCGAGTTGGAACGTACAGGACTCGACGCTTTCGATTTTTTTGCCTTCACGCCAATTGGCATCGCGGTCATGTGTGCGTTTGTCATTTACATGGCCTTGATCGGTCGCCATCTGTTGCCCGGAGACCGAGTATCGCCACCGAAAACCATTGCGAGCACCATCAGCGAGTTATTGGTGGAGTTCAATCTGACAGGTACATCACAGCGGGCAGAAGTGGCTGCAGAATCACCTTTGGTAGGTCAAACCCTTGCCACCTGCGATATTTCGTCCCGATTCAACGTACGAGTCATCGTGGTCGAACGTGCTGGCCTCCTCGGTCCGGAGATCATCGCGACGCCGCCAGCCGAACTCCGAATTCGGGCAGGTGATGTCCTGGTGCTGCAAGGCAGGCTCGAGGACACAGAAGAACTGAGCAAAGACTACCGGCTTCTTGCGCGCAACGTATCCGACGTCGATAGGACCCGCTGGGCGCGGGCAGCCGGCATTGCGAAGGTCCTTGTTCACCCCGAATCCAGCTTGATCGGGAGTACGATTCGCAAAATTGACCTGCGTTCGACCAATGGAGTAGAAGTGTTGGCCGTCGCGCGCAAGAACGAACCGCTGGATGACTTCATGGACCGCAGTCTCCAGAGTGGCGATTCGATGCTGGTCGTTGGTCCGTGGAAACAAATCCGGAAATTGCAGTCGAAACTACATGATTTCGTGGTACTGGCGTTTCCGGCGGAAATTGCGGACGTTGCCCCCGCGCGTCAGCGAGCTCCCATTGCGCTGGCAATCCTGGCGCTCATGGTGGTCTTATCAGCCTTTGAACTCGTTCCGGTCGTCGTCGCGGTGTTGCTAGCAACGTCGCTTGCCGTGCTCACGCGATGCCTTACCATGGAAGACGCGTACGATGCAGTCCATTGGAATACAATTGTCCTGATCGCCGGCATGATGTCCGTCTCCCGCGCGCTGGACAAGACTGGCTCAGTCGATTTGATCGTAGCGCAACTTGTCGAACAGTTCTCTGTCGCGGGCCCTTATATCATGATGTCGGTCCTATTTATGCTGACAGCAATATTGAGCATGGTGCTGTCCAACACTGCTGCCGCCGTCTTGATGGCGCCGGTTGCGATCGAAACTGCGACCGCGCTCAGTGTTTCACCCTATACGTTCGCAATGGCCGTCGCCATCGCTGGCTCGGCCGGATTCCTTTCCCCCGTATCGAGTCCTGCCGTCATGCTTGTAATGGGTCCCGGTAAGTATCGGTTCGCCGACTTCGTGAAGCTCGGCATACCGATGCTGGTCATTACATGGCTGATAACGATCGCCATCACCCCCCTACTGTTCCCGTTTGACGCGTCATCCTAGTTTCGGGCGGCGCTGGGCATCGCACGCTAACTGCATCCCTCGTATCGCGTTCTTCCCACTCAACGTGATCACCAATATTGAGATAGTATGAACTGCACCGGGCTTGCGCCAAAGGCTCGAAAAACGGGATGCCCGTTAGAACGTCCCTTGTTCGCCGACGCCGGGGTAAAATTCGCACCCTGGGGTGCACAAATCATGGCCAGTTAGCATGTTTTTCTTTCGACGGTGAGGGTCGCGACTGCAATGAGAATTCTGCCGGAGCTGATAGAGAACAACCGCCGCTGGGCGCAGAGTATGGTCAAGCGCGATGCCGGCTACTTCAAGCGGATCGCCGATCAACAAAAGCCCCAATTCCTCTGGATCGGTTGCTCGGACAGCCGCGTCCCCGCAAATCAGATCGTCGGTCTTGACCCAGGAGAAGTCTTCGTTCATCGCAACATCGCCAATGTTGTCGTCCATAGCGACTTCAATTGCCTGAGTGTCCTCGAGTTCGCTGTCGAAGTATTGAAAGTAAAGCATGTGATCGTGTGCGGACACTACGGCTGCAGTGGGGTCAGGGCAGCCGCAGAGAACCACCACCTCGGGCTGATCGACAATTGGCTCAGGCACATCCGCGACGTCAGACAAAAACACGACGCGATCCTCGCCAGAATCACGGATGAGAGCGACCGCTCCGACCGGCTCTGCGAACTCAATGTTGTCGAGCAGGTGCGCAACGTATGTCATACGACCGTGGTGCAGGAAGCATGGGAACGCGGTCAAGAGCTATCGGTACACGGCTGGATCTATGCGATCCAGGATGGGCTGATCAAGGACCTCAAAGTCACTACCATGAATCAAGCAGACATCGACGAGGCATATCGAATAGTCACGAGCAATGATTCGTAGCCGCGCGAACTTCTGTTCGCTCGTCAGGCGCGGTGCATCGGCCCGACTCGCATCCTCTGGGTGGAACTGACGTCAGGATCACAGATGATCATCATCGCAACTACAAGAACTGCGGCACTTGGTTCAGAGTCAACGCGTCCCGCTCATCGCCGTTGCAGGCCGATGACATGATCGGTAGCTTCGTCAGCATTGCGGTCGTCACTTTCATCGGCATCCTCCCGATCGCCAACCCGTTTAGCACCGCGGTGGTGTTCCTCACCATCACCGAAGGATTCAGCGAAGCGCGACGGCGGCGGCAGGCTCGCCTGGCGTGCATCTATATGGCCGTCGTGCTGATCACTTTCCTGCTATTGGGCTCGTTGATCATGAACTTCTTCGGCATCTCGATCCCGGGGCTGCGCATCGCCGGCGGATTGATCGTGACGCGTATCGGCTTCGGGATGCTGAACTCCAAGCCGGAGAACGAAATGTCCGAGGAGTCCAGGAGCGAGGCTGTGCGGATGGACGACGTTGCCTTCACGCCACTTGCCATGCCCTTGCTCAGCGGTCCGGGCTCCATCGCCGTCACGATCGGCATGGCAACCGAGGCCGAGGGCGTGGGCGAAAACCTAGCCATAGTCGTGGGCATCGGCCTGGTGGCTCTTGTTTCGTGGCTGGTGCTGCGCGCGTCCGGCAAAGTGGTCCGCGTCCTCGGCGCCACCGGCATGAACGCCATGGGCCGGATCATGGGCTTCCTTCTCGTCTGCGTGGGAATCCAGTTCATCGTGGATGGCATCCAGAATATCGTGTCGAGCCCCGCGTTTTGGGGACCTGCCCTCGACGCAATCCGAGGCTGAGTGCCTGCGATGGTAAAGCCTTTGACAGGCTGCTTGATTTCTACTCTGGCGGCATGATCCAGCGGCATGACGGGCCTCAAAATGGTCATTTACTGCCGGTAGACTGACCGTTACCAGCGAAGGCGACGGCCACCAAGAGGAACCGAGAACATGAACGTACGACAGGCGACGACCATGACGAAGGCAACAGCAATTGCCCTCATGTCAACGATGCTGGCGATAGTTGCCTTTGCCATCGCTGGAACGAACCAAACGACTGGGAGCAACGTCGGCGCGCAATTGCCGCCCAAACTCCGGGCACTGCTGATCCAGGAGATGCGGGCAATCGATGCGGCCAGCCGGCAGATCCACGCTGCCATCGTGCAAGGCGATCATGAAACCGTGGCCCGGCAGGCGCAGGCCATCCATGACAGTTTCATCATGGAACAGCAAATGACTCCCGACGACGAGGCGGCCTTGCTCGCCGCCGTGCCGAAGGCGTTTCTCGCTAGCGACGAGGCGCTCCACGAGCTCAGCGCCAAGCTTGCAGAAGCCGGCCGTGCCCGCGACACCACACGCCAAATGCAGATATTTTCCGAGATGACCAAGGGGTGCGTGGACTGCCACAGCGCATACGCACCCGCCCGTTTCCCCGGGCTTGACAGCGGAAACCCCTGAACACTGCATCTCACGACGCTCGCGCAGCACCTTGCGGGTAGAAGTATCGTCGCGGCTCTCGTTAGCAACCCAGGGTCACGATGAAGCGTTGTTCCCGGTGTCGCCCGGCCAGTGCGAAACCTCGGGCAGCCGCCAGGACCACGCACTACCGACCAGACCCATCGTCCCGAGCAGCAGCAGCGCCCAGGATGTCCCCAGCATGGCCACGGCCGCACTGAGACCGCCCGCCACCAGTAGAAGCACGCCGATGACGGTGTTGCTCACGGCGGTGTAGTCGGTGCGTTTGTTGCCGCCGGCCATGTCCACCAGGTAGGTCTTGCGGCCGATGCGAACTCCGGAATGGGCTATGGCAAGCACGAAGAATGCTCCCGGATAGAACCAGGACCCGCCGCGCCAAAACGGATCGACGAACGCCGACGCGGCGACCAAAACGCACACCAGCGCCGCCAACCCGCCGCCAAGGATCATCACCCGGCGGCTGGAGACATCGGCCATGAATCCCCACACACTGGCACTGATGGCACTGGCCAGACCGGAAGCGACAACGAAACCGCCCAGTAGCGCTGCGCCGTGGCTCTGATGCTGAGCCAGGACCACGACGAACGGTGATCCCAAAGCGGAGGCCATCAGAAAGGCTCGAGCGATGACGAAATTGCGAAATGGCGCATCACGCACCAGCAAATTGAGGCTTCCGACCGCTGCGCGCAGCGCGTGACCGCCGCCGGCTGTCTCACCATGAAACTCATCGACCCCGGCGAATACCGCTGCGGCTACAAACCAGCACAACCCGGCCGCCAGCAGGAGGATCGAATAAAACCGCATGTCCGGATCGTTGCTGCCTCCAAAAAGGAGCAGGCCTACGATCAGCGCGACCAGACCGGACAAGGTGGAAGCCAGACCGGCCAGACGGCCACGACGGGACTTCGGGACGCTCTTGCCCTGAACATCCTTCATCGCCACGGAGCAGAAGCCGCGGCTGAAACTGAACATCACCAGCAGGGCAATCACTGCCAGAGCGGCCGCAAGCCCATCGAGCAGCCAAACAGCCATGGCCATACCCAGCACCGCCAGTCCCTGCAGGATCGCGCCCATTACCCAGAATCCCTTGCGTACCGGATGCCGGCGTACCCAGGCACCGATGACCAGTTGCGGAATTAGCGAGCCGGACTCACGAATCGGTACCAGCACTCCGACCAGCGCCTCGGGTGCCCCGACGGCAACGATGAGCCACGCCAGTACTGTCTTGGGACTGATCAACAAATCGCCGATCTTGGTCAGCATGTTGGCAACAATGATGCGGAAGAAGTTACCGGGCACCTCCCGGCAGGCTTCGTCGCTGATATCGGTACAGACGCGCGCGTCCTCCTCGTTGGCGACCAACGCGTATAGCCGTTCAGTGCGAGTGAAACTTTTCATCGAGCCCCCGCCGCTTCAGATCTAACAACACACCTACTACTCCGGTAGGTCCGATTTTCCGAATACGGATGCCGATCTCAGGCACGTGCCGAGGCGGTGATGTTGGCGTGTGGGCCACTTGGGTCCCATTGCTGGTCGGTGACCGCGAAACCAGCCTGCTCGATCGCCCGGATCATGTCGTTCATCGGCCATCGGTAGGCCGTAATAGCTGGGTGGTGGAATGCCTCGAGACGGGGGCCGGAGAAGAAGGATATGAGCAGAGAACCGTCCTCCACGAGAACTTCGCGCAAGGTGGCCAGCGCCGTCGGGAGTTCCTCGGCTCCGAGGTGGATCAAGGAGTACCAAGCGAGGATCCCGGACCAGCGCTCTTCGGATCCGCGAAGGTCGGCAAGCGAGGCGTGTCGAAACACCACACCGGGGTGGGTCCGGCGGGCGATCTCGATGAACTGGTCGACGGGCTCGAGTCCTTCGACGGCGTGCCCCAGTGACGCAAGTTGACCGCTCCAGCGTCCGGTTCCCGCGCCGACGTCGAGGATGCGGCCGGAGACGGTCTCAGCCCACGGCTCGATCACGCCGCGATCGGGGTCCCGGGCGGACACGACGGCGCCAAGCAAGTCCGCCAGGCCGGCTGCCTTGGAGCCGTAAGCGTGGATGATCTCATCCGTTGCCATCCATGCCTCCGTCGGTCGCCATCGGTCCTCTTGCCGCAGTCAACTTCCCGAACTCCGCCACGGCGGCACGATCAGCCGCGGCGGATCTCCCGCTTCCCCAGCCGTTCGCGATCGTGCGGCGCGCTGAAGTCGAGGACCGGACCGATCGACACGATGCCGTACGGATTGATCGTCGGGTGGCTGCGAAAATAATGGTGGCGGATGTGCTCCATGTAGACAGTTTCGGCCACTCCGGGCATCTGGTAAATGTCGCGCAGCAAGCCGTTGAGGTTCGGATAGTCGACGATGCGCTTCCTGTCGCACTTGAAGTGCGTCGCGTACACCGCGTCGAAGCGCACCAGCGTAGTCCACAGCCGCAAATCGGCTTCGGTCAGGGTGTTGCCCAGCAAGTAGCGGCTTTCGCCGAGACGACTGTCCAAGTTCTCAAGCGTCTCGAACAGCGCCGTCGCCGCCTCGTCATAGGCGGCCTGAGTGGTGCAAAAGCCCGCCTTGTAGACGCCGTTGTTGACGCGGTCGTAAATCGTTTCGTTGATGGTGTCGATCTCTGCGCGCAGCGCCTTTGGGTAGTAATCGCCGGCCCGCGCGCCGACATCGTCGAACGCCGTGTTCAACATGCGAATGATGTCGGCGGATTCGTTGCTGACGATGGTCTCGCGCTGTTTGTCCCACAGCGTCGGCACCGTCACGCGTCCGCTGTAGTGGGCGTCGGCCTTCTGGTACAGCTGGTAGACCTTGTCGAATCCGTACAGCGGATCACCGGTGGCGCCGTCGAAATCCGTGCGCAGTTCCCAGCCATTCTCGAGCATCAGCGGGTGCACCACTGAGACGCCAATGTATTGTTCCAGCCCTTTCCATGCACGCATCACCAACGTCCGGTGCGCCCACGGACAGGCATAAGACACATACAGGTGATAGCGGCCGCTTTCCGCCTTGAACCCGCCCCCGCCGGTCGGCCCCGCCTGACCGCCGCCGGTGATCCAGTTACGAAATTGGCTCCTCGATCGCTCGAAGCGCCCACCGCTGTCCTGTGTGTCGTACCACTTGTCCTGCCATTGCCCATCCACCAAAAGTCCCATGATTTTCTCGTCGTCGTTTGCTGCAGTGGGTTCAGGGTAGCTCATGAAGCCTCAAAGAAGTTCGAGACACATGCTGTACAGGGCACTGTCGCCGCCTGTCACGCTCTGCGACAGCAAAAAAAGCTCGCGCCATGTTGATCACATTTCGCGTGCGCCGATTTGTTAGCGCAGATCAGGTCGGAGGACCCGTCAGAACTTGTGCGTCAACCTCAGGTACAGATCGTGGTCGACCCGTGCTCGCGTGCCTGTAGGGTGTTCCAGTTCGCGGCGTTCGCGCAGCCGTGCTTCCATCGACGTCTTCGGCAGAAACTGCCACTGATATCTGATCTCCGCGGATCTGTCGTTGGGACGGTAGTCGGGCGAGATCAGCCAGCCGGCGTCGGCACTGCCGACAGCGATGCCGATGTGATGGTTCGGAGCGAAATCGTACACGCTGGCCTGCACCTGCCATGCCAGACCACCCGTATCACCGGTGCCACCGGTTCCGGCGACTGCATCCCGCGGAGTTTGCGTTGCATAGCCGACCTCGGCGCCAGTGACCAGCGTGGGACCGCCAGCGCCAAGCGGCCACTCCGCAGCAACGCGAGCGTCGACGGTGATGTAGTCCTCGCGCGCGGGATCGGCCAGGCCACGGTCGGCCAGGCTGTGCGGCATCCACGTCAGCGACAGCATCCGCTGCGTGATCGGGCCCAGTCGGTGCTTGTTCTCCAGGCCGAAGAACACCGTCGTGCGGCTGTTGCCATCGCTGAAGTCCAGCGGTGCGTAGGCGACACCGCCGCTACCTTTCGGATTCCGGTATTGGCCGATCACGTGGCCGCGCCAGCCACCCGCGACCGGCAAGTCCAGGTGCACGCCGTCGGTCCAGTTGACGCCGACGCCGGGGCTGTCGTTTCGGTCGAGGCCCTTGGACGCTACCCCGGGTACCGAGAACGCCGTCTGGAAGCGCCCCACGCGCAGCCGCAGCCCGTCTTCAGGGGCCTGGTAGCCGAGATAGGCTTCGTCCAGAGTGATGTCGCCGAATGCGGTGCCGGTGCGGGTGGGCGCGTAGCCCCGTAGGTACACGGCTGTGTCATCCTGCTCGCTGCTGAAACGGCCTGCCACCCGGGTGCCTACGGTCCAACGTTCATCGAGGCGCCGTTCGAAGGCGATTCGCAGGCGGGCGTTGAACGAGTCCTGGTCGGATTCGGCACCGTCGCGAGCGGTTCGTTCGCTGGCGAAGTAGCCCGCGCGCAGGTCGCCGCTGAACGTCCAGTCGGTCGCGTCGGCGGGGGCACCGATAGCGTCGAAGCTGGTCGCAAGACCGACCAAAGCCAGGAGCAACGAAGCGCGGGACATGGTACCGACAGTCACGGGGCGGGCCGACTCATACGTCAGTGCCTTTGGCGACGGCGTCGCTCATGATGTCACAGTGAGCGACCGCCGGGCTGGACACACATGCCATCGGCGTCAGCGTGGAACGCAGAGCGGTTGCCCGAATTTGGAACCGATCGGTGATCAAGTGAATCTCCTGAGCGTTCGTAATAAAGTTGCAGCAGCTCGTAGTACTTCCGATCGTCCGAACTCGAAGCGCTCCGCTGGACGCTCAGCACGCGGACCTTATCCTCGCTGCATTATCGGGCGCATCGGAAATTCTTGTAATTCGCGGTTCTACGTAGCACCCCGTGGTTGGCTGCAAGCAAAATAGATCACTATTTCGATGCGCTCAAGCTAGTTAGCCCGTTCCCGGATTCGCTGGCACGTCGCCCGGAGCTAGAGCCGACTCTTCAGGCTCCATGCGGCTGAGGATGCTGCGCAACAAAGAACTGTGCTTACAACGGTGTTGTTACTCTGACCCGTGTTCTGGCCTGATGAGCCAGGCGGCGTTCAACAGATCGTCGGCATCATCCCCACGACACAAGCTTCGCTCAAGATTCCAGCGCTGTTGATCAGAATGTCGATGTGACACCCAGCAACTCGCGAGCGTCGACCACTCCGGTCGCCACCGCGACGTCATCGGCAACATCTAACGACACGCCGCGGTGCCCTCAGTGAACAGGCCCGCGATTGCAGCACCTATCCTCCGCGTGCCGCCTGAGACAAGGGCTGTGCATCCATCCAATCGAAGCATCGAAATTCGCCCGTCTTGCGTTCGAGGCCAGCCTTCGCGTCGAGAGCGGCGGCAGATTGGATCTTTGTCAGTAGGTCTCGTGCGTTCGATCGTATCGTCGCTAAAAGCCCATCGCCGCGCCGTCCCCCCGCGGATCGGCGCCGCCTTCGAAGAATCCAGTGCCACGATCGATGCGGATCGCCTGCGCGTGCCCCACGGTGCCCTCCCAACGTGGCGCGATCGTCACGGGGTGTCCGCGCAAGCGCAGCTCGCGGATGGTCTCATCGGAAATGCGCGATTCCAGCACCAGGCTGCTCGACGCGGTGCCCCAAGTGCGACCCATGAGCCACCGTGGAGCCTCGATAGCCTGCTGCACGTCGAAGCCAAAGTCGATCAGGCGCGTGAGCATCGCGGTCTGGGTCTGCGGCTGGCCTTCGCCGCCCATGGTGCCGTAGGCGAGCACCGGTGCCCCGTCCTTGAGCAGCATGGCTGGGATGATCGTGTGGAACGTGGTCTTGCCCGGCTCCAGCCGGTTCGGATGCCGGTCGTCCAGTGAGAAGAAGCAGCCGCGATTCTGCATTATTACGCCGGTGTCGCCAGCCACCACGGCTGAGCCGAAGTCATGGTAGATCGACTGGATGTTCGAGACCACCAGCCCGTCCGCGTCCGCCGCACACAAGTAGACCGTGTCGCCATCGGGTGCGCGACGATCGAAGTTTGCACCGTAGCGCACGCCGGGCTCGATGTCGCCGCCCGCCAGCGCGCGCGCGGAGTCGATCATTTTGCGGCGCTCTGCCGCGTAGTCCCTTGAAAGCAACTTTTTCAGCGGGATGTCAACGAAGTCGGGGTCAGTCAGCCATTCGTCGCGGTCGGCAAAAGCGACCTTCACCGCCTCCACGATGTGATGGTAGTAGTCAGCCGTGCCTTCGCCCCACGAGGCGACGTCAAATCCCTCCAGCAGGTTCATGATCTGCAGCGCGGCAAAGCCCTGCGTGCTTGGCGGCATCTGCACCACGTCATGACCGCGGTAGGTGGTCGAGATCGGCTCGACCCATTTCGCGTGGTAGCCGACAAAATCCTCGACGCGCAGTGGGGAGCCGTCGGCGGCGAGTGCGTCGCAGATGCGCCGGGCGATATCGCCCTCATAGAAGCCCGCACGAGCGCCAAGGTTCGCGATCTGCACAAGCGTACGCGCCAGATCGGCCTGCACCAGGCGTGCGCTTTCGCGCTGCGGACTGCCTTCCGACAGGTAGATGCGCGCGGTCTGCGGATACTGCTTGAGGATTTTGGCGTCGGCCGCCAGCCAGTCGGCGAGCGAGCGGCTCACTGCGACGCCATCGCGGGCATAGGCGATGGCATCCGCAAAGAGATCTGCCCAAGGCAAGCGACCATGGCGTTCGTGCGCAAGGCGCCAGCCATCGACCGCCCCTGGCATGGTCAGCACCGCCAGCGCGCCGCGTTCGGGGATCTGATCGGCGCAACCTCGTTCGCGGTAATAGTCGCGGGTAGCCGCCTGTGCCGCCCCACCGGACGCATGCAGCGCCTGCACGCCACTGGTGTTGGGCCCTGCGATTAGCCAGAATCCGTCGCCGCCGACACCGGTCATGTGCGGATATACCGCGCAGAGTGTCGCATTCACCGCAATCACGGCGTCAACCGCGCTGCCGCCGCGGCGCAGCATATCCAGCCCTGACGCCGACGCGAGGTAGTGCGGCGAAGAAACCATGCCGCGGGAGGAAAGGTACGGCGGACGACCCGTACGGGGTCCATTGGGGTGACTCATGGCTTGGTTCCTTTCAATTGCGAGCGTTTGGCAGCGTCGTGCGCGGCAGCGGGGGCAACCTCGGTAGGGGGCGGACCAAGCAGTAGCCTTTGGAGCGGCGGTATCAGCCCACCGCAACCTAGCGCAAGCAGGCCCGCCCACCACAGCACCGCGAACCCTCGGGTGGTGCCAACGCTGATCAGCGGAAACGCGACGACCAATAGAATGAGTGATGTGCTCAGGTAGGCGAGTCGGTTCTTGAACAAATCTTTCATGAATGCACCCCCTCAGCCTCCAACCAGAACCATTGCGACAGTCGCCGCACCTGTCAGGAGGAAAGCGATCAACGTCCAAGGCAGGGTCTTGCGAAGGATGTCGCCTTCCTGCCCGCTTATGCCCGCGGTGCTCGCGCCCAGCACGAGGTTGGCGGGGGCGATGGCGTTGCCGATCGCGCCGCCGGCGCTTTGCGAGGCCAGGATGGTGGCCGTTGGCAGGCCCTTCAATTTCGCAAGTGTGACCTGAAGATCGGAGAACAGTACGTTGGACGAGGTGCTGCTGGAAGTGGCGAACGCGCCGATGACGCCGATGCCGTTCGACAGGAAGGCAAACACATAGGCAGGCGCCACCGCTGCTATGCCGTAGGCCAGGGCTTCGGTCTGGCCCGAGTGATCCATTACCCGAGCCATCACCAAGAACGCGATGATCGGCACCGACGCCGGCACAGCGCTGGCGAAGAGACGAGTCACGATGCCGGGTTCGCTGGCTGGGCCGCTCGCGCTCCATGCCTTGTAGTAACCGCGCGCCCTGAATATCAGCCACGTCAGTACAGAGGTGACTAGCAGACTGGCGCCAGGGTTCATCAACGGCGCCATGGCGGAGTAACGTTCGACGGCGGCGTTGGTGATGCCGTAGCTGGTTGAGACCTCTGGAAACGGCAACCCGAAGGTGACAGAACTAAGCACGTCTGAGATCGGTGTGATCAGCGCCGTCCCGAGGGTCATCACGGTCAGAACCGCATAAGGCATGAATGCCATGGCCAGCCCCATCGGCGCCACGCGAGTGTCAGCGACGTCGCGCGTCTGGTCGTTCCGCATCGCCGGGCGCTCATCCACACCAACCAGCGGTTCGGCATAGCGGCGCCAGCGCGACAGCGGGTACAACGCCAGCATTGCTACGGCCGCTGGAAGGAATGCGGCCAGCACCGGGTCGAACAACGTCACGATGACCTGTCCAATCCCGTGGATGGCGGAAAGGATCAGCACCAGAGGCCAGGCGTGGCGCACCGCTGCCCAGCGGCCATACATCCACACCACCGTGAAGCCGCCCAGCACCACCTGGATGATCATCAGCAGCGCCGACTGATACGCCGTCGCGTCGACCGTCGCGGCGTCCAGGTCGACCACTTGCAATGTGGCCAGCCAGCCGACCGCGAGCGTGCCGTAAAACTTGGCCCAAATGTGGGCGATGATCGGAATGGCCACCGCATAGACGGGCCGCATGCCAATGGCGACCAGCAATGGCGCAACGATCACGATCGGCGTGCCGAAGCCGTCGATGCCCTGCAGGAACGAGGTGAACACCCAGCCCAGCGCAACCACCACGAACAGTTCGTTGCGGCTGAAGCCGACGATGCCCTGACGCAGCGCCTCATAGCCACCGGCCTTGTGCATGACGTGGTACAGCAGCAAGGCCGTCCAGACAACCAGCAGGATAGGCGCGGAGTCCCACACCCCTTTTGCGCCAGCAACTGCCAAGGTATCAACAGGCGTGCGAAAGGCGAACAGCGCGACCGCAGCAGCGATAAATATGCATGTCGTGCCTGCCTGCTGAGCAGTCCAGCGCAGCTCGACTAGCAGAAATGCCAGGACAATGATAGGTGCGGCCGCCAACGACCAGTGCAACCAGTCGATGGGAATCAATGTGCTTTCCATGGGTTCCCTCCAGGATCTGGGGCGATCACGCGTTTGACGAGGTCGTTTGCCTATCGGTCATGCTGCGACGCCAGATCGAACTGGTCACTGCGTTCCCGGCGTCAGTCGCAACAGCTCGCCATCGTCGCCATCGGTGAGCAGGAGCACCGCGCCGTCGGGCGCCTGGATGACATCGCGGATGCGCCGCTTCATGTCGATGCGCTCCTCTGCAGTCACCTTGCCGTTCTTGAGTGTCAGTCGGGTGACTGCCTGACCGGACAGGCCACCCAGCAGCACATCACCGCGCCAGGCCGAGAATAGATCGCCCGTGTAGAAAGCCATTCCTGACGGTGAGGTCGATGGATTCCACGACTTCAGGGGTGCGACGAATTCCGGTCGCGTCGAATGACGCGGGATCGGCGCGTCGTCGTAGTGATCGCCCGGACTAACGATCGGCCAGCCGTAGTTCTTGCCGCGCTCGATGACATTGAACTCATCCCCGCCCTTGGGCCCCATTTCGTGTTCCCACAACTGCCCCGAGGTGGGGTTGAAGGCGAGGCCGAGCGCGTTGCGAATCCCCAGCGCCCAGATATCGCCCCGGGCACCGGCCTGATTCACGAACGGATTGTCGTCCGGAATGGATCCATCGGCGTTGATGCGGACGATTTTGCCGATATTGGAACCGAGATCCTGTGCCGGCTCGAAACGCTGGCGGTCCCCCGAGGAGATAAACAGTTTGCCGTCGGGAGAGAACGCCAGCCGCCCGCCGAAGTGGCCGCGGCCGATGGTCTTTGGCTCCTGTCGCCAGATCGTTTTCACGTCCCGCAACTGCAGGCCATCGAGTCTGCCGCGCGCCACGGCCGCGCCCTTCAATACTGTGTCAGCCAAGTCCTGGAACACGCCCAGACGCGGATCGGCCTGGTCGCTGTCAACGTCGGGCTGCTGCCGGGCCGCCTCGGCGTAGGAGAGATAAACCCAGCCGTTGCGCGCAAAGTCCGGATCGATCGTCACACCCAGCAGGCCACCCTGATCCTGGTAGTCGACCGCAGGGACTCCCTCGATCGGTTCCGACAGCTTGCCATCGACGTACACGCGCACGCGCCCGGGCTTTTCGGTGATCAACAGCCTGCCGTCCGGCAGAAAGACCATACCCCAGGGATTGTCGAGTTGCGCCAGACGCTCCACGGTCACGGGACCGGATTGGGTCGACACCGTGGGTGCGAGCGGGGTTTGCTGCGCCGCGTGTGCCTGCGCGGCAACGCCTCCCCCAAGAACTGCCACAGAGCTGCACACCAGCGCCACCCGCATAGGCCTCGCAAGAAGATCGTTTACGTGAGTAAGGGACCGATTGGTGATCAAGTGAATCTCCTGAGCGTTCTTGAGACGTTGAAACGGCTCGGAATATTTCCGACCACTGAACACGAACTGCTGAGCTGGTGGCCGAGCAGTCCTGAAGTTTTGCCCCGTTGATTATCGGTCGCGCCGGAAGCTACTGGAACGCGGGGTACTACTTAGCAAGCCGTGGTTGCCCACCAGTACCGTTGATCACGATTTGGATGCGGTTAAGCTATTCAGTAGAACCAAGATCCATCGATACGACTGAATTGCGAGAACCGTATGATGCGGCCGACGACTCGATCGAGAAACACTGGCATGACTAACAACCTTACCCGTAAGCCCTGGCCCAAACTGCCCGCTCTGGCCGATTGGCAGAAGACCGCCGATACCGTGCATATGTGGTCGCAGATCGTGGGCAAGATACGCTTGGAACTCGGTCCCTGGATCAATCATTCCTGGGGCAGCGTCCTGTACGTGACGACCCGGGGGTTGACGACGTCGCCTATTCCCTACGAGGGCCGAAGCTTCGCGATCGACTTTGACTTCGTGAATCACGCGCTCGTAGTGCTCACCTCCGATGGCGACGAACGCACCTTTGAGCTACGCCCCATGACGGTGGCTGCGTTTTACCGACAGCTGATGGACAGCTTGGGCGAGCTCGCCATCCAAGTCGATATTTTCACGCGCCCAGTCGAGGTCGAAGTCGCGACGCCGTTCGAGAGCAACACGTCGGATGCGAGCTACGATGCCGACGCCGTGCACAGCTTTTGGCAGGCGCTGGTGCAGGCCGAGCGCGTGTTGACCGCGTTTCGCGCCCGCTTTCTCGGCAAGGTCAGTCCGGTCCATCTGTTCTGGGGCTCGTTCGATCTGGCTGTGACGCGTTTTTCTGGCCGCCCGGCGCCAATCCATCCCGGCGGTGTGCCAAACGTCGCCGACTGGGTCATGCAGGAAGCCTATTCGCACGAAATCTCCAGCGCTGGATTCTGGGCGGGAGCCGGCCTCGGCGAGGCAGCTTTCTACGCTTATGCCTATCCGACCCCTGACGGTTTCGCCGGCTATCCAGTCCAGCCGGCGGCAGCCTATTACCACAAGAGCCTGGGAGAGTTCGTCTTGCCGTATGAGGCCGTACGCTCGGCCGATGCACCCGACGACACGCTGCTGGCTTTTTTGCAGAGCACCTACCAAGCTGCAGCCAGGACGGGCAACTGGGATCGCGCCGTACTGGATTATCCTGTAGACCGCGCCCGTAACCCGCGGGTGATCTGAGGTGCCGGCGTGGTCGGTGCCAGGCACGAATGAGCGTCATTCGCACGATTCTGCAAAACCGGGAGCCGCCACGTGATCGAACTCGTCATCAAACAACGCCGTCGCGATCTCGGAAGTTTCGAGGTCGGCCGCGTTCTGCCGTACGCCAAACGCCGGATGGTCGGGCCCTACATCTTCTTCGACCGCATGGGCCCCAGGGATCTGCAGCCGGGACTGCCGCGCGAGGCGGACATACGCCCGCATCCGCATATCGGGCTGTCGACGATCACCTACCTTTTCGACGGCGAGATCACGCACCGCGACAGCGTGGGATCGGAGCAGGTGGTGCGTCCGGGCGAGATCAATTTGATGACCTCGGGCCGCGGCATAACCCACTCCGAGCGCTTCGAGCGCCTGCGCCGGGAAGGCGGACCGCTCGATGGAATCCAGACCTGGGTGGCGCTGCCGCAGGAGCGCGAGGAGATGGACCCTGGGTTCTGGCACTACGACCGTGCGACGCTGCCGGTGCTCGACGGCGACGGCACGGTCGGTCGGCTGATTGCCGGTAGTTTGTCCGGCGTGGTGTCACCCGTGCGCACCGAATCGCCCCAGTTCTACGTGCACTGGCAACTGCGCGCAGGAGCGCGTACCTCGCTACCCGCCGAGTACCCCGAGCGCGCTGTCTACGTGGCCCATGGCGCGGTCGATCTGGATGGTCAGCGGATCGAGGCCGGCGTCATGGCGGTACTCAAGCCGGGCAAGGCCGCGACCATTGCCGCCAGCGGTGATACCGTAGTCATCGCGCTGGGTGGCGAGCCGGTGGGACCGCGCTACATCGACTGGAACTTCGTCTCCTCGTCAAAGGAACGCATCGACCAGGCGCGCGAGGACTGGGTGGCCGGGCGAATGAAGCTGCCCGATCTCGACAACGGCGAGTTCATCCCGCTGCCACCGACGACCGGCCCGGCGCGAGAACCCGAACCGATGTCGTGAACCAGTACCAACCATGCCGCTTCGCTCGCGCGGCCACCGACCAATAGAACGGAGAATCGCATCAAGATCTTAGTTCCCTGCACTCTCGCCTCGATCCTGCTCGTTTCAGCCTGCGCAAAATCTGCGCAAGACAAAGTGGCAGCCCAGCGACCTGGGGCGGCATCGGCAACGTCTGCCGTGCACATCTATCGGTGCGAGAGCGGCGCAACGATTGCTGCAACCTACCCCTCCACCGACTCGGCCACGATCCAGTACAAGGGTGACAGCTACAACATGCACAGCGCGGTTTCCGGCAGTGGCGCGCGTTACGTTGGTGGCGAGTTGGAGTGGTGGACAAAAGGTGCGGGTCCCGGGTCTGAGGGCGCCCTTTTCCGTCACATGGCTGATGGTACTTCTGGCGAGAGGCTCGAGCTTTGTACAGAATAGACATCCCACGGTATGTTAGGAATGCATACTTTAATTCTGACGATTCAACTTGCGCCATAGGTGCTGTCGATGTTCACACGAGGCTACATTCAACCGCGAACGGAGAAATACCATGTCCAAAATCAAGCGAGAAATTGTTTCCGGCAAGGACCGCGACAAGACAGTCGAGGCTCTGCAAGCAAACCTGTGTGACCTCATCGACCTGACTTTGCAAGGCAAGCAGGCTCACTGGAACGTCATTGGCGCGCAGTTCCGCAGTGTTCACCTGGAACTTGACGAAATCATTGCATCGGTTCGGGCTTCGTCCGACGCCGTGGCCGAACGCATTGCCACGCTGGGTCGATCGCCCGACGGGCGAGCGAAAGTCGTGGGCGAAAAGTCGCGTCTCGAACGATTTCCGCAAGGACTGCAGTCGGCGGCATCGATCGTGACCATTTATTCCGACCGACTTGCGGCTGCAATCGGTGGACTGCGCAAGAGCATTGCGTCCGTCGGCAAGCACGATCCTGTCAGCGAAGACCTACTGATAGGGGTGGCCGGAACGCTCGAAAAGCACCTCTGGATGCTGCAGTCACAGGAACTGGCGCAATAGCACGTGAATCGCGCGCCACTCGACATCACCGCGACTCTGTCGACCGAATCGACCTCGGCCAGGTACATCAGCCTCAAGAAACTGGCTGACAAGACGAGTGCGGACACGACACGACTCCCGCACACGGTCAAGATTCTTTTGGAGAATATTGCTCGACGAGCTGGTAGCGCAGATGTGTCGGACGCGGATGTCGAGTCGCTCGCGCGCTGGCCGAATGGCACGGACGCTGCCATCGCGTTCATGCCGGCGCGAGTATTGATGCAGGACTTTACCGGCGTTCCAGCGGTGGTCGATCTCGCCGCAATGAGAAGCGCCGTGGCCCGTTCGGGCGGCGACCCGAAACAGGTCAATCCATTTGTCCCAGTCGACCTGGTCATCGACCACTCGGTGCAGGTCGATCGCTTCGGCAGTGCAGAGTCCTACGCTGCCAACCTCGAATGGGAATACCGGCGCAATCGCGAACGCTACGCGCTGCTCAACTGGGCCCAGCAAGCCTTCGACGGATTTCGTGTGGTACCTCCGGGTATGGGAATCTGTCACCAGGTCAATCTGGAACACTTGGGACGCGTCGTGATCGCGCGCGATGGATGGGTTTTCCCCGATACTCTGGTCGGCACCGATTCGCACACACCGATGATCAACGGCCTCGGCGTGCTGGGCTGGGGTGTTGGCGGCATCGAAGCTGAAGCGGCAATGCTCGGTCAGCCGATGTTCTTGCCGAAACCTGTGGTTCTCGGGGTCAGGACTCGAGGCGCATTGCCACCCGGAACGACCGCGACCGACCTTGTACTGACGCTGACCCAAAAGCTCAGGGCGCATGGCGTGGTGGGAAAATTTGTCGAATTTTTCGGCTCCGGACTCAGCAACCTGAGCATTGCCGACCGCGCCACGCTGTCGAACATGTCACCTGAGTTCGGCGCTACGGCGACATTGTTTCCGGTCGACACGAATACCTTGAAGTACCTGCGCTTGACCGGGCGCGGCGCCAGCGTGGAGCTGGTCGAGACCTACACTCGGGAACAGGGGCTGTTCAGGACCGACTCCGATCCAGAGCCGCGCTTCAGCGAAGTGCTCGACCTCGATCTCTCGTCGATCGAACCGAGTATCGCCGGACCGAAGCGACCGCAGGATCGCGTGGGCTTGAGTGGCGTCCGAGCGTCTTTTGAATCGGCCCTTGACGGCGTTGCTCCTGACGTGCCCGCGAAACAAATCGCTCGCCTTGAGGCCGAAGGCTCTTCTGTCGCGGGCGCCTTCCTCAAAGCACCGGCCGAGCAATTGGATCAGCCTGACGCTGCCGCATCCGTTACGCATGGATCGGTTGTCATTGCTGCCATCACAAGTTGTACCAACACGTCAAATCCGTCGGTCATGATCGCGGCTGGCCTGTTAGCACGAAATGCGGTCAACGCCGGTCTGCGATGCCAACCTTGGGTGAAGACCTCGCTCGCACCCGGCTCGCGTGTGGTAACGCAATACCTCGACAAAGCCGGCTTGACGACCTACCTCGACAAACTGGGCTTCAACCTCGTGGGCTATGGCTGCACGACCTGCATTGGCAACTCAGGCCCATTACCCAGAGAAATCGCCGAAGCCGTCGCCAGCAAAGGCCTGGTGGTAGCTGCCGTGCTGTCAGGGAATCGGAATTTCGAGGGCCGCATTCACGCCCAAGTGAAGGCAAGCTATCTTGCGTCGCCACCGCTCTGTGTTGCCTACGCGCTGGCCGGCACAGTGATGTGTGATCTAAGTGTCGATCCGTTGGGAACGGACCGCAACGGTGAACCGGTGTACCTCAAGGATATTTGGCCGTCTGCCGAGGAAATCGAATCCCTGGCTACCGCTTCGGTCTCGTCGGATCAATTCGACGCCGAATACGGCCGTATATTCGACGGTGACGACAAGTGGCGCAGCATGCCCGCGCCCACCGGCACGTTATTTCAGTGGGCCGATGAATCGACCTACGTTCGCGAGCCACCGTTCTTCATCGATTTTCAACCTACTCCCAAAGCGCTGCAGGACATTGAAGGCGCGCGAGCTCTTGCAGTGCTGGGTGATTCGATCACGACCGATCATATATCGCCGGCCGGCGCCATCGCTGAGGATTCGTCTGCCGGCCAGTATCTCGTTGACCAAGGCGTATTGCCGGTGGACTTCAACAGCTTCGGCTCCCGGCGCGGCAATCACGAAGTCATGATGCGCGGAACTTTTGGCAATATCCGCTTGCGCAACAAAATGGTCCCGAGCGCCGAAGGACCTTGGACTTCGCACGCTCCCAGCGGCGACAAGCTAAGTATCTACGACGCTGCAATGCGATACCGGCAGGAAGGCACGCCTCTCGTTGTAATCGCCGGACGAGAATATGGATCGGGGAGTTCCCGAGACTGGGCCGCAAAGGGTGCGGCGCTACTCGGCGTGAAGGCGATCATCGCCGCGAGCTACGAGCGTATCCACCGCAGCAACCTTGTGTGCATGGGCATCCTTCCCCTGCAATTCGAGAATGGCGACTCGGCTGAATCGTTAGGACTGACCGGCTTCGAGACGTTCACGATCAGGGGCATTTCTGGCCGGATCGAACCGCGCCAACGCGCGCACGTGCAGGCGAGTCGGCGGGATGGATCAGTGGTGTCGTTCAACGCACTGGTCAGGATAGATGCGGCTGTCGAGGCCGAATATTTCAGGAACGATGGCATCCTGCAGATGGTATTGCGCGAGATATTGTTACCTGGCGTCTGACCGGTACAACAACTGCATGGCATCCAACGGATGATCAACGCACTGATTGATTGCAGACATACCGGTTGAACGGCAAGGCCCGTAAAACCATTGGGCTCGCCGTCACCAGTGCTTTGGTCTTTTCTGCGATCGCCCTGCTCGTGGAATTCTGGGCACCACTTGGCACGATGGATGGTGCCATCAGCCAGTGGACTCAGGGACTACGCAGCAACCTGCTCGATGCCATCATGATAGTTGCGACGTCGATGGCAGATGCGCGTGTACTTGTCATCACCGACGTGCTCATCGTTCTTTTGATATTTGCGACAGCGCACCGACGGCTAGCGCTGGCAAGCGCATTCCTGCTGGTGGGTTGTGCTGGACTCGTTCAGGGCATCAAGTGGCTGACGTATCGCTCTCGCCCGATCGCTGACCTGTATGGCGGACTATCGGCATTCAGTTTTCCCAGCGGCCACGCCGCCAATGGCGCTGCGATGTTGCTGGTCTTGCTTTGGCTGGCACACCATACGCTTGCTCCGCCTATGCGCAGAGCCATAGTGGCCATATTGCTCGCGCTCGCGCTTTTGATTGGTGGATCGCGCATCTATCTGCTGGCTCATTGGCCAAGCGACGTCGTCGCAGGGCTTTGCCTCGCACTATTCGCAGCTGCGCTCAGCAGCCTCGTGCTGAACGGCCATAGCCACCGGCTTCATCCAGGCATCTTCTGGCTGGCTTTCGCATGTTGGGGTACGGTCGGTGGTGCTTATACCGTACTACGTCTGAATCAGTCGCTTGATTCGGGTCGTAACTGCCATCAAGTGGAGTCCAGCGACTCTTCGGTCTCATCATCGACTTCGTAGACAGCCGACGCCGTCTGTGCGCTTTTCAGAGCATGACCGAAGTCGCTCCGATGTTCAATCGGCACCGGTAGTCGCTTCAATGCACGTATACCCACATAGCCGAATAGCAACATGTGAATTGCGCTGCTAAAAACATAGAGCCCGCCGGGCCCCCATGCGCTCATCGATAGCGCTGCAATCAATGGACCTGCGACGGCGCCGACACCAAACACCAGCAACAAGCCGCTCGACACCTGTACGTATTCGTCGTGTCTCGCGAAATCGTTAGTGAGTGCCACCGCGACCGAATACAGCGGAAACGCCATGCCTCCCCACAACGCACCGAGCAACATCAATGAAAATTCGGGTACCCTCGCCCACATCACGGCAATCACCATGCCGACGATTCCAGCGCCGAGCGCAATGACGGCCAACAGCCGGCGCCGGTCCAAGCGATCGGACAGAAGACCGAGCGGCCACTGACAAATCGCGCCGCCGATCACACCACTGGTCATGTACCATGCGGCGGAATCGGTGTTGCCGGTGACCTGTGACGCAAAAATTGCCGAGATCGCCCAGAAAGAACCGTTAGTCAGCCCAGCGGCAAAACAGCTGGTGGCGCCCGACGGCGAGATCTCAAACAAGCGACGCAAATTTGGGCGCACAACCGATGGCTTCTTTGGTGCATCGGATCGCGACAGAACCACCGGGATCAACGCTGACGACACGAGAATCGAGGCGACCACGAACAGTTCCAGCTCGCGCGGATCGTACAAGAGCATCATCAACTGACCCAGCACCATTACCGTTAGCGTAATGAACACATAGATCGAGAAGACTCCGCCTCGCGTCTCATTGGTAGTGCACCCGTTCAGCCAGCTCTCGATGACCACATAAAGTACGGCGAAACAAAAGCCCGTCAGAAAGCGCAGCAGCGCCCACAACCACGGATCGGGCCACAGCCCAAGTATTAGCGGCGCAGCTGACGCTGCAGCGGTCATGGCAGCGAATACGCGTACATGTCCTACAGAGCGCAGGAGTAAGCCGCCGCGCAGACATCCGATCGTGAAACCCAGGAAATACGCGGCACCGATTGCGCCAATAGTTGCGGTCGGGAAGTTCTCCAGCGCCGCCCGTGTTGGGATCAGCGTGCCCTGCAGCCCTTGGCCTGTTAAGAGAATTGCCACGCCGAACAACAAGGCGGTGACCTTGGTCAACGTTGGCTTCATTGCAGCTGTCCGGAGCGATGGTCGATCAGTGCACAGCAGACCGGAACCTGTAGAGACATACTTGTCAGTCTTGCAGCTTGATTGACGAGCCAAGTATCTACGACGCTGCGGTGCGATACCAGCAACAAGGCCACGAAGTCGCCCAACACGCCTCGGCCAGCCACCCCATGACGGCCAGACGGCAAGTGTGGACGGCCACAGGTCGCTACGGGTAAGAGCGAATTCCCGTACGCCGCCGCCATCCAGCTACGCAAAGAGCTAGTGGGCGAATGGCTGCTTGGTCTCGGTGGCATCCTGTCGATCCTGTTCGGTGGTCTCTTGATTGCGATGCCGGCGGTAGGAACTCTGTACCTGGTTTGGTTGATTGGTATCTGGGCCATCATTCTCGGCTCTTGGCTCATCATGTTCGCATTCCGCTTGCGCAGAGCCGGCAAACGAGGGCGCGACCTTGGGTTGGCGAGATGAGCCGTGCCTGGCCATGAGGCTCGACGTCGCGCGACCTGCACAATCGATCCTCTCCGTCCGCGCTCGAGCGGTTCGTAAGCGAGGATCTGACACCGAGCCAGTGCCGGGATATCGAGCGTCTTTTCTACTTTCACTGGTCTCTACGTGGCAACACGTAGAGACCTTTGAGCGGGGCTCCGCCAAGATAGCAACCCAATTTCCAGACCTGCGACCGGGTGGTTAGCGATTCGCCCCCGACGTGTGACCATCAAACCCGGTCGCAGGTTTTTTTGGTGTGCGCACTACACGCACAATGACCGATACGGTCAGCAGCGACTCGCGAGCGTAGAACACGCAGCGCCAGATTCATCGTCCCGAGCGGCAACCGTAGTCACCGCGTGATCCGTGGTCGAGTTAGTTAGTCCTCAGGCAACGCCATGGCTCCCAATCGAGCCTGGCGACCCAGCTGGCTGAGCATGGCCAGCATCATTGCCAGACCGCGTCTGGCATCCGCATCACTGTTGAGCCGTCGCAACGCCTGCCACGCTGTAGGTGGCTGTTCTTCGCTACCGGCGTGGGCGGCGGCGAAGCGCGACAGATTGGCGAGGCTGAATGCGCCAGCCGCCAAGTCTTCGTAGGTTCTCATCATTTTCTGAACCATGGCGTCATCCGTCATGTCCACCACATCCGACAGCGCCGAGAGCAGGTCGACCAAGTTGTGCAGCCGTTGACCCTGCACCAGCGGTGCGAGCTTCCCGAGCAGCGATGATATGCCCTCGAGAGTAGCCGGATCGTTCAACTGCGGATCATTCTGCAGCAACGAGTTGAGAGTTTCTTTGTAAGCGAGTTGGGTGTTCATCTGCTGTGTACCCCTAGTTAGATGAGACCACGGGCCACGGACCAATAAACGCCGCGGTTGAACGCCTTGCGCATCAGCCCGCCGATCTTGGTCGCCGGCGTCGGAATCACGTCCGAATCGTAGTCGTACCAGAGAGGCATCCCCGCCTCTAGTCCCATTTGCGCGATAGCCTGCACCTTGCCGTCGTAGGTAGCGACCGTGTCACCCACGCGCATCAGCCCTGCGATGTTGTCGCAAATGACCGGCGACTGGTTGTGGCAACTACCACCGGCTTTGCTGATTGGCAGGTCGACCGTGTCTCCCATTACGAACGTATTGGGGAAGCCTTCCAGCTGTAGTGTGTCGCGGTCCGTCGGTAGCCAACCCTCATCGTTGGCCGCCTGCGAAACTCCCGAGGCGAGCACCGCATCTACTGCACGAATCGGCGGCGTCTGCATCAGAATATCGAACTCAACCGACTCGCCTTCCTCTGAGTGCGCGACCTTGGTCTCCGGATCCACGCGGGCCAAGGTGAAACCGCGTTGGTAGCGGATGTCCTTGGATGCGAAAACGCTGGGCAACGCCTCACCCACTGGTCGCTGCAGAAACAGGCAATTGCGCAACAGCTGAGCGACGGTCGGATACGTGTAGAGAATCTCGATCTTCTCGCGCACACCGCGGCGCCGCAAGAAATCATCCAGCATGAGTGTGGTTTCCATCGGTGCGATACCGCACTGGTGGGGGACGTTGGCCGTCTTGGGGAATGTCACGCCGATGAAGATGCGACCGCTCTCGATTGTGCTGAGCTTGCGGTATAACTGCATGGCAGGATCGTGTTGATAGAAATGGTCGCCCGCCTCCTGCAGTCCGGGAATGCGCTCCGGCGACGGAATGCAGCCAGTGGACACGACCAAGTAGTCGTACCGGTGATCATTGCCTGAGCCCAGCCGCAAACGACTGGCTTTGAAATCGAAACCCTCTACCTCGTCCAGCAGCAGGTTCACCTCTGGTCGCAGCAACGAGTGCAATGGCCGGCGCAGTTCGTTCTTGTAGAACATGCCGAAAGCGACGTACATGAAGGCCGGTTTGTAATAGTGCCATGGATTGTTGGAAATCAGGCTGACGCGCGCTTTGCCGGCACGGATTTCCGGATACAACTTGGCGACAAGGTTGTTAGCCGTCATGGTGCCGCCAATTCCTCCACCAACGACGATGATGTCTTGAATGCTCATGAATTCCGTGCTCCTTCAATGTCCCGCCTCGGGACTGACAGTCGCAGACCATCGGGCTGCAACACACTGGCTCGATCGAAAAGCTGCTCCAAGGCATGAAACGGCAGCATTGCCGATCCATGGCGCGACGGGACGCTCTTGATCAGTGTGAACATTTCCATTTCCGGCCATTCGCACTGCGTCGCGCAGCCAGCAAGAATCGCCTGCAACTGGGCGCCGACCCGCCGCAACGCCGCCGCGTCCAACCCCGGCGCGCGTCGTGCGACGATGGCGGTGGTAGCCTGCCCCAGCGCGCAGGCGCGCACCCGATAGCCGATTTCACGTATCCGGTTACCTTCAATGCGTGCATCAAGGGTGAGGCGACTTCCGCATTGTGCGCTGTGAACCGTAACGGAATCCGCCGGAGGCACCGCCAGGCGTCGGTCTTTGCGAACATCCGCATTGAACTGCTTGAGCGACTGATACAGCGCGGCCAGGCTGTCGGAAACGGCGTTGACCATATCGAGTCCTCTCGCGAAGGTAACGGCTAACCATACGCCAAGGGATGTGGAAGACCACTGGGGAACAAACGTATTGACCCGCAGCATTGCCGGCACCGCGTGAGGAGTTGGCAGTTTCCGCCTCACCGTACGTCCAGATCTTGATGCCTAACGACTTTGGCAACCGCGCAACGGCATCGGACGCTTTTGTCGAAGCGATCAGCGTCGGGCGGAATGTGGGATCGCCGCCGCAACAGCGAGCCCATGCTTCCGGCATCGCCGAGATCTGCGAGCTAACGCACGGACGGGGCGCGGCTGGTCTCGCGGATCTGCTGGCAGCGCAGGCAGCGCTTTGCGGTCGGATACACGACGAGACGCGTGTACAGGATAGGCGCGTCACAATCGATGCACACACCGTAAGCGCCCGTCGCAAGGCGAGCCTCGGCCGCGAAAATATCCTGCAATTCGGCCGCGTCACGCACCACTTCCGCGTTGTTGACGTCGGTCAGCAGCTTGGCCACCGACCGGTCGCCCGCGTCCGATGTCCCAGACAGGAGCTCCTCATAGCCCTCAGAGCGCATGCGCTTCAAGCCCGCACGAATTTCGTCGCGCAGGGGCTCCTTGCGCTCACTCAGCATTCGGGCGAGGCTCTCGCGCTCGCTCGTCGATAACGCGCTCACGAGGCAGCCGCCACGGGCGCTCCAAGGCCGTTGTGTTCGATCGCGCGTGCGGCATCGAGGACGGAGGCATCGGATTTCAGGGACACGATGCGTGGTCTTAGATACCATTTGAGAGACATCTGCGATCTCCTTACGAATACGTCAGTCGTATGTGCGAGGTGCTGCCCGGGTTGCTGCCTTGATGGGCTTCGTGTGCCGGCGTCCTAGGCTGCGGCGTACGGCCCGCTCCGTGCCGGAAAGTGCGCCGTTGATCGCAGCCTTCGCAGATAGCGCCTGGCTTTCGAAGACGACACTCGGAAGACCGCTCAACACCACCTTGATGCGGCACAGTTTGTCGGCGCCGCCCCGTGGTCCGTTCTCATCCAACACCCGGACCGTGACGCGTTCGATCGACGTTGCATACTTGCCGAGCTGCACGCCGAGACCGTGCCGGATATTGGCAAGCTGTTCCTGGCTCAGATCGACGCCGAACACGCGGATATTCGCTGGAACCTGTGGTGCGTTGGTGCGCCCGGCGGTGCTTTTCGCCGCCTTGGGCAGACGCCGCGCAAAGGCTTTTCGATTGGTCACATTCTCTCCTGCGAGCGGCGGCACCGCTAGCGCTGCACGCCCTCGGCAATTCGATCGCCCAACTTCTCGTCGACCTGGCGCCAGTACGCGAGGGCTCGCTTGAGCACTGGTGCGGAAACGCCGCCCTTGAGGTGGCCGACGACATTGCCGACCAATCGCTCGCGCGCAGCCTCGTCCAGCACCTCGCGAACCAGGGTGCCAGCCTGGCCGAAGTCGTCGTCATCTTTTCGCAAGGTATAGGCCTTACGCACCATGTCGCCGTCGGCATGCCACACGCCAGCTTCAGCAGCTCGTGTAGGGTCAGCCTTTGGGCCGCCGTATGAGTTGGGCGCGTACACCGGATCGGCAACATTCTCGGTCCGCATGGCGCCGTCCTTGCTGTAGCTGTGCACCGGCACCTGTGGTCGATTGACCGGAATCTGCTTGTAATTGACACCGAGTCGGGCGCGGTGCGCATCGGCATAGGAGAAGACACGCCCCAGCAGCATCTTGTCCGGACTAAAACCAATTCCTGGTACCAGGTTATTCGGCTCGAACGCAGCCTGCTCGATCTCGGTGTGGTAGTCGGTAGGATTGCGATTCAAGGTCAGCTTGCCAACCTCGATCAGCGGGTAGTCCTTGTGTGGCCAGACCTTGGTCAGGTCAAATGGATTGAAGCGGTAAGTTTTAGCGTCTTCGAACGGCATGATCTGCATCTTCAGAGTCCAGCTCGGAAATGCGCCTTTCTTGATCGACTCGAACAGATCCCGCTGGTGGTAGTCGGCATCGACGCCGGCCAGACGATCGGCCTCGGCCTGAGTCACGTATTCAATCCCCTGGTCGGTCTTGAAGTGGTACTTGACCCAGAACTTGTCGCCTTTGGCGTTGATCCACATGTACGTATGACTGGAGTAGCCGTTCATGTGCCGCCAGGTTTTCGGGATGCCGCGGTCGCCCATCAACCAGGTGACCTGATGCGCCGACTCCGGCGAGAGCGACCAGAAATCCCATTGCATATCATGGTCGCGTAGCCCGCTGTCCGCCCGGCGCTTCTGTGAGCGAATGAAGTGCTGGAACTTCATGGGGTCCCGCAGGAAAAAGATCGGCGTATTGTTGCCGACCATGTCGTAGTTGCCCTGCGTAGTGTAGAACTTGAGCGAAAACCCACGCGGATCGCGCCAGGTATCGGGGCTGCCACGTTCCCCGGCCACCGTGGAAAAACGGATCAGCGTGTCGGTCTGTGTGCCTGGCTGAAAGACTGCGGCCTTGGTATACGCGCTGACGTCGCTGGTGACCTTGAAGTGTCCGAAAGCACCGCCGCCCTTGGCATGCGGCTGGCGTTCGGGGATGCGCTCGCGGTTGAAATTGGCCATCTGCTCGAGCAGATAGTGATCGTGCAATACGATCGGACCGTCCGCGCCAATTGTCAGCGAGTGCTCGTCGCTCGCCACCGGTATACCGGCATCCGTGGTAGTCGCCTTGGTTCGGTCTGTCATTGCTTCTTCCTGTTGGTGATCGAGCGAATCGCCCGGGTCCTCGCGGGACGTTCAGCGACCTGAACCTAACCCGGTCCTATTATCGCGAGCACCGGCGATGTTTGGCATTCGCGGTACTACGTAGCACCCACTAGAGAAGCCACTCGACCGGCAGCCAACCGACCATCTGCAACGCAATGCTTCGCAACTTGCTCGCTCCCGGCTCCTCCCAGGTGACCTTGCCAGCCGCCGGATCGAACCACGCCAGCTCGCCATCCTGCACCTCGACCCGCCAGGCGAGACCACCAAACCCGTCATCGAACGCTGAATGTAGCTTGTTCGCGAGCGACTCGCTGTCGATCAGCAGACCCATCTCCGTGTTGAGCTGGATCGAGCGTGGATCGAAGTTGAACGAGCCTATGAAGATGCGCGCGCCATCGACTGCGAAGGTCTTGGCGTGCAGGCTTGCCCCGGAAGAACCGAAGACGCCCAAATCATCGGGCACCTCCGGCGCCGCCTGACGACGCAGCTCGTAGAGGGTGACGCCGGAAGCGAGCATCGCCTCTCGACGCTTGGCGTAACCCGCATGGACTGGCAGGACGTCCGTGGCCTCCAGCGAATTGGTCAGCATGCGGACTTGCACACCCCGCGCTTCCAGCCGGGCGAAAGTTTCGACGCCCGCCTTGCCGGGGACAAAGTACGGCGTGACGCCGTCCAATTGCCGCACGACGGCGCCAACCGCGCGGGTCAACTGGCCGGTTAGAAGATCCTCGCGCGGCACAGCCCGCTGGCCTTTTACTGGGTCATCGCTGACCAGCACTGCGTGGGTCCACTCCAGATCAAGGTTACCCGCGGACAGCGGCGCGATGATATCCGAAGCCTTCAGGATCGCCTTGTATTCATGGAACCGGGGATCATCGCGCCAGCGCGTCAACCGATCGGAGATGGGATCGCCAGCCGCCGCCGCCACGATGGCCCCCGCCGGAATGGCCGAGGGGCTGGCCCAGTAGCGGTCGAAGTCGGCAGCCACCTCGGGGACGATCTCGCCGACGGCCAGAACGTCTAGATCGACGAACAGCGGCGTGGGGCCGATGCCGAAGTACTCGTCGCCGATATTGCGGCCACCTACGATCGTGGCGAGACCGTCGACGGTGAACGACTTGTTGTGCATCCGCCGGTTCAAGCGAAAGAAATCGAAGCCGTAGCTGAGCATTTTCAAACGGCGCAGGTTGAACGGATTGTAGAGCCGGACCTCGGCGTTCTCGTGCACGTCGAGCTGCGCGATTTCCGCATCAAGACCAGAGGTGCCGTTGTCATCCAGCAGCAGTCGCACGCGGACGCCGCGATCTGCCGCGCGGCGCAAGGCGTCGAGCAAGAGCGCGCCCGTCAGGTCACCGTGCCAGATGTAGTATTGCGCATCGATGGATGAGACGGCGGCATCCGCCAGCAGCGTACGCGCGGCAAATGCGTCGGCGCCGCTCCCCAGGGGTAAAACGCCGGTCAGACCGGGACGATTGCGCGTCGCCCGACCGGCCAGTGGGCCGTCGGCCGGGGGCGAAAGGGCGACATCGTCAACGCGACCATCGACCACCGGAAGAGCGAAAACGAGTCGCGCCAGCACGATTGCGCACGCGGCCACGATCGACAGGACCGCACAGGCTTTCAGAAGCCACATCGTATCGAGTCCTCAAGAACGCCGCAGATCACTATTCACGTAGAGCGAAAGATTGCACAAACATCTGCGTCAGATCACTCCCAACGCCTTCATGGCTTCGGCGACCCGCACGAAACCCGCGACGTTCGCGCCCAGTACGTAGTCGCCGGGGGAACCATACTCTTCCGCCGTCGCGGCGCATGTATCGTGGATGTTGGTCATGATTTCGGCCAGGCGCTTTTCCGTCCGTTCGAATGACCAGCTGTCACGGGACGCGTTCTGCTGCATCTCGAGCGCTGACGTGGCCACCCCACCGGCGTTCGCGGCCTTGCCAGGTGCGAACAGAATTCCGGCTTCTTGAAAAATCCGAACGGCATCCGGCGTACACGGCATGTTGGCGCCTTCGCCAACCGCAATGACGCCGTTCTTTATCAAGGCCCGGGCATCCTTGCCCGTCAGCTCGTTCTGGGTGGCCGAAGGCATGGCAACGTCGCACGGCACGTCCCATATGGAAGCCTGCTCGAGATAGATGACGCCGGCGCCTTTCAGTTCGGCATATTCCGAAATGCGACCACGCCGCATTTCCTTGATTTCCTTGATGAGATCTACGTCTATCCCGCTCTCATCGACGACATAGCCGGAGGAGTCCGAACAGGCGATGATCTTGCCGCCGAACTCGATGATCTTCTGCATCGTGTAGATGGCAACATTGCCGGAACCCGAGACGACCGCACGTTTGCCTTGAAAATCCGTCTTCCGGGAGCGCAGCATCCGGTCGACGAAATAGGCCGCCCCGTAGCCCGTCGCTTCTGTGCGTGCGCGCGAGCCGCCATAGGACAGCGCCTTCCCCGTCAGCACACCCGCCTCATAGCGATTGGTCAGGCGCTTGTACTGGCCGAACAAGTACCCGATTTCACGTCCGCCAACACCGATGTCACCGGCGGGAACGTCAGTGTATTCACCGAGGTGCCGATGGAGCTCGGTCATGAATGACTGGCAGAAGCGCATCACTTCGCCATCGGAACGCCCACGTGGATTGAAATCGGAACCGCCCTTGCCACCGCCGATCGGCAAGCCCGTCAAGGCGTTCTTGAATATCTGCTCGAAACCGAGAAACTTGACGATGCCGAGATTCACTGAGGGGTGGAAGCGGATTCCTCCCTTGTACGGCCCGAGTGCGGAATTGAACTGCACGCGAAATCCGCGGGCTATCTGTACGTTGCCGTCATCATCGATCCAGGGAACGCGGAATATGATTTGGCGTTCAGGCTCGCAAATGCGCTCTATCAACGCATCCTTTGCATATCCGGGATGCTTGGCGATCACCCGTCCAAGGCTCTGAAAGACTTCCTCTAACGCCTGATGAAATTCGCGTTCCCCCGCATTGCGACGACACACGTCCGCAAGGATGGGTGCGAGTTTCTCGTCAATGTTGGCCATGTACTTTCCACGTTCCTCAGGATATCGCCGACCGTCGCGACGAGGCCCACTCAAAGATACTGGTGCTGACGCCACCGCGAAGATCTGGGCGGCGCGGGCCATTGTAGAGCACTCTGCATGATTGAACATGCTTTGGTAACGCGTCGAGCCAAGTTGCGGCCCAAAGTGGAAAATCCTGTGTACGTTTGTCCGTCGCGTGGACCGGACCCCCGCTGTCGGGCTGTTAGTCCGGCATTGCGTCATCATCTCGCATGAGCGTTTTCCTGTGACGAGTTCCTGTCCGCGATGATATGGATGTCCCGTTGCGGGAACGCGATGTTTATCTTGGCGGACGTCAGTGCGTTGTGAATACCGTCGTTGATGGCGTGGCGCGTGGCAAGACGTTTGGAGACTGACGCGACGAACGCGCGAATCTCGAAGTTCAACGTGCTTTCACCATGGCCCGCAAAGTAGACGGAGGGCTCTGGCGTCGCGAGCACGTCGGGGATTGAGGTCACCACGTCCTTCATCAACTGCGTCGCCTTGGCAACGTCCGTTTCGTAGCCGAGACCGATCTCGATCAGTAGACGCGTCACAGAATCGTTGAGCGTCCAATTGGTCACATTGTCCGTGATCAGCACTCGATTGGGGATCAAGACTTCACGCTTCTCGAAATCCGTAATGGTGGTGGCCCGAATCGCGATCTTGCTCACTGTTCCGTCAAGAGTTCCGATCGTGACGACGTCCCCCACACGGATGGGACGTTCAAACAGAATGATCAAGCCGGACACAAAATTTGCGACGATCTCCTGCAGCCCAAAGCCAAGACCAACGCCCAAAGCGGCAACGACCCATTGCAGCTTTGACCAATCCAGACCCAGGCGACTGAGCCCAAATAGCAAACCAGCAGCGACCAGAACATACCCAACGATCGTCGTTGCCGCGTACCGGGCACCCGGGCGCATCCGGACCTTCCTCGCAATGCCCAGTGCCAACACCCCACGCAGATTGCGAGCCAGGAAAAAGCCGCCGAAGATCACGGCCACGGCAACAATCAGATCACCGGCACTCACGGGCTGATATGTCGAGACTCCGTCGATAATCTGCACGCCTTGCCACAGCACCAGCGAGTCCGCAATGTCCAGCGCGGGCCATGTGGACCTCCAGATCAAATACAATCCGGACGCTATCGCCACGATCGTTGCTAACCAGACGACCGTTTCGGCCTCTTTGTTGACTGCGTTGATGTCGTCGATTTCTTCCTCGCGATATTGGGGCAGGTTGTCTCCGACCGACCTGTCGGGCGCACCCTCGACCAACTTAATTCGATTCGACCGTCGCTTTGCCAGGGCACGCGCCAAAGCGCGGCGACGAGCAGAGACATTGTATGTGCGCTGCAAGACACCATAGAAGACCGCAGATCCCAACAACAACAGCCCACTCGCGAATATCTTGGACTGAAGTATGACCGACGTATCGAAGAAGCCGCCAAGCGTCAAAATGCCTAACGCCAATGGAATGAGCGCGAAGATCAGAAAGGCCAATCGCTCGAGAAAATGCGACTGAAAATGCCCGAACATATGTTTGCCGACGTCTTGCCCAGGTCGCAGCATGCGAAACCCGGCGCTTGCCAGAGCGACCGAAATAACAAGGAAGATCGACCGTCCCAGACCATATTGGCTGTTCGGCTCATTGATGCTCATGGCGTAAGTGAAGATGAACGTGCACGGAATGATGACAGTCATCAGCCAGGCAAAATTGGCAGCGAGTGTCGCACGTGGCCCATCGTCCCAACCGAAATGAGCCTGGATCACACCTCCTCGCCTCGCCAGCGCGCGGAAGAAACCCAAGATCAACCATACGTTCGCGGTAGCGATCAACGCGGCTCCGACAGCCATCGAAAACGTCGCAGCGGCGTCGGACAGCAACCATCCGGTGGTTCCCAATAGCAGCGGCACCGCTGCTACGGATGCGGCGGTCAGCAAAATGGCCAGCGGCGACACCCAATACGCATCGTGACGGACGTTACTCACTTTCGCGGCAAGCGCCGCCAGCCGCATACGCAATTGACTGCGGTAGAAAAGCAGTCCCAGAGCAGACAAGTACAATGCAAGCGCGGCGCCGGGTCGTGCCATCGCACCTTGAAGGAAATCCGCAACAACCCGGCGCCAGCGATTTACGTCGAGCATTTCTGCGCTAGCCGCGACCGTCTGAGCAACCCAGGCTTTGTTCAGAACCTCGTTGGTTGGCAGCCATAGCAGCCGCCCATCCAGCGCGCGGCGTAAACTCGCGGTCTTCAGTTGCAACGATTCCAACTTGACGCGCAGGCTGGTGAGCGTCGAGTCGTAGCGTCCCACCATTGCCAGCAAGGAGGTGAGAACAGACTTGCGCTCGGCCAACTCACTCTCGCCGGCGCGTGTACTGGCGCTCTCCGTCGACGAGTCGATCGCATCGAGTGCGTCCTGCCAGAGAATCGCATCAAGTTGGCGTTTGATCTGCCGCGATTGAACGCTTGCGATGTCTCGCTTCAGTATGCCGGCGGAGGGCAGCTCAGTGCGAACTCTGCGTAAAATGGAGCCAAGGTCGCCGTCTGCCCGCCCCGCAGCGACGATGCGATCGATCAGTCGCAACGACCGATCGACATCTGCGATCTGACTGTCCGTAACGGTCACTTGCGCTTCGTCCGCGTAGTAGTTCTCCGCCAAAGCAACAAGATCGTTTGCCAAAGCGAGATTCTTCGCACTCTCTTCGCGCGATTGCGCAGTCATCGATCGGTCCATTTTTTCGCCGATCTCTGCGGCCAGACGTCGCATTTTTTGCAGGTCGGATTGATGAAGCTTGGATCGTATGATGTCGATCGATCTCGTCAGGACGACCAGTGTCTCGGTGTCGACTTTTATTCGGGCCTCTTCGTGGGCCGTTCGAATCGGCAGCGTCAACAGCTCCATTTCCAACAGTTCGACACGAGTACGGTCTCGCGCGCCTGCAATGTCCTGAAAAAGGGAACGCGCCCGTCTAAGCATGCTGTCGCTTTCGACACCGCGAGCAACCTCGACCGTCTCCGACTTGACCGTTTGGCGCGCGGCCATCAAATCGCTGGACAGCACAGTACTGCGACGAGCCATCTCGGACAAACGACGCCGCGTCGTAGCGAGGCTTTCTTGAATGCTGTCGCGTTCATTCTTGAACTGGGTCAAGCGAGCCTGCAGGGTCGCGACGTCGGCGCCACTGTCCGGCACCGGATACTCGGACTCCAATTCCTGCAGCCGTCTTGCTAACGCCTCATCATCTGGGGCGTGACTGGCAAGTACGCGTTCGAATGCCCTTCGCTCATTCTCGAGTCGCCGTAGTTCAATCACAGCGTCGCGAGCCGCATTGAGTGTGCGCTCGATTTCAGCTGATTTATCACCCACGCTTTCAGCAGTCGCCGTCAGACGCTCCAGCTCATCTGCAAAGTACGCCGCATCGCGCGACACTTGCGCGGTAGCTGCCTGGGAGATCATCAGAGCCAAGACAAGGAATAGCGTCTCTACCGCACGCGTGGCGATTGTCAGGCGAGCCTCGGTCATTGCAATTTACCAGAGCCTTCCAAAACATCGCTCCATTGCTTTGACCGGGTGACCAGCCAGCCTGTTTGTGATTGCCCAGAATTCAAGGTTTCTGGGCAAAACGCAATGCGGGATTGTTCCAACAGCAAACGCGGCAGCAATCGGCCAGACTTTGCAATAGCAAGCATCGACTGGAGTGCGCCAATATGGATTCCCTGGAAAGAGACTATCCAGCAATGCTGCAAGCCCCGCATCAAGCGCCATGCTTGTCGCTCTATCAGCCCACTCACCGGCGGCATCCGCAAAAAGCCCAAGATCCCATCCGCTTTCGCAACTTGTTAAAAGCACTGGAAGACTCTCTGCGTAGGAAGTACTCCGTACGCGATATCCGTGCACTGATGCGTCCATTCGAGGCGCTCGCCGCGGATCAATCTTTCTGGAATCATACCGCGGACGGGTTGGCGGTGTTGGGCGCGCCGGGAGCATTTCACGTGTACCGCCTGCAGCGCCCGGTCGCAGAGCTGGTCGTGGTTGCCGACAGCTTTCATACCAAGCCGCTCATGCGCATCGTGCAGTCTGCCGACCGCTATCAGATTCTTGGACTGAATCGGCATGCATTCAAGATGTTCGAGGGTAATCGTGATGTGCTGACCGAGCTTCCGCCAATTGCTGGCGTGCCGCAAACATCCGTCGAACTGCTCGACCTGGTCGCGAAGGATCGTGAGCGCGCGCAACGAACCTACGGGCCTGGCAGGTCCGGCGCAGTAACCCGGCATACCACCGACGTCAAGCAGGACGCCGAGAACCGCGATACCGAGAGGTTTTTTCGCGCAGTCGATGAAACCGTGCTCAAGCATTTTTCACAACCGGCGGGACAGCGCTTGATATTGGCCGCCCTGCCCCAGCATCATCACTTGTATCGCTCCATCAGCGACAATCGTTTGCTCCTGGCTGAGAGCCTCGACACCTACCCTGACGACATGGACCTCGACGAGCTGCGTGAACGGGCATGGCAACTGATACAGCCGTATTACCTCGAGCGCCTGGCAGCCCTGATCGATGCATTTGGTGCAGCCGCTGCAAATGGTCGAAGTTCGGACGATCTGGCTGGCATCGCAAGAGCCGCGACCACCGGACGAGTGGCAACATTGTTGATTGAAGCTGATCGCCTGATCCCAGGTCGGATCGATGCAGCAGGAAAGAAAATCCTGACTGACGATCTGAGCGACCCGGAAACAGACGACATACTCGACGATCTCGGCGAACACGTACTCAGGGCGGGCGGCGAGGTGGTCATCGTGCCGGCCGCATCAATGCCGACGCAAACTGGCGCCGCCGCCATCTATCGATTCTGAGATGAAAATTCATCGGATACTGGTCGCCACGGATTTCTCATCTACTGGCAATAGAGCGGTGCACGTCGCGGCAGCGCTCGCTAGGCGCGAAGCCGCAGCACTTCGCATTCTCCATGTTGCACCGTCGCGGCGACAACTCGAGGGCTTCTGGCGATCACGAAAGTCGGCACTGCGCCACGTCAGCGGCCAGGCCGCGGTTGCACTGCGGCAACTGTCTGAGTCAGTCGACCCGACGCGTGAACTGGAGCTGTCAACAGGTGTGGTTGCCGGAACTGCGGCCCGCAAGATCGCCGCAGCCGCCAAGGACTATGGCGCCGACTTGCTGGTGATTGGCGCGCGCGGCGAACACGAGTCCACCACCGGACAGCCCGGGCTTGGCGGTACTGCCATCAGACTGGTCACTAACATACCTTGTCCGTTGTGGCTCACGCGCCTGCCACTCGACGCTGGCCCAAACACCGTTGTTGCAGCCATCGATATGGGTGACTTGTCGAGCGCGATTGTAGCGTGGGCCGCACGTCAGGCGCGCGGTGGACCACTGCACGTGCTACATGCCTACGACGTGCCATTTGCCGCTCGGTTGGAGTCGTACGGTATTGCTGGCGGCGCGCTGGATGTCTACTCCAAAGATGAGCAAGAGCGTCTGGAGCAGCAAATGCTGCAACTTGTTACAGAAGCCGGCTGCGGGGCGGATGCACACAGGATCATCGCGCGTGGCGATGCCACTTCCGTGCTGTTCGCTCAGATCCGAAAACTGGAGCCCAACCTGGTCGTCCTGGGGCGGCATGACAAACGCAAGCGCCGGTCAACACACCAGAAATTCGGCAGCGTCTGTTTGAATGCCGCGTTCATGTCACCGACGGATATCCTGATCATCCAGTAGTGCGTCACCGACGAACCCGGCAAAGACCAGAGCACAGTCATAGCCGGTCGCCAGTGCGATCAGCGATGCAATTCTCCCGATGCCTCCGGTTGATAGCTAACGTCGAGGATTCGCAGGCTCAATGTCCGGCTGCCCGGAACCTGCCACGTGATCGATTGGCCGACGGACAACCCCAACAATGCGCTACCGACTGGCGCCAGTATCGAGACGGTATCGGGCGAGCGCGCGGCATCCGGATAGACCAGCGTCAGTTCGAACTGGGAATCGCTCGAATCGTCGCGGAAGCGCACCTTGGAATTCATGGTGACGACCCCCGGTGGAACATCGGCGGGCGCTACGACAGTGGCACGATCAATCTCGTTCCGCAGCGCATCCATCCCAGGGAGGCGCCGATACGATTCAGACTCCAGCAGGCGTTCCAAACGTTCCATGTCACGACTGGACAGCACGAGGGGCGGCTGATCTTTCATTTCCACGAGATCTCCATAATTGTTGTAGGCAGAAGCCCCGATCCCATCGATCGACCTAACTAACCAACGGCATCGATCGAATACCTGCTGCAAGGCTATCGCAGGTTCCTGGTGTCCAGAAGTCACAAACCCACTGCTAAGTATGGGCGAAAGCCGCCGCTTTGCCATTGCGGCAACTCCTGATGGCGTATCGGGGCACAATTCAGTTCTTGTGCGTATGGCATTACCCGGGCAGTACGTGGACCTGTCTGCGCACGTCTTGACGAGTTACATTATCCTGATGTCGCTTGGCTCGGACAATGCGTCTTTCGAAGCACTGCTGAGTGCCGTCCGTGCCTGCAGGGTGTGCGAGGCGCATCTACCGCTCGGCCCGCGACCGATACTGCAGGCAAGCGCGACCGCCCGAATTCTCGTTGTCGGCCAGGCACCCGGCGCTCGTGTGCATCGGAGCGGCATTCCTTGGGATGACCCAAGCGGCGAACGCTTGCGTGCATGGATGGGGGTGAGCAAGGACGAGTTCTACGATGCGTCGCGCGTCGCCATCATCCCGATGGGCTACTGCTATCCCGGTCGTGGCAACGGCGGCGATCTGCCGCCGCGTCGCGAGTGCGCGCAACTGTGGCTGGGTAAGCTGTTAGCGAGGCTGCCTCGGATCGAATCGACGCTGCTGATTGGCCAGCACGCCCAGCGCCACTTCCTGGGCAAGCGACGGCAGAGGACGTTGACGCAAACGGTGGGCGCGTGGCGAGACTACGCGCCGCGCTACTTTCCACTCCCCCATCCGTCGCCGCGCAACACACCGTGGTTGCAACGCAACGCGGGGTTTGAACGGGGACTCTTGCCAACGCTGCGCGTACACGTCAACACGCTGCTCGCTCGTCGCTGACCGATTCGGGCGCGCTTTTCGATCACACGCCGACCGCGGAGAATTGGCAGCCATGACACGTGCACGCTCGACATCGCCAGACGACGATCCGATTCGGATCAAGCGCGCCTACGAACCCGCAGCCGCATCGGATGGCAAACGCTATCTGGTGGAGCGACTCTGGCCACGCGGCATGAAGAAGAGCGATCTGCACGCCGACGCTTGGCTCAAGGAGGTGGCGCCGAGCACCGAACTGCGCAAGTGGTTTGGACATCGTGAGGAGCGGTGGCAGGAATTCCGCACGCGGTACATCAAGGAACTGCAGGCGAAACCTGAAGAATGGGCGCCAATTCTGACTACCAGCCGCCACGGCAACGTCACCCTGCTCTACAGCGCGCACGATGTTCTGCACAACAGCGCCCTGGTTTTGCGGGACTTCCTGGCCAAGCAAAATAGGCCGGTCAAACGATAGTACGAGTCCCGCTATGTCGTTGTGGTCGCGCGGCCGCTCGGACCGGTTTGATGGGGCCCAAGGGAAATTTGGGTGCAGTTGGCTCGTGCCAAGGTAATACTGGACGCATATTGGCATTCGGATCGTCCAGTTGGATACAAGATCGAAACAGATGACGCAAAACGGCCCCGCTGCAGCGGCAGTGCGGGCCGTACTCGAAAAGTACGGTGTGCGTAGTGTGTTCGCGCTGGCAGGCGCTTCTCAGTCAGTTCTGCTGGACGAGGTTGATCGCCACGGCATCCGCATCGTCCAAACGCGCCACGAGTCGGCGACGGTAGGCGCGGCGGATGGCTATGCTCGCGTACGGCGTGGTATCGGGGTGGCCGTAATTAATGCAGATCAAGGCATGACCAATGCGGCTACCGGCGTGCAATCGGCTCTAGAGGCATGCTCGCCAGTCGTCGTGTTGGTCGGTCGCGAGCCACACTCGTGGATCGAACCGGAACTGCAGATCGACCACGATGCGCTTGCGGTGCTGCGGCCAATCGCGAAGTGGGCGCGCACGTGCCACTCTGCGCAGCGCTTGGCGGAGTACGTGGATATTGCGTGCCGCAAGGCGTTAGCTGGCCGACCCGGGCCGTGCGTGGTGGCCTACCCAAAAGACCTGCTCGTGCAGGATGTGTCGCTTGGCGTGGCACGCGTTCACCAAGCGCCGGTTGTTCCTCGGCCATCGCCGGATCCGACTGCGGTAGATGCGGCGGCGAGCTTGTTAGCGAACGCCGAGCGGCCCGTCATCATTGCGGGAACCGGAGCTTACTGGTCGGGTGCGGGCCACGCGCTGCGTCGATTCTCCGAAAGCTTTGGTATCCCGGTTCTGATGAACGCGATGGGACGAGGACTTGTTGCAGAGGATGACCGTCTCGGCTGGCCATGGCCGGTCGCGCAAACGGCAGCGCCCCAAGCAGACTTAGTGCTTTGGGCCGGTGCGCGCATGGCACGCCGCCTCGGCTACGGACTAGCGCCACGATTTGCGCCCCGGGTGCCCATGGTGCAGATCGATGTGAATGCAGAGGAGCTATCGCGGAACCGCACTGCAGATGTACCCATACTTGCGGACGTCAGGCTGGCGATTGAACAACTACACGCCACACTCGAGGCTTCGGCCGGACCTCGTCATGATCCGACATGGCTACGCGATACCTTGCGGGAGCGACTCCGGATGTTTGAGGAAAAGGCAGCCAACCCAACGCCCACGGTCAATCCGTATCACCTCGGTACCGAGCTGCGTAAACGCCTAGGGCGCGACACGCTGCTGATCAACGACGGTGGGGTCATCCTGGCCCGGATGCTCGGCATACTACGGTTCGACGGACCGGGATCGTACGCGGACACATACCCGCTCGGCTCGATGGGAATGGGTACGCCGCTGGCGATTGGCGCCGCGATTGCAGAACAGGAAATCGCGAGGACCGAGAATCGCAAGCCGCGTCGAGTCATCCTGGTAACCGGCGATGGGTCCTTTGGATTTTATCCAAGCGAGCTGACGACCGCAGTCACGCAGAGTCTCGCGATCACGATTGTTGTGGCTAATAACCATGCATGGGGCAACGAGCTCATTATGCAGCCGTCGATCATCGGTCGCACGCTCAACGCTGATCTTGGCGATATTGATTACGCTGCCATTGGCCGTGCGATGGGCATCGTCAGCGATTTGGTGACCGACAATGACGTATTGCCACGTGCGCTCGATCAGGCTTTGGCAAGAAGCCGGTCGTCGATGCTCGATGTCCATATCACTGAAACACCTATGGAAACACGTGAGCTCACGTTGCTCTACAGTGACGTGGAGAAAACCAGAGCCAATCACTTCGCACATGAGTGAGCTGTGGTCTCAAGGACAACAACTTTTGGGTATGTATTTAGATCAATCTAGTTGCTCGAATTTGTAGTGCTACTAGCGTGATGTGTGCGTGTGGCAGCTTTGCCAGAACGGTTCCGATTTTTTCCAGCCATATCTTGGGCATTCACAGTAAAAAATTTGAGGAGATTACGTGATTACTTTTTCGAATCGACATCGGCCGCGCAAGATTGTGATCGCCCTCATCGGGATTGCCCTGGTTGCATTTGCAACTGTCACTCCAGCCCAGGAGCCCACCGAAAGCGAGAAAGTGCTGCAGGGTCTCGAGGAAATCACCGTCACGGCGCAGCGTCACGAGGAGACCGAGCAATCGGTGCCCGTCGCGATTACCGCGCTCTCCGCTGATATGCTTGAGAGACAGCAGATCAGGAGCATCGGACAACTCAATCAGGTTGTTCCAAACTTCCAGATTGGGCCAAACACTGGCACTAGCAGCTCCGCCAAGATCTTCATGCGTGGCGTAGGCGAGGCGGAATCGTTCTTCACTGCGGATACGCCGGTGGGCATCTACATCGACGACGTGTACATAGCTCGCCAGAATGGCGCGACATTCGATCTGTTCGACATCGAGCGCCTCGAAGTCTTGCGTGGCCCGCAGGGCACCCTGTACGGACGCAACACGACGGCCGGCGCGGTCAAGTTGATCTCGCGCCGGCCAACGCTCGGTCAATTCCGCGGCCAGGCTGAGGCAACGATCGGCAGCTACGACCGCTTCGATGTACGTGCCACCGGAAACATGCCGATCGGCGACAAAGTCGCCCTGCAGGGTGCGGTGCTCATGCGAAAGCGCGACGGCTACACGTACAACGCCTTCGACGGCCAGGACGTCAACGACCAGGACGTCAAGGGCGCGCGCCTGTCGCTACTTGCCGAGCTGAATGATCGCTTCCACCTTGTGCTTAGCGCCGACTACATTTCCGAGAATTCGACGCCGGGCTACGCTATACCACTGGTGCTCGATGCGGCACGCCAACCGCCACTAAACCCGGCGCCCAAGACGGGCAGTTTCTGGGTGACGGACTCGGACATCGGCAGCGACGCGCCGAACGATCTCGATATGTGGGGTGTGTCGGCCACGCTTGAATTCGAGGCCACCGACAACATGACGATAACGTCGATCAGCGCCTATCGGGCAATGTCCAACCTGCTCTATCTCGATGCCGACGGTGATGTGTATGGGCCGCCGCCTTCTATCAATGCCCGGTATCATGTGCGGCAGGATCAGGAGCAATATGAGTTGAGCCAGGAATTGCACGCCGTCGGTAAGCTGATGGACGGTCGCCTCAACTACATCACGGGTCTCTTTTACTTCCGCGAGCAAAATGATCAAGATACGGTGAGTGTCTTGGGTCTTCCGCAATTGTTCGGACGACCGGTCGCATCTGCGGGCCGCATCGACCTGACGAACATTGCTCGAGAAGCAATGACGACTGATTCGTATGCACTGTTTGGGAGTGGCACATTCGATGTCACGGATCAGGTCGCCGTTACCGTAGGCCTACGCTATACGGAAGAAAGTAAGGACTTCTCGAACAACGTGCTCCTCCCGGACGGAACCCAGAACGTCGTGTGTTTGAACACGACGGGTGCCGCACCGGTGCAGGCTGCTGCCACGCCGTGCACACCGGCACAGATTGGACTTGGCTATTTCAATTTCACGAACCAGAGCGCCTTTGACAAGACTTGGCAGGAATGGACGCCGCGGCTCGTAGTCGACTACAAGTTCACTGACTCGGCACTGATCTATGCCTCGGCAACCAAGGGCTTCAAGGGCGGAACAACCTCAGGTCGTGACGTCGCCGCACTGCGAAACTATGGCCGCATTATCGGCGATCCGGAAACCAACTGGAGCTACGAGGCGGGTCTCAAGGCCGACTGGCTTGATAACCGGCTGCGCACCAACGTTGCGGTATTCCGAAATAAATACGAGGGACTGCAGGCGAGCTTGGCCACATCTGATGGTGGATTCGGTCGAATCAATTCCGGCAATGCTACGTTCGATGGTGCCGAACTCGAGGTAGTTGCCGTACCGGTACCAGGTCTCGAACTGAACGCAGCGCTCGGACTGCTCGACACCGAGTACACCAAGTGGACGGCGGCATTGTCGACCTGTGCTAATCAGGGTTACACGACTCAAGAGCAGTATCTCAACCTGCCGCTGAAGCAAGCGCCAAAATGGGGCTATCGGGTGGGTGCGAATTATTCGTACGACATGGGTCAGCGCGGCGTATTGTCTGTGGGCGGCGACTACACGGCAAAAGACGACTACACTAACAACGTCTGCGGTACGAAAGGAATCAGCGTATTGGATTTTGAACTCCTGAATGCGCAACTGCGCTGGGAGAATTCGACTGGCAATGCGCTCGTGACGCTGGGTGGAACTAATCTAACGGACTCCAAGGTATTCAACGGTAGCTTCGATTTTGGCGCTTCGCTGGGGTTCGCGTCAGGTTATATGTACCCGCCGCGTATGTGGTTCTTGTCAGTTCGCTACAAGCTATAAACTGACGGCGATGACAAGTGGACAACAGCAAATTCTGCACGCACCGTAGCGGCCACGGCGATATCGGCAGTCGGGATCACGAGCGTGGAGCAGTGATTATTTTTCTGGAGATACTGAAATGACGACCGTTAATCGACGCACCATGTTGGCACTACTGGGTGGAGCGGCCGTCACTGTGCCGCGACCATTGTTCGCCGGCACGAGCCGGCCGACCGATGTAATCGTCGTTGGCGCAGGTTTGTCGGGCCTGAATGCAGCGCTTATCTTGCAGGAGCAGGGTTTATCGGTAAAGGTGTTGGAAGGTCGCCAAAGAGTCGGGGGGAGAGTTAAGACGATGGTCAATGTACCCGGTCTCCCGGAGGGTGGCGGACAGTACATCGGTAGTGGTTATGCACGCGTGGTCGCTGCCATGCAGCGATTTAAACTAAAGGCTCAGCCACCTGATGGTGGGCCACTCTCGGGCAATTCTTGGGCCTATTACGTTGGAGGAAAGTGGGTTCTCAAAGACGATTGGCCGTCAAGCAACGTCAATCCACTGTCGGGCGAGGACCGAAAAATCCTGCCGCATCAACTGTTGGGCAAGATGTTCGAGGATTCGCCTCTGCGCGGCAAGTCGGCCGACGCTTGGCTCATGCCCGAGTTCGCGAAGTGGGACAATATCTCAGGACCAGACTACCTGCGTTCGCTTGGACACAATCAGAAAACAATCGATCTCACCGCTGTTTGGGTCCACACTGATTCGTTCGCAATAACATCCGCTCTATACGAGATGAAGCGGGAACAATTCAATTCGATACATCGTGATCGATATCGTCAGATTCATGGCAATGATCCAAAAGCAGTACCAGCTTTTGAGATCGAGGGCGGCAACGCACGTTTACCAGCAGCGATGGCTGACGCCCTTGCGGCTGACACGATTCTCACCGAGAAAGCGGTTGTCGGTATTGCAAGTGACACTGACGGGGTAACTGCGGAGTGCGCTGACGGCACGTCATATCGCGCTCGATTTGCGGTCGTCTCGCTACCACCACCGCTTTTGCGGGACGTGCGATTCTCACCCGGATTGCCGTCAGCACTCGCGGTTGCAGTGCAAGAGTTGGCGCTCGGTCCGTCGATTCGGGTGTTCATGGGAATCAAGGAACCCTACTGGGAAAAGGATGGTCTACCCGCAAATATGTGGACGGATACGTCTATTGATCAGCTGACGGCGATGAGTCGCGGTCCAAACGGGCAATTCAGCGTGGTTCACGCCTACATTAATGGTCCCGAAGAGCACCCGTTCCACTTCATGACTGATCAGCAATGTTTCGAATATGTCGCAGCTGAAGCAACCAGGATCCGGCCGTCCATGCGTGGCATCCTGACGCCGATCGCCGTTCAGTCCTGTGGACGTGGCGACCCGTTTGGTGCCGGTGACTGGGTGTACTGGCAGACTGGTCAGATTCAAAAGTTTGGTCAGCACATGCGTGACAGCTTGCCGCGTGTCTCATTCTGTGGTGAGCACACGGCCATTATGGAACGAGGCCTTGAAGGTGCCATGGAGTCGGGCGAACGCGTTGCGCTGGAGATTCTCGATCGAGCGTAGGTATTTTATGCGAAATTTATCTGTATTCACTTTGGTCGTCTTGCTCGCGGTAGCCAGCGCAGTCCCAATCGCTGCTGTGGCCGAACTTCCGCTGGCGACTGATGCCAAGTTGGTGAAGCGCGGCAAGGTATTGTGGTTGCAATGTGCAGCCTGCCACGATCTTGCAGCAGCTCAGATGAGCGATGAGAACGAAAACGTACCGAAAAAGATCGGTCCGAACCTCTCCGGCGTGATAGGTCGGCGAGCTGGAACGCTCAAGGGCTACTCGTACTCAGAGGCCCTCGGCAATTCCAGATTGGTATGGGATAGTTCCACCCTCGACCAATGGATCGAGAAGCCAGCCGTTTTGGTACCAGGCAACTCCATGGTCTTCATTGGAGTCCCAAGAGAAGAAGATCGCCGTGCGATCATTGCCTACCTGGAATCAGCAACACGTTAAATGCGATCTCCCGCCTATTGTTCACGGTCACGCCTGCCTAGCCCAACTTGCGGCAAATCATGCTGGCGCGCCATCGCATCGCTGGCGATGCGCGAGTGTCGCGAAGTGCTCGATCGCCAGTCACCGTCGCTCCGATAAGTTCACTACCCTCTACCCTACCTAACAGACGGTGTACCTGATAGTGCATGCGTTTCGTTTTAGAACGGGAGCGATTATTGATCGCTCACCTTCGTCACGCAAACCCTGTAGTGTCTGGCGCCCATGACTAGAGCGGCGATTCCAATTCCGCCGAACACCGCTGATACGATCGCCATGCTGCTACCAACCTTTCCCGCGTCGCCAAACACTCGGTCGGTCAGCAGACCGACTGACACTGGTCCGAGCATGAGCCCGACCAGGTTCTTCACGATCCAGTAGAGCGCGGTTGCCTGTGCTCTTATCTGATTGGGACTCACCGTCACCAAAGCGACGGCACCCGTCGCCGATGCTGCCGAGGCACTCAGCACCATGACCGCGAATAGACCAAGGGCGTGCGAGGGTGGTTCGACCACCGGATATAGCACGCTGAAAATCACCATCAAGACAATGCTCACTATAGTTACACGCATCGCCGCATCCTTGTGGCCGGCGCGTGCAAGTCGGTCTGACATCAACCCGCCGATCATTGTGCCTAACGGTCCACAGACGAGGAGTATCAAACCCAGAGCGACGCCGATGTCGCCGACGCCCCAGCCCCATCGTCGCTGGAATAGGACGACGGTCCATGATGCGACGTAGCCAATGATCGTGTTGGCGCACATTCCTGTCGTGAGCGACGAGTATGCCTGCCAGCGGTCCCGCATGTATTTCAAGGCGACCAACATCACCTCACGAGCCGTGCTCGCGTCAAGCGTGCGATTCACTTCCTGTCGTGCCGGTTCACGGATGCTTGCGATCAGGATCGCGAGCAGCAGGCCCGGCAGACCGACGATCAGAAAGGTAGCCTGCCAAGGATGGATAGTTCCAATCCCCGGCACAACATGCGGCGGCAGCGCGAGCAGTGGTTCGAGCAACGAGCCACCTATCAGATAGGCTAGGGCGCTACCCAGCGAGATACCCGCCATGTAGACACTGATTGGCCGTGCCCGGCGCTCGCGCGGGAAGCAATCGCAAATCAACGACAATGCAGCAGGCGTGAGCGTCGCTTCACCAACGCCCACCCCTACTCTCGCCACAAAGAGCTGTCGGAAGTTCTGCGCCAGCCCGCAGAGTGCCGTCATGATGGACCAGATAGAAATGCCGACGGCGATGATCACCTTGCGACTCTTGCGGTCGGCAAGCAATCCTGCCGGGTAACCGAGCGTCACGTAGAAAATCGCGAAAGCCGGGCCGAGGAGCAAGCCGACCTGTGTGTCGGAAAGGTCAAGCGACGCTTTGATGGGCTCGATCAATAGCGCCATGATCTGCCGGTCCACAAACGACACGATGTATGCGAGTGTCAGTAGCGCTACGACGTACCAAGCACGGCTCGTGGATGGATATGCGCCTGTTATGGTGTTCATGTCGAGGTTGTTTGTCGAGCTGCCAGAAGTTAGTTTCGAGAAGAATTCTGTTCGACACGAGGCACAACGTTGCGCGCCGCGTAATCCGTCCGGCCCTAACCAGTACCGGACCCTCCCAAGGCTAGTTCATCCTAAATCATACGCTGCGCGAAAACAAAGCGCGGCACACTTTGCTCAGATAGCGACGTATGCGCCGCGTCAACGAGGCCAATGTGACGCAGCAGAATCTGCATATGATCAACGCAATTCTGTTTGTAACCTGGAACGACTGTGCATGGCGAGCGTTGCCGAAGCAATTTGGCAACGGGCGTTCGATCTACATGCGCATGAATCGCTGATCGAAGGTCCATGCGCTGGAACGAGTGTCCGCGCAATTGCAACGAAAAAAAACCGATTCGCATCGAAGGATGTGGCGGTTAGCCTAGACAGCATGATCGCTAAGGCTCATGTAGTTGCCGCGAAAGTTAGGCACGCCATAAGGCCGCTTTCCTCTGCGATCTCTCGATGAGCTTTCGGAGTCACGCCGTCTGTTCACGGATTGCGCATAAGACGGCATCCAGCACCGCAATATGCCTTGGCCCTGGGCATTGTCCTCGTGGTCTCGCTGCACCCTAACCATCTCGCGCCCTGAGCGCCCAAGAAGGAGCTGGAAGAATGCTGCGACGAAAACGATTCTTCCATACAGATCGACAGATTTGCGCTCCAGATTGTCCATCGTGCCGGAGCTCAGTCCTCGCCGCCGATCTGCTGTATTTCCGCTGCGGCTCGCAGAACCTCCTCGATCAACATGCGTGCGGCGACGGAAAGTGTTGTGCTGCGTATGTAGCGAATGAACGCCCTGCGTTTGCGATCGAGGCCCGGGATACGGTATGCGCGGAAGAGTCCACCCAACTCCGGGTTCATCATTCGCGGCGCAAGCCGCAGCGCCGTGAGACTAACGCAGTCGGTCATTAGCAACAGACTCATGCCGATTGCTAGCCCATCGCTACGGATCACATGCTGCGGAGGCTTGACTCCAGCGGCGAGGAACGACTCGCAGAGTTGCTGATAGTCGTCGTCGCGAGATTGGGACACTATCCAAGTTAGTGGCTGCAGGTCGGCTATCTGCGGCGCTGCTAGGCGCGCGATCGGATGGTGCGCGCGCATCGCGACGTAGTCGACATCCTCGAAGAGGAGTTGTTGTTCGAGGTTGTCTCCAAGGGGGATTGGGTTCCATGGAGCACCTACCATGAAATCGATCTCACCCTTCTGCAGCAGTTCGTGGACTCGATGGCTCGTTCCTTCGCGTATCGCTATCTCAATGTCAGGATGCTGGCTGAGCAGACGTGCGATTGCCAATGGCAGGACCTGAGCACTCAGGCTCTCGCTTACGCCGACGCGAATATGACCAGCGGCCGCCAGCTGTAGTGCGTGCAATCCGTCGATTGTTCGCTTCGCCTCGCTAAGCAGAGCACGCGCGTGATGCGTCAGTCGGACACCGTACTCGGTTGGAATGGCGCCCACGTTGCCGCGCGCGAACAACGGGACGCCGAGCGTCTTCTCCAGCGATGCGATGGAATAGGCCACGGCTTGTTGGGTCAGATTGAGCGCGCGCGACGCCTTGGCGAATGACCCGTGCTCCACGACTGCAAGAAAACGCGAAAGCAGCGTCAGGTCGATGCGGTCAGCCGGTATCACACTGTGTCCATTCTCCGTAGTTGGCCTGCTTATGTGGAAGAATCGTCACCTGCCCTCCGTACGCGTCAATCGCACCAGAGTTGCCCCAGTTCGCCGACAAACATTAGCAGATCCAGTCGCGAGCGGTAGAGTAGTCATTGTCGCGCATAGTTGCGTGAGTCAACTGCGCAATCAGTACCTCTTCAGCAACGGACGGGAAGTCGGTGGAGTGCGAATCCTTTGCCGCACGTCTTATGACCGACGAGTCGAGCCCGGAAAGCGGCTACTCAAAACGCCAGCCGGGAGCGTCAAAGTCAATCAGGATGAACAGACCACGCGTATCGACGACCAAGCGGTGCACGCGAGATAACAAGGCCTGCCGTATCGCGCTACGAATACCTACAGCTGCGAGCAGTTCGGGGGTAGCCAAGTTCCTAAAATCACCAACCGCCTCGAAACCTACCCCAAAGACACGCGGCTATGAGCGACCGCTGTTGAACGTCGGCAAACTCAAGTTTCGTCGTAAAGCTACTCTATTCTCAAGGTTCTTGCCACTTCGCGAACCCGGACGAACCGCAGCGGAAATGTGCTTATCGACAGATAGGTTACACATCGTTCCGGACACATAGGTAACACTTTCCGGCATTTGCGGGAGACGCAAATGCCGTGGCAGGAGTGTTGCAAAATGGACGAGCGTCTGCGGTTCGTGGCCCGATTGCTTGAGGGCGAGAAGATGGCCGGCCTGTGCCGCGAGTTCGATATTTCGCGCAAGACCGGTTACAAGATCTTTGCGCGCTACCAGGCTTGCGGTCTGCAAGGGCTCACCGATCACTCCCGGCGTCCTTATCGGCAGGCAAATCGCCTGCCATTTCAGATCGAGTCGCTGATCGTGCAGCTCAAAAAGGAGCATTCGAGCTGGGGAGCACCGAAGATCCGCGAGAAGATCCGCCGCCGCTATGGCGATCTGGGCGTCAGTCTACCGGCCATCAGCACCGTGCACGCCGTCCTCGATCGCCACGGCTTGGTGAGCAGGGGTCGCCGTCGCGCCACTTTCAAGGCGCAGGGAACCGGCTTATCCAGCCCCTCGGATCCCAATGACTTGTGGTGCACCGATTACAAGGGCGAGTTCATGCTCGCCGACCGCCGCTACTGTTACCCGCTGACCATCACTGACTTCGCCAGCCGCTATCTGTTGGCCTGCGATGCGCTCGCCACGACCAAAGCAGTCTACGCTTTCACCGTGTTTGAACGGGTCTTCCGGGAGTTTGGCCTGCCACGCGCCATCCGCAGCGACAACGGCACACCGTTCGCCAGCAACAGCGCCTTCTTCGGCCTGAGCAAACTCTCCGTGTGGTGGTTACGCTTAGGGATCGAGATCGAACGCATCAAGCCCGCCCACCCGCAGCAGAACGGCCGACATGAGCGTATGCACCTGACGCTCAAGCAGGAAGCGACCAAGCCGCCAGGCAAGAACTTCCTGCAGCAGCAAGCCAAGTTCGATCACTTCATCGACCAGTACAACCGCGAGCGCCCGCATCAGGCGATCAACATGCGCTACCCGGCTGAGCTGTATCGACCTTCACCGCGTCCCTACAGCGGCTTGCCCGAACTCGATTACCCTTTGCATGATCGCATCGTCACCGTCACGCGATGCGGGCGACTGTGCATCGGCAAACGGAAAATCAACCTCAGCGGCGCCTTCGCCGGCCAGGATGTCGGCATCACCGAAGTCGCCGAAAACGTCTGGCTCATCAGCTTCATGCACTACGACCTCGGCTTCTTCGATCACCAAAGCGGGCGCGTCGAATGCGCACCCAATCCCTTCGGTGCTAAAGTGTTACCCATGTCTCCGGAATAATCCGTTACCCATGTGTCCGGAACAGACCAAAGGTAAGTGGCGGAGAGGGTGGGATTCGAACCCACGTGCCGGAATTACCCGACCATCCGATTTCGAATCGGCGCCGTTATGACCGCTTCGGTACCTCTCCGGATGTGCAATGCCGCAAACGCCTCAAAAGCGGAACTGGTTCACGCGCGTCGCCGCAAGCGCGGGTATTCTAGCCGAACGTAGGCCGGCCGTGAGGTCCGATGCACGGTTCGAATCGAGATGCGGGAGCGAGCTTGCTCCGGCGGCATCAAATTGTGCGATTTGCCCTCACCGCGGCGGTTGCCATGTGGATTGCGCGGCCAGGTGCCGCGGCCGCGCAGACGCCCGAGTCCCAGATCCAGGCTGACGCGGCTCAAGTCGCTCCCGTGCCGCCGCGCAAGCGGGCGCGCCTGCCGAAAGTACTCGCGCGCGACTTCTACCGGCACGCCGATACGCGGCTTCCCGCACTCGAGCCGCACTTTCGTGCCGCTGCCGCCGCGACGGGCCTGGACTGGAAACTCCTCGCCTCGCTTGCCTATCAGGAGTCGCGCTGGCTCCCGCGCGCGCGCTCACCGCAGGGCGCGCTCGGGGTGATGATGCTGATGCCGGACACGGCCAAGCAGATGGGGGTCACCAATCCGCTGGCACCGGCCGAGAACATTCTGGGTGGCGCGCGCTACCTCGCGCTGCTGAAGCGCAAGATCCCTCGGCGCATTCGCGATCCCGATCGCACCTGGCTCGCGCTCGCCGCGTACAACGTCGGCCTTGGACATCTTGAAAACGCCCGCATCATCGCCCAGATGCGCGGCTTGAACCCCGATCGCTGGAAAGACGTGCGCTCGAGCTTGCCATTGTTGTCCGACCCGGCCTGGCACAGCCGATTCGCCCTGGGCTACGCGCGCGGCGAAGAAACGGCCCAGTTGGTGGAACGGACGTTCCAGTTCGCCGCGGTACTGGAGAACATCGAAATGCTGGCGGCGGAGTCCGGGACGCGTAACGAGTCGCCTGCCGGACCGATAGACGGTCGTTAGTCTAGACGCCGCGTCGCGCCGCGAAGAACTCGCTCAACAGCGCGCCACACTCCTCGGCCAACACGCCGCCGAACACATCAACCTTGTGATTCATCGCCGGCAAACGAAAGATGTCGATCGTGCTGCCCGCCGCGCCGGCCTTGGGGTCCCACGCGCCGAACACCACTCTCGCAACGCGCGCGTGCACGATTGCGGCCGCGCACATCGCGCAGGGTTCCAGCGTGACGTACAGCGTGGTGCCGTTCAGTCGGTAGCTCTGCAGCGCCTCGCCAGCAGCCCGCAGTGCCAGAATCTCGGCATGAGCAGTGGGATCGTGGCGCGTGATCGGCTGGTTGACGCTCTCCGCGATCACCGCGCCGTCGCGCACCAGCACGGCGGCTACCGGCACCTCGCCCGCCGCAGCACTGTCGCGCGCGAGCGCCAGCGCCAGGCGCATGAATTCCGTATCCTGTTGTTTCACGTCCGCAACCGGTGGCAGCGATGTCGACGCGCCGTCGTCAGTCTAGTCCAGATCCTAGTCCGGCGACTTCAATGGCACTTCCGCAAGCCTTCGCATCCTACAATACTCTTCCGCAGGGCGTCGCAACGGACGTCAGCCATCCCGTGGCACGGCCGACCAAAGGGCCGTGCCACGGGATGTATCGGCTCTAGCGACGGAACTTGCGGATTGCGCCGCCGAGTCCCGCGAATGCCAGTCCTGCCAGCGCCAGCAATGGCAGTGGCGAGGCGGAGTCGGGCAAGCGATTGCGCGCGTACATGTCGTTGTTGGCACTCCGCTCGACCGGCGCGGAAACTGGCACCGGCGCGGCCACGACAACCACGCGGCCCTCGCGCTTCACTTTGTCGCGCGCCGCCATGTTGGTGGAGCGCTCGTTGCGCACCTTGCTGGCCTGCATCCGGTTGTTGACCTGCTCGAACTTGAGCAACAGGGTATCGCCCTGCGCCAGATCGCCGAGTTCATCACCGTCACGGCCATAGAGACTATACAAACGACCATCGAGATCCCACTCGATCAACGTGCCGTTCGGCACATGGTAGGTAACGAGCTGATCTTCCTTGGCCATGCGGCTATCGCCCGATTCCGTCACGCGCACCACGAGTTCGCGCTGATCCTGCTTGACTTCGACCAACTCGCCGCGCACTTCGTTGGCTTCGATTGCGAGTGCTGCCTGGCTCGCAAAGGCCAGCAGTCCAACTGCCAGGGTAGTGATGTATTTCATGGGTATTACCTCTTGCTTAAAGAAAGGGTGACATTGTTCGGCACCTCACTGGCCGACAGCGCGCTGCGCTCGGCCGACTGGTCCGCGGCGCCGGGGGTGTCAAGCTCGGCCTGCACGATGAAGCGCTGCGGTGCCTTGCCGACGAACCAGAATGGATAACAAGTGATCAGCGTCAGCGTCGAGACTGAGGTGGGCGCGACGACCGAGATGTTGTCAGGCTGCACCACGAAGTGGCGCTTGACGACGAACCGCCGCTGCTGGCCGCCGACACCTAACAACAATACGTCGCCTACCCGGATGTCCTTGAGCATGCGGAAGCTGCCGTCACGATGGGCCGTAATGGCGATATTGCCGTCGCCGTCGAGCGGCGCCGTATCGCTCAGGTGGCCGGCGCCGACGGTCATCGAGAACTCGTTCACACCGGCGAACACGGGTACGGTCGCCGCGAGCCGGGGCACCGCGAGCGTCGCCGCAGCCTGCGGCATCGCGAACGAGACAAACTGCGCGAAAGCGCTGCGTCGCTGCGGCGACCACTCGGTCTGCGGCAAGCTACCTTCATCGAGACGCGACGTTGGTACTTCGGCCACTGCGCCAGCGGCTGACTCGTCGCCGAGTGGTCCTGGCTCGGATCGCGACGCGGCGGCGACGCCAGTCTGCGGCTGCGCCACCGGTATCGACGCCACAGTCGAGAAGACAGCGCGCGCGCCGATGCTGGCAGCGTATGGCGCGACAAGCACGACCGCCAGAAGCCAGCACAGAAGTTCGATGCGTCGCATGGCCTGCTCAATAGCGATAGATCGCTGCCAGGCCCGTATCGGTCGGCATGCGGTTACCAGGAACGATCACGAGTTGACCGCCCATCTTGAGCGTCAAGGCGCCAAGATCATCGAGGGCGTCATCGGTCTCGGGATCAGCTAACGACTTGGTCTCGACACTGCCGGTATTGGCATCGATCCGACCGGGAATCTCGCGATCAGCCTCTACCATCAAGGTGGCAACGCGGCCCGCAACCACCGCCCGCGCGACGTTGGCGAGTTCTCCGTCGCCACGCTGCTGGGCCATCGCAGTACCGAATTGCTCGATCAACTCGATCAACTGGTCCAGGCGTTGGCGCTGCGCGCGTTGCACGACCTGCCGCGCGCGTTCGCGCAGATCTTCCGTGGACAAGGCGAAAGGATTACCGTCGATACCATCCGGCACGAGGAACTGATTGCGGCTGATTTCCCGGAAGAGCTGACCGTTCTCCGGCAGCGTCGCCAGAATCAATGGCAGGCCCGCCGCACGGAAATGATGTTCGTACAAGGCGCGGTCGATCACCCGAAAGAACCGCTCGGCGTCGATGTCGGCCTCGAGCGGCTTGCCGCCGTGACCATGATGCATCGCGGATTGCTGTTTGCCGACGCCACCATAAGACGAAACCGTCAGGTGGGGCTCGGTCAGTTCGGTTCCGAGAGCAGCTTCCAGCGTGCGCGGCACATCGGGATGCCGGACTACTTCGTCCAGTGCGTAACGACTGCCTTCGAACAGCTTGATTTCCTGCCGACTGAGCGCGAGCACCTGGAACCGGTCGGCTGGCTGATAGGCGCGCAGCACGGCGAGACCGCCCAACGTACAGTTCCAGAATTCCTGATCCGCGGCGAGCGCGTTGAGTGGTTTCAGTAACGCATTGACCGCTGTGTCGTCCAGCCGCTGCTGCAATGCACTCGTCGCCTCCTTCACCAGGTTCCGAAACCGGATCGGATCCTGCTGATTGTCCGGATGCTGGCGGTGGGTGGGCTGGTAGATCGACACGCACGGCGTGTCCTCTACGTTCAGCAGTTCGACGACAGCGTCCTGGTCGAATGAATGTGTTGGCTGATTCACATCAGCATCGTCACAGATCGCGAGGCGAAGAGTCGTCGGCCGCAGGTCGCCTACCAATGTAGGAGAAATCCGAGGCTGACTCTCAGCACTGACTCTATTGCCTGAATCGTCAGCATACTAACTTGCTCTCCGACGCGTATCGCCGCTGTTGAGTGTCACGAATGTCACAGGTCCACCAGTCATCTGCGCAAGGTTTGCTGGAACAATCACTGGGCGTGCCGTTCGAGGGCGGCAACCACGCCACGCTGCTGCACAACGGCGACCAGATCTTTCCTGCGATGTTGCAGGCCATCGCCGCTGCAACAGAGCGCGTGGACTTTTGCACCTATGTCTATTGGGAAGGCAACATCGCGCGCGCATTCGCGGCGCAGTTGGCCAAGCGTGCGCGCGCCGGCGTGAAAGTACGCGTGCTGCTCGATGCGTTCGGGGCCAAGCGCATGGCAGCGGAACTCGTTGACACGATGCGCGCGGCCGGCGTCGAAGTGCGGTGGTTCCGCCCACTGTCGACCTGGCGAGTCTGGCGTTCCGACAAGCGCACGCATCGGAAGTTGTTGATCTGCGACGACGACGTGGGCTTCACCGGCGGCGTCGGCATCGCCACCGAGTGGGAGGGCGACGCGCGCAATCCCGACGAATGGCGCGATACACAGGTTGAAATCCGCGGCCCAGCGGTGCGCGGGCTGATGGCCGCCTTTTTCGACAACTGGAACGAAGCAGGCGAGTGGCAATTCGAGGAGCGACTGGCACAGCCACGCCAGCACACCGCAAATGATCATATCCAGATCGTGCGGGCATCCACCACCGTCGGTTGGACCAACATCGCCACGCTGACTCGCGCGCTCGTCGCGCTCAGTCGGCGCAGCATCAGAATCACAACCGCCTACTTCTGCCCCGACGACGCGATCGTCCGTCTGCTGCTCGATGCGCACGATCGGGGCGTGGACGTGCAACTCCTGTTGTCGGGCCAGCACACTGACAGCCGGCTGTCACAGCTTGCCGGCCATCCAACAGTACAGCGACTACTGACGGCGGGCATCGGCGTCTGGCGCTACCAACGCACGATGCTGCACGCCAAGCTGATGACGGTCGATGGCCAACTCGCCTGTGTGGGCTCGGCCAATCTCAATCATCGATCGCTCAGCAAGGACGAGGAATGCACCGCGGTGATTGCTTCTGCCCGTGTCGCCAGTGAGCTCGACCAACGCTTCGCGGCCGACAAGCAGGCGGCCGAGCGGTTGACGCCCGATAGGTGGCGCCAGCGCAGCCTGTGGTTGCGACTGCAGGAACGCGCAGCGCGCCTGCTGATCGAACAGCTCTAGCATGGACTATCTGGATTTACTGCAGTGGCCGGCCATGGTCGTCACGATAGCCGCAGCATGGCTGGTGGCGTCGAAGAGCAGCGCACGCCGGCATGTCGGCTTCTGGCTGTTTCTCGTCAGCAATGCGATGTGGATCGTCTGGGGTGTGTTTGCGCCCGCGCCGGCACTGATCGTATTGCAACTGGGACTGGCCGCGATGAACATCCGCGGCGCGTTGAAAACCGACGCTGCTTCCTGAGTCGGCCACGTCCTACGCGAGATGGGCCCATGGCCTGACGTTGAGACGCTCCTTGGCGTCGTAAAGTGCCTGCCCATGAACTTCCTCACCGCCAGTCTGCGCACCGTTCTATGTGTGCTACCAGCCGCACTGCTCCTCAGTGCCTGCGATCGCCCGTCGGCGCAGACGGCCGCACAGATCGATGCCGAATACCAGACCGCGATGAACAAGTGCGCTGCGCTGACCGGCTCCTGGCGCTCGGAATGCGAGCAGGACGCGGCACAGGCCTACCGGGATCGACACGACGGCGCAGAACCGCCGCCTAACTAAAGGAGAGACTCCATGAAAATCGTAACGTTAGTGGCGCTGTCAGCGCTGATTGTGCCGGCCGTCGGTTGTACCGATCGGCAGGCTGCTCAAACCGAGGCCGCGGCCGATCGCGCCAGCAGCGCAGCGGCTGATGCGCGGGACGCCGCCGGATCGGCCGCCGACGTCGCCGCAGACCAGGCTGCAGCTGCATCGTCGGCTGCCGCCGACGCTGCCGGTGCCACGCTCTCGGCAGCGGGCGCACAGGTAACCGATGCCGCCGTGCAGGCGGGCGATGCGGTCGCGGACGCCGCCGACCGTGCGGAGGACAAGGCGGCCAATGCGCTCGACGAGATGGGCAAAGAAGCGCGCGAGACCGCAGCTGAAATGAAGCGCGACGAATAGCGCGGGCCATGGCGCTCGCTAGCATTAGTCGTTAGAGCCCGGTGATGGACGAAACCACCGACCTCGCGGACAGCACCGGCGAGCGCCTGTCGGGCTGGCTGCAGCAGTTGCAGGATACCGGTTGGGAGATTCTCCGGTTCCTGCCGCTACTGCTGGTGGCGGCGCTGGTCGTCGCCGCCTTCGTCTGGCTGGCGGGGCCCGTGTCGCGCTCGCGGCTGTTCTGCAGTTGGTTGGGCGACAATCCGTTCTCCCGGTCGATCGCGTCGCAGATCGTGCGCACCGTCACGATCGTCACGGGCATTCTGCTGGCGCTGCAGCTACTCAACGCCACCTCGCTGGTTGGCGCCGTGCTGGGCGCGGCCGGCGTCGCGGGTCTCGCGCTCAGTTTTGCGTTCAAGGACCTGATCGAAAACTATATTGCCGGCGTACTGCTCAGCCTGCGGCATCCTTTCGCCCTGAACGATCACGTGCTGATCGAGGGACACGAAGGCAAGATCGCCCGTCTAACCACTCGCGCCACGGTACTGGTCAGCCTGGATGGCAACCACATCCGGCTGCCCAACGCGCTGGTATTCAAGTCGATCATCACCAATTTCACCCGACGCCCGACGCGGCGCTTCGAGTTCGACGTGGGCGTCGGCGTGGACGAGGATCTGCCGCAAGCGCAGGAGCTCGCACGCAAAACCCTGCGCAATCTCGGCAGTGTCTTGAACGATCCGCCACCCGAGGCCGTCATCGCGACACTCGGGGACTCGAGCGTCGTCGTCACCGTGCGCGGCTGGGTCGATCAGAACGAGTTCGACTTTGCGGCGGTGCGCAGCGCTGCGATCATCGCTGTCAAGACCGCGCTCGACCTCGAGGGGCTCGACATGCCGGAACCCATCTACCGGGTGCGCCTCGAAAACATGGGCGCACTGGGGGAGACGGCCGCCAAGACCACGCCGTCGGCGGACCACAAGCACCGCAGATCGCGCGCCGCGCTCGCGCCCAATGAGAACGAGCTGCGTGCGGATCACCACATCGATCAGATGGTCGCGGAAGAGCGTCAGACGAGCGACGACATGCTGACGAGTAACCGTGGCACGGAATGACATCAAGGAAGTACGCGTGCCAGCGATCCCCTACATTTCCTCGGGCATTGCGCTGATGCGCGCTGCCCTCTTCATCCCGTAACGTAGCAGCCAGAATTCAACAGGAGACATCCATGGCAACAGCATCAGGACATACGTCGGCCATTCGCGCGAAGCGCGTGCTCGGCACCGACGTGAAAGACAAATCCGGCAGCAAGATTGGCGAGATCGAAGACATCGTGCTCGACAAGAAGTCCAACAACATCATGTTCGCGGTGGTGGGCTTCGGCGGCTTCCTGGGTATGGGCGAGAAATACCATCCGATCCCGTGGTCGGCGCTCGACTACCAGGAAGGTGAAGATGGTTACGTCGTGAGCTACACCAAGGAGCAGCTCAAGGCAGCACCGGCGGACTCGCTCGAAGAACTGACGCGCAATGACGGGCTCGGTTATCGCGATCGGACTTACGACTACTACCAAGCACCCCGCTACTGGGAGTAACGGCACGCCGGGCGTCGCGGTCCACGCGGCCGCGGCGCCCTCTTCCTTACGCGGGCGCTGCTTCCTCAGCGCCATCCTGCGACCGCTGCAGATATTTCTGCCGGCGCCGCTCGAGTTCAATTGCATCCACGATCGCGGCGTACTGGGCGACCACCGCGAGCAGCTCGCTACGATCGATCGGCTTGCTGAGGTAAGCATCACAGCCGCTTTCAATACAGCGGATCATGTCGCCGTGCATGGCTTCGGCGGTCACCGCAATTATCGGCCGACCAAAGCCGCGCGCACGCATCTTGCGAGCCGCGGCACGACCATCCAGCTGCGGCATATGCATGTCGAGCAGCACCAGATCGATCTGGGGCGCGGCGTTGTCGAGCCCGGCCTCAATCCGGCGCAATGCGTCGCAGCCATCGACCGAAACTTCGACGGTCGCACCCGCCTCGCTCAGGAATCTACGCGCCAGTTCGCGTACATCGTCATGATCATCCACCACGAGCACGCGACACGCGAGTGGCGGCCGCTCGCCGATAACTCCCTCAAACTCACCTGTAGCCTCGAAGCGCGGATCGATGTGCACGAGCGGTGCGTCATCTTCCAGCCCGATCGTACAGCTGAACACGCTGCCCTTGCCGGGCTCGCTCTGCACCGAGATGTCACCACCCAGGCTGCGCGCGAGGCGCCGACTGATGTCGAGCCCTAGTCCCGTGCCGCCGAATCGGCGTGCGACGGACGCATCGCCTTGCGCAAATGGCTGGAACAACTGCGCCTGGTGCTCCGCACTGATGCCGACGCCCGTATCGATCACGTCGAAGCGCAGTAACGGCGCCCGACCCGGCACTGCTTCCACGACCAACTCCACACTACCCGACTCAGTGAATTTGATCGCATTGCCGAGCAGATTGGTCAGGATCTGCTTCAATCGCTTGCGGTCCGAACGCATGCGCTCCGGGATCGGTCCAGCGTATCGGATGTTGAACTGCAGGTTCTTGCTGGTTGCACGCATCGCCATCATCGACCGTACTTCGCTGACCAATTCGTGCACGTCGAACAACTCCATGTTCACGTCAAGCTTTCCGGCTTCGATCTTGGAGAGATCCAGGATGTCGTTGATGATGTCGAGCAGATAGCTCCCATTGCGCTTGATGGTCCGCAGATGCTCCAGCTTCTGCGGATCCGTCTCCTTCGCCGCCAACAGCTGTGTGTAGCCGAGCACCGCCGTCATGGGCGTGCGGATTTCGTGACTCATATTGGCGATGAATGCGCTTTTGCTCTCATTCGCCTGCTCGGCTTTGCGACGGGCTTGCTCCAACGACTCCTCGAAATGCTTCTGCTGGGTGATGTCGACCACTGTGCCGAGTACGACCTGCGGTCGACGCGCGGTGCCGTTGCCGGCCGTGTAGAAGGTCTTGCCTTGCAGCCGCAACCAGCGCACATCCCCATCGGGCCGCACGATGCGATAGGTCAGACTATGGCTGTCGTTCGCCGCGTCCGTGAGGATTTCGGCAAACCGCTGCGCAACCAGCTCACGATCGTCCGGGTGTACGAATTCTGGCACCTCACCGGGTCGGGGTCTTGATGCCTGGTGGTCCGCGGCACCAATGATTTCCATCAGCTTGCCAGACCACTGGATCTCGCCGCGCTCGAGGTCGTAGTAATAAGTGCCGAAGCCCGCCGCGTCCGAGGCCATGCGCATCCGCTCCTCTGCGGCCTGCAGTTTCTCGGCCGTGTCCCGCTCAGCCGTGATGTCCCAATTGAGCCCCACCATCCGCAGCGGCTTGCCGCCGGCCGCAGGTATGATCGTGCCATGGCCGGCTAACCACCGCACCTCGCCGTCCGGACGTCGAATCCGGAACCTGGCGTGATAGTCACTGCCCTCGGCCAGCGCTTTGTCGATGGCATTCCGCACGGCTTCCACGTCATCAGGGTGGATCATCTCGAAAAACGTCGCACTACTCGGCGCCGCCCCTGACATCCCAAGCAGCGCATGCAGCTCATCGTCCCACACCGATTCATCGGTGGCAGGATTCCAATCGAACGAGCCCATCTTCGCCGAACGCATCGCGAGCTTGAGTCGCTCGGCATATTCCTTGCGGTCGCGCTGGGCTGCGAGGCGCGCGGAGATATCGACCCCGGACGGGATCAGGTGCGTCACGACACCTTCAGCATCGCGCACCGGAACGAGCATGAAATCGATGTGCACGATCGCGCCTGCGGCCAATCGCACCGGCACGTCGTAGCGCACGATCTCGCCCGTCGCTGCCGTGGCGATCGCCAGCCGCAGTCGTGCAGCGACTCCCGCGTCGTGCGACCACCAGTAACAATCCCAGAACTTCTTGCCGATCACCTCGTCGCGTTCGATCCCGGCAGCCACCAGCGCCGTCCGGTTCGCTTCGACCAGCGTGCCGTCAGTATCCAGCACACCGATGAAGGCCAGCGTATTGTCGATCACGCGACGCAGGTGTGCCTCGCGATCTTCGAGACCGCGTTCCCAGCGGCGCCGTTCCGTCAGATCGACGATGACCGCGTAACAGCCCCGCACTCGGCCGTCCACGCCCCTATCCGGGATATAGGACGCGACCTTGTAAGAGGTCTTCTGCGTTTGCTCGATCCGCAACTCGAACTCGTACCGTGCCACCTCACCCGCCAGCGCCTGACGTATATGCGGCGCCATCGTGCGAAAATTGCTGGCGCCCAGCACGTCGGCCACCCGCTCGCCGACGATCGAATCGCGCGGTCGCTTGAACTCCTCGGCATATTGCTCGCTGACGAATCGATACCGCTCATCCGCGTCGATGTAGGCGATCATCACGGGCACGTTGTCGATGAGCGCCTGCAGCTGCCGTTTGCTCTCTTCGAGCGCCGTGACGTCGCTGAAGGTCACCACCAGACCATCACGACGGCCATCGGCAGCGCGGTAGGGGAGCACGCGACGGATGAAGATCTTGCCGGACCGGGTGTGCGTCAGATGCGCGATCGAACCCTCGTCCGGCACATCCTGCGGATCGGGCATGGCCGGCATATGATCCGCGAGCGGCATCAACTGCGCGAGCGGCCGACCGATATCCGTATCGATCAGCCCGTACAGCTCGGTCGCGGCCGGGGTGAAGCCCCGCACGTTCAAATCGTCGTCGAGGAAGATCGTGGCGATCGCGGTGCTGCGCAACAAGTTCTCGAGATGACTGTTGACTTGCGCCAGTGCTTCGCTGCCCGCCTCGATCTCCTCCTTCGACGTTTCGAGTTCCTCGTTGGCCGACTGCAGCTCCTCGTTCATCGACAGCAACTCTTCGTTCGAGGACTTCAACTCTTCGTTGCCGACTTCCATTTCCTGCAGCGACCGCTCGAGCTCGGTGCGCGCGGCAGACAGCTCCTGCTCAAGTTGCTGAATCAGCAGTTCCGCATCAGCCGTGCTGTCGGACTGTTTGCCCGCCTTGGCTGCTCGCTCACCACGACTTTTCGGCAAGCCGACATCCTGGAAGACGACCAGAAAGAGGCCCGCGTCCTCACCCATCTCAGGCATCGGCTGCACGGTCACCATGACACGCTGCACCTCATCGCCGACACCCACCGAGGCACCTTCGTGCACGATCCGCCGGCGAGTGGCCAGCGACTCCTTCAATGCCGCCCTGACAGGCAGCCGCAAGCCGCTGCGCGCCATGCTAACTAGGTTGTTCTGGAACACTCCGGCGCCGACCACCAGATACTTGTGCATGTCGGCGGAGGCGCACAGCACATGGCCGTCTTCGTCGACTACGACCGACTTCGGTGCGAACTCGTCCAGCACGATGCGCTGCGCGAGCAAGGTCAGGTCCGCGCTGTCGGTGGGCGCGGGCGCGAGCGACTGCAAGTTGGGCGGAGGCGACTCCGCATTGCGCACGGCAGTGGTCGCGCGCACAGCCGTACCCTTGCGCTGCGAGATTCGCTGTTTGGCGTCGATCGCCCGGAACAGCTCGCGGTGCGAACAAATGTTCTCCGACGGCCCCAGGAACAAGTAGCCGTTCGGTCGCAAGGCGTAATGAAAGAGCGGTATCAGTTTCTTCTGCAAATGCGGACCGAGGTAGATCAGCACATTACGGCAACTGATCAGATCCTGTCGCGACAGCGGCGGATCGCTGATCAGGTTGTGCGGCGAGAACAGCACCAGCTCGCGCACATCCGGATTGATGTGGTAGCGGCTGCCGCGCCGCGTGAAGTATCGCTGCAGCCGTTCCGGCGAGACCTCGCTCTGGATACCGGCCGGATAGACGCCACGCCGTGCAGTTTGCAGCGCATTGTCGTCGATGTCCGTGGCGAAAATCCTGACTGGGCGTTGCGCGTCGGTTCTATCCATGAACTCGCGGCACAGTATCGCGATGCTGTAGGCTTCCTGGCCCGACGCGCAACCTGGCACCCAGATTCGCACGGTGTCATTAATGCTGCGGGAACCGAAGATCTCTGGCAACACGTGCTCTGCCAGCGATTCGAAGGCCTCGCCATCGCGGAAAAACTCGGTCACGCCGATCAGCAAGTCCCGAAAGAGCGCCTGCACTTCCTCGGGTCGCTTGCGCAGCACCGCAACATAGTCATCGACCGCGGCGAGCTTCAATACCTGCATGCGACGCTGAATGCGTCGGCTCAGGGTGCTGGTCTTGTAGTGCTGAAAATTGTGTCGCGTCTCTTGCAGCAGAACCTCGGCGACTGTCGGAATCGCGTCCTGCAGGTCCTGCTGCAGTCGCGCCGTGGCTGCGGCACCGGTCACCGTGACCAGGTGCCGCGCATAGCGGGCCAGCTCCGCACCGATATCGGCGGCGGCCAGTACATGATCGGCCACACCCGACGTCGCCGCACTGCGCGGCATACTGTCGAAACGCGCATCGTCAGGGTCCTGTGCGAAGGTCAGGCCTCCGGCGTCACTGATCGCCTTCAAGCCGGTCGTGCCGTCGGTGCCCGAGCCGGAGAGAATGACGCCCACCGCGCGCGATTTCTGGTCGTCGGCGAGCGAGTGCAGAAAATGATCGATGGGCGCAATCACCCGGCTCTCGATGGAGGGGGCACTGACGCGCACCATCCCCTTGTTGAGCTCGAGTAGTGAATTGCCCGGCGCGATATAGAGCGTGTTCGCGGCCAACTTGGTCCGCCCCGACAGTTCCGTCACTCGCAGGCGCGTGGACTGCTTGAGCAACTGCTCGAGCAGATTGTCGCGCTCCGGATCGAGATGCTGCACGAAGATGAAGGCGGCGTCGCAGGGCTCCGCGAGGCCGCCGAGCAGCGCCTGCAACGCAGCCAGCCCGCCGGCCGAGGCACCGATCCCGACGACCAGACGCGGCGATGCCGGGGACGGGGGCACGCGTGGTTTGGATTTCCTCTCAATCATAGGAAGGCGCGAGCTTACCCCGAGTGGTCCGGCACTGACAAAAATGTAGGACGTGGACTACGCGAATTCAGCGCGGTGCTGGCTGGTGCCTGCGCGGGTCGTTGCCGACAGTAGAGGCAGTGAAACGCGGAGGAACGGCAGGCATGGAACTGGAACCGCAACGGACCGACGAGCTCAGACATCTCGGTGCCCTGATCGATTCGATCGGCATCGGCATGCTAACGACTGCAGCGGCGGACGGCGCGCTGCGCAGCCGCCCACTGGCAACGCTGAAGATGGACGCGGAGCCCGCCCTGTGGTTTCTCACGTCCATTTCCTCACCGAAGATCGACGAGCTGGACCAGTCCGGGCTGGTTGGCATCAGCTACAGCGACGGAGAGTCCGATTTCGTCTCGGTAACCGGCGCATCCCAGATCATCCGCGAGCGCGACGTCATCGCCGAGCTGTGGACGCCGCTAGCCAAGACCTGGTTTCCGGCCGGCGTCGACGACCCGGATCTGGCGGCGCTTAAAGTTCAGATACACTGCGCGGAATACTGGGATGGACCCGACAGCAAATTCATTCAGCTTTATGCAATCACCAAGGCGGTGATGACAGGCGAAGATGAAGCACTCGGCGACCATGAGAAAGTTCGTGTGTGCCGCAAGGCGTAAGCTACCAGCCCGCAGTAGCAGGATCGCCTTGGCCGCGCGCATGCTGTGCGTCGCGCAGTTTCGCTGGCGGAATCTCGCGGTCCGCGCCGAATACGAAAGATACGAATCCCACGTCATGGGGGATCCGAATCAGATCTCGGTGATCCTCACCTGAGCGTTCGAAACCGCCTTGTGTCGTTAGGCCGTCAGCTGGCCACAGGTCGTTCGCGTTGCATGGCGGCGCGAATGGCCTGCAGCAGCTCGCCGGAGTCGCCCGACTTCAACACGTAATCGCTGGCACCGGCCAACATGGCACCCTCTTTCATTTTCGGGTGAGCGTGGCCGCTGTAAATGACGAAGCGCGCGGCGGGGCAGGCATCGCGCAACGTTGACAGGTGATGCAGGCTCGATTCGCCATTCAGTTCCAAGTCCAACACAACGACATCCGCCGCTTCGCGGGATGCGAGCGCGGCCACATCGCTGAGCGAGCCTGTCGCGCCCACGCAGCCGAGATCGTTTTCGGCATCGATCACCAGCTGCAGCAAGGTGCGCAGATCTGCATTGTCCTCGGCCACCACGATCCTTGTTTTTCCCCGATCAATCACGGTGTATCCCCGAGCGGCGCGCAGTCGTCAGACCTTACCTACACGTTCTTGAGTTGGGCGCTGGCTGTAGCAGCCAAGCACGGACAGTCATTATACAGGCAGTTCCAGACCCATTGCCCCCTCGGGCCTGGAATGACGAGCCCGGTCGGACCCTCCCGCCCTCCGGGCTCTTTTTTTACCCACAAAGATGACCCGCTCCACAGGCGAACGGGCCAGTCGCCACTCAGGATACGGTGGAAGCAGCTACTTCACGTCGATCTCGTTGCGCACGCTGCGCACACCACCGACGCTGCGCGCCACCCGGGTAGCAGCGGCCTTGCCGGCGGAGTTGTCCACGAAGCCACTCAACTGAACCACGCCATTCTTCGTCTCGACATTGATCTGAAACGCATTCGTTGCAGCATCGTCTGCCAACGCCGCCTTCACCTTGGTCGTGATTGTAGCGTCATCCACCACTTGCCCGACCGATTCCCCACCGACGGCTACCGCCAGGTTGTTCTGCACTTTGCGCACGCCTTCCACACCGCGCGTTACTGTCGTTGCACGTGATTTCTGCTCCGCCGAATCCACGAAGCCATTCAGCTGTACCGTGCCGCGGAACACCTCGACATCGATCTGGCGCGCCTTGGTCACCTCGTCCCCGATCAAGGCTGCTTTGACCTTGGTCAAGAGGACCGTATCGTCAATCTGCTCGCCCATCGATTTCTGCGTCCGGGTGGGTGAACATCCCGCCGCAGCGACCAGTGCAACGCTAGTTAGCAGCACCATCAAAATTTTCCGTGATTTCATTATTGGTTCCTTTGTCGTGCCGAGCGAATTAGCGCTCAGGACATCGTTTTGCCTTGGTCACGCGCCTGTTCGGCCTTGCGCTTCGCTTCCTCGAGCGCCCGATCCGCCTTGTCCTTGCAATTTTCCTGTGCTTGGCCTGCCATGGCCTCGCAGGCCTCAGTTGCGATCTTGTGATCGCCTTCGGCTTTGGCAATGGCAACTTCGTAAGCGCCCTGCACGGATTCCTCACGAACGTCCTCGGCAGGATTGCTGTCGAACATGTCATCCCGCTCCTCGCGCATTTCCTCGCGTGCTTCCGATCTCGCCTCGGCGACGTTCTCAGCTTTCTCGCGCTGCGCTTCGGCGACGTCGTTGCGCACCTCGCGCGGGCTCTCCGCTTGATTGCAGCCAGCCAGCGCAAAGCCGAGCAGCGCTGCAATTGCAGTCCTGGTAAGTATCGTTTCCATGTCTCAACTCCGCTTGGTCAGTGTGTTGCAGCATCGCTCAGCTACGAGCGAGTGACTGGCACTGTGCGCTGCGCGCGCCGCTGCTGCCGTCAGACAAACAGCTCGACCTGATGTAGGCGCCCACTGACGTAGCAGGTATCTATTTCGATCAGCTTCAGCCCCAAGGACTCGCGCCGCTCCCCGCAAGTCAGAGCATTCAACGGATTGCGCGACTGAGCCGTTCATCGCTGTCAACGGTGGCTCCATTCCCGCAAGCCTGATCGAGGCGGAGTTCTTCGGTCATTTGAAGGGCAGCGTCACGTGCGCAAAACGATTGCTCGCCGGGGCGTCCGAACGCGCCGCGGGTGGCAGTTTGTTGTTTGACGAAATCGGCGCAATGCCAAGCGAGTTGCAGTCACGTTTGTCGCAGGTTCTCGAGACGCGTCAATTCTATCGGATCGATGGTACGACCGAGATCCACAGCGATGCCAGCATCATCAACGTGGGCGGCGTCCGACAACTCGGCGGGTCTTCCACCGACTGTGCCGGTCGTCGCGCTGCTGCAAATTGACGACACTGGCCGCACCACGCGGCGAGACTGCCCAAAGGAGTCAATCATGTTGCACTACGCCGTCATATTTTTCGTAATCGCGCTGATCGCGGCAGTGTTCGGGTTCACCGGCATCGCGGCCGGTGCCGCCTCGATCGCCAAGATCCTGTTCTTCGTGTTCCTGATCGTCGCGGCAATCACGTTCTTCATGAGCATCATGCGTAAAGGAACCTGACATGGCACGCCTTGGAGACAGTGCCAGCTTTGGCATTGCGCCGCAGATCCATGGGTCGCGCCTGGCACTCCCCGAGGAGGAGCTCAGCCGTGCGCAGGATGTAGCGTTGCTGAACGAGGCGCTGGAGAGCACCTTGATACTCGCATTGCAGTGCGGGCAGCAGCGCCCTGTCTATGAGAGCATTCTGGAACAGTTGATCAGCGCGGAGTTCTCGGTACACGCGAGCATTCAGCTCGAGTATGCCGACCGAATTGCCGAGCGCATCGTCCAACTGGGCGGAGAACCAGAGTTCGATCTGCCACAGCTTGCAGCTTGCAGTGGCTGTGACGATCAACAATCGCCGGCACTGGCTGAAAGCATGTGCCAACTGCTGGGCACGGAGCGCGCTGTCATCGAAGCGCTGCGTACCACCGTAATGAGCTTGAGCAGCGTGGACGGCATCACCCGGAAGATGGTGTGCGAAATCATCCTTTCGAGCGAAGCGCATCTCAACAAGATGACCAATCTGCTCGACGACTTGCAGTTCACCGCCAAGCCGTCGTCATTGCCATCGATGATGCGCCCCCAGGCACTCGCCGACCACCGGACACACTGACATCGCACTTTGTTAGGAGGAATCTCATGACAGCGAATTCGAAGGGAGAAATTCAGGGCGAAGGCGACTACGAAGCCGCGCGCCGCTATCGCAACGCCGTCGAGGAGTTCGTGGAGTCAGCGGACATCGATGAGGCAGCGCGTCGCGCGAAGCCAGAGGATGTCGCAACGGCAGCGGAACTTGAAGAAGCAGAGCAGCATGGCAAACGTCGCGCCAAGGCCAAGGGCGACCCCGACGCGATGCAGCAGGTCGGTCATGACAAATCGAAGTGAGCAACTGAGCTACCAGCGTGGGCACCGCGCCACGTCGTATTCGTCTGAGATAGCTTTCAGATCGATATGCTGGGTGCCGCTGCGGGCGGCGCGCATGCTGGCGCAAGATCGATATCACGCTCTCAAACCTGACGAACTCTGGCGTACTCTCCATCGGCGTGGCCACGGGCTGGGGCGGGCAGGAGCTCGTTCAGTATCTTGGTGCATCGCACTCGGTACACCCGTGTCTGACCATGCTGCCGCCGTACTCAACGCCAGGCGGAGCTGCGGAGGGGATCGACCAGGAACCGCCAGTCGGCACGTCGGGCGCCACGGCAGAGCACAATAAGTGGCTGCTGCTTTCGGGTTGTCCACCGACGATCGTCTGCGTCGCCGATCATGTTTACGAGCTCGACTTCCGTGACCTCATCGCTCAGCATCGAGTGACTCGACGCTTCGCGTGCTCATTTGAAAGCTCGTCGATCGCTGCGTGATCGACGCCGAGCGGCGCTGCGCATGATACGCTGCAGTAGCTGGCCGCTGCACCGTCGCAACGCGGCGCCAATAGTCGCAGGGGCGCCGCCCCGAAAGCACGAGTCATGGAACTGACCGTCGTGGTGATCGCAACCGCCCTGCTCACTGGCATCGCCATAGCGATCGGTCTCAACTTCGTCACAGCCGAACGACAGCTGCGCCGCCCGCCGCCGCGCTGGTACGACACGCGCGACCCGGACTTCAGGCAAGCCACCGGCGTACTGCTGGGCCCGTCGATATTGTCCGGCAACCAGGTGGACGTGCTCGTCAACGGCGACGAGATCTTCCCGGCGATGCTGTCCGCCATCCGCAGCGCCGAGCAAACCATCACCTTCGAAACGTTCATCTATTGGGGTGAGATCGCCGCGGATTTCTCGGCGGAGCTGGTGGCTGCCGCGAGACGGGGGGTGCGCGTGCACATGCTGCTCGACTGGATCGGCATTCGACGTATGGACGACGCCTTGCTGGAATGCCTGCGCGAGTCGGGCGTGCAGCTGCAGATCTATCACCCGCTGTCCTGGTATCACATCGCGCGCCTCAACAATCGCACTCATCGCAAACTGTTGGTCATCGACGGCAGACTTGGCTTCACCGGCGGTGTCGGCATCGCTCCTCCCTGGACCGGCAACGCCCACGACAAGGATCACTGGCGCGATACGCACTTTCGCGTCCGCGGTCCCGTGGTCGCGCAGATGCAGGCGGTGTTTCTCGACAACTGGATCAAGGCCAAGGGCGAAGTCCTGCACGGCGATGCCTACTTCCCGCGGCTCGATACGGCAGGCGACATGGACGCACAGATGTTCGGCAGTTCGCCGAGCGGCGGCTCTGACAGCATGCATCTGCTCGTGATGCTCGCGATCACGGCAGCCCGCAAACGCATCGACATCCAGAACTCCTACTTCGTGCCGGACCAGCTGACATTGCGCGCCTTGCTCGAAGCCCGTGAGCGGGGTGTCCGAATTCGTTTGATGGTGCCGGGGCCACACATCGACGTGAGCGCCGTTCGCTACGCCTCGCACGCCAGCTGGAACCAGCTACTGCAGGCGGGCGTCGAGATCTTCGAGTACCTGCCGACCATGCTCCATTGCAAAACGATGATCGTCGACGATTGCTGGGTGTCGGTCGGATCGGCGAACTTCGATACCCGCTCCTTCAGGCTCAACGACGAAGCCAATCTCAATGTGTTCAGCGAGCCGCTAGCGGCACGGCTGACAGCGCTGTTCGAGGCGGATCTGGCGCACACGCGGCGGTTCGTGCTGCGCCGTTGGCGGCGGCGCGGGACCGTACTGCGCGCACGTGAATGGGTTACCAGTCACTTCCGTTCTCAGCTGTGACACCACCGTGTAGGATTACTCCTACCTGAAGACAAGTCGATAGATTCTTCGGGCCGCGCCGTTTGACGCTTAGCATCCTGACATGTCCATGCAACGCATCAAAATCATGATCGTCGACGATCACCAGGTCGTGCGCGCCGGCATCAAATCGTTGATCGAGAGCCAACAGGATCTCGAGGTGGTCGGCGAGGCCGCCACCGGTCGCGAGGCGATCGACAAACTGCGTCAGACGCAGGCTGACATCCTGCTGCTCGATTTGTCGCTGCCGGACATGTCCGGGCTCGAAGTGCTGCGACACGTGCGGGTGCACTATGAGTCCATGGGAGTGCTCATCCTGAGCGGCTTTCCCGAGGCGCAGTATGGTCTCAACGTCTTGCGCGGCGGGGCCAGCGGCTTCGTCGGCAAGGGCACGGACGATTCGGAGCTGTTCCGCGCCATTCGCACGGTGGCACGTGGCGGCCGCTACGTCGGTCCGGAGCTCGCCGACCTGTTGGTCGCCGGCGTGCGCGGCGATCCGAATGCGCCCCAGCACAGTATTCTGTCCGAACGCGAGTTCCAGATTTTTTGCCGGCTCGCCAAAGGCGAGTCCGTCTCGGAGATCGCCAACCAGTTGTATCTGAGCGTGAAGACGGTCAGCACCTATCGCAGCCGAATACTCGAGAAGATGACGATGAAGAGCAATGCCGACATGACGAGCTACGCCATCAGGAACAACCTGGTGCAATAGCTGCGTACATCGATGTTAGGCCAGCCAGAGCGTCGCGGGCGCAACACCGAACCCAGTTCGCTGGCGCAAGCGAGGAGTGCGCAGGACGCCGCCAATGATCCCACCGTGACCACCAAGCTGCGCGTATTGTTGATCGAGGACTCGGCCTTGCTGCGGGAGCGCCTGCAGAGCATGTTTGCGCAGTATCCGGATCTCGAGATCGTCGCCTACTCGGAATCCGAGCAGGACGCGCTCAAGAAAATCGCAGAAGTCGAACACGACGCGCTGGTCGTCGATTTGGAGCTGAAGCCTGGCAGCGGCATACCGGTGATTCGGCGCGCGAAGATCGACCGGCCGCACGTGCCAGTCATCGTACTAACGAATTACGATCTGCCCACGGTGCGGGACCGTTGTCGCGCCGCCGGCGCCGACCGCTTCTTCGACAAGATGCGCGAGATCCATCGCCTCATCCCGAGTCTGCAGGAGCTCGCGGGACGCGCAGTGTAATGCGAGTGCCGCCGCCCGGCGGCGACTCGAACTGCAGGTCGCCCTCGAGACCCGCCGCCCGTTGCCGCATGCCGGCGATGCCATGACTGGTCCGCGCGCCGGGTTGGTCGATATCGAAACCGACGCCGTCGTCCCCGATTGTCATCACGTAGTCGTCGTCAACTTGCTCCAGCACGAGTTCCACATGCTTCGCCTTGGCATGACGCAGAACGTTGGTGAGCGCCTCCTGCGCGATACGGAACAAGGTGAGCTGGGCCGCGCGGTCGAGTCCGTCGACCGACTCCGGCACTGTCACGACACACTCCAGATTGGCCTTGGCGCACATGTCTTCGAAGTAGCTCTGCAACGCCACTGTCAAGCCGAAATGCTCGAGTAACGACGGCCGCAGACTTTCGACCACCCGCCGCTTCATGCCCATCGCCTGATCCAGTACCGTGCCGAGGCTCACCAGTTTCGCCTGCGAATCGTTATCGGACTTGATACTCGGGCGGTGGTGCAGCCAGGCCAGATCCATTTTCGCGGCGGTCAGGAGACCGCCCATCTCATCGTGCAGTTCCCGCGCAAGCTCGGATTTCTCGGCCTCGGCAACGCGTTGCAGGTGCGACGACAGACTCGACAAATCCTTGGTACGGGTTGCCACCTCCTGCTCGAGCAGTTCGCGCCGGGCGACTTCTTCGCGCCGCATGAGCTCGCGCCGAGCAGCGTCCGCAGCGATAAGTTGCAGCAGTTTGATGATGAGACCCGCAATCACGAGCGTCGAGAACAGAATCGCTACTCTGGCGATCAATGCGTTGCGCTCTCGCGCCGCCCGCGCCTCTGTCGCCCGGTTTGCAGCCAGCATCTCGAGCGCTGCGAAGCGCTCTCGCAAGTCCGCCATCAAGCGCATGCCTTCGCCGCTCTCGACTTGTTGCATCGCCAGCTGCGGCTCACCGTCCTGCATCAGGCGCAGCGTCAGTGCCAGATCCGCGAACTTGGCTCGTGCTGGCGCCGCAAGTTCTGCGACCAGGACACGCAACGGTGGATCGTCCGCCACCTTGGCACGCAACTGCTGCATGACTAGCGGCAAACGTTTCCCAGCCGCCATCAGCGGTTTCAGATAGTCGGTCTTACCGGTCAATAGGTAGCCGCGTTGACCGGACTCCGCTTCCAGCATGCCGACACGCCATTGCTGAATCAGCTCGCCTACCTGCACTGCGGTCTCCAATTCGGTGGACGTGCGATCGAGCCGCCTCACAGACCACTCGCTCACGGCAAACAAACCCGCCAGTGTCAGTACAATTATCAGCAGGGGAAACGTGATCTCGAAAGGGAGATTCAGAGTGCTGCGGAACCACGCCGCTATGCTGGAGCTGGACATGCTTTCACTCTACCTCAGCGGCGGCTGCAGTGCGCGTAGCCCATGTTCGGGCTGGTCACTGGAATGTTGGGCGACGGTCAGGCGCGCGGACGGGCGCTGCTGCTGCGATGTCGCCACCAACGGGTGAGCAGCTGCAGCGCGGTGAACAGCACGGCCCTGTTCTTCAGGAGCGACACGCCAACCTTGCTGCGCAGTGCTGTGACGGGCAACCGCTCCTCAGCATCACGCGCTTCTTCGCGCAATGAGATCGCCAACAGCGCACGCTGCATCGCCATCTCCGCTTCGAGCCACTGCAAACGTTCAGTGCTGGGCATCGACTCCGCCTCCATTCATGCTGGCGCGCGTCGGCTGCGCTCGTGAGGCCGCACCCTCTTGCGTCGGCGGTGGATCGAGTGCTGCAGCCACTGCACCCAGGTCGGCTCGCAGCGCACGGAGTAGCCGCTGGTACGGCGCCGACGATTCGTCGCGCTGCGCCGATCGTAATGTTGCGCGCGACAGGCCGAAACCGAACAGGCAGGCGATCAACGCGCCCGCAAGCACGCCCCCCCGCACGCCGGGTGGCAGGATCACGGCTAGCAAAACGATGCCCACCCAGACTGCCGTCCCCAGCGCTAACACCCCGAACAGTTGCAGACGCAACTGACGCAGCAATCGATCGCGTTCGATCTCGACCACGAGCTGGGCGGCCTCGAGACGGGTCTCCAGCATCCGGGCTATCTGCTGACTCAACCTTTCCATGGACTTATCGCTTTCCGACTGGGCTGTCTGAATCTGATCGCACGTTGGCATCGCACTGAGGCGGGAATAGCTCAGCGCCTGACCGTACCGGCAATCAGCAGCGTGGCGACCGCGCCGGCCAGCGCGCCCAACGCCACGGCGCGCCAAGGATTCGCATGCACATATTCGTCAGCTTTGGTCGCTGTGCGGTTCGCGAAATCGCGTGCTTTGACGCCCGTGTCCGACAGCTTCTCTTTTGCATCGTGCAAGGTGTGACGGACGCGCTCGCGCGCAGCCGCAACCGCTTCGCCGCCGGTGTCACTCAGCGAGCGCAGCAGTTCTTCGGCCTGATCGACCACACGGTTGAGCTCGGCAACACGTGCGTCCGCCGGTGCGGTCGTCGTGCCATTGTTGGTGCGTATGCTGTCACGCTGTACGTTTGGTTCAGTCTGCATAGTTGTTCTCCTCACAATTAAGCCGCATTTTGCGCGTAAGTGGTGCGCGTCTATGTCGGCCAGCCGTGCGGGACTGCTTCACGATCGCCGCATCGACTGTCAGAAAGTGCCTACGCGCGCGATTGCCGCGACAACGCGCCTGTCGGCATCGTCCGACATCAACAGCGGCCACTGTCCGCCACTACTGATCGCTCCGACGCAGCAGGATGATGATTGTCCGACCATGCCGGGGACGAACGTGCAACATACAAGTCAATTCTTATTCATGGCAATCGCCGCCTCGCTCGCTCTCACGGCCTGCAATGAAAGAGAGCCGGCTGCGCTCGTAGCCGAGAACGTGCGCGAAGCGCGCGGCGAGGCAGAGGAGAACCTGTCGAAGGCTCGGCGTCAGGCCGGCGACGTGATGGCAGAAACCGGGCCACAACTTGGTTCGGCGGACGCTGACGTTCGCGGCGCAGCGCTCGAAGATCGTGCCGAGGCGAACTACGACGTAGCGCTGGTAGAAGCCGCAGGCGCGCGCGAAGTGGCGCTCGAGCGCTGTGACGGCTTGTCCGCTACCGCGCAATTCGATTGCAAACAACGCGTCGAGCGGGAATACGATGCCGCCAAGGCTGCCGCACGCGCCGAGCTGGCCGTGCAGCGCGAACGCGCGGAACAGATCGCCGAGCGCGACGATCTTTACTGAACGAGGAGACATCATGAAGATCATTCGAACCATCGCTGCCATCGGGACGGTCATTACGATCGCCCGCTGGGTGTCACGCTGGGCCAACGGTCGCCACGGCGGCGGTCGTCCTTTGGGCAAAGCTACGGCGAGCCCGGTGGAGAAACAACGCTGGGAAGATGAAGGCGGCGCGACAACAAGTGGACCACAGACGCCAAGCGCAGTCTCCTCGCAAGGTCCAATCGCTAACTAGTTCTCGAATGAGCAGGACGTTCGCCGCGATCGCAAGCCCGCTGCGCCACCTCAGCCGGCAGACTCAACAGGCGCGCGGAATTGATCAGCGCCATATGACTGAGTGCCTGCGGGAAGTTGCCTAGCATCCGTTTGGCGTGCGGATCGTATTCTTCGGATAGCAGCCCGACGTCATTCATGAGGCCCAGCAAGCGTTCGAACAGCTCGATGGCCTGCGGCCGGCGTCCAGTCAATACGTAGCTGTCGACTAACCAGAACGTGCACGGTAGAAATGCACCCTCACCTGGCGGCAGCCGATCGACGTCACTGTCAGTGGAATAACGCAATACGAGTCCGTCGACCGTCAAATCCCTCACGAGCGCCTCGATCGTGCCGCGCACACGCGGATCGCTGGGCGGCAGGAAACCCACTTCGGCCATCAGCAACAGACTGGCGTCCAGTTGCTGCGCGCCATAGGACTGCACGAAGGTGTTGCGTTCAGCATCGAAGCCGTGCCGGCAGACATCCGCATGGATCGCCGCGCGGATCGCACGCCAATGCTCGACCGGTCCGGTTCGGTCCCGCTCGCCGGCGTCCTTGATGGCGCGATCGAAGGCCACCCACGCCATCATCTTCGAATGCGTGAAATGTCGACGCGGACCGCGGATCTCCCAGATTCCTTCGTCCGGATCCCGCCAGTGCTGCTCCAGGTATCGCAGGAGCTCGACCTGGATGTGCCAGGCGTTAGCGTCTGGCTCGAGACCCGCCTGGCGGGCGAGATGCAGCGTGTCCATCACCTCACCGTACACGTCGAGCTGGAATTGTCGATGCGCCGCATTGCCGATACGTACGGGCGCGGCGCCACGATAGCCCGGCAGCCAAGGCAATTCGAGTTCCTCCAGACGGCGTTCGCCCGCTGCTCCATAAACGATCTGTAAATCCTGTGGCGACCCGGCGATGGCGCGCAGCAGCCATTCGCGCCAGGCGAGCGCTTCGTCGCGATAGCCCGCGAGCAACAGTGCATTCAATGTGAAGGTCGCATCCCTCAGCCAGCAGAATCGATAGTCCCAATTGCGAACCCCGCCCAGCTTCTCCGGCAAGGATGTGGTGGGCGCGGCCACGATGCCGCCGGTTTGTTGAAACGTCAACGCCTTGAGGGTGAGCAGCGAGCGTTGTACCGCCGCGCGGTACTGTCCCAGGAACTCGCCCTGCTCGCACCATGCTCGCCAGCTGCTTTCCGTCTCGCGCAACGCGCGTTCTGCATCGAGCATCGGCAGCGCGGGCTCGTGCGAGCGCCGATAGTCCAGCACGAAGCACAGACGCTCGCCGGCAGCGACGTTGAAGCTCGTAAGCGATTTCAGATTCTCACCGTGAATCTCGACCGGACCGCTGAATTGCAAGGTGTCGGGGCCGGCCGTCGCCGTCAGATCGCCGCCGCTGTGCCGTACCCAGGGCACGATGGCGCCGTAATCGAAGCGAATGACGAGTTCCAGTTCCATCGCAACGGAACCGCGCAATCCTTCGACGATGCGCACGAGCTCCAAACGATCCTTCGACAGCGGCATGAAGTCGATGATGCGCACTGCCCCGGCCGAGGTCTCGAAGTCCGTCTCCAGCACCAGCGTGCCGGCACGATAACGACGGGCTACCTGCACTTCAGTGTCGCGCGGCGCGATGCGCCAGCGACCGTTCTCGGGGCTACCTAACAACGCCGCGAACACCGCGCCCGAATCGAATTGCGGCACGCACAGCCAATCGATCGAGCCATCGCGGCCGACGAGCGCCGCCGTATGGCAGTCGCCAATCAGCGCATAGTGTTCAATGAGAAGCGGCACGCATCGGTGGCGGCGTACGAGTCGGTTGACCCGGGCCTGGTGGTGGTTTTCCTGGCAGTTCTTTCGGTACTGGCGGTCGTTCCGGCGCGTTGGGCGGCGGATCCTGCTGGTCGGGATCGTCGGGTGGCTGCTGCGGCAACTCCGCACGCTGCCGCGATGGGTAGTCCATGGCGTCGATGTGCAGGATTCCCTTCCCGCACATCGATACCGAAACCAGTGTGTTAGTTTGTGCGCCGTGCAGTGTCACTGGTCGTGCGATCCGCCGGTAGAGTGTGTTCCCATTCCTTGATTTGACGGTCTGCTTCGTCGCGCGACACGCCGTAGGACTCTTGAATACGCCCCGCAAGCTGCTCACGGCGGCCAGCGATCACATCGAGTTGGTCGTCCGTCAGCTTGCCCCAGCGTTCCTTGACGTTGCCCTTGAATTGTTTCCAATTTCCTTCTACTCGGTCCCAGTTCATTGCTCGCTCCTTACAGTTGTGAACCCTTGCCGGGCATCATGCCGCGATCGCTGCGTCCGCAGTGCCAGCGACTACCCATGATTGCGTCAGTATTTGTCTGACAATGACGTCCTCGCGGCTTGTCGGTAACCTAGCTGCCATGAGCACAGGCTATGTCGTCAAAGAGACCTTCTACACGCTGCAGGGTGAGGGCGCGAACGCCGGGCGTGCCGCAGTGTTCTGTCGTTTTGCCGGCTGCAATCTGTGGTCCGGACGCGAGAGCGACCGAACTTCCGCGATCTGCCAGTTCTGCGATACCGATTTCGTCGGCACCGATGGCACACAAGGTGGACGGTACGCAACAGCCCGGTCACTCGCAGACGCGATCGCATCTACCTGGCCACACGCTGCGAGCGACGCACGGTTCGTCGTGCTGACTGGCGGCGAGCCACTACTGCAGGTTGACGCCGGCCTTGTCGACGCGCTTCATGTCAATGGCTTCATGGTCGCCGTTGAAACCAATGGCACACTTGAGCCGCCTCGAGGCCTCGACTGGATCTGCGTCAGCCCGAAAGCCGGGACGCAGCTGCTGCTGCGGCAGGGCAATGAACTGAAAGTCGTCGTGCCACAGCAGGGTCTCGATCTCGCTCAGCTCGGCCAGTTGCCGTTCGAACACTTCTTCGTGCAGCCGATGGACGGCCAGCAAGTGCGTGTGAATACGGAATGGGCGATCGACTGGTGCTTGCAGAACCCGCGCTGGCGACTCAGCGTACAGGCCCACAAATCGTTGGGTATCCGATGAACTACACCCTCGCCCAAGAATTCTATTTCGACGCCGCCCACAGGCTCGATCGCGATGTCGACGTCGAGTCCAGTCGTCGCGTTCACGGCCATAGCTATCATGTGGAAGTGGCGGTCACAGGCAAGCCCGACCCAGCCACGGGCATGATCGTCGACCTCGCGGTATTGCGCGCAGCAATCGACGATGTGCGCGGCGTACTCGATCATCGTCTGTTGAATGACATCGAAGAGCTGGGCGCTCCGACCATCGAGAACCTTGCTCGGTATCTTTTCGAATACTTGTCCCGGAAAATCACTGGTGTCAGCCAGATAACCGTTACCCGGCGCGCATCCGGGGATCGCTGCACGTTGGCCAGCGCGCCGAGCGACTGAACTGCTACGGGTGCGCTGCTATTCAGGGCGCTCTACGGTTGGCACAGCGCGACGTAACGCGAATCTTTGCAGTTCGGCTCGTCGGCGGACTTTATCAGCCGTGACGGATCACCACCTTTCCTACATGCGCGCCACTGTCGAGGTAACGATACGCGTCCGCGGCCTGCTCGAAAGCGAACACCCGATCGATTTTCGGCTTGAGCCGGCGCGCCGCGCAGGCACGCAGCAGGTCTTCGAGCATGCGCCGGCTGCCGGACGTGATGCCCTTGACGATCGCATTCGCGCCGATCATCGCGGACAGGTCGCTCGCGCCCTGCTGTCGACCACCGAGCGCGCCCAGCAGGCCGATCCGCGCGTTGGGTGCGCAGCACGCTAACGACTGCGGCAGTGAGGTCATGCCAACCGTCTCGACCACGATATCGACGCCGCGACCACCGGTCGCCTCCCGTATCGCAGCCGGCCAATCCGGGCGCGTGCGATAGTTCACGGTGATCTCCGCGCCGAGCTCCCGCATCAGTGCAAGCTTCGCATCGCTCGAGGAGGTGATCGCCACTGTTGCGCCCGCCAGCCTCGCGATCTGCAGCGCGAGTACCGATACGCCACCGGTGCCTAGTGTCAGCACGATGTCACCGGGCTTGATCTGCGCGAACGATTGCATGACTGCCCACGCCGTGATGCCGGCAGCACCGAGTGCCGCGGCCTCCTCGTGCTGCAGTTCGTCCGGCACACGCACCAAGGCGGCCGCCGGCAACACAATTTTCTCTGCCAGCCAGCCATCGGCCGTATTGCCGAGATCGCGGGCGAAAATCGCCGGTGAGTAGGCGCCGTCGATCCAGTCGACGAAATGCGGCGCGGTGACGCGCTCGCCCACGCGCCACGGCGTCACACCTACGCCCAGTGCCGCAATCTCACCCGAGCCGTCACCCACTGCGACGCGTGACACGGGCTTTGCCGCGCCGTAACGTGATGAGACGATGCTGAGGTCGCGATGATTGAGCGCCGACGCGCGCACCCGGACCGCCACCTCACCCGCAGCTGGCATCTGCAGAGGTCGACGTGACAGCACAAGAGACCCAATGCCTTGCTGATCACCGACGTGCCAGGCGCGGATCGTCTCGCCTGACTGCGATCGGTCCGCGGCAGCGCTGACCGCGGGGGGGTTGGCAATGGTGGCTGCCAGCAGAGAACCTGAGAAAAGCAGATCACGTCGAGTTGTGTGCATTGGAGTCATCTCGGTCGGTGGCGGACGGGTGTCGCGGAGTTTGCGCCCAAGACGCGAGCAAGCGCCCAGGAGGCTTGTAGGATAATACCGCCCTCGCCGCGGAGAGCCGGCGTACGTGGCGGCTCATTGCGATCCGATCTCACCTCAACCAGGGCTTGACGCTCCCGCGACTCAGTCGGAGGATATAGGCTCGGGCGCGTCTTTACGCGTCCCTTGGGATGAACAAGCTCGGGGGTGTCGACTATGCGTCACGAACACCAGGCATCCGGCGGTGTCTTTCTTGTCTTAGCCTGCGCGTTATTCGTGCTCGCGTCGTTCGCTGGCCAAACGTCACGCGCCGAAGATCCGACCACGCGCGGCATCGAACGCTTCGCTGGCGTCATACGCATGGCACCGCGCGACGGTGTTGGCATGTGGCGAATTGGCTTACGCACGGTCACCAGCACCCCGCTCACGATCATCGACGACAACGACGGCGCCCTGCGCATCGGCACCTGTGTCAGCGTTGACGTCCGTCGCGGCAAGGTTCTGAAGATCGACAGCTTGCGACCGCAGGATTGTTAGTGCCGGTCGATCGGTAGTCGCGGAACGCCAGCATGGGTACCGCAGCGATACCGGACGGTCTGCTGCACATCCCGACAGCGGCACCCGCTGGCAAACACACGCCCGAGCGACAGGCTGGCGATCGGACTATCCGTGTGGCGGCGCTGGCGTCACTGGCCGTGCATCTGGCGCTGCTGATTGCCTGGTTGCCCGCGAGCCTCAACTCCAACTCGCTGGTCCTCATGCCCAATCTGTTCGTCTGGATCGAGCAGCCTGCTGATCGCGATATTGAGCACCATACCGCCGCGGCATTGCAGCGTCCTGCTACCAACCAAGTTGCTCGCGACAATCAGACTGTTGGCACGTCGGCAGCAGAGCACAAGACGGACGCCGATCCGGTCGAACGATCGCAAGACAGCGCGCCAGCGTCGCGCGAGACGACAGAGACGGAGGCGCCCGTTCAATCGAGCGTCGTGGCGCATGAGGACAACGCCACGCTAGCTCTCGATGCGCCAGCATTCACCGCTGCGACTGACGAGCGGGACGATCCCGAAGACTCCGAGGATGATGCCGCTACCGATGCTATGGCTGTGCTCGTGTCGACCAGCGCATCCACCGACAGCAGCGCAGTTGACAGCACGGCGATGCGCCCACGCGAGCGACGCATGCTGGCGAAACGTATCGACAAACTGGCCCATCAGTTGCTGGACGACGGGCAATCATCCGGCCGCGTGTCGTGGCGCTACAAGAAGCGCCGCTACTCGGCCCACGTGCGACGCGAGGCAGCCGCGAGTGACATGGGTTTCGAAACCGTCGTCGTCGAGATCACGACCATCGCTGACGGTCAGGCGCTGCAAACCCGCGTGCAGCTGCGCCGGCTGGCATTCTCGCACTTCACGCAACTCGTCGACCACTGGGACCCGTGGGTGCAATTGCACGACGACGAGGTGGCCGGGCGCTTTCACAGCAACTCCGAACTCGTACTCGGCTGGGACGATGAAGCTGCACCACGCTTCAACGGGCTCGTCACCACGTCGTCGCCGGGTTATTCGCTGGTCAACACGACAGGTACGCTGGCGCGCAGAGATGTATTCCGCGGCGGAATCGAGACCGGTACGCGGCGCATCTCGCTGCCACAAAGCGTGCTGTTCAACGCCGCCAGCCCCAAGTCCCGCAGCATGCGCACGCATCACTTCGAACGCGACACGCAGATTACATTCGACGAAACCGGTGCCTTCACCTGGCGCACCGCGGATGGCAGCGGCGCTGAACATCGCGAGGCCACGGCGACATCACCATTGTATCTGTCGGCCGGGCCCGGAACGATGCTTTACGTACAAGGCGTGGTGCGCGGTGTCGTGCTCGTGTACTCACCGAAGCGCATCGTGATCACCGGCAGCCTGCGCTATGCACGCGATCCGCGTCGCGACCCCGACGCGGGCGACTATCTCGGCCTGGTGTCTGCCGGCAATATTGTGATCGCTGGAATCGATGAGATCGAACCCGGCGATCTCGCGATCGACGCCGCGATCTACGCTCGCGGTCGATTCTTGGTAAGCGACGTGACGACTCCGCAACGTGCGACGCTCTCGATCTACGGCAGCCTCAGCGCCGGTTCTCTCGGCGAGACGGAGCCCCGCTACGCCACCCATATCAAGTTCGATCAGCGCTTCGAGCGGGTGCGTCCGCCGGGGTTCCCGCTGACGAATCGTTATGAAGTGACCAGCTGGGACGAGCAGTGGCAACCGATCGATGAGCGCGAGCGGGAATAGTCATGCGATAGTATCCTGCCGGTCCGTTTGCCGTCCCAGGAGCTTCGCATGACACGTTTCCGCCTCCCCCTAGCTGCGTCCTATGGACTGATTCTGCTGGGTGCCTCGCTCCCCGCGGCCGCGCAGCTCGAAGAGGTCACGGTGACTGCAGAGCGCCGCGAATCCTCGCTGCAACGCGTACCGGTTGCGATCACTGCCTACACTGCCGACGATCTGGAGCGCTTCCAGATCGACAGCGTCACCGACATCGACGCGTTCGCGCCGTCGCTGCGCGTCATCAACAACGTCGCCAGTTCCAACGCGCTGAACGTCAACCTGCGCGGCAGCACGGAGGCCGGCGGCGCGTTCCTGTTCTCCGAACCGGGCGTGGGTCTGTATCAGAACAACGTCTACCGTCGGATGGCGGCCGGCAACCTGCAACTCGCCGACATCGAGCGGATCGAGATTCTGCGCGGGCCCCAAGGCACGCTGTTCGGCCGCAACACGCTGGCCGGTGCCATCAACATCGTCACCAAACGGCCCGATCCGCGCGACCCGCTCTCGGGCAGCGTATCGGTGGGGCTCGGCAACTACGAAACCTATACGGCACGGGCGAGCGTCTATGCACCGCTGTCGGAGCGGGTTGCCGTGTCGCTCGCGGGCTATGTGCGCGATCAGGGCGAAGGCTTTTTCGACGACGTCGTCAGCGGCAACGACGCGACCAAGAGCGACTTTCAGGGCGTCACGGCCGGCCTCAGGTTCCGGCCCAACGATGCAATGGTCATCGACGCCTCGCTGTATGCCACTAACAACGACAGCGATGGTCAGAGCGGTCAACCCATTTTCCTGAGCAACGCCGCCAATGCATTGGCCCGCAACGATCAGGTGGCGCGGGGCCGCGCGGTGCGGGCAGGCCAGCCGCTCGACACCTTCTCCGAGAGCGAGACGCTCGGCGGTGATCTCATCATCGAATACGATTTCGGGGACATCAGCTTGAAGTCGTTGACGGCCTATTCCGAGGTCGACGATGCCTGGGCGGTGGATTTCACCGCCGGACAGTTCGGCTCACCGAACCCGGCCATTCGCGGCACGGCGGGCTTCTTCCGTGACACCTCCGGCGACATCAGCCAGTTCACACAAGAATTCCAGGTGCTGGGCACCCGCGACGCGCTGGAGTTCACCGGCGGTCTCTACTACTTCACGGAAGAGACCAACCAGTTGATCACCGACACGGCGGCGGCCCTGTCCTTCCTGCCCGGTATCGGCCTCGTCGAGAGCTACCGGCTGAAGACCACGAGCTATGCCGCCTATGGCCAGGCGACTTGGCGCCTGATCGATCGGTGGGCGCTGATTCTGGGCGGCCGCTACACCATGGACAACAAGAAGCTGTCAGGCGCCAAGGAGGCGAGCCCGTTCGCCACGACAACCACGCCGTTCCTGTCGGACGAGGATTTCCAGAAATTCACTGGCAAGGCCGGGGTCGAATGGCAGGCCACCGACGGCGTGCTGGCTTACGCCACCTTCTCGCAGGGCTACAAGAGCGGCACCTACGATGCCGGCGCCAACGCGATCGCCATCACCAATGTCCTGGGCGAGGAGCAGAACGATACCTTCGAGCTCGGCGTGAAAGCCGAGTTGTTAGGTAACCTGCGGCTGAACACGGCGGCGTTCCTGCAAAAGACCAGCAATCTCGCGGTTGGCCAGATTCTGGCCAACGGTGTCGTGCAACAAAGCAATGTGGGCGAGGTCCAGATCTACGGGCTCGAGGTCGAGTCCACTTGGGCCCCCACCGATAGATTTGTCGGTCGGCTGGCCTTCACCTTGCAAGACGCCGAGTGGCAGGACGTGGGTAATCAACCACCGACCGGGATCCTGCTGAGCGAGGCAGTCGCAGGCGTATCGGATTACGTGATCGCCGTCGGCGCGGACTACACCCTGCCCTTCGGATCCTGGGGCAACCTGACCCTGACGGCCGATGCCCGCACTCAGAGTGAGTACTACAACACCAGCGGTCATCGCGACAATCCGGTCAACCGCACTGATGCGTACACGGTGGCCAACGCCCGAGCGGTGCTGCTGAGCAACGACGGCAAGCATCAGTTCGCGCTCAACGGCAGCAACATCTTCGACGAGGAAGCGCATTACATCACCATCAATTTCGGGCTGAACGGCACCGCCGTGCGCTATCCGATCAACCCGCTGACGGTGGATCTCAGCTATACCTACCGGTTCTGATCACGGTTGCCACTACCGCTCTATCGTCACTGGGGTCCTGCGCGCTCCAGCAGCCAGCCGTAGATCTTCGCTGGCACGATCGCCTGCGCCTTGCTGCTGACGTACATGCCGATGTGGCCGACGTCGACGGCGAGGGTTTCATAGTCGCGGCTGGCAACGAGGCTGCGCAGTGGCACGCTCGCACTGGGCGGCACGATATGGTCACGTTCGGCATAAATGTTCAACACCGGCTGCGTGATCTGGCGTAGGTCGACTGCGTGACCGCCGATCTCGAGTCCGCCGCGTACCAGTCTGTTCTGCTGGTAGAACTGCTCGATGAACTCGCGGAAGGCAGCGGCTGCCACATCCGGACTGTCGAAAATCCAGCGCTCCATGCGCATGAAGTTCTCGAGCTGCGCGCTCGATCGTGATTGCGACGCGAGCGCGACGTACTTCTGCTGCATCAAGCGGAACGGCATCAGCGCGAGATAAATGGAATTCAGATAGCTGCCCTGGACGTTGCCGTTAGCCGTTAGCAAGCCGGCGTCGACACCTTGCACCCATTTTGAGAGCAGGTTTTCCGGTGTGCGGAAGTCGACCGGCGTCACCATGGTGATCAAGTTGCGAACACGCGCCGGCTGCAGCGCAGTATAACAAAGCGCAAAGGCGCCACCCTGACACACCCCTAACAAATTGAGCGATTCGATCGCTTGCGATTCGAGCACGTGGCGCACGGCGCCATCGAGATAGCGATTGATATAGTGGTCGAGACCGGTGTCGCGGTCGGTGTTGTCGGGACTACCCCAGTCGATCAGATAGACATCGAGACCACGCTCGAGCAGCGCGCGGATCAGCGATCGGTCTGGCTGCAAGTCGAGCACGTAGGGACGGTTGACGAGCGCAAAGCAGATCAACAGCGGCGCAACGCCAGCCGGTCGCGCAAGCGCTCCATATCGATAGAGCGACACCTTGCCGTTCTGCCACACTCGCTCACGCGGCGTGGTGCCGATCGGCGCGTTACTCGCCGCGTGCAGCGCCGGCATCAGGCCCGCGACACGTGTGCCGAACTCCGTGAGTTCACGCAGCAGCGCGGCGGGATCGGGCGGCACGCCGCTCATGATTTCGGCGGTGCTCGGCGCTTTGTGCGGGACGCTGCACGCTTGGCACGCGGCGCAGACGCGGTGGCGGCAGTGCGCTCCGCCGCGGCTTCCAACTGCTGCACGCGCCGCAGCAGCGCATCGAGGTCGCTGCGCGTGGGCAGATCCAGTTGCCGCGCCCACTCCTCGACGTGTCGACGTAACGAGTTGCGCAGTGTCTGGGTGGCATTGGTGAACTCCGCGAAGTCGCGACAGTAGGTCTCGCCGTGCACCTCGTTCGCATACGCTTCCTCGGCACAGTCGATCCACAGGTCATATAGAGCACTGAGCTTGGGCGCTTGCGCACCGTCCTCACTACCCGCCGCCGCCGTTGCGGCAGCATGTGCGCTGAATGTCGTCGTGGCCGCAGTCAACGCCGTTTGCCAGTGCTGCCACAGCCGCCATTGCAGCTCCTGCACGCGCAACTGCTGCTGCGCCAAGTCCGGCGCTGGCGCAGCGGGCCCGATACCGGGCACGGCGAACAGACCGCCCATGGGCGCGGTTTGCGCCTGCCGCCAGCTACGAAGGGCCGCGGCGAATGCGCCTGCAGGGTCGACTGCCGAACTCGCACTCGCCTGCGCCGCAGCCGCCCGGCCCATGTCAAGAAACTGCTGCCAGGCGTCGTGGGGCTGCTGCCAACCCGCCAACCAGTCTTCGAAGCCGGGTATCCGCGCGCTCACTGTGCCCGCCTGCCAGCCGCCATTCGACCCTCTCTTATGCGTCGCAAAAGGCTGTCAATTAACCGTCGACGCCACGCTGCGCCAGCGTGGCACCAAGATAAGTCATTGTTAAAGTTAATTAAAGTCACGGCCTGCGTGCCGGCAACGCCAGTATGTGAACTCGATCATTTTGCATCGCATACATTCTTCAGTATGATCCCGAGGGCTGCCGGCAGAGGCAGCGTCGAGTCACGATGCTGCCGCCAGTGCGACCCAACTGCAATGCCTGACATACGCACGATCAAGAAGTACACCAACCGTCGGCTTTACGACACGGTCGCCAGCCGCCATGTGACGCTCGACGACTTGCGCAAACTGATTGCGCAGGGTGAAAAAATCAAGGTCGTCGATGAGAAGTCGGGCGAGGATCTGACCCGCGCGGTCTTGCTGCAGATCGTCTCGGAGCAGGAACATTTCGGCTCGCCCGTGCTATCTATCGATCTGCTCGAAGCAATCATACGTTTCTACGGCAATCCGGCGCAGGAACTGCTCACGCGCTACCTCGAGCAAAGCCTCGGCGGGCTGATGCAGCAGCAGCGTGTCATGCAGGCTGAAATGGCCAAAGCGTTGCAGTCCCCAATGGCACCGCTCGCCGAACTCACGCGCCAGAACATGGAACTGTGGTCGAAGATGCAGTCGTCCATGCTCTCTTCCTTCAGCCCACCCGCGCCTGAATCCAAGCCCAAGTCTGGGCCAGACTCCACCTCCCCACCAAAAGGCAAGCGCTGACACGCTGCCGAAAGTTGACCTCATGCAATTGAAGAACGCGACCACCGTGGTCACTGGCGGCGCCCGCGGCATCGGCCGGGCGATTGCCGAACGATTTGCCGCCGAAGGCTCGAACCTGGCACTGATCGATCTCGATAGTCCGGACCTGCAGAACGCCGCCGCCGAACTCGCAGCAACGGGCGTCACGGTGCGCGCCTACGCGGCCAATGTAACCGCGGAGGAACAGGTCAACGCCACCATGAGCCAGATCGCAGCCGATTTCGGTCGGCTGAATGTGTTGGTGAACAACGCTGGCATCGTCAAGGATGGCCTGCTTCTGAAGGTCAAGGACGGCAAAGTTGCTGAGCGTTTGTCACTCGCCAAGTGGCAGGCCGTGATCGATGTGAATCTGACCGGGGTGTTTCTCTGCGGCCGCGAAGCGGCTGCCCACATGGTCGAACTCGGCAACCGCGGCGTCATCATCAATATTGCCAGCGTCTCGCGCCACGGCAACGCTGGCCAAACCAACTACAGTGCTGCCAAGGCGGGTGTGGCCAGCATGGCTGTCGTGTGGTCCAAGGAGCTCGCGCGCCACGGCATTCGCGCCGCGGCAATTGCCCCGGGTTTCACCCGCACGGATATCCTCGCCAGCATGCGCCCGGAAACACTGGAACGCGTGGTGGCGCCCGTGCCCGCCGGGCGTCTCGGCGAACCCGCCGAAATCGCCGCAGCGGCGGCTTTCATTGCCTGCAACGAGTTCTTCAACGGTCGTTGTCTGGACCTGGACGGCGGGCTGAGGATTTAGGCGCCCAGAAATAATGCACTGCGTTATAATCTGACCATATTTCTCATTCATATTTATAATTTTTGTATTAAATTCAATTGGTTGTGAAATACGAGCTGACTCCAAAAAAATGTTTTGCACTGCATACAAAAAGCAGGTATGATGGCTACCATCGAAACGCACCCACACTTTGCTATTGGAGCCTCACCATGACTGACCGCAACTTCGACATGAACACCTTCTTCGAGACCTATCGCAGCGCCTACGCGCCGATCCTGCAAGCTCAGCAGGAAGGCTTCAAGGCGTTCGAGCGCCTCGTCCGTCATCAGTACGCCGTTGCCGGCGACATGCTCGAGTTCTCGCTCGCCACGACCCGTGCCACGCTCGGTGCGAAGAGCGGCGACGACATGATCAATGCACAGCGCGAGCTGGGCACCGACCTCACCACCAAGATGCAGAAGCGCGCTGAGGAGTTCGCCACGATTGCGACCGAGTCGCAGCAGACGGTAAACAAGTTGTTCAACGATGCGACTGCCAAGGCCGCGTCGGCCAGCAAGAAAGCGGCCTGATACGACCCCCCCGTTATCGGCCTGCGGCCGGGGCGACGCAAGTCGCTCCGGCCGATTCTTTTTGGGAGCTACAATTGCCAGCCGACCTGAGGACGCAACGCCACCATGACCGACGAACGAGAGGCTGACGCCAAGACCATCAACCGCGAGTTTCAGTTGCGCATGGCAGCCGTCACGGGTGGCCTCGCGCCGCAGGAGTACGCGCAAGCCTGGTGGGACTGGCTTCTCGGACTGGCTCAGTCTCCCGATATGCAGGGCGCGCTGCTGCAGCGTGGCATGGAGAAGGCACTGGACTCCTGGAGCTACGCGCTGCAGGCTGGTCTCGGCCAGGCTCCGCCGCCCGCACCGATGGACAGCCGCTTTGCGAGCGAGGCCTGGAATGCCTGGCCATTCAACGTCTATGCGCATAGCTACAGCAATTGGCAGGACTGGTGGCAGGAGGCGCTGATCCCACAGCCGGGCACGCCACCGAAGAGCTCACAGCTGATGCAGTTCGTCGGCAGCCAGATCGCCAACGCCGCCTCGCCTGCTAACTACCTAGGCAGCAATCCAGAGTTGCTGGAGCAGACGCGTGCCGAGGCCGGCCAGAACCTGGTCCGTGGCTTCAACAACTACCTGGAAGACCTGCAACGAACGGTGGACAAGAGCCCTGCTCCCGGTACGGAGCGCTTCCAGGTGGGTCGCCACGTAGCGGCCACACCGGGCAAGGTCGTGCTGCAGACCGAACTGATGGAACTGATCCAATACACGCCGACCACGGACAAGGTGCATGCCGAGCCGATACTGATCACACCGGCTTGGATCATGAAGTACTACGTATTGGATCTATCGCCGAAGAACTCGCTGGTCCGCTATCTCGTGGAGCAGGGCCACACGGTATTCATGATTTCCTGGAAGAACCCGCAGGCGGCCGATCGAAACCTCGGCATGGACGATTACGTGCGCAAAGGCTTCATGGCAGCGCTCGAGGCCGTCAACGCGATCGTGCCGGAGCAGCGCGTGCACGCGCTCGGCTATTGCATCGGCGGTACCTTGTTGCTGATCGCGGCCACGGCGCTCGCGCAGGCTGGTGATCAGCGTCTGGCTACCGTCACCTTGCTCGCCGCGCAGAGCGACTTCAGCGAGCCCGGCGAACTGTCGCTGTTCATCAGTCCGAGCCAGATCGAGATGCTCGAAGCGTTGATGCATCGCGCCGGTGTGCTCGATAGTCGCAACATGGGCGGGGCTTTTGCCCTGTTACGTTCGCAGGATCTGCTCTGGACACCGGCGATCAACAGCTATGTGCGCGGCCGGCGCGACCAGCCCAATGATCTGATGGCCTGGAACGCCGACGGCACACGCATGCCCTGGCGCATGCATACCGACTATCTCACGCAGCTGTATCTGAACAACGAACTGGCACAGGGCGAATACGAGTATGCCGGCAGCAAGCTCGACCTGCGCCAACTGCGGCTGCCGATATTCGTGCTGGGCACCGAGACGGATCACGTCGCACCGTGGCGCTCGGTCTACAAGGCACGTGGCTTGACTCGCTCGAACGACTATACGTTCCTGCTCACGAGTGGCGGCCACAACGCCGGCATCGTCACTGGCGCCAGCCATCCGCGCCGACGCTACCGTGTGCGCAGTTGGCAGGACGAGCTCAGCTATATGGCGCCAGATGACTGGTTGCGCGACACGCCGGTCCAACAAGGTGCGTGGTGGCCGGTGTGGCAGCAGTGGCTGTCAAAGCACTCATCGCCTGAGCTGGTGGACCCGCCACATATCGGCAACGCGGAGCGTGGCTATGCTGCGCGGGGCGATGCACCTGGGGAGTATGTGCTGCAACGCTGAGCAACGCCAGACTTTACGGCGGCGCCTGATCGGTGCAGGCTGACTCCAAAAGATCGGCTCTCGGGTCAGCCGATCAGACCTACGGAGTCGCAACATGAACAAGCAACCACGTCGAATCGCGTACGTCACTGGGGGTATGGGCGGTATCGGTACCGCCATCTGCCAACGCCTGTGCGATGCAGGTCATCTGGTCATCGCAGGCTGTGGACCAGGGTCGACACGCCGGGAACGGTGGCTCAAAGAAATGCGCACAACCGGTTACGAGGTGCATGCATCCGAAGGCAACGTAGCCGACTGGGAATCGACGCGTGCCGCGTTCGCGGCGGTCGTCGCGGAGCACGGGCCAGTCGATGTGCTGGTCAACAACGCCGGCATTACGCGCGATGGCACGTTCCGCAAGCTGACCAGCGAAGCATGGCATGAAGTCATCGAGACCAATCTCAACAGCCTGTTCCACGTCACCAAGCAGGTGATCGACGGCATGATCGAGCGCGGCTGGGGCCGAATCATCAATATTTCTTCAGTCAACGGCCAGAAGGGTCAGTTTGGCCAGACTAACTACTCGACCGCCAAAGCGGGTATTCACGGCTTCACGATGGCGCTGGCGCAGGAAGTGGCGAGCCGCGGGGTCACCGTCAACACCGTGTCGCCTGGCTACATCGGCACCGACATGGTGCGCGCAATACGCCCGGACGTACTCGAGAAAATCGTCGCCACCATTCCGGTGAAACGGCTGGGCGAACCCACGGAAGTCGCGAGCATCGTCACTTGGATCGCGTCCGAGGATTCGGGCTTCGCAACCGGCGCGGATTTCTCGCTGAACGGCGGACTGCATATGGCCTGAGGGTGCAGCGATGCAAGGCTCGAACCACCAGTAGTTAGGGCAAACAATGCAGTTGAGACTTCTGGTTTTGTCGGTTGCGATGCTTGCATTGGGAGATCGCGCATCCGCGGCGTCGAAGGCGGATGCGAGTTTCCAGGACTGCCACACTTGTCCCGTGATGGTGGTCGTGCCGGCCGGCCAGTACCTGATGGGTACCGCGAAAGCGGTGCAGGTACCGAGCGAAGTGCCGGCGGAACTCGATCCAATCGAGGTGCGCATCGAGCGTTCGTTCGCGCTGGGCCGTTTCGAAGTCACACGCGCCGAGTACGCTGAATTTGCGCGAGCCACGGGTCGGGATCGCGAGCGCGTACGGTGTCGGACGTGGGTAAAGGAGCGTCAGGGATTCCGGGACCTCGAAATCCCTTGGGATGCGCCCAACATTCCAGCCGTACCGCGGGCCGATCATCCGGCGACCTGCGTGGACTGGCACGATGCGCACGCCTACGCCGAGTGGCTTGCAGGACGAACCGGTCAACCCTACCGCCTGCCGAGCGAGGCCGAATGGGAGTACGCTGCGAAAGCAGGCAGCGAAGCATTGCAGCCGTGGGGCGCCGCGGATCGCTGCCATTGCGAGTTCGCGAACTCCAACGACCGCGCGACGATGGCGCGCTATCCGCTGGCGTGGGGCATGGTGGACTGCGACGATGGCTTCCCCGATATCGCGCCGGTAGGCAGCCTGCGGCCGAATGCCTTCGGTCTGTACGACATGATCGGTAACGTCTGGGAATGGATCGAGGACTGCTCCACCCTCACCTACTTCGGGCGGCCGACCGACCAGCGCGCCTGGGTCTGGGACGGCGGCTGCAAACGTCGTATTCAGCGTGGCGGCGGCTGGAGCACCGGGCCGGAGCGTAGCCGCCCAGGGTTCCACGGCGACGGGGATGACGAGGATCGGGCGGACTTCGCCGGCTTTCGCATCGCCAGGGACTTGCCGTGAGCAGCGCTCGACCGACCGGCGCAGCGATCCTGACGCTGCTGCTCGCCGCAACGGCTGCGTGTCCGGCCGCCGTGCGCGCGGCAACGCCTGAGCCACCGATTGTACGCGACTGCGCCGATTGCCCGGAACTGGTGGTGTTACCGGCCGGCGCGTTTTTGTTAGGTACCTCCGCCGATGCGTATGAGCACGACAAAGTGTCCGGGGAAACACCGCCGCTCGCGGTAGTTATTCGGCGTCCGTTTGCGCTGGGTCGCTTCGAAGTGCAGGTGCAGGAGTGGCGGCGCTTCGTGGCCGCGACGGGTTATCGTCCCGCGCACGCCTGTGCACTCGATGCCGCGGCGGCACCGGCAGCGCCCGCGCGCTGTGTCACGGCAGCCGACGCCGAGGCCTACCTCGAGTGGCTGGGGCGCCGCACCGGCCGACGCTACCGGCTGCCGTCGGAGTCCGAATGGGAGTACGCCGCGCGCGCAGCCACCACGGGCGCACGCTTCTGGAGCAACCGCGACTCGCATGAGGGCGTATCGATTTCACGGGCCTGCGATTTCGCGAACGTCCACGACGTCGCCTCACGCGCGCTGCAGCCGGCGGTGCCGCACGCGCGCTGCATCGATCACTACACGGGCCCGGCACCGGTCGGCTCGTTCGCACCGAACCCCTGGGGACTCTACGACCTCGTGGGCAACGTCCGGGAGTTGCTGGCGGACTGCTACACCCGCAGCTACAAAGGTCGGCCGCCGGACGAGCGCGCGTGGACCTGGTCGGACTGCAGCCATCGAGCGGTTCGTGGCGGCTCCTGGCTGTCGCGGCCGCTGGCCGCACGCAGTGCCGCGCGCGATTTCGTGGCCATCGATGCGACCGGCGCGACCCTGCAGGATGTCGGCTTCCGCGTGGCACGCGACGTTGACGACGCCGAAGCGCACTAACAGCTTGTTGACGAACGTATGCGAGATCTTCGGCGTCAGGTCCACTCGATATCGTCGCGGGAACGGAGCTTCGCTTCGCTGCCGCGACGCACGTAGTACGGCACGCCAGTATGGCGTTCGGACGCGGCTCGTTCCTGAAAGGCGGCGGACGGCGAGATGATCTCCGCAGCACGCGCAGCCGGCAGGATCACCACACCGTCGCAATCACCCAGCACGATATCGCCCGGATGCACGATGACGCCGCCACAGATGACGGGGCCGTTCAACCAGCCCGCCTTGTCGGCACCGCCCGCGAGCGCGGTGAGCCCGCGCGCAAATATCGGCAGCTGCGGATTCTCGCGTGTCAGCAGCGCGCCGTTGATGCACGCGCCATCGAGCACCACGCCGGCGCAGCCTGCCTCGTGCGCAGCCATCGACATGCCCATCCCCCAGCAGGCGCGGTCGGTGCGACCGGCCGCATCGACCACGATCACGTCGCCCGGTTGCGCGAAGCGTGCGGCGATCTCGCCCATCAACAAATCATCGTAATGCTCAGGCCTGACGGTCAGCGCCGGACCACACACACGCCACTCGGCACGCAATGGTTTGATAGCCGGGTGCGCCACCTGACGTGGCCCCGCGTAGACGCCCGTCACACCCACATGTGTCGCGGCAACCGCCGCAATCAGCTCTTTGGACGGGCGTTCAAAGTCGGTCTGAATTCGATAACGCACACCCGAGTATAGTCATGCGCATGCGGACTCGCGCGATTCATCGTCGTCACCGACTGCTCATCGTAGTCGTCATGCTACGCGCCGTCGTGCTGGCAACTCTCATCAGCCTGCAATCCGCTACCGCACAAACCTTGCGACGCGGAGCATTCGGGGAACCTGAATCGCTGGTCCCCGGCCGCTCGGGAGTCGCCAGTGAAACGCCGATCCTGCTCGATTTGTTCGAGGGGCTGACAACCTTTGACGCGGCTGGCAAACCGGTGCCGGGGACCGCGCAGTCATGGCAGGTATCGCCCGACGGCAAGCGTTACCAGTTCGTGTTGCGCGACGGTCTGAAATGGTCGGATGGCACACCCCTACACGCCGATGCGTTCGTCTATGCCTGGCGGCGCGCATTGACGCCTGCCACCGCCTCACCGCGCGCCACGAAACTGTACGTGTTGCGCGGTGCACGGGCCATTCACGCGGGTACTGCAGCTCCCGATACGCTCGGCGTCAGCGCCGTGGACGCCCGGACGCTGCTCGTAGCGCTCGAACATCCGGCACCCTGGCTCACGGAAATGCTGGCACGCGAGGAACTCGCACCCTTGCCAAGACATATGATCGAGAAGCACGGCGACCGCTGGTCACGAGCCGGCAACCACGTCGGAAATGGCGCATTTCGACTCGTCGAACGTCGGTTGCGCGGCGCGATACGACTGGAACGCAACCCCCACTTCCATGCGGCCCAGTCGGTCGCTCTCGCTGAAGTTGTCTACCTACCGTCGGACGACACGACGTCGCTGGTCAATCGATTTCGGGCCGGCGAGCTCGACGTCAACGGCTGGCCTGGCTTCCCATCGCAGCGTCAGACAGAACTGCGACGTACCATGGGGCAGGTGGTCCACGTTTCGCCACTGGCCAGCGTGCGCTACTTGCGCTTCAACACGGCTCGCCCACCGTTCGACGACCTTGACGTGCGCCGGGCATTGTCGTTGGCGATCAATCGCGCTGCCCTCGCCCAGCGCGTCATGCGCGGCGGCGAGCAGCCAGCATTCCGCGTGGTGCCGACCGATCTGCCAAACGACTTACCCCCGGAAGTCAATGTACTGAAAGCCGGCACGCAGGCCGAGCGCACAGCACGAGCGCGGCAGACGTTGCGAGCGACGCGCGCGCTAGAGCGGCTCGGGCGACCGGTGCGACTGAAGCATCCCGCGGGAAATGGCGAGGATCTGTGTATCGCAGTGGCTGCGATGTGGACCGCCGCCGGCATGCCGACGCAGCTCGACCGCAGTGAGATCAAGTCCATGATCGCGGATCTTCGCCAAGGTGACTTCGACGTGGCCTTGACCGGGGCTCAGGACATCCGCGCGGTCGAGATCTACCTGGGGCGCTTCGAAACGACGTCTGCATACAACACTGGAAGCTATACGAGCGACGCTTTCGAGGGCGCGCTCCGTGCAGCACTGCAAAAGAGCGACGTGATCCAGCGTAGTCGCGCTTTGGCGGTCGCAGAAACGATCTTGCTCAACGACCATCCGACCGCTCCCCTCATCCAGGAAGTGGCTCGCAACTTGGTCTCAACACGGGTCACAGGTTGGCTAGACAATACGGCCGATATTCATCTCAGCCGGTATTTGATCTTGCGGTGAGGCAGAGGGCCGGCAACGGCCCCGCTCCGAAGGTAGCAGCACGGCGGCGCGTCGAGCTGGCGTGACCGGAGCGGGGCAGCGACTCAATGGAACGGAGAACTCCTCGGGCGCATGTAGTGTGAATAGACGTAGCCTGCGACCTTCATGCAACTCTCCTGGCTAGCCGTGAGCTCAAACGTAAAATGGATTCCCGCATACACGCGACTTCTCGCCTGGTCCTCGGCGAGTGCCGAGAACCGCGAGTAGGCACGCACGACGTTTGCATTGCCGCCCGTGCCGGTCCAGGTTGCCGTGAAGGACATCTCATCCGAGCCCAGTGCGCGCTCGAGCGCGCGCGCTGCGCTGGTGCCAACGCAGGTTTGGTTGCTGGCGTGCGACGGATACGCGGGTGTCGTGATCAGTGGCGTCCAGTTTGCGTCCGCGAGCGTCGACGGGTTGGCGTCCTCGTCCGCGCGGCGGATCGCGGTGATCGGCCGCCACAGACCATAAACGTACTTGCTGGCGTGCGAGGTTTGCACGCCGTCGTGAATGGACACATTCAGCAGAGCGAACAGTCGCGCCGTATCGACTAACGACATGCGTTGGCTGACTGCCATGTCGCGCGCAAGGGTGTTCCAGATCACCCAGTGCTGCGTGCTGTATCCGGAGGGCGCAAACAGCCGTGCCAGCAACGTCTGCTCTGCCGTCCTTGCCGTGCTCGTCGCCGAACCGAGCAGCTTGACCTCGTCAAAGTTCGCTGCGTACTCGGCACTGTTCAGTAGCGGCGGCGGACGTGGCAGATATTGTGTTGCGGTGAGCAGCGCGAACGGTTCGACGTCGCCCGCTTGGGTGAACTGCGCGGCGCCGAAAGACGGCGGCGTGGGCTGCCATAGGCCGGGCAGCGGCGCCGGCTGGTAGGCGGGACCTGGGCCTATCGCGCCGTCTCCCTCACGCCAGGACAGGATCTGTTGCGCTGCGTAACGGCCTACGGCACGCCCAACGTTTGCAGACCAGCCGGCACTGTTTGCCAGTCGGGCGTCGAGTGCGGCCGTGAACGCAGGTTCTGCGGTTGGGATCAGCGCCGTCAGCACGTCGTGCGCTGCTTGGGCCGCGGCCGCCTCGGCAGAGGCAGCGCGAGGCACGAACCAGATACGCGCGCGGTATTGCGTGTACTTGCGGTCGATCGCGTTCGCAGCGTCGAACATCGCGATGTGCAACATGGCGTAGTAGCGCGGCGTGTTGACGCCGGCCGATGTAGGCATGTTGCTCTGCAGCAATGCGTTCCATTCAATCACGACGTCTGGCGATCCGCGACTCTCCGCGGCGAGGACTACAGGACTCGCTGTACTGCATAGGCTCAGCAGTACAATCTTGACGATTGTGGTTTTCATTTCGACACCTCACGGGTTGTTTTGGCGTGGTTCGGGCTCCGCGGCAGCATGGAGAGCATCCCCGTCTGCTGCCGTTAGCCACCGACGCTAGCGCTCGTCATATGAGGATCCTTGTGCTCGGCGTGAATTACTCTGAAAGAGGCACTGAAAAACCGTGAACAAGCAGCAGCACGGTCCGGGCGGCTAGCTGCCATGGGTAATGAGGAACATTGGGTCTACGAGTTCGGTGACTTTCGGCTGGACCTGCCGCGGCGCTCGCTGAGCAGACGGTCGGGAGAAACCCTCGTGTTGACCGCCAAGGCGTTCGATGCGCTGGTCGTGCTCGTGGAGAACGCGGGCCGCGTGGTGACGCGTGACGAGTTGATCCGCGCACTTTGGCCGTCGGCCGTCGTCGAGGAAAACAACCTGAACCAGGCGATCTCCGTGTTGCGGCGAGCGCTCGGCCCCAACCTTATCGCGACGGTAACGCGGCGCGGCTATCAATTGGTCGCTAACGTTCGTCGGATTCACTCGACAGGCATGGCGTCTTCGTCGCACGAGTTGGCCGCCGTAAAGCGCTCGCGGCGAATCAATCCGCTAACAGCATTTCTGGTCGCGGCTATGGCAACGGCTGCGGTCTTCGCGGCCGTCTACTGGTCTTGGCGTTCGGACAACGATTCACCGCTACTCGAGTCCTACGCCTTTCGCAAACTGACGGAGTTCGATGGTGCCGAGGACCAGGCGGTGATTTCGCCAGATGGGCGTTTTGCTGCATTTCTGCGAGAGCGCGACGGCGTATGGGATGCATGGCTCGGACAAGTCGATACTGGCGATTTCCGTCAGCTCACCGCGAGCACAATGCGTGAGTTGCGTAACCCAGCCGTGCGAACGCTGAATTTTTCGCCGGACAGTACACACGTGGTCGTCTGGACGAGGACGGCGAATGGCAGCGCCGGCAAGGTCGACGGTGGCTGGGTGGTGCCCGTGGTGGGCGGCGAGTTGCGTCCGTTGTTCCGCGGTATCGTCGAACTCGATTGGTCGGCCGACGGCCAGCGTATCGCCTACCATACTGCGGCAGCGGGTGATCCGCTGTTCGTGGGGGAGGCTGGTGCAGTCGAACAAAGCCAGCAAATCTTTGTCGCCCGAAGCGGCGTGCACAATCATTACCCGCTTTGGTCACGCGATGGCAAGTCAGTGTACTTCGTCAGCGGGCTCATTCCCAATGAGATGGATGTCTGGCGCATTGGCGCCGATGGCAGCAATCCCGAGCAGCTCACTCGTCATGGATCGCGCGTCGCGTCACCGACCTGGTTGACAGACCGCCTCTTGCTTTACGTCGCGACCGACGCGGAAGGCTCTGGGCCGTGGTTACACGAACTCGACGTCGTCACGCGGCGCGTGCGACGGATCGACACGAATGGCCAGCCATACGCGGCGATTTCCGCATCTCGCGACGGCCGGCGCCTTGTCGGCAGCGCGGTTCAGTACTCATCGTCAGTGTGGCGCATGCCTCTCGCCAGCGTGCCCGCGGCGGCGAGTCACGCACAAAGCGTCGGCATCGACGCGCCGCGTGCGGCTGCGCCGCGCTTTGCCGCGCACGCGATCGTGTACCGTGCACCCAAAGCCGGACGCGAGACTCTGTTCAGGTTCGAAAACAGCCGGGAATTCGAAGTCTTGAGCGGCGCGGACAGTCGCGTCGTCGCCGGTCCCGCTGTATCCAGGGACGGTTTGACGCTCGCATTCACCGTACAGCGTAACAAAAGTATCGCATTGCAAATCGTGCACATCGACGGCAGCGGGCTACGCTCGCTCGCGACTTCGCTCGACGTGCGTGGAGCACCTGCTTTCTCGCCCGACGGGCGCTGGGTCGCGATCGCGGCGATACGCGATGGGGTGCCGCGTCTTTATAAAGTGAGTCTCGACGGCGATGCCATCTTGCCTCTCGGAGATGCATATGCACTCGATCCGGCGTGGGCGCCGAATGGCAAGTTCATCGTTTATTCCGGCGTCGACATCGGCACGAATTTCAAGCTCGGCGCGGTTACTGCCGACGGCGCACCATACCCGATTCCGCCGATCACTTTGAGCCGCGGATCGCGCCGTATCGACTTTCTTGCGGACGATCGGCTCGTGCTTCTGAGAGGCAATTTGTCTCGTAACGAATTATGGGCTATCGACCTCGCGACAGCGCAGGACCAGCCGCTGACAGCATTCGATTCGAATACGATGATCAGTGACTTTCATGTCTCCCCCGGCGGGTTGGAAATCGTGTTCGACCGCATCCGCGAGACTTCCGACGTCATGTTGATAGAGGCCGCCGATTGAAATGTCCGCTGAACCGACGCCGCTCGGCCACTCGATTCCGCTTACACATGGAGGAGCGATGCGAACGAACATTGATATCGACGACGATTTGATTCGCGAGGCGATGCGAGCGAGCGGTGCGACAACCAAACGCGCCGTGGTTGAACAGGGCCTGCGGATGCTGATCAACGTCCGCGGTCAGCGCGCGATCAGGCGACTACGGGGAAAGGTGAAATGGACCGGGGACTTGAACGTCAGCCGACGCGGCCGAATCAGGCCGGACCAGTACCCGCGTGGTGATCGTTGACACTTCCGCGCGGCACTAACACAAAGTGCTGTAGAAAGGGTCATGGCTGCCTTGACCTGGATATCAAGGCCAGCGGTCGGCCTTCCGGATCCTGAAAGAAGCACATCCACTCTTCAGTGCCGTCTGCGTGACGGTGGATCATATGCGGCGCATTGAGGAACAACACACCACGTGCTTCGAGCTGCGCGTATGTCGCATCGATATCCGGCGTCGCGAAGTACAGAATCGACTCGGAGCCCGGTGCAGCCTCCACCTGACTGAGCATCAGGCGGATACCCGCCATGTCGAAAAATGCCATCGTCCCGAATGTATAGAGATGCGGCAGGCCCAGTACGTCCCTGTACCAAGCCTCTGACGCTGCGACGTTGCGCACCGACCGCGCGATTTGCCCGAGGGCGCCAAGGCTCGGGGGAGAATCGGCCAGCTTTCCTGGCTTGATTTGCATTGCGCTGCCGGCAGGCTTGGGGCTCAATCTCCGAAGATCGCGACGGTTTCTCGCACCGAGCTTTGCCAGCACGTTGGCAACATGGAATTTCACGGCATCCACGCTCGTACCCCGCCGGCGGGCAATTTCCACATTGGTCAGACCATGCTGAACCGCGTGCAAGATCCGCCATTCCGTTGGTGTCAGGACATCATCGTGGGGCGGTCGGCCCCTGCGAGCGCGTAGCGGCATCCGTCTATCCTAATACCACCACCGGCGAATTTCCCTACCCGACATGGTGGGTAGCGCAAATCACCCGCAACGCAGAACCATGGTAGCCATGTATCGGTCGTTAGCTGCGGCGTGCGGGCAAGAATCGACTGTTCTTCAGCAGGCCCGCCGAAACCAGCGACACCAACACGCCAATGGGGAATATCTCGATGAATGTCAGCGGTATGCGATACAGCGGATTGGCGTATTTACGCGCAAACTGCTGCATCTCCGCCGTGAATTCTGCGAGCGCCTCATCAGTGACGCCCTGCGCGCGCTGCTGTTCGATCAACATCCGGGTGTAGTCGCCCGCGAAATCCATGCCAGTGACAACGAGCGCCGCCTCCCACGCGAATACATAGAAGATACTGGCCACCAGGCTGATTCCGAGGCCAAGCCCAAACGCTGGCCAGAATCGAATGACGCCGCCGAGATCCATATCGCGATGTCGCTTGATCGCAATGAACACCAGCGTAAGCGCGATCAGCATCGTGGCGTAACCCAGTGCCACGCCGTACCACGGAGGCGGCTGCCCGTTCATCGCAACCGCCATGCCGAACAGCGGAATGGCCACGATCACACCCGCGATCGACCCGAATCCGAAGACCTTCTGAAGCATCGACACACCTGATTTGCACATTGAGAGGGGCAGCATTGACCCACGTCGCAGGCGATAAGGCAGTCCCCCAGAAGGGTGATTTATGCTCGATCACCCGTCCGTCTGACGCTGAGCGTCCAATCAGCGGATAATTCCAAGCTGACGCGCCCGATTGATCGCTTCGGTGCGGCGCTTGGCCCCGAGCTTCTCGAACAGGCGCGCGACGTGTGTCTTGACCGTATTGGGCGAAACGGAAAGCTCGGCGGCAATTTCCTTGTTCGATTTGCCGCTCGCAACCGCTTGCAGAACCACGAGTTCGCGCGGACTGATTCCGAGGGACTCCCGCGCCTGGGGATTGCCATCGAACGGCTCGGGAGTGCTCGTGTGCGTCAACAAGCGTCTGCCGATGTAGATGCCCGACGCCAGAAATGCAAGGGCGACCAACAGAATGTACAGATCCGTCGAGCGCGATCGCACGAGCAGCCGATAGTCGAGCCACTCGAGCCCAATTGCGCCCATGGCTAACAGCGCCCCATAAAGTGCTATCTGCTTCCACATCTTCCACACCGTGGCGCACAAATTACCATGAACGAATGCGAGCGTAGCGCCACCCGCCGATGCGCGTCATCAGGTTGGTCGTGAGTCGCACCCCCCTCGACAGCCATTTGTCACTCGATTCGGCGGCCAGGCCACCCCTCAAAACCGCCAGCCGAACTCTGGAAATCGCTGCAATTTTCTAGCATCATCTGGCTCGCTGTTCTGAAGCCAACAAACGTACCTAGCCGTTGTCCGCAGTATCAAACCGCACTCGATCGGCACCGCCATGAGAGAAGGTGTGGCCGTGACCGCATGGCGGGTCTGGATGTTGGGGGCGCTGGCATTCGGTTTTCAGGTGGCGAGAGATCACCTCGTGGTGTTCTTGTGGGCCTACCGGAATGTAGCCCCTCCCTGGGCGGATTCACCAAACATCGCCTGGCTGGGCAACCCGTCAATGGCCGGCTGCTATCTCGGCCTTATTGTTGGCCTTGGTCTGGTGGGCCAGATGGGATGCACGCGCGGGCACTCCATCGTAGGGCTATCCCGTCCCACTACACGCCCTGCGATGATGTGGTGGCTGTTGCTTGGCCCGTTTGTCATCGCATTCGCCCTGTGGTCGGCGATGCTGATCGTCGCAGGAGCTTTTGAACAACTGCCCAGTGCGATCTGCCTGTTTCTGTTTTCACTGCTGTGGCTCGTTGGCAAGCAGCCTGCTGACGAGCTGCAGAAGACGACTAACGAATCGGCACTCGGCTGAGGCCGCGGGCTGGCGGACTTCGCTTGTCGGCACGCCTTTGCGCAGTGCCCTGGATCCTGACTTGATTGGCACGCCGGAGACCTCCGCATGAAACTGCCAGAACCCCTGTTCGCGATCATCAACCCGCTGGTCACGCTACTGCTACGCTCACCCGTCCACGGTTTCTGGAGTGACAGCCTCATGCTGATCACTTTCACTGGCCGCAACAGTGGTCGGCAGTTCACGACGCCCGTGCGCTATATCCAGAATGGCGCGGTCATTCGCTGCTTCACCTCAGCATCGAATCAGTGGTGGCGCAATCTGCGAGGCGGCGCCGCCGTGACCCTGCGCCTGCGCGGCCAGGACTGCCAGTTTCTCGCCACCGCGATCGAGAACGATCCCGATGAAGTCCGGAAATGGCTGCACCATTATCTGGGTCTCTTTCCGCAGGATGCCGCCTACCACAACATCCGCCTTAATCCCGACAAGACCCTGCTGGCCGAAGATCTCGACGCAGCGTCGCGCACCGCGATTGTCGTGCAAGCCGCGCCGCAAAGCGGTCGTTAGGCGCTGGATAAGACTGAGACTAGATCGAACCGGGCGCTCGCATCATTTTGCGGATCTCCGCCAGGTGCTCTTCTTCAGCGGCGATCTGCGTGCGCGCATATTCCTCGAGCATGATGCTCTTGTCGGCCACGAGCTTCAGTAGCTTGCGGTATTCCTCCAGGCCCTCATGCTCATGCTCGTGGGCTTCCGCGAGAATATCGTTGATGCTGTGCTTGTGGGTTTCGAGCAGCGAGCCGATCTTGAGCGACGGATGCCCGCCGAGCGAGCTAATGTGCTCGCCGGCAAGAATCGCGTGATCGCGGGACTCATCGGCCTGCGTGCGCAGCCAGCCAGTGATCGGAATGCGGCTGTGGCCGAACACCATGAAACTGTAGTGCATGTAGCGCACGACGCCGGCGAGCTCGAGCTCGAGTACGCGGTTGAGCGATGCGATTATCGCCCGGAGTTCCTTGTCCGAAAAAGGTGAGTACTTCATTTGTCGAGGTTCCTCATTCATCCGATGCGTCGTGTGATCGCATTCTGCCACATCGATGTTGACCGCAGTCTGCAACCGACCGCCCGGGATGCGACGTGGCGCTCGCAGGACGTCGGGGAGTCGAGGTCGGACGCGACGATGGCTTCGGCGTCGCCAAGCAGGCGACGCCCCGCTGACCTTGCTCCTGCTTGCGCTGCAGCGCCGGATACACGTCCGTTCCCGCTTGAGCGCCCAATGACGTTCGGACCACTAACGATTGCCGTCAGGAGGCCATCGAGCTCTGTCACGTCAAGGATCCCCTCATCGCCGCCGGCGGCCGCAATCTCTTCAGCCGTGCCAACGTCCAGGCGGTCGAGCAGGAAGTCATCCAACCGCGTGAGTTCGTCGTCGTCCAGTGGCCGGGAATGGTCTTTCATCCGTGCGATACGAAGCTTTGAAACCGCTGCCAATGGGCTTAGAGTGGCGCGGCGACGGCCATCGGCCCGTCGCGCCACTCTACGACAGACAGGGGATGACATGAATAGGCCCGCTTTCACGTTCCTGCTCGCTACGATTTTCTCTGGCGCGACTTCAATCGCGCAGCAACCGGCGGCGATCGAGATCGAGACGCAGCCCGTGGCCACGGGCGTCTACATGCTGATCGGTGACGGCGGCAACATCGGTGTCACGATCGGCCGGGATGGGGTGGCGATCATCGACGATCAATACGACCGCATGTCCGAGAAGATCCGCGCGGCTATCGGCAAGCTGACCGATCAGCCCGTGAGCTTCGTCATCAACACCCACTGGCATGGCGATCACACGGGTGGCAATGCGGCGTTCGGCCGCACGGGGTCAGTGATCGTGGCGCACGACAACGTGCGCCGGCGGATGAGCGTGGAGAGCGTCAATGCCTTTACGGGCGGCACCAATGCGGCCGCGCCGCGCGAGGCGCTACCGATCGTGACTTTCGATCAGGCCGTCACGCTGCATTACAACGATGACGAACTCGAGGTCGTGCATGTCGCCAATGCACATACCGATGGCGATGCGATCATCCATTTCCTGAAGGCGAACGTCGTGCACATGGGCGACGTGTTCTTCAACGGCTTCTACCCGTTCATCGACAACAACAGCGGCGGCACGCTCGCCGGCATGGTGGAGGCCGCCGACACGGTGCTCGCGCGGATCGACGATCGGACGCGCGTGATCCCGGGCCACGGGCCGCTAGCGAACAAGCAGGACCTGCAGGCCTATCGGGACATGCTCGCCACCGTGCACGAGCGTGTCAGCAAGCTGGTTGCCGAGGGCAAGACCCAGGACGAAGTGCTGGCGGCGAAGCCGACCGCTGACTTCGATGCGCGCTGGGGCAGTGGGTTCTTCAAGCCGGATGTCTGGGTCGGGCGCGTCTATGTGGAACTGAAGCGCGCGGCGCAGCCGCGGTAGAGTCTCGATGGAGGAACGACATGACACGCATCGCAAAGAACACAGTTTGCCTCTGGTACGACCGCCAAGCTGAGGCAGCCGCGCGCTTCTACGCATCAATTTTCCCCGACAGCGAGGTGACCGGCGTCTACAGGTCGCCGATGGACAATCCAGGTAACAAGGCGGGCGACGTATTGGTGGTCCATTTCACCGTCTGCGGTATGCCCTGCATCGGGCTGAACGGCGGGCCGCTGTTCCCGCATACGGAGGCCTTCTCATTCCAGATCGCAACCGACACGCAGCAAGAGACGGACCGCTACTGGAACGCCATTGTCGGCAACGGCGGACGGGAGAGCGAATGCGGTTGGTGCAAGGACCGCTGGGGCATCAACTGGCAGATCACGCCGCGCACTCTGACCGAGGCGATTGCCGCGGGCGGCGATCAGGCACGTCGCGCCTTCGAGGCGATGATGACCATGCGCAAGATCGACATCGCTGCCATCGACGCTGCTCGGCAGGGATGAGCAGGCAAGTATCCTATCGTCCAAACCTGATAGCTACGATCAGCGAATTCGAACGCTCACCCGATCGCGGCAAACTGTGGCGCACCTACCAGCGCGTTTACGCGGCTCAACTGACGGTATTCCCCGCGGTTCAGAGCTGATCGCTCTGCCCCGGGGCGACTGTTTTCGAGAGGCCGTCACGTCCCACATCGAGCGGGCATCCGGAAATTCCAGTGCGCTCCCGCCCGACCACAAACGCAAGGGGACGAGCCATGAAACAATATGCGATGACCACGAGGCTGTCGCTCGCAACGGTTCTGGTGGAAGCCCCGGATCGTGCCACCGCATCAGGCGGCCATACGATGGCCTGCGGCAGCACTACCAGGGCCGCCTACAAGGACGCGCGCGAAGCCCTGATTGAAAACCAATCGTCAGTGCTTCGACTAGCGTACCGCACGCGCTGACTTGTGTGACGAGCTCGGCGAATCGCCCTACGACCCGAGCTTCGAACCCGGTAATTTCGTCGATCCCCGAGAGGTCGGCAAGAGCAGAGCACCGAACCCCTACTTTCCGCTTACCGGCGGCAAAACCTATCTCTACGGAGGAGCGGATGAAATCGTGTGCGTGACGTATTCTCCACACTGGATGGCGAGTTGGTCGAAGACACGATCGACTGGTATGCACAAGACGTGCACGGCAACGTCTGGTATAGCGGCGAGATCACTGCTGAGTACGAGGACGGCTTTCCGGTCAATGTCGATGGCTCTTTCCAGGCCGACGTTGACGGTGCCCGCCCGGATCTCCAGATGAAGGCCGCACCCGTCGTGCGCGATGTCTATAGGCAGGAGTTCGATCTCGGCAACGCGGAGGACGTGGCCAAAATCCTGAGCCTTCACGCCTCCGCCACCAGCCCGGCGGCCTCGTGCAACCGCACATGCCTGGCGACGGACGAGTTCACGCCCATCAGCCCAGGTGTCCACGAGACGAAGTACTACGCGCCAGGCGTAGGTTTCATTCTGCAAACCAAGCCCGGCAGCGACGAGCGACTGGAGCTGATCGAGATCGTCACGGACTAGGCCTGCGCGCAGGCGCTGTTAGGTGGCCAACCGCAGGGAGCCTCGCGCCAGCGAGGCCCCTTTTTATAGCAGGTGCGCCCGCGTGGCAGCACACCACACACAGCGCTAAAATCAGCGCACTGAACTGCGACCGACGAACGAGGCCACTTCGATGCGCCGCCTAACCAGCTTCACGTTCCGGTCTGCCGACGGTTACTACAAGGGGTCGCGTGAACGCATCGCATGGAACCGGCGCTGGCGCAACGCGATATGAGCGGCACTGAACTAACGAGTTCCCCGTCGCTCTGGTCAGATTTGCGCGCCGCCCTGCGCGGCACGGATGCCGACTACACGACGATTCCACTGAAGCGCGCGGTATTCCTGCTCGCGATTCCGATGATGTTGGAGCTCGTGCTCGAGTCGACGTTCGCCGTCGTCGATATCTTCTTTGTCGCGCAGCTCGGCCCGTCTGCGATCGCGACCGTGGGACTCACGGAGACCTACCTGTTCCTGTTGTACGCCATCGCGATGGGGCTCGCGACGGCCGTCACGGCCATCGTCGCGCGGCGCATCGGTGAGTCGCGCGGTGACGACGCGGCGCTGTCGGCCGTGCAGGCCATCCTACTCGCGCTGTTGGTGTCGCTGCCCTTCACGCTGGCGGGCATCGTCTGGGCCAAGGAGCTGCTGCGGCTGATGGGCGCGGACGCGTGGGCCATCGAGCACGGCTATCGTTACATGCAATGGATGCTCGGCGGCAACGCCGTGATCCTGCTGATCTTCGTCATTAACGCTATCTTTCGCGGCGCCGGCGATGCGGCAGCGGCGATGCGCGTGCTGTGGGTCGCGAATGCGCTCAATATCGTGCTGGATCCGATTCTCATCTTCGGCTGGGGCCCTATTCCCGCGATGGGCATCGAGGGCGCGGCGATCGCTACCAACCTCGGCCGTGGGGTCGGCGTGCTGCTGCAGGTGTGGGTACTGGTGCGTGGCAGCGAGCATTTGCGAATGACTCTCGCCAGCCTGCGCTTTAGCGGCGCGACCATGCTGTTGATTGCGCGCACCTCACTCGGCGGCATCGGCCAGATGTTCGTTGCGACGACCGCGTGGGTATTTCTGATGCGCATTCTCGCCAGCGTATCAACGGAAGCGGTGGCCGGCGCCACGATCGCCATCCGCGTGATGATGTTCACGTTGATGCCCGCATGGGGTATGTCCAACGCGGCTGCCACGCTCGTGGGACAGAACCTCGGCGCCAGCCAGCCGAACCGCGCCGAGGCAGCCGTCTGGCGCATCGGCTGGCTGACCATGGCCTACACGCTCATCGTCTCCGTCGTGTTCTTCGTCGCGCACGACCGAATCATCGGTGTGTTCACAGACGACACGGCCGTCGTTGCGATCGGTGGCGAATGGCTCTCGATCCTGTCGTATAGCTACTTCGTTTACGGCTGGTGGATGGTGTCGGTGCAGGCCTTCAACGGCGCGGGTGACACGATGACGCCCACCTGGATCAACCTCGTGTTCTTCTGGCTGATCCAGATTCCGCTCTCCTGGGCGCTGGCACTGCCGCTTGGCTGGGCTCACTCGGGCGTGTTCTGGGGCGTGTTCATCTCTGAAACTGCGGTCGGCATCTTCACGCTGTGGCTATTTACGCGCGGCGGCTGGAAGACCATGAAGGTGTGAGGTTGAGCCGGAGACGACTGAACTCGACCTGCCGATACTCGTCCGACTTCCGAGCGATCAAAATGGACCTTTATCGGGGCGGGGCGGCCAGATCAAGTGCGGATGGGTATCTGCAAGTGGAAAAGCTATTCGACGACTATTGTAGTTACTCAGTGCCGTAAGACGCGAAAGCGGTTGCCGTGTTTCTAGGCCTTGTCGCTGCGCTATGCAGAAACAGAGCGTCAAGCGAGGCGCGAGGTATGGCGCCCACGGTGGGGAGTCATCCACAACAAAGTGATGAGACCAGTAACAAGCAGTAGCAAGGCGCCGGGCTCCGGCACGGGCACCGGCATCGCAGCTTCCTCCTCCACGCTGGCATATCTGACCCCAGCTTGAGAAGCGTTATAGAAGCCAAAGGCTCCGTCGGCGAACGTCCCAGCGATGCTGATCTCCAACGCACCGTTCACCACGACCTGCACGAGCGACTCGGTAAAGATCAGATCAAATTGATACTGAACAAGATTCGTCCAGCCAACGTTGCCAAGTGTCGTACCACGCGCTAGCTCGAGCACGCCCTCGCTGCCGTCACGGCAGGTGAGCCCGGAAAAATCGCCGATATCGCCGGTAATGCGCATGATCGACAGACCGGCTGCCTGCGTACAGCCATTTGCAGCATTGAAGAAGTCTGTTTGCCGCCAGTCGATGAGTAGGTAGTCCGGGCTCGGATTGATCAGACCACCGGCGCGGTACCCCAACACGAAGCCGACGACGTCATCATCGAACTCGGTGATCACTTCGATGGTGCCAGACAGCTGCCTACCCTGGCTGTCAGTGTTGTTGTGGAACACAGTTGGAGAGGCATTGAGGGTTTGCACCACACTGCTATTGCCGGGCTCCAGCTCCCACATGCCCGTGCCCTCAGCTAGCCAAGAGCTAAGGTCAACAGGGCCTGAATAAGCGATATTGCTGCCAGTGAGCACGCCCAGAATGACGAACATCTGCAGTAATTGTCGTCGCATGGCCGCTTCCCCCGAATATTTGTTGTTCTACCAGCGAATCTATGCAATTAACGCGCCATGATCGAAATGCCTATGCACGTAGTACTTCGGCGCAGGCGGTCGTCCGTCGCTGTAAGAAAATCCGACAGCTGTAAACGGACCAGCGCAGATACGGGCCGCCGTTATGTCAGCTCGACTTACCGCGTGTTCGCCGAGGCACCGTCCGCCGTCGCGCGCAACTGAAATGCGTTCAGGTACTCACGTACCTGGTCGCGGTGGCCCTCGCTACTCGTGACCGTAACGCCCCCGCGCGTCACGAGTATGAAATCTCCGCGCGGCGTTCGACTCACCTCGGCGATGTGCCGTGTGTTGACGAGGCAGGAACGACTGATGCGCAGCATCGGCTCGGAGGCCATCGCCTGCTCGGCCTGCGCGAGCGTGCTGCGCGCATGGTAGGCATCACGGTTCGCGCGCAGCGTGACGTAATTGCGATCAGCTTCGATCACTTCGACCGCGCTCGCCTCGAGCATGCAGAGCCGGCCATTGGCCTCACCCAGCAGCCTCGCTGGCGGCGCCGCAAGCGCCGCGGTTCGCTGCTCGAGCTGCTGCAGCATCTTGAGCAGCGCCGCACTGCGCTGTTCCGCGCTCTGCGTGGCGTGCAGCCGGCGCACTCGCTCCAGCATCGCGGCGAAGCGCTGGTCGTCGAAAGGCTTGAGTAGGTAGTCGATCGCGTTGAGCGCGAACGCCTCGACGGCATGCTTGTCGTAGGCCGTGACGAATACGATCATCGGCAGGTGTTCCGGCGGCAGTTCGCGTGCGAGCTGCAGACCGGTGAGTGCATCCATCTGGATATCGAGAAACAACAGATGCGGCGGATCGAGGCGCACCGCGCGTAACGCCGCCAGGCCATCGCCATACTCGCCGGTCACCTCGAGATCGCCGGCCGCCGCGCAGTACTCGCGCAGCGTGCGGCGCGCGGCTGGTTCGTCATCGACGATCACGACTTTCATTGATCGCGTACCACAGGCAGGACGATCTCGCTGATCCATCGATCTCGCGACGCAGGCTCCGAGCGCAGCGTGGCCCGCGCGCCGAAATGCACCTGCAGCCGCTCGCGCACATTGCGCAGACCGATACCACCATCCGGCGTTGCATGCGCCTTCGCCACTGTGTTCGTGAGTCGCAGCGTCAGCGCTTCGTCGTCGATGCTGTAACTCAAAGTAATCTGCACGGGTCCGTCATGACCGGCCAGTCCATGCACGACTGCGTTCTCGATGAGTGGCTGCAATATGAGGCTCGGCACCCAGACGGCGGGCACGGCCTGGTCGGACGGCAGCGTGACCGTCAATCGATCGGAGAAACGGCTCTGCTGCAGCTCGAGATAGAGCCGCACGAACTGCAGCTCGTCGGCGAGCAACGCAAATTCGCGCTCGCCGGCGTTCAGCAGCCGTCGCAGCAGCTCCGACAACTGCACGACGAGCTGCTGCGCCGCTCGCGGGTCCCAGCCGATCTGGCCACGGATGGTATTGAGCAGATTGAACAGTGTATGTGGTGACAACTGCATGCGCAGCGCAGCGAGCCGCGCGGCATTCGATTCGCGCTGCAGCGCGGCCACCTGCAGCTCGGCATCGCGAAAGCGCTGGTACATCGCGAAGCCCGTGAGCAGCGCCAGACCAAAGCCATACTGAACGAGAAAGTTGGTGCCAGAGGCGAGCCAGCTCGCGAGAAAAACACCAGCGTCCTCGATCTTGTGCTCTTTGCCGGGATCGTCGGTGGGCCACAACTGCGATGCGTCCGCGCCGGCGGCGAGCTTCATCAGCATCCCGGCCACCATCATGAGCCAGTTGGGCTGCATCGCAAAACCCACCGCCAGTGCGATCTGCTTCGGCAACGCACGCCACATCGGCTGCCAGCCGACCCTGAGCGACAGCCAATAACAACCCAGCAGCATCGGAAACAGCAGGACATGCTGCATTAGCCGCTGGTGCCATGGCGCGAACAGGCCCTCGATATCGTGGGTGGCCAGACTGAGGCTGAAATTCTCCGCGTAGAGAATATTCGACAGCACGACGTAGCCCCAGTACAGCGCCGTGATCAGCAAGAAGTGCCGCACACGCAATCCGTCCAGCGTTCTGCAGCCGAGGAGTGCCGGCGCGGCTTTCTTCGTTCGCAACAGGCGCGCGGGGATGGATTCTGCCGGTGCACTCATGGGCGCAAGAATACCGCAGCGTCGGCCCGCCTGCAGAGCGCGCCGGCGCACCTGGGACGAACACGTTGATTGCGGGGACGAAACGGAGTTTCCGTGCCGCGCTCTGGGCTCCAACGCGACGCAGCATAGTACGACTGGGCCGAACTCGTCGACGGCGAGGACGAAGTCGTCACTGCCCCCCTAACAATGCGAACGCAATGAGTGTGAGATGGACACATCGCAGCACGGCTCATGGAACGGACCGACAGGCTGTGATCTGGAACACCGATCACTCGTCAATCAGGAGACCATCATGAACAACCGAAAACTACACACGCTGACGATCGCAATTATCGCTTGCACCATTGCCGGCACCGCGCTGGCTGGCGACCCGGCCACCGACGCGCCGACCGTGCGGGTGGAATACGGCGATCTCAACATGAACACGCGAGCCGGCGCCGAGGCGCTGCATCAACGGCTGCGCGCCGCCGCCCGCAGTGTCTGCCCCGATACCACGTCGCGCGATCTGCGGACGTCGATCGCCGGACGCCAGTGTGTCGCTGACGCGGTCAATCGCGCGGTCGCCGATATCGCCCAGCCACAGCTCGCATTGGTACACGCGAAATTCGGCGATCAAGGCTAAGGCCAGTTTCAGTGTCGCTCGCCGGGCCGATGCGGCGCCGAAAAACGGCGCCGCATCATTCCGAACCTCCCTATTGCGGAGCGTCGCTCGTCAGGCTAAATGTCACCCTCGGTCATGATATGTAGGGCGATGGCCATGCGAATGCTGCAGGCATTGATTCTGTACTGCTCGATTATCGGCTGTGCCACGTCGCCTGTGAGCGACGATAGCGCCCGTCTGCAGGTGCTCGCCTCGGAACGCGCTTTCGCACGGACCATGGCCGACCGGGACCACGAGGCGTTCGCGACATTCATCGCGGAGGACGCCGTATTCCATTCGGGTGCCGAAACATTACATGGCAAGGACCGTATCGTCACAGCTTGGGCCACCTACTTCGCGAAGCCACAGGCACCCTTCTCCTGGCAACCAGAGGAAGTCGAGGTCTTGGAAGGCGGGTCGTTAGCCTACAGCTCTGGGCCGGTGCAAGATCCCGACGGCAGGCTGATCGGACGGTTTCATTCCATCTGGCGCAAGAGCCGAACCGGTGTTTGGCAGGTCATCCACGATCGCGGCAGTGACCCGTGTAACTGCGCCTCCGAGTCAAGATGATCGTATCCAGCGGCACGGGACTTGCTGAGCCGTGCAGCGGCGACTGGCGGGTAGCATGGTTCGCTCGATCTCGTCGCTGACCATGCAATCTGGCGCAATCCCCCGCGGATACTGTGTCGTGTCAGCTAACTAGAGCGCGCTCAGCACTTCGACTGCAACCCGCTCGGCCGACTCCATCGCCCCTTCCATGCCGCGATTGGCAACAGCCGTGTGCTCTCCGCAGAAATGCACCCGGCCGTGTACCGCTGCGATCGCGTCGCCGAAGCGCGTGACCTGGCCCGGCCCGTAAATCGCCCAATCGCCGCCTGCATACGGATCCTGAGTCCAGGCGTGATAGCCGGTGAACTGCAGTGCGCCTCGGGCTGCCGGTCGGATCGACTCGTATTCCGCGATTACTCGACTCACTACTTCCTCGCGCGGCAAGCGATCAACATAGGCTGCCTTGCGACCCCGCGGATTAACGACGAGGCAGGTTACCTCCTCCTCCGCCACACCGAAGTGTTGCGACATGACGGACCCGAGCATGCCATCGGTCCACATGGCCGGGCTCAACCCGTCCTCTTCCCAGAACGGCCGAATCGGCTTGAGAAAGATGAGCGTGTTCATCATGTACGGCAGTGACGCCACGGCGTCTGCATGCGGTCCGGCGAGCACGGGGTCGAAGCGGATGTTGCGGACCACTGAGTAGGGCAGCGAGCAGATGACGCGACTGGCCTCATAACGGCTGCCATCAGCGACGTGGACTTGCACGCCGGCGTCGCTCGTGGCGATCGCCACCACTTCGCATCCTAGCTCTACCGGACGCTTGAGGCTCGCTGCCATTGCCATCGGCAGCTTCTGATTGCCGCCCGCGATCGAGAAGATTCCCGGGCCGATCTTCGTCAGTCCAGCGATCCACGTGGAATTGAACAGGTACATCAGTGCTGAGACGTCGTATGCCGAGCTGCCAAAGTAGGGGTTCTCGGAAAACGCAAGCCTGATGACTTCGTCGTCGACACCGCGTGTACGCATGAATTCGTACATCGACACGTCGTATGGTCGGCCGATGGCCGACCGCCATTGCTCTGGTGCGGTCAGGGGATTCTTGTCCGCGAGTTCGCGGTATTCCAGTTCCCACGGCATCCGGTCGCGCACTGCCTTTGGCAATGAATTGTATGGCGATGAGGGCCATGCATCAGGCGACACAACCCGGCCATGCATGACGAGTTCGCTCTTGCGAAATTTGGCCATGCGCGCGGCGTAGTCGACGACGGGCACCTTCAGGCGGCGCGCGACGTCCAGGATCCGTCCGTACCCGGCCGCAAAGCTGTTGCCACCAACTTCCGGATAGCCCGGTAGGTCGAATCGCGTGAACACGCGACCGCCGATCCGATCTCGCGCCTCGATAACCTGCACATCGAGTCCGGCTTCCTCGAGTAGCATCGCGCTCGACAGCCCCGACAGGCCTGCGCCGATGACCAGTACATCCGCGCGTGCCGTGCGGGCTTGCCGCTTGCCGTCAGCAGCGGCTCGGACGCCCGCGCTGGCTCCCAGTGATGCCACGGCGGCACTGCCGATGAAAGTCCGTCGTGTCAGTCTTGCCATGCTCAGCTCGCCTTGAGTATCGCGAGGGGATCTCTGGCCGCTTCCGGCATGGCCTGCGCGAATAGTTCTCGCCAGGTCTTGGGCATGTGCTCAGCACTGCGGACCTTCCTACCAAAGCATCGCGAGACGTAGCTGCCGCTTTGCTCACCCATATTCAACCATTGCGGCCAGGTCAGGATGTCGTTGAAGTACTGTGCCGCAGGCGCACTCTTCATCGCTGGATCCATTACGTCCGCCAATCTGCCGACATAGGTCGACCAGTCGTTCACGTGCAGCGGTGCGAGGTCCGACGCCGGATCCAAAGGCTCGGCATGCAGCACCATGTCGCCGCGGATGACGACATCGTCCGCTTCGATCCAGCCAGGACCAATCGCGTCGCGGTGCGAGGACTTCATTCCCTGGATTTCGCCGCCGAACGCAGAGCCACCCTCGCGACCCATGACGGTGCGTCGGGACTTGGGTGGCGGGTACCTGACCGGTACGTCGGCGCCGGTATATGGATTGCGAAATTCTTCGAGCAAGTCGGTGGAGTTCGGCGGCGTATAGAAGTTTGCGCTGGCCATCGTGACTGCGTAGCGATCGTCCGCGAGATCATGGGTGGTGAACCACGCGCCCACGTACATATCCCAGAACGGGGTGGCAACCGAGTCCACAACGCCGTAGCGCGTGCCGCGCATCCACCAGAACATGACGGTGTCGTCCAGCGAATAGGCCAGCTTGCGGAAAGCTAGTGCAAGTTGCTGTTTGTCATCAAGGTCCGGTGGCTCGGCTCGCTCAGCCGCAGTGATCGCCGTGGGCCCGAGCGCGGCCACCGCTGCGGTTGCGCCTGCCAGTCCGAGTATAGTTCGGCGCTGCATCACGATTGTGTCTCCTTGGGATTGTGGCGGCTACCAGCTTTTTTTTCTGGCGAAATATCGTGACGCGTCGGCCGAGTCAGCGGGAATGTAGTCTGCTTGCAGGTTGGCCCCGTGACGCGGCACGTAGCCGGCAAATACCGGCATCAGCATCTCCATGGGAACTCCAGGCGGAACTGTCCGGGACTGGCGAAAAGCGGCGATCGGAATGCCGGTCGTCACAAACTCCTCGTTGGCCGAGCGTGCGCGTGCCGCAATCCGCCCGCCGGGCTCGTAGATCGCCGTGTCGCCAGAGCCGGAAAACTCGGGAAACCCAGGCTGTTCGGGTGAGATGGACTGGTTGCAGACAACGCTCCACAGGCGATTGTGCCGGCCGATGATCTGCGTCTCCTCGACGCTATAGCCGCCAGACGAGGAGGACAGGCGCAGCTCCAGGCCTTTCATGGCCAACGCGCGAATCACGTCTGGTTGGCCAGGCGTGATGGAGCAGGAAATGTTGCCGATATCGGTACGCGCGATCGGCAGCACCGCGTCTTCGCCGTACATCTCACGATAGCGATCCAGCACGTCGTAAATCGAGGTGGTGAACAAGTCCCAGCCGGGCAACAAGCCGCGAGCATTGTTAGTCTTCCAGTGGTTGGCGACGATATTGCCGTCCGGGCCGATCAGCACCCCGTTGAGCAGGAGATGTCCGGGCCAATTTGCATCGCGGGCATAGGTTCCAAAGGTAATATAACAACCATACTCTTTGGCCTTGCGGCCCAGCGCTTCGGTTTCTTGGCCGGGGACTTCGATCGCAACCCGCAGCGCTTCTTCTCGCGTCCACGGATTCCAGCCCATGATCGGCTGTTCATGAAAGCAGATCAGATCTTGGCGGCCGGGAAAGCCATTGGCCATGTCGATCAGATCGATCATATGCCGTAGATTGGCTTGCAGCTCCGACTCGGGGCGCCGGGTGTCGCGAATCGCACGCATGAACGACTGCACGGCCGTGATGCGCAGCATGTCACTGCGCAATGGCACCGTCTCGTAAATCCCGTTGGCCTGCACACGTACTGGCTTGACCGTGGAACCGGCCGCCGACGCATCGACGCCCAAGGCCACGGCGGCCGCGCCAAGCGCGCCCGTGGTCAGTATCCGCCGTCGCGATGATGACTCCAGGCTTTCGTCCCCACAGTTTGTCATGCTCTCGCTCCTCCGGCCGACGGTCGCGCCAGCCAGCGATTCAGCTCTTCCGCGGCCCAGATGACGCCTCTCGTTTTCAGTGCGCCGAAGTAGTTGGCCGCTGACGGATCGATTCGCGGTCCGGCCCCCGGACGGCTCGGCGGCCGACCGTCGAGTCGAGAAAGGCCTGCGCGTCCCGGGCCGTTTGTTCCGGGCGCTCGATGTGCAGCAAGTGCCCTCCCCCTTCATAGATTATCTTCTTGGTACTCGCGGCGTTCTTCATGCCGTCCACGAATGCCTGGGCCGTCTCGACATAGAGTGCTTTGCTGGCGCTGCCCCACATAACAAGCGCGGGTGCGCGCACGTGGCCCAGCACACGCTGCGGATTGCCTCGCTCGTAGAGTCGCGTTGCCACGAAACCCTCGTAGTCCCGGCCAATGACATTGGCGTAATCCGTCTTGCGCCGCACGAGCTCCGGCGTGATCCTGGCGGGGTCGTTGACGATCGTGTTGAAGCTCGCCCGCACCATGTCGCTTGTCATGAGCACAGGCTTGAATACCGCAGCTGGATCGCGCGCCTTCTCCACGGTACCTCCATGACCACCGTATTCAATCCCCGCCGAGCTCACGAGGATCAGCGCAGCAACGCGATCAGTCCTGGTGCCGGCATAGCGGAATGCCACCAGCCCGCCGTAGGAAGATCCGACGATCGCAAAGCGATCTACTCCGAGACTGTCCATGAGAGCGTCGACCAGCATCAGGTACCGGTCGACTGAGTAGTTACCACTAGGCACCGGCCCGGTGAGGCCGAAGGCCGGAAGATCGAGACGCACCACGCGATAGCTCGGGCTCAGCACGTTGACCCAGGTGTCCCAGTCCTTGAGGTCGCCGCCCGAGCTGTGAATCAACAGGATTGCGGGCCCCGATCCCTGGTCCTTGTAGTGGACTCGGATGCCATCGAGTCCCTCCAAAGTCACAAACTTCGAATCTGCATCAGCGTATTTCGCCACAATCTCGTCGTACGTGATCGTGCCCGCAGACTTGGGCTCGCACGCCGTAGCATTGTCCGCCGCGTGAGCTGGCAATGTTACATGGGCAGAACCCAGCGCACAGGCTAACAACATTGTCGAGATCATCCGTCGGCGCAACAAAATCATTGGCGTTCTCCAGATTTTCGTAGGCGCGGCAAGCGCGGCGCCCGCGTCAACAACGGCTCACCCCAGCTGATTCAGAGCACCCATAGCCGCGATCTCGCCAGTTTCCATCGCCGACTCCATGCCAACTTCCAGTCGCCGCAAGTGTTCGCCGGCGAAATGCAGTCGATGGTGCGGTTTGGCCATTTGTTGCGCCCAGTCCAAGCCACGTCCGGGCACGAAGGAATGACTGCAACCACGCTCGTTGGGGTTCTCCGCCCAAGACTGTGCGCCAAGAAATTCCAGCTTGCCGCGAGCAGCCGGACGCACCTTCTCGATCTCGCTGATTGCCAGGCGGCCGCGATCGGCCAGCGACAGAGCATCGACCGAAACCGACTGGCGTCCGAAGGACAAGCAGCTCATCAGCTCCCGCTTGCCGTCGTACTCGAGCTGCTGGCGGATCAACGTAAATGGCCCATCGGAAAACATCGAGGCCTCAGCGCCGTCGTGCTCCCAATATGGCGCCTTGACGCGCAGCCAAACTTGGCTCTGGTTGCCGTATGGCATCAGCCGTACCGCCTCCGCCTGAACACCCTGCAGCGGCGGGTCAATGCGGACACCTCGTAGGACGCCGAAAGGCACGGCAACGATCGCCGTCCTGCCGCGAAATTGCTGCCCGTTGGCGCAGCCAACGGTGCAACCGCGATCATCCAATTCGATCGACACCACCCGGTGTTTCAGCCGCACCCGGTCGCCGAGGAACGCGGCCATTGCCGTGGTCAGCCGCGAAATGCCGCCTTCGACGTGCAGCGAAGTCTCCGCCGAGCGTTCGAAGACATCCCGCTTGCCGGCAACAACCGTCTCTTTGGCCTTCCGTGCGCTGTAGCGGTAATAGGTAGCCTCCTGAAACATGCGCAGCAGGCTATGCGACTCCAGGCTGTCGCCGCCACGCGATTGTTCGATGAGCTGCCTGGCTGCCTCCGATGCGCCCTGCTTGTCCAACCATTGCGCGAGACTCAAGTCGAATTCTGCTGCCGACGGCTTCAGCCAGTCTTCGAAGTGTTGGAACGGATTGAGACGTTCGACGTAATAGCTCCCCAGCGCATGGGGAGGTACGGTGCGTTCATCGCCGGTGGTGTGATTGAGTGGCGAACTCGCCCAGTCGCTCGCCGCCACCAGCTTGCCACCAATGACGAAGGCGTAGGGCGCATTCATGTGAGCGCCCTCGCCTAGCGGGAGGCCGAAACGATTGGCCATGTACCGCACGCGGGAATAAGTTTGCCCGATCTGCACGCCGCCCAATTCGATGCGGGAGTCCCATTCGTAGGCGGTACGGCAGCGTCCGCCGACATGCTCCGCACTTTCGAGAACCAGAGTCGAGGCGCCGCCATCGGTCAGCGTGATGGCCGAGTTGAGGCCGGCCAGACCCGCTCCTATTATCACGCAATCGACATCCTCAGCGCCGGCCGACCTGCGGGTCGTAGCGATCGCGGAGCTCGCTGCGATCGCGGCCGCACCGCTGATCAGTTGTCGTCGGGAAATCTTCATCGCTCGCTCCATCTGGCGCGCAACGGAACCATCCGTTGCAACTGGGATCTGCCTGGTAGTACATATAGACGATGGGCCGGGGAGCGCGATCCCCGGACCCGACCGACGGCGATGCGACGGGCACTAAACCCGTCGTTCGGCTCTATCATCAGAACTTGTAGCTCAGCTTGAAACCGATTTCACGCTTTCTCGACGGGGCCAGGTTTGCGCCCTGCACTGTGGTAGCGGGCGATGCGCCGTAGGGCACGAGCAATAGCGCACCGGGCTCCGACAGAGACGTGCTACGGCTCGAATAGGTCCAGCTGTCGTCGTCGAACAAGTTCGACACGTACACCTGTACACCTAGACCGTCGTCTCTCTCGAATCCGAGACGCGTATTCACCTTGGTGTAGGCATCGATCTGGAAAATATTCGCCTCACTGTCCCACATGGCGCCGGTGTAGTGGACGTCGGCACGCGCAAACCAACTCCATTGGTTGCCCAACTGGCCGTTGTACGTAGTTGTCAGGGACGCGGTCTCGCTAGGCGCCTTCGGCAACTCATTGCCGTCGAAGCGGTTGACCCCGGAAGTGAGCGAGGCGAGCGTGGCGTTGTAGAACTCCTTGTACGTATTGTCCATGAGATTCAGGGCGAGACCAACCGTCCAGGCATCGGTGATCAGCATGCTTCCTTCCAACTCGACGCCCTTCATCTTGGCGTCGTTCGGCGCAATGACGCCGAGCACGAATGGCGACGTGCTGACGATGACCGAGATGCCCGTGTTGATGTTCGTCCAGTCCATTTGGTAAGCAGCCAGGGAATACTGCAAGCGACCGTCGAGCAGCCGGTGCTTGATACCCAATTCGAAATTCTCGACCTCTGGCAGAGGCGCCAGTTCGCCGCAGTACGAGACCTGTGCACAAACCTCCTGTTGCTGTGCTGGGGTGGCGTTCGCGAAGTTGCCGTTCAACTGGCCCAGTGCAACGCCCTTGCCCCAGGTTGCGTACAGGTTCAGGTTTGGCACCGGTTCGTATCTCACGAACACACGCGGCAGGTTGTCCTCGAATGAGAAGCTCGACGTTGTGTTAGTCGTGTGATTGACGTTCGTGGTCTCATCCTTCTGTCGGCGCAGTTCGGCACCCGCCGTCAGGTTGTCGAGAATATCGTATTCAATCGACCCGAACAGCGCGGGCACCTTGGAGGTTTCGTCCGTAATGCTGTTGGCGAAGCCAGCCATCGGCACCGGAGCGCCGAAGGCAACATTGATCTGGTAGCCGATCTGCTGGGACTCGCGGTGCTGCTCGAAGTAGCTGGCACCCACCATCCAGCGCAGCCGCTGCTTCTGGCTTGAGGTCAGCCTGAGCTCTGCCGAGATTGAGTCAGCCAGTTCTGGCAGGATCGAGAAAGCATTCTCTTGATTGCTCCGATCGACGTCATACACGGACATCTGCGGGACATCGTCATAGCCCACACCGCCCGACAGCGTGATCTCGTTGGCGAACGTGTATTCGGACTGCAAAGCGAGACGGGTAACCTTGCGGCGCAGGCCGTAGTCAGTCATGTGTGGTGCCGCGGCCACGTATGGGTTGTTCGACGAATTGTTGGCGAGGAGATCATAGAAAAGGTTCGGTTGGCCAATCGATGCAAGCACCGCCGGATGCGTGCTGGTATTGGCTGTAATGAAGGAGTCCCCCAGCGATGCGAGCGAAGGCAGGGGGTTCGAGCCGCAGAAGTACGGCCGACCCAGCGAGAATGTCGTACTGTTACCGTTGGCGTCTGCGCCCCGGAAGGTTTCGCCCGGACAAAGCGAGCCATACTCAAGGCCACGGATGTACGAGATCGCGAAAGGGCCGTCATTGTCTTCCTGTAGGTGGGCGCGCAGCCGCACCCACAAATTGTCGGTCGGTGTTGCATACAGCGTTGCGGTGACAGACTTCGTCTGCTCGGCGCCGAGCTCGCCACCGTCGGACGCCGTGAACTGGCCCCCGCGCTGGTCGAACCTCGCCTGCAAGCGGCCGGTCAACTTGCCTGGCAACAGCGCGCCCTCAAAGCTGGCGTTGAAGCCGAATGAGTCATACGAACCTCCCCAGACGTCGATCTCGCCCATTGGCTCTTCGCGCGGCGTGCGCGTGATTAGATTGATGGCACCGCCGAACGTGCTGCGCCCGAAGTAGCCGTTCTGCGGGCCGCGCAACACTTCGATACGTTCGACATCGGACATGTCGACCGACTGCAGGCCGGCAGGCACGAACGTACCGTCAACGAAGAGGGAACCCGATGCCTCGCGCGCTAACCCGGTCGTGGGTACCATGCCACGGAATGAGATCGTGCCCTGGGAACGACCGCCGGGACCGTTGCCGATCGTGGCTTGGAAATCCAGGCCCGGAGCAATCGTATTAAGGTCATTTACGCTCGTGATGCCCGCCCGCGCAATCTCCTCGGCGCCGATCGCGGTGATTGCGATCGGCACATCCAGAACACTTTCTGTGCGCTTGCGCGCCGTGACCGTGATTTCTTGCAGCACAGCCGTCTCGGTTTGCTGCTGCCCGTGCGACACCTGTGGAGTGAGTGTGGCAAGGCACACCACGGCGGCTATGGCTCTACCCTGAAGGGCAATCGTCACCGCTCGCGGCATTTGGATTTCGCACAGCATTGTTCTGGGTTCCTTTGCAAAAGTTGTATCGGCGATTTGGGTGCGGGCATACGTACCGCGCTGACCCGAGGCTTCGATACTTATCGAACAGACGCCAAGGAAGCCAATTCCTTTTGTGTCGTCTGCATGCGCTTTGGGAATGCGAGCGGATCAGGCGGTACAGTAGCCAATACAGCGGTGTGGAGAGTCTCGACAAACTCGCCCATCTGCGGCGAGTGCTCGAGTTCTTTGCGGTGAATCAGGCAGCCACGAGCGGTCAGCGGATCGAGTTCGCTCGTCAGCCTGACCAGTTCACCCCTTGCGACCTCGTTCCTGAACATACGAATCGGCGCCAGCCCAACCAGCGAACTGGCACGCAACAGCTCTTTCATGAGCACGGGCGAATCGGTTCTAATCGGGACATCCGGCGCGCGCAGATCGAAGGAACCGAAGTGCCGAGACAAGTATCCGGTCGTCTCCAACTCCAGGGCGATCCACTTATACTTAGCTAGCTCGGCGAGCGGCGCCATCGACAGCCCGCAGAGCGGATGCTCCGGACCGACGACGACACTGCCCGGGATGTCGAACAGGTAGCGGATTCTGAAGTCCTGTTCGTCGAGATTGTCCGGTATCAGCGCGAGAACGACATCTAACTCACCGGCAGCAAGGCGCTCCACCAGCACGCCGCAGAAATCCTGGGAGATTGTCAGTTTCGGGACAGGGCACTGATGTATGACGTCGGCGAATGCCAGCGCCAGTCGGTCGTGGGCGAAGTTTGCGCTGATACCCACTCGAACTTCGCCAAGGGACTGCCCGGACATTTCGGCGAGCCGCTGCCGGATCAGCTTGGTGTCGCGCGCCATCTGCCGGGCGTACTCGTGCAGGACCAGCCCCGCGTCGGTCGGGGTGACGCCGCGTCCGGAGCGCTCCAGCAATTGCATGCCCAACGTCTCCTCGAGCCGCTGGATGCTGCGCGTGATGGCCGGCTGCGTAATGTTGCAGTAAGACGCCGCCCGCCCCAAGTTGCCGTAAGTCACAGCCGCGAGGAAATGGTGTAGTTGCTGAATCTGCATGCCTCGCGCCTTCGCAACGGGCTATCGCGACTTCGATGAAGTTGGTACTGGACAGTCTACGCCCCGGCGCACTCATGCCGTCGAGGTATGCAATCAATTGTCCGTGTAATGACCGGCGCGGGCTCGGCGCGGCGCGCCATCGCATGATGCGGCGCGGGACCCTATCTCCTGGTAACCGGCGGTGCCGCATTTGCGATAGAACGCTTCCGCTGGCCTCGCAAGTGCAATGGTGGCAACGCTGAACGGGTGTAGCCCTGAGTCTATGCGGGGCTGCTGAAGATCGATCGGCACGAATCGTACGGCGAGCGCCGTCAGAAGCCGCTTTTATTCGGCCGCAACCTTGCTGTCGGCTGTGCCGTCCACAGGTTCCGCGGACCGTGGCGGGCAAATTTCCATCAGTACATCCCTGAGCGCAGCCGTGCTGAAGGGCTTGGCAAGGTAGTCATCCATGCCAGCGGCGAGGCAACGTTCACGATCGCCTTGCATTGCATTTGCGGTCAGCGCAACGATCGGCACGTGCTGCGGACCCGACTGTTGCTCAGCCTCCCACTTTCTGATGTGGGCGGTTGCTTCGTAACCGTCCATGCCGGGCATCTGGCAATCCATCAGGATTACATCGAAGGCACCGGTCTGCGCCGCCTGCAAGCCTTCCCGACCGCCCGGCGCGATCTGTACCTGAAAGCCCAGTCTGATCAGCATGGCGCGCGCGACGTCTTGGTTGACTGGATTGTCCTCGACCAGCAGTACCTTGTAACTGTGGCTCACTGAGTTGTTGCCGTCGGCATCCGACGGAACCAGCTCGCGGGGCGCGGTGGCCACTAGTCCCAGTGCCTGACGCAGAGTGGAATAGAGCTGTGCTCGGCGGATCGGCTTGGCCAGGTAACGGTCGATGCCCGCGCCGCCTGTTGCGCGCGCAATGGATGAGCGAACCATGGAAGTGAGCATCACGATCCTCAGGCCGCTGAGCGATGGCGTATGGCGAATCCGTTCGGTCAGGTCGACGCCATCCAGCGTGGGCATCTGCATCTCGATCAGTGCAATGTCGTAGGGTTGGCTCGTTTCAGCGGCCGATCGCAGCACCTGCAGGGCATCCATGCTGTCGGCGATCGCGGTGGCCTGGAGTCCCCAGCTACGGGCGTATTCCGGTAGCACGGCGCGATTGATCGGGTTGTCATCAACGATCATCAGACGCTTCCCGAGCAGCCCCTCGTCCTGTCGCTCCCAGGGGCGCAGTTCATGCTTCGCCGCTGCGCCCACGCGCAGGGTGACCCAGAATGTACTGCCCACGCCGGGCACGCTACGAACACCCGCGGCCCCACCCATCAGTTGCGCCAGTCTGCGCACGATGGCAAGGCCAAGACCCGTGCCACCATAGCGACGTGCTGTGCTGACGTCCTCCTGCGTGAACTCCTCAAAGATGTTCTCGATACGGTCGCTTGCGATGCCTGCGCCTGTGTCATGTACTTCGAAGCGAATAAGCGGACCAGCATCATCCGAATCGCTGCCCACTCGGACGCCGACATGACCGCGCTCGGTGAACTTGATAGCGTTGCTCAGCAAGTTGGACAAGATTTGCCGCAGTCGTCCGGCATCGCCACGGACCCACAACGGCACCGATGTCTGAATCTGCGAGGCAATTTCCAGACCCTTGCCCTGCGCACGTTCGGCAAACAAGCCGATTACGTCGTCGACCACATCGTGAAGATGGAAGTCCTCATCCTCGAGCGTCAGACGGTTCGCCTCGATCTTGGAGAAGTCGAGCACGTCGTCGATGATTCCGAGCAGCGATCGTCCGGAGCGCAGAACCGTCTCGGCATAACCCCGTTGTTCATCCGATAAGTTGGTCGCCAGCAACAGTTCGGTCATGCCGAGAACGCCGTTCATGGGCGTGCGTATCTCGTGACTCATGTTAGCCACGAACATCGACTTGGCCCGGTTAGCATCCTCGGCCTGGCTGCGAGCGGCATCAGCGGCGGCGGCGGCATGCTCGAGTTCCGCGTTGATCTGGGTGAGCTCGAGACCGCGCTCGGCGAGACGGGTATCGCGCAACTGCAGTTGTTCGAGCATGTCGTTGAAACCGGCGATGAGCTGGCCGATCTCGCCTTGCTCCCGGTTCTGTACGCGTTGCGTGAAGTCCTGCGATTGAGTGACATGCCGCATCGACACAGCCAGATCGAGCAAGGGTGCCACCAGTCGCCGCTGCAACCGATCGGACAGTCGCACGGCCGCGATGCCGCCCAGCACGATCACCGCCAGGATAATCAGACTGGAGAACAACAAGTCCAGATACAGCTGCAGCAGTCCGGCGCGGACATAGACGTAGCCGATGGTTTCCTCGCGCAGCGTCACGGGGTAGAGCACTTCGATCGAGTTCAGATGCAGTTGCCGTCCCGCTTCAAAGTCGCTGCCGCGGGCAAGGGCCTCTGAAATCATTGCGGCAGCATCGGCCTGGCCCACCGCAGCAAGGCTGCTGCCGTCAGCGACGATGATGGCTCCTGCCCGGATGGATTCTTCGACGCCTAACGCCTCGAGCAACAGCATCGCCTGCTTGGAGTCCTGGAATTCGATGGATGCCGTGGCATTGCGCGCTACCATCTGCGCCACGACCGCCACACGATTGACGTTGGCATCGAGGTTTGATTTCACCTGAAACGCGATCACTACCGCAGCCACGCACAAGAGTGTGCCGCTCAGTACCAGCAGAACGATGCGCCGCAAGCGCAAGCGCAATGAGTGGGTGCTGTTAGTTGGCATGGCCTAGTTCACCACCGTCGCCAGTTGCAGCAGCGGCGCGGAAATCTCCAGCCCGGCGCGTCGGGCGGCGCGCAGGTTGATCTCGAGCCCGACGCGGTTGCTTTCCTGCAGTAGCGTGACCATGCCGCCGTGTCGCGCGAACTCGGGCGTTTCACCGATGATCAGTGTCGGACGGTCAGCGAGGATCAGGGCAAGGCTCTCGACATTGAGCCGTGGCGCATCGACCAGGTACAGCACCTGACAACCTTGGGTGCTGGCCGATGTCAGTTCGGTCAACACCTTCAGCCGCGCAGGTCGTCCCTGAATCGCGCGCTTCTCCATGGACTCAAGCGCCGAGATCGCGCTCGCGCTGCCGTAACCACAGACAACAAACGATGTAGCGTCGGCAAAAGCGGTTTCGGGCCAGGTGACGAACTTGACGATCTTGTAGATGACGGCCGCGCGGATCATCCGCTCGCGCACGGCCGCTTCCTGCGCGGGTGTTCGGGCCGCGATGATCAGCAGGACAAGCGAAACCACAGCGACCAGGAACGGCCGCAGCGAAGGCGCTGAGGGGACTCTCGCCATCTCGATTCAGATCCGCCGATCAGAAGCGCAGTGACAACTGTCCGAAGATCGATCTCTGCACGGACATCAGTGGCACGTCGAGCAGCTCCGACGTGTACTCCTGGTGTGAATCGTGGAGCAGGTTACGCCCGGCTATCGATACCTCAAACGCTGCCGACGGATGCCAGCTCAGGCGTGCGTCTAGTTCTGTGTAGCCAGGAACCAGGACGTCGAAAGCCGGGTTGACGCGATCGACACCGCGCAGCACAGCACCCAGATTCCAGTTGCGGCTGGGGCTCCAGGTAGCGTTGAGACTCCACTGGTTGTCAGGCGCGCCGTTGGCGCGGTCGGTTGTAAATGCCTCATTGAGATTTGCTGGCACGGTTGATGAGGCGTCGAGCAAGGTATAGGCGGCCTGCACACGCAGGGTTCGGCTTGGCAACCACTCAATCGAGACTTCAGCGCCTCTGCTCTTGGCGCTGGCAAAGTTGCCCACCGGAATGCTCTGCACAACATGGGTCGATGACCCTGGCGGCAGGAACAGGCAGGCCGGAACCGGCAGTCCTGACGGTGCGCAGGTGAGTGCGCCGAAGTACGCAGAACGCAGATTTCGATACTCATTGTTGAACAGTGCCAGGTCAACACTCAGGTTGAGCGCGAGTTGCTGCTTGAATCCCAGCTCCACCGCCGTCATCTTTTCCGATTCGACGGTGCTCTGACTTTGAATGAGCAGCGGCAGCGGCAACGGATTCAGTGTGAATGCGGGTATCAATGCCGCCTGCGGGTTCTGGAATCCAAACGGTTCGAGCACTGCGGTCAACGGCTGACCGTCGCGGTCGATTTGGCTGGGTGTGCGCACGGCTCGGGCAACCGATCCCCAGACCGAAGAAGATTCGGTCGGCGTCCACAACAGCCTGGCATTGGGAGAGAGTTCACTGCCAGTGTCCTCATGGTGCTCCAACTTGGCACCGACCGTCAGGATGAGCGTGCGCGGCAGTAATGTGATGTCATCCTGAGCGAATAGATTGATGAGCCTCTGACCACTGCCGCGGTTGGTGATCTGCAAATACGGGAGCGTCATGGCGGGGATACCGACGAAGGAGGTCGCATACGCAACATCGCTGTCGCGGTAGCCGAGCCCCATGACGATGTCCTGGGAGCTCAGGCGCTGGGTGTGGTACTGAAAATCGAAGTCAAACGTCGTGCGGCGTTCGAGCGTATGTGCCGGCCAGTCGCGACGGGTGTAGTCGACGTAGGACTGCAACGTAAAGGAGTCTGCACTGGAGAGTTCATGCTGCCAGCGCAACAGGACATTGGTACCCTGAGTCTCAGTCTGGGTGGGCGAGATCACGTGAAACGGCGGCGCCAGAAACCCAGCAATGACAGGCTCGCCGGCCTTGCCGCTGTACGCATCGCCCTGAATCGTGAGCGAGTCGTTCTCAGTTGGATTCAGATCGACACGGGCACCTGCACGCACTTGGTGCCATTCATCAAAGGAGGTCGTTCCTGTCAGTGACAGATCGGAAGCATTACGATCGAAGTTCTTCGCATAAACCCGGAAGTGGCCGCTGTCGCCGAGTGTCCCGCCATACCGGGCACCGATGAACGCACCCTCATCGGACCCGCCGCCAACCTGCACGCTGGTACCCTGGGTGCTTGCGGCGGACTTGGTAATGATGTTGATCACGCCGTTCACTGCGTTCGAGCCCCACAGCGTTCCGCCCGGACCACGTACCACCTCGATGCGATCGATATCTTCGAGCAAGGTGTCCTGCACATCCCAGTACACCCCCGAGAATGTCGGTGTATAGACACTGCGCCCGTCGATGAGCACTAGCAGCTTGTTCGCGAATCGACCGTTGAGCCCGCGTGCGCTGACGGCCCAGACACTGGAGCTGATACTGGCTACCTGCAGACCAGGTACCGTCCGTAACAGATCCGGCAAAGTGCGTGCGGTGGAGTGACGGATGTCATCCGCCGTCAGCACGAAGACGGCGGCCGCGGCGCGTGACACTGTCTGCGGCTTTTTGGATGCCGTTGTGATCTCCAGATTCATGACTTCCCGGAGGTCAAGGTCAAAGAAGTCATCGTCGGCCGCCGATGCCTGGCCAGACCAGGCAAGCAGGGCACCGACCGCGCCGATGACGGCGGCGAACTTCAGAGACTTCGTGGTGAGGCACATGATGGCTCCAATATTTTCGAGCAGAGGGACGGCAGGTCTGTTTCGGCCAGACCAAGGCCCTTCTGAAATCGACACGACGTAATTCCGCCGCGCAGCTCCCGGAATGAGACACCCTGCACAAAAGAGCGGTGAGTGCCGCTTCAGAGACCGCGCTCACGCGCCCCTCCGACTGCCTACGACTAAGGCGTTGGCGGCCCGGGCAGCCTGAACCGACTCGCACTCAGCTGTGCCGACGGCAGTCGTCAAACTGGTCGCACCGCCGCTCGCCGAGCAGGCTGTCGATCTGGCGCTGAGCTGACAGATGGTATCGGGGCGGAAAATGGTGAAGTTCATATCCACAAATACCGCTACAGCGCATTCGTGGGCTCGAATCTCGACATGCTGCTCCGCTCGCAACGGATCGAGACCGTCGTAGTCTAGCGATGCGCGGCTGGGGGTCGTAGCGCTCGAAAATCTGGGTCGGCACTTTACGATCGTCTGCAATGCCGCCGATGTACAGACTCGCGTCGTGCACCACGAGCGGCAGTGCAGACCCGGCCATTGAGAGCCCAGGATCTCTCCCGTCAGCTACCTGTCTCGGTTGCGCTGTTCGCAGCTTCGACATACTCGAACGGCACGCGCTTGACGTTGCACAACAACTCGTAGGTTAGTTGACCCGCGTGCGCCGCGACCTCAGCCACGCCGACATTCGCGCCCCACAATTCGACTCGGCTACCCACACCCGCCTGCGGCAGTTCGCTCAGATCGACCGCCAGCATGTCCATCGACACACGACCGACGACGCGCGTACGACGTTCGTCGACGGCCACCGGCGTCCCGGTCGGAGCGCGCGCCGGATAGCCGTCGCCATATCCGATCGCCACGAGACCGACCCGCGTCGCCTGCTCCGCAGTGAACCTGCCGCCGTAGCCCATTGCCTCGCCCGGTGCGAGCAGACGTTCCGCAAAGACCTCGCTGCTGAGCGTCATGACGGCGGGCCAGTCGAGCCGCGATTCACCGGTTGGATCGACGCCATACAGCACGATCCCCGGGCGCGCCCAGTCGCGTCTCGCACTGGGCCAGGCAAGTATTGCGGCCGAGTTGGCCAGACTGCGCGGCCCCGGCAAGCCCGCGGTTGCAGCGTCGAACTCCTCGATCTGCAGCCGTGTCGCCTCGAAAAGTGGTTCGTCGGCCCGCGCCAGATGGCTCATCAACGTAATCGATGCGACCCGGTCGGTCGCCAGCAAACGTGCGTGGAAGTCTCTGACCTGCCCGAGCGACACACCGGCACGCCGCATTCCACTGTCGATCTTCAACCAAACATTGAGCCGCGTGCAGTCAGTCGGCGCTCGCTCGATCATCCGCAATTGCTCTTCTTGATGGACGACGAGCCACAGTCCAAGCTGATGCGCACGCTTGAGCTCGGTCGCGTTGAACGCTCCTTCCAGCACCAGAATCGGCTTGCGAATACCCGCTACGCACAGCTCTTGTGCCTCCGCGACGAAGGCGACGCCGAACGCGTCGCTGACGGACTCGAGAGCGCGGGCGCATTCGACTGCACCGTGACCGTACGCGTTCGCTTTCAACACAGCCACAGCTCGTCCGCCATGCAGGCGCCGGGCCGCCAGATAGTTGTGTCGCAGGGCGTCGAGATCGATGCGAGCGCGAGACGGTCGACTCATGCCGGCGCCTGCAACGAAGGCGCGGTCAAACCGCGCCCACTGCGCGCTGACGGGTAGCGACTGAGTGCGAGTCCATCTACATCGATGGCGGGACGGCGACCGGTGATCAGATCAGCTAACAACTTTCCCGACCCGCAGCCCATCGTCCAGCCGAGTGTCCCGTGACCCGTGTTGAGGAACAGGTTGTCGTAGTGCGTCGCGCCGATGATCGGCGTGCCGTCCGGCGTCATAGGTCGCAGCCCGGTCCAGAACTCCGCCGCCGCCAGATCGTTGCCCGGGAACAGCTCATCGGTCACCTTCTCGAGTGTCGCGCGACGTCGTGCGCCGAGCCGCAGATCGAAACCCGCGAGTTCGGCCATGCCGCCGACTCGGATGCGCCGCTCAAAGCGCGTCAGCGCGACCTTGTAGGTCTCGTCGAGCACGGTCGACACTGGCGCGCGTGACTCGTCGTGCATCGGAATGGTCAGTGAGTAGCCCTTGACGGGATATACTGGAATTCGCAGACCGAGCGGTTGCAACAGGGCACGCGTATAACTACCGCAGGCGAGCACATAGCAGTCCGCGCGCAGCAGTTCACCTTCTGGCGTATCGAGCTCGACCGCGTCGATTTTCCCCGCGTCCTGGCGCAGACGGCGCACCGCAACGCCGTGGCGGAACACCACACCGAGGGCGCGAGCGCGTTCGGCCAACCGCGTGGTGAAAAGGTAGCAGTCCCCGGTTTCGTCGTTCGGCAGCCGCAGGCCACCCATCAGCACGATGCGGGCCTGTGCCAGACCGGGCTCGACGCGCACAAGGCCGGCTCTATCCAGCAGCTCGAACGGCACGCCGCACTCGCGCAGCACCTCGACATCGCGCGCGACGCTGTCGAGCTGTGCCTGAGACCGGAAGAGCTGCAGCGTACCCGCCGTGCGCTCCTCGTATGTGATGCTGATATCGGCGCGCAACTGCTGCAGACAGTGCCGGCTGTACTCGGCGACCCGCATCATCCGCTCCTTGTTGACCGCGTAGCGCCGCGCCGTGCAGTTCCGCAGCATCGATGCCAGCCATTGCAGCTGAAACAGGCTGCCGTCAGGACGCACCGCGAGCGGCGCATGGCGCAGGAATAGCCATTTCAGCGCTTTAATCGGAATGTCCGGCGCCGCCCACGGGGTCGAGTAGCCGGGCGACACTTGTCCGGCGTTGGCGAAGCTGGCTTCAAGCGCTACACCGGGCTGCCGTTCGACAACCAGCACCTCGGCACCCGCACTGGCCAAGTAATACGCCGTGGTGACACCGATCACGCCACCGCCCAGAACGATGACTTTCATGTAAACCCAACGAACCGCCAATGATCCATGCAAACTAATCGACCTGACCCAACAGAAATTGCTGAACTGGCAGGGCAAAACAAGAATAATTGCTGCAACCGCCTCGCCACTACTGGGACCGCCGAAGAAATGCCTGAGCTCGACCGCACCGACCGCAAGATCCTCGACATTCTGCAGCGCGAGGGCCGCATCTCGATGACCGAACTCGGGGAACGGATCGGTCTGTCCACGTCGCCGTGTGCCGAACGCGTCAAGCGCCTGGAGCGCAACGGCGTCATTACGGGCTACCATGCCCGTGTGAATCCGCAGGCACTCGGCAAGGCGATCCTGGTGTTTGTCGAGATCACGCTGTCGCAGAAATCCGGTGACGTATTCAAACGCGCGCGCCAAGAGTTGCTCGCCATACCCGAGGTGATGGAGTGCCATCTCATCGCCGGCGGATTCGACTACCTGGTGAAAGCGCGGCTGCATGCGATGTCTGAGTATCGCGGTCTCCTCGCGAGCATCCTCGCCAAGCTGGCGGTTCCAGCCGAATCGCACAGCTACGTCGTCATGGAAGAAATAAAGGAAACGAGCTTCGTTCCTATCGACACCGCCAAGTAAACCCGCGTCGCTCTGCACTGCGCGATCGGAACGTCGGCGGCGCACGCTGCAGGTGCTGCGCTGTAACCGCAAGCCTCATCGAGGCTCCTTCGCTCGGCATCGTCGGACCGCTGCCGACCTCGTCAAGGAAACGCCTGGGCGCCGCTCCGCTTGGCATCTCGAACCCACTTGCACACGACGTCTTCGTGCAGGTCTAAATCCCTAGCCGCCTGAGCAGCTGTCATGCCACCCTAGCGCACCAGGCTCACCGCCTCGTGCTTGAACTCCACCGTGAAAGTTCGCCTTCCCATCACACACCTCCATGGTGAATGGGGGGCTCAGTGCGCCGCTGAGCCGACTATGTGGTCGGCTCCACAAAGGCTTGGCCAGTCTCCTAACAGACTGATCTGAGCCGGCGCGAACCCAAGTAACGTGCCAAGACTGCGCAGTGCCCCGAGCCGACAGCGCCGCTCGCGGGACCCTAAGCCAGACCTACCGAGTCGGACGCGGCAACAACCGCGGCACTCAGGCCGCGGGCTTCTTCGCTGCCTCGATCACCTCGTCCGCGACATTCCGTGGCACCGGGTCATAGTGCGAGAACTCCATCGTATAGGACGCACGGCCGCTGGTCATCGCGCGCAATTGGCCAATGTAGCCAAACATTTCTGACAGCGGCACGTGCGCCACGACGGCAGTGTTAGTACCGCGCTCGAGCTGATCGAGGATCGAACCGCGACGCCGATTCATGTCACCGATGACGTCGCCCAGGTAGTCGCCTGGCGTCACTGCTTCCACTTTCATCACGGGCTCCAACAGGATCGGGTTGCCCTTCTTCATTGCTTCGCGGAACGCAGCCTTGGCTGCGATTTCGAAGGTGAGCGCATTGGAATCGACGTCGTGGTGGCTGCCGTCGAACAGCACCGCACGGAAGTCCACCGTCGGGTAGCGCGCCAATACGCCCTCTTCTTTCTGCATCTTGAGGCCCTTCTCGACCGCCGGCACGAACTCGCGCGGCACCGAGCCGCCCTTGGTGTCGTCGACGAACTCGAACCCCATGCCGCGCGCCAGCGGCTCGAACTTGATCCACACTTCGGCGAACTGACCGGAGCCGCCGGTCTGCTTCTTGTGTGTGTAATGCTCTTCAACCGGTTTCGTGATCGTCTCGCGATAGGCCACCTGCGGCTCGCCCATCGTTCCTTCTACGCTAAACTCGGTGCGCATCCGATCGAGTGTCACCTCGAGGTGCAACTCGCCCATACCACGCAGAATCGTCTGGCCCGTCTCGCGATCCGTCTCGAGATGCAAGGAAGGATCGGCGCGCACCATCTTGCCCAACGCCGCGTTGAACTTCTCCTGATCGGCCTTGGCCTTGGCCGCCACCGACACGCTGATTACGGGATCGGGAAAGCGCATACGCTCGAGCACCACCGGATGCGCAGAATCGCACAGCGTGTCGCCGGTGTCGGTTTCCGCCAATGAGACCAGCGCCACGATATCACCCGCGCGCGCCTCTTCGATCGGATTCGAGTCCTTGGCGAACATTTCGACCATGCGGCCGATCTTCTCGCGCTTGCCGCGCGTGGTGTTCTGCACCGCCATACCTTTCGTTAGCACGCCGGAATACACGCGGATGAAGGTGAGCGCGCCATAGATGTCGTTGATCACTTTGAAGGCCAGCGCAGAGAACGGCTCGTCATCCGAGCACTTGCGCTCGCCGATCGGGTGACCATCGGCGTCCACGGTCTTGATCGATTCGACGTCGGTGGGCGCCGGCATGTAATCGACCACCGCATCGAGCACTTGCTGCACACCCTTGTTCTTGTACGAGGAGCCGCACAGCACCAGCGTGAAGGCCGATGACAGCACGCCTTTGCGCAGACATTTCTTGATGGTCTCGACGGACGGCATCGTGCCATCGATCAGATGCGCTTCCATTGCCGCATCGTCCATCTCGAGCGCGGTATCGACCAGTTCCGTGCGGTATTTCTCGAGGTTCGCGAGGATGGCGCGATCGCTCGGCACCGTGACGCCCAGTTTGTCGGCGATGTCGGGCGTGATGTCCAGCACCTGCCAGACAGAGTCCTTGTCGTCCGAGTCCCAGACCAGCGCCTTCATTTCGACCAGGTCGATCATGCCCTTGAAGTTGTCCTCCGAGCCGATCGGTATCTGAATCGGCAAGGGCCGCGCGCCGAGGCGCGTCTTAATCATGTCGACGCAGCGCGTGAACGAAGCGCCACTGCGATCCATCTTGTTGACGTAACAGATGCGCGGCACGTTGTAGTTGTCTGCCAGCCGCCAGTTCGTTTCTGACTGCGGCTCCACACCCGCGACGCCATCGAACACCACGACCGCGCCGTCGAGCACGCGCAGGCTGCGGTTCACTTCGATGGTGAAATCCACGTGCCCGGGCGTATCGATGACGTTGATCTTCTTGCCCCGCCAGAACGCCGAAACGGCAGCCGACTGAATCGTGATGCCGCGCTTTTGTTCCTGCTCCATGTAATCGGTGGTCGTCGACGTCTTCAGATCCTTCGTGTCGTGGATGTCGATGATGGTGTGCTTGCGCCCGGTGTAGTACAGAATGCGTTCGGTCGTCGTGGTCTTGCCGGCGTCGACATGGGCGATGATGCCGATATTGCGAATATCAGCCAGGGGTGTTGTGCGTGGCATAGTGGGTTCTGTAAGCGATTGAAAATATTGGAGTTAAACTGGAATTCTTGCCCTTCGAGCATGGGCTCACGCCCGGCCCGCCGCTCAAGGCGGCGGCGCGACGTTCAAAGGGGGCGCGAGTGTACCGAAAATCAGCGCTTTATCGAAGTGGTTTACATCAGGGCCTGGTGCCGCAGCAGTCCCAAGTGGCCTGCGTTCGGTTAGGCATCGTGCCGCGGATTTCATTCTGCTCGCGCGATCATGCCGGCGGAAGGTGCCGGGCGGGCGGAGTCGCCAGTGCAATCAGGTTGCCATCGGGATCACGCAGCTGCACGAGCATGACCATCACAAACTAGTCCGGTTTACGACCGAGCAACTTCATTTGCTCTGCTTCCAGCCAGTCTCGCAATGCTGGATGCCGGCCGTGATGGAGAAGACTTTCGATCCAAGGCAGACGCGTGAAGTTGCCCAACGAACGGCTCAGATTGTGCCTCGCAGTAAAATCACGAACTAGTCCAATCCGTTGGGCGCCTCTGGGCCGAGCAATTGGCGCTCACGCCGCGTGCCAGCTCGGATCTGCGCTGCTCGAGCGCCGTGCACTCGCACTTAATATGCGCTGCTTCAGGCCCTGACCTCAGTCGCCAAGGCCGGCGGTAGCTTGGGCGGGAGCTGATTCCCATGCCGGCTCAGGCCGCGCCACTTACCACCGCAACTCGATGGGTCGCCGAGCAGACACCGATGCAGTTCGCGCTTGGCATGAAAGACGCGCGTCTTGATTGTATTGACCGGCACGTCGAGCCGGGCGCTGATCTCCGAGTAGTCGAGGTCCTCGAAGTACGCCAAGTGTAGTACTTCCCGATGCCTGTCACTCAGGTGCGCCATGGCGCGCAGCGTCGTGCGCTTGCGTTCGGCTGCTTGCATGACGTCGGGCGGCGTCGTGCTACTGAGCGGAACCTGTAGTGCGTGTGCGCGTCGCAGTGTTGTGTCGCGTACGTTCGCTCGCCGCAATGCGTCGAGCGCCTTATGCCGCGCGATTCCCAGCATCCAAGTGGACACGCGCGACCCGGCACGAAACTCGCTCGCTCCCAGCCAAACCGACAACATGGCATCGACCAGGACCTCCTCGGCTAACGCCCGATCGTCGACGAACCTGCGGATGTAGCCCAGCGCGCGCTTTTCGTAACGCCGATACAGGCATTCGAAAGCGCGCACCTCACCGTCGGCTGTTAGCCGGATCAAATCGTTGTCACTGAGCGGTGTGGCGTCCATGAGCCGCGTCACTAGTACGACACGCTCCAACCTTCACCCATTACGTAGCCGGAACCGCCTGACTCGTTTCCGCCGGCACCGGTGATGCCCGAGTACCAGCCGCCATCGCCGCCGCCGCTGGCTGAACTACCGCTGCCGCCCCAGCCCGGTCCATAGAGCTGCGCCTGTCGTTGCTGAGCGATGAACATCTGGTGTAGCACGAGCAGGTTTGCGAGTGGCGGGCCACCCTCCTGGCCCATGTTCCCGCTCGCGTCGAGGAAGTAGCGACCGGGATAGACGTTACCGACAAGCATTTGCAGCGCCATCAGGTCGTAGGGATGCAGCGTGCGCCCGTTGACCACAACGGACGTGCCGCCTCCCGATGCACCGGCGTGCAGCGGTCCACCGAGCGACATATTGGGCAACAGGTAGCCCATGGTGGGTCCACCGTCAAAGCCCCACGCGCCACTCCTCGCGTCGTACCAGTAGACCCCAGCATTCATCCGCAGCCCGTACTGCTGCTGAAGTCGGGCTCGCTCGTCAGCGGCAATTGGCTCGCCGTTCACGACGACTGTGTCAGCGGACGCGCTCGCGGCGGGTAGCGCGGCGGAGGCCGTGGCTGCACTGCGCCGGAGCACGGTACCGATGGCCTCACCATCGTTCTCCTCCGACCCGATTGTCAGGCGCAGCGTGTCACCCTCGATTGTTGCGCGCAGCGGCAGCTGAATATCCATGCCGCGCAGCTCGCCATGGATGTCAGATCCTTGCAGCGTGCCGGTCAGAAACAAGGCGTGATCCAGGCCCGAGAGAGCCCCACTGAGCGGCCCCGGACGCAGCGTTACCAACGTGAGGCGAACAGCCTGCCCATCGAGGTCACCGGCGAAGACGACGGGGCCGTGTTGCTCAAGCCGCATATCGCCCGACTTCGATGAGCTTGTTGCGACCGCCGCAGGTTCGCTTTCCCCCGCACTGCAGCCGATAGTTAGGCCTGTGAAAAGAGTCAGTCCCAATAGCAGTGACCATTTTTTCCATCGTTGCTGGCGCATGGTGACTCCTCGTTCTCGGTGATGTAGGTAGTTGCATTTCGATCGGCTCATTCTGGCGATGCGAGGAACGCCCGTTCCATACCGCCCGCATTCTCGAACACACCGACTATCGTCCCGTCCGCTGCGATACCCAGCGCGCGCGCACTCTTGGCGCCCGCAATCTGGAGTTGGGTCATGCCGTTATCCGGCCGCCACAGGAATGCACGGTGTTGACCGCTGTCATCGTGTGCGACGCCGACGATCCATCCGACATCATTAATCGCCATGGCCTGCGACTGTGCGCCACCGAGCGTGCCCAGATCGGTCATTCCCTCGTTTGTGTGCCAGCGGAAAGCGCGCTTCTGGCCGGCCGTGTTCTCAGCCCAGCCCACGACGACACCGGCACCGTTGATCGCTGTAGCAGCCGACGTCGCACCGCCAAGCGTGCCGAGGTCACGTACCCGAGCCTGGTCCGACCAAAGGACTGCGCGGACATTTCCTGCGCGATCGTGCGACCAACCAACGACGTCGCCGCGCTCGTTCATGCCGGCCGGCGCCGCTTCGCCACCCAGACCGTGCAGCCACTGCTGCGCGCCGTTTGCGCGGCGCATGAATGCCCGTTGTCCCGCGCCGTGTCCGCCGAGCGGCGAGCTGAATGCACCGGGGCGGACGACTGCTCCGGCGATGTCGCCCGCGGAATTGATCGCGTTGGCGCTGCTCCACTGACCCGCTGGCAGCCCAGGCAATTCCCTAACACGGCCCGCGGCGGACCAAATCGTTGCGCGGGGTTCACCGCGTGCGTTCGACGCAGTACCCGCAACATCGCCTGCCTCATTGATCGCTGCCGGTACAGAACCCAGTCCGCCCGCGGCCTCTAGTGCTCGCATCCCGCGCGTAGCAGACCAGGTAAAGCCGACCTGCGGTCCGGCCTCGAGGGTGGTTGCGCCGAGCACGATTCCCGCGGCGTTGACCGCAAGCGCCCAGGTACTCGAAGCAGCCGGCAGCCCCGTGATCTCGCGCGCGGTCGCTCTGGCGGCCGCGCCCAAGGCGCGGGTCAAGCGCACGACGACCCGTTGGTCGGCGCGCGCGAGACGGATCGTCTCGCGATGCGATTGGTAGCCCGGGGCGCTGACTTCGAGAACGTAGTCGCCGACGGGCAATTCGATGCCAGGTTGGTAGGACGGCCCGCCGACTATACGTATGGTCGCGACCGCCGGCTGCGCGTCGACGGTCAATCGCACCATCCTTGCTATGGCGGTCAGCACGAGCTGAACCTCATGGCTCATACCCGCGCGCAATGTCAGCCGTGCCTCTGCTGGCTCGTGCCCTGCCAGCGTCGCTCGCACGAGCACCTCACCCGGCTGCACATCGACTGCGTCTAGCGGCGCCGTGCCCACCGCACGACCGTCGATCGTCACTTGCGCTCCGCTGGGCAGCGATGTCACGCGCAGTTGCGTGCCAGGCACAGGTCGCTCAATCACGAGACTGCCGCCGCCGGCGGCGAGCCGGATCGGCGGCACGTACGATGCGCTCGACCATGGTTCCTGTACGCGCTCGGTGAGGCGCCGCACGTCCGCCGTGACTTCGTAGGGCAGGTCGCGCAGAGTGATATCTGCCCTAACTATCTGAGTGAGCAACGCGATCGTAAACGGTGAGTTCGTGCCTTGGGTGCCCGGAATCTGATCCAGAGCTTGGGCGCCACTGCGAGTCGAGTGCATCACCAACGTCCCGGACTGCGTCTCGACCGGTGCGAGCGAACGCCAGCCGAAGCTGCGTCCCTCGCCAGGCAGGGCCGGGAGCGGGTTGTCGCGACAGGCGTCGACGATCACGATGTTGACACCGCCTTCACCCGTGCCGGCCTCCATTCGCTTGACGACATCGTCGATCGGATAGGCTTCGACTGGAATGTCGGCGCGTGAACGGATGCGATGGATCGCCGGGATCAGATAATTGCGGCCGTCTTGCTCGACCCCATGACCGGCGTAATAAAACAGCGCAACGCCACCGGGCACGAGCCGCCCCGCAAACTCGCGTACCTGCTGCACGATCGCGTCGCGCGCCAGGTCGTGGGCGATGAGCACCGTAAACCCAAGGCAGTGCTCCAGTACTTCGTGCACCGCACGCGCGTCGTTCGCGGCATTCGGGAGCGGCGGACTGGAACGGTACGCCGCATTGCCAAGCACGAGCGCGATTCGACCCGGGTCGCGCGGTAGCGGCGTGCACTCGGCGGCGCCCTCAGCGCGATCCGGAGCCGCGACCAATACGGCCCCCAACACCAAGACGGTAACGCCTGATGCCCGCATTGAGTCACTCGCTGGGTCGCATGCGGGCGCTGTGCGTTCGGAAGTAGCAGCAATCCTGAGGTTGATCCGGCATGACACCTGCTCCTCGGGCGGCACATTGCGGCCGACCGGTATCGAGGATCGGCCGAGTGAGCTGTCCGGAGGTATCGCGGATGCGACACGCGGTGTCGTCAATGCGTCGTCTGAGCGGTGACTGCTAGAAATTATTGCTCAGTTTTGTGTAGTCGCCGGGCGTAGCCCCGAATCGCGCCTTGAAACAAGCGCCAAAGTGGGAAGGCGTTGCAAAGCCAACCTCAAACGCGACGTTCGCAGCCGGCTGCCCCGCGCGCAGCAGTGCCGCGGCGCGCTGCAGGCGGAGTTCGCGCAGGTACTCGGCGGGACTAAGGCCGAGGAGCGCGCGCAGCTTGCGTTGCAACTGGCGTTCGCTCATGGCGACCCGGTCCGCAAGATCGACGACTCCGAAGTCTGAACTCGCGTAACCGGCTTGCGCCGCGGTCTGCAATCGCTCGAGGAAAACTCGCTCCCGCGGCGATTGCGTGATCGCGTTGGCCGTGTCGCTTGGGGCAAGCGGAGTTGCTGCGTCGTAGACCGCACGGGCCGCGCGCTGCGCCGCAATTTGCCGTGCCTCGATCAAGTTGCGAACACGCAGCCGCAACTCGTCGGCATCGAAAGGTTTTACGAGATAGTCGTCGGCATGTTCCTCCAGTCCGAGCAGGCGACTGTGCCGATCGCCCAAGGCCGTGAGCATTATTACCGGCACATGGGAGGTTCGCGGATCTTGCTTGACCCTACGCGTCAGCTCGAACCCGTCGACACCCGGCATCATCACGTCGCTGAGAATAAGGTCCGGTGGATCCTCGACCGCGGCCTCGACCCCGATGCGGCCGTCCGCGGCCGTGGTGCAGCGATATGCTGGTGTCAGCGTTGCAACCAGCAGCACGCGCAGGTCGGCGTTGTCCTCAATAATCAGGATGCGCGGGCGTTGGTCATCGTCGGCCGTGATGCTCGAGGTTAGGGGGTCGGCTTGTTCACCACCTGTGCGTATTGCCTCGGCGGCGACTTCGGTCTCCAGCAGCATCCGTTCACTCAGCAGGCGTTCCGCCTTTGCTGGCAGCATATCGTTGCCCGGTGGCGAACACGTGGGCAGGTAGATCGAGAACGTCGCGCCATAGCCGGGCCCGCTCTCCAGTGCCACCGAGCCGCCAATCGCCTGAGCGCATTCGCGTACGAGAGCGAGACCAATTCCCGCGCCAGTGCCACCCGCACGCGCTTGATGAAAAGGCTCAAAGATGGCCTCCTGCTCCTCGTGCGTAACGCCAGGCCCGTCGTCGGCCACGGCGATCACTGCCCTCGCACCCTGGTTGAGCACTGACGCGCGTACGTGACCGCCGGCAGGGGTGAATTTGACCGCATTGGACACGAGGTTCGTCACGATGCGCTCGACCAGTTCGGGCGTAGCGGCTACCCACGCTTCATCGACCCGTTCAACCGTTAGCTCTAAGCTCTTTGCGAGGGCTATCGATTGAAATGCAGCGACCGTGTTTCGCACGACCGGTGCGATCGCTTGCGGAGTTAGTAGGATCGGCGCTTCGCCGGACAGACGAGCAAGGCCAAGCAGCTGGTCCACCAGCAACAGGAGTCGGTTCGCATTGCGACGCATGAGGCGCAGCCACCCTGCCGTCCGACCACGGCGCTCATCGGCGAGCAAGGCATCGATCGGTCCGACGATCAGCGTGAGCGGTGTCCGGAACTCATGCGAGACGCGCGCGAACAGTCGCTCCTTCGTCGCCAGGGCCTGCTCCAAGTGCCGGGCTTGATCTTCGATGACACGCGTCTGTTTGACGAGCTGCGCGGTCCGCTCCACGACGCCTGACTCGAGCCACGCCGCGCGCTCGCGCAGAGCGCGGGTACGCCACTGTACAAGCGCCCATAGCAGCACTCCACCCGCGGTCGTGTAGACGACGTACGCCCAGGCAGATTGCCACCACGGTGGCAGGACCCTTAGGCGCATCACCCGTTCTGTCTCGCTCCATCTGCCATCCGCATTGCCTGCCCTGACGCGAAATACATATCGACCCGCGGGCAGGTTGGTGTACACCGCCGTGCGCTGCTCGGCATCGACGACTTGCCACGATGAATCGAAACCGTCCAACCGGTATGCATAGCGTACCTGCGTCGGCGCTACCGGCAGCGGCGAAGTGAACCGGATGCCGAACACGTTTTGTCTTGGCCCAAGTTCGAGGGACTCAACCTCCGCCGCTGCCGTGGTCAGGGGCGATGCGGGGTCGCGCGCGACGGATAGCAGCGGTTGATTGGCAAGCAACACATCAACGATTTGCGCGGCGCGCGGCATTGCTGTCGGCCGCACCGCGCGTGGGTCGATCAGGTTGAATCCGTTCAGGCCACCAAACAGGAGGCGGCCATCGGCCAGACGATGATGCGCGCCGCCATTGAACTCGAAGTCCTGCACACCGTCATCGGGTAGGTAGCGCGTCGCGATACCGGTGCGAGGATCATATCGGACGAGGCCCGCGTTCGTTCCAAGCCAAAGTAGTCCGGCGTCGTCAATCTCGATTCCGTATACGGCGCCGGGAGGAAGTCCGTCACGCACGCCATAACGCTGCAGGCGTCCCGTCTCCGGCTCCGCGCGAACCAGCCCGTCGCCGGTGCCTACCCAAAGTACGCCGGTCGGATCTGCGGCAAGCGTGCGAACCGAGCCTTCAGGTGCGCTGGATCCCTTTGTCGGAGCCAGCGTAACGTGACGCAATTTGCCGTTGTTCCGATCAAGGACATACAAACCCGATGCCCAGGTCCCGATCCATAGTTGTCCTGACGCTGCGAGCTCTAAGGCGGTGGCGTTGGCCCCCGGCAGCAGATGTTCGAGCCGCTCGCCCGCATGTGACAGGCGGTAAACGCCGGCCGAGGTTGCGACCCACAGACCGGTGGTGTCTTCTGCAAATGCCGACACTAGCGTTGCCGCGACGGCCGACACGCGGGTAAATCGATCGCCGGCGCTTCGCCGGTGCATGAGGCCAGCGCCCCACGTGCCGATCCAGGTACCTCCATGTTGGTCCAGGTGCGCAGCCCAAATTCGATTGATTCCGGCCGTCGTGGCGCTCGGGCCGGCGATCGAAACACGACTGAACGCACCGCTCTCGAGGTCGAAGCTGTTCAGGCCGCCACCATCTGTCCCCACCAGCACGGTGCCGCGAGCATCGCTCGCGAACGCCGTGACTGTATTGTGACTGAGGCTCGACGCGATACCCGGCTGGTGCCAGTAATGCGCAAGGCCACTCGGCTCGAGACCCAGTCTGTTGAGTCCACCGCTAAGCGTGCCGATCCATAGACTGTTCGCATCGTCGCGCCACAACGAAAAGACGTCGTCATGGCTCAGGCTGTTTGGGTCCAGAGCGCGATGCCGATGCGCGACTCGAGAGTCGTTAGCGGGGTCGTGCACGACGACGCCCATCGCAAGACCACCGAGCCATACGCGCCCATCAACGTCGGCTACGATCGCGCGGAGTCGCGGCTCGTCACGCGTGCCGTCGGCAGGAAGGCGGTGGCGACTACTAACTGCTCCATTCGCGTCGACGCGCGCGTAATACGGACCGTCCGAGCCCACCCACGCGCCGCCGTCCGTTGCGGCAGCAAGCGCGCGGACGGGTTTGCCTGGCGGCAGCGTGCCTGGGAACATTCTCGGTTTGGCGCCGGCCGCGCGGAACCATCCAAGTGTGCCGTCTTTGAAGCCGACCCACACGCCGTCACCTGCGTGCGCGGCGAGACTCGTGACCGAACCACCGGCTACCCATTCGAGTACGTACCGCTCACGACTCGGCTGCACTAGCCGTGCAAGGCCCTCCGCGCCACCGACCCAAACCACGCCGTCGCGGCCAACGGCCAGCGCTGCGACCGTGTCAACTCCGGACACACCCACGAAGCGTGCCGTCGGCGGATCGTAGCGCGCCAGGCCGGCACCCTCGAACCCTATCCAGATTGAACCGTCCGCCTGCGCTGCAAGTGCCGTTACCGCCGCAGCTGCCAGCGCGTGCGGATCCTCCGAATCAGGCAGGTAAACGCGGAACTCGTAGCCGTCGAATCTGTTTAGCCCGTAGCGGGTGCCGATCCACAGGAAGCCGCGCTGATCCTGCACTATCGCAGTCACGCTGCTCTGCGACAACCCGGCAGCGATGCCATAGCGCGCGAAGCGCGGCGACTCGATCATTGCCGCTGCGGTGAGCGGAACCATCGACGACCACGTTATCGCTACCACAATGATGAAGCGCGAGCCCAGCGCAGAGCGCCCAGCGCATTGGTAGCGCTCCTCCAGCGGCCTCGCGAAGACCCTCATCGCGGTATCGTGCGCCCGTATCTTGCATCACTCAAGCGACCCAACTGACAGGAGTGTCTGGCCCGAACTTGATGCCCAACGCCGGCGCATGAAATAGGTACGATCCGGGATTAGAGCCGGGCGCCAATCGGTAGTATCCCAGCGTGACACAATACCCGCGAGAACTCCCAAAGCGCATCGGCGAGCGGGTCTGCGATGGCACTCGTCCGCTTACTTCGCGACGTGGAAATGAGCCCGGAATTCGGTCTCAATGCGCGCCGCAGTCCGTTGCAGGGACACGGGATACGCCTGACCGGGATAATATGCGGCCCACAAGTCCCGCAGATCCTCGAGGATTTCGTGGCCTCGCGAGATTCGCAACGCCCGGGAGCCCGCCGTCTCGGCCGCATGAATGACCGGCACTTCATATGCGTGGACGAGCCAGCGCCCTAGAGTCAATAACGGGCGCGTGAAGTCCAAGAAAAACACACCGTCCTCGATCGGCAGTTGAACGCGACCGATCGCAATCCGTCCCGGAAATCCCACGACCTCGTACAGGTGCAACTGGCGCGCCTCCGTCGCCGGCTTCACGCGCAGCCACACCGCCGCCGGCGCGCTGAGCACCGCCGGAGCAAGACTACGGCGAAGGCGGGGGTCGGAAGACGCACTCGAGCGTCGTCTCACCCGAGCGGGTCCGCAAGATCCGCGCGACATTCGAGTTTCCTCCGGTGGCAGGCATGCCCGGGCAGCCGATCTGACGGACCTCGACGTTCGTTCGCCCGGGATTGCGGCACTCCCAGCGGATGTTGCGCGCAGGAACTACGGGTGGCTGCTGCGAAATCCGGATGGCCCGGGTTGTCTCCGTGCTCACATCTACGTGAGTACCAGTCGTTCCATAGTACACCCGCGTGAGCAGCCCGTCGCAATCGAGCTGGCGCGTTGCGCGCACGACATCGCCAGGCGCGCTCGGCGCGACGATCACCGAATTCGCCGCTTGAGGGGCCGCGCCCGTACTCCACGGGAACTGCAGCTTCGCCTGCGACGCGCCACCGGCGGCATTCAACGGATAGAAGGTGCCACTAAGACGCACCGAATTGGATCCGGACGCGCCGCCGACAAAGACCTGAAACGGTACGCCGTTGGCCATACGGGCAAACGCGAGCGTGCCTGTCCCGGCGGCAAAATGACCATGACGCAGTTGCGCGCCATTGTAGATGGGTCCGTCGATTCTTCCGTCGATGGCGCCATCTGGCCCGATGGAACTGAGGACAAGCGTGCCGCCGAACCCGTTGGCGTCGAATTCAAGGTACGTGCCATCGAGCCTCGAAGGACCGGGGACACCTCCCGGCATCGGGCCCGGCGACGGTGGCGTGTTGCTAGTACCGCGGGCAGCCCGAAACGGAAATACGTTGCGTGCGCGACTCGCACCGCCGTTGGCCGTGTTCAGCGCGTAGAAAGTGCCACTGAGCAAACCCTGATCGGCAGAGACACTCGCGATGTATACCTGATCTGGTGCGTTTGTCGGCCCCCGCAGCAGGATGGCCTGCCGCGCGCCGCCGGCAACGTAACCGGTGACCGGATCCCCGTAGAGGGTCCCGGACACCGTGCCGTCGGTCGCCTGCTGCAGGGTCAGGTCGTCTACGAAGCCGTTGCCGTTGATGCGCCAGCGCCCCGTAAGATCCACCGCGTTCTGGGCGATCGCGATCGGCGCGATCGTCAGTGCAATCAGGCTCCACAGAGCCGTGTATCGTCTTTTCATCGGCTGTCTCCGCAGTGGATCGACGCCGCGTGCCAGATCGATCTAACCGCGGGAAACCGCGCGCAGGCAGTCCCATCTGACATTGTCGGCTTCGATGAATTCCGCGATGTCCCGTCCGCTGTCGAGGACGACCCCCGCAAGAAAGCGAACCTGCTGCTCATTCGGTAACTGCGCCCACGAGAACGCAAATCCCACTCCGGGTGCGAGCGTGCGGTTCACGGCACCGGCCGGCACGAACGGCACCTGCACAACCTGCTCGGCAACTCGAACCCGGGCGTTGAGCCGCTCGATGCCGACCACCGCCCCACGAAGCGTCGGCGCCCGTGACGCCCGACGCAGGTCGCGAACACTGTAGTACTCGCCGGTCTCGGTGATGACCACGTCATCCGGCGAGACCTCGCTCGAGTTGTAGTCGGTCACGCAACGCCCGGAGCGATCGATCACCGCTTCCTTGAACTGCGCCGCAACGACGAACGGTCCGACATCCGACTCACCATCATTGCTGCCGATGACGTCCAGCTGCACGCTGCCGTTCTGGCCGTCGCTGTTGCGCCTTAGGTTCGCGAAGTCGGGGGCCGTCAAGTTCTTGGTTGACCAGAAGAAAAAGCGCGGCTCGGACAACGTGCATGTGCTGGTGGCGGTACCGGTGCAGGCACCCACGACCCAGGTGAGAGTTTGATCCAACAAGCCAGTAAGCTGCGCTCCGGGGACCGGGAAGCGGTACTCGCGGATTTGCGGCTGCGTCCCGAAGCGCGGATCGACGTAGGCGACATTGCTGATGGCTGACGCAGCAGCGTTGAACTGACCCGGCCATTCGCACCTCACCGGCCCGGTCACGGTCGGCGCGAGGCAGATCACGAAGTAGCGGGCCGCGGGAGCGCGGAACTGCGGCTGACCGCCGTGGCGCCACACGAGCGAAGGTCCCGGTGGTTGGCGCGTACCGCGATTGGCGCCGGGGGTCGGGGTCAGCAGCGTCGGCCGTCCGGGCAAGACTGACGGTCGCTCGATCGTCGCCGGATCGATTGTCGACACCGACGGTCGGACGGGCTGGGCCTTCAGTCCCTGCGAATGCGCGGCCTGCCCGGCCAGCAGTCCCGCGAGCGCCATCGTCGCGCAAGTCAGTCGGCGTCTCCCGACATATCGCTCTAAGGCCTCGTGCCTGCTTCGCTTCATGGCCCTGAGTCGCATGCGGGGCTGCGCCGGTTCAAGCGACGCTTGCTTGAACCGTTCGCCTGTGAGCGGCGACTTACCTTCCGAATGGCCGTAGTGCCGAACCCGGGGGTATCGCTGCATGTCTTGCATTGGACCGGTCTTCGCGGCGCGCCTGGCGCTGAGCGTCACGCTTGCGATCGGCAGCGGCGGCGGGCTCGCCCAGACCGCTCCCGCCGGTGAAACCTACACTTACACCTACGAGACCCCGACGCCACCTCCTGCACGCCCTGCTCCAATTCGCGAACTCTTTGCGCAGACGCTCTCGAGCGTGGTGCAGAGTTCATTGTCCGCTGTGTCGCTCGGCGTCACCGAGCTGCTCGTCGGGCGCATCAGCAGTTGGTTCAGTCGCAGAGCACAGCGCCCACGGCCCATCATCGGTCCGGAAACGATGACCGGCGCGGCCGCCGGACAAACCCCGCAGGACCAGATGGTCGCGAGCGCGGCGCCGGAGTCGCCCGTCGCGGCCCCCGCCCTGCATGTCGGGCTCGCCTACGAAATCATGCTGGTGATGCCGGACGGCCACCGTCGGATCGTAGACCCCGCCTCGCATGTCTTCATGACCGGAGATCGAATCCTGCTCGAGCTGCGGCCCGCCCAACCCGGTTGGCTCGACGTCGTCAATGTAGATCCGTCGGGCCGCACCCGCGCGCTGGACTCGCGCACGCTAGCGGCTGGAGAACTACTTACGTTGGGTCCGTACGAATTCGTCGACGTAAAAGGAGCAGACGTCCTGCGGCTCGTGCTCAGCCCCTGCTCGTCGCCGCAGTTGACTGACCGCACGCGGTCCCTCGTCAACGTAGCGGCCATTCCGGACGCGAACAGGCTCGAGCCCCAGCTGCAGCTAGTGCGCTGCAGTGACGGTCGCACGCGTTCAGCCGTGCCGGTCGTGAGCCGCAGCATTCGCAAGGTCGAGCAGGACGAGGGTACGAGCTTCGCACTGGATCCGGTCGGGGCAGCGGAACTTGCCAGCGGCCAGCTGCAGGCGCGCGAAGTGCAAATTGTTCTACAACATCGCTAGAGGACCAGCGGTCAATGAGCCCCCTTCGCCTCTCTCGATCCGTGAGCTTGTTGCTAGCCATCATGTTCGCCTTGACGGCTGTGCCCGGCATCGCGCAGTCAGTTCTGCGACCCACCGAGCGCAACGCACCTCGGCCACCATCAGCGCTCGATCAAGCGAAGCGACCGGGCCTTGCCGTTCGCCTCAATGCCCCGCTGCTCCAGGCGCCGGATGCTCAGTCCGTGGTTCTCTCGCCGATGCGAGGCACGACACCACCCGCGATGACATTCCGGTGGGCGCCTAACCCCACAGCCTCGACGGTCGCGCCATCGAACTACGTGCTTTGCCTCGGACTCACCGCACAAGGCTGTCAGCCCGCTGCTACCACCCTTGTACGCGAGATCCCGCTGAGCGAGCGGGAGTACACATTGAACGCGCTGCCGTTGGCGTTCGAAGGCCGGATGTTTTATTGGAGCGTTGGCGTCTGCGCGCAGGTACCCGGTAACTGTGCGTTCGCGACGTCGCGTGCCGTTCAGTGGTTCGTCCCCCCGGATGCGGCCCCTGTACCGGTCGCACACCCTCCGCTGCAGTATCGCGAAGTCGGAAACTTCGTGCTCTCCTGGACCCATGCGGGGGGCCCCGCGGTTTCCTACCGGATGTGTTTCGCGCGTCCGTCGGCTCCGTGCGGCGATAGCGATAGCGTCATCGTCAACGCGTCGACCAACACCAGTCATCGCATCACGGCCGAGCACGCGCGGCGTTACGGCTATGAGCGGTTCGCGGGACGCGAAATGCGCTGGGCGGTGGCCGCGTGCAATCCGGCCGGCTGTACCTGGTCCGCTGCAGCGGGCTCGCTCACACTTCCACCGAAGCCGCGCGCGACGGTCACCGGGCGGCAGCTGGGCGAGGAACAGCACTACGACGGAACCGATCGTCGCATTCTCGAGCGTGGGAACGTCTGGGGCACCGTCGAGGTTTCCCCCGACGTCGCAGTCACAGGGCGCTATCCGCGAGACTATGCGCTCCGCTTCCGACTATGCCTGTTATACGAAGGCGACCCGGGGGTTCCTCACTCGTACGAGGCGCGCACAGATCCGACGCCGTGCGAGACGCCGCTGGCGAACGTGTTGCGTACAGGGTACCCCGATGTGTCTACCGGCTACGCCAGCTGCAGCATTGTCGGGTTCCCGCGACGGGGCTTGTACCGGTTCTTCGGCGCAGTCTGCGACGACTTCTGGGGTCAGTGCCAATGGGCCGAAAACAGCCTGCCGTTCGGCATCGCGACGTACCAATATGACGACCGCGACTTCAAGTTGGGATGCCTCGTCCGATGATGCGGGACACGCCCACCCGACCACTCGATATCGTGCTCGCTCTGGTCGCTGCAGCACTGGCGGTCTCCCCACCGAACCTGACGTTCCGCTGGCGCTGGAGTTCTTCGCCGTCGTAGTTCGCGCCGACGGAGTTCTCGCAGTGCATCAGTAAACTGAAGGTGGCCTGCCAGCACTCGACTTCCGTCGTCGTGCGATCGAGTAGAAAGTGGCCGCACGCAGTCAACCGAGCTAGCGTTGCGAACAGCAGCGCCGATATCAAGTCACGGCAGCCGGGCGAGACCTCGAGCCTCTGATCGAGCAGCTGGCAGTATGGGGCCAGCATTGGGGGCGCGACATGGTCAACGATGACCCGGCGCGGCTTCAGGGATCTGCGCGAAGAAATTCGCCGCGGCCGCATTTTCGTCCACGGGCCCGCGCGCCTCGCGCGCCAACTGCCGCAGTGGCTCAAGCTCAGCATGCTCGCGCCGATATCCACCTCGAAACAAATCAGGAGGTAGTTGGCACGCACCCAGACCGGTACAAACAAATTCCGGATGGAAGGACGAGACCACTCAATCGTGAGAGGTGTACGGTTTCCGGTGGTGCCTTCTTGCGTGTTCTGACCTGGCGAAACAATACCCGGCGGTGGTGGTGGCGATATCGTTGGTCGCGGCAGCCAGATGAACTGTGCCAGCACGAAAGGCGCGATGAACAGTGCCAACACCGCAAAGATCGACGCCGCGTGGCGCAGGCATTTCGGCGTTTGATGTGCCATGAGCGACTCCCATTTGGAATGGGATCACCCCAGCGTCATTTCAATATTCGCGTTGTCACCGAATCAAGGTACAGAAGAGCACCTGGCTACACAGCCGTCAGCGAGTCGGCGTAAACCTTGCCGGTTGGCTCCAGCGGCCTGCGTCGCGGCGTGTCAGCACTTTGGGAAGAGCCTCTGACAAAGTGGCATTCAGCGTTCCTTACAATGTCGGGTGCAGAAACAGCGCGTGATCAGGCGAGTGTCCTTGTACAAAGGATACGCTCAAGTAGATCTATCCTTATGCGAAGGACAGCCAAGCGCTTGTCGGGGTGAATACACATGGGCACCGAGCTGGACAACCCCGGTCGGTAGTGACATCCGAATCCCGCCGCCAGCCGGCTGACAAAGGTCTTCAGCGCGTATTCGACTCAGTCCTTAGCTCTACTTGTCGATGTCTGCAGAGCCGGCACCGGTGGGCGCAACGCTAGTTGCAGCAACATCCGCGCTACCTGCGCTCTCTATCAGTCCGATGTTGCGTGCCCGCTTCTCCCACTGCCGCCTGGCGAGCAGCTGCATGTCTTCAGTGTGATCCTGTTCATCGACAATCTCGAGCCCGAGCAGCGTCTCGATGACGTCCTCCATCGTCACGACGCCGGCCATGCCGCCGAAATCGTCGATCACGAGCGCGATGTGCTCGCGCTTCTCGGCGAAGCGGCTGAAGAGTTCCGGAATCGGGAAATCCTCGCGCACGGCGATGATGTCACGCCGAATACTCGACAGAGGCTGCTCCCCCGGCTGTGCGTCCGCAGACATTGCCGAGGGCTCTACAAGCCGCTGGAGCAGTTCGTCCTTGAGGATATAGCCGGTGACGTGATCCCGCGATCGCTCATAAATTGGCACGCGCGAGAAGCGCAGCTGTGGATGCGTGTCGTGGAACTCACGCAGGCTCATCGACTGTTCTGCGGCCACCACCACGGTTCGCGGCGTCATGACATGGCGTGCGAGGATGGTGTCGAAGCGCAGCAGGTTACGCAGGATGCTGGACTCGCGCTCGTCGAACACTCCCTCGCGACTACCTAGCTCCGCCATCGCCGTGAAATCCGCCCGGCTCAGTACGCTGGCGGCCTTATCCTTCTTCAGTGTGCGCGTAATGATCTGGCTGAGGAACACAAGTGGCGCCAGAATCCAGATGATGATCTTCAGCGATCTGACCGTGAAACTTGCCAGCTCGCGCCAATAGTTAGCACCAATGGTCTTGGGAATGATCTCCGACAGCAGCAGTATCGCCAATGTCATGACGATCGGCACCACGGCGGTCGCCAGCAGCGATATGCCCCAGATCGCCGTGGCCTGGGAACCGACACCGATCGCGCCGACGGTGTGAGCAATGGTGTTCAGCGTCAGGATGGCGGCCAGCGGACGGTCGATATTGTCCTTGAACTCCGAGAGCGTGCGCCCGAGTTCGCTGCCCGACTGCACCTGCGTGACCGTGAATGAGGGTGTGATGCTGAGCAAGACGGCCTCCCAGATCGAGCACAGAAACGAGAACACGATCGACAGCAGGAAAAAGACGATTAGTAAGGTATACATTCGATCGATGCCTCCGGCGCGCGCTCACAGGGAGTCGGTGGCATTGCATGGTACCCGATGTAGGAAGTTATTCTGTTGCCGAAAGTGCTAGAAACGACTTTCCTCCTACGAACGCAGTTCGGAGCCGCCGAGCACATTTGAAAACATGCCGCTAATCGCTGCAGCGGCGGCGCTTAGTGACTCAGCGTCGCTTACACTGCGCTCTGGCATTGTCCGCCTCATTGAACTCGCGCATTTGATTGTCTGAATCCAGGCGCGAGACGACAATGTAAGTGCTCATCAGGTTGTTGACCGCAACAGGAAACGTAACGGTCGCGACTCCGACCGTGGTAGTCTGCATGCCGGGACTGGACACGGCCGCAATCGACGGATTGTTAGATGTGCGAAAATCGCGCGCATCGGCCGTCGTGCCATTGCGCCACATGCCGATTGGCGGCGGGCCCACATACGTGCCACTGGCGTCGCGCGGCAGGTCCACCATACTCAGTGCCGTGCCGTTCTCGGCAAACATGAACACGTTGGGATCGTTTCTGACGTCCGCCGCATCAATGTCGATACGACACGTCCGACCGGGCGAACCGACCCCGAGCGCCTCGAAATAAGTCACTCGACCATTGAATGCGGGCAGCGGACTGGTGCCGGAATTTCGCGCACGTACGTCGATCACCCAATGGTTGTCAGTGCTCTGCGGCGCATCGCCCGCACCGACCGCGATTGCGTTCAAACTCGAGTAGTAGGTAGTAATGCTGGCATAACTACATGCCAGGTCATTCAATGAACGGCAGGCAGCAACGCTGATGCGCATCGGTCGGTCGATCTCCAAACTGCCTAGAAACCGACCGGGTTCGAAAACTGCCCGCTGGTATGTGGTCTGCAGCGCCGCGGAGGGCGAGGCCATGCTCTCGGTCCAATCGGCGTTGCCGACGGTGCAGCGCGGCGTGCTCGCGCCGACATCCGCCTCGAAACAAACCAAAAAGTAGTTGGCACGCACCCAGACCGGTACAAACAAATTCCGGATGGAAGGATGTGACCACTCAATCGACAGTGGTGTACGGTTTCCGGTGGTACCCAGCTGCGTGTTCTGTCCTGGCGAAACAATACCCGGCGGTGGTGGTGGCGATATTGTTGGTGGCGGCAGCCAGCTGAACTGAGCCAGCACAAAAGGCGCTACGAACAGCGCCAATACTGCAAACATCGACGCCGCGTGGCGCAGGGATTTCGGCGTTTGACGTGCCATGAGCGACTCCCATTTGGAATGGGATCACCCTAGCGTCATTTCAATATACGCACTGTCACCATATCAAGGTACAACAGAGCTCCTGTTTACGCATTCGCTCACACGAACCCTCTGGAAACTGGCGCCAATCAGCCCTTGCACTTCGGGATGCAGAGATCTGTCGACTTCCACTCGAACGCCGCGTTTCAGTCACGATCAGTGAGCCCTGCCTGATCGGGGATAACGTGCGGGATTGCCGAGCTGCCGAGCTGCTTCAGCAACTCGCCGCTGTCGAATATCACGAGCTCGCTGGCGATCTTGCCTTCCACGAACTGATAACGAGAGATACCCGTTAAGTTGACCGGCTTGCCAGTCGCAGCCTCGGAGCCGCTGTCCGTGCCGGTGACTGTCCAATGCACGAAGGCACCGTCGGGACCTGCCGCCGTGGCGTCATTCGTAATGCGGAAATCCGGGTAGATCTTGTGCACGTCGGCGATCAGAGCCTTGAGCTCATCCAGGCTGTCGGCGTTCCTATCGGGAGCCCTGCGCGCAAAGCTGGCCGCCGCGATCGCATCGAGACCGTCCGTGTTGCCCGAATCCCAGGCCGCCACCCACGAATTGACTGCCGCGAGCATCTGGGTCTGCGAGTCGGCAGCAGCGCGCATCGATGTGACCGCCGGGTCTTCCTTGGCCTGTTGAGCGCACGCACCCAGCAGCGCCACGGTCATGAGGATCCCGGTCATGTTCCTGACAATATTCATTGGTTGTGCTCCCTGTATCGCTAGTTCATCGTTGTTGAAGGAACCATAGTAGCAACTCAGGGTGGGTCGTGCCCGCTACTTATCGATGAATTGCCGTGCCGTCTAACTCCCGGTCGGCATTGAAATGAGCCACTTGAACTTTATCGGCGCGCCCCTACATGAACCACGTGAGTATTCTTCAACGCAGGAGGACTGTAGACCATGAGTACGCTGCAGCAGATTCGCCAAGGCCTGTCGCGGGCCTGGGGCTCCGTGCAGGAGGGATGGCAGGAATTTCGTGACTTGGCGGGCGACGCGTTGACGCGTTTTCAGCCGCGGTCGTCGAACACGGCTGTGACGCCGAGTGGCAGCTCCGAGGATAATTCGTCGCTGAGCCGCAATGCCCGCTGGGGCTTGCTCGCCGCGGAGGTCGAGGATACGGGCGATCAGATCGGCGTGAGCCTCGAGGCGCCGGGGCTCGAACCGGAGGACGTCGACATTGAAGTGGTGGGCGATGTACTGATTGTCCGGGGCGAAAAAAACGTATCTCGCGAGCAAACGCGGGGCAGCTTCCATGTCACCGAGCGCGCCTATGGACACTTTGAGCGTGCGATTCGTCTACCCGCCACGAGTTCGGCGTGGAACTAACGCTCGAAGGTCGTAGGACGCACTTCGCCACCGGGGAATTTCGCCTTCGCCGCCGGTGCGCTACTGCGACGCAGGTGATACTCGAAAGTCTGCTCCGCCGGTGGCTCGACCAGGGATGCTGCCCAATACAAGGCTGCCAGCGATTCCAAGTGACGCGCGTGCCGCATGGAGCCGATATCGACAACGTCGAAGCCCAGCGACTGAATCAAATGCGCCACCGTCGCTTTGGCAGCCGCGTCGTTGCCGGCAATCGGTACTGTTACTGGCCCACCGGCCGCCGCCGGCTCGGCAACGACATGCGCTCCGATGGCGTTCAGGGCTTTCACCACGCGTGCGCCCGGTGCCCACTGCTGCAGCAGCTCTCCTCCCGAGCCTTCGACCGCGAGCTCCACGCCACCATCGTCAGTCACCTTCAGCGGGTTGTTCATGTCGACCAGTACCTTGCCGTTCAGTTGGTCGCGCAGCTTCGACACCGAGCTTTCCACGTCCTGCCACGGCAGCGCAAGGATCACGATGTCTGCGGCGGCCACCGCGTGCTCGCGCGTCGCGCCGCTGCTGTTAGGACCAGATAGTTCGATGGCCTGCGCGACGTTTTGCCCGTCAGGGTTGCGGGAACCGAAGATCACGTGATTACCCAGCGCGGCCAACCGCGGACCCAAGGCAATGACCCACCGCGCGGTCGTGATGATAGCAATGGTGCGCGGCGCGCTGTCAGTGGGCGCCTTCTGAGATTCTGCGGACCAGGCCGACGTTGTACACAGAAAAAGCGGCACAAGCAGGCCGACTACGAGAACTTGGCGTGTTGACGGCTGGAGCATCGTCTGGATCCGTGGCGTCACTGCAAGGCTTGTACCGAACGCACCACCTTGCGCAGATCCGGCAGATAGCGGGCGTACACATCCTTGCTGGCATTGAGATGCACATCGACCATCAGCGTGTCCGAGATCAGCAAGTAGGTGTGCATCACAACCGGCTGCCCGCGGATGGTCGCTTCGAACACGGCTTCCCACACGTCGAAGCCATTGAATGAGCTCATCTTCTCCGAAATCTGCCGATGCTCCTGCGCCGCATGCACGCTCTGACGGCCGGCGCGCATCTTCTCCATAGTCATGTATGCATCGCGCAGCTCCGGAATCACAGCCAGCATATTGGGGTCTTCCGGCAAGCCAACGCGGGTGTAATGTCGACCGTTCTTCATGCGGTCGTTTGTCCAGCCTGCTGGCATCGTGTACTTGACGAGGTTCTTGGGATCCGTGCGGCTGACATCGTCGGCGCGTGCCGCGCCACTGCCAGTGAACGCGGGCAGAATGCTGAGCAAGAGCGGCAAGAGCATACGTGCGTGTTTCATGTTAGCAAAGCCTCCGAAGTAACAATGGCTATCTTAGCGGCTGGCCGATCGGCTCAGCCCGGATTGGACGCTGCGACGAGCGCCAACAAAGCACCAGCACCGAGCGACGTCAGCGTGACTAAGGCGCACGCCAATTGACCACTGTGTACCAGACGAGTGCCCGCATTGCGCGCAAGTCCGATCGGCGCGTATACCAGGGCGAACAGCGACAGGCAGAGCGCCGGAATGGCGACGGCGATGAAATACATACCTGCAATTCGTATCAAGTCGTCACGACTCGCCCGATCGACCGGCAAGTGAATGATCTCGCGCGTGGCGAGCCAGCCCACGATGGGAAACCACAGTAGCGCCAGGAGAGTAGCGGACACCAGCAACAACATCACATTGAATTGCCTGTTAGCAAAGGCGCCGCCACCGCGCCAGTTCCGTGCCCTGCCTAGTATCGCGAGCACCGCGAGCAAAGTCAGCGCCAGCACGACAACGATCAGCGTGTAGGGCGCGATCGGGCCATCGTTGAACTTCTGCACGGCGAATGGACTCGCCAGACAAACAATTGGAGTCGCGGCAGTCGCCATTGCGACCGCTCGGCGCGCCGGGTGCCGCACGAACTGCCATGCGGCGAACAATATGGCAGCGATACCGACGGGAGTGAGATAGAGAAGAATGAAGACGGTCTCGCGCCCGATTGGCGTGGCCACCAACGACGCGAAAGCGGGCAGCATGACGATCAGCTGCGCGATGAAAATGCCGCGAATTAGTATAGTCACGCGCTGATGAATCTCCCGGTTGCGCCAGCGTTCTGGCAGTCAGCACCAATCAGCCGCAATGCGCAATGACCGATGCCGCGAAATCGTGATGTCGCGCACAGGATTGGCAGTGCCAGACTGGCAACGTGACTTCATTTCGTTGCGAAAACCTAAGGTGTCCAGCGCGGAGTGACAATCGCCCGATACCGCCAGCGCGAAGCCGCAGCGTTAAACCAGCGTCCGCGTGGCACTGCCCGCAGCACGAGCGCGGAAACTCTTCCTCAGCCCACTGCCGCCGATCTGCTCGCCCCCCTTGGCCGCGGCGAACGTCGCATCGATGCAGCATTCGGGCTCGTCGATGGCGCCCGCTGCGCGCAGCGCTTTGGCCAGATCCGTCGGCGTCACGCGAATCACCTCACTCTGACACTACTGCTGAAATCGACAGTGTGCCGTCTTGTAGTTTGGATCGGAACTGCTGTCACGAACTGTCTGTTCGGCTGTTGCTGCACACACTGGGACCGTGCTCCGATTGAGCGCACCGATGCGAAGCCGAGCGGTCTGTCTTGCCCGAAACCCTCTAGAGCTGGTCGAGCGCTCGGCCGACGATCCGCACGATTTCTCTTGGATCTGCCCACGTACAGATCAGCGGCAATGCCAGCATTGGCGCGTTGCCCCCCCTGACCTGTCGACACACCAGAGATCCCGCTGCCGCGGCTTTCTGAGCGCGCCGCCGTTGCTCGGCTGCGCCGCGCGCGCTAGGCTCATGCACTCGAGAAGGTCTCTGGCTCGCCGGGTACTTCGATGGACAAAGAAGCAATCACTGTCCTGCTCGAAGCTGTGCGCCGCGGCAATGCGGGAGCGGTCGATGATCTTTTTTCCGCCGTCTATGCCGAGCTGCGTCGTCTGGCGCGCTCGCACCGACGTCGCTGGCGTGGCCATGACACCCTGGGTACGACAGCGCTGATTCACGAAGCCTATCTCCGCCTTGCTGGCAGCGAGCATTTGAGCTGGCAGAACCGTACGCACTTCTACGCAACGGCGTCCAAAGCGATGCGTCAGGTGCTGATCAACTATGCCGAGCGCGTCAACGCCGAAAAGCGAGGTGGCGGTGCGGATCGAATCGCACTGGAAGATGCGGAGTTGCGCAGCGAAGCTGCGGTCGAAGACCTGCTCTCCCTGACGCAGCAGCTCGAAGCGCTCGAGGCAGACAACCCGCGGCGCTGCAGAATCGTGGAATGCCGCGTATTCGGCGGAATGGATGTCGAGGAAACGGCCGCCGCGCTGGGGATTTCGCCGGCGACGGTCAAGAGGGACTGGAAGATCGCTGCGGCGTTCCTGCGCAAGAACATGCAAGGAGACGTCGATGCGCTCGCTGGACGCTGAATCCGGTATGTAGCAACAGGCCTCATTGACGAACAGGCCGGGCAATACCATGGACCGAGAAAAGCGAGAACGAGCGGCGCAGATTTTTGCAGACGCGTCGGAGCTGGATCCGCAGGATGTCGAGTGTTTGCTCGCCGACCAATGTGGCAATGACAGCGAATTGCTGCAGGAGGTGCGCTCACTCCTCGAGGCCGCCGAAGGCGCCGACGATTTTTTCGACGGAATCGCCGAACGAATCGGCGTCGCCGCAGGTCGCGGTGATCCGAAATGGGGCGCAGCGGGCGAAGTCTTTGGCCCATATTCGTTGCTGTCGCCGCTCGGCGAAGGCGGCGGCGGATCCGTTTGGAGAGCGCAGCGGACCGATGGTCGTTTCGACGTACAGGTAGCTATCAAGATCCTCGCGAGCCTGCCGGAGTTGCGAGCCAGTGCGGAGCGCCTTCGAACCGAGGCGCAGCACCTCGCATCACTGTCGCATCCGCATATCGCTCGACTGCTGGACGCCGGAGTCGACGAGCGTGGGCGCGCGTACTTGGTGCTGGAATTGGTTGAGGGCCAGCGCATCGATCGGTACTGCAATGAGCATCATCTCGGCCTACGCGATCGGGTGCGATTGTTCATCGACGTACTCGGCGCGGTGGCGCATGCGCACGCGCATCTCGTCGTCCATCGCGACCTCAAGCCCTCCAATGTCCTGGTAGACAACGAAGGCAGCGTCAAGCTGCTGGACTTCGGGATCGCACGGCTGATTCGGCCGGAGGTCGAACCGTCGGCGCAAGCGGCGACGATCGACGGCCGCATCGCGCTGACGCCGGAATACGCTGCGCCCGAACAGCTGCTGGGGCGCCCGGTGACAACCGCTACCGACGTCTACTCGCTCGGCATCCTCTTGTACGAACTGCTGGGCGACCGCCATCCGCGTGCCGAGTCGCTGTCGTCATTTGCCGCACTCGTCGAGGCGTCAACCCGCGACCCGCCGAAGGCTTCGACCATCGCGGTCAACGCGTCGGCCCGAGGTACGACCGAGGTCGCACTGCGTCGAGCGCTGCGCGGCGACCTGGACAACATTCTGCGCAAGGCACTCGCGCCAGAGCCGGCGGCACGTTATTCGACCGCACACGATTTCGCGACCGATCTCGAGCACTATCTCGACGGAGAACCGGTGAGCGCCATGCCGCCGACTATCGGCTACCGCACACGCAAGTTCATAGCCCGCCATCGCGGCGGAGTTGCCTCTTCGCTGCTGGCGCTGCTGGCGCTGATAAGTGCGCTAGGCGTGGCCGTACAGCAGATGATCGAAGCCCGCCAGCAACGCGATGTGGCCGAATATCAACGCAAGCGCGTCGAAGCGAGCAACGAGTTCTACTCGCTACTGCTGGAGGAACAGGGCAGCGCCGCACAACCGCTGACCGCCCTGGAGCTGCTCGATCGCGGCGCGGATCTGCTGCGCAGCCAGTTCGGCGATCAACAGCCGTTCATGGGGCGCATTCGCTTCGACCTATCGAGGCGGTACGCCAACCTGCCGGAGCGCAGCCGCGAACTCGAGATGTTGGCACTCGCCGAGCACTCGGCCCGGCGCAGCGACGACGACGATTTGCTGGCCGCCGTTCTGTGTGCCAAAGCGGCAACGACACTTGCGATGGATCTCGCTGCTGCGATTCCGATCGCCGCCGAGGCTGAACACGCGTTCGGCTCGCTTACCGAACCAACTTTGGACGCGCAGTTCTATTGCTTGCGGATGCGCGCGCAGATCACGGAAGGCCGCGGCGATCGCTCTGCTGCTCGCGACATGCTCGCCGCAGGGCTCGAGGAACTCGTTGCAACGGGCAACCTGCCGGCGCAGAAGCACGGACTGCTGCTCAACGATTTGAGTCACTTCTATTACAAGGACGGTCTTCTCAATGAGTCCCTGCGACTCAACCATGAAACGCTGTCCGTTCTGGCGGCTGCGGGCCGCGATCGCACCCAGACTTACGCGAGGCTTGAAAGCAATCGCGGCGCCATACTTTCCGCCGCCGGCGAATTTGCAGAGTCTGCCGTCGTGCGCGAAAGGGTGACCAGGCGGCTCGAGCAAGCAAACTGGGTTGATCGCCGCGGTCTGGCGGTCAATCTCATCAATTACGCCAAGACGCTCGTGAGTCTGCATCGCGCCGACGAAGCGATTCGATTACTCGAGCAGGCACGCGCCGACGCGCAATCGGAGGGTGACCTATTGCACGCTGGCATGGCCAATCTCTTTCTCGCGACAGCGAATGTTGCGCTTGGGAGGAGCGATGTCGCGGAGCGCAACATCCTCTCTGCGAAAGAGTTCCTGTCCGGCAGTCCCGGATGGTGGGACAGGCAATTGCTGCAAGTAGATCTGGTGCGCGCGACGATCGCTCTGCAGCGGGGGCGCTTGGACGAGGCGCGCGACTTGCTCGAAGTGCGGCTCCGCGCACTAGGTTATCCCAGAGAGCGAGATTCGACGACCGAGCTCGCCAGCCTGTTGCTGGGAATCGGGCGAGTGGAGCTCGCGGCTGAAAATTATGAACTCGCAGAAAAATACTTCGACGAGACCCTTGCGCTGCGCGAACAGCAGGCTCGAGAGCCGGGGCGCAGTGCCCATGTGGGCACGGCTCTCGTTTTGCGTGCGCAGGCGCAACATGCGCAGGGCAAGCGTGCGGCGGCGATCGCTGATTTGACGCGGGCAGTGGTCGCGCTCGGTAATGGTCTGGGCGAAGACAATCGCGAAACCCTCGAGGCGAAGCAATTGCTCGCGAGTTACCACGGGGCTTCACGATGATCCGCATCGGCAGCGAACCCGGTATGCGTTGGAAAGAGCTCCTGTGGGAGCAGTATCCAACGGAGAACCAAAGTGCGGAAATCGACTCGATACTCGCTACTGACGAGCGCGCTGCCGGCGGCGGTAGCGGTTGCGATCATGGGTTGCAGCTCTGGTGCCGACAACTCGAACGGTACGCCGCCGCCGACCGGTACGCCGCCACCGCCCACGGGCACGCCGCCGCCGACTAACCCGCCGGGCAATCCATCACCGCCGCCGCCAGCAGCCACCGGGTCTGGACTGAACGACACCGGCGTGCTGCTGTGCGTCGATGGCGGCGGCGTCGAGTTCGACTGCGCCGCGACCCAGACTTCGGCCCTGCCTGGTCAGGACGCTAAAGCCGGGCGCGACGTCGACCAGCGCGACGACTCGGACGGCCGCGCGGGATTCGCATTCTCGAAAATCGATGCTAGCGGTGCACCATTGGTCGATCAGGCCACGGCATATGTGGTGACGCCATGGGACTGCGTGCAGGACTCGGTGACAGGACTCGTATGGGAGATCAAGACTAACGATGGCGGACTGCGCGACCTGCGCCACACCTATCGCTGGCGAGAGCAGAGACGCGGCGAGCCGCCGTCCGAAACTGGTGAGCCGGTATGCACCGAACTTAGTGAATGCAGCGCTACTTCGTATGTCGAAGCCGTGAACGCTCGAAATCTCTGCGGCCGCAACGATTGGCGCGTTCCCGATCGACACGAGCTGTTCTCCATCGTCGACTTTGGCTCCCCCACCTCGTCGTCGATCGATGAGTCGTACTTTCCGAACACTCCGCCTGAGCCGTACTGGTCAGCGTCGAGAGACGCGCTGACCGCTTCGGTCAAGTTCGTCGAATTCGACGAAGGAATCTCGGCGGGTGTCACGCCCGCGACGGCGCTGCGGATTCGACTCGTCAGCGGAGGGAATTGAGATGAAAACCTTTGCATCGCGAGGAGTCTGGGCCTTGCTGGCGCTGTCGATCACGGTGGCCTCCGGCGCGCTGCGAGCCGACGCGAAGTTCTCGGTATACGCTCAGGGAGAAACCCGCATCTCCCAGGGAGTGGGCGACTACACGAACTTCTACGATCTGCTGCTGGTGGAACTTCCGTCGCTCATCCGAGAGAAGAATCGTAGTCAGACGACGGATGTCTTTCCGCTGGACTCCGGCGTCATACCGACGCCCTGGACGAACAAAACTGTTAGAGACGATTTCGGATACTGGCTCTACGCCGGCGCGAATGGCCGAGTCCGGACGCTGGTGCGCACGGGCGCCGACATCGGGACTTCATCCGCTGCCAAGTTGTTTCTCGTCTGGCGTGCAGGGTTCGCACGCGGCTCCGGGCCGCTGCCGACTTTCACGCTGAACAAGAGCTGGCTGGAGTTGCGCGCCCGCCAATTCGCGCGCGGACCCCAGCGCCTCTTCGATCCGGAACTCGGTATCGGCTTGCAGTCCACTTTCCTGACCAAAGACGATCTCGAGGCTGTGGATCCCGAGGCGCTGTCGAACCCGTTGCCGCCCTTTGCTTCGATGAATCTGCACATCTTCGTAGCCACTCTCAGTTCGTTTGGCCCCGAACGAGATGTGATCGTTCATTCCTCGAAGGTCTCCGGCATTGCCTACGATGCCAAGCACGATACCCAGCTCGACTATGCTTCGACTCGGGGGCTCTACGACCGCAACTTCGATTGGCGCGCGGGCGCTGCCCATCCGGTCGAACTCAATCAGGTCGCCGAATACCTGTCGTTTCCCTATTGCATTGATCTTTTTCAGATCTCGAGCCCCGCGCTCGAGTGTCAGCAGGAGAAGTACGAGGGCTTTCGCTACGAAATCGGGCCGTACACGGGGCAGATCGATCTCGACGCGATGGGTATCCGCCCCGGCGATCTCTATTCAATTTACTACGTTCTTGAAGCGGCAGCGGGCGAGGATCAGGCCGAGCAATTCGCTGAAGCATATCTCGCCGATCCACTCGACAATGAGGACGGTGGATTCTCGCTGGAGACGACGGATGAGAGTGTCGAGGCACCGTCGCAGCTCTGCGATCAATCACCCGATCCCCAGCGCTTTGACGTACGCGGCGATGGCACCACTGTCGATCGGCGTACCGGCTTGATGTGGCAACGCTGTCCGGTCGGCATGACCCTCAATGACCAAGGCACTGCCGATATCTTCGACGATACATGCGCCGCATCCGCTGAAATCGCCAACGACTGGCAGTCCGCACTGCAGGCCGCGAACGATGACACGACTGCTGGTCACCAAGACTGGCGATTGCCTGACGTCAAGGAACTTGAGTCCATCGTGTTGCCAAGTTGCGCGATGCCTGCTGCGGATCGAGGCGCATTTCCCGACACACCGGCCGCGCCCTTCTGGTCCTCGACGCCGTTGCGCCAGGATCCAATCGCCTGGCAGGTCGAGTTCTTGCGCGGCGACGTGCGCTGGGCGCGTACCGAGCAGCAAGCAAATGCGCGTCTGGTCCGCAGCAGTGGCGAGGAGCCGGTACTGCTGCGGCCGAAGCTCTCGATCGGCGATGCGCGCAGCGAGGAAGGCGCCGCGGGTCAGAACGCTACGTTGCGGTTTCCGATTCGATTGTCGCGAGCACAGACCGAGGATGTGAGCGTTTCGTGGGCCACGCAGGGCGAATCTGCGACAGCCGATGACGACTTTACGCGCGCTTCCGGCGTGCTGGTGATTCCGGCCGGTACGACCAGCGCTGCGGTCGAAGTGGCGACGATCGGCGATCACACGCCTGAACGGAACGAAGAGCTGGTCGTGCTACTAACCAATGCGTCGCCCAATGCGCATCTTGCTGTGGCGGTAGGTCGCGGCGTGATCGTGGACGACGAACCGCGGATCCGCTGGTCAGTCGCCGAGGCGCGAGAAGGCGATTCGGCAACGACTGAGCTCGTGTTGCGTGGCTATCTGGATCGCGCTGCGACGGTGCCACTCACGTTCGGATATTCCACTGGCGAAGAATCGGCGCGCGCCGGCATAGACTACCAGGCCAGGAGCGGAACCGCTGTCGTCAGCGCAGGCGAGCAGGCCCTCGAGCTGCGATTCCCGATCATCGGCGATGCCATCCGCGAGAACGATGAGCAGTTCACGATCCTGCTCGACTATCCGGCCGAACTGCATCCTGCTGCTGGGCGAATCGCCGCGACGATCGTCGACGACGATGGCCCCGGCACACTGAACGCGCTCAACGATACCGGCGTCACGCACTGCGCGACGGGCGCCAGCGGCGGTCTCGCGTGCCCGCAGTCCGGCTTGCCAGCGCAGGATGGTGAGGTAGGGCGCGACATCACTGACGCCGATCCCGGCGACGGTGACCTCGGATTCTCGTACGTGAAGCTGAATTTCGCCGGTGACGAACTCGCCTCGAATGCGACTACCTGGACTTGTACACGAGATGAAGTCACCGGTCTCGTCTGGGAGAACAAGTCGAATGACATGGCATCGGAGCGCTACGCTTTCTGGACCTACACCTGGCGCAACGGCAGCGGCATCGATGACGGCGGTGATCCGGGTATCGCGGGTGGCGGTCAGTGCCTCGCGGCCGGGACCTGCGATACCGAGCAATACGTTGCAACGATCAACGCCAGCACGATGTGCGGGTTCAGCGATTGGCGCCTGCCGACGGTCGATGAGCTGTATTCGCTCGGGCATTTCAGCTTGAGTTCGAATCTGAACAGCCGCGGCATCGAGAACAACTACTTCCGACCGAACCCGATCAACGGCGAGGGCGCGCCCTTCTGGACCGCGACACCCTCTGCCGGCAAGCCAGGCACCGCTTGGATGGTGCAGATGAGTCAATTCGGCTCGCGCGCACGAGATTACGAGAAAGCGACGCCGGCATTCATCCGGCTCGTGCGTGGTGGTACTCGCCGAACCCCTTGAGGATATTCAAATGTCAAACCTAACTCGTCTCGTTCTGCTAACGCTGTTGCTCGCCGGAGAGGCGGTCGCGCAGCAGGTCTGTAACCCGGCTGTCACTCAGGGCACACCGACGTTTCGGTTCGAGTTCATGTCCACCGAAACCGTGCTCGATCTGCAAACCGGCTTGATGTGGCTGCGCTGCCCGCTTGGATTTGCCGTCGATGATCGCGGCACGCGCGACGACTACTCAGACGATCTATGCAGTGCCTCGCCAGGACCGCAGTTCTTCGATTGGACCGGCGCGCTGCAGGCGGGCGCTGCACTCAATACCAGCGGCGGCGCGGGCAGCTATACCGACTGGCGCGTTCCCAATATCAAAGAACTCGTGACGATCGTCGACAGGAAGTGCCTGCGACCAGCGCAGAATCTGGCGGTGTTTCCCGAAGTGCGGATCGCGACCGCCTGGACTTCAACGACCTACGAGAAGTTGAGGGAGGCCGCTTACGTCGACTTCGAATATGGCGACAACGACCAGGGCCAGAAAACGGCGTTGCGGCTGGTCCGCATGGTGCGAAGCTGGGTGGGTCCGAGGTAAATGGGAGCAAAGGGGTTAGCGTCCAACAGAGCGCTCCGTCGCGCGGGGGCCAGTTGGTCGCCCTGCCGCACCGCCCAGCAAGCGCCGCTCGCGCGCCTAGGTGCCAGTCGGGATATGCTGGACGGCCCGGTCCATCTGCGACTTCATCCATCTGGATCGCCCGAGCGCCGCAAAAAAGGCTGAGCGCAGCCACTGCGGCCAGGCAGTCGAGCGACCGTAGAGTCCAGACCACTTCTGCACATGCTCGGTCAACGGTCTCTCGCGGCGCTCCCAGGCGCCGAGCGCCACCGGAACATCGGCCGACTCGTCGAGCGCCACGGCCATGCCCAGCGCGTTCATCATCGCGCAGCCTGCCCCCTGCCCCAGATTCGGCGGCATCGCGTGCGCCGCGTCACCCACGAGTGCAACGCATCCAGCGGACCAGGACTTGAGTCTGATGATTTCGAAGCGCTGCCAGAAGACGCGCTCCCAGTCCGCATGGACTGCGATCAAATCGAAAAGTGGCGCAAGATGCGGAAAGGCGCTTTGCCACGAGGGCACATCTAGCGGTATCGCACGTCCGGTCGCGTCGCTGTGCAAACAAGTGAGCGCGAGATAGGCTTCGTCGGCACCGCAGGGACTGTAGATCAAGCGCCGTGTACCCGACCAGTACTCCACCACGGCCGCGGCGTTGGCCATCCCCGGCGCCACCTCATCCGGCAAACGCGGCACGACCAATCGCAACGCGCCGTCGATCAGCAAACGGCGCGACGCGCGCGCAGGCAACGCATCACGCAGTCGCGAGCCGATGCCATCGGCTAACACGATGAGGTTCGCTTGCGCACGCAGGCCGCGTTCCGTCTCGATGCTACCATCGGGCGTCACACTTGTCACCGTGCTGTTAGTGACGAACTCACCGCCCAGCTCTGTCAGACGATCCACGAGCGCCAGCACGATCGCCTGCCGCGACAGTCGATACGTGCTGCCACGCACTGGCAGATCCGCAACTGTGTGGTCAGCGGCATCGCGGCTCACGAGCCGCGCGATTCTGAGTCCGCTGGCGAGCACACGGTCGCGAACCCCCAAGGCAGCCAGCACTCGCAACCCGTTCTCGTGGATGGCGATGCCGTAGCCCTCGGCGCGCGGCAATGGCATCCGCTCATGGACGCGCACGCACCAGCCACGCTGCAGCAGCGCGACAGCCGCGGCCAGGCCGCCGAAACCGCCGCCGGCGATTTCCGCGCGGCGCGTGGTTGTCACGCCAACGCGCCCTGCAATACACCGTCCTTGACGATGCAGGTGTCATCGAGATGCATCGTGCAAGCGCGGATCGGCAGATCGAAATGCCCGAGCGTGTAACGACCCGCGACCTCGTTGGCGCCGGTGGAATAGAGAAAATTCCCCGCGTAGGCGCGTTGCTCCGTGCCGTTGATGTCGCCTTTGTCGTACATCACGAGGCCGTCCCAGCGTGCGGCCGGATTCATGCCCCAGCCGACATGCGACGACGCGTACGCCTCACGATCGCCCCAGACCGCGAAGTAACTGCGCATCAGCTCCGCGTCGAGCCCGTCACCTTCGATCGCAACGATGTAGTCCTGCTCGATACGCAGCCGCACAGGTTGTTCCAGGTAGCGCTTGAAGGTGAGATTGATGTCACCCCGATCCATCACCAGTGTGCCGTTAACCGCGCCCGCCGGCGGAAAGCAGGCGACCAGACCACCGGGCCAGAAGTCGAGCAGCCCCGGCGCGTCGCAATAGCCCCAGCTACCGCCACAAGGCGCACCCGTGACATCGATCGTTAGATCCGTGCCTGCTGCCGAACGGACACGAAACGACTTCGACCGCGAGAACAGCGCGATACCGTCCTGCACTTTCTGTTTGAGTGCGGTGCTCGGCAGGCAGCGTTCGAGCAGTTCCGGATGCTCGTTGCTGACATAGAGAATGCGTCCGCCCGCCTGCATGATCGCCGGCGTCTCCGGCGCATGCATCATGCCCTCGACCGTGCAGTCGACGACCATCGATGAGCTGGCGAGCGCCTTGATCACAGGCTCCAGCTTCTGGATGGCATAGCTCGCACCCGTGGAGCGGATCGGTACCTTCGCCGTCTGTTTCGCCGTCGGGACCATCACATGGAAGGGCCGCGCGCCGATGGCGAGCAACGCGAGCTCTGCCAATTGCACATTCAGCGCGCGGCTCTGGCTCTCGGACAGAATTGCGACCACGTCGCCCGGCTGCACCTTCGACAGCTCGAAGACTCGCTGGAACGCGGCTATCCATTTGCCCTCGATACGGTCATTGCGCATGTGTCTGTCCTCCTAACAACGGCAAGAGAAAATCGGTGATCTGTCGATTGAAAGCCTGCGGCTGCTCGAGATTCGAGAGATGCCCCGCGCGCTCGATCACGGCGAATATCGACTGCGGGATCAGCGCGGCCAACTCGCGTACACGCTGGACCGGCGTCACCCGATCTTCACTGCCCACCAGCACCAGCGTCGGCGCAGTGATGCGCTGCAGGTCGACGAGTCCGGTGTAGCGTGTCACCACAGCCAGCGTCTCGAGATAGGCGTCGCGCCGCAGCGCCGCGAGACTCGCCTCGAGCTCGCGGACAACCGCCGGCGCCGCATTGGCGGCAACCAGCGAGCGGGCGACTGCCGGCGCAGTATCCCTGGGCGTCTTGCCGGCCAACAAGGGCGCGCGCCGCAGCCGCAGGAACTCCTCGAGCTCGGCAGGCGAGAACTCGTGCGCCGGACCACGGCCCGTGTCGGCAAGTACCAGTGACGCCACGCGCTCGGGCGCGCGCAGGCAGTAATCCATCGCCACCATGCCGCCCATCGACAGGCCGATGACATGGGCGCGCGCCGCGCCGAAATAATCGAGCACGCGGCCGAGATCGGACGAGAAATCCGCCATGGAGAGCGGCACAGGCCCGTCGTCACTCTCGCCATAGCCACGTGCATCGTAGGCAACCGCGCGGCAGCGTGGCGCCAGCACCCGCAATTGCCGGGCCCAATTGCTGCGATTGCCGCCGATGCCGTGCAGCAGGACGACCAATTCACCGTCGCCGCAGACATCCGCGACCAGGCGCGGTTCGCCGGGTACACGAACCGTGCTAACGACTAGCTCAGGCGGCATCGATGAACTGGAAAGCGAAGCCACCACGTCGCGACACGACACGACCGGCATGCGGTGCGCCGAAATGCGCCGGCAGCAGCAGGACGTCCCGATCGCAGCACCGCGCGAGTACCTCCTGACGCATCGTCGCGGCTGCCGCCGGGTCCTCACAGAACGCGCTACTTACCTGCGGCGCGTAGACCTGGAGCACGTGATGCATCAGGTCGCCGGTGAACAGCGCCTGCTGCCCGCCCGACTGCAGGGCGACCATCACGTGTCCGGGCGTATGCCCCGGCGCCGGTTCGATCTCGAGCCCGGCGAGCGGCACGTGCTGGCCGTCGATAAGATCGACGAGGCCCGCCTCGACGACCGGCAGCACACTGTCCTCGAACACCCCGTCGTTGGGATGGCCAGCGATGTGGGTGCGATTCTCCGGTCGCCAGTGTTCGTACTCGCGTCGTGAAAAGAGATAGCGCGCATTCGGGAAGGTGGGCACCCAACGGCCGTTCTCGAGCCGTGTGTTCCAGCCGACGTGATCGACGTGCAGATGCGTACACAACACGAAATCGATGTCCTCCGGCGCGACGCCCGCCGCGCGCAGCCGCTCGAGATAAGGCGTGCGCTGACGATGGAACTCTGCCGTCTCGGGCCGCAGGCGCTCCTTGTCGTTGCCCACGCAGGCGTCGATCAGCACCGTGCGATCCTCGATGCGCAGCAGCCAACTGTGCAGGCTGATCATCAGCAGCCCGGTCACCGGATCGCGATGGTCGGGCTCTAGCCAGTGGCGGTGCTGTTCGAGGAGCGCGAGGTCCAGCCCCGGCAGCATGAGCTCCGGTGGCGCCGCTGGCGACAGGCGCTCCTCGATTCGATCGATCCGGCATGCGCCGATCTGCAGACTGGATGGCATCGGTTTAAGATACCGCAATCCAATAGCGAAAGTGCTGCATGCGTATCTGGCTTCCCGACGTCACGCTCGACAAATTCATCGAAGTCGAGGCCAATACGGCCGCCGACCACGCCGGCGTCGTGCTGACGAAATTGGGTGACGATTTCCTCAGGGGAACCCTCGAAGTCAACCAGCGCAGCGCGCAGACGAACGGCAGCCTGCATGGCGGCGCGTCCGCCATCCTGGCCGAGTCGTTAGCGAGCCTCGCTGCCAACGGCGTCGTCGACCGCGATCGATTCGTTTGCCTCGGTCAGCAGATCAATCTCAATCATCTGCGGCCTGTGCCGGTCGGCACGACGATCACTGGTACGACCCGTGCCCACAGTATCGAGGAGACGACGCAGGTCTGGGGCGTAGATATCGTCGATGCAGCCGATCGCCTCGTCTGTGTTGGCCGGGTCATGATGGCCGTGGTGCCGCGACCGGCGAATGCAGCCAAGTTTTTCTAGCCGAGACTCAGCACACCGACGGCGTTCTGCTTCAGGACCGGCTCGTGCACCTCGGGCTTGAAGCCTGCATCGCAGAAATCGGCGCCGAATAGCGGATTGCGCTTGTGCGGGTCGATGCTGGCGAAAGTGATCGAAGGCGATAGATGCCGAAAGAAATCAAGAATTCTGCAGCTTCTCTTGCAACCACACCTTGATCAGAGATTGATATGGCACATCTCGCGCGTTGGCAGCTGACTTTATTGAGTCAAGAAGATGCTGCGGTAGCCCCAATGAGATCGTCTGAGTAGACGGCTTTAGATTGGGAAGTACAGCTACCTGAGCCTTTTTCCAATCCATATACACCGTTGAGTCGTTCTTTTCCCAGAACGCCCTTTCCGCGGCCTCACTAGCAAATTTCGGGACGTATCCGGATGTCCCAACTGCTCTGGTGCAAGCGCGTCACCGCGCGGCGCGGCGGCTGCGGCTGCTTGTTGATGCTCTCAGGACCGTGGACGTTGTCGACCAACGGACTACAGACCCAGCAATCGCAGCGCACGGCCATAAGCGCCCGGATCGAACAAGGCCACAAACGCGAGACCGGTCAGGGCGCCGCCAAGATGCGCGTCGTGGTTGATGCGACCGCGCGCCCGCCTGGCAGACCAATAGGTGTAGGCGAGATAGGCCACAGCAAAGAGCGGTGCCGGGATTGGCACGGGAATGGGGATGATGTAGATGCTCTGCGTCGGCATATAGACGACCGAGGCGAACAACACCGCTGAAATGGCGCCCGATGCGCCAAGTGTGGCGTAGTCGGGATTGCTGCGATGCTTGTAGTAACTCTGCACCTGGCTGAGCAACAAGCCGGCGAAGTAGAGCAGCAGAAACTTCGATGTACCGATATGGTGCTCGAGCGGTACGGCGAAGAAATAGAAAGTGAACATGTTGAATAGCAGGTGCCCAATGTCAGCATGCACAAAGCCACTCGTTAGCAGCGCCAGATAATCGCGATCGCGAAGCAGTCGGTAAGGACGGAAGACGCACTTGTCGATCATGCCCGGGACGACCCACAGCGCGAGTGCGCTCAGGCCAACGGTCAGCACGAGCAGGGTTAGTGCGCCAGGGCCTATCTGATCAAACATGGTGCGTCGTCCGGTGACAAAAGGGCTGGGTTGATGTGCGATTGTATTGCATTGCCCTGGGCCATACTCGAGCCGCCCTATGCTCTCTGGCTGCTCCCATTTAGCGAACGGTTGGTTTTACTTACCGGGGTACCTACCCGCATGCCGTCGTCCTTTGATGCAATCGCGCTTGATATGGCCTCATCCCTGGCTCCGCTCGACGATCACATTGCGGGAGGGATTCGGTAGCGTAGGCGCTGTGGCAGGTGTCAATGAATGGTTACGTTGATTAGTCGTATGGACTTAGCTAAGATTGGGTCATGGCAAAGAACACCGTCAACATGCATGCGGCCAAGACTCAGTTGTCCCAGCTGGTGGCGCGTGCCGAGCGTGGCGAGCGGATCATGATTGCTCGCAACGGCAAACCGGTGGCGGAACTGGGGCCGGCGCCGAAGTCTCGGCGCGAGCCTGTCTCTCCCGACGATCCTTTGCTGTCGCTGGATCAGTTCGCCGTGGACGGACCAGGCGGTGAACTGCACAATGAAGACATCGATCGTCTCGTTTATGGCAACGAATGACTTGTTTGTCGATACCTCTGGGCTATACGCGCTGATCGATCGGCGCGACACGCATCATCGGCGTGCACGTGAGTTCGTCGAGCGACATGTGCGCGCTGGTGACATGTTGGTCGTGACGGATGCCATCGTGTCAGAGACAGTCACATTGGCGCGGGTACGTAGCGGTGCGCACGTCGCCTTGCGTGTTCTCGACCTGATCGAACAGAGCGCGGCTCTTCGTATTGAGTGGATCAACGAGCCGCGATTTGCGGCGACCAAGGCATACTTCCGCAAGTACTCGGATCAGGCCTATTCGTTCGTCGACTGCGCGAGCTTTGTCTTGATGCGGGAGTTGCGACTGAAGTCGGCATTGACGAGTGATCAGCATTTCAAGCAGGCAGGGTTCGGAGCGTTATTGGTCGCTCGTTAGACCTAAAGAAGGCTACTGCTATTGCAGCAACCGCCGCGCTGTAGCCCAACCGCCAGCAGCGGATTCTCGACGCGAATCCCTGCGATTGTCTGGCCAGCTTGAAAGTCCTCGCTCAATAGCACCGTTGCACCCACCTGTTCGGCGGCGGCTACTATCAATGCATCCCGAACCGAAACCTGTGCGAGTTCCGCAATATGTGAGGCGCGCGTAACCGTCGCGACGGTGGTGGTTTCTCGCACCCGAGTTCCCTAGGCAGCAACAACCTCGCGCGCGCTGGCTCGAGCGATCGGTGTAGTGAGCTTGCGTGTGGCGTTGACGTAGAACTCCTGCAAGACCTGGATCGAGACGCGACCGTACCTGGCCGACCACGGGGATTGCAGTCTGTCGCGCGCTCTGTGCCGCTTGTTGCCAGCATCAGCGTCGTGCGCGTAAATCAGGACATTGGAATCGACGAAGACGAGTTCCGTCATGCAGTGCATCAGGCGCGAGCCTACAAGCGCGAGCGGACCGTCCAGCAGTGTGTAGTAGCCTCATCGATTTCCGGACAAAAGGCGACGGCGAAAATGAGAGACTTTGCACGGCTGCTGCGGCGAAGCAGACGGAGCGAAGAACATGTAAAAGCGAGAATCGCGCGCGACGGGTCTCGGTCGCGGTCATCGCCGCGTTGTTAAGTAGACGTGGCGAGTTTGAGTATCGCTACGACATGGGCGCCGATTGGCGGCACCGCATCATGATTGAATCGCGGCCGGCCAATGTGATCAACGATGCGCCGCTACCGATTCGTATCGCGGGCGAGAATGCCCGCCCGCCTGAGAATGTCGGCGGGCCGCACGGCTACGCGTCGTCCCTCAAGACTATTGGCAACGGTCGGCACGAGCAGCACGTGGACATGGTGCGCTGGACAAGTGGTGTGTTCGACCCCAAGGGGTTTGACCTTAACCGTATCAATCGTGGCTGGAAGGACGCGAAGGCGCGCAGGAGCTGACCCGCCAAGACAACTCAGCGCGGACCCAGGATTTTCAGATTCAGCACCGCCTGGGTTCCCTGGTCGTACAGCCCTGTGAGTCGTTCGAGCGCGCCGGCTGCTGCATCGAGTGACTCGGCATAGCCGTTGATTTCGCCTAACAATCCAACCAGCAATTTCTCCCGCTCTTCTGCGTAGCGCTGGGTCGCGTCCAGGCCGCGCTCGGTCAACTGGTAGCCGGCTTCGCGGCGTGAGCCACCAGCCACGCGCTTAATGAATTCGAACTGCTCGAGCTTCTTCAGCGAATACTGGATGGTCGACACGTCGTTGCGATTCAGAAACAGCAGCAGCTCGGAGAGATTCTGCGCGCCGCCACACATGCGGATGGAATGCAGCAGAGCGACGTCCTGCCAGCCCAGACTGGTCCCACTGACGGCACGATGCAGCAGCACGATCCAGCGTGCAAACGCTCCGGAGGATCGCAGGATGGCGAGTTCAGCGCGTGTCAGGGCCGCAGCCTGGTCTGAGATGGTCATGTAGCGCTCGGATCGTGCCGGCTCGTCCATCAGCGTGCTCCTCTAAATGGGTCTTGATTGTTCGTGCCGCGGCGGCAAATGTCCAGTCGCGCAAAATAGGCGCAAATTAGATGGATTTTCCACCGTAGATAGCGTTAACAAAGCCATCACCACCTTAGCGGAACGACCGAACAAACAGCTGCAAAGCCCGCCTTGACCGCGGTCGGGTGTAGGCCTAGTTTCACAACTGTGCTCGTCCAGTAGCACGGTCGCTTTTTTTGAGGGGACATATGTTGCGAGTCAACGGTCTAATTATTCCTGCTCTCACTGTTGCGCTGGTGGCCGTGCCAACCAGTCTGTTTGCTCAACAGTCAGATGGTCCGCAGGCGCAAGCGCTCGAAGAAATCGTTGTCACCTCGCGGCGCGACGCCGAGTTGTTGCGCGACGTGCCTGCATCCGTCTCGGTCCTCACGTCGGAGTCCTTGGAACTCACAGGTGCAGCCAATGCAGAAGACATCACCGCGCTGACACCCGGCGTCACGATCGTGACCGGTACCGCGGAAGTGGGTGATACACAGGTCAACATCCGCGGTATCAATGGTGCTCGCGACGCTGAGAGCAATGTCGCGCTCGTGGTCGATGGCATCTTGAAAACCAACACGGCGCAGCTCAACCAGATTCAAGGCGCTTTGGAACAGGTGGAAGTCCTGAAGGGTCCGCAGGGTGCGTACTATGGCCGCAACGCCACGGCGGGTGCGATCGTGATGACGACTCGCAAGCCGGGTGACGTGTATGCGTTCGACGGCAGTGTCAACTTCGGTGAGCACCAGAGCTATGGCGGGCAGGCAACGCTGAGCGGCCCGTTTTCGGATCGCGCGGGGTTTGTCTTGTTTGGCGACTTCCGTGAGACCGACGGGTTCTACAAGAACACCGGGCCCAATCCGATCAGTCAGGGTAGTCAGGTAGATAACTACCGTGGCTGGAACATCGGCACGCGCTTGGTCTTTACGCCAACCGATGCGACGGAGATCGACTTCAAGGCCCGCTTTGGTAAGGTGGACGCGGCCGCGCTGAGCTTCAATGCCGGCTTCAATCTGCCTGGGTTTGCAGCCGCGCTCGGTAATCCGGACTTCAATCGAGACGTAAACGAACATCCATTCAACTTCGTGGGCAACATCGTTCCGGACAACCGCCAGGAAACCATGGAAGCCTCGATTCGCTGGACGCAGGAGCTGTCATTCGGCACGTTGACCGCCTGGTATCTGCATTCGGACGTGGAGCAGGATTGGCTGGCGGACAGCACGGCAGCGTCCTTTTATCGCTTTGAACTTCAGCCCTCCTGTGCGGCTACGCGTACCGGACTGGTGGCGGCTGGCTACCAACCGCCGTCGCCGCAGTTTTTCACCGCGGCGCCGTTCACTTCGGTGTTTGGGCCGTTTGGCGCCACCACCTGCGACGGTACGCAGTACCAGCTGCGCAATCAGCAGGACGACAGCGTGGAAATCCGTCTCGCCTCGACCAGCGGCGGGCCGCTGAAGTGGTCGATCGGTGCCTATCTGCTGCAGATCGATCGCCGCAATGCGGTGGCGATTGCCGAGGACACGGGTCAACAGGGTATTCGCCAGACTTACAACCCGCCGGGCAGCTCGAACCCGACATCATTGTTGTTCGATGACCAGTTCAAGACCGATGTGTACGCCGGTTTCGGCTCGCTTCAATACGAGGCTACCGATCAACTCTCGATGTCATTGGCGTTGCGCTACGACCGCGAGGAACGGGATGTCGAAAGCCGGGTGCCGAACGTCCTGGATCCGGCCACCAATACGCCTATCAACCCCGGCTTGCCTGCCAGCGGCACGATCGCGCCGAAGTCGCGTGTGTACACCCAGCTACAGCCCAAAGTGGCGGTCACTTACAAACCGGTGCCGGAGTGGTCGCTGTTTGCCAACTGGGGCATTGGCTTCAAGGCCGGTGGCTTCAACAACCAGGGCAGCAACGCGGTAATCGAATCCAACTTCAATGTGCCTCTGGGCGCCAACCTGCTGGTCGAGGACGACTACCGCAAAGAGACTTCGAGCGCGATCGAGGTCGGTACCAAGGGCAGCGTGCTCGGCGGCCGGCTGGCGCTCGATCTGGCGTTCTACCGCACCGAAGTCGATGATATGCAGTTCTTCGAGTTCTACACGGGCGGGTTCGGCTTGCTCCGTACCGTAACCAATATCGACAAGGTCGAGATCCAGGGCGTGGAGCTCGGAGCCCAGTATCGAATCGCCGACGGCTGGACCGTGTTTGGTGCCGTGAATTTGACCGACAGTGAAATCAAGGAGAATGCGTCGCGGCCCAATACCGTGGGTAACGAGTCTCCGTACACGGCTGACTACACCATCAACCTCGGCACGCAAGCCAAGTACCCGCTGACGGATGCACTCGGTTTGGCCGTCCGCGCCGACTATCGCATCACGGGGCCGACGTGGTTCCATACCGTGCAGGGGCAGGACATTCGTACCGTGTTCGATCTGGTATTCCCAGGGCTGGGTACCGCTAACTACACACTCACGCAGCGCGATCGGTTTGATACGCTCGATCTTCGCGTCGGCTTGGAAGGCGAGCGTTGGTCGGTCACGGCCTTCGCGCAGAACGCTCTCGATGAGAAATGGATCGCGGAAGTGATTCCGGCACCGGAGTTCGGCGGTGCCTTCATCGCGCCAGGTTCGCGTCGCACGGTGGGCATCGAAGTCGGCGTCAAGTTCTGAGCAGCGCGCCGCGACAGAGGGGGTTGATATGACTGCAAAATCCAAGCACGCCCAAGGCGGTAGCGACAGGGCATATGTCGGCCAAGGCGTGCGTACGTTGGGCGGCGATGCACTGGTGGCGGGTGTGGCGAAGTACACCAGCGATTTTCAGTTTCCAGGGCAACTGCACGCGCACTTTGTGCGTAGTCCGCATGCGGCCGCGCGCATCAAGCGCGTGGATCTGTCGGGCGCACTGAAGGTGGCGGGCGTGGTGCTGGCGATGGAGGGGAAGGAAGCGGCGGAGCACCTTGATCCCATCCCGCACTACATCGATGCCGCAGTGTTTGGCGGCAAGACGGTGCACGTGCGCTGTCTCGCACTCGACCAGGTGTGGCAGTTCGGGCAACCCGTTGCGGTGGTCGTGGCTGAGGACAAGAAGACGGCGCGCTATGCAGCGTCGCGCGTGCAGGTGGAATATGAGCCGGCCCCGGCCGTGCTTGAGGCCGAGGACGCGGTGAAGCCCGGTGCACCAGTGGTGGTGCCGGGTTGGGCCGATAACAGCATCATGGCACTGCCGTTTGTGAATGGCGATGTGGTCAAAGCCTTCGAGCGCGCGCATCGGGTTGTTAAAACGACAGTGCGTATCCATCGCTTCTCGACGCAACCGATCGAGACGCGCACGTACAACGCGGTCTGGGATCACGAGACGCACGGCATCACGTTCTATGCAACGGCCCAGAACCCGCATCCGCTGCGGCATGTGCTCTCCACGGCGCTGCGCATGCCGGAGAATCTGATTCGGATCGTGGCGCCGGCGATCGGTGGCGCCTTCGGCATGAAGATGCACGGCCACCCGGAAGAAGCGCTGGTGTGCTTGCTCACCAAGCGCACGGGCCAGCCAGTGAAGTGGGTAGAAGATCGCGAAGAGTGCCTGCTGATCGGCGCGCGCGAGCAGCTCCACGAAGTGGAACTCGCAGTGCAAAAAGACGGCGAGATCTTGGGTCTGCGCGATCGGGCGCTGGCGAACACCGGTGCGCCGAGTGCGTGTCCGGGCTGGGGCATGGCGTTTCTGACGGGCCTTACCTTTCCGGGGCCCTACAAGGTCACCGATGTCGATGTCCTGATGAACATCGTCACCACTAACAAGCCGTCCTGGAACGCCTCGCGCGGCTATGGTAAGGAAGCGACGGCGTTGGCGCTGGAGCTGGCGATCGACAACACGGCGCGCGCCATCGGCGTCGATCCGATCGAGATGCGGCTGCGCAACTTTATCGCCAAAGACGCCTTTCCGTATAACAGCCCCACGGGTCTGATCTACGACTCGGGTGACTATGCGGGCGCGGTGAAGAAGACGCTCGAGGCGCTTGGCTACGACAACTGGAAGAAGAAGCAGCAGCAGGCGCGGGCCGAGGGCAAGTTGCTCGGCATCGGGCTCGCCTACGAGCTCACACCCGAAGGCGGCGCGATCCCAGGCACCATGGTGGCGGGCTATGACTCCTCGACGGTACGAGTCGGGCCCGATGGCTCGGTGATGTTACTGACCGGTGTCACAACCCCCGGCACCGGCAACCCCACCGGGATGGCACAGATCGTGGCGGACGAACTGGGCGTGGAACTCGAAGGGATCCGAGTGGTTCAGGGCGATACCACCACCTGTCCGTACGGCTTTGGTAACTACTCAGGCCGCAGCACCATAGTCGGCGGCGGCGCAGCGGCGATGGCCGCACGCGAAGTGCGTGAGAAGATCCTCACGATCGGTGCGGCGCTGCTGGAAGTCGATTTCGCGACCGTCAGCCTCTTGCGCGGCGTGCTGCGTTCGAGCGCGAAACCCGACAAGACGCTGAGTCTCAAAGAGGTGGCGTACGCCGCCTATACACGTGCCTACGATGTGGGGCTGGCAATCACACCGCCACTCGAAGCCACGTGTACGTTCCGACCCGGACTCATTCGGCACACGCCCGATGAGAAGGGCCGCATCAATCCGTACCCGAGCTATTCGAATGCGGCATATGCGGTGGTGTGCGAGGTGGACCGCGAGACGGGCCAAGTGAAACTGCTGCAGTTTGCGGCGGCGCATGACTGCGGCAAGGTGATCAATCCGGTGCTGGTCGAGGGCCAGGCCTGTGGGGCGATCGCCTTTGGGATCGGCGGCATGCTGAACGAGGAGATCCGCTTCGATGCGCAGGGGCGACAGCTCACAAACACGTTCGTCAACTATGTGATGCCGCGCGCGCACGACGTGCCGGCGATCAACATGGTGCACCACGATAGCCCCAATCCGGTGACCTACCAGGGTCTGAAGGGCGCCGGCGAGGCCGGTGTCGGCGGCTCAGCGGCGGCGGTGGTGAATGCGGTAAACGACGCCCTCGCGCCCTTGAACGTGTCGATTACAGATCTGCCGTTGACCGCGCCGCGGGTCTGGCAAGCGATCCAATCGGCGGCGCAGCCAGCCCGCAAACGGGAGGTCGCATGAGCCTTCATCCGCAGTACGCGCGGCCACGCTCGGCGGCGCAAGCAGTAGAGGTCTTGGGCAACCTCGGTGCAGGCGCGGTTGTCATTGCGGGTGGTCAGGAACTGATGCCGCACGTGAACTATGGCCGACTAATGCCCACCGTGTATGTGGATATCGCGGCGTTGCCGGAGTTAGCGGGTATCACCGAAAAGGACGGCGAGGTCGCCATCGGTGCGCTCACGGTCCATCGCACTCTGCAGCGGGACGCCATTGTTCAACGCGCGCTGCCTCTGCTGGCGCATGCAGCGGCGCAGGTGGGCGGTGGTTGGCAAGTGCACAATCGCGGCACCGTGGGCGGCAATCTAGTCGCGATGCACCCGCTCTATGACATTGCGCCGGTGTTGTTAGCGCTGCAAGCGGACGTGGAGATCCAGGCACCGGAGGGTGTCCGGCGCGCTGCGCTCGGTAAGATCCTGGCGGAGACGAGTCATGGCTTGGGTACGTCGTCATTGCTGACACGCATTCTGTTGAAGTCGATGCAGCCGGACGCCGGCTGGGCCTACGAGAAGCTCAAGATCACAGCCGGCAGTTATGGCTCGGCCAACGCGGCCGCGGTCGTTTCTCTTACCGGCAACAAACTCTCGACGCTGCGCGTCGTTATCGGCGCTGTCAGTGAGCAGCCGCTCGATGCGAGCGAGGCACTGCACGGGCTACTAGGCAAACCGTGGGATGCGGTCGCAGGCGCCAGAGTAGAGAGCCTCTGCAGCGCATCGCCCAAGACGCTGCTCGACGATCAGCAGGGCGATGCCACCTGGCGTCGCGCCATGGCGGGCGTTGTGGCGCGACGAGCCGTACAGGCCGCCGTGGCCAACGCGCAACGAACTAACAAGTGAGGCATCGCTAGTGACAACCAACATGGAAGAGATGCTCGAAGATAGCGTGCTGCTGCAATGTCGAGTGAACAACAAGCCGTGCGAGCTTGAGATCGCGCCGGGCACGACGCTGCTAGAACTGTTGCGTGAGGAAATGCGACTGACCGGCACCCACATGGGCTGCATGACCGGTCACTGCGGTGCCTGCACCGTGCTGATCGACGGCCAAGTGGCGAAGTCCTGCATCACGCTCGCCGCCACGGTTCAACGCAAAACGATCACGACACTCGAGGGTCTGAAGGACGCAGAAGGCAAGCTAACACCCATCCAGCAGGCATTCTGGGACGAGGCGGGGCTGCAGTGTGCTTTTTGTGCGCCGGGCATGGTGCTCACCGCCACGGAGCTCTTGAAGAGCAACGCCGAGCCAACAGATGACGAGATCCGCACGGCGATGGCAGGCAACCTCTGCCGCTGCACCGGCTACCAGAGCATCGTGCGCGCGGTGCGCGCGGCGGCTCGTGTGATGAAACAACTGAAATAGACCCGAGGCTGAGTAGAACGATATGAATGCAGTGACGAATCGGAAGACCGAGGTGCGCGTGCTCCACGCCAAGCAGGCAACGCCCGCGGCGCTAGCACCCTACGGCACGATCCTCGGCTACCATCCCGACGTCAAGCCGATGCCGATCGAGTTCTACGACGGCAAGGCGAAGGTGCGGCGGGTCGCCGAGTTCAAGTCCGATGGCGAGACGGAGATGCCGGTCGTTACACTCGATCGCCGCCCGTTGGAAGTGCGCTGGATGGAGCGACACCCCAAGCACACGCAGGTGTTTGTCTCGCTAGGCTCGAAGCCATTCGTCGCCGTGTTCGCGCCACCCAGTGACGCCGAGACGCCAGACATCGACAAGGCCGAAGCCTTCCTTTTCGATGGCCAGGGGGGCTTCCTGATGCATATCAATACCTGGCACGAGTTCCCGTTCGCCGTGTTCGACAACACGAATCTGCTGGTGATCCTGCGCAAAGAAGCCACCGATGGTCTAGTGGTCGACAACGTGGTGCAGGATGAAGCGGTGAGCGCGGACTTGGTGAAACGCGATCTGCTAACACGGTTCGGAGTGACGTTCAAAGTCGAGGTTTAGCGCAAAGCGTTTGGGAGAACCGATTCGTGTCTATCGAGCCCTATTTTGTCCTGCTCTACCTCCACATCCTGCTGTTTGGCTATTGGCTAGGCGCAGATCTGGGTGTGTTTTTCTGCGACAGTCAGCTCACGCGGCATGACCTCGACATCGAAGAACGCATGCGGGTACGTCAGATACGCTACAAGGTCGATATGGCGCCACGCATCAGCATCGTGCTGATGCTGGGGCTGGGCTTCACCCTGGCTACCTACTACGGCTCGCCGATCACGGGCGGTTGGCTGCTCCTGGTGTGGCTGGCCTGTGCGGGCTGGCTGGCATCCATCTTTTCCGTGCGGCGCCTCGGCCGATCGCCGCGTGGTCTGATGTGGGCACGCTGGGATCGGCGCATCTGGGCGCTCGTTGGCGCCATCATGTTCAGTCTCGGACTCGTGGTACTCATCAGCGAATGGATCGCGGTGCCAAATTGGCTCGGCTTGAAGATGGCGATCTACGGCCTGATCGTCTGGAATGGCATCTGGATCATGCGGTCGGCGGACCATTGGTATCCGCTGATTGAAATGGCACGGCGCGGCGGTGATGAGAAACTGCGGGCGGAACCGCTGATGAACCGCACGCGTTTCTGGTGTGGCTTCTCGGCGGGGACGCTGTGGTTCCTGGTGCTCGTCGTGGCTTACATCGGTACTGCCAAACCCTTCTGAGCGGCGCGAATCGCCTGCCAGACCGCGTGCGGCGTTGCCGGTATGGCGATGTCGGTCACGCCGAGTGGCGCCAGCGCATCCAGCACCGCACCGATGACCGCCGGTGGCGATGCGATCGTACCTGCTTCACCGCAACCTTTCACGCCGAGCACGTTGTTAGGCGACGGAAAGTTGATGTAATCGGTGGTGAACGACGGCAGATCGTCGGCGCGCGGCATCGTATAGTCCATGAAACTGCCGGATAGCAGTTGCGCCGTGTCGGGATCATAAACGCACTGTTCCAGCAGCGCCTGGCCGATGCCCTGCGCAAGACCGCCATGCACCTGCCCATCGACGATCATCGGATTGAGGATCGCGCCGAAATCGTCGACGACTGCGTAGGCCGTGAAGCGCGTCTTGCCCGTCTCTGGGTCGATTTCCACCTCGCAGATATGCGCACCGGCCGGAAACACGAAGTTCGGTGGATCAAAGAAGGCTTTCTCTTCGAGCCCGGGTTCGATCTCATTGCACGGCCAGGCGGCTGGCGCGTGGGCCAGGAATGCCACTTCCTGGAACGCCAGGCCGCGATCTGTGCCCCGGATCGAGAATCGTCCGCTCTGGAATTCCACGTCCGTCTCGCTCGCCTCGAGCACGCGAGCGGCGATGCGTTTGCCTTTGGCAATGATCTTGTCGATCGCCATGGCAATAGCGCTGCCGCCGAGTGCCAGTGAGCGTGAGCCGAGCGTGCCGATGCCGTACTGTACCCGTCCGGTATCGCCATGGACGATGTCGACCTGCTCGATTGGCACGCCGAGCCGTTCGCAGACGAGTTGCGCAAAGGTGGTCTCGTGTCCCTGGCCGTGCGAGTGAGTGCCGGTCAGCACCACGACACTCCCGGACGGATTGACGCGGACGGTGGCGCCTTCGAACATGCCAACGCCACCGCCGGAGGCGAGATACAAGGCCGACGGGCCCTCACCGCCGGCCTCGAGGTAACAGGAAATGCCGATGCCGCGCAGCAGGCCTTGCGCTTTCGACTGCGCCCGTCTGGCCTCGAAACCGGCGTAGTCGCCCAATTCCAGCGCGCGGGCGAGCAGAGCCGGGTAGTCACTCGGTTCGTATTCGAACCCGAACGGCGTCTTCCAGGGGAGCTGGTCCGAACGGATGAGATTTCGGCGCCGCAGTTCGGCACGATCGATACCCAGGTCACGCGCGGCCTGATCGACGATTCGCTCGATCACGAATATCGCTTCTGGCCTGCCTGCGCCGCGATACGCGTCGGTGGGCACGGTGTTAGTCCAGATGCCCCGCACGTCACAACAACCGACGGGAATGGCGTAGTTGCCGCAAAGCACACTGGAGTACAAAAAAGTGCAGATCAGCGGCCCGAAGGTCGAGAAATAGGCGCCCAGATTGGCGTCGGTGTCGACTCTGAGGGCGAGAAACTTGCCGTCGGCATCGAGTGCCAGTTCGACATGGGTGACGTGGTCTCTGGCCTGTCGATCGCTGACGAAGCCCTCGCTGCGATCGGCCGCCCAGTGCACCGGCCTGCCGAGGCGGCGGGCGGCCCATAGCACGAGCACGGTCTCTGGGTAATGCTGCGCCTTGGTGCCGAAGCCACCGCCGACGTCGGGCGATACCACCCGCAGCTTGCTCTCCGGCACGCGCAGCGTAGCCTTTGCTAACAACAGTCGTTCGATATGCGGCGTTTGGGTCGACAGATAAAGTGTGAATTCATCCTTACCGCCATCGTAGGCTCCAGTCGCCGTACGAGGCTCCATCGGGTTACAGACCAAACGGTTGTTGATGAGATCGAGGCGCGCGATGTGGGCCGCCTTGGCGAACTCACGCTCAGTCGCGTCAAGATCGCCGCTACGCCAGTGAAACGCGACATTGCCGGGGGCCTGCTGCCAAAGGCAGGGTGCCTCGGGAGCAATGGCACGTTCGATCGTGGCAACCGCCGGGAGGTCGTCGAAGTCACATTCAATGAGTTCCGCGGCGTCGCGGGCTTGCATGAGTGTCTCGGCGACAATCAACGCGATCGGCTCGCCGACGTGTCGAACGCGCTCGCCTGCGAGCACCGGATGGGGTGGGTCGAAGCGCGCACTGCCGTCAACGTTGGTGGTGTGCCAGGCGCACGGCAGGTTGCCGATCTGATCAGCTTGCAGGTCGGCGGCTGTGAACACACCGATGACACCCGGCGCAGAACTGGCTGCCGTCGTATCGATGCGGCGCAGCGTGCCGTGCGCAATAGACGAACGCAGGACGTAGGCGTAGGCCTGTCCAGGCAAGGTGATGTCGTCGGTGTAACGGCCCTGGCCAGTGATGAACCGATAGTCTTCAATTCGTGGCACCGACGCGCCGAAACCTGTCCCGCTCATCGCCTCTCCTTAACGGGCATCCCCGCTGTTGTCGCAAACCGTTCTACGGCCGATTCTGCGAACCTGTCAAGTCAGGTTGCAACCGAATTTCCCATGCAATTTGCTGCTATCGATCAGTTTAGTTAGTGCCAACAGCGACTCAACGTTGTGTGCTGACAGCCGACGCGTCGCGAACTGTTCCAGGACCGCGGCGCCCGCTGCCAGCGGCTCGTAGGCGGGGCTGCGGCGCAACGGATTGAGCCAGATCAGCTCGCGGCATTGCCGTGCAAGCCGGGCGACTTCGGTCTCGAGCTGCTCGACGCCGCCGCGCTCGAGGCCATCGGTGAGCACAACGACCCAAGGGCTGCGGGTCAACACGCGTCGTGCCCAGAGATGGTTGAATTGCGCCAGTGCCTCGCCAATGCGCGTACCGCCATCCCAGTCGGTGACGCTGCGCGCCACCTGTTGCAGCGCGACGTCCGGATCGGCGTTGCGCAGAGCAGGCGTCACACGCGTCAAGTGGGTCGCGAAGGCGAACACTTCCAGCCGGCCACCACGCCGCCCCAGGGCCCAGGCGAGTTGCAGCGCCATGCGCGCGTAGGACGCCATCGAGCCGGAAATATCGATTAGCAGCACCCAGTCACGCGGCCGATACTGCGCTCGGCGTCGTGGTGGTGGTAGCGCGTCGAGGCCACGCCGCATCTGCTGCAGTGTGCGTCGCAGGTCGACGTGCGGACCGCGGTTAGCAGCCACGATGCGGCGCGTGCGGCGCTGCGCGGCGTGCGACGGGGTTGCGGCCAGCAGCCGCAGCGCGTCGTCAAGTTCGGCCCCGCTCATCTGCTCAAAGTCCTTGGCCGCGAGCACCTCGGCAGTCGACGCTGAGCCCGCGGCGTCACGCTCGATCCGTTCCGTGGCGGGCGTCTGCTGTGAGCCGAGTCCTAATAGTGCGGCTGCGAGACGGCGCCCACCGGGTGCCGCTGGCAGATCCCAGGAGCGAGGTTGAGCGGGAGGGTTCGCGGCGATCCTGTCGCGCTCGTTGCCAAACAGCAGCGTGAACAAGCGCTCGAACAGCTCGAAGTCGGCTGGCTCGTGGATCAGCGCAGCGCGCAGACCATCGCGCACATCGTTTGGACGGTCGAGTTCGACGCAGGCGAGTGCCGCCGCCGCCACCAGTACCGCACCGCTGCCGAGCTTCACACCACTGTCGCGCAGCGCTTGCGCCAGGCGCGGCAGCGTGAGCATAACCGGGTGGTTCACGCGGCGCTGATGCTTGGTGGATTCGCGCGCACGGCGGAAATATCCTCTTCATACTTCAACAGTACACCGAGTGTCTCATGTAACAACTGCGGCGTCAGCGCATGCTGACCGAGCGCGACGATCGCGCGTGCCCACTCGATACTTTCGGCCACGCCCGGTGGCTTCTGTAGTCGCCGCTGCCGCAGCCCCTGCACGAATTGCACAATCTCCTGCGCCAGCGCATCACCCGCTTCCGGTGCGCGAGCTGCAAGGATTTGCAGCTCGCGTGCGGCATCCGGATACCCGACCCAGTGATACAGACAGCGACGCTTCAGCGCGTCGTGTACTTCACGCGTGCGATTTGACGTTAGTACGACAATCGGCGGCTGCGCGGCGCGTACGGTGCCAAGCTCGGGGATCGTGACTTGGTAGTCGGCGAGAATTTCGAGTAGGAAGGCTTCGAACGGCTCGTCCGCTCGGTCAATCTCGTCGATTAACAGCACCGGCGGACCCTTTGCGTTCGGCTCAAGCGCCTGCAACAGTGGCCGCTTGATCAAGAATTCGGGGGAGAACACGGCGCTTGTGAGTGCGGACCGCGACCGATCAGCGCTGGTGGTCACCTCGGCTACCCGCAGTTCTAACAGCTGTCGCAGATGGTTCCATTCGTAAAGCGCCGAGGACGCGTCGAGACCCTCATAGCACTGCAGTCGGATGAGGTCGCGCCCCAGCCCGGCGGCCAATGCGCGCGCGACTTCCGTCTTGCCGACGCCCGCCTCGCCCTCCAGAAACAGCGGTCGGCCCAGCTTGAGCGCGAGAAACGTGACCACCGACAACGTCCGATCAGCGAGATAGCGCTGGCCGCGCAGCAGCGCCTCGGTTGCATCGACAGAAGCGGGCACTGCGACGCTCAATAATGTTGCCGTCAGCCGCCGAGCGCAGCCGCGACCGCGCGTTTCGCCATCACGCTAACAAGGCTGGCCCGATACTCGGCCGAGCCATGCAGGTCGTTGTTCAAATTGTCCGCCGGGATGCCGAGACCGTCGAGTGCGTCGGGCGTGAAGCGCTTGGCCAGCGCAGCCTCGAACGGCGCCACTCGGAACACGCATGGGCCGGCTCCGGTGACTGCAACGCGAATGCCGGTCGCGGTATCGGCCACGAACACACCCACCATCGCGTAACGCGACGCCGGATTCGGGTACTTGGCGTACGCGGCCCGCTTGGGAATGTCGAAACGCAGCCTTGTAATCAGCTCGCTCGATTTGAGCGCCGTCGAGAACATGCCGGTGAAAAAATCATCGGCTGCGATTTCACGTTGATTGGTGATGACGATGCCAGCCAGCGCAAGCAGCGCCGACGGGTAGTCGGCAGCCGGGTCGTTGTTGGCAATCGAGCCGCCGATTGTGCCGCGATTGCGCACCAGCGGATCGCCGATACCGCCGGCGAGTGCAGCGAGCGCCGGCAAGGCGCGGCGCAGATCGGCAGACCGGGCAACGTCGGCGTGGCGCGTCATGGCACCGATCTCCACGTGCTTTGCCTCGACGCGGATACCGGTTAGTTCGGTAATGCGGCTCAGATCGATCAGGCGGTCGGGGCGCGCCAGGCGCAACTTCAGCGTGGGTAGCAGTGTCATACCTCCGGCGATGAACTTGTTCTCGCCGCTGGCGCTCGCGCTTTTTACGGCCGACTGTAGATCCGCCGGCTTGAGGTATTCGAATGGGTACATCTGCCGTTCCTCAGCCCGTCGCGCGCATCGTCTGCGCGGCAGCGGCGACGGCCTTGACGATGTTGTGATATCCGGTACAGCGGCAGATGTTGCCATCGAGGCCGTCGCGAATTTCCTGCTCGGTCGGATTCGGGTTGTGAGTTAGTAGTTCCACCGCTGTCATGATCATCCCGGGCGTGCAGAAGCCGCATTGCAGCGCGTGGTTGGCACGGAACGCCGCCTGCACGGGATGCAGACCGCCTTTGGGTGCCAAGCCCTCGATCGTCGTGACTTGCGCCCCGTCCGCTTGGGCAGCGAGCATCGTGCAGCTCTTGACCGCGCGACCGTCGACATGCACGACGCAGGCACCGCACTGCGTGGTATCGCAGCCGACATGCGTGCCAGTAAGCAGCAGGTTCTTGCGCAACAGCTCGACCAGCAACGTGCGCTCCTCAACGTCCGCCGAGACACGGCGACCGTTGACTTCCAGACTGACTTTCATGCGGCGCTTCCTTCTGTCAACGTGCCAGTAACCAAATTACGATAGCGGCAATCACTGCAGCGGCAAGCCAGCCGAACGGCGCGAGACGTCTCGCGCCTGCGACGGCGTCCTCGGCACCCGCAGTCGTCACGGCCGCGTCCTGGCGTGTCGCACCCGCATCGACCCGCTTAGCGAATGCGTCGAAGAACTGGTCGGCAAGCTGCCGCGTAAAACCCTCGAGCAGCCGAGATCCCACCTGCGCCAGCCTACCGCCCAGTCGCAAGTCGGCCGAATAACGCAGTACGGTGGCGCCGGCTTCTTCGCTCAGGCTGACTTGGGCAACGCCCTTGCCGAAGCCCACGGCCGCCTTGCCTTCGCCGCTGATCGTGTACGACTCGGGTGGTTTCATGTCGGTCAGTTGAATACGGGTCGCGAACGTCGCGCACACCGGCCCGAGTGCGGCGGCGACACGCGCGTCGATCTCTGTATCGGACAGTCGCTGCAGTTCTTCGCAACCCGGGATGCAGGCTTTGAGAACCTCGGTGTCGTTGAGTGCGGCCCAGACGGTCTCGCGTGGGGCCGCGATGCGGTATTCGCCAGTGATCGCCAAGAGCAAGTCTCCGTAGCGACGGAATTCGCACGAAGCCATCCCCCGGCGCCGAACGGTTGTCCATCAGTTCAACACTACGATGCCATCACAAGACGTTTGCCGCCAACAATTTCGCGCGGCAGCGCGAGAACACAACGCTGCAGAGACCGACGCCACCTTATTCGCCGTATTTCAGCTGCATTTCGAGGGTATTTTTGCAGGCACTGACGCTCTAGTCGACGCAAGCGACGACGATGCCGATCTGCGTTACAAGTCTTGGGGGATTGCAGACCATGATCACTCGACGAACAGTAGTGGCAGGTGGGCTGAGCGCGGGCGCAGTGTCGGCGTCATCGCGCGTCTGGGCAAAATCGAGTCGCGAGATGGACGCGCCAACGTCCGATGTTGACTACGTCATCGTCGGAGCGGGATCGGCGGGTTGCGTACTGGCGCGACGCTTGAGCGAAGCGGGCACTAAGGTGTTAGTGCTGGAGGCGGGTGGACAGGACGCGTTGCCTGAGATCCACAACCCGCAGGCCTGGCCGTTCCTACAGGGCACTGCGGTGGACTGGCAGTACAAGACGCTGGCGGATAGGAATTTCAAACCATCCCTGCACCGCAGCCTACTTCGCCGAACGGGCTTTAGGGTGCGCCCGAGCCCACCGTCGTCAGACCCCGCCCAGTGAATCCGGCGAATGCGGCAGCCAGGAGCGCCTCCAGCGCGACCGCCGGCCGCGCGCTCCCCGGCCCGCAGCGGCAAACTCCGCCCTTGCCCCGACCCGCTGGCGTTACCGCTGCGCGCAGTTTGCTGTGCGGCGCGAATACCCCGTGATACCGCGTCAGATGCATCCGTGGGGGTGGCACCAGTGCGGCCAGCCGCGCCATCAAGTCCTGTGGCTCCAGCACGATGTGCGTGGTGCCGTCCCGATAAGGCGTCTTCAGGGCATAGCGCACCTGTCCTGACGCAGTCAGCGCCATACGATCCACTGCCACCGGTGGACGGTTCACGTAACGGCACAGTCGTTCGAGCTTCTGACGCTGCCCGGACTCAATGTCGATGCCCGCATGCAGCGAAAACCCGCCGGCCTGCGCGACACCGCAATGGCCACCCTGCTGCTCGGCTGCCTGCATCGCACTGCCTGACAGCTTCTGCAGCGTGAACAGCTTCTGCCCAGCGCGTGGACCCACCGCGATACGGTCGGTGATGGAATGGCCGATCAGGTCATCGAGCGGCCCGCCTGGCCCGTTGGCGGTGAGCCAGGCGTTCTCCATGTCACACTCGCTTGCCGCGCTCGGGTGGCGACGGACACGGTTGGCGTCCCTGCAGCGGACGGGGACGCCACAGACTATGGCGCGCCAAGCTCGGGCGGACTGCCCAATCCTGGCGAGTTCGAGCAGAAATGTCGGACAGAAGCGGTTTACAAACGCGCGATTCAGTCACTGTGAGTGAGTCTTGCCGACGAAAGACAAACCGCAGATCGAGTTTGGGCAGCTTCTCCCCGGAACCTCTGCGCTGCAATTGCCGGCACGCCAGCTGACAATGAGGCGGAGCACCTTGATCACTCCCACTCAATTGTCTCCTACCTACCCAAGTGCCGATGATCATTGGACTTCCCAGAATGATCACAGCAATTGACCGTCGAGTCGACCGTCAAAACAAGGTGCTTGAAGATGACGGCCGGCGATAGATGACGAAAGACTTCTGGCACAGATCGAACTTCTTCGTCGGAAGCAACGAGCGCCGCTGATGCAAACAGAGAGCGAGAGTGCCCCGCGAAACACCAGAGGGCCCCTTGGTTCATCAGAGACGAACAGGCAGCGTTACCTTTGGCTGGATAGGTACGAGTGTCTTCGCATAAGCACGAAGGATCTCGTTGTAAACATCCTCGTTCTTTGGTGCCTCCACAGAAATGATCAGTGCATACCGGATCTTCTCCGCGCTCGATGTCGGCCCCCCTCCTTCGCGCGCGTTGTAATGAATGTCGAACACGGGATTTTCGAGACTGCTTCCACGCATTGACTTGTTACCGTGCAGAATGGTTTCCCATTTACCCAAGTCCGAACGTCTCTCTTCCTCTGTTGCGTACTTCTTCATGTCAAAGAAGCCCTTCGTATCTGCGTTTGTCTTACCGGACTTCACCTTCTTATCGCTGGGCCGAAACACGACCTCCAGACCCGCCCGAGTGTACGCGACTGCGTCCTGTGGGTCGGTCGGCGAGGCATAGCAAAATGTTGCCTTCAGACGAATATTGCCTTTAAGGCCACCTGCAGGAAGTGGCAGAGCCGCTCGAAGATACTTACCGGGCTTCAACTCACCCTGATAGACCACCCGTGCAACGCCCGCCGGGCAAGTAATGGAGTTGACCCGCTTTCGTGGACGGGTGGTTTTCTAAATTCTCACTTCCTGTCCTGTTAGTACTTTGCTCTCGAAATTGTTTGGTGACAAGCGGCCGATCGACGAATGGCGCCGGTGCGGGTTGTACCAACCCTCGATCCATTCGAACAGAGCCATTCTAGCCTCTGTTTTCGACTTGAACCGCCGGTGCTTGAGCAGTTCCTTCTCCAGCGAAGCAAACACGCTCTCGGCCATGGCGTTGTCGTAGGCGTCACCCACTGTGCCCATGGATGGCATCACATTCATTTCCTGGCAGCGTTTGCCAAAGGCGTAGCTCGTATACTGGCACCCGTGGTCCGAATGATGGATGACCTTCTCCGGTCGGCGCTGTGCTAACGCCGTGTTTAGCGCATCCAACATCAGCTCGGTGCGCAAATGATCTGCAATCGCCCAGCCGACGATCTTGTGAGACCACACATCCAGCACGATGGCCAGATAGATCGTTCCGGCCCAGGTCGGTATGTACGTGGCATCCGCGACCCACAGCTGATTTGGGCCATCGGCCTTGAAGCGCCGGTTAACCAAATCGTCATTCGCCGTGGCAAAACTGTCCGCCGTTGTCGTCACGACATAGCTCGGCGCCACAATGCTTTTGAGGCTATTTTCCCGCATCAATCGCGCCACGCGCTTGCGCCCGACATGCACATCGTGATCGTCCTTCAGTTCGGCGTGGATGTTCGGCGATCCGTAGCGGCCTTTGGAGCGCCGATAGATCTCATGGATCCTCGCACTCAAACCGATGTCCGCCCGTCGACGGGCCGACATCGGTCGATCCCGCCAAGCATAGAACCCACTGGCAGACACTCGAAGCAATCGGCACATGACCCGTACCGGTTGGGTGGCCTGGTTCGCCTTCACGAATCCGAAGAGCGCTTCGGTGTCGCGGGCTTCTCGTTCGCAAACCAGGCCGCGGCTTTTGACAGGATGTCCCGTTCCTGCAGCAGCTTGCGGTTCTCACGTCGCAGGCGTGTTAGCTCTTCGCGCTCCGCACTCGTCAGGCCACCGTCGCCTTTGCCGCGATCCCGATCCGCCTGCTTGACCCAGTGTCGGATCGACCAGCTCGTACAGCCGAACTGCGCCGCCAGCTCGGCAAACGTCCGCCCCGTGCGATGCAGCTCGACCATCTGACGCCGAAACTCCGGCGTGTATCGCTTGACCTTTTGACCCATGAGTTGATCCTCTCTTTGTGAACATGAACTGTCCATAAAACCGGGTCAACTCCAGTCTTCGTCCGCAGAAACGTGATGAAACTCGTCCACAGCTATCAAGCGGTTGTCGAACTTCGCAATCCCGAACTTCTCGACCGCAAAGCGGAACGTGGCATGAGTGCACACCAGAACCTTGTCTTCGCTGTCGAGAAAAGCGCCAAGGGAATTGACTTTGCCGCCGTTGTCGTTGCCCGGCGCGTCACAGAGGTTCCACTTGGGCTCGACGCGCCAGTCGGCCCAGAAGCCGTACTTGCTTAGCGGCTCATCATGAAAGCTCGCACCGATGGACTTCTCTGGCACGACAATGATGGCCTGCTTTAAGCCCTGGTTGTACAGTTTGTCGAGCGCGATAAACATCAGCGCGCGGCTCTTGCCGGACGCGGGCGGCGACTTGATGAGCAGATAGACGCTCCGGCGCGCAGGCGCTTGATTGTTGCCTCCTTGTTGCCGAAGGCTTCAAGAAAGGCATAGGGAAAGTTTGTGCGGTCGAACGGTTGTTCCGCGAGGTCGGTAATGGCTTGTTCTATCTCTACCGCGTTCAAGTCTTCGCCCCCTTTGGCGTGCCGGGGGTCTTTCGGCGCGGTTCTGCGGTTTCGTCGCTGTGGTCAGCCACGTACTCGCGCATGAATTGCCGAAGCACCTGAGCGGCTGGCGTGTCCTGGCGGCGGCAGGTTTCGAGGAACTCGTCCCGCAGTTCCTTCTCAACCCGGATGCGAACGCCCGCGTCTTTGAATCCCATACCGCTAGTGTAGCTCCAATGGATACACATCTCCATTGGAGCCTAGGTGTCACAGGGTCCTGACTTGCATCGGCGACCGCGCAGTCTTAGCCAGACTTTGTGCAAGTCGCTCCCGCTCGGTTTGAGGCGGAGCAAATCGCTCAACGAACGCGCCGACTCTGGCGGCCAACCCGGCCTCCCCCTGGACCGCCAGCTTGTCCGCCAAGGCCCGCCACCCCACCATGATCGTCGCGCGCGTTTCCATGAGAGTCTTCTTCCCAGTGTCTCTGTCGAAACCACTTCCGGACCGCACTCTTGCCACTGCTTCCGTCTCTGCACGGACGAGAGTCGAATCGCCCCGCAGGCTCGCCCGATAGATGCCGTCCTTCTTGGCACTTCGACTTACTCCGCGAACCGCACGCTCGGTCGCATTGGCCGCCACGCCCAGTGCCCTCAAGTGACTCGCGAACTGCGACCGCCAGTGCCGCAGGGTCGCCTTCTTGATATTGAGCCGCACTCCCTGCTCGCTCACCGCCTTGAGGACCAGATGCACGTGCGGATGTGGCTCGTCCGTGTGCAGCACCATTGCGTACCGATGCTGCCCATGGAATTCCTCACGCGCGAAGTTGCGTACCGCCGACAGCACCTTCGGTGGCGGCGTGCCTGGTGGCATCGAGAACATCAGTTTGTGGACCAGCTTCGGGGGAGTCCGTTTGCTCGCAGCGGAGAGACTCCCTTGCCGTCTCACGTCATCGACGTCGAGGTCCCAGTCCTCCAGCAACGCATCTGAGACGCGCCCCTGAAGCCGCTCTCCGTCGTCTCCCTCCAGTTCCAGGTTCCCCCGCCGACCGATGTAGTCGATGTGCTTGCCGACAGCCTTCAGGTCGTTGCTGCTCCGGGGCAGTACCTTCACGACCGCCTCAGGCGCGCGGTTGACGGTAAGGCGGATCTGCTCGATCTGCGATGGCGTGAGCCGGTCTGCCGCCCGCGGGCCTCCCCGCGCGTAGCTTGCGATATTCAGCAGCGGCTCCTCCTTGGGGAGCCTAAACGTCTTCGCCATGCCCGCTCTCCCAGCTCGTGAGGTTCGCTTTCAGCAAGGCCTTCGTGTTGTCCCGCAGTGCCTCGCAGACCTTGAGCATCGCCCGGAACTCCTCGCGCGCGGAACCCGGAACGCGCCCGCCGTCATTGGCTGCCTTGGCGATCTGATTGAGGTTCCGGCCGATGGCTGCCAGCTCGCCGATGCTGCGCCGGAGCGCCTGCATCTCGTCCTTTGGCAGCGGCACCAGACGGCGTAGATGGCTCCTGGTCAGGACCGCAACGTAGGTCGCTGGGCGCATCCCTCGCGCTTCAGCGCGTGCGTCCAGCAGCAGGCGATCCTCGTGGCGCAGCCGCACGTACACCGGGCGGCTGCCCTCGCTAGATCCGCGAATATCCCGCGCCGGATGCCGGGAACGCGCGGGACGGCAGGGCTCCTGCTCAGCGATCCCCGCTCCGTGAATGGATCGGATTTCCCGAACCACCAGCCGCTTCAACCATGCGGCCTCGGAGAGGAATTCGCGATCAGCGATCGCCTTCGCCTGCAGCTTCAGCTGCGGCGCAATCCGTGTCTTCAATACTTCGTTGTCACCCATGGGGCCAATTTGGCCCCAACAGCAAGCCGCAGGCTATCCTGCATGTTCCCCCAAAACGCGCAGAAACCCCATTCCCCCAGCAGCACAGTTTCCGACTCGCCCGCGAAATCCGGCCTCGCCTGACACAAAAAGTCCGCATCTCGCGCTGACCAAAAAAAAGGGGAGCGAGCGCCCGATGACGCCCACTCCCCAGAGTTCGACTAGGCTGCCAGAACCTCCTCGGCCAGATCCCAGAGCCGGCCGTTCAACCGCACGTCCTCCCGGATGGATGTGATCCGCCGTGTGCGAGTCAGCCGACCATTCACCGATCGCCGCAGCATGCCGCCACCGAGCAGGTTCTCCTGCACTCGATTGAAAGTGCTCCAGAGATCATCGCCAATGTCAGCGGCCCGCCGGCAGGTCAACAACTGCGACGGCTGCATGCCTGCGAACTCGGGCTGCGGAAATCTCAACGCCAACGCTCGTTCAGCGAACTGAATCTGTTCGTGTTTCGGCAGGTGACGCTGCTCCATCCGCTCGACGCGCGCCGCCAGGGCCTCGAACCGCTCTGTCGCCTGCACGGCACCGGCGATCACCGCATCGACGACATCACCGCGATGTGCGACACAAATGGCCGGAAACGCACCGCGCGACACGATCAAGCCGTTGGTGCAGACGACCCGATAGATACCGAGCCGCAGCTGATAGGCACTGGTGCCGTCGTGGCTGTTGAGAAACACCACTTCGGGCACCGAGTCCTTCAGGTCCACGGTCTCGAATCGCCGGCGCAGCCGTACGACGTGTCGGGCATGCAGGGGACTCTTGCTGCGTGTGTGGGTCTGGCGCGCGTCGACCGGCACGAAGCCGGCCGCTACCAACCCTGACAACACACGATCGGTCGGAATGAAGGTGTATTTCTCGCTCATGCGCTGGTGCGCCGATTCTGCGAACACCGCCGGTGCGCGCTCGCGCAAGGCATCGAACGTCAGTCCGCGTTCAAAGGCACTGGCGTGAGCCGAGAACGACATCGAAGTAATGGCATTCATGGGGAAGTTCCTCGAGATTGTCTGGGGCGGGATTGCCCTCGCCCGTGGCATCACGGCGCGCGCAGCGGTCAAGGATCGAAGACCGCCGCAGGCGGCGAATGCGCCCTGGCATTCGTCCTTGACGGCGAGCACGGCGTGATACGCTGGGGCGACTCAGGTCATCCCGCCCTCTTGTCTTCTGTTGCGTAGCCCATAGCCCGTATCAGAGAAGCGGTGCGCATCGCCGTGGCGACACGCACCGCGTCAACCGCTACTGATCAGAGCAACCCACGTTCGGCGAATGACACCACCTCACCGCCCGCGACGATCAGGTGATCGAGCACACGAATCTCGACCAGCCACAGCGCCTCCTTCAACCGCCGGGTGATGAGTTCATCCGCGTGGCTGGGTTCTGCAACCCCGCTCGGGTGGTTGTGCGCCAGAATGCACGCCGCCGCATTGCGCCGCAGCGCCTCCTTGAGGACTTCTCGCGGATAGATGCTCGCGCCATCGATCGTGCCGCGGAACAGCTCCTGGCAATCGATCACCCGATGGCGGGTGTCGAGATAGATGATGCAGAACACTTCGTGCTCGCGTTCAGCGAGCTGCAGCCGCAGGTAGTCGCGCGTCACTTCCGGTGATGTCAGCTTCGTCCCTTGTCGCATGCGGCGTGACAAGGTCGTTCGCGCGGCGGTCAACACTTCGGCGCTGGTCGCCTCCCGCAGCTCGCCGTTGCTGACATCGCGAACGAGTAACAAGGATGTCGTCGTCATGATCGCTCTCCAAGGTCTCGGGCGGGATGGCCCGCGGCCTTGCGATCACGGCGCGCGCAGCGGTCAAGGATCGCAGACCGCCGCAGGCGGCGAATGCGCCTTGGCATTCGTCCTTGACGGCGAGCACGGCGTGATAGGCTGTAGCGGTATCGGCCATCCCGTCCTCAGGACGTCGACGCTCGCACTCGAGTGGCTGTACGAATCAACGCATGCGACGACAATAAAACAGCGAGTGAGAACTCGGACTAATCGGATTCGTCCAGACCGAACGCCACGCGCAGGCGTGCGTCCAGGATGGCGGCGAGCACAAGCGCGTCATTCAGTGCGTCCACCGGGTCGCGATCGAGCGCCGTCCGCACGGTTGCTTTAAGCCAGAACGACGTCGCCGGATCCACCATCAGTTGCTCGGCGGTCGGCAGCTCGTCGCGCATCGGGTCACCGCGTGGGTTCATCGCGTTCCCGCGTGGCTAGTGGTTTCGCGGGCGCTTGTTTGGCGCCTCTTGACGACTCTCGCAGCCGCACGGACGGCAACGGTTCGCCCTTCTGGATCGATCCGGCCATCGCGCCACGAATCAGCTCGAGGAAGCGCGCGCGATCGCCCGGATCGGAAATCTTCTGTGCAGCAAACTCCTCGGCCGCGCGCACGCTCAAGAATGCCGATTTCAGTTCCGGATGCGCCTTGACGGCGGCGCGCACGTCGACCTGTTCATCGCGCACCTGGCGCGCCAATCGTGCGCGCTCGGCGAAGAACTGCACTTTCTCCACCACCCACTGCGAGCGATGCGCCTGGCGCTCACTCTGGCTCACCACGCGACCATCCGGGTCGCGCTGTCGGGACGTGACGGTGACGACTTCTCGAGCGGTACGCCGCACACCGACCAGATCGCCCGCCTTGGGTTGGGTCTCCGACTCCCGCAGCGCGCGCTCGAGATCTTTCCCCCACAGCGTGCGCGAACCACGACTGGTCAGGATCGTTACCTGGTAAGAGAGATCCTGATCGGCGCGATATTGGTAGGTCGCTCGTCCGTGGCCGACCATCCGGCCGATCAGCAACTCCTCGCCACGGCGCCGAGCGAGGTCGGGGCGTCTACCACTGGCGTCCTGACGGCGACCGATGGCTCGGTCCGACGCGGCGCTCACTGAGCGATCGGAAGACGGCTCGGCGCGCCTCTCGGGCGTCAAGCGTCGGGTATCAACGCCATCTCGCGGACTCTCCGCCATGCGTCAATCACTCATCAGCCGCGCACGGCCGCCGGCTCACGGTCGCGGTCGGCGCGAGCTTTCGGATCGGGTTGGACGGCGCTGCGCTCGCGCAAGCGCACGGGCTGCAACGGTTCACCGCGCGCCACCGACTCGGCCAGCGCTGAGCGCACTCGGCTCACGAATTTGTGACGATCCTCGGGATCGCGAAACTTCCGTGCCACGAGTTCCGCGGCGCGCACCTGCAGATAGGTCCCCGCGAGTTCGGGATCAGTTTTCACGGCCTGCTGCGGATCGATCGACGCATCGAGGACGGTGCGCGCGGCCGCCGCGCGCGCGTCGAACAGCTCGACCTTTTCGACGATCCACCGATTCCGATGGGTCTGCAGATCCCGTTCCCTGACCACTTGCCCTTGTGCATCACGCTGCGTGGCTTTCACCTGGACGGCTTCCTGGCGCGTCGCCCGCAGGCCCACGGCGTCGCCGGGCTGCGGCTGAGTGAGCGACTCCCGGAATGCCCGCTGCAGATCGACGCCCCAGATGACGCGCTCACCCCGTTCTGTCTCGAGCTTCACGAAATACGACATCGGCTGCTGCGGATCATGCCGATAGGTCGCCCGCCCATGATCGATCAACCGTCCGACGAGGAGCTCCTGCGTCGCTCGGCGCGCCGCGCGATCCGATCCTGGCGCATTCTCGCCATGCTCCTGCGGGGCTATGGCGCCTTTCGTTGGACGCCTTACAGATGCTTCGGACGGCGCCTGCCGCTCATGCAAGGCGCGAACCAACCGCGTCTGATCGAACTCCGTCGGCCGATAGCCGCGGACTGTCAGCCCTGCGGCCGTCGCGGCGGACCAGGCCTCGCGCCGGAAACGCTCGGTCCCCCGCACGGTGATCTCGTTCCATTCGCGAGCTTTGGCGATCGTCACCAGGCTGCGGATCACTTCAGTGTTCTCGCTCGGCGTCGTGAGCCGATTGATGCGATCCGTAAAGGCGCGTGCCCCGTCGGGGAAGTAATACCTGCGCCCGATTTGCACGAAGCGCTGCCGGACATGTTCCGGCATGGTTTCTCGATCTGGCGATACGTTTGATGCGGCAGTATTCGCTGCCGAGGCGGATGGCGTATCCGATGGAGTCTTCGCCGGAGGCTTCTTCCTCGTGGCGGCCGACGGAACAACGGTGTCGCCGGCGGTCGGCGCGACATCAGGAATCGCGGCTCGCCGGCGCGTCGGACGAATGGAGTTCGGGTCGGCTGTACCCACGCGCGCAGCCGGCCGCGCGGCCTTCGATTCGTCGGATTCCGCTACCTGTCGGGATCGCGACCGAGACTCTTGCACAGTGTTGGCAGGCGACCTGACGACATCGTTGGTCGCATCGGCCTTGCCGTCGTCAGGACCGCCGGCACCCCGCGATTTCCTGCCGCCGTTGTTATTTGCCATGATCGCCTCCTACCGCTCCCGCAAGGTCGCGAGAAAACTCTCGACCGCGTCGTCCATTTCCCGATCGGACAGGCGACCGGCCTGGGGCACCGTCACCTGCTCAAAGTCCGCCGCGAAGTCCTCGAGCGTCAGCGACTCCAACCGATCGATATCTGCGAGGGTCGCGTCGCGAACAACAGTCTCCGGCACGACCGTCGCGCGCTGCTCCAGGGACGACATCGTTGCCGGCGCCACGGACTGCTCGATTCCGGGCGGCCCACGCGACTCGGGATCGGACGCTCGGCGACGTTCGACGATCGGTGCCGGCAGCAATCGGGCCGTGAAGCGCCGATCGTCAAAGTACCGGATCTTGCGACACCGGATCGGCATCAGCCCTTCGTAGAAGACAATGGCTTCCTCGGCGTTGAGCGCCTTCACTTCCTGCGGCAGCAATAGCGCGCGGCGTTGCTCGCTAATGCTCACGCTGCGCTGACGGCGACCGCGCGCATCCGATAGATCCATCGTGGGCTTCGATACCGTGCGTACCTTGACGGTCGTATTGCCCAGTTCGTCCGAGATCTCCCGCGCATCGGCGATATCTTTGGGTGTGAACACGATCCGCGCCGCGAGACTCTTCAACATGGTCTCAGCCCCATTGGGTCCGTAGACCTCGCGCAGCTGGGCGGGCGTCTGGATCACGAGCAGCACTCGGACGTTGTAGCCTGGCAAGTACGAGATCGACTCGGCGATGATCGGGATGCGCCCGAGCGCTGTGAACTCATCGAGCAGCATCAGCACCTGGCGCGTCAGGCTCGGATCATGCTCAGGGAGCGTTCGCGTTTGCAGGCCGATCGCCTGTTGGAAGAACAACGCCAACACCGGCCGCAGTCGATGCAGATCGTCGGGGTTGACGCCGACATAGATCGACAGTGGCTTGCGCCGCAGTTCGCGCAGATCGAAGTCGTTCGCAGATGTCGCCGCATCCAGGATCGGGTTGAGCCATAGATCCAGGCGCGAGGTGAAGGTCTTTCGAATACTCGACGCCGTCACGGGCGCCAGATCAATGACGTCGTACAACGCCCGCACGCACTGCGGAGACAGCGGGAAGGATCCACTGTTGCGCCCTTCGATGACGCGCTTCCAGTGCTGACCAAACCCCTCGTCATCCGATGCCATGCCCTGACGCAGAACCTCCCCGATGGTTTTCGGCGCCGACGGTGTCTCGAACAGATACAGCGCAATCCCGAGGAACAGTGACCGCGCGCTCGCGGTCCAGAACGGATCGACGTTGGGCGGATCGGGATACAGCATTTCCGCGATCCGCTGCAGATCGTTCACCCGCTTGAGCGGATCCTCGGATACATAGAAGAACGGATTCCAGCGCGCCGTGTGCCCCTCTTCCGAGAACGGATCAAACAAAAAGCACGCCTGGCCATTGGCTGCGCGAAAGCCTGCGGTCAGCGTCCAGTTCTCGCGCTTGATGTCGACGCAAATGACCGAGTCTGGCCAGTTCAGCAGATTGGGAATGACGACGCCGGTGCCTTTGCCCGCACGCGGTGGCGCCGCGAGCGCGACGCCCTGTTGACCCTGCAGCATGAGACACCGGCGCCCGAGGCGCCCGAGGATAATGCCGCCGTCCCCCAGGAGACCCGCCGCGGCGATCTCGCGGCGCGTCGCAAAGCGCGCATCGCCATGCAATGACCGCGGGCGCGGCACTAACAGCACCACGACACTCGCCAGGACCGCCGCACTCGCGGCCGTCAGGCTGACCAACAGACGCCGGCGCATTGGCTCGCGATCGCCGTAGTAGTAACTGTAGCGGGCAATCGTCAGGGGCGTTGCGGCGCGCGGATTGCCGCCGATCCACGACAGAAAGATATACCCCGCGAGGTAGCCGGCCGCGATGAGCGCGAACAGTGCGCACGCCAGCGTCCTCGCGATGAGCCGGCGACGCAACGGCCTAGCGGGCGCTTGCCAGAGCGTGGCGCTTGCGGGCGGGCTCATACCAGATCTCTTTGATGAAGCGTGTTTGGCGCTCGATGCCAAACTGCACGACGATGTCCACGAGCAAATACAGCAGGCTCTTGATGTCGGCCCGCGCGAGTTCCGCGCCGGCCCGGCTTTGCTTGACCAGCAGCACCAGTTGCTCGAACGCGAGTTCCGCGCTCGCCGCATGCACGCTCGTGATCGAGCCGGGGTGGCCGGAGTTGACGTTCCGCAGATAGTCGAAGGCCTCATCGGCGCGCAATTCCGCCAGCAGGATCCGATCGGGCTTCATGCGCAGACACGACTCCAGCAGTTGCCTCGGTGTCACGCGTGCCTGGCCCTGGTCGTCCTTGCTGTAGAACAGCCGCACATGATTCGGATGCGCATCGAGCACCAGCTCGCGCGCGTCCTCGATCGAGATCAGGCGCTCGTCGGTGGGAATCTCGCGGATCAGTGCCTTCGTATAGGTAGTCTTGCCGGAGCCCGTGGGACCCGAAACCACGATGTTCTTCCGAGTACGGACCGCAAGTCGCATGAAGGACTCGAAGTCCCGGGCGTCGAGCAGCTGCAACAGTTGCGTCTCTTCTGGATCCAGCGCATCGATCGCGCGACGCGTTCGCTCGAAGATCCCGCGACGTGCCAGTTCCTCGATCGACCACACTTGCCCGGACGGGCGGCGAATCGTGATCGCCACGCAACCCGCGGTGGTCGCCGGCGGCAACACCAGCTGCACTCGCTCACCGCCGGGCAAAGAGGCCGACAACAACGGGGATTCCTCATCGATCCGTTGATGGGTCGAGTTCGCGATCAGTTTCGCCAGGCGTCGACACCAGTCGAAATCCGCAAACGGCAGCGACTCGCGCCGCCAGCCGTGCCGTGTTTCGACAAATGCCTCCCCGGGCCGATTGATGCAAAGCTCGGTGATCGCCGGATCCGCCAGCCACGGGCGCAACGCTCGCAGGGTCAGCTCCAGTGCGGAGCTGTCGCTCGCACGTACGGGCGCGACGCTCGCGCTGTCGGGTTCAGGGCGCACTGGCGACGGGGCGAAGTTCATAGACGGAGCGGAAGTCGAGGTCCCGGGCCACGAGAACCTGGATACGATCCCCATTTCCTTTGCGCAGCGTGGGCGGAATGTTCACGGTGCTCTTGAGGACCTCCGTGACGACCTCGCTCGAGCTTCGGGGGTTGTAGATGATCGCGCCACCGCCCCGGCTCGACTGGGCGGCGGCCTGCACGGCACCGTCGATCACCGAGATCAATATCGCCGCACCGAAGCGATCGAGGAAGTGCCGATCCACGGTTCCAGTCAGCCCGGCTCGCCCGAGCTCGTCGGTTCCGGGTGATGCCAGCGGCACGACCACGCCGGTCGGCGTCCGCGCCTCCGTCCAGAGCACAAACAGCCGCGCCGTCCCCTGACGAACGTCCCCGCGCGTCTCACCAACCATCTTGGTGCCGCGCTCGAGCAATACGACTTTTCCGTCAGCACCGAACGTATCCGTTGCCGTCACGCAAGTCGTCAGTCCCGGTAGTGAGCTGTCGATCGCCGTCTCCAGCGTGCAGTCGATGAACGCACCCTTTGGCAGCAACATCTGCCGCGTCGGCAAGACGCTCGCGCGCGCCGCCGCGGTCACGGTGGGGCGCAACCACCCCTCGATCGCGACCGGCGTAGTTAGTGAGTCAGGGGCGTCGTACTCGGCCGGTGCGATCGACATCGCATGTGCTGGCGTCACCGACGGCGTCGTGCCGGCGCTGGCTTCCGTCGACCGACCGATATACACCGGTCCCTCCAGACGCCGGTCCGCGATGGTCGGTGGCGAGCCGCCATAGGGACCGACGGGGCCCGATTGCACATACGCCACATCGCGCCACGCGTCTTTTTCCGGCAATTCGGGCCGCCCCCCAAACAGTCGATCGCCCAAGGTCGGATCGGTGCCGTAGCGAACGGGTTCCGGCTGATCGACCCGCCCGAGAGCCGGCAACGCCATGTCGCCCTGGGCCTTCGCGTGCGCCGACGATTGCGCCTCCTGCATGGCCTGCTTCTGGCGCGCAAAGACTTGTGAATAGTACCAACCCAGCAGCCCGATCCCGAGTGTCGAGATCAGTCCCATCGCCAGCATGTTGTTGAGACGCGATTGCAGCGAGCGGCTGCGATTCACTGACACGATGCCGCGTTCGCCGGCCACTTGCGCACGCTCGTCAGCGGCGTCGTCGCTCGTGTCGTCAAGTCGGTTTGGGGCGGCAGCGTCAGCCGGGGACTCGCGCTGCTCTCGCCATATCCGAAAGAACGTCATGGCGTTGATTCCTTGCGATCCCGTTGCACACGAGGTGACACCGTGCCGGACTGCAGCCGTTCACCGCCGCCGGCAAAGCCCTTGTTGATGACGCATCCGGTCAGCTGGCCCCGACGCAAGACAAGGCGGGCCGCGACGCGATGAATCACGACATCGCCCGCCTCCATGCTGAAATTCAGCAGTGACTCAGTACCGTCATCGTTGCGAACGAACACGGCCGGCAGTTCACCCTTCGCCGCAAACGTCAGGCGCGTATGCACGCCGTCATCGAACGCCGCGACCGGTTTGATCGCCCGCGAGCCGCAGAACCAGTAATCAGCGTTCTGCGGCCGACCGGTTGTACCGGCTGCGAGATCCTGCTCGATCGGTACCGTCGGGTCAGTCGGAACCGGCGTCGCGTACTCCGGTGGGTAGATGAAGCGCACCGCGAACATCACCGGATCATTGTGCGTATCGGGGCGGCGCGCGAACGCGGAGTACTCGAAACGGTAGGCACGCCGGTTCGTGTAGACCACGAGATTGGTGCCCACGCTCGCCACCTTCGGCTTCAGGATCATGTGATTGTCATGCCAGGCGAACGTGATCGCGTCGAGGTCGCCTCCCGCGTTGCCAGCAAACTGCTCACCCTCTTCGAAGATCAACTCGATCGCGTAACCGACGAATCCATACAATCGGTAGATCTCTTCCGGACTGAAGGTCGCGGTCCGAATGCGACTGTCGATCGCGCCGCGCGCCGGCAAGGATTCGGCATGTCCTGGTCCAACGACCGTCGTGGCGAACACCGCGCCGAGCACGAGCACGGTTCTGATCAGAGTACGTGTGGCGGTCATGGACGCCCTCGCGCGTCGGCCATGCTCGACGTGTTCAGCGCGGTCGTTGCGCGTTCTGTCAGAACCTCCGGCTCCGACTTGAACTCGATGATCTTGAACCCGAGCGGATTCCAGCGCCGCACCTTCGGATCCGTCGCCGGTTCGCCATAGGCATACTGAACGGTCGCGATCCAATGCGTGAGCTCTTCATCACTGCCGCCGGCTCGACGCTTGCCCTTGGTGTAGCGCACTTGCGCCAGATCCGACACGCCGTTTCCCCGCTCGAAGAAACTGATCGCGCTGACCTGCGCGCGCACCGATGTGCCATCTTTGAATACATTCAACGGCGAAGCGGGATTGGAGCGGCTCCACCGTTCGTACCATTGCTGGTTGCGGGTTGCGGCATGAAACGCGCCGCACTCCTCGTAGTCACTCTCGGCCATCGCAAAACTGAAGCGCTCACACACGGTCACGTAGTGGTTGAGAAAATAGCGGGTCACGGCCTCCGGCAGACTCGCCTGCCCGGCGAGGACCGGCACGACATCCACCACGCCGGTACTGTTGTCGACCCGGATCACAAACGGCTCGACATGCTTCAACGGCATCAGCAGCATCAGCGCCAGCAACGCAACGATGGCGCACAGCCAACCCGCGCCCGCTACCCACATCGAGATCCGCACCACCCGCTGCGCCTGCGCCTGCCGATCGACATCCCAGGAAGCCGCTTCGGCGAGATAGGCTGTCAGAGCCGGTTCGCGCGTCATGGCGGCACCGCATCGCTAGTCTGAACCGCACTATCGTCAGGCGCTGCGCCGCGCGGGCGAGGGTCATCGATCGGCCAGGCATTGATGGGCTGCAGCGGCCCGTCGCAGCTGACCTGGGAGCCATGCGTTGCGCAGCCTGCCAGCATCGCCAGCGGCACTAATACGACAAATTGGTTCCTGGTCATTCCATGCTCCCTGGACCGGTTCAACGGCGGCCAAGCGTGTTCTCGCGCCGTGGTCTTGGTACCTGCCGCGCGCCCGCCGTGACACCGCGCCGCAGGTAGTAACCTGACTTGCGGCTCAAACTGTCCCAGCGTGTCGTGTCGCGATCGGACAGCAAGCCGCGCATGAACTGGCCCGTGTTGCGGGTCGCGCCGGCAAAGCCCCATGCGAGCGCCGCGCTCACGACGCCGAACGAACTCAATGCGAGACCGCTGGCAAGTCCCGCTGCCATCGGCATCACTTGTCGCATCACGAGAAACGTGAGCCCCGCCGCCATGCAAACCCGCACCGCCTGCGCGATCTGAATCCCACCACCCGCGCTGGCCGCCTGCTGTGCGGCGGTGGCAATGAGCGTCATCATCAATGCGGCCACCAGCACCGTCAGAATGCCGATGAAGGCATAGTTCGCGAGCTGGGCGATCCAGGCCTCGAAGAACCGCTTCGTGCTGTCGAACAACAGCAACGCGATGAACAGCGGCCCCAGCGCCAGCAACACCGACAGGGCGATGCGCGCCAGGGTCAGCAGGAAGATCGTGTAGATCGCTGCAAGGCCCACGATCAGATACACCGCGGCACCGGCAATGTAGTAGGAGAAGTCGCCGTCCAGGATGCCACCCTTCTGGATCAGCAAGGTCGCGGCATCGTCGCCTGAAAAGATGATCTGATCGACCACACTGACCGAATCGTATGCACCGACGATGCTGGCAGCGAGGGCGCCGGGCGCGCTGAAGAAGGTATCGACGATCAGCGAGTTGTATAGCCACAGCCGCAGCGCAACGCCCAGGATGATCGCGAGCATGGCGATGCGCTTGATGCCCTGCACGAAGGGCTCTTCCACACGCCCCGCCAGGTGCAGATAGCCCCACACCATCATGTAGAGCACGCCGAGCGTCACGATCGCCGGCTCCAGCGCCGCAGCGATTCGTGCGGTGTGGGTGCCGATGTAGGCGATCAGGATGCCGTTCAACCAGGTATTGAACTCGGCGAAGAATCCCATGACTCTTACTCGTGGCCCAGTCCACGACGATCGATCGGCAACGGCGCACCGGTGCCGGACTCATCGGTGACAACGATCCCAAAGCGGGGCCGGACACCGGATGCACCGTGCCGAAGGAGGTAATGTCTCGTTGTCGTTGTCACCACTGCGCCCTAAAGACCCATGGCCGGCAGACTGCGAAGCGAGCCGATGTCGTTGATCGCGTGCTCGCGGTTTCGCTGGTGGATGGCCCACTGCTGCGCCTGTGCCGCCTGATACAACACCTGCAGTTTCGTCTGATCGTTCGCCAGCATGCCCTGCTCGGCGGCGATGCGAGCCTGCAAGTCCAGGATCGCTTTCTGATCCGCTGCGCCGCCGATCGCGCTGATCAACTGTTGAATCGAATCGAACCGGCTACTGATCGTCGTGAGGGCCTGCTGCGCCGTCGCCTGCAGCAGGGCGACTGAGCGGCGGGATTCGATGATCTGATTGCGCTCGGTAATTGACAGTCCTGAGAGCTGGTCCGGCGTCAGCACCGCGTTGTCGCGTATCGACTGTTGAACGTCTGCCGCCAGCGACGAGTAGGTGCCGCCGGATTGGGTGAGAGCCGCTTGCAGGGATTGCCAGTCGGTCGGCAGGTAGTTTCGCACCGTTCCCGCCAGCAGATTCCCCATTCCCCGATCGCCGGTAATCGATTGGTATTCCTGTTGCGCCTGCCGCAGATGACCCTGCATCGTTGTCAGCTGTTGCTCCATCGTCACAATCTGCTCGACCAGCTTCGCGATCGACGCGACATCGACCACGGCCCATTGCGCCTGCGCGGCGGGTGTCAAACCAAACCAGGCAAACAACATGGCGACTAACCAGCGTGGATCTTTGTCTTTCATACCGTTGCCTCCAGTGAGCTTGTCCGACGTTCGCTCGACTCAAGGGCCGTGACCCCCGCCACAACACCGGCCTCGAAAGCCGGCAGCCATTGACGGGGTTCCGCGCCCTGTTCGCTGATGATCTGCCGCATGCGCTCAACCTCGTGGGTTCGTCCCGAGATGACGGCGAGCTCCTTGTCGAAGCCGCGCAATTTGAGTTCACAGACCACACTGCAATGGCCCTGCTTGATCAGGAATGTCCGCGCTCCCGGCTCCAGCTGTTCCTTGATCAGACTGAACTCGCGTTCCGACAACCCGAAGCCGTTCATGTACTCCGACGCATCCGCATCGGGGTTCGGAAAGAACACCTTGGTAGCGGTCTGTTCAATGATCGTGCGGCTGATCGGACTCTGCAGGGCGTCGCTCGGACTCTGTGTCGCGCAACAGAACACACCATTGAGTTTGCGCCAGACTTTTAGCCCGTCCTTCGCGAAGCGCTCGAAGGCCGCATCATCGAGCAGGCGGGAGAACTCGTCTGCCCAGCAGACGAAACGTCGACCATCGAGCAGCGTGCGCACGCAATGGAACAGATACAGCGCGATCGGCGATCGGACGACGTCATTGTTAAGGAAGTCCGTGACATCAAACCCGATCGTGGCGTGACCGGCGAGTCGCGAGACTATGGAATCGGCCGGGTTATCAAAGACCCAGGCGTACTCCCCGCCTGTACTCTCGCACCACCGCGCGAGCCGTGCATGAATGCCCTCGGCACGCGTCACATCGGTGTACTCGATGAGCCGCGACAAGCGCCGCCGCTCCGGCTCCAGCGCCAGCGTGCCGCGCAGCGCGTGGTCCAGATCCGCCTCTTCTCGCACGCTCAGCGGCATTGCCGTTCCAACCAGGCATCTCAGCCACTGTTTCAGGAATTCGACATTCTCGGGCGACGCCGGAAGTTGCAGCGGATTGAATCCGGTCGAGAGCCCACTCCGCAGTGGCAGGTACTCCCCGCCCAGCGCACGAACCAAAATCTCGAGCCCATGGTCCTTGTCGAACAGCACTTGCGTGACGCCGCGGCGCGCGAGCATCGACACCATGAAGCCGATGAACACTGTTTTGCCCGATCCCGTCGGACCGCAGATCAGCGTATGGCCGGTGTCCTTGCGGCTGCCGCCGTCGGGCTCTGCGGGGTCGCTGGCGTGCAGGGAAAAGTAATACGGCGATCGGGCGCTTGAAATCAGCAACGCGAGCGCGTCGCCCCAATGATTCCCGCTCGCACGACCGATCGGGAAGTTGTGGAAGCTCGCCATCGCGGCAAAGTTGCGCGACGTGATCGGTGCCTTGCGCGGTCGGTAACTGAAGTTTCCCGGCAGCTGCGCCCAGAATGCCGCTTCGAGCGCCAGATCCTCCCGCGCGACGGTCATCCCGGCGTCCGCGAGCAAGGCACGCGCCAACGCAATATGGTCGTTGAGTTGCTTGAGCCGCTGGCTGTCGTCGTCTCGCGCCGTTCCTGCCGTTACCTCGGCCAACACCTGCAGCGTGAAGTGGTGATCGCCCATGACGAACTCGTTGGCAGTCAACGCGTCGAGCGCATCGATCAACTCCTCGGCTTGGGAGACCGCAAAATCGCCAGCGTTCGCCATCCGCGCGCTCTGTCTTTGCAGCAGTCCCTGGCCAGCCGCCTTCGTCAGGAATGCAAACGACTGCGTCAATACAAATGGAAACGGCGCGGACAACAGCGCGTCGTACATCCCCACCACGGTTGGCGTGGGGTATTCCTTGATGCCCAGCATCGCGCCCACGCGCGTAGCCGCGGGCATACGGTATTCGATGACTTCAGTGCCGAACAGCGGCCGAGTCGTTGCAAGCATGTCGCGAACCGGTGCCCTCGGCAGCGGCACGGCTTGTGACTCGCCGTTGACCAGCAGCCCGAGAAACTCCAACAACTGCGAATGGGCGTGCCGGGCGGTCGAGCAAATGCCAAGTCGCTCGGGTTCGTATCGCGCCAACGCAGCACACAGGGTCTGTGCCAGCTTCTCGCAGTGTTCGAGCGCGTCCAGATCAACGATATCGGCGCCGGATCGTACGCCCGATTTCATGAGCCGTGCCAGCACACCCGGCGCTGCACCTGTCACGGGCCTGAAGACGAGCGACAGGTATAGGTCATTCACCATCAGGATCTGCTGCGCGAGCCGTTGCTCGTAGGACGCTGCCAGCGCTGATGCAAAGCCGCTGCCGATCTCTTGAGGGGTCTGTGTGCTCTCTTGTCGCCTGACCAAGTGGACCCACAGCGCGAGGTTCGGACTCGCGATGTTCCGCCAGGTCACGTTCAATCGCTCGTGCCAGTTGTTCAGATCGGCGTCGTCCGCACTCTCGAAGCTTGCACCACCAAGGCGAAAAGTCTGCAGGTAGTCGCCTGCTTCCGTCATGACCAGGTGTGCCGAGACATGCCGGGTATAGGGAATGTGTCGAGCCGTCGTCGGCTCGCGGCGGATCGCCGCGTTGCGCGCTACGGCCGGCACGGACGAGCAGGCGCCGTGCTGTGCGCCAGTGATGTGGTGATCAGCGCCCTACGCCGACCCAATCGATCAGGCAAGTCGAGTCCGAGCGGGCTGCAGCTGCTCGCTTGCCAGTAGCGGAAGTTGGTCGCGTAGGCTGGAATGCGCGTTCGCCCCCAGAGCAGCAGCAAGTCGAAGAACCGTGCATCCTGCATGCAAAGCAGCGCGCACACGCCGTGAATCGGCAGCGCAATCAGCAGTACCAGCAGGTTCTTCGCGACCAGGAACAACTCCATCGTGAACACCAGATTCAGGAGCAGTGCGGAGAACGTGACGCCCCAGCGCATCGGCGGCCGGGTCACCGCAACGAACAGCGGGTCGGCGGTCAGGCCGGTATTGCGGGCGTTCACGCGATCGACTCAAACGCCGAACATGCCCCGAATCCAGGTGACCATCTGCGGCGCACCGAATACGACCGCGATCCCCACCATCGCCGAAATTGGCCAGCCCCAGGAGATCCGGTTCGCCATGGCCATGATGCCCAGCACCATGACCAGGATGATTGCGATGGGCGTCGCCCACGCGAGGATGTTTGTTTGGAGCGAATTGGCGCCTGTCTGAAACGGCGATGCCTGCGCCATGGCGAGCTCAGGCACGACAAACATGGCAAGGCACAGCACGACGCACAGCGTCGCCGGTCTCAGCGACATCCTGATAGCAGTCAAATTGATATGGCTCACGGCTGTGTTCCTCGTTGATCGTTGTTCTTGGGCCGGCGCTCGCCGCTAGCCATCGGCCATGCACCGACTCATCACCGAATTCCCGCCTGCACATGGCAGCACATCGGCGCCTCGCGGGTCGATCCGGGATTCCAGGCAAAACACAGCATTTCCCGGCAGCCGGTCAGCGGAGTTTCCCGCGAAAAGGCCCGAAACCCGCCGGCGCCCGGACCCTGAACTGTCGCGAGCGCAGGTGCATGGCACGCAGGAGTGGCGTAATCTTGCTGGCATCAAGACCGGAGGCTGAGATGGACGTACAGCCGATTCGTTTCCCGGATACGACCAACTACCTGCGCGCCATGGCGGCGTGCGGCGGCGCGCTGCGCCTCGTCTGGACGGCGATCCGTATGCCGGTGCTGTCAGTGCTGGTTGTGATGGAGCCCGTCGTTTGCGGCGTTCTGTCCGCCATTGCCGTACTGGGCGTGCTGGTCGCCCTCTTCTTCCAGTTCGTTGTCGGGCTGCCGGATTTCCCATTCTGGCTGATGCTGGGTCTTTCGGCCGGGCTTGCATTCGTGTTGGTGCCGTACTACCTGCTCATCCGGCTCTTCTCGATGCGCTAGCGGTCGTCGGTCCGAAGCATCGTCGCAGCTTGTCTAGTCGGTTTGCGCCGCGACAGTGTGCGTACTCGCCCGGGGCGGCCTGCCCATGACATGGGCGCCAGGCGCACTGCAATGCGCGCAGTTCCACCGCACCAGCGTATGGCGAAACGCCACGACAACGCCACCGCACACCATACAGTTGCCGACTTGAAACTCATGACCCTGAGCGACGGTCATGATCAGCAGTACCGCATGCTCGAAGGAGATCGGCGAATCCGGTACAAGCCCGCGATACATTTCATAGGCTTGGCAGAGTCGCTCGCCGCGCTCGATGCCGGGCAACTCGCGCCGTGCATTGCCCAGCGTCTCTGCCGGTAACGCACGCAGCAAGTAGCAAAGCCCGACGAATGCGGCCGCTTCACTTCGATTCCGCGCAGATTGCAGAAAGAACCCGAGTCGCTGCGGTGAGGGACCTCGGCGACGTGCAGCCTTGGCGTCGCCCTGATCAACGAAATACGATGCGTGCAACTTGCGGATGCGCTCGTCTGGGAGCCCCGTCCACTCGCAGATCGTATGGGTTCGAGCCTCATGCGCAATCATCCGCAGCGCCAGGTTGTAGCGTCGAAGATCTCGGTTATAACGTTGACCCCAAATACGCATGGGAACATCTTGCTCCCCCGAACCGCACTTCCGCGCGAATTTGTTACATAACAACCTACCGGGTTTATGGGGGAAGTGAGGCCAAACCCAGCGTGTAGAATGCGCAGTAACGGAGCAGAATCGACAGAAAAATAACAACGGATTGCGGTATCCACGGAAGGAATGAACGCCTTGCCGGAAAACCTCGGGCCGCTGGACGTGCCCGCTCAGACACGTGGCAGTACCGACGTGCTGGGGCCAATGTGTCAGCTCAATGAGCAGTTTCTCGACTTGCTCCTCAAGCTAGGTCCGCCAGGCGAGCTCCCGGCCGCGTCGCAGTCCATTCCTTTGACAGCCGCACTCAGATCTCTTGGTCCCGCGACAATCGCATCGGCGGCACGGTTTCCGTTCCTGCTTCTCGACGTGAGATTCACTGACAACGAATGGTGGCAACAGGTATCCCACTCACCGACCAGGAGATTGCCGGAGCCACAATGGCTGGTGACATTGCCGCGCGCGAGCGCGATCAAGTTGTCGCGCGAAGCACTGATGTTGGCCTGGCATACGATTCGCACAGATCTTCGATCGGCGGTCGTTCTCCTAGGAATCGCACAGCCCGTCACCGAGTTGGTCGCGACATTTAGACTGCGTGATCTCGACCGGATTGCGGAGCATCAATTCAGGCATTTGCGACCGCGATGGGAAGACCGTCCCGGCGTATGGCGGCAACTGATTGCCTGCGCGGCCAGCGGGAAGTCGCCGCAGCGCACGATTTCGTTCTTCATGCGTTGCAGCTGACCGCGGAGACGGCGCTGCCCCACAAGACACAGTCGCGGGCCGAACGAGAACCCCGAGAGCAATCTGGCGCGCGAGCTGCAAAAACCAATGCAGGCAAAAGGTGACCCAGGACAGCTTCAGAATAATCCGCATCCACGAGAACAAGCGCCCCGTCACTAGCGACACCACCTGACTCCCCCTCGATCAATGGCACGCCTACCTCGGCGATCGCACCGTTGCCGACGCGATCCTCGATCGGCTCGTGCACAACGCCTACAAGATCAATCTCAAAGGCGACTCCATGCGCAAGGCGAAGTCCACGGCCCGCAAAATCCGTTGACGACCCACTCATTCTCGACCACAGTTGGATACCCGCTGACCATCAGCCCGGCATGGCCCGGAACAATGGCCCGCCTTGGCGTGAAATGCCGGCCCGGCTTGGGTGAAATACGCAGTGGCGTTCGGCCACCGCGCGCACCGTCGCCCCCGGCGCGACGCTGTCGGCCACAATCCGCTGGCGCTGCTCGGCCGTGAATTTGCGCATCGCGCGCCGTGCCTTGCCAACTACCGGGCTCGCCGCCAACTCCGCTTCTGACATCGTCGCTCTCCCGCACGCCTAACCCCGTGCGCGAGCCTCCGCTAACAATCCATTACCTGTCTACGTGCCCAGGCCGGACGGTTACCTCCAGGCGCTTGTACCAGATCACAAAACCGTTGTTCTCCCAAGTGAGACACTTCAGCTTGTTGCGCCGGCGGTTGATGAACACGAACAGCGCACCCGACAACGGATCGATCTGCATCACATCGCGCGCCAGCAGCGCGAGTCCGTCCATCTGCCGGCGCATATCCACCGGCGCACGGTGCAAATACACCCGCTCGATCGAGCGCTCGGGGCGCAGCATCCTTGCGGCTCGCGAACCCCAACGTCTCCAGCCACGCGCGCGGTGGCCACTCGGCGCACTCGATCGACAGGCCCGCCCCGAGCGCAATCCGACACCTGACGGGCGTCTTGCTCGGCAACACCGCCGGGGCGATCTGCACCGCCACAAACCCCTCGCGTGCCACTTCGCGCGAGCCGACCGGTGGGAGCAGACCGCGACGGCGCAGCGGAATGATCGCGTCATACACCTGGCGCAGCGGCAGCCCCCGCTCGCGGCAATACCCACTCAGCGTCATCCCCGCCGCCTGCGCCCTCTGCACGCACTCGATCGCCTGGCGCTGCAGCGCCGTCAGTTCCCGTTCGCTCATCTTGCCCTCCTCACCAACCGTGCACAGGACAATGCACGCCGCACACGCTGCTGGGAAGAACGTGGTTTACTGATCGCTTACCAAGCAACTCGCCAAAGCAGACTTGCTCGTGCTCGATGACTTCGGCTTAGCGCCGCTTGCCGATCAGACCGTGCGAGACTTGTTGGAGATCCTCGACGATCGCTACGATCGGGCCTCGACGCTCATCACCAGCCAGCTGCCGCTCGATCAATGGCATGCTTATCTGGGGGACCGCACCGTTGCCGACGCGATCCTCGATCGGCTCGTGCACAACGCCTACAAGATCAATCTCAAAGGCGACTCCATGCGCAAGACCAAGAGCGCTGCTGGCCGTTCCCGCTCCGCCAACCATTGACCGCCGGATCGAAACATTACACAGTCCACATCGTCTCGCAGTCGTTCAACCCATCGGCCCACCATGCATGAAACAGTGGCCCGCCTTGGCGTGAAATACCGGCCCGGCTTGGGTGAAATACGCAGGCTCATTTGTCGCACTTCGATTCGTCGACACACACTCACTGCATTTGACGCTATGCGGCTCACAGTAGTCGCTTCGAACGACGCCGTCGCATTACCTGTTGCCGGATCGTAGCTTACGCTAGCAGAACCTGCGTTCTGCAACGACGAGGAAGCCTTTTCAGTCAATCAAATGCTGTGAACGAGGAAGGGACGATTTCCTCTGCCGCGCTACTATATCGTTCCGCGGTAAAATCGCGGCGAAAGGCGCGTTCTTGTTCGGCCCAATCACGGTAGCGCTCTCGAAAGTATCGGATGGTAACCCGGTCCGCACCAAGTACACCAAAGCCTTCGCTAGACAGAACGATTCCCCATCGGCCGGAACTGCCGTAGATCGCGTTTTCCAGCGCAATCATCGCATCTTTGTATTCCATGTAAGTAGGAAACCTAAGTGCCCAATGTTCGGCGATCTCTGAGTACGTCTCGACCTGCTCGATAGTTGAAACGAATGCCACTGTGTCGTCTCGCGCCCTTCTAAACTCAGTCAGCAAGTCGAATTGCTGGACGCTAAGTACCTCCACCCCGGAAGGATAGAACACCATTGCAGAATCGATCGAAGGAGCGAAAGACCATCGCCAGCAGCCTGGTCGAACAAACACCGACGAAAACGCATTTGCGATCGCATCGTTGCTTTGAGTAGCTATGATGTCTGCAGGGTCCGGCATAGTTTACTCACTCATCCACGAAGCGGAATTTTACGATTTCCTTGCCAGGCAGATTTAAATCAACCGTTGGCGCACCGTTATAACTGCCCGTTCCGCGTGACGTTGTTCGAACGGTGACAAAACCGCCTCCGGGAACAGAACCTGTGTATACACCATTCCCCCTAGGGCTAACATTAATTGCTCCCCCTTGAATTTGTCGAACTAAGTACGCTGCATCCAATTTGTCCCCTACTAGAACGCGCAAGTGCTGCTTACCATCCTGAGGGACTCCGAGTTTATGCAGGCTATCGTTGGCAACTCCGTCAAATCTCGTTCGAGGCTGCTTTCCTACGCCACGACGGCGGGAATCGTCCAAGTCGGTCGCGCGCGCAGAGCTGCCTCGTCCTCCCCTGCTACGTCCGAGATAGCCTCCGGCAACTCCTCCAGCAATTTGAGCGACTGCGCCCATTGGGTCTGCTTTGGCGGCTTCGGCTGCACGCTGCAGTATTTCGCGCTTTATTCTCTCTACTTCTCTCTTTGCGAGGACCGCCTGTCCGGCACTCCCAACCTCAGTAGTAAATCCACCGGTACTCATACAAGTACCGTCTTCGTTTTCAAGATTGGAGCCGGTACATGTTCCCGCAGGATCAAAACTGTTGACCGGATCTCCCTGAGTATATGTGTACAAGTTCAGGTCATCCTCCGTCCCGATCGGATCAGTCTGCAAGAACCGGCCGAGCACCGGGTCGTAGACGCGAGCCTTGTAGTGATAGAGCTGCACTTCAGGTAGGGCGATCTGCCCGGTGTACTTGAACCGTGCGCCAGCCCACTGCGACGGCTCGCCGTACGGACCGTAACTGTAAGTCGTCGCCGTTCCAGCACTGTCCGTGCTGGCCAGGACCGATCCGCGCTCATCGGCATGCAACCATTTGCGTGTCCCGAGGCCAGCGCCCTCGTACCAGATGAGCGGCTCATCGACTGCGGCACCATGCACGTAGCGACGCAGCAAGCTATTGCTGCCATCGTATTCGGCGATGAGCCGATCACCGTCGTAGAGGAACTGGGTGGTTGCGGATCCCGCGATCGTCTGGCGAAGTCGCCCGAGTGGATCATAAGCCAGCGTCATGTTGGCGCTGCCGCTCACCGTCAGCAGCCGATTCTCGACGTCATAGCTGAAAGTACGGCTGCCGTCGCTGGTGAGATTGCCCCGCGCATCGTGCGTGACGGTTGCACCGGCGACACTGGTGTATTGATTCAGGCCATTGGACACATAGGCCTTCGACCCGGCCGTCGGCAGCCATTCGTACAGCGCGTTCGACGTGCTGCGCGTCTTGATCTGGCTCGCGAGATTATGCGTAAATCCGCGCGTCAGATCTGCGCTCGTGCCAGCCAGGTCTTGCGACAGCGAGTTCAGCCGCGAGGCGACGTCGTAACCGTATTTAGTTCGAGTGCACGGCCTACCAAAACGATGGCGACGATTGGATCGCCGATCGTTTGCTCGTTGAATGACCTGGTGAGTAGGTGTCAACACGCCGCCAGAGCGTACCGTGAAGTGCCGGCGGTTGCATCTTTTTGGCTTTTTGGAGGCCTTTGGCCGTCTTCAAGCATAGGGAGACGTCGCGGAGCGCGTTAGCGCTCTCGCGACGGGGATTGGCGTTGGTCAACGCGTGCCGTTAGCCGTAGCGGCGCAGTCCCGCGACGTGCTGGAACGGCAGTCTCGCGTTGGGCAACAGATGCTCGATGGTGCCGAGCAAGTGTTTGATCGGGTGTTTGTCGGCTGCGAGACGAAGATCTTGGGCGGTCACGTGCAGATAGATCTGCGTACTGGTGAGGAGCTTGTGTCCTAACAGGTCGCGGATCGTCACCGGATTAACGCCGAGGCGCACCAGGTGGGTGGCGAAGGTGTGGCGCAGTCGATGCGGCGAGAGCGGCTTGCCCAGATGCGCGCGCAGACCGTACGTGCGCACGCGCTCGAAGATCGCGCCCCGGGTCAGCGCACGCCCGAAGCGCGAGCGAAAGAACGGCGCGGTGGGCAATGCCGGTCCGCGCGCCTGGCAGTAGACCGCGAGCGCCGCAACGACTTGATCGTTCAGCGGGACGACGCGCTCGCGGCCACCCTTGCCGCGCACCTGAATCGTGCGCTCGGTGAGATCCACGTGTCCTTGACGCAGTCCCGCGCACTCACTCGCCCGGATCCCGGTGCCGTACAGCAGCACTAACAAAGCGCGGTCGCGCAGACCGAGGATCGTGTCCGTGGGCGGTCGGGCGAGCAGCCGCTCGACTTGTTCGACGGAGAGCGTGACCGGGAGCTTGCGCGGCGTGGCGCGGATGCGTGGAAAACCGGCCAGCGGGTTCGCCCGCGGATCGAGATGACCCATGGCGGCGATGGCGGTGTAGAAGCTGCGCAGGACGACGACCGTCCGGTTGATCGCCGCATCGCCGTTGTCGCGCTCGGTGCGCAAGTACTGCAGGTAGTCGAGCACTTGGCGCGCGGTGACCGCGCTCGGATCGCCGCCCGATCCGCGCGCGTCGTGCCAGCGTTGAAACTGCGTGAGCGTGTCGCGGTAGGCGGCGATGGTGCTAGCACGCAAGCCGCGGGCGACGCAGTGCGTGCCGAGGTACAACGCCAACCAGTAGCCCCACATCATGGCGTCTCCCGGGTCGGGTTCGACGGGGTGGTGATCGAGGCTGACGGGGCGGGTGTGAGCAACTGGGCCACGGCCGCTTGGGTGCGACCGGGCAGGACATGCAGGTACACGCCGCTCTCTTGCGGGGAGCGATGACCCATGAGCGAGGCGATGACGGCCACGTCCGCGCCGCGATCCATCAGGTGGGTGGCGAACGAATGACGCAGGGTGCGCGCGGTCATCGCCCGGCGGATGCCGGCGCGGGTGCGTGCTGCCGCGACGATGTCGCACACGTCCTTGGCACGGATGCGCCGCGCGAGGAACGCCGTGCGCAGCAGCGCACCGCGCTTGCGATCGAGTTCCAACAGGTACGCCAGCAGCTCACAGTACACGCCGTCGGGGATCGGCACGACGCGGCGCTTGTCGCCCTTGCCGTGGCGCACGATCAGCTCCTGGCGCTCGCGGTTGATATCGGCCACCTCGAGCTGACAGAGCTCCGCGGTGCGCAAACCGCAGCCATACAGCAGCAAAATGACCAACCGATCGCGCCGCGCCGCAAAATCCCCGCGCGGACAAGCGCGCACCAGTTGCTCGGCTTCGGCCTCGGTGAGAAAGGCCGGCACGTTCCGGGTCACCGTGTCATGCAGGTTAAAACCCGCCAGTACGTTGCGGCTGGCGCGGCCGCTGCGCCACGCGTAGTTGAGAAAGCCGCGCAGGTGGCTCGCGTCCTTGGCGAGCGAGGCCGCTGAGCGGCCCGCGCGTCGTTCGCGCTCAAACCAGTGCACGAAGTCACTGAACTCGAGCAGCCACACGGGCACGGTGGGGCGTTGCGTCGCCAAGCCGTTCACCGCCCGGCGCAGCGTGCAGCGCACGTCGATGACGGTGCGCGGTGCCTTGCGGCTCACGGTCAGCAGATAGGTCAGATAGCCTTCGATCAACGGATCGAGTGGCTCGCCCAGCACACGGGGCAGCTCGCGGATGTTGGCGCTCATGCGGCCTCCTCAGCACGCTCGGGGACGTACAACCAGTCGTTCAGTGGGTGGCGTGCCATCGCGGCGCGACGCGCCGGATCGGCGATATGGGTATAAATGACGGTGGTGGCGACGCTCGCGTGCCCCAGGATCTGCTGCACGTCGGCGATGCCCACCCCGGCCGCCAGCAGATCCGAGGCACAGCTGTGCCGGAACTGATGCAGACTCGAATACGGGATCTGCGCGCGACAGGCGAGTCGCCGCACGCCGTTGCTGATCGACTCACTACTCAAGCGCGTGCCGTGGCTGCTCACGAGCAGCGCGGTCTCGCTCAACCGCCCAGTCGCCTCCAGCCGGTTGTGCCGCGCGGGCCAATAGACCTCGAGACACCGGCGTACCATCTCCGGCAGCGGCACGCAGCGCTCACAACCGCTCTTGCGGCCATCGAGCCGGATCGTGCCGTCGGCCCGATCGATCTGATCGAGCGTGAGACGCGACAACTCGCCACGACGCAGCCCCGTGCCGTACAGCAGCGCCAACACCGTCACCCACAAGTGCCGCGAGTAGTCCCCCGGCGCACTCGCCGCCGCTCGCCAGAGAGCCTCCAGGTGCGCCCGATCGAGCCGTCGCTGCATCCGGTTGTAAGGGATGATCTTCGGGCCCTGCATCCAGCGCAGCGGGTTGCTCGCCCAGACCTCTTCCCTAACAAGGAAGTCGCCAAAACAACGCATCTTCGACAGCACGCCGTACACGGTCGACTTCGCCTTGAAGCTCGAGCGCGCGGCGAGATAATCGACATGCAGTTGCGGATCAAGCCGCTCCAGCACGACGCGCGGGCGACGCCGCTTCAGCCATGCGCCCCAATCCTCGAGTTGCCAGCGAACATGCTGGTTGGTCGCCTCCGCACGACCGCGCGCGCGGTACTCTTCTATATATCGCTCTTGTAGCCGGTCCCATCTGTGCATCGCTCGTCTCCCAACGAAAAAGGACGGGGGACTCACCTCACCCCGTCCTTTACGTTACAAAACGCAACAATATGACTCCCGATATGACTGCTTCGGAAGCCACCCAGTGCCCGCTACTCGACTAAAGACTGCTTTTCAGGCGAACTTGGCCAGACGCCGCGAATCGTTCTCAGCCGCCGAAACTGATTGCGCAAGTCCTCAAGCATGGGTCGCGTGTCGGCAGGACTGTCGAGCACCCGCGGCGTGATTAGCATGATGAGTTCTGTCCGTCCCTGCGCATCATTGGTGCTGCGAAACAATGCACCGAGCGCGGGTATTTTCGACAGCAGTGGCACGCCGCTGCGGCTTTTCGAATTGCGTTCGCGTATCAGACCGCCTAACGCGATCGTTTCGCCGTCTCGAACGGCCACAGTTGTACTCAACTTGCGTTGCTGAATGGTGGGGGAATCGATTCCCGACGTGGTCGTCGGGACGACGTCGCTTATTTCCTGTGCAATATCGAGATACACCATGCCGTTCTTGTTGGCGCGTGGGGTCACACGCAGGATCACACCCGTATCGCGAAAACTCACCGAGTTCACGATGGGTGCATCGGGCGCCACGGTACCCACCGCCGACTGCGTGACGACCGGCACCTGATCACCGATCTGTAGTTGCGCTTCACGATTGTTGAGCACCAATAATTTCGGCGAGGAAATCACGCGTACCTTGGTCACCGACTCGATCGAATTCAGCACGGCACGAATGTCCGGTCGCCCGGTGAACAAGTAAGAAAAGCCTGGAAATCGTTGCGCGATGCCACCGCTACCCGACTCACTCAGAATCAGCGGGCCGTCACCGCCTTCGTACGACCATTGCACGCCATAGCGCAGATCATCGGTCAGCGTGACTTCGGCGAGCGACGCTTCGATCAACACTTGGCGCACTGGCTGATCGAGCCGCTGCAGCGCACTGTCGACCACGCTGAATTCGCTCGGCGTGGCATAAATCAATAGTGCATTGGTTTCTTCGTTGGGGACAATCTTGAGCGTATCGCCACCCGGGACTGCAAAGTCGGCAACGGCCGACCGTGGCACGTCGTTCTCGCTGCCCGCGAGACTCGGCCCGAGACCCGTGGTGCCATTCGCCCCGACCGTCGCGCGACTAGCATTCGTGCTCGCGCTTGCGTTCGGCGCGCCACCGCCGCTGGCTTCCGTGCCAGATGTCAAAGTGAGAATTTTGCTCAACGAAGTCGCGAGATCAACTGCCTTTCCGTACTGCACGTCATACACATAGATGCGTCGGCCTGGGGTCGTACCGCCCAAATCCAGGCGCCGGATCCAGGTCTCGACGTCGGTCAAATAGCGGGTTTGCGGCGTGATGACCAGTATGGAGTTCAACCTTGCCAGCGGCACGAGCCGCACGACCCCGGCGAGCGGGCTCGTCGCATCCGAGAATATCTCGCCGAGTTCATTGGCCAGCGTCGGTGCATCGACATACGTCAGGGGATACAGTCCAAAGGACATGCCCGCGAGCCAGTCCGTATCGAATGTTCGGATGACATCCTGCAGTACTGCAAGGTCTGCACCTGAGGCGGCCAGTACTAACAAGTTCCGCGAGCTATCGACGCGCAAGACCGCCCCCTGCGGTGCGAATGGCTGAAGGATCTTTTCCATTTCTGCCGCGCTGACGAACTGCAGCGGCACGATCTGCACCGCGTAGCCTGGTAGCCGCGCAGCCGCAGGCGCACGAATGCCGGCGACCATGCGCGGAGCGTCCTTCATCGGCACCACGCGATAAGAGCCGGCGGATTCCACCAGCGCGACGTCCTGCAGACGCAACGCGGCTTCGAGCGCAGCCAACACGTCATCGCGCGCCAGCGGCCGGGTAGACTGCAGCGTCATCGCGCCCTTGACGGCCGGATCAATGGTGTAACTCAGCCCAAGGCCTTCACCCAGCACCGTAGCGGCCACGCCCGAAATCTCGACGTTCTCGAATGCGAGCTGTAGCCCTACGCCGCCCGCCTGGGAGTCGTCGGATACTGGTTCCCTCGGTGCGGCATTGATCAGCTGGCCCGTGCCAGGAAACAACGTCGGCAAGCGAGGCGGTTCACGCGCAGTTGCGACATCGCCCACCGGCGCGGTAATCAATACCGGCGCCCGTGACAGCGATTCGGGTCTTACCGGGTCACTGTGTACCGGTGTGGTGCTCGCATCCGGTATTGCCGGCGCGACAGTGACCGAGGCCTCCGGTCCATCGACCGATACGCTTGCCACGCTGCCTGGCGGATAAGCCGCCGTTGGTACTACCGACTGACAACTACTGAATAACAAGCTCGCCATGAGTAAAGACGCAATATTGACCACAGAAGCGCGGACATGTTGTGCGAAAGCATCGTTCACTGGCAGACCTGTTGCTTCAAGATCGGTGGCCTGCGGGCGCCGCAGCCTCGGTTCTCGATGTCGTAATTCGTGATTGTTAATTGTAAAAGGTATCGAAGGTGTTCCGCGATGGCGCTGACGGGTACGTCGCTAGCGCGGTGGCGGCGGTGTGTACAGCCGCGGCTTCGAGGCCGGTGGCTGATTCGACGCCAGCGACACCGCACCCGAGCCGCTCGCCCCCAGTTGCCGCACCCCGCCCGCTGGCGCCGGCGCAGGCGTTTCCACCGCTGCCCCGGAATGATCCCGCGCCGCAGTCCGGCGGACAGCGTCGCGGGCGAGTCGCCACCGGCACGCGTCAAGTCAAATGACTCTGGTCCATTTTCCAGTCGCACGCGTTGCAGGTCTACGGACTTCACCTGCCAGCCTTCCACCGCGTCGCCCGCCTTCACCCGCAACACGCCCGGCCCTTCTACTTTTTGCAGAATTGCCACGGCGGGCTTGTTAGCCCGTAGCATCACCGCTGCGAGCACGTAGCCGGGTCGCGGTAAGGGCACTGTCGGCGGGGGTGCGACGTAGAAACGACGCGTGGCATAGAACAGAGCATTATCCGTCAAGGCAGTGGGATCCAAACCTGGACGCTCCGGCCAGGCCGCGATCCGTAACGGCGGCACGGCGTGCGGTTGAAGGCTTCCAAGCGTTGTCTCGACCGATGGCAAGCGCCACGCCAGCCCGACGAGCATCGCGGTCGCGAGCACGTTGCACGCGAGCAATACCGCGGTCGATCGGCGCCAACGCAGCATCAGGTGCGCGCTCCCGATCCCGACGTATCAGCCGTCGACGCGCCGCCGACATTGTCGGCCGGCGGATGCACGAACGCGTGCGCGACAAACCGGATCGCGAGCGCGGCATTCCCATCGGTGGGCTGATAGTCCGGGAGCTGACCGACATCTGATCAAGCACGATAAGATGGCTCGAACGTTCAATCTGATCGAGAAATCGCAACCACTGATCGACACTCGCGCTGACGGCGCCCTTGACCGAAATGCGCGTGAGGCTCTCGCGCGTATGCAAGGCGGGCAGGATTTCAAGCTCTGGGGCCGCTACACCCGCCCGCGACCAGAGCCCCTGCACCTCGCCGCGCAGCAAGCCTTCGGCCGTACCCACGGCCTCGGCATAGATGAAGGTTCGTGCAGGATGCGCGGCCAGCGATTCCTGCGTTCGCAAGAGACTCGCCTTCGCCGCCGCGAAACCCCGATCGCGCGCCAGGGACGTCAGCGCTTCGGCGCGCCACGCGCGATGCTGTAGGATCGAATTCGCCAGCGGCCAGCCGATCGCGGCGACAGTTGAGATCAGCGCGACCGCTAACAATCCCCAAGCGATTGCTCGTTGTTGCCGCAGGGGTCGGGCCTGGAGCCGATCCAGCCAAGTGCGAACGCGGCGCGCCACCGCCGCATTCGTCATTGCGTCCACGGCGCTCATGTGCGCTCCGCGAGCGTGAACGCGATCTCGATCCGATCTTGTGATCGGCCCACACCCAGGTTGCGACGCGAGACTACTTTGGGATCAGCCAGTGCGGTTGCTCCGACCAACAACTTCGCCGGATCCGTCGCGATCGGTACGATCGCCACGAGCCGCACCTGCACACCATCAGCCGTGAGCGACTGAACCCAGATCGGCGCGGGCAGCAACTGCGTGAGCTCCGCGATCGCCTGACCCACAGTTGCGCGGCGCGCGGTGGCGACCAAGGCTGCCACGTCCTCGCTGACGGCTTGGTCCTCGCGATAGAGCATGCGTGCCACGCGCGCATCCCGCTCAACCGCTGCTTGCGCGCGTTCAATGCCCGCCCGCTCGTCAGACTGATACCAGAACGGAAAAACAATCCCTGCGCACAGGAGTGCGGCGAGGCTCGTGGCGAGAACCACTCGCAGGCCACGGGGTTCCGCATAAGGCGCCGCTCGTTCGAGCGCGGCGCTAAAGACGTAGCGACGACCATGCCCAGTGCCAGCGCGAGCGGTCAGTGAGGTCACCCTAATGTGGCGTTCCCGAAGCGGCGTTACGATTGCGTCGAACAGCTGCCGCCGAATTGCGGCAAGGGTGACCTCGAGCTGATCGGGCGAAACATCGATCGGGGGTTCAAGCCAGTGCGTCGTCACCAATTCGCCGCGCCGCAGCGGCCAGTCGTGCTCGTGGCGCAAGTCGAGTACCCGAGCGAGCTGAGCGCGCACGGCGCGCGGTAAGACGCGTGACTTCAACCACATGAAGCGCGGCGCGAGATCGATGGCGAGTGCACGAGGCGGATCCAGTTCCTCTGCCAGCCAACACGCGATCGCGGCAGGGAGGTCCGCAGTGTGGCCCGACCACTGAATCGTCGCATCACGCACCATGCGCCGCCCACGCCAGCACTCGACGACTAACTCGATCGGTTCGACTCGCAGCACGGTACGACGGCGCCATGGCAACGCTGCGAGCATTTCCTGGCCGCTCGCGCGCAGCTGGCCGCCCCACCACGTCCCGAACGCCGCCATGAACTCGGCGCACGCTGCCAGCATGCGCCGCGCGGTCCGGATCAGTGACAATCCCTTATCTACTAACGACATTGCTGGCTTACCGAATCGTACTCACAACTTACATCATCCGTAACGCGCGGCCGGATGACTAGCGGTGGCCAGATGCGCCGATCCTGGCCCGGAAAATCCACGCTGAGTTCGATCAGCCCGGGTACACGCGCGCGATCACGCCAGATCGGAAGCCACTCACCGCGCGGAGCAGTAACCGATCGTGCGCGCGCAGCGTCGTCCGAGACGTTCGCGATCGGCGAATCGAAGACGTCGAAATACCTGATTCGGATGCTCGAGATGTTCGCCACGAGCTCTTCTTCCGTCCAGCCCGCGTTCGAAGTTTCCTCAATCGTCGCCGACAGTCCGTCGCGGTCGATTCGCCACGCCGCCCAAAGAGAGTTAGTCTTGCCCACGCGGCGCACAAACACGCGCCATCGGTAGTAGCCGATGTCTGGCATCGACTGCGGCCCGGGCGCCGAAAACTCGATTTCATCATTCGCACCCACGACGGGATATCGGCGTCGGGCCGGGTCGGCATTTGGACGGAACGGATAAAGCGATTCCATTTGCGTTCGCAGAAGCCCCTGTGTACGCACGATCCCCTCGAGCGACGCGTTATTGCTAGTCGTGCGGCCCCACACCCGCAATCCGAACTTCAAACCTTGGTATAACACAAGCGTCAACAGAGACAAGACCGCCAATGAGACTAGGATTTCAATGAGCGTAAAGCCACGCCCGTGACGTCGCGGCGAGCGCGCTCGGACCCCCTCGAGAGCGGCGGGTCGCGAGGAGCGCATTTCTCTCACCTGCCCTGGAAGAAGCACCTCGTGTCACCGACCGGTGGTCGGCCGGGCATCGGTGTCCGCCATCACCCGACGCAGAACGACCGGCGCGCGAGCGTCAGCACCTTGGACGGTCACCGTGACATCGAACAGCCGCAACGGCGATTCGGGCGCTGCTGCTCGCAGCCGCTGCGTCGCCACGATCTCACCTCGAAGACCGCCCAACAGCGATTTCTCGAGCGCGAGGCCGTCGAGCGACCACTCGAGCCCCGCTCGCTCAAGGAGCGACTCGGCATGCAAGACGGCGAGCGCCTCACGACGCGCCCGGTCACTGCGCGCCAAGGCGCCACCCCAGGCCGTATAGAGCGCACCGACCACGAGGATCGTGATCGCGAACGCAACGATCACTTCGATCAGTGTAAAGCCCCGTTGGGAGCGCGTACAACCGACTGTCATGGTGACGCGGGAGCCGGCAACCTGGCGAGCGTTCCCGTCAATGCCGACACGGCCACTCGCCGGTCGCGCCTGCCGTGGCGCAAGTGCAGGATCACGCCTCGCGCGGATCCGTCAGAGTGAAATGCCACACTCGCGAGGTTCACGCTAGCGGCCGCGTCCGTACCCGCAACCCTCAGCGTCAAGGGCGAAACGAGCGCGCGCGCGCGCGCGCCAACGCGATAACCGCGTCCATCAGGGTCGACCACAAGCGATGCAGTCTTGCCATCGCGCAACGCCTCGCGGCGCACAGCCTTCAAATCCGCCAGCAGCTGCAGTTCCGCGGCATCCAGCGCGCGTGCGGGTAGGATTCGAGCGCTCGACAGCGGCAATGCCGCCGCCACCAGCGTGAGGATTGCGAGCACCACCAGGAGCTCGATCAGAGTAAAGCCGCCCAACCTACCAATTACCGATGTCACGGGCTTCGCCCTCGCCCCCGCGGCGCGATCGGATCCAAGCGTGCCGACATCAAACGAGCCATGTTCCCCAGGGTATCTATATATATAGGGGATGCCCCAGGGATCGATCAGCGTACTCGCCTGCTTGACATAAGGCCCATCCCACCGGATTTCGTCTCGGGGCCGTTCAATCAATACCGTTAGCCCCTCATCTGCCGTGGGCAATCGACCCATGTCGATCTGAAAATAATCGATCGCTTGTGCGAGCGCCTGGATCTGCAATTTGGCGGTCTCTTGCTTTGCCTTGCGCAGGTGCTTCATGACTTCGGGCGCTGCGATGGTGGTCAGGAGCGCCAAAATCACGAGAACGACCATCAGCTCGAGCAAGGTAAAGCCGCTCGCCGAGGACGCTCGCCGACGCGCGCGGACTGGGAGACGACAATTACAGCGCGAGATCATTGATCCGTAGAATGCCGATCAACACGGATCCAATCAACATCGCCACAAGCGCGCCCATGGCAATCGTAATCAACGGTACCACGGTCGCAAGCGTTCGCTCCCAAGACTGCTCTACCTGCCGGTCGAGCACGTCCGCGACCTGCAACAGCATCCCATCGAGCCGACCGCTCTCCTCGCCCACGCGGGTCAACTGTACCGCCACCGTGGGATACACAGCAGCCTTCGCGAGCATCGAGGACAGCGTCTGACCCTCGCGAACGCTCTGCAGTACGCTCTCCGTGGCGGCTGCCAAGGCACGGTTACCCAGCACTCCTTGTGCCACCCGCAGTGCGCGCGCCGGCGGGACACCATTTCCGAGTAGCGTGCCAAGTGTGCGCATCAACCGGCTAGTCTCCACGTGTCGGATCATATCGCCCACAAACGCTCGCTTTAGCCAAAATGCGTCCCAGCGGAGGCGGAAGTCCTCGCGTTGCAAACGCTGCCATAACACCAAGGATCCCAACAACAGGATTGCCAGCATATAGCCCCCGAAACTTTGCAAGAATCTGCCCATCGCCAGCACCGCGCGCGTTGCCCACGGCAGTGCGATCTGCGACTCGGTAAAGAGCTGCTCAAATCGCGGCAGTACGACGCCGACCACCACAAACAACGTCGACAGGATCATCACGGCCAGAATGACGGGATAGATCAACGCCGAGCGCACGCGCTGGCGGATCCGCTCCGTGCGCTCGAGCAACTGGCCCAAACGTTCCAGCACGGGCGCCAGCACGCCGCCGACTTCGCCCGCGCGGATCATGGCGATGTAGAACGGCGGCACGACGCCACGCCGCTCGGCCATCGCATCCGAGAGCGACTGGCCTTCTCGTACCTGGGTGTGAATGCGCGCGAGCCAATCCTTGACCGCCACGCGCGACGACAAATCCCGCTGGATCGCAATCGCCCGATCGATCACAACGCCGGCCTTCAAGAGCGTCGCGAGCGACTGGATCACATCGAGCAACTCCGGCGCGCCGATATTGCGTCCGCGCCAGCGCCACGCCGACGCACGAGGTTGTCGCAGTGCCGCCAAATCAGCTGATCGGAGCGCCGTACCAAGCGCGCGGTCGTTAGCCGGCCGAATCTCGATCGGTGTTACGCCACGCCCCAAGAGCGTCGCGACCACGCCGTCTGAACTGGCGGCCGTCACCTCACCCGCCACCGATTGGCCAGCGGCATCGACACCCTTGTAGCGAAACGCGGTCATGAAATCTTGAATCGCGCGGCCGAGCTCACTCAGCGCGCGTCACGCGCAGCACTTCTTCGAGAGAAGTGACGCCAGCTTGTGCTTTGCGCAATCCATCCTGCAGCATCGTGGTCATGCCTTCGTCCACAGCGCGCGCTTGGATCGTCGAGGCATCGGCGCGCGCCAAGATCAGCTTGCCAATAGAATCGGTCATCACGAGGAGTTCCGACAATGTGGTGCGAGCCGCATAGCCGGTGCCGCGGCAGGCAGTACAGCCGACTGGACGATGCAACTGAGGCGCTTCTGTCGCATCGGCGGTCAGAAGTTGGGGCAATTCCCGTAACTCAGCGGGCGTTGGATCGTACGGCGCTCGGCACGCCGTGCACAACTTCCGCACCAACCGCTGGCCGACAATGAGGTGCAGAGTAGAAGTGAGCAGAAACGGCTCGACGCCCATGTCCAGCAGCCGCGTCACGGCCGCTGCCGCCGTGTTGGTATGCAGGGTCGACAACAACAAATGGCCCGTCAGCGCCGCCTGCACCGCGACCTCCGCAGTCTCCCGATCGCGTATTTCGCCGACCATCATGATGTCCGGATCCTGGCGCAGAAACGAACGCAGCGCGTTCGCAAACGTGTAGCCGATCTGCGGTTTCACCTGGCTCTGGTTGACGCCGATTAGCGTGTACTCCACCGGATCTTCCACGGTAAGGATCTTCCGCTCGCGGCGGTTGAGCGCTTTCAAGGCTGCATAAAGTGTCGTGGTCTTGCCAGAGCCCGTCGGCCCTGTGGCAAGCAAAATGCCATAGGGTTTGGCGAGCGCCGATCGGAACGTCTCGATGGCATCAGGCGAGAATCCCAAGGCCTCAAAATCAAGTGCCACCTCTTCGCGATCAAGCACACGCAACACCACGCTCTCACCGTGCACCGTGGGTGCAGTCGCCACGCGAAAGTCGGTCTCTCTGCCGGTGATCGTTAGGCGCAGCCGACCGTCCTGTGGCAAACGCTGTTCGGCAATGTTCAGATTCGCCAAAATCTTAATGCGCGAGACCACCGCCGAGCGAAACTGCGCCGGCGGCGGATCGATGTCCTGCAGCATGCCGTCAATCCTATAACGCACTGCGAGTGCACGATCCGACGGTTCGATGTGAATGTCAGACGCTTTGCGACTGACGGCATTAGCAATTAACTCCTGCACCCAGCGAACCACCGGCGCTTCGCTCGCGAGATCGCGCAACGCGTCCACATCATCTGGGCCCGTCCAGTCGTTAGCACCCTCTACGCCCGAGGCGTCGAGCGCGCTCGCCTCGTCCGCAGTCTCGATGGGATACAGGCGATCGAGCATCTCGGCGAGCGCTTCAGGTGAGACGACAATGCGATCGAACTTGGCGTCGAGGGCGAATTCGAGCTCAGCAATAGCCGACTCGTCCGGGGTGTCGGTCACATACAAGTGTAGCCTGCCGAGCGCCGTCGAAGTCAGACAGAGTTTCGCCTGTCGCGCGAACGAGCCGGACAACGAGGCCAGCGTGTCGTCGCCGTCCACTGTGACTGCGGGACAGGTATTCGATGGGGAAACGTGTTCGGCCATCGCGTGTATCATTCTATCAGCTCTCGCAGGAACCCCAGCCATACATAGTGGCCGAAAGACCGGCCTGCGTCCAACGGGTGCCGCGGTAAGGTCGCTTCGCACGCGCAGCCGCGACCCCGATTCGCTAACCGCAGTTCAACGGATAATCAGCGGGCGGTTCGGCGCAGAGGTTTTGGCCTCCATCGACGATAACACCAGGTACGGGCGGCGAAAACCCGAACTGCGGCACACTGTGCAGTCGACCAAAGTCATTGTGCCGAAAGACGTTGTTCGTCAATTCGAATTCGGCGTCGGTCGGCACACGCTCGCCCGGTAGGGCCGACAAATCCCCGGTATACGACATCCGGCTAAACACCGTGATAACCCCGGCATCGGTGCCCGCCGCGCCATAGATGTTAAGACTGACCGCACCGCGCAAGACATTGGCGTCAAATACATTGTCACGAAACCGTACAGCTGTATCGGCTGGCAGGGTGGGACCGTCGTAACCGGCGGGGCGCAATCCGAAGTCGCGAGTTGCCCGAAACAGCGTGGCCACGCGCACGCCCACATTCTTTTCAAACCTCGTATTCGCCACACTGCTCCAGTACCAACCACCGATCGCAGCTATGCCCGCGTTAACGATGACGTTCGACGCAATGTGTCCCGAATCAAGATTGCCGACCCATTCGATACCGGCGTCCCAGTAGTTCTCGATTGAATTGTGCTCGACCCGCGCATCGACCGTGTCCTTGAGCACGACAGCATCGTCGACCTCGTTCGTAAGCTGGGCGAACATCGTCGTCCCGCTCCAACCGCCCGAGAACTCATTCCGCAGCACCTGATCGTTCCGGCCGTAGAAGAAACACACGTGATACGGAATAACAGCCAATTCGCCCGGTGTCACATGAAAGCGATTGTCGGCGACGATGACGTCGTCACTAAACAGGAAACTCCAAGCTACGTCCGCCACATCGTTGTACTCGAATCGCATGCCGCTCGCGCGCCTCACTAGTGCTAGCGGTTGATTCGCAATGCCAGGCAGTCTGCGAAAGCGACTGTCACGGATATGGCCATTCGGGGAATCGTCGATCCGCACGCCGTCAGACACGATCTCGCAATCCGCAATCGTGAACCGCGGTGCATCGCGAATCGCAATTGCGCGAATCGCCCTATCTGGCGAGTCGGATACTCGATGACCGTCACAGTGCAATACGACATCGCTTGCATCGCGAATTTGCAGGCATGGCGCAGACCCACTCACAGAGCCTGCAGGGGGGCGAGATCGGCCTGCAGCACGTAATTACCAGCCGCCGTGATTTCGCGGCATGCGGTAATCGGAACACTGCCCGGAGACGGCGGCTCAATGATTCGCGGTAGTCGCGGCGTCACCTCGATCGTGACTCGAGCGGGACGGCTTTTCAAGATGCCGTCCTGTACCACCAGCGCGATCTCGAATGTACCCAATCGGTCTGCCCGAAAAACCGGTGCCACTGAACTCGACGACGCCAGGACGGCCTCACTTGAGGAGGGAATTCCGCTAAATGACCAGTCGAACTTCAGTGAGCCTCCGCTCGACGTACTGCTGCCACCTCCGTCCAACGTCACGAAACTGCCGAGCGCGACAGAACGCGCGGCGCCGGGACTTGCAGTCAATGCAATCGTAGCCAGGTGCAATACAAAAGTAGTGCTTCCGCCGCTGTTGATCGCCGATATCGTATACTCCGCTGTCGCCGTAGCGGTCGTCGGCGTGCCCGCAATTGCACCCGTTGTCGAGTTCAAGCTCAGCCCAGCCGGTAATGCGGGGCTCACCGAGAAAGAAGTGACTGAACCGGTTACGGTTGGTGTCAATGGGGTCACAGCACCACCTACAATCAGCGTGGCAGGGCTTGAGTACGTCAGGGCTGTTGGTGGTTGTGGTGGTGCCGGGCCGCCACCTTGTGATCCGCCGCCGCCCCCACAACCGCTGAGCACCAGTTGCCAAACAACTACTACGGCGGCAGCAACTCTTCCTCGACTGGCACTTGGCAACAACACGATGGTCTCGCCTGATGACATACCCTATTTTTCGCACATTTCGAGGCGGTAGCCTCGGTCTGGAACAATGGTTGGTGCCACGCAATCCACTGGCCGGAACGACGAGGACCAGAATGACAGAGGATTCAACCGCCTAGGCGCTGGCGGGTGATTCGGATTGATGAGCGTCACCTGAGCGGGCATGACCTCCAAGTTATCTTGTGTCAAGTTGCCGCGTTGAAGTGACAAGTACGATTTTTTGCGTCGAAACCGAGCCATTGTGACTTTCATCGTGATCAGCTGGTGTCAGCGGGCCCTAAGACACCGTCAATGGCAGCGAAGACCCTACTAGAGCGCGAGAATCCACACCGACAAGAGTATTCCAGCCATGACTGCAACAAGCGTTGCGATAAAATCAACAAAAGCGTGCGAGAATTTCCCATTGTATATGTAGCCTTGAAGCGGTACGTCGTCCAGTTCCTGCCCCCTATTCGGCGGAACATTGCCGCGATGACAGCATAGACGGGGAGCTGAACCAAAGGCGCGAGAAAGCATGCTGCGAGAAGCCGCAATAATGGCGTCGTCGCGGATATCGCCAAGACAACACCGAGTAAAGCGCTAGCGATTGTCCATCGGCTTCGAATCGCACGGCCTACCGTCTGATATGTTATGACCTTCAGCGCGAATAGCACCGGAACACACATTGCAGGGGCCAAGACAAACCCCGCCGAGAGATCTTTCATGTGTGGGTGCCACATACAATTTTTTCCCAATCGGACTCGATATTTTGTGACGTAAAGACGATGCTCGACTAGAGTCAGCTACGGCCTCATCCCAAGGACAACAATCGAAATTACAAGATTGCTAATCGCATGCATTGCGGCCGCCGGCACTGGCGTGCGAAACCTTGAGGCGAATACGCCCGCGATATATGCTAATAGCAGCAAGAATACTAACTGTCCGCTCGACACACCGGTCAACGCGTGTACACCCACAAACACCGCGGCCGCGATTCCCTGACTGAAGGCGGGTCGGATGAGTTTCTCCAATGGCAGCTGGATATACCCGCGCACGATTGATTCCTCGACCAGGCCCGATGCCGCTCCAATTGAAAGCGAGCAAATCGTGCGGAAATGCGGTGGCGCTGAGTATAGGTCCCCAACTAGGGTTGCGGCGCCGCGTACAATCTGGTCAATACCGGTCAACCCTAAACCAAGTAGCGCAACGAAAAGAGCAGCAGACAAGATCCACCGCCAACTGATCCAGACAGCCTCAAGTATCGAGCGCGTTTCGGACTGCTTGGAATGTGCAACCCAAACGGAAATAGCCGCGAATGCCAGAAGTGGCACCGGGAACCAGACAGTTTCGGAATTGGCCCATTCGTTCAGCCTCACAATTCCATTGACGACGGCGGAACCCGCCACCATCAGAATTGAGCCTCCAAGAGTCCGCACCAGCACCGAGCGCGCTGCATCACTCATTAACGGCCTCGCAATCCAACTCTAGCGTTTCAATCGGATATAATGAACCGCAGTACCAAATGGTGTCTCGACTGCCTCGGCCTGAAACGACGAGCCCAGTTTGATCCTAGCGTCCGCAATTGGTGGCGAAAACGCCGTTTCAATACAAACTACAAGCTCTTCACCGGAATCATCAAGGCGCCCGAACAACTTTCGCAAGCAGGGATTGCGAGCAGACCCATTTGGTCTTATGTCGACAACGCGTCCTGACAATAGTATTTCATTGCCCTCGATATGCTGCGCGAGTACGCCGAGAACTCGCGCGGTTCCGAACGCTGCAATCGCCGCGAGGACGATGACGCACGACACGCCCACGAGGTGCCAGACGCCCGGGCGATCTCGTCGCAACCTCTCGAGGTTCTCTCGCATATCGGACGGCTCTGGACTCCAGTACAGCAACGCCGACACAATACCTACGAAACTCGCGACCAAACATGCTGCTGCGATCACGATGGGTGTGGCTACTGAGATAGTCGACAATTTGTCGATCCGGGCCATTATAAGGGCCACGAGAAGGACCGTTGGCCCTACGACTGTCAACGCCAGAGTTACGCTCGGCCACGTATGCCTCTTCAACAAAGCACCTTGCACAAGAGATCAGCTCAGTTTCCGGCCGGCACTGATCAAACTCGGAAGAATCAGTTAGGCCGCGACGGTAATCGCATCAATTCTCTTACAAACTGAAATTCGCCACCCGGAAATCTTTGGTTCACGGATGTCTCCGCAGCCTTGTAAGTTTGGGCGATCTTGTCGACCCCAGCGATCGCAACCGAATCTCCAATTCCAGCGATACCTGACAATGTCGTAACAGTAGTGGAAACCACCGGCGCAAATGGCGCACCGCCAAACCCCGTAATCACAGCCCCAGCAGCAAGACCTAGCCCTCGATCGATCACCGCTCCGGATACTGTCGTAGTTGCTTGTCCATAGTCTCCTGAGACCGCTTCAACGGCCGCCTTAACTCCTGTGGCAGCATTTCCGACCTTGTCGGCAGCTCCCGCCAACTTCTCAGCTCCAATAGCAGCACGCAAATTCGATCCCGCCTTTGCACTATCGCCACTACTTATCGCGCTGTCAATTTTGCGCTCTTTTGCGACAGCAACAATCTGTGACGAAACACTCGCCACACCCGCGGTAGTCGCGACGCTAGTGGCGTTACTCGCAACCTCCCTTTGTCCCAAGGTCCCTCCGGAGCATCCGGCCGAATCCTTGCCGCTGATGTTTGTACCGCAGCCGTCTGTGCCCGTCGGATCCTTTCTATTGAGCGGATCATTGTAAGCATACGCGTACAAGTTCAGGTCATCCTTCGTCCCGATCGGATCGGTCTGCAGGAACCGGCCGAGCACGGGGTCGTAGACGCGGGCCTTGTAGTGATAGAGCTGCACTTCAGGTAGGGCGATCTGCCCGGTGTACTTGAACCGTGCGCCAGCCCACTGCGACGGCTCGCCGTACGGACCGTAACTGTAAGTCGTCGCCGTTCCAGCACTGTCCGTGCTGGCCAGGACCGATCCGCGCTCATCGGCATGCAACCATTTGCGTGTCCCGAGGCCAGCGCCCTCGTACCAGATGAGCGGCTCATCGACTGCGGCACCATGCACGTAGCGACGCAGCAAGCTATTGCTGCCATCGTATTCGGCGATGAGCCGATCACCGTCGTAGAGGAACTGGGTGGTTGCGGATCCCGCGATCGTCTGGCGAAGTCGCCCGAGTGGATCATAAGCCAGCGTCATGTTGGCGCTGCCGCTCACCGTCAGCAGCCGATTCTCGACGTCATAGCTGAAAGTACGGCTGCCGTCGCTGGTGAGATTGCCCCGCGCATCGTGCGTGACGGTTGCACCGGCGACACTGGTGTATTGATTCAGGCCATTGGACACATAGGCCTTCGACCCGGCCGTCGGCAGCCATTCGTACAGCGCGTTCGACGTGCTGCGCGTCTTGATCTGGCTCGCGAGATTATGCGTAAATCCGCGCGTCAGATCTGCGCTCGTGCCAGCCAGGTCTTGCGACAGCGAGTTCAGCCGCGAGGCGACGTCGTAACCGTATTTAGTTCGAGTGCACGGCCTACCAAAACGATGGCGACGATTGGATCGCCGATCGTTTGCTCGTTGAATGACCTGGTGAGTAGGTGTCAACACGCCGCCAGAGCGTACCGTGAAGTGCCGGCGGTTGCATCTTTTTGGCTTTTTGGAGGCCTTTGGCCGTCTTCAAGCATAGGGAGACGTCGCGGAGCGCGTTAGCGCTCTCGCGACGGGGGATTGGCGTTGGTCAACGCGTGCCGTTAGCCGTAGCGGCGCAGTCCCGCGACGTGCTGGAACGGCAGTCTCGCGTTGGGCAACAGATGCTCGATGGTGCCGAGCAAGTGTTTGATCGGGTGTTTGTCGGCTGCGAGACGAAGATCTTGGGCGGTCACGTGCAGATAGATCTGCGTACTGGTGAGGAGCTTGTGTCCTAACAGGTCGCGGATCGTCACCGGATTAACGCCGAGGCGCACCAGGTGGGTGGCGAAGGTGTGGCGCAGTCGATGCGGCGAGAGCGGCTTGCCCAGATGCGCGCGCAGACCGTACGTGCGCACGCGCTCGAAGATCGCGCCCCGGGTCAGCGCACGCCCGAAGCGCGAGCGAAAGAACGGCGCGGTGGGCAATGCCGGTCCGCGCGCCTGGCAGTAGACCGCGAGCGCCGCAACGACTTGATCGTTCAGCGGGACGACGCGCTCGCGGCCACCCTTGCCGCGCACCTGAATCGTGCGCTCGGTGAGATCCACGTGTCCTTGACGCAGTCCCGCGCACTCACTCGCCCGGATCCCGGTGCCGTACAGCAGCACTAACAAAGCGCGGTCGCGCAGACCGAGGATCGTGTCCGTGGGCGGTCGGGCGAGCAGCCGCTCGACTTGTTCGACGGAGAGCGTGACCGGGAGCTTGCGCGGCGTGGCGCGGATGCGTGGAAAACCGGCCAGCGGGTTCGCCCGCGGATCGAGATGACCCATGGCGGCGATGGCGGTGTAGAAGCTGCGCAGGACGACGACCGTCCGGTTGATCGCCGCATCGCCGTTGTCGCGCTCGGTGCGCAAGTACTGCAGGTAGTCGAGCACTTGGCGCGCGGTGACCGCGCTCGGATCGCCGCCCGATCCGCGCGCGTCGTGCCAGCGTTGAAACTGCGTGAGCGTGTCGCGGTAGGCGGCGATGGTGCTAGCACGCAAGCCGCGGGCGACGCAGTGCGTGCCGAGGTACAACGCCAACCAGTAGCCCCACATCATGGCGTCTCCCGGGTCGGGTTCGACGGGGTGGTGATCGAGGCTGACGGGGCGGGTGTGAGCAACTGGGCCACGGCCGCTTGGGTGCGACCGGGCAGGACATGCAGGTACACGCCGCTCTCTTGCGGGGAGCGATGACCCATGAGCGAGGCGATGACGGCCACGTCCGCGCCGCGATCCATCAGGTGGGTGGCGAACGAATGACGCAGGGTGCGCGCGGTCATCGCCCGGCGGATGCCGGCGCGGGTGCGTGCTGCCGCGACGATGTCGCACACGTCCTTGGCACGGATGCGCCGCGCGAGGAACGCCGTGCGCAGCAGCGCACCGCGCTTGCGATCGAGTTCCAACAGGTACGCCAGCAGCTCACAGTACACGCCGTCGGGGATCGGCACGACGCGGCGCTTGTCGCCCTTGCCGTGGCGCACGATCAGCTCCTGGCGCTCGCGGTTGATATCGGCCACCTCGAGCTGACAGAGCTCCGCGGTGCGCAAACCGCAGCCATACAGCAGCAAAATGACCAACCGATCGCGCCGCGCCGCAAAATCCCCGCGCGGACAAGCGCGCACCAGTTGCTCGGCTTCGGCCTCGGTGAGAAAGGCCGGCACGTTCCGGGTCACCGTGTCATGCAGGTTAAAACCCGCCAGTACGTTGCGGCTGGCGCGGCCGCTGCGCCACGCGTAGTTGAGAAAGCCGCGCAGGTGGCTCGCGTCCTTGGCGAGCGAGGCCGCTGAGCGGCCCGCGCGTCGTTCGCGCTCAAACCAGTGCACGAAGTCACTGAACTCGAGCAGCCACACGGGCACGGTGGGGCGTTGCGTCGCCAAGCCGTTCACCGCCCGGCGCAGCGTGCAGCGCACGTCGATGACGGTGCGCGGTGCCTTGCGGCTCACGGTCAGCAGATAGGTCAGATAGCCTTCGATCAACGGATCGAGTGGCTCGCCCAGCACACGGGGCAGCTCGCGGATGTTGGCGCTCATGCGGCCTCCTCAGCACGCTCGGGGACGTACAACCAGTCGTTCAGTGGGTGGCGTGCCATCGCGGCGCGACGCGCCGGATCGGCGATATGGGTATAAATGACGGTGGTGGCGACGCTCGCGTGCCCCAGGATCTGCTGCACGTCGGCGATGCCCACCCCGGCCGCCAGCAGATCCGAGGCACAGCTGTGCCGGAACTGATGCAGACTCGAATACGGGATCTGCGCGCGACAGGCGAGTCGCCGCACGCCGTTGCTGATCGACTCACTACTCAAGCGCTTGCCGTGGCAGCTCACGAGCAGCGCGGTCTCGCTCAACCGCCCAGTCGCCTCCAGCCGGTTGTGCCGCGCGGGCCAATAGACCTCGAGACACCGGCGTACCATCTCCGGCAGCGGCACGCAGCGCTCACAACCGCTCTTGCGGCCATCGAGCCGGATCGTGCCGTCGGCCCGATCGATCTGATCGAGCGTGAGACGCGACAACTCGCCACGACGCAGCCCCGTGCCGTACAGCAGCGCCAACACCGTCACCCACAAGTGCCGCGAGTAGTCCCCCGGCGCACTCGCCGCCGCTCGCCAGAGAGCCTCCAGGTGCGCCCGATCGAGCCGTCGCTGCATCCGGTTGTAAGGGATGATCTTCGGGCCCTGCATCCAGCGCAGCGGGTTGCTCGCCCAGACCTCTTCCCTAACAAGGAAGTCGCCAAAACAACGCATCTTCGACAGCACGCCGTACACCGTCGACTTCGCCTTGAAGCTCGAGCGCGCGGCGAGATAATCGACATGCAGTTGCGGATCAAGCCGCTCCAGCACGACGCGCGGGCGACGCCGCTTCAGCCATGCGCCCCAGTCCTCGAGTTGCCAGCGAACATGCTGGTTGGTCGCCTCCGCACGACCGCGCGCGCGGTACTCTTCTATATATCGCTCTTGTAGCCGGTCCCATCTGTGCATCGCTCGTCTCCCAACGAAAAAGGACGGGGGACTCACCTCACCCCGTCCTTTACGTTACAAAACGCAACAATATGACTCCCGATATGACTGCTTCGGAAGCCACCCAGTGCCCGCTACTCGACTAAAGAATGCTTTCGGGTGCTTGCAGTCTACAAACGCATTTCTCGCTCGCGTGCGAGCTGCATCTGTGCGGAAGGGCAGCGGGCTGGCGCAGACGCCGCTTCTTGATGCGGTCTCGATATTCTGCGCTCGGCGATCACTCGACGCCTCGTTACATGGTCTCCACCCAGCAACTCAGACGCGCGCGCGAAACGGCCGCCGGCGACCAATGCGTGAGTTCCGTTTCGCATAGGCATCCGGCTGGCCCTGCGCCGCTCGGCCTGCATAACGAAAGCAAGATCAGGATCCAGCGCCAACAAGTCCGGCGTCACCCCGACGTGAACGGAGTGCTCGCTCTCGCGTGCATTTCCCTCTTCGGTCATCTAGAGCCACCGACGCGGCTCACTCCATACATCGGATAGCTGTATCTACCCGTGTCTCTGACTCGCAACTGTTATTGCCTTGCGCCATGCTTGTTACTGCACTGCTCACCAATGCTTGAACCATACGAGAGACGACAGGTCGTAGCGGCAGATCAAGCGACACGGCGTGAGTCTGCAGGCAGACATGCGCCGGGCCGATACCTCTGCGCCGTACATGAATTAACCTACGGTCCGAGAGTAATCGTGCCTTTTGCCCGTAAACTCAAGGCGACGCGCTTGCACCCTTCAACCACAATCATTCTTGAGTGACAACTCGTCCCAGAGCGACCGGAACCGCACGCTGCGACAAGGTCCGCGATGAAAACGATTCTGCCGTTGACGCCGACGACAGCAGCATTTGGCGATGTTCACGACCGGAGTGGGGTAGTCGTATCGTCGACAGCGATTGAGGCCACGACATGACGGATGAATCGGGGACTGCGGCGCTGCCTACCGGCAAGCACGAGTTTGAGCGCGTCATCGTGTCCCACGCCCCACCGCCGGCGTTCATCCGCATGAAGGACGTGCTGCGACTCACGTCGCTGAGCCGCCCGACGCTCTACCGCCGGATCGCTGCTGGTCGCTTCCCACCACCCGTCCACCTTGGCGGCCGCGCGTGCGCGTGGACACCGAAATCTCTCCAACTGTGGATCAACGATCCGCAGGGCTACCGAACTACCCTGGTCGTCGAGCCGGACATCCGGCTGCGACCAGGACGACCGCGAAAGTACTAACTGTTCAAACCCGTTTGCGCGGCGTGTCCTACGCCGCGACTTTTTCGGGTTGCTGTCGTCGCAGCGCATCCAGATGGTCCGCCCACGCCTGCATCATCTGCGCTCGTGGCTTCAGATACAGCGCGTGGTTGTACGCGGCGCTGGTTTCGTCGCGCGGCTGATGCGCCAGTTGCAGTTCGATGTGCTCATGCGGCCAGCCCAGCTCATGCAAAATCGTTGACGCGACACCGCGGAAGCCGTGGCCGGTCATGCGGCCGCGATAACCCAGCCGGTACAGTGCAAAGAGAATTGTGTTGTTGCTCATCGGCTTGTTCGGATTCAGGTCGCCCGGAAACACGAGATCGCGGCCGAAAGAGATCGCCGCCAACCGGTCGAGCACGGCTCGGGATTGCCGACTCAGCGCGACGATATGCGGCGTGTCCATCTTCATGCGATGCGCGGGAATGTTCCATCGAGCGGCCTTGAGGTCGAACTCCGACCAGCGGGCGCCGATCAGCTCGGAGGTCCGTACGAACGTCAGCGCCATGAGCTGCAGCGCCAGTCGCGTATGCTCGGTGCCGACGTAGCCGTCCATTGCACGTAACAATGCCGGCAGATCCTTCGCATCGACCCTGGGATAATTGCGTCGCTTGTAAGACTTCAGGACGTCTGCCGGCTTGACGTCCACGACCGGGTTGCGCGCTACCAAATCATTGGCCACCGCGTAGCGCATGATCTGTCCACAGTTCTGCAGCACGCGCTTGGCAATATCGAGTGCGCCGCGCGACTCGATCTTCTTGACCACGTCACGAAATGCCGAGGTTGGAATGTCCGATACGATGCGCGATCCCAGTTGCGGAAAGACATCTGCCTCCAGACGCTTCAGGACGTAGTCGGCGTGCCGCGCCGCTCGATCCGTTGCCCAGTGCGCAAACCACTGGCGAGCCAAGACTTCGAACGTGAGGCCCGAGGCTGCTTTTCGGGCGGAGGGATCGATCCCCTCACGCAACTGCTGCCGAGCCTGCTGGTGCATCGACCTCGCCTCGGCGAGACTGACGTCGGGATAGACGCCCAACGCCAAGGTCTTCTGCTTGCAGTTGAACCGATAACTGAAGCGCCAATATTTGCCGCCGTTCGGCTTGACCAAAAGATGCAATCCGCCGCCGTCGGAGAACTTCTGCAGGCGGTCCGTCGGCTTGATGCTTCGCAACCGGGTGTCCACGAGCATTTTGTTGGTACCTCCCCAAAGGAAAGCCAAGTACCAACAAATATACCAACAAGCCGGTGAACTACCAAGAACGCAGCTGAGACGCTATGAGACTCGAAACGCCTACAAAACCAGGCGTATTCGTCGATTCAGGCGATTCTTGAGACGGCCTGAGACAGCGTGAAACAAGAAGTTGGCGGAGAGAGAGGGATTCGAACCCTCGAAGAGCTTTCGCCCTTACGCCCTTAGCAGGGGCGCGCCTTCGACCACTCGGCCATCTCTCCGTGAGCGAAATCAGGCACTTAGGATCTGGCCGCGTCGCCCGCCGCGACAAGGCGCGCAATGATACTGACCGCTACCCGCAAGGTAAAGCGCTGCTGTCAGGCGGACGCCACCCGTCGCCGCAGGGACTCTGGCCCCGACGGCTCGTCGTTGCCGGGCTGATTATCGCCGCCCTCGCGCTCGCCTTCGATCCGGTGAAAGATCTCCTCGCGATGCACAGAGACGTCTTTCGGCGCATTGATGCCGATACGCACCTGGTTGCCCTTCACACCGAGCACTGTAACGGTGATATCCCGCCCGATCATCACGGATTCACCGACCCGCCGTGTCAAAATGAGCATGATTCTTATAGCCCTCCGTGGGCTGTTGCGTGACCCTGCGTGGTGGGGTCTTTGCTATTCATCGAGCATGACACTTGAGCACATTCGCGGCAACCGGGCCAACCCCGGAAAAGGGGACAGAGCCCGGCGGCGCAGTCCGCGATTTGTCATACCTTCAGGACCTGTCGCCCGCCGGAGCCGTTGCCATTAGCCGCCAATCCGTGTACGCACGAACTCCGCCACCGAGGCGAGCGCCCCGTCCAAGGCGGCTGGATCGTTGCCGCCAGCCTGCGCAAAGTCGGCGCGGCCGCCCCCCTTGCCGCCTACCATGGATGCAATACTGGCAACCAGCTCGCCAGCCTTGATCTTGTTAGTTTGATCGGCTGTCACACCCGCCACGATCGTGACTTTCGACGCGCTCGGATCGACCGTCGCGAGGACGACAACGGCTGACTTCAGCTTGTCTTTCAACTGATCGACGGCATTGCGCAGCGCGCCGGCATCGGCGCCGTCGACTCGCGCCGCCACCACTTTCACGCCGCCAATGTCGAGGGCGCCGGCAGTCAAGTCCTGCCCTTGGCCACTCGCGAGCTTGTCCTTGAGTTGCCGATTCTCGCGCTCCAAGGCACGAATGCGCTCGAGTGCGTCCTGTACTTTGGTACGCACATCCTCGCGCGTGCCGCGCAGCATGCTGGCCACGTCGCGCATGGCTGCTTCGTTTTCGTCGATCCAGTCGAGCGCCGCCTCGCCGGTGATCGCCTCGATGCGCCGCACGCCCGCCGCCACGCCGGACTCGGCCACGATCTTGAACACGCCGATGTCGCCGGCACGGGTCACATGCGTGCCGCCGCAGAGCTCCATCGAGAAATCCCCGAGCTTCAGCACGCGGACGTCGCGTTCATATTTCTCGCCGAACAGCGCCATCGCACCAGCGGCGACTGCCTCGTCGTAGCTCGACACCGTTGTCTCAGCCGCGGCATTGGCGCGGATTTGCTCATTGACCAGCTTCTCGATCGCTGCCAGTTCCTCGCGCGTCACGGCCTGGAAGTGCGAGAAATCGAACCGCAGTCGGTCCGGTGCCACCAACGAGCCCTTCTGCTGCACATGGGTTCCCAACACCTTGCGCAGCGCCGCGTGCAACAGATGCGTCGCAGAATGGTTCTGCACGGTGGCACAGCGGCGCGCGGCGTCCACCTCGGCGTCGAGTTGCTCACCGATCTTGAGCTCACCGCTGACGAGCTCGCCGATGTGCGCGAACGCTGTCCCGCGTTTCTGCGTGTCCCGCACGATGAAGCGAACGGCGCCGGCCGACAATTCGCCAGCATCGCCCACTTGCCCGCCCGACTCCGCGTAGAAGGGCGTGGCATCTAGCACCACCTCACCGCTGTCGCCCGCCCGCAAGCTTTGTACCATCGCGCCGTCGCGCAACAGAGCAACGACCCGGCCTCGACCGCTGGTGCCGTCGTAGCCGGCAAAGGCTGTCTTGGCATCGAGCTGCACACCGGCGCGCAGATCGACGCCGAACTTGCTGGCCGCCCGCGCCCGATCGCGCTGCGCCGCCATCGCCGTTTCGAAGCCCGCCTGATCGATCGCCAGCCCACGCTCGCGCACCACATCGGCCGTCAGGTCGACTGGAAATCCGTAGGTGTCGTACAGCTTGAAGACCGTCTCACCGTCGATGGTCTGGCTACCACCCAAGCCCGCAATCGCCTGCTCCAGCAACTGCATGCCATTGGCGAGGGTTTCTGCGAAGCGTTCTTCTTCCTGCCGCAACACTCGTTCGGCCAGCGCTCGACCGGCGCGCAGCTCGGGATAGGCGGCGCCCATCTCCTGCTCCAGTGTCGCAACCAGCCGGTGAAAGAACGCCTGCTCGATTCCCAGCTTGTAACCGTGACGGATCGCGCGCCGGATGATCCGACGCAGCACATAGCCGCGACCTTCATTCGAGGGCGTGACGCCGTCGATGATCAGGAACGTACAGGCACGGATGTGATCGGCGATCACTCGGAGCGAGCTGTTGGTCAGATCCTGGGTGCCGGCAATATCCGCCGCAGCGCGCACCAGATTCCTGAACAGATCGATGTCGTAATTGTTAGTGACGCCCTGCATCACGGCCGACAGTCGCTCGAGGCCGGCGCCCGTATCGACGGAAGGCTTCGGCAGCGGCGTCAGCTTGCCGTCCGGGGCGCGATCGAACTGCATGAACACCAGATTCCAGATCTCGACGTAGCGATCCCCGTCCTCATCGGGCGAGCCCGGTGGTCCGCCGGCAATGTGCGCGCCATGGTCGTAGAAGATCTCGGAACAGGGGCCGCAAGGGCCGGTATCCCCCATCGCCCAGAAGTTGCTCTGCTCGCCCAGGCGCGTGACACGCTCGGCCGGTACGCCCATCTCCTCGACCCAGATGCGCGCCGCCTCGTCGTCGTCGCGAAACACGGTGACCCAGAGACGCTCGGGATCGAGCTGCAGCGTGCCGGTGACGAAATCCCAGGCGTAGCGGATCGCGTCGCGTTTGAAGTAGTCGCCAAAGGAAAAATTGCCGAGCATCTCGAAGAAGGTGTGATGGCGGGCCGTGTAGCCGACGTTCTCGAGATCGTTGTGCTTGCCGCCGGCACGGACGCAGCGCTGGCTGGAGGCTGCGCGCACGTAGTCGCGCTTGTCCTTGCCGAGAAAGCAATCCTTGAACTGCACCATGCCGGCATTGGTGAAGAGCAGCGTCGGATCGTTGCCCGGCACCAGCGAGCTGGATGGCACCACGGTATGACCGCGACTTTGGAAGAACTCGAGAAACGCGCGCCGGACATCGGTCGCGCTCATGAAGGGCTGCTTGCTGGACATGATCGGCGTTGGCTCTGTATTGGCTCAGACTATCTGGTGCAGACAATAGCCCAAGACTCGATCGATGGCTCAATCACCGGATTCATCGAAGTCACTACCGAGCGCCAGCCGAATATGATCGCTGGAAAAGCCTCGATATTGCAAAAATCTGGCTTGGCGACCTTTTTCCTGCCAGTCCTCAGGGGGAACCGGACCAAAGCGGCTGCTGCGGACTTCGCGCGCGCGCACTGCCCAGTCGGGGCCTGCCTGCAATGCCTGCTCGATGGTCGCCCCTTCCAGCCAGCGGCGCAGATCCTGGCGGATGCGCCCGGGGCCGTGCCCGCGACGGGACTGATAAGCCACGAAACGCTCCGCGTAGCGGGCATCATCGACGTAACGTTGCTCGATCAGGCCGGCCAGCACCGAGTCGACCGCGTCGTCGGCGAACCCCTTGTCCAGCAGCTTCTGGCGCAGCTCGGCGGATGCGTAATCCCGCCGCGCGAGCAACGCGGCTGCCGCGTTGCTGACGGCCCGCGGATCGCCAGCCTGCTCAGCGGGCAGTTCGCGCCGGCCGCCGCGGCGCAGCGCCATCCGTCAACCTCAGGCCGTGCTGGCTGCAGCCTGCTCCGCGCGCGGCTGCTTCGGCGGCAACAGCTTGGCCCGGATCTGCGCCTCGATTTCCTTGGCGATCTCGGGGTGCGTGCGCAGATACTCGCGCGCATTCTCCTTGCCCTGGCCGATGCGCTCGCCGTTGTAGCTGTACCAGGCACCCGCCTTGTCGATGATGCCCTGTGCAGCGCCCAGGTCGACGACCTCGCCCTCGTGTGAAATGCCGGCGCCGTACATGATCTCGAACTCGGCCTCGCGGAACGGCGGCGCCACCTTGTTCTTGACCACTTTGACGCGCGTCATGTTGCCCACGACTTCGTCGGCATTCTTGATCGCACCGATGCGGCGGATGTCGAGCCGCACGGATGCGTAGAACTTGAGCGCATTGCCACCTGTCGTCGTCTCGGGGCTGCCGAACATCACGCCGATCTTCATGCGGATCTGGTTGATGAAAATGACGATGGTATTGGAGCGCTTGATGTTGCCGGTGAGCTTGCGCAACGCCTGCGACATCAGACGTGCGTGCAGTCCGAGCTGCATCTCGCCCATCTCGCCTTCGATTTCGGCCTTGGGCGTGAGCGCGGCGACCGAATCGATGACAACGATATCGACCGCGCCCGAGCGTACCAGCATGTCGGTGATCTCGAGCGCCTGCTCGCCCGTATCGGGCTGCGACACGAGCAGGTCCGTGACGTTGACACCCAGCTTTTCGGCGTACGCCGGATCGAGCGCGTGCTCCGCGTCGACGAACGCCGCCGTACCGCCAAGCTTCTGCACCTCGGCAACGACCTGCAGCGTGAGTGTGGTCTTGCCGGAGGACTCCGGCCCATAGATCTCAACTACGCGGCCGCGCGGCAAACCGCCGATACCGAGCGCGATATCGAGCCCGAGCGAACCGGTGGATACAGCCTCGACATCGTAGGTGGCCGACGCGTCACCGAGACGCATGACCGAGCCCTTGCCGAATTGCTTTTCGATTTGGCCCAGTGCGGCGACCAGCGCCTTCTTCCGGTTTTCATCCATTAGTAGCTAACCCCTATACAAGCTGCGGGAATTATTTCACAACCGCACACCGGCAGGGACCGAAAAAGTGCTGACTTCAAAGAGATATTGCGTGTCGTCCACGCGGCATACAGGGGCTGGAAAAGCTGACTACTGTATAAGCAGCGACCGACTCAGGCTTTGAGCGCTTGTACCAGTCCCAGTGCAAACTCGACCGACTTGCGTCGCACCGAATCGCGATCGCCCTTGAAGAATTTCACGCGGCAGTTTGATTCGATTGAAACTCCGCGCCGCACGGCCACCGCGAACCAGACCGTACCGACCGGTTTGCCGGCTACTGCGCCCGTCGGGCCCGCGATGCCGCTCACGGCGACGGCGACGTCCGCATCGGTGCGCCGCAAGGCGCCTTCGGCCATTTCCTGGACCGTCGGCGAACTGACGGCGCCTTGGGAATCTAGCGTTTGCTGGCGGACACCCAGGTCGCGCACCTTGGCGGCGTCGGAGTACGTGACAAAGCCACCGTGAAACCAGCTGGAGCTGCCCGGCACATCGGTGCAGCACTTGGCGATCCAGCCGCCAGTGCAGGACTCGGCGGTCACGAGCTGTTGTCCCGCGGCGCTCAGCTGTTCGCCCAGGCGCTGGGCAAGGCGGGTGAGTTCGGCATCGTCGAGCATGGTCGGGAAGGCTAGCGGTTTCGGGGCCATCGCCGCCAGTCGCCAGACGTGCGGTCGGTCACGTCGCGGGCATCGGCCGGACCGATGGCGTACGCTACGGGCCCCGGAAGGACCCGGCAGCCGCGCCGGGCCTGTGACCGCCGTTTGAAGCCATCGATGCCCGATCCTGCCCTGTCACAACATACGCCGATGATGCAGCAGTACCTGCGCATCAAGGGCACCTGCCCCGATATCCTGCTGTTCTATCGGATGGGTGATTTCTACGAGCTTTTCTATGACGATGCGCGCCGCGCCGCGCAGCTGCTCGACATCACCCTGACCGCACGAGGCCAGTCCGCTGGCGAGCCGATCCCGATGGCCGGTGTACCGTTTCACAGCGTCGACAACTATCTCGCACGGCTGGTGCGACGCGGTGAATCGGTGGCGATCTGCGAGCAGGTGGGCGATCCAGCGAAATCCAAAGGCCCGGTCGAGCGCGAAATCGTGCGCATCGTGACGCCCGGTACCATCACCGACGAAGCACTGCTCGAGGATCGGCGTGACACGCTGCTGGCAGCGCTGGTCCGCGGCGCGCCGGTCGCCGCGTCGAGCGGCGCGCAACGGCAGGCGGCCAACTCCCGCTTCGGTCTGGCCTGGCTCGATCTCGCTGCCGGCCGTTTCACCGTGCTCGAGAGCGAGGGCGATACCGCACTCGCCGGCGAGCTGGAACGCCTGAAGCCGGCTGAGTTGTTAGTCTCGGAAGATCAGGCGCGCGCGCTCGCACCGATCACTGGTGGCGAGATGCGAACGCGGCCGCCGTGGCACTTCGAGCTGGCGAGCGCCTCGCGCCTGCTCACGGATCAGCTTGGCACGCTCGACCTCAAAGGTTTTGGCGCCGACGATCTGCCGTTGGCTATCGCGGCCGCCGGCGCCTTGCTGCAGTACGTGCGCGAGACGCAGAAGTCGGCGCTGCCACACATCGCCGGGCTGCAGGTTGAAGAACGCGGCGATGCGCTGCAGCTCGATGCGGTCACCCGGCGCAATCTGGAGCTCGACAGCGCGCTCGGCAGCGCCGCGGACGCCACGCTGCTGGCACTTCTGGACACCACAATGACCGCGATGGGCGCGCGTGCGCTGCGGCGGGCACTCAATCGGCCGCTGGCGCGGCCAACAACGCTCAATGCGCGTTTCGATGCCATTGCCACGCTCGTCGACGGGCGACGCTTCGAAGCGCTGCGCCAGCCGCTGGCCGGCATCGCAGATATCGAACGCATCCTCGCCCGCGTTGCGCTGCGCTCGGCGCGGCCTCGCGACCTCGTTGGCCTGCGCGATTCGCTGGCGCGTGTGCCGGCCGTGCGCGCCGTATTGCCCACCCACGAGGTTGCCTTGTTGGCTGAGCAGCGGGCGGCAATGGACGAGCATCCCGAGGTCTGCGAACTGTTGACCCGAGCGATCGCTGCCGAGCCCGCGGCGCTGGTGCGCGATGGCGGCGTGATCGCCGCCGGGTACGACGCCACGCTCGACGAACTGCGCGCGATCTCGACCCGGACCGATGACTTTCTGCTCGAGCTCGAACAGCGCGAGCGTGAGCGCACCGGGCTGTCGAGCTTGAAGCTCGGCTATAACCGGGTGCAAGGGTTCTTCATCGAGATCTCGCGGGCGCAGGCCGAGCGCGTGCCCGCCGACTATGTACGCCGCCAGACCGTGAAATCCGCCGAGCGGTTCATCACGCCCGAGCTGAAACGCTTCGAAGACAAGGTGCTCGGCGCGCGCGACAAGTCACTGGCCCGCGAGCGCGAGCTGTACGACGAACTGCTGACCCAGCTGATCGATCGGCTCGCGCCACTGCAGGCGACGGCGCGCGCGCTGGCGAACGTCGATCTGCTGGCCGCACTGGCTGAGCGTGCGGCCGAACTCAACTGGGTACGCCCGCGGTTCGTCGACGAACCACGGCTCGAGATCATCGGCGGTCGTCACCCGATCGTCGAGCACTTCGGCAAGCAGGCTTTCGTGCCGAACGACTTGCAGCTCGACGTCGACCGACGGATGCTGATCATCACCGGGCCCAACATGGGCGGCAAGTCGACGTACATGCGCCAGACTGCGCTGATCGCGGTGCTCGCGCACATCGGCAGCTTCGTGCCGGCCGAGCAGGCGACGCTCGGGCCGATCGATCGGATCTTCACACGTATCGGCGCAGGCGATGATCTGGCGGGCGGGCGCTCGACGTTCATGGTGGAGATGACCGAGGCCGCCAATATCCTGCACAACGCCACGGCGCGCAGCCTCATTCTGATGGACGAGATCGGTCGCGGCACCAGCACCTTCGACGGTCTGTCGCTCGCTTGGGCGGTGGCGCGGCACCTGGCACGCGTCAATCGCGCCTTCACGCTCTTTGCCACACATTATTTCGAGCTAACAACCTTGGCCAACGAGGTCGAGGGCTGCGCCAACGTGCATCTCGACGCCACCGAGCATCGGGACGGCATCGTTTTCCTGCACGCCGTGAAGCCCGGACCGGCGAATCGCAGTTATGGCCTCGCCGTCGCGCAGCTCGCCGGCGTGCCGCGCGAGGTGATCGCCGCCGCGCGCGACTACCTGGGTGCGCTGGAGCGGGGTCGCACAGCGGTGCATGGCCTGCAGGCTGAACTGCCACTGGAGGCACCGGCCCCGCCGCCGCCGGATCCGAGATTGCTGGAGCTGCGTGACGCGCTGCAGGCCGTCGACGCGGACCAGCTGGCGCCACGCGCGGCACTCGATCTCGTCTACAAATTGCGTCGGCTGCTCGACTAGTCAGCTATGTGCTGCGTCGAACTCGCTGGTCTATCCGCCCGAAAATACTCGCGCCGCCCGCGTGCAGCATCTCGATCTCCACGCGATCGCCGAACTTCATGAACGGCGTCGACGGTTCGCCGTTCTCGAGCGTTTCGATCGTCCGCAGCTCGGCGATGCAGGAATAGCCAACCCCGCCTGCCGAGATCGGCTTGCCGGGACCTCCATCGAGCTTGTTGGACACGGTGCCGGAACCGATGATCGAGCCGGCGCACAACGGTCGTGTGCGCGCTGCGTGCGCGATCAGTTGACCGAAATCAAAGGTCATGTCGACACCGGCGTTGGCGCGGCCGAAGTCTGCGCCGTTGTAGCGGACCAGCAAGGGCAGATGGAGCTTGCCGTCGTGCCAGGCGCTGCCCAGTTCATCGGGCGTGACGGCGCACGGGCTGAATGCGCTCGACGGCTTGGACTGGAAAAAACCAAAGCCCTTGGCCAGCTCACCGGGAATGAGGTTGCGCAGGGAGACGTCGTTCACCAGCATGACGAGGCGAATACGCTCGCGCGCTGCCTCAGGCGAAATGCCCATCGGCGTGTCGTCCACGACGACGGTCACCTCCCCCTCCATGTCGATGCCCAGGGCCTCGTCCTCAGGCATGACGATGTCGTCCCGCGGCCCGAGAAAGCTGTCGGAGCCACCTTGATACATCAACGGGTCGGTCCAGAAGCTCTCAGGCATGGTCGCGTTGCGCGCCTTGCGCACCAGCTCGACATGATTGACATACGCGGAGCCATCCGCCCACTGGTAGGCACGTGGCAGCGGTGACGCGCACTCGCGTTGATGAAAAGGTTCGCCGGCGTGCGGATCACCCTCGAGTTGCTCGGCCAGCACGCGCAATGGGGGCGCAAGCGTCGACCAGTCATCGAGTGCCGCTTGCAGCGTTGGCGCGACGCTCGCGGCAGCGATACACCGTGTCAGGTCCTTCGAGACGACGACCAATCGCCCGTCCCGCCCTGCTTTGAAACTCGCCAGCTTCAATACATGCTCCCGGTTCAATCGTTCTCGTGCAGCCAGGCCGCCTGGCGTGGCGCGCGCTTGGTCTGCGACCATTCTGCCAACATCGCGGGCGCGACTTCGTGCAACTGCTGCATCTGCACCGGAGTCGCCGTATTCGCTGCCAGCTCAATGCGGTGGCCATTGGGATCGAAGAAATAGATCGACTTGAAGATGCCATGATTGGTGGGGCCGAGCACATCGATGCCCTGGGACTCGATATGCGCCTTGGCGGCCAGCAAATCCTCGACCGAGACAACTTCGAACGCGATGTGCTGCACCCATTCCGGCGTGTTGGGGTCGCGACCCATCGGTGCTCGAGTGGGTAGCTCGAAGAACGCCAGCACATTGCCCATGCCCGCATCCATGAACACATGCATGTAGGGATCCGGCTCCTTGGTCGACGGGACTTCGTCCTCGGCGATGGCCAGCTGGAATTGCATGTTGAGCACGCGTTGGTAGAACTCCACCGTCTCTTTGGCGTCTCGGCAGCGATACGCCACGTGATGGATTCGTTTCAGACTGACAGTCATGCTCCCACCCTCCTCACGCTTGGGCGGTCTTCTCGCCCAGCACGCCGCGGGCGACCTGATCGCGTTCGATCGATTCGAACAGTGCCTTGAAGTTGCCTTCGCCGAAACCCTCATCCCGCTTGCGCTGGATGAACTCGAAGAATATCGGACCGACCAATGCTTCGGAGAAAATTTGCAGGAGTAAACGCGGATCGCCATCCGCCGTGGATCCATCGAGCAGGATGCCGCGCGCCTGTAGTTCGCTGACGGGCTCACCATGCCCAGGCAGCCGCTCGTCGAGCATCTTGTAGTACGTTGCGGGCGGCGCCGTCATGAACGGCACGCCGTTCTTCTTCAAGCGGTCCCAGCACGCCAGCAAATCGTCACACGAGAACGCAATATGCTGGATACCCTCGCCGTTGTACTGGATCAGGAATTCCTCGATCTGGCCCTTGCCGCCGCCGCCCTCTTCATTGAGCGGAATGCGGATCTTGCCGTCCGGCGCGCTCATCGCCCGGGATACCAGGCCCGTGTATTCGCCCTTGATGTCGAAGTAGCGGATCTCGCGGAAATTGAACAGGCGCGAGTAGTAGTCGGCCCAGTAGTCCATCCGGCCGCGGTATACATTGTGGGTAAGGTGATCGATCACCTTGAAGCCGCAGCCGAGCGGATGGCGATCGACGCCGGGCAGGAACTCGAAGTCGATGTCATAGATGGCCACGCCTTCCTGATACCGATCGACGAGGTACAGCAGCGTACCGCCGATTCCCTTGATAGCGGGCAGTCGCAGCTCCATCGGACCGGTGGGCACCTCGACCGGCTGCGCGCCGTTCTCGATCGCCAGCGCGTAGGCCTTGCTGGCGTTCTTCACTCGAAATGCCATGCCGCACGCGGACGCTCCATGCTCTTGAGCATAGTAGTAAGCATGCGAGCGGGGCTCGTAGTTGACGATGAAATTGATGGCGCCCTGGCGCCACAGGTCGACGTCCTTGGAGCGATGGTGCGCGATGTGCGCGAAGCCGATCTGCTTGAAGACCCGTTCGAGCAGGCCCCGCTCGCGCGCGGCGAACTCCACGAATTCGAACCCATCCAGGCCCATCGGGTTGTCGAACAGATCCGCCATAACAGCCTCCTCCAAGTTCGTCGAGCTTAGTCTATAATTAGTTGTGATTACAACCTTCTGATGGCGCCCTCATGCCCGGCAAGACGAAACGCACTGTCATCCGACTGGACTGCTTCCTACCGTATCAAGTCTCGCTGCTGGCTGACCGGGTGGCGCGCCGCAGCACGGCTGTGGCGAGACAGCACGGTGGGCTGAATCTCTCGCATTGGCGCGTGCTCGCCGCGATCGCCGAAGCGCCCGGCCGGACCGCCAATCAGGTTGTCAGCGTCACGCCGATGGACAAGGGCATCGTCAGCCGCGCGGTCAAGAGTCTGATCGACCTGAATCTGGTCGCTCGTGAAGGCTCACGCGAGGACGGCCGCGTCGGCCACCTGTTCCTGACCGCCAGCGGCGAACGACGTTATCAACAGATGGCGCGGGAAATCCGCGGGGTCGAGGCGCTCATGACTGCGCCACTGTCGGCCGAGGAGCGTCGCGTGTTAGTGGCTGGCCTCCGTAAAATGGCGACAGCGCTCAAGCATCCAGACTGAAGTGCCCCTTTTCGAGGAACTCGCCGACCTGACGCGCGACCCGCGCTGAAAAATTCATGCCGGTGTGACTCACGGGCAGAACGAGGTGATCGGTCGCACCGGGTAGTTTGGTCTCGTCGACGGCGATCGTGCCGTCGCTCTCCTCATCGAAGCGCACGAACAGACGTCCCAGCCCCACCGGTTTCGAGCCGGCAATAATTCCTAACTCCCGCTGCTGCCGCCATTGACGGGGCTCGCGGGCCAGCACCAGCTCCTCTGCCACCGGGCGGCCGATCAAAGGGGCGATCCAGCCGATCCGCGCCAGATCCTGCGCCGCCTTGCTGCACACGCAGGGAGTGCCGAGGAAAATCAAACGTCCCGGCGGTTGATCGTGGTAACGCTCGAAGAAACGCAGCAACACCAGACCGCCCAGGCTGTGGCCGAGAAAATGCATGCGCTTGATGTTGTGCTGCCTGACGAGCATCGTGACGAAGTCGTGCAGACGCTCCGTCACGTCGTTCATCGTCGCGCTGACGGACGGATAGCTGAACACGTGGCAAACATAGCCACGCTCCTGGCTCAACCGGCGTCGCAGGAACAGCGACTCGCGGCCGGTGAGCCACAGGCCATGTACGTAGACCAGGTGGGTCTTATCGCCTGCCAAAGTAATCGTCAGCTGGTCGACGGCGGCGGTGTGCGCACGCGCACGTGCAGTTCCTTCAACTGCGCTTCGCTAACCGCAGTCGGTGCATCGGTGAGCGGGCAAGCCGCGGTCTGGGTCTTCGGGAATGCGATCACGTCGCGGATGCTGTCGGCACCGCTCATCAGCATGGCGAGACGATCGAGACCGAAGGCGATGCCACCGTGTGGTGGCGCGCCGTACTTGAGCGCATCGAGCAGGAAGCCGAACTTCGCTTGCGCTTCTTCCGCGCCTATCCCTAACAATTCGAATACCGTCGACTGCATCGCCTGCCGATGGATACGAACGCTACCGCCGCCGACTTCGGAGCCGTTCAGCACCAGGTCGTAGGCATTGGCGATCGCCTCGCCCGGGCTGGCAGTCAAGGCCGCAGGATCCGGATCGCGCGGCGAGGTGAAGGGGTGATGCATCGCATTCCACCGCTTGGCGTCCGCATCCCACTCGAACATCGGGAAGTCGACCACCCACAGCGGCGCCCAGCCAATGGCTGTGAGTTTGAGATCGTCGCCCACCTTCAGCCGCAGCGCACCGAGCGCGTCACTGACCACTTTCGCGCTGTCAGCACCGAAGAAGATCAGATCGCCATCGGCGGCGCCCGTCCGCTGCAGCACACCGGCAACGGCCTCGTCAGACAGGAACTTGATGATCGGTGACTGCAGACCATCGCGTCCCTTCGCAATCTCGTTCACCTTGATATAGGCAAGGCCCTTGGCGCCGTACCGACCGACGAATGCCGTGTAGTCATCGATCTGCGAGCGCGCCAGCGCGCCGCCGCCCGGCACGCGCAGGGCCACCACCCGGCCATTGGGGTCCTTGGCGGGGCCCGCGAACACCTTGAACTGGCTATCGGCCACCAGATCCGCCACGTCTACCAACTCGAGCGGATTGCGCAGATCAGGCTTGTCCGAGCCATAGCGGCGCATTGCCTCGGCGAAGCTCATGCGCGGAAATGGCGCCGGCAGTTCGATGTTGCTCGCCTGCCGGAAGATCGCGCGAGTCAGCTGCTCCATCAACTGCATGATGTCTTCCTGCGAGAGGAACGACGTCTCGACGTCGAGCTGCGTAAATTCGGGCTGCCTATCGGCACGCAGGTCTTCATCGCGAAAACAGCGCGTGATCTGGTAGTAGCGATCGAAGCCGGACATCATCAGCAACTGCTTGAAGATCTGCGGCGACTGCGGCAACGCGAAGAACTTGCCGGGATGGGTGCGGCTCGGCACGAGATAGTCGCGCGCACCTTCCGGCGTCGCCTTCGTCAGCATCGGGGTCTCGAGATCGATGAAACCATTCTCATCGAGGAACTCGCGCATCGCCCGCGTAATCCGATGACGGAGCCGCAGGCGCTGGTTCATCACCTCACGCCTGAGATCGATGTAGCGATACCGCAGCCGCGTTTCCTCGCCCACATGCTCGTCCAGCTGGAAGGGCAACGGCTCCGAGCGGTTCAACAGCTCGAGCTCCGTCGCTAACAACTCGATCTTGCCGGACGCCAGATTCGCATTGGTCGTACCGGCCGGTCGATCCCGCACTTTGCCGGTCACGCGCACCACGAACTCGTTGCGCAGCTTCTCGGCCTCGGCGAACAGCGCGCCGCGGTCCGGATCGAATACGATCTGCACGAGGCCCTCGCGATCGCGCAGGTCGACGAAGATCACGCCGCCATGATCGCGCCGCCGATGCACCCAGCCGGCTACCGTCACCGCCTGTCCGATCAGCTTTTCATCGACCTGGCCACAATAATGGGAACGCATGATTTTCCGGGGTATTTCGCACTGCAAAGGCGCGCGATGTTACGGAGCGCTATCCGTTCACGCAACTCCGGCGCTGACAGCCCGTCACGTGGGCCGGAGATACCAGGCGTAGTCGAGCTCGGTCACCGCCGCGGAGAACCGTGTGCACTCCTGTTCCTTGATGGCGAGGAAGATCTGCAGGCACTCGGCGCCCAATGCGCGCTGCAGGAATGCCGAGGCACGCGCCCGGTCCAACGCTTCACGCCACGTCGCCGGCAGGCTGCGCGTGCCCGCCTGTGCATAGCCATTGCCGACCACCGGCGGCGCCGGGTCGAGTTGCTCGGTGATGCCGGCCAATACGCCGCTCAGCACTGTCGCAGCCGTGAGATACAGATTCGCGTCCGCACCCGCGACACGGTGTTCGACATGACGCGACGCCGGCTCGCCAGCCGGCACGCGCAAACTGACGCTGCGATTGTTGATACCCCAGGATGGCGCCACGGGCGCATAACTCTGACTGACGAAACGCCGGTAGGAATTCGCGTTGGGCGCAAAGATCGCCAGACTCTCCGGCATCGTTGCCTGCAGCCCGCCGATCGCGTGACGTAACGACTCGCTGCCCTCGGCCTGCTCGCTCGCAAACACGTTGCGGCCGGTGGCATCATTGAGGCTGACATGCACGTGCAGGCCGCTGCCGGCGCGTTGCGTAAACGGCTTGGCCATGAACGTCGCGACGAGACCGTGGCGCTCGGCGACGCCCCGCACCAGCCGCTTCCACTGAATCGCCTCGTCCACCGCCAGCAATGCATCGGCGCGATGCCGCAGCGTGACTTCGAACTGTCCCGGCGCGTACTCGGACATCAGCGTGCCCACCGGCAGGCCTTGAACGTCGGCAGCGCGATAGATGTCATCGAATATCGGCGCCAGATCATTCAGGCGCTGCAGACTGTAGGCATCGATCTTGCCGCGTTCCGACGGCCGCCCGCCGCCGGCGGGCTCCAGCACACCCGCCGCCGACTCGCGCAACAGATAGAACTCGATTTCGCACGCCAGCACCGGCGTGTAGCCGCGCTGCTGCAATCGTTCGACAGCGCGCACCAGCGCATGCCGCGGATCTGCCGGGGCCGGCGAACCGTCCTGCGTGAACATCGTCAGCATGAGCTGCGCGGTCGGCGCCGCGAGCCAGGGCACGCGCGTCAGCGTATCGGCAATTGGCCGACAGACGAGATCGGCGTCGCCCGTATCCCAAACGAGACCGGTGGCGTCCACGTCCTCGCCGGTGATATCGAGCCCCAGAATCGAGCCCGCCACTTGCCGGCCGTGGCTGTAGATCGCGGCCAACTCATCGCGCCGCACGCTCTTGCCGCGCGTGACCCCGGAGGGATCGGTGATCAGCAACTGGCAGGCCTGGATATCGCTGCGGGCGCTGAGAAACACGTCGAGTTCAGCAGTTGATGCCAGCCGCGCGTTCATGCAAGCACCACCTTGAGATCGTCCAGTCCAGTGTCGAGAGCCGCAGTGAGTCGGGCGAGGTGCTCGCCGTCCGTCGCAGGCGAACACAGCATCATGTTGTGAAACGGCGTCAGCAGCACGCCGCGATTGAGGAGGTACAGATGAATGGCACGCTCCAGCGCAGGCTGCATCTGACCAGCGGATTCCGAGCCGTTGCGCGGCGCCCTCGGCCCAAAGCCAAACTCGAGCCGCGCGCCCACCCGCGAAACTGTCCAGGGCAGTCCGTGCTTGGCGAACGTGTCGACTAACGACTGCGCCAGCCGTCCGGCCGTCGTCAGCATGCGCTCATAGTTCTCAGGCGTGTGCAGCGCCGTCAGCGCCGCGTCGAGACAGGCGATCGCCAAAGCGTTGGACGCCAGCGTTGTGCCCATGCCGGAATGGCCGTCCGCGCGCCTCGCGAGCACCGCCTGCATCCGGGCTTCCATGGCAGCGGTGAAGCCCAGCACAGCGCAGGGAAAGCCGCCGGCAATCGCTTTGCCGCACACCCATAGATCGGGCTCGAGCCCGTGGACCCGTGCATAGCCACCGAGCCCAGTGGACAACGTGTGCGTCTCATCGATCAGCAGCAGCGTGCCAGCGCGGCGCGTCAGATCGCGCAGTGCACCGTGGAACCCACGCTGCGGCAACACCATGCCGATGTTGGTCATCACGGGCTCGGTGATGACGCAGGCATAGGTGCCGGTCGCCAGTTCGCTTGCGAGCGCATCCAGGTCATTGAACTCGATCAATGTCGTGCTACCCGCGTTGCCGACGGGACTGCCGATGAGACCACGTCGCGGCGCGGTGCGGCCGGCCGACAGCTCCACCAGTGTTTCATCGACGGTGCCGTGATAACAGCCCGCGAATGCCAGTACGCGGTCGCGGCCGGTAGCCGCCCGGGCCCAGCGCAGCGCGGCGCGGTTGGCATCCGTCGCGGTTTGCGAGATCTGCCAGCACGGCAGACCAAACAACTCGGTCAGCCGGGCGCCAACCGCGACGATGCGCTCGTCCGGCAGCATGCAGGTGAGCGCCGCGGCGGCCTGCTGCGCGAGCGCTGCCCGTAACGGGGCCGGCGAATGCCCGAACATCGCGCCCGTGTCGCCCAGGCAGAAATCGGCATAGCGATGACCGTCGACATCCTCGAGCCATGCGCCAGCCGCGCGCTCGACGAAGACCGGAAACGGCGTCCCCCAGTCCTGCATCCAGTGCATGGGCACACCATTCAGCCAATGTGATCTGGCCGCCTGCGCTAACGACTGCGACCGAGGTCGCACCCGGGAGAACCTGTCGCGCTCGGCATCGATCCAGCGCTGCAGCTGGGCGGCATCGTTGACCGTGCCCCGCTCCGCGGCCACTAGTTCAGCTGCCCGTCTCGGGCCGCGCTGGATTGGGGGCGATGACGCCGGACGTACCGGTGCGAATGGGCGATACCACGCCCAACGTGAGAATCATCTTCATCGCCTGATCGACGGTCATCGCCATCTCGATGACATGCTCACGCGGGACGAACACGATGAAGCCGGAGGTCGGGTTGGGAGTAGTCGGCACGAACACGCCAACCAGTTCCCGGCTGGCATGCTCGACGATCTCACCGGGATTCTCGGTCACGAGAAAGCCGACGCTCCAGATCTCGCGGCGCGGATATTCGATCGCGACCACCTTCTTGAACGACTTGCCCGTGTCGGAGAACAGTGTCTCGGCGAACGTCTTGACGCCGCCGTAGACCGTGCGCACGAAGGGAATACGGCGCATCAGGCCTTCCCAGCCGCCGACCACCTGCCGTCCGATGAGGTTAGTCCCCAGGAAGCCCGTGATCATCAGCACGACGAACGCCAGCACCGCTCCCAGCCCGGGCAGAGGAAACCCTAACAAGGCTTCCGGCCGCCAGCCAGCCGGCAGGACCTTCAACGTGATGTCCATCAGACCGACCAGAAAGCGCACGACGAACAACGTCGCCAGGATCGGCATCCACACCAATACGCCTGCAATCAGGTATTTGCGAACGCGCGCTATCCAGCGCTGGTCGCTCATCGGGCGCGCTTTGCCGACGATTGCGACTTGCGTGGCGCCGCGGCACGCGGCTTGCCGGCGGCAGGCGATTTCTTGGTAGCCGCATACGTCGCGGCAGCCTTGCCGTTGCCGGATGATTTGCGGGCGCCCGGTTTATCCGCGCTCACCTTGTTTGGGGTCTTTTGGCCACCATCGCCGCCGTGGGCCACGGCCTTGTCTGGCTTGGCGGCATCTGCCTTGTCCGGCGTCGTCTTGGCCGACTCGTCCTTGCTGCCGTCGGCCTTGTCGGTGCCTGAGGAGTCCGCTAATTTGACGTCATCGGCATCCGCGCCGACGAGATTCCGTTTCGCTTCGCTGTCGGACTTGAAATCCGTCTCGTACCAACCGGAGCCCTTGAGCCGGAATACCGGCGCCGACATCAGCTTCTTGAGCGCACTCTTGCCACAGGCCGGGCATTTGCGCAGCGGCTTATCGGTGATCTTCTGCAACACCTCCAGATGGTGTTCGCATTGGGTGCACTGATACTCGTAGAACGGCATTCGAGACCTCGATACGACAGGGTAGCGGACAATAGTCCATCCAGCCGCGCATTATAGGTTTTCCGCACGGCTGAAGGAGAGCTGGCCATCCTTTACCGAGACGCGGATACGATCACCGGGCCCGAAATCCCCTGCCAGCATCTTCTGCGCCAGCGGATTCTCGATCTGCTGCTGGATCGCCCGCTTGAGTGGCCGCGCGCCATAGACCGGGTCGTAGCCGGCTTCGGCCAGTTTGTCTTGCGCTGCCGCATCGAGTACCAGATCCATATTGCGCTCGATGAGGCGCTTGCGGAGCATGCCGAGCTGGATCTCGACAATGGCGCGGATCTCCTTCGTCCCCAGCGGATGGAACACGCAGATGTCGTCGATCCGGTTGATGAACTCCGGGCGGAAGCTCTGCTGCACCACCTCCATCACCGCGGATTTCATGCGCTGGTAGTTACCCTCACCCGCCAGCTCCTGGATCACCTGCGACCCCAGGTTCGAGGTCATGATGATGACGGTGTTGCGGAAATCGACCGTGCGGCCCTGACCGTCAGTCAAGCGCCCGTCGTCCAGCACCTGCAGCAGCACGTTGAACACGTCCTGATGCGCCTTCTCCACTTCATCGAGCAGGATCACCGAGTATGGCCGTCGCCGCACAGCCTCGGTCAGATAACCGCCCTCTTCGTAACCTACGTAGCCCGGTGGCGCGCCAATGAGCCGCGCGACTGAGTGGCGCTCCATGAACTCCGACATGTCGATGCGCACCATCGCTTCGTCGGTGTCGAACAGAAACTCAGCGAGCGCCTTGCTGAGCTCGGTCTTGCCGACGCCGGTGGGACCTAGGAACAGGAACGAGCCGTTCGGCCGACGCGAATCGGCGAGTCCGGCGCGTGAGCGGCGGATGGCGTTCGACACGATGCGTACGGCTTCATCCTGGCCGACCACGCGCTTGGAGATGGCCTCTTCCATACGCAGCAGTTTGTCTTTCTCGCCCTCGAGCATCTTCGAGACCGGAATGCCGGTCCACTTGGAAACCACTTCCGCGATCTCCTCGTCGGTCACCTTGTTGCGCACGAGCTGCGTCTGCTGCGACTCGGCGGCCTGCGCTTCCAGCAGGCGCTTCTCGAGCTCCGGAATACGACCGTATTGCAGCTCGGCGACTTTGGTGAGATCACCGCGCCGGCGCGCACTCTCCATATCGAGCTTGATTTTCTCGAGCTCCTCTTTGATCGCCGTGGCGCCCTGCATCGAGGCCTTTTCGGCCTTCCAGATTTCCTCCAGATCGGAGTACTCCTTCTCGAGCCCACGCAGTGTCTCGAGCAGCGTCTCCAGCCGCTTCTTCGAGGCGGCGTCTTCCTCCTTCTTCAGGGCTTCGTGCTCGATCTTGAGCTGGATGATGCGACGCTCGAGCTTGTCCATGACCTCCGGCTTGGAATCGATTTCCATGCGGATACGCGCGCCCGCCTCGTCGATCAGATCGATCGCCTTGTCAGGCAACTGTCGATCGGCGATGTAACGGTGTGACAGCGTGGCCGCAGCGACGATGGCGGGGTCCGTTATGTCGACGCCGTGGTGCACCTCGTAGCGCTCCTGCAGACCACGCAAGATGGCGATCGTGTCTTCCACCGACGGCTCATCCACTAACACCTTCTGGAAGCGGCGTTCGAGCGCGGCGTCCTTCTCGACGTACTTGCGATACTCATCGAGCGTCGTGGCGCCGACGCAGTGCAGCTCGCCACGCGCCAGCGCAGGCTTGAGCATATTGCCAGCATCCATCGAGCCTTCGGCCTTGCCGGCCCCCACCATGGTGTGCAGCTCGTCGATGAACAGGATCACCTGTCCCTCCTGCTTGGAGAGCTCGTTCAATACGCCCTTGAGACGCTCTTCGAAGTCGCCGCGAAATTTGGCGCCGGCGATCAGTGCAGCCATGTCGAGTGCCAGGATCTTCTTGCCCTTGAGGCCTTCGGGCACTTCACCGTTGATGATGCGCTGCGCGAGGCCTTCGACGATCGCCGTCTTGCCAACGCCTGGCTCACCGATCAACACGGGGTTGTTCTTGGTACGTCGCTGCAACACCTGGATCGTACGTCGGATCTCGTCATCGCGGCCGATCACCGGATCGAGCTTACCGCTCGCTGCGCGAGCTGTGAGGTCGACCGTGTACTTCTCGAGCGCGCCACGCTTCTCTTCGGCGCCCGGATCGTTCACGGCCTCACCGCCGCGCACCTCGCTGATCGCTTTGTCGACCGCAGCCTTCTGGACACCCGCGTCCTTCAGTAGTTTTGCGAGCGTCGCCCGATCCTCGAACGCTGCGAGAATGAAGAGCTCGCTCGAGATGAACTGATCGCCGCGCTGCTGCGCGAGCTTGTCGGTGACGTTGAGCAAGCGGCTGAGGTCGTTCGAGACGTGCACGTCGCCGGGCCGGCCCTCGACCCGCGGCAGCTTGGCGAGCGCCGCGTCGGTGTCCTGGCGCAGCTTGCTGACATTGCCGCCGGCCTTGACCAGCAGCGGGCGGGTGCCGCCATCGGCCTGATCGAGCAGCGCCGCCAGCACGTGCACTGGTTCCAGCATCTGGTGATCGCGGCCCACCGCGAGCGACTGCGCGTCAGCGAGGGCTGCCTGGAACCGGCTGGTTAGTTTGTCCATACGCATGGGAAGCACCAACGAATAAGAATTGAACGACTGCCCGCGAAATGGGGGCGCCGCCGCGGCCTTTCAAGACCGTTACGTAGTCGCCGCAAGGCCGGCAGCCGCTTTTGGCTGATACGCGGCAGGAATGCCGCTAGCTGAATGTACACAGGCCGGGAAAGCTATTTGGCCATGTGTGACACAGCCCGACAAATCGGCGCGCCGCAGCTGCTCCCGGCGCTTGCGTGTGATTCGCTTATAAGCGATAATAAACAATGGAAGTGAGCTGGTACGCCACTTCCGACGGCCGCGAGCCTTACGGGGTTTGGCTAGCAACTCTGCGTGACCAACGTGCACGTGTCGCCATCGTGAGAAGAGTCAGACGAATTGCGCGGGACGGTCATCTCGGCGACCACAAGTATCTGCGCGATGGCGTGTCGGAAATGCGAGTAGACATCGGTCCGGGGTACCGAGTCTACTTTGGCCGACCTGATGCAAACTCGATGCTACTACTCTGCGGTGGCGACATAGGAAAGGCGGTGGATTATTGGCGAGACCATCAGCGCCGGAGCAGCACTTGAATAGACCACTCTATCGATCAGACGAAGACGGCGTACTCGAGCTGTTCCAGCGAGATCCGCAACTCGCCGCCGACTACCTCGATACCATTCTGGAAGACGGCGATGAATCGGAACTCCTGGACGCCTTGCAGCTGGTGGTCAAAGGATTTGGTGGTGTCGCGGAGATCGCCCAGCGAACCAATCTCAATGCCAACACGCTCTACCGCACCCTCTCGCGGCGCGGCAATCCTGAAATGAGGACGCTGGTGGCCATTCTGGGGTCCCTCGGCCTGCGGCTCAGCATCAGCGTGGCGAGCGAGCGCAAGTCGAGAAAGGCCAAACCGGCCATCCCGTGCAAGGGCGCGGCTGAGGTCAGTGCGCGTGTCGCTCGGCGAAAGCCACGACCGCGATCCCGATCGTGATCAGCAAGATTTGCGCCACCGAGGAGCGCGGATCGACGCGGCGATGCAGGCCCGGAATGAGATCAGCCACCGCGATGTACAGCATGCTCGAAGCCGCGATCGCCAGCGCGTAAGGCAATAGCGACAAGGCTGCGCCCAGCGAAAAGTACCCTACCACGCCGCCGAGAACTGCCGTCAGGCTGGTGGCGAGATTCCAGAGCAGTGCGCGGCCGCGGCTCATGCCCGAGTGCAGCAGCACGGCGAAGTTGCCCACTTCCTGCGGAATCTCATGCGCCATGATGGCCAGCGCGGTCACGATGCCTAGTTGCACATCCGTCAGGAACGCCGCGGCGATCAGTACGCCGTCCAGCGTGTTGTGCAACGCATCGCCGACGAGCACCAGTGGTCCGGCGGCCTTACCCCGCTGCGTATCGTGCGCGTGGTCGGTGAGTTCGCCGTGTTCGTCGCACTCGGCGTCATGGCAGTGCCGCCACAGCAGGAACTTCTCCAACACGAAGAACAAACCGACGCCGGCAACCAGTGCGATGCCGATCTGATGCACCCGCAGGAAGCCGGCGCTCATCACCGCGTGCGGAATCAGGGCGAGCAACGCCGCGCCTAACAAGGCGCCGGTGGCGAAACTGACGAGATGCGGCTGCAGTCGCAGGCGCATGGCCGTCGGCAACAACAGCAACGTGCTGGCGGCGACTACCGAGGCAACACCTGCGACCAGCGTCGCGGCGACGATCCAGGCGAGTACAGTCACTCAGGCGGACTCGAGCGAGGGAACAACAGCCATCCTAACATGCGCGTCAAGCACGCCAGATCAGCGCTGCCATGCGGCCGCACTGCCCGTCGCGCCGATAGGAATAGAACTGCTCGCGATCGGCATAGGTGCACCAGCCACCGCCAGCAATCCGGGTGACACCAGCCGCTGCAAGCCTTTGCCGGGCTAGCGCAACAAGGTCGCACTGCCAACGACCGCGCGCATTGCGCAGGAATGCGGACCCAGCGGCTTCGCTGTGTGCGAGGAATGCGGCACGCACCTCATCACCCACCTCGAAATGCGGCTGGCTGATCGAAGGGCCTAGCCATGCCACCAAACCGGCATCGCCACCAGTCGAGCCAGCGGCCGGCGAACCGGCCCGCATCGCCGCCACCGTGGCCTCCAGCACGCCGGCGGCCAGACCGCGCCAGCCGGCATGTGCCGCACCGACGCGCGCGCCATCCCACTGCGCCAGCAGCACCGGCAGACAATCGGCTACCTGAATGGCGCACACCTGACCAGCTCGCGCGGTGACGCTGGCGTCGCCCTGCACTGGATCGGCAGGTGACCATGAGGTCCTGTCGAGATCGACGACGCCGCAACCGTGTACCTGCTGCAACCAGGCGGGCTCACGCGGCAAAGCGGCCGCGGTACTGAGCGTCGCCCGGTTGCGGGCCACTGCGTCGGTGTCATCGCCTACGTGACTCGCGACATTGAAACTGTCGTACGGCGCTGCGCTGACGCCGCCCGTGCGCAACGTGAAAGCCGCCCGCACGCCGGCGGGCAACGTCCACCGCATGTGGAGCAGACAGTTCATGCCGGATTGGCAGCGACGTCGGCACGCAGCACGTCGAGCAACTGCAGGATGTCGAGCGGCAGCGGGCTCTCGAACTCGAGCGCCTCGCCCGTCGCAGGATGCGCAAGCCTGAGGCGCGCGGCGTGCAGGGCCTGCCGCTTGAACGTCGCCAGCGCCGCTAACAACTCAGGCGTCGCCCTGGGCGGCAGTTTCGGCCGCCCGCCGTAGAGCGGATCGCCCACGATGGGATAGCCGATATGCGCCAGATGCACGCGTATCTGGTGCGTGCGGCCCGTTTCCAGCTGCACCCGTACGAAGGTATGGCCGCGAAACCGCTCCTGCACCCGATAATGCGAGATCGCGGCGCGGCCATCGCCCCGCACGGTCATCTTGGTGCGCTGCGTACGATGCCGACCGATCGGCGCATCGACCGTCCCGCCCGCAGTCATGCGTCCGACGCACACGGCGAAGTATTCGCGCTCGACGGCATGCTCGGCGAGGCTCGCTGTCAGACTGGTGTGTGCCTCGATCGTCCGTGCGACCACTAACAAGCCGCTCGTGTCCTTGTCGATGCGATGCACCAGCCCCGCGCGTGGCAGAGTGGCCAACCGCGTGTCATACGCTAACAAGGCATTCTGCAGCGTGGCATCGCGATTGCCTGCACCGGGATGCACGACGCGGCCGGCGGGCTTGTCGAGTATGATGATCGACCGGTCCTCATAGATCACGTTCAGCGGCAGGGTCTGCGCCTTGACCTGCGTATCGGCTTCGAGCCGCGCTTCAACCCGGGCAGCTTCCCCGCCCACGACCACGTCGCGTGGCCGCGGTACCTTGCCGTCGATCAGTACGGCGCCTGCGGCAATCCATTGCTGGAGCCGCGAGCGCGAATACTGCGGCAGCTGCTGCGCCAGCGCCTGATCCACACGACGGCCGGCGAGCGAGCTTGGCAGCTCAAACTGGTGAATCTGGAACTTCTCTTGCACGTGAATGGTCGGATGCGCTCGGGGGCCGATATACTTACCTGTCCGCAATCGCATTGCCATGCCCATTCGCTGCCAATCGAGGCTTCTTTGACATCCACGACCGCCTTTGCCCGCACCGCTCTCCTCACCCTGCTGCTTGCCATGGTCGCCGGCGTCACCACGGGCTGTCGGACAAAGCCGCAGGACCGTCTCGATCGGCTGGCGGATCCGCAGGTGCTGTACGACCGCGCGCGCAAGAGCCTCGACAACCAGGACTTCGACAGCGCCATCCGAGTCTATGAGGCGCTGACCGCCCGCTTTCCCTTCGCGGAAACCTCCCGTCAGGCCCGGCTCGACCTGATCTATGCCTATTACAAGGCGCGCGAGAGCGAATCGGCCATCGACGCCGCCGATCAGTTCATCCGCGAGAACCCCACGCATCCGCGCATCGATTACGCCTGGTACATCAAGGGCCTGGTCGATTTCGCACGCTTGCCCAATGCGCTCGAGCGGCTGTTCAACGTCGATCTGTCGCAGCGCCCGCCGACCACTGCGCGCAAGTCGTTCGCGGCCTTTCGAACGGTCGTCGAGCAGTTTCCGAAGAGTGACTATGCGCACGATGCACGTCGCCGCATGGTCTATCTGCGCAATCGACTGGCTGCCTACGAGCTGTCGGTGGCCCGCTATTACATCAAGCGCGAAGCGTACGTGGCGGCGGCGCAGCGCGCCAAGCAGACGATCGAACAGTACGACGGCGCGCCGGCCGTGCGCGAAGCGCTCGAGATCATGATCATTGCCTATGAGAAGTTAGGCCTGGGCGAGCTCGCGCAACAGACGCGCGCAGTCTATCAGGCTAACTACCAAACCGCGCCCGGCGACGGCGGCCCCGGCGATGACGAGGGCGCGAAGCAGAAACGTTGGTGGAAGCCGTGGAGCTGAAGCCAGGACAGGGCGCCGCGCGCTAGCGTCGATAGCCGTTGGTGATCGGATAGCGCCAATCGCGCCCGAAGGCGCGGCGGCTCACCCGGACGCCGGGCGGTGCCTGCCGGCGTTTGTATTCATTGCGTTTGACCATGTCGAGCACTCGCCCGACCGTGGCTCGCTCGAAACCGCGGGCACAGATCTCATCGACCGAGAGATCGTCTTCGATGAACGCCTCGAGAATGGCGTCCAGCACCTCGTAGGGCGGCAACGAATCGCTGTCGCGCTGGTCCGGCCGCAGCTCAGCCGACGGTGGCCGATCGATCACGCGCTGCGGGATGACACGCCCGAGCGAATTGCGGTACTCGCTCAATTTGTAGACGAGCATCTTGCTGCAGTCTTTCAACGGTGCGAAACCACCGGCCATATCGCCGTACAGCGTGGCATAACCGACCGCCATCTCGCTCTTGTTGCCGGTCGTCAGCAGCATCCTGCCCGTCTTGTTCGACAGAGCCATCAGGATCAACATGCGGCAGCGCGACTGGATATTCTCCTCCGTGGAATCCGGCGGGTGGCCAGCGAACTCCTCGCGCAGCGTCTCGAGCGTCGCCTCGAACATCTTCTCGATCGGCAAGATGCTGAACTTGACGCCCATGGCGTGTGCCTGTTCCTCGGCATCGTGATTGCTCATGTCAGACGTGTAGCGGGACGGCATCAGTGCCACCTGCACCTTGTCCGCGCCGAGCGCGTCGACCGCGATCGCCAGCGTGAGCGCCGAATCGATGCCGCCGGACAGCCCCATCACCACACCCGGGAAGTCATGCTTGCCGACGTAGTCGCGTACGCCGAGCACGATCGCCCGATAAGCACTCTCGACGTCGCCGAGCTCGCGACTCACGACACCGGCCACGGGCACGACGCCGGCCACGGTACGCTCGAACTCGACCGGAAATAGCCCCGCCTCGAAGGCCGGCGCGCGCATGACGACCTCGCCGGCGGCGTCCATCACGAACGACTGGCCATCGAACACCAGCTCGTCCTGACCGCCTAACAGATTGACATAGACGATCGGCACGTTCACATCGAGCGCCCGCCGCCGCACGATGTCCTCGCGATTGGCTTGTTTGCGCCATTCATACGGCGACGCATTGATCACGATCAGGAGTTCGGCACCTTCATCGATGGCGAGCTGGCCCGGATCCGGATCCCAGACGTCTTCGCAGATCAAGATGCCGATGCGAAAGCCCTTGAGCTCGGCCACGGTGGCATGATTGCCGCGCTTGAAGTAGCGCTTCTCGTCGAAGACTTTGTAGTTCGGCAGACTCGCCTTGCGATGCGTCGCGACGATCTGGCCCGCCGCGATGACCGACGCGCTGTTGAAGATCAGCGGGTCGGAGTACTCCGGATAGCCCACGAGCGCGGCGCAGCCATTGGTGCCGGCCCGCACCTGCTCGAGCGTGGCCTGCACCTGGCGCTGAAAGCCGCGGTGGAACAGCAGGTCCTCAGGCGGATAGCCTGACAGCGTGAGTTCGGGACAAACGACCAGATCCGCGCCCAGCTCGTCCCGCCCGCGCGCAACCGCGTCGAGTACTTGGGTGGCGTTCCCGCCGACGTCCCCGACTAACAGATTGAGCTGCGCGAGCGCCAGTTTCAGGCGGGGTGGGTGACTCACCTGCGTCGCTTGGCTTTGCCGCGCCGCACCGCCGCGCGTGCCACCTTCTTGGCAGCTACTCTCTTGGTAGCTCCTTTCTTGGTAGCGGTCTTGCTGCCAACGCGCTTCGACTTGGCCGCCGCCGGCCTCGCAACCGGCCGCTGTTCGATCTCGAGCACCGCCAGCTTGGCCGGCGCTACGACGCGGCGCTTGGCGGTCTTCGCCAGCTGTTCCGCCATCGCTTTGCCGAGATCGGCTGGCGACTTGACGGTGCGCACGCCCGCGCGATCGAGCGCACGATATTTGTCGGCCGCCGTTCCCTTGCCGCCTGCGATCACCGCGCCCGCATGCCCCATGCGCTTGCCTGGCGGCGCTGTGACGCCCGCGATGTACGCCACGACCGGCTTGCTGACGAAGCGGCGGATGAACTCGGCGCCCGCTTCCTCATCCGTGCCACCGATCTCGCCCACCATGATGATGCCTTCGGTCTGCGGATCGCGCTCGAACAGCTCCAGCACGTCGATGAAATTGAGCCCGCGCACCGGATCGCCGCCAATTCCGACACAGGTGCTCTGCCCCAGGCCCTTGTTAGTGGTCTGGAACACCGCCTCGTACGTGAGCGTCCCGGAACGTGACACGATGCCGACGCGGCCTTTCTTGTGGATGAATCCCGGCATGATGCCGATCTTGCACTCGCCCGGCGTGATGATGCCCGGGCAGTTGGGCCCGATCAGGCGCGTGCCAGTGCCGGCGAGTGTCGCCTTGACCTTCACCATGTCGTTGACTGGAATCCCTTCGGTGATACAGACCACGAGCTCGATGCCGGCGTCCGCCGCCTCGAGGATGGCGTCGGCGGCGAAAGCCGCCGGCACGTAGATCATGCTGACCGTGGCTTCGGTCTTGCGCACCGCATCGCGCACCGTGTCGAACACCGGCAGCCCGAGGTGTTGTTCGCCACCGCGGCCCGGCGTGACGCCGCCGACCAGTTGCGTGCCGTACTTGATGCATTGTTCCGAGTGAAACGTGCCTTGCTGGCCCGTGAAACCCTGACAGATGACGCGCGTCTTCTTGTTGACGAGTATGCTCATTGTGGTTCTGCTCTTGTGCTGGGTTAGCGGCGTGCCGCGAGGGCAACGGCCTTGACGGCCGCGTCGGTGAGATCGGCGGCTGGCGTGATAGCGAGGCCACTCTTCGCCAACATGTCGCGCGCCTGCTCGGCGTTGGTGCCTTCCAGCCGCACCACGACTGGCACCTTGACACCCACGTTCTTCACGGCCGCCATCACGCCCTCTGCGATCAGGTCGCAGCGCACGATGCCGCCGAAGATATTCACCAGGATCGCGCGCACGTTCTTGTTGGAGAGGATGAGATTGAACGCCACCGTGACCCGTTCCGCCGTGGCGCCGCCGCCGACATCGAGGAAATTGGCCGGGGCACCGCCGTGCAGCTTGATCAAGTCCATCGTCGCCATCGCGAGTCCGGCACCGTTCACCATGCAGGCGATGTCTCCATCGAGTGACACGTAGTTGAGATCGTGCGCACTCGCGTCTCGTTCCATCGGATCTTCCTGGCTGGTGTCGCGCATTGCCGCGAGCGCCTTCTGCCGATAGATCGCGTTGGGGTCCACGTTGAACTTGGCATCGAGCGCCATCAGCTTGCCGGCCTTGGTGACGATCAGCGGATTCACCTCGAGCAAGCCCGCATCGCGCTCGAGGTAGAGCCGGTAGAGCGCCATGGCGATCGCCTGGAACTCCTTCATTTGGGCGCCGGTGAGATCGAGCCCGAACGCGAGCTCGCGACACTGATACGGCTGCAGCCCTGCGGCCGGGTGGATATCAACCCGCAGTATTTTCTCCGGCGTGTTCTCGGCGACCTCCTCGATGTCCATACCACCGGCGCTCGAGGCGATCAGCGACACGCGACCGCGCTCGCGATTGAGGGTGAGCGAGAGATAGATCTCGCGGGCGATGTCGGAGCCTTCCTCGACGTACACAGACTCGATCGGCAGACCTTCAGGCCCGGTCTGCTTGGTGACGAGCCGCTGACCCAGCATGCCAGCCGCGGCTGCGCGCACCGCGTCGTGATCGCGCGCCAGCTTCACACCGCCCGCCTTGCCACGACCACCCGCGTGCACTTGTGCCTTAACAACCCAGACCGAGCCGCCGAGCTTTTTCGCCGCTGCGACCGCCTCGTCCGCGGAGCGGGCCACGTGACCCGCTGGCACGGGGATGTGGAACTCGCGAAAAACCTGTTTCGCCTGATATTCGTGTAGATTCATTTTATGCGCTCGGATGACTGAGACCGAACCGCTATTGTCGCGGACTAAGGCCCACGCGCGCCAGTGCTGTACACCAGTTATCATGCGGCGAATGGCCAATCACGCCGCCACGACCCATCAGACGCCGACCGATCTCGCCTGGCGGGTATTGGGCCTCGTCAATCTCTATCGGCTGTTGATCCCGCCGGCACTGATCGCCGTGCGCGCCGGTGTGGGTGCCGCATCGCCCATCGGCTCGGCCGATCCGCGCCTCTTTCTGTGGGTCTGCATCGTCTACTTTGCGGCGGCGATCGCGATCGTGCTCGTTGGCCGGCGCGTGTTCCACTCGCTGCGCACCACCACGCTCGTGCACGCGGTGCTCGACGCGACTGCGATCGGCCTGCTGCTGTATGCCAGCGGCGGTGTCGCCAGTGGTCTCGGGATCCTGTTCGTGGTGCCCGTCGGTGCGATGGCCCTGCTCGCCGACAGCCGCGATGCGTTTCTGTTAGCGGCGCTCGCCACGGTGGCGCTGCTGTTGCAGCAGATCGCGAGCCACGTGATCGGCATCGCCGAGATCAACGACTACCCGGCCACCGGGATACTCGGCGCGATCATCTTCCTGGTCGCGCTACTCGTCTGGCCGATCACGACGCGGCTGCGCGAGAGCGAAGCGATCGTACGGCGGCAGGAAGTGGACCTCGCCAATATGGCGCAGCTTTCGCAATACATAGTGCAACACCTGCGCGAGAGCATCCTGGTGGTGGATCCCGAGGGCCGCATTCGGCTCATCAACGAATCGGCGGCGCATCTGCTGGGCGATCGCAAGGCGTATCCGGACGCGCTGCTCGGCGAAGCCTCGCCACAGCTGCTCTATCATCTCGAGACCTGGCGCCAGACGGGCGCCGGCGCGAGCGTCGCCGGCCCGAGCACCGACCCGCCCGCCATGCTCGCGGCGGACGGCGGCCACATGATTCGGCCGCATTTCGCGCCGCTGGGCAGCACCGAGCCCGCGCCCATCATCATCTTCCTGGAAGATACCAGCGCGCTCGAGGCGAAAGTGCAGCAGTCAAAGCTCGCCTCCCTCGGCCGCTTGTCGGCCAGTATCGCGCACGAGATCCGCAATCCGGTGGGCGCCATGAGCCATGCGGCACAGTTGTTAGCCGAGTCGGCCCACTTGCCCTCCGAGGATCGGCGCCTGACGGAAATCATCCGTGTCAACGGCGAGCGCGTCCGCCAGATCATCGACAATGTGCTGTCGATGTCGCGGCGCGAGTCCGCGCAGCACACGGATTTCGAGCTGCGCGGCTGGCTCGAGCAGTTCCGCGAGGAGTTCGCCGCGACCATGCAAGTGGCATCCGAAAAACTGGAAATGGCGGGCCCGCAGTTCGCAGTGCGGGTCCGCGCCGACCCTTCCCAGCTGCGGCAAGTGGTCTGGAATCTCTGCGAGAACTCGCTCAAGTACGGCGTGCAACTGGGCCAGGAGCCACGCGTCGAACTGCGCTTTGGGCGCTTACAGAAGAGCGGGCGGCCGTTTCTCGAAGTCGCCGACCGGGGCCCGGGCATCCCGGAGCAGCATCACGAGCGAATATTCGAGCCATTCTTCACTGCCGGCGGTCGCGGCACCGGCCTCGGGCTGTTCGTTGCGCGCGAGTTGGCGCAGAGCAATCGAGCGCTGCTCGCGTACGAACCGCGCGCCGGTGGCGGCAGCGTATTCCGCGTCGTTTTCGCCGACCCTGAACGGTGGGAAGCGTGACCGCATCGACTGCGTGGCCGGTCTCGTCAGTTAGAATCCATTGATGGCTACGCCGCAAATACTCGTCGTCGACGATGAACCGGATCTCGTCGAGCTGATCTGCCTCACGCTGTCGCGCATGCAGCTCGCGACGCAGTCGGCCGGCGATGTCGCGGGCGCCAAGCAACTCCTGAAATCACAGCGCTTCGACCTGTGTCTCACCGATATGCGATTGCCGGACGGCGACGGCCTCGAGTTGCTCGAATGGCTGGCCACTAACAACCCAGGCCTGCCGTGCGCGGTCATCACGGCGCATGGCAATGTCGAATCGGCGGTCCGGGCGCTCAAGCTGGGCGCCTTCGATTTCGTCTCCAAGCCGCTCGATCTCGGCGTGCTACGCAAGCTGGTGGCGAGTGCCATCAAGCTCGCGGCCAACGATGACGATCCCGGCGCCACCCTGCGTCGTGGGCCGATGCTGATCGGCCGCGGGCCGGCGATGGAGCGGCTGCGCGAGATGATCCAGAAGGTGGCCCGCAGCCAGGCCCCTGTGCATATTTTCGGCGAATCCGGCACCGGCAAGGAGCTGGTGGCACGCATGATCCACACCGCCAGCTCGCGCGCCGATGAGCCGTTCGTCGCAGTCAACTGCGGAGCCATCCCGAATGAGCTGATGGAGAGCGAGCTGTTCGGTCACAAACGCGGCAGCTTCACCGGCGCCGTCGCGGACAAACCGGGCCTGATTGCCTCGGCCGAGGGCGGCACGCTGTTCCTCGATGAAGTGGCGGACTTGCCCCTGCACATGCAGGTGAAGCTGCTGCGCGTGATCCAGGAGAAGACGGTGCGGCCGGTGGGCGAAGCGCGCGAGCAGTCCATCGACGTGCGCATCCTCTCGGCCACTCACAAGGATCTGGCCGAGTTGGTACGTCTGGGCCGCTTTCGCGAGGACCTCTACTACCGCATCAATGTCATCGATCTGCGCGTGCCACCGCTGCGCGAACGACGCGAGGACATACCGGATCTCATCGAAACGATCGTCCGGCGCTTGTCGCGCCGGCTCGGCGTCGAGCCGGCGAAGGTCTCCGCGGCTGCCCTGCAGGCGCTCGGCGGCTATGCATTCCCCGGCAATGTGCGCGAACTGGAGAACACGCTCGAACGAGCCCTCGCGCTCTGCACCGACGGCACGATCGAGGCCAGCGATCTGCAGTTGCGGCCGTCGCCGCTCGCGGGCGCGGCGACCGCGAGCCCGGGCGCCACGTCGTCGGGCACCAACGCGCCCGCGTCAGGCGGCAACCACGCGCTGGGTGACCAGCTCGAAGAAGTCGAACGCGCCGCCATCATCAAGGCGCTGGAGCAGACGCGCTACAACAAGACCGCGGCGGCCAAGCTCCTGGGGATGACATTCCGGGCGCTGCGCTACCGGATCCAGAAGCTCGGCATCGAATAGCACCGGCAGGTGACGGCGAACGTCACTTTGTGACGCGCCGGCCCTGGCAGTGACCGCGGGCGGCCCCGGCGAGCTGACATATCGAACTGTCAGGATTCAATAAAGTTGTTCTGGATCAATGCTTTATGAACTCCGCCTGCAGACTGGCACAGCACTTGCTCAAGTACTCCTGCCGGCGATCGTACGCCGCTGTTTTTCGGTCCTTTGGTTTTTCAGGAGTTCCTTCAAATGAAGTCAGTGCAAAAGGGTTTTACCCTCATCGAGTTGATGATCGTCGTGGCGATCATCGGTATTCTGGCCGCGATCGCGATCCCGGCGTATCAGGACTACACCATCCGTGGGCAGGTCTCTGAAGGCTTGAACCTGGCCGCTGGTGCCAAGGCAGCCATCTCCGAGACGTTCTCGAGCACGGGCAACGCCCCGGCGACTCGTACGGCCGCTGGTCTGTCCGCCAACGCCACCGACACAACGGGTAACTACGTGTCGCAGATGGCTGTTGTGAACGGCGTCATCACGATCACGTACAGCAGCACGGCTCCGCAGCGTGCCAACGCCGCGATCACGGGTTCCACCCTGACGCTGGTCCCGTACCTGGCCACTGACCGCAGTGTCATCTGGAAGTGCCGTGCGGTGGGCTCGGTTGCCAACCCGTCGGCGACGCTGATGACTGGCGCTGCCAACGCTGTCGGCACGCTGCTCGCCAAGTACGCGCCGGCCGAGTGTCGCGCCTAATCTCCCCACTCATCCGAGTGTGAAGAACGCGAAGCCCCTCCTCGGAGGGGCTTCGTCTTTTGGGAGCCCGGTCACGCAGCCTGGTGGCCGCTCATGCGAGGATTGGGCAGATTTGACAATTGCCCGTGGCCTGCCCTCCGGTAGACTACGGCGTTCCACAGGACGGATCCGGTCGCTCCTAAGTCTATGAGTGCAAATGAGTCTTTCGTAGCAGGCGCCGCACGCGGCCTCGGCGGGTTGCCGCAGCGGCTGGTGCAGGACGGTGTGGTCGAGGAATCGGCCATGCTGATCGCGCTGCAGAATGCCAAGGAGCGCCGCACCAGCTTCGTCACGCAGCTCGTGAGCAATGGCACCGCGCAGGCGCGCGATATCGCGATCGCTGCGGCGTCCGAGTTCGGGGTGCCGCTGCTCGACCTCGACTCCATCCAGCTCGATCTCGATACCGTCAAGCTGGTCACCGACAAACTCCTGCAGAAGCACCGCGTGCTGCCGCTCTACAAACGCGGCAAACGTTTGTTCCTGGGCGTCGCCGACCCCACCAACCTGCTGTCGGTCGATGAAATCAAGTTCCAGACCGGTCTCGGCATCGAGGCGATCGTCGTCGAAGACGACAAGCTGCAGGCAGCGCTCGACAAGACACTCGAGCAGGTCGACACGCAGATGCCGGGTCTCGGCGACGACGAAGGCGGCTTCGACCTCGAGAACCTCGAGGTCTCGGGCGGCGAGGAAGAACTCGACAAGATCACGCGCGACGACGTCGAAGACGCGCCGATCGTCCGCTTCGTCAACAAGCTGATGCTCGATGCCATTCGCCGCGGCGCCTCGGACATTCACTTCGAGCCGTACGAGAAGACCTATCGCGTGCGCTTCCGCATGGACGGCGTGCTTAAGGAGATAGCCCAGCCGCCGGTACAGCTGTCGCAGAAGATTTCGGCGCGCCTGAAGGTGATGTCGCGCCTGGACATTGCGGAGCGCCGCGTGCCGCAGGACGGCCGCATCAAGATGAAGCTGTCGAAGACGCGCGCCATCGATTTTCGCGTCAGCTCCTGTCCGACGCTGTACGGCGAGAAGATCGTGCTGCGTATTCTCGACCCGTCATCGGCGATGCTGGGCATCGACGCGCTCGGCTACGAACCGGCGCAGCGCGAGCTATATCTGAAGTATCTCGCCAAACCGCAGGGCATGATTCTGGTCACCGGGCCGACAGGCTCCGGCAAGACGGTGTCGCTCTACACCGGCCTCAACATTCTCAATCGCGAAGACACCAACATCTCGACCGCGGAGGATCCGGCGGAAATCAATCTCCCCGGCGTCAACCAGGTGAACGTCAATCCAAAGGTGGGCCTCACCTTCGCGGCCGCGCTGCGCGCGTTCCTGCGTCAGGATCCGGACGTGGTGATGGTCGGTGAGGTACGCGATCTCGAGACTGCGGAAATCGCCATCAAGGCCGCGCAGACAGGCCACTTGGTGCTGTCCACGCTACATACTAACGACGCGCCGCAGACACTGACGCGGCTCATCGACATGGGTGTCAAGCCCTATGCGATCGCTACCTCGGTGAGTCTGATCATCGCGCAGCGCCTCGCACGCCGGTTGTGCTCGCATTGCAAGCAGTTGGTCGACGTACCGAAAGAAGCGCTACTGAAAGAGGGCTTCCAGAAGGTAGACGTCGAAGCCGGCCTGAAGCTGTATGCGCCCAAAGGCTGCAGCAATTGCACGGACGGCTACAAGGGCCGCGTCGGCATCTATCAGGTGATGGCGGTCACCGATGCAATCGGCCGTATCATCATGGAGGGTGGCAATGCCATCACGATCGCTGACCAGGCCGCCAAGGAAGGCGTGTGGGACCTGCGCCGCGCGGGCCTCGAGAAGGTCAAGCAGGGCATGACCAGCCTCGAAGAAGTCAACAGCATCACGATCGACTGATCGCATGCTGCATCCGATACACCCAAGGAACGACTAAGTTATGGCAACGGCAACAGTCAGCGCTGGTGGCAAAACGATCAAACGCGACATCGCGTTCACCTGGACCGGCATGGACAAGAAGGGCAACAAGGTGCAGGGCAAGAGCCTTGCGCCCGACGAAGCCGCCTTGCGTGCCGACCTGCGCCGGCAAGGGGTGGTGCCTAGCCGCATCAAGAAACAGAGCACGGCGTTTTCTAGCGGCGGTAAGGTCAACGCCGAAGACATCGCCTTGTTCAGCCGGCAGCTCGCCACGATGTTGAGCGCCGGTATCCCGCTGGTGCAGGCGTTCGAAATCGTCGGCAACGGCAATGACAAGCCGGCGATGCAGAAACTGGTACTCGATATCAAGCAGGACATCGAAGGCGGCACGACGCTGCACGAAGCGCTCGGCAAGCACCCACTCTATTTCGACAAGCTCTTCACCAACCTGGTGGAAGCCGGTGAACAGGCCGGCGCGCTCGAAACCTTGCTGGACAAGATCGCCACCTACAAGGAAAAGACCGAAGCGCTGAAGAAGAAGGTGAAGAAGGCGCTGTTCTATCCGGCGGCGGTGCTGGTCGTCGCCGTTATCGTCACGATCATCCTGCTCGTATTCGTGATCCCGCAGTTCGAGAGCCTGTTCAAAGGATTCGGTGCCGACCTGCCGGCGTTCACGCAGTTCGTCATCAACCTGTCGAAGTTCGTACAGGCCAAGGGTATTTTCATTGCGATCGTGCTCGGCGCCGGCGTTTACGCCTTCATTTATTTCAAGAAGCGCTCGCGCGCCATGCAGGAGATGCTCGATCGCGTGATGCTGAAATTCCCGATCATTGGGCCGATCCTGCACAAGGCTGCGGTGGCGCGTTTCGCCCGCACGCTCTCGACCATGTTCGCGGCCGGTGTGCCGCTCGTGGAAGCACTGCAGTCAGTGGCCGGTGCCACGGGCAACATCGTGTACGAAGACGCGGTGCTCAAGATGCGCGACGAAGTCGCCACGGGTAACCGCCTGCAGCGCGCGATGGAGAACACCGGGCTGTTCCCCAACATGGTCATCCAGATGATCGCGGTCGGTGAGGAGTCCGGCTCGCTCGACGAGATGTCGGGCAAAGTCGCCCAGTTCTTCGAGGACGACGTCGACGCAGCGGTAGACAGTATGTCGAGCTTGCTCGAGCCTTTGATCATGGCAATCCTCGGCGTGCTGGTCGGTGGTCTCGTCATCGCGATGTACCTGCCGATCTTCAAGCTGGGCGCCGCGATCTAGCGCGCCCCGCGGCCAGGGTGTCCAGGTAGTCGCACGTCGCAACCACCAGGTTGCGGCGTTCTTCCGAGCCACCGATGCTGTCAACCGTACTGTCGCAATCGCCCGTGCTGTTCGTGAGCGTCTGCGCGCTCCTGGGGCTGCTGATCGGCAGCTTCCTGAACGTGGTCATCTATCGCGTGCCCAAGATGCTGGAGGCCGACTGGCGCCGGCAGTGCGACGAACTCGCGGGTCGCGACGTGGTGGACGAGCCGGCCAAGTTCAATCTGATGACGCCGCGCTCTGCCTGCCCAGCATGCAAGCAGCCCATCACGGCATTGCAGAACATTCCCGTGCTCAGCTGGCTGTGGCTGCGCGGCCGATGCGCCGGCTGCGGCACGCGCATTTCGGTGCGCTATCCGCTCGTCGAACTCGTCACCGGTATCGCCTTCGGTATCGTCGCCTGGAAATTCGGCTTCGGCTGGATTGCAGCGGCGGCGCTCGTTTTCACTGCGTTCCTGATCGCGCTCACCGGTATCGACATCGACACCCAGTTGTTACCGGACAGTCTTACGCTGCCGCTGCTGTGGCTGGGCTTGTTCGTGAGTCTCTACCACCCCGTGTGGGCGGAGGGTGCCGCGCCCATCGATCCGCGTGCCAGCATCATCGGCGCGCTGACGGGCTATCTCAGCTTGTGGAGCGTCTATCATCTGTTCCGGCTGATCACTGGCAAGGAAGGCATGGGCTATGGCGACTTCAAGTTGTTCGCCGCTTTCGGCGCCTGGCTCGGCTGGCAGATGCTGTTGCCGATCATCATCCTGGCGTCAGCCGTGGGCGCCATCACAGGCATCGTGATGCTGGCGCGGCAAGGTAAGGATCGCAGTACGCCGATCGCCTTCGGACCCTTCCTCGCAGTAGCAGGTTGGCTGGCGTTGATCGTGGGGCAACAGGTAGTCGACTGGCTGGGGTTGTTCGGACCGGTGCGCTAGTGGCTCAGGTCCGCATACTGCGAATTGGGCTGACCGGCGGCATCGCGAGTGGCAAGAGCACCGTGGCGAAGTTGTTCGCAGCACTAGGTGTGCCGCTGATCGACACCGATGTGCTGGCGCGTGAAGCTGTAGCACCCGGTACGCCTGCGCTGGCGGCCATTGCCAGACATTTTGGCACCAGCATGCTCCTGAGCGATGGCAGCCTGGACCGCGCCGCGCTGCGTGCGCGCGTGTTTGCGGAGCCTGCGGAACGCCAATGGCTCGAGCGTCTGACACACCCCGAGATCCGCCGACTGATGGAAGCACAGTGCGCCAGCGCCGGCGGCCCGTACCAGATCATTGCCATTCCGCTGCTCGCGGAGAGCGGACGGGACGACCGCATCGATCGCGTACTGCTGGTCGACTGCGACCCGGCGCTGCAGATCGCCCGCCTGCAGGCACGCGATGGCAGCACGCTGGCAGAGGCCGTGCGGATCCTCGCAGCCCAGGCATCGCGCGCCGAGCGCCTCGCGATTGCGGACGATGTGATTCTGAACGACGCTGGCATCGACCGGCTGCGGGATCAGGTCGAGGTGCTGCACCGCGACTATCTGCGTCTCGCCGACCATCCCGCAGGCGCTCGCTAGACCCGAGGGGATCGCAATGGTTTACGCACACGGACGCGGTCAAGCACAATACTCCAATGAGTGAATCCGCCGCCCACAGCGCTGTTGCACATCCCGATCAGGCGCCGCTCGTATTCGAGCAACCGCTGAACGAGCGCATGCGGACCCTGCTGCGCCTGGATTTCCTCTACAACCAGGCGCTGTATCACAACGAAATGTCGAGCCAGTGGGGCAGTCGCGCGGCCGTTGCGAGCCTGCTCGATATCCTGGCGGTTGCGACGCGTGGCGACATCCGGGCGGACATCCTGAAGGAGCTCGAGCGCCACCTGAATCACTTGAATGTCTTTCAGAGTAAGCCGGGCGTCGATGCGGCGCGGCTGCGCACCGTGATCTCGAACTTGTTGCGGCTGCGCGCCGATCTCGTCGCGATCGGCGCTAACTACCTGCAGGAACTCAAGGAATCGGAGTTTCTGGCCTCGATCAAGCATCGCAGCGCCATTCCGGGCGGCACCTGTGAGTTCGACCTGCCGGATTATTATTTCTGGCTCAACCAGCCCACCGAGACGCGCATGCTGGCGTTCGGTCAGTGGCTCACGACGCTGCGGCCGCTGTGCGATGCGATCGCCGAATTGCTGTGGATAACGCGCCAGAATGGCCAGCCGCGCGAAGAGCTGGCGCGCAACGGCGTCTACCACATCAATTTCGATCGTGACACGCCGGTCCAGCTGGTCCGGATTGCCTTGCCGGCGGATGCCGGTCTGTACCCGGAAACCAGCGGTAGCCATTATCGTTGCAGTGTCCGGTTCCTCACCTGGAACGGACTCACCGCCAAGGCGGTGCAGGCCGAGGGCGATGTGCCGTTCACACTCACCTGCTGCGCGTAGCGCGCACAGCCTGCGATGAGCACCATCAGCACTAACAAGATAGCCGCCATCGCGCGCTGCCCGACCTGCAAGCGCGCCGGCGCGTGGTCCAGCGACAACCCCTGGCGGCCGTTTTGCAGCGAGCGCTGTCGTCTGATCGATCTCGGTGCATGGCTCAGTGAAGAGCATCGCATACCCGGTGAGCCGGCTACCGACCTGGATTTGTCGGCGGCGGATGACGACGCGCAGCGCGCCGCAAGCCGGAAGCGCGACTAATCGTCGACCTGGCACTGAATGGACGCACAATTCTGGCTGGAGCGCTGGCAACGCGGCGAGACCGGCTTCCATCAACCGGTGGCACACCCGGCGCTGGATAACTTCTGGCCGACGCTGCGATTGCCCGCCAACACAACGGTTTTCGTGCCGCTGGCCGGCAAGAGCGTCGACATGGTGTGGCTGGCCGAGCAAGGTCATCGTGTCGTCGGTGTGGAGCTCGCCGAGATCGCGGTACGCGAGTTCTTTGCGGAGCGCGGTCTCACGCCCGAGCGCGACGACCGTGGCTCGCTGGCTCGCTACGTGGGTGGACCGTACACCCTGTGGCAGGGCGACATCTTCGCGCTGACGCCCGCGTTGTCAGGCAACATCGCCGCTGTGTTCGACCGGGCGGCGCTGATCGCGCTGCCGCTGCCAATGCGCGCGCGCTACGTCCGGCATCTCGAGAAACTCACGCCTGCCGGCACACCCACCTTGTTGGTGACGCTGGAATACGACCAGTCGAAGATGGCGGGTCCGCCGCACAGCGTGCTGGCGGACGAAGTGCATTCCTTGTACAGCGCCGGGCACAGTATCGACGTGCTCGCCCACTACGATCAGCTTGCCGACATGCCGCGCTTCCGCGAGCGCGGTCTCGATGCGCTCACTGAGCGAATCTATCGGCTGCAGCGCCACTAGTTACCACCGCCGCGATCAGGGCACCTCGAGGCCGATCGCATGGGCGGCGAAGCCGAGCTGATCGGCAAAATCCTCCACCTGCATCCAGATCGGCTTGCCGGCGCCGTGACCGGCGCGCGTTTCCACTCGAATGAGCACCGGGTTCGCACAACGCTGCACGCGCTGCAGCGCCGCCGCGAACTTGTAGCTATGCCACGGCACGACGCGGTCATCGCGATCGGCAGTCGTCACCAGCGTCGGCGGATAACAGATGCCTGCGCGCACGTTGTGCACCGGCGAATACGCGAGCAAGGCCGGGAATTCTGCCGGGTTCTCCGACAAGCCGTAGTCGCTCGACCACTGCCGCGCATTGGCGCTCGCGGTGTGATAACGCAGCATATCGAGCACGCCGACCGCCGGCAGCGCGGCGCCGAACAATTCCGGTCGCTGCGTCAACACTGCCCCGACCAACAAGCCACCGTTGCTACGACCATTGATCACCAGACGTGCCGCACGCGTGTACTTTTCAGCAATCAGAAACTCCGCCGCAGCGATGAAATCGTCGAATACATTCTGCTTCTGCAGCTTGGTGCCCGCCGTGTGCCAGGCTTCGCCATACTCACCGCCACCGCGCAGATTGGCCTCTACGTATGTACCGCCCATTTCGAGCCAAGCCTGGATCGCTGGGCGGAACACGGGCGTGAGCGACACGTCGAAGCCGCCATAACCGTACAGCAACAGCGGCTGGTTGCCATCACGCGGAGCATCCTTGGCGCGCGTGATGAACATCGGCACCCGCGTACCGTCCTTACTGCGATAGAAAACCTGCTCGGTCTGGTAGCGGCTGAAGTCCGCCGCCACCGCCGGCTTACGGAACAACGATACTTGGTTGCTCGCGACGTCGTAGCGCATCACCTGCGCTGGCGTGAGGTAGTCGGTATAGCTGAAGAAAGTCTCCGGCCGCTCGGCGCTGCCGGCAAAACCGTCGGCCGACCCCAGGCCAGGTAGCGGCACCGTCGCAATTTGCGCGCCGTTCATGTCATGCACACGCACCGCGGACTGCGCATCCCGGACATAGTTGGCGATGAAACGGCCGCCGACGAAGCTTGCGCTTTGCAGCGCAATATCCGCCTGCGGCACCACCGTGCGCCAGCGCTCTGGCGCTGGCGAGTCCGCGCGCACCGCGATCACACGGCCGAGCGGTGCCGCGTTGTTGGTCTGAAAGTACAGTTCACCACCATTGATGCCGACGAACGTATAGAGCGCGTCCCAGGCATTGAACAGCGGCTGCGGCACGGCGCTGAGCTTGCGCAGATCGAGCAGTTGCACGGCGTTCTGCTGGTAGCCATCGAACAGTGTGATGACGAGGTAGCGACCATCCTGAGTCACCTCGCCGCTTGGCACTCGCGTCGGATGATCGGTGACCCGGTACACGAGTGCATCAGTCGACTGGTCGGTGCCGAGCACGTGGAAGGCGATGTCCGGGCGACCCGCGTCGTCGCCGCGACCGTCCCGCTCAGGGAAACGACTGTAATACACGCCGCTGCCGTCGCGCGCCCAGGAAACCGGATAGAACTTGGAGAAGCGCAGCGTGTCAGGCAGGTCCACGCCATCGGCCACGCGCCGGAAGTGCCAGGTGTTCCAGTCGCTGCCGCCGTCAGACAGCGCGTAGGCCAGCACACTGCCGTCCGGACTCGGTTCCCACTGCGCCAGCGCTACCGTTGCGTCCGCGCTCTCGCCATTCGGGTCTAACAGGACGCGCGGCGCGGCGTCGAGTGTATCCGCTACATAAAGGACACTCTGGTCCTGGGTGCCGTCATTGCGCAAGTAGAAATAGCGACCACCCTCGACGCGCGGCAGGCCGTAGCGCTCGTAACTCCAGAGCTTCGCGAGACGCTCCTTGATCCAGGCGCGCTGCGGCAGCGCCTCGAGATACGGTCGGGCCAGCTCGTTTTGGGCGACCACCCACGCACGCGTTGTGGGCGAGTCCGGGTTCTCGAACTCGCGGTAGGGATCGGCGACGGAGACGCTGCCATAACGATCGACCGTGTCCCCACGTGGGGGCTCAGGATAGTCCAGCGTGCCGGTCACCGGCGGCGCAGCCGCGCAGGCAGCGAGCAGGCACGCGATCGTGGCGACCAGCCATTTCGAATAATGCACAAGGTGACGCATACTGGCACTTTCCGCTGTCGATGACAGCGCAGTTTAACAAACGGATCGCCCATGTCCGCTAAGCCACGTCTTCACCGCTTGCTACTACTGTCTGTTTGCGTCCTGCTTACACCACTCGTCGGTCGCACCTCCTCGGCTGACGAGCTGACACTGGAGCGACTGTTCGCTGCGCCCGATATTTCCGGTCCGACGCTGCGCAACGCGCAGGTGTCCCCGGACGGCAAGTTGATCGCGTATCTGCAAGGCAGCGACGACGACAAGGATCGGTACGATCTGTGGGCGTACGACATCGCCGCGCAGCAGCATCGCCGGCTGATCGATGCGCGGCGTCTCAGCGGCGGCGTCGAGACGCTGTCCGCCGAAGAAGAAGCGCGCCGCGAGCGGCAGCGCACGTCGGCCTTCTCCGGCATCGTCGACTATCAGTTTTCACCGGATGCACGTCGGCTGCTCGTACCGTTGAACGGCGATCTATTTATATACGATCTGCGCGCGCCCGAGTCGCGTGCCGTCCGGCGACTCACCACGACCGACGCGGCCGAAACAGACGCGCGCTGGTCGCCGCGAGGCAGCTACGTGAGCTATGTCCGCGCGCAAAATCTTTACCTAACCGACCTGGCTACCGGACGTGAGCGCGCGATCACGCGGGACGGTGGTGGACTCGTCAGCTTTGGCATGGCGGAGTTCATCGCCCAGGAAGAGATGGACCGGGATACCGGCTATTGGTGGTCGCCGGACGAGTCGCGTATCGCAGTGGCGCGAGTCGACGAGACGCCGGTGGCGGAGCTGCAGCGGTTCGAGATCTACGCCGACAACGTGCGGGTGGTGCAGCAGCGCTACCCGGCTACCGGCGCGGCCAATGCGATCGTGCAGCTGGCGATCCGCTCGTTGCGCGACGAATCCGTCGTGCCCATCGATCTCGGCACCGATACGGACATTTATCTTGCCCGGGTCGACTGGTTTCCCGATAGCCAGGCCTTGGCGGTGCAGCGTCAAAGCCGCGACCAGCGGACACTCGAACTGTTGCGCGCGGATGTCACGACTGGTCGCACGACCACGCTACTGACTGAGAAAAGCACCACCTGGGTGCCGCTGCATTCCGAACTGACGTTCCTCGACAAATCGTCGCAGTTCATCTGGGCGTCGGTGCGCGATGGCTACCAGCATCTCTATCTCTATCGCGATGATGGCACACTGCTTCGACAACTGACGCGTGGCGCATGGATGGTCGAGGGCGACAGCTACGAGCGCGCCATTCGCGCGGTCGATGAGCGAGCCCGGCGCGTGTATTTCATGGCGAACAAGGAAACACCGCTCGAACGTCAGCTGTATTCGGTGTCGCTCGACGCGCCCGGCGCAGCACCGGATCGGATCACGTCCGGCAGTGGCTGGCACAGCGTGCGGATGGCGAAGAACGCCCGCGTATTCGTCGATACGTTCTCGACCCCGAGCCAGCCGCCTGCTACCACACTGCGCGATCGCTCGGGCCGGCTGCTGGCGACCCTGGTCGCTAATAACCTGACGACCACACATCCCTACGCACCCTACCTGACTGAGCACGTGCAACCGGAGTTCGGCACCTTGCTGGCCGAGGACGGCCAGACGCTATACTACAAACTACTCAAGCCGCCGCATGCCACGCCTGGCGCGCGTTACCCAGTCGTCGTCGATGTGTATGGCGGCCCAGGCGCGCAGCGTGTGCAGCGCTCCTGGGGGCCACTATTCCACCAGTACCTGGCCCAACAAGGCTTCGTGGTCTTCGCGCTCGACAATCGCGGCAGCGGCTTTCGCGGTACGGCGTTCGAGTCGTCGCTGTTTCAGCGCATGGGCACGATCGAAGTGCGTGACCAGGTGCGGGGGGTCGAGTTCCTGCGCACCCTGCCCTATGTCGCCCCGGATCGCATCGGCGTCTGGGGTTGGAGCTATGGTGGTTATATGGCGTTGATGTGCCTGCTGCAGGCGCCGGATCACTTTGCGGCGGCCGTCGCCGGCGCACCAGTGACCGACTGGCGCCTGTACGACACGCACTATACCGAGCGCTACATGGGCACACCGGCAGCCAATGCCTCAGGCTATGAGCAGGGTAACGCGCTCACTCATGCCGGTCAGCTACGTCGGCCACTTTTGTTAGTGCATGGGATGGCTGACGACAACGTGCTGTTCACCCACAGCACGGCCCTGATGAAACGCTTGCAGGATCTGCAGAAGCCGTTCGATGTGATGACCTACCCCGGCGCCAAACATGGCCTGATACGCCAGAGCGCTACTGGCCACCACGCGCTGTCCCAGGTCGAACGCTTCTTCAAGCGCGAGCTGCAGTCGGCGGCGCGCTAGAACTTGATGCGGCCGCCGGCGCCCGGTGGCGCGGCAGCCCCCACTTCCGGCACGACGATGCGGGAAGCGGTTTCGCGGCGCATTTCGCGAGCTTCTTCGATTGCCTGTTCGATCGCCACTTTCACGGCGTCCGGGAATTTGCTGCAGGCCTCCGCCAGGTTCGTGGCGTCCAGATCGAAGGACAACGGCAACACGCCCGCCGGCGTCAGCAGCTGAGTCTGACCGGACCAGTGCACTGGCCGCGACGCGTCGGTCGCACCGTCCTGACCGATCGGAATGAGGCAGCGAATCGTCCCTGCCTTACGGTCCGTGAACACCTCCTCGCGGTACAGCGAGTCGACGTCCACCTTGATCTCGGGAAGTTCCTGTTCAGCTGCCATGGCACACCTTGAAATAGTTAGTCATCAAAAAACTCAGCCAGCGGGCCTTGCCAGCCGCTCATCGATCATGTCGAGGGTCATGGGCGCACCCGTTTGGCGTATCAGCACCTTGGTGCGGAAAAACCGCAAGTAGCCGGCCGCACCCATCCGCGACCCACCCAGACCCGATTGCTTGAAGGAGTTCTTCTCGGCCTCATGCATCATCGCGGTCAAGGAACCATCATTGAGCGACACACCACCGGCATCGATACGCCGCGCGATCGCTTCGGCCTCGTCGAGCGTCCCGGCAAACACGGCCGCAGACAAGCCAAACACGCCATCGTTGGCGAGTTCGACTGCTTCATCGACCGTGTCGTAGGCCATCACGGGAATGACGGGACCAAAAGTCTCGTCCTGAATGAGCGCCATGTCGTGCGTGACGTCGACCAGCACGGTGGGTGCCAGCCACTTGCCACCATGATCCTCCACCTGGCCGCCGCACAGGATCCGTGCGCCCTTGTCGACCGCATCCGCCAGTTGCTTGGCCACGATCTCGGCCTGGCGACCCCAGATGAAGGGGCCAATCTGGCCGGCATGTACATCGGGCCAATTGAGTTCGACCTTGCGCGCCTTGGCCACCAGCAGATCGACGAACGGCTGGAAGATACGACGATCGACGTAGACCCGCTCGAGCGACTGGCACGCCTGACCCGTGGCCAGCACGGATGCACGCAGCGCCACATCGGTGGCGCGCTCGAGGTCGGCGCTCGCTGTGACGATCAGCGGATCCTTGCCGCCCAGTTCCAGGAATGCCGGTACGAAATGACGCGCAGCATTCTCAGCCACCAGGCGCCCAGTCTTCACGCTGCCGGTGAAACAAACGATATCGGATTGCGCAACCAGTGCCTCGCCGGTCGCGCGGCCACCCGGCAGCACGCGCAACACCTGCGCCAACTCTGGTACGGCGGCAATGGCATCGGCCAGCGGAGCTGCAAATCGGGGCGTGATTTCGCTCGGTTTGATGCACACTGCGCAGCCGGCTAACAACGCGGGAATGGCATCGATCACAGCCAGTGTAAACGGGAAGTTCCAGGGACTGATGACTCCCACCAGTTGATAGGGCACTTGCTGGGAACGCCACGCCAGGTTCGGCAGCATGCGCGATCGGCCTTCTTGTTCGCGCGTCAGCTCAACCACATCCCGGGACCAACGATCGATGTAGCCCAACACCGCGTTGAATTCGCTCACCGGGATCGCATAGCGACCGGTGTCGGTAGCCAGCTCACGAACGATGGCGGCGCGCCGGGACTCAAGCGCCTCACGCCAGCGTGCCAGGACCTTGATGCGGGCCGGCAAGCCGGCCGCACGCCACGCCGGCTGCGCGGCCCGCAGTGCCGATATATACGTAGCAAGCTCGTGGTCACTCGGAGCTGTGAACACATAGTCGATCTGGCCGGTGCGCGGGTTGACGACGTCGAATTTTTCGCCCGTCAACGCCGCGCCGCCTATCAGGTCTTTGCTGTTGGTTGCCATCGATCTGCCCTCCTTCGAGCCAATTGCAACGCCGCGACCAGCGGCCGGTCCGCCTCGAGCAGACGCTCGTCGGCCAGCGCATCGATCGACACCCACTTCAGTCGCTGCCCTTCCAGGCCATCCGGCTCACCGGCAAAGCTGCCGACGCGCCAGAAAACCAGCTGGACCGCGCGGTCCGAGTAACTGTGGCAAACCGTGAGCAGCTCGCGTTCCGGCAGCGCCTCGATTCCCAGCTCCTCGCGCAACTCGCGTACCAGCGCCACGGCGTCGCTTTCACCTGCGCCTACCTTACCACCGGGGAATTCCCACCAACCAGCCAGGTGACGACCAGCCGGCCGCTCGGCCAGCAGTACGCGCCCCTGCTGATCGAACAGTACGGCGGCTACGACGCGCACGACTGGCATCGTGCCGCCGGTCGAGGAGGCGCCCCCCGTCACCCAGCGTCGGCCAGCGCGCCGTGGCAGTGCTTGAACTTCTTGCCGCTGCCACAAGGACAGGGTTCGTTGCGGCCCACCTTGCGCTCGCCGCGCACGAACGTGCCCGCCTCGACAACGGGCGCGGTGGGCCGCGCGGCACCGGGCAGTACGCCGGCGGCGCCCTGGCGGGGCGCAGGCATGGGTGCCTCGGCAGCGTCACCGCCAGCGCTCAACGCGGAAGCCGCTTCTGCATGTTGCGCTTGCAGGGCGCGGGCCAGGCGCTCGCGGCGCTGCGCCTCTTCACGCTCGATTTCCTGCTCGGTGCGGATCTCGGCCGTGGCCAGCGTCGAGGCGGTCTCGAATTTCACCCGATCGAGCATCGCCGAGAACAGCTCGAACGCCTCGCGCTTGTACTCGAATCGATAGTCCTTCTGCGCATAGCCGCGCAGATGGATCCCCTGGCGCAGATAATCCATCGCAGCGAGGTGTTCGCGCCATTGCTGATCGAGCGTCCGCAGCATCACGTCCTTCTCGACATGGCGCATGATCTCGACTCCGACGCGCTGCGTCTTCTCGGCGTAGTATGCGTCGATCGCCTCGATCACCCGTTCGCGCAAGTTGTGCTCCACCAGCTCTGCATCAGCGGACAACCAGGCCTTTGGTTCGATCGTCGCGCCAAACTCCTTACGGATCTGCGCCGCGAGGCCGTCCAGATCCCAGGACTGCGGGTCGGCGTTCTTCGGCAAGTACTGGTCCAGCACGGTACCAACCGCTTCGGCGCGAATGCCGCCGATCGAATCGGACAGATCCTCCGCAGCCAGGATTTCCGTGCGCTGCTGATAGATCACCTTGCGCTGGTCGTTGGCGACGTCGTCGAACATCAGGAGCTGCTTGCGAATGTCGAAGTTGTGCGCCTCGACCTTGCGTTGCGCTTTCTCGATCTGCCGCGACAGCATATTGCTCTCGATCACTTCGCCCGGCTTCATGCCGGCGAACTGCAGCAACTTCTTGGTGCGACCCGGGTCGCCGAAGATGCGCATCAGATTGTCTTCCATCGAGAGATAGAAGCGGCTCGAGCCGGGGTCACCTTGTCTGCCCGACCGGCCACGTAGCTGATTGTCGATACGACGCGACTCGTGCCGCTCAGTGCCGATGATGTGCAGGCCGCCAGCGGCCAGCACCTGATCGTGACGCGTCTGCCAGGCAGCGCGGATGCGGGTCCGCTCGTCCTCGGACAAGCCGCCCTCGCCTGCAGCAGCGGCGGCTGACTCCAGCTCTGATTCGAGGTTGCCACCTAACACGATGTCCGTGCCGCGGCCCGCCATGTTGGTGGCAATCGTCACGCCGCCCGGCCGACCGGCCTGCGCGACGACTTGCGCCTCGCGCTCGTGTTGTTTGGCGTTCAGAACTTCATGCTGGATGGCGTTGGTCTGCAATACGCCCGAGAGAAGCTCCGACGTCTCGATCGACGTGGTGCCCACCAGCACCGGCTGGCCACGCTTGGCGCAGTCCTGGATATCCTCGATGATGGCGTCGAACTTGTCTTTCTGATTGAGATAGACGTAGTCCGGGTGATCCTTGCGGACCATCGGTCGATGCGTCGGTATCACGACCACTTCCAGGCCATAGATCTGCAGGAACTCTGGCGCCTCGGTATCGGCGGTGCCGGTCATGCCCGAGAGCTTCTTGTAGAGCCGGAAGTAGTTCTGGAACGTGATCGACGCGACCGTCTGGTTCTCCTCGCGCACCCGCACGCCTTCCTTGGCTTCGACCGCCTGATGCAATCCATCCGACCAACGTCGCCCTGGCATCGTGCGGCCCGTGAACTCATCGACGATGATCACCTCGCCACCACGCACGATGTATTCGACGTCGCGCTTGTAGAGCGCGTTGGCGCGCAGCGCTGCGTTGAGGTGATGCATCAAGCGTATGTTGGCGGCGTCGTACAAGCTCTCGCCTTCGCGCAACAAGCCAGCCTCGAGCATCAGCTGCTCGACGTGTTCATGACCCGCCTCGGTGAGATGCGCCTGGCGCGTCTTCTCGTCGACGCTGTAATCGCCCGGTTCGTCTTCGGCCTTTTGCACCGTGAGTCGCGGAATCAGCTTGTTGATCTGTAGATACAGGTCGGTGCTCTCGTCCGCCGGCCCCGAAATGATGAGCGGCGTGCGCGCTTCGTCGATCAGGATCGAATCGACCTCGTCGACGATGGCGAAGGCCAGTCCGCGCTGCACACGGTCCTCCAGCCGGTAGGCGAGGTTGTCGCGCAGGTAGTCGAAGCCGAACTCATTGTTCGTGCCGTAGGTGATGTCGCAGGCGTAGGCGGCGCGCTTGTCCGCCGAGCTCTGCGAATTCTTGATCACGCCGACCGCCAAGCCGAGAAACCGATAGATCGGCCCCATCCACTCGGAATCGCGTTGCGCGAGGTACTCATTGACCGTGACAACATGCACGCCAGCGCCCGGCAGCGCATTGAGATATGCGGCGAGTGTCGCGACCAGCGTCTTGCCCTCACCGGTGCGCATTTCGGCGATCTTGCCCTCGTGCAGCGTCATGCCGCCGATCAGCTGGACGTCGAAATGGCGCATCTTGAGCGTGCGCACCGCGGCTTCACGCGCGACAGCGAACGCTTCAGGCGCCAGTTCATCGAGCGTGGCGCCGTTCTTCAGACGCTCGCGGAATTCCTGCGTCTTGCCTCGCAACTGTTCGTCAGACAGCGCCTGCAACGCGGGTTCGAACTCGGCCGCCGCCCGCACCACCCGGCTGTGACCCTTGATGATGCGATCGTTGCGACTGCCAAAGAGCCGCGTGAGAAAATTGGACACGCCGAGGAACCTCTAAAGAAAACCCATCCCAGACAACCACTTACGGGCTGAGGGATCTTTGTGCGGGCGCTATTTTACGGATCGGGCCTATTCTACGGACAGACCCTATTCTACGGACAGACTAGAACCAGCGGAAATGGTTTCACGGCCGCCGCCGCCGCTCCGGAATGCTCGATTGCATTCGTTGCCGAATGACGGCTCAGATTTACCGGCCAATGAACGTAGACGGATTGACCGATTTGCCGTCACGTAGCACTTCGAAATGAACGTGCGGGCCGGTTGATCGGCCGGTGGACCCCATCAGCGCAACCGTCTGACCGCGTGTCACCGTTTGTCCCACCGTCGCAACGTTGCGAGCGTTGTGGCCATAGCGCGTAACGAGGCCATTGCCATGGTTCACTTCAACGATATTGCCGTAGCCTGATTTTTCGCCGGAGAAGGTAACGACTCCGGCCGCGACCGCCACGACTTCCGCGCCGGCCTCGCCTGCGAAATCCACGCCCCTGTGAAACGCCTGGTGGCCCGAGAACGGATCCTGGCGTTCACCGAAATAGGAAGAAATAAAGCCCTGCCGCACGGGGCGACCTTCCGGCACGATCTGTTGGTCGAGCTCGCGCGCCAGAATGACATTCTCGAGCGCCGCCATCTGCGCATCCCGCAGGCGCACGCGCTCTTCCAGTCGATCGATCATGGCCGTGAGATCCGGGATCTGGGCGCCGACACCCGACTCGTCGCCTTCGGGACCACCAATCGCGGGTTCGATGTCGAAATTGAATTCGCGGCTGTCGATCTTCGCCATTTCCGTGAGCCGCTTGCCGAGCGCATCGAGGCGGATCACGTGCGCATTCATCTGACCGATGCGCGCGGCGATCGCATCCACCCGATTTTGTACCTCGGAGCGAACTTCGCGCACCTCGGCCTGCTGCTGGCTGAGCTTGTCGCTCCAGCTGGCGGCGCTCGCCTTGGAGCCTTCGGCACCCATGGTCATGCCGAGCGCGAACGCGCCGCCCAGAACCGCTAGCCCCGCGATTGCGCACACGCCCACCACAACCGGCTGGGCCAGGTTGAAATGCCGTGCGCGGCCTTCGCGACGCGAGAATAAGATTATGTTCATCCAGCCAACTCCGGCCGATGACCGCAGGTTAGAAAACACCGACGCACCAGCAATACGCTGGGCGACACCCGCGAGCGGAAGGTCCAGTGACCGACGCTCAATTGTTCAACTGGGGACGATTGTTCGTCATACTGCCCGCCACTTACATGGCTCTGGCAGACAGAGTACGAACCGGCGCCGCGAACTATGCCCAAAAGCCCTCGCCGAGACAAGCAGAAATCACGCCGTCGGAACGATAAGGAACCCTTACCCGCCGGCCGCACGCAATCCGTACAAGATCTGCTCATCACGCGCCTCCCGTTGCTGCAGGAGGTTGCCCGGCAAGGGGCTGCCGCGTCCAGGTGCTCCGTCACAGTAAACAGGAGACTGCCGCACGAGCTGTCTGAACATATCCAGCAAGTGCGCCTGACACGCGGGAGTCTCATTATTATAACAGAATCTGCCGCCTGGGCCGCCAGATTACGTTATGCGCTGGCCGAGGCCGAGGCCGAGTTGCGGCTGGAACATCCGGAGATCCGAAGCGTCGCCGTGAAAGTAGGTCCGGCGACGGGCGCCGCGACGCAATCAGACTGAGGCGGCGGCAGGCGCAGCCGCCTGTACATAGGAAATGGGCGCATCCGACAGTTTTTCGAATACCATCGATTCCCAGGACGACGGATCCGCGAGCAGTGCGCGCAGCAACTGGTTATTGAGTGCATGGCCCGACTTGTAGCCCGAGAATTCGCCGATCAGGCTATGTCCTAACAGATAGAGATCCCCGATGGCATCGAGGATCTTGTGCTTCACGAACTCGTCTTCGTAACGCAGGCCGTCTTCGTTCAGAACGCGGAAATCATCCAGGACGATGGCGTTGTCGAGATTGCCACCCAGCGCCAGATTGCGCTCGCGCAGCGTTTCGAGATCACGCATGAAGCCGAAGGTGCGGGCACGACTCACTTCCTTGAGGAACGAAGTCGTCGAGAAGTCCATCGACGACGCTTGCGTGCGCCGCTTGAAGACCGGGTGGTCGAATTCGATTTCGAAGTTCACCTTGAAGCCGTCGAAGGGCTTGAACTCTGCCCACTTGTCGCCGTCTTCGACCCGTACCTTCTTCTTGATACGGACGAATTTCTTCGCCGCTTTCTGTTCGGCGACCCCCGCTGACTGCAGCAGGAACACGAATGGGCCGGCACTGCCATCCATGATGGGCACTTCGGGTGCACTCACCTCAACGATGGCATTGTCGATCCCGAGGCCAGCGAAGGCAGACAGCAAGTGCTCGACCGTGGAGACGCGCGCGGCGCCCTTGATCAAGGTAGTACCGAGCTGCGTATCACCCACATTCTCGGCATGCGCCGGGATGTCCAGCGGCGGATCGAGATCCGTCCGCCGAAACACGATCCCGGTATCGACCTCGGCCGGCCGCAGTGTCATCAGCACTTTCGTGCCAGTGTGCAGTCCGACGCCCGAGGCGCGAATGGTGTTCTTTAGCGTGCGTTGACCCAGCATACGTTTCAATCTCTCAATCGGCGCGACCGTCGCGCAGCGAGCCGTGAGGTTGGTAGCACCCACCCTCCTGGCGAATCCGGGGAGCAGAGCATCGCAGGCGCGATGCGCCGGACCCGGCAACAGGGGGGGCGCTACCGTACCACGGACACAGGTCGTCAGTCAGCCTGGCGACGCAGGAACGCCGGAATGTCGAGCACATCCTCGGGCTCGGCTTCCGGACGCAGACCGTCGCCGACAGCGCGCTGCCGCTGCACGGCGGGCTTGTCGAGCGCCGCGTAGTCAGCCGCAGTCAGCGGTCGCCGCGAAACGACCCGCATTGCAGGCTCCGCCGCAGCCGGTGCGCGCGCCGCGGCTGCCGCCGTTGCCTCGCGCACGTAGACCGGACGTGCCTGGGCCTGCGCGACGGGCCGTCCCAGCCCGGTCGCAACGACAGTCACGCGGATCATGTTCGACAGATCCGGATCGATGACCGTACCAACCACCACGGTGGCGTCGTCGGAAGCGAACTGCTTCACGACATTGCCGACTTCCTGGAATTCGCCGATCGAGAGATCCATACCGGCCGTGACGTTGACCAGAATGCCGTGCGCACCGGCGAGATCGATATCCTCGAGCAGTGGTGACGACACAGCGGCCTCAGCTGCCTCGCGCGCGCGATTGTCACCGCTCGCCGCACCCGAGCCCATCATCGCCATGCCAGTCTCGCTCATCACAGTCTTGACGTCGGCGAAATCGACGTTGATCAGGCCGGGCCGAGTGATCAGTTCAGCGATTCCCTGCACGGCTCCCTGCAGCACGTGGTTAGCGCTCTTGAAGGCATCCAGGAGTGTCGTCTGTGCGCCGAGCACGGTCAGCAGCTTCTGATTGGGAATCGTGATCAGCGAATCGACATGCTTGCCGAGTTCGGCCATCCCACGATCAGCGGCCAGCGACCGCTTGGCGCCTTCCATGTCGAACGGCCGGGTGACGACTGCGACAGTCAGCACGCCTAACTCCTTGGCCACCTGCGCAACGACCGGCGCCGCGCCCGTGCCAGTGCCGCCGCCCATGCCGGCGGTGATGAACAGCATGTCGCAGCCTTCGATCATCTCGACGATGCGATCACGATCTTCGACCGCCGCCTGACGACCGATCTCGGGATCGGCACCGGCACCCAGGCCCTTGGTGATATTGCAGCCGATCTGCAATGCAGTCTTTACCTTCGAGTGCTTCAGCGCCTGCGCATCGGTATTGATGCACATGAACTCGACACCCTCGATACCACTGGTGACCATATGGGCCACGGCGTTGCCGCCGCCGCCACCTACTCCGATCACCTTGATGACAGCGTTCTGGCTGTATGCATCCATTAGTTCAAACATCGTGTTGCTCCTTACACAAAACAAGCGGGGTTAATCTGCGGTCATTCATCTTTCGTCTGTCAGCTCATCAAAAATTGCCCTGGAACCAGCTCTTCATGCGATCGAGCGCCGTCTTGGCGCTGGTCGTCACCGAGCGAGCTCTATTGCTCGCGAGCTGGTTGTCGCGCGCGTATAACAAGAGGCCGGCACCAGTTGCGTAAATCGGATTCTTCACCACGTCCGAGAGGCCCTTGATGTACTGCGGCAAACCCAGGCGCACGGGCACGTGGAAAACTTCTTCGGCGAGCTCGATCGCACCTTCCATCTTGGCGCTGCCACCGGTGAGGACGATGCCCGCCGCGACAATCTCTTCGAACCCGCTGCGGCGCAATTCCTCGCGCACCAGGCCAAACAACTCCTCGTAACGCGGCTCGACCACTTCGGCGAGGGTCTGGCGCGCGAGTCGCCGCGCGGGTCGATCGCCCACCGACGGCACCTCGATGCTCTCGTCGGGATTCGCCAGTTGCGACAATGCACACGCATAGCGGATCTTGATGTCCTCGGCGTACTGGGTCGGCGTGCGCATCGACACGGCGATGTCGTTGGTTACCTGATCCCCGGCAATCGGTATCACGGCCGTGTGCCGGATCGCGCCTTGCGAGAACACCGCAAGGTCGGTCGTACCACCGCCGATGTCGACGATGCAGACGCCGAGCTCTTTCTCATCCTCGGTCAGCACGGCGAAGCTCGAGGCCAGTTGCTCGAGCACGATGTCGTCGACCGTCAGCCCACAGCGCTGGATGCATTTCTCGATGTTCTGCGCAGCGCTGTCGGCCCCGGTGACGATGTGCACCTTGGCTTCGAGCCGTACGCCCGACATGCCGATCGGATCGCGGATGCCTTCCTGGCCATCGATGATGAATTCCTGCGGCAGCACGTGCAGGATCTTCTGGTCGGCCGGGATCGCGACCGCCTTGGCCGCGTCGACGACATGCTCGACGTCCGAATGGGTGACTTCGCGATCACGGATCGCGACGACGCCATGGGAGTTGAGACTGCGCACATGACTACCAGCGATGCCGGCGAACACTGAGTGGATCTCGCAGCCTGCCATCAGCTCGGCTTCTTCCACCGAGCGCTGGATCGACTGCACGGTCGATTCGATATTGACCACCACGCCCTTCTTGAGACCGCGGGAGGGCTGCGAGCCGATACCGATCACTTCGATCGAATCATCCGGGCCTACCTCGCCTACCAGCGTCACGACTTTCGACGTGCCGATGTCGAGGCCAATGATCAGGTTCTTGTCTGAGCGTTTAGCCATCCGGATTGTCATCCTGCGAAACTGTGCCGGTCGCCACGCGTCGCTCACCGTCGCGCCAGCCGACTGCAAAACCATTGGTGTAGCGCATATCGACGTAAGCGATATCGGTCGCGCGCTGCGTGATCAGGCGCAGCGCCGTTGCTGCAAATCGCTCGAAGCGCTCGTCGACCTGCCGACGCCCGAGCCGCACGGTAATGCCGTTGTCGAGGTCGAACTCCCAGGCACCACGTTGATCGAGGCGCATGGCAGTGATCCGCGTACCAGCTTCCACCAGCCGACCCTGTACGGCGAAGTAGCGCTGCGCGACCAGCTGTTCGCTCGCCGTCGGACCTGACAACTGCGGCAACTCGGTGGGGATATGGCGCGCTTCGGAAACAAACAGCTCGCCGCGTGTATTGAGCAGGCCGTTGGTGCCCCAACGCGCTGCAGCGACTTGCTCGGTGACGGTGATCGTGAGCGCACGCGGCCAACTACGAGCGATCTGCGCGCTGGCTACCCATGGAATCTGCTCGACCGCGCGGCGCACTGCATCGAGTTGTACCGATACCAGACCCATGTCGCGCACCCGCTCCTGCACCGCCTCCTCGACCGCCACGGGCGACACGCGCTGGAACTGCCCGAGAACCGCGATCCGCTCGATCGGCTGGTCCAGCACTCGCGCAGCGATGCTACTCAGTAACACGAGTGAGACGACGCCGCCGACGCCAAACCCGAGTCGACGCCAGTCGAGCGTCGGCAACTGCCAGCGCGGCTCGCTCTGCTTACGTCGGTTTTTTGGTCGCAGGATCATGTCGGTTCGCGTGCGCCTAGTTGCAGGGCTGACGGTTGAAGCTGGTCGCGAGTATCTGCAGCACGAGTTCATCGAAGCTCATGCCGGCCGCGCGCGCGGCCATCGGTACCAGGCTGTGATCGGTCATGCCGGGCACGGTATTGAGCTCGAGCAGAAACGCCCGCCCCTCCTCGTCCAGCATGAAATCGACACGGCCCCAGCCTTCGGCCCCCACCGCGTCGAAGGCTTGCAGCGCAAGTTTCGCGAGCGCCTGCTCGGCGTCCGCTGTCAGGCCCGCCGGGCAGTGGTAGAGCGTGTCATCGCGGAAATACTTGGCCTCATAGTCGTAGAAGGCTCGCGGTGTCTCGATGCGAATGGCGGGCAAGGCGCGGCCGTGCAGGATCACCACGGTGTATTCACCGCCGGTAATCCACTGTTCGGCAAACACGGCGCTGTCGACCAGTGCCGCTGCCTGATAGGCAGGCGCCAATGCCTCGGGCGTCGTCACCTTCGTCATCCCGACCGACGAGCCCTGCGTGGCCGGTTTGACGATCAGCGGCATACCCAGTCGTTCGATGCAACGCGACAGATCGTCAGCGGAACGCAGCACGGCGAACTCGGGCGTCGGCACGCCGAGGGCACCAGCGAGTCGCTTGGTACGCAGCTTGTCCATGCCGATCGCCGATCCCAGCACGCCGCTACCCGTGTAGGGAATGCCGAGGCATTCGAGCGCGCCCTGCACCGTGCCGTCCTCACCGCCTGGTCCGTGCAAGGCGATGAACGCACGATCGAAACGGCGCGTGACGAGATCGCCGAGCGGCACGTCGCGCGGATCGAATGGCTGGGCATCGACGCCACTGCGCAACAGCGCGGCGAGCACTGCGTTGCCGGACAGCAGCGAGATCTCCCGCTCTGCGGACGAACCACCCAACAGTACGGCCACGCGGCCGAAGTCGTCTGGCTTGGCGGTCTCGCGCAAATTCCTCGGTTGATACTTCAGACGCATGGTGTCAGTTCGCCTCCCCAGCGATCAGGAATTCCGGCGTGAGCTGCACACCGAACTGCGACCGTACGGTTGCCTGGATATGAGCTACCAACTGCTCGATGTCGCGCGCAGTCGCAGCCCCCGTGTTGAGCAGAAAGTTGGCATGTTTGGGAGAAACGACGGCGCCGCCGACCTGGTAGCCCTTGAGCCCAGCCGCTTCGATCAGGCGCGCAGCGTGGTCCCCGGGCGGGTTGGTGAAAGTGGAGCCGCAGCTCCATTCGCCGATCGGTTGCGTCGCCTTGCGACGCGCCAGCAATGCCTGCATCGACTGCACCGCATCGGTCGGCAGCACCTCGAACTCGAGCTGCGCGGCGAGAAACCACTCGTGCGGCGCCGGCGGTGAGAGCCGCCGATAACCGAAGCTGTACTCGCCGGCCGCACGCTCGCGCTCGACACCCCGTCGATCGAGCACCTCGACCGCCCGTACGCGCGGCCAGGTTTCTTCATCGAACGCGCCTGCATTCATATAGAGGGCACCACCCAGCGTACCGGGGATACCGGCGAAGAATGCGGCCGGCCCCAGATTCCACTTCGCGCACTGACGGGCGATGCGCGCGCACGGCACGCCGCTCTCCACGTAGACGCCGGTCGGGCCACGCCGCTCGATCTTCGCCAAGGCGTCATGGGCCTCGATCACGACGCCGCGTATGCCGCCGTCACGCACCAACAGATTGCTGCCAAGGCCCAACCAGAAGACCGGCACGTCCGCCGGCAGCTGTCGTACGAACGCGATCAGGTCAGCGCGGTCACGCGGTTCGAAGAACACATCGGCTGGCCCACCGATATGCCAGCTCGTATGCCGCGACATCGGCTCGTCATAGCGAACCCGCGTGGCGAACTGCCGATCGATGGTCAGCGCCATCGTGTGACTCCTCGGCGGTCGTAACGATTGGCGCACGGCAACACCCACGTCACGCTGACCTCCGCGCCGCACCGCTCGACATGAGCCGAGCCGGCAACGCATGCGCGACTGCACTCACGTTGCCAGCCCCGAGCGTGGCGACCACGTCCCCGGGGTGCAGCAGATCGCGCAGGCTGTCGGCCAGGGTATCGAGCTTCTCGACGAAGATCGGTTCTACCAGCCCGCGCATGCGGACGGCACGGCAGATCGCGCGGCCGTCGGCACCAGCGATCGGCGCTTCGCCGGCCGAGTACACCTCGCTCACCAACAGCACGTCGGCGGTCGACAACACCTGCGCAAAATCATCTAACAAGTCGCGCGTGCGCGTGTAACGATGCGGCTCGAACGCCAACACGATGCGCCTGCCCGGATAGCCCTGCCGCAGCGCATCGAGGGTCGCGGCGATTTCCGTCGGATGATGCCCGTAGTCGTCCACGATCGTGACCGCCGAACCACCCGTCGCGAGCTGCAGCTCCGCCACGCGGGTCAGTCTTCGGTCGACACCCTGGAAGTTGGCGAGCGCACGCTGGATCGCCTCTGCACTCACGCCCAGCTCGAGTGCGACAGCGATGGCCGCGAGCGAATTGAGCACATTGTGCCGACCAGGCAGATTGACGGTGATGACTAGCTGCAGGTCACCAGTGCGTCGCACGACATCGAAATGCGTCCGCAAGCCGTCTCGTCGCAGGTTGGTAGCGCGCAGGTCAGCGCTCGCCGCGAACCCGTAGCCGATCACCGGTCGATTGACCTCGGTCAGGATGCTGCGCACGTGCTCGTCGTCGGTGCAGAGCACTGCCAGCCCATAGAATGGCAGGTTGTGCAAAAAGGCAACGAAGCTCTGCTTGAGACGCTGGAAGTCACCCTCGTGGGTAACGAGATGATCGTTGTCGATATTGGTGACGATTGCGATCATCGGTAGAAGATGCAGGAACGACGCGTCGCTTTCGTCGGCCTCGGCGACCAGATACTTGCCGGCACCCAGGCGCGCATTGGTGCCAGCGCTCTTGAGACGACCGCCGATGACGAACGTCGGATCCTCGCCGCCCTCCGCCAGGATGCTCGCCAGCAAACTGGTGGTAGTGGTCTTGCCATGCGTGCCCGCCACGGCGATGGCGTAACGAAAGCGCATCAACTCGCCGAGCATCTGTGCGCGCGGTACGACCGGGGTACGTGCTGCAAGTGCTGCGACGACTTCCGGGTTGTCACTCGAGACGGCACTCGACACGACGACCACGTCGGCGTCCGCGACGTGTTCGGGTCGATGCCCCAGCAGAATCCTCGCGCCGAGACGCGCCAAGTGTTCGGTCACGGCGTTGGCACGCAAGTCGGAACCCTGCACGCGGTAGCCGAGATTGGTCAGTACTTCGGCGATGCCGCCCATGCCACTGCCGCCGATGCCGACGAAGTGAATGGTGTTGATGCGGCGCATGCGGTCGTTCATGCGGCACCCTGCAGATACGGCCGGCACGCGGCAGCCAGATCCTGCGCGGCATTCGGCCGCGCCAACAGACGCGCTCGCTCGGCCATCGCCAGCAGCTTGCCGCGACCCGCACAGAGCCGCTGTAACTCAGCGGCGAGACGCTCGTCGGTGAGTTCGCGATCCGGGATCAATACGCCGCCACCTTCCCGCACCAGGTATTCGGCGTTGCGCGTTTGGTGGTCGTCGACTGCGGCCGGGAACGGCACCAGAATCGCGCCGACGCCCACGGCAGCGAGCTCGGAGATCGTCAATGCGCCGGCTCGGCAGATGACGAGATCGGCGTCAGCATAGGCCTCGGCCATGTCATCGATGAAGGGCACGACCGTGGCGCGCACGGTCGCTCGCGCGTACGCGTCACGCGCGGAGTCCAGCCAGCGTTCACCCGCCTGATGATGGACCTCGAACGCGATACCAGTCGCCGCAACTCGCGCGATCGCAAAAGGCACGACCGTGTTCAGGCGCGTCGCGCCTTGACTGCCGCCGACCACTAACAGCTTGATCGCACCACGACGCGCTGCAAAGCGTTCCGCCGGCGCGGCAGCGCCAAGGATGTCCTGGCGGACCGGATTGCCGATGACGCGGGTCGGCAGGTGTGCACCGAAGCTGCCCGGGAATGCCTCCAGAACCTGACGCGCCAGGCGCGCGAGGCAACGGTTGGTGAATCCTGCCACCGCATTCTGCTCGTGAATCAGCAGCGGCCTGCCGGACAACCAGGCGGCGACACCGCCTGGCCCGGTAACGAAGCCGCCCAAGCCGATCACGACGGCTGGCCGATGCTTGCGCATGACTGCGAGCGCCTGCCAGAGAGCACGCGCCAGCCGGAACGGCGCTGCCAGCAAGGTCGCGATGCCCTTGCCACGCAGACCACCGATAGCCAACCACTCGATGGGAATCGATTCCGCCGGCACGACGCGCGCTTCGAGCCCGCGCTGGGTGCCGAGCCAGACGACCTGGTAGGACTCACTGCGCAGGATGCGAGCCAGCGCAAGCGCCGGAAAAACGTGCCCGCCGGTGCCGCCGGCCATGATCAGTACGCGCGCGAGATCCGTCATGCCGCTGCCTCCGCGCCATGCTGGCCGCGAGGCATGCCGCGGACCGTGGCCGCACCACGGTTCTCACTAACAACTTCGTGGTAGACGCGCAATAGCACACCGACCCATGCCAGCGTCACGATCAGACTGGAGCGACCGTAGCTCATCAGTGGCAGTGTCAGACCCTTGGTCGGCAGTACCCCCATGTTGACGCCAATGTTGATGAGCGATTGCACGCCTATCCAGATACCGAAGGCGGCCGCCAGGTAGGCCGCGAACTTCTTGCCGCTGTCGAAGGCGGCTCGCGCAATCCAGAACGAACGCCAGACGAGCGCGAGGAACAGTGCCAATGTGACGATCACACCGATCAGTCCGAGCTCTTCGGCCAGCACGGCGAACAGGAAATCCGTGTGTGCCTCGGGCAGATAGAACAGCTTCTGCACACTCTCGCCAAGACCGACGCCGAACCATTCGCCCCGGCCGATGGCGATCAACGATTGCGTCAGCTGGAAGCCGCTGTCGAACGGGTCGGCCCATGGGTCGAGGAACGACGTCAGCCGGCGCATTCGGTACGGCTCGATCCACACTAACAGCGCGAGCCCCGCGGTGAGGACGGTTGCGATCCCCAACACGTCGCGCAACCGGGCACCAGCCAGGAACAACACACCGAAACCCGTGACGAGCAGCACGGACGCAGCGCCGAAATCCGGTTGCGCGAGCAGCAGCAGAAAGATGAAGCCGAGCAGTCCGATCGGCCGCAATAGCCCACCAATGCCAGCACGCAGCTCGTTCTCCCGCCGAACTGCGTAGCCAGCGAGGAAGATCAGGACCAGCACGCGAGCGAGCTCGGATGCCTGGAAGTTGAATCCCAACAAGCGGATCCAGCGCCGACTGCCGTTGACCGAATGACCGATACCGGGAATCAGGACCGCGATCAGCAGGACGATCGCCGCGATCAGCAATGGCCAGGCCAGCTTCTCCAGCAGCGCCGTCGGTACGCACACTGCAATGCCTGCAAGCACCACACCGATCAGCGTCAATACGAGCTGACGCTCAAGATAGAGAAATGGTTCGCCGGCCTCTTTGGCTGCGATCGACATCGATGCGGAGGTCACCATCACGAGACCGAGCAATACGATCGAACAGACGATCAAGACGGTGACGACGTCGAGCCGCAGTGGGCCGCTGCGCGTGGACGATCGAGCGAAAGTCGCGGTGGTGTTCATGCGGCCAACGCCTTTACCGCACTGGCGAATACGCTGCCGCGATGCGCGTAGTCGCGGAACATGTCGAGGCTGGCACAAGCGGGTGACAGCAGCACCGTATCGCCGGGGTGCGCTGCCGAGGCCGCCGACCGTACCGCCGCTTCCAGCGTCTCGGCCCGCAACATCTGGCACACGTCGACCAAAGCCTTGGCGACCGCGGGTGCGTCGCGACCGATCAACACCGCCAACCGCACTTTGCCGCGGAAGGCTGCCGCCAACGGCGTGAAGTCCTGGTTCTTGCCGTCGCCACCGACGATTACGATCAACGGACCGGCGAGTCCGGCGACCGCCGCGAGTGTCGCCCCGACGTTAGTACCTTTGGAGTCGTTCAGGTAACGCACGCCGCCAACGTCGGCGACCCATTGCATCCGATGTGGCAGCCCGCCGAACTCTTCGAGTTCCGCCAGCATCGCCTCGCGCGGCAAGCGGAGCGCTTCGCCAACCGCGAGCGCCGCGAGCGCATTGGCCGCATTGTGCAGCCCTGGCATTTTGAGCGCGGCGAGCGGCAGCAGCGCCTCGCCGCGCCGCATCAGCCATGGTTTGCCGGTGGTGTCATCGTCGGCGACGAAGAAATCGGCGCCGCGATCGCTGTGCAGCGAATAGGTGAACGTGCGCTCGGTCGGCCGGTGCATCGCTACCACCCAGGGGTCGTCGATGTTGACGACCGCCGTGGCGCAGTGCGCAAAGATCCTGGCTTTGGCCGCGGCATATTCGGCCATGCCGGCGTAACGATCGAGATGGTCGCTGCTGAGATTGAGCACCGCTGCAGCCTTGAGGCGCAGACTCGACGTGGTTTCGAGCTGAAACGACGACAGTTCCAGCACATACAGGTCGACCGGCCCTCGTCCTAACAGATCGAGCGCCGGTTGGCCGAGGTTACCGCCGACGCGCACGCGCGCGCCGGAGCGCTCCGCCATGCGGCCTAGCAATGTGGTGACGGTGCTCTTGCCGTTGGTGCCGGTGATACCAATTGCCGGCGCATCAGCAGCCCTGCCGAACAACTCGATGTCACCGACGATCTCGATGTGCTGCTCGCGCGCCTGCGTGAAGATCTGCTCGCTCAACGCGACACCGGGTGACGCGACCACCAGACTCGCACCGACCAACAGGGAACTGTCGAAGCCCCCCGGACGCAGGATGATGTCTTGCCCGAGCGCTCGCAATGCCTCCGCTTCCGGCGGCACGACGCGACTGTCGGTAGCGGCAACACGCCAGCCCTGCCGTAGCAGATAGCGGGCTGCCGACAGACCCGAACGGCCCATGCCGACGACGACCGCGAGAGGCAAGTTGTTAGTGCGTGCTGTCATCGGAGCTTCAGCGTTGCGAGGCCCACGAGCACCAGCAGCAGGGAAATGATCCAGAACCGCACGATCACTTTGGGCTCAGCCCAACCCTTGAGCTCGAAATGATGATGGATCGGCGCCATACGAAACAGGCGCTTGCCGGTTAGCTTGAAGGAGGCGACCTGCAACATCACCGAGGCGGTTTCGAGGACGAACACGCCGCCCATCACCAGCACCACCAGCTCCTGCCGAACGATCACCGCAACCACACCCAGCGCGGCACCGAGCGCCAAAGCACCGATGTCACCCATGAACACTTGCGCGGGATAGGAATTGAACCAGAGAAACCCCAGACCGGCGCCGACCAGCGCGGCGCAGAACACCATGACTTCGCCGGCGGCCGGCACCGCCGGGATCTGCAGATACTCTGCGAACACGGCGTTGCCGCTCACGTACGCGAACACTCCAAGCGCCGCCGCCACCATCACAGCCGGCATGATGGCGAGGCCATCGAGCCCGTCCGTCAGGTTCACGGCGTTGCTCATGCCGACGATCATGAGATACGTCAGCAGCACGAAACTCACGGCGCCGAGCGGCAACGCAAAATCCTTGATGAACGGCAGGAACAGCGTCGTATCGTTGGCCGTAGTCGCTGTTGACCACAACACTAGAGCGGCGAGCAGGCCAGCGACCGACTGCCAGAAATACTTCCAGCGGGCGATCAGACCGCGTGGGTTCTTCTTCACGAGCTTGAGATAGTCGTCATAGAAGCCGATGACGCCGAAGGCCGTAGTCACGCCGAGCACGATCCAGACATAACGATTGGTCAAATCCGCCCACAGCAGCGTGCTGACAGCAATAGCCACCAGGATCAGCAGACCACCCATCGTCGGCGTGCCCGCCTTCTTGAAGTGCGTTTGCGGACCGTCATCCCGGACCACCTGTCCGATCTGATAGCCCGACAGCCGACGAATCATCCACGGACCAACCAGGAGCGCGATGAGCAGTGACGACATCACGGCCAGGATCGCGCGCAAAGTCAGGTAGGAGAAGACATTGAAGGCCGAGTAGTGCGGCGTCAGCAGTTTGGCGATCCAGAAGAGCACTTGGTTCAGCCCGCCTTGCGTGCAGGGTCACCCGCAGCCAGCGCCTCGACCACTCGTTCGAGGCGATTGACGCGCGAGCCCTTGATCAGCACGCACACGTCGCTCGTAAGCGACCCGCCAATCGAGCGAACGAGCGCGTCGCTGTCGGCGAACCACTGGCCACCGGCGCCGAACGCTTCGACGGCGAGCGGAGTCGACTTGCCCACAGCGAACAGTCGCTCGATACCGCGTTCGCGAGCATATGCACCGACGTCAGCGTGGCTGGCGGCGGTGAACTCACCCAGTTCAGCCATGTCACCGATCACTAACCACTTGCGCGCCTCGATACCTGCCAGTACATCGATACCCGCACGCACCGAACTGGGGTTGGCATTGTAGGAATCGTCGAGGAGCAGCGCGCCACTCGGTGCGGTACGGAACTGCAACCGACCGGCCACGGCGCGCATGGATGCCAATCCGGCCACCACATCGACGATTCCAGCGCCGGCTGACATAGCGGCCGCCGCTGCGCACAGTGCATTGAGGACGTTGTGTCGGCCCGCGAGCGCCAGCTCGATTGGCGCGCTACCTGCCGGCGAGCGCAGCGTGAAGCGGGTCTTGAAGCCGCTGGCATCGACGCTGGTCCGCAGCTCGTGAGCCGTGTAGTCGGCATATGCATCCAGTCCGAAGCTGACGACGCTCGCTGCTGTCATCGAACGCCACAGGTCCGCGAACGGATCGTCGGCGTTGAGCACGGCGGTGGCCGCCGCCGCCAGGCCCGCCACCATTTCTCCCTCGGCGCGCGCCACGCCTTCGAGGCTGCCGAAGCCTTCGAGATGCTCGGCACCGGCGTTGGTGATCAGCCCCACGGTCGGCTGAGCAATCGTCACCAGTTCCGCCACGTCGCCCGCACGATTGGCGCCCATCTCGATCACGGCGTAGCGATGCTCGGGCAGCAGACGCATCAGGGTGAGTGGCACGCCGATGTGATTGTTGAGATTGCCCTGGGTCGCGAGACAGGCGCCGGCAGACGCGAGTATCGCTGCCGTCATCTCCTTGACGGTTGTTTTGCCGTTGCTGCCAGCAACGCCAACTATCGGAATCTGGAACTGCGCGCGCCAGCGCTGCGCGAGGGCGGTCAGCGCCGCGAGACCGTCCTTCACCACGATCTGCGGCAAGTCCAGGTTTTGACGCGCGTCGACAATGGCGCCGGCGGCGCCGGCGGCTGCAGCGGCGGCCACGAATTGATTGCCATCGAAGCGTGGTCCGCGCAACGCGACAAACAATTCTCCCGGCTGCAACTGGCGCGTGTCGCTACTGACGCCTGTGAACGGGCGATCGGCGCCGTGCAGCGTACCGCCAGTTGCAGTCGCCGCGTCCGCTAGCGTGCGCTTCATACCACAACTCCGTGCCGGATGCGGAGGCAGTCCTCGACCACCGATGCATCGCTGAAGAGGCGACGCTCGTGCCGATAGAGTTGGTAGTTTTCGTGGCCCTTGCCAGCAACAAGGACCACATCGTCGGCGGAGGCACGTTCGATCGCCGTGGCAATGGCCGCGCGGCGATCATGTACGATCGCCAGCTGCCGACCAGCCGCGGCGCCACTCGGCCAGCCAGAGCGGATATCGGCGACGATGGCAGCCGGCGACTCGGTGCGCGGGTTGTCATCCGTCAGAATGACCAGGTCGGCCAGGTCAGCGGCGACCGCGCCCATCAACGGACGCTTGCCACTGTCACGATCACCGCCGCAACCGAACACCACCAGCAACTGGTCGCGACAATGCGCACGAGCCGCCCGCAAAGCCTTGGCCAGCGCATCGGGGGTATGGGCGTAGTCCACCAACACCAACGGCGCATCCCCTGCACCGCCGAATCGCTGCATGCGGCCCGGGGGCGACGCCACTTGTGCCAACGCCTGCGCCGCAACACTCAGGTCGACGCCGCCATCCAGCAAGGCAGCCAGTACCAGCAGAATGTTGTCGACATTGAAATCGCCGACCAGAGAGGTGTCGATGCGCCCGCTGCCCCAGCTCGAGTCGATCGAAAGGCTGAGACCGCGCACAGTGCGCTCGCTGGCCGTCGCGCACACGTAGCGCACAGCGGGAAACTCCCGCGCGAGTCGTTGTCCGGAGTGCGTGCCGCTAGTAACTACCAGATGACCCGGCTGCGCTGGCCGCTTGGCCAGATCGACACCAAAGGCATCGTCGACGTTGATGATGCGCGCGCTGAGCTCGGGGTGCTGCAGCAACCGCGCCTTGACTGCACCATAGGCAGCCATCGAACCGTGATAGTCGAGGTGATCGCGTGTCAGGTTGGTAAACAACGCGACACGGAAGCGCACACCCGCGACCCGATGTTGATCGAGCGCGTGCGAAGACACTTCCATGACAGCATGTCTGACGCCGGCCCGATGCATCGCCGCGAGTTCGCGCTGTACCGTGACCGCATCGGCAGTCGTTAGCTGGGCCTGCTTGAGCGCCCCCGGCGCGCCGACGCCGATCGTGCCCATGTAGGTCGCTGACGCACCCACGAACGTCCAGGCCTGCGCGAGCAGATAGGCCGTCGTGGTCTTGCCATTGGTACCGGTGACCCCGGTCACGGCTAGCTGCGCGGATGGTGCGCCGAAAAAGCGGTCGGCGATTTCGCCTGCACGCTGCGACAGCGCGGCCACAGGTGTAACGATGATGTCCGATGGAAACTCGGGCAGCCGCGGCGCAGTCGCCGTAGGCTCCCACAGTATCGCGCGGGCACCCTGTGCGACGGCTTGCGCTGCGAAAGCGAGACCGTGGGTCGTGCGACCGGCGCACGCGAGAAACAAGCTGCCGACGCCTACCGTGCGGCTATCCTGCGTCAGATCGGTGAGCTCACAATCGCGCGACGGCACGGCGATACCCTCGAGCAGGGGTTGCAGATTGCGGATCGGCTGCGGTACGACATTCATCGTGTTGTACTCATCGCAGCGCCACCTGCTGCTCGACTCGATCCTCGTGCTCGGGGGCGATCGTCGCATCGGGCGGTACGGCCAGCAGCCGCAAGGCGCCGCCGACGACACCCGAGAAGACGGGCGCCGCAACGTCGCCGCCGTAGTACTTGCCAGCGCTCGGTTCGTCGATCATGACGATCGCGGCGAGGCGCGGGTTGCTGGCTGGCGCGACGCCGCCGAAGACAGCCTGATAGCGGTCCGTCGCATAACCACCAGCGTTCGACTTCCAGGCCGTACCGGTCTTGCCCGCAACGCTGTAGCCCGGAATCGCAGCTTGTACGCCGGTGCCTTTCGTACTGACTACACCCTGCAGCAAACTCACCAGCGACCGTGCCACGCGAGGCTCCAATGCCTGCTCACCCGCCGGCGGTTCGTCGACTCGCAGGAACGACACCGGTCGCGACACGCCACCGGCGCCGATGGTGGCGTACGCGTGTGCCAGCTGCAGCGGCGTCACCGACAGGCCATAGCCATAGGACATCGTCACTATGCCGATCGGTCGCCAGTGCGAGTAGTGCGTGAGCACACCCGCTGATTCGCCGGGGTAGCCACTGGTCGTCACCTGGCCGAAGCCGAGGCGAGTGAGCGTGTTGTAGATGACCTCGGGCTCGAGCGACAGCGCGATCTTCGACATGCCGACATTGGAGCTCTTCGCCAGCACTGTCTCGAGATCGATAGTGCCGAGATCGTGCTTGTCCTCGATGTACTTCACACCGACGCGAAATGGTGTCGTGTCGATCGTGCTGTGTTCGCTGTACTTGCCCGAGCTCAGCGCCGCCGCTACCACGAACGGCTTGATCGAAGAACCCGGCTCGAGGATATCGGTGACGGCACGATTGCGGTAAGCCTTGGCCTGAATCTGCTGCCGGTCGTTAGGGTTGTAGGCCGGCTGGTTCACCATTGCCAGCACTTCGCCAGTCGTTACATCCAGCACGACAACCGAGCCGGACTTGGCACGCTGCGTCTGGATAGCCGCCTTCAGCTCGCGGTAGGCGAGATACTGGATTCTGAGGTCGATCGACAGGACGAGGTCCCTGCCGGCGCGCTTCGGTCGCAGCTCCTCGACGTTCTGCACCGTATTGCCATGCCGATCCTGAATGATGCGCTTCTGACCAGCCTCACCTGCCAGCCAGTGATCGAACGCCAGCTCCAGACCTTCCTGACCCTCATCGTCGACGCTCGTGAATCCCAGCAGATGCCCGGCTACTTCGCCCGCTGGATAGTAGCGACGGTACTCGCGCATCAGATTGACGCCGGGAATACCGAGAGCCTTGATCTTGGCCGCGTCGGCCGGCTGCAGATGTCGGGCAACGTACAGAAATTCGCGTTCTAGATTGCTCGTAATTCGCCGCGTGAGTTCAGTCTTGTCACGCTTCAGGGCTTTGGCGAGGCGCGGCAGCTGATCGCTGGCGAGCGCGAGTTCCTTCGGGTTGACCCAGACGGAATCTACGGGGGTCGACACCGCGAGCGGCTCGCCATGGCGGTCCGTGACCGTGCCGCGACTGGCCGTGACATCGACGACGCGCTGAAAGCGTGCATCGCCCTGCCCGGCCAGGAATTCGTGATCCCGCAGTTGCAGATCGACCGCCCGCCACACGAGCCCGCTCGCCGCGAGCGCAAGCACCGCGACCACGAACCAAGAGCGCGCGACGAACGAATGCGGCTTGGCGGCGACGCTCTGGCGGGCGCGTGCGCGCGGCGTGCGCTGGCGAAGTTTCAAGGAGCGCGTCCTCACGGCGACACCAGCTGGATCTCGGCAGGCGGCGGCGTCGCCATTTTGAGCTTCGCGGTCGCAACGCTCTCGACGAAACCGTGCGTCGACCAGGCGCTCTGCTCAAGCTGCAGCTGACCCCACTCGATTTCCATGCTGTCGCGTTTCGCGTTCAGCCGCTCGAGCTCCACGAACAATTCACGCGCATGGTGCTTGCTGTAAATCGCGCCCGCCGCCGACAGCAGCACCGCAAACCACAGCAGCCCGATCGACAGCGCCAGCACTCGCGATGACAGCTTGCTCATCGCACTTTCTCTGCCACGCGTAGCGTGGCACTGCGAGCGCGCGGATTGCGCTGCATCTCAGCTTCGGTCGGCCGCCGCTTCTTGCCAATCAGCTTGAGACGCGGTTGATACCGCTCTGGAATGTTCGGCAAGCCAGCGTACATTGGATCAGCCGCCGCATGCTTCTGCATGAACTGCTTGACCGGCCGGTCTTCGAGCGAATGGAAACTGATCACCGCCAGTCGCGCACCAGGTGCTAACAACTCAAGCGCCCCCGCCAGTCCCTGCTGCAACTGACCCAGCTCGTCGTTGATCAGCATGCGCAACGCCTGGAAGGTACGCGTCGCCGGATGCTTGCCGGGCTCACGCGTCCGGACCACCGTCGACACGAGCTCCGCCAGCTGCCGCGTGCTGGTCAGCGGCTGCTTTGCACGCGTGCGCACGACAGCGGCCGCGATGCGGCGGGCAAAGCGCTCTTCCCCCAGGCTTGCGATCACTGTCCGAATCTCAGACTCGCTCGCTCGCGCGAGCCACGCGGAAACTGGTTCCCCCGTCTGCGGGTCCATGCGCATGTCGAGCGGGCCGTCGGTACGGAAACTGAAGCCACGGGTAGCGTCGTCGAGCTGCGGCGATGAGACGCCAAGGTCGAACAAGATGCCGCGCACGGGCCGGCCTGCAGCGAGGTCCGGCACGCGCGCGGCGATATCGGCAAACGGCGCCCGGACGAGCGCAAGCCGCACTTCGTCGGGAAAACGGCGGTGGCCGGCCTCGATGGCCGACGGATCGCGGTCGAACGCGAGCACGCGCCCTGCGGGGCCGAGTGCCCCGAGGATCCGTGCTGTGTGTCCACCGCGCCCGAACGTCGCATCGATATAGAGACCGTCCGCCAGAGGAGCCAGAGCCTCCAGAACCTCGTCGGCCAGCACAGGAATGTGCTCACCGTCGACGCTCATATCCAGCGGCTGTCAGTCCGCCCCCGTTTTCGTTCACGCCCTTGCCATCGGAGCCCGGGCTCGCCACAGCGAACCAGCAGACACCGTTCCCTATCGATCCAATCGCCGCGGCAATCCCCGCCCGCCGGCCGCTTCACAGCGACAGCGAATCGAGTTCGGCCGTCAGCCCGGTCACTGCCGCTTCGTCCTCGAGCCACAGGTCGCGACGCTCATACCAGCGCTTCTCGTCCCATAGCTCGCAGCGGTTACCCTGACCAATCAACATCCCGAGCCGCTCGAGTTGCGCGAAATCGCGCAGCTCAGGCGGCACCAGCAATCTTCCGTGCCCGTCGAGTTCCAGATCCGTCGCGTGGCCCACCATCAGCCGCTGCAGGCGTCGCGCCTGCGGATGCAACGACGGCAGGCTCATGAGTCGACGCTCGATCTCTTCCCAATCGGGTAATGGGTACAGCAGCAGGCACTGGTCGCGATCCACGGTGACGATCACCCGGCCCCCACTGCGCTCGAGCACGCGGTCGCGGTACCGGGTGGGCAAAACCATCCGGCCCTTCGCATCGAGGGTCACTTTTGTTGCACCGCGAAACACGACCTGTGAGGGTGCGTAGCACCCACTCTTCCCCACTTCCACCCACTTGCCGCCACTATAGGAACGGCGAGCGTTATGGTCAAGGCTTGAAGTACGAAAATTTGTCGCGGCAACAGTAACTTACGCGATTGTGCGGTCGCTGACCAGCGACGCTGCAACGCACTGAGCCTTACCGATCAGTGGGTTGTCTCGGTTACCTATACAGCGCATGAGGATCCGCTGGGCTGTATGACCCGCCAACGCCGACGTCAGCGTGTTGGACATAATCTAATGGGAGGAGAACGGTAGACAAAACCAATCCACCGCGCCCGATAATTGGCCCGATAGTGGAACGAAGAGATGTCATTGGACGCTAATGCGCCGATAGCGGGTCAGTGGTTAGGCGGCTGTGAGGAGCCAGCCGGCAAGTCGGATCGGGCGCGCCTGCGGCGTGCCCTCATCCGGGCGCGCGGCGCATCTCCCCCCTGGCGAAGAGGTTATTCGGCGAGGAGAACAGGAGCGCCGCGCGCCCGGATTTCGGCGCCCTCAACGTCTCGCCGGCGGACCCCTCACACCCGCCTAACGACTAACATCGGATCGGCGCATGAGCGCCAAGACGTACCGTTCCGCGTCGACATCTTACTCTTCCACTCACACCAGGCACCCGATGTACTAACTATCTTCGTCAAGGGTGGTCATGCAGCGCGCGGTGTGCGGAGTGGGTTGGCGAGCTGTTGAGGGCGCCGCAGCACGCACGCTGCGCCCTCCTGTGCCGGGTGCACGCTCGCCCCAACGCCAGGGGGGAGATGGGCGCAGCGTGCGTGCCAGGGTACGCCGCAGGCGCGCCCGATCCAGCTCGCCAACCCACTCCGCACACCGCGCTCTTCTCTGCCCACCGCAACAATAGTTAGGAGCCGGCCTATAAGCCGGGTTCTGTCGAGAACAGTCATTCCTCTAGGATTGCCGTCACCGGCAACCTCGAGCGGCCTACCCGGAAGCACGCGGGGACACGCGCTGCGGCTCTCGCGAACCACGACTTCCCTATTTGGCCTTGCTCCAGGTGGGGTTTGCCGTGCCGCCGAGTGTTGCCACCGGCGCGGTGCGCTCTTACCGCACCATTTCACCCTTACCGCACGCTCTTGCGAACGCGCGGCGGTATCTTTCTGTTGCACTTTCCGTCGGCTTGCGCCGCCCAGGCGTTACCTGGCACCTCGTCCACTGGAGCCCGGACTTTCCTCCCCGCCCGCCTCTTGCGAGACAAGAGCGCAGCGACTGTCCGGCCGACTCCTGCTGCACACGATACGCTGCGCGGGCACCGCTAGCCAGCACTAAGATTCCTTTTCGACACCGGCGGCCAGCTGCTGTGCCAGCAGATAGGCGTCGTTTCGCTTCGCGCCCGTCAGCTTGACCGCCAACGCCGCAGCCTTGCTCGGGCTCATCTCCGCTAACAATACTTGCAGCGTGCGTTGCAGCTCGCGTCTGCCATCGGCGTCGTCCTCGCGGGTAGGCGACGCACCTTCGATCACGACAGTGATCTCGCCGCGCGCAAAGTTTGCATCTTCACCTGCGCGGGCCACCAGCTCGGCGAGCGTGCCACGATAGACTGTCTCGTATACCTTGGTGAGTTCACGCGCGACCGCAGCGCGACGCTGCGCACCAAAGGCGACGCTGCAATCAGCCAGCGTTTCGAGGATACGGTGCGGCGCCTCGAAAAACACCAGCGTGCGTGTTTCGGTAGCGAGCGATGCCAGTCGCGTACGGCGCTCTGCCAATCTGGCGGGTAGGAAGCCTTCGAAGCTGAAGCGCTCAGTCGGCAAGCCGGCGATGCTGAGCGCAGCCGTAATCGCCGACGGACCAGGCACTGCGAACACTGCCACGCCAGCGGCAGCAGCCTGGCGCACGAGCTCAAAGCCGGGATCTGACAACAACGGCGTGCCGGCGTCACTCACCAGCGCGAGCCGCGCCCCGCGCACCAGTCTCTCGATCAGTTCCGGGATGCGCTCGGACTCGTTGTGTTCATGCAGCGACAGCAGCGGCCGCGACAAACCGAGAGTCGCCAGCAATTGCCCCGTGCGGCGGGTGTCTTCGGCAGCGATAAGATCTGCCGCAGCCAGCTCATCGCGTGCCCGAGTCGACAAATCGCCCAGATTACCGATCGGCGTCGAGACGACAGCGAGGCGACCAGCAGCAGCAGGCACTATAATTCTCCCCATGCAAGGGCGTGCCTCATCCGGCGCCCGCGAGCATGGAAGGCTAGTCGAGTCATGAACCGTTTGCACCTCGCGCGCACCGCGCTGTTGATCATTGCCTGCGCCGCGCTGGCGGGCTGTCCCAGCCTGACCACGCGCACAGCGCCACCGTCTGTCGATCGCGCGCAATCATATTCCTCGGCCGGCCAACACGCCGAGGCCGCTCGAGTATATGAACAACTCGCTGCGGAGACAGCCGGAACTGATCGCGCCCAATTCCTGCTGCTGGCCGCGCGCGCGTGGCTCAGCGCGCGGCGCGCGCCGGATGCAGAAAGAGTCCTGGCTGGGTTACCAAGCAATCTGTCCCGACAGCAGACGCTCGAAGCCGAGTTGCTACGTGGTGGCATACAGATTGCGAACGGGCGATATGTCGAGGCCGTCGAGGCCCAGATCGCGCGCGAGGCGAATCTCAGCGCGGCCGATCGCACCACGAGTCGCCGCAGCTTGCTCGCGCAGTTGCGGCAAGCGGCGGAACGCGGCGCGCGACTCGCGGCACCGGCCGACGCAGATCCTATCGTTCGCGGCTGGTTGGAAGCTGGTTTGGCGGCCGCTGAGAACGCACGCAACCCGGCCGTGGGCGCGACGCGCATTGCAGCCTTTCGCGGGCGTTATCCTAACCACCCGGCGCTCGAGCCGCTGGCAGGTGAACCGACCATTGGCGAACCGCTGGCCGGCGAACTCGCATCCGCACAGCACGTTGGCCTGCTGTTGCCGATCACCGGACCGGCGGCCGGCGCCGCGGTGCGCATCCGTGAGGGTTTCATGGCCGCGTACTACCAACTCCCAGCAGCCGATCGACCGCTGCTGCGCGTCTACGATACCAACGGTGTGACCTCGGCAGACGTCATTTCTCAGGCGCGGAGCGCGGGCGCAACCTTTCTGGTCGGACCATTGACGCGCGATGCAGTCGCCGCGGCAGCGCAATTCCCGACCGAGCGGCCGCCGATACTGGCGCTGAATTTCCTGCCGAACCAGCAGCCCGCGCCGACGCAGTTCTATCAGTTCGCACTCTCACCCGAAGACGAAGCGCGCGCAGTGGCGCGGCGGCTCGTCAGCACGGGCATGCGACGCGGCGTCGTCCTGACACCAGAGGGCGACTGGGGCGCACGCGTCGAAGCCGCGTTCAACGAGGAATTGATCGCAGCGGGCGGCCAGGTGATTGGTGCCGCGACATTCGACGCCGGCGCTAGCGACTTCGGCGTAAGCATCAAACAGGTGATGCGCATCACGGACAGCATCGCGCGTCACCGCCGACTACAGAGCATCGTCGGTCAGAAGCTGGAATTCGAACCACGTCGCAGGCCCGACGTGCAATTCATCTTTGCACCGAGCCCGGCGGCGACGGCCAGGCTCTTGCGGCCGCAACTCAAGTTCTACATGGCCGGAGATATTCCTACCTATACCTTGTCCGATGCCTACGACCCGGCGCAACCCGGCGGCGACGACATCGACGGCCTGGTTTTTCCCGACATGCCGTGGATACTCGGCACCAGCAGTTTGACGACCCAGGTGCGCAGTGAACTGCAGAGCGCCTTCGGCGACGCGGCCGGCAGTCGCGGCCGGTTGTTTGCCTTCGGATACGACGCATTTGGCATCTATGCAGCGCTGCAACGTGGTGGCACGCTGGACCTCGCTGGTCTTACGGGCCGGCTCACGCTCGACCGTGAACGGCGCGTGCGCCGCGATCTCGACTGGGCCCAGATCAGGAACGGCACGGCGCAAGTGCTTGACAACGGCGGCGATTAGCACGAGGAGATCCGACATGGTGCGCGCGGCTTCGGCAGCAGCTCTCGGGCGAGGCCGGCCGAGCGATGGACGTCAAGCCGCAGGCCAACTCGCGGAAGCGCGCGCCGCGGCGTACCTCGAATCGCAGGGCTGGCAGATATTGCTGCGGAATTTTCGCCGTCGCGGCGGCGAGCTCGATATTGTCGCGCGCCAGCACGACGTATTGGTCGTCGCCGAGGTGCGCATGCGCTCGCGCGAGGATTTTGGCGGCGCGGCGGCCAGCGTCGATCACCGCAAGCAACGTCGCATCATCGCAACCGCCGCATTGTTGTTACAGACCAGGCCTGCGCTCGCCCGCTACCGGGTCCGCTTTGACGTCCTCGTGGTGCGCGACGGCACAATCGACTGGATCCAGCACGCGTTCACAGCCTGAGCGTCAGAACTTCGCTACAGTCCCCCCGGTGTGGCGCTGGTTCAGAATTGCAGCTCTTGCGATCCTATTGCTTATCGTGGCAACCGGTGCGCTGCTCGACCGGCTCGTCACGGCGAGCTGGGGCAGAACGCTGATTGTCGGGGTGTTCCCGATCGCCGCGGACGATTCGCCCGTCACCGCGCGCTATATCCGCAGCCTCCAGAAGACCGACTTCGGCGACATCGAGCAGTTCTTCGCGCGCGAGGCGCGTTTCTTCCGTTTGGCGCTCGCGCGGCCTCTGCAGATCGAGCTCTATCCGCAAGCGGTGGATCATCCGCCGCGGCTGCCGCCGCGCGCGGGTACGCTCGCGACGATGAGCTGGAGCCTGCGTATGCGCTGGTTTGCATGGCGTGCGACTCGCGGCCGAGCGGCGCAGATTCGCGTTTTCGTGCTTTACCACGACCCCGCGCGCACTACGTCAGTGCCACATTCGCTAGGCCTGCAGAAAGGTCTCATCGGCGTGGTGTACGCGTTCGCCGATCAGGAGATGAACGGCAGCAACAACGTCGTTATCGCCCATGAGCTGTTGCACACTCTTGGCGCAAGCGACAAATACGACGCGGCTACCAACCTGCCCGTATTTCCGGATGGCTATGGCGACCCCACAGCGCAACCACGCTATCCGCAGCGCGACGCTGAGATCATGGCGGGCCGCCGGGCGATATCGAGCGGGCAAGCGGAGATGCCGCTCGATCTGGATTCGGTGGTCGTGGGGGAGAAGACGGCGCAGGAAATCGGCTGGGCGAAACGCGACGTTGTACCCGCTACTTGACGATCTTCAGCTGCGGTCGTTTGCCCGTGTCGTCCGGTGATTTGTTAGGGGGCTCGGGCGAGAGATCCTGCTCGGAAAACACCATGCCCTCGCCGGTCTCGCGCGCATAGATGCCGAGTACAGCCGCAATCGGCACATTGACATGGTGCACGACGCCTGCGAACCGCGCGTCGAACTCGATCGCGCTGTTGCCAAGCACGAGATGCTGCGTGGCAGTCGCCGACAGATTCAGGACGACCTTGCCGTCCTTGACGTAGGCACGCGGCACTTCGACTCCAGGTTGTTCAGAGTCGACGATGACGTGCGGTGTCTCGCCGTTGTCCGTCATCCAGTCGTGCATGGCCCGCAACAAGTAGGGCCGCTTCGATGTGCGTGCGGTGTCGGTCATTCTGATTTCGTTATCGCTGGCTGCGCGGCAACTCAATCGAGCCGCATCTCGCTTTCATTCTCGGACAATGACTGCCGGAATGCTGGTCGCGTAAATACCGATGCGGCGTACTTGATGATCGGTTCCGCTTCCTTCGGCAGATCGATTTCGTAGTGCGGCAAGCGCCACAGAATCGGCGCGATCGTGGCATCCACCAGCGAGAATTCGTCCGATAGAAAGAACGGTTTTTGCCGGAACAACTCGGCGCTCGACAAAATGGCATCACGCAGCAGCTTGCGCGGCTCGGCAGCCGCCTGGCGAGTGGCGTGCTGCTCGATCGCATGTGCGAAGGCATACCAATCGCGCTCGAGCTGGAACAGCGCCAGCCGAAACCGCGCCCGAGAAACCGGATCGATCGGCATCAGTGGCGGATGCGGAAAACGCTCGTCGAGGTATTCCATGATGACGCGCGAGTCGTACAGAACCAGATCGCGATCGACCAGAGTGGGTGTCGTGTTGTAAGGATTGAGATCGAGGAGGTCTTCCGGCAGTTTGCCGGGCTCCACCTGCACGATCTCGATCTCGATTTGCTTCTCGGCGATAACGATCCGGGTCCGATGACTCCAGGGATCGAACGGCTGAGAGAACAGGACCATCGCGGCGCGGCGACTGGACAAAAAATGTATCTCCTCTAGCGATTACTACGCGAGAGACGCGCCCGCCCCGCATGGGCTCTAACGAACGTCCCGCCAGTATTCGCGTTTCAACAGATAGGCCAGCAATGTAAAGACGAGCAGGAACAGCACGACCCAGACACCCAGCTTCTGGCGATCGACCTGTGCCGGCTCGCCGGCATACTGGAGGAAATTGATCAAATCACCGACGAACTGATCGTACTCGGCTGCCGACAGCGTGCCCGGCACGTCGAGCTGGAATTTCTCCCAGGTCTTGACCGTCACCGGCTCACCGCCCTCGCCGGCAATCTCTTCATTGCGAAACACGGCGGACTGCAAGCCCTGCAGCGATGACAGCACGTGCGGCATCGCCGTGCCTTCGAGCGCGAGATTGTTGACGCCGCTCGGCTTGCCCGGATCGAGGTAGAACGTCTTCAGAAAGCGATAGACGTAGTCAGCTCCCTTGGAACGCGTGATCAGCGACAAATCGGGCGGTGCCGTACCGAACCAGGCCGCGCCATCGCTGGCCAGCATCGACGTGGTCATGTAATCGGAGCTCTTGGCATCCGGCGGTAACAGGAATTTCTGCAATTGCTCCGGCGCGATGTCGAGATCCTTGGCCAGCCGCGAATAGCGCAGGTACTTGATCGAATGACAGCCACTGCAATAGCTCATGAAATTGCGCGCTCCACGCTGGCGCGATGCAAGGTTGTTGATCTCAACCTCGGCACTCCAATGCTGCCAGTCGCCAGGTATGCCCGTAGCCGCCGACGCCACCAGACCATGGGTTGCGGCGATTGCTGCCGCGAGCAGGACGATCTTAGTGCGCATGGTAGGTGACTCGCTCCGGAACCGGGCCGTTCCCATCGGCTTTCGAAATGAATGGCAGCAGCAGGAAATAGGCGAAATAGAGCGTCGTGAATATCCGCGCGAGCAGCACGTAGACGCCCTCCGCCGGCTGCAGACCCAGGTAAGACAGCACGATGAACGTGACGAAGAACATCCCGAGATGAACCTTCGACAAGGTGCCGCGATAGCGCATCGAGTTGTTCTTCGCGCGATCGAGCCAGGGCATGAAGAAGAACGCCACCACCGCGAGCAACATCAACAACGCTCCCATCTGCTGATCAGGCACCGCGCGCAGGATTGCGTAGAACGCCGTGAAGTACCAGACAGGGGCGATGTGTTCTGGCGTGGACAGTGCGTTGGCCGGCTCGAAGTTGGGCTTCTCGAGGAACAGCCCGCCCAGCGTCGGCGTGAAGAACACGACGATGGCGAACAGCGTCAAGAACACACCGACACCCACGATGTCCTTGACCGTGTAGTAAGGGTGGAACGGAATCCCATCGACGGGCAGGCCGTTCTTGTCCTTGTTCTTCTTGATCTCGACACCATCCGGATTATTGGAGCCGGTGGTATGCAGCGCCGCCAGATGCAACACGATCAGCATAGCGAGAGCGAACGGGATGGCGATGACATGGAACGAGAAGAACCGGTTCAGGGTGGCATCACCGATGCCGAAATCACCACGTATCCACTCGACCAGCCCTGGCCCCACGACCGGGATCGTGCCGAACAGATTGACGATCACCTGTGCGCCCCAGAACGACATGTTGCCCCACGGCAGCACGTAGCCCATGAAGGCCTCGGCCATCAGTGCGAGGTAGATGAGCATGCCGATGAGCCACAACAGCTCACGCGGTCGCTTGTAGGAGCCGTACAGGAAGGCGCGGGCCATGTGCAGGTACACGACGATGAAGAAAGCCGACGCACCCGTGGAATGCATGTAACGGATGAGCCAGCCGTACTCCACTTCGCGCATGATGTATTCGACCGAGTCGAATGCCGCGAGCTCACTCGGCTTGTAGTGCATCGTCAGGAAGATGCCAGTGAAAATCTGCAGCACGAACACCAGCAACGCCAGCGAGCCAAAGTAGTACCAGAAGTTGAAGTTCTTCGGTGCGTAGTAGCCCGTCAGGTGGTCATGGACGAATTGGCTGACCGGCAGCCGTTCGTCGATCCAGCCCAGCAGTCCCTTCGACTTCGGGGCGCTCGTGGAAGATCCGGTTGCAGTAGCCATCACGCCACCCCTTGCGCCGCTGCGGCCGAGTCGACGCCCACGACCAATGTGTTCTCGTCCTGGAAATCGTAGGGCGGCACCACCAGGTTGACCGATGCCGGCGAGCCTTTGAAGACGCGCCCCGCCATATCGAACTTGGAACCGTGACACACACAGAAGAACCCACCCGGCCAGTCAGCACCGAGCTGCGGGTCACCGGCGGCAAAATGCTGCTTCGGCAGACAGCCCAAGTGCGTACAAATGCCCACCAACACCAGCAGATCGTCGCGGCGCGCTCGACTGACATTGCCCGCGTACTCCGGCTGCACCGATTCACTGGAAGTCGGATCCTTGAGCTCCGCGTCGTGCTTGGGCAGCAGCGCCAGCATCTCGGGCGTCCGTTTCACGATATAGATGGGCTGCTTGCGCCAGTTGCTAGTGATCATCTGACCCGCTTCCATCTTGGATACGTCAACGACCGCCGGCGCACCGGCAGCGCGTGCGCGCTCCGAGGGCTTCCAGGATGCCAGGAAAGGCGTGAGCATGAATCCCACGCCAACCGCGCCCACTGCGCTGGTTGCGATGGTCAGGTACTTGCGCCGATCGAGATCAATTTCCGGGTCGATTTCTGACCCAGTGCCCGCGAGGGGGTGCGCCGCGTGATCGCTCATTCGTTAACCTCTAGTCCAACATCCCTTGACCCGTGCTCGCTCGAGCGGCACGAGGGCGCTGCGAAGTCACGGGAAGCGCTACATTATACATGAAGCTTTGGCGGCTCATTTACAGTCCGCCAACGATAAACCGTTCAAGTCAATCGAGAACCTTGCCGGAATGCCCTACTCGCCCTTCGCTCGAACCATCGCTTTCGTCGTCGGCTCTGCGGTCGTCGGCCTGGCCGCTGCCTTTCTGTTGGTCGCCTTCCGCCCAGAGCTGGTGGCGGGCCGACTGAGCGCGCCGACCGAACCGATACGCGCATCACGCGAGGCGGTCGCCAACGCACCGAGCGCACAGAGTGACAGCGATGCGGCCACCGCGACCTCAGAGCCGAATGCAGGCAGGGCGCCCGGCGCCTCGCAGGACCAGCCGCCTGTTCCCGGGCGTCCCGTTGGCGGCGGCGTCGTCTCCTACGCCGATGCGGTAGACCGCGCCGCGCCGGCGGTCGTCAATATCTACACCGCTCGCGTCGTGACAGAAAGGATCCGACCCAGTCCGATCGAAGAGCTATTCGGCGATGCGACGCCACGCTACCGACAGCGCGTCGAGCGCAGCCTCGGCTCCGGCGTGATTCTCGATGCCGCAGGCCATATCGTCACCAACCACCACGTGATCGCGACAGCGGATGCCGTACGCGTGCAGCTGGCCGACGGCCGTGCTGCCGACGCCACGATCGTCGGCCGCGATCCGGACACCGACCTTGCAGTGCTGAAGATCGACCTGCCCAGGCTGCCGATCATGCCGCTCGGTCGCTCCAATCAGCTGCGTGTCGGCGACGTCGTGCTGACGATCGGCAACCCGGTCGGGTTGTCACAGACCGTCACGCAAGGGATTGTTAGCGCAACTGGCCGCGGACAACTCGGCGTGGCAACGTTCGAGAACTTCATTCAGACTGACGCGCCGATCAACGCCGGCAACTCCGGCGGTGCATTGATCAATACGAGCGGCGAGCTGATCGGTATCAACACCGCCGTACTCGCCAAGAATCTGGGTGTCGAAGGCATCGGCTTCGCCATTCCAGTGAACCTCGCGCGCAGCGTCATGGACGAGCTGCTGAAGAATGGTCGCGTCATTCGCGGTTGGATCGGCATCATCCCGCAGGATATCGACGCACTCGACGCACAGCAGCTCGGCCTTGCCCGCGGCGGTGTCGTGATCGCCAATATGTATGTCGCCAGTCCGGCAGCCACAGCCGGCATGCGGCCCGGCGACTTGTTACTGGCGATCGACGGGCGCGAGGTCCGGAATGCGCAGGATTTCACCGCGCGCGTGGCCGAGGCGCTGCCTGGCAAGACCATCGAAGTCAAAGCGCTGCGCGGCACCGAGGAATTCACGGCCAAGCTCGTGTCGACCGAGAAACCACGCGCGCAGTAGACGTTGAGTGTTAGTGGTCGCACGCTTCCCCGCGTGCCCCCAGTCAGCCGAGTGCAGACCAAAGACTCGCGCCGATAGGCGGTTGCGGCTGTTATGTCAACTCGCCGCCTCAGTTCTGCCCCATCGATCGTGCGAATGACAAGTTTCCCGTGGTTCCCGCGCCTTACCTACTGAGCCCAAACGCCACGCGCAACAACTTTTGTTCTGGAGTGCACGATAATGACCAGCGAAACTCGCTACCGACCACACCCCGCCCGCTCGTTCTCGAGAGCGATTCATGCACTGCTGGTGGTGTGCGCGCTGGTCGCGCCCAGCGCACTATGGGCGCAGGCGCCAAACTGCAATCCGGGAGAGACGGTAACTCAGATTGTAGAGTTCACGAAAAAGAGGATCGATAGCAGCGATTCCATCGGCCCTCTCTACGAGCTGCAAGGCTGGTTCGAGTTCGACCCGATTCCCGAGGTCGCGCAGTACCGCCTGGACATAACCGAATTCTCCATCAACACCAGCCCACCGACGCTCGGCAGGCGCTTCTTCTATAACACCACCAACCCGCCAACCCGCGTCGATGTGTACTCACTGCATCGCACGAGCGCCGGCACATTGGGAGTCATCGTGATCCACGCGAGCGGCCGCCCTCCAAGTAACGCCCCAGCCTTCTGGGCGGGCATCACTGGCAAGGCCGAGCTCACCTACACCTGCCCGACGCCCAAGATCGATATCGAAGTGCTCGCGACCAGTACGCTGACAGGTAGTGGCGACAATCTCAAAGCCACTTTCACGGCGACCTTAACGAACAAGGGGACGAAAACCGCCGAGAACGTCGAGCTGACAGTGAAGCTTTTCGAGCAAGACGGCCCGTCGGGTAGCGCTTTTGGGGCATCATCGGCGAGCGTCTGGCTGCACGTACTGAGTGCGGATTCCCGCTGCGATCAGCAGTTGGGATTCCTGGAGGGCAAGGTAGTCTGCAGAGGCCTCTCGATTGCAGGTGGCGACGTCAAATTCCTCGAATTCGTCACCCGTGTCGTGAATGCATCCGATCTAAAAGACAGGGTGACGATGACGGCAGTGGCCCCGGGCGACATCGACAACTCCAACAACGAGGACAAGACCAAAGTCACGCCCAATCTGGTCGGCACCGTGGCTGATACGCTCGAGGCCATGGAGGCCCTCGCGCCCTATTTCGATTACAGAGCTACACCAGGCACTGGCGGTTCATGCGACCGATTCATGAACGATATCTTCAACCGTCTGGAAGCCATCCGCGCCGAAAACCCGTCGGTCTTCGCCAACCTCTCGTATGGCAGAATCACCAGCGGCGCATACAACTGGGCGCCCATAGACAATGAATTGACCAGGGCCGGCCATGTCGGCGTCGTTGTCTATCTGAAAGGCAGCGACTATCACGAGACGGGCATTGTCATTCATGGCACACCCACCTGGTCGCCCGTCGACCGTGATGAGGAATCACGACGGGGAACCTCCGCGCCGGGCGCGCACGTCACCACGACGTTTGAGCGAGAATTGGCGCGCTTCACCAACCCACTCGGGATCGCAGCGCGTGACCTGCACATGGGAACTGCTTGGCACGGCGACTACTACCGCACCCCAGTGAGCAATTTTCCAGGTTCTCCGAAGCCAGAAGTCCCGGAAGGTTGCGGCTTCGAAGGTGTTTACACCGACAACGCCAACCAATTCAGAGGCCCGACCCCACGTTGTGGAACTCGGACCGCAGCAGCTCAATCATGCCCAGTGATGCCCGAGGCGGTCATCGTCCGAACAGAAAGTCCAGTCGATATCCAGATCTCCAACAACCGCGCGCAGCGCGTGGAAACGAAGAACGGAATCATCGTTTCGCAGCAGCTCGGCACCGGCATCGACAGTTTTCCCACGCAACACGAAGACGGCACCTACGGCTGGCTGCTGCTGCTGCCCAAGGACGACTACGACATCAAGCTGGTTGGCACGGGACAAGGCTCGTACAAACTGACCACAGTCACTTTCAACGAGCTCGGTGAAGCTGTCGCGACCGTCCACGAAGGCACGACCCAACTTGGTCAGGTGGACGACTACAAGGTGGCAGCACCGGTGCCGGCCGTCACCGTAACGGCACCACCACCGTCGCAGACCAGCAATGGCAATGGCAAGGGCGGCAGCGGCGCCACCACTCCCGGGCTGCTGGTCTCGCTATTGTTACTGCTGTTGGCGCAGCGGCGACTGCGCGCGGCTAACAAGACCGCAACCATCTGAGCCAGTGCAGAGAGAGCCGGGAAAGTACGCGTGACCGTCGGTCAGCGGCTTTCCCGGCTTCCCAGTTGTTACTGTGTCAGGCGGGCGCGCCATTCAGCCGCTTGTGCGGGCCGCTTCCAGCGATCGTAGAGTTCCGCAAGGTTCCTGAACGCGTCCTGCGTCCGGACGAAGTCGGCACCGCGCGCCGACTCCAGCCTGGCACTGGCCGACAGCAAGGTCTTTTCGGCAGCCGCAAATTGCCCCTCGAGCATCTGGCATCGACCCAACACGGAAGCCGTGTTGGCAGCGAGCCAATGGCTTTCGCCGTAGGTGGCGACGCGGCGGGCATACACCCCCTGTGCTTGCTCGAGTCCCCAGCGCGCATCGCCCGACTCGCACGCTGCACGGGCGGCAGTGACCCACGCGAATTGGGTCACGGGATGATCCAGGCCATTGAGCTTGGTCAGTCCGGCGAGTGATTCGCGCGACAATCGTGCAGCCTCGGCGGGCTGCCCTGACGACATGAGATAGTCGGCGAGGGAAACGGCGCTCCAGAGCGTGTCCAGGTTTTCGTCGCCGAGCACCTTGCGACGCGACTGCCAGACCGCGCGGTGCACTTCGGCGCCGGCGCGAAAACGCCCGGCCATACCGAGCACACCGGCCAGGCCCGATCGCATGTCGTTGGTGACGACATGATCCGCGCCCAAGGCGTTCTCCGTGACCTCGACGGCTTCCTCGTGCGCCGCGATAGCCTCGTCCCAGCGATTCTCGCCGGCCAGTGCAACCCCGTAGTCGTTCAGCACGGCGGCGAGGCGCTCGTCGGCCACCGCGAGACTACGCAACGCGTTGACCGCACTCGCCAATCGTTCCCGTGCCTCAGCCGCGTCACCCCCGGAATTCATGATCTGGCTGCCCAGCTGGCCCTCGATCAACGCGGCATCGAGGCTGCCCGGCGCGAGCTCCTGGATACGGTTGTTAGCCTGAACCAACAGGGTCCCCGCTTCAGCATAGCGGCCCGCGCGCTGCAGCAGTTCGCCGCGATTGCCCAACAACTTCACCGTCTGCAAATCCTGGCCGGCTGCGGCGCCATAGATATCCAGCGCGCGTTGGTTGGCATCCAGTGCCTGCTCGAAGCGTCCCAGCGAGGAATTGACTGACGCAATCGTCTCGAGCACGGTCGCGGCGACCAGTGGATCGACTGACAGCATCTGTTCGGTTTTTTGCAGCGCGCGATCGACGACGCTAACGAGCGAAGTCGGCTCGGATCCGGCGCGTGGATCCGCCGCCGTCAACATATCGGTCAGGAACAAACTGACTTCTTTGGCCCGTCGCGCATCGGTTTGCGCCGCATCGCGCTGGCGCTCTACTTCTCTGGCCGCCGCCGCATAGCTCACAAGACCAATCGCCAACGAAACGAGCAGCAAAGAGCCGAGCACACTCGCCGCGATGTTGCGGCGGAAGAATTTCTGACTCCGGTAGAGAAGACTCGGTGCGCGGGCCTCGACGGGCCGGTGATCGAGGAAATTCTGTAGATCCCGACCCAGCGCCGCGGCAGACGTATAGCGCGCACCAGGCTCGCGGGCGAGAGCTTTGCGAAGAATGTTGTCTAGATCGCCCCGCAGCTGCGGTAGTTTGGCAACGCGACTGGGCCATTCAGGCTCTTCAGTGGTGACCGCCCGAATGTAGTCAGCGCCAGACGTCGCGCGCGCGGCAAACAACTTGTTGTCTGTCAGTAAATAGAATGCCAGTGCGCCGATGCCATACACGTCGGTAACAGTCGTTACTGTACGGCCTGCGACCTGTTCGGGCGAGGCAAAATGCACCGTATAGCCCGCGCCCGCAGCCAGCGTGAGCCCGTCGTCGCTGGCGTCGGCCGCCACGAATTTCGCGATGCCGAAATCGATGAGCTTAAGCTGGCCGGCGCTCGTCACCAGCACGTTGCCTGGCTTGATGTCGCGGTGGACGACCAGCGCTTGATGCGCCGATTCGACGATGCGGCACAATTCGACCAGCAACTTCACACGTTGCCGCAGGGCGAGATGCTGGTTGCGACAGTAGGCGTCTATCGGCACGCCGTCGACGAATTCCATCACGTACCAGGGGCGCCCATCCTGACTGACGCCGGCATCGATCAGCCGCGCGATGCCCGGATGCTCGAGGCGGGCCAGCGCCTGTCGTTCGACGTGAAAGCGCGCGAGACTGGCGGCCGTTCGCAACTCCTGGCGCACCAGCTTGACGGCAACCTGCTGCTCGACCGCATCCTCGCGCCTGGCACGGTACACCACGCCCATGCCACCCGCCCCGACCTGCTCGATCAAACGATAGCGGTCGATCAGCGTACCGGCGAGGTTGGGTGGGGCTGGCTGAATGGCGTCGTGCAGCTCACCCGTATTGAGGGCGGCAGATTCGTCAGCCCGCAGCAGCGCAAGCACGCTCGCATGACAGGCAGGATCCTCTTGCCGCAGTTTCTCGAGCACAGCCTCGCGCTGCGGCTTGTCCAAATCGAGCAGGGACTCGAAGACCGCGAACGCGTGCTGCCGCTGTTGGTTGGAATCGCTCGGCATGTCGCATCCCTAACTGGATGAGTCCTTGAATTCCTCGGCCAGCCACGCCTTGGCTGCACGCCACTTGCGACTGATCGTCGAGGGCGAAAGCTTGAGGTACACCGCGACTTCTTCCAGGCTGAGACCAGAAAACACCCGCAATTCAACCACCTGCGATGCGATCTCATCGATAGCGGCGAGCCGGGTCAGCATTTCGTCCATTTGCAGCACGTCCAACATGCCCGCCGCAGGCATGGGCAGTTGCGTCGACAGTGTGACGGACTGGCCACGACGCTTGCCGGCACCGCGCTTGCGCGCTTCGTCTACCAAGGCGCGCCGCGCGATGCGTGCGAACATCGCGAGGAAGTGGCTGCGGTCCTGCCAGTCGATTCTTTTGAGATCGACGAGCCGGAGATAGACATCGTTGACGAGCTGCGTCGGCTGGATCGTCAATTGGCGCTCGTGCCGCAGCTGACCAGCCGCAATGCGATGCATCTGCTCGTACAGCATGGTCACCACTTCGTTCATGGCGTCGGTGTCGCCGTCAGTCCAGCGGCGCAACAAAGTGGTTGCATCAGTCCCTAGAGGCACGCCGTCTTCCAAGTCGAATCGTTATTTATTGGTGTCTGGCCAGACTGCACGCATTGCGCTCGAAAAAGCAACAGCGCCGTCCAAGCATTGTGAAGTATGTCAAACGATCATTCGCAGCAAAATCTCAGGTTGAGAACTGACCAGTTTTTCGCTGGCGCTGCGCCTGACTCACTAAGACCACTACGCTGCGTTCTTGCTCGCCGGAGGTGTTCAACCGTGTGGAAAAAGCTGTTACAGCCCGACATAACCGCTCCCCCGCCCCGGATTTCGCGGTGGCAGGCCATAGAAGTCGTGCCTTCGAAGACCTCCTGCCCGGCGGCCCACGCGCTAAAAGGGAGACGCTATCTGGTAGCCGCAGCCCCGCGACTTCCTTTGCCCCACTGCAAGTCGTCCGACACGTGTACCTGCACCTACAGAAAGCTCCCGGACCGGCGGACGGACGCGCGGCGCGAGCAGGACGATACCGGGATACGGCGCTTCATGCTGCCCGATGAGGATCGGCGCCGTAAGCGGGGTCGGCGCAAGTCCGATCATGAATACTGAGGCTAGAGCCTTGATCGAAACGGCGGGACGATCTCGCCAGTGCTACTGCGGCGGGTAACGCTCGAACATGGGTAGTTCGTGCGCGCTCGCCATCCAGCCGATACGTTCGGCGACTTGAATGTGCGCGCGAGCGGGCACCCTGTCCGGGTCGTCGTTGGTACTGCTCTGGACATCGATGATACCCGGCAGCGATTGTGCATTCGTGTAGAACAAGCCTGTACCGCAATCCGGGCAGAAATGCCGTCGTCCGTATTCGGAGGAGCCGTAGATCTTCGGCGTGCCCTTCGTGACCTTTACCGCGTCATCTTTGTACATGGTCCACGCAACCATCGGGGCGCTGGCATGACGACGACAATCCGTGCAGTGGCATAGCGCGTGGGTAATCGCTGCGCCGCTCCGCCGATAGCGGACCGCACCACAATGACAACCTCCAGCAATCTCCATCGCGCCTCCTGAGAACCAAACGACATCGTCAAGAGCTAGCTAGCGCCCAAAGTGACAAGTAGCTGCCAATACTGGACCATTCGGTTCGGCATCTAACAGACGGACTGACGGGACGCAAGGGACGCGCCGCCCAGCACTCGGTCCGTGCGTGACTCAAACACAACGATTGACTGGCCGGACATACTTGCTAGGTTGGCTACATGAAAAAGAAGCTCTCAGGCGGTCTCGTGCACCATATGCCTGCCGATTTGATCGAGGCGTTGAGTAGAAGACAAGAAACTATAGGCCTATGGGAAATCTTGACCCCTAGTGCGCGCAACGAATTCATCTGCTGGATTGAAGACGCCAAACGAGCGCAGACCCGTGCAAGACGGGTAACTCGAACTGTAGACGAACTGCTCGAAGGCAAGAAACGACCATGCTGTTGGGTAGGCTGCATTCATCGTACCGATAAAAGGCCGAGCAAATGGCAGCAAGACGTCCTGATAGACAAGAAACCTAGACAGTAAGTATCACAGCCGATGCTGCGCAACGGACGGACGCACGGCGACGAACAGCGACAACTTGCCAGGTTCGTGTCTGACCCGCGTCACATGATGATGCTAGCGCTGGAGGCTGGCGTGGTAGTTGGCATGGCATAGGGTGTCGAGTACTTTCATCCCGACAAGCGGCCCTAATTGTGGATCAATGAGGTCGGTGCCGCCTCGGCACATCGCCGCCGGGAATCGACCGGCCACCAACAGAATCGCTCGTTGCCGAGGCCCAATCTCGGGGTTGTGTGTACGCGTGGCTGGGACTTCATGAGGACAATCGCGCGGGCCAAGCCTGCTTTGGTTCAGTGCAAGGCGCCGAATCAGCCCATGGGGTTTAGCTGCTACGCCCTGCACTATTTGGAAATCGTCGCGTCATGACGCAGGGCATCGCGAATCAAGGCACCAACCGCTTGATTGTCGAAGCTTTCGCCCAGCGCCATCCTGACATGACGCATATCTCTGCCCTTGCCTTGCAGAAGTTGCTCGGGGTCAGCCAAAGCCGCACCATGCTGGAATCCGATCGCGACGTGCGTATCCAGGATCATGGACCGCAAGCTCTCAAGCAGCACGCGTTGCTGCGCCGTTAGATCTGCAAACCACTCATCAGCTGTCGGCATTTCGGTTGTCCATCTTTGGCCTTGCGACGCAAAGCTAGTTAGGCACCCGCTTGATCTGCGCGCCGAGTTGCGCCAGCTTCTCCTCGATCGCCTCGTAGCCGCGATCGATGTGATAAATGCGCTCGATATCGGTCCGTCCTTCCGCCACCAGCCCGGCGAGCACGAGACTCGCCGACGCGCGCAGGTCGGTAGCCATGACAGGTGCGGCGGTGAGCTTCTGCACACCTTTGATGATGGCAGTATTGCCCTCGAGACGGATCTCCGCCCCCATGCGCCGCATCTCGAGCATGTGCATGAAGCGGTTCTCGAAAATCGTCTCGATGATCGTGCCCACACCATCGGCGATCGTGTTGAGCGCGGCGAACTGCGCCTGCATGTCCGTCGGAAACGCTGGATACGGCGCCGTGCGCACGTCGACCGACCTGGGGCGCTTGCCGCGCATGTCGACCTCGATCCAGGTATCGCCTACACCCACCTTGGCGCCCGCCTCCTGCAATTTGGCCGTTACCGCATCGAGATGTTCAGGCCGCGTCCGTTTGATACGTACGTTGCCGCCGGTCATGGCACCGGCGACCAGATAGGTACCGCCCTCGATTCGATCCGGCAAGATCTCGTAGTGCGTGCCGTGCAGCTTCTTCACACCTTGCACGACAATCTTGTCGGTACCGGCACCCTCGATCTTGGCACCCATCGCGATCAGGAAATTGGCCAGGTCAACGACCTCCGGCTCGCGTGCAGCGTTTTCGAGGATCGTCTCACCGTCAGCCAGCACGGCGGCCATCAGGAGATTCTCCGTGCCGGTCACAGTCACAGTATCGAGCACCAGCCGCGCGCCTTGCAGCCGCCCCGCGCGCGCACGGATATAGCCGCCTTCGATGCTGATGTCGGCGCCCATCGCCTGCAGGCCCGCCACATGGATGTTCACCGGCCGCGCACCGATGGCGCAGCCGCCGGGCAGTGAGACGTCAGCGGACCCGAACCGCGCAACGAGCGGGCCCAATACCAGTATCGAGGCACGCATCGTCTTGACCAGCTCGTACGGCGCGACGTGATCGCGGATGGTCGACGGATCGATCTCGATTTTCATGTGCTCATCGATGGTGACCGAAACGCCCATGCGTCCGAGCAACTCGATCATCGTCGTGACATCGTGCAGATGCGGCACGTTGCCAATCGTCACCGGGTCATCCGCTAACAGCGCCGCGGCGATGATTGGCAACGTCGCGTTCTTGGCGCCCGAGATGCGTACCTCGCCCTCGAGTGGCGTACCGCCCTGAATCTGCAATTTGTCCACTGTCGGTCCTTCCGGCTCGCGCTCAGGCGCCCTGCCGCGCGGCAAGTTCCGCGGGCGTCAGCGCCTCGATGGATAGCGCGTGTATCTCACGCCCCATTTTCTCCCCTAGGGCGCGATAGACCAGCTGATGCCGGGCAATCGGCCGTTTACCCGCGAACTCGGCGGCGACCACCAGCGCCGCGAAATGGGTATTGTCGTCAGACTGCACCTGGACGTGGGCGCCGGGCATACCGGCACGAATGAGATCGGCTACGACTTCTGGGTTCATGTTGCGATATTAGCGCGGCCAGCGGGGCGGTATCATGCCGACGATGGATAAACCCGCCAAAGCCATGGTCACCGAGCAGGCGCTGCTCGCCTCGGGTCGCCGTGCCCTCGAGATCGAGGCACGCGCCTTGAGCGCGCTTGCGCCGCGGCTACAGCCCACCTTTGCCGCCGCCTGTCGATTGTGTCTCGATTGCCGCGGTCGGGTCATCGTCACAGGCATGGGCAAGTCCGGCCATGTCGCTCGCAAGATCGCCGCCACACTGGCCAGCACCGGCACGGCCGCGTTTTACCTGCATCCGGCGGAAGCCGGGCATGGCGACATCGGCATGATCACGCGTGACGACGTCGTTTTGGCGCTGTCGTACTCCGGCGAAACGCCCGAGGTGCTGCTACTGCTGCCGCATGTCTCGCGACTCGGAGCGCCGTTGATTGCGCTCACCGGCAACGCGAACTCCACCCTGGCACGCAATGCGGAGGTGTGCCTCGACGTCAATGTCACCGAAGAAGCCTGCCCGCTCAACCTCGCGCCCACCGCCAGCACCACGGCGAGCCTCGCGCTCGGCGACGCATTGGCAGTGGCGCTGCTCGAGGCGCGAGGCTTCACGGCCCAGGACTTTGCGCGCTCGCACCCCGGTGGCAGCCTGGGTCGCAAACTGCTGCTGCACGTGAGCGACGTCATGCGTAAAGGCGCTGATCTGCCGATCGTGCGTCCTGACACCGTGCTCGCGCAGGGCCTGATGGAAATGTCGCGCAAGGGGCTCGGGATGACAGTCGTCATCGACGCCGACGCACAGCGGCAAGTCGTCGGCGTCTTCACCGACGGCGATCTCAGGCGCGCGCTCGACGGCCAGGTGAATGTTCACCAGACGTTGATGCGCGACATCATGACGCGTGAGTTCAAGAAGATCGGGCCGCATGAGCTGGCCGCCGAGGCGGTGCATCTGATGGAATTGCATCGCATCACGGTGCTGCCTGTCGTCGACGCTGCCAACCAGCTGGTCGGTGCGCTCAACGTACACGATTTGATGCGCGCGGGAGTAGTCTGATGCCGGCAGTGCCGCGAGGCCTGCGCGCCCGTGCTAACAAGATTCGCTTGCTGGTACTCGACGTCGACGGTGTCCTGACTGACGGCCGGCTCTACTATGGGAGCCGTGGCGAAAGCCTCAAGGTGTTCCACGTGCAGGATGGCCACGGCATCAAACAGTTGCAGCGCGCGGGAATTGCAGTCGCCATCGTATCCGGCCGCCGCTCCGCAGGCGTCACACGGCGCGCCCGCGAGCTCGGCATCAAGGCTGTCCACCAGGGTGTGACGGACAAGCTGGCTCTGGTCGCTCGGCTGGCCAAAGATCGTCGGTTCAACCTCGCGCAATGCGGCTGTGTGGGCGACGACAGCCCGGACGTGCCCGTGATGCGCGCGGTTGGCCTCGCCGTTGCGGTCGCGAATGCGCATGCCGATGCATTATCCGCCGCCCACTATATAACCACTTGCCGCGGCGGGGACGGCGCGGTGCGCGAAGTCTGCGACTTGTTGCTCGCACTCCGGGCAACGACACCGTGAGGCTCGCTTATCGGCTTGTCATCGGCGTGCTGCTGTTAGCGCTGCTGGCTGGCGTCTTTCTGATCGGTGGACGCAGCGACACCACGGAGAATGACGATGCGAGAGCCGGCGCCGATGCCGGCTACGCCGCGCGCGACACCGAAGTGATCGAGACGGGTACGGATGGTCGCGAGCTCTATCGCCTCAAGGCCGAACTGATTCGTCAGCGGCCGGATGCCGGGATCGTCGAACTTGAACGCGTACGCATGGACTATTACCCCGGTGCGCGCACTGACGAAGTGACCTCACCAGCTGCCCCGGCCGCGGCTGCGACCACCGATGCGCCACGTGCGTTGTGGAAAGTCACGGCGCAACGGGGCGAAGTGCAGGAGTCCGGTGATAGCATCCGGTTGTCCGGTGATGTCAACGTAGCGGGCCCGATGCCGACCGCCGCCGAGACGATCCAGCTCGATACGGACGCACTCGTCATCACTCCTCGTGAAGAGCGCATCACGACGGATGCGCTCGTGACACTCACCTGGTCCGGTCAGCGCCTGAGTGCCGTCGGTATGATTGCCAATTTGAAGGATGAGACGGTGCAGTTACAATCGAAGGTCAATGGCCGCTTCATACCGTAAGACTTCGAATGAGCGGCTGATCGTGGTCGCGCTGACGTTGCTGATGGCGCTCGCACCGGGCGGCCACACGGCAGTGGCGGCGCAGGCTGTCTCGGGCGCGTCACGCAGCGCACCGATAACCGTGGACGCAGCGTCGACGGAGGTCGATTACCGCAGCAACGCGATCTTGCTGCGAGATGTAACGATCTCGCAAGGCGACATCCGCGTGCAGGCCACCGAGGCGCGCGCCGCAGGCGGTCTCAATTTCCAGAACAGCCGCTGGACCTTCAGCGGCAATGTGCGCATTCGCGCCGAGGGCGGCAGCCTCAGGTCCGATCAGGCTGTAATCTCTTTTGCCAACAACACGATCAGCCGCGCCACGATTACGGGCAAGCCCGCAGAGTTCGAACAGGCTCGTGGGACCGGGGCGGATGTGGCCCGCGGACGCGCTGAGACCATCATCTACGAGACTGCCGCCGGCACCGTGAGCCTGCAGGATTCCGCCTGGTTGTCAGATGGTCGCAACGAGATCCGCGGCCAGCGCCTCGTCTACAACATTCGAGAACAGCGCGTACAGGCACGCTCCCAGCCCAACTCGGCGACCGGTAACCAGGGGCGAGTGCGGATCATCATCCAACCTGGCGAGCCTGCTGACACCAAGCCCGATGCGGCCACTCCCAAGGCCGCGCCGGTCGACCCTGCCCCATGAGTGTCCTGAAAGCCGAGCATCTCGCCAAGAGCTACAAATCACGTAAGGTGATCACCGATCTGTCGCTCGAGGTATCGAGCGGTGAAACGGTTGGGTTGTTAGGACCGAACGGCGCCGGCAAGACCACCGCGTTCTACATGATCGTTGGCCTGGTGCCCGCAGATGCGGGGAGCATCTGGCTCGACGACCTCGACCTCACTCGCCTGCCCATGCACCGCCGCGCGCGCGCGGGCGTCGGTTATCTGCCACAGGAAGCCTCGGTGTTTCGCAAGTTGTCGGTGGAAGACAACGTACTCGCGATACTCGAGACGCGCGACGATCTCGATGCCACGACGCGCCGCACCAGACTGGATGAAATCCTGGCTGAATTGCGCATCGATCACGTGCGCAAGAGCCTTGGCATTTCCCTGTCGGGTGGCGAACGCCGGCGCGTCGAAATCGCGCGTGCACTCGCAGCAGAGCCGCGGTTCATCCTGCTGGACGAACCGTTCGCGGGCGTCGATCCGCTCTCGGTCATCGATATTCAACGCATCGTTCGCGAGCTCTCTGCCAAGGGTATCGGCGTGCTCATCACCGACCATAATGTCCGCGAAACGCTCGGGGTTTGCAGCCGCGCCTACATCGTTTCCGGCGGAATTGTGATCGCTGCCGGATCTGCCGAAGAAATCCTTGCCAACCCCCAAGTCCGCGATGTTTACTTGGGACAATCCTTCCGGCTGTAGCGTGCAGGGCGCGCGGCCAGAAAGTCACTGAATTCAACCACCTGGGGTTCCAAGCGACCCGTGTCGATGCTCAAGCCTTCATTGCAGCTCCGTCTGGGTCAGCAACTGACGATGACCCCGCAGCTGCAGCAGGCTATCCGCCTTTTGCAGATGCCGACGCTCGAATTGCAGGCGCACATACGCGAGCAGCTCGAGAGCAATGTCATGCTCGAGCCCGTCGAGGATGTCGAAGCCACGGGCACCTTCGAATCGCTAGAACCGCATCCCATGCCGGACGAACGTCGTGGCGATGCCGAGGCACCGCCGGATCGCGACAGCACTGTCGAGGTGGAGGTTCTCGACGAGGGCTGGACCGAGCGCGCCAGCAGCAGTGGCAGTGCCGATCCCTGGCGCGACGACGACGACCGGCAGGCCGATCTCGCCGATGAGGCGGAACAATCGCTGCAGGATCACTTGATCGGCCAGCTGGAATTCGCCAACCTTGATCCGCGCCAGCTCGGCATCGCTCGCGCCATCGTCGATGCGATCAACGACGACGGCTACCTCAGCGACAGTCTCGAAGCGATTGCCGATACGCTCAAGCCCGAGATCCTGTGCAGCACCGACGAGGTGGAGCGCGTACTGGCGCTCGTACAGACACTCGATCCGCCAGGTGTCGGCGCTCGCTCCGTCGCCGAATCTCTCACCCTGCAGTTGCAGCTCCTCGATCCAGACACCCCTGGCCTCAAGCTGGCCATTGCCATCGCTGCGAAGCATCTCGACCTACTGGCCGACCGCGAACTCACGTTGCTGCGTCGCGAGCTGTTGACGACCGACGAAGAACTAGAAACCGCCGTGGCGTTGGTGCGCTCCTGTCACCCAAGACCCGGCTCAGTCATCAGCAGTGTCAAAGCACAGTACGTCGTACCCGATGTGTTCGTGCGCCGTACGGATCGCGGCTGGTCGGTGGAGATCAATGGCTCCACCGTACCGCGGGTGCAGCTCAATCAGGGCTATGCGGACGCGCTGGGCCGCGGCTCGGGACATTCGTCGTTACGCGCCCAGCTGCAGGAGGCCCGCTGGCTGCTGAAGAGCCTCGAGATCCGCAATGAGACGTTGATGAAAGTGGCGCGCTCGATCGTCGAGCGGCAGACCGCCTTCCTCGAGCATGGCGAAGAACAGATGCGCCCGATGATCCTGAAGGACATTGCCACGGCCATCGACATGCACGAATCCACGATCTCGCGCGTGACCTCCAGCAAGTACATGCACACACCGCGCGGCGTATTCGAACTGAAATATTTCTTTTCGAGCCAAGTGGAGGCCGCCGACGGCGGGGGCGCATCATCCACGGCGGTACGCGCCAAGATCAAGAAGCTGGTGCGCGAAGAAGACCCTGCCGCACCGCTCTCCGACAGCCGGCTCGCGGAGCTGCTGGCCGAGGAAGGAATCGCCGTCGCGCGCCGCACGGTGGCCAAGTATCGCGAAGCACTCGGTATTGCGCCGTCCAACGAGCGCAAGCGCAGCAATGCCGACAGCAAATGAGTTTTTTGTGTCCCCAGAGCAAAACCTGAAGGAGTCAGCCATGCAATTATCGCTCTCCGGTCATCACGTCGATGTCACCCCGCCGCTGCGTGCCTACGTCGAGAAGAAGCTCGAGCGCATCTCGCGGCATTTCGATCACGTCATCGACGTGAACTGCATCCTGACCGTGGAGAAGTTGCAGCAGAAAGCTGAAGCCACCCTGCATGTGCGTGGCAGTTCCATCCATGCGATCGCGACCGATGCCGATATGTATGCCGCCATCGACGCGTTGATCGACAAGCTCGATCGCAGCGTCATCAAGCACAAGGAAAAGCGCGCCGATCATCACGCGGCCGAAGCACGCAAGGTCATGCGTGCCTGACCATGAAAGCGCCATGCGACTGATCGTTATCAGTGGCTTGTCGGGCTCCGGCAAGAGCGTGGCATTGCACATGCTCGAGGACGTGGGCTTCTATTGCATCGACAATATCCCCGCCGCGATGTTGAAGCCGTTCATCGCGCACACGGTGCACAGCGGCTCAGCGCAGTACGCGCGCACCGCGGTGGGGCTCGACGCCCGCAACGAAGCGGCCGAGATCGCCACCGTGCCGAAGCTGATCGATGAGTTGAAGCAGAGCGGCGTGCAGTGCGAAGTGGTCTTTCTGCTGGCGAGCGACGAAGATCTACTGCGGCGCTTTGCCGAGACGCGACGCAAGCATCCGATGAGCACGCAGGACACGTCACTCAAGGAAGCGATCGCGATGGAGCGGCGTTTGCTGGAGCCGATTATCTATGCCGCGGATCTGGTGGTCGATACGTCGCGCATGGGTGTGCATGACTTGCGCGAGTTGATGAGTAAACGGGTCGAGCAACGCTCGAGCGCGCGCTTGTCCATTCTGCTCGAGTCGTTCGGCTTCAAGAACGGCATCCCGGGGGACGCCGACTTCGTGTTCGACGCCCGTTCGCTACCCAATCCGTATTGGGACATGAGCCTGCGAGCCCTCACCGGCCGGGATCCGGAAGTCGTCAAGTTCCTCGAAGGCCATCAAAGCGTTCGTCGCCTGCTGGAAGACATCGCCCGATTCGTCGAAGCGCGCATCCCCGAGCACCAGACGAGCAACCGTCGCTACCTGACGGTAGCGATCGGTTGCACCGGCGGGCAGCACCGCTCGGTCTATCTGGTGGACAAGCTCGCCCAGAAACTCGCCGCCAATCACACCGCCGTCACCGTCCGCCACAATTCCTTGGCGGCCGGGACGCACGGCAAGATCCAGGTTATTTCTGCGCCCCGCTCTTAGGGCCAAGGCCCAGAGACGTGATATCCATCACGTGCAGCCGCAGGCCCGACATGAAGCGGGCATCGGGCCCAGCGCTACGTGAGGTGGTCCACACCATCTTGCGCCCATCAGGCGAGATGGACGGAAAGCCGTCGAAGCCTTCGTCGAACGTCAGCCGCTTGATCTCCTTCGATTCCAGATCCCCCAGGTAGACTTCCCAGTTGCGCGGCGTTTCGGCGCGCACGAACACGAAGTGACGACCATCCGGGGCCGGATACGGCGCCCAGTTCATGTCGTGCGTGTACGTGCGTTCCTTGCGGTCAGAGCCATCACGCTTGATGGTATAGATCGTCATCGGCGTCGGCTTCTGGTCGTACTCCGAGGCTTTCCAGGCGCGATACAGGATCGTTTCACTATCCGGCAGGAAGTACGGCGCACCCTCCTGATCGTCTGCGGTAAAGGTGATCTGCTTCTCGTTAGTACCGTCCGAGTTCATCACCCACAGATCCATGTTGCCGTCGATCATGCGACCGAACACGATCCACTTGCCGTCCGGCGACACCGTCACTTCGGCCTCGTAATACTGGTTGTTAGTCAGCCGCTGGATATTCTTGCCCTGGCGATCCGAGACATAGAGCTCCGCACCCTGTGGATAGTTGCGCCAGTCGGACCAGTTGCCGAGCGGCATGCTCATGTTGTCCTTGATGGACGTCCACACCAGGCGCTTGCCGTCCGGGAAGAAGTAAGAGCAGGCATCCCAGCCCTTCTCGTTCACCAGCACGACGTCGGTGCCGGCATCCGTGAAGGTCTTGGTGAGAAATCCCGACATGCCGCGCGGGCTCTTGACCGCGAGCGGACTCTGCACCTGGGCGATGAGATGCTCACTGTCAGGCCCGTAGTAGGCCTCGGCGGCTTCGCCGATGTTGGGAATTAACCACGATGGCAATTCATTCGGAACCGTGCTGACCGTCGCGCCGGCTGGTACCGCCAGCGGCTTGACCGTCGGCGCGTCTGCGCGCGCATTGTCAGCCGCCTCGCAGCCAAGCAATGTTAAGGAAAACGCCAAAATCAGCGCCCAATTTGGCGAATTGCGAATCGTTCTCATATGGCCCCTCTTTAGTGCAATGTATGGTCGTATCATCGGCTCTTGTCCTATCCAAGGCTAGCGCTAGATTAAATAAGAATGTAGCTTTCGCACAGCAGTCGTCCATTTACAATCGCGACGCACATTTGGGAGCACTCTATGAATGATCGATTTTGGTTGCAACGCTTAGGTCTGACGGGCGCAGCGAGCCTGCTGGCATTGCTAAATATCAATGTATCGCAGGCGCAGGATAGCGTGCGGTCCTCCGGTCAATCGATGACTCTCGACGAAGTCGTCGTCACCGCACGTCGCTCCGAAGAAAAACTACTCGACGTGCCGCTGGCGATCAGCGCATTCAGCACCGAGCAGATCGAGCAACGTGGTATCGCCAACCTCGATGACGTTGCGGCATACACGCCGGGCCTCACCTATTCGAGCGTCATCGGTGAGTTCCTCCCGGCACCGGTCATTCGTGGTGTAGCGCCGATCGACATCTTCGGCGAACTGAATACCGCCCTGTTCATTGATGGCGTATACGTTTCAGGTCGCGAAGGCATCAATTTCAGCCAGCTCGATCTGGAGCGCATCGAGGTCGTGAAGGGCCCACAGTCGGCGCTCTATGGGCGCAATGCGTTCAGCGGCGCTATCAACTACGTCACAGCGAAACCCACCGATGAGTTCAAGGCCAAGACGCAGGTGACGTTTGGCAATGATGGCAAGGCACTTGCCTCGCTGTCGGTCAGCGGCCCGCTGATCCCAGGTGTACTGCGCGGACGTGCGGCTGTACTGCATGACGAATTTGACGGTTCGTATGAGAATAGCTGGTCCGGACCGGGGCCCGGCTCGGACATTGGTGGCTACAAGTTCAAGACATTCCAGGGTGCGCTGGTGTGGTCGCCGAGCGAGACTTTCGAAGCCGAGGTTGGAATCTACGTCTCCGATGATCGGATCGACAATTCGGCGACCAATGCGGTTGCGGCCAATTGCGAGGATCGACGCGTCGCGGCTCAGAATCTCGTGCCGCCCCCGATGTCGCTACCATCGAGTCGAGTGCTCAATTTCTGCGGCGAGCTGCCGTCGATCAAGGAAGACAGCCTCTCGGCGCTGCCCGCCGCTACGGGTGAAGACCGCGATGTTACGCGCGCTCACCTGCGACTGCTGTGGGATATCGGTGGTGGTCAGTTGTCTGCCTTGTCCGGTTACTCGAACGTGAGCCAATCGTTCTTTGTGGACGGATCGCGCAATTCGGGCGAGACCGCGATCTTTACCTACCAGCCAGCTCCGATCACCGTCGTGTTTGGTTTCCCAACGTCGGGACCCACGAAGCAGTTCCAGACCGGCCTGCTGCAAATTGGCGGTGGCTCCAGCACCGAGGAGTTCAGCCAGGAGTTGCGCTTTGCCAGTGATCGCGAGCAGCGCTTGCGCTACTCCGCTGGAGCGACCTACTACAAGACGGATGAGGCCGCCGGCGAAGACGGCGTGATTGCAACGCAGCCCTTGCCAGCGGACTTCGGCGCCTTCTGCCTGGCGTGCACACCGTTCGCATTCGGGCCGATGTATCCGGTTGTGGAGTTTGCCGCCGGCGTTGGCAACGCTGCGTTCCTCGAGTGGTTCACCGATCCCAATGGTGGCGCCACGTTCACCGATGTCTTTCTTGGCAAGAACGAAGCGATCTCAGGTTTCGCACAGGCTGAGTTCGACTTCAACGATCAATTCACCGGGTCGATCGAAGGTCGCTACACCGATGAGGAGCGCTCATTCCGTCGCGTTGATACCGGCTCGAACGGCAAGGACTCCTGGGGTCTGATCAATTGGCGCACCAGCTTGCGTTACAAGCCGACTGTAGCGACCACGTTGTTCGCTGCGGTCGCGCACGCCGAAAAGGCCGGCGACTTCGATCCAACGACCGTGCAGTTCGTCAGCAACCCCGGCGTCGATGTCACGGTACCAGGCTCGTTCGATTCCGAAACGATTCTCAGCTATGAAATAGGCGTGAAATCCGAGTTGCTGGACCGACGTGTTTCGCTGGAGTTCGACGTTTATAACATCGACTGGGCGGACATCGTGATTCCGCAAGTTGTTGCCGAAGTGAATGGCCAAGCCATCATCACGCCCACCGGTATCAACGTGAATGGTGGCGATGCCACGGTCAGAGGCGCCGAATTTGCGATCAACGCCAGGCCGCTGGAAGGCGTCGACGTCAATTTTGGCGTGGCCTACCTGGATGCGAAGTACGACAACGCGCGCGTACAGTCCTTCACCGACTTTCCGACCTACTCGCCGACCGGCGATGTGTCGGGCAACAAGATCCTGCGGACCTCGGAATGGCAGGGCAATCTTGGTGCCGGCTACCGCGCGCAGCTGCGCGGCGACACCGACTGGTACGTGCGCGGCGACCTCGCCTATCGTGGCGAACAGTTTGCCGATGCCTCCAACCAGACCATCGTACCGGAGTCGACCAATCTGAATGCGTCGATCGGCCTGCGCGCCGAGCGTTGGAGCCTCGAATTGTGGGGCCGCAACCTGGGCAACGAAGACGCGCCAACCGGTGCGTTCCGCGACGTGTACTTCAGCAACACGCTACCAACGGGCGTCAGCACCGGCGGTACGTTCTTCCCGTTCCGCTACAGCGTGTCGCACCCGCGTCTGCGCCAGTATGGCCTGACATGGCGGATGCGGTTCTGATGGGCTTACGGCCGCTGCGGTTGACCGCCGTAGCGGCCTTCCTTATGTGCGCTTGCGTAGCGCGCCCAAGCGCCGCGTGGGCTGCCGAGTCTGTCAGCGAACAGCGCGCCGGGCCGCAGCAGCTGGCGATCGGCGACCCCGCACGCAAGAGGGAGATTGCCAAGGTCGTCCTCGACGGCGTCACCGATACGAAGACGGGCGAAGTCATCGACGCGGGTGAATTCGCGCGGCGCGTCACCGCCACGCGCGTGCTGTTCATCGGCGAGGAACACACCAACGGTGAATTTCATCGCGCCCAGTTGCGCGCAATCGAGGCGCTACACGCTGCAGGCCGCAAGGTCATCATTGGCCTGGAGATGTTCCCCTACACGACCACCCAGCCGCTCGAGGACTGGACGGCCGGCAAACTGACGGAACAGCAGTTCCTCGAGCAGGCCAAATGGTACGAGACCTGGTCGCATCACTGGGGCCACTATCGTGAGATTTTCGCGTACGCGCGCGACAACAGCTTGCGCATGGTCGGTGTCAATGTGCCGCGCGAAGTCGTCCGGACGGTGCGCGCGAGTGGCCTCGAGGCGCTCGACCCCGAGACGCGCAAGCACATGCCGCCGTCGATAGACACGACCAGTACCGAACATCGCGAACTGGTGCGGTCCTATTTCGAATCGGACGATCCGCTGCATTCGAAGATGCCGCCGGAGCAGGTGGAAGGCCTCTATCTCGCACAAGTCACCTGGGACTCGGCGATGGGCTGGAATGCCGGTCAAGCGCTTTCGACACCGGTCGATCCGCAAGAGATCGTCGTGGTGCTGATCGGCTCCGGGCATGTGGCTTACGGCCTTGGCGCCGAGCGTCAACTGGCACCGCATTTCAAGGGCGGTATCGCGTCGCTGATTCCGGTCACTGTGCGCGACGAGGACGGCAAGCCGCTCGCGGGTGTCCGCGCATCCTATGCTAACTATCTTTGGGGTGTGCCCTGGACGGCGCAGCCCACGCTGCCGGTGCTCGGTGTCTCGCTGGCGGGTCGCATCGGCAAAGAACCCAGCAAGATCATCCAGGTCGATGCGGGCTCCACTGCGGATCAGGCCGGACTCAAGGTCGGCGATATCCTGCGCACGCTCGATGGCGCCACCATCGATGGGACGACGGCTTTGCAACGCAAGGTTGGCGACTACCGCTGGGGTGACGCTGCGCAGCTCGTCATTGAACGAGACGGCAAACCGGTTACTCTAAAGATCGCTTTCCGCCGCAAGGGGTAGACCATGCGTTCGTTGATTGCTGCCGCACTGGCGCTCGCCGCCGGTGCGAGCGGCCTGTGTCTGACATTTGCCGCAGCAGCAGCCGACACGCCGGCCCTGCCCCGTTACCAGCTCGAGACGAACCTGGATCCGACGGCGCGCACGCTCGATGCCCGCGCCACGGTCGAATTGCCGGCGCCCATGGCAGGCCAAGCAGTCGAGTTCCTGCTGGCCGCGCCGCTTGAGATCCTGGCGTCGGACCCACAGATCGAAAAGTTGCCGGCCGATTCTGCCACGGGTTTCAGCGGCATCAACGGCTCGTCACAAGCGATGACGCGCTCGGGCCGCGCCGCGCGCTACCGCATACAGCTCGCTCCCGGCAGCCGGCAGTTCACGCTGCATTACAAGGGCCGCGTCGACTTTGGCTTCGAGACCCCGGGACAGGAATACGCCCGTGGCTTCAACGAAACCGCCGGCGTCATCAAGGAAGACGGCGTCTATCTCGCCGGCAGCACGCTCTGGTATCCGTATCTTGGCGACACGCTGTTCACGTTCGAACTGACGGCGCGCTCACCCAACGGCTGGCAGCTGATCAGTCCCGGCAATGGCACCGCGCGCGACGCGGCGGGCGTCACGCACTGGCGGTCGGATGCACCGTTGGACGAGCTACACATCGTTGGCGGGCCGCTTACGCGCTACGCCCGCGCCGCCGGCGCCGTCACCGCAGAGGTCTATCTGCGCAAGCCAGATGACGCGCTCGCCGCCAAGTATCTCGAAGCCACCGCACGCAATCTCGAGATGTACCGTGGCCTGATCGGCACCTATCCCTACGAGAAGTTCGCGCTCGTGGAGAATTTCTGGGAGACCGGCTATGGCATGCCGAGCTTCACCTTGTTAGGGCCACAGATCATCCGTTTCCCATTCATTCTCACGTCGTCCTATCCGCACGAGATCCTGCACAACTGGTGGGGCAACGGCGTGTTCGTCGACTATGCCAGCGGCAACTGGTGCGAAGGCCTGACCGCGTATCTGGCGGATCATCTCTACAAGGAACAGCAGTCGCAGGGCGCCGAGTACCGACGCGATACCTTGAAGAAATACCGCGACTTCGTGCGCGAAGCCCGCGACTTCCCGCTCAGCGAGTTCCGCTCGCGCCACAGCCCCGCGACTGAGGCGGTAGGCTACGGTAAGGCGCTGATGCTGTTTCACATGACCCGTCGCAAGATCGGCGATGAGGCGTTCAAGCGTGGCCTGCAGAAGTTTTACCGCGAGCAACGCGGCAAGCGCGCCACGTTCACAGACCTCGCGCGCGCCTTCAGCGCCGCGGGCGAGACCGATCTACTGCCCTTCTATGAACAATGGGTCACTCGCGCCGGCGCACCGGACCTGCGTATCGATAAGGTGGAGGTCGTCGGTAGCAAGACGTCGAGCGGGTCGTACACCGTACGCGGTGTCCTGCGACAAGTACAGAAAGTGGCGCCGTTCGCTCTCGACGTGCCGATCGCCATCCGGACGCGCGCGGGCCTCGAGCTGTTCACGGTGGCAAACAAGGAGCGCAACACCGCATTCGAACTGACAACCAATGCGGAACCGTTGGCGGTCGAGGTCGATCCGGAATTCGACCTGTTCCGTTTACTCGACGCGCGCGAGACGGCACCGTCTCTCGGCCAGATGTTCGGCGACCCGGAGATCGTCGCCGTACTGCCAGCCAGTGCCGGCGAGGCAGAGAACAAGGTCTATCGGGAGATGATCGAATTCTGGGGCGGCGGTAACGCGCAGAAAATCGCCGTGCGACTCGACTCGAGCAAGTCGGCGCTGCCGAGCGATCGGGCGGTGTGGGTGTTCGGTCGCGGCAATCGATTGGCGAAACAATTGTTCGGCGATGATCCTGCCATCGGCTTTACCACCGATGACAAAGCGATCGAGGCGGCTGGCGCTGGCATTCCATTCGCTGCGCACTCGGCCGTGATCGTCAAGCGCAATCCGGGCAATCCAGCCAAGGCCATCGGCTGGGTCACGGTCGACCCGCCGGCAGCGGGCCCAGGGCTCGCGCGCAAGCTGCCCCATTACGGCAAGTACTCCTACCTGGGTTTCGAGGGCACCGAGCCTGCGAATGTCGTCAAGGGCGAGTGGGTCGCGGCCGACTCGCCGCTGCACGTGGAGCTGCTGAGCACCCGACCCGCCGGCGTCAGCACTAACAAGTACCCGACACGGGCACCGCTCGCCGTGCTGCCAGCGGTATTCGACGGTGCCGCGATGCTGGAGCGCATCCGGTGGCTCGCCGACCCCGCCCGCGACGGCCGGGGACTGACGACGCCCGGTCTCGAAGCCGCCGGCGACTACGTCGCCGAGGCGTTCAAACAAGCGGGTCTCGCGCCCGGCAATGGCGACTCGTGGTTTCAGCCCTTCGAGTTCACACCACCCGGCGCACAACAAGCGGTACGCACCCGCAACGTGATCGGCGTGTTACGCGGCGCAAATCCTGCGTTCGCCGATCAGGCGATCATTGTCTCGGCACACTACGATCACCTCGGTCGCAGCGGCCCAGGCGTGCGCGTCGAGGAAGTCGGTCAACTGCACCCTGGTGCGGACGACAACGCGAGTGGCGTGGCGGTGATGCTGGAACTGGCACGTACGCTTGCGGCGGCGGGCGCGCCGCCTCGCACCATCGTATTCATCGGTTTCTCCGGCGAAGAATCCGGCCTCAACGGCTCCAAGTTCTACGTCAGCAATCCCACGCCGGTGCCACTCGCAGGCATCCGCGCAGTCGTCAATCTCGATACCGTCGGGCGGCTGGGCAACGGTGAGGTGACCGCGCTCGCCACCGGGACCGCCACGGAATGGCAACACGTGCTTCGTGGCATCACCTTCACGACCGGCATTGCGACCAAGAGCATCCCTGGCGCCTCGCAGTCATCCGACCAACAGAGTTTCATCGAACACGGCATTCCTGGCATTCAGCTGTTCACCAAGGCGCATCTCGATTATCACCGGCCGACGGACACGGCCGACAAGATCGACGTGGATGGACTGGTCAAGGTAGCCACGGTTGCGCGTGAGACGGTCGACTACCTCGCCCAGCGTGCCGAACCATTGACGATCACCATCGATACGGCTGCGAACGCCGCCGCACAAGCCAAGGCGCCGAGTGGACCGGATGGCACGTCGCGCCGGGTGTCGTTCGGTCTGGTGCCAGACTATGCGCAAACCGGCAAAGGCGTGAAGGCGGAATCGGTCGTGCCAGACTCGCCAGCAGCGCTGGCCGGCATTGTGGCGGGCGACGTGTTGCTCGCACTGGACGGCGTGCCGATCGATGACCTCGGCGCATTCTCGAACGCGCTCAAGCGGCACCAGGCCGGCGACACCGTCAAGGCGACGATCCTGCGCGACGGTGCGGAACGGATAGTCACCGTGGAACTGCTCGCACGCTGACCGCCTGATCCGGCGTAACGCGCGTCTTGGCCGCGCGTTACACTTCCGCGCGCCATGAATGCGGAACTGAAACCCGGCAAGCAAGGACGACTCGCAGCACTGCGTGAGGCGCTGGCGCGTGGCACATTCCGCTCGGCGCATCGACTAGTCAATGCGATGCATCCGGCCGAGATCGCCAACCTGCTCGAGTCGCTGCCTTCCACGCAGCGCGAAGTAGTCTGGGAGTTCGTCGACCCGGAGCTCGAGGGTGACGTCCTCGTCGAACTGAACGAGAACGTCCGTCAGTCGTTGATCGAAGGCATGGATGCGGAGGAGCTCGTCGCCGCCGCGGAGGGCATGGAACTCGACGACCTCGCGGATCTGGTGGGCGATCTGCCAGAAGCCGTAACCCGGCAGGTTCTGCGGTCGATGGACCACGCCGACCGCGAACGCCTCAATACGGTGCTGTCCTATGGCGAGGACACGGCCGGCGGCCTGATGAATACCGACACTGTCAGCGTGCGTGCCGACGTCACGGTCGAAGTCGTAGTGCGTTACCTGCGCATGCGCGGCGAGCTGCCGGACAAGACCGATCGCCTGTTCGTGGTCGATCGCAACGATCGCTATCTCGGCACGATTCCGTTGACGCGCCTGCTGACCGAAGACGAAGAAACCATCGTCGGGGACAGCCTGGAGTCCGAATCGCCACGCATCGCGCCCGAGATGCCGGCGCACGATGTCGCGCAGTTGTTCCAGGACCGCGACCTGCTGTCCGCCGCCGTCGTCAATTCGCAGGGTCGGTTGTTGGGCCGCATCACGATCGACGACGTGGTCGACGTCATCCGCGAAGAGGCTGAACACTCGTTGCTCTCGATGGCCGGTCTGCCCGACGAGGAGGACCTGTTCGCAGGCGTCATACCGTCCACACGTCGTCGCTTGTTATGGCTTGGAATCAATCTGCTCACGGCATTCCTCGCTGCGTTCGTCGTAACGCGCTTCGAGGGCACGATCGAAAAGGTAGCCGCGCTCGCGGCCCTGATGCCCATCGTCGCCAGCATGGGCGGCATTGCGGGCACGCAAACAGTCACGCTGATCATCCGCGGGCTCGCGCTCGGACAGGTGGAATGGGCCAACGCGCGCTGGTTGCTGTGGAAAGAAATTGCCGTCGGTGGTTTGAACGGCCTGATCTGGGCCGTCGTCGTTGGCAGTGTCACGGTGCTGTGGTTTGGCACCTGGAAGATCGCGGCCATTATCGCGGCCGCCATGCTGGTGAATCTGCTTGCGGCCGCCGGCGTGGGCGTTGTGGTACCGATGCTCCTGAGGCGCATGCGGATCGACCCTGCTCTTTCGGCCGGCGTGATCCTGACCACGTTCACCGACTGCATCGGCTTCGCCACCTTGCTGGGACTGGGCGCGCTGTTCCTGACGTAATTAACTAGGCCGCTAGGAATTTGGTGAGTGCGCTCTGGTGCGCCATGCCATCACGATAGCCGAGTTCGATCAATTCGCGCGTGTAGTTGGACTGGAACATCAGATAACTGGCGAGCAGACTGCCTGCCTTGTCGCGTGCACCGATCACGCGCAGCAGACCACGCAGACCACGCGGCAGGCTGTCGACATGCGGCGCGGCGAGTGTACTTGGATCCTGGCTTGGGCCTATCAGCAGTGTTTCGATGGAGCGTGCCACGGTGGCTTCCGGAGCCGCTTTCACCAGATCGTTCACGCGCGACAGTTGCTCACAGTCGGCCGCGATCTGATCGGTGAACAGCGTATCGAGCATGTAGCCGAACAACTGACCCGGCGTCGGCGAGATGCCGCCCAGCACCAGTCGTGGCCCGGCGTCGGCCTGACGAACACCGATGATCAGGATCCGATCGGCACCCAGGTGGATACAGGGGCTCAACGGCGCCGTCTGACGCATCGCGCCGTCACCGTAGAATTCATCGTCCAGCTGCACGGGCGGGAACAGGAACGGAATGCCGAGACTCGCCATGAGATGATCCAGACGCAACTGAGTGCGTCTACCAAAGCGTTGCGCGCGGTTCCAGTTCGGGATGCCCTCGTGGCCTTCGAAGAAGGATACCGAGTGGGCCGTCGCGTAGCTGGTGGCACAAAGCGCCAGCGCATGCAGCGATCCGTCTGCAACACGCGCACGGACGGCGTCGAAGTCGGTGACGTACGTCAACAGGCGGCGCAGCGGCATGTTGTTGAGGAGCGAGTGTGGTGACGACAGCAGCAGCCCGCCGGAGAGCAACGACAGTGCCCAGTGCAGCCCCGATCGGAGCACGGACAGGGTATCGACGCGAAACACCTGCTGTACACGAAAATTGGACCAGACTGCCTCGAGCGCAGCCACCGCCCGTTCCCAGCGGTGCGCATCGGCAGCGAGGACACTCGCCACCACGGCGCCGGCCGACGTGCCCACGATGATCGGGAACGGTATGCGCTGCTGCTGGGTGAACTCCGCGATCGCCTTGAGCACGCCCACCTGATACGCCGCCCGGGCACCACCGCCGGTCAATATCAGGCCAACGCGCGGGGCAGCGCTGTCACTGTTAGAATGCATGCTGCTATTGTAGTCCGCTGCTGCGGGTCCGTTGCCAGATCGGAGACTTGTCATGCTCACATTGCGCCGCCTCACCGTTGCCATCCTGGCCGCAGCCACGCTGCAGGTTGCCGTGGCCGAGACCAACGACGCCGGTACGCCAGCGGTCGGCAGCCCCGCCCCCGCCTTCAAACTGCAGGACCAGACTGGCAAGTGGACCACTCTCGAACAGCAGCGCGGCAAATGGGTGGTGCTGTACTTCTACCCCAAGGACAACACGCCGGGCTGCACCACACAGGCCTGCGAGTTGCGCGACAACATTTTTGCCTTCCGGCGTGCCGACGCTGTGATCCTCGGTGTCAGCGTGGACGATGTTGCGTCTCACAAGAAGTTCTCGGAAGACCACAGCCTGCCGTTCCCCATCCTCGCGGATTCCAGCAAAGCCACGGCGAAAGCGTACGGCGTGCTCTACAAAGCCATGGGCATCATGGAAGTGGCACGCCGCGACACATTTCTGATCGATCCCGCCGGCAAAATCGCCAAGCACTACAAGAGTGTCAACCCCAAAGGCCACTCGGAGATGGTGCTGGCCGATCTCAAGCAGCTCGCCGCTAAAGCGGCGGCTGTGCCGGCGGCGGCTCCGGCGAGCTGAGCCCAGGCCGCGCGGCCAGCTCGCGACGCTGCAACGTCGCGATGGCCTGATCGAGGCCACTCAAGGTCAACGGATACATTCGATCGTCCAGCAACTCGCGTGTGAGCTTGATCGACGGTGTCCACTCCCAGCGCTCCATCGGCTCCGGGTTCAGCCACACCAGTCGCGGAAAATGCGCTGCTAGCCGTTGCAACCACACGGCGCCGGCCTCCTGATTCCAGTGCTCCACGCTGCCACCCGGCTGCACGATCTCGTACGGACTCATCGTGGCGTCGCCCACGAAAATCACCCGATAGTCCGGGTTGTAAGTACGTAGCACTTCCAAGGTGGGAATCACTTCGGTCATGCGCCGCCGGTTGTCACGCCACACACGCTCGTAGAGGAAGTTGTGGAAATAGAAGTGTTCCAGATGTTTGAATTCGGTGCGCGCCGCTGAAAAAATCTCGTCGCAAACGCGGACGTGATCTTCCATCGAGCCGCCGACATCGAGAAACAGCAATACCTTGACCGCGTTACGCCGCTCCGGCACCAGCTTGAGATCGAGATAGCCGGCGTTGCGCGCCGTGGCATCGATCGTGCCGTCGAGATCGAGCTGATCGGGCACACCCTGGCGTGCGAATTTGCGCAGGCGCCGCAGCGCCATTTTCATATTGCGCGTGCCGAGCTCGACGCCGTCGTCGAAATTGCGATACTCGCGGGCATCCCACACCTTCACGGCGCGGCGGTGGCGCGATTCCCGCTGCCCGATGCGCACACCCTCGGGGTTGTAGCCGTAGGCACCGAAGGGCGACGTACCCGCAGTACCAATCCATTTGTTGCCACCCTGATGTCGCTCCTTCTGCTCCTGCAAGCGCTCGCGCAGGGTCTGGAGCAATTTGTCCCAGCCTCCCAGTGACTCAACCTGGCGCTTCTCTTCTTCTGTCAGCGTGCGTTCGGCCAGTTTATGCAACCACTCGGCTGGCAACTCGGCCGCAATCTTCTCGAAGGCTCGCTCGGCGCCAGCGAAGAACTCCGCGAACACGCGATCGAAGCGATCGAAGTGCCGTTCATCTTTGACCAGCGCCGTACGCGCCAGGTAGTAGAACTCCTCGGCTGACAACCACGCTACACGCCGCTGCAGCGCTTCCAGCAGACTCAGGAACTCTGGCAGAGATACAGGAACGCCGCCCCCGCGCAGATCGAAGAAGAACCGCACCAGCATCGTACGCCCGCCGCTAACGACCCGCGCGTCGATGCAGGAAGACGAGCTGCTCGAACAGGTGCACGTCCTGCTCGTTCTTCAGCAACGCGCCGTGCAGCGGCGGAATGGCCTTCTTGGGGTCGTCGGTCCGCAGCGCCTCGGGCGGAATATCCTCAGCCACCAGCAGCTTGATCCAGTCGAGCAATTCGGAAGTCGACGGTTTCTTCTTCAAGCCCGGCATCTCGCGCAGCTTGAAAAATGCGTTCAGCGCTTCCGTCAACAGCTCACGCTTGAGCCCCGGATAGTGCACCGCAACGATGCGCGTCATGGTCTCGGCATCGGGGAAGCGGATGTAGTGAAAGAAACAACGCCGTAGAAAAGCGTCGGGCAGTTCTTTCTCATTGTTGCTCGTGATGACGATGATCGGTCGATGCCGCGCCTTGATCAACTCGCGCGTCTCGTAGACATAGAATTCCATCCGATCGAGCTCACGCAGCAGATCGTTTGGGAATTCGATGTCGGCCTTGTCGATTTCGTCGATCAACAGCACGGGTTGCACGTCGCTATCGAACGCCTCCCACAATTTGCCGCGCACGATGTAGTTGCGGATGTCCTGCACCTTGGCATCGCCCAACTGGGAATCCCGCAACCGCGACACTGCGTCGTATTCGTACAGCCCCTGCTGCGCCTTACTGGTCGACTTGATATGCCACTCGTGGATTGGCCGTCCAAGCGACCGCGCGATCTCCTGTGCGAGCTGCGTCTTGCCCGTGCCCGGCTCGCCCTTGATAAGCAACGGCCGTGACAGCGTGATCGCGGCGTTCACGGCCATCATCAGATCATCGGTCGCGATGTAATCACTGGTCCCCGCGAAGCGGACGCGCTGGGCTGGATCGTGGTCGGAAGTCATGAGTCGGCAGTCTCCTTCGAGAGGATCGTCGCGCGGGCCTTTCAAGCAGGCCAATCAATCGGGCAATAGTATGAGCTTGTGTTCAGCCTGCCCGGGCAAAAAAGGTGTCGGACGGCCACTCGCCCAATCATCGAATCCAGCTTTGTAAAAGGGCGACAGCGGATGGGCGCTCTGGCCGCCTGCCAGCTGCAGATAGCCCTCCTCCTCGAGTCCGGGCGCCACTGCAAAACGTTGCGAGGCACCGAATGCCCCGTCCTGTACACGCGGCATGTCGTGGTCTCCAGGCAGTTGCACAGTCGGCATATCGAGCCAGCGAGCCAGGAACGGCAGACGCTGTGACAACGGATGGCGAATCGCAACCGGCTTGCGCGCGCCCCAGGTGCAGCTAGCCAGTGACAGACAGCGGGTCTTGAGATCGGCACTCGTCCCGTCGGCCAGCCCCAGCAGGTAACTGCGCCAGTCGTTAGCGAGTGGCGGCAGGAAATTCGTTGGCTGCTCGGTGACCAACTGCCAAAGCGCGGCATCGAACTGCGCTGGCGCAGCAAGGCCTGCGGCAGGCACGCCAAGTCGTCCGAGCATTGCCTCCCATTGCTTCTGACGCAGCCGGGAGTGGAAGTCGTGTACCAATCGGTAACCCACGGAATCGACTGCAGCGCGGGCATCCCAGCGCTCGAGCAGCAGTCTGAGTTCGGCCCGTTCTGGATGGTCGCGCAGCGCTGCATCGTCGAGCAGCTGCAGCAGCAGATCTCGCCAGCGACGCAACGCCAACGCGCGATCATCGAGCTGAATGGCCAGCATGTCAGCCGGCGTCGCATTGCGCGGGATTGCCAGCAACCGGTCGCGGATCTGCTGCGCACGGGCCCCGAAGGCGTACCCTACGCCCAGCTCAACCTCGTCACTGCCCAGCACAGCCTCGAGTGGGCCGTCGACCGTGCGCGCGTTGGCGGACCAGACGCGCCCGATTGCCGGATTGACGATCGTCGGATGATCACTGACATCACGCCACTCGATCGCGCGCCACAACCGCGCGGCATCCTCGCCACGGGGCACGCGCCCCAAGATCGACCAGGCGACGCGACCGTTGCTGCCACCGATGACAACGTTCTGCTGCGGAATGCCGACGGCGGGTAACAACTCCAGCGCAGCGTTCACGGATCGCGCCCGCTCGAGATCGAAAATGCGCAGATTGGTCGCACCGCGCGCCCGCGCCAGCCAGGCCGCCAGCGTGCAGCTTTTGCCGTCATTGGACTCGGCAACGACCACTTGATGGCGCAGTGCCGGATCACGCGGTACGCGGATTGTGAGCAGCTCAGGCGCGTGCCCACGGATGGCGATCTCTTCGCGCTGTAGCTTGAGATCGGGCCGGTCGCATGGAATCCGTCGGACATCCGACCAGTCGCCATAGCTGTTCGTGTAGCCCCAGGCGATGTGGCGATTGGAGCCCGCGACAATTGCCGGTACGCCCGGCAGCGTTACGCCGATTGCATCCAGTTCGGTCGCCACACCGGGTCTGGCGGGAATCACGAGACGAGCGCGGTACCAGATGACGGGCACGCGCAGACTGAGATGCATGTCGTTAGCGACCAGCGCCGCGCCGGTCGCCGTCAGCGTACCGGCGACCGCCCAATTGTTGCTGCCAATCGTCGTCGGGTCGGTCACGTCGTCGTCGGACTGAGCGAGCGGTGGCGCAGTCGCGGCCGTCGGCTGGCGCAGGTCGATGATGGTGGCATCGGGGACCGCCACATCCGCGGGCGGCGGTCCGGTCTGCGCAATCGGTGCATCGAATGCAGTCCCGCGTCGATACAGAAATCGGTCCAGCTCGACCGGCGCTGCCTCGAGCACGCGTTGTCGGGCGAGTTCGCGCTGGATCTCGTGCTGCTGCAGGTCCCACCACATGGCATGCACCACGAGCACTGAGTCCTCGGGCTGCCATGGCGCTGGCCGCTCGCCCAACAGCCAGTACTCGAACGGCCGGGCACCCAGGCTCTCGAGTCCCTGATTGACGCCTCGCGTATAGGCCTCGACGATCTCGCGGTCCGAAGCCGTCGCGTCTTCGAGCACCTCCTGAGCTGCCGCGCGAAACCGCCAGCGGCGTGCGCTGCGATCCTGCTCGAGGGTTGCCGGACCTAACAACTCTGACAACTCGCCCGCAGCCAGTCGACGTGCCAGATCCATCTGAAAGAAGCGATCCTGGGCATGCGCGAACCCCAGCCCGTAGGCGGCAGTCGCCCGCGTGGCGCCCCGGACGGTGGGCGTACCCAGCGCATCCCGCTCGATCACGACTTCAGACGCCAGCGCGGCAGCGGCTTGCGATCCGTCGAGGCGCGGCAGCGAGCTGCGCAGCAGCGCGACGCCCGTCAACGAAGCGATCAGCAGCAACCCGACCAGACCCAGCAGGACGCGCTGCCACCACCGCAGCGATTTCATTGCGTCAACTGCGCTCGACACGCAGGATTTTCATGGCATTGGTGCCCCCCGAAACGCCAGTCATGTCGCCTTTCGTGACTATCACCAGATCGCCGACCTCGACCAGCTCGAGCTGCAGCAGTAACCCGAAGATCGCCCGGTACAGCTCGGGCGCGCTGCTGTCCGGCAGATCGAACGGCACGGGAAAGACGCCGCGATAGATGGTGACGCGCCGCCGGGTCGATTCATGGCGCGTGAAGGCGTAGATTGGAATATCGGAGCGGATACGCGACATCCAGAGCGCGGTCGAGCCGGATTCGGTCATGGCGACGATCGCCCGCACGTTCATGTGATTGGCGGTGTACATCACGGCGCTCGCAATCGCCTCTTCCGCTTTGGCGAAGTGGCCATCAGCGCGCTGCCGGACGCGGGAATTGTAGAGCTGATACTTCTCGGCGCCGAGGATCACCTCCTCCATCGCCTGCACTGCCTTGACAGGATACTTGCCAACGGCACTCTCCGCCGACAGCATCACGGCATCCGTGCCATCGATCACCGCATTGGCGACATCGCTCACCTCGGCCCGCGTCGGCACCGGGCTCGAGATCATCGATTCCATCATCTGCGTCGCAGTGATGACCACCTTGTTGCGATTGCGAGACCGCTGGATGATGGTCTTCTGCAAACCAGTGAGTTCCGCATAGCCCATCTCGACCGCGAGATCACCGCGCGCGACCATCACCACATTGCTGGCGTCTATGATCTCGTTGAGCGAATCGATCGCCTCGTGGCGCTCGATCTTCGCGCAGACGTGGCCGTGACCACCGGCGGCCCGCAGCAACTCTCGCGCCTGCACGATATCGTCGGCATTGCGCGCGAACGACACTGCGATGTAGTCGACTCCTTGTTGCGCGGCAAAGGCAACGTCGACGCGATCTTTGTCGGTCAGAGCCGGCGCAGATATGCCGCCGCCCTTAAGATTGAGGCCTTTACGATCCGATAGCTCACCGCCCGCGCGCACGATCGTATCGATGCGCGTGCCCTTGCTGCCCACGACCTCCAGCTCGATCTGCCCATCGGCGAGCAGCAAACGATCCTGCGGCTTCACGTCCTGCGCGAGCTCCGCGTAAGCGCAGCCGACGATTTCGGCGGTGCCCGCGCGGGGATCATGTGCGGAGTCGAGTGCGAACTTCTGGCCGTCTACCAGCATTACCTTGCCAGCGCGAAAGCTCTCGATGCGAATCTTTGGGCCGCCGAGGTCGGCCAGAATGCCGACGTATTGGCCGGCCCGAGCGGCTGCATCGCGCACCAGCTGGATGCGGCGCGCATGATCTTCATGTTTGCCATGGGAGAAATTGACCCGGGCCACATCGAGCCCGGCACGGACCATGTCGGTCAGAACAGCCAGATCATCGGTGGCAGGGCCCAGCGTGGCGACTATCTTGGTGCGCGAGGAGTGTTTGGTACGGCTCATGACCGAATATTCTGCGGCTTGAGCAGCGGAAACGCGAGCGCGCTAACATGTGGGCCAGACTTGTACCTGGAGAGGTCGGAAGATGACGCAGAACACCGTAGGCTCAACCGCTCGATCGAACGTCCAGTTGCTCGGGCTCCTGCTGCTGGGACTGTCCGCAGCGCTGTCCGGCAAGGCCTGGTCTGCAGACGCAGCCGCGACGGGCGTTGGCGTCGGTCCGTCACGTTACAGTGCCGAAGATGAAGCACTCTATATGCAGCGCTTCGATGCGCTCGGTCGCGCGGTCCGCCTCGGCCAAGGACTCGATCAGTACGACAACCTCGAGCCAGTGGTGGGCGCCGCCAAAGTTCGGCCGTTGCCGCGCGCCGCCGCCCGTCAGCGGTCGATCAGCGCCGAGGCACTGTCTGCCGGACGCGACTACGCACGACGGAACAATAGCGACGCCTTCCTCGTATGGCGACATGGCGCGCTGCAGGAAGCCAGCTACTTCGGCGACACCACCCCCGAGACGCTGATCGTATCGCGCTCATTGGCCAAACCGATCACCGCAGTCCTTGTCGGTCGTGCGATCGCGCTCGGCAAGATCCGCTCACTCGATCAGCCAGTGGCCGATTTCATTACTGAATGGCGCGGCAAGCCACAAGAGAAGATGCTGATCCGGCATCTGCTCGACATGCGCAGCGGCCTGCTGCGTCAGAGTGCGTCGATGGAGCCAGAGAGCATTCTCAATCGTGCCTATCTGCATCCGCGGCACGACGAAGTGATCATCCACGACTACCCGCTCGTCGACGAGCCCGGTACACGGTATGAATACTCCAATGCGACCTCCGAGATGGTGGCACCCGTCATCGAGCGCGCCACAGGTATGCGCTACGCCGACTTCCTGGGGAGCGAACTGTTAGCCAGGATCGGTGCCGCGGGTGGCAAGATCTGGGTGAATCGTCCAGGCGGTATGGCGCACGCAGGTTGCTGCCTGCTGCTGCCCACCGAGAGCTGGATGCGCGTAGCGCTATTGCTGCTGAACGACGGCGTCGCCGGCGGCAAGCGCCTGCTCCCGCCGGGCTACGTGCAGCAAATGACCACGGGTACGCCGCAGAATGCCTGGTACGGTATGGGCGCATACGTCGCGGGGGAATACGTCGAAAGACGAGCTTTCGCCAACAAGGATGTGACCGCAGCGGGCCCGGGCGTACTGCACTCCGCGCCCTACCTCGCCGCTGATCTCTTTCTGTTCGACGGCAACGGCAACCAGGTGGTTTACATCGTGCCATCCGAACAGTTAGTCGTGCTGCGCGTTGGCCCGGCGCCGCCGCGTGGCACGGACTGGGACAACAGCTATCTGCCCAACACCGTAATGCGCGGCATCACGAGGCATGCCGGCGAGGCGGCCCCGCCACCCCAGCCACGCTGAGCTGTCAGGCGCTGGCGCGCGACTCGAGCATGGCAACGGCAGGCAGAGTCTTGCCCTCGACGAACTCGAGGAACGCGCCGCCGCCCGTCGAAATGTACGAAATCTGATCCCCGACGCCGTACTTTTCGATCGCCGCGAGCGTATCGCCGCCGCCTGCGAGGGAAAACGCAGCGCTGGTCGCGACAGAATTGGCAACGGCACGCGTGCCCTCGCCGAACTGATCGAACTCGAATACGCCGACCGGCCCGTTCCAGATGATGGTACCAGCATCCCGCAGCAGACTGCCGAACCGCTCGGCAGTGTCCGGCCCCACATCGAGTATCAACTCGTCAGCCCGCACGTCGTGAATACTGCGAACGTCTGCATGTGCGGTGGCGGCTAACTCCTTGGCGACGACGACGTCCGTGGGTAGTGGAATTTCTGCGCCGCGCGCGCGCGCCTGCGCCAGCAGCCGCTTGGCCATGTCGAGCATGTCGGGCTCATGCAGGGACTTGCCAACTGCGACACCGGTCGCGGCCAGAAAGGTATTGGCAATGCCGCCGCCGACGATCAACTTGTCGACCTTGGCGAGTAGCGATTCGAGCACCGTGAGTTTGCTCGATACCTTCGATCCCGCCACGATGGCGATCAGCGGCCGGGCCGGTTTGGCGAACGCGCGTTCGAGTGCCTCCAATTCAGCGACCAGCAGTGGCCCGGCGCACGCCACCTTGGCGAACTTGCCCACACCATGGGTGCTGGCCTCGGCGCGGTGTGCCGTCCCAAAGGCGTCCATCACGTACACATCGCACAGGGCCGCCATTTTTCGAGCAAGTTCTTCGCTGTCTTTTTTCTCACCCTTGTTGAAGCGCACGTTCTCACACAACACGACATCGCCCGGCGCGCAATCTACACCGTTCAGCCAATCCTTGACGAGCGGCACCGGCTTACCTAACAACTCCGACAGCCGCGCCGCCACCGGCGCCAGTGACAGCTCCTCGGTAGACTTGCCCTCTTGCGGACGGCCGAGATGCGACAGCAGCAGCACCCGCGCGCCTTTGTCGATCGCGAGCTGGATGGTCGGCAAGCTGGCCCGGATGCGCGCGTCGCTCGTGACCTTACCAGCCTCGATCGGCACGTTGAGGTCCTCGCGGATCAGGACGCGCTTGCCGGCGAGCTCGAGGTCCGCCATTTTCAGGACGTTCATGCTGACAACCTGCGGCACTCAGGCCGCGCGCGACCACGCCACCGTGGTGTCCAACATGCGATTGGAGAAGCCCCACTCGTTGTCGTACCACGAACAAACCTTGACGAGCTTGCCGTCGATGATCCGTGTCATCGTCGCATCATAGGTGGACGAATGCGGATCATGGTTGTAGTCGATCGACACCAGCGGTGCTTCGGAATATTGCAGCACACCCTTGAGCGGACCCGTGGCCGCAGCCTTCATCATCGCATTGATCTCATCGATCGATGTGGCGCGTTTCGGCGTGAAGGTAAGATCGACCAGCGAAACATTGATGGTGGGTATGCGCACGGCGAAGCCATCGAGCTTGCCTTTCAGCGCCGGCAGCACCAGCCCAACCGCGGCCGCGGCACCGGTCTTGGTGGGAATCATCGACATGGTGGCCGACCGGGCGCGGCGGATGTCCTCGTGGAACACATCGGTGAGGCGCTGATCGTTGGTATAGGCATGGATCGTGGTCATCAGACCACTCTCGATGCCGATCTTGTCGTGCAGCACGCTCGCGACCGGTGCCAGGCAGTTGGTGGTACACGATGCGTTCGAAATCACCGTGTAGCTTGACTTCAGCACGTCGTGGTTGACACCGTAGACGATCGTCGCATCGACATCCTTGCCGCCGGGCGCCGAGATGATCACTTTCTTCGCGCCGCCCGCGATGTGCTTGGCAGCGTCCGCCTTGGTCGTGAAGAACCCGGTGCATTCGTGCACGAACTCCACACCCATCGCGCCCCAGGCAATCTTGGCCGGGTCGCGCTCGGCGATCACCTTGATCCGGTCGCCGTTGACGATCATCGAATCGCCATCGACGCTGACAGAGCCAGGGAACTTGCCGTGCGCCGTGTCGTACTGGGTCAGATGCGCATTGGTCGCGGCATCGGCCAGATCGTTGATAGCGACGATCTGGATCTCTTTGTTGCGGCCCGACTCGTACAGGGCTCGCAGGATATTGCGCCCGATGCGCCCGTAGCCATTGATGCCTACTTTGATTGGCATAGTTGTTCCTCGTTACTCGTTGATACAGTGCAATTACGAACGCAGCAACTTCGCGAGCCGCTCGCGGACCCGCTCCGTCGTGAAACCGAATTCCCTGAACAAGTCGGCACCTTTGCCCGACTCGCCGAAACGATCGATGCCGATCACGTCGCCGTCGCGGCCCACCAGTCGCCACCATGACTGCGTGCTGCCCGCTTCGACGGCCAGACGCCGCTGCACCGCACCCGGCAGCACACTCTCGCGGTACGGTGCCGGCTGCTGCTCGAACGTGTCGACGCTCGGCATCGAAACGAGTCTCACCCGTCGGCCACTGGCCAGTTCGGCGCGCACCGCATCGGCAGCAATGCCCACTTCGGACCCGGTCGCGATCACGATGCACTCTGGCACACCCTGACAGTCGATCAATACGTACCCGCCCTTACGCAGCGCTATCAACTGTTCCGGCGAGCGCGGCTGCTGTGCGAGTCCCTGCCGCGTCAACACCAGCGCTGTCGGTCCCGACTTGCGCTCGAGCGCCGCAGTCCAGGCAAGCGCGGTTTCCACGGCATCGCACGGCCGCCAGACACTCAGATTCGGCATCGCACGCAGGGACGCCAAATGCTCGATCGGCTGGTGCGTCGGGCCGTCCTCGCCCAGCCCAATGGAATCGTGCGTGTACACGAGGATTACGGGCTGGCGCATCAACGCCGCCAGTCGAACGGCGTTGCGTGCGTAGTCGGAGAACACCAGGAAGGTGCCGCCGTATGGCCGGAAGCCACCATGCAGCTGCAGCCCGTTCATCATGGCGGTCATCGCGAATTCACGCACACCGTAGTGGAGATAGTTGCCGCGCCCCTCGGCCCCGGTTATCACAGTGGAATCCTTGCGGAAGGTATTGACCGAGCCGGTGAGATCGGCCGACCCACCTAACAACTCCGGCAAGTGCGGGCCGATGGCATTCAGGACTGTCTGTGATGATGCGCGGGTGGCCTGCGAGCCGGCGGTAGCTTGCGCCGCACTCAATGCGGCAGAAGCAATCGTTCGCCAGTCGCCCGGCAGCTCGTTGCGCATCCGACGCTCGAACACTGCGGCACGCGCCGGCTGTGCCTTCTGGTACCGTCGTAGTATCCGTTGCCACTTCTTTTCGGCCGCAGCGCCCGCCTCTCGCATGTCCCATGCCGAGCGGATCTCCTCCGGAATGACGAAGGGTGGGGAGGTCCAGCCGAGCTGTTGACGCGCGGCGGCGACTTCAGCCGCGCCGAGCGCCTCGCCGTGGGTTGCCTTGGTGCCTTGCTTGTTGGGCGCGCCCCAGCCAATGATGGTCTTGCAACAGATCAGCGTCGGCTGATTCTTGCGCGCCTTCGCCTTCTTGATTGCGGCGGCCACAGCTGCGGCATCGTGTCCATCGACGTTCTTCAGCACGTGCCAGCCGTAACTCTCGAAGCGCTTGGGCGTGTCGTCGGTGAACCAGCCCGCCACCTTGCCGTCGATTGAAATACCATTGTCGTCGTACAGCACGATCAGTTTGCCGAGCTGCAGCGTGCCCGCGAGCGAACAGGCTTCGTGCGAGATGCCTTCCATGAGGCAGCCGTCACCGACAAAACAGTAGGTATGGTGGTCCACCAATGCGAGGCCGGGCTCGTTGAATTCCGTCGCCAACAGTTTCTCGGCCAGCGCCATGCCAACGGCATTCGCGAGACCCTGACCCAGCGGGCCAGTCGTGGTCTCGATGCCGAGCTTGAGATCGCGCTCTGGATGACCGGGAGTTCGCGAGCCCAACTGACGGAAGTTCTTGAGGTCCTCGATCGTCAGCGGGTAGCCGGTCAGATGCAGCAGGGAATACAGCAGCATCGATGCATGACCATTGGAAAGCACGAATCGGTCACGATTCCACCATTCGGGATTGTTCGGGTTGTGCTTGAGAAAACCTCGCCAGAGCACTTCTGCGATATCGGCCATCCCCATTGGCGCGCCCGGATGCCCGGAGTTGGCGTGCTGGACAGCGTCCATCGCCAGAGCACGAATGGCGTTGGCGAGCGTTCGATGTGTGCTTGTCATAAAATAAGGCCCGATTTTCGGACCCCGGCCAAGCGGCCGGGGCAAAGAGCCATTATAATGTAGGGCTGTCGTCTCCCTGCGGAATTCTCAATGGCAAACTCGTATTTGTTCACCTCTGAGTCGGTGTCCGAAGGACATCCAGACAAAATCGCCGACCAGATCTCCGACGCTGTCCTCGATGCCATCCTGACGCAGGACAAACGCGGCCGTGTGGCCTGCGAGACGCTCATCAAGACCGGCGTGGTCGTGGTGGCGGGCGAAGTAACTACCAGCGCCTGGATCGATCTCGAGGCGCTGGTGCGCAAGACCGTGCTCGACATCGGCTACAGCCATTCGGACATGGGCTTCGACGGGGCCACCTGCGGTGTACTCAACGTCATCGGCAAACAATCGCCCGATATCGCGCAGGGCGTCGATCGCAAAAGTGAGAAGCTGCAAGGTGCCGGTGATCAGGGCTTGATGTTCGGTTTCGCGACCAACGAAACTGACGTGCTGATGCCCGCCGCCATCACCTACTCGCATCGCCTCGTGCAGCGCCAGGCGGAGGTGCGCAAGAAGGGTAGGCTCAAGTTCCTGCGTCCGGATGCCAAGAGTCAGGTGACCTTGCGCTACGAGAACGACAAGCCGGTCGGCATCGAGGCGGTCGTGCTCTCGACGCAGCACAGCGAGGACGTGTCGACCAAGCAGCTGCGCGAGGCTGTGATGGAAGAAATCATCAAGCCCGTGCTGCCGAAGAAATGGCTCGACGCACGCACCAAGTATCACATCAACCCGACCGGACGCTTCGTCATCGGTGGACCAGTCGGTGACTGCGGGCTAACAGGTCGCAAGATTATCGTGGATACCTACGGCGGGTTTGCGCGCCATGGTGGCGGTGCATTCTCGGGCAAGGATCCCTCGAAGGTCGATCGCTCGGCAGCCTATGCGGCGCGCTACGTCGCAAAGAACATCGTCGCCGCAGGCCTCGCTGAGCGCTGCGAAGTGCAGGTGTCCTATGCCATCGGTGTGGCGGAACCCACTTCGGTGATGGTCGAGACATTCGGTACCGGTCGAGTGTCGCGCGAGAAACTCACCGCGCTGGTGCGCCAGCATTTCGATCTCACGCCCTACGGCATCCGTCAGATGCTGAAGCTGGTGCGCCCGATCTACCAGAAGACGGCTGCGTACGGCCACTTCGGCCGTACTGAAAAGGAATTCACCTGGGAGTACACTGACAAGGCGAAGGCGCTCGCGGCCGATGCTGGGGTCAAACGGAAGGCCGCCGCCTAAGAGAATCATTGCAAAGCTCCCGAGGGGCGCTGCAGCGTCGGTACGACGCCAGGCTCGGAGAGTGGAACAATCAGACAACCGCGCCCGTTTATCCCAAGCTTGAGATAACGGAGACTGTATGAACGCTGTTGTTAAACCTGCTACCAAAGGCGACTATCGCGTCGCTGATCTATCGCTCGCCGACTGGGGCCGTCGCGAAATTGCGATCGCCGAGACGGAAATGCCGGGCCTCATCGCCATCCGCGACGAATACGCCGCCACGCATCCCCTGCGCGGCGCGCGGATCACCGGCTCCCTGCACATGACGATCCAGACCGCCGTGTTGATCGAGACACTGCAGGCACTGGGTGCCGAGGTGCGCTGGGCTTCCTGCAATATCTACTCGACCCAGGATCACGCTGCGGCAGCAATCGCCGTGCGCGGCACGCCCGTGTACGCCTACAAGGGCGAGACACTGGACGAATACTGGGAGTACACCCACAAGATCTTCGAGTGGCCGGACGGCGGCTATTCCAACATGATCCTGGATGACGGCGGCGATGCCACACTGTTGCTGCATCTCGGCACCAAAGCCGAGACCGATGCCAGCCTGCTGAACCATCCCGGCAGCGAGGAAGAAGTCTCGCTGTTCAATTCCATCAAGGCGACGTTGAAGCGCGATCCGAAGTGGTACTCCACGCGCATCAAGCACATCAAGGGCGTCACGGAAGAGACCACCACCGGCGTCAAGCGCCTGTACGAAATGGCGAAGGAAGGCCGGCTCGCGTTTCCTGCCATCAATGTCAACGACTCGGTCACGAAGTCCAAGTTCGACAACCTGTACGGTTGCCGCGAATCGTTGGTCGACGGTATCAAGCGCGCCACGGACGTGATGATCGCGGGCAAGATCGCAGTCGTCGCAGGCTACGGTGATGTCGGCAAGGGCTCGGCCCAGGCGCTGCGCGCATTGTCCGCGCAGGTCTGGATCACCGAAATCGACCCGATCTGCGCGCTGCAGGCGGCGATGGAAGGCTATCGCATCGTCACGATGGAATACGCGGCTGACAAGGCTGATATCTTCGTCACGACGACCGGCAACTTCCAGGTGATCACGCACGATCACATGAAGCGCATGAAGAACCAGGCGATCGTCTGCAACATCGGCCACTTCGACAACGAGATCGATGTCGCGAGCCTGAAGCAGTACAAGTGGGAAGAGATCAAGCCGCAGGTCGATCACATCATCTTCCCGGACGGCAAGCGCATCATCCTGCTGGCACAGGGACGACTGGTAAATCTCGGTTGCGGTACCGGCCATCCTTCCTACGTGATGTCCTCATCGTTCGCCAACCAGACGATCGCGCAGATCGAGTTGTTCACGAACCCGGAGAAATACCCGGTCGGCGTGTATGTGCTACCCAAGCACCTGGACGAAAAGGTGGCGCGGCTGCAGTTGAGCAAGCTCGGCGCCGAGCTCACAGTGCTGACGGATGCGCAGGCGCGTTATATCGGTGTCTCGAAGTCCGGCCCATACAAACCGGACAGCTACCGCTATTGAGGCTTGAGATCGTCCGGTACGAGTGAATAGACCACGGCCGGGTACGTCTGGCCGTGCATGACGATACGATTGCGGGCGACGCACTCCAGGTGCGCGCCCGCTTTTTCGGCCACCCGGCGGCTGGCGATATTGGCGGGGATGGCGACGATCTCGAGCCGGCTCAGGTCGAGCTCGTCGAACGCATAGCGGGCGGCGAGGCGCACCGCGCGCGTGGCAAAACCGCGGCCAGCCTGGCTGGTACGCAGCCAGTAGCCGAGATTGCCCATGCGGTTGGTGCGTACCAGATGATTGATGCCCACTGAACCCGCGAACGATCCGTCTGCGACCGTGAAAATGCCTAGTTGGTAGGCGGACCGGCTTTCCCAGTTGCGTGCGCACTCTGCGATCCAGGCTCGCGACTCCTCGATACCATAGCCAGGGTGGCACCAGGGTAGCCAACGGCTGACCTCCGCAATCGATTCGCGTACTGCGGGGTATACCGCCTCGGGATCGGCCTCACCAAACGGACCGAGCGCAATCACACCGTCGCTTGCAATCACGAGCATCGATCCAGGTCTCCGACGCAACAACCGGACGAATCACTCGCCAGGCGGCGTGACGCGGCGCCGAGTACGGCGCAGTTCGTCGACCACGGCATCGTAGCGATCATTGACAGCTTGCCGGTCGTTCTCTTCTGGCAGGCTGTCGCGAGCGCCGCGCGCAATCATATCGGCATGACGCTGCAGAATCTCGACGTCGCCATCGCGACAGATGCCCGACGCGACCACCTCGAGCGCCTCCAAAAGCCGGATCGTGACCGCCGCGCTACGCCCGGCGTGCTGGCGGATCTGGTTCAGCGCAAGATCGGTTATTCCCGCGAAACTGAGCGGTTGCAAGACCACCCGCAAGCGGTGCTGTTCGTCCAGGCGATGCGCTGACGGCATCTCTCTGTGTGCCAGACAATAGAGCGCGGAACTCAAGCGATCGATACAGGCAATCGCCGTGAACGGATCGTTGACGCCAGGTGAAAGCGCCCGCACGGCGATCTCCACCAGTTGCTGGACGGCAAACTCTACGTCCTGGCCTGGCGTGCGTTGATTGCCGACTACGAAAGCTGCATTGACCCGATCACCGAGACCGTCCTTAGCTGCTCGGTCAGCCGGCCACACGCGCGCCAGCGGTGAACCGGCCACGACGTAGTGTCCCGCCCGATGCGTGACCTGGATCACTGCGTCGTGCTTCTCGGCGAGCGCCAACAAGGCATCATCCTCGACCAAGTGGACATAGCCATCCTCTTCCGCAGCAATCGCCACCGACTCCCGCTCGAACGATTCCGGCAGGCTCAAGTCCGTCGCCGCAGGAACTTCCTTGCCATCGACGGCTCTGAACTGGTCGGCAAAGCGCTGGGCAATCGCATCGCGGAGTTCCCTACCAACCCGGGCAACGATTTCATCGGCCTGGATGGACACCGACACATGGTGAATGAAATAGATCAGCACCCACAGACTGGTCAACGCGAACAGCAGCCCGAATGTGACCGAGAGATGCGGCACGAACAATGTGTCTTCGGCGCGGCGAATCGTACGCAGTACCAGCAGGCAATACAGAAACGTCGCAATGAACGTACCCAATACGAGTTGGTTGGTCGTATCGCGCATGAAATTGCGCAACATGCGCGGACCGAACTGCTGCGAAGCGAGCGACAAGGCGACCAGGGTCAGCGAGAACACGACGCCCGCGATCGTGATCATTGAACCAGCGATCGTTTGCAGAACAGCACTGGCGCCTTCCGCGCCACCGCCATACACCCAATCCAGCGACAGCAGCCAATCGGCGGTCAGCGTCTCGTCCAGCCGCACAGTAAAGAGCGCGAAACCCACCGTCCCCAGTGCCATCACGGAGGGCAGGAACCAGAAGCTCGAACGAATCCGATCCAGATACTTGAAAAACTGAGCTTTCATGCGCGTGCGCCGACCATTGCGGGAGCATAGCGCGGATTGGCAGGCATTTCGGCTGCGCGCACACCGGCACGCCACAGTCCGGAAAACTTACAGGCCGTGGTAGATACGGCGCTGCCGCAGCGCTCTCATCACGACCTGTCTCTAGGGAATTCCCGGTTCCGACTACCAGCAAGCCGTCGTGCAGGAGCAGATTCTCCGTGCCTCATCGACGAAGCGCTGATTGCCACTACGCAACCGCTGCAGTGCTCCCTGCGCCGGGATCATTGCGTTCCCGCCGCCTTTTTCCTGGTGCGCACTGCCCGCTTGCCGGGCTTGCTCGCGCGGCTGCGCACGGCCGCCGCAAAAGCGAGCGCGCCCCACACCTGCGCTTCATCCGGGTCCTCGAAAATCTCGCCCGGCGCCGAGTAGTACGACATCTGGGTGAGCTTGTCGCCCTTGCCATACTCGAATGGCCGACAACCACGCGCTGCGAAGCGCGGCAACGACTCCGCATCGACCTTCAGATACAGCACGTCGTCGGCGACCAGGCCGAACATCAGACCTTCTCGGTACACACCATGACCGCCGAACATCCGTCGGGTCTGCACAGCGCCAAGACGCTCGAAAACCTCGTGGAGATAGCTGACAAACTCACTCATTCGCCGCCCAACTCACGAGCGTCGCCAGCGAAACAGCGCGATCAGGAGCGCGAGACAGCCCGCCATTGCGAGCACGAAGTGCCGGTAGCGGTACAACCAGCTGCCATTGGTCTGATCGATCACACGCTGCACGTCCAACGGTATGGCACCTTGCCCGATCGTGAGGCGCAGGACTGACGGCAGCATATTGTCCATGGTATTGACCGAAACGCCGATATCGGTGTCCCTGTCTGCGGGGATGGCGAACCGGTTCACCTTGATCAGCTGCAGAAAACCGCGTCCGCCGGTGGTCGCGCGCCGCAGCTGCTCGAAATCTTCCTTGCTCAAGAACGCGCGGAAGTCTTCCAAGACCAGCTTCTTCGTCACGCCGCCAGCCGTGATCATCAACGCAGTGTCCGGATCGAACCTGGCCATGTGTTGCGACTCAAAGATCGCGAAGTTCGTCCCGGCCGGCACCGGAATGGCTTCCGGCATGATATCGAACGTTGCCCTGCCATCGCGCGAGCTGTCGACCGGCGCACCGATGAAGTCGACAATGACCCACACCGGGCCGAGCGCAGGATCTGCCTGGAATTGCTTCGACCTGCGACCGAGGCTCGTAGTGGTGAAGTCTTTGAAGTCGGTGATCGCAAGGCTGTCGATGTAGCGTGTCGCGGGCTCGCCAGCGGCAAATGCCGCCAGCGATACAACCAGCAGACTGCCAAGCAGAAAGCGCCGCATGAGTTGCACAGTCACTGAGATACCCCGATTGAGTCCGACGGTGTTGCCTGCGCCGACCGGTCGCTATTTCATCGGCTCCATGCCCATGCGCTTGCGCACCAAGGCACCCGCCTCGCGGTACGTTTCCGGCAGCTCTTTGGCAAAGCCATTCGGCTCGAAGAGCGGCTGGTATTGCTCGAACACCGGCAACAGCAAGGCCATGGGTACTTCGGGGAAACGACGCGTCTTGCGAAAATCTGCGATCGGAATCCGCGCCCGAACGATATCCTCGTGATGATTGCCGGAGCGCGCCAGCGGCGTACCGCGCGGATCGATGATCGCCGTGCCCTCGTCCTCGGCGCCCGCGGCATCAGTGAACCCGATGTTGTCCGGGGAGACGGAATTGCCCACGCCCACCGTATAGATCCGGTTGGCGCGCGCCGTCGCCATCGCGCTGTCGGCGTTCGAACCACCGGTGACCGACATGATCAGCACCTCAGCACCCTTCATGGCGAGCGCGGCATAGAGCATCGGTTCCGCCCCGACGGCCGTCATCGCCAGATTGCCGATGTCGGTGCGCGCCACCGGCAGCACGGCATCCCAGCCATACATTTCGACGTAGCGATCGAGCACGTCGTAGATCGTCGTGCCGATCAGCGCCACATCACCGAACAGCCCCAGAATATTGCGTGCTTTCCATTGTTTGGAGACGATGTTGCCGTCTGGACCGACGATCACCGACATGTTGATCACGTGTCGCGGCCAGTCCTTGTCCTTGGCATAACAACCATAGGCAATATAACAACCGTATTTCTTGGCACGCTGGCCGATCGCGTCCGACTCTGGCCCAGGCAACTCGAAAGCGATCTTGTTGAGCTCGGTGCGTGTCCAGGGAATGAAGCCCTGGATGGGGAACTCGTGCATGCAGATGAGATCCTGCTTGGCGCCCCAGACATTGTCCGGACCCCACTCTTCCGGGCGATTCTGCGCATAGTCGATCAAGCGCAGCACATGCTCGACGTTGGCCTTCATCGTGGGGCCCAGGTTCTTCACGTCCACCGACCTGACGCGGGACTGGATTGCCGCGACGTTGATGGCGGGCTGCCGCAATTCGACGCTGTCGTACTTGCCCTTGCGAGCGACTGTGATCCGCTCGCCAGTGGCCGCACCTTGCGCGGCGGCCGGCTGCGCTGTGGTTGCCACGAGTCCGGTCAGTCCGGCAACACTGCCAGATGCGAGCAGCTGGCGACGCGAAAATTTGGCCGATGATTTGCTCATGTAACTCCCCATTCGTTTGCTCTTGGATGCCGTCAGACACTTCGAAGTCCAAGCATAACGCAGCCGGACCACCCGTGGCAGTCGGCGACTGGTCGGCGGTCGTCGCCGCATCCCGACGCGACCCAGACGTTCTGTTACGCCGCAAGTGTGTCGGTTGTCACAACCTAAGGTGCCAGCCACGTTGCGGTTTGACACAGGTCACCCGCAAAAGACGCTGTTTCGAGCTACGATGCTCCATTGAACCAGCGCCGCCGGAGCAGGTCGAAACAGGCATGACGGTCCGACTCGTCCAACTAACAGATCCGCACCTGTTTGGCAGTGCCGCTGGCACTCTGCGTGGTCTGGCCACATTGCGGTCGTTCCAGCAGACGCTGGCAGCCGCCAGCGATGCAATCACCGCTGCCGATCGAGTCCTGCTGACTGGCGATCTGGTACAGGACGACGCCACGGGTTACGCACACCTGCCGAAGCTGTTAGGTGAGCTTGGCAAGCCGATCTGGTGCATCCCCGGCAATCATGATGACGTGCCAGCCATGCGGCGCGCGCTCGCGGCGCCGCCCTTCGTTCTGGGCGGCCACGCCGATCTCGGTGCCTGGCGAGTAATCATGCTCGACAGCACCGTACCCAACGCCGCGCACGGCGAACTGTCGGCGGCTTCCCTGAGCGAGCTGGCGAGCGCGCTGGAGACGGCGCCCCAACGTCCGGCACTCATCTGCCTGCACCACCATCCCGTGCCGATGACGAGTGACTGGCTGGACGAGGTCGGCCTCAAGAATGCGGCGGATTTCTGGTCAGTCGTCGATCGTCACGCGCACGTCCGTGCCGTTTTGTGGGGGCATGTGCATCAGTCCTACGACGCGCTGCGCGGCGGCGTGCGCCTGCTTGGCACGCCCTCTACGTGTTCCCAGTTCTTGCCGCATTCGAGCGAGTTCGCACTCGACACACTGCCACCAGGGTTCCGGACGCTAGCCTTGCAGCCGTCGGGCCAGATCGAAACCGCCGTACACTTCGTGACGTGAAGCCGATTACTGCACGAACTGGACTGCTGCTGGTGACCGCGACGCTGCTGTCGTCACAGCTCGCGCAGGCCGACTCTGCCGTATGGTCGCTGCAGGGCGAGCACAATACGGTGTACATCGCGGGCTCGGTGCATGCCTTGCCGGCACACGATGCCGAATTGCCGCGCTCGATCGAACGCGCTTACGCGGACGCCGAAACGCTGGTGATGGAACTCGACATGGACGATCTCGATCCTGCCGAGGCCGCTACTTTCATGTTGCAGCGGGGCACGCTGCCTGCCGACCAGACCCTCGCCGGCGTGTTGTCTGCCGCGCAATACGCTGCGGCCGTCCAGGCGGCCGAACAGCTGGGGCTGCCGCCCGCGATCCTCGACCGACTGGAACCGTGGGTCGTCACGCTGGTGCTCACGCAGGCGGCGCTCGCCAAGAGTGGCTATGACCCCATGTTGGGGGTCGACCAGCAGCTGGCCGCAAGGGCCCGGGCCGACGGCAAGGAAATCACCGGCCTCGAAACCTTGAGTGAACAACTCTCGCTGTTCGACGATCAGGACTACCAAACCCAAGCAAAATTCCTGGAGCTCTCGAGCGACGATATTGGTGCCGCGCAGACCGAACTCGCGGCGCTGCTCAACGGCTGGCGCAACGGCAGACTGGATGCCCTGGAGGCGGAATTGCGGCGCGAGTTCGCCGGCGCACCGGAACTCTATCGAGCACTCCTCAGCCAGCGGAACGCCAACTGGGTGCCGAAGATCCTGGCGCTGCGACAAGGTACGGACGACTACCTGGTGCTGGTCGGCGCGCTGCACCTGGTCGGACCGGACGGCCTGATCGCGCTGCTCGAGCAGCGCGGCGTCAAGCTCAGTCGCCTGCAGTAGCCTCGCCGGCGCGGCCCGCTCCGCTTGCCGGCGTGGCAGGCCGAAAGCGATTCCGTGTGGTGCGCAACTCCGGCGCAATGCGCCCGAGCTTCTCCAGACGCGCTTCGACGCCCGCCAGCGAGCGTTCGAGCGTAGCGGCGATCTCGATCGGGGAGTGTCCGGCATCGAAGGCGGCCATCATCAGGCGCTCCTCCTCCATCGTCCAAGGCGCACCTAAGTTGCGAGGCGTCTGACCGCGACGTGAGCGGCGTACAATTCGAGACTCGAGCGCTGCCCGAGCCTGGCTGAGCGCACCTCGCACAGTCGGCTGCTGAACGATTGAATCGGCAGCTAGTGGCAAGCCAGTCGCAGGATCGACCCCAGCGCTAAGCTTGGCAATGACCTCGAGTGCGGTGGAAGGATCCGTGGTGTTGTCTTGCATGGGCACTGACCTCCGTGGCAGAAGCCATCAGCATCGCGCATGCGGCGGGCCATGGAACGGCGCAAATCTGCTGCGTTTGCGCAGTTAATGCCGGCCGCGTAACGTGCGCGCATGCGCGCATTTGCGATTTTCATGGGTCTCATCGGTCTTGGGCTGCTCGGCATTGCCGCGCTCGCCTATCCCGCCTGGCTGTTGCTCACACCGCAGTTCGACTTCCCGTTTCATCGTGTCGCCAGCCGCATCGCGATGCTGACGCTGGCGGTCGCGTTCTTTTTCACGGTCCGCCGCATGCGGCTCGCCAATCGATCCAGCATGGGTTATGGCCTGCCGCGACGCGCGTTCCTGCGCGAGCTCGGCGTCGGCCTCGTACTCGGCGTCGTGATGATGCTGCCGATCGTCGCCCTGATGCTCGCGCTCGACATGCGCACGCTGCGCAGCAATGTGACACTCGATCTCGCCACGTTCGCGACGCTCACGTTCAAGGGCCTCACTAGTGGACTCGTTGTCGCGCTGATCGAGGAAACGTTTCTGCGCGGCGCGATGCACACCGCCATCGCCCGCGAGTCCGGCGCGCGCACCGCCATCGTCCTGACGGCACTGGTGTACTCGGCGACGCATTTCATCGGCAAGTACCGCATCCCCGCCGACGAGGTACACGCCGGCAGCGGGCTCGACATGCTGGCGGGCGTCCTGCACAGCTTTGCGCAGCCGCTGGCGATCGCCGATGCGTTCCTGGCACTCGCTGCCGTGGGCATCTTGTTAGGACTGGTCCGCAGCCTGACCGGCAACATCGCCGCCTGTATCGGCCTGCACGCTGGCTGGGTCTGGGCAATCACGTTCATCCGTGCAACCTCGGCACCCGACGAATCTAGTCCCTACGCCTTCCTGCTGTCGCGATTCGACGGTTTCGTTGGCTGGCTGGTGCTCGGTTGGACGCTCGTGATGGGCGCCGTGCTGTACCGCTACTACTCGCGCCGCAGTACCGCCGGCGTCGGTGTTACACCAGCTCGTCGGGCCGCTTGATCATCGGTGCGAGGCGTTGCAAGCGTTCCAGCGGGTCATTCAGCTCGAGCAGCGCCTGCTTGTCGTTGAGTTCGAGTGGAATCAGTTCTGTGATGCGCGCGCCGACCCAGGCGGAATCCTCGAAGTGTTTCTCGACGTGCTGGTAGACCTCGTCCAGTTCGGGCAGCACTTTACGCAGTATGGCCGACAAGTGGCGCGTATCAGGCGGCAAAGCAATCGCCGGCTCCGGCGCCAGCCACTGCACCTGTGCCTTGTTGAGTCCATCGGACTCGCGCCAACGCGTCAGCACGCGGAACTTCCGCTCGCCCACGCAGGTAATACCCAGCAGATTGTCGGGCAGCTGGCTGAAATCGACGATCCTTGCGGTCGTACCGATCTCCGCTGTCTTCGCGACTGCGCCGGCCTCGCCACCGGAGCGTATCAGTACGACGCCGAACGCTGACTGCTCGCGCATACAGTGTCGCACCATGTCGGTGTAGCGCGTCTCGAAAATCCTGAGTGGCAACGGTCCACCAGGAAACAACACTACATTGAGCGGAAACAGCGGAATCTGCGCCGTGTCGGTCATTGCTGCCAGTTAACCGGCCAGCTCTGTGCCACCCTGCGCGAGCCCCCAGCGCGGCATCAAGTCATTGGCGATGCTGAGCTGGTCGAGCACGCGGGCGACGATGAAGTCGACCAACTCCTCGACCCGCGTCGGACGATTGTAGAAGCCAGGATTGGCCGGCAGGATGACGCAGCCCAGCCGTGCGAGCTGCAGCATGTTCTCGAGGTGGATGGCCGAGAAGGGTGTTTCGCGCGGCACGATGATCAGCTTGCCGCTCTCCTTGAGCACCACATCGGCGGCACGCTCGAGCAGATTCTCGCTGGCGCCATGCGCGATGGCCGACAGCGTGGCCATGCTGCAGGGGCAGACCACCATGGAGAGCGGCGACCCGGAGCCGCTGGCCACCGGTGAGGTCCATTCTTCCTCGCCCAAAACGCGCAACTGACCGTCGCGCGCGCGTGTGTATTGAGTGAGGAAACGTGTGGCCTCGACCGCGCGACCAGGCAGCTTGCAGTCGGTCTCCGACCCCAGCACGATTTGTGCGGTCTTGGTGAGCATGACCAATACTTCGCGATCGGCCGCCACTAACGACTCGATCAGCCTGAGCCCATACTGCGCTCCCGACGCACCGGTCATGCCGACCGAGACGGCGCGCTGGCGGAAATCCTGTCTGGGTTGCTGGCTCATCACACCGACCGTCGTTCGCGCGCCTCGAGCGCTGCCAGCAACTTGCCGTGCAGACCGCCGAAGCCGCCGTTCGACATGATCAGCACATGATCGTGCGGGCGCAAGCGCTGCGCCAGGCTCGCCGCCAAGGTGTCCACATCGTTTGCCAGGTGGCCACGCTCGCCCACTCCACGCACGACGCCGGCCGCGTCCCAGCCCAGATCGGGCGGCGCGAACAACCAGACCTCGTCGGCAGCAGCGAGCGACGGCGCGAGCGTAGCGCCGTGCACGCCGAGGCGCATCGTCGCGGAGCGCGGTTCGAGCACGGCGATGATGCGTTCGGCACCGACCCGGCGCCGCAGACCATCGAGCGTCGTGGCGATTGCAGTGGGGTGATGCGCGAAGTCGTCGTACACCTTGACGCCCGCTGCGACGCCGCGCAGCTCCATGCGCCGGCGGATGCCCTTGAAGTGCACCAGTGCCTCGATCGCGCTGCCAGTCGGCACGCCGGCGTGGTGAGCTGCGGCAATCGCTGCGAGCGCGTTCTCGGCATTGTGTGCGCCCATCATCTGCCACTCCACCGTTCCTACCGGCCTGCCTCGCTGGAACACGTCGAACCTCGAGTAGTCGCCCCCCGCGGGCACGACTAACGACCACATCGCACCGTGCGACGTATCGCGGGCAAAACCCTCACGCGGTGTCCAGCACCCCATCGCCAGCACCGCATCGAGATGCCGGTCGGCAGCGTTGTGCACGATGCGGCCGCCGCCCGGCACGATGCGCACCAGATGGTGGAACTGGCGCTCGATCGAACCGAGATCCGGATAGATATCGGCGTGATCGAACTCCAGGTTGTTGAGGATCACCGTGCGCGGCCGGTAGTGCACGAACTTGGCGCGCTTGTCGAAGAACGCCGTGTCGTATTCATCCGCTTCAATCACGAAGAACGGCGCGCCGCCCAAGCGCGCGCTGCTGGCGAAATTTCCCGGCACGCCGCCGATCAGAAAGCCCGGCGCAAGATTGGCGTATTCGAGGATCCACGCGAGGATCGAGGTAGTTGTCGTCTTGCCATGTGTGCCAGCCACCGCCAGCACCCAGCGGTCGCGCAGCACCTCGCGTGCCAACCAATCCGGCCCGCTCGTGTACGGTATCGAGCGCTCGAGCAGCGCTTCGATCACCGGCAAACCACGCGTCAACGCATTGCCGACGAGCACGACATCTGGTGCCGGATCGAGCTGCGCTGCCTCATAGCCGTCCGTGAGGTCGATGCCGAGCGCCTGCAACTGCGTGCTCATCGGCGGATACACGTTCTTGTCCGAGCCGGTCACACGATGGCCAGCCGCGCGCGCGATCGCGGCGATGCCGCCCATGAACGTGCCGCACACACCGAGGATGTGAACGTGCATCAGGGTACCGCGGCTTCCGGTGGCGGGCCGATCATGGCGAGGAACAGCACCTGCGAAGTCAGGAACTCAGCCAACACCAGCCCCGCCGCCGCCACGGGTGTGCACTCGAGTGCCGCGCGGACGATGCGCGCGTTGACCGCCAGCGACCACCCCAGCAATAGCAATGCGAACCCGGCCACGACGATCACGAGCGGGCTGTCCTTGGCGAGCTGCGGCCACAGCCAGTCGACCGGTGCTAACAAGGGCCGCAGTACGAGCTGCAAGCCGAATACCGCGGTCGCAGTCTGCAGGAAGCGTTCCGGGCGATTGGCGAGATACAGCAACAACCCATACCAGCCGAGCGTGAAAGCGACCCCCACCGGCAGCTGCAACATGAGATTGGGTATGCGTGAGGGCAGCAGGAACTGCAGCACGAGCGTCAGCGCCACGTACAGGCCGATCGTCAGCCACAGGACTTGCGACCCGGCGGGCACAGCATCGGGGCCGCGGCGAAACAGGGCGATCTCGACGAACAGCTTGATTAAGGGGATCACCGGGCCCGGCACTTTCGACTGACGACGCTGCTTCAGCTAATGTGGCGGAATTGTACACGTCGGCTGCCGCAGCGCGCTCGAAGGAACCGCTTGATCATCCACACGCTCGATGACCTCACCACGCTCGCCCACCGCCTCGCCTCGCAGGATGCGATCGCACTCGACACGGAATTCCTGCGGGAGCGCACCTACCGCGCCGAACTTTGTCTGATACAGGTAGCGACGCGCGAGCACGCCACCTGCATCGACCCGTTGGCGACCGGCGCGCTCGAGCCGCTGCTGCCGGTACTCGGCGCGTCGCAGCAGGTCAAGGTGCTGCATGCGGCGCGCCAGGACCTCGAAGTGCTGTTGCCAACGACCGGACTTGTTGGCCCCGTGTTCGACACGCAGGTGGCAGCGGCCCTGGCAGGCTACCCCCCGCAGGTTGGCTATGCAGAGTTGGCGCGTCGCATACTCGGAGTCGAGCTCGCCAAGGCGCATACTCGCACCGATTGGTCGCGTCGGCCGCTGTCGCCGGAACAAATCGAGTACGCGCTCGACGACGTGCGGCACCTCCTGCCCCTGCGGGCCGAGCTCATGGCGCAACTCGACCAAGCCGGCCGACTCGCATGGCTCGTCGAAGAGCTGCGGCCGCTTGCCGACGCCAGCCAACTAACTGTCAATCCCGAGGATGCGTGGCGACGCCTGAAGGGCCTGACCGGTCTCGATCCGGGGCGCACAGCACTGGCACGGGAACTCGCTGCCTGGCGCGAGCAGCGGGCCATCGATCGCAATCGGCCCCGTGGCTGGATCCTGGCCGATACGGTGCTGCGGGAGATCGTCGTGCGGGTGCCGCGCTCCCTCCCGGCACTGCGCACCGTACCCGAGATGCCGGAGAACGTCGTGCGCCACAGCGGCGCGGAGTTGTTAGCGATGATCGCAGCCAGCGAGATCGACACACCGCCACCCCCGCTACCCAAACGTCAACGCCCCGATCCGGTCCTGGCGGCGGCGGTGAAGCAGCTGGCTGCGATTACCAACACGGCCGCCGCAGAACTCAACCTCGCCAGTGAGGTGCTGGCGACGCGACGCGACCTCGAACAAGTGGCGCGCGGTGACGAGGACGCGCAACCACTCACGGGCTGGCGTCGCGCGGTCATCGGCTCTCGGTTGTTAGCTGCGCTGGGCACAGACTGAGCGCAGGCCCGCCCGGCGTATCGTCAACCCTCGAGCGCGCTGATCAGTCGGCGGGTGACGACCTCGGGATCGCCGTCGCCATCGATGGTCCGCAACAGACCGCGCTGCAGATAGAAGTCCGCCAACGGCCGCGTCTGGTCGTCATACACCTGCAGGCGCTTGCTCACGGTCGCCTCCGTGTCGTCGGCTCGCTGTATCAGCTTGGGCGTCGTGCAACGCCCGTGGCAAGGCGGCGGATCGGATGGCGGCGCCGTGTGGATATTGAATATCCGGCCGCAATCCTGGCAAGTACGCCGGCCGGAGATGCGCTTCACGAGCACCTGGTAATCGACCTCGAGCAGCACTACGGCGGACAGTGGCGTGCCGAGTTCCTGCAGCAACTTCTGCAACGCCTCTGCTTGCGCCAAGGTGCGTGGGAATCCGTCGAGGATGAACCCATCGGCGGCGTCCGGCTGCGCCAGTCGTTCGCGAATGATCCCAAGCATGGTGCGGTCGTCGACCAGCTTGCCGGCGTCCATGATCGCCTTGGCAGCGAGCCCCAACGGGGTTCCCGCCTTGACAGCTGCGCGCAGCAGATCCCCCGTCGAGATCTGCGGAATTCCGAAGTGCTCGATCAGCCGTTGAGACTGCGTGCCCTTGCCAGAGCCGGGCGCGCCGAGAAGAACGAGTCGCATAACGCTTAGGTAGTTGAGACCGGACCCCAGGAAGGGGCGCACAGTACCGGGACGATTCGGGCAGGTCAAACGACCCGCGCCCAGCTGCGCTATTCTCTCGCCCGGATCTCCCGTACCGGCAAACCAAAGGACCTGCCATGCCCAGCCCAAAAAAAGCCCGCCGACCGCAACGCGCCCGGCCCATGAACGCGTTTTATGCTCAATCGGGAGGCGTCTCGGCGGTCATCAACGCCTCGGCCGCCGGCGTCATCGAGACAGCGATGCGGTCGAAGCACATCCGCAATGTTCTGGCTGGCCGGCACGGGATCGTCGGCGCGCTGACCGAGGACCTCATCGATGTCAGCAAGGAGAGCCGCGCCACGATCAAGGGCCTGCGCTATACGCCAGCCGGCGCGTTTGGCTCGGCACGCTACAAGCTCAAGGACATCAACCAGGACCGCGCCAAGTACGAGCGCCTGATCGAGGTTTTCAAGGCACATAACATTGGCTATTTCTTCTACAACGGCGGCAACGACTCGATGGATACCGCCAACAAGGTGGCCCAGCTGGGCGAGCAGATGGGGTATCACATCACCTGCATCGGGGTACCCAAGACGGTCGACAACGATCTGCCGCATACGGACTGCTGCCCGGGCTTTGGCTCGGTTGCCAAGTACGTCGCGGTGTCGACGCGCGAGGCGGCGCTCGATGTGGCCTCGATGGCGCGCACGTCAACCAAAGTATTCGTGCTGGAGGTAATGGGTCGCCATGCTGGCTGGATCGCGGCTGCAGGCGGCCTCGCGGGCCAGAGCAGCAATGATGCGCCGCAGATCATCCTGTTCCCCGAAATCGCCTTCCACAAGCCCAGGTTCCTGGCGCGGGTCAAGGAGTCGGTCGAGCGTAACGGCTATTGCGTCGTGGTGGTCTCGGAGGGCGCGGCCGATGCCGACGGCACATTCCTGGCCGATGCCGGCACCAAGGATGCCTTCGGGCACACGCAGCTGGGCGGCGTGGGGCCCGTGGTGGCCAACATGGTCCGCGAAGCCCATGGGTACAAATATCACTGGGCGGTGGCCGATTATCTGCAACGTGCCGCACGACATATCGCATCGAAGACGGACGTCCTTCAGGCCTACGCGATGGGCAAGGCGGCCGTAGAACTCGCGCTGGCCGGCCACAATGCGGTAATGCCTACGATCGTGCGGCAGTCCTCCAAGCCCTACAAATGGACCATTGGGCGGGTCGCACTCGCGGAGGTGGCCAACAAGGAAAAGAAGGTTCCGCGCAATTTCATCACTGCGGATGGCTTCGGGATCACAGCCAAATGCCGCACCTATCTCGAGCCTTTGATCGTCGGTGAGGACTACCCGCCCTACAAGAACGGTCTGCCGCAGTACGTCACCATCAAGGGTGTGGCGGTGCCCAAGAAACTCAAGACCGGCTTTAGACCATAACGTCTGCAGATTGGACGGTTTTGCTCAGGCCTTGGTATAGTTCGCGCCCCTTATGGGGGGCCGGCGGGTGCCGCCGCAAGAATTACTAACTTACTGATTTCCAAGGGGAACCTTATGGATGCCACAACGTGGCTGTGGCTGGCGGTTGCCGCCGGCGTGGTCGCCGTTTTGTACGGCGTATTCGCGACCATCGCGATTCTCAAGCTGCCGGCTGGCAATGCGCGGATGCAGGAGATCGCGGCCGCTATTCAGGCAGGCGCCAAGGCCTATCTGAACCGGCAGTACACGACGATCGGTATCGTCGGCGTCGTGCTGGTGGTGTTGTTGTGGTTGGCGTTGGGTGGGGCCACCGCAGGGGGCTTTGCGGTCGGCGCGATCCTCTCGGGCCTCGCGGGCTACATCGGCATGAACATCTCGGTGCGCGCCAACGTACGGACCACCCAGGCAGCTAACAACGGCCTCAATGCAGCGCTCGCCGTCGCGTTCCGCGGCGGTGCCATCACCGGCATGCTGGTCGTGGGCCTGGGTCTCCTCGGGGTGGCGCTCTACTACCTGCTGATGGTCCCGCAGGTGGGCGAGAAGGAAGCGCTGCGTTCTTTGGTGGGCCTCGCCTTTGGCGGCTCGCTGATCTCGATCTTCGCGCGTCTCGGTGGCGGCATCTTCACCAAAGGTGCGGACGTCGGCGCGGATCTCGTCGGCAAAGTCGAAGCCGGCATCCCCGAGGACGATCCGCGCAATCCGGCGGTGATCGCTGACAACGTCGGTGACAATGTCGGCGACTGCGCCGGCATGGCGGCCGACCTGTTCGAGACCTATGCGGTCACGATCGTCGCCACCATGTTGTTAGGTGGCCTGATGATGACCGATATCGGCACGAACGCCATCGTCTATCCGCTGGCGCTCGGCGCCGCCTCGATCATTGCCTCGATCGTCGGTACGTTCTTCGTCAACGTCAAGGAAGGCGGCAAGATCATGAACGCACTGTATCGCGGTGTCGCCGTATCGGCCGTGATCGCGGCGGTAGCGTTCTGGTTCATTACGCAGGACCTGATGCCGGCGGAGTTGCAAGGCGCCCTGTTCGGCTGCGCGATGGTCGGGCTAGCACTCACCGCCGCCATGATCGTGATCACCGAGTACTACACGGCGACCGAGTACAGCCCGGTACGCAAGGTGGCGGCTGCATCGCAGACCGGCCACGCGACCAACATCATTGCCGGACTCGGCGTGTCGATGAAATCGACTGCCCTGCCCGTGCTGTCGGTGTGCGCCGCGATCTGGGCCGCCTACACGCTGGGTGGTCTGTACGGGATTGCCATTGCCGCGACCGCGATGCTGTCGCTCACCGGTATGATCGTGGCGCTCGACGCCTACGGCCCGATCACGGACAACGCTGGCGGCATCGCCGAGATGGCCGAGCTGCCGGCCAAGATCCGCGATATCACCGATCCGCTGGATGCAGTGGGCAACACTACCAAGGCAGTCACCAAGGGCTACGCGATCGGCTCCGCCGGTCTCGCCGCGCTGGTACTGTTCGCCGACTTCACCCACAAGCTGGAAGATGCCGGCTTGTTAGGTGCCGGCAAACTGGTCGAGAGCTTCCGGCTGGACGATCCGGCAGTGATCATCGGGCTCTTCATCGGTGGCCTCATCCCTTACCTGTTCGCCGCAATGGCGATGGAAGCAGTTGGCCGCGCGGCCGGCTCGGTGGTGACCGAAGTGCGGCGCCAGTTTCGTGAGATCAAGGGCATCATGGAAGGCACGGCCAAGCCCGAGTATTCGAAGGCGGTCGATCTGCTGACGAAGGCCGCGATCAAGGAGATGATCGTGCCATCACTGCTGCCCATCCTCGTGCCGGTGGTCATTGCGCTTGGCATGAACACTCTGATGGGCCCCGGCGCCGGGATTCGTGCACTAGGCGGCCTCCTGATCGGCACGATCGTCACGGGTCTCTTTGTCGCCATCTCCATGTGCACCGGCGGTGGTGCCTGGGACAATGCCAAGAAGTACATCGAAGAAGGCAACTTCGGCGGCAAGGGCTCTGAGGCGCACAAAGCAGCGGTCACGGGTGACACGGTGGGCGATCCGTACAAGGACACCGCAGGTCCCGCGATCAACCCGTTGATCAAGATCATCAACATCGTCGCGTTGTTGCTGGTGCCACTGCTGTAGCGTGGCGCCGGCTGGCTCACGGTCGCGCGGCCTGCAGCATGGCTTCGACCAACTGCAGACGCGGTGCGTGCGTACCCGCCGGCCGCGCGGTGCGCGAGCGCCAGCTCGTCACTGTCGCGATGCCGTCGGCCAGCGTCGCCGCATCCCGCGCCGGTCCCAGGCATCGCCACATCAGAGCGCGAAGTTCCTGCTCGGCATGCTCCTCGGTCTCCGCCGGTCGATCGAGCGCACCGGTGGCGAGTGGTCTGCCGCGGACATCGCCGAGCACCTGACCCAGCCGCCGTCCGAAGACGACGGCTTCCAGCAACGAATTGCTTGCCAGTCGATTCGCACCGTGCAAGCCGGTGCACGCAACTTCCCCAACCGCCCACAAGTGAGGCAGGCTGGTGCGGCCATCGAGATCAACCGAGATGCCGCCCATGTGATAGTGCGCGGCACACGTCACGCCGATAGGCTGGCGATGCGGATCGATTCCATGTTCTCGACAGTGCCGATAGGCCGTCGGAAACGAGTGGGCAACGTCCGTCGCACGCAGCGCGGTCGCGTCGAGCCACACACGCCTGCCTGCAAGGTGTTCCGCGTAGACGACGCCGGCTACCACGTCGCGCGGTGCGAGGTCGCCGAGCGGGTGCGCCGCACGCATGATGTGCCGCCCCGCCTCGTCGATCAGCCGTGCACCGGCACCACGCAACGCTTCCGAGATGAGCGGCAGTGGACGAGCGGCAACATCGAGCGCAGTTGGGTGGAATTGGACCGCCGCGAGCGCGTCACAGCGTGCACCCGCGGCGAGCGCCATCGCGAGGCCGTCGCCGCAGACATCGAGCGGGTTAGTCGTGCGATCGTAGAGCCCGCCGATACCACCGGTCGCGAGGACCACATCACGGGCCCGCACGGTGACAATAGAACCTTCGTCGTCGACCGCAGCAACTCCGCTGACCCCACGCTCATCACGCAGCAGGGCGAATGCGCGCATTCGCGGCAGCAGCTCGACACGTGGGATCTGCGTTAGCCGTCGTCGCAGCACCTGCATGATCGCGGCGCCGGTGGCGTCGCCGTCGGCATGCAGCACGCGGGCACGACTGTGTGCGGCTTCCAGATGCAGCGACCACGCATTGCCGGTACGCGCGAAACGCACGCCGAGCGATTCGAGCCAGGCAATCGCAGCCGGCGCACGCGCGCAGGCATAGTGCACGACGCGTGGGTCGTTGCGTCCGTGTCCGGCGAAGCAAGTGTCGGCAGCGTGTTGCAACACTGTATCGTCATGTCCCACCGCCGCAGCGATGCCACCTTGGGCCAGCTCACTGGCCGTAGCGCCTCCGCCGAGCAAACCGACGCGCCGCCGCGCAGCGCTCAACGCCGTGACGAGACCAGCAGCGCCGGCGCCGACCACCAGCACATCGGTGTCGAATGTGCTCACGAACCGCGCGGGCGACCGACATCCAGCATCCGTTGCACCGCACGACGCGCCCCGGCCGCGACGGCGTCCGGAATCTCGATCGAGGGTGCCAGGCGCTCCAGGCTGGCGTGGACACCCGACAGCGTGATCCGCTGCATGTGTGGGCACAAGTTACACGGGCGCAGGAACTCAATATCCGGAAACGCACTCGAAATATTGTCGGCCATGGAGCATTCGGTGATCAGCATCGCGCGCGGCGGTCGCTGGCGCTCGAGCTTTGCAATCATCGCGGATGTCGAGCCAACGAAATCGGCTGCGATCTGCACGTCGCGCGGGCATTCGGGATGCGCCAGTACGTACGCGTTCGACTGGTCGCGATACTCGCGCACTTCCTGCCCGGTGAAGCGCTCATGCACTTCGCAGTGACCTTGCCATGAGATGATGCGTACGTTCGTGTGAGCCGCAACGTGCGCAGCCAGGTATTCGTCTGGAACGAAAATGACCGCCGGCGTACCGAAGCTCTCCACCACGAGCTGCGCGTTCGATGACGTGCAACAAGCATCGCACTCGCTCTTGACCGCAGCGCTGGTATTCACATAACAAACTACCGGCACGCCTGGATGGCGCCGACGCAACGTGCGGACGTCCTCCGGAGCAATCGAGTCGGCCAGCGAACAGCCGGCTGCGGTGTCGGGTAGTAGCACCGTCTTGCTTGGTGCCAGCAACTTGGCCGTCTCGGCCATGAAACGGACGCCACACAGTACAATGACATCCGCGGTCGATCCCGCAGCGTGGCGCGCCAGCTCCAGCGAATCCCCGCAGAAGTCCGCGATGCCGTGAAACAGCTCGGGTCGTTGGTAGTTGTGAGCCAGAACGACGGCACTACGTTCACGCTTGAGCGCTTCGACCGCCGCCACCAGGTCGAAATGTGCGTCCCATTCGGCGGCCGGCATCAGGCGCGCGACGCGCTCGTAGCGCTGCGCATGTTGCGCGATACTGTAGTACCGATGAGCTGCACCGGAGACCATGCTCATAGTCTCCTGAATACGAGTGACGCGTTGGTGCCACCGAAGCCGAAGCTGTTGGACATCACCGTGGTCACGCGCATTTGGCGCGTCGACTTCAGTATCGGGTAGTCAGCGCAATTTGGGTCGACTTCGTCGATGTTGGCGGAGCCAGCTAGAAACCCATCTCGCAGCATCAGCAAGCTGTAGATCGCCTCCTGCACGCCCGCCGCACCGAGTGAGTGCCCCGACAGGGATTTGGTGGACGACACCAGTGGAAAGTCGAAACCGAACACCTCGCGCATCGCGTTGAGCTCGATCACATCGCCCAAGGGTGTCGAAGTGCCGTGTGCATTCACGTAGTCCACCGGCTCTGATAGACCGGTCAGCGCCTGGCGCATACAGCGCACCGCTCCTTCGCCTGACGGCTGTACCATGTCGGCGCCGTCGGCCGTGACGCCAAAGCCCACGAGTTCCGCGATGACCGGCGCACCGCGCGCCTGCGCATGCTCGAGTGATTCCAGTACGAGCATGCCACCGCCGCTCGCGATTACAAAGCCGTCACGATTCACGTCGTATGCGCGCGAGGCGAGCGAGGGCGTCGCATTGCGCGCGGTCGATAGTGCACCCATCGCATCGAACAGCGCGGTCAACGACCAGTGTTCCTCTTCGCCGCCACCACAGAACATCACGTCCTGATTTCCCCAGCGGATCTGCTCGGCCGCGGCGCCGATGCAGTGGGCGCTCGTCGCGCAGGCCGAGGTCAACGAGTAGCAGACACCCTTGATATGAAAGCTCGTCGCGAGGCAGGCTGCTACCGTGCTGCACATGGTACGTGGCACGCGTGTCGCACCCACTTTGCGCAATCCCCGGGTGCGAAGCGTGTCGGCCGCCTCGACGACATTGGCTGGCGAGCCGCCGCCGGTGCCCGCAATCAGGCCGGTGCGCGGATCGCTGATATGCGCCTCAGTCAAGCCACTGGCAGCAATTGCGCGCGCCAGCGCGATTGCCGCAAACGCCGCCGCATCTCCCATGAAACGCAGATCGCGCCGGTCGATGTGGTCGTTGACGACGATCTGCGGGACTCCGGCGACGTGACTGCGCAGTCCCGCTGCGGGATAGTCTGGCATAGCGCGAATGCCGGAACGGCCTGCGGCGAGCGCATCGCTGACCGTATCGAGTTCATTGCCGAGGCAGGAGACGATACCCATGCCCGTGACGACTACCCGGCGCAATCAGTTGATCCCTGCATTGCTGAACAAACCGACACGCAAACCTTTGGCTGTATAGATCTTGACGCCGTCAGCGAGCAGTGCGGCATCACCGACGATCATCACCAACTTGCGCTCAATCACGCGCTTGATGTCGATCTGGTAGTTCACGCGTTTTACTGTCGGTAGCACCTGTCCGGTAAAGCGCACTTCGTCGACTCCGAGGGCGCGACCGAGCCCGCGGTGCCCGCACCAGGCGAGATGGAAACCCAACAACTGCCACATTGCGTCGAGCCCGAGACAACCCGGCATTACCGGATCATCGATGAAGTGGCAGGCGAAGTACCAGGCTGAAGGATCTATGTCTAGTTCCGCACGCAGCTCGCCGGCGCCGTATGCACCGCCAGTATTTGCGATCCACGTGATGCGATCGATCATGAGCATGGGCGCCACCGGCAATCGCGGCGTGCCCGGCCCGAACAGCGCGCCCTCCCCGCAGGCGATCAGATCAGCTTTCGTGAAGCGTTGTTGCGTTCGCGGCTCGACGCCAGGCACGCTTGCACTGTTGTGTGTCATGGGCGCATTAGAGCCCGGTGCTGCTTCCACCGTATTGACGATTGTCAAACAGCGCGGCCCACATCGGATCGGTGCGACGAACCACGTCGGGGCTCATTACGAGTGGGCGGCCCCATTTGCGGCGAGTCTCGCCGGGCCACTTGTTGGTTGCGTCCACGCCGAGTTTCGAGCCTAGCCCCGCAATCGGACTGGCGAAATCGAGATAGTCGATCGGACTGCGACGCACGAGTTGCAGATCGCGCGCCGGATCGACCCGTGTGGCGATCGCCCAGATCACCTCCTGCCAGTTGCGCACGTCGATGTCCTCGTCCGTGATGATCACGTACTTGGTGTATAGGAACTGGCGCAAGCTCGACCAGACAGCTTGCATGATCTGCCGCGCGTGGCCCGGATAGGCTTTGCGGATGCTCACGACCGCGATGCGATACGAACACGCTTCGGGCGGCAGATGGAAATCCACGATCTCGGGGAAGCTCCGCTGCAACATCGGCACGAACATCTCGTTGAGCGACATCGCCAGGATTGACGGCTCGTCCCAGGGCGAGCGACCCATGTAACCGCCGTGATAGAACGCGTTCCGTCGCATGGACAGGCGCTCGACAGTCAGTACCGGAAAGCGAGCTTGGCTGTTGTAGTAGCCGGTGTGATCGCCGAAGGGTCCTTCGAGTGCTTCGTCACCCGGGGCGATGTGACCCTCCAGCACGATCTCGGCACTCGCACAGACATCAAGACCGACCGTGCTGCGATACACCTCGCTGCGCCGGCGGCGCAGCAGTCCCGCGAACTGGTACTCCGATACGCTGTCCGGGATCGGGGTCGTCGCAGCAACCAACAGCGCTGGATCGGCGCCGATCATCACGACTACCGGGAAGGGCTCGCCGGCGTGGTCGCGTTGCCAGTCACGAAAGTCGAGTGCGCCGCCCCGATGAGACAGCCAGCGCATGATGACGCGATTGCGGCCGATCACCTGCTGGCGGTAGGGCGCCACGTTGTGCCGCGACTTGCGCGTTCCGTGTGTCACGACGAGACCCCAGGTGATCAGCGGACCTGCGTCCTCAGGCCAGCAGGTCCACACTGGCAGACAGGAGAGATCGACGTCGGCGCCGACTTGCACGGTTTCGTAGACAGACGGACGCGGCTGGGTGTGCGGCGTTGCCTTGAGCAGCGGCAGAAAAGCCGGCAGGCGACCAAGCGCTTCGCGCGGCCGATCCGGCCAATGAGGCTCCCGCAGAAACGCGAGCGTCTCGCCGATTTCTCGCAGCTGTGTCACATGGTCGAGTCCAAGTGCGGCAACCACCCGCTGTTGCGTACCGAAGAGATTGCCGAGCACGGGCATGTCCGAGCCACGCGGCTGCTCAAACCACAGCGCCGGCCCGCCCGCCCTGAGGCTCCGCTGGCACAGCTCCGTCATCTCGAGCCGTGGATCGACTGGGAACGGCACACGCTTCAGATCACCGCGCGCTTCGAGCGCCTGCACGAACTCCCGCAGGCTCGCGTAACTCATCGCGACGGCACACGAATCGCACCAGCCTTGACGATCGTCAAGACACGCTCGCAGCCGGCATGGCATGAATGCGCGTCCCGCCCGCCGGAGACCTGCTCATGCTCGATCCACTTGCCGCACTTCGACAGCTGCTGCGCGTCATGCCGTCCTCGGCCACGGCGCGACTGGTTGCGCATACGGTCAATCAACTGCTGCGCGGCCAACCCTTGCAGCAGCAGCTCGGCGACCTTGCTGGCAAGCGCATCGCGCTGTGCGTCGACGACATTCCGCTCACGCACACTTTCGAAATCAGAGCTGGCGCGCTGCGTTACTCGACGCAAACCGCCCATGTCACCATCCGGGGTTCGCTGCAGGATTTCGTCGCGCTCGCGCGGCACCAAGAGGATCCTGACACACTCTTCTTTCAGCGGCGGCTGGCAGTCGAAGGTGAGACTGAAACCGGGCTTCATCTGAAGAACCTTCTGGACGGTTGGGACTTCGATCTGCCGGCTCATTTGTACGCGGTGCTGCCACGTCCGATCGCCAGCTTCACCCTGCATGGCCTATCCCGGCTTCGCCCCGCAAATAGCCATCGCAGTAACCGCCCGGCAGCGCGGGCGACGGGAACGCGGCAACTGCGCCGGTAGAATCGACGGCGTCGCGGAACGCCCGAATCACCGCCGGAAAATCCTGTGACTGGGGCGAAAGCCGCAGAATGTCGACGCCAGCGCTGCGCAGTGCGGCGACGTGGGGCGAAAGATTTTGTACGGCGGCAGACTGAGTCTGAATACCGTTCAGGGTCAGGAACGGCTGATCATCGCGGGAGTAGAGCGTGATGCCATCCGGGTAATCACTACAAATGAAGCCGCAATCGTCTTTCGGCCGGTTCTGCGACCGTGCCGTGAAGCAGCGTGCCGAGAAGGCGAGCGGCAGACGCCCGTATGCGAACACCTCGATTTCGAGACCGGGCGCGCGGGTCTTGCCGAGCGCGGCGATCGTCGCAAGGGGCAGTTCCACCGGCGCCACCCAGCGTCGCGCGCCGCACGCCGCCATGAGTTGCAGTGTTGCCTCATTGTAGATGTTGAGATGCGGACCCGCGACGAACGGTCGCCCAGCCGCATGCTGTACCGCTCCCATGTCGTTAGCTTCGAAGCGACCGGCGGACGTGTCGACGATGCGTGTCATTGCCGACACCTCTGACTCGGCTTCGATCAACGCCAGCGTGGACCAGACCACTTCCTTGCCTGCGGCTTCCAGCGCGTAGGCGACCATCGTCCAGTCGCCCCGCTGCAGCACCCGTCGCTTGCTGCACACGACTTCGCCCAGATAGACGATGTCCACCGGCGCGTCGCACAGGTCCGCGTAAAAATCCAGCGCCACACGCCGATCCCACAAATAGAGGATCGGACCAACGGCTAGTTTCATGGTGCTCGCGCTCATTGCCAGGGTCGGTGGTAGGCGCCCAGAGTATGGGTGCGTCCCTCCGCGAGCGCATCGAGCTCGCGGAGCAGCTCGGCAGGCGGCTCCCAGTCTGTGGTATCGCTCTGCACACTCGCGCGAGTAGCCAGATCCGCAGCCGCGCATAGATCCAGCGCGCGGCGCAGCAGGCGCGTCACCTGCCCGACATACGCGGGCGAGCGCTGTCGCCCTTCTACCTTGAGGGCCTTGACGCCGCTGGCGATCAAAGCAGGTAGCACGCCAAGCGCATTGAGGCTCGTTGGCTCTTCGAGCGCATGAAAAACCTGGTCGTGCACTCGGAAGCGCCCCTTGCACAGCGTCGGGTAGCCAGCCGCTTCGCCCGGTGCGTAGCGATCGATCAAAACGCCGTTGAGGCGGGATTGCCGGCCGGCACGCGTCTCTTCCCAACGCACCGCATGGGCGGGCGAACACACGCCCTGCACATTCGGTGAATGGCCGGTTGCAAACGAGGAAAGCGCGCAACGTCCCTCCACCATCACACAAAGACTGCCGAAGCCGAACACCTCGATCTCCACCGACGTCCGTCCAGTCAATCGCGCCACCTGGGTCGCCGACAGAACACGTGGCAAGACCGCGCGCCGAATACCGAAACGCTCGCGGTAGAACTCAATCGCGCGCCAGTTTGTGGCAGAACTCTGCACGCTCAGATGCAGTCGTAGGGCGGGATGATGCTCCGCGGCATATCGCATCAACCCGGGATCAGCCAGAATCAGCGCATCGACACCGAGGCGAGCCGCGCGGTCGATCGTTCCAGTGGCGAGTTCCCATGTAGCGGGCGACGGGTAGACGTTCAGCGCAACGAACACCCTCGTGCCGCGCTCGTGCGCATAAGCAACGCCTGCGGCTGCTTCACTTTCGCCGAAGTTCAGCCCTGGGAAGTTGCGCGCGTTGGTAGCACCGCGAAATCCGATGTAGACGGAATCGGCCCCGTTGTCCACGGCGGCACGCAGCGCCGGCAGCGTGCCGGCTGGGCATACGAGTTCGAGTCTCATGCGCGCATGTTGACCTCATGCGCGCAGCGACGTTTTGACAACGGTCAAACGGCAGGTTTGAGCGAGAGCAAGGTAACCTGCTGGCCAGTGACTTCGATTTCTTTGGCGCGGTGCATCTTCTGAATCGTGCGACTCACGGTCTCGATGCGAGTATCGAGCAGGCTCGCCATATCCTGGCGAGTCATGCCAAGGGAGAAGCTGCGACCGTCGAGACCACGCTGTTCGAATCGTCGCGACAGTTCGAGAATGAGCCCGGCAACGCGCTCACGACTCGAACCGCGAACACTCGCGATCGGTTGCACCGACAGTCGGCTCAGCAGATTGATAAGCGCCATGCCCAATTCGCGCGCGCGAACGTACTGCGCGCTCAGCAGTGACAACGGCAGTTTGCAGAAGGAAACGGGCTGCATGGCGACTGCATCGCGCGCGTAGACGCGATTGCCGAACGCTTCCATGCCGAGCACGTCTCCAGGTGTGTGGATTGCCACGATGTGCTCCTCACCTTCCTGCCCGATATCGACTGTCTTCAGCATTCCTCGGCGCACGGCAAAGATCGAATGCGCCGGGTCACCGGCGTGGAACAGCCGATCACCCACCTGCAATGTGCGGCGGGTGCTACCGGTGCGTTGCCGGGCACTTTCCTCGCCCCCAGCGACGATGCCGCAGAGTCGACAGATCTCCTGCAGATCGCAGTAGCGGCAAGCAATCGGGCCAGTGCGGCCGTTCAACATAGTATTTCCGTGACGTGGAGCTTGGCCCGCAGGACTGTTCACTGTGACGGCCAGTGCGTCAATGATCCAGGTCAATTGCCCCGGGCGGCCACCTGATCCCATGGCAGCCATCGCTGGCAGGGTCTGCACCCGTAAATTGACCGCGGCCGACCGCCGTCTGCGTGAAATGACCGCTGTTTTGTGCTTTCGCAAGATCGGCGTAGGATGGTCGGGTGGACCGACGCGCCCTCATGAGTACTCTCACGGGCGCCGCGCTCGCCGCGGCGATCGGGCCGGTTTGGGCCAACAGTCCTGTGCGCCCGTTCCGGCGAATCCAGGAGATGGCCGAAGACCCACCGGAAGAGCTGCAATACGCCACCAGCACGACGCTCGACCGCATCGGCCGCATTATGGCGCCGGTGATGGTCAACGGTCAGGGCCCCTTTCTCTTCGTGGTCGACACAGGCGCGAGCCACTCCACTCTGTCGCCGGCGCTCGCAGCCACGCTCGAGGTCACCGCCAATGAGGCCGATGTCGTTACTCTGAATGGCGTCACAGGCGCTGCGCAGGTGCCAGTCGTGCATATCGACAGCCTCGAGGCTGGCGCGCTGTTGCTCGAGGACCAACGGATGCCGATCATCTGGTCGTCGATCATGGCCAATGCCGACGGCATCCTCGGCGTCGCGGGGCTGACCGAGCAGCGCATCGATGTCGACTTCCGGCAGAACACCATCGAGATACGGCGCAGCCGCGGCGGTGCGCGGCGCAGCGGTGCACTCAATATACGCGCGCGGCGCATCGCCGGCGGCGTGCTGCTGGTCGATGGGCGCGTCGGCCGCCAGAAGACCGCGATCGTTTTCGACACCGGTTCCGAGCGCACGCTGGGCAACCTCGCGCTGCGCGACGCACTGACCAGGCGACGCTATCGCAACGAGGCCACCAATACCGAAGTGAGCGGCGCGACGCCCCACGTGGTGGAAGGGGAGCGCTGGCTCGCGCCGACCATCAAACTCGATGATCTAAGCGTTGGCGACGTCGAGGTGACGTTTGGTGATTTTCACGTCTTCGATGTCTGGAAATTGCAGCAGACGCCCGCATTGATCCTCGGTATGGACGTGATCGGCGTACTCGAATCCGTGGCGATCGATTTTCGACGCGGCGAAATCTCCGTCGTGACCACCGACCACAATCCGCGCCGCTGGGAGGCACGCGGTTCCACATGAGCGCCGCCCAGAAGTTTACGGTCGAGAAATCGCCGGACGAGTGGCGCGCGCTACTGCCGGCCGATGCTTTCCGGGTGTTGCGCGAACATGGCACTGAGCGCGCCGGCTCGAGCCCGCTGAACTACGAGAAACGCACTGGTGTCTTTCATTGCGCCGGCTGCGGCCAGGCCTTGTTCGAGTCGGCATCCAAGTTCGACAGCGGCACCGGCTGGCCGAGTTTCTTCCAGCCGCTGCCGGATGCGATCGAGACGCGGACCGATCGCACGTTGTTCATGAAGCGTACCGAGGTGCATTGCGCCAACTGTGGCGGGCATCTGGGACATGTGTTCGACGACGGCCCGGCGCCCACCGGGCAGCGCTATTGCATGAACGGCGTGTCGCTGCAGTTCGAGCCCAAAGGAGACTAGCCGCCGCTGCTCAAGTTGCAGGCTCGACAGCGAGCGCCCGCAGCGCAAACAGACGGCGCACAGCCGCGCCCAGATCGAAGCTCGCATCGTGCTCGAGCGCATGCTCGGCTGCGTCGCCTAAACTCACACCTTGCCCCAGCTCCTCGACGAACCTGAAGCCCGCCTCGTCGAGAGCGGCGACGGCCACCTCGGTGGGTAGCACGCGCACGAGCAACGCATCACCGCCCGCGTCGAGCCGAACCGTATCGACCGACTCAGCGGCGGACTGATTCGCAAACCAGATACGACGGATCGGGAACGGTGACTGCACCAACCGCGCGGCCGGATGCAGGGCCAGTCGCAGGTCGGCATAGGCGTCCGGCGCCAGGTCACGCAGCACGTCGGCAGTCAACGCCTCGACCAGCGCCGCGCGACGCGCGTCTTCGACCGCCCACTCCAGGGCGGCAATATCGGCCAGGTAAGCATATTCGCCGGCATCGAATCGATGCCGCAAGAACCCTGGGAACCCCGCCCCAACATGATGCAGATCGCCACGTCGCGACGGCTGCAGCAAGCGGTAGTCATCCGCCAGACCGACGAAGTATTCGCCACCCACCAGCCGCTGCAGCACGGGATACATGAGCGCCATGGCCTCACGATACCCCTGGCGCCAATTGTTAGCATGGATGGCGATCCGCAGAGCTGCGCTGATTCCTGTCGAGCGCAGCAAGCCTGCGTCCGGCACAATCTGTTCGCCAAACAGACTGGCAGCGAAGCGACGCTGCAGCTCACGCAGCGGCAGCAAGCGCATCTCCTGCGATCTGATCGGCGCGCTGCGCCTCGGCAACCAGCACGTCGAGCGCGGGGATATCGGCATCCCACTCGATCAGTGTCGGCTGCGCACCGAAGTGAGCGATCGCCTGGGCGTACAGCTTCCACACCGCCGCGCACACCGGTGCACTATGGGTATCGACCAGCACTGTCCGCCCGCCCAGCACACGCGACGTGTGGCCAGCGAGATGGATCTCGCCGACCGCCGCACGCGGGACGGCACGGAGATACTCGGTGGCGTCGAAACCATGATTGTGCGCGTTGACGTAAATGTTGTTCACATCGAGCAGTACGCCGCAGCCACTGGCACGCGCGAGCTCGGCCAGGAACGTCCACTCCGGCATCTCCTCTTGTTCGAACTGCAGATAGCTGGAGAGGTTCTCGATCAGGATCCGGCGGCCCAGGATTTCTTGCACCTGCGAAACGCGTGCAATCATGTGACGCAAAGCTTCTGCCGTATACGGCATGGGCAGCAGATCATTGCTGTGACGGCCGTCCACCGAGCTCCAACAGAGATGCTCGGAAATTGCCACTGGCTCGACTCGCTCGATCAGCCTGCGCCACTCGGCGATGTGCTCCTGATCGAGCGGATCAGTGGAGCCTAACGACAGGCCGACGCCGTGCAGGCTGATGGGATAGTGCTCGCGGGCACGCAGCAACCAGTGCAGCGATTGCGAGCCGGCACCGAAATAGTTCTCGCTGTGCGCCTCGAGCCAGGCGACCGGCGGCCGCTCGTCGGCAACCGCGGCGTGATGCTGCGCGCGCAGACCGATACCGGCGCGCGGCGGCAGGTTCCCGGGCGAGTCAGGTTGCACGTTGTCGTTCAAGCACTGACCCGCCTGGGCGATGCCTTACATCTTTTCTTTCTTGTCCGCCGCAGCCATCTTCTCGGATGACTCGAGCGAGCCGCCGACGATCTTCTCGCAGGTGCCCTTCGGAACCTTGATCCACTCGGCCTTGTCGCCATCGGTGGCAGCCTTGCCACCGCAGCCATGCTTCGAGGTGCCGCAGTCGTTCATGCCCGCTTTCGCGATGCCATAACACTTCTCGGTGGCGCCGTCTGCGGCCAACACGCTGTGCGCAGCCCCCATGGTAAACAAGCTGCCGACAGCGGCAGCCAACATTGCGGTTTTGGTGTTCATTCCTTCATCACTCCGTTTGTTGTTGACAGCGGCTGCGCCAGCGCGCGATGCAATCCTGCCGCCATCCAATAGACCAGTGGCGCAAGCGCTATATTTCATTCGAACTGCAGCGCGACGCAACCCCTCGGTATTGTGCCGCACAACCGTCGAAGCTGTGTGTTGACGCGAAACCGCGACGCGCGGCGCTTCAGGAGGTCTTCTTGGGCCGCACGCTCGAGCTGGGGCCGCCTCGCGATGCCGCCGAACTACGCCACAGCCGGGGCTGCGCCCTGGCACGGGCGCTGCGGGTCGAGGCACCACAAGTCGCGGCGGTGGTTCGCGATCGCGACCAGCCTTTGAGTAATGAGCGCCGCGAAGCGGGAGCGACACCAGTCGGGTGACGCTGGCGGAATCGACAGGGCAATCTCGACATCGCTCGCCCGGTGGTCAGGCCGCAAGTTTCAGCAAAGCAGGCCGGGCAATGACGTAACCCTGCACGTAATCGACCCCCATGTGGCGGGCGGCTTCCAGCGCCGCCTCGTCCTCCACCTGCTCGGCGATGATCTTGAAGTCGAGCGTGCGAGCGAGCTTGATCATGGCGGCTACCATCGCCTGATTGACGGAGTCGCGCGCCAGGTTGCGCATGAAGGAACCGTCGATCTTCAGATAATCGAGCGGCAGGTTCTTGAGATTCGAGAACGAACCGACACCCGAACCAAAATCGTCGATCGCGAACTTGCAGCCCATGCCATGCAGCACGCCGACGAAGCGGCGCGCGTGCTCCAGGTTGCTGATCACGGCGCTCTCGGTGATCTCGAAGCAGATCTGGCCGGGCAGCACGCCGGTGCGATCGAAACACTCGACCACGAACTCGAGGAACTGCGAGTCGCCCAGGGTCTGGCCGCAGATATTGATCGCCACGCTGCGATCGTCCGCCAACTCGATCGAACCGTCACTCAAGCCCTTGAAGGTCGCCTGCACGACCCAGCGGTCGAGCAGCGATGTCATGCGATAACGCTCGGCTGCCTGCAGGAAATCACCTGCAGCGATGTCTGGGCCAGGCTCGTCGCTCATGCGCACCAGTACTTCCATCGCAGGCCCACTGGTGCTCCCTCCATAGGCGGACACGATCGGCTGGAAGTAGAGCCGAAAATGGTTGTCCTTCAGGGCGCTCTGCAAGCGCTGCAGCCACTGGATCTCACCGGTCTGCCGCGCGAGTGCCTCGTCGCGCGCTGAGTAAACCGACACGCGCCCGCTACCTTCTTTCTTGGCAACGTAGCAGGCGGAATCAGCGGCCGCCAGTGCCTGATCGGCCGTACCGGTCTCGCGCCCGAGCTCCAGGATACCGATCGATGCGCCCACCTCGAACACGCGGTCCTTCCAGATGAAGCGATAGTCCGCCACGGCGCGACAAACGTCATCCGCGATCTGCCGCGCCTTGTCGAGCGGACAGCCGATCAGCAGCATGCCGAACTCGTCGCCGCCGAGGCGCGCCACCGTATCCGAATCGCGCACTGCGTCGCGCAGCAGCCGCGCCACCTCGCGCAACATGCTGTCGCCAGCCAGATGGCCGCTGGTGTCATTGACGGTCTTGAAGCGATCGAGATCGACGTAGCACAGCACGTGCGTATTGTCGCCACGCTGGGCGGAGTCGATAGCCTCTTCCAGGCGCCGCTGGAACTCGCGGCGGTTCACGAGGCCAGTCAGCGCATCATGGGTGGCCTGGTAGGACATCTGCCGTTGCATGCCGCGCTGTTCCGTCACATCGTGCAGCACCACGGCCGCGCCGATGATATCCGCCGCGTCATTGCGCAGCGGCGAGGCTGCGAGCTCGATCGAGCGCTCGCCGCCTGCGGGACGCTGCAGCAAGAGCGCGCGGCGGGTCAGCGACACGGGACTGCCGCCTACGGTCGCCTGTTTCACCGGCTCCGCCAGCAGCCGCCGATCGTTGCTATCGACCAGCACAGCCGCTTCCTCGAGCAGACGCCCGTGCGCCTGCGTGGCGGTGATACCCAGCAGCACTTCTGCAGCTGGATTGAGGTACTCGATGCGGCCGGCAAGATCGGTCGTCAACACCGGATCGGACAACGACTGCAGCGCAAAATAGTGCGGGGACGATGCCGAGGCTGATTGCGTCGGGGCGAGCAATGGCTCGGCTTTAGCGGGCGTCGCCGCTGCAGCCGGCGCCAGAGCGCGCAATTGCTGCGTCGGTACCACCTCGACCCCGGTGATGAGCAGCGCTTTGCTGTTCTCGTATTCAACCGTCGACGACGTGAGCTCGAGCAGGCTCACCTGCCCCTGCATGCCGACGATCTCCACCTCGAAGCGTTCGGCGGCAGCTTCGCCCGTCATTCGTCGGCGCAGCGTGTCGGCTACCAACTCGGCATACTCAGGAGCTACCAAATCCTCGAGGCGTCGACCGACCAGATCGACGCGGTCGACGCCAAGGAAACTGGCGAATTGCCGATTGCTGTAGAGGATGCCTTCGGTATGGATCAGCACCGCCTCATGGATGCGGTCACCGAGCTCGGCGAACAGCGCCGGCGAGCGGCGCGATTTGTCACGGCTCGAGCGTACGCGCGCGATCAGATGATTGACCGCATTGCCGAGCGCCTGCACGTTCGCCAGGTCCGTGTCGATCTCGACACTGCCCTCGAGCTTACGCGACATGGCAATCCGCTTTGTCTGACCAGCTACCTCATGCAACGCGCGCAGTTCCGCCCGCTGCAGCAAGTACAGAACGAGCATCGATGCCGCGACGATTGCGAGTAGCAGGCAAACTAGCCCCAGAATCGACATTCCCTAGCGTGGCCTCTTATTCGTACCACTACGAACAGGCGTAGTGGTATGTGTACTTATATTGCTGAACTGTCCGTTTTCAGCGACTGCAGCATAGCGCGCCCGTGCGTCAGACAAGCCCATATTCACCATATGCACACGAGATTCGCTTGAGCCGCTGACCGAAAATCCGTACCTTTGCGGCGACTTTGGCCAGCACAATAAGTTTCATGCAAATCGAACCCGCACGCGAGCAGATGATCCACCAGCAGGTGCGCGCCTGGGATGTTCTCGACGATCGGGTACTCGACGCGATGCGGCGTGTGCCACGGGAACGATTTGTGCCGAGCCAGTATCGCGACGTGGCGTTTGCCGATACCGCTATTCCAATCGGCAGCGGCCAGCACATGTTGACCCCGCAGCTGACTGGCCGTTTGCTGCAGGCACTCGCCATTCGGCCCGGCGACCAGGCGCTGGAAATCGGCACGGGTTCGGGCTATGTCAGCGCCTGCATGGCGATGCTGGGTGCTGGCGTTCAGTCGCTGGAAATCGACCCGGCACTTGCTGCCGCAGCCCGCCGCAATCTGGAAGCCTGCCCAGCTGCCAAAGTGGAGGTCATCGTCGCCGATGCTTTTGCCGCCGACGCGGTGCCCGGCGGACCGTTCGACGTCATCGCGGTCACGGGTTCCTTGCCGCTCTACGATCAGCGCTTTCAACAGGCGCTCAAGCCCGGTGGGCGACTCTTCGTCGTCGTTGGCCAAGCCCCCATCATGCGTGCACACCTGATTACCCGCGTGTCGGACAACGATTATCGGGACGAGTCGCTGTTCGAAACTGTGCTGCCGGCGCTGCATAATGCGCCACAGCCAATTGCGTTCACTTTCTGAGGTCGTCCTTGGTAGCCGAAGTCACCGTGCAGGAGCTGAAACAGCGCCGCGACGCGCAGTCGACGCCGCTCGTGATCGACGTGCGTGAAGCTTGGGAGCTGGAGATCGCCGCGCTGCCCGGTGTTGTGCACATGCCGATGAACGACGTCCCGCAGCGATTGTCTGAACTGGATCGCAACGCCGAAACCTGGGTGCTGTGCCGCTCCGGTGGCCGGTCGATGAAAGTGGCGCAGTACCTTGAGTCGCAGGGCTTCCAACAAGTCGCGAATCTGGCAGGCGGTATCCTCGCCTGGAGCGCGGAGATCGATCCCAACGTCAAGCAGTACTGACGCGTCCAAGGATCGCGCGGCACTTTACGGTGACGGCTCGATTGCGATCGACGGGCGGCATGTGATATAGTGATGTATAACACTAAAGGAGTTGTCTCGATGCACCGTCTGCTCGTTCTGGGCGTGGCCCTCATGCTTGCGCCCCATGCTTTTGGTGAAGATCTGCTAGCGGTCTTCGATCGTGCCATGCTGAACGATCCGCAGATCCGTGAAGCGGACGCCATTCGCCTCGCCAATCGCGAAGCCAAGCCACAGGCGCTGGCCACGTTGCTGCCACAAGTGAGTGGTTCGGCCTCGAAAACGCGCGATGACAATACATCTTTCAGCCAGTCGACCCGCATCATCGGCGGGCAACTGCTGACTTTCGGCGGCAATGACCGCTCGAAGCCCGATACCGAACGCTGGAGCATCGATTTGCGGCAAAGGATTTTCTCCTGGGCCGATTGGGTGAGTTTGCGCCAGGCCAACAAGGAAGTCGCCCAGGCAGAGATCGACTACCAGGCCGCGCAGCAGGATCTCGCGCAGCGCGTCTCTACCCGCTACTTCGACGTGCTGGCCGCCCAGGACACCGTGGTCGCGCAGAATGCCGCCTTGGAAGCCTTCACGCAGCTGCTGGAGCAGGCGGAGAAGCGCTTCGAGGTAGGGCTGATCGCGATCACCGACGTGCAGGAAGCACGCGCCGCGCGCGACACCTCCGCCGCGGCGCTGATCGCGGCCAAGCGTCAGCTCAGCACCTCGCAGGAATTGCTGCAGGAAATCATCGGCATCCAGCCAGCGTCGCTGGCGGCGCCGGCTGACACGATGCCGCTCAAGTCGCCGGAGCCGGAAGACGCGAGCGCCTGGGTAGAGCTGTCCATGGAGCAGAATCTGGCCCTCAGTTCGAGTCGCATGGCGGCCGACATTGCCCGCGACAACGTCCGCAAGGCGTTCGGCGGGCACCTGCCACAACTCGATTTGCTCGCGAGCCGCTCCAATCTCAATTCCACGGCTACCACGACGTTCGAGAACGGCGTGTCCGCGCCCTCGGTCAGTGATCAGGATTCCAAGAGCATCGGCCTGCAGTTGTCAGTGCCACTGTTCGCCGGCGGCGGCACGCAGTCGCTGGTCCGCCAGCAGGAGTACCTTTGGCAAGCATCGCGCGCGCGCCTCGAGCGCACGTCGCGCCAGACCGAGCGACTCGCGCGGGACGCCTATTTGGGCGTGCAGTCGGAGATCTCACGCGTCAAGGCACTGCGACAGGCGCTCGAATCCGCGCGCACCGCGCTGCAGGCGACCGAAGCTGGCTATGAAGTCGGCACGCGGACTGCTGTTGACGTACTCGACTCACGGCGTCGCCTGGTACAGGCCGAGACCGACTACTCGCGCAGCCGCTACGACTACATCATCAATGTACTGCAGCTGCAGCTCGCGGCCGGCAACCTCGATCGCGAGGTACTGGAAGACGTGAACAGCTGGCTGGCGAAGTAATAACGGCCTAGTCGCCCGCTGTGATCAGCGGCGCCAGCAGCGGCAACAGTCGCGCGACCGCACCGCGATTCTCTGCGACCACCGCGCGGCCAAACGCGCCACGCCGTTGACGTTCGTCAGCATCGCTGAGCAGTCGTACGACACTCGCCGCAAGTGCAATGGCATCAGTCACTAGCTCAACGGCACCGCGTTCCAGCAGCAATTTGGCGATGTCTTCGGAGTTGAAGTTGTGCGGCCCGGTCAGCGTCGCCTTGCCGAGCGCCGCCGGCTCCAGCAGATTGTGCCCGCCGATGGGCACCAGGCTGCCCGCCACGAACGCCACATCGCTGGCAGCGTAGTAAGACAACAATTCGCCCAGTGTATCGAGCAGGAAGACGCTGCTGCCGGCCGGCACCGGGAGGCCGCTCGAGCGCGTCACGTACGGTATATCGCTGCGCTCGAGCAGCGCTGCAACCTCGGCAAAGCGCTGCGGATGGCGTGGCACCAGCACCAGCAGCGCGTCCGGATGCGCGGCGAGTACGCGGCGCTGTGCTGCCAGCACCTGCTCCTCCTCGCCTTGATGCGTGCTGCCAGCCACCCACACCGGCCGTCCCCGCCCTAACAACTCGCGTGCGTTCCGCCCACGCGCGTCGATATCGGGCGGCAAGGCAAAATCGAACTTGATATTGCCGACTACGTGCGTGCGTGCCGGGTTGGCGCCGATGGAGCGGAATCGCTCGGCGTCGGCCGGGCCTTGTGCGGCGATCGAGATACCGTGCGACAGCGTTTCACGAAATAGTCCGGTGAGTAGTCGATAGCGTCCGACCGACTTGGGCGAGATCCGCGCACTGGCCAGCACCAGCGGTACATCGAGTTTGCCGCAAGCGTGGTAGAGGTTGGGCCAGATCTCCGTCTCGAGGATAATCACCAGTCGCGGACGTATGCGCTGAAAGAATCGGTTGACCGAGCCTGGCAGGTCGTACGGGATATAGCGCACGTGAACCCGATCACCGAACAAGGCACGGGCGCGACCGGCGCCCGTCGGTGTCACAGTTGTTAGTACCAGCGGCAATGATGGATACTGCCGCAACAGGGACTCGACCAGCGGCGCGGCTGCCTGCACTTCGCCGACCGATACCGCATGAACCCAGACACTGCGCTCACCGCTCAGGTAGCGGCCAAAGCCGAAGCGCTGCATGAAATCGCGCCAGTAGCTGCGATCCCGTAGCCCGCGCGCGAGCATGATGCCGGCGGCCACGGGCGCCAGCAGATAGGCGACGACGATGTACAGCAATCGCACGCGTCTAGCCCGGCGTGTCAGGCGTGAGCACGGTTCGCTGAGCAGGCTCGCGATAGCCGGACAACAGGGAATGCCAGTCGTCATTGGTGAAGCGGTCGACAGGCAGTGCAATCGTCACTTTCTCGAGCGACCGCCGCAAGCGCACCAGATTGGCGTCACACCACCAGCCCGGCTTGCGCAGCTCGCCGCGATCGAAATCGAGCAGCACGACCGTCTGGCGTTCGACCAGCAGCACGTTGTGGGCGTTGAGATCGGCGTGATACACGCCGGACTCGTGGAAACGCCGAATGCAGCGGCCGATCGCGATCCACGCCGAGAAAGCCAGTGATTCGGCCGCGAGAATGCTCGCCAGCGACTCGGAATGCTCGAGACGTGCGGTGATCAGATCGCCCGTGTAACTCCTTCCGCGCTTGACGTAGCGCGCCGCGACGGGCGCGGGCACCGGCAGCCCGGCACGATAGAGATGGTAGGTAAGACACCATTCGGCAAACGGTCGGGTCAGGTCTTCGCCCCGCCACCAGTAGCGATCCGCGGACAGCAGATTGACGAGCCCACCGCGTCGGTAGTGGCGCAGCGCATAGGTATATTCTCCGGAGCGGACGAACAGGGTGTTGCCGCGACCGCGCGCACGGCCTTCGATCGCCGAGCGCCGCTCCCAAAAAGCGGGCTCGAACCATTCGGCGCCAAAATTGCTCGCGCGCGAGCTGTCGTATAGCATCCGGCCGCCTGCGATCGCGGCCTTCTCAACTTCGGGACCGAGAGGCCATTTGTCACTCACGAGGCAAACCTTCGGCCGTCACTGATGCTCCCCCTCAACACACCACCCGCTACTGTCTGCCTGCTGCGCCTCTCGGCGATCGGTGACACCTGTCACGTCGTGCCATTGCTGCGCAACCTGCAGGATGCATGGCCCGGCACGCGCTTTACATGGGTCATTGGCAAGGTCGAAGCCAAACTGATGCGCCTCATTCCAGAGGTGGAGTTTATCACCGTCGACAAGCGCGCCGGGTTCGGCGCGCTCAGCGAACTGCGTATGGCGATGCGGGGCCGGCAGTTCGATCTGCTGATGCACCTGCAGCTCGCGCTACGCGCCAGCCTCGCTGCTGCCTGCATTCCCGCGCGACTCAAGCTGGGTTTCGATCGCGCCCGCGCGCGCGAGCTGCAATGGCTGTTCACCAACGCCCGAATAGCGCCACGCCAGCGCGAACACGTGCTCGACAGTTTCCTGGGATTTGCGGCGGCAGCCGGCGCGCCTAGCGGGCCGCTGCGCTGGAATCTGCCGCTGCCTGCCGACGCGCGCGCGTACGCCGAGCAACTGATCCCCGACGCCACGCCCACACTGGTGATCAGCCCGTGCTCGAGCCATCGGCTGCGCAACTGGTCGGTCGCGCGTTATGCGGCAGTCGCAGAACATGCTGTGCGCACGCACGGCATGCGCGTAATCCTCGCGGGCGGCCCGAGTGAACTGGAGCGCGACATGGGTGCAGCCATCGCCCAAGTGGTTAGTGCTCCCATCGTCAACCAGATTGGCCAGGACACCTTGCCGCAACTGCTGGCGCTGCTCGCGCGCGCCACAGCGCTCGTGTCGCCGGACTCGGGGCCGGCCCATATGGCGACGATGGTCGGGACGCCGGTCATCGGGCTGTACGCCGCCACGAATCCGGCACGCAGCGGACCCTATCTGTCGCAGCGATGGTGCGTGGATCGGTATGGGGTCGCCGCCGAGCGCTACCTCGGCAAGCCTGCCGCCGCGCTCGCCTGGACCAGGAAGATCGAAGCACCAGGCGTCATGGATCTGATCACCGTCGACTCAGTCTGCGCAAAACTGGACGAACTGCTAGGCTTGCCGGCAGTAGCGAGGCGGACATGAAAGACATTCTGGTACCCATCTCTCCCGGTGAACTCCTCGACAAGATCACGATCCTGCGCATCAAGTCAGCGCGCTTCACGGATGCTGCCAAGCGCGCGAACGTGCAACATGAGCTCGAGCTCCTCGAGCACACCTGGCGCCAGAGTGGTGCGGCGGCAGACAGCGTGCGGGCGGAAGAAGCCGAGCTCGAACGAATCAACACCATGTTGTGGGAGATCGAAGACGATATTCGTGCTCAGGAACGCGCCAAGTCCTTCGATGCCCGCTTCATCGAACTGGCACGCGCCGTCTACGTGACCAACGATGAGCGCGCCGCCGTCAAGAAGCGCATCAACCTGATGCTTGGTTCGACCATCGTCGAGGAAAAATCCTACCAGCCCTACGCACCGTGAGCGCCGCGCTGCAGCGTGTACTCAGCGCTGCAATAAGGGCACTTGGCCCAGCCGGTGGCCTCGATCGGCAAGTAGACTCGCGGATGGGAGTTCCACAGTGCCATCTCCGGCATGGGGCAAGCGAGCGGCAGGTCGCTCACGTCGACCAGATACTCGTTCTGGGCGTTCGGTTGCATCAGCTTCTTGGTCTCGGCCATGGTGTAATTATAAGGGCGCGCCGAGCGTTTCGTCCCAGATTGCGGTGATCTGTGCCCGTTCGACCACAAACTCGGTTGCGGGCACGACCGGCAACTTGTCCTCCAGCGACAGGCGATGCGTCCGGGCACGATAAGCACGGTACGCGGCAGTTAGCTGATCAACGGTGGCTTGCGGCACGAAGCCGCCCGATGCCACTGTTTCCAGCTGCCTGATCGTATCGGAGTACAGCACCACCGCCTCGTGCCGGGCCGCGAACTGCAACGCCCAGTATTGCGCCAGGAATTCGATATCGGCAACACCGCCGCAGTCCTGCTTGATGTCGAACTCACCCGCCTGCGAGCGCGACAACTCGCGCCGCATCCGTGCCCGCATGTCACCGACCTCCTTGTGCAAGGTGTCACGTTTCACACTCGATTGCAGGATAACCAGTCGCACCCGCTCGAACTCGGCCCGCAGCTCAGGATTGCCCGCCACCGCGCGCGCATGCAGCAGGGCCTGGTGCTCCCAGGTCCAGGCATCTTCGCGCTGATAAGCGGCGAATGCGTCGATTTGGGTGATCAGCATCCCGCCCTTGCCGCTCGGGCGCAGACGTACATCCACCTCGTACAGGCGTCCCGCGGCAGAGTGCATCGTCAGCAAATGGACGATGCGCTGTGCGAGCCTCACGAAGAACATCTGATTGTCGACCGGCTTGGCAGCATCGGTCTCCTGGTCGGTGCCCGAGGAATCGTGCAGGAAGACGAGATCGAGGTCAGATCCATAGCCCAGCTCGCGGCCACCCAACTTGCCGTAGCCGACCGCGCAGATCCTGACAGCACGCCGCTCGGCAGCGGCACCACATCGCGGTGTGCCGTATTTCGCCACCATCTGGTTCCATGCGAGCCGCATCGCGTGCTCGATGATGATCTCCGCGACGTCGGTCAGGTGATCGCTGATGCGCATCAGTGGCAGTCGACCGGAGAGATCCGCCACGGCGATGCGAAAGATCGCCGCACGCTGAAAGTGGCGCAACACCTCGACCTCGCGCTCCGGATCGCCGGCATCCAAGCCGGCCAGTTTGTCGTCGATATCGCGCTCGAGTTCGCTGCGACTGGGCAGCTTGCCGAACAGCGACTCGTCCAGCAGTTCATCGAGCAGGATGGGCGCCGCCGCAATCTGTTTCGAGAGAAATCCACCGTAGCCGGAGAGTTCAATGAGCCGACGGCGGGCGATCTCATTTTCGTTCAGCAGTGAGAAATAGACGGAGCGCGCGCCGATCGCCTCGAAGATCCGGATGACGCGCCGCAGAACTGCCGCGGGCTCCGCACAGTCCACCAGCTCGCTGGCAATGAGCGCCATCAGGACATCGAGGCGTTTGCGCCCGGTGGCGTCGAGTCGCTTGACCAGATTGGCGTTGCGAAACTCGACGAACTGCCGCGCGCAGTCTGCCGCCTCACCGATGCCATTGCGCTCGAACGATGCCTGAAACTGCTCTACTGCTGCAGCCTGTTCCCACAGGGCTGCAAACGATCCTGGCCCCACACGCCCCGCCTCACTCACCGGCGCATTGGCAAACAGCAGATTCTTGAAATGCCGTATGACATTGGCTTGATGCACGGCCAGTGCGTCGGCGAGCATTGGCCAGTCATCGTAGCCCAAGGCGACCGCCAACCGCTCGCGCTCCAGCGACTCTGAGGGCAAGGTGTGCGTCTGCCGATCCGCCCGCATCTGCAAGCCGTTCTCGAGTCGACGCAGAAAAACGTAGGCTGCGTCGAGCTCGGCGACAGTCGCCTCATCGAGCAGGCGCCCCCCTACCAACTGTGGCATGGCCGTGCGCAGCGAAGGCGTCTGTAGACGACGATCCTGCCCGCCACGAATGAGCTGCATCGCCTGCACGATGAACTCGACCTCCCGGATGCCGCCTGGGCCGAGCTTGACGTGCTCCGCCATGTCGCGCCGCGCCACCTCGCGCTCGATCATCGCTTTCATGTCGCGCAACGAGTCGAATACGCCGAAGTCCAAGTATCGCCGATACACGAAGGGTCGCACGGCTGCCTCATACAGCGACGCATAGTGTTCAGCGCCCGTGACCGCGCGCGCCTTCACCCACGCATAGCGCTCCCAGTCACGACCATGGGTCTCGAGGTAGTCCTCGAGAAAGCTCGCACTCGCCACGAGCGGACCACTGTCGCCGAACGGTCGCAGGCGCATGTCGACACGTAGCACGAAGCCGTCGGCCGTCGGCTCATCGAGGAACTTGATGAGGAGCCGGCCAAGTCGGGTAAAGTACTCCTCACTGGCAATCGTCCGGCGACCATCGGTTTCACCGGCGCCCGAGAATAGAAAGATCAGATCGACATCAGAGGAGTAGTTCAGTTCACCGCCACCGAGCTTGCCCATGCCGAGCACTATCAGCGACTGTTCGGCTCCATCGGCGTCGCGCGGCAGGCCATAGGTGGGCAGCAGGCTGGTTCTGGCATGACGAACCGCGGCGCCTATCAGCGTATCGGCGAGAATCGACAGCGTTGCCAGCGTCTCCTCGAGAGGAGCCCAGCCGGCGAGGTCGCGCCAGGCAATGCGCAGCATCTCGCGCCGCCTGACCTGCCGGAGCAGCGTCATGACGCCCGCCTCGTCGAGCTCAGCCTGCAGTTCCCGATCGAGGCGCGCCGCGAGCGCGGCTGGCGGCTCCGGCTGCAGCAACTGCGCAGTCGTGACTAACCACTCGAGCAGGCTGGGGTCCCGTACACAACTGTCGACGAGAAAATCGCTACCGGCCAGCACGCGCTCGAGCGACTGCTGGATCTGCGGCGCAGCGGTATCCAGCGCGGCGGCACCACTTGGCTGCTCGCGCAGTCGCGCCCGGGATGACGCGAGCAGCAGTTCGAGTGCAGGTGACAACGATCGTACCTACAAATGTCCCGCAGTGCGCGTCAACGACGTGAGCTCGTACTCGAGTCCACGTGCGGTGGAGACCGACCTGACGACAATGAGATCCTCGTCCAGCACCCAGATGTCATTCACACCCGCAAGTCGGTAGTGCGTGGTATCGAAGCTACCGGCTGCCACCGTGATCCGCTCGGACCCGATCCGCTCCACCTGCAGCGGCACGAGCGTCACGAGCATCGGTTTGGTCAGATCGGCACTCGCCTCGACGGAAGCGAGCTGCAGCGTCTGCGGGCCCTGTGCCGACGGATCGAGATGCGCAACATGCCAGCCGTCGCCCGCCACCGGGTGCGTCCCCAGCGAAAAGGCGGCGGGCACGTCGATGATCTGGTCTTCTTGGCCCGCTGGGCCACGATAACTGGCAGACAACTGATCGCCGTCGACCCGAAACAGCGTCGCACCTTTGTAGGCGCCGGCATTCCAGTAGTTGGCGTAGGCCTCGAGCGGTCGATAGTCGGCCGCCACTCGTAGAGTGACCGTAAATTGCGCGTTGCGGGCAAACAGATCGTGCCACATGAGCAGCGTGCGCGACCCATCCGGATGGACCAACAGCTGAAACCGTTCCGCGCCACGCTCCCGGCCATCTTTGGCGCGATAGGCATAGGTGCCGCTGGCCGCCCGCGCAATGCTGGTGTTGGCACCTGTGTTCTCTGCGGGTGGTGCCACCTGCGCCGCAGCGCAACCTGCGCTCAGCAGCAGGACCGCTGTCAACCAATGGTACTTCATACTTAACCTCGCTCGATGCACGGTGGACGGCCACCTGGTGTCCCATTATGGAAAGTTCGCCCGCCGCCCGCCGCAAGTTTGCAGCACGCGCCCGCGGTTCGGCGCGCAATATCGACTAGCATACGTGTCTCTGAGTCGAAAGCGCTTCTCGAGGGCCACCGTCATGAGTAATCAACGTCTAGCTGCCGTCTGCAGTGTCTTGCTGCTCGCCTGCGGCGTGAATGCCTGCACATCACGCGGTGCCGATGAAGTGGAATGGGCGCGGGCTGCACTGGCGCGCAATCCGGCCATCGAGATCATCGCGGTAGACGAAAAGACTGGTGTCTTCACCGTCAAGGACGTCGCTTCCGGTGCTATCAGCACGCTCAGCACGAAGGACATCGTGGCCGCGCCGGCAGCACCGCCGGCACAAGCCGCCGATCCTGCGATGGTGGCGAACGATGCAGCCTCGCAAGTTGCAGCTGACGTCGCCTCGCCCGGTCCAGGCGAGGCGGCCAGCGCAGATCCAGGCGAGACAACCGATATCGAGGCAAATGAATCGGCTGCAGTCGTTAGTGAGGAGACCACGACGACGCTCGCGACGAACAGCTCGGGCAAGACCTTGATGTCGGGTCCGGGCTATTCGATCACGCGTGCCGGCGGCGGTGCAACCAGAGCGGCGTCGGTCGAGCCCGGCGTGTCGGCGCCCGGCCTCAAGCCGACTCGCGCAGAACCGATCATCTGTCAGGGGCCGCGCTTCATGCGGATCGATGGCCAGACCATCGAAACAACCGGCAATGCGATAGTGGCGGAAGACGGCTGTGACCTGCATATCACCAATGCACGAATTCGTGCGGGTGGGGTCGCGGTGACGGTCCGCAACGCGCGCGTGCACATCACCAACAGCACGATCGCCGGCATGGCCGCCTCGCTCGAAGCGTCGGGCAATGCCGAGGTCTATTCCACACGCAGCTCGTTCGAAGGCATTTCGCGCCGCTTCGATCAGGCGGTGGTCAACGATCTGGGCGGCACAGTCTTTCGCTAAGGCCGCTCTGCACAGGTAAACTCCCGCGCCTGATTCGCGCTGGAGTGATCGATGACCTATTGCGTCGCCGTTGCTGTCAACGAAGGCCTGGTGTTCCTGGGCGACTCGCGTACCAATGCCGGCGTGGACAACGTCAGTACCTTCCGCAAGCTCAGCGTGTTCGAGACGCCCGGCGAACGGGCCATCGTTGTCATGGGTGCCGGTAATCTGGCAATTACTCAAAGTGTGCTGGGTCTGCTGAACGACAGGTTCGCGGCGGGCGAACCAAGCCTGCTCACCCAGCCTTCGATGGCCGCCGCAGCCAGACTGATGGGCGACGCCATTCGCGAGATCCATCGACGCGATGGCGAATCGCTGACGCGGCACGGTGTCGAATTCAATCCGCAGTTCATCCTCGGCGGTCAAATCCGAGGTGAGCCACCCCGGCTGTTCCAGATCTACTCCCCCGGCAATTTCATCGAGACAACCAACGACACGCGGTATCTGCAAATTGGCGAGCTCAAGTATGGCAAGCCCATCATCGATCGGGTCATTGGCGGCGATACTTCACTTGCGGCTGCTGCCAAATGCGCCCTGATCTCGATGGACTCAACCATACGCTCCAACCTGTCGGTTGGCATGCCGCTCGATCTCGCCATCGTTCGAGCGGACGACCTGCGCATCACCGAGCATCGCCGCATCGACGAGCATGACGAATACTTCCGCAGCATCCGCTCAGGCTGGAGTGAAGCGCTGCGACAGGCATTTGTCGCACTGCCAGACTACAAGATCCCAATCGGTCGAGGTCAGTCATGAAGACGAAGGACGAGATCGTCAACAACTGGTTGCCGCGCTACACCGGCCGCGCACTCGAGGATTTCGGCGATTACTTTCTGCTCACCAACTTCGGCAGCTATCTCGAGACCTTCGCGCGGCTCTCCGGTGCCCCGATTCAGGGCCTCGATCGTCCGATGCCGACTGCCACTGCCGATGGCATCACGATGATCAACTTCGGGATGGGCAGCGCCAATGCGGCGACCGTGATGGATCTGCTGTCCGCTGTCACGCCCAAGGCCGTGCTGCTGCTAGGCAAATGCGGTGGCCTCAAACGCAAGAACCAGATCGGCGATCTGATCCTGCCGATCGCCGCGATTCGCGGTGAAGGCACGTCGAACGACTATCTGCTGCCCGAAGTGCCAGCGCTGCCCGCGTTCAGTCTGCAACGTGCCGTCTCCACGATGATTCGTGATCTCGGCTGTGACTACTGGACCGGCACGGTTTACACGACCAATCGGCGGGTCTGGGAACACGATGATTTGTTCAAGGAATACCTGCGCAAAACCCGCTGTATGGCGATCGACATGGAGACCGCGACGGTCTTCGCGACTGGCTTCGCGAATTCCATCCCGGCCGGCGCCCTACTGCTCGTGAGTGATCAGCCAATGATTCCCGAGGGTGTGAAGACAGAGTTATCGGACAAACATGTCAATCATGTTTTCGTGGAGAGACACATCGAGATCGGCATCGAAGCGCTGCGGCTCATCCGCCGGCACGGCAAGAGCGTCAAGCATTTGCGGTTCGACGAATAGACCGACGCAGTCACCTGAACGCGCCGTAAGTAGTCATCTTGCTGACATCCGGATAGAAGACGCCTATGGTCGCCTGATTGTTGGAGCGCGTCGTGTAGACGATCGCGCCCTCGCGCGTCACGTCGATGCCGGGGTTGTCACCTTGGCGTGGCGTCGGGAAGTAGTCGAACTTCTCGACCACCGGATCGAACCGGACGAGCGCACCGCCCAGACCACCGTCACCAAACCAGATCTTGTCGTCGTAGTCGGCAATGATGCCGTAGGGCGCGGAAACATTGAGACTGGTGAACGGAATGACGTTGTATTCCTTCATTTTGCCAGTCCTGGGGTCGAGCTTGCCCAGTTTTCCGCCGCTGAACACCGAATACCAGATCGTTCCTTTGGAGTCTGCCGACAAGCGATTGATGGCACACGGCGTCGACGGACTGGTGTACTCCTTCATCTTCTCCGTGCGCGGATCGAACACGCCGATCTTGCAGCTCATCAATTCGGCGAACCAGATGCGATCGTCGGGCGTGATGAAGACACCATAAGGGAAGGAGTGACTGGTCGGGATCTCCCATAATTTGATCGCCTCGGTCTTGCGATCCCACTTGCCGATCTTGTTGCCGCGGATGACCGAGAACCAGATGTTGCCCTTCGAATCCTCGCGGGGCGTATGAGCACGCGCATTGCCGATATTGCCGGCCTCATCGACGACCTTGCGCTCCGGATCGAACTGCCAGCGATCGATCTTGCCGGTGTCCGGATCGAGCCGGCCGATGTGCTGGCCCTGGAACTCGGCCCACCAGATCTTGTGCTGGGCATCGACGGTGATGTCGTGGGGGAAGACGTAGTTCCAGATCGAGCCTGGCTCGCCTTTCTTCTTGCCATACATGTCCGTGTCGGGATTGTTCTCGTCCGTCCCGAACGGGTAGTTACTGAACTCACCCGTGCGAGGGTCGAGTTTCACGACGCCGATCAAGCCGTTGCTGGCCCAGATGTTGCCCAGCCCATCCAGGTAGGCGCGATGCGTGCGATTCTTGCCGGGCACGTTGGGCGAACGCTGCATCGGATCGAGCCCCGGCAACAACGGCATCAGGTATTCGACGAACATGCCCTTGGAAAGCAGCTCTTCGTCGAGCGGATATCTGGCGTCGATATCGAGCACCCTAGGCTCACTGTCGGGACCAAAGTGCTTGGTCAGGTAGTCAGCCAGGACTTCTCGCTCCGCCACGCTGACCGCTTGGGTAAACGTGCTGGTCTGCTGCAGACCGGGCGGCGAATTGAGCATGACGTCGATCAGCGTGCGCCATTCGTCGCGACCGAATTTATGACTCGGCAGGAATGACTGGCCATGACAGCGCATGCAGGTGGTCTCGGCCGTCTTGCGGCCAGGTTCATCCGGATACATCTGGTCGTACTTCACCACCTTGGCATCGGGCGCCACGCGGGAGCCGAACTGCGGACCACCCTTGCGCGGGTCCTTCAGCGTCAGCACGAAGTCCGGCGCAACTCCCAGCAGGTGATCGATCTTCACGGCTTCACCTGCTTCGATGCGCAGCATGCGATGCGGCGATCGCAAGCCTTCCTTCTCCGCCCAGATCTCATAGCCACCCGGGAACAGGTTCACCGCCCTATAAGCGCCCTTGTTGGTGTAGACCATATAGAGAATGTTCTTGTCGCGGTTCCATGCGTACACCTGCGCGGCCGTGAATGCCTGCGGCGAGGACACCATGCCAGAGACACTGGCGGTACCGTCGATCGGCGCGCCTATTGCCACCGTACCAAGGAGTGCCAACACCAGCGACGCAACCAACCCGCGCGCCGCAACAAGGTACCGTTCGAATGTGCCCATGTCGATATGTCCTCGAGACAAGTCAGATTGCTTACGAGTTCCGTTGATCCAGGAATGCCAGCGTGCGCTCATGCGCCAGTTCGGCGGCAGCCGCCGAGTAAAGCGGTCGATCGTCATTCGTGAACGCGTGATCGGCGCCTTCATAGACGTGGAACACGCCGTGCGGATCGGCCGCGCGTATCTTGTCGATAGCCTCGGGCGGCACGGATTTGTCGAGTGCACCGAAGTGATACATCATCGGTACCTTCGGCTGCATCGTCTCGCAATAGACCTTGATGCGAGTGCCATAGTAAGCAACCGCGCGCGCGACACCCGTACACTTGGCCGCAGCCAGATAGGCCAGCGCCCCGCCCCAGCAGAACCCGACAACCGCCACGGGGCCCGCTGTTTTGACAGCATCGATGGCCGCCTGCAAGTCCGCCAACAAACCGGCTTCATCGATAGCATTGGCGATCTTGAGTCCACGCTCCATCTCCGAATAATCGAGTATCGCGTTGCGCTCAATGCGATCGAACATCGCCGGCGCGATCGCGACGTAGCCGTGCGACGCAAAGAAATCCACGTCGTGCTGAGTATGTGCGTTGACGCCAAAGATCTCCTGCAGGATCACCACCCCGCCCTTGGCCTTGCCGTCCGGCCGCGCGACGAAGGCGCCGAGCGTGTGGCCGTCAGCGGCTTTCAATGTCTGTTCTTCGTGATGAGGCATCTTGTTCAACCTTTCAGTAGCTTGCGTGCAACTTGCATGCGCTGGATCTCGTTGGCGCCACCGCCAATCTGGCCATGCCGCAGGTAACGATAAAAAAGAGTGAGCGGCAGTTCGAGTGCTTCGCCCATCGCTCCATGAATCTGGATGGCGTGATCGACGCACCGGGCGCCCCACTCCATCGACGTGAACTTGACCATACCAGCTTCCGCGCGGATGTCCTCACCAGCATCGGAGCGCGCAGCCATCTGGTAGGTGAGCGCGCGCAGCGCCTCGAGGTCGACGAACATGTCGACGATCTTCCACTGGATGGCCTGGCGCTCCGCCAGCGGCTTGCCGAAAGTCATGCGCTGCTTGGCCCAATCGATCGACATGTCGAGCGCGCGCTGCATCTTGCCGAGTGCATAGGGACCCCGCAGCAGCCGATCGTGCACCGTGAGCCAGCGCTGGCCCAGATAGAAGCCTTTGCCGACCTCGCCCAGGATGTCCGATGCTGGAACCACGCAGTCCTTGAAGTGCACCGTGTACTGGGCAGCACGTGGCCCCAACCAGGTCTTGATCCCGCCTTCCTCGATATGCAGCCCGGGATTGTCGCGATTGACGAGAAACATGGTGATCCCACCGCGCTGTCGCTTGTCCGGATCCGTCACCGCCTGCACCATGATGATGTCGGATTCGGCCGCCATCGAGATCCACATCTTGGTGCCGTTCAGGACGTAGTGATCGCCCTTCTTCACGGCGCGCGTCTGCATCATCCCGCCGGGATCGGAGCCGGCGTTGGGCTCCGTCTGCGCAAAGCAGGTGGTCTTCTCGCCTTCGATGACGGGCTTGAGGAAACGCTCGATCTGGTCGCCCTGGCATTCGTACAGGATGTTAGGCACGTTGGCGAACGGGAACGGCACCGCTGTGTAATAGAACTGCTCGAGGATCGCCACTTGCGCGAGCATCGACAGACCCGACCCGCCGAATTCTTCGGGCACCATCAGATACCAGAGGCCCGTGTCGCGCGCTATCTTGATCAGGTGATCGGTCTTCTCTGCGCCGAACACCGATTTGAGGTTGATCGTCTCCTTCAGCCCGAATGCGTGGCCCGGATGCGGCAGGAACTCCGGCTCGAGCGGCAGCAATTCCTTGCGTACGATTCGCTGCGCCAGATCGCACTGCTCGGCGATCTCCGGCGGCAGTCGAAATGCGTTGCTGTTGGAATGGGTGCCTGACATATCTGCTGTCCTTGATAACGAATCTGCTGGTGTGCGCGAACTCAACCGCGCAGTGCCTTGAGCTGGTCGGAATAACCACTGGGATCGACGGCGACATCGATCAAAGCCGGCCCGCTGTCCTGCAGCGCCTGCTGCAGCGCTGCACGATACTCGGTCACGTTGGCGGCACGGTATCCTCGTCCGCCCATCGCCCGCATCGTGGCCGCGAAATCCGTCTGCGCAAACCGCACGCCGCGCGTCGGCAACTGGCGTTGCTGCTGCTTGATATCGATCAACGACAGCGCTTCGTCGTTGAACACGATAACGATCACGCGCGCCCGTTGCTGCACCGCCGTGGCGAGCTCCCCTACACACATGTACAAGCCGCCATCGCCGGTGAAGGCGATCACCGGACGATCGCGATCGGCCAAGGCCAGAGCGATCGCAGCCGGCAGCGCGAACGCCATCGACGCGAGACCATTGGAAATAGCTACGTCACCCGGTCCGTCGCAGGGCCAGAATGCCATGGCCGAAAACATATGCGCGCCCGCGTCCACGGCAATACGCGGTCGGACCGGGAATGTTTCGACCGCCGCCGCCGCGAGTTCGACGACTTCCTGCGGGCCGATGGCACCGCGCTTGCGATACTGCAAGGCACTGCGCATCGCGGTACGCAGCGTCGCGATCTCCTCGAGCGTCCAGTCACTCCTGCGCGCGCTGCCCTGCAGGATTGCGAGACTCGCAGCCAAGGGGCCATAGACGCCGACCGTGGGCTGCAGATAGTGCACCGGATGGTGCACCAGCGCGATATCGACGACCGGCGCGCGATAGCGCCACGGCTGGCGCAGCAGTTCCACCGGATCGAGGCCGATCAGGATGATCAGATCGGCACGACCGACGCACTCTGCCTCGGCAGCACCGCTCGTGAACCCGCCGACGTACTGTGGATGTCGATCGGCGATGACACCCTTGGCCTTGTACGTTGCCACGACCGGACAACCGAGGGCTTCGGCGAACGTCTTGCCAGCGGCGGCCGCGGCCGGTGTGCGCGCTTCCAGTCCCAGTACGATGACTGGCAGCCGCGCCGTAGCTAACAACTTGGTCACCATGACAGGCACCAGGGGTTTGGTTTCGTTGCGCGGCGCAGTCGTACGCGCCACGGCTGCGGTCTGTTTACGGGCAGTCTCGCTCGTGAGCTCGATCAGCACCGGTCCATGCGGGGCTGCCAGCGCGAGATCCAACAACTCGCGCAACTCCTGCTCGGGTTGCGGACCGGCAAGATCAGCGCTGCCCTTGGTGATCGGCGCGAGCATCGCCCGCTGATCGAACACCTGATGCGTCACATAGCGCTGCTCAGCAGCACTGAAACCGTCGGTGAGGAACAGCATCGGGGCCCGGTCCAGCGACGCATAAGCCACGCCGTTGACTCCGTTCGCCGTGCCGGGTCCCTTGGTCGCGAGCGCAACGCCGAGCGTGCCAGTGAGCTCAGCGGTAGCGGCGGCCATCATGGCTGCGGCGGACTCGGTCCGCGTCAATACGAACTCGATACCCAGGGCCGCGCCAGCCTCTATAACGTCGAGACTGCTGCCACCGCCAGGCACGCCAAATATCCGACGTACACCGCGGGCATGGAGCTCGGCTACTAACGATTCCGCTATCGTCCGCTCGCTCACGATTGGATGCGCTCCACCGAGTCGGTGGGCAGTTCGACTACCAAGTTGAGAGCTGCGTCGATGCGTGCGCGCGCGCCGGGTGGCACCACCGTCGTCGATTCACGCTCCTCGAAGATACCCGGCCCCTCGAAACGGCTGCCGGCAGGCAGCTTGTAGCGGTCGTAGACAGGCGCGATGACGAAACCCAATCTCGGACCGAAATATATCCGCCGTTCGCCCCGACGTGCCTCGCCACTACCGGTCGGCGGGCGACCCGCGACGAGATCGACCGCCGGCGGCGGGCCGGTGACGATGACGCGCCAGGAGACGATCTCGACCGGCATGTCGGGTTCGACACGACCGAATTGCAGCTGGTAAGTCTGCTCGAACGCACGCCGCAATCCAGCGTGGTTGCCAGCTGATAACAGATCGTCCGCCAGATTCACCTCGATATCGTAGCCTTGGCCGGCGTAACGCATGGCAGCGACATAGGAAACGTGCGGCAAAACGTTCGCGCCGCCCGCACCCCGCAGCAGCTCGATGCCTTTTTGCTGCATTCCCTCGAGCATTTTCCGCGCCTCGTCGAACTGCAGTGCCTCGAGCGCTACCACACCGCCTTGCACGAAGGTGAACGCAGCGGGCGCGACCAGGAAACCAAGTGCCGACGCCACGCCCGCCCCAGGCGGACAAACTACCCGCGGGAGACCAAGCTTGAGCGCGATGTTGCAGGCGTGCACCGGGCCGGCGCCGCCGATCGGCACCATCGCAAAGTCGGTGATTTTCTTCGCCTTCTCGAGTGCATGGATATTGGCCGCTTGCGCCATGTTCTCGTTGACTGTCTCGTGTATGGCCCAGGCAGCTTCGATGAGCGGCAGATCGAGCGGCATCGCAATCGCGCGCTGCAAGGCGACCTCGGCGGCGCGCACGTCGAGACGCATGTCGCCGCCCAGAAAACTATCCGCCGCGAGATAGCCCAGCACTAGATCGGCGTCGGTCACCGTCGGATCCTGACCGCCGCGACCATAACAAGCCGGGCCGGGATCGGCGCTCGAACTCTCGGGACCGATCTGCACCAGGCCGAGATGATCGACACGTGCTATCGAGCCACCCCCGGCGCCGATTTCGATCATGTCGATGACCGGCACGCGCAGCGGCAGACCGCTGCCCTTCTTGAATCGATAGACACGTGCCACCTCGAACTCGGTGGTTCGCAAGGGCTGGCCGTGCTCGATCAGGCAGGCCTTGGCTGTGGTACCGCCCATGTCGAAACAGAGCAGATTGTCGAGGCCGGCCGATTGCCCGACGGCGGAGGTCGCCTGCACGCCACCGGCCGGACCGGACTGCACCAGCCGAATCGGGTAAGCCGCCGCCGTTGATTCGTGCACTGTCCCGCCGTCCGACAGCATGAGATAGAGATCGCGATCGATACCCATCTTGCGCAAGCCGGCGGTCAGGCGGCGCAGGTAGCGCTCGAACACGGGCAACACGTAAGCGTTGCACACCGTCGTCGACGCGCGTTCGTACTCGCCGATCTCGGGCATCACATCGCTCGAGATACAGACCACGTGTTGCGGCGCCTCGCGACGCACGATGTCGCGCACTCGGCGCTCGTGCACGGGGTTACGGAAGCCATGCAGCAAGGAAATCGCCACGGCTGTGACATCAGTCGCTGCGATCTTGCGCACCACGTCGACGACTGCCGCTTCATCGAGGGCAGTCAGGATCGAGCCGTCCGGCGCAATGCGCTCGGGCACTTCGAACCGCAGGTGCCGCGGCACCAGCGGCTCGGGCACATCCATGAACAGATCGTAGGTGTCGTAGCGCCACTCGGTGCCGATTTCCAGAATATCGCGAAACCCAGCGGTGGTGATCAGCGCCACCTTGGCGCCGCGCCGTTCGATGACTGCGTTGGCGACCAGCGTCGTGCCGTGAATGACATGCCGTACGTCGGCTGCTGACACCTGCTGCGCGCCGAGGATCTTCGTCACACCTTCCAATACGCCGAGCGACGGATCGGCAGGGGTCGTCAGGACTTTCTCATTGTAGAGACGGCCATTGTGCGTATCGAGCATCACGAGGTCCGTAAACGTCCCGCCGATATCGACTCCGATGCGATAGCGGTCAGGCACTGGACTTCACGCGCGCGACCGGCGCCTGGTAGTCACGCGCCACACCGGCGGGCGTCACGAGCCCATTGGCGAGATCCGCCTGGATCAGTGCCGGATCACGCTCGGTTGGGCACCCCATACCGCCGCCGCCGGGCGTATCGAAAGTGACGAGGTCGTTCGGCTCCAGATTCATGCGCACCTTGGCGGCGATACGCTTGCCGTTGACGTACTCCCGGCCAGCCGCACCCGGCTTGCCGCCTAACAAACCACGCGGCGGGAACTTGACGCGCTCGTGCCGGATGGTCATCGATACCGGGGAGTCGGCCGTCACCCGAAACGAGAGCCGTTGTGCTGGACCACCGCGATACCTGCCGGCGCCGCCGCTGTCGGGGATCAGTGCCTTCTCGGTAATGAGCAACGGCACGCTGTTCTCGAACTGCTCGATCGGCACCGTGGCGATATTGCTCGGAAAGCTCAGGCAAGCCGGTCCATCCTGATGCGGGCGCGCACCGTGACCACCATTCATGAAGAACATCTTCACGAAGCGGTTGCCATTGCGCTGCTTGCCCGCGAAGTAGACATTCCAGATCGGCGAGCCGCAATCGGCGATCACCCGCTCCGGCATCAGCTCGGCCAGCGCGCTGAAGATCACGGGCGGCAGATAGTGGCCGGCGAGATGCCGTGCCCAGATCGGCGCGGGTCGGCGCGGGTTGAGAAACGAGCCTTCCGGCGCGGTGATTCGCACCGGTCGGAACGAACCGTCATTGTTAGGCGTGGTGGGATCGAACGCGCATTTCACCGCGTAGGCACTGTAAGCGCGCGTGAAATTGAGCACCGAATTGATCGGCCGGGCCACTTGTAGCGAGGTGCCAGCGAAGTCGACCGTCAGATCGCTGCCGATGATCCGCACTTCGCAGCGGATGGTCAGAGGTTCTTCGAAGCCATCGACCATCAGGCTGTCGCTGTAGGAACCGTCCGGCACCGCCTCGATCGCGCGCCGCATTGCCGCTTCCGAACGGTTGAGGATTTCATCGACGAGGGATGTCAGATCGTCGATCTTCTCGTCATCGAGGATCTTCATCAGCCGCTCGAGGCACAGCCGATAGGCGGCGAACTGTGCCCGAATATCGCCGAGCGTCTCCTCAGGCGCACGCAGGTTCTCGGCAAGGAACGCGATCACGTCCTCGTTTTCGACACCCGCGCGTACGATCTTCGCTACCGGAATCGTCAGACCTTCCTCGAAGCTGTCGCGCGCGTCGACGGACGGCGCGCCGCCGACGTCGACGCTATGGAACACGCTGCCGATGAAAGCAATCAGGCGGCCGTCGCGGAACACCGGGCGCACCATCGTGATGTCGTTCAGGTGCCCGGTGCCGTGATAGCCATCGTTCGAAATGAGGATGTCACCCGGCTGCAGCGTGTCGCGGGGATAGCGTCGCAGCATCACTTCGAGCGTGCGCGGCATGGTGCCGATGAACGACGGCACGCTGCGAGATGACTGCGCGAACTGACGGCCGGCCGCATCCATCAGGCTGACAGCGAGATCCCAGTTGTCACGCACGACGGATGAAAACGAAGTCCGGACGAACGTATGCGCTGTCTCGTCCATCAATGCGTTGAAACGTCGCCAGGTAACGCCCACCTGCAGGGCTGAGTATTGTTTGTTCTTGGTCACTTGTTGAGTCGCACTAGATCATTCACGTTGACTGGCGTTGTCCTGCTGAGTCGCACTGTTGGTGGCCGTGGCGGTCGTTTCGGCTTGCAGGTAGGCGAGCAGCGCGGCGCGATCCTCTTCTTTGCTGACTCCTACCGCCGCCATGATCGTGCCCGGCAGCATTTTCGACGGCGCGGCGATGAACTTGGCGAGCGCCTCGCGCGTCCAGATGATGCCGGATTCCTCCATGGCAGCCGAATAGCTGAAGTCCGTCTTGCTGCCAGCTTTGCTACCGAGTACGCCCCAAAGATTCGGACCCACGCCATGCGCTCCGCCCTTGTCGAGCGTATGACACGCAATGCAGTTCGACGAATGTATGCGCTTGCCCGCCGCGACCACGGCCGGCTCGACGTTCGCCACTTTTTGCTTCGGCGCAGAAGACGAGGCTGTAGGCGTGGCGGCGACCACAGTCGACTTGTCGGGCGCTGACACCAGCCAGGCGGCACCGGCCCAACGGGCATAACTATCGGCATTCTGTGCGACAGTCGAACCGACGCGATCGCCGCCCTTCACCGGCGGTGCAGGCGGTCCTTGGTACCGACCCAAGCGATAACCCTGATTGCCCTGCCGATGATAGGCAGCCAGGGTCGGGATGTTCTCCTTGTCTGGATACAGCACCACCGCTGTTCCGCCGTAGTTCTCGTACTTGCCGGCGTTGCGGTAGAAGAACCAGACGCCGTCGTCACGCGTGATCGTGGTCTTCAGCGTGTCTGAGCGCACCGGTATTGGATAGTGCACGAAGCGCTCGACAGTCGTATCGAACTTCGACAGGTAGTTGTCATTCGACAGCCAGATATTGTCCTGGCTGTCGGGCTCAGCATTATAAGTGGCCGCATACGGCAGGTCATCGAGAGCCCACTCCTTCACCTCGCCAGTGTCGGGATTCAACCGATAGAGCTTGGCGATGTAATTGACGCTCGCCCACGTGCCAGCCCAGATGTTGTTTTTGGAATCAACGCCGAGCCTTCGAATGGAACTCGCGGTGTTTTCCTTCACCAGCGGAAAATGTTTGAACTGCTGCGTAACCGGATCGAAACGGGTCACGCCACCATTGTGGTAGTCGGCCCACCAGACCTTGTCGAGATTGTCGACGATGATACCGTAGGGTCGACTGGCAACCACCGGCACTTCGTACCACAGGATCGAATCGCTCTTCCGGTCCCATTTGCCGAGGCCACCCGCAGCTAGATACGACAGCCACAAGTTGCCGTGCGAATCGAAGATCTGCGTGTTGCTACCCAACATGCGATCGCCGCCGTGCTTCCAGTTGTCGACGAGGCCTGTTTTGGGATCGAGCCGACGCACCGCATCACCGGAGTACCACACGGTGCCGTCATGCTGGTCGACGGCGATTCCATGTCCACCGCCATGACCTTCGAAGGCCCGCGACTCGCCAGTGCGCGGATCGAATCGGACGATGCAGCAGCCGGTGTAAGCGAGCCACACGTTGCCATCCTGGTCGAAGTCGACTTGATGAGGCCATGGCCAGACGTCGTACTTGCCCTTCGGCTCGCGATAGTTGTATTCGATGAACATCGCGCGACTGAGCGCCGCCCGATCGAGTTTCGGCACGGCCTCAAGCTGCACGACGCGCGGTTCTGAACCGACGCCGAAGTTCGTGGCCAGATAGTCGATCAGAATCTCGCGATCCTCGGCCGGCAACAGCGCGGGATCGAACATCGGCGCCTTGCCCGCGCGACCGAACGCCGGCGGTTTGTGCATGCGATCGACACTCGCTGCCCAGGCGATCCGGTCCTTCTCGGCGCGTCCGCCCGAGTAGGAGCGCGGCGCATTGTAGGAGATGAAGCTGACGGAATGGCAGGCATTGCAGGTGCGTTCCAGGATGTCGCGCCCTGGGCCCGGCGGATAGATCTTGTCGTACGGCAAGATCTTACCGTCCGGATAGCGCGGATCGCCGTCGTAACGGACACCACCGACGTAGTCGATGATCGGACTGATCTTGCCCAGCACAAAGTTCGCCGTGGCCGTCACGTCGGCCTTGACTGCGCGCTTGAGTGTCTGTTTCGCGAAGCCCTGCAACTGCCCGACTGCTGGCTGGACGGAAATCTCGTAGTCACCCGGCAGCAAGTTGGTAGCTCGATACTTGCCATCGACCACATAGACGACGTACGCGACGTCACGTTCGGCATTGTAGGCGCGCACCACCGCGAGCGCATCGGGCTTGATGCCACTTACGGTGCCAGCGAGAGTTCCGTGACCGGCGAGGCTTGCGGCCCACGCCGTCGGCAGCAGCGCGCAGAGCAGCGACGCGCTGAGGAAAGAAGTGGCTTTTAGCGGTATGAGTTTCATCTGTGAGTTCCCTCAACGCCGGACGAACGGATTGGCGACATCGCCACCCGAGTAGAACCAGACACTCTTGGTTTGCAGGTATTCCTTGATCGCCTCGATACCGTTCTCGCGACCAATACCGCTGGCCTTGTAGCCGCCAAACGGCGTCGTATAGCTGGTCGAACGATAGGTATTGACCCACACTGTGCCGGCCTCGAGTTGCTCGGACATGCGGATCGCACGGCGCAGACTCTCGGTCCAGACACCCGCCGCGAGCCCGTAGTTGACGTCGTTCGCTATTTCGATCGCCTGCGCTTCGTCCCGGAATCGCAGTACCGATAGCACCGGGCCAAACACTTCTTCCTGCGCGATGCGCATCTGCGGCGTGACGTCGGCGAACACCGTCGGCTGAATGAACAACGGGCCGGCCTGCTCGGCCGGTGCGCCGCCCAGCACACAGCGCGCCCCTTCGCCTTTGGCAATCTCGATGTACTGCAGAATCTTGCGGTACTGTGCCTCGGTAGTGATGGGTCCGATGTTGGTGTCGGCTGCCATCGGATCACCGAGCTTCGCAGATCGCGCGGTCTCTAACAACCGCGCCAGAAATTCATCGTGTATCGACTCCTGCAACAGCAATCGGGAGCCCGCGATACAAGTCTGACCGCTCGCCGCGAAGATACCGGAGATCGCGCCGTTGACGGCCTGCCCCATGTCGGCATCCTCGAACACGATGTTCGCCGACTTGCCGCCGAGCTCGAGAGTCACACGCTTGAAGTCGGGCGCTGCCGCCACATTCACGGCGCGCCCGCCGCTCTCGCCGCCGGTGAACGCGACTTTGCGGACTTTCGGATGGCGCACCAGTGGCTCGCCAACCTCGTGCCCGAGCCCCGTCACGACATTAATCACGCCCGGCGGAAATCCGGCTTCCGCCGTCAGTCGTGCGAACTCCAGCGTCGACGCCGACGTGTACTCGGAAGGCTTGATGACGAGTGTATTGCCAGCCGCGAGCGCCGGCGCTGCCTTCCATGCCAACAACAGCAATGGCGAATTCCATGGCGTGATGCAGGCGCAAACGCCGAGCGGCTCATGGCGTGTGAAATTCAGTACGTTCGGCTTGTCGATCGGCGGCACGCTGCCTTCGATCTTGTCGGCGAGCCCACCATAGTAGCGATACCACTCGGCGAGGTAGCGGCACTGATTCAGGACTTCGGCCAGCAGTTTGCCGTTGTCTCGCACCTCGATCGCGGCCAATCCTTCGGCGTTGGCCGTCACGATGTCCGCCAGCCTTACCAGCAGCTGCCCACGACGCGTGGCAGTCAGCGCCGGCCACGCACCGCTCTTGAACGCACGATGCGCGGCGGCCACCGCGAGGTCTACGTCGGCCGCGCCGGCGCGAGGAATTCTGGCCCACGCTTCACCGGTGTACGGATTGGCCGTGTCTAGCCACTGGCCGGTAGCAGGATCGCGCCATTGACCGTCGATGTAGAGCTGATACTCCTGCATATTCAGATCAGCGTCCGCCATTCCGGGTGCGCCGGGAGAACGCCACGTACCAGATCGAAGTAGTCGCGGCTGAGCTGGCGGGTAATAGGCCCGATACCGCCATCACCCACAGCAAACTGATCAATCTTGACGACCGGAATGATCTCCTGACCTGTACCGCACAGAAACGCCTCGTCCGCGAAATACAGTTCGCTGCGGTCGATCACGCGCTCCTCCACCTGCTTATCGGTGAGTTCGTGATAGCGCGTGATGATCGTGTCGCGGGTGATGCTCTCGAGGATCCCGCTCGACTTGCTAGGCGTGATCAACACGCCGTCGCGCACCATGAAGAAACACGCGATCGGCGCCTCGGACACCTTGCCGGCAGCAGTCAGCATGAGTGCGCCGTCATAGCCATCGGACTTCGCCTGCAAAGCTGCCAGACGGGCGTTGTGATAGTTGGCCGTGCTCTTGATGCGCGGCGGACTGGCATTGTCCTCTAGGCGATTCCAGGAACTGACGCCCAGGCTCATGCCGGTCTCGGCAAACTTGGGTTTCTCCCGTGGCATCGCCGCCGCAGTGAACCCGACGGGACCGGTGGTGGCCATCAGCCCAGTACCTTCGACATAGACGAGAAGCCGCACGTACACGTCGCTGTCCGGCTCATTCGCGCGGATCAAACGCTCGAGACATTCGAGCAGGTATGGCGTGTCGTACGAACGATCCATGCGCAGCAGTTTCATGCCGACTTGCAGCCGCTTTACATGCTCCGCAAGCCGGAACAGCGCGAACTGCCCGGTCTGCGGCATGTGATAGGCGCGCACGCCTTCGAACACCGTGGTGGCGTAGGTCACGGCGAGTGACAGCGGATGCAGCTTCGCGTCCGCAAACGGCACCAGCTCGCCGTTCATCATCAGCAATTTCGGTGTCCACATCGCGCAGGCTCCGTCTTACTTCGCGGCCCCGAAGCGATACGTCGCCCGGACGCAGTAGGCACGCTTGTCGGGCAGGCCCGCGGTCAACATCGTTGCATTGGGGGCTGTGGCACCATCGGTGAAGCGCTGGAAACCCGTGAAGGTCTTGTCGTTGAACAGGTTGGTGGCGTAGAACTCGATCGCAAGACTGTCCACATCGAAGCCGGTGCGCAGATTTACCCGATGCACGTCGCCCGTCTCGGCGATATTGGCCTCCGTGGCCCAGGTGCTGGCACGGAAGATGTAGTCCGAACGCACGAACCAGCTCGTACGCTCCGAAACACGACCCTGGTAGTTAGCCGAAAAAGTACCACTGACACGCGGCGTACGCGAGAATTCCTTGCCGAGCCCTGCTATCTCGCTGAACCCCAGGATCCCGATGCAGTCGGAGCAGTCACGCTTCAGGATCTTCGTATCGTTGAGCGCGAAGCTCGCTTCCAGCGTGAGGTTGTCTGTGGCGGCCAGGCTGCCTTCGAGCTCGATACCCTGCAGGTCCGTCGATCCGCCCGAGCCGGTGACGAACACGGTCTGCGTCGTGCCATTCGGGAACGGGCAGATCGCGCCACCGCGATTGTTCTGCTTACGCCACTCGGCGCTGTAGACCGCGGCAGTCATCTGGGCGCGGCCGTTCCACAGCCGGCCTTTGAAGCCCAGCTCGTAGTTGGTCAGCTCCTCTTCGGGCACCGCCAGATCGCCCGCGGCAGATTGCAGCAGGCAGGCGAGTACACTCGGCGGCAGCGTCGGCACGTTCGCATTGAAGGAACCTGGCCGCGTGCCTTCCGAGTAGCTGGCGTAAATCGTCTGGTTGGGCGTCGGCTTGAACTCCACGATCGCGCGCGGCGTGAAGCTCGTGAACGTGCCGGACAGCGTTGAACCGCGTTCGACACCGTCAGTCACCTTGTCTTCTTGATAGCGCCCTTCGAGACTCGCCGACCAGCGATCGCTGAAGTCGTAGCCCAGCGAGCCAAATGCCGAGCTCGTTTCGACCTTGTTGGTAGCGATACCGGAGCCGGTGGTCCATGGGCCCAGCAGGCGCGAGTTGGTCAGCGCCTGCGACTTGATGTCACTGTAATTGAGACCGATCAACCAATGCAGCTGATCCCCATCGGGTGAGGATAGCCGCAGCTCCTGACTGAAGTCTTCGCGCACCTGATCGCTCAGCAGTATCCAGTTGAAACGCTGACCTTGTGATGCCGTCGCGCGACGATCGAGATCGTCCAGCGAGCGGTACTCGTTCTGGTGCTTGGCTGTGATCGAGGAGAGCTTCCAACCGTTGGCGAACTCATAGTCGAGCGCAAGGCTCGTCTCGTACGCCTCGCGTGCGAGCCCAAAGCGGTCCAGGAGCGAGCCACTCAGCAGGTACTGGCCGGCCGGATCTGAGTTGGTCAGACGCGCCAGGACGTCCGGCGTCAGCGTCGTATCGAGCGAGATCTCCGCGGGCGTCGGGAAGCGTGGCACTCCACAGATCCAGTTGTTAGTGCCATTGACGCCTGGGCTGCCTGCCGCACCGCTCAGGCGACAATTAAAGGCATCCTGCGCATTGCCGCGCGCGTACGTGAAGCCCGCCGGCGCACCGTCGTCGTCTTCCCAGTAGTGCAGGCGCAGCTTGGCCGAAAAACGCTCGAACGGCGTCGCGTACAGCGTCAACGCCACATCGCGCGTCTCGCGTTGGCCCAGCTTCTCGGCATTGAGTGCATTGCGATACTGACCATCGGTCTCGTACTGGCTCGCATCGAAGCGGAAGCTGAGTTTGTCCTGAAGCAGCGGCCCCTCGACACCCAATACGAGGTCGGTGGTGCCGAAACTTCCCGCCTCGACCCTGACCCTGCCTTGCCATTCATTGCTGGGACGGCGCGTGATGACGTTGATTGCACCCGCGAAAGTAGCTCGGCCGAAATAGGCACTCTGCGGACCCTTCACCACCTCGATACGTTCGATGCCATTGAGGCGGCCGACTTCGGCGCCCAGGACTGGCGCACCGTCGATGAACATCGTTGCGCCTTGCTTGGTCTGCACGTCGGTATTGAACTGCATGCCGCGCATGAGCAGACGGCGATTGTTGCGCGAATTGGCGCCCACCGACGGACCACCATAGAAGAACCCGGGCGTGAAATCGACGACCTGATCGAGCTCGCGCACACCCTTTTTGTCGATATCGTCGGCCGTCAGCACGGAAATCGTCAGCGGCACGTCGAGCAGCGACTCGTCGCGTTTGCGCGCAGACACTGTTACCTCTTCCAGTATTGGAGCGCTGTTCTGAGCGCTCACCACGGGACTGGTGACCACGCCTCCTGCAACGCCGATTGTCAGCGCCACCGCCAGCGATATCGAAGAGAAGTAACTCTTTAGTGCCGTCATTCGGACTCCATGCTCAAGTTTGACAATCGGTCTACGCCACTATGTTCCTGACGAACGCAAGTCGTCATGCAAGTAGCGGCGCGCTCAAGCTAGCGCGACATGAAAATGAGCGGCAAGCAACATCGGCAGCATGTCTCAAAAATGGACAGCTGAAAACCGCGCCGATTTGCTGCCACAGTTGAATTATGCTTACTGAACCGTTGAACAATGCCCGCCGAAATCGCGACAACATCCTCGATGGTCAACACCCTCACCCGCGGACTAGCGGTGCTCGCGTTTCTGAACCGCCTGTCGAGTGCGACTGCGGCTGAACTCCAGGAGTCCCTGCAGATTCCCCGGGCGAGCGTGTATCGCATCCTTGCAACTTTGATGCGGGAGGGATTCGTCTACAAGCACGCTTCGGGTGACAGGTACCGGATCGCCCCGAGAGTCGCACTGCTCAGCGCTGGCCTGACCGACGGTCAACATTTGCCGAGCCTGATGCGTCCGCTTATGGAACAGGTCACACAGAAACTGCGCTGGCCCGTTTCCTTCTGCACGCTCGTTGGCGCCGGCCTCGTCGTACAGGAGAATACCGATCATGAAAGTCCGCTCGCGGCGGATCGATTTCGCGTCGGCTACCGTATTCCGGTGCTTTCCAGCGCCAGCGGCCTGTGCATCCTGGCGCATATGAACCGGACACTTTTCAAGCAAACCCTCAAGGAACTCGCGCGCGAGGGTCTCGAACCCTTACCCGATGCCGGAGCACGCATGGAGCTCGAGCGGCAGCTCATGACAATCAGGAAGCAAGGCTTCTCGGTATACCACCGCCGGCGCCATCGCACCGAGGCGTCCACCATTTCCGTACCCGTGGTAATTCCCGGTACTCGCGTTCCCGCGGCACTAACTATCCGCTACGCGAAAACCGCAGTAGCAACTTCGACTGCTATTCGAGACTTCGTTCCCGTGCTGAAGGACGCTGCTGCGGGCGTCGCTGCGGCGCATCGATAACGGTATCTCGCCGACATTATTAGCTAACTCGCGACGGCATCGCAAAACTTCGACAGCACGTCCGCCATCATCTCGGCACGTTCTTTGACGCTTTGCGACGCGAGCGACGGCCCGACGAACTCGCGACAATCAGCGACCAGCCTGAGCACGCTCTGATGCGCATCCGCGAGTGGGTCAGCCGGAGTCGTTAGTGCCAGTACCGGCAGCGCGAGCAGAGGCAGTCGGGCACCCATGTCGTAAGCCCACACCGCTTCGTAACCGGTGTGACAAGTCCGGCCGGCCTTGAGCAGATCAATACTGGCGGCGAACGCCTCGTCGAGTGGCATGGACGGGTGACGTAGCGACCGATGCCACGCCCAGATCATATGATTGCCGTCGGCGGCCAGTTCGAGGGGCGGGGTATATTTGCCTGCACGGGACGCGCGATCGGCTGCCTCCAGCACAGGACTGCCGTCGAGCACCAGCGCCTTCACCCGCGCCGGCGACATTATTGCGAACTCGGTAGCAACCGCGGCCGTGGTATGTCCGCCATACAGAAACACTGCAGGCAGTTCGAGCGTGTCGAGGAAATCGCCGAGATTGCGCGCGTGGTCCGCGATCGACCACTGCCGGTCCGGCTTGTCGGAGTCGCCGTAACCCATCAGGTCGGGCGCGAAGGCGCGAAAGCCGCGGGCGGCGAGCAGCGGCAGCAGCTGCTCGTGCTGACGACCAGAGCTCGGCGCCCAGTGCATGAGCACGATAGGCTGACCGGTGCCGGCAACCCGATAATGCACCTGACCATCAGGCGTGTCCGCGTAGGCGCGTTTCATTCTTCAGGCACTCGCGGTTGCCAAGGATGCCTCCGCCTGAAGTATCTCGGCTTCGCGTGCTCGTGCCTCACGAAACGGCGTACGGCCAGCCCACAGCAGCAGCGCCGCGGTGGGCGCGCAAACACCGATGACCAACGCGATCGAATAGCCGATGGCCTGCTCGTCCCGGAAGACGTAGTCAGTCGCAAAGCCCACGCCAGTAGCCCCGAATGCTGCTGTCAGAATATTGAGCGCCATCAAGTAGGTCGCTGACAGCTGAGCGCGAAACTCGTTAGGGACCGCGAGCTGAATGGCGGTGGGCCCGCAAGCCACTGCCAGGCTGGCGAAGAACACGAATGGCCCATGCAACAACAGGGCGAGCCGACCGTCCGTCGTGGTATTGGCGACGATTGCGAATGGCAATGTCGTGAGCGCTGCCACAATCCCCACCAGGAGCGGCGCATCGCTGCGGCCCGCTCGCTGCCATGTGTCAACCAACCAACCGCCCGTGAATATCCCGGCGGGAGAAAATATGAGCAAGATGACTCCCAGCTGCAGCCCCGCCTGCGACGACGTCAAGCCGTGCGCGCGCACGAACATGGTCGGCGCCCATGACAGTACAACGACGATGACCACCGCAAGCATCCCGAAGCCTGCCATGTGGCAACCGGACAATCTTTTTCGCGCCAGTACGAACCGGAATACCTCCGTGCCGCTGGGACGCTGGCGCGCCACACCACGTCGCGCCGGCTCAGTGAGCGTCAGAGCCAACAACCCGACCAGCAGCCCGGGCAGCCCGACGAGAAAGAACGCCAGTTGCCAGATCCGCACCTCACCCAGCAGCGGCAATTCGGCGACCTGGGAGCTGCCGACGAGGCCGAGCACGGCGCCGCCAACCAGAAACGAGATCCCGGCCCCAAAAAACGCGCCAGACATGTACACGCCCAGCGCGCGGCCGAGCTGCTTGGGCGGGAACGAGTCCGAAATCATCGAGAACGCTGCAGGCGACAACGCAGATTCTCCGGCCGCCACGGTCAGGCGCCCGATCAGCAGTTGAACAAAGTTGTTGGCCAGACCACAAGCAGCCGTTGCGAGACTCCAGATTGTCACCGCAACGCTCACGATGACGCGTCGCGAGTAGCGATCGGCGAGCACGCCGACCAACAGACCCGTAATGGTGAAGGCCGCTGCAAAAGCGATACCGAGCAAGGTACCCATCGCCGCATCCGAGAGGCCCAGATCCTGCTTGATCGGCACCACTAACAAACCGAGGATTACTCGATCGATCGACGAGAACAGGAACGCGATGAGCAACACTCCAACCGTATACCAGGCGAGCGGTGGCCGCGGCCACGACTTCGGATTGCTCTGGGCGATCACGAATGGAGCCCCGTGAGTATCAACACGGGCCTAGCCAAGGCCCAGAAAACTGAACAGTTGGTCGGCGTACAATTGCGGCGCGAGATACGGCAGCCTGCCGCCCAAATCCGGCAGAACGATGAGTCGCGCATCGGCGACCAGCGGCGCGGCGCGGCGGTCGCATTCCACCAAGCTGTCCTCTTCACCGACCAGGAACAGGCTGGGACAGGAGAGACGTTCGAGACAGGCTCTCGCATCGTGCTCGAACACCGCCTCAAGGGCCCAGTTGAATCGGTCATAAACGCGCATCTGCTCCACTGTGCCCCACAGGACGTCCGCCAGCGTCGCATGCTCGCCCCACCGCTCCCGCCGTTTGCGCCACTCCTCCAGGAGGAAATTCCCTTCGCTATCCAACGCTGGCGTGGCGATAATACTGCGGAACGCAGCCACTTCTTCTGCGCTCAACAGGGCCAGTCCCGACATGATTAGGCGGGACACACGATCTTGTAGCAACCCCGTCGCGAGCTCGAGAGCGAGCGAACTGCCAGTATGAACGCCGGCTAGAATGCAGGGGCCATTGCCGAACGTCTGAATCGCAGCATGCAGGCAGGCGGCGAGGTCCGCGATAGCGAGCGGTGCGTCCGGCGCGTCCGACATACCGTAGCCTGGTGTATCGAGCGCCACGGCTCGACATCTCGTTCCGAGAATAGGTAGCACTCGCTCGAACTCACTGCCAGAGAGTGCTGTTTCATGCAACAGGAAAAGCAAAGGCCCCGACCGACCGGCGGCGTAGTAGTGAATCTGCCCCGCCCGTGTATCAGCGTAGCCGCGTCGCATCACGTTTGCCGGAATCAAGGTGGTCGTCGAGTGCATGCAATACTCGATTCCTGCATCGCGGGGAATCGACACATTGCAATGTAAGTGCCGCCAAGTCGCGCCGAGTTATCCGTCCGAGCGCGGACAGATCCTCTGTGAGCCGCGCTTGTCCCGTGGACTTGGCGTCATCATTCTCGAGCATGCCGTTGCGGATGATCGTGTAGTTCAGGCCGCTACCAATCAACAGCTCCTCGGCGCGACCTTTGTCGTGCAGAATCGCCGCCAGCTCCGTAAAATCGATGGCGGGAAAGAGCTTCATGTTGTCGCCGGCACCGACTGAACCGTGATGGATGACTTGTGCGCTGCCGTTTGCCAGTGCACCGGCCACGATATTGCGAATCGCCGGTTCATGCTTCCGGTCATAGAGCGCCGAAGCATCAATTGCGACGCGCGGTCGCACCGCGCGAAACGCGGCCGTGACACTGGCCGCGTCGAGAAGATCACCCACAACGTACCGTACGTCCTTGCCCTGCAGGCGGCGACGATCCGACTCCGGGCGGACGAACACCGTGACCCGTTCATCGGCCACCAATAGCGCGCCGACGATCTCGCTGCCAAGACGACCCGTGCCGCCAAATACGAGCACGCCGTCCGCTCGCACAACAGGCGCCTGTAGCGTGGCAACCAACAGCGCGAGCATTACAGCGCCGCGTTTCCACCTAATCTGGGGGCCTGCATTTCTGTACCGTCGCATCGGTCGCCAAGCTAGCGCCGCACTGCGAACGCAACAAGGTTATTGCGTACTAGTCTCAAAAATGAGACGCCGTCAGCGCCGGTTGGTTGGAACCTTGAAGCCGGAGCTTTGGCCGTGGTTTCCTGCCGCATGATGGAACAGACCAGAATTGCAATCGTTGGAGCGGGGATCGCTGGTCTGGTGGCGGCGCGCGCGCTGCAACGCGCTGGCTTTCGACCGAAACTCTTCGACCGGATGCCGCAGATCGGCGAAGTGGGTGCGGGACTCACGCTGGCCCCCAACGCGACTCACGCGTTACGTTCCATCGGCCTCGGGAATCTGCTCGAAACCTGCGCCATGCAACCGGAACGCGCCGGCGTGCGCAATTGGCGCACAGGCGAACTGAAAGTTTCCCTGGCGCGCGGCGCGGAAATGCTGGCGAAGTTTGGTGCGCCCTACTGTCACGTGCACCGCGCCGATCTGCACGGCGCCCTCGTGCGCGCGGTGCTCAACGCCGATCCTGAGGCCATCACGCTGAACGCCGATTTCAACGGTCTGCAACAATCCGGATCCGCCGTACAGATCGAGTTCGCCGCCAGCCCGCCCATAACGGCAGACCTGGTGATCGGCGCGGATGGCTTGCGCTCTGCCGTGCGATCAGCGCTGTTCGGCGCAGATCAACCGCGCTTCACTGGCTACATCGCGTTTCGTGGTTTGGTGCCCATCGAGCGCCTCCCCGCTGAACTCATTGATCCGCCTTCCTGTCTGTCGACCGGACCGGATCGCAGCTTCGCGTGGTACCTCATAAGGGGCGGCCAGACGGTGAACTTCGTGGCACTTGCGCAGCGGAGGGGCTGGAACCAAGAAGGCTGGTCGATTCCGGCTACGGTCGAGGAAGTTCTGCACGAATACGCCGGTTGGCACGAACGTGTCCGAACGATCATCGGCAGCGCACCGCCCGAAACGCTGTTCAAATGGGCACTATTCGACCGCGAGCCGCTAACAGAATGGTCTCGTGGACGCACAACGCTGATGGGCGATGCGGCGCACCCGATGCTGCCGTTCCTAGGGCAGGGCGCGGGCATGGCAATCGAGGACGGCATCGTGCTGGCGCGTGTGCTGGCCGACGCACGTTCCATTGATGAGGCACTGCGGCGATACGAGACCGCTCGAGTGGCGCGGGCGACATGGGTGATGCTCAAGTCGTGCGAAACCGCGCTCGCCTATCACGCCGACCACGCGATCGACGCACCTGCGCCGCCCCACGTCACCGCGGAAAGCCTGGGGATCTGGGCCTACAACCCAGCTACTGTCGACGTGTGAAGAAAATCACTAAACACTAGTAGCGGTCACCATCGGTAGCAGGCTTGTCCGCGGCCGGTCCCGGCAACCCGTTCGCAATGGCCCACTCTTCGTACTCCTCGGCGTTCTGTGAGCCGAGATTGAATTGCGGCCGGCCGGTCACTTTGGGCGCCTTGGGCCCTTTATATTTGCTCGAACGATAGTTGACGCTGTTCTCATGGTGGTAGGCGGCCAGCGTCGGGATCTTGTCCTTGTCGGGGTAGAGCACCACCGAGGTCGCGCCGTAGCCGGCGAACTTGCCGGCATTGCGATACATGAACCACACCGCGCCATCACGCGTAATGGTGGTCTTCAGCGTGTCGGAACGAGTGGGTATCGGATAGTGCGTGAACTTGTCCGCCTTCTGCTCATACTTCGAGAGGTAGTTGTCTGTCGCGACCCAGATGTTGTCGTCCGGGTCTGCGTCAGCCTTGTACGGCGATGAATGCTCGATTCCGAGGTTGCGCTCCATCACCGCACCGGTCTTGGGATCGAGGCGAAAGATCGATCCTCCCTTGTTTCGACCGTCCACCTCGCGATTCGGGCTTGCCCAGCTTCCCAACCAGATCCTGTTCTGCGAGTCGAGGCCGGGGCGGCGCATATTGACCGGCGACTCATCAGTCAGTCTGAAGAACGTAAACTCCTCAGTCTCCGGATCGAAGCGCGTGACGCCACTGGCATAGTGTTCTGCGAACCACACTTTGTCGTCGTAGTCGACGATGATCCCATACGGACCGCTGCGCACGACCGGCACGTCCCAACGCATCAACGAATTGGTCTTGCGATCCCATTTCGTCAGTCCATTGGAGGACATCCAGAGATTGCCCTTGGTATCAAAGATCTGAGTGTTGCTTGGAGGGCCCAACCACTTATCGACCAACCCAGTGGTGGGATCGAGGCGCTTGACCGTACTCATGGGCGAACCGGGCGTACTGCCGCCGCCATTGACGCGGGTAATGTCGCCTGAGTACCAGACCGTGCCGTCGGATTGATCGACGACCAGGCTGCTGCCGCCGCCGTTGTCTTCGAAGGCTTTCGCTTCGCCAGTGCGCGGATCCGTGCGCACGATGCAACAGGCCGTGTAGGCGTTCCACACATTGCCATCGGCATCGAAAGTGATGTTGTGCGACCACGGCCAAGTGGGGTACTTCTTCGGGTCTTCCTTGTAAATGTACTCGACGAACATCGCCTTCTCGAGCGCCTTCAGATCAAGCTGTGCTTCGCTGTTCAGCTGCACGACGCGCGGTTCGGACGCGGCGCCGAAGTTAGTGGCGAGGTAGTCGATGACCACCTCGCGATCCGTCGGCGGCAACAGTTTCTCATCGAAGTAAGAGGCACGACCGACCTTGGCCTTCGGATCCCGCTTGTGCATCCGATCCACCGTGATCGCCCAGCCGTCCTTGTCGAGCGGCGCGCGTCCGCCGGGATAGCCGCGTACGCGGTTATAGGGCAGGAACTGCACGGGGTGACAACCCAGACAGGTGCGCTCGATGATGTCGCGACCCGGCCCGGGTGGATAGACAACTTCATAGGGCTGAATCTTTGCGCCGCAGTCCGAGTTCTCGCGCGAGCAAACCTCATACGGCATGCCACCGACGTAGTTAGGTACCGGTCCGACGTCCCGCAACGCGAAGTTAGCAGATTCGCTGGTGTCGGCCTTGATATTGAGCTCGACAGTCTGTGGAGTGAAACCTTCCAACTGGTCGACCGCCGGCCGCACGGTGACACGGTAGGCACCGGGGATCAGGTCTACCGCGCGGTACCTGCCATTGACTACGAATACGGTGTACGCAACGTTCTTGTCGACGTTATAGGCGTAAACGACAGGCAGGACATCCGCCGTCGCGCCGCTGACCTTGCCCGACAGCGCTCCGTATCCTGGCAGCTGTGCGGCCAGCGCCGGCGATGCCGGCGAAGCGTTGAGCAGCAGCAGTGAAACGGCGACGCATTTCGATCCGATAGTCATAGATTTGCTCCTTTGAGCGTCACGCTAACGACCGTCGCCGATTCCAAACGAGTATGACGCCCGGATACCGTAAGTTGTCTTATTGGGCAGCCCGGCGGTCAGCATGTGAAACCCGCGGAACGCCTGGTCATCGAATCGCTGATAGCCGTCGAACGTGCGATCATTGAAAATATTTGTGCCATAGGCCTCGATGCGCAGTCCGCCATCGAGACTCACACCGAATCGCAGATTTACGCGGTTGGCGGTGCCGGTCTCGGCGATGTTCGCTTCCGTCGCATACTGACTGCCGGTATACACATAGTCTAGTCGTGAGAACCAACTGGCGCGATCACTGACGCGATGATTGTAGGCAGCGGACAACGTACCGCTGACCTTGGGTGTGCGGGAGAACTCCTTGTGCAAGCCGGCGATTTCACGCTCGCCAAGTATGACGAGACAGTCCGAGCAGTCGCGAGAGAGGATGTCGGTCTTGTTATACGCATAGGTGCCAGAGATGCGCAGTTCGTCGGTCGCTGCAATTTCGAACTCCAGCTCGACGCCCTGCAGGTCGGTCGCACCGCCCAGGCCCGTAGACTGAAAAGTTCGCGTTACACCGTTGGCATCCGGGCAAATTGTCTGTCCGCGGTTGTGCTGCTTGCGCCATTCGGCGTAGTAAGCCGCTGCGGTCATCGTCAGCCGGCCATCCCAAAAGCGGCCTTTGACGCCCAGTTCATAGTTATCCAGTTCCTCCTCAGGTATCTCAATTCCGGCGTAAATACTGGCGCCGATACAGGCTAGAACCGTCGCATTGATCAACGGGCTGATCAGCTGTGCATTGAACTCGCCGGGCCGTGTACCCTGGGCATAAATTCCATAGATCGTCGTATTCGTAGTCGGCTTGAAATCGACGATCAATCGCGGCGTGAAGCTACTGAACGTACCGCTCAGGGTTTGACCTGCCGGCACGGTCCCACCGTCCAGGCGCGTAAAGCCTCTTGAGCCGTCTGTCACCTTGTCGTCCTGACGACGCGCCTCTAGACTCACATTGAGTCGATCTGTGAAGTCGTAGGTGAGCGATCCGAAGATCCCAATCGTCTCCACCTTGTTCAAGGTGGTGCCCGAGATGCCGGATGACCAGACGCCTTGGTTGTTACGGGTTACACCGAGACTAAGCTGTTCGATGTCGCTGTAGCTAGCGCCGATGAGCCATTTCAGCCGCTGCTGCGCACTGGATGCCAAACGGATTTCCTGGCTGAAGTCGCTCAAATCGCGATGCGTCAGGAACTTGGTGTCGAACGCCGTACCCAGTTGTGCTGTCGCCTTGCGATCCAGATCCTCGATGCGTGCCATTTTGTTACTATGCGTCGCGGTGATCGATGTCAGGGTCCAGTCGTTGGCAAATTCATAGTCGAGCACCAGCGTGCCTTCGTAAGCCTCGCGCCGTAGACCAAATTTGGTGAGGAAATTACGCCCCAACAGCAAGCCGCAGCCCGGGCACAAAGCCGGGTCTCCCGCCAAAATGCTGGCGAAGTCTGCGGTCATGGTGGTGTCGACATTTATTTCGTTCAGGTTCGGGAAACGAGGTACCCCACAAACCCAGTTGTTACCATTGGCAATCGGCAGCGCAGTCCCGCCGAGATTGCAGTTGAACACGTCCTCACCATTGGTTCGACCATAGCCGAGACTCGCACTCGGGCCGTCGTCGTCCTCCCAGTAGTGCAGTCGAAGTTTAGCCGTGAGATTCTCCAGCGGTTTGGCCATGAGCGTCAGAGCCAGATCGTCGGTTTTGCGATCGCCCAAGCGATCGCCATTGGCCGCATTCACGTAGTGCCCATCCGTACTGCGCGAGCTGGCATTGAAGCGCACGGCCAATTTGTCGGCAATGATCGGCCCTTCTGCCTGTACACCGTAGTCCAGCGCATTGTAACTACCGGCGCCCACATTCAGCTTTGCGTTCCAGCTGTCCATCGATGGATTGCGCGTGATGATGTTGATCGCACCGCCAAAGGTCGAACGGCCGAAGTACGCTGCTTGCGGACCCTTGACCGTTTCGACGCGCGCGGCATTCTCGGTGGCACCGATCTCGGCTCCCAGAACCGGAGCGCCGTCGATGAACACCATCGCGCCCTGCCGCGTCTGTACATCCGTGTTCACCTGCATGCCACGCATGATCAGGCGACGCGACGAGCGGTCATTGCTGCCGCCCGAAGGGCCCCCGTAGTAGAAACCTGGCGTGTAGTCGACGATATCGCGAAGGTCCTCGATTGCCTTCGCATCGATATCTTCTGCCGTCAGCACCGAGATCGTGAGCGGCACGTCCAGCAAGGACTCGTCGCGCTTGCGGGCCGTCACCGTGACTTCCTCAAGCACCGGGCTACGGAGCGCCCCCGACTGCGCTTGCTGCGCAAACGCTTCTGGCAGGCACACCATCAAACCTATGATCGAAAGCAGGGCCCGCAGGCCGGAACGTCGCGCAGTATTCATGACAGAGAGACCCCCAAGAATTTAGTTATCGACGCTGCGCGGAATTCTCAACAAACCGGTTGGCGACCCCCTCCCAACCTCGGTCCGCTTTTCCGGCACGGCGTTTGCCGAACCTATTCGCGCAGCGGGCACAGGACAACAACTTCGGCCTGCATGTATCAATAATGAGACGTCTGCCGGTCAGCCGAAGCATGACACTCAGGGCGACGAGTAAATTTTGCTCCTAACCGCTGCGAGCCGCGGGGGGAACCCGCGTCGCAATCCGACGCGCTGCTTCGCGCAATATCGGTATATATTCTTTGACCGCCGTGGCTAGCGCGACCGCATCTTTGGCATATCGGAGCGTCACGGCAGCCCGAACGTCGCCGCTGGAGTCGATGATCGGCACTGCAATCGAAGTGGCGACCGTTCTTTGTCGCAGCCGGTCATAGCTGGCAAAACCCTGACTGCGCACACTCGCCAACTTCTGCTCCAGAGTGGCCCGAGCGCGGCTGCCCAGCGCGGCCTTCGCGTCACGTTCCGCCAGCGCTGCCAGCATGGCGTTGCGACTCGCCATGTCGATGTGCGCCAGTATGCAGAGGCCCGTCGCAGTCGTTAGCAACGGCATACGATAACCCACATTGAACCGGTCTGTCGCGAGCGGGCTCAGGTCGTCGGTATTCTCGCGAATGACGACGTCGAGGCCATGCAAGGCACCCAGCGACACCGGCCAACTGAGCTTCTGCGTGACGAGCGACAGAAACGGCCGCGCTATGCTCGCCAGGAGCTGCGCATCCGAGAAGCCTTCGCTCAACTCACGCACCCGGGGCGTCAAGCGAAAGCGGTGATCCGAGCGATGCTGCTCCAGATAGCCGTCGTTGACGAGCGTCTCGAGGATCCGGTAGAGCGTCGCGCGCGGTATCGCGAGCGCTTTGCTCACCTCGAGGATACTGGCGCTCTCAACTTTGTTAAGAAATGCGAGTATCTCGAGTCCGCGACTGAGCGAGCGAGGCATGTTATTCGTTAGTGGCTGTACTCGCGGTCGACTGCGGCGCCACGAACTGGCCGCTTTCCCAACGACCGTCGAGTACGGTGGAGTCGGCCTGTGTCAGTCGCCCGCGGCCGTGCGGGAATCCGTCGCGCCAGGCGCCAACATAGACTGCGCCGTCCGGCAGCACGCAGATGCCGTGGCCTTCCGGCTTCCCGTCGCGCCATTCGCCCTGGTATTTCGTACCGCTCGGATAGAAAATTGCGCCGTTGCCGTGCTTGCTGCCGTGATTGTAGCCGCCGATGTAGGTAGCGCCATCGTTGTAGATCACGGTGCCGGTGCCGTGCTCGCGATTGTCGTGCCCGCCAACATACTTGCCGCCCATCGACCATGCCCAGGGTCCGTTGCTCTGCGGTCGATTGCCGGTCCATTCGATCGCGTATTTCGCGCGATTGGTGAACTCATAAACCGCTTGACCGAGCCGCTCGTCGTGTTGCCACTGGCCCGAGAACTTGCTGCCGTTCGCTCGCGTCAGCGTACCTTCACCGTGGCGCTTGCCGGCCTGCCACTCTCCGGCATAGCGCGAACCGTCTTCATAGGTCATCTCCCCATGGCCATCGATGCAGCTGCCGACAACACAATCCGCATTTGCCGCAACCATCACCAACATACCCAAGCTAGCCAGGAGCCAAGACTTCATTGCAGCTCTCTCCTTAAGAAAATCGCCGATCGAAGACAGGCTGACATGCTGCGCGCATCGTCAACGCTGTGGCAAGCCCGGGTCGCGACGGCCGCTATGCGGCCAGAATGCCGCGTGAGTTGACCGGACATTTGCCAGGTAGCATTCTCGAATCGAACAGCGCTTGGCCCGCCTTCGGAAAGCAGGAGTGACACACAATGACAGAGCCGACCGTCGATCTCGGCGCAATACGTGGCGACTGGGATTTCCACACTCGTTACGTCACCAATGCGATGGAGCAAACTCTGAAGCGTTTGCACAAGAGCTGGCGCGCACTCAAAGCGCGGGCGCCCGCGGCCGGCCAGGTGCCGATGGATGGCGAGCTAATGGACGAATTCATCGAGGCCTGCCGACAGACCCGTGCCCTGACGGACGACATCCTGCTGATGCGCGATACCAAACCGGCAACGAGCAACACGCGCAGCAAGCGAGGTCGCGCTGGCAAGAAAGCGCGGGCCCACAAGTAGTAAGGAGAAGGCAGTGCGTCCGCATGTAGAACTCATTCAGGAAAAGGACCTCGTGTGGCACGAGGCCGAACTGCACAAAGGCAACACCCACGCGCGCCAGCGCAATCTCTCCTATGACGAGGAAAGCGGTGCCGCCTCGACACGCGTCATGTTCGACAAAGCATGGAGCAGACCAGGTGGCTATCATCACGCGGACGTCGAGTGGTACGTGATGCAGGGCCAAGTGAAGCTGGGGCAGCGGCTACTCGGCAAAGGCTCGTACTTTCGCGCACCAGCAGGTCTTGCCATCCCGGCGATGGAAGTGGCAGCTGGTACCGACGTGCTGATATTCCGCGAGTACGGCGATTGGGGCTTTTCGATCTCGAGCAAGAATCGCAGCAAGTTCATCTCTCGCGGCGGCAATACCGCTTCCAATGAAGCAGGCGAATTGACCGTTGTGGACACCGACCGCCAGGAGTGGATGCCCAATCTCTACGAAGGCGATACGCAGCGCTTTCTGAAACTGAAGCTGTTGTTCGCCGATCCGCCGTCACCGGACGACAACAACACCGGCTTTGTCTCGCTGCTTTGCTGGGCACCACCGGGCTGGTCCGACAGCCGCATGGTGCATCACCCGGTGTTCGAGGAGTCTTATTGCCTCGACGGCGATATGGTCTACAACTTCGGCACGCTCGATCCCGGCGCCTATTTCTTCCGTCCGGCGAAGGTGAAACACGGTCATTTCATGGCTGGCGAACGCCGTGGCTGGACCGGCATCTTCCGGCTCGACGGCAGTCTCATTAACTGGATCACCGTCAACGAGCGGGTGATTGCCGAGGGTGACGCACTCAACTACGATCCCAAGACACAGGCACCGGTGATTGCGGGTATCCCGGTGCGCTCGAGGTCCGCGGGTCCGTGGGATCTCGACGGTCAGTAGAAGAGTTCGTGAGTTCGCGTCAGCGGGTCGAGTTCTTCTACTGCAGTTCCTGTCCCTGGTCTTACCTGGCATACTTGCGCCTGAACGAAGCCGTGCTGCGCACCGGTGGCACAGTACGCTATCGTCCGGTGCTCGCTGGCCAGCTGCATCAGGACGGCAATTTGCCCGACCCCTACGTCGCCCGTCATCCGGCCGAGGCTAACTACCAGCGCAAAGATTTACAGGACTGGGCGAGTTTTGCGGGCGTCAAGATCAAGCTGCCTGATGGGCGGCGTGCGCCACCAGTGTGGGCGCAACGCGCGGCCGTAGTTGCGCTCGATACCGGCCACGCAAGTAAACTCATTGGAGCGCTGTTTGCGGCGCATTTCGCTTCGGGCCGCGATATTGCCGATCGGACTGAAGTGATCAGCATCGCCGCCGACTGCGGCTTGCATGGTCCTCACTTCGAAGCGGCACTCGATGACTCGAAGTCTACCGCCGTCGTGGTCGCCAACACCGAGGAGTTGCTAGCGCGCGGCGGCTTCGGCTCGCCGACGATGTTTCTCGGTGACGACATGTACTTTGGCAATGATCGGATGCCGCTCGTGGAATCCGCGCTGATGCGCGCCGCAGACCATCAGTTCATCGCTCCAGGCGAGCACGGCAGAATCTGATCAGTGCTTATGGCCGTGGCCGAGGCCGCGAGAATGGGGCTCCTTCGCAGGCGTCGAACGCGCATTGTCGTGCGAGTGGTCGTGATTGTGAGGCGTGCCCGAATCGAGAGTATGCCCCACGGTACGCTGTCGTTGACCGCTCGGCTGCCGGCGGGCGGCGGGTTTCCGCCAGCCGGTGCCTTGCAATTGAAAACCAGGCGCTGACAGCTGCCTGGCGAGTGTTCGCTCACCGCAAGCGGGGCATTTGCGAGGCCCGCGCGCGCCGAGCTTCTGCAATACCTCCAATCGATGGTGACAAACACTGCAGCAGTACTCAAATATCGGCATGCGCTTCAACCAGCTCAATGTTGTGACAGGGAGTCTACATAATCGTCATCGATAAGTGTTTGCGCAGGCGGAGTTTCTGTAATCTAATCCCGCGCTTCACGTGCGGCTTCCCAGCCCGCGTTTGCGAGTGCTGGTGTCAGAGGGATATGGTCTTATGTGTGGCATTGTGGCGATACTGGGCCGACACGGCCAGTCGGCCACTGATGTCGTGCTCGACAGGGCCATTGCCGCGCTCGAGCATCGCGGACCTGACGATTCCGGTCGCTACGTTCACGCCAATGTGACCTTGGGTTTTCGCCGACTGGCGATCATCGACTTGTCGGTAGCCGGCCACCAGCCGATGAGCAGCGCTGATGGCGCGCTCACGATTGTCTTCAACGGCGAGATCTATAACTACCTCGAGTTGCGGCGCGAGCTGCAGTCCCTGGGGCATCTGTTCAGGACCTCGAGCGATACCGAAGTGCTGCTGGCTGCATACCAGCAGTGGCGCGAGCAATGCGTGCAGCACCTCAACGGCATGTGGGCGTTCCTGATCTACGATCAACGTACCGGTCAGTTGTTCGGCTCGCGCGATCGTCTCGGCGTCAAGCCCATGTACTTGTGGGAAAACGATGATTGGATCGTCATCGCCTCAGAGCCCAATGCCATCAGAGCTGCCGGCCTGACCGCCAGCCTGCCCAACTGGTCACGCCTCGCGGATTCCCTCGCTCGCGACGTCCTCGATCATGGTGCGGAAACCTGCATTGCCGGCATCACACGCATACCTGCAGGCAGTCGCATCTGGATCCAGCCTGATGGTGCGAAACGGATCGAGCAGTTCTGGAACGTCCGGGATGTCACGATGGAGGCAGCAGCGATAAGTGACGCCGACTGCGTACAACGACTAGGCGAGCTCCTGAGTGATGCCGTACGACTCCGGATGCGTAGTGATGTGCCGGTCGGGTTCACACTGTCCGGTGGCATCGACTCGACCTTATTGATTTGCGAGGCCGCAAACCTCGAGCCGCGTCCGACCGCGCTGCGCGCCTTCAGCTATCAGGATGACAGGTTCGATGAACGCGAACTGATCGACCTGACGCTCGCTCAATCCGGCGCGCATTTGGTGGCGATACAGAACGAGCATCTCGATCTCAGCGAGTTGCTACCGGAGGTGCTACATGCGAACGGCGAGCCGCTGCACTCGCCCGCGGCGATCGCCAACTATGAGTTGTTCCGGCTGGCCCGTCAGCACGGGGTCAAGGTCGTCATCGGCGGCCAGGGTGCCGATGAGACGCTTTGCGGCTACGCGTCCTTTCAACATGACTACTGGTATTCGCTCGCGCATGACGGTCGCTGGCGCGTGCTCCTTGACGATATCAGCACTTTCGCGCAACGCCATGAGCGCACGGTGTCGGGCACTCTGCTGGCGGTATTGCGGCGCTACGCGCGGATTCGGGCCGGTGGATTCAGCGTCTATCGCTCCCTGGCACGACAGTTCGGCCCACGCTACCCACAGCACGCGGTGAGTCGTTTGTTTTCGCCGGACTTGATGCGACGCAGTGCCCGTTCGACTACATGTCCTGCTGACTACCGCATCGAATCTACGCAGCACGACGCGATCGCTGTATCTCCGCTACCGCTCTACCTGCGGATCGAGGACCGCTGTTCGATGGCGCATTCCGTCGAGGCGCGCCTGCCGTTCATGGACTATCGCGTGGTTGAGCACGCATTGCGGATGCCAAATCATCTCAAGTACAGCGGCGGGTTGAACAAGGTTGCACTACGTCGAGTCGCTGACGGGCGAATTCCACAACCAATCAGTTCGCGCACACAGAAGTTCGGCTTCCCTGTGTCCACATCTGCCAGGATCGCCGGCAAATTTCACACGCTTGGGCGCGAGCTCGCCTGTTCGCAGGAGTTTCGCGAACGGGGAATCTATTCATTGCCCGCTGTCGATGCGCTGACGCGCGATTTTCGCGAAGACGACCCGACGCAGGTCACCTCGATGTTCCAGCTGGTACAAACCGAGCTGTGGCTGCGCAGTCTGCGCACGCCTCGCTCCCGGCCACCGGTGCGCGACGCCGCATGAGCGCTCGCTCGCTGCGCGACAGTGCGCTCTCCGGGGTGCGCTGGACAGTCGCCGCGCGCTTCGGTCTGCAGCTGATCACCTGGCCCGTCACCATCCTGGTGATGCGCCTGCTCGAGCCACGCGACTACGGCTTGCTGGCACTCGCAACCATCGTTATCGGCTTCATTGCCTTGTTCAGCGAGCTGGGACTTGGCGCCGGTCTCGTGCAAGCGCACACCGTCGACGATGCGCGTGCTCGAACTGCGAGCGGCGTGATCATCGCGCTGAACCTAATGATCGCCGTGTTGCTGGTGGTAGCGGCACCGTTCATCGCGGCCTGGTTCAATGAGCCAGCGTTGACACCCGTCATGCGCGTCTTGACACTGGAACTGGTGATCTCATCGTTCGCCGCAGTACCGTCCGCACTGCTCGAACGGCAACTGCGCTTCCGCGAACTCTCACTCGCCCTGATCATCGGCAATGTGTCCGGGTCCGCGGTCACCGTCATTGCCGCTCTGTCAGGCCTCGGGGTCTGGTCGTTAGTCTTGGGAGCGATGACGATCGCGGTTACGCGCACATTGGCTTTGCTGTTCTACCATGGGGGCATCGTCTGGCCCCCGCTAAGCCTCGACTTGACGCCAGTTCGCGAGCTGGCACGGTTCAGCGGCCATGTCATTGGCGCGCGCGTGCTGTGGTACTGGTACAGCCAATCGGACCAAGTGATCGTCGGGCGAATGCTGCATGGCGCGCAGCTCGGCAACTACAACGTCGCCTCGCAGCTCGCCGCACTACCAGTTGGCAAAGTCATGGATACGGTGAACCGAGTGTCCTTTCCAGTACTGTCGCGTCTGCGCGAGGACGTCGACACGCTGCGCGTCACCTGCCAGCGCCTGCTCGGCCTGTTTGCGGTGTACAGCATAGGTGTTTGCTGGGGTCTCGCGTCCGTTGCAGCAGATTTCGTGCATGTCGTGCTCGGCCCACAGTGGTACAAGGCCGTGCCGGTACTGGCCATACTGGCACTGGTAGCGCCGCTCAGAACGATATCGTCGCTGCACAATACGATGACGACCGCAGTCGGCTCGCCACAAGCCGCTACCAAGGAACTTGCGTTGGCCAGTTTCATCACGCCGCTGGCAATTCTGGCAGGCGCCACGTGGAACGGACTGAATGGTGCGGCGATTGCCTGGCTCGGCGTGTCACCGGTATTGTATGTTCTGTCGGCATGGCTAACCGCCAACGCTCTGCAGCTCAGGCTGCGCGACTGTGTCAAGCCGCTGGCTACTCCCATGCTGTGCGGCGCCATCATGTACGCAGTGGTCTGGGTTACCGGCGTGGGACTAGCGGCTCGTGTGCCCGCCGCCGGGTTGTTAGTCATCAAGATACTCGCTGGAGCGGCCGCCTATCTCTTGGCAATGCGCCTGGTGGGTCCGCGGGTTCTACGCGATGGGCTCGCTCTCGGCCGCGAACTGATGCGGCCCGGCGCGACCGCTTGAGATCATGATTGCAATTCCAATTTGAATCCACAACAGAGGCCCCCGTGAGCAATTCAGCTAACGATACTGACCGCAATGCGTCCAACCGTGGCTGGATCGTGATCCTGCTATTCTCGTTGTTCGCCTGGACAATGAGCAATCTCGACCAGTCACTGTTCGGCTACGCCGTACCGGGCATTCTGAGCGAATTCAGCGTCGGCCTGGAGAGCGTCGGGCTGATTCTGTCCGTGGGCTTCATCACCGCCGCCGTCATGGTCGTTATAGCGGGCGTGGCCGCGGATCGGTACGGCCGCCGGTTCACGCTCGCAGCGCTGCTCGCGTCATCGGCGCTGTTCGTCGGTCTCCACGGCCTCGTCACCGACCTTACACAGCTAACTATTCTCCGGGCGCTCGCCTTCGGCCTGGCTGCCGGCATTGCACCGATCACCGCAGCCTACGTCACCGAATGCGCGCCCGCTCGGCATCGGGGCGTGCTGATGGGCGTGCTCCAATGTGGCTATCCGCTCGGCTGGTTCCTGGCCGCCTTGATCGCCGCGCCGCTGTTGGAGAGCAGTGGCTGGCGCGCCATATTCTGGATCGGTTTCGCGGTGGTCCCCATTGCCCTGTTCATCGGCTGGCGAATGCCGGAGAGCCAGCGCTTTGCGGCAGTTGCAGCAGCCCGCCAGACAGCCACGCATGCTAACGACGCGACCCAAAACAGCAATTCACTGGTGCGCGAACTATTCTCGCCGGAATATCGGCTGCGTTCGATCGCCTCGATCGTGCTGTTCTTCTCCTTCGGCTGCGCCTATGCCGGCACAGCGTTCTTCTTCCCGACTTACTTCATGGAAGTGCGCGGCTACACTGCTTCGCAAGCTGCCCAACTCGTCGGCCTGTCGAACGGCATCGCCATCGCCGGCTATCTAAGCGCAGCTGTCGTCGGCGAGTACCTGCTGACCCGCCGCAACACTTTCGCCATCTGGTGTGCGCTCGGCGCACTCGCCCTGTTGGCACTGATGTGGCTGCCCAAAGAACGCTGGCAAGACCTGACTTTCTTCGCGCTCACCGGTGCTTTCTTCTACGGCAGCAACGCCGTGGTCGGCGCGTTGTTAGCCGATCTCTATCCAACCCGCATGCGCACCACCGGCTATGCGGTTTGCGGCTCGGCACCACTGACGCTGGGCTTCGCGCTGTTCCCAGCCATCGTGCCGCTGATCGTCAAGTCCGTTGGCTGGCAATGGGCATTCTCGCTGGCCATCGTTCCTTTGTTGTTCGTATCCGCCGTTGCGGCGCTGATGCTGCCGAACATAAAGTCCGGCCTGGAAGTCGCCGACCAATGATGCCGTACGTCATTTTGCAGGCGACGCCGCGACGCGCTCCGTCATCACGCCATTCTCGCACTTGCGAAAAAAGGTGACGTCGAGATCGGCAGGCGTACGCATTACCCAAGTAGTCGTTTCGACGGGGCCTGATCCAGGACCGCTGTGGGCGATCCCACCAGGACGATAAAAGTAGTCACCCGTCTCGTAGACGCCAGTACGCAATCCGTCCGGCATGCACTCGGGCTGCGAGTACTTGCCCTCTATCAGGTAGGCCTCCTCCGGCACCGAATGCACCTCGAACGGCATGTCGATCGGCGGCTTCAGTCGTACCAGCCAGGTGCGGGCACCGGACAGCGGATCCTTCTTCAGGTGCTGGATCTCGAGCTTGAGATCGAACCCCGAGGATTGACTGAGCGTACCCGGATTCCAGCGCGACTCGGCATAGCGCGTGACGTAGCTGCCAAGCGTGCGCAATTTAGCTCGCACCTCGGTATCGCGCGGCGCAGGATCGAAGAACACGAGCAGCCGGGCGCCATCGTCGGTCGCGAGCTTGGGTCGCGGCTGGCCCGCGGGCGAATAGGCGAAATCGCGCATTGCCAGCGGTTCTTGACCGAACTGCAATGTGCCTTCGAGCACGACAATCTCGAAACTAAGACCAGGCGTGTCGAGCGAGGTCTGCTCCTTGAATCCGGGAGGCAGGGACACTTCGACCGCGATTCGCCCGGTCTTTGGATTACGGCTCAGCACTTTGCCGGGAATGCCACCCAATTCAACGATCGGCTCGACCGCGATACTCTGCGAACGCAGATAGAACACCGGCGACTCTGCCGACCTCGCGCTGCCGACGGCGAGTGACGCGAGTACGGCAACGACAATCCAAGCTCTACTCGTCAACATCAGTGGCATCCTCGAGATATGCCGGCTCACACTGTGTCTTGCAACTCGGCTACGGCTCTCACTTCGACTGGGCGGGTGCGGCAAAGCGCTCCTGCAAAGTCTGCATTTCCTCCAGTGCAGCGATGATATGTGCGAGCGGCAATTCACGCCATCGCCGCAGCTGCTCGCGACGTGATCCCTCCCAGGTCGTTAGACTCCAGTCAATGTCAACATCGTTTCGCGGCACAGTCGTTTCAATCGTCATTCTGCACAACCATTCTCAAGTGCTCGATATCTATCAGATCCTGCGCTCTGCCGGCAACGGACTTCATCGCAATCAGCGTATCGGCCGCAACGAATCGGACAATAATCGAGTCGTCGAGCGGCTTTTGCAGGGCGCGGGCGTATTCGCGCTCGAAATCGAACGGTTCAGTCACGAACACATCGATTGGTGTCTCGCGGTGATCGTCGCTCCAGAACTGCAGGACCTGCATTCCCTTGTCCCGAATCCAGCCGTCTCGTGTGTGGCGGTCGGCGAATTGTTGGCTCGTGACGGGTACCGATGGCCTGAAACCCAGACTTGTCAGCGCAGCGAACGCACGCATCACATTGTCGGGAATCAGCTGGATCACGATATCGACATCTTTGGTGAATCGTAGATACCCGTGAGCGTTCACAGCCAGACCACCGGCAACCAGGTACCTGACCGACCCGGCAGCCAACGCCCCTGCGATCTGCGTGAAACTCGTGAGTTTCATGGTCGCCAGTGTCGACCATCGCCGCAGTCGCATCAACAGGCCGCGCCAGAAAAAAGGCCCGACGTCTCCGCCGGGCCTTTCTTGTCGCGTCACGTGACGCGGCGGACGAGTAACGCGTTGCGTTACATATCCATACCGCCCATGCCACCCATGCCGCCTGGCATCGGTGCATGGCTATGGTCATCGTCCTTCGGCGCCTCGGCAACCATCACCTCGGTCGTCAGCAGCAGGCCAGCAACCGACGCTGCGTTCTGCAGCGCGAGGCGCGTGACCTTGGCCGGATCGAGAATGCCCTCTTCGAGCATGTCGCCATATTCGCCGGTGCCGGCGTTGTAGCCGTAGGAACCCTTGCCCGCCTTGACAGCGTTCAGGATAACCGCAGCGTCTTCGCCCGCGTTCTCGACGATCTGCCGCAGAGGCTCTTCGATCGCACGGGTGAGGATGCGAATGCCGACCGTCTGGTCCTCGTTCGCACCTTCCAACTTGTCGAGCGCCTTCTGCGCGCGGACGAGCGCGACACCACCGCCCGGCACCACGCCCTCTTCGACGGCTGCACGCGTGGCGTGCAGTGCGTCTTCGACGCGAGCCTTCTTCTCTTTCATTTCGATCTCGGTGGCAGCGCCGACCTTGATCACGGCGACACCGCCGGAGAGCTTGGCAACGCGCTCCTGCAGCTTTTCCTTATCATAGTCCGAGGTGGCTTCTTCAGCCTGCTGACGGATCGACTCGATGCGTGCCTTGATGTCAGACGCCTTGCCAGCGCCGTCGATCACAGTGGTGTTTTCCTTCTCGACCAACACCTTCTTGGCCTCGCCGAGATCGTTCAGTGTCGCTTTCTCGAGCGACAGACCGACTTCATCGGAAATGACCGTGCCGCCCGTCAACACCGCGATGTCCTGCAGCATCGCCTTGCGACGATCGCCGAAGCCCGGCGCCTTGACGGCCGCCACTTTCAGGATGCCGCGGATGTTGTTGACGACCAACGTGGCGAGCGCTTCGCCTTCGAGGTCTTCCGCGATCACCAGCAGCGGCCGACCCTGCTTTGCGACGCCCTCGAGGAGCGGCAGCAGTTCGCGGATGTTGCTGATCTTCTTGTCGCACAGGAGGATCAATGGCTTCTCGAGCTCGGCCGTTTGACTCGCCTGTTGGTTGATGAAGTACGGCGACAGATAGCCGCGATCGAACTGCATGCCCTCGACGACGTCGAGTTCGTTTTGCAGGCCCGAACCTTCTTCAACCGTGATCACCCCTTCCTTGCCGACCTTTTCCATCGCCTGGGCAATCGTCTTGCCGATCGATTCATCGGAATTGGCGGAAATCGTACCGACCTGCGCGATCGCCTTGTTGTCCTTGCAGGGCTTGGAGAGCTTCTTGATCTCTTCCGTCGCCACAATGACAGCCTTGTCGATGCCGCGCTTGATGTCCATCGGGTTGAAGCCAGCGGCTACAGCCTTCAGACCTTCGCGGATGATCGCCTGGGCCAGTACGGTGGCGGTGGTGGTGCCGTCGCCGGCCTCATCAGACGTGTTGGAAGCAACTTCCTTCACCATCTGTGCGCCCATATTCTCGAACTTGTCTTTCAGCTCGATTTCCTTCGCGACCGACACGCCATCCTTGGTGATGGTGGGGGCGCCGAAGCTCTTCTCGAGCACCGCATTGCGGCCCTTGGGGCCGAGTGTCGCCTTGACGGCGTTGGCGAGGACGTTCACGCCGCGAAACATTTTCGCGCGGGCGTCGTCGCTGAAGCGAACTTCTTTAGCTGCCATATCTGTTACTTCCCTTCGATGATGGCCATGACGTCTTCTTCACGCATGACCAGAAGATCGTCTCCGTCCACCTTTACTTCGGTGCCGGAGTACTTGCCAAAGAGGATCTTGTCGCCGACTTTTACATCGAGGGCACGGACGCTGCCATCCTCGAGAATCTTGCCCTTGCCGACCGCTACGATCTTGCCCTGCACAGGCTTCTCGGCGGCGGTATCGGGAATCACAATGCCGCCGGCGGAAACGCGCTCTTCCTCGAGACGCTTCACGATCACGCGGTCATGAAGAGGACGAATCTTCATGCTTTCGCTCCTTAAAATTGATGTTTATTGAATTGAAACCGACCCAGGGGCGGCTATTAGCACTCTCCCCAAGTGGCTGCTAATTGTAGGGGTGGCCCCGCCGAATTCAAGGCTAGGTGGGAAATGTTTTTGTATTGCGATGCAACAAATTCGCCGGCCATGACGCATAGCAACCGAGGGTCGCGGCGGTCCTGATACTCTATTCGACCGCCCGATGGGACAGTCTAGTCAATGAAATTCAGCCACTTGCCCGCCATCCTGCTGGCCGCGCTGGGCGCCTGCAGCCACCTGGTCGCCACCGCCGCCGAGGATGAATTCATTCCGCCGGAGCAGGCGTTTCGTTATTCGGCGTCCACGGACGGCACAACGGTCACCGTGGCTTGGTCGGTCGCCACCGGGTATTACCTTTACCAGAAGCGCATGGGGCTCGCGACCGATGCACCGGGCGTATCACTCGGCGAGCCTACCTACCCGGCTGGTGAAATGCATGAAGACGAGTATTTCGGCAAACAAACCGTGTTCCGCGGTGACTTCACGGTAACAGCACCGCTCGCCGGTGCGGCTCCGGGCGGCGTGGTGCCGCTCGAGCTGCGGCTGCAAGGCTGTGCGGATGCGGGCCTATGTTATCCGCCGACGACCTGGCGAACCAGCGTGACGCTGCCCGCTGCCGCGGGCGGCGCCGCTACTGCTAACAAATCCATCGATACGATATTTGGCGCTAGCGCAGCCAGCAATTCTGATGAGTTCCTCGATCCGGAGCAGGCATTCATCCTGACGGCGGTCGCCACGGCCGCAAATCGCGTCGAGCTCGACTGGGTGATCGCGCCGGGCTACTACCTGTACAAGTCCCGCATGAAGGTAGCACCCGCCGTGACCGGCGCACCCATCGGCACGCTGGTGCTGCCCACCGGCGAAGCGCATAGCGATGAATACTTCGGCGAGCAGGAAGTATATCGCGGCGCCGTGCAGGCGAGCTTCTCCGCGCCGCTGACGACGGCAAGCGCGCAGTTCAAAGTGACCTACCAAGGTTGCGCCGACGCGGGGCTGTGCTACCCACCGATCACCAAGACTGTCAGCGTGGCGCTGCCGCTCGATGGCGAATCGGCGGCTGGCAGTGTCTCCGGCGAAGATCCGGCCAGCGGCGGAGGCGGTCGGTTCGTCTCGGAACAGGATCGACTCGCGGCCTTGATACGCGACGGCAAGCTCGTTTGGGTGCTGCTGAGCTTCTTTGGCGCCGGGTTGTTATTGGCTTTCACGCCCTGCGTGCTGCCGATGGTGCCAATACTCTCAGGACTGATTGCTGGCCAGGGTGACAACGTGCCGACGGGCCGCGCTTTCGGCCTCTCCGTGGCCTATGTCCTCGGCATGGCGTCGATGTACACGGGTGCGGGAATTGCGGCTGGCGCACTGGGCTCGGGCTTCAACCTGCAGGCGACGTTCAATCAGCCATGGATCATCATCCTGTTTGGCACGCTGTTCGTGGTGCTCGCCTTGTCGATGTTCGGCTTGTTCACCATTCAGATGCCGGCAGCCATCCAGACCCGACTGACGGATGCCTCGAACAAGCAGCAGGCCGGCAACTACGCCGGCGTCGCGCTGATGGGCGCCCTGTCATCCCTGATCGTGACTGCCTGCGTCGCACCTCCATTGATCGCGGCGCTGACGGTCATCAGCCAGACGGGTGACATGGTGCGTGGTGGCAGCGCGCTGTTCGCCATGAGCCTCGGCATGGGTACGCCATTGTTGTTGGTCGGTGCTTCCGCGGGCAAGCTGCTGCCCCGCGCCGGCGCCTGGATGGACACGGTCAAGAACCTGTTCGGCGTAATGCTGTTAGGTGTGGCAGCCTGGATGTTCGCGCGTATCGTGCCAGGCTGGCTCAGCCTGGTCCTGTGGGCAGTGCCGGCGCTGGTTGCCGCATGGCTGCTGTGGCAGGCGGCAATCAAGAGTGGTGCAGGTCGGCTGGTAGCGCGGACGGCGGGAGTCATCGCTGGTCTGTATGGTGTTGCTCTGTTAGCAGGCGCGGCGCTCGGTGGCAACGATCCGCTGGCACCGATACCGCAACTAGCCGCCAAACAGTCGCACCTCGAGTTCACGCGTATCAAGACGGTCGCCGATCTGGACAGCGCCGTCGCAGCGGCGAGCAACGCCGGGCGCAGCGTTATGCTCGACTTCTATGCCGACTGGTGCGTATCGTGCAAAGAGATGGAGAAGTACACCTTCACAGCCAGCAGCGTGCAGGCAGCGCTCGGCAATACGGTCCTACTGCAGGCTGACGTTACCGCAAACGATGCGGATGATCGTGCTTTGCTGCAGCATTTCGATATTTTCGGGCCACCGACCATCGCCTTCTACGGCCCGGACGGCATCGAAAGGCGCAACTTCCGTGTGGTGGGCTATATGAAAGCGCCACAATTCGCGGCCGTTGTCAGGGCAGCTGTTGCTGCCGACATACGTACCGCCCGTTCGCAGCCCTGACGACGTGACGAGCGACACAGGCAAGCGCGCGCGTCGGCAACGCAGTCTGCTGGGCCTTGCCGTGATAGTCGTTGCCGCGTCGGGGCTCGCGGGCTTTCTGTTGTCTGGCATCCTGCAAAGCGAAAGCAGCAACGGTCGGCTCTCCGTCACGCCCGTGATCGCACCCCAGTTCAAGCCTGACGAGTCGGGTGACCCGACGCCTGCAGCGCGGCCACGCGCCGTGCCCGAGTATCTGCCAGCCATTACCTTGACCGACCGGGACGGCAAGGCCACGGCGTTGGCATCGTTTGGCGGACGGCCACTACTGATCAATTTCTGGGCGACCTGGTGCGCACCCTGTCGGCGCGAAATTCCCTTACTCAACGAGTTGCGGCGTGAGCGGAGCGCGCAAGGCTTCGAGGTAGTGGGCATCGCGGTGGATTTCCGTGACGACGTGTTGCAGTACGTACAGGAAACGCGGGTCGACTATCCGTTGCTGATTGGCGAAGAAGATGGGCTGGCGGCGGCCGACGCGTTCGGCGTTGGCCTCGCCTTTCCAGTCAGCATCTTTGCCGATCGTTCGGGGCGCATTCTTGCGCTCAAGATTGGCGAGCTACACCGCGACGAGGCAGACTTCATTCTCGATCGGGTGGCTGAAGTGGACGCCGCCACGCTTGCCCCGGATGCGGCGCGCAAGTCGATCGCCTCGGAACTGCAGAAACTGTCGGCGCAGCGCGCCAAAAGCAGCCCCGAGCCCGCCCCGCCTGCAAGATAGTGGGACATTTGCAGCAGATCGCTGCAGTTTAGGGTACATTTGCGTCAAATTGCTCTGTTTGGGGGCGGGGTAAAGGCTCTATGGCGCGGCTGCTATTGTTAAACGGACCGAATCTCAACCTGCTCGGCCAGCGCGAGCCGGAAGTGTACGGATCCGACACCCTGCCCGCCATCGAGTCGCGTCTGCAGGCGCTCGCCGGCGAACTCGGCCACGAGCTGGTCACGTTTCAGAGCAACGCAGAGCACGAGCTGATCGCCCGCATCCAGACGGCACGAGCCGACAGCGTCCGCTGCGCGATCTTCAATCCGGGCGCGTTCACCCATACGAGCATCGCGCTGCGCGACGCGTTCCTCGGTGTCCAGCTGCCGTTCGTTGAAATCCACCTTTCCAACACCTTCGCGCGTGAGTCGTTCCGGCATCACTCGTATTTCTCGGATATCGCGCTGGGCTGCATCGTCGGCCTGGGCCCCCTTGGCTACGAGCTGGCACTGCGGGCCGCAGCGGCCCGCGCACACTAATAACAATCGCGGGCAATGCCCGCGCCATCGTCTTTCATCAGAGGTCCTCAAGTCGCATGGACATTCGCAAAGTAAAAAAACTCATCGAATTGCTCGAAGAGTCCGGCATCGCCGAAATCGAGATCAAGGAGGGGGAGGAAGCGGTGCGCATCAGTCGCATGCCGACCGGTGCCGCAGCGGTGTATGCGCCGCCGCAGGTGCAAGTGCCGCCACCGGCACACAGCGCCGCGCCTGCCGTTGCCGCGGTTGCCGGTCTAGAACCGGCAGTCGGCAAACCACGCGGCAACGAGCACGTGGTCACCGCACCGATGGTCGGCACGTTCTACGGCGCGCCCTCACCAGGCGCGAAGCCCTTCGTCGACATTGGCTCGGAAGTCAAGGAAGGCCAGGTTCTGTGCATCATCGAAGCAATGAAGATGATGAACCAGATCGAGAGCGACAAGGCCGGCAAGATCACCGCCATCATGGCGCAGAACGGCGAGCCCGTGGAGTTCGGCCAGCCCCTGTTCGTAATCGAGTAGTCACCAGCCATGCTCGAGAAAATAGTCATTGCCAATCGCGGCGAGATCGCGCTGCGCATTTTGCGCGCCTGTCGTGAGCTGGGTATCAAGACGGTAGCGGTACATTCGACCGCTGACGCCAATCTCAAACACGTGCTGCTCGCGGATGAATCGGTATGCATCGGCCCGCCGCCGTCGCCGAAGAGTTATCTCAACATGCCCGCGATCATCAGCGCGGCCGAGGTGACGGACTCGGTGGCCATCCATCCAGGTTACGGCTTCCTCTCTGAGAACGCCGACTTCGCCGAACGCGTGGAGGACAGCGGCTTCGTGTTCATTGGCCCGCAGGCGAAAGTCATCCGCATGATGGGCGACAAGGTCTCGGCCATCAAGGTGATGAAGGCACATGGCGTGCCGTGCGTGCCGGGGTCTGATGGACCGCTCGACAATGACGCCGACGAGAACTTCCGCATCGCGCGCGAGATCGGCTACCCGGTGATCATCAAGGCATCTGGCGGCGGCGGCGGGCGCGGCATGCGGGTAGTGCACAGCGAAGCGTCGCTGCCGAGTGCCATCGCGATCACCCGCAATGAAGCCGGCGCGGCGTTTGGCAATGACCAGGTCTACATGGAGAAATTCCTGGAGCGGCCCCGCCATATCGAATTCCAGGTGTTGGCCGACAACTACGGCAACGTCATCCACCTGGGTGAGCGGGATTGCTCGATGCAGCGCCGTCATCAGAAGGTAGTAGAAGAAGCCCCCGCACCAGGTATCACGCCGGAGCAACGTCAGAAGATGGGTGAGCAGGTCGTCGAAGCCTGCCGTGCGGTCGGCTATCGCAGTGCCGGCACGCTGGAGTTCCTGTACGAGAACGGCCAGTTCTATTTCATTGAAATGAATACCCGCATCCAGGTTGAACACCCGGTAACGGAACTCGTCACGGGTATCGATCTGGTCAAAGCGCAGCTGCTGATCGCATCGGGCGAGAAACTGAAGTACGTGCAGAGCGACATCCAGTTGAACGGGCATGCGATCGAGTGCCGCATCAACGCGGAGGACGCCAAGACGTTCATGCCCTCACCGGGCCCGATCAAGTTGTGGCATCCGCCGGGCGGCCCGGGGATCCGCGTCGACAGCCATATCTATTCTGGCTACAACGTCCCGCCGCACTACGATTCGCTGATCGCCAAGATCATTGCGCACGGCGACACGCGCGAAACCGCCATCGCACGCATGCGCAACGCGCTGGCTGAGATGGTGATCGAGGGCATCAAGACCAACACGGCCTTGCACCAGGAAATCTTCACCCATGCTGCGTTTCGCAATGGCGGTCAGGACATCCACTATCTCGAACGGCGGCTTGGCCTGAAATAGCCGTGCCGCAGTTGGCGCTGTCGTTCGCGCTCGATGCGCTTGGTCAGGACCCCGCGCTGCAGGCGGAACGCGCCGAAGCTGCCTGTTTCGCTGCCGGCGCACTGGCTGTCTCGTATACGGACCAGTGCGATGAGCCCATCCTGGAACCCGCGCCGGGCGAGTTTCGCTTGTGGCCGCACTCCCGTCTCGAAGCACTATTTCCGTTTGAAACCGCGCCGCTGCCGCTGATGGTAACCCTGGCCGGGCAGCTCAACGTACCGATCGCCGCGCTGCAAGTGAGCACGCTCGCTGACCGCGTGTGGGAGCGCGAGTGGTTAGTCGATTTCGGGCCGATGCGCTTTGGCCGCCGGCTGTGGGTTGCACCCCATGAGTCACACGTCGAGGCGAATGGCGATGCAGTCATCGTGCGCCTCGATCCGGGCCTCGCCTTCGGCACCGGCACGCATGCGACCACGGCCCTGTGTCTGCAGTGGCTCGACGAACACCTGACACCCGGCGCAAATGTGATCGACTACGGCTGCGGATCTGGCGTCCTGGCCATCGCTGCAGCCAAGCTCGGTGCGGCCTCGAGCACGGCTTTCGACATCGATCCGCAGGCGCTCACCGCCACCCGCGACAACGCTGCGGCTAACGACGTGGCTGATCGTGTGCAGATCGTCGCTGCCGACGCAGCGCTCCCCAGCGCCGCGGACGTAGTGCTCGCCAATATTCTCGCGGGCCCGCTGGTCGATCTGGCGCCGCGCTTTGCGAACTTGGTAGCGCCCGGGGGCACACTGGTACTGGCCGGACTGCTCGAGTCGCAGGCACAAGAAGTCGCTGCCGCGCAATCGCACTGGTTCGATGTCCAGCCCTATCGGCATCGTGACGGCTGGATTGCACTCGCAGCACACCGCCGATGACTTAAGCTTAGCCCCCGAGCCGGAGCCTCATTGCAACCGATAACGTGTTCACCACCTGCCCCAAATGTGACCTGACACTGGTCGTTACCGCTCATGACCTCCGCGCCGGTCAGGGCTACGTGCGCTGCGGCCGCTGCGCGAGTGTCTTCAACGCACTCATCAATTTGTCTGAAGATCGCCTGCCGGGCCCAGTCGGTGAACCGGTCAGCGCGCCAGCGCTGGAACCCGTGGCCCAGCCCGCCAGCGAGACCGACGACGCGCTCGAGTTCAAGCCACAACGCGCACAAGTGGCGGACATTTTCATCGCGCCCTCGACGGATACGAGCGATATTTCGTCCGGTACGTTCGAGAGCATCGTGCTCGAGGGCGGTCTGGACGACGACCAAGCGGACGCTGAGACGACCGCCGGCACCGAACCCGAGCCCCAGTCCGAGCCGGATGACGCTGCACCGCCGCCGATAGCGGCGGCAAACGAACCAGACGACGACGAGGACGATCCCGAGAGTAAGGCGGCCTTCCAGCGCAGCCTCGAATCGCTGCTGGTGCCGGCAGACGAGCGCGGTCCGACGGATCACGCAGTCGCTTCGGTCGCGGCAGCGCCTGCTGCCAGCCATCGCAGGACCATTCATCCCGCATTGGCCACAGCGATTGCCGTTGAACCGACGGCGCCGGCATTTCCCGATGCTGAGGCAGTTGCAGAGGGCTATTTCGCGCGTCAATTGAGCGCGCGCCTGCGCCGGCTGTCGGTGATCGGCAGCGTCGTACTCGGCGTGCTTCTGCTCGCCCAACTTGTGCATGTGTCCCGCTACGAGTTGGCAAGCAGCGGCTTCTGGTCGGGCCCGATCATCGCTCTGTACGGCGCATTTGGTGCCAAGCTGGAACCGCGCTGGAATGTCACCGCGTACGAGGTGCGACAACTCGGTGCGGAGACGCTGCCGGGCGACGCATCGCGCTTATTGGTGCGCGCGAGCATCCGCAATACGGCAGCGCGCGCCATGCCGCTGCCGCGACTGCGGCTGACACTGCAGGATCGCTACGGCAATCCGGTATCGACCCGCGACCTCGAACCGTCCGAGTATTTGCCGGCACCACTCAAGGACACCAGCGAGATCGCGGCGGACCAACGCATCGATACGGATATTCGAGTGGTCGATCCGGGCCGCGCTGCGATGGGCTTCGAGATCGACGCCTGCCTGCCGAACAGGAACGATACCGTGCGTTGTGCGAACGACGAGCGACGGCGAGTCGCCGCCAGCAGCTGAGCCATGCGCATCGGTCGCTTCGAGCTGCCCACTGCAGCGATGCTCGCTCCCATGGCAGGCGTGACGGACCGGCCTTTCCGGGTACTGGCACGGCGTTTCGGCGCCGCGCTCGCTGCCTCGGAGATGATCACGTCCGACGTACGGCTGTGGAGTTCCGCCAAGTCGCGGCGACGCATGGACCACACGGGCGAGCCCTCACCGCGCGCGGTACAGCTGGCGGGCGCGGATCCAGCCGCACTCGCCGAGGCAGCCCGACGCAATGTCGAGCTCGGCGCCGACATCATCGACATCAACATGGGCTGCCCGGCCAAGAAGGTTTGCAATGTGTTGTGCGGCTCGGCACTGCTGACCGACGAACCGCTGATTGGTCGGATCCTCGACGCGGTGGTGCATGCGGTCAATGTACCGGTGACACTCAAGACTCGCACTGGTTGGGATCACGAGCACCGCAATGCCGCGAACGTTGCACGGATCGCTGAGGCGAGCGGCATTGCAGCGCTCGTGATTCATGGCCGCACGCGCGCAGATTTCTATACAGGGTCGGCCGAGTACGACACCATTCGCTCTATCAAAGACTCGGTCCGGATTCCAGTAATCGCGAATGGTGATGTCGACTCGCCACAGAAAGCGCGCGATGTGATTGATTTCACTCGCGCAGATGCCGTCATGATCGGTCGTGCGGCGCACGGTGAGCCGTGGATTTTCCGTGATGTCAATGCTTACCTCGCAACTGAAAAAAAATCTCTACCGCTTTCACGCGGTGCGCGGCGTGATATTATTTTGGAGCATCTCGACTCTCTCTACGCCTTCTACGGCGAAGACACTGGAGTGCGAGTCGCACGCAAACACCTCAGCTGGTATCTCGCCAAGCTGCAGCACGGCCCGGACATACGTCGCGAGCTGATGGCAGCCGAGAACTCGTCGCTGCAGTTTGCGTTGACGCAACGGGGCTTGAACGCCTGGGCCGATTGCGCTGCCGCCGCGTGATGATCGCGACGGCCACTGCCATCGCCGCGTGTTCAATGGTAGACAAGAAAATAACGCGGTCTCACGGCAGACCAAGGACGATTGGAAAATGGTCGCAAAGACTTCCCGCACGCGCCGCGATGCGTCGCATCGCGTCAATGGCAAAGACATTCCATTGCGTAATCATGCCGAGCGCGCGCTCGAGGATTACTTTGCGAGCCTGAACGGCCACAAGCCAGCGCATCTTTACGATCTGGTGTTGCGAGAAGTGGAAGAGCCCCTGTTCCGCGCCGTTCTGGAGTACGCCGACGGCAATCAGAGCCATGCAGCGGTAATTCTCGGCATCAATCGCGGCACCTTGCGCAAGAAACTGCGCCAGTTCGGCCTGAGTCACTAGCCGTCCGCGCGTTCGCCCGGACGATCCCCCACGATGCTCGTCACGATCCGCCGTGCGCTGCTCTCCGTATCCGATAAAACGGGTCTCGTGGAGCTGGCGCAGGCGCTCGTGCTGCGCGGTGTCGAACTGCTGTCGACCGGTGGCACGGCCAGAGCGCTGATCGACGCTGGCATCGCAGTCCGTGAGGTTTCCGATCACACGGGCTTTCCGGAAATCATGGACGGCCGCGTCAAGACACTGCATCCCAAAGTGCACGGCGGCCTGCTGGGCCGGCGAGGCATCGACGACGAGGTGATGCGGCAACATGGCATCGCACCCATCGATCTGCTGGTAGTGAACCTCTATCCGTTCGCCGCCACCGTCGCGCGACGCGACTGCAGTTATGCCGAGGCCATCGAGAACATCGACATCGGTGGTCCCGCCATGTTGCGGGCGGCTGCCAAGAATCATGAATCAGTAACGGTCGTGGTCGACCCGACCGACTATGCGCGGATCATCGACGAACTCGCCGCAAACGGTGGCGCCACCAGCATCGACACACGCACCTGGCTCAGCGCCAAGGCGTTCGCGCATACGGCCCGCTACGACGCCATGGTCTCGGCGTATCTGACAGACCGGACCGTCACAAGTGCAGCCGAGCGGTTCCCGGATACCTTGCCGTTGGTGTTCGACAAGCTGCAGACCCTGCGCTACGGCGAGAACCCGCACCAGGCGGGCGCGTTCTATCGCGACAGTCTGGTCCGCGGCTCGTCTATTGCGAGCGCCCGCTTCGTGCAAGGCAAGGAGCTGTCGTTCAACAACATCGCGGATGCCGACACCGCGCTCGCATGCGTGCGGCAGTTTCGTGAGCCGGCCTGCGTGATCGTCAAGCATGCCAATCCCTGTGGGGTGGCGGTAGCGGGAACGGCTCTGGCCGCCTACGGCAGCGCGTATCGTACCGATCCGACCTCGGCCTTCGGCGGCATCATCGCCTTCAATCGCACGCTCGACGCCGCGACTTGTCGCAAACTGCTCGAGCAGCAATTCGTCGAAGTGATCGTAGCGCCTGCCATTGCGCCGGACGCGCTGCCGCTGTTGGCGGGCAAGCCCAATGTGCGCGTGCTGGCGGTTGGCGATCTCGCCGACCAACCCAGCGGCGATCTAGAATATCGCAGTATCGCCGGCGGCTTGTTAGCCCAGACGCGGGACAGTGGTGAAGTGAGCCCCCAGGATCTGCGGGTAGTCACGCGGCGAGCACCGAGCGCGGCGGAAATGGCGGACCTGCAGTTCTGCTGGCGCGTCTGCAAATTCGTCAAGTCGAACGCGATCGTCTACGCACGTGATCGCGCGACGATTGGCATCGGTGCCGGCCAGATGAGCCGCGTCTACTCCAGCCGGGTGGCAGCCATGAAGGCCAGCGACGAAAAGCTTGCGGTCGCCGGCGCCGTGATGGCCTCCGATGCGTTTTTTCCGTTTCGCGACGGGCTCGACGTCGCGGCGGAGTACGGCATCAAGGCAGTCATCCAGCCGGGTGGCAGCAAACGCGACGATGAAGTGATCGCCGCTGCCGACGAGCATGGCATCGCCATGGTCTTCACCGGCATGCGGCATTTCCGGCACTAGCATCGACGGCTTCAGACGAACGGATCGAGGATCGGCACCCCGGTCGGGCGGAAGTGAGCCGTGTTGCGAGTGACGACGGTCAATTGATTGATCAGCGCCGTAGCAGCGATCTGCTTGTCCAATGGGTTTTCCGGCCGAGGTACGCGCAATCGGCCCCAGACCTGCGCCGTCTCGTCGTCGAATGCCAGAATGGCATCCTTATAGTCCTGCGTCACGCGCGCCAACCAGTGTTCCAACCGACGCGCCTGCTGGAGATCACCGCGATGTCGGATCGACTCAACACCTTGCCGCAACTCACCGAACGTCACCGCTGAGAGATAGTGTGGAATATCGTCCCGCGCTACTCGCTCGAAAAAGCCGCGAACACCGGCGTTGGCGCGGTCGCCTTTGCGCACCTCACAGATCACATCCGTGTCGATCAGATACACGCTCAAGCTCGCTGGTCCGCTTGCTCACGCTCGAAGTCAGCGTCCTCACCCACGTTCGGCATCGTGGCAAGCAGCGCGGCTAGCGGGCGGCGGCGCGGGCCTTGCAACGCACGGCACAGAATCTCGCGATGCTCCTGCTCCGCGCTGCGATTGTTGCCCGCCGCTCGTTTCTTGAGGGCTTTGACAATTTCATCTGACAAATTTCGCACCACTAGCTGCGCCATACCCATGTCCGATTGCGTTCGTTATGCTATCAATGATAGCACACGCCATCGAGCATACAGCCGATACGCCATTGTGGAACGAGTGGCAGGGCCGCCAACCGCGCATTTCGTGCGACTATGGCTGCAAACGCCAGTGCCGGCACGAGCACGTGCCGGCACTGGCCCACGCTTACGTGGGATCGATCACTCCACGCGACGAATTACTACGCGCGCCACCGGATTGCGCCAGTCGTAGGTGGCAGCCGGCAGATCGCCGATACCGTGCATGCCGTTGCTGACGTAGACGTAGCCCTCACCACCGCCGGGCGATGCGCCCTGGCCGCCGCAGCGCGGTCCGGGAATGTTGACGCATAGTTCGTCGTTCGGCTCACTGCCGGCGTCGTACGCCGTCAGGGTGCGCGACACACTGCCCCACCACGGCAGCGTCAAGCTGTTGAGCGAGACGAACGTGTCGTTCGTCGGAATGAGCATCGCCGCCAGGCTCACCTGGTTGTTGCGGCCAGACGCTGTCACACGCGCGGTCGCCGACGCGCCAGGGGCTAACAAGCCGGGGATCGTCTGTGCATCCCCCACTTCACCCGTGCTGGCGAGCTCAGTCGCGAGCATCGCCGGATTGCCATCTTCGGCGAGGATCGCGAGTCCCGCCGACGCTGGTGCGCCGAGCTCGAAGAACGCGATGCGCGAGCTGTGGGTCGCCACCAGTATCGGCGTGAAGGTTTGCGCTTTGGTGATATTGGTCACGGTGACCTCGTAGACGCGACCACGATCGCGCCAACCATTCTGGCTGTTGTTGTCGGTCGCCATTGCTGTGCCGGCAAGCGCCATCAGTGCCACAGTGCCGACCAACGTGTTAACTGATGCGCCGGCCGCGCGCATGGCTGGGGATCTCGTCATAGCAGTCTCCTTGGATATTGGTTCGTCAGGCACGGCTCAGCGCCGCGCTGGCAACAGAGACTGCCGGCGCGCTGGTCACCAAATCCTCACGGCCGGTGAAATCACTGGCGCGCAGCCGAAAGCTCACTTCCGTCCCCTGCTCCGGCACGCTCCGAATGCATAGTTTGCTGCCATGCAGCGTGAGTACGCGCCTAACAATCGCCGGCCCGAGGCCCGTGCGCCCTCCCGGACCGGCCACGAATGCTTGCTGCACCGCCTCCAGATCACTCGCGGCGATGCCGGCGCCGTCATCCCGCACGCTGACCGCAACATCCTCGCCGCTGCGCTGCACCGACACGACCGTCTGGCCACCAGGCCGACTATGACGAATGGCGTTGTCGATCAGATTTTCGAAAACGGTCTCGAGCAGGCCGATGTCAGCCGTGATTGGTGGCACCAGCGGATCCACTTCGAGCTGCAACCGCACACTCGCTGATTCAGCTGGCAGTTGCCACTTGGCAACGACGTCCTGCGCCAGCTCTGCGACCGACAAGCGTTCCGGCCGGATCGGCAGCGTCGCCGCGTCGAGTCGGGCGAGCACGAACACCTGGTCGACGAGTCGACTGAGTCGCTCACTGTGACGAGTAACAACTTCGATGAAGTGTGCGCGCCGTGCAGGCGACAGCGCCTCAGCCTGCGTCGACAGCGTCTCAAGGTAGCCACGCATGGCGGTCAGGGGCGTGCGCAGATCGTGGGAGATATGCGCAAACAGCTCGCGCCGCATGCGATCGGTGGTCTGCAGCGCCTGCAGCTGTTGCTCGACGCGACGCGCCAGCGAATCGACCACTCGATCGATACTGCCGAGATCCAGGTTGCCGACGTCCGGCTCGCCGAGCGAACCGACCCCCAGACGTTGGCCGACACCCTGCACGCGCGCCTGCAGCTCGCGCAGCGGTTGCGTCAACCAGCGTAACAGTCCCCAGGCCGCCAGCATCGACAGCAGCAGCATCACCACCGTGGTAGCGAGCGCGACCTTCAGGATGTAGCTCTGCCCGACCAGACCAACCAGGCTGGCGTGCTGAACGCCGCCCAACATGACGTAGGCATAGCCCTCGAGCTGATCGCCGAGGCGGACTTCCCACGCGGAAAAGATGCGGTGCCGACCGGGGGCACGCGGATCGTCGCCATAGATCGGTCCGCTGGCAGCGTCGCCACGCAGAAATTGCAGCAGCGGTGACAAACCGACGCGGGTCCCCGGCGCGACGACGGCCGGATCCTGTGGCCAGAGCACGTTGCCGAAGCGATCGATCGCATAAACTTCCGCGGCCGGATTCAATACCATGGCCTGGCGCGCGAGACGTGCGAGCAGCTTCTGGTCGGCGACGCCGGCACGAATCAGATCACCCTCGGCCGCGACATACATGGCGATGCTGCGGCTGAGGTTCTGTGACAGCTCGTCCGTGAAGGCACGGGCTGCCAGGACACCTATCAGCCAGTTGGCCAGCAGCAGCACCGACAACAAGCCGACAATGGCCGCCAGCAAGCGGCCCGCCAACGACTTCACTGCAACGCGTCCGCATCGAAGCGATACCCCACGCCCCATACGGTGACGAGGTAACGGGGCACCGCCGGGTTCGGTTCGATCTTGGCGCGCAGCCGGTTGATGTGCGAATTGACCGTGTGGTCGTAACCGTCGAAGCCCGCGCCCCAGACGCCCGCCAAGAGCTGCTCGCGGGTGAACGTGCGCCGCGGATTTTCGACAAAGAACGTCAGCAAATCATACTCGCGAGTAGTTAGCGACAGCGGGCGGCCGGCGATGCATGCTGTGCGAGCCTCACGATCGAGCAGGAACGGCCCCACCGCGAGCGGTGATCGCAACAGCTCCGGTGCCGGACCAACCCGCAGGGCGGCCGCGCGCCGCAGCTGCGCCCGTACCCGCGCACACAGTTCCTGGACGCTGAACGGCTTCTGCACATAGTCGTCGGCGCCGGCGTCCAGGCCGTGGATCCGATCCGGCTCGGTCGCACGTGCGGTCAACATCAGGATGGGCAACGCGTGGCGATGGGCCCGCAGGCGACTGCAGATCGTCACGCCATCGAGACCAGGCAGTATCCAGTCGAGAACGATCAGGTCCCAGACGCCGCTCTGGGCCGCCAGCAGGCCGCGTGCGCCGTTTTGCTCCAGCCTCACCTCGGTGGCGCAGGCGCTCGTATGCATCTGCAGCAAGACGCCGATGTCCGGGTCGTCTTCGATGATCAAGATACGCTGTTGCATGACTGGCCGTCGCTCCACGCCCTCGAAACACCAGGTTTTCGCTACAGTGGACCGGACAGATCACCGAAGTATCACGGGCACACTTGGAGATAGCTGGGTTCATGCCAGACATAAGTCGACTGCTGATCGTCTATCACACCCGCACTGGCGGCACGCGCCAGATGGTGGAGGCGGCCGAGGCGGGTATCGCCCGCGAGCCAGCCGTCGCACTGCGGACCTGTCAGGCGGCCGCGGCAGGTGCTGCAGACCTTTTGTCGGCCGACGGTTACTTGTTCGCCTGCCCGGAGAATCTCGCTGCGATTTCAGGCGCGATGAAGGAGTTCTTCGATCGCAGCTACTACCCGGTTCTCGGACGCATCGAGGGACGGCCGTATGCCATGCTGATTTGCGCCGGCAGCGACGGCAGCAATGCCGCGCGGCAGATCGAACGCATCGCGACCGGATGGCGTCTCAAAGCCATCGCACCAGCGTTGATCGTCTGCACCAACGCACAATCGCCGGAACGGATCGCCGCCACCAAGACCATCGGTGCGTCAGATCTCGAGCGCTGCCGCGAGCTCGGCCAAACGCTCGCGACCGGCCTGGCGATGGGCATCTACTGACGACGCGGCACTCGATAAATCGGGCCACGATGGGCACACTTGCAGCCCATGAAAATACTGGTTGTAGGAGGCGGCGGACGCGAACACGCGCTCGCCTGGAAATGCGCGCAATCAGCGCGCGTATCCGAGGTGCTGGTCGCACCAGGCAATGCCGGGACGGCGACCGAACCGCGCGTACGCAACGTCACGGTGGCGGCTGAGGATATCGCCGGGCTCGTAGCGCTCGCCGAGCGCGAACGCGTTGATCTCACGATCATCGGCCCCGAGCAACCGCTGGTGCTGGGCGTCGTGGATGCGTTTCAGGCTGCAGGGCTGCGCTGCTTCGGGCCGCCGAAACAGGCGGCGCGCCTGGAAGGCTCCAAGGCGTACACCAAAGAGTTTCTACGGCGATACGGCATTCCGACTGCCGCCTACGCCACCTTCACGCGTGCGAACTTCGACGCGGACTACGTCCGTCGTCAACGCGCGCCCATAGTGGTCAAAGCGAGCGGGCTGGCGGCCGGCAAGGGCGTCGTGATCGTCGATTCCGCAGCAGAAGCCATCGCCACCGCCGAGCGCATGTTCGCCGGCCAGTTCGGTGCCGCGGGCGAGGAAGTGGTGATCGAGGAATTCTTGCAGGGCGAGGAAGCGAGCTTCATCGTGATGGCAGACGGCGAGCACATACTGCCGTTCGCCACGTCGCAGGATCACAAGCGGATCGGCGATGGCGACACCGGGCCCAACACCGGCGGCATGGGCGCCTATTCTCCGGCGCCGGTCGTTACACCGGCGATGCATGCGCGCATCATGACCGAAGTGATTGAGCCCACTATCCGCGGGCTGGCGGCCGACGGCACGCCCTACACGGGGTTTCTGTACGCCGGGATCATGGTGGCGCCAGACGGCACGCCCAATGTGCTCGAGTTCAACTGCCGCTTTGGCGACCCGGAAACCCAACCGATCATGCTGCGACTGCAGTCGGACCTGGTCGATCTGTGCGAAGCGGCGCTCGATGGCCGCCTGGATGACGTGTCGGCAAAGTGGGATTCGCGCGCTGCTTTGGGCGTGGTACTCGCCGCGAGCGGCTATCCCGATAGCGTGCGCAAGGGCGACGTCATCACCGGCCTCGAGGCTGCCGCAGCCCTGCCGGGCAAGGTCTTCCATGCCGGAACTGCCTTGGCTAACAACCAAGTCGTCACCAGCGGCGGCCGCGTGCTGTGTGCCGTCGGACTCGGCGATCGCGTGCGCGATGCCCAGCGTGCCGCCTACCGATTGGTCGACGCGATCTCCTGGCCGGGCGTACAGTGCCGGCGCGATATTGGCTACCGGGCAATCGAACGCGAAGATGCATGAACGCCGCACGCAGAAACTGGGCCGTACCGTGCCAGGCATGTCGCCTCGCACGCAACGCAATCTCAAGCAGTCGCTCGCGGTCACCCAGCGCATCAGTAGCCGGCTGGCCGGCCGGCTGGCTCTCGAACTGTTCCTGACGCCGCCGCGCCGCAAACTCGACGTCGTCGACGTTCCTGTCGTCGCGCTCGCGCGGCGCGGCGCAGTCGACGTGCACGGTCATCGCGTTGCAACCTATCAATGGGGCGACAGTGGGCCGCTGGTCATGATGCTCCACGGCTGGGGCTCGCACGCCGCGCGCTTCGGCAGTTTCGTGGGTCCGTTGTGCGCGGCCGGCTACCGCGTCATCGGCGCCGATGCCCCCGGTCACGGCGAGTCCGCCGGCCGCCAGTCCAATCTGCCCGAGTTCCGCGATACCTTGCGCGCCGTGATCGACCAGCACGGGCCGGTCGATAGCCTGATTGCCCACTCGCTCGGCGCCGGCGCGTGTCTGATGTTGTTAGCCGAAGCACCGCCGCCGGGCTTGCGGTCGCTGATCACATTCGGCGTACCGCGCGACATCGACTACGTGCTCGATTCGTTCGCCGAAATGATCGGCCTGGGGCCGCGGGCCAATGCCGCATTTCGGACCGCCTTTACCGAGCGGTTCGGACTCAAGCCCAGCGATTTCTCAGCGACCGAACTGGCACGCCATGTTGCGGTGCCCACGCTGGTCGTCCACGATCGCGGCGATGAGATAGCGCCCTTTGCGCATGGCGAGGAACTGCACGCGAATCTGCGTCAGGCGACGATGCTGGCGACCGACGGGCTGGGACATAGCGGACCGCTGCGGGATCCGGCGACGATCGACGCAGCGACACATTTCATTCGCAGCCTAAGGCTGTAGATAGTCGCGGGTTACCTCGATGATCTGTTGCTCGAGATACGCTGCAAACTGGCGTTCGGTCGCCAGGTGCAACTCGCACATCCGCTCGACCAGCGGGTCTTGCAACAGCTTGGCCGCCTCGCCGAGCGCGATATACGCACCGAGCTCGTAGTTCGCGACCGAGTACGCAGCCAGACAATCCTTGATGGGTTCATCGGCAGCAACCAGCGTCGCAAAGCCCTCCGCAAGAGCACGCAGTCGGGTCGCGGTATCCTTGAGTAACGAGCGATCGGATCCCAGCCGCTCGAGGTTCTGCTCGATTCGCGTGATCTGCTCCTGGGTCTCACGGCAATGCTGTTGCAGTCTGGTGGCGAGCAGCGGCAGAGGGCGCGACAGCCGGGCGGCGATCCGATCGAGATTGTCGGCCGACGCCCGCTCCATGGCGTGCGCGTCACGCAGCCAACCCACGAGGGGCGTCGCGGAATTGTTGTTAGTTTGCGCCATGCACGACTCCTTGGAATTGCGCTACTCAGGTGCATCCGCCGGATCGGCGGCTGCCGCTTCCGGCGAAACGGAAACTGATCCTCGTTGCGCCTGCGTCATGTTGATCATGGTGCGAAAGATATGCCACAGGCCATCGTCGCCGCGTCGCCACACGTGCAGGTATTCGCCGTATTCGACGTCCTGGCCAACCTTGACGTTGCGAATCCGATAGGTGCCCTGCTCCACCGCGAGATCACCGGAGGCGATACTGAGCGCCGTCTCCGTGTCGAGCTGGATTTCGCGCGCGGCCTGGTCCACGAAATACTCGCGTATCGCGCGGCGCCCGCGCACGATGGGCGCGTCTTCCGCGAGGATCTCGGCATCTTCGGTATAGAGCGCCACGCAAGCGTCGACATCGCCGCCATTGAAAGCGGTCTCGAGTGCCGTATGGCGCTCTTCCGGCAACGTGACCGGTGGTTCGGAACACGCGGACAGCACGAGCGCCGCAAGCACCAACAAGCCACCATGCGTTACGCTCATAGCCGCCACCGTAAGAGCTGTTGCCGAAGCTACAAACTACTCTTGCCACGCTCCAACGCAAGTTGCGCTGCAACAAAGTGCTGCGCTAGAAGCTCACTCGCATGAACAGCTCTGGGCCCTTGGTGCTGAGATCGAACAGCCCTGGGAAATCGGAATCGGTGACTTCGACCTTCACCTTGGTCGACGTATAGCCCAGACCGAAAGCGAAGTTGCGTCGGAACCGATATTGCACGTCCAGATGGTAATCCGAGAGGGAGCCATCGAACTTGCCGATGCTGGTGGAGAACTGCTGCGCGCGTGCCGTCACCGCCCAGCGCTTGGAGATACGGAATGCCGCATCGGCGGCAATCGTGGGAAACGCACCAGCACCGGTGGCCTGTTCACGCTGGTTGCGGGCTGGCACCGAGCCACGCGCCTCGGCTACCAGAATATGCGCACCAATGCCGGCGCCTAACTCGAAGCGCTCGCGCTTGAATATGGAATAGGTGTAAGTGAGCGAGATCATACGCCAGTCGAGCAGCGCGGCCACGCGATCATCGACCAGAAAGGTCTGGTTGCCGAAATCGATCTGCCGGGTGAGATCGACCCGCGAATCGCGGTCCAGCTGCAGGAAGTTCACGCGCACTCGATTGCGCTCGCGCATGCGCATCATGAACTCTAGCTGCCCCTGGTCCGGCGCGTCGGTCAAGCCGAAATCATCCTCTGCACTCAGCACGGTGCCTGGTGTGCCGAAGTCCGAATCGAGCCGCAGCGTCGTCGCCACCTTCGGTGCATAGTAGCCGGCACGAACATAGAAGTAGTCAGAGACCGGGCTCGCAATATCCCGGGGCGGTGGCTTCAAAACATCGCTGGGCTTGGGCGCAGGTTCGGCGCGGCGCGCCGTGGGCTGTTCTTCGGCCGGCGCAGCCTCGCGGCCACGGAAGAAATCCATGACCGAACAACCGGACATCAGGAGACAAACAACGGCTATGCCGGCACGCATCCGCGACCCCTCAAAGGCTGATAGACAAGCCTGACAAACAAGCCCACGAATATTGGTGCATTGAGCGCCAGACTGCCAGCGTCGCCCGCTCGCGACGCGGTCTGCCTGTGATCTGGTGCACAGTTGAGCGCTCGCCGGCGCCCCACTGGGCCGCTTTCAGCGCTTCATGGCATCGAAGAATTCGCCGTTGGTCTTGGTGTCCTTCATCTTGTCGAGCAGGAACTCGATCGACGCCAGCTCGTCCATCGGATGCAGGAGCTTGCGCAGAATCCAGATCTTGGCCAGCTCGCCCGCATCGGTGATGAGCTCTTCCTTGCGCGTACCGGAGCGGTTGATATTGACCGCCGGGAACACACGCTTCTCCGCGATGCGCCGGTCGAGGTGAATTTCGCAGTTACCCGTGCCCTTGAACTCTTCGTAGATCACGTCATCCATCTTCGAGCCGGTATCGATCAGTGCCGTCGCCAGGATCGTGAGACTGCCGCCTTCTTCGATGTTACGCGCCGCGCCGAAGAACCGCTTCGGCCGCTGCAACGCATTGGCATCGACACCGCCCGTCAGCACCTTGCCGGAGCTGGGTACGACCGTGTTGTAAGCACGTGCCAGACGCGTGATCGAATCGAGCAGAATCACCACATCCTTCTTGTGCTCGACCAGGCGCTTGGCCTTCTCGATCACCATCTCCGCAACCTGCACGTGACGGGCCGCCGGCTCGTCGAAAGTGGAGGAAACCACTTCGCCCTTCACGGTGCGCTGCATCTCGGTGACTTCTTCTGGCCGCTCGTCGATGAGCAGCACGATGAGATACACCTCGGGGTGGTTGGACGTGATTGCCGTGGCGATGTTTTGCAGCAGCATCGTCTTGCCGGCTTTGGGTGGCGAGACGATGAGGCCACGCTGGCCCTTGCCGATCGGCGCGACCAGATCGATGGTGCGCGCCGTGAGGTCTTCAGTCGAACCGTTGCCCCGCTGCAGTTTCAACCGCTTGGTAGGATGCAGCGGCGTCAGATTCTCGAACAACACCTTGCTGCGCGACGAATCCGGCGAATCGAAATTGATCTCGCCGACCTTGAGCAGCGCAAAGTAGCGCTCGCCGTCCTTGGGCGGACGAATGAGCCCCGACACCGTATCGCCGGTGCGCAGATTGAAGCGCCGGATCTGGCTGGGGCTCACATAGATATCGTCGGGCCCGGCGAGATAAGAACCATCCGCCGAGCGCAGAAAGCCGAAGCCGTCCTGCAGGATCTCGAGGACACCATCGCCGTAGATATTCTCGCCGTTGCGCGAGTGGGCTTTCAGGATGGCGAAGATGATGTCCTGCTTGCGCGAGCGGCCCATCCCCTCGATACCCATCGACTCGGCGAGTTCGACCAGCTTCTGAATCGGCCGAGACTTGAGCTCGGTCAAATTCATCGACTTCTTCGATTGCGCCAGCTCGTCCTTGCTGATGATCTCCGACTCGTCGACCTCGTAGGCCTCCGGTGGCAGATCATCGTGCCGGGGACCGCCGGTATTGCCGCGGTTCATATCCCGGTTGCCGTCGCGATCGCGACCTCCCCCGCCGCCATGGCGAGGACCTTTATTGGAGCGACTCCGTCCCTGATTGCCCAAGTACCCTCTCACAGGTTGCTGTCCAGAAATGCGGCGAGCTGCGATTTGGAGAGCGCGCCGACCTTTTGCGCCTCGACCGTCCCGTTCTTGAACAGGATCAGCGTCGGGATACCGCGGATACCGAATTTGGGCGGCGTCTGCGGATTTTCGTCGATGTTCAATTTGGCGATCTTCACCTTGTCCTGATACTCCACGGAGAGCTCGTCCAGGATCGGGGCGATCATCTTGCAGGGGCCACACCATTCGGCCCAAAAATCGAGTAATACCGGCTTGTCGGACTTCAGAACGTCCTCGCCGAATGTTGCGTCGCTGGTGTGCACGATGTGCTGGCTACTCACGCGGGTAAACCTCCGTTGATGGGTGACCCGCTCTTCAAAACGAGTCGACAGAAATAGGTTGAAATGTTTGTCGGGGCGGGCGGCGTGAAAGCCGTGCCACGGCGGCCGACAAAGGAGTTAGAATTGCAGCTTGCGCTTGCGGGTATAGCCCTAATATTAGAGGGATCGACCGGGTAACCGGGAAGTTGATTCGCGCGGCGAGGGCAACTAGACCATCGCGGCTTGGGCGTATTTTGTAGCCGTTCTCGGGGAGATTTGCAAGCTTTGAAATTACCAAATGACCGATAAACATCTTTCAGACCTGCGTTTCGACAGTCTCGAGCTCGTGCCCGAGGTCGCTCGCGGCATCGCCGACGCCGGCTTCGTCAAGGCGACGCCCGTGCAGGCCATGACCCTGCCCTTCGCCCTTCAGGGGCGAGATGTCGCCGGCCAAGCACAGACCGGCACGGGCAAGACCGCAGCGTTCCTGGTGGCGCTCTATCAGCGCCTGCTCACGCATCCGCCGGCACCCGGCCGCAGTGCCACCGGTATTCGGGCGCTCGTATTGGCGCCGACGCGTGAGCTGGCTTTACAGATTTCCAAGGACGCCGAGGTCCTGGGTCGACACACCGGCCTGAAGACCGCAGTCGTCTATGGTGGCGTCGACTACGAGAAGCAGCGTCAGCAGCTCGCCGATGGCATCGACGTGCTGATCGGCACGCCGGGACGCGTGATCGACTATTTCAAGCAGCACGTCTACGACATGCGCCACGTACAGGTCGTGGTACTCGACGAAGCCGATCGGATGTTCGATCTCGGCTTCATCGCCGACATACGCTACATCCTGCGGCGCATGCCGGACCCCGACAAGCGGCAATCGATGCTGTTTTCCGCCACTCTCTCACATCGCGTGCTCGAGCTGGCCTATGAACACATGAACGAGCCCGAGCTCGTGCGCATCGAGCCCGATCGCATGACCGCCGACCTCGTGCGCCAGAGCATCTACTTCCCGGCGATGGAAGAGAAGATTCCGCTGCTGATCGGCCTGCTGAAGCAGACGGACGCACATCGCACGATGGTGTTCGTCAATACCAAACGTGTGGCCGAGAAGCTCGAGGCGGCGCTGGTGGCCAATGGCCTGTCCGCGCAAGCGCTGTCCGGCGATGTGCCGCAAAACAAGCGGCTGCGCCTCATGCGCGAGTTCCACAGCGGCGAGCTGGCCGTGCTGATCGCCACCGACGTCGCGTCACGCGGCCTGCATATTCCGGATGTCAGTCACGTCTTCAACTACGACCTGCCGCAGGATCGTGCCGACTACGTGCACCGCATCGGCCGTACGGCGCGCGCCGGCGCCGAGGGCGACGCGATCAGCTTCGGCTGTGAGGAATATGCGATCTCGCTGCCGGAGATCGAGGACTACATCGGTCACAAGATCCCGGTGGTGCCGGTCACACCCGACTTGTTAGCAAAAGACGTCAAAGTCGCGGCCTACCGGCCACGCCCCGATGGACCGCGCCACGGCAGCTCAGGCGGCGGCGGGCGGCGCGGTGGACCGCCGCGCGGCGGCCAGAGCCGCAGCGGCGGGGGCGGTGGACGACGACCGCCGAACCGGTCGCGCGGTGGCGGTTCGCGCTAGCGCCGATGGCGGGAGTCTTGGCAAACTAACCACTCGCGCCTTGACTGTCGCGGGGGCCCAGTGTCGCGCCCAGCTCCGCCACGGCTTCGACGCAGGTGAATTCCGCATGCACCCGCGCGGCCGCGGTCGAATCCGGCCGTCCCACGCCGATCACCCAGCGTATCCCTGCGGCACGAGCCGCTCGCAGCACGGGCAGGCTGTCATCGGCGAACAGCGTGCGGGCCGGATCGAAGGCGAACCGCGCCTGCGCGCGCCGCCAGAACAACGGCTGCTCTTTCGGCGCGTCGAACTCGGCTGAGCTCGCCGCTTCGTGCAGATGATCCAGCACCCGCGTGTAGTCATGCTTGATCGCGAGCGTCTTGGGATGTGAATTGGTGAGCAGCACGAGGCGTTTGCCAGCGCCGCGCACGAGCTTGAGAAAGCGTTGCGCGCCCGGCAACCAGCCCACCAGTGCGCGCGCTTCATGGTGTAGACCAACGATATCGAGGTCCAGCTCGCGGCTCCAGAAATCGATGCAGTACCACTCGAGCGTGCCTTCACGCGATTTGAACCGCGGGGCGAGCTCTGCATAGGCCGCCTCCAGCGACAGTGCGCGCCGGGCGGCATAACGGCGCGGTACGAGCCGCGTCCAGATATGGTTGTCGTAGGCGAGATCGAGCAAAGTCCCGTCGAGATCGAGGCAAACCGTGTCGATCGCAGACCAATCCAGCGGAGTGGCGAGATCGGGGCGCGAGTCTTGGACCGGGTGCTGCATCAGCCGCGTATGATACCGCGACCGTGAACAGTGCCAGCGAAACTCGAGTCGATTTCCATACCCATAGCCACTACTCCGACGGCCTGCTGTCGCCGACCGACCTGGTCGAACGCGCTGCTGCTCGCAACGTGCGCGTGCTGGCCTTGACCGACCACGATACGCTGAGCGGGCTCGAGGAGGCCGCGGCAGCCTGCGAGCGGGCCGGCATCACGTTCGTGCGCGGCGTCGAGGTGTCCGGCAGCTATCGCGGCCAAGCCATCCACGTGCTTGGTCTCGGCGTCGCCGCCGAGGCCCCGGCACTGCAGCAGCACATCGACGCGATCACACACCGTCGGCGCGAGCGCATCGTCGAGATCGGCGACCGACTGGCGCAGCGCGGACGCTTGCCCGGGCGCGACATGGCCCTGCGCATCAATACCGCACACCGCTCGCCGACCCGGTTACACATCGCCCGGGAACTCGTTAGCGGCGGGTTCGCCGACGACACACAGCACGCCTTCGACCGCTGGCTCAATCGCAGCAAGCCTGGCCATGTGCCGATCGAGTGGCCGGCACTCGAGCCCACGCTCGCAGCGTTGCGTACGGCGACCCCGCACATCGTGCTGGCGCACCCGCATCGTTATCGACTCTCGGCCGGCGGCCTGCGCACCCTGGTGGGCGAGTTCGCCGCAGCCGGTGGTATCGGCCTCGAGGCGAGTATTGCCGGCATGAGCCCCGGCGACACGGATCGGATTGCATCGTTATGTCGCAAATTCCGGCTCGCCGCCTCGCTTGGCTCCGACTTCCACGACCCGGCCGTGCCGTGGAATCCCCTCGGCCGCTGGCTTAAGCTAGCGGATGGACTCGAACCCATCACTGACCGCTTCGAACGGGCCCATGTCGGAAACTGAAGAAGACAACGTCGACCGCGAGCTATTCCGCAACGTGCAACGCCTACGTGACCTACGCATCGAGCACCGTGACCTCGACGAGGTCATCCAGCGCCTGTCGCTCGACATTCATGTCGACCAGCTGCAGCTCAAACGCCTCAAGAAACGCAAGCTCGGCCTCAAGGACCAGATCCTGCGGCTCGAGAGCGAACTCATTCCGAATCTGAACGCGTGATCCGTCACCTCCTGCCAACGTGTAGTGCAGCGCTCGTCGGCCTAATGGCTAGCGCCGCCGGCTGGGCCGCAGCGGCGACCGCCGAAACACCCGTTGCAGACGGACCCAAGCCGAGTGAACTGTTCGCGCAATTGACACGCCCCGACGTCCTCGGCGAAGTCGTCGGCATCGTCGTTGCCGTGTTGATCGCCATCGTCGGCGCGCACTTCGTGCGCCGCTGGTACGAAAAGTACCCGCCCTCACCCGATCATCCGCGCTGGCAGATGCTGCTGATCGAAGCCACCGTGCGGCTGGCGCCATTCTTCTTTGCGGCCGTACTGCTGCTTGGTGTGCGCGCAGTGCTGGCGATCCTCGATCTGCATACAGCAGTGATCGACGTTACCTTGCAGCTCGTCACGGCGCTGCTGTTGGTCAGCCTTGGCATCTATCTGCTGCGGTTGTCGCTCGGCCCCAAGAGCTGGGTGAAAACGTGGGAGACCCAGATCACGATCGTCGTGTGGCTGATGCTGAGCTTCGAGCTGTTAGGCTGGTTCAGCGCCGCCGAACGCTACCTCGACGGCTTCGATCTGCTGCCTGGCAAGGCCACGTTCACGTTGTGGGCATTACTCAAGGGCGTGGTCGTCGTCACCGGCTTCATGATCATCACGTCGCTGGTCGCACGCGCGGTGGAGCGCCGGGTGATGCGCCTCGATGGTGTGGCGATGTCGACGCGGATCGGCATCTCCAAGTCCGTGTACTTCCTGCTGGTCGGTCTCGGGTTGTTACTCGGTATCAATGCCGCGGGCGTCGATATCACCGCGCTCACGGTCCTGACCGGCGCCGTCGGCCTCGGCCTCGGCTTCGGCCTGCAGGCCATCGCCAGCAATTTCGTCTCCGGCTTCGTTTTGTTGATGGATAAATCCATCAAGCCCGGCGACGTGATCAGTTTCACCGGCCACACCGGCACCAGCACCGAGAATTTTGGCTGGGTGCAGGAGCTGCGCGGCCGATATGTCGTCGTGCGCGACCGCGATGGCGTCGAGACACTCGTGCCGAACCAGAATCTGATCACCAACTCCGTGATCAACTGGAGCTACTCCGATCAGCGCGTACGACTGCGGCTGCCAGTGATGGTGAGCTATGCCGACGACCCCGAGCTCGCGCTACGTCTGTTGATCGAGGCGGCCGCGCAGCATCCCCGCGTACTGAAAGAGCCCGGCCCCGTCTCACGCCTGATGAGCTTCGAGGACTACGGCATGCGCTGCGAGGCGCGCTTCTGGATTCGGGACCCGATGAACGGCGTCAACAATGTGCGCTCCGACATCAATCGTGAGATCTTTCGGTTGTTCCGCAAGCATGGCGTGACGATTCCGGTCAGACAGCACGATGTGCGGCTGCTCACGAGCGGCGCGGGCCCACTCGGCAATCCACCCACGCAAGCGAACTAGCGGCCGATCGATGGCGATCGAGATCCGGCCCGGACTCACGATACCCGATGAGGATCTGGAGGTCACCGCGATCCGCGCCTCAGGTCCCGGTGGCCAGAACGTCAACAAGGTATCGAGCGCCATTCAGCTGCGCTTCTCGCTGGCTAACAATGAGACCCTGCGCTTCGACGTGAAGACGCGCTTGCGATCATTGGCCGGTACGCGACTCAATCTTGCCGGCGATATCGTCATCGTCGCGAGAACACAGCGCAGCCGTGAGCGCAATCTGCGTGACGCCGAGGAGCGACTACGGCAACTGATCCTCGAGGCGCTAACACCCCCGAAACCCCGCTACGCCACGCGGCCCACACGCGCTTCGAAAGAGCGGCGCTTGCAGTCAAAGACGCTGAATCAGCGCACTAAAAAGCTCCGCAGCCGGGTGCGTCACGACGATTGACGCGGCTGGGTATCGGGAGCCAGCCATATGTCACCTGCGGTCGACTGTCCGGCTGGATTACCACTCCCGGTAGCTAGACTGGGTCCAGGCTGCTGCCCGCAGGTTGTTTCGCTCGCTTGTCGCATAACTCACAACGCCAGTTGACGCGTTATCCAACGCGTGCTGTAGTTAAATCAATATGTTGCCGCACGGCCACCACGTTATTCGACGCTTTTGTCGTAGTTTATTACGACACTATTGCAGTCGAAATTATAGTTAGCTGCCTCCGAGTTGAAGTGCTCGAACCCAAGCCGCCCACTAGATACGTAACCTACTTCCGGAGGCGAAGCGTGGCCCGCCGGGCTCTTCTCTTGGTTCTGGGGACGGACCTCCTCCTGTTCTTTTGGCTCTCCGTCGTTGCTTCTGGTGGCATAGTCAGTTCATTGGCCGGGGCGCTTTTCCTGGTCTTCCTGCTTGCCGGAGCAGGATGTATTCTTTGCCTGACGCTGAGTTGCTGCCCTCGATGCAGAGGGTGGTTTACCGGCCACCCCATGTTTCCTTTGATGTGGATGAATCTTTACACTGACCGTTACTTGTCGTGCCAATGCTGCGGACTATCTGGTTACAGTCGTGTTTCCCGAAGCGCGTAATCAAGTGGCAGCTAACAAATCGTATATGGACTCCTCCCGCCGGTAAAGAGACCGATCGATAGTGCTGGCGTGAGAGGGGAAGCTTGCAGTCGACTATTCGGCATCTGGAGTGGGCTGTTGATAGCCCGTGCCGAGATGGAATCTGCAACCTCGAAGCGCCAATCGTTGCGAACGGCAGTGTGAGTGCCGGATTTGTTAACGGCGTTCATCGAGGCGGGAGCGACCCTGGTGGCCATGCTGGGCGATCGGTCTCGTGGCAAGCGGTGGTAGGTCAAGCGTAGCGTTTCTCGGTTGGTCAGGCCGTCAGCGCATAAACACTGCGGCGAAGTCTGCGGACAGTCTGCGTGCCGTTGTAGGGTTCGGCGTCGCGCAAGGTTGCATAGCAGATGCGGGCGAGCTTGTTGGCGAGCGCGCAAACAGCTTTGTTGCGATGGGTTCGAGACTGCACGGCGAGCGCCCAGGTGCGCAGCGGATCGAGCGGTCGATGGCAGCGCTGGGCGACGGTGGCGGCCTGCAGCACGGAACGGGCGCCATGCGTCAGCAGCATGCGCAGGTACCGATCACCGCGCTTGCTGATGCGCCCGAGATGGCGCGAGTTGCCGGAAGAGTGTTCTTTGGGTGTGAGGCCGAACCAGGAGGCGAAGTGCCGCGCGTCCTGGAAGTGTGCGACATCACCGCCGGTGGCCGCGACCATCGCGGTGGCGGTGAGTAGCCCGACCCCTGGCACCGACAACAACGTCACGCAGGCCGGGGAGTGCTGGGCCAACTGGCCGAGCTCGCGCTCAAGTTCGGCGATGCGCAGTTCCAGCAGACGGATCTCCTCAAGCACGGCGCGCAGGGTCGTGCGCAACAGCGCCGGAATCGCTGTGGCGGGATCGGCCAGTAACCGCGCCACTTGCTCGACGCCGACGCGCGCACCGATGGCGATCGTGATACCGAACTCGCGACAGAAGCCGCGCAATGCATTGATCCGTGCGGTGTGGGTACCCATCCACAGGGAGCGGGTGCGATGCAGCGCTTGCAAACTCTGTTGCTCGATCGACTTCACCTGCACGGGCCGAATATCGGCGCAGCGGT